>CAVTVU010000013.1:0-61171 GCA_963738305.1 uncultured Actinomycetes bacterium | reverse complement strand
CGAAGGTGGCAGCGCCCCCGGGCCCGAGACCGCGCCGCCGTCAGCATCGCCGGCGCCACCGGGACCACGTCCCGACCGAGCAGGCGCAAACGCCCGCACCGACCGCGCCCTCGGTGTCTGCACCACCGGCACCTCCGCCGGGCACCCCGGCGCCGGGCACCCCCTCGGCGTCGGCACCGGCGCCGCAGGTCGGCTCATCAATTGCGAGTCCCGGCGATGACTCGGCCTCGCCTTCGGGCGGCGGCGCGGAACACTCCAGCGGCGGGGACGATTGAGCAACCAACCCGCGGCCGGCGCGCCGGCCGGATGCTTCGCCGTTTCCTTCCAACGCCATGCCGGTCCTTGTGCGCGGCGTTGCTCTAATCGCGAGCACGAAATTAGCTCCGAGAGCGAGGCGGTCAAGGATGGACGAGGTCGACTATGTCGGGAATGGACGGCGTTCGGCAGGGCCGTGTTCGTCGAAATGGGGAACCTCTCCCACCCCTGCTGCTCCATGCGACCAGCAACGAGGACCTTGCGGGGCGCTTGAGCAGGGGCTTCGCCGAGGCCGTTCTCGCTTCTCTTCCCCCGGCAGGATTTCGCCTTTCGAGGGAAGGCATCCTCAGCTGGGTGGGCCCCTCGGGCCTAGCCGCCGATCGGGGGCGGGTCCGTTGCGTAGAGCCGCGTGAGCCCATGCGCCAAGCGCGCCTTCTCGCTCGATGAAAGGCCTGCGGAGGGATGGATCAGCGTGTACTTGGTCGGCGGCATCTCGCCGCCGTTCACCTGCTCCAGCATGTCGCCGAGGGCAGGCTGCCCGCGGTTCCACTCGGAGAAGTTGAGCACCCCCCTTCCCTCGTCCACATCGCGCTGGATCAGCCAGGACATTGGCGCGACGTTCGAGTACCAGCGCCATTTGGTGAGATTGCTGTGGCAGTCGTAGCAGGACTGCTCGGCGAGCTGTTCGGCCTTGGGATCGGTCCAACGGGCCGCGCGAGTGACCGGAGGGTTGCTGTGATCTCGGCCGTAGGGGACGAGTTGGATCAGCAGGAGGAGCCCGAGGATTCCGAGCAGGGCGTAGCGGATGATGCGGCGTCGCCCCCAGCCCCGCATCAGCCGTTCCCGTGCTCCCTCTTCGCCTCTGCCTCCATCGCCTCGAGGCGGGTGTAGTAGTCGGGGAACTCGTTCAAGTGGGCGAGGGCGATCTTGGCGGTGACGATCGGGTCATCGCCGGTGACGTTGGTGGCCGGGTCGTGGGATCCGTGCTCGAGCTCAACCTCCATGCCGATCCGGAATTGCTCGACGTCGAATGGAGCGGAATCCCAGTCGATTCCGATCTCCTCGCCGTAGCGGCGCGCGTCTTCCGTCCCGAAGCTCATGCCGGCGCCGTCAATCATCACTCTCCTCGGCGCCGAACGACGCGCCGCCGCTGGCACGGGTCACGATCGGTCCGTGGTGCCTGCCGGCGACCGGGGAGGCGACCACGCGCCCGGCGGGGGTGCTGCCGGAGACCGGCAGAGACGACGCACCGCTGGCACTGGTGACGATCGCCTGGGCGGTGCCCTTCGCCGGAGCGGAGGCTGAGGAGGCGACCTTGGAAGGAGTGGCGGGATTGGAGGCGAGGGCCGCGCCGGCGAGGCCTCCGAGGCCGGCCACCGTGGCCATAGTCGCGATCTTTGCTCGTTTGCTGATCATTTCATGCCCAATTCTTGGTCGGATCTGTGCCTCGATTGTGCGCCGCCGCGGGTAATGGGTGGGCAAAGGCAGCGACAAGATCTCTCGAAGCCGTCCGGAGTTGCGGGCTCAGCGGGAGAGCAGCCCCAGGAAGACCTGAAGTAGGTCAGCAGGCGCCCGGTGACGAGGAACTTATCCGCCACCCTCTCGCGACCGGCGACGCCGAGGCGCTCGGCGCGGTTCCGGTCATCGAGCAGCGACGAGATGGCGGCGCCGAAGCCGGGCAGGTCCCGGGCTCGAGCATCAGGCCGCTCTCGCCGTCGACGATCTGGTCCTGGATGCCCCCGACCCTGCTGGCGACGACCGGGGTGCCCTTCCACATCGCCTCCGAGACGGTCAGGCCGAAGCCTTCCGCGAGGCTCTTCTGGACCACCACCTGCGAGCGGCGCTGGATGGCGTTGATGATCGCCGCGTTCTCCTCGATGTCGTCGAGCGGCAGCATCGCCAGATGGATCCGCGCTCGCGCCTCCGGGTCGAGGGCGGCCCGCCTGGCGATCACCTGCTCGAGCACCTCCGCGCCCTCGGGATCGTCGGCGACTGCCTTCACGTCCGGGCCGGCGAGCAGCAGGTGGGCGGCCGGGTCGAGAACGTGCTCGGTGAAGCAGTCGATCAGCCCGATCGGGTCCTTCAGCGCGTCCCAGCGCGAAACCTGCGAGACCAACGGCGCTCCGGCCGGCACGGGAGCCTCCTGGATCATCTCGCCGGGGCGATCGACCCGGCCCGGCGTGTCGTCGCTTCGCTTGAACACCGATGGGCCGGCACGGCCGTCGGGGCCGACCCCGGCCACGTCGAGGATCGCCTCCACAGCCTCTGACGCCAGCTCCTGGTTCTTGGGCGAGAACGGGTCGATCGAGGGCGGGACGATCGTCACCTTGTTGGGGTCGACGTTCTCCCAGACGTACTGCTCGCGGGAGAAGATGCAGGCGTGGGCCTGGCTCACGTAGGGCTGGAGGAAATGCCAGGTCGCGCCTGACGATCTCGTTCGGCTCATCGACCCCGATATGGCAGCGCCAGAGCACCTGGGCGCCCACCTCGCGCATCGGGCCGATCAGGCCGAGGGTCTGGGGGTCGTGCAGGAAGGCGATATCGCCCGGCCTGACCACCCGGGCCAATTCGGTCACCGTCGACTCCAGACCCCCCTCGTAGCCGGCGCGCTCGGTTGGGCCCAGCTCGCCCCCGTCCCCGGCGGATCCGTGCAGGTTGTTGTGGATCCGCTTGGTGACCTCGAAGAAGTCGTCGCCACCACCGGCCAGGACCCAGCGCACGTCGATCCCGACCGCTCGCACGTAGGCGAGGTGGCTGCGCAGCATCTCCGCCACCCCACCGCCCCGCGCCGTGGAGTTGACCTGCCAGATCACCCGACCAGCGAAGAACTCGCGCGCCTGGGACGCCCCGGCCTCGACCTCGGCGTAGTCGGCACCCAGCAGTTCGCGGAAGCGCTCCACCGGCTCCGGTGCGACCTCGACTTGAGTGAGTCCGGGCATCTCCTCCCCCTAATGTCCCCGATCGGCAGGTTTGTGTGTCGTATGGGGGATGATTCCGGAAGAGATGAATCACGACGACGGCGACACCGAGCGGGCCCGGGTCCTGATCGCCGGCGGCGGAATCGCCGGGCTCGAAGCGCTGATCGCCCTCCACCACCTCGCCGGCGACCGCGTCGGCAGCTGACCCTGGCCGCGCCCCGACCGGACTTCGTCTACAAGCCGCTGGTGGTCGAGGAGCCGTTCACCTCGCGAGTCGGCCGAGCATCGCGAGCTGGCGCCGATCGCGGCGGACTTCGGCGCTCGCTTCGTCCAGGCCGGGGTCGCGCGGATCGACGCCGACGCCCACGTCGCCCACCTCGACGACGGCTCCACGCTCGAGTACGACATCGGCGTGATCTGCGTCGGCGGCGCCTACCGCCCCGCCTTCGAGAGCGCGATCACCCTCGACGTCTCCGGGGACCGCGCGGCGCTCGCGGACCTGCTGACCGACCTCGACCCGGACCAACCCGCGAGGATCGCCTTCGTCGTGCCGCCCAGCGGAGCCTGGCCGCTGCCGATCTACGAGCTGGCGCTGATGACCCAGCGGCGCGCCCGGGAAGCCGGCCTGCTGAAGCTGGAGCTGGTCCTGATCACCCCCGAGGAGGCGCCCGCTGATCGTCTTCGGCACCGCCGCCTCCGAGGCCCTCTCGGAGATGCTCGCCGCCCGCCGGATCGAGGTCAGGGCCTCGACCCGCGCCACCGAGGACGCCGACGGAGTGCTGACCCTCCACCCCGGTGGCGAGCGGCTCGAGGTCGCCCGATGCGTCTCGCTGCCCCTGCTGGAGGGCCCGGCGATCCCCGGGCCTGCCCTCCGACGAGCACGGCTTCATCCCGATCGACGATCACGCCAGGGTGAAGGGCGCCCCGGACCTCTACGCAGCCGGCGACGGCACCAACTTCCCGATCAAGCAGGGGGGCTTGGGCACCCAGCAGGCCGATGCCGCGGCCGAGCACATCGCCGCCCGCCTCGGCGCCGAGCTCGAGCCGCAGCCCTTCCACCCGATCCTCAGGGGGATGCTGCTGACCGGCGAGGAATCGCTCAGCCTGACCCACTCGCTGACCGGCGGCGAGCGGCGAGGGCGCGGTCTCCAGCGACTACCTCTGGTGGCCTCCGCAGAAGGTCAGCGGCCGCTTCCTCGCTCCCTATCTGGCCGGCGGGGTGATGCGAGAGGAGCTCGAGCCGCCGATCGTGCCGCTCGAGGTCGAGATGGCCCTGCCGCACGAGTGGCACGCCCAGCCGATGGGGCCCGGGAGTGCTCGAGCCGCCGGAGTAGGGCCGCCACGACCAGGCGACGTGGGACCCTTCAGCCGCCGTAATGCGCGGCAGTTCAAAGGTCCCACGTGAGGGCGGCCGGCTCGGTCTGGCCGCGATCGCGATCTGCTCGCCGGCTGCGGGGGCGGCGAGGCCCGGGGACGGCGGCGCGACCTCCACGGCGACTGCCGCCGGCGAAGGCGGGCACGGCGCAGCCCCGGCGGTGCCGTCCGCGAGCGGGGCGGTGCCGGCGCCACCGAGGACGCCGCACCACGCCCGCCGCGGGCGCCGAGCGCGCCGACATCGTCGCGGGTCGTGCACCGCTACGTCGGCTCGATCGACGCCGGCGACGGCGCCGCCCTCTGCGCGCTGCTCGCGCCAGGGTGCGCTTCGCGGGGTCGACCTGCCGGTCCGCCGCGGCCTCCTGCGCCGCCTCGCTGAGCGCCTCGATCGGCCACCCGGGCCCGGCCGGCTCGCCCCGCTGGCTGCGGACGAGGCTCGTCGACGCCGACTCGGTCGTGACGATCGAGGGCGCCCTCGGCCGCCTCACCGGCACCGTCGTCCACAGCTTCGCCGGCTCGCCGCGAGCCCTCGATCGAGGACGACGTGATCTACCTGCGCCGGATCGGCGGCCGCTGGCGGATCGCCAAGCCGAGCGCGACCTTCTACCGGGCGATCGGGACCCGCGACGTGCCGATCGCGGCGCTGAGGCCGCCCTGAGTATCAGCGGCCGGTGCGGACGATCCGCGCACGCATTCCCCGCCGGCCCGTCCCGGAGCAGGGTCGCGTAGACGCGGCCGGGGCGATCGCGGTGCCGATCAGGTTCCAGTTGCTGCGGCGGCGGTCGGGCGGGGGCAGGCGGGTCGGGAGCCGGTGGTGCCCGGGGTCGTGGTCGCGGTCGCGGAAGGAGATCGCCGGCAACGAGAGGACCACCTTGCCGGCCCCGCGTCCGTGGCGGCGGCGGACCCGCAGCTGCTGGCGCTCGTTGGTGCTGCGCACGTAGGCGAAGGAGCGCGCCCAGACCGATGGCTCGGAGACCAGCCAGCGCCGCGAGCGCGAGCAGGACGCGGTGCCGCCCGCTGCCGAGCACGCGCTCGATCACCGCGCTGCGACGACGGCTCGAGCTGGAATAGAGCGAGGACCCGTGCGGTAGATCGACGGGCGGCTCAGTCCGCCTCGCCGGCGCGAGGCAGCGACCTTGCGGGGCCGGCCGAAGACGATCGCTCCCGACTCCCTTCGGCCTGTGGCGGAGGCGCCGATGCCCGAGATGGAAGATCCTCCTCACCCTGATCAGTCGCGCCCGTGCGCGGCGGGTCCGGTAGGCGACCCAGCCGCCCGAGACCGCGACACCGTCGCCCGGCGCACCCGAACAGCCGCCACGCCGGGAGAGGCCGCGGCGATCCAGGAGGACGATCCTCCCGGGGCGCCGCACCGCGATGTAGGGGCCGCCGATCGCCGGCAGGCGACCGGGGAGCCGGACGTTGCGACCGGCCCGGCGAAGCATCCCGGGTCCCGCGGCGCTCTGGTAGACGAACTCCGCCCTGGCCGCGGCCGGCTCGCCCGAGCCGGCCGCCACTCGCACCGCTGCGCCGGCGGGCAGCGCCGTCAGCGCCGCCGCCCCGACCGACCGCCAGGGCGAGCGCGTCGCCGAGGCGGAAGCCGCGGTAGATCGCCGGGCGCTGGGTCATCAGCTCGGTCACCCGGATCCCGGCCTCCCGATCGCAGAACGGGGCGATCGCGAGCACCGGCAGGGCGCGGCCGGCGCCGAAGGCGAGACCGATCGCGATCCCGGCGGAGGGCTCCCCCAGCGCGAAGCTGATCCCGGCCAGGGCCCAGACGCCGAAGCTGAGGACGAAGGTGGTGAACCCGAGCCCGAGCAGGATCCCGTAGAGGAAGGCCGCCAGCGGCAGCGGCATCACCCGCCGCCAGTGCTCGGGCACCTGGCGCCTGATCTGCGGCACGATCCGCATGCCTCGCGCCTCGGCGACCGCCGCCAGCAGGGCGATCGCCGCGGCGACGCCGTAGGCGACCCGACCCCCGGCCCCGTGCAGGAGCGAGCCCGCCGCAGCCAGCGCGCCGAAGGTCGCGACGCCCCCGAGCAGCGCCCCGGGGACGAAGCTGGCGAGCGCCGCGAGGGTGGTGCGCCGCCCGCCGGTGTGGCCGGTCGGGCCGATCGTCTCGACCATCGAGAGACCGCAGGGAGACCAGGCGCCGGTGAGCGCCGATCGCGAAGGCGGCGATCGCCAGGGCCGCGGTCAGCATGGGACGTTGGTCTGGTGGTACATGACGCAGAACACCTTGCGCCCCGAGTAGCAGTAGCCGGTCAGGGCCGCGTCGCCGTTGATCCTCGAGCTGGAGTAGGCGCAGCAGTCCATCAGCTTGCGCACGTGGCCCCCGCAGCAGCGATACCAGGAGCCGTCGTGCTGGGAGGAGAAGCCGAAGCGGCGCCCCGCCTCCTCGCAGACCGGTGTCCGGGGAGCCGGCGCCAGCGGGTGGCCGGAGAGGTCGCGCAGCAGGTTGCCGTCCTCGTCCAGCGGCAGGCCTCGGCGGTTGATCGGCCGCCCCAGGTTGTCCACCGGGAACGCCGTCGCGGGCCCGCAGCGGTCGGCCCGGGGAATCCACCCGTGGCAGCCCGGTCGGGTGAGGGCACGAGCCCGTGGTGTAGGTATGGCCGCAGAAGTGGTAGGCCTCCGATTCCTCGGGATCGATCGCCGCGCCCAGAGCCCAGCCGCCGCCCAGCGCCAGCAGCCCCTTGCCGACCCGGGAGAGGAAGCCACGGCGCGAGCTTCCCTGCGCCAGGCGCTCGGTCAGCGCCTCGCTCCGGGCCCGGCTCGCCGGCTCACGCATGGGGACGCTCCGGGAGTCGGCTCCTCGGCGGCGCGGCGGCGCTCGGCGGTGGCGAGGACGCTCTCCAGCTGGGCGAGATTGTTGAAGCTCCCCTTGGCGAGGACGACCCCGTCGAGGTCGAGGGCCGCGGCGTAGGGACTCCCGGGGATCGCCAAACCGCCGCCAGACCTCGGCGTCGCCGACCTCGTCGAAGACGAGGACCGAGAGCACTGGATCCGAGGCGAGACCCTCGATCACCGGCTCGAGGCCGTGGCAGACGTGGCACCCCTCCGAGAGGAACACGGCGAGCAGCAGGCCGCCGGAAGGCGCCGGGCCGAAGCGGGCTGCCAGGCCGGAGTCCTCGCCGAGCGCGGGGCCCTCGCCCGGGATCTCGAGCGCCGCGGTCGGGCCCATCCGCAGCCGCAGCATTCCCACCTCCCGCGCCAGGGCCAGCACGGCGACGGCGAGCCCGGCGCAGGCGAGCAGCGCGGCGCCGAGCCCCAGCCCGAGCCACTGATCGGTGCTCAGCGATTCCTCGGGCAGCAGCGGCAGGGCCGCGTAGCCGGCGGCCATCGCGAAGTTGCGCAGCACCCCGAGCCCGCTGACCCGTGAGCGGGAGCCGAAGCAGGCGCAGGGCGCCCCGGCCCGGCCGCGCATCAGCGCCCCCACGAGCAACAGCCCGAACATCGCCATCAGGGCGGCGGCGAGGTAGGCGGCCTGATCGGAGCCCGCCGCGACCCCGGCCCCGAGGACCAGCTCGGCGCAGATCAGCGACCCCCAGGCGACCCAGCGGAGCTGGGAGTCGGCGAACCCGAAAGTGGCTCAGCGCGGCGACGCTCGAGCGCGGGCTGGCGAGCTTCAGCAGCGCCGCCCCAACCAGTACCGCTCCCATGCCCAGGCGGATCGCCAGTCGCCACCATCGATGATTATTCAACCGCCTCCGGCGCGTGGCGGCAAATAGTTATCCTGCCTTTGTTGACCAAATTGGACAAGTAAGGAGCTCAGCATGACCGCGACCGATGATCTGCTGGCCAACAACCAGCGCTACGCCGACGGCTTCGACAAGGCGGACCAGCCGGTACCTCCCGCCCGCAAGGTCGCCGTGGTCGCCTGCATGGACGCCCGGCTTGACCCGGCCAGGGCGCTCGGGCTCGAGGAGGGCGACGCGCACGTGATCCGCAACGCCGGCGGGGTCGTCACCGACGAGGAGATTCGCTCCCTGGCGATCTCCCAGAACCTGCTCGGCACCGAGGAGATCGTGCTGGTCCACCACACCGATTGCGGCATGCTGACCTTCAGCGACGAGGAGTTCGCGGACCGGCTCGAGCAGGAAACCGGCAGTCGGCCCGCCTGGGACGCGCATGCCTTCAGCGATCTCGACGAGAACGTCCGCGCCTCGATCGAGCGGATCCGTGAGAGCCCCTTCATCCCCCGCAAGGACAGCGTCAGGGGGTTCGTTTACGAGGTCGAGACGGGGCGGCTGCGCGAGGTCGCCTGACCGGGCCGGCGCTCAGCCGATCGCGACCATGCGCTCGATCGGCAGCCTCGCCCGCTCGGCGATCTCGGCCGGGACGCTGACCTCGAAGCTGAGCTCGCGCAGCGAGTCGCGCAGCTTCGGAAGGGTGATCATCTTCATGTACTTGCAGAAGGCCATCCGGTTGGCCTCGATCAGGTTCGCGCCGGGCGCCACCTGCTGCAGCGGGTGAAGCATGCCGTTCTCCGTGGCGACGATGAACTCTCCCTCGGGGTTGGCGCCAAGGTAGTCGAGCATCTGCCCGGTGGAGAGCATGTGCACGCCGTCGGCGGAGACGTCCCCGGCGGCGACGTACTCCATGATCTGGGTGACGCAGCCGCACTCGGGATGGACCAGGAACTCGGCGCCCGGATGCGCCTGCCGCTGGGCGGTGATGTCCTCAGGGCGGATCCCCGCGTGCACGTGGCACTCCCCCGGCCAGACGTGCATCCGGTGGCCGGTGACCCGCTCGACATAGGAGCCGAGCCACATGTCGGGCCCGAAGAGGACCTCGGTGTCGGGGCCGTGCTCACGGAGGATGTGCTCGACCACCTTGACCGCGTTCGAGGAGGTGCAGCAGTAGTCGGTCTCCGCCTTCACCTCGGCCGAGGTGTTGACGTACATGACGACGACCGCGTCGGGGCTGTGGCGGGACTTCCAGTTGCGCAGCTCGCCGGCGGTGATCGAGTCCGACAGGGAGCAGCCGGCCTCGAGGTCGGGGATCAGCACCGTCTTTTGCGGCGAGAGGATCGCTGCCGTCTCGGCCATGAAGTGGACCCCGCAGAAATCGATCACCGAGGCGTCCGCCGCCGCGGCCTGGCGGGAGAGGGCCAGCGAGTCGCCGACGAAGTGAGCGACGTCCTGGACCTCGGGCACCTGGTAGTTGTGGGCGAGGATCACCGCGTCGCGCTCGGCCGCGAGGGCGCGGACCTCCTCGGAGAGCTCGGAGATCTCCTCAGGTGAGAGGTCGAGCATCGGCACCGGCTCGTTGATGGTTGGTAGCTCTCTCATCGCGGCCCTCCTATGTTCGCTGGCTCGGCAGCCTCGGCGGGCTCCTGCAACCAGTCGAATGAACTGGGGTCAAGTCTACTCTCTGGGCGATGCCCGAAGTCCCCGAGGTCGAGATCACCGCGCGGCGCCTGGACTCGGCCCTGAGAGGAGCGAGGGTCAGCACGGCGCTGGCTCCCGGGATGAACGTGATGAAGACGTTCGATCCCCCGCTCGACAACCTGGAAGGGCGGGAGGTCAGCGGCGTCCGCCGAATCGGCAAGATGCCGGTGGTCGAGCTGGGCGACCTGTCGCTGCTGATCCATCTGATGTCGGCGGGGCGGCTCCAGGTCTTCGAGGTGCCGGCCTCCCCCCGCGATCGTGCCTCGCGGCTGCTGATCCAGCTCGAGGGCGGGCGGGAGCTGCGGCTGCGCGAGTTCGGGACTCGGCAGCGCGCCTGGGTGAAGCTGCTGGCCAGCGGCTCGGTCGAGGCCGACGAGATGGTTGCGACGCTGGGACCAGAGGCCTGGCCCCCTCCCCCACTCGAGACGTTCGCAGCGCTGATCGAACAGCCGCGCCATCTGCACCCCCTGCTGCGGGATCAGAGGACGATCGCGGGGATCGGCCGCTCCTGGGTCGACGAGGTCCTCTGGGAAGCGCGGCTCTCGCCCTTCCGCAAGGGCTCCGAGCTGGAGTCCGACGAGGTCGAGCGCCTGCACGCGGCGCTCGGGGTGCTCGATGGCGCCATTCGCCACTACGAAGAGGTGATCGGGGATCGTGTCCCGGACAAGCTGCCGATGCCGCTTGCGGGTGCACCGCCGCGAGGGCGAGCCCTGCCCGCGCTGCGGGACGAAGATCGAGGCCGTGTTCTTCTCCGAGCACCAGACCAACTACTGCCCGAAGGAGCAGACTGGCGGCCGGGTGCTGAAGGACCGGCGGCTTTCGCGGTTGCTCAAATAACTGCGCCTCCGCGTAGTTGTTCCTCAGCGGCCGGTGGCCTGGCGCAGCAGCGCCCGTCCGACCGTGACCGGGTGGTTGAGCACGGTCGCCACCCGGCCACTGAGCGAGAGCGGGTCGTGAGCGATCCCGAGCTGTCTCAGCACAGTCGCCTGGTCGAAGTAGACCCGCTCGCAGATCAGCCGATCCTCTTCGAAGACGAAGATCGCCAGGAAGCGCATCTCGAACCTCCGCCCGGTCGGCGGCAGGCCGCGGAAAGGGCCGTTGTGCGTGCCGTGGAGCATCGCCTCGACCAGCACCGCACCGTCGGCGTGGTGCATCGCGATCAGCTCGTTCCTCTGATCGGGGAAGGCAGTTCGGGTCTCCTCGAAGTAGGCGTCGACCTCAACCGGTCCGTCGAAGGTGTCCCCGGTGGCGATCAGCTCGTAGCGGGGGTGGTGGAAGGTGTCCATGGTCCGATCGAACTCGTGGTCGTTCTCGGACTCCATGTGCTCCAGGACGATCTCCTCGCGCCTGCGCCGCAGCTCATCGCTGACCGTCACGCTCCCGACTCTACCCCGGGTCCGTCAGCCCGGCTCGATCAGCATGCTCAGGTCCAGCGCCGGGGCCGAGTGGGTCAGCGCCCCGACCGAGATGAAATCGACGCCGGTCTCGGCAACCTCCCGCACGTTCCCTAGGTTGATCCCGCCCGAGGCCTCGAGCGCCGGGGCGCCGTCGGCGCCGCGCAGCTCGGCCGCCTCCCGCAGCTCGGGCGGGGCCATGTTGTCGAGCAGGATCCGGTCGGCGCCGGCGGCGATGGCGCGGCGCACGTCGCCGAGGTCGCGGCACTCGACCTCGACCGCGCTCCCGGCCCCGCGGGCGCGCTCGACCGCGACCTCCAGCCCTCCGGCCAGGGCGATGTGGTTCTCCTTGACCAGGATCGCGTCGTCGAGGCCCATGCGGTGGTTGGTGCCGCCCCCCGCGGCTACGGCCTGCTTCTCGAGCGCCCGCAGGCCCGGCGTCGTCTTGCGGGTGTCCAGGATGCGCGCGCCGGTGCCGGCGACGGAAGCGACGTAGCGGGCGGTCAGGGTGGCGATGCCGGAGAGGTGGCCAAGGAAGTTTAAGGCGGTGCGCTCGGCTGCCAGCAGCGAGGCGCCGGTTCCGTTCGCCGAGGCGACCTCGGCCGGCTCCTCACGCCACTCGCCCTCCGCAATCAGGGCCTGAAAGTCCTCGACCCCGCACTGACGCATCACCTCGCCCGCGGCGTCGAAGCCGTAGACGACGCCCGGGGCCTTCTGGGTGATCCGTGCCTCGCCGCCGGCGCCATGAGGGACGACCGCGTCGGCGGTCAGGTCGCCGGCGCCGACATCCTCGGCGAGCGCGGCGGCCACGAGCGCGATCAGCGCCTCCGGGTCCTCCATTCCGCCACCCTAGCTAGCGGGGCCGCGCTCGCGAGGTTGATATTTCCTCTCACCATGAGAGGAAATTGAAGTTTCGCGGACGGCGACCCGAGCTCAGAACGCAGATCTCACGCGATCTCACGTTTTGGGGCCCGCGGGCGTTTAATTGACGTTGTGAGTGGCCTTCCACCGTTCCAGGACCTCCTCGAGCGCCATGCGGGCGATGTCCTCGGCTTCCTGATCGCCGCGGTCGGTCCCCAGGACGCCGAGGATTGCTTCCAGGAGACGTTCTTGGCGGCACTTCGCAGCTACCCGAAGCTGGGCCACGACGGCAACCTGCGCGGCTGGCTGCTGACCATCGCCCACCGAAAGGCGATCGACCACCACCGCGGCCGCGGCCGCCGCGCCACTCCTACCGGCGACGCGCCCGAGGTCGCGGTCACCGGCCCCGAGCCCGCCAGCGGCATCTGGGGTGCGGTGGCGGGGCTTCCCCCGAAGCAGCGGACCGCTGTCGCCCTCCGCTTCGCCTGCGACATGCCGCATCGCGAGATCGCCGTGGCGCTGGATTGCTCCGAGGCCGCGGCGCGCCGCAACGTCCACGAGGGAGTCAAGAAGCTCCGGGAGGTGCTCGCATGAATACGAACAGCGACAAGGTTCTGCGTGAGCTGGTCGAGGGCCCGCCGGAGGACTCGTTGGCGGCCGCCCGCGAGCGCTTCGCCGGCCTTGCCGAGGAGGCGGGCCTGATCGACGTCGCCTACGCGACCGAGGATTCCCCCTTCGGGCCGATCTTGCTGGCAGCGACCGAGCTGGGCCTGGTGATGCTCAGCCTCCCCGGAGTCGACCCCGACTCTGCCCTCGAGAGGCTGGCCGTGGAGGTCTCGCCGCGCGTGATCGAATCCCCGGCGCGCCTCGACGGGGCCCGCCGCGAGCTCGACCTCTACTTCGCGGGCAGGCTTCGCGACTTCGACCTGCCGCTGGACTGGCAGTTGAGCCACGGCTTTCGCCGCCGGGTTTTGCGGGCGACGGCCCGGATCCCGTACGGCCAGACCCGCAGCTACACCGAGATGGCCCGCAGCGCCGGCAACGAGCGCGCCCAGAGAGCCGCGGGCTCGGCCCTCGGCTCCAACCCGATCCCCATCGTCGTCCCCTGCCACCGGGTCCTGCGCACCGGCGGCGCCCTGGGAGGCTACGGAGGCGGGGTGGCGATGAAGCAGGCCCTGCTGGAGCTGGAGGGCGGGCGCTAGTTCGCAGAGGCGGCCCACGTTGCGTCGAGCGGCCGAAAACGAGCATGTATCTCCCGTTTTCGGCCACTCGACCCCCCAGCGCGTCGCGGCTAGAGGAGCATCCGCGCAGCCAGGGCGATCGCTCCGGCTGCGTCGAGGATCCACCTTTGGGACCTCGAACCTGAGGCGATACCGGGGGATGGCCCCGGGTCGGATCGAGTGGGGATCAAACGCCCTCACCGCGCGCCCGAGGAAGGCAAACGGGCGTCGACGAGGCGGTGCCAGCGACGCCCGGGTGCAAGCGGCGTTTGCTCCGCACCGATACGGCGCTCCGACGTCCGCACGCGCCAGGACAGGCACTGCTGACCCGATCGCTGCAACCAATCCCACGACAGAGAACCATCGGGCGGTTCGCAAGATTCGTGTCGAGCACATGCCTGGGATACGCCCGGGAACCGGCTGGAGGTCCGTCTGGGGCACCACCTTCGCCGGGTTGGCAGAAACGACGCCCATTGGGCCGAAATCGCCAACTCGGCGTTCGCCCGCGGCCGCGGAAGCCGGGCAGGGCGAGCCCTACCCCGCCGACGAGGCCGCCGTCTTGTTCAGGTAGTCGCGGATGAAATCGTCGATGTCGCCGTTCAGGACGCCCTCGGTGTCACCCGACTCGTGCCCGGTGCGGTGGTCCTTGACGCGCTGGTCGGGGTGCAGGAAGTAGCTGCGGATCTGCGAGCCCCAGGCGACGTCCTTGACCTCGCCACGCTCCTTGGCCAGCTCCTCGGCGCGCTTGCGCTCCTCAAGCTCGATCAGCTTGGAGCGCAGGAACTGCATCGCCACCGCCTTGTTCTGGGTCTGTGAGCGCTCGTTCTGGCACTGCACGACGACCCCGGTCGGGATGTGGGTGATCCGCACCGCCGAGTCGGTCTTGTTGACGTGCTGGCCACCCGCCCCGGACGCCCGGTAGGTATCGACCCGGATGTCCGCGTCGTCGACCTCTACCTCGACGTCCGCGTCGACCAGCGGGGCGACGTCGACCTGGGCGAAGCTGGTGTGACGCCGCGAGGAGGAGTCGAAGGGGGAGATCCGCACCAGGCGGTGAACGCCGCGCTCGGCAGCGAAGAGCCCGTAGGCGTTCTCGCCCCGCGCGACGAAGGTCGCCGACTTCAGCCCCGCCTCCTCGCCCTCGGAAGCCTCCTTCATCTCCACCTCGAAGCCGCGCCGCTCGGCCCAGCGAAGGTACATCCGCAGCAGCATCTCGGCCCAGTCCTGCGAGTCGGTGCCGCCGGCGCCGGCGTGCACCGTCACCACCGCGTCCCCGGCGTCGTAGGGGCCGCTGAACAGCCGCGCCTCCTCCAGCTCCGCCAGGCGGCGCTCGACCGAGGCGAGCTGGGCCGCCAGCTCAGTGGCCATCTCCTCGTCAGAGGCGGCCATCTCGGCCAGCTCGTCGAGGTCGGCTGCGTCGGCGGTCAGCTCGCGGAAGGTGCCGAGCCTCCGTTGAGCGCGCGCATGGGCTGCGGAGGTGCGGGCGGCGGCGTCCTGGTCGTCCCAGAAGCCGGGGCGCTGCATCTCCGCCTCGAGGCGGGTTACCTCCTGCTCGAGCGTCGCGGGGTCAAAGGTAGTCCGAGAGCAGGGACAGCTGCTCACGGATCTCGGCCAGCCGCGCGGGGATCGACTCGCTGGATGCGGTCTCGGCCATGACGGGGAGCTTAGCCGCGGGCAGCCAACCAGGCCGCCAGCGCCTCGATGCCGGCCTTCTGCGATGCGCCGCCGCCGAGGCCGGCCAGCCTGCCCTCCCCTCCCCTCATCATCATGAGCTTCCAGCGCGCCCCATCGGCGGTGCGGAGCCGCAGCTTCAGGGCGGCGTGGTCCATCAGCACAGCTGTCTCCGTCCACCACTCGCCGCCCGCGCCCTCCGCCTCCACGGAAGCGATCTGATCGGGGGCAAGCGACAGCGGCTCACCGTCGGGCTGGATCCGGCGGTCGAGAGGCTGGAGGATCAGGCGCCGATCGGTGACGCCGATCGCAAAGAGCCGGCCGCTGAAGGCCTTCTGGCGGGTGGCGGCGATCACGGCCTGCAGCTCCTCGCCTGGCTCGAGCAGCAACTCAAGGTGCTCTCTGGCAACGCTGTCGAAGTCTCGCGGCACGGGGCCCTTCAGCCCCTCTCGGCGCGCTCGCCGCCGTCCGAGGGCCGTGGCCGTTCCTCGACCGAGCGCCAGGAGACGATCAGCCCGTCGCGGAGCTCGAACACCCAGGCCAGCTCGTCCTCGCCGGCGGGCGAGCCGTCCTCGTCCCAGCGCCAGCGCCGGGTCACGTGCGCCAGCGCTCGGTCCGGCTCCTCCCAGAGCTCGTCGAGCTCGATCGTCTGCTGCACGCCGCCGGGCGCGCGGGTCGCCCAGATCCGCGCCGCCTCGACCCCGCGCCGCAGCCCTCGGGCCGCGTGGATCTCCACCTCCGGGTGCAGGACCTCCACGAAGGCGTCGAGGTCGCCCTCGTTGAAGGCGCGGATGAACTCGCGGACCGGGTCGGGTGGCCGCTTCAAGCCAGCGACGGGGCTAGGCCCCGTGGCACTTCTTGTACTTCTTGCCGGAGCCGCACCAGCAGGGGTCGTTGCGGCCGATGTTCTCGCGCTCGGTGTTGACCTTTGTCTCGACCACCTCGTCGCCGTTCTGCGGCGCTTCGGGAACCGCCGGATGGGCGCCCCCGGTGACACCGGGGATGCCCGGCGTTCCGACCGGACCACTCGCTGCCGCAACCTCGGTCAGCGCCGAGGGCTGTGCCTCCAGGGTCCCTCCCGAGTAGTCGAGAGCGGCGGGCCCGGCGGCCGGGGCGAAGGCCTGCTCGGCCTCGGCCGGAGCGATGTCGACCTCGACGTGGAAGATCAGCCGGCTGAACTCCTCCCAGATCGAGTGCATCAGCACCTCGAACATGGCGTAGCCGTCGTTCTTGTAGGCAACCAGGGGGTCGATCTGGGCGAAGCCTCGAAGATGGATCCCCTCTCGGAGGTAGTCCATGTCGTAGAGGTGCTCGCGCCAGCGGTTGTCGATCACCTGGAGGAGGATCGACCGCTCGAGGTAGCGCATCAACTCGTCGCCGAACTGCTCCTCGCGCTCGTCGTAGGCATCCTCCGCGTCCTCGATCAGCTCGTCGGAGAGCCTCTCGCGCTCGACCTTCTCGGGGGCCATCCCGGCGACGTCGAGCTTGACCGGCCAGATCTGGCGCAGCTGGGTCTCGAGCTCCGGCATGTCCCAGTCCTCGAGGACGTCACCGGG
Organism: uncultured Actinomycetes bacterium; assembly: GCA_963738305.1. Classification (GTDB taxonomy): domain Bacteria; phylum Actinomycetota; class Thermoleophilia; order Solirubrobacterales; family 70-9; genus JBBRHQ01. Next base: position 44,535 of record CAVTVU010000013.1, on the reverse strand, counting down.
CGTGTACTCCTCGACCAGGCGCTCGATCACTCCACCCATCTCCTCTCGGGCCACGTCGGAGATGTCACGCCCCTCGAGGATCTCGTGCCGGTACTTGTAGATCACCCGGCGCTGCTCGTTCATCACGTCGTCGTACTCGAGGACCCGCTTGCGGATCAGGAAGTTCTGCTCCTCGACCTTCTTCTGCGCGTTCTCGACCGTCCGCGTCAGCATCTTCGCCTCGAGCGGCATCTCCTTGCCCTCCTCGTCCACCGGGCCGAGGCGATCGAGGATCTTGTAGATCCGATCGCCGGCGAAGAGGCGGATCACGTCGTCCTCTGCGGAGAGGAAGAAGCGCGACTCGCCCGGGTCGCCCTGGCGTCCGGAGCGACCGCGCAGCTGATTGTCGATCCGCCGCGACTCGTGGCGCTCGGTGCCGCAGATGAAGAGGCCGCCGAGCTCGCGCACCTCCTCGGCTTCGGCGTCGGTGATCGGGTTCAGCTCCTCGGCCTTGGCTGCCAGCGCCTCCTCGAAGTTCCCATCGCCCGGAGTGACTCCCTTCTTTGCGAGCTCCAGCCTGGCCATCCCCTCGGGGTCCCCGCCGAGCTTGATGTCGACGCCGCGGCCGGCCATGTTGGTGGCGATCGTCACCGCGCCCTTGCGGCCAGCCTGGGCGATCGTCTCGCCCTCACGCTGGGCGTGCTCGGGCTTGGCGTTCAGCACCACCAGCTCGATCCCCCGGCGACGCAGCTCGTCGGAGATCATCTCCGAGACCTCGACCGAGACCGTGCCGACCAGGATCGGCTGGCCGCGCTCGTGGCGCTCGGTTATCTCCTCGATCACCGCCTCCCACTTGCCGTCCTTTGTCTTGAAGATCTGGTCGTTGTGGTCGGCGCGGACCATCGGCCGGTTGGTGGGGATGTCGACCACCGGGATCTTGTAGATCTTCATGAACTCGGTCGCCTCGGTCAGCGCCGTGCCGGTCATCCCGGAGAGCTTGTCGTAGAGCCGGAAGTAGTTCTGAAGTGTGATCGTCGCAAGGGTCTGGTTCTCCTCGCGGATCGCCACCCCCTCCTTGGCCTCGACCGCCTGGTGCAGGCCCTCCGACCAGCGCCTGCCCTCGAGGATTCGGCCGGTGTGCTCATCGATGATCATCACCTCGCCGTCGATCACCGCGTACTCCTTGTCGCGCTTGTAGAGCGACTCCGCCTTCAGCGACTGGATCAGGTGGTTGACCAGCGAGCCGTGCTCGCCGAGGTAGAGGTGGTCGACGCCGATGAACTCCTCGGTGCGCCTCACGCCGGCCTCGGTCGGGGCGACCGTCTTGTGCTTCTCGTCGTACTCGTAGTCGTAGTCAGCCTCGGAGGTGTCCTTCGACTCGCCCATCGAGCGCAGCTTGTCCTTGGCCGGGACCCCGGTCAGCTGTTTGGCGAGGCGGGCGAAGGTGTAGTAGGTCTCGGCCGCCTGCTCGGGGGCGCCGGAGATGATCAGCGGCGTCCGCGCCTCGTCGATCAGGATGTTGTCGACCTCGTCCACGATCGCGAAGTGGTGGCCGCGCTGGACGCAGTGCTCCAGGGCGGAGGCCATGTTGTCGCGCAGGTAGTCGAACCCGAACTCTGAGTTCGTCCCGTAGGCGACGTCGCAGGCGTACTTGCGCTGGCGTGCCTCGTGGTCGTCACCCTCCTGGATGGCCGAGACGCTGACCCCCAGCGCCTGGTAGATCGGGCTCATCCACTCGGCGTCGCGTCGGGCGAGGTAATCGTTGACGGTGACCAGATGCACGCTGTCCCCGGCCAGCGTGTTGAGGAAGACCGCGAGGGTCGCGGTCAGGGTCTTCCCCTCGCCGGTCTTCATCTCGGCGATCGCGCCGTCGTTGAGGACCATCCCGCCGATCAGCTGCACGTCGTAGTGGCGCTGGCCGATCGTGCGGCGGGCGGCTTCCCTGGTCAGCGCGAACGCCTCGGGCAGGAGATCGTCGAGCGAGGTGCCGTTGCGGGCCCGCTCACGGAGGGCGTCGGCCTCCTCGCGCAGCTCAGAGTCCTCGAGGACCTCCATCTCCGGCTCGATCCGGTTGATCGCGTCGACGCGCTTCTCGTAGGCGCGGAACTTGCGGCCTTCGCCCACCCGCAGGGCGCGATCGATCACACTCTTCGCCATCGGGGCCTAGATTAGCTGCCTGCCGGAGCGGCCCTGCTCACGACTCCGCCGAGCGTCCGCGCAGCCGGCCGACCGCCCGGCGCGTGCGGCTGCGCTTGCGCCGCAGGTCGCGATGCTTCTTCACCTGACGGCGGATGTCCTCGGCCAGCTCGTGGATCGTGTGCATCATCTCCGGCGAGGCCTCTCGGGCCCGCAGGGTCACTCCCTTGAGCCGCAGCGTGGCCTCCCCGACCTGCTTGTCGGGGATCGAGGGGTTGCGCTCCTCGGACAGCTCGACGTCGAGCGTGGCCAGCTCGGAGACCTGCTTCCCCACCCGGGCGAAGCGCTTCGTCACGTGCTCTCGCAGCTCATCCGTGATCTCGACGTTCCGGCCGCGTATCTCGATCCGCACATCCCCTCCTTCGTTTCGCCTGGCCACCAAGATGCTACGCACAGCCGCTGCGACGGGCAAGGGGGTTCAGAGCCGCCTCGCGAAGGTCAGGGCGATCACCGAAACGGAACCGGCGCGCCGCAGAGCCACGGCACACGAGGTCAGCGTCGCGCCCGTCGTGAGCACGTCGTCGAGCAGGATGGCACGCTCCGGCGGCCGCCGTGCGATTTCGATCCGCGGCGGCCGGGCGAGTCGCTCGCTGCGGGCCCGGCCGACCTGACGGCGCAGGCCACGCCGCTGCAAGCAGTCGGAGAGCGGCATGCCGGTCTGACGCGATAGCTCGATCGCGATCTCGGCGGCGGCATCGAAGCCCCGCCAGCGCAGCCGCAGCGGCGCCGGTGGGACCGGCACCAGGGTTCCGGAGAGCGAGGCGGCGGGTGCCAGGGCGGCGATCCGCTCCGCCATGGGTTCCGCCGCGGCCCTGATCCGGCCGAACTTCAGCGCCCGGATGAGGTCGCGAGCGACCGCGTCGTGACGGGCCGCGGAGAAGGCCAGGTCGACCCCCGACGGCGGGCTGCCGAGCAGCGGCCCCGAGTGGCTCAGGCCGGCTGCGCAGTGCTCGCAGATAACCTCTCGGGCCGGGCAGGAAGCACCACACGAGGCACAGAGGGGCGGGGTGAGGAGGCGGGCGAGGGAGGCGGCTGCGTCCATCGGGCGGCACGATCGCCCCCGCGGGCGCACGCCATGCGCGCAGATCGCCACGAAACAGGACGTGGGACCTCTGAGCTGCGGTATGCGCGGTTGAAAGGTCCCACGCCCCCACCCCGGGAGCGTGGGTCAGTCGTCGAGCCTCGCCCCGAGGATCGCGTCGATCAGCAGCGCCCCCGCGGCCAGCTCGGCCCCAGGGAGAACGATCGAGTTGCTGATCGTCGCCCCATCTCCGACCCGCGAGCCGTCGCCGACGATCGCCGGGCCGTCGATGCGGACGCCGGCGCCCAGCTCGACTCCTGAGCCGACCAGGGCCGGCGCTGAGACCTCGGCCCCGCCGAGCTCGCTGGCGGCTCGGATGCCGGGAGAGACCTCCGGGGCACCCGCATCGATCTCGACCTCGCCGGTGAGCCCGTCGATGCTGCCCTGGCGCAGCTCGTCGAGATTCCCGATGTCGTTCCAGTAGGCGTCGATCTCGTGCGAGTAGAAGGGAACGTCGCAGTCGAGCAGCGACGGGAAGACGTCCATCGCCCAGTCGGCGAAACCGGCGGGATCTTCCGGGCCGGCCAGCTTGCTCTCGCCCTCGCCCGGGAAGTGATCGAAGATCTCCGAGTCGAACATGTAGATGCCGCAGTTGGCCAGGTCCGACAGGGCCTCGGCGGGGTCGGGCTTCTCCTGGAAGCCCTGAACCCGTCCATCCGAGGAGACGATGACGACGCCGTACTGGGTGGTGTCGGCAACCCGCTTGGTCGCCAGGGTGGCGATTCCGTCGTGGGAGCCGTGAAATTCACGCATCGCCGCCAGGTCGATGTCCGTGAGGGCATCGCCGGAGATCACCAGGAACGAGTCCCCGAGGAAGCCGGCGGCACCTCGGACGCCGCCGGCGGTGCCCAGCAGCGCCTCCTCCTGGCTGTAGGAGAGTTCGATCCCGAACTCGGACCCGTCGCCGAAATGTCCGCGAATCAGCTGCGGGAACCAGTGCAGGTTGGCGATCACCTCGGTGAAGCCGTGCCGGGAGAGCAGCAGCGCGATGTGCTCCATCACGGGTCGGTTCAGTACCGGCACCATCGGCTTGGGCCGGTCGTAGGTGATCGGCCGCAGCCGGGTCCCCAGCCCCGCCGCCAAGATCATCGCCCGCACGGGTTACCGCCCGGCCAGGCTCAATCGCAAACCCCGCCGGCGCGGACGCGGAAGCGAGCGCGGCTCCATCGATGATTCCTCCCGGGTTCGCGAGAGCAGAGCAGCCGGCGGGCAGTTGGTCAAGTGCCCTGATCCCACGAGCTCAGGTACTTCGACTGGACGTCGGTCAGCTGGTCGATCTCGACGCCCTTCGAAGCGAGCTTGAGGCGGGCGATCTCCGCGTCGATCTCCCGCGGCACCGGGTAGACCTTCTTCTCCAGGCTGGAGTGGTTCTTCGCCACGTACTCGGCGGCGAGCGCCTGGTTGGCGAAGCTCATGTCCATCACCGCTGCGGGATGGCCTTCGGCCGTTGCGAGATTGACCAGCCGTCCCTCGGCGAGCAGGAAGACCTCGCGCCCGTCCTTCAACACGTGGCCCTCGACCAGCGGTCGCGCCTCGAAGGTCGACTCGGTGCGCTCGTCGAGGTCTCCCTTGTTGATCTCGACGTCGAAGTGGCCCGAGTTGCAGACGATCGCGCCGCTCTTCATCGCATCGAACATCTCCCCGGCGATCGCGTCGCGGTTGCCGGTCACCGAGATGAAGACGTCGCCGACGGAGGCTGCCTGGCTCGACGGCATCACCTCGAAGCCGTCCATAACCGCCTCCAGGGCGCGGAGCGGATCGACTTCACAGACGATCACGTGCGCGCCGTGGCCCTTGGCCCGCATCGCGACCCCCTTGCCGCACCAGCCGTACCCGATCACGACCACCCGCAGGCCGGCGATCAGCACGTTGGTGGCGCGGATCACGCCGTCGAGGGTCGATTGGCCTGTCCCGTACCGGTTGTCGAAGAAGTGCTTGGTGTTGGCGTCGTTGACCGCGACGATCGGGAAGCCGAGCTTGCCCTCCGCCTCCAGAGCGTTCAGCCTGATCACGCCCGTTGTGGTCTCCTCGGTGCCGCCGAGGACCTCGGAGAGCTGCTCGGGGCGCTCGCCGTGCAGGACGGAGATCACGTCGGCGCCGTCGTCCATGGTGATGTGTGGGTGCTTGTCGACGGCGGTGGTGATGTGCTTGTAGTAGGTCTCGTTGTCCTCGCCGTTGATCGCGTGGACCTCGGCTCCGTAGCGATCGACCAGCGCCGCCGCGGTCTCGTCCTGGGTCGAGAGCGGGTTCGAGGCGCAGAGCGCTACGTCGGCGCCCCCCGCCATCAGCGTGCGGACCAGGTTCGCCGTCTCGGTGGTGACGTGGAGGCAGCACGCGAGGCGCAGGTCCTCCAGGGGCCGCTCGCGCTCGAAGCGCTCGCGGATCTGCGCCAGCACCGGCATCTGCCGATCGGCCCACTCGATTCTCTTCTGGCCCGCTTCGGCGAGCGAGATGTCGGCGATGTCGTAGTCGGAGGCGGCGGTGGCCATCGGATCCTTTCTTCGTATTCGGACCCGGGAAGGATACGGAGAAATGCGCCAGATGCAGGCTCGATCCGGCGGCGGGTTCCGAGAACCTGGCGATGATGATGCGAGGATGGGCGATGAGCACCGCCGAGTTCGCCCAGACCGGCTGCCGCCGCCGAGACCCTCCCCGCAGCGCGAACGCCGCGGGTCGCGATAGTCCGCCGGCTGGCGCTCGGCGCCTACGCGTTCGTCTTCGTCGTCTGGACCCTGCACTACGGGATCTCGGTCCAGCGCGAGCTGGTGATCGCCTGGATCGTCGGCGCCCTCGCCTGTGCCTCGATCGGCCGCTCGCCGCGGGAGATCGCCCAGCTGCTCACCGACTGGCTGCCGATGGCGACCTTCCTGCTCGCCTACGACTACACCCGCGGCCTGGCCGACTCGATCGGGATCTCCCCCCACTTCACGACGATGATCGACTTCGACCGCTTCGTCTTCTTCGGCCAGACGCCGACCGAGTGGCTGCAGGAGCGGATCATCGACCCGGCGCGGTGCACTGGTGGGACGTCTGCTTCAGCTTTCTCTACACCTCGCACTTCATCGTCCCCTTCGCGCTCGCCGGGGTGCTGTGGGCTCGCAGCCGCACCGCCTTCAAGCAGTTCAGGGACCGCTTCCTCACCCTCAGCGGCGCTCGGGCTCGCCACCTACGTCCTCTTCCCGGCCGCGCCGCCGTGGATGGCCTCCGAGCAAGGCCTGCTCGAGCCGATCACCCGCAGCTCCGGGCGCGGCTTCGAGGTGATCAGCGTGCAAACGGCCGCGGCCTTCGACAAGGGCCAGTCGATCGTCAACCTGGTCGCCGCCGTCCCCTCGCTTCACGCCGGGATCTCGATGCTGGTCTCGCTCTTCCTCTGGCCGCGGGTGAGCTGGTGGTGGCGGCCGCTCGTCGCCGCTCTACCCGCTGGCGATGGCGCTGATGCTGATGGCGACCGGCGAGCACTACTTCTTCGACGTCGCCCTCGGCTGGCTCTACGCGGCGGCGGTGATGGCCGGCTGGGCCTGGTGGGAGAGCCGCCGGCCGGCGGCCGAGCGCGCTCAGGGCCGCCCGAGCTCGTCCTTGAGCTTCTCGAGCGCCTCGACGGGCGCCGGATCGACACCCCTTGACTCGGCCAGGCGCAGCGAGACCAGGTCGCCGAGCATCACCGCCCAGAGCTGGCGCGCGGTGGTCGTGTCTCCCTCGGTCTCGACCGTGACCAGCTCCTCGACGTCGCCTGCGATCGCCCCGCGGTCAGCTCGAAGCGGCGGCGCTCGCGGGGGTGCTGGTCGGCGTCCTCGAGGAAGATCGCGGAGAAGCGGGCGCCCGAAGCCCGCGCCCCTTCCCATCCCTCCAGCTCGTTGTGATCACCCTCGGGCAGCTCGGTGAAGAAGGCGGGAAGCTTCGCGACCTCGTTCACCTGGGTCTTCCAGCGGCGCGCCACCGGGGCGGTGACTCCCGCCCCGTGGATCACCGGCACCGTTCCCTCGATCCGCCCGGCGATCTCGGAGGCGAGCGCCTGCAGGTCTCGCGGGAGGACTCGAGGTGGGCGGCGGCGGCGTCGATCTCGGTGTGGATGCGCGGGGCGGCCTCGGCCAGCGCCGCCGCCTCGGCCGCGACCGCGAACATGTAGCCGACCGCGGTGCGCGGCTGCAGGGTCCCGGGCAGGCCCACCACCGGCACGCCCGCGGCGCGCGCCTGCTCGGTCAGCGCGCCGCCGGTGCTGGCGACGAGGCGCCGCGCGCCCAGGGCCTCGGCGGCGGCGAAGCAGGCGATCGTCTCCTCGGTGTCGCCGGAGTAGCTGCAGCAGAGAACCGACCAGCCGGGCGTCGCCCAGGGCGGCAGCCCGTAGCCGCGGATGGTCTGAAGTGGGCGGGTGACGCGTTCGGCGAGCGCCGCGGCAGCGAGGTCGGCGCCGATCGCCGAGCCGCCCATCCCGCAGACGAAGACGCCGGCCGCCGGCTCGGCGCGAAGCTGCGCCGACTCGATCCGCCAGAGGGCGTCGCGCAGGTGGTCGGGCATCGCGAGGATGTCGTCGAGCATCACCCGGATACCCTTTCATCCTCGCCGATGACGGCGCCCTCGAGCCTGGCGCCCGGGCCGACCCGCGCCCCCGGCGAGAGGATCGAGTCGAGACGACCGCGCCGGCGCCCGACCTCGCAATCCCGCAGGAGGACCGAGCCTCTGACCTCCGCGCCGGCCGCGATCCGGCAGCCCGCCGAGACGACCGCGCGGGGCCCGATCGAGGCCGCGGGGTCCACCTCGGCCGAGGGGTCGAGGAGCAGGCCCTCCGAGGGCCGCGCTCGGTACCGGGTCCGGACCCTTCCCTCGAGGATGTCCCAGGTCGCCTCCAGGTAGCGCTCCGGCGTGCCGATGTCCAGCCAGTAGCCCGGGCAGCGCCATGGCGAAGAGGCCCTCGCCGACCAGCCTCGGGAAGACGTCGTGCTCGATCGAGACGGCGCGCCCGGCTCGATCTCCTCGAGCACGGAGCGCTCGAGCACGTAGGCGCCCGCGTTGATCTCGCCCGGCGGCCGCTCCGGCCGCCCTCGGGCTTCTCGATGAACTCGGTCACCTCGCCCGCCGGGACCGGTGCGGACGAGACCGTAGGTCGAGGCGTCGTCGACCGCGACCAGGCCGAGCGTCGCCCGGGCCCCGCGGGCCTCGTGGCTCGCGAACCAGCGCCGACAGGTCGAGGTCGGCGAGCACGTCCCCGTTCAGCGCCAGGAAGCGCTCGCCGAGCAGGTCGGCGGCGAAGCGGATCGCGCCCGCGGTGCCGAGCGGGCGGGGCTCGGTCAGGTAGCGCAGCCGCGGGCCGCCGGGCTCCGCCCTCCCCCAGCGTCTCGCGCAGCGCGTCGGCGAGGAAGCCGCAGGCGAGGATCACCTCCTCGACGCCGTGGCTCCGCGAGCCAATCGATCATGTAGGAGATCAGGGGCCGGCCGGCGAGCGGCACCACCGGCTTCGGCACGGTCGCGGTCAGCGGTCGCAGCCGGGTCCCCTCCCCGCCGACCAGCACCAGTGCCTGCATCTAGGGTGATCCCAGGCGCGCCGTGCTCGTCGACGCGCGCGCCCGATGCCCTCGTAGACGAATCCCGCCTCCCGCAGGCGCTCGGGGTCGAGGTAGTTGCGGCCGTCGATCAGCAGCGGCGTCGCCATCACCGCGGCGGCGCTCCTCCCAGTCGAGCTCGGCGAACTCGGGCCACTCGGTGACCAGCACCGCGGCGTCGGCGCCCTCCGAGCGCCTCCAGCGCCGATGACGCCATCTCGACCGCGGGCAGCATCGCCGCGGCCTTCTCCTCGGCAACCGGGTCATAGGCGCTCACCTGCACCTCCTCGCCCTCCAGCCGCGCGGCGAGGACGAGGCTGGCGGCGTCCCTCATGTCGTCGGTGTTCGGGCTTGAAGGCGAGGCCGAGAAGCGCCACCCGCTTGCCGGCCAGCGAGCCGAGATGGCGCCGCAGCTTGGTGATCACGCGGCGCTTCTGCAGCTCGTTGACCTCGACCACCGCGTTGAGCAGCTGGAAGTGATAGCCGGTGTTCGCGGCGAGCTTGCGCAGGGCGGAGACATCCTTGCCGAAGCAGGAGCCCCCGAAGCCGATGCCCGCCTGCAGGAACTTCGGCCCGATCCGGTCGTCGAGCCCCATGCCCCTGCGCCACCTCGTGGACGTCGGCGCCCACCTCCTCGCAGACGTTGGCGATCTCGTTGATGAAGGAGATCTTGGTCGCCAGGAAGTTGTTCGATGCGAGCTTGATCATCTCGGCGCTGGAGACGTCGGTGCGCACCATCTCCCCGCCGACCGGCGCGTAGAGCGCCGCAACCGCATCGGCCGCCCACTCGCTGCCGGCATCGACCCCGATCACCACCCGGTCGGGATGCAGGAAGTCCTCCACCGCCGATCCCTCGCGCAGGAACTCCGGGCAGGAGACGTAAGCGGTCTCATCGAGGTCTGCGCTGGATCTTGCGACCGGTCCCGACCGGCACCGTGCTCTTCATCACCAGCGCGTGCTCGCCGTCGTCGGCGAGCTCGTCGACCACCGCCATCACCCGTGCCGAGGTCGGCGTCGCCGGAGTAGGTCGGAGGGGTGTCGACGCAGACGAAGAGCAGCCGAGCGCCGTCGAGCAGCTCCGCCATCTCGGTCGTGAAGGTGAGCCGCTCCCGGTTTCGGGCGAGCAGCTCGCCGAGACCCGGCTCGTGGATCGGCAGATCGCCCGACCTTCAGCGCCTCCACCTTCTCGGCGACGATGTCGCGGGCGATCACCGGGTGGCCCGAGCTCGGCGAAGCAGGCGGCGGTGACCAGGCCGACCCAGCCGACGCCGATCACCCCGATCGGCTCCCTGCCCGCTCATCCCCTCTTCCTCTTCGAGCGGTGCTTGGGCTTCGGCACGATGAACTCGCGCCGAGCGCGCGATCCCGATCATCTGGTCGTTGCGTCAGGGTCTGGAGGAGGCTGTTCGAGACCCAGTAGGTGCTCTCGCCCGCGTGCCAGGCGACCAGCCGCACCCGGTCTCCGTCGAGGTAGACGCTCGTAGTCGCGCCCGCCGATCGTCTTCGAGTACGCTCGGGCCCGCTGAGGATCGGCGGGTCGCTCCAGCCGCGGATCCCCTGGACCCCGAAGTAGTCGCCGAGCGGCGGCAGCTGCAGGGTCATCCGGTAGGCGCCGTGGATCCTGCCGTCGGTGTCCCGGAGGTGGTAGGCGCGCGGGTTCTGGATGTGCTCGTAGCTGTCGTTGGCGACGAAGTAGGCGCCCGAGGGCAGGCGGGTCGGGTAGAAGATCGGGAACCCGGCGCTGACCTTGCGCGCCACCGCCTCGCCCGCGGCCCGGCCCGCGTCCTCGGCGGGGACGAGGCCGTCGCCGCCGGGGGCCTTGACCTTGAGCTTCGCGCGTCCTCTTGCTCTTCTTCTTGCCGGGCGTCTTCTTCTTGGCGTCGAGGGAGCCTCGCGGCCCGCCGCTGGCCTCGAAGCCGAGGAACTGGTCGACGGCGCGGCGGATCGCCGGCTTCGACGCGTAGACGTAGCTGGGGCCGAGCACGGCCGGGAAATGGACCTCCTTGATCGAGGCGCCGCGGGCGTCGAAGAACAGCCGCAGCACCTCCAGGAACTGCCCGGCGTCGCTGACGTCGGAGGTCGTGTAGCTGGTGAAGATCTTGATCAGCTTCTGGTAGTCGCCGACCAGGGTCGAGATCGGGACCCGCTGGCGCGCCTCGCGCAGGAAGTCCTGCTGGCGGGCGGAGCGGACCAGGTCGGTGTCGGTGTGGCGGTAGCGCGCGTAAGCGAGCGCGTCCTTGCCGCAGAGCCGCTGGTAGCCGGCCTTGATGTCGATCTCGGAGTACTGCTGGGAGGGCGGGACGCCGACGTTGGAGTGGAAGTAGCGGCGGTCGACGTCCGCCCAGACGCAGCCGATCGCGTCGATCGCCCGCACGAAGCCGAGGAAGTCGACGTTGACGACGTGGTTGATCTGCAGCCCGGTGAGCCGCTTGACCATCCGCAGGGTCAGCTTCGGGCCCCCGAAGGTGTAGGCGGCGTTGAACTTGTTGATCCCGTAGCCGGGGATGTTCACCTTGAGGTCGCGGGGGATCGACATCAGCGCGATCCGCGACTGGTCGGGGTCGAGGCGCAGCAGCATCGTCGTGTCGGAGCGGCCCGGGTCGCCCGGCGTGCCGGCGCGCTTGTCCGAGCCGAGGATGAGGATGTTCTGCGGCCCGCCCGAGGGCGCGGTGAGCAGTGGGCTCAGCTTCTTGTGCAGCTTGCCGCCGTGGCTGAGCGCGTCGGCGATGTCGTTGAGGTAGAGGAGGATGCTGCTCGCCGTGGCAGCGGCGATCGCGGCGACGATCACGAACGAGGCCAGCGAGAAGCGCCACCAGTAGCGCTTCGGCTTCGGCGGCGGCTCGTGGTCGCCGCCCGGTGGCGGCTTGCCGTGTGGGGCCGGGGCGCGATAGGCGGCGGTCGCCGGTGGGGTCGGTGGCGGGGCGCCGGCGCCGATCACGACCTCACGCACCGGCTTCTCCTCGGTCCCCGGGGCGTCGGGGGCCTCACCCGCCGCATACTCGACGGTCGCCCCGGGATCCGCGCTCGTCACCCGGTGCCTCGGTGGCGCCGCTCCTCCGTGCCGGGCGCCGGCGACTGCCCGGCGGCGGGCTCGGCCTGCGATGGCCCGGCCGCCGAGCCGGCGGCGGCGCGCAGCGCGTCGGCGAGCTCCGGCTCGAGCGCCGGGAACTCGCCGGACTCCGGCAGCGGCTGCTCGGGCGGGAGCTGCTCCGGGGGGATGCCCTCGAAGTGCTCCTCCGAGGAACCCGGCAGGCCCGCCTCCAGCGCGAACTGCTCCTCGGTCGGCTGCTCCTCGCCCGGCTCCGGCTTGCCTTCCCCCTCGGGCGGGGGATGCCCTTCCTCAGGCCGGGTCATACGGAGCTTCCCTCGATCTGGCCCGGCAGCGCCCGCAGGAAGTCGTCCAGTGACTGCCGGTAGGCCTCCAGGGAGGAGACCGAGACCCACTCCTCGGGCCCGTGGTGCCCGCCGCCGATCGGACCGAACTCGACCGCGGGCACGCCGACCCGCAGGAAGGAGACGGCGTCGGATGCGCCGTCGCGGCCGACGCTCCTCGGCTCGTGATCGAGATGGGGGGCGGTCGCCTCGGCCAGGGTGCGGACGAAGACCGAATCCGCGGTCGACCCGGGCCGGGGGGCGCGAGAAGATCGTGGCGACCTCGGAGTCCGGCATACCCCTCACCTGTTCCAGCACCTCGTCGGGATCCTGCTCGGGCAGGTAGCGGATATCGACGTCGATCACGCACTTGTCGGGCACCTTGTTGAGCGCGTCTCCGCCCCAGATCCGGCCGAGATTGATCGAGGGGCGGTCGAAAAGCTCGGAACTCTGCCTCGCAAACGGTAGCGACTCGATGTTCCGGAAAATGTCGTGCGCCTTCAGAACGGCGTTGTCCCCCAGCCAGGGCGTGGCGCCGTGCGCCGCCCGACCCTGCACCTCGATGCGGAGCGCGAGCACCCCCTTCGCCTCGACCCCGATGTGGAGGTCGGTGGGCTCGCCGGTGATCGCGAAGTCACCGAGGAACCCGGCCTCGATCAGGTGGTCGCAGCCGCGGTCGTCCGCCACCTCGGACTCCTCGTCGCCGACGATCCCGAGCCGCACGCGGATCGCGTCCTGGTCCGCCATTGCCGCAATCGTGACCAGCATCGCGGCGAGCGCCCCCTTCATGTCGTAGGCGCCGCGGCCGTAGAGGCGCTCGCCCTCGGTGCGCGGCTCGAACTGGCCGGCCAGCGCCGGCACCACGTCGAGGTGCCCGTGCAGGACGACCGTCGGGGCCGTCTCAGGGCCGACCTCCGCCATCAGCACCGGCAGTCCTCGCGCCGTCTCCTCCCTGGCCTCCACGCCGCGGGCCTCCAGCCACCCCTTGACGAACCCGGCCGCCTCGTGGATCGCACTCCGCCTCCGAGGTGTCGTAGGAGATCAGCCGCTCGGCGAGGGCAACGAGATCGCTCAATTGCCCTGGGCGATCTTCAGGAAAGTCTCGGCGCGGTCGCGGTCCTTGGCGGCCCGCTGCCTGGCGGCGCTGTCCTCGGCAGCCTCCGAGAGCCGCTGCTCGGCGTCAGCGAGCTCGGACTCGAGGACGGCGGCGTCGAGGTCCTCCGGGGCGGTCGCCTGCTCGACCAGGACCTGGGCCCGGTTGCCGAACACCTGCAGCATCCCGTGCGACTGGGCGTACCGCCTGGTCTCGGAGTCGGAGACCTTCAGACGCAGCACGGTCGGGGTCAGCGCGGCGAGCATCGGCGCGTGGTTGGCGAGGATCCCGACCTCGCCCACCATCGTCCGGGTCGACAGCTGGACGACCTCGCCGTTGAAGACCTCCCCCTCGGGGGTGAGGACCTCGACCGGGAAGGTGTGGTCTCCGACCGCCAACGCTCGCCCCGGGCTAGGCGCCCTTCTTGGCGTCCTCGAGGACCTGCTCGATCGAGCCCTTCATATAGAAGGCCCCCTCGGTGAGGTCGTCGTGCTCGCCGTCGAGGATCTCGCGGAACCCGCGCACCGTCTCGGCCACCGGCACGTACTCGCCGGAGCGTCCGGTGAACTGCTCGGCGACGAAGAACGGCTGCGAGAGGAAGCGCTCCATCTTGCGGGCCCGGCTCACGGTCAGCTTGTCCTCATCGGAGAGCTCGTCGATGCCGAGGATCGCGATGATGTCCTGCAGCTCCTTGTAGCGCTGCAGCACCTGCTGGACGTCGGTCGCGGTGCGGTAGTGGTCCTCCCCGAGGATCTCCGGCTTGGATATGGTCGAGGTCGAGTCGAGCGGGTCGACCGCCGGGTAGATCCCCTTCTCGGAGATCGCCCGCGAGAGCGTCGTCGTCGCGTTGAGGTGCGCGAACACCGAGGCCGGCGCCGGGTCGGTGAGGTCGTCGGCGGGGACGTAGACCGCCTGGATCGAGGTCACCGATCCGCGCGAGGTCGAGGTGATCCGCTCCTGGAGGCCGCCCATCTCGGTCTCCAGGGTCGGCTGGTAGCCGACCGCCGAGGGCATCCGCCCGAGCAGCGCCGAGACCTCGGAGCCCGCCTGGACGAAGCGGAAGATGTTGTCGATGAACAGCAGCACGTCCTGGCCGCCGGCCTCGCGGTAGTACTCGGCCATCGTCAGGCCGGAGAGCGCCACCCGGAGCCGGGCGCCCGGGGGCTCGTTCATCTGCCCGAAGACCAGCATCGTCTTGTCGATCACGCCCGGACTCCTTCATCTCCAGCCAGAGGTCGTTGCCCTCGCGCGAGCGCTCGCCGACCCCGCAGAAGGCCGAGAGGCCCTCGTGCTCCTCGGCGATCGAGCGGATCAGCTCCTGGATCAGCACCGTCTTGCCGACGCCGGCGCCGCCGAACAGGCCGACCTTGCCGCCCTTCGCGTAGGGGGCGAGCAGGTCGATCACCTTGATCCCGGTCTCGAGGATCTCCTGGGTCGGGGTCAGGTCCTCGACCGCCGGAGCGGGGCGGTGGATCGGCCAGCGCTCGGTCCCCTCCACCGCCGGGCCGTTGTCGATCGGCTCGCCGAGCAGGTTGAAGATCCGGCCCAGCGTCTCCTCGCCCACCGGGACCGTGATCGGACCGCCGGTGTCGGTCACCTTGGCGCCCCGCTGCAGGCCGTCGGTCGCGTCCATCGCCACCGTGCGGACGCGGTCGTCGCCGAGGTGCTGCTGGACCTCGCAGACCAGCTCGCCGGCGGCCTTCTCGTCGTCGGCGGGCATCTCGATCGTCACCGCCGAGTAGATCTCGGGCAGCTCGTCGGGGAACACGGCGTCGACGACGACGCCGGTCACCTCCTCGACCCGCCCGACGTTTGCTCCGTTGCTGTCAGCCATTGGTTCCTTTCGAGGATCAGCCGAGCGCCTCGGCGCCCGCGACTACTTCCAGGATTTCCTGGGTGATCTCGGCCTGCCTGACCCGGTTCATCTCCAGGGTCAGGTCGCCGATCATCGTCTCCGCGTTCTCCGAGGCGCTGCGCATCGCGGTCATCCGCGCCCCCAGCTCCGAGGCGGCGGACTCGAGCAGCGCCCGGTAGACCGAGATGTTGACGTACTCCGGGATCAGCCGCCCGAGCAGCTCCTCCGGCTCGGGCTCGTAGATCCACAGCGAGCGACTGTGTGCCTTCTCGATCTCGGTCGGCTCGGCGTCGTCCTCGTCGGGGATGCCCTCGCCGAACACCTCCGCCTGTTGCAGCGGCAGCAGGGTCTGGCGCCGCACGTACTGGGTCAGCGGCGAGACGTAGCGGTTGTAGATGACCTCGACCCGGTCGAAGTCCTCGTCTACGTAGTGCGAGGTCAGCTTTTCGCCGATCTCCCGGGCGTTGGCGAAGGCGGGACGGTCGGTGAAGCCCGTGTAGGACTCGGCGAGCGGCTGCTTGCGGAAGCTCAGCGCCGACTCGCCGCGCCGCCCGACCACCGAGTAGGTGACCTCGGCGCCGTCCGAGGCGAACTCGCGACCCAGCCGCAGTCCCTCGCGGATGATGTTGGTGTTGAAGGCGCCCGCCAGGCCGCGGTCCCCGGTGACCAGCAGGATGCCGACCCGCCGCACCTCGGAGCGATCGACCAGCACCGGCACCCGCGGGATCTGGCCGGCGTGCTCGGCCGCCAGCTTGGTCAGCTTGCGCATCGCCTGCGCGTAGGGACGCAGATCTGCGATCCGCTGCTCGGCCCGGCGCAAGCGCGCCGCGGCGACCATCTCCATCGCCCGGGTGATCTTGTGGATGTTCTTCACCGAGGCGATCCGGTTCCTGACTTCCTTCTGGGTGGCCATGGCAGAGGGGAGGGCGGCGGGTCCTAGGCGGGCGCCGCCTCCTTCTCCTCCTCGTCGGCGGCGGCGTCGTCCTCGGCTTTGTCGTCCTCGGCGGTGTGCGCCGGGGCGGCCCGCTCCTCCTCGTCGACGATCCGGTCGGACTCGCCCTCTTCGATCGGCTCCCCATCCTCGTTGAAGTCGGCGCCGAAGTCGTCGACGAACACCTCGATCGCCTTGCCCAGCTCGGCCTCGTCCTCGTCGGACAGCTCGCCTGAGTCGTTGATCCTGCCCAGCAGCTCCCCCTTCTCGGAGCGCAGCCTCGAGCGCAGGCCAATCAGGAACTCGCCGATCCGCTCGGTCTTGATCCGGTCGAGAAAGCCGCCCGTGCCGGAGTAGATCGAGGCGACCTGGTCGGCGACCTCGAGCGGCTCGCGCTCCTTCTGCTTGAGCAGCTGGACCAGGCGCTCGCCCCGGGCGAGCGACTTCTGGGTCTCGGGGTCGAGCTCGGAGCCGAACTGGGCGAAGGCCTCGAGGTCCCTGTACTGCGAGAGGTCGAGGCGCAGCTTCCCGGCGACCTTCTTCATCGCCTTGGTCTGCGCGTTGCCTCCGACCCGCGAAACCGAGATGCCGACGTTGATCGCCGGCCGCACCCCCGAGTAGAAGAGGTCGGACTCGAGGAAGATCTGGCCGTCGGTGATCGAGATCACGTTGGTCGGGATGTAGGCGGACACGTCGTTGGCCTGCGTCTCGATGATCGGCAGCGAGGTCAGCGAGCCGCCTCCCAGATCGTCGTTGAGCTTCACCGCCCGCTCCAACAGCCTCGAGTGCAGGTAGAACACGTCGCCCGGGTAGGCCTCGCGGCCCGGGGGGCGGCGCAGCAGCAACGACATCTGGCGATAGGCGAACGCGTGCTTGGTGAGGTCGTCATAGACGGTCAGCGCCGCCTTGCCGTTGTAGAGGAAGTGCTCGCCCATCGCGCACCCCGCGTAGGGGGCGATGAACTTGATCGGGGCAGCCTCGTCGGCGGGCGCCGCGACGATGATCGTGTTCTCCATCGCGCCGTTCTCCTCGAGGACCTCCATCAACTGGACCACCGTCGACATCCGCTGGCCGATCGCGACGTAGATGCAGACCAGGTCCTTGTCCTTGTTGTTGATGATCGTGTCGATCGCGATCGCCGTCTTCCCCGTCTGGCGGTCGCCGATGATCAGCTCGCGCTGTCCGCGCCCGATCGGGATCATCCCGTCGATCGCCATCAGGCCGGTCTGGACCGGCTCCTTCACGGGCTGGCGCTGCACGACCCCGGGAGCCTTGAACTCTGCCGGCCGGGTCTCTGAGGTGTTGACTTCGCCCTTGTCGTCGAGCGGCCTCCCGAGCGGGTCGACCAGGCGGCCCAGGAGCTCCTCCCCCACGGGGATCCGCAGCAGGTGGCCGGTCCGCTTGACCGTGTCGCCCTCGACGATCTTGTCCCACTCGCCGAAGAGGACGGCGCCGACGTTGTCCTCCTCCAGGTTGAGCGCCAGCCCGGTGACGTCGTGCGGGAGGTCGAGCATCTCCAGCGCCATGCAGTTGTCGAGGCCATGGATCCGGGCGATTCCGTCGGCGACCGAGAGCACGGTCCCCACCTCGGAGAGGTCGGCGCTGCCGGCCTCCATTCCCTCGATCCGCTCCCGCAGGATGCTGGCGATCTCGTCTGGCTTGATTTCCATCGGTCTCGGGTGCCTCCTTACGCCGCCTCGGCGACGTTCTTTCGAAGTTTCTCCAAGCGATTGCGGATGCTGGCGTCGAGGACCATGTTGCCGACCTGGAGCACGATCCCGCCGAGGATCGCGTCGTCCACCCGGCTCGAGAGCTCGACCGTCTGGCCGGTCTGCTTCTCGATCTCCGAGCCGATCCTGCCAACCACCTCGGGGTCGAGGTCGATCGCGCTGGTCACGGTCACGTCAAGCTTGCGGTTCTCCTTCTTCCAGAGGTCGTCGAACTGGCGCCGGATGCGGAAGATCACCGGCATCCGGTGCTTCTCGGTGAGCAGCTCGAGGAAGTTGACGAACTCGGGGTCGGCGCCGAGCACCGCCTTCTCGATCCCCTCGCGCTTCTCTGCCGACGAGAAGTAGGGGCTGAAGAAGAACACCTGCAGCTCCCGGTTGCCGTCGAGCGTGTCGGCGAACTGGCCCAGCTCCTCGCGAATCTGATCGAGCTTGCCCTTGTCCCGGGCGACGTCGAAGAGGGCTTCGGCATAGACACGAGCAATCTCCTCCATCAGGTGACGTCTCCGTTGGCGCGACCGCTGCAAACCGGCGCATCTCGGCGTCCTCGGCCCCGCGTCTCGCTCACGCACAAATCCTGGGCGCTCGCTTCGCCACAGGACCTGCGTCCTTGAGCTGCTTGGTTTTCGCGGTCGATCGTCACTCCCGACTTAATCCTTTGCGTCGCCGTTGCCCGAGAGGGCCGTGAAGTCGACTTCGTCCAGGGCGTCCTCCACCAGGCGCTTCTGGTCTTCGTCGCTGAGCGCCTTGCGGGTCACCTTCTCGGTGGCGATCACCGTCAGGTCGGCGACCTCGCGTCGGATCTGCTCGAGCGAGCGGCGGGTCTCCGCCTCGATGTCGCGCCGGGCGGCGGCGACCAGCTCCTCGCGCTTGGCGCGGCCGTCCTCCGTCGCCTCGGCGATCGCGGTCTCCGACGCCTTCCGGGCCCGGGCGGTGATGTCGTCGGCCTGCTCGCGGGCCTCCTTCAGCCGCTGGCGGTATTCCGCGAGCAGCTTGTCGGCCTCCTCGCGCTGGCGCTCGGAGTCCTCGATGTTCTGCGCGATCGCGTTTGCCCGCTTCTCCAGCGCCTCGCTGATCCGCGGGAACGCGAACCTCTTGAGCACGTAGAGCGTCACGCCGAACAGCGCCAGGGTCCAGATCATCAGCCCGAGGCCGGGCGATACGAGGAAGCTCCCACCGGAGTCCTTGCCGCTGTCGGCGGCCAGGACGACCAGACTGGCGGCTATGTCGGCGAGGTGGGCCAACGGCCTAGAGGAAGAAGGCGATCAGGCCGAAGATGAAGGTGTAGAAGGCGACGGCCTCGGTCAGCGCGAAGCCCAGCCAGCGGATGCTCTGAAGCTCGTCCTTCATCTCGGGCTGGCGGGCGACCGACTCGATCTCCTTGCCGAAGATGAAGCCGATGCCGATTCCGGCCCCGATCGAGCCGAGCCCGGCCCCCACACCGAGGGCGATCGCCTTGCCGGCATCGGTTATGCCGGCGTCGGAGATCGCGGCAATTGGCGAAAGATCCATCGAGAACAGCTCCTTTTCTAGTGACTTTCGGCGGTCGCGCCGCCGATGTAGATCGCGGTCAGGGTCGAGAAGATAAAGGCCTGCAGGGTGGCGACGAGTCCCACCTCGAAGATGTAGAAGGCGAAGGCCATCGGCGCGGTCAGTGCCCCGAGGGCGGCCAGCCCCAGCAGGACCGCCAGCCCTCCGCCCATGAACAAGAGCAGCAGATGCCCGGCGAGGATGTTGGCAAAGAGTCGTACGGAGAGCGAGATCAGCCGCACGAAATGGGAGACGACCTCGATCGCGAAGATTGCCGCCTTGCCGAACGGGTTCATGCTCTCCAGGCCGGCCGGGAGCCAGCTCTTCAGGTAGGCGATCAGGCCCTTCGCCCGCACCCCCTCGACGTGGTAGGAGCCCCAGACGACGAGGGTGAGAGCGAGGGGGATCGAGATGTTGGCCGTCGCGGCGTAAAGGGCGAAGGCCGGGATCTCGAGGCCGAAGATGTCGATCGGGTCGCGCGTGTTTATCGGCAGTGGGATGTAGCCGATCATGTTCGAGAACCAGATGAAGAAGAACAGCGTCGCCAGGAACGGGAACCAGCGCGCCGCCAGCCTGTGCTCCTCGATGTTGCCGCCGGTGATGTTGTTGCGGGTCAGGTCGTAGGCGACCTCGACCATCATCTGCACCTTGTTCGGCTTCTGCGCCATGCGCCGCGAGATCCAGACCATCACCGCGATGGTCAGCGCGCTGGCGAGGAAGAGGTAGAGGACGACCTTGTTGATGCTGAGGTCGATGCCGCCGATCTTGATGTTGATCCAGGGCTCGACCTTGAACTCGTTCTGCGGCTTGAACTCGTCGTTCTTGCCGGCGCTGCCGAACAGGATCCCCAGGGCGATCGCGAACGCGACGTAGAGGCCGACCCCGAGCAGGACCTTGGCGCGCCTGCTCACGCCTGCCCCTTCCCGCCCTCGAACAGCCTGGCAAGCGCCTGGGTGCCGAGCGAGACCGTGACCAGGACGGCGCTGAGAATCGCCGCCGCCAAACCGTCCTGGCGCTCGGCCAGGCCGCCGACCAGGAGGATCGAGAGCGTCACCAGCCAGACCCGGCCGAGGATCGAGCCCGCGAGCACTCCCATCGCGGAGCGTCGGTCGCCCTCGGCCAGGGCGCGCGCCGAGCGCCGCTCGGCGGCGAGCTGAACGCCGCGCTGGACGAGCCAGACGACCGCGATCACCCCGTAGCCGAGCATCGGCCAGCCGGCGATCAGGAAGATCGGGAGGGCCAGCGCCAGCACGGCGAGGTCCGCGAAGCGCAGCGCCCGCAGCGCCCGGCCCCCGCTGCCGACGCGCTCAGACCCTTCTAAAGCGAGCGTAGACAAGGCAGAGTCCGGCGAACAGCCCCGCGAAGAGGCCGGCGAGCCCCAGCGGGATGGCGAGATCGAGCAGCGCTCCCACGCCCCACCCCACGGCACCGCCGATCAGCATCGCGACGATCACCTGCATGCCGGCCGTGGCCGCCTCCGCCCTCGGGGAGCGCTCGTCGTTCATCGGAGCCTGTGGTCTGACGGCCTGGCAATTGCGGTCGCGGGTGGCACTGGAAGAGACAGAGCCGCTCAGCCCGGGAGCGACTCCCCGGCGCTGGCGGCCGGGCGACTATAGCCGAATAGGGCTTCCGGCCGCCCTCTCAGTCGGGCAGCTCGAACTCGCCGGTTTCCGGATCCACAGCGGGAAAGCTCCCGGTTTCCAGCTCTTCGGCGACGCCGCGGTCGATCGTCTCGGCGTCGGGCACGGGACGCCCGGCCTCGCGACGTATGCCACGAAGCTGGCGTCCCCTCACCCGGCGCAGCTTGAGGATCTCCAGCACGTAGACGAGGTAGATGCTCGCCGCCAGGGCGAGGAGCCCGCAGGCGATCATCACCGCCGTCCAGCCGGCGTTGAAGTGCCCGTGGTTGTCGCTGTAGGGGACGAAGCGCATCGCCAGGGCGAGCGCGGCCAGGATCAGGGTCCAGCCGTAGAGGTAGGCGAGCGTGCGCCGCTGCGAGAAGCCGATGTTCGCCATCCGGTGGTGGAAATGCGAGCGGTCGGCCTGGTAGATCGGCTGGCGGTACTTCAGCCTCTTTGCGATCACGAATCCGCTGTCGAGGATCGGCACGGCCAGGACCACGAGCGGAAAGGCGAAGGCGACCACGGCATTGGTCTTCAGGGCGCCCTGGACGGCGGCGGTGGCGAGCAGGTAGCCGAGCAGGTTCGACCCGGTGTCGCCCATGAAGCTGGAGGCGGGCGGGAAGCCGTGGCGCAGGAAGCCGAGCGCCGCCCCCGCCGTCAACGCCGCCAGGACTCCGGCGGCGTTGCGGTCGAGCGAGAGGGCGATGATCGCCAGCGCCAGCGCCGCGATCGCGCAGACCCCGGCCGCGAGGCCGTCGACGCCGTCGATGAAGTTGGTGACGTTGACGATCGCGACGATCGCCAGCACCGTCCCGGGGTAGGCGACCCAGCCAAGCTCGAATCCGCCGATGAAGGGCAGGGTCAGAGCGTCCACCCGCACCCCGCCCAGCACAGGGATCAGGGCCGCGGCCGTCTGCCCGAGGAACTTTAAGAGCGCCGGCAGGTCGTAGACGTCGTCGAGAGCGCCGACCAGGGCGATCGCCGCCGCGCCGAGCAGGATCGAGCGCGTTTCGCCGTCGCCGGGGAGCCAGATCCAGCCGGCGACCTCCACCGCGACGAGGATCGCCAGGCCGGATAGCTTCGGCGTGGGAACGTCGTGGAGCCCTCGGTCGCGTGGGTAGTCGATCGCCCCGATCCGGTGCGCCAGCTTCTCGGCCGGGGGAACCAGCAGCCAGGCGATGGCGGCGGCGGCGATGAAGGCGAGGACGGCGTCGGTTGTCGATGCCATTTCGCGGGGAATCAGGCTATCCGACGGCCCCGAGGACTCCCCGCACCAACAGCTCGGGGTCGCGGCGCACCCGCTCGGCCGCCGACTCCGGCCGCTTCTCGAGCGCAAGCGCGTCCGGGTCCTCGAGGATCGCCAGCCTCCCCTCCGCGATCAGCCCCTCGTCGACGCCTCCCATTCGGCCGGCGAAGGTCGTGTAGACGGGCGTCCCGAGGGCCACCGCCTCGCGATTCATCGTGCCGCCGGCGCTGACGACGAGGTCCGCGAGGGCGATCAGGCTCTGGGCGTCGATCGCCTGCTCCGGGACGATCAGCCGCCGCGACCCCATCGCGCGGACTGCCTCGGCCTGGGCGCCGGTGCGGGGGATCACGACCGTGACGGTTCCCTCTGCCCCGGCGAGCCGGTCGAGCACCCGCTGGTGCAGGTCGTTGCGGGCGTGGTACTCGGAAGTCTCCGGCGGCGGGCGCACGACGACGATGACGTCGCCCGGTTCGATCCCGAGCTGACCCAGGATGGAGGGGTCGGGCTCGAAATCGGCGAGGTAGTACTCCTCCTTGAGGCCGGGGTAACGGAAGAGCTTTCGCTCCGGGGCACCGGCCTTCTTCATGCGCTCGACCGGGATCGAATCGGGAACCAGCACCCGCTTCGCGACCCGGAAGGCAGCCTGGCGCTGGAGGCCGGCGAACTCGTAGTCCTGCATCTGCACCGAGGGGAATCGGAACAGGGCCGAGAGCACGGCGAGGTCAACCGAGCCGTGGGCGAGGGCGAGGTCGGGTCGCCGGTCCCAGACCAGACCGCCGAGGTGCCGGGAGCGCGACGCCAGCGCCCGCGCCTTGCCCGCGCGCGAGGCGCCTCCGTGGCTGCCGACCGCCTCGTACGGGATGCCGAGGCGGTCGAGCACGCCGAGCGTCTGTCCGTAGGAGCGGGAGGTGACGAAGACGTCGTGCCCGCGTCCCTCCAGGCGCTCGATGATCGGCCGCAACACCAGCGGGTGAGCCGCGGCGGTGCAGTCCACCCAAACAATCACTGACCGCACGTCCTGCGCTTCGCGTCCGGGCGTGCGGCGGTGGTGCCCACCATGCTCACCAGTCGTGGTTCAGACGGACGCTGGAGAGAGCTGCGAATAGAGGGGGTGGGCATCCATCAGCGCCTGGGTGCGCTCCCTCAGCGATGCCTTGGCCGCCTCGAAGTCCTCGCCGAGGGCTGCTGCGATCACCGCCGCCACCTCTCGAAGGTCGTCCTCGAGCAGGCCCCGGGTGGTCAGGGCCGGGGTCCCGATCCGCAGGCCCGAGGGGTTCATCGGCGGCCGCTCGTCGAAGGGGATGGCGTTGCGGTTGACGGTGATCCCCACCTCCTCGAGGCGCGACTCGGCGGTCTTGCCGTCGAGCCCGGTCGGGGTCAGGTCGACGAGGACGAGATGTACGTCGGTGCCGCCGGTAAGGACCTCCACGCCACCGGCCTGAAGGCCCTCGGCGAGGGCCCGGGCATTGGCGATCGTCTGCCTTTGGCGGGCCCGGAAAGGCTCCGTCGACGCGATCCCCAGCGCCACGGCCTTGGCGGCGATCACGTGCATGAGCGGCCCGCCCTGCTGCCCCGGGAAGACGGAGCGGTCGATGTCCTTGGCGTACTCCTCGCGGCAGAGGATCATCCCGCTGCGCGGCCCGCAGAGGGTCTTGTGGATGGTCGTGGTGACGACGTCGGCGTGCTCGACGGGGTTGGGGTGCTCGCCGGCGGCGACAAGGCCCGCGAAGTGCGCCATGTCGACCATCAGCCTGGCGTCGACCGTGTCGGCGATCTCCCGGAAGGCGGCGAAGTCGAGCTGGCGCGGGTAGGCCGACCATCCGGCGACGATCACCTTCGGCCGGTGCTCGTGGGCGAGCCGCTCGACCTCCTCCATGTCCACTCGCAGATCCTCGCGGCTGACGTGGTAGGCAACGACCTCATAGAGCTTGCCGGAAACGTTGAGCTTCATCCCGTGGGTGAGGTGGCCGCCGTGGTCGAGCGCCAGGCCCATGATCGTCTCGCCCGGCTCGATCAGCGCCATGTAGGCGGCGTTGTTCGCCTGAGCGCCGGCGTGGGGCTGGACGTTGGCGTGTTCGGCGCCGAAAAGCTCCGTGGCGCGGTCGATCGCGAGCTGCTCGGCGACGTCGACCTCCTCGCAGCCGCCGTAGTAGCGGCGGCCCGGGTAGCCCTCGGCGTACTTGTTGGTGAGGACCGAGCCGGCTGCCTCGAGCACGGCGCGGGGCACGAAGTTCTCGGAGGCGATCATCTCCAGCGTCCCCTGCTGGCGACGCAACTCTCCCTCGAGCACGGCGGCGATCTTTGGATCCACCTCGGCGAGCGTCGCGCTCTGGAAGTCCTCGGGCAGCTCGGGGCTCATCGCGCTCGACCATAGCAATGGTGCCCGAGCCCTCCGGGGCTACGCTTCCGCCGGTGTCGGCTGCGGACGTGGAGATGGTGCGAGCGGGTTTTGAGACCCTGGCGCAGGAGGGGCTCGAGGGGATCCTGCCGCTGATCCACCCAGAGTTCGAGATGACGACGCCTCCCGGTCTAGCCGCCGAGCCCGACACCTATCGGGGGCGTGAGGGCATGCAGCGCTACTGGGACTCCTTCGGCGACGGCATGGAGGGCATCGGGTTCGCGGCCCGCGATTTCGAGGACCTCGGCGAAGGCCGGGTGCTCGCAACAGCCGTGCTGCGCGGACGGGGGCGCAGCAGCGGCATCGAGGTCTCCCAGGAGGTGGTGCTGGTCTGGGAGGTGCGCGACGCGATGGCCTACCGGATCCACGTCTTCGCGACGATCGAGGAGGCCCGCGCCTCGGTGGCGGACCCCTGAACCCGCCGCCGCTGCCGAGACGTGATCAAGACACCCTAATGGTGACTAAATTACGTCTCGCCGGGCCGGGCTCAGGCTGGCGCGAGGGCGGCCTCGACCTGCGGCGCGGGGAGTCCGCCTTCGCGCAGGATGCGCCACTCACCCTGCTCGATACCGGTGACGTCGATCACGGTCGAGGGCGCCCCGGTCAGCTCACCACCGTCGATCGCCAGGTCGGTCGCGGCGAGCAGGCCGGAGTCGATCTCCGGGAAGCGCGGGGGCGGCGGCTCGCCGCTGCGGTTCGCGCTGGTCTGGAACACCGGGCAGGCGGCGCCGGCCAGGGGCCCCTCGATCAGTCGCACCCCGAGGCGGTCGGGGTCCTCCCGGCAGGCCAGCGAAAAGCGACGCTCCGGGTTGGCGACGACCAGGGTCACCGGGCCCGGCATCAGCGCCGCCACGGCCTGCTGCGTATGGGGGCCGAGCCCCGCTACGAGCTCGCGCATCGCCAGGGGCGAGAAGTACATTATCGCCGAGGGCTTGCCGTCGTCGCGGCCCTTGATCCCGTGGATTCGCGCGATCGCCGCCGCATCGAGCGGGTCGCAGGCGAGGCCGTAGAGGCCGTCGGCGGGAAACACAGCCACCCCGCCCGCCGCGATGTAGCGCTCCAACGCGGCACGCGCCGCGCCGGCACCGTCGCGCTCGATCGAGACGGTGTCCGTCACCGCCTCCCCACCACAACCCGCTCGAAGCCCGCGAGGTCCCGCCGGGCCTCCAGCGATTCGAAGCCGCTCTCGGCGGCGAGGCCTGCCACGTCATCGGCCTGACCGGCGCCTACCTCGAGGGCGATCGCCGCAGTCGCGTTTGCGAGCAGGGGCACGACCTCGCGGAAGGCGTCAAGGCCGTCCGGGCCCGCGAACAGGGCCTCCGGCGGCTCCCAGGCCGCGATTTCCGGCGATAGTGAGTCGCGCTCGCCCTCGGCGACGTAGGGCAGGTTGGCGACCGCGAGGTCGAAGCTCTCGCCCTCGGGCACCGAGCCCGTCACGAACCTGACCGCGCCCTCGAGACCGAGGCGGCGAGCGTTGGCCCGCGCAACCACCAGAGCGGCGGGGGAGGTATCGGTGGCGGTCACCTCGCATTCCCTCAGCTCGTCCGCGATCGCCAGCGCGACGGCACCCGAGCCGGTGCCGACGTCGAGCACCCGCCGAGGCGAGAGCTCCACGGCCACCTCGACCAGCAACTCGCTCTCGGGACGGGGGATCAGCACCCGCCGGTCGACGCCGACCTCGACCCCGCGGAATCCCTTGCTCCCGAGGATGTAGGCGACCGGCTCGCGGCGCAGGCGTCGCCGCACCAACACCGCGAACTCCCGCGCGGCTCCCCCGGCAGCTCGGTCTCCGGGGCCGCCGCGAGCCGCGCTCGCTCCAGCCCGGTCGCCCAGCTGAGCAGCAGCTCCGCGTCGAGGCGCGGCGAGTCGGCCCCCGCGGCGGCGAGCGCCTCGGTGGCGCCTTGCAGTGCCTCCCCCACCGAAGCCCCCCGCCGAACTGCACGTTCAGTGCCCATTGGGCGCGAAAGGTTGCGTTCGGCCGGTTCAGGTGGCATCGGCGGCCTGGGCCTCGAGCCGCATCCGCTTCTCCTCGGCGGCCAGGGCGTCGCTGAACTCGGCCAAATTGCCCCCCAAGACCCCGTCGAGGTTGTGGGAGGTGAGCTTGATGCGGTGATCCGTGACCCGGCCCTGGGGAAAGTTGTAGGTACGGATCTTCTCCGAGCGCTCCCCGCTGCCGACCTGGGCGCGGCGCTCGGAGGCGATCTCGGCCTGCTGCTCGGCGAGCTTCTGCTCATACAGCCGCGCCCGCAGTACCCGCATCGCCCGGTCCTTGTTCTGGAGCTGGGACTTCTCGTCCTGCATCGAGACGACGATCCCGCTCGGCTGGTGGGTGATCCGCACCGCCGAGTCGGTCGTGTTCACCGACTGCCCGCCCGGGCCGGAGGAGCGGTAGACGTCGATCTGGAGGTCGTTCGGGTCGATCTCGACCTCGACCTCCTCGGCTTCCGGCAGCACCGCCACGGTCGCCGTCGAGGTGTGGATCCTCCCCTGCGACTCGGTTGCGGGGACGCGCTGGACGCGGTGGGTACCGCCCTCGTACTTGAACACCGAGTAGGCGCCCTCCCCCTTGATACCGAAGGTGACCTCCTTGAACCCACCGACCTCGGCCGCTGATTGCGAGATCACCTCCGTCGAGAGTCCCTGGTCCTCGGCGTACCGGGTCAGCATCTTGAAGAGGTCGCCGGCGAAGAGCGCCGCCTCGTCCCCCCCGGTCCCGGCGCGGATCTCGACCAGGACGTTCTTGAAGTCGTTCGGGTCGCGCTCGACCATCGCCAGGCGGATCTCCTCCTCGAGCTGCTCGAGCCGCGCCGGAGCCTCGGCGATCACCGCCCGCAGCTCCGGGTCCTCGCCGTCCTCGTCGAGCATCTCCCGGGCGCCCTCGAGGTCGTCGCGCAGTCGCAGGTAGGAGAGCGCCAGCGCATGGGCGGGCTCCAGCTCACGGTAATCGCGCCCCACCTGCGCGTAGCGCTCGCGATCGGCGATCACCTCCGGGTCGGACATCTGAGCCTCGAGCTCGGAAACCCGGCCCTCGATTTGTTTCACCAGCGACTCGATCATTCGCAGGGATTGTGACGTTTGCCGGCCCCCCGTCACACCCGACCGACGTGGGACCCTTCAACCGCGCATATCGCAGCTCAAAGGTCCCACCCTCCGGGGGTGGCTCAGGCGACTATCTCGATCGGGGAGGCGCCTACCTCCAGCGGGCTCTCGACCGCGAGCACCGCCTCCAGCGCCGCGATCGCCACCGCGAGCTGTTCCTCGTCGGGCTCGCGGGTGGTGAGGTTCTGGAGCATCAGGCCCGGCCACATCACGGCCCGGACCCAGGCCTTGCGGCGATGCTTGCCGGCCCACTTGATCACCTCGTAGGAGAGCCCGGCGATAAGTGGGATGCCGAGGATGCGGGACGCCAGCAGCCAGTACCAGGCAGGCAGGCCGATCGGGGCGAAGACGAAGATCGCCAGCACCATCACGACCAGCAGGAAGCTGGTTCCGCAGCGTGGGTGGAGGCGGGAATAGAGCTTGGCCCGGGCCGGGACCAGCTCGTCCTCAGCCTCGTAGCAGGAGATCGTCTTGTGTTCCGCCCCGTGGTACTCGAAGACCCGCCGCAGGTCCGAGAGGCGGCTGATCAGCACGATGTAGCCGATGAAGATCGCCGTGCGCAGGACACCCTCGACCAGCCAGAACACGAACGGGGAGCCGAGCTGGTCCTTGATCAGGCTGGTCGCCCCGACGGGGATCAGAAAGAAGAGGCCGACGGCGAGGAGCAGGGACAGCACGATCGTGACGCCCCAGGTGAAGCCGCCGATCTCCTCCTGCTCTTCGGGATCGAGCTGGGCGTTCGCGGAGATCGCCAGCGCGCGGAAGCCGATCTTCATCGACTCCGCCAGCGCGACCACGCCGCGAACCACGGGCAGGCGCAGGAACCGGTGGCGCTTCGCCCACGAGACGAGCGGCTCGGAGCTGACGTCGATCTCACCCTCGGGCTCGCGAACCGCGACCGCCCAGACGGAGATCCCTCGCATCATCACGCCCTCCAGCACAGCCTGACCGCCAACGGGTGCGTCGCGCTTGGCGACCAGGGCGCCGTCGGGCATCCGCATCGGGTCGGCACCGTTGCGGGTGTCCACGGAGGGCTAGTTCCCGGCCTTGGCGCGCTTGGCGGCGCGCCGCTGGAAGCGCTCCACCCGCCCGCCGGTGTCGACCAGCTTCTGCTTGCCCGTGTAGAAGGGGTGGCAGGCGGAGCACAGCTCGACGTGCAAATCGGCCGAGGTCGAGCGGGTGTAGAACTGATTCCCGCAGGAGCAGTGGACGTTCGAGAGCTTGTACTCGGGGTGTATTCCGGACTTCATCGGGCGGTGAAGTCTAGCGGGGGTCCTGCCGATATCGAGAGGGTGTCGAGCAGGACGGACAGCTCCGAGCGCTACGAGCGTCGCGCGGCCAAGATCCGCAGCAGGCTGGGCTTCTGCTTGTTCGGAGCGACCGCGCTGATCGCGGTCTTCGACGCCTTCGGCGTCAGCGGCGAAGGTCTTGCGTTCACGGTCGGCGGGCCGATCTACGACCTGGTCGTGATCTGCGCCGGCGTCGCCTGCCTGGCGCGGGCCTACCACAGCCCCAGGGAGCGCGGAGCCTGGATCCTGATCGGGGCCGGCATCCTCGCCTGGGCGGCGGGCGAGAGCTACTGGACCTGGTTCTACTACAACGACCCCTCGCCCCCCTCCCCGTCGCTGTCGGACATCGGCTATCTGGCGCTCTACCCGTTCTTCCTCGCCGGGCTGTGGCTGCTGGTACGCGCCAGGATCCGGGATATCGATCCCGGGCTGTGGATGGACGCCCTGGTGGCGGCCCTCGGTACCGCTGCCCTCGGCACGACCTGGATTTTCGACTTCCTCGCGGACCGCGCCACCGGGAGCGAGGCGGAGGTGATCGTCAACCTCACGTACCCGCTCCTCGACATCGTCCTGCTGAGCGCCATCGTCGGCGTCTTCGCCCTGACGAACTGGCAGCCGGGGAGGACCTGGACGATGCTCCTCGTGGGGTTGGCGCTGACCGCCTTCGCCGACATCGGATTCAGCCTCCAATCGGCGAGCAGCAGCGCCTCGGCCGGCGATTGGACCGAGCCGGTCTACCTGCTGTCGGCATCGACGCTCGGGGTCGCCGCCTGGCAATCGGAGGTGCGACCCGCGCGATCCTTCGTCCTGCTGGAGGGCTGGCGCGAGCTGATGGTCCCGGGGTTCTTCGGCGGGATCGTTGTCGGCCTGCTGCTGATGCACTACCTCTCCCCCGCCAGCGGTCTCTCGGTGCTGCTCGCCGCGGCGACCGTGATCGCCATCCTCGCCCGCCTCGCGGCCAGCGTCCGCCAGAACCAGACGCTGCTGGAGCGCGCTCAGACGGACGGGCTCACTTCACTCGGCAGTCGCAGCCGGATGCAGACCGACCTGGCCCGCGAGTGCCGCGGCGCCACCACCGATGAGCCGGTGGCGCTCCTGCTCTTCGACCTCGACGGCTTCAAGCTCTACAACGACACCTTCGGGCACCCCGCCGGCGACGCGCTGCTGCGCCGCCTCGGCCGGGCGCTGCGGGAGGCGGTCAGCCCCTACGGATCCGCCTACCGGATCGGGGGCGACGAGTTCTGCGTCCTCCTGCACTGCGAGCCACGCGAGTTCGAGGCGGCGACCGCGGCCGCCACCGCGGCGCTGCGGGAGGACGGCGGCGGATTCGAGGTGTCCAGCTCGTGGGGTCGCGTGCTGATCCCCGAGGAGGCCTCGCACCCGAGCGCCGCGCTGCAGACGGCGGACGTGCGGCTCTACGAGCGCAAGGATTCCGGCCGGGTCTCCGCCGGCAGCCAGGTCGAGGAGGCCCTGCTGGCGGCGCTCGAGGAGCGCCAGCCCGAGCTGGGCCGTCACGTCCACAGCGTCGCAGGGCTGGCAATGAAGGTCGGGCAGCGTCTCGGCCTCGAGCCGGGTGAGCTCACCCTCCTGCATCGCGCGGCCCAGCTGCACGACATCGGCAAGATGGCGATCCCTGACGCGCTCCTGCAGAAGCCTGGGCCCCTCGACACGGAGGAGCGCCGCTTCATCGAGCGCCACACGATCTTCGGGGAGAGGATCGTCGCCGCCGCCCCGTCGCTCGCCCCGGTGGCCCCGATCGTCCGCTCCAGCCACGAGCGATTCGACGGGACCGGCTACCCCGACGAGCTCGCCGGCGACGATATACCGCTCGCCTCCCGCATCATCTTCGCCTGCGACGCCTTCTACGCGATGACCGCCGAGCGTCCCTACTCGCCAGCCCGCGGCGGCGCCGAGGCGATCGAGGAGCTTCGATTCTGCGCCGGGGGCCAGTTCGACCCGGCGGTGGTCGAGGCCGTCTGCGCCGAGCTGACCGCCCCCGCCGCCGAGGAGCGTGAGACATCTCGCGCGGTCCGGGGTGGTCCGGCCAGCGCCCGGCCGGCGCTGGGCGGGCTCACTCCGCTGGGCTCCTGAGGCTCTCCAACAGCCGCTCGAGGACGGCGGTCACCTCCGCGCGAACCCCCGGGTCTGCGGAGCGGGCAACGAGCATCGCCGCCTCGTCCATCGCTCCCATCAGCACGTGCGCCAGCGGCTTCACCGGCTGGGCGGGGATCTCACCCGACTCGATCGCCGCCTCGAGGCTGGCCTCGATCAGACCGAGGCCGTAGGAGGCGGCGATCTCGCGCCAGCGGTCCCACCCGAGGACGGCCGGGGCGTCGAGGAGGACGATCCGCTGCACCTCGGGCTCGGCGCAGGCGTCGATGAACATCGCGATCCCCGCCCTCATCGACCCGATGGGGCTCGCTGCTCCTGAGCCGAGGGCGGTCTCGGCGATCCGGGTCGTCAACTCCTCCTCGACCTGCCGGTAAACCGCCTCGAGCAGGTCGCTCTTGCCTGCGAAGTGGTGGTAGAGGGCGCCTCGGGTCACGCCGGCAGAGCGCACCACCTGCTCGGTGCCGACGGCGGAGTAGCCTCGCTCGCCGAACAGGCGACGGGCCGCCGCGACCAGCGCCGCCCTGGTTGCCTCAGACTGCTCGGCCTTTCGGCCCGCCCCCCGAGGCGCCTCCTCCTCTCCCGCCTTGACATTCATACTGTATGTATGTTAGATACCTACTGTTTGTATGTCAACGGCCCCGAGCACCAGGAGGACCAGAATGAGCACAGCCACCGAAGCCAATCAATCCGGGCAGACGGGGCGCTTCGCGTCGCTCCCCCACCGCGAGCTGGAGCTTTCCGCGGGAACCGTCCGTTACCGGGAGGCCGGCGAGGGCGAGCCGATCCTCTTCGTCCACGGCCTGCTGGTCGACGGTCGCCTCTGGGATGGGGTCGCCGATCTGCTCAGCGAGCGCTTCCGCTGCATCGTTCCCGACTGGCCGATGGGCTCCCACATGCTGCCGATGAAGCCCACCGCAGACCTCGCGCCGCCCGCCATGGCCTCACTGGTCGGTGAGTTCCTAGACAGGCTTGGGATCGAGCAAGCGACTGTGGTCGGAAACGACTCGGGCGGCGCCGTCTCGCAGATGCTCACCGCCCAGCGGCCCGAGCTGGTCGACCGCCTGGTCCTGACGAACTGCGACACCGAGGACAACTTCCCACCGTTCCCCTTCAACGCGATGCCGCCCCTCGCCCGGGTGCCCGGTGGCTTCGCAGCGCTCACGGTCCCATTCCGGTTGGGTCCGGTGCGCCGCTTCACCTACGGACTCCTGACCGATCGACCGCTGCCCGCTGAGCTCGTGGATGCATGGCTCGCGCCGTCGAGCGCCGACGCCCGGATCCGCGAGGACGCCAGGAAGCTGACCGCTGGATTCCGCAACCGTGACCTGGCGGAGGCCTCGGCCCGCCTCGGTGGCTACGAGCGGCCGGTGCTGCTCGCCTGGGGTCCGGAGGACCGCCTTTTCGCGATCCGCCATGCCGAGAGACTGGCGGCCAGGCTGCCCGACGCGAGGATCGAGCCAATCCCCGGCGCCAAGACCTTCGTGGCCCTCGACCAGCCACAGCGCCTGGCGGAGGCGATTTTCGCCTTCATCGGCCCTTAGGAAGCCGTTTCCGCAAGCTGGGGGTTCTTTTTCGGGCCGCGCTTGCGATACGTCTGACACGAGCGCCATCCTTCCCGCAGTCAGTCACCTGACCCGGAAGGACGGAGGCATGGCCAAGAGGATCTTCGACCAGGACCAGCCGCGCAGCACCTTGGCGCGCCGCCTCAACGAGGCATTCGCCGGCTGCGAGAAATGGACCGTCGCACCGCCTCGCGAGCGCCGGCTCGTCGACGCGCCGATCCCGGCGCCGAAGACTGGGCCGATGCCGGTGGCGTCGCAGCAGTACTTCTAGACCGGCCCAGCGACAGGCACGATCTCGAGCCCGCGGCGCTCGACCTCGTCGAGGATCAGCGGCATCGCCGCGGCCGTGTTCCGCCAGGAGCCGGGGACGCTGTAGTGGTCGGCGTCGTGGAGGAGCAGGACATCGCCGCCCCGCAGGCTGCGGGTGCAGAGGCGGGCGATCGACTCCCCGCTGGCCCGCCGGGCCCAGTCGCGCCCCCACTGCGACCACAGCACCGGCTCCCAGCCGCGACCATGCACGATGGCGAGACCGCCGCCGCTGTAGATGCCGTACGGCGGCCTGTGCAGGGCAATCGGCCGCGCCGTCGCCTCCTCGATCAGGGCTCGCCCCCGCTCCAGGTCTGCCCGGACGTCACCCGGCCCGAGCCGCAGCATGTTGCGGTGGCGGTGACAGTGCAGGCCGACGCCGTGGCCGGCGGCGACGATCTCCCCGGCGAGCGCCGGGTGGCGCTCGACCTGCTCACCGACCAAAAAGAAGGTCGCCGTCACCCCGCCGGCCCGCAGCAGCTCAAGGATTCGCTCGGTCCCCTGCGGGTGAGGTCCGTCGTCGAAGGTGAGAGCGACCCCGCGGCCCGGATCGAGCCGGTGGCGCAGGCCGAGGGCCGGGCCCACGCCCGGGACGACCGGCGCCAGCGCCGGCCCGGCATGGAGCACCGCGGCGGCCCCCAGGTGCGCCGGCGGCGACGCCGCGGCTCATCGCGTGGCCGGTTCGTCTTCCGTCCGGTCGAGCGGCTGGGAAACCGCCGCCTGCTTGCCGATGTGCAGGCGCCGCTCGATCGGCTTCGCGATCACCCGGTAGGGAGTGTCCCAGTTGACCGAGGCGGCGACGGCGATGATCAGGATCGTCGCGATCACCGTCATCAGCCCCGCCGTGGCGAGCTTGTTGACCCGCAAGTGCCAGACCGCCTGCGGACGTACGCGGGGCCGCGCCGCGAGGGTCTTCGAGGCGATCGAGGGCAGGGAGGCGAAGGTCGAGGCGGGAGCGCGGCGCTCGCGGGTGACGTGGCGCAGCACCGACTCGAGCTCATGCTCGGATCGCGCCACCTCGGCCAGGCCGAAGCGCTCGAAGGCGCTGTTGTTGGCCCGCAGATGGCCGACCGAGAAGCCGTAGGAGACCACCGGGCAGCCGCGGATGTGGGCCTCCAGCACGGTCAGTCCCGCGGTCGAGTGGACCATCGCATCGGCGGCGGCCATCCAGTCGCTCATCTGCTCGGTGAAGCCGAGCATCCTCAGTCGCTCTTCCCCGCCAAAGCGCTGCTCGAGCTTCTCGCGTGCGGCGTGGTTGCGGCCGGTGACGCAAGCGACAATGGTGTCCTCGACTGCCAGCGAAGCCCTGACCGCGCCCTCCAGGTCTCCGACTCCCCACCCCCCTCCGGAGACGAGGATGACCCGCGCATGGGCGGGAACCCCGAGGGCGCGGCGCGCATCTCCGCGGGTCCGCGGCATCAGGAAATCGGGCGAGATCGGCGGCCGCGCCCACTCGACGCTCGCCGGCCCGGCGATCCGCTGCACCTCCTCGATCGACTCCGGATGGGTGACGTAGTGCATGTCGATCCCGGGATGCGCCCAGTGATATAGGCCGGCGAGGTCGGTGATCGCCGACTGAGCCGGGATCGGAAGGCGCCTCTTCTGGCGCAGCATGCCGAGGACCGCGGTGACCCCGGGATAGGTCGAGATGACGACGTCCGGGTCGTGCTCGGCGATCAGCCGCAGCAGCCCGCGGGAGCCGAGCCAGTAATTGAGCCGGGTGGCGAGCCAGCGGGTCGGGGCGAATCGGGCGATCAGCCAGTACTGGAAATCAAACAACCAGGGCAGCCAGCGGAAGGTCACCTTCGAGCCGCCGCAGACGACCGCATAGAGGATCCGCCCCATCGCCGCCAGGCCGTTCGCGATCTCCACCTCGCTGCCCGGGATCTCCTGCTCCACCTCGGCGGCGATGATCCGGGCCGGCAGGTCGTGCCCCTCGCCGATGTCCGCGGTCAGCACCAGTACCCGGGTCGGCTCCTCGACCGCCTTCTCGGAGCCTGCCAGCAGCGCCGTGGGGGCGCGATCGCCGTTCAGCGGCACCTTGGGCGTGCCGGGCTGAGCGACCGGCGCGCGCCGCGGCCTGCGGGACGCGCGGACCCATTCGACGTAGCGCCGCACGCCCTCGCGGAAGGGCGTCTCGGCCACCCATCCAAGTTCCTCGCGGGCACGGACGCTGGAGATCTCCTTGCCGGGGAAGTCGCCGGGCCGGGGGGGCGTGTGGACGATCTCGCAGCCGCCGGTCATCTCCTGCACGGTCTCGGCGATCTCGAGGATCGTCACGGTTTCGTCGCTGGACAGGTTGTAGGTGCGGTTCTCCGCCTCGGGAACCAGCCCCGCGACCACGCCGGCCGCCAGGTCCTCGACGTAGACGAAGCTGCGGCACTGCTGGCCGTCCCCGGCGATGGTCAGCGACTCGCCGTCGAGGGCGAGGTCGATGAATCGGGCGACGACTCCGGCTGCCCGCGCCCGCGGCCCGTAGGGGATGCCGAAGCGCAGCACCGTATAGGAGAGGTCGAAGAGCTCGGCGTAGCCCGCGCAGTAGGTCTCCCCGGCCAGCTTGGTGGCCGTGTAGAGATGCCGCGGCGCCGGGATCGGCGTTTCCTCGTCGACCGCGTGCTGCTCGGCGTCGCTGTAGACCCAGGTGGTGCTGCCGTAGACGACCCGCCCCACCCCGGCGCGGCCCACGGACTCGAGCACGTTGAGGGTGCCGCGGGTGTTGATCTCCTCCGCCAGCACCGGATCGCCGACCACGTGGGCGACGTCGGCGACCGCGGCGAGGTGGATGACCGCGTCGCAGTCGCGCATCGCCAGGTCGAGGTTGGCGGGGTCGGTGATCGAGCCGGTGAAGGTCTCGACCTCGAGCGGCGAGTGGTAGGGCGAGGCGCTGAGGTCGAAGATCCTCGGCGTGATACGGCGCTCGATCAGACGATCGACCACGTGCGAGCCGATGAAGCCGGCGCCCCCTGTGACCAGGACCCTCACGCCTGCTCCAGGACGGCCTGGCGCGAGGCGGGTCGGTAGTAGAGCGGGACGCACCAGTGATTGGAGGCGACCCAGTCGGTGTTCGGCAGCTCGGTCGCGGCCCCCATGGTCCGGTGGCAGGGCTCCTCGTAGACGCGGCCGCTGGAGCGCTCGATCTCCTCGAAGACGATGTACTTGTAGAGGCCCGAGGTCATTCCCTCCGGCAGCTCCAGCCGTGCCGGGTGCACGGGGTCGAGGTGCTCGCGCGCGTAGGAGTTCTTCCAGGCGACGATCTCCTCCATCCGCTCCACGGCGAGCAGGCCGAGGGCGGCGGTGAACTCGCTCATCCGGAAGTTGAGGCCCTCGACCACGTGCTCGAACTTGCCGTAGTTGCGGAAGCTGCGGGCGAACTCGGCCAGGCCTGAGTCGGAGGTGACCAGCACACCGCCCTCGCCGGTCGAGACCGTCTTGGTCGCGTACAGCGAGAAGACCCCGGCGTCGCCCCATGAGCCCGGCCGGGCGCCGCTCCAGTCGGCGCCGTGGGCGTGCGCGCAGTCCTCGAGCAGGAAGATCCCGCGCTCGCGGCAGTAGGCGGCGATCCGCTCGGCGTCGAAGGCGATGTGGCCGCCGATGTGGACGAGGATCGCCGCGCGGGGGCGCAGCCGCTCCGCCTTGGCCTCGAAGTCGGAGAACGACATGCAGAGGTCTTCGCGGTTGCAGTCGACGAACTCGACCTCGGCCCCGGCCTTGATCGCGGCCAGCGGCGTCGCCATGAAGGTGTTCGAAGGGCAGAGCACGGTCCCGCCGCGGACCCCGGCGAACTCGAGGGCGGCGAGGGCGCCCCCGGCCCAGCTCGACAGCCCGACCGCGTGCGGCAGTCGGTTCCATCCGGCCCAACCCTCCTCGAAGCGGCCCAGCATCGGCCCCTCGGACCACTGCTCGGAGTCGAGCACCTCGTCCCACAGCCCATGCAACCGGGCGCGGTCGCGATGGTCGAAGCCGATGGCGAAGGCCGAGGCATCGGGCCGGGTGGCGTCTGCGGGCGCGGGCGGTGACATTGCTTCCTCAGGCTTCTTATCGGCGGAGTGCGCGCTGGCTATCAAGGCACTCGCCCGGAGGGCGTGATCATGCGCGCCCGGAGGCTAGCAGCGGGGCCAGCCGTCACCTGGCTCCCGCTCCGCGTCCGGGGGCGGCTCCCTCGCGCTGCGCGGCGGTTTCCAGCACGCCGGCCACCGCCGGGGAGGCGGCGACCAGGGCCGTGCCGGCAACCGCGAGCGCGATCGAGGCTCCGAGCACGACACCGCCGAGCGGCGTGTCCCCCCAGCTCTCTCCGAACAGGAACGGCGCCAGCAGGACCGGGATCAGCACCTGGACCGTGAACATCGGAGGGGCCACGCGGGTGGCCGGGCGCCGCTGCAGGGCGCTCATCTCGCTGAGCAGCGCGACGAACTCGGAGGCGGCGAGGGTGGCCAGCCAGGCGAGCGCGACGAGGATCGCGCCCGCAGCGAGCTGGTCGGTGACCAGCTTGCTGACGATCCCGGTCCAGGCGTAGCCGCAGCCGGCGCTGATGACGACGATGAAGGCACCCGGGGCCACCCTCGAGCGGAGCACCAACGGCGTCAGGGCGACCACGGCGATCGCGCCCAGGGAGAGCGCCAGAGCCAGGGGTGAGGCGTGCTCGGTCGTCCGCTCCGGCGCCGCCAGGGCGACCCCGGTCAGCCCGCCGAGGATCGCCGCGATCGCGACGAACTCGCGCGGGCCCGGCCGCTCCCCGAGCCGCTTGGCACCGAGGTAGAGGAGCAGCAGGAGCCCAGAGGCGAGGACCGGCTGGACCACGGTCAGCGGCGCCAGGAGCAGGGCCGCCAGCTCCAGCGGCCAGCCAAGCAGGCCGACTCCGGTCGCCCCCAGCCAGCGCGGGTTCTTCACCAGCCGCACCAGCAGCGAGGCCCGAAGGCCGTGGTCGGAGGGCACCTCGCGCGCCTGCAGGGCCTGCATCGCGATCGAGAGGTTGTAGAAGCACGAGGAGGCGGCGGCGGCCGCTATGCCCAGGACCAGCACGCCGCGAGCGTATTCGAGCGCTCAGGTCTCTTGATACAGCGGGCCGTCGCCGCCCTCCGGCAGCGTCAGGCGGCCGCCCTTGGCGGTGATCGCCCCGCACTGCACGCAGTTCGACGCGGTGACGTGGACGTCGACCTCCGTGGCCCCGTTTTCGAGCTGCTCATCGGGGATCTCGTAGACCTGCGCCGGGCACATAGACACCCAGGTCTGGGCGATCTCGCGCGGTACCCTGGTCTGCACCCGGATGTGGTTGGGCGCGTCGTCGCGGGTCGCGTTGCCCGAGAGGAAGACCGAGTCGAGCTTGTTGAAGGTCAGCTCGTTGTCCGGCTTCGGATAGCCCTCGGCCGCCTTGCCAATCTTCATCTCGACCTCGGCGTCGTCCTCGTTCTTCCAATGCCCGCCGGGGAAGGCGCCCTTCGTAGCGACCATCGAGCTGCCGACGATCCCACCGGCGATCAGGCCCTTGGAGAGCGGCTGGCGCATGTTGCGGGACCGGTAGATGTCCTTCTCGATCACCGAATCGTGGACCTTCTCGTCGTAGGCGTCGAAGTTGACCGAGTCCTCCTTCAGCGCCGCGACGATCGCCTCCGCCGCGTACATCCCGGCGTGCATCGCGTAATGGACGCCCTTCAACTCGGCGATGTTGACCATCCCCGCCCCGTCGCCGGCGATCACCATCCCGGGAACCGAGAGGCGCTTCGGCATCGACCAGTAGCCGCCCGAGGGGATCGTCTTCGCCCCCCAGGCGACCCGCTTGCCGCCGTCGAGGATCTTCTTGATGAATGGGTGGGTCTTCATCAGCTGGAGGGCGTCGTGACAGCTGAAGGTGGCGTCGGTGTAGTCGAGGCCGACCACCAGGCCGACGCAGACCTTGTCCTCCCCCATCGGGTAGATGAAGCTGCCGCCCGCCTCCGCGTACTTGCCGCTCCAGCGCAGCGGCCACCCGAGGGTGTGGATCACCCGGTCGAGCGGCTCTGGGACCTCCCAGACCTCCTTCACGCCCAGCTCCCAGCGCTGCGGGTCCACCCCGTGCAGGTCGAAATAGTCGAGCGCGGCGTAGGTGAGGTGGCCCAGGGTCCCCTCGGCCAGCACCGTCGCCTTGGCCACCACGTCCGAGCCGGGCTCGAAGTTGGCCAGCTCCTCGCCGTCCTTGCCGCGGCCGCGGTCGCCAGAGCGAACGCCCTTGACGATCCGGTCGGACACCAGCAGCTTGGTCGCCGCGGTCTCGGAGAGCAGGTAGACGCCGGCCTCCTCGGCCTTGTCGCCGAGGAACCGCCCCAGCTTCGCGACCGAGGTGACGTAATTGCCGTGGTTGCGGAAGTTGGGCGGCATCGGCTTCAGGGGGAAAGCCGCCTTCGAGGTGAGGAAGTAGACGGCGTCCTTGGTCACCTCCTGGTAGACCGGCCACTCGGAGGGGTCCAGGTCGGGGAACAGCTCCCGCATCGCCGACGGGCGCATGTTGGCCCCCGAGAGCAGGTGGGCCCCGGCGACCTTGCCCTTCTCGATCACCGCCACGGGGACCTCGCCGAGGCGCTCGCTCAGCTCCGGCTCGTCCTCCAGGAGCTGCATGACCTTGATCGCACAGGCGAGCCCCGCCGGGCCGCCGCCGACGATCGCCACCCCGACCTCGATCCGGTCCTCCTCGGCATCGGTCGGGGGACCGATCACGTCGGCGGGATCGAACGGGGGCGGGAACTCGACCGGTGCGTGGGTCATCGCGATAGGGAGCTAGGACCCCTTCTTCGCCTTGATCGCCTCGGTCAGCTTGGGGACGATCTTGTGCAGGTCGCCCACCACGCCGAGATCGGAGAATTCGAAGATCGGCGCGTTGGGGTCCTTGTTGATCGCCAGGATGTTCTCCGAGTTCTGCATCCCGACCTTGTGCTGAATCGCCCCGGAGATGCCGGCGGCGAGGTAGAGCTTCGGCGCCACCGTCTTCCCCGTCTGCCCGATCTGGGCCGCGTACGGATACCAGCCGGCGTCGACCACGGCGCGTGTCGCGGCGACGGCGCCGCCCATCGATTCGGCCAGCTCCTCGCAGAGCTTGAAGCCGTCGGCCTCGCCGAGGCCGCGGCCGCCGCCCACCAGCACGTCGGCGTCCTCGATGTTGACGTCGGCGCCGCGCTGCTCGCCCCGCTGCACCATCGAGGCCTTCTCCGACCACGGCGAGAGCTCGACCGCGACGTCCACAACCTCGGCCGCGCCGGAGCCGGACTCCTCGAGGTCGAAGGCGTTCAGCCGCCCGATGATGATCCCGGGCTCCGCGACATAGCCGACCTCG
Organism: uncultured Actinomycetes bacterium; assembly: GCA_963738305.1. Lineage (GTDB taxonomy): Bacteria > Actinomycetota > Thermoleophilia > Solirubrobacterales > 70-9 > JBBRHQ01. Next base: position 4,300 of record CAVTVU010000013.1, on the reverse strand, counting down.
GCGATCTGGGAGTCCTGGAGGATCGGGCGCTCGGCGACCAGCTTGCCGTCGGCGACCTTGACCTCGGTCACCTCCATCGTCACGCCGGCGCCGAGGCGCGCGGTGAGGCCCGCGCCGATCTCGAAGCCGAGCAGGCCGCCTCCGAACAGGGCGTAGGAGTAGCCCTCGTCGCCGACCACCTTGGCCATCACGTCGACGATCGGCTGGGCCAGGCCCTCTGGCACGTCCCTGGCCCGGAACACCTTGGCCGCGCCGTAGGAGCCGAGCGAGGCGCAGGCGTCGTCGGCCACGTCGCCCACCACCACGGCGGCGGCGTCGGCGCCGAGCTCGCCGGCGAGCTTGGACGCCGCGGAGATCGCGCCGAGCGAGTTCTTGTTGAAGTTGCCCTCGTCATCGTGGAGGGCGTAGACAAGGATGCCGGGCATCTAGATCAGCTTCCTTTCATCCAGCCAGGCGACGATCTTCTCGACCGTCTCGTTGGTGTCTTCGTCCTCGATGATCTCCCCCGCCTCCTTCTGGGGCGGAGGGTTGAGTGCGAGGACCGCAGTTCGCGAGCCGCCCTCGCCGACCCGGTCGGCCTCGATCCCGGCGTCGCCGGTGGCCTTCGTGTCGAGCGGCTTCTTCTTCGCCCCCATGATCGCCTTTAGCGACGGGTAGCGGGGCTCGTTGATAGCGTCGCCGACGCTGATCACGGCCGGGAGCTCGACCGAAACCGTGTCGTAGCCGTATTCGGCCTGGCGCTCGCAGCGCAGCTTGCCGTCCTCGACGTCCATCTTGATCACCTGGGTGAGCGAGGGCATCTTCAGGTGGTCGGCGACGACGGCGCCGATCGTGTAGCACTCGCCGTCATCGGACTGCTGCCCGAGCAGGACCAAATCGGGGCTCTCGGACTCCAGCAGCTTCGCCAGGGCGTAGCCGGTGGCGCAGACGTCGGAGCCCTCGAGGGCGCCATCGGAGAGGTGCAGCGAACGGTCGGCGCCGAGGGCGACGGCCTTGTGCAGGGCGCGCACCGCCGAGTCGGGGCCCATCGTCACCGCGACAACTTCCTCGACCGGGATCGCGCCGCCCTCCTTGATCTGCATCGCGGCCTCGATCGCGTGCGTGTCGAAGGGGTTGAGGTTCTTCTCGCCGCTTCGGTCGAGCCGCATCGTGTTCGGATCGATGCGCTTCTGGACCGCGGCGTCCGGTACCTCTTTGACCAGGACGCAGATCTTCACGTAAGGCCTCCTTGAGGGGGATTCTGAGGCACCCCGCGAGCCGTGGACGACCGCTCGCCGGTGCGTTGCGGGCGGGGATATTAGCGATTGTCGAGACTGGTTGACTGACCAGTCAATCGGCGTGGCGATCGGCGGCGCCGGAGCGAATGAACTCGACGATCTCGTCGGTACCGGCCCCCGGCGTGAAGACCTCGGCCACCCCCAGCTCCTTGAGCGCCGGAATGTCCTCGGCGGGGATCGTACCCCCGACCGTGACGAGGACGTCGTCGACGCCCTGCTCGTTCAACAGCGAGACGACGCGCGGGACCAGGGTCATGTGGGCGCCGGAGAGGATCGAGAGGCCGACCGCGTCGGCGTCCTCCTGGATCACGGTCTCGGCGATCTGCTCGGGCGTCTGGTGCAACCCGGTGTAGATCACCTCCATGCCGGCATCGCGCAGGGCGCGGGCGATGATCTTGGCCCCGCGGTCGTGACCGTCGAGCCCCGGCTTGGCCACGACGACCCTGATCTTGCGTGCGGTGGCTGACTCGGCGGCGGCACTCATCGGGGCGCAAGCTTAGTGCGGGCCCTCGGCACCGCGTCCACCCGGGGGTGTTCGCCGTTGGACGGCCGGGGCTTTCACAGCACAGCCTCTGGATGGCGGATGTGCTGGCCGTCGGCAAGGCCGCCGCCCTCAGCCATCGACGGCTACCGCGCTCATCGCGGCGCCCCCGCCTTCGAGTCGGACCGTCGCCGAGGCATTGCACTCGCCACGCTCGGCTACGAGGTTCGCCGCGTCACCTGGGGCCAGGTCGCCAACAGCCCGGCCTCCGTCGCGGCCATGCTCCGGGCCCGCCTCGGGATTGGCGCGTGAGTCGCGGATGTCCGTGACCTCCGCGCCAATCGCGGCCTAGAAGACCGGCGACTCGGTGTAGGTCCCGAACACCTCCTGCATCGCGGCGATCATCTCGCCCTCGCTGGCGCGGACCCGCGCCGCGGCGAGGATCGGCTCCATCAGGTTGCGCTCCGAGGCCGCCGCCTCCTTCAGCTCGGTCAGAGCACGCTCGACCTGCGCCGAGTTGCGGGACGCGCGGCTGGCCGCGAGGCGCTCCGCCTGCTTGCGCTCCAGCGCCGGGTCGATCCGCAGGATCGGCACCTCTTCCTCCTCGTGGTAGAAGTCGTTGACCCCGACGACGATCCGGCGGCGCTCGTCGAGCTCCTGCTGGTAGGTGAAGGAGGCCTCGGCGATCTCGCGCTGGGGGAAGTTCTTGCGGATCGCCTCGACCATGCCGCCCAGCTCGTCGATGCGCGAGAAGTAGTCGTAGGCCTCCGCCTCCAATTCGTCGGTCAGCTTCTCGACGAAGTAGGAGCCGCCCAGAGGGTCGGCCGTGTTGGGGACGCCGGACTCCGCGGCGATGATCTGTTGCGTGCGCAGGGCCAGCCGCACCGCCTCCTCGGTCGGCAGCGCGAGGGCCTCGTCAAAGGAGTTCGTGTGCAGGGACTGGGTCCCCCCCATCACCGCGGCGAGGGCCTCGATCGTGGTGCGGACGACGTTGTTGAGCGGCTGCTGGGCGGTCAGGCTCACCCCCGCGGTCTGCGCGTGGAACCGCAGCCGCATCGACTCGGGCTTCTTCGCCCCGTAGCGATCGCGCATCTCCCTGGCCCAGATCCGTCGGGCGGCCCGGTACTTGGCGATCTCCTCGAAGAGATCGATGTGGGCGTTGAAGAAGAACGAGAGCCGTGGCGCGAAGTCGTCCACGTCGAGGCCGCGCTCGATCGCCTCGGCGACATAGGTGAAGCCGTCCTTGAGCGTGAAGGCGAGCTCCTGGGCCGCGGTCGAGCCCGCCTCGCGAATGTGGTAGCCGGAGATCGAGATCGGGTGCCAGCGGGGCATCCGCCGGGCGCAGAACTCGACCATGTCGGTGACCAGCCGCATCGCGTGGGAGATCGGGAAGCACCATTCCTTCTGGGCGATGTACTCCTTGAGGATGTCCGTCTGAATCGTCCCGGCGAGGTCCTCCGCCGCGGTGCCCTGCTCCTCGGCGGCGAGAACGTAGAAGGCGAGCAGGATCGCCGCCGGCGCGTTGATCGTCATCGAGGTCGAGACGCCCGCCAGCGGGATTCCCTCGAAGAGGCGGACCATGTCGTCGAGCGTGTCGACGGCGACCCCCTCGCGGCCGACCTCGCCCTCGGAGCGCGCGTGGTCGGAGTCGTAGCCCATCAGGGTCGGCATGTCGAAGGCGACCGAGAGGCCCTCCTGGCCATGACCGAGCAGGTAGTGGAAGCGCTCATTGGTCTCCGCGACGGTGCCGAAGCCGGCGAACTGGCGCATCGTCCAGAGGCGGCCGCGGTACATCGTCTCGTAGGGGCCGCGGGTGAAGGGGAACTCGCCGGGCGCGCCGAGGCTCTCCCCGGGGTCGGCCGGGCCGTCCTCGGGGCCGTAGAGCCCCTTCACCGGGTGCCCGGAGAGGGTGCTGAACTCGGCGTCGCGCTCGAGGGCGCTGGGCTCGACCGCCATCCGGCTCAGTTTAGTTCGGGCCGGCGCCTGACGTGCGAGGCGCCGAGACCGATCAGGCCGGCGAGGAGGGCGGCCGAGGCAATCCCCAGGCGGCGCCCCAGGCGCTCGAAGCGCATCACAGGCCAGCCCTCCCGGGCGGCGACCTCGGCCAGCGCCGGATCGGGGTTGACCGCGACGGGATGCCCTACGGCGCGCATCATCGGCAGGTCGGAGGCAGAGTCCGAATAGGCGTAGGAGGCACCCAGGTCGATCCTGTGGGTGGCCGCGAAGGCCCGCATCGCCTCGACCTTGCCCTCGCCGTAGACGAAGGGGCCGTCGAAGCGGCCTGTGAAGCGCCCCTCGTTGTCGACCTCGTAGCGCGTCCCGATCCCGCCGGCCATCCTCAGCACGGTCGCGAGCACCGAGACGATCCCGTTGCCGGCCGCGCTGACGATGAAGGTCGGGCGCCCTGCGTCGATGTGCGAGTTGACCTCGTCGAGCATCTGCGGGTAGACCCGCGGCAGGATCCCAGCCATCACCTCCGGCCCCATCCGGTCGATCTCGCGGGCGCTGACTCCGGTGATCAGCTCCCTCGCCACCCTGAGGA
>CAVTVU010000012.1:0-124729 GCA_963738305.1 uncultured Actinomycetes bacterium | reverse complement strand
GCCTGGAGCCAGCGCGGCGCGGAGCTGCTTGAAGAGGCGCTCGTGGTCGGCGATCCAGTGAAAGGTCGCGGTCGAGAAGACCAGCTCGACGGGCTCGGAGAGCTGCAGCTCGCAGAGGTCGGCGACCATGTAGGTGGCGCCGTCCCCCAGCCTCTCCCTCGCCTTCTCGACCATCGCCGCCGAGCCGTCGACGGCGATCAGCTCGCCCTCGGGCAAGCGCTTGAGCAGCTCGGCGGTGACCCTGCCCGAGCCGCAGCCGGCGTCGAGCGCCCTCTCGTCGCCGCGCAGCTCGAGCGCGCTCGAGCACCTCCACCCCCCAGGAGAACTGGGGGTCGGAGACCTCGTCATAGGTCTCCGCATCCCACTCCTGCGGCCCTGCCGCCTTCCCGCGCTCACAGCGCCGTGGTGACCGGCCCGCCGGCGGCGCGCCCGGATGACTCGTACTCGTCGATCGCGGCGACGTTCTGAAGGGTGATCCCGATGTCGTCGAGGCCGTTCAGCAGCCGGTGCTTGATATCGGGCTCGACCTCGAACGCGAACACCCCGGCCTCGCAGTCGACGGTGCCGTCGTCGAGGTCGATCCGCGCCTCGCCGGCCTCGGCGACGCAGCCTGCAGTGCTCCTCGTCGAGGACGACCGGCAGCAGCCCGATCTTGGTGCAGTTGCCGTAGAAGATGTCGGCGAAGGAGGGCGCGACGATCGCCTCGAAGCCGAAGTCCTGAAGCGCCCAGGGTGCGTGCTCGCGCGAGGAGCCGCTGCCGAAGTTGCGGCCGGTGACGAGGATTGGGTTCGGCTCCAGCTCGATCTCGCCGGAGCGAAGCCAGTCGTAGAAGAGGAACTCGCCGAAGCCGGTCCGCTCGACCCGTTTGAGGAACTGCTTGGGGATGATCTGGTCGGTGTCGACGTCGGCGCGGTCGAGCACCGAGACCTTGCCCCTGGATGACGTCAACGGCCCTCATAAGCGCTCCTTTCTGCCGGGACCCGGTATCCCCGGAAGGGAGCTGAGGAGATGCCGGCCTTCATGCCCAGTCCCTGATGTCGACGAAATGGCCCTCGACGGCCGCGGCAGCCGCCATCTTCGGGCTGACCAGGTGAGTGCGCCCTCCCTTGCCCTGGCGGCCCTCGAAGTTGCGGTTCGAGGTCGACGCGCAGCGCTCGCCCTCGGCGAGGATGTCGGGGTTCATCCCCAGGCACATCGAGCATCCCGCCTCGCGCCACTCGAAGCCCGCGGAGCGGAAGACCTCATCCAGCCCCTCGGTCTCAGCCTCTGCCTTGACCTGCTGGGAGCCGGGTACGACCATCGCCCGCAGCGACTTCGCGACCCTGCGGCCCTCGACGACCTCAGCCGCCTCGCGGAGGTCCTCGACCCGCGAGTTGGTGCAGGACCCTATGAAGATGCGATCGAGCGGGATCTCGGTCATCGGCGTGCCGGGCTTCAGGTCCATGTAGGCGAGGGCGCGCCTGGCCGTCTCGGGGTCGACCGGGCCCTCGCCCGAGCGAGTCGGGATCGGGCACCGAGTCGGTCACCTCGACCACCATCCCAGGCGTCGTGCCCCAGGTGACCATCGGCGAGAGCGAGGCCGCGTCCACCTCGACCTCGGTGTCGAAAGCCGGCCCCCTGCTCGGTCGGAAGCGAGCGCCAGCCCTCCACCGCCCCGTCGAAGTCCTCGGGCGCGCCCGGCGCGCCCGCGGACCCACTCGAAGGTCGTCTCGTCGGGAGCGATCATCCCCGCCCTTCCACCGCCCTCGATCGTCATGTTGCAGATGGTCATCCGGCCGGGCATCGACAGCGCCTCGATCGCCGGCCCCGCGTATTCGACGGCGTGGCCGACCATGCCGCCGGTGCCGAGCCGGCCGATCGTCGCCAGGATCAGGTCCTTGGGGGTTACGCCGTGGCGCAGCGACCCGCCGTAGTTGATCCGCATCGTCTGCGGGCGCTTCTGCACCATGCACTGGGTGGCGAGCACGTGCTCGACCTCGGAGGTTCCGATGCCGAAGGCCAGTGAGCCGAACGCGCCGTGAGTCGAGGTGTGGCTGTCGCCGCAGACGATCGTCATCCCCGGCTGGGTGATCCCCAGCTCGGGCCCGATCACGTGGACGATGCCCACGACGCTCCGAGCCCAGCGAGTAGAGCGGGATCCCGAACTCCTCGCAGTTACGCTCCAGCGTCTCGACCTGGACCCGGGAGAGCTGGTCGGCGATCAGCCGGGCGGCGGGCGTGCCGTCGGTGGGGACGTTGTGGTCGGCGGTGGCGATCGTCCTCTCCGGGCGCCGCACCGGGCGACCCGCGAGGCGCAGCCCGTCGAACGCCTGGGGCGAGGTGACCTCGTGGACGAGATGGAGGTCGATGTAGATCAGCCCGTCGGAGACCTCGTGCGCCTCCCAGATCTTGTCGAACATCGTCTTCGGCATCCCGCCTACCTCCTTCAGCTCCTGCGGAGCCCGGCCGAGACCACCGCGATGAAGCTGGTCGGCCGCTCGTCGTCGTCGTTAGTGAAGTGATGGGCAAGGTCAGCGTCGAAGGTGACGCTGTCGCCCTGGCGGAGCTGGTGGCTCTCGCCGTCGATCACCAGGTTGACCGCGCCGGTCAGGACCACCGCAGTCTCGCGACTGCCCGGCTCGTGAATCGGCGGGTCACCTGCGCCGCTCGTCGACGCCCCGGGTGCAAGCGAATGAAGCGAGACGTCGGCCCGCTGGCCCGGCAGGGGCGGCGTCAGCTCCTCGACCCGGTGGCCGGCATGGCGCAGCCTGCGGCGTTCCCGCGCCCGGATCACCACCACGTGGTCGGCCTCGTCGAGGCGCAGCAGCTGGGAGAGGGTCAGCTCCAGCCCCTCGGCGACCTTCGCCGCCACGGCCAGCGTCGGGCTGGTCTCCCCCCGCTCGACCTGAGAGAGCATCGGGGCGCTGACCCCCGAGCGCTCGGCGAGGTCGCGCAGCGAGAGGCCCATCGCCTCGCGCAGGGCGCGAACCCGGGCGCCCACCCGTGGAGCGGCGGTCGGCGCACGAAGCGTGGACTCGGGACGCTGGTCGGTCGGGGGTGCCGCGGTGCTCACCGTTTGTACGTTATCACATACAAGTGTATTGCCTGCTCGGAACGAGCTTCGGTGCCCCGGAAAGCGGGCCGTCGGCGCCTGCGGGTAGGGTGCCTCCCCGCTTCATGAGGAAACACACACATAGCTGCGGGGGCCGTGACGGGGGCTTCGCTACTCGTGCTGGCGATGGGCCTGCTCGTCCTGCTCGCTCCGCCCCCCTCCCCGCCTGGCGGGCTGCTCGGCACCGCCGCTGCGGCCGGTAGATCGCATTGCCGGCACGCCGGCGCGCGACCCGCGCGGGTCACCCGGCGCCACCTGAGGATCTCGACCCGCTGCCTGATCAACCGCGCCAGGCGCCGCCACGGGCTGCGGCCCCTGCGGATCAACGTCAAGCTGCGCCGCGTGGCCACCGGGCACTCGCGGGCCATGGTCAGTCATCGCTTTTTCGCCCACGGCTCCACCCAGTCGCGGATCGCCCACACCGGCTACTTCGCGCGTGCCCGCTCCTGGGCCTTCGGCGAGGTGATCGGCTTCGGCTGCCACCGGGACGGGTCGGCGAAGCTCGTCTTCCGCCGCTGGATGCGCAGCTCCGGCCATCGCGCCGCGATCCTCACGGGTCGCTACCGCGAGCTGGGCGTCGGCATCGCTCGCCGCGACCCGGTGGGTGGCGGACGCAAGTGCGCGACCTACACGGTCGACTTCGGCGTCAGCCACTGAGCAAATCGAGCGCCTCCCGACACCTTCCGAGGTGGCCTAGCGCGTCTGGCCGGTCGGGCGGACGAGGATCTCGTTGACGTTCACGCGCTTCGGGGCCGAGACGGCGTGGAGGATCGCCGCCGCGATGTCCTCGGCGCGGAGCACCTCACCGGTCTGCTCACGCATCTTCTCGATCGTCTCGAGGACCATCGGGTTGGTGTTGTGTCCCTGGAGCTCGGTCTCGACGAAGCCGGGCTCGACGCAGGTGACGCGAATGCGCGAGTTGGCGGCCTCCTGGCGCAGCGATTCGGAGAACCCGGTCACGCCCCACTTCGTCATGTTGTAGACGCCGGAGCCGAGGCTTGCGATCCGCCCGGCGACCGAGGAGAGGTTGACGATGTGGCCATTGCCCCCTTCGCGCAGCATCGGGAGCGCCGCCCGGGTGCAGTAGAGGAGCCCCAGGAGGTTGACCTCGATCATCGTCCGCCACTCAGCGGTGTCTGCACCCTCGATCGGCCCCAGCAGCATCACCCCGGCGTTGTTGACGAGAATGTCGAGGCCGCCGAGCGACTCGGCCGCGCCCTCCACGAAGCCCCGGGCCTCTTCCTCGGAGGTGATGTCCGTCTCCAGCGAGACCGCGGTGCCGCCCTCCGCCTCGATCCGGCCGGCGAGATCGTCGAGACGATCCTTCCGCCGCGCCCCGAGCGCCACCGATGCGCCCTCGGCGGTAAGGGCAAGTGCGGTCGCCTCCCCGATCCCCGAGGAGGCCCCGGTGATCGCGGCGCGGCGGCCTCTCAGCAGATCGGACATCCTCGACGAGTCTATTCCGCCGCCGACCCGGCGGAGTGGGCCAGCATGATCTGCCCGCCGACCGAGGCGAGATAGATGCCTGTGACGACGACGCCTCCGATCGGCCAGGTCACCGTACCGTCGAACAGGGACCCGATCACCGATGCGGCGCCGATCGCCAACGCGATGGGAACGAAGTGGAGGCTCCCCCACAGGGCCGGGTGTGCCCCACGCGTTGAGGCCTCCGAACGGGCGGATCGGGATCCGAAGGCAATCGCACCGGCTCCGGCGAAGGCAACGATGCTGCCGACGGCGAAGAGGATGGCCTCGATTCCCGTGGGCAGGCCCTCATTGTGGACGAGCACCGCCCCCGAGGTCCAGACCGTGAGGGTGTAGCCGTAAGGGCCGGCGCTCGCGCCGACCGCCTGGCGAAGGCCACGGCGGTAGCGCTCGGCGACATCGGTTGCCATCGAGGCGTAATTCGACGCCGCCTGGCCGACTCCGTCTCCGGGAGCGGGCCCGATCGGCGAGTGTGTCGGCTACGGCCCCGGGGTGCGCTCGATCGACGCTTCCGCCGTCGCCGCCTCGGCCTCGCGGATGGCGGCTCCCTCCAGAGCGTTGGAGAGGGCCCGCACATAGGCCCGCGCCGAGGCCTCGAGGATGTCGGTGGCGACGCCCTGGCCGGTCGCCAGGCGGCCGGCGGCGCGCAGCATCACGGTCACCTGACCGAGCGCGTCCTCGCCCCCTGTCACCGCCTCCACCGCGTACTGGCGCAGCTCGCAATCGGTCTTTGTCGCCTCCTGTATCGCTCCGAAGATCGCGTCCACCGGACCGTCGCCTCCGGACTTCCCGATCGCCTCGTTTCCTGACGGCAGCTTCACGGCGACCCGGGCGGCCGGCTCGCGTCGCGAACCGGCCTCGACCTCGAACCAGGCGAGGTTGTAGGACTCGGCCCGCTCACGCATCTCGTCGGAGACGATCGCCTCGAGGTCGAGCGCGGTGACCTGCTTCTTCTTGTCGGCAATCTCCTTGAACCGGGCGAAGGCGGCATTCAGCGAGTTCCCTTCGACCCTGAAGCCGAGCTGCTCGAGGGCGTCGCGCAGCGCGTGGCGCCCGGAGTGCTTGCCGAGGACGATCGAGTTGGACTCCAGCCCCACCTCGGTGGCGTCCATGATCTCGTAGGTGGTGCGCTCCTTCAGCACGCCGTCCTGGTGGATCCCGGACTCGTGGGCGAACGCGTTGCGACCAACCACGGCCTTGTTCGGCTGAACTGCGTAGCCGGTCAGCCGAGAGACCATGCGACTTGTGCGGGCAAGCTCGCGGGTGTCGACGCCGGTGCTCAGCCGGTGCACGTCGCTGCGCGTCCTGACCAGCATCACGATCTCCTCCAGCGAGCAGTTGCCGGCGCGCTCGCCGATGCCGTTGATCGCGCACTCGACCTGGCGCGCACCTGTCAGGACGCCCGCGTAGGAGTTGGCCACCGCCATTCCCAGATCGTCATGGCAGTGGACCGAGGTCTCGACCCCCGCCAGAGCGGGAACGAGCTCGTAGAGCCGGCGGAAGTACGCGGCGTACTCCTCCGGCGTCGTGTAGCCGACGGTGTCCGGAATGTTGACCACCGTCGCCCCTTCGTCCACCGCGATCGCGCAGACCTCGGCGGTGAACTCGATGTCGGCCCGGGTCGCGTCCATCGGCGAGAACTCGACGTCGTCGCAGTAGGAACGCGCCAGCGCGACGGCGGCCCGGGCCTGGCCCTTGACGTCGTCGCGCGTCGTCTGAAGCTGGTGCTCGATGTGGATGTCGGAAGTCGAGATGAAGGTGTGGATCCGCGGACGCGTGGCGTCGGAGATCGCGCCCCAGGCCGCGTCGATGTCGGCCTTGTGGGTGCGAGCGAGCCCACAGATCACCGGCCCCTCGACGCTGCGGGAGATCTCCTGCACCGCCTCGAAGTCGCCCGGGGAGGTGATCGGGAAGCCCGCCTCGATCACGTCGACGCCGAGCCGCGCGAGCTGCTGGGCTATCTCGACCTTCTCCTGCGTGTTGAGCGAGATCCCCGGCGACTGCTCGCCGTCTCTCAGGGTCGTGTCGAAGATGTGGACGCGATCTGCGCCTTCACCGCTCGCCTTGCTCATCGCTGCTTCTCCTTCTCTGCTGCTCTGGAATGACCTTGTCTCTCGCGGCTCTCGCGCCGCCCAGCGCTATTCCCCCCGAAGGGGGAGGAGAAGCAGAAGCGCGAGGCTGTCGAGCCGGCGGTTCATTCGCTGCCGTGCAGGGTAGCGCACGATCCCGGCGGCGCCGGGCCGCTACTGCTTGGGGTCGTCCCGCCCCGGCCCCCCGCGGAGCACGTCCCGCCCCGGCCCCCCGCGGAGCACGTCCTTGCCTCGGCCGCCCAGCAGCCGGTCGGGGCCCGGGCCGCCGTAGAGGGCGTCAGGCCCGGCGCGCCCGACCAGCTTGTCGGCGTCGGTGCCGCCGACCAGCTTGTCCGAGCTGGAGCCTCCGTAGAGGTCATCGAGCCCGCTCCCGCCCTTCATCAGGGTCGGGACCGCCACCGACCCGGTTGCGGTGACCGTGTCGTTGCCACCCTTGGTGACGATCTGGAAGCCCCTGATCGCGGTGATCAGGCAGAGCAGTCGGTTCTCGTTGCCGGTCGGGTTCGAGCATCCGGCGAAGGGCAGGCCGTTGACCAGGGGCGGAGGAAGCGAGCCGTTGGAGTCGATCACGTAACGCGTGCTCGAGCGGTTGATCCTGATCACGTTGGGCATTGGGCCGGTGTTGCTCTCATCAGCCCTGATCGCCAGGGTCAGGGAGAGGCGGCTCGCCGAGGCGGAGGCTTGGGTCGGGCGCACCCTCGTCCGCAGGACCGGGCCGCCAGCGGTTGCGAGAGCGGGGAACGAGAGCAGCGCCAGCGCCGCCAGCGCGATGGCCAGCGCGAGGCCGTGCCTCTCAGTTGCTCGGGATCTCATCTTCGTGCCGGGCCTGGGCCCGGCTCTCAAGGAAACAGCACGACCTTGCCGATGTTGCGGCGCTCGGCGATGAATCGGTGGGCATCCCCGGCACGGTCGAAGGAGAACGACTCCGCCACGACGGGCTCCACGCGGCCCGACTCGAGATCTGCCATCAGCGGCCCGGTCAGCCGGTCGAGGCTTCCCTCGCGATCCCACCAGGCGAGCAGGTTGAGGCCGAAGACCCCCTTGTTCTCGTTGATCATCATCAGGCTCTTCCACCAGGGCATCGTCGCCAGCGGCATCCGCGCCAGGCTTTTGACCGTCGCGGCCAGGTTCCGGCCGCGCTCGTCTGAGGACTCCGACAGCCCGAACATCACCAGCCGCCCGCCGGGCCGCAGCAGCCGGTAGTCCTTGCGGAACGAGGTGGGGCCGATCGCGTCGATCGCCAGGTCGATCCCCTCCCCGGAGGTGATCCGCATCACCTCATCGGCGAAGTCGGCGGTGCGGTAGTCGATCGCGTGGGCCACCCCCTGCTCGCGGATCACGTCGTGCTTGGAGGCCGAGGCGGTCCCGAAGATCTCAGCGCCGGCGTTGCGGGCGAGCTGCGTCGCCGCGATGCCCACGCCGCCCGCAGCGGCGTGGATCAGCACCCTCTCCCCCGCCTTCAGCCCACCCATCACGAACAGGGCCGCCTGGGCGGTCCCGTAGTTGACCGGGAAGGCGGCGCCCTGCTCGAAGCTGAGCGCCTCCGGCAGCGGCAGCACCTGGTCCGCGGGGACGGTGACGAGCTCCGCCTGGCCGCCGAAGCGTGTCGCTGCCATCACCCTGTCTCCGACCGCGTAGCCGCTCGCACCCTCTCCCACCGACTCCACCTCGCCGGACACCTCGTAGCCGAGCACGCACGGCGTCTTGGGAGCGTCGGGATAGAGCCCCACCCGGGCCAGGGTGTCGGCGAAGTTGATACCCGCGGCCCGGACCGCGATCCGAACGTCGCCCGGCCCGACCGCGGGGTCGGGGCGCTCCTGGACCTGGAGGACCTCGGGACCTCCGGTGCCGGTCAGAACCAGGGCGCGCATCGCGCCTCAACCTACACGGCTTTGTTCAGACGTCGACCGAGCGTCCCGCGTAGAAGCCGTCGAGGTCGCGGATGCGGGCGATGGTCGGAGCGCGTACCGGGGCGTCGGTCGTCATCGCCATCACGGCGACGTCGCCGCTCGCCTCGGCTCCGACCGCGGCGGAGATGATGTTGACGCCCTCCTCGCCGAAGGCCGTGCCGACCCGGCCGATCATCCCCGGCTGGTCCTTGTAGCGGAAGACCGAGATGTGATCGGCGAACGGCAGGAAGAAGCTCTCACCCCAGGCGAAGACGAGGTAGGGCTCGTTGCGCGGCCCGACGCCGGTCCCGGCGACCTCGACGGCGTCGTCGCCGGACTCGATCCGCACCCTGACCAGCTCGGTGAAGTCCTCGGAGGCCGCGTCCTTGGTCTCGACCAGCTCGATCCCCCGCTCCTCGGCCATCTGCGGCGCATTGACGAGGTTGACGGGCTCCTCGGTGTGGCCCGAGAGGATCCCGACCAGTGCGGCGATGCCGAGCAGGCGGGTGTCGTACTCGGCGAGACGGCCGCGGAACTCCGCCGTCACCCGGTCGACCGAGCCGTTGCCGAGGCCCTGGGCGAGGCGACCGAGCTTCTCGCAGAGCGGCACGAAGGGCGCCATCGCCTCCATCTCCTCCGGTCGCACCGCGGCGATGTTGACCGCGTTGGTGACCACGGCGCCGTTAAGCGCGGCGGTCACCTGCTCCGCGGTCACCAGCCCCGCCCGGTCCTGGGCCTCGGCGGTCGAGGCGCCGAGATGGGGCGTGACGACGACGTCGGGGCGCCCGAACACCGGATGCTCGGTGAATGGCTCCTCGGGGAAGACGTCGAGCGCCGCGCCGCCGATCTTGCCCGACTCGAGGCCCTCGAGCAGCGCGTCGAGGTCGATCAGCTCGCCCCGGGCGCAGTTGACGATCCTCACGCCGTCCCTCATCTGCCCGATCGCCTCGGCGTCGATCCAGCTCACCGTCTCCGGGGTCTTCGGCAGGTGCAGGGAGATGATCTCCGCCCGCTCGAAGACCTCGGCCCGGTGCTCGGCGCCCTCCACCCCAAGCTCGCGGAAGCGCTCGCCGGAGACGAACTTGTCGAAGGCGACGACCTCCATCTCGAACGCCTGCGCGCGCTTGGCGACGAGCTGGCCGATCCTGCCGAACCCGAATACGCCCGAGCGTCTTGCCGTACAGCTCGGCCCCCTTGAAGTCGGCGCGGTCCCAGCGTCCGGCGACCAGCGAGGCGTGCGCCTGCGGGACGTTGCGGCAGAGCGCCAGCATCAGCGCCATCGTGTGCTCCGCCGCGGCGATCGAGTTCGACTCGGGAGCGTTGGCGACGATGATGCCCCGCCGGGTCGCCGCCTCGATGTCGACGTTGTCGACCCCGGTGCCGGCCCGCCCGATCACCTTCAGCCGCTCGCCGGCGCTCGATCACGTCCGCGGTCAGCTTGGTCGCCGAGCGGATCAGGATCGCGTCGTATCCGCCGATCGCCTCGATCAGCTCGTCGGGCCCCATCTCGAGGCCGAGGTCGACCTCGAAGTTGGCGCGCAGCAGATCGACGCCGGAGTCGGCGATCTTCTCCTTGACGAGAACCCTCGGAGACTGTCTGTTCACTGCGGCTCAACCGACCGGCTCCGGTGCGCCGGCCTCGGCGAACACCCGCTGGGCCGCCCCGGCCGCCGGCGCCCGGCTCGCACTCGTGACCGAGATCCCGCAGGGCGAGCTCGAGCCCGCTGAGGGCGACGACGATGTCGAAGGCGCCGTAATAGCCGCAGTGGGCGATGCGGACGATCTGGCCCTTCAGGTGCCCCTGGCCGCCGGCGACCGTGATCCCGAGCCGGTCCCGCATCAGCTTCGGCACCCTGGCGCCGTCGATCCCCTCCGGAAGACGGGCGGCGGTGACCACGTTGGCGTCGGGGTCGTCGGGGCCGAAGCGCTCCAGCCCGATCGCCTCGATCCCTGCCCGTGCCGCTCGGGCCAGCACCGCGTGCCTGGCGAACACCGCCGCCAGGCCCTCCTCTTCGATCAGGCCGAGGGCGACGTCGAGCGCCCTCCACAGCGTCACCGCCGGGGTGAAGGGGCTGTTCGCCGGGTCCTCGCGCTGGCCCGGCCGCAGTCCGCGCCCAGTCGAAGTAGAAGCGCCGCCCGGGGCTCTCGGCAGCGGCCGCCAGGGCTCGCTCGGAGACCGAGGCGAAGGCCAGGCCGGGCGGGGACATCAGCGACTTCTGCGAGCCGGAGACGACCACGTCCACCCCCCACTCGTCCTGCGGCAGGTCGACCGCGCCGAGGCCCGAGATCGCGTCGATCGACGAGGATCGCGTCGTGGCGCGGGCGACCTCGGCCAGCTCGCGGACGTCGTGGATCGACCCCGGTCGAGGTCTCCGACTGGGTCGCGAACACCGCGCGCGGAGGCTCCGGCATCGCCGCGATCGCCTCGTCGAGGCGGGCCGGGTCGATCTTCTCGCCCCATTCGAACTCGAGTGCCTCGAGGTCGGCGCCATGGGCCGCGCAGAGCTGCGCCCAGCGCTCGCCGAACTTGCCGGCGGAGGCGACCAGGGCGGGCTCGCCCGGAACGCACAGGTTGGCGACCGCGGACTCCATCGCCCCGCTGCCCGAGGCCGCGAAGGAGAGCACGTCGTTGCCGGTCTGAAAGACCTCGCGGAGGTTCTCCAGGGCACGCTCGTAGACCTCGACGAAGGCCGGCGCGCGGTGGTAGAGGATCGGCTCGGCCATCACCTGGCTGACGGCCGGCGGCAGCGGGGTCGGCCCGGCGGTCATCAGGTACTGCTTGGTGTAGATGCTGCTTCGCTCATCGGCGGGGAAGGTTATTGGTCAAGATTCCGCGGCCTGCCTCCGATAGCGCCTGGGCTGCGCCAAGCCGCCGGCGCCGAGGCATCCAGACCCGCCAGTCAACGGAGGAGGAACGATGTACCCCGTCACCTACGAAGCCGACTACCCGGCGATGGACGCAACAGGCTGACCACTTCTTCCGCTTATCGTCGCGATTCCCTGGCTGATCGTCGCCGACGATCTACGGCTTCATCGCCTCCTTCACCCTCTTCTTCGCCTGGGTCGCGGTCGTGTTCACCGGGCGCTACCCGGATGGCCTCTACAACTTCATCGCCGGCTTCCTGCGCTACTCGAGCCGCTTCTACGCCTTCGTCCTCCTCAGACCGACGAGTTGCCCTCCTTCGGCGGCGCCGATGACCCCGGCTATCCGGTCCGGGTGGGCGTGCCCGAGCCGAGGGCGGAGTACAGCCGTCTCAAGGCGTTCTTCCGCCGATCATCGGCATCCCGGTGATGCTGCTCGTCTGGGTCCAGGGCCTGATCGCCTCGGTGATCGCGCTCATCGGCTGGTTCGCGATCCTTTTCACGGGCCGCCTCTCCGAGGGCCTGTTCGAGCCGCTGCGCTCGGCGCTCGCCTACCAGACGCGGGCCAACGCCTACTTCTACCTGCTGACCGAGGACTGGCCCCCGTTCACGCTGGAGGAGTCCGGTTCAGGAAGCCAGATTCCTCTCGGAGGCACGATCGCAGCGCCGCCGACAGTTGGCGGTTTGAGCGCTCAAGACGCGGTGGTCGAGGAAGGCTCGCAAGAGCCCGAGGGTTAGACGACGGCAGAACCAAGGTGTTGCAAGCCTCCAAAGCACCCGATGGTTCCTATATTGTCGCCACGGAATGGCTCAAGAAGTCTCTATTGGTAGTTCCGCAGCTCGAGCGAAGATTCGAAATCCCTGGGGAGTATTGGGCCTCACCCTGCTTACTTTACGGATTCTACCACCTTTTTTTGGTGGTACTACATCAACCGCGAGATCCGCAGACTCGGGTCGGGTCCGAAGTGAGCCTGGATTGGGAGATAGCCCCGGAACCTTCTGCGCCGCAATGATTCTTGGCGGCTTCGCACTCTATATCCCAATCGTCTGGACCATCGTTACGACGACCAGGCGGATTCAGACAGCGCAACGGCTCGTGGGCGAGCCGGATGTGATGAGCGGTTGGCTCACGGCGGCAATTCGGATATTTACGTCGGGCCTTGGCGGCCCCGTATACATGCAGTCTTGTCTCAACAAGGTGTGGAGGACGCAGCCTGCGGCCCTTCGACCACCCCCGGGCCTTAGTCCCCCGCCTCGGCTGACGCAGATCTAGACCGCCTGACCAAACTCTTGGCCCTCAAGGAGAGCGGGGCAATCTCGGACGAGGAGTTTGAGGCAGAAAAGGCACGCCTGCTCCCTCAGACGGCATCTCAGCTGCCCGAGCCCGTCGATACAAGTGGAGCACAGACGGAAGCGCCGCAGGTCCCGGCGGCTTGGTATCCGGATCCAGATCACTCATCAAATCTCCGCTACTGGGATGGCAGCGATTGGACATAGCACGTTCGGCCATCCGACGAGTCCCCTTCTCCCCCCAGCAGCCGGAATGACCTGATTCACCTGCCCGGGCGGACGGCGTCGTAGTAGATGCCGCTGAAACCGTCATGTCGCGAGCTCCGAACGGAAGGAGACACATGCGCCCCGTCACCTATGAGGCCGACCACGCGGATCACCGCGATCGGCTGACAACTATTTTTCGATTGATTCTCGCGATTCCATGGCTGATCGTGTACCTGATCTATGCCATCGGTTCCTTGTTCGTGACCGTCATCGCTCGGTTCGCGTTGGTCATCACTGCCCGCTATCCGGACGGACTTCGTAGTTACAACACCGGGTTTCTCCGGTATCACGCGAGGGTGACATCCTGGATAGGGCTCCAAACCGATGAGTGGCCCCCGTTCGGATTCGGTGAGGACCCGACCTACCCGGTTCGCCTTGCAATCATGCCGCCCGTCAGACAATCACGGGCGCGATACTTCTTTCGGGCCATCCTTGCGATTCCAGCGGTCTTCATGAGCATGCTTTTCGGTTTCGTCCAGGGTGGAGCTGCCCTGATCAGTTGGTTTTCCATCGTCTTCCGCGGCTATCAGCCACGGGCGTCTCACGACGCATTCACCTATGCATTCACCAATTCCGCTTCAACGTATCCAATCTCGGCGTACCGACCTATATTTCCCGCTCGGTGGCTCCTCATAGATGACTACCCGCCGATCGGCGCCGAGGGCCCTCGGATCGGCGACGTGCCCCCGGCGGCGATCTCGACGTGGCGCTCAACCTCCAGCTTTGCCCCACCAGCCCACGCATGATCAGGCTCAGCCTCAACCGCCACCCCCCTCCCAACCGCCCCCTCCGCAGCAGCCGCCCCCGCCGTACCCCCCCGCATTGCCGCCGGTTCTGACCGCCGATGTGCGGAGGAAAGGGCGGGGTCCGAGGGTGACGGATACGCGGTAGCCAACATCGACGAGATCGGCGAGGGCCCGGGCTTCCGCAAGCTGCGCCGGGCCCTCGGGGTGACCGCCTTCGGGGTCAACGCGATCGTGCTGCCGCCCGCCTACGAGACGGGGCGCCACTTCCACGACGAGCAGGAGGAGCTCTACTTCGTCCACCGCGGGCGGGTGGCGATCTGCCTCGGGGACGGCTCCGAGCACGAGCTCGGCCCCGGTGGGGTCGCGCGGGTCAGCCCCTCGACGGTCCGCAAGCTCCGCAACCTCAGCGACACCGAGGAAGCCGTCTACCTGATCGTCGGCGGCAAGGACGGCTACGTCGGCCGCGACGGCCGCCTGCCCGAGGGGGAGGAGAGCCGCTTTGGCCCGGAGGGGCCTCCCGGTGCCTGAGAACCCGCCGAATCGCCGGGCCGACCGACGCCCCGATTAGAGTCTGGCCGGTCGGCAATTTCAGCCAATTGAGGGGAGCCTGAATGTCCTTCGGCGACGCGGTCCGGTCCGGATTCGATAACTACGCGCAGTTCGGCGGGCGGGCCTCCCGAGCCGCCTTCTGGTGGTGGTTCCTGTTCACCGTCCTGGTTGGGATCGCCGTGGACCTCATCGGCGTCGCGATCGGCAGCTGGTACGTGCTCCACGCGATCGTCACGCTCGCCCTGCTGCTTCCCAACCTCTCGGTCGGGGTGCGCCGGCTCCACGACACCGATCGAACCGGATGGTGGCTGCTGATCGCGATCATTCCGCTGATCGGCTGGATCGTCCTGCTGATCTTCTTCCTCGAGGCGAGCAACGCCGGGGAGAACCGCTACGGGCCGCCGCCCGCGGACGTCGTGGCCACCGGCTGAGGCTCGGGCTCGCCCGCCGAGCGGATCGGCGGGACGAGCAGTCCCTCGATCACCGGGACGTTGAGGAAGCCCTCGACGCTCGCGAAGAGGATCCCGACCTTGGCGAAGGCGGCCGGGTCCTCGACGATGATCGAGCGTGGCAGCCACTCCGGCTGGAACTTCTCGTTGAAGTCGCGCAGCGACTTGATCTGAAAGAACGGGTTTAGCGCTGTGGCAACCCGGCGCTGGATCCGCTCACCGGGCGAGGGCGTCGGCGCCTGTGCCAGGAAGCCGAGCCCGTCGGAGGCGATACCCGCCAACCAACCCGGCCGGCGCACGAGGCTGAGCAGGAAGCAGGCGCGGACCGCCTGGCGATCGGTCGGCTCCGTCGCGGCCCGCAGCTGGAGCACCGTGCCGATCGCGAACAGCAGGGCGGCCACGACTACGAGCAGCGCAGCCAAGCGTCAGGAGGTCGGTGCGGCGCACGCTATGACATTCCCCCGGGTGCTCAGCCTCCACGTCGGCACCCCGGGCGTTGAGGCGCCCGTGACCGCGATCCCCGTCCCCGACGGTGACCCCGGGACCGTCTGGAAGGCGGATCCAAAGCGTCGGGCGGTGACCGTGATCGTGCCGCCGCCGGCAGGCAGTAGATAGAGGGGCTTGGCCGGGAGCGTGAAACCCTCCGAGCCGGCATCGAGGTGAATGCAATGTCGGCTCTTCGTGGACACCCCGCTCGGTGCGGGGCTGACGCCGAGGTCACCTTGGTCGAGGAGCGTGCGGTCGACGGCCAGCTTCTGAAAATCGGTCGCGCCGATCAGCTGGTCGGGCACCGTCGCCGGACTTCCGTAGTCATCCGTCGCTGCGAAGTACTCGGATGCCGAGAACTGGCCCGGATCGTCAAGCGCAAGTCCGGGCCCGTTGATTGCCGAAAGCCCGGGCAGCTGGTCAGGTGGGAGCTCCTCGCGCATCAGTTCCAGCGAACCCAGCACGACGCGCTCGTCTGCAGAGATCCTCCGCAGGTCGTTCCCCTGCTTGACCAGGTTGGCAGCGTTGGGCACGAGTGCCACCAGGAAGGCGCCGACTGCTGCCACCTTGGTCGCACGGTTCGGCGAGAGCCCGGCCGTCAACTCGAGCAATATGAGAAGCAGGAAGACGACGCTCGGGAACAGGTAGCGGGCTGCCTCCGGCGGGCGAAACGGTGGCTCGACGACAAACGCCACCAGGGCCCAGAAGGTCAGTGCGAGGGCGACCGGGACCAGGACCACGGGGCGGACTCGCGGCCGCTGCCGCCCTCTGTACGCAATTCCCACGATCGCGAACCCGAGGATCAGGTAGCCGGCTGTGAGATTGAAGGATTGCGTACCGATCCGGCTCTCCCCGAAGAAGCCTGTGCCGGCGGCAAGCCCGGCAGACGCCACGGACGCCATCGCCGAGGGCACCTGAATGATGTTGCTCGCGTGAACGGGGTCCTGTATTGCGTCTCCAACTCCGGTCGAACGAGACCACGCGAACCACGCCACGTAGAGAACCAGGGGAACGAGGACGATCCACGACCGCTCGATTGCCCGGCGTCGGGGTCCGAGGAGGAGAGCGCAAGCCGCGCCGGCCAGGAAAGCCAGTCCTGTGCTCTGCGACGCCACGGCGCCGATCAGCATGCAGCAGGCCAAGAGGTCGCCAAGCGTGGTCTCGAGTCTTACGAGCAAGAGGGCTGCAAGACCGAGGACGATCGGGAGCAGGATGATCGTCCCCCAGGGTGTCGCGAGAACCTCCCATGCCGAGCCCAGCAGCAGCAGCAGCGACGTGGCGAGAACGGCCGGCCAGGGGTTGTCCTCGGAGCGGACCAGCGCGAAGAAGAGAAGGCCGGCCAGGCCCAGCAGCATTGCTTCGGCGACCCGGAAGGGAAGGTACGAGTCGGCGCCAAAGACGGTGAACAGGCCCTTGTAGAGAAGGGAGTGGAGGACGACGAGATGACCGGAATGGCCTCTGAGGAGCTGCGTGAGCGAGGAGCCGTGATCCAGTATCAGCCGGCTCCATTCGTCCGAGAAGAAGATCTGTCCGCGCGTGACCCCGAGGTTCACTGCCATCCCGAGCACGAGCACACCGGCCAGCACCGGCCCGGACCGGACCGAGCGAGAGACCTCCGTCGAGTGTCTCTCCGAGGCCCCGCTGGTTTCCACTGCCAAAGTGCCCTTCCCGAAGGTGGTTAGAGCAGTTGTGCTGCTCTAGAACTCGGTCTCGATCCAGGGCATCATGCCGCGGAGCTCCTTGCCGACCTCTTCCACCTGCTTGCCGGCCGCCTCCTCGCGCATGCGGTTGAAGTTCTCTCCACCGGCCCGGTTCTCGGCGATCCACTCCTTGGCGAACTCGCCCGACTGGATGTCGTCGAGGATCTTGCGCATCGCTGCCCGCGACTCGGGGCCGATCACCCTCGGCCCACGGGTCATGTCGCCGTACTCCGCGGTGTTGGAGATCGAGTGACGCATGCCCTGGATCCCCTTCTCGTACATCAGGTCGACGATCAGCTTCAGCTCGTGGAGGCACTCGAAGTAGGCGAGGCGGGGGTCGTAGCCGGCCTCGACCAGCGTCTCGAAGCCCGCCTGGACCAGCTCGGTCGCGCCGCCGCAGAGGACCGATTGCTCGCCGAACAGGTCGGTCTCGCACTCGTCCTTGAAGGTCGTCTCGATGATCCCGGCGCGCCCTCCGCCGATTCCGACGGCGTAGGCGAGGACCAGGCCGTGAGCGTTGCCGGTGGCGTCCTGATGGACGGCCATCAGGCAGGGGACGCCGCGGCCCTCCTCGTACTGGCGCCGGACCAGGTGGCCGGGGCCCTTCGGTGCCACCATGCCCACGTCAACGCCGGGGGGCGGATCGACCTGCCCGAAGTGAACCGAGAAGCCGTGCGCGAACATCAGGAGGTTGCCCTCCGCGATCCCGTCGGCGATCTCCGCCTCCCAGATCTCGGCCTGCTTCTCGTCGGGCAGCAGGATCATCACGATGTCGCCACGACTGGCCGCCTCGGCGACGTCGAGCACCTCCAGCCCGGCGACTTGCGCCTCGTCGCGGCTGGCCGAGCCGGGACGCAGGCCGACCACGACGTCGACCCCGGAGTCCTTCAGGTTGAGCGCGTGGGCGTGCCCCTGCGAGCCGTAGCCGAGGATCGCGACCGTCTTGTCATCAAGCAGCGAGAGGTCGGCGTCGGAGTCGTAGTACTGGTCGCTCGCCATCGGGCGCAAGAGCCTAGACGATGATGCCGGGGGGACCCGTGAGGCAACGGTTCACTTGCAGCGTCGTGGCGCGATACTGGAGGCGGTGCCGCAGCAGGACGCCCAAATCGTCAGGCGTTATTTCGAGCTGGTCGACCGCATGCTCGCCGAGTACTGGGTCAATCCCGTCCCCATCCGGGATTTCCCGCCTCTTCACCGTGCCTTCGAGCATGTACGCCCCGACGCGGAGTGGACCCCTCCGTTTCTGGAGAATCCCCTCCGCGGCAGGGAGGAATGGCTGGAGAGCATCGAGGATTGGTTCGAGGCGGCGGAGCATTGGAGGATCCACCTGGACGAAGTTTCCGATCTGGGGAACGGCACCGTCCTGGTCACCAGCCGCAATCAGATCCGCGGCAAGGGCAGCGGTGTTGATGTCGACCAGGGGATCTTCACCATCGTCACTGTCGTGGACGGAAAGATCGCGACGATCAGGGACTTTCCGGATCGTGCGGAGGCGCTGGCGGCCGCGGGAATCTCTGCGGACTAACGCGCTGTCGAGACAGGCCCGATGCCAGCTCGATCCGCTTCGGCGCCAGCGGCCTACCGCAGCGCCCTTCGCATCAGCTTTCCCGACGGGGTGCGGGGCAGTGCCGATGCCAGCTCGATCCGCTTTGGCACCTTGAAGGGGGCGAGGGCCTCCGCGCAGTGCCGGCGCAGGTCGTCGGCGCTTGTCGCCGAACCGCTGCGCAGGACGACGATCGCGGTCACCGCCTGCTGCCACTCCGGGTCCTCGCGGCCGACCACGGCTGCGTCGACCACCTCCGGGTGGCCCATCAGGACCCGCTCGACCTCGGCCGGAACGACGTTCTCGCCACCGCTGACGATCAGGTCGTCGATGCGGTCTGTGACGTAGAGAAAGCCCTCCTCGTCGATCCGCCCCAGGTCGCCGGTGTGGAGCCAGCCGTCGGCGTCGGCGCAACCCGGCGCCACGGTCGGCCCCTGGATCAGGATCTCGCCGTCGAGTATCCGCAGGTGGGTTGTGAGCAGCGGCCGGCCGGCCGAGCCGAGCTTGCGTCGGGCCTCGGCCGGGGCCAGGGTCGTGGCCTGCGAGCAGCTCTCGGTCAGCCCGTAGGTCTGAACGACCGTCGCGCCGCGGCCGAGCGCCTCCTCGAGCCCCTCGGCGGGGACGGGTCCGCCGCCGACCAGGATTGCCCGCGGCCCCGAGAGGTCGGCGCCCGCGGCCAGCAGGCGAACGAGCATGGTCGAGACCAGCGAGACCACCGTGATCCCCTCCGCGTCGAGGGAAGCGGCGACACGATCGACGTCGAACTCCTCATGGAGGACCGCGGCGGTGCCGTAGATCACAGACCTCATCACGATCGAGAGGCCGGCGATGTGGCTGAGCGGCAGGCAGCAGAGCCAGCGATCCTCGGGCTCGACCCCGATGTTGAAGGCCGAGCCCACAGCGCTCCAGAGGTGGTTGCCGTAGGTGAGGCCGACCGTGTGCGGTGCGCCCGTGCTGCCACTGGTCAGGATCCGGCAGTGGACGTCGTCCATGTCGTGCTCGCCGAGCAGCGGCAGGTCGGCCTCGGTCTGGGTGAGGAGCCCGGCGTCATTCAGCTCGAGTTCGGGGCTCTCCGCCTCCAGGACGGCCCGCCGCTCGGACTCGGAGAGGGCGGGGCTCACGGGCAGGACCACGGCGCCCAGCTTCATCAGCGCGTGGATCAGTACGACCTGCTCGCGGCTCGGGCCCATGGTCAGCGCAGCAGTCGCCCCGCGGCGAACGCCGTGGGCGCCGAGACGCCGTGCCACCCAGGCCGACTCTGCCTCCAGCTCCGAGTAGGTGACCTCGGTGCCGTCCGCGACGAGCGCGGTGCGCTCGGGACAGCTCTGGGATCTCTGGGCGAGCCAGTTGTCGAGTTTCAAGGGGCGCCGGGTCGATGCTCTGGCTATGGTTGCCCCCGCATTCTTGCGGGCCGCGGCCGATCCGGGGCCACGATCACACCGAGACGGAGGGACCCCTGCCCAGACGCCACAAGAAAGCCCCGCCCGAGGAGGCGCTCTACGCCCCCATCGAGTGGGAAGAGGCAGCGCGGTACGGCGACATCAGCTACGAGCGCGCCGATGGAATTGCCAAGATCACGATCGACCGGCCCGAGGTCCGGAACGCCTTCCGCCCGCAGACGCTGGCCGAGCTCCGCGACGCATTCGGCCGGGCTCGCGACGACCTCGAGGTCGCCTCGATCATCTTCACCGGCGCCGGGACGGAGGCCTTCTGCTCGGGCGGCGATCAGCGGATCCGCGGCGACGACGGCTACATCGGCGACGACGACGTCGCCGAGCAGGGCGTCGGCCGTCTCGACGTCGGCGACCTGCACGTGCAGATCCGCCGCCTGCCGAAGCCGGTGGTGGCGATGGTCGCCGGCTACTCGGTCGGCGGGGGCCACATCCTCCACCTGGTCTGCGACCTGACGATCGCCGCCGAGAACGCCCAGTTCGGCCAGACCGGCCCGCGGGTCGGCAGCTTCGACGGCGGCTTCGGCGCCAGCCTGCTCGCACGGAACATCGGCGTCAAGCGCGCCAAGGAGGTGTGGTTCCTCTGTCGCCTGTACGACGCCCGCGAGGCGCTCGCGATGGGCCTCGTCAACGCGGTCGTGCCGCTCGCCGAGCTGGAGCGCGAGACCGTCGCTTGGTGCCGCGAGATGGGCCACCTCTCGCCGCTCTCGCTGAGGCTGCTGAAGGCCAGCTTCAACGCCGAGGAGGACGGCCTGACCGGCCTCCAGCAGCTCTCCCACGACGCCACCCTTCTCTTCTACATGAGCGAGGAGGGGCAGGAGGGTCGAAACGCCTACCAGGAGGGGCGGGCCCCGGACTTTTCAAGGTTCCCGAAACGCCCCTAGTGCCGCGGACCGCGACACGCCCGGACGCGCAGCGGAGGACCCCTCGAGCATGAAAATCTGGCTGATGGCGGCGCGGCCGCGGACGCTGCCCGCGGCGGTGGCGCCGGTGCTGGTAGGGACCGCGGCGGCGATCGAGCGGGCCGGCGAGCTGCCCCGGGTGGACGGGTTCGTCGCGGCGCTGATCGGCAGCGTCTTCATCCAGATCGGGACAAATCTCGCCAACGACTACTCCGACGCGAAGCGCGGAGCCGACACCGCCGACCGGCTCGGGCCCGTTCGTGTGACCTCCTCGGGCCTGGTGGCCCCGCGGAGGGTCCTAGTCGCGACCTGGATTGCCTTCGCGGTCGCGGTGGCCTGCGGCGTCTACCTGGCCGCCCTGGCCGGCCCGGTGATCCTGCTGGTCGGCCTCCTCTCGATCGCCGCCGGCGTCCTCTACACCGGCGGGCCGCGTCCCTACGGCTACGCGGGCCTCGGCGAGCTCTTCGTCTTCCTCTTCTTCGGCCTGGTGGCGGTAAACGGCTCCTACTACGTCCAGCTCGAAGAGCTGACCTTCCTCCCGCTCGGCCTCTCCGTCGCGGTCGGCTTCCTGGCGACCGCGATCCTCGTCGTCAACAACGTCCGCGACCTCGAGACCGACCGCCGCGCCGGCAAGAACACGCTCGCCGTGCGCCTGGGCCGGGAGCGCACCCGCCGGCTCTACCTGGGCCTGCTGGGCGGCGCCTATGCCGTGCTGGTCCTCACCCTCGTGGTCGCTGCGGGCCCCTGGTGGGCCGCACTGGCGCTGCTCTCGGCGCCGCTGTCGGCGCGGCCGGCCCAGGCCGTGATCGAGCGGACCGACGGCCCGGCGCTGAACGGCGCTCTGGCAGGCACCGGTGCCTTGCTCGGCGTTTTCAGCCTGCTCCTTTCCGCCGGCCTGCTGATCGCCGCCTGAGCCGATGCGGCTCGCTGCGATCGACGTTGTCCCATACTGGTTGCCCTTCTCTGACCCCTACGTCACGGCGCGGGGCCGGCTCGAGCGGCGGGAGATGATCCTGCTGCGGATTCGCGATGTGGACGGCATGGCGGGGCTGGGTGAGGCAGTGCCTCTGTCGCTACGGGGCGGCAAGCCGTTGGGGCAGGTGGCGAGGGAGCTCGAAGAGTGGGGCGAGCGGGCCGTCGCGGGAAGCAGTGATAGCGCTCACCTCTCCTCCCCGGCCGGCGGCGCGGTCGAGACGGCTCTGCTCGATCTGCGGGCGCGCCGTCACCGCGTCCCCGTCTGGAAGGAGCTGGGCGCAGCCGGCGTCGAACCGGTTCGCTGCAACGCGACCCTGACCGCCGGGGAGCCCGCCGCGGTCGCCGCGCAGGCGGAGGGCTGGGCCGGCGAGGGATTCGGCAGCTTCAAGCTCAAGGTGGGCGTGCCGGGGGACGTCGAGCAGGTGAGGGCGGTAAGAGGTGCGGTTGGCGATGAGGCGCGAATCAGGGTGGATGCGAACGGCGCCTGGACCCTTGAAGAAGCCGCGGGGAAGCTCGGGGCAATGAAGGAGCAAGGGATCGAGCTTGCGGAGGAGCCCGTCCATGGGTTGGAAGCCCTGGCTCGGGTGCGTGCCGAGAGTGGCGTTCGCATCGCTGCCGACGAGAGCCTCGCCGGCCCCCAAGAGGCCGGAGAGGCGGCGGCGCTCGGCGCCTGCGACCTGGCCACGGTGAAGCTCTCCAAGGTCGGCGGGTTCGCAGCGATGCGCGAGATCGCCGCGAAGATTCCCGTCTACCTCTCCAGCGCCCTCGACGGCCCGGTCGGGATCGCCGCGGCGGCTCACGCGGCCCAGGCATTGCGCGAGAGCGGCGGCGACGCCGGCGTCGCCCACGGCCTCGCCACCCAGCGGCTGTTCTCCGCGACGATCGCCTCGACCGAGTGCGAGCTGGGCAACGGCCTGCTTCAGCTGCCCGGCGGGGCCGGCCTCGGCGTGGAGGTCGACGAGGGCGCGCTAGCCCGTCACCGTCTCGCCTGAGCAGCGGCGGCCGCCCCGAACGACTTGTTGCGTCTGAATCCCGAGGGGTAGGAGCGAGACGCGACGGTCCGGCGGTTCGTCATTGTTCCGGCCTGATGGACCCGACCAACCGCAACACGGCTCTCGCCTCGGCCCTGGTCGAGGAGCTGGCTCGCTGCGGGGTGCGGCACGCGGTCCTCTCCCCCGGCTCGCGCTCGACCCCGCTGGCGGTGGCGCTTCACCGCGAGCCGGCAATCGAGCTGAGGGTGATCGTCGACGAGCGCTCGGCCGCCTTCTTCGCTCTCGGCGCGGCGCAGGCGACCGGCGCGCCGGTGGCGATGCTCTGCACCTCGGGAACGGCCGCGGCCAACTTCCACCCGGCGATCTGCGAGGCCGACGAGTCGGCGGTGCCGCTGATCGCCCTGACCGCCGACCGGCCGCCGGAGCTGCGTGGGATTGGTACGGGCCAGACGATCGACCAGCTCAAGCTCTACGGCGACTCGGTGCGCTGGTTCTGCGAGGTCGGCACCCACGATGCCGACGACGTCGGCCTCCTGCACTATCGCTCGGTCGCCTGCCGTGCCTTCGCAGCGGCTCGCGGTGACACCCGCCCCGGCCCGGTCCACCTCAACCTCGCCTGGCGCGAGCCGCTGGCGCCGTTGGAGGAGCCTGGCGCCGTCACTGCGACCGACCCCCTGGCGCGGGAGGGTCGGGAGGGACGGCCGCTGACCGCGCTCGCGTCTCCCCCGCCGCCGCCCGATTCATTTGTCATCGAGGAGCTGTCCAAACGCGTGGGAGCCGCTTCGCGCGGCCTGATCGTCGCCGGCCGCCAGACCGATCCGGAGTTGCGCGACCCGCTCGCATCGCTGGCGGCCGCGGCGGGAATGCCGATCCTGGCCGAGCCGACCTCTCAGCTTCGCAGCGGCCCCCACGACCGCTCGCACGTCGTGTCCACCTACGACTCGATCCTGCGCGCCGAGGCCGCTCCGGATCATCCCGACCTGGTGCTCCGCTTCGGTGAGATGCCGACCTCGAAGCCGCTTCGCCAGTGGCTCGCCGCCTCGGGAGCGGACGAGCTGGTGATCGACCCGGCCGGGGGCTGGAACGAGCCGAGCAGCCGCGCCGCGGCGCTGGTCCGGGTTGACCCGGCCGCGCTGGCCAAGGGGATCGCCGGGCGGCTTCCGGAGCTTGTGAAGGATGGCTGGGTTGAGAGCTGGGTCGGCGCGGAAGCGAAGTCCCGCGCCGCCCTCGCCGATGCTCTCTCGGGGCTTGGCGCACCCAGCGAACCGGGCCTGGCCACCACCCTCGGGACCAGCTATGAGGACGGCGATCTCGTCTACACCGCGTCGAGCATGCCGATCCGCGACCAGGAGACGTTCTTGCCACCTGGAGAGGCCGACGTGCTCTTCCTCGCCAACCGGGGGGCCAACGGGATCGACGGCCTGGTCTCGTCGGGGATCGGCGCCGCGCACGCATCGGGCCGCCCGACCACGATCGTCACCGGCGACCTCGGACTGCTGCACGACCTGGGCGGGTTGGCGGCGCTGCGCGAGGTGTCGACGCCGGTGCGGATCGTCGTCGTCAACAACGACGGCGGCGGGATCTTCCACTTCCTCCCTCAGGAGCAGGCAATGAAGGAGGCGGAGTTCGAGGCTCTGCTGGGGACTCCGCGGGGTGTGGATGTCGCGAAGGCCGCGGCGATGTTTGGGCTCGAGCATCGACGAGTGGCGGACCTCGGCGAGCTGCCGCAGGCGCTGGCGGCCGGCACGGGCCTGATCGAGGTCAGGGTTGATCGGGCCAAGAACGTCGCGATCCACCAGCGCCTGGCCGCAGCGGTCGCCGAAGCCCTTGCCTGAGCGCCGGGGCGACGCAGCCGACCTGCAAGCGCCGGCATCGAATGCAAAGAACCGTGATCATTGGAGCCGTAACTTGCAGCTCGGCTGGCGGGGGACGGCGGCGGCCCGTCCCGCCCTAGTCCGTCAGCAGGGGCAGCATCGCGCCGAGCTTCGGCTCGGTCTCGGCCAGCTCCGCCTCGGGGTCGGAATCGACGACGATGCCGTTGCCGGCGAAGAGGTGCGCCTCGCGGTCCCGCAGCAAGGCGCTGCGGATGCCGACGCAGAACTCGCCGTCCTCGGCGGCGTCCATCCAGCCGATCGCGCCCGCGTACCAGCCGCGGTCCATCCCCTCCAGCTCGTCGATCAGCCGCTCCGCCGCCGGCCACGGCTCCCCTCCGATCGCCGGCGTCGGATGGAGCAGCGCCGCCAACTCGACGGCGGAGCGGGAATCCGCGATTTGAGCGTGGATCGGGGTTGCCAGGTGCTGGATGTTGGCGATCTTCACTAGGCCCGGATCGCTCGCCGGCTCGACCCAAACCGACAACGGCTCCAGCTTTCGCACGATCCGGCGCACGACGATCTCGTGCTCGTTGCGGTCCTTCTCGCTGCTCAACAGGCGCTGGCCGATGTGGTCGTCGACAGCCGGGTCGGAGCTGCGCCTGGCCGAGCCCGCGAGCGCGACGGTGGAGGCCCCGGCGCCCGAGCGGCGGATCAGGGTCTCCGGGCTGGCGCCGACGAAGGCGGCCTCCGGCGTCCCGCAGCAGAAGCAGAAGCAGGCCGGGAACAGCTCGCGAATCGCCCCGAAGACGGCCGCGGCGTCGTACGCGGCGGGGGCGCGGACCCGCACCGCACGGGCCAGCACGACCTTCTCGATCTCGCTGGAGGCGATCCGGTCCACCGCCGCCGCCACCGCGGCCTCGAAGGCGCTCGGGGGCCGGACGCTCTCGATCTCGGTCCGCCCGAACAGGGCGGGGTCGAGCAGCGGGAGCGAAGCGTCGCGCAGCCCCGCCAAACGGGCGCCGAGCTGCGCTGTGATCTCCTCTCCATCCACGGCCGGGCCCCCGACCGCGTTCACGGTCGCAAAGGTCCTCTCACCCGAGCGACAGAGGGAGATCTCCGGCAGGACCAGGAGCGCCGGCGGAAACGAGGACCAGATTGCGGATGCCCCGCCGTGGTCGGCGAAGGCGAAACCGCCACACCAAGCCGGTCCGGCGCCGGGCGACAGGTCCTCCTCGCCACTGGCAATCCGGTTCCGGGCCAGCTCGAGACAAGCGCCGGCGACGTCGACGAAGCGCTCTGGACCGCGCGAGACCGCCTCGTGGGCGATACCGAGGGCCGCCAGCGCAAAGCCCCGGTCCGGCTGCTCCCAACAAAACCATCGATCGCTCGCCAGCCGGGAGGCGAAGACGAAGGCGATCGGGTCGTCGACCTCGACCTCCGCGGTGGCGCTCACCAAGGTGCGGCCTGGCCGCTCGCGGGCGGCAGCGAGGCCGTCGGTGATCGCGGCCAGCAGGATGTCGGCCTCAAGTGCCGGCATTGCTAACCAGCTCGACCGCCAGTGGTATGCCGGTGTCGAACCAGTACCGGTGCATCTCGCGGATCTTGGCGCGGCTCGGCACGCCACGAAGGTGCAGGTTGCACTCCATGTAGTCGAGCGGCACGACCGGTTCGCAGAAGGCCCGCCGCGCCCTCTCCAGCTCCCCGACCTCGCGAAGCTCGCGTGCCACTCCGGCGAAGCTGCCGCCGGCCAGGCGAACCCGCACTTTCGGGTCGGCCCGGATGTTGAGCACCCAGGCGCTGACCGTCCCCGGGCGTTCCACCGCGACGATCGGCGGGCGGAGCATGACGACGTAGACGACGTCCCCGTGCTGTATTGCGCGCAGGCATCTGCGACGCAGCTTGCCGGTTTTGCGGCCGGCCGTGGTGATCACTCCGTACCCCGTCGGGGGCCGAATCGCAAGAAGCGGCAGCATCAGCGCGCTAAGCGTCCGGCCGCCGGCGGCCGACCGAACAAAGGGATGGCGCTTGTGTCGAGAGAGGCTGCGGGCCGCGGCCTCGGAGATTTCCGCGTCGCGCAAAGTGCCAGGCTCCGCCTGGCGCAGCATCTAGTCGCCGCCGCGGGCGATCGCGATCTCGCCCGTGCGGACCATCTCGACCAGACCGTGCGGGCGGATCATCCGCTCGAAGGCCTCGACCTTGTCGGCCGAGCCGGTCACCTCGATCGTCATCGTGCGCCGCGAGATGTCGACGATCTTGGCACGGAAGATCTCGGCGAACTGCATCACCTCGGCCCGGTTCTCCACCGCCGCGGAAACCTTGAAGAGCGCCATCTCCCGAGCGATGGTCTCCTCGGGCTCCATGTCGCGGATCTTCAGCACGTTGACCAGCTTGTGGAGCTGCTTGGTCACCTGGTCGATCGGGTGGACGGCCCCGTCCAGGGTGAGGGTGATTCGCGAGATCTCGGCGTCGTCGGTCGGCCCGACCGCGAGCGTGTCGATGTTGAAGCCGCGGCGGGCGAAGAGCCCGGCGATCCGGGCCAGCACGCCGGGCCGGTTCTCGACCAGGATCGAGAGCACGTGCTTGCGCCCGGTCAGGGCCCCGGGGACGTGCAGGTCCTCGAGCTTGACCGCCTCAGGAGTCCCTGGTTCCCCCATCATGAACCCCACGACGCTGCGCATATCTTCGTCTTCGGGCGCTCGCGTGCGGAGCACGCTTCGCGCCCTGCATCCTCGATCTGCTTGGTCGTGGGGCTCATCCGACCATGTCGCGAGCCGCCGCACCGGCGGGGATCATCGGGTAGCAGTTCTCGGCCGGCGAGACGCGGACGTCGAGCAGGACCGGGCCCTCGGCCTCCAGCGCCCCACGCATCGCCTCCTCCAGGTCGGCGGCGTCCTCGCAACGCAGCCCGGTGGCGCCGAACGCCTCGGCCAGCTTCACCCAGTCGGGGCTGGGTCCCAGCTCGACCGAGCTGTAGCGCTTGTCCCAGAAGAGCTCCTGCCACTGGCGTACCATGCCCATGTAGCCGTTGTTCATCAGGAAGACCTTGACCGGGATCTTCTGGTGCACCGCGGTCGCCAGCTCCTGGCAGTTCATGACGAGGCTGCCGTCGCCGGCCAGGCAGACGACCTGGTCGTCGGGGCAGGCAACCTTGGCGCCGATCGCCGCCGGCAGCCCGAAGCCCATCGTCCCCAGGCCGCCGGAGTTGATCCAGCGGCGAGGGCGGTCGAAGCCGTAGTACTGGGCGGCCCACATCTGGTGCTGGCCGACGTCGGAGGTGACGATCGCGTCGCCACCGGTCGCGCGGAACATCGCCTCGACCATGAATTGCGGCTTGATCTCGCCTCCGTCGCCCTCCTCGTAGGAGAGCGGGTACTCCTTCTGCCAGGCGTGGATCTGCTTCCACCAAGCCTCCAGCCGCCCCGAGTCGGTCTGCAGCGCGCGGTACTCGCGGGTCAGGGCCGGGATCACGTACTTCGCGTCGCCGACGATCGGGATGTGGGCCGGGACGTTCTTGGAGATCTCGGCCGGATCGACGTCGACGTGGATGAACTTTGCCCGCGGGGCGAACTCCGAGAGCTTGCCGGTGATGCGATCGTCGAAGCGGGCTCCGAGGGCGACGATCAGATCGGCGTTGTCCATCGCATAGTTGGCCGTGCGGGTGCCGTGCATGCCCAGCATCCCGATCCAGTGCTCGTGGCTGGCCGGGAAGGCTCCGAGGCCCATCAGGGTCGAGGTGACGGGGAACTCGTCGCTGAGGCAGAGCTCGCGAAGCTCCTCGGAGGCGTTGGCGTTGACCACACCGCCGCCGGTGTAGAAGACCGGGCGGCGGGCGTTGGCGAGCGCCTTGGCGGCGATCCGCACCTGCTTGATATTGCCCTCGACCGAGGGCTTGTACCCGGGCAGCTCGACTGGGTCGGTGCGGGGCTCGTACTCGATCTCCGCGCGCGAGAGGTCCTGGGGAATGTCGATCAGCACCGGCCCGGGGCGCCCGGTCGAGGCGACGTGGAAGGCCTCGTGCACGTACTCGGGGATCTGGCGCGGGTCGGTGACCTGGAAGGAGTGCTTGACGAAGGGCAGCGTCGCCCCAAGCACGTCGGCCTCCTGGAATCCGTCGGTGCCGATCAGCTCGGTTCGCACCTGCCCGGTGACGAAGACGGTCGGGACCGAGTCCATCATCGCGTCGGCGATCGCCGTGACCAGGTTGGTCGCCCCCGGGCCGGAGGTGGCGAAAGCGACCCCGACCCGCCCCGACGCCTTCGCGTAGCCCTCCGCGGCGTGGCCGCCGCCCTGCTCGTGGCGGACCTGGATGTGGTCGAGGTCGGCGTCGACGAGGGCGTCGTAGGTGGGCAGGTTGGCCCCGCCCGGGATGCCGAAGATGTGCTCGACACCCTCGGCCTTCAGCGACTCCATCAGTGCGTCGGCGGCTCTCATCGTCAAACAGGCGATGGTAGCAGCGGCTCCGTGCCTGCCGAGCAGGGTGTTTTGGGGCGGCGAGCCGGCGCTTCTAGCTGCCCGCCGCGACCGGCGAGATCGCTCCCGCGGCCTCCCCGGAGGAAGGGTTCCAGCGGGTCTGCGGCTCGATCGCGCTCCCGATCGCCCGCTCGCGATGGCGCTCGATCGCGTGCAGCATCGACTCCACCAGCTCCTCGCCCAGCAGGGTCGGCTCGAGCCCGAGGTCGAGCAGCTTGGTGTGGGTGGCGTTGTAGTAGTGCTGCTCGCGCTCGACCCGCGGGTTCTCGTAGGTGCGGGTTTCCACCTCGTAGCCGAGGTGCCGGCCCGCCTCGCTGACCAGCTCGGCCAGCTCGCCGACCGAGAACTGCTCGGTGAACTGGTTGAAGACCCGGTACTCGCCGGCCCCGGCCGGGTTCTCCACCGCCAGCTCGACACAGCGCAGCGTGTCCCGGATGTTGAGGAAGCCCCGTGTCTGCCCGCCGGCGCCATAGACGGTGAGCGGATGGCCGATCACCGCCTGCAGGCAGAACCGGTTGAGCACGGTGCCGAACACCTCGTCGTAGTCGAATCGGGTGACGAGGCGCTCGTCGCGCGCGGTCTCCTCGGTGTCGATGCCGTAGACCACGCCCTGGTTGAGGTCGGTCGCGCGCAGGCCCCAGATGCGGCAGGCGAAGTGGATGTTGGTCGAGTCGTGGACCTTCGAGCAGTGATAGAGCGACCCCGGCAGCTTCGGGAACGGGAGGGTGTCACGGCGCCCCTTGTGCTCGATCTCGATGAACCCCTCTTCGATGTCGATGTTCGGCGTGCCGTACTCCCCCATTGTTCCGAGCTTGACCAGGTGGGCATCCGGCACGTGGTCGCGGATCGAGAAGAGCAGGTTCAGGGTGCCGATCACGTTGGTGTGCTGGGTCTCGACCGCCCGCTCCCGGGACATCATCGAGTAGGGCGCCGAGGGCTGCTCGCCGTAGTGGACGATCGCCTCGGGGCGCGCCTCGGCCACGACCTCGTCGAGGAAGGCGCCGTCCTCGACGCTGCCGACGTAGCGCCGGATCTGCTCGCCGGAGATCTCCTGCCAGGCGCCGATGCGCTCGTCGAGGCTGCGGATCGGGGTCAGGGAGTCCGTCCCGTGCTCCTGATGCCAGCGCCGGCGAGAGAAGTTGTCGAGGACCGAAACCTCGTGGCCGCGGGCCGAGAACCTCAGGGCCGTCGGCCAACCGAGGTAGCCGTCGCCCCCGAGAATGAGAACGCGCATGGCGCGGGAGGGTACCGAATCGCCTGGGCGCCAAGGGCCGGCACGAGCCGATCCCGCGACTAGGATCGGGAACCGGTGCCGCCGGGGGTAGAACACCGCCGCCGCCCGATCGGAAGCCGGATCGGAGGCCTGATCGCCCGCAACGGAGGGCGGGTGGGGCTCGCCGTGCTCCTGGTAATCCTGCTGGCCGGCGCCGGGCTGCGCATCGGCTACGCCTGGGACGGCTACCGGCCTCAGGTCCTCGACTCCCGCGCTTACGAGCGGATCGCTGCCAGCATCGAGGTTGACGGGACCTTCGACCAGCTGGGCAACTTCAAGCCCGGCGAGGTGCAGCCCGCCAGCAACTACTCGCCTGGCCTGCCCCTGCTCGTCGGCGGGCTCTATCGCGTCACCGGTGGAGTGGACGCCAGGCTGGCGCGGGTGACGCTGGCACTGGTGGCCTCGCTCTCGGTGCTCTTCGCCTACCTGATCGGGCGCCGCCTGGCGGGTGTCGCCGCGGGGTTGATCGCCGCCGTCGCCGTCGCCGTCTATCCGGCGCTGCTCGAGTACGGCGGGATGCTGATGACCGAGCCCCTTGGCGCGACCCTCCTCTCGGGCTCGGTGCTGGCGATGATGAGTGCTGGCGATCGCCCCGGAACCGCGCGCTGGCTCGGGCCGGGCCTGCTTCTGGGGGCGACCGCGATGGTGCGCCCCGAGTACCTGGCGATCGCCGCCCTGCTGGCGTTGCTCCTGTTCGCCTCCTCGCTTCGGCGGGAGGGCGCCGCCCTCGCCCTCTCGCGATCGGCGGTGCTGCTTGTGGGCGTGGCGATCGTCGTGGCCCCGTGGACGATCCGCAACCTGGTGGTGCTCGATCGCTTCGTGCCGATCTCCACCGGCGGCGGGCAGGCCCTCTTTGCCGGCACCTACCTGCCGTCGGGGGGGGACCCGCAAAAGGTCGGCGAGGAGGTGCTGGAGCGCCATCCCGGTCTCCGTCGCCAGCTCCTTGCCGGTCCCGGCGCCGGGCCGGGCGGCGGGGGGGCGCAGCCTCCGACGCTGGAGGTGATCCTCGCGGCGCTTGCCGCCCAGCGCCACCCGGGCGTCGACAGCGATGTGGCGCTGGCCCGGATGGGCCGCGAGCAGCTTTGGCACGACATCACCGAAGAGCCGTGGTCATACGCCGGGTTCCTAGCCAACAAACTCAACCGTCTTTGGCTGCACGGTCCGCGCAGCGTCATGCACGAGCCCACCTGGACCGTGTTCCACCTGCTGCTGATCGGCTTCGCCGCGATCGGGCTGGCGGTGCTGATTGGGGCGAGGCGGCCCGAGGCGGTGCTGATCGCGGCGATCCTTGTCGCGATCACCCTGATCGGACTGGTCCTCGTCGCCTCGCCGCGGCGGGTCCTCGTCGCCGTGCCGTTGATCGCTCCGCTGGCCGGGACAGGGGCCGTTTGGAGTGTGCGGACGCTGCGGGGCCGGCTCCCCGCGCCCGGGCCCGGCCACCGGCCGACGGTCTAGATTGCGCGACCGTGGCCGCCGTCCTCGACTCGACACGCGGGTGGGCCCGCGGGATCCTGGAACGCTACGGGCGGCCCACCATCGTCATCCTGGCGCTGATCGTGGCCATCGGCTTCGCCCTGCGGGCCGATCGTGTCGTCAATCCCGTCACCGACCCGGTCGACGACGCCGCCGCCTACCTCGACCTCTCGCGGTCCCTCTACGAGGACGGCACCTACGGCAGCCGCGGGTTCGTGAACACCAGCGACTGGTCGCCCGGCGCGCCGCTCCTCTACGCCGGCGCCTTCTTCGCTACGGGGGGCGTGCGTGAGGGAACGGTGCGAATCCTCAATACCATCCTCGGCTGTCTCGGGATCGTCGTCGTCTTCCTGCTCGGGCTTCGGCTGGGCACGCGGACGACCGGGCTGCTCGCCGCCGCGGCCGTTGCCGTCTACCCCCCGTTCATCCACAGCACTGGCGAGATACTCAGCGAGCCGCCGGCCCTGTTCACCCTGCCCGCCGCGGTGCTCGCCTTCGTCTGGGCCGATGGGCGCCGCCCCGCTGCCTGGCTCTTGCCCGGCTTGCTGTTCGGGCTCACTGCGCTGATTCGGCCCGAGTACCTGGCGGTTGGCGGCGCATTCGCGGTGTTCGCGCTGGTCCGCGAGTGGCGCCGCCGTGGCCCGCGCGCCGGGGTGCTGGCCGTCACTGCGCTGGTACTCGCGCTCCTGGTCCCGGTGCTGCCCTGGACGGTCCGCAACTACGTCGTACTCGACCGCTTCGTGCCGCTCTCGACCGGCGGCGGCAAGGCGCTCTACGTCGGGACCTACCTAGCCGCCGACGGCGATTACCAGCGGGTCAAGGCGATCCTCGTCGAGCGCTACCTGGGGCGCGACCTCGATCCGGGTTCGGCTGCCCTGGATCGGGTCGACCCGGTGCCTCTTTTCAACCGGGTCGCGGATCGCTATCCCGACCTTCCCCGCGACAGCGCCCTGGGCAAGATCGGCAAGCAAAACCTCCGCGACGACATCACCAACCACCCGCTCGACTACGGGGCGATGCTGGTGCGGAAGATCGGGCGGATGTGGGGAAGCGGAGTCGGCTCGGCGATCGAGAGCCCCGTGGGGCGCACCGTTCAGCGCCTGGTGGTGCTCCTCGCGCTCGCCGGCCTGGTCCTGATCGCCTGGCGCCGGCGCTGGGAGGCGATCGCCTTCGCGATCCCGATCGTGACGATCACCTTGATCGGCGCCGTCAGCCTTGCAGCGCCTCGGCGTAACGAGATCCTCATGACCCTGGTGCTGCCGCTGGCGTCCCTGGCAGCGACGGCGGGTGCCGACTGGACCCGTGCCCGTCTGCAAGGCTCAGCGGGAGGCACGGCGGTCGAGGGCGGCTCTGCGCCCTGAGTGCCGCCGATAATCAAGGCGCAAGCCGCCGCAAGTTGTTCTTTGCCCGCGCGGTGTTAGCGCGGGCACATGCATGTAAGGCGGCGCAAACCGCCGCAAATTAGTTCCGGCGTCGCGGCGACCTATCCTGCAAGCGGCGCGGCGGCTCCACCGGCCGCCGCCGAAGAAGCCCGATGCCCGCCGCCGACCTCCTACCGCCCGAGCTGACCGCCCTGCGCGCCGCGGGGCTGATCGTCGCCGTCGCGATCATCGCCTTCGCAATCGCCCGCCGCCGCTCGCTGCGCAATGTCGACGTCCTCATCCTGCTCGCGGCGGGGGTCGGGCTGGCGATCGTCTCGGGAACCGAGCTGACCGACAGGCTGCTGGAGGCGTTCTCCTTCCAGCGAGGCAACGGGGGCCGCATTCTGGGCCTCGCCGTGTTCGCGATCTTCGTCCTCTTTCTGATGATCCTGCGGGCGCTCACGATCTCGGCCCGCAACTCGCGGGAGATGTCGGCGGTGCTCGAGGGCATCGCCGCTGACGAGTTCCGCCAGGCTGAGCTTCCCGAGCGCTTCCGCGAGCGCATCGGGGTCCTTGTCCCGGCCTACAACGAGGCAGAGAACATCGGCTACGTCCTCGATCGCATCCCCGAGGAGGTTTGCGGGTTCCCGACCGCGGTCCTGGTCGTCGACGACGGCTCGCGTGACGCTACCGGGGAGGTCGCAGCGGAGCACGGCGCGGCGGTTGCGCGCCACGTGATCAACCGCGGCGGAGGCGCCGCCCTGCGGACCGGTTACCGGCTGATGGTCGACTCTGGTGCCGAGATCGTCGTCACGCTCGATGCCGACGGCCAGCATCTGCCCTCCGAGATGCCGCGCCTCGTCGAGCCGATCCTCAGCGGCGAGTTCGACCTCGCTCACGGTTCGCGCGTGCTCGGTCACGCCGATGAAGGTCACGTCGCCCGAGAGATGGGAATCGTCTTCTTCAACCGGATGGTCTCGCTGATCACCCGCACCCACGTCACCGACTGCTCCAACGGTTACCGCGCGGTCCGCGCCTCCGCCCTCCCCCAGCTCGTCCTGCGCCAGGAGCAGTTCCACACCTCCGAGTTCATGATCGAGGCGATCAAGCGCGGCATCCCGGCGACCGAGGTGCCGGTGACCGTGGTGAAGCGCCTCAGCGGGCACTCCAAGAAGCCCGCGGTCGTCCGCTACGGCATGGGCTTCGCCAACGCGATCGTCCGCACCTGGCTGCGGTAGATGGTCCTACCCGGGCCGCGCCGTCCCTCGCCGCCTGACGAGGCGGGTTGGGCGAATTCCGGCCGTCACGTCGCCGAAAGGTCGCCCAACCCCCAGCGGGGTGCAAGCGGGTGCGGGACGTTGGCTGGGTGTGCCGAGCCACGGGCCGTGGTTCCCCGGCGCTCGCCCCTGATCAGCCGGTGGCTTGAGCCGGGTCAGTCCGCGGACTGCTGCACCTCGGCGGGATCAGGCAGATACAGGTCCGTCCCGCAACGCGGGCATACCTGGACGTAGAGCTTCAGGACCTTCCCGCAGGTCGGGCAGCGACGCTCCGGCTCGGCCTTCTCGGAGCGGTAGAGGATCACGGCGATCAGGCCGAGCAGCGGCAGGACGGTGCCGATCGCGAGCCAGAGGAAGAAGGATGAGCCCTTGCCCCGGCCGATGATCGCCGTGGCGAGGCCGAAGGAGAGCGCGATCAGGACGTACTCGTAGCCCACGGCGGGCATTTTGGCGCTCGGCGGCCCTGAAGATGGATCGGCCGTGTCGGCCCATGCCTGTGCAGCCCCTCCAGGTGGGCACCGCGCCCTCTGGCAGCCCGTCCAGGCAGGTACCGCACTCTCTAAAGGTCTCGGCGGGGACCACCGACAAACCAGGCAACGGCTCCGGTCGGAGCCGACCCCTGCTGTCATGGCGACCGCACAGACACCATCAGCCCTACGCGCCGGCCGCGGCCGGCGCCATCACAAGAAGA
Organism: uncultured Actinomycetes bacterium; assembly: GCA_963738305.1. Classification (GTDB taxonomy): domain Bacteria; phylum Actinomycetota; class Thermoleophilia; order Solirubrobacterales; family 70-9; genus JBBRHQ01. Next base: position 89,603 of record CAVTVU010000012.1, on the reverse strand, counting down.
AGCAGAAGAAGGGCTGGCGCGACCGGCATTACAAGTGGGTCGACCATGGCGTTGGCACGGTCACGAAGAGCGCCTACTGGGTCCGCCACGCTCACAAGCCACCCGAGGACCATCCGCGCGGCCCGGGCCCCCGTCCGGTCCCCAGGCCGCAGCGGCCCCGGGCTCCCGCAAAGCCTTCGCGGTTCAAGGTCTACAGCGGCCCCTTCGGACGCCTCGAGGCGACCCGGCTGCTCGACCGGGCCGGCTTCGGGCCCAGGCCGGGCCAGGCGGAGGCGCTCGCCAAGAAGGGATTGAAGGGCGCAGTCCACTCCCTGACCCGGCCCTCGGGCCCGGCCGTCCTCTCCGGACCCGCCCCAGTCGACGGGGACGGAAACCCGATTGCTCCCGCCGACGCCTGGGGGCACGACCACCTCTGGTGGCTCGATCGGATGGTCCGCTCCAACCACCCCCTGGTCGAGCGGATGGCGCTGGTCTTCCACGACTGGTTCGCGACCTCCAACGACGGCGTCTCGCGCCAGCAGCAGATGATCGACCAGTCGAACCTCTTCCGCCGCAAGTGCTTCGGCTCGTTCGGAGACCTCCTGAAGGCGGTGACGATTGACCCGGCGATGCTGCAGTGGCTGAACGGGATCGAGAACGACCGCTACGCCCCGAACGAGAACTACGGGCGCGAGATGATGGAGCTGTTCACCCTCGGCGCAGACCGTGGCGCCTACAGCGAGGACGACGTCCGCGAGAACGCCCGGGCACTGACCGGCTGGACGGCGGACTGGGACGACAATTTGGGCATGACCAACTTCCGCTTCGAGGCGAATCGCCACGACGCCGGCCGAAAGACGATCTTCGGGCACAGGGGCAACTGGGACTGGAAGGACTCCTGCCGTCTCTGCGTGGAGAACTCGAAGCACGCCTCCTTCTTCGTCACCAAGCTCTGGAGCTACTTTGTCCCGACGGCCCCCTCGGCCGAAACGCTGAAGGCGCTGATCGGCATCTACAAGAAGCAGAAGTACGCGATCCGTCCCGTCGTGGAGGCGATCCTCATGCACCCCGATCTCTACCGGGGCGAGCCGATGGTCAAGCCGCCCGTCGTCTACCTGGCCGGACTGCTGCGCTCGCTCGGCCGCGGCATCGACACCGAGGCCTGGATGTGGCTCTGCGGCCAGATGGGCCAGCAGCTCTTCCGTCCACCCAACGTCTCCGGCTGGGACGACACGCGCTGGCTCGACACCTCGACGATGAAGGCGCGCTGGACCGTGGCCGCCTACGCCCTGGAGGGCCACAACTTCGACGCCTGGGACGAGAGCTACGCCAAGGAGGAATCAGTCGACGAGGCGCTGAACAGCGCCCTCGGTGCCTGGGCCTGGCCCGCCCTGCGAGCCGAGCACCAGAACGAGCTGATCGCCTTCGCCAAGCGGGCCGAGGCGAGGATCATCGCGCCCTGGGAGCGGCAGCCCTACCTCGCACTGCGCCAGAACGCCCTGCGCCAGCTGATCGCCGTCTCCCCCGACATGCAGCTGCAATGAGCGCCCGCCCGCCCGCACACAACTGCTGCCGGGACTTCACCCGCTCGCAGCTGATCCGCTCGGCGGCCGCCGAGGCCGGTCGCGGCCTGCCGGCGGTCGAGCCCGGGGTTCCGGTGCCCGCCGGCACCGGGCTGACGCGGCGGAATTTCCTCTCGCGCAGTGCCGGCCTGGCACTCGCCGTCTACGGGGCGAGCAAACTCCCGATCGGCGTCTTCGAAGAGGGGATCGCACAGGCCGCCCAGAACGACCGGATCCTCGTCTCCGTCTTCATGGACGGGGGCGCAGACGCGCTCAGCCTGCTGGCCCCGGTCGGTGACAGCCGCTACGCGGCGCTGCGCCCCAGCCTCGCCCTATCGCCCGAGGACGGCACCGCCTTCGGCGAGGACCCCGGGCTGCGCTGGCATCCCTCCGCCTCGGGCCTCGCGACCCTGCACTCCGAGGGCAAGGTCTCCGTCTTCCCGGCGATCGGCTACGACAGCCCCAACCAATCGCATTTCACCTCGCGTCACTTCTACGAGATCGGCCAGGTCGAGGTCGGCTTCCGCACCGGCTGGATGGGGCGCTACCTCGATCTCCGCGGCGATAATGAGAACCCGCTCCAGGGCCTCTCGCTCGACGGCGAGCTCTCCCCCACCCTGGCGACCGCCGTGAAGCCGGTGGCGGCGGTCGACAGCGTCACCAACTACGACCTCTGGGCCCGGGTGGACCGGCCGATCAGCGACGAGATGTTCAAGTCCTTTGCGCGCTTCGGCTCGTTTTCGTCCGATTCGACGGCGATGAAGCAGGCCCGACAGGCGACGTCCAGGACCGAGACCCTGCGCGAGCAGTTGGCTCAGTTCGACGGCTTCACCAGCCCGGTTGCCTATCCCGACAGCTACTTCGCGGAGGGCCTCTCCGGGCTGGCGGCGATGATCGGGGCCAATTTTCCCCTGCACTGCGTGACGATCAGCGCCGCGGGCACCTATGACACCCACTCCGACCAGGCGCAGGGCTTCAGCGAGGACCTCAAGCAGACCTCCGACGCGCTCCTCGCCTTCCAGCGCGACCTCGAGGCAAGGGGTCTCGCGGACCGCGTCCTGGTGGAAGTCTGGAGCGAGTTCGGCCGCCGACCGGAGGAGAACGGCTCCGCCGGGACCGCCGGGACCGACCACGGCGCCGCCGGATGCGCCTTCGTCATCGGCTCGAAGGCAAAGGGCGAGATGGTCGGCGAGTTCCCGGGCCTCGCGACGCTCGACGACCACGACAACCTCCGCCACACCAGCGACTTCAGGGCGATGTACTGCTCGCTGCTGGAACAGTGGCTGGGCGAGGACGCCTCGGCCGTGATCCCCGGCGCGGCGGGTTTCCCGCGCCCGGCACTGGTGAAGGCGTGAGGATCCGCATTCACAGGTTTGGGCTCTGCGCCCTGACGCTTTCGCTGGCCCTGGCGTTCCCCCCCGCCCTCGCCGGCGCCGGCGAGGGCGGGGCGAGGAGCTCCGCGAAATGCGTTTGGCACAAGCACACCAAGCGGATCGTCCGCCACGTCCGCCGCCACGGGAAGCGCCGCCGGGTCGTGCACGTCAAGCACTGGTGGAAGTGCGACCCGGTGGCGCCAAGCGGCCCGGCACGGCTCGGAGTCAAGGCCCAGGAGTACAGCTTCGTGCTGTCTCGAACGACCGTCGCCCCGGGCGACATCATCGTCGAGCTGGACAACGAGGGCGAGGACCTCCACAACCTGAACATCGCTCCAACCGGCTCCACCGATCCCCCACTCGTGCACTTCGAGGACACCCCCTCCCTGCAGCGAACGAGCAAGCGCTTCAGCCTCTCTCCCGGCACCTACAAGCTTTGGTGCGATCTGCCCGAGCACGAGGCTCTGGGCATGCATGCGACCCTGACGGTCGCCTCGTCCTAGTCGCCCGACGAGCCGGCCACCGGCCGGTGGCTGCCGCCGTGCTCGTAGATGCCTACCTCGAGCGGCTCCGGGTGCCCGATCGAGCCGACCTCCGAGATGTCGCGGCTGAACGGGAGGCTCGCGGTCCAGTCGAGGACCGCGCGAACCTTGCGCGCGGTCCCGGGAATCTGGCTCATGTGGTACGTGCGGGCCAGCCACCAGGCCGGAAAGCCGCGGAAGGTGCGGCCGCCGATCCGCCCGACCGCCTTGTAGCGGCCGAGATTGACGAAGGAGGCCTTGGTCCGGTGGTTGTAGGGGCGGGCCTCGCCGACTCCGAGCGCGGCCGCGATGTTGCGGGCGGCCACCGGACCCTCGCGCACCGCGTGCTGGGCGGTCGGTGGGCAGAGCCCGCCCCCGGCCTGCGGCGCGGCGGCGCAATCGCCGACGGCCCAGACCGAGTCCATTCCCTCTACCCGCAGGTGCTCGTCAACCGGGACCCGGCCGCGATCGTCGAGGGGGACGCTGAGGTGGCGCAGGCTGGGGTTCGGCGCCACCCCCGCTGTCCACACCACGGTGCGGGCCCGCAGGGTCTCCCCCGTGGAGAGGCGGACGCTTTCGGCGTCGACCCGCTCCAGGGTCGTGCCGAGGCGGATGTCGATGCCCCGGCTCCGCAGCTCACGCAGGGCGTAATCGGCCAGCTCGAGGTCGATCTCGGGCAGCACGCGGTCGGTGGCCTCGACCAGCACCCAGCGCATACCCCGCAACCGGGCCCGCGGATAGGCTTCGATCGCGTCGGCGGCGAAGTCCTGGAGCTCGGCCAGCGCCTCGAGGCCGGCGTAGCCGCCGCCGATGAAGACGTAGGTGAGCAGCTCCTGCTGGCGGCCGGGGTCCTCGCTGGCGTTGGCGGATTCCAGCGTCTCGACCACATGGTTGCGAAGCCAGATCGCGTCGGCCAGGCTCTTGAATCCGACCGCGTGCTCGGTCAACCCCGGGACGGGAAGCACCCTGGAGACCGAGCCGAGCGCCAGCAGCAGCTGGTCGTAGGGCAGCTCCTCGGTCTCGCCTTCGTGAGTGCGGAGCTGCACCGTCTTTCGCGCCGGGTCGTGGGCGTCGATCGCGCCCAGCCGCAGATAGGTGCGCCCGAGCATCGCCCGCAGCGGCGTGACCACGTGGCGCGGCTCGAGCGTCCCTGCCGCGGCCTCGGGCAGGAACGGCGTGTAGAGCATGAAGTTGACGTCGTTGACAAGCACCAGCTGGGCCGACTGGCGCGGCATCAGCCGCTCCAGCTCGCGAGCGGCGTTCGCTCCGGCGAACCCGCCTCCGGCGATTACCACGTTCCAGGCCATCAGCTGAGCCCGAGCTGCTCGCGGATCAGCCGGGTCACCGCGCCGCCGTCGGCGCGGCCCTTGGTCTCGCGCATCACCGAGCCGACGATCGCCCCGATCGCCTTCTGGTTGCCGGAGCGGACCTGCTCGGCGGCATCGGCGTTGGCCTCGATCGCCGCGGCGACCACCCCGTCCAGTTCGGAATCGTCGGAGATCTGGGCGAGGCCCTCGCGCTCGACCAGCTCCGCCGGGTCTCCTCCTTCCGCCGCGAGGAGCGCCAGCACCTGCTTGCCGGCGTTGTGGGAGACCTGCTTCGAGGCGACCAGGCCGATCAGCTTCGCCAGCGCCTCGGGCGCCACCTCAGAGGCCGCCGCGCCGCCGTCACCGCCCGCCTCGCGCAGTACCGCCGCCAGTTCGCCGGTGACCCAGTTGGCGACCACGCGCGGCTCGGCCTCGCCGGCGCCGAGCGCCCGCTCGAAGTAGGCGGCCGTCTCGGGGTCTGAAGCGAGGAGGACGGCGAGGTCGCCGGGCAGCCCCAGCTCCCCCTCGTAGCGGGCGATCTTCATCGCCGGCAGCTCGGGGAGCGAGTTTCGCGCCTCCTCGAGCATCTCCGCCGTGGGCGCCAGCGGGACGAGGTCGGGCTCGGGGAGGTAGCGGTAGTCGTGCTCCTCCTCCTTGGAGCGAAGGGACGTGAGGGAGCCGCTCGCCGGGTCGAAGTGGAGAGTCTCCTGGACCACCTTCCCGCCGGCGTCCACCAGCTCGCGCTGGCGCGCCAGCTCGGCCTCGACCCCGCGTTCGAGGAAGCGGAAGCTGTTCATGTTCTTCAGCTCCGTCTTCACCCCCAGCTCCTCGCTGCCTGCCGGCCGCACCGAGACGTTGGCGTCGCAGCGCAGGCTGCCCTCCTCCATGTTGACGTCTGAGACCCCGAGTTGGCGGATCGTCGTGCGCAGGAGCTGAGCCCACTCCCGCGCCTCGGCGGCGCTGCGCAGGTCGGGCTCGCTGACGATCTCGACCAGCGGCGTCCCGGCACGGTTGAAGTCGACCAGCGAGGCTCCGGACCCGTGAATCCGCCCCGACTCCCCGACGTGGATCATCTTCGCCGCATCCTCCTCGAGGTGGACGCGGTGGATGCGAACATCGCCCAACCGCCCGCCGGTGGCGAGCGGCGAGTCGTACTGGCTGATCTGGTAGGCCTTGGGGTTGTCCGGGTAGAAGTAGTTCTTGCGATGGAAGATCGACTGCGGTGCCACGTCGCACTCGAGCGCCGCCGCGATCCGGAGGGCGAACTCGATCGCCCGGCTGTTGGGGACGGGCAGCACACCCGGGTGGGCCAGGCAGACCGGGCAGGTGTGGACATTCGGCTCGTCGCCGAAGGAGAGCTCGCAACCGCAGAACATCTTCGTCCTCGTCGCCAGCTGAACGTGGATCTCGAGGCCGATCACCGCCTCCAGCCCGGCCCCGCTCACCGCTCGCCCCCCGGCCTCGAGTCGAAGCCGATCGCCTGCTCAAGCGCGTAGGCAGCGTCCAGCAGCCCGGCTTCGGCGAAGGCGGGGGCCGCGAGCTGGAAGCCGACGGGCAGCTGCGGTCCGCCCCCGTCGGGCTCGGCCAGCCCGGCCGGGATCGAGATGGCTGGAATCCCGGCCAGAGGCATCGGCACGGTGAAGAAATCATTGAGGTACATCTCCAGCGGGTCGTCTGTCTTCGCCCCCAGCTCGAAGGCGACCGAGGGGGAGGTCGGGGTGACGACATAGTCGACCGCCTCGAAGGCCCCGGCGTAGTCCTCGGCGATTCGCGTCCGGACCCGCTGGGCCCGGCCGTAGTAGGCCTCGTAGTAGCCGGAGGAGAGCGCGTAGGTCCCGAGCATGATCCGCCGCTTGACCTCGTCCCCGAAGCCCTCGGCCCTGGTCCGCTCGTACATCTCGAGCAGATCGGCGCCGTCGACCCGGAGCCCGTAACGGACGCCGTCGTAGCGGGCCAGGTTGGTCGAGGCTTCGGCCGGAGCGAGCACGTAGTAGGCGGAGATGCCGTGCTCGGCGTGCGGCAGCGGGACCTCGGTGATCTCCCCGCCGAGCTGCTCGATCACCGCCAGCGTCGCCTCGAACGTCGAGCGAACCCCGGCCTCCATCCCGTCGCCCGCCAGCTCCGCTGGGACGCCGAAGCGCAGGCCGCTCAGGTCCTCGCGGCGGGGCAGGCCGATTCCCCCGGGGATCCCGACCGATGTCGCGTCGCAGGGGTCGCCGCCCTCCATCGCCCCGAGCAGCAGGGCGGCGTCGGTCACGTCCCGGGTCAGCGGCCCGCACTGGTCAAGCGAGGAGGCGAAGGCGATCATCCCGTAGCGCGATATGGCCCCGTAGGTCGGCTTCATGCCCACGATCCCGCAGAGCGCCGCCGGCTGGCGGATCGAGCCGCCAGTGTCGGTGCCAATCGCGCAGGGCGCCAGACCGCCGGCAACTGCCGCCGCCGAGCCCCCCGAGGAGCCGCCCGGCACCCGAGCGCGGTCCCAGGGGTTGAGCACCGGACCGTAGGCGGAGTTCTCATTCGAGGACCCCATCGCGAACTCGTCCATGTTGGTCTTGCCGAGCAGCGTGGCGCCCGCCTCGGTGAGGTGGCGCACCGCCGTCGACGTGTAGGGCGGCTCGTATCCCTCGAGGATCCGCGAACCGGCCGTCGTCGGTACCCCCTCGGTGCAGAAGATGTCCTTGACGGCGACCGGAATGCCGGCCAGCGAGCCCGCCGCGCGGTGCGAGCCGGCTCCGTCCTCGGCGGTCCACAGGTAGGCGTTCAGCTCGTCGGAGGCGGCGGCCTCCTGCCAGGCTCGGCGGTACTCGTCTGCCCCCAGCTCGCCGGCTGCGATCCGCCGGGCCGCCTCGGCGACCGTCAGCTCGAGCATCTCCATGGCCTACGCCTCAGCCTGCGGGGACGGGACCCGGAAGGCGCCGGCCTCGGGGTCGGGCGCCGGCTCGAGCACCCGCTCGCGCGGCCAGCTGGGGCGGGGCTCGTCCTCGCGCAGCACGTTCTCCATAGCGACAACGTGGGCGGTCGGCTCGACCTCGTCGAGGTCCAGCTCGGCGATCCGGTCGACGTGGTCGAGGACGTGCGAGAGCTCCCCGGCCATCCGTTCGATCTCCGCCTCGCTCAACGCCAGGCGCGAGAGCCTTGCGACGTGCAGCACCCGCTCGCGGTCGATCACGCCGGGGATATTAGGGAGGGGATGGGTTAGAGTCCCGCCGCGATGCGAGGCGAGAGGGCAGAGCGGTTCGTCATCGCCAACCTGCGGCTGCTCGCGGTCACCTTTGCGGTGGTCGGGGCCCTCTTCATCCTTTTCCCCAACGGCGTTCTCGACGTGATCTCCGATCTCGGCGACGACATCGGGAGCTTCACCCGTGCCACCGAGACGACCGAGAAGTTCTGGCTCGGGCTCGCCTTCGCCTACATGGTCGTGATTGCCGGCATCTGCGCGGTTGCACAGGCCGACATCGTCCGTTACCGCCCCCTTCTTCTGGTCCTGGCGGCCGGCAAGACGGCCTCCTCGCTGACCACCGGCGCGTTCTACTTCTTCGACTCCGACGTCTTCATCTACCTCCTCAACTTCCTGGTCGACGGCTACCTGGCGATCCTGGCGCTCTGGCTCTGGTCGCTGTGCGGCCGCGTCGGCCGCCCCGCCGCTCCTGGCTGAAGGCGCGCACCGGGGCTCTCGGCCGCCGAGAGGCGCATCCTGTCGGCGATTTGCGCGGCCATGGCCCCCGGGGTCGACGGCCTGCCCGCAGCCGAGGTCGAGGTCGAGGTATCGGCCCCGGTCGCCCGCTTTCTCGCCGGGCTGCCTCCACGCAACCTGAGGCGCCTGCGACTCGCCCTGCGCGGCTTCGAGCTACTGCCCTTCCCCTGGCGCTTCAGCCGCCTCGACCTCGGCGCCCGCGAGGACTTCCTCGCGCGCATGGAGGGGTCCCGCTTCGGTCCCTACCGCGATCTGCTGTTGATGGCCAAGGTGCTCTCCACCCTCGGCTACGCCGTCGCGCCGGAGGTGCGGGAACGGGTGGGGTACTCGACCGAGTGCGCTCTGGCCGACGGAGCGAGCCCCGAGCCGACTGGACCGCTCGGGGATACCTCGCCGCCGTCCGGGGGCGAGGAGTGCGACGTGGTGATCGTCGGCTCGGGAGCAGGCGGCGCGGTGGCCGCGGCCAGCCTGGCCGAGGCGGGACTCGACGTGATCGTGCTGGAGGCCGGCGGGCACTTCGACCGTTCGAGCTACCCGGCCGACCCGCTGCAGGCAATCGCCAGTCTCTACCGCGAGGGCGGTCTGACCGTCGCCGAAGGACGCCCGCCGGTCCCGATCCCGGTCGGACGCGCGGTCGGGGGCACGACCGTGATCAACTCGGGCACCTGCTTCCGGGCCCCGGATCCCGTCCTCGACCGCTGGCGCGGCGAGTTCGGCGTCGATTGGGCCGGCGACCTCGACGCCGAGTACTCCGAGGCGGAAGAGTTTCTGCGGGTCACGCCGCTCGATCCGGAGCGGATGGGGCGGAACGGGCAGCTGGCAATGGAAGGGGCCGCCGCCCTCGGTGCCAGCGGCGGCCCGATCTCGCGCAACGCCGGGGACTGCGTGCAGTGCAGCTCCTGCCCGTTCGGCTGCGCGATAGACGCGAAGCGAGGGATGCACGTCTCCTACCTGCCCCGAGCGGTCGCGGCAGGTGCCCAACTCCGGGCGAACGTCGAAGTCACCGGGATCATCGTCGAGCGGGGTCGTGCCCGCGGTGTCGAGTGCCTGGCCGGGGGGGGTGGCGAGTCCAACGGCTCGCGGCGGCCTTACACGGTGCGAGCGCGGACCGTGCTCCTCGCGGCGGGAGCGCTGGGGACGCCCGAATTGCTGCTGCGATCCGGCCTCGGCGGCCCGCAGGTGGGCCGCAACCTCCACATCCACCCCGCCTGCTGGGTCGGCGCCTCCTACCCGGAGGAGGTCCGCGGCTGGGAGGGCGTGATGCAGAGCTACTACATCGACCAGTGGGAGCCGCAGTCGATCCTTCTGGAGGCGACCTTCACCCCGCTGCCCTTCGGAGGAGCGTGGTTGCCAGGGACCGGGCGCGAGCACCAGCGCGCCATGCTCGGCTTCGCCAGCATCGGCTCGATCGGGGTGCATCTGTCCGACCGCTCTCGGGGCCGGATCGGGCTGGCCGGCGACGGCTCCCTGCGGGCCACCTACGCGCTGAGCGGCGAGGATGCCGCGCGGCTGACCTTCGGCATCGCCCGCGCGGCAGAGGTCCACTTCGCCGCGGGAGCCACAGAGGTCTACCCGAACATCGGCCGCGCCGCAGTTCTCCGGCCAGGCGAGCTGGCGGAATTCGAGGCTGGCCGGTTCCGTCCCGCCGAGCTGCGGCTGGAGGCCTTCCACCCGATGGGCACGGCGCGGATCGCCGCTGACCCAGAACGGGGTGCATGCGACCCCGCGGGGCGCCTCCGCGGCGTCGAGGGGCTGCACGTGGTCGACGCCAGCCTCTTCCCCACCTCGGTCGGCGTCAACCCGATGATGACCGTGATCGCCTTCTCCAAACGGGTGGCCGCGGCCGTCGCCGGCCGGCTCGAAGACACGTGACGTGGGACCTTTGAGCTGCGCTATGCGAGGTTGAAAGGTCCCACGTCGGCGATCGTCCACCCCTTGGGGCACTTGGTCTTCCGTCAGTGCCCCGCGGCTAGCCGTCCTCGTCGGCCATCGCCGAGTAGGAGCCCGCGAGGGTGACCAACGCCGCCGCCAGGGCCAGGTAGAGCCCGGATTCCCGCCCTCCACCGACCGGGTCGAGCAGCCGGTAGGCGACGATCGCGATGGCGACCAGCGAGCCGATCACGGCCACGGTGGCTGCGACGATGGGTACGTCGGTCTTCTCGTTCCCGGCCGAGAGCAGCGGCAGCGCGATCGCTGTCAGCGCCGCCGCGGCGACGAGGAGGTCGGCCACCGCGAGCGAGTCGAAGCCGCTGCGGCCGGGCTCGAACCACGGCAGGAACAGCGAGATCAGCAGGACGACCCCGCCCATCCCGGCGACCAGCTCCCCGCGGCGGACCCTCCCGGGGCTCACGCGTCCGCCTCAGGGGAGGGCGCCTGCCCGGGCCCGCGTGGGGCCCGGGCAAGGGGCTCGAGGCCTACTGCGTCCCGCCTGCGGGCGGCGGGGGTGGAGGCGTCTCCGTGGGCGCAGCGGGCGGAGGCGGTGGAGGCGGGGGCGGTGGCGGTGGAGGAGGTGCCGCAGCCTGGCCCCCGCCGGTGGCGGCGCCGCTGCCGGAGAACTGGTCCGCCGCATCCGCAAAGGAGACGTCGGCCTCCTGCATGCCGCGGTATCCGCCGTAGGCGATGCCCCCTGCGGCGATCAGCGAGAGGAAGATGCCGAACGCCGGTGAGACGTCCACGGAGCCGCCGACGACGACTGCCCCTCCTCCGGGGGTGTCGATGATCCGGAAGAGGATGAGCAGGACGCTGATCGCCCCCAGCACAGTGGTGGCGGTGCTGCCATGGAGCGGCGCGTTGAGGTCGGTCTCGCTGGCCTCTATAAGGGCGTGGCCGATCGCCACGGCGATCGTGATCACGAGGAAGATCGGGATCCAGTCGAGCCAGTCCCAGGCGTTGCCTCCCGTCCCGCTCGCCGACAGCCCACCGGCCGAGACCGAGACGCTGTACCAATCCAGGAACATGAAGACGAAGAGCAGGATTCCCGAAACAGCCGCGATCTTCTCGCCCGTTCCAAGCCGATCTAGGTCCATTTGAGACTCCTCCTTCAGACTGGGGTCGAGGCCAGGGTACACCGCTCAGACGGCGGAAAATCCGACTCCCGAGCTTCCGTCCAGGCCGCATTCGCAAGCCGTTTACGACCGCCTTATCGGCCGCCGGCCGCCCGCCCCTTAGCCGCCTGCAACGTGTTGACCATCAGCATCGCGATCGTCATCGGGCCGACCCCTCCCGGCACCGGTGTCAGCGTCGCGGCCACGGCGCTCACCGGTTCGAAGTCGACGTCCCCCTTGAGCCCGTCCTCGGTGCGGTTCATTCCCACGTCGATCACCGTCGCGCCGGGCTTCACGGCCGCGGCGCCGATCAGCTCAGGCACGCCGACCGCGGCGACGAGGACATCGGCCCGGGCGCAGGTCCCGTCGAGGTCACGGGTCCGTGAGTGGCAGGTCGTCACGGTCGCATTGCGCCCGAGCAGCAGGCTCGCGAGGGGGCGGCCGACGAGGCTGGAGCGACCCACGACGACGGCCTCCGCGCCCTCCAGATCAACGCCTCCGTGATCGAGCAGCTCGATCACGCCGGCCGGTGTGCAGGGCACCAGGCCGGGGGTGCCGTTCGCAAGCAGACCGGCGCTGGTCGGGGTGAGCCCGTCGACGTCCTTGCCGGGGTTGAGCTCGGCGACGATCCTCTCCGGACGGATGTGATCGGGCAGCGGAATCTGGACGAGGATTCCGTCCACCTCGTCATCGCTGTTGAGACGGTGGATCAGCAGGAGCAGCTCGCCCTCGGAAGTGTCCTCAGGCAGCTCGTGATGCACGGAGCGCATCCCGGCCTCCTCGCAGGCGCGGTGCTTGTTGGCGACGTAGATGTGGGATGCCGGATCCTCCCCGACCAGCACCGTCGCCAGGCTTGGGATCCGCCCGGTCTCGGCCACGTACTCGATGACCTCGCCCCGCACCCGCTCGCGGACATCGGCCGAGACGGCCTTGCCGTCGATCACGCGTGCGGCCATCAGCGCCTGCGTACCGGCGCGTAGTCGGCCATCAGCTTGCGCTCCGACCCATCATCGGCGAAGCGGACGACGATCACGCCGCCCGGCTCGACCGCCGTGACGACGCCTTCGCCGAAGCTGGCGTGGACGACGTCGTCCCCTGTCTCCAGCTCCAGCGCCGGTCCGGGCTGCGCCGGGGCAGCCGCGCCTGTCGCGGCGCCCCAGGTCGCGACGCCGGCCCCGGGGGCGCTGGAATGCCGCTCGGTCAACTCGACCGGCAGCTCGTCGATGAAGCGCGAGGGCACGTTGCGCTCGGGCCGACCGCCGAAGACGCGCCGCTCTCGCGCCCAGGTCAGATAGAGACGGCGGCGTGCGCGGGTGAGGCCGACGTAGCAGAGGCGGCGCTCCTCCTCCTCTCCCCCCTCCTCCAGCGCCCGCATGTGCGGGAAGACCCCCTCCTCGCAACCGACCATGAAGACAGTGTCGTACTCGAGTCCCTTGGCATTGTGCAGTGTCATCAGCGTGATCAGGGATTCCTCGCGGATGCTGTCCTGTTCGGTGTAGAGGGAGATCTGCTGGAGGAACTCCTCCAGCGCGCTGACGCCGGCGGCGCCCTCGATCTCGCGGTTGGCGTCGAACTCGGTCGCCACCCCGATCAGCTCGCCGAGGTTCTCGATCCGGCCCTCCGCCTCGATCGTTCGCTCGGCCTCCAGCGCCTCCAGGTACCCGGCCTCGTGCAGGGTTGCCTCCAGCAGCTTGGCCACCGGACCGTCGGCCCGCTCCCGCAATCCCTCGATGGTCTCGCTGAACCGGCCCACCGCCTTGACCGCGGCGGCGCCAAGGCCGGGGACCCGATCTGGCGCCGCCGCAATCTCCCAGATCGGCAGACCGGTGGTGTTGGAGTGCGAGAGCAGCCGCGCCTGGCTGGTCGCGCCGATCCCGCGCCGCGGTGAGTTGACGATGCGGCCGAACGAGACCGCGTCAGAGGGGTTGGCGAGCAGGCTGAGGTAGGCGATCGCGTCCTTGATCTCGGCCCGTTCGTAGAACTTGGTGCCGCCGATCACCTGGTACGGAAGCTCGAAGCGGACGAGGGTGTCCTCGAGCACCCGGCTCATCGCATTGGTGCGGTAGAAGACGGCGACGTCCTCGCGCCGGACCCCCTCCTCGCTCTCCAGCCGCTCGATCTCCCCCGCGACCCAGCGAGCCTCCTCGTGCTCGTCGGCTAGCTCGGAGAGCTGCACCGGCTCACCGCCCTCGATCTCGGTCCACAGGGTCTTCGGCCGGTTGGATCGGTTGCGCTCGATCAGCGCGTTTGCGGCGCCGAGAATCGTCTTAGTGGAACGGTAGTTCTGCTCGAGCTTGACCACCTCGGCGGCCGGGAAGTCGCTCTCGAAGTCGAGGATGTTGCGGATCTCGGCGGCCCGGAAGCTGTAGATCGACTGGAAGTCATCGCCGACGACCATCAGGTTCTGCTCGGAACCGGCGAGGAGCTGCAGCAGCCTGTACTGGGCGCGGTTGGTGTCCTGGTACTCGTCGACGAGCACGTGGCGGAAGGCGTTCCGCCAGCGCTCGCGCGATGCTTCGAACAGCTCCATCACGTTGACCGTGCGCACCAGCAGGTCGTCGAAGTCCATCGCGTTTGCTTCGAGCATCCGCTTCTCGTAGAGCGTGAAGACCTCGGCGGCGGTCTCCTCGAAGACCGACCCCTGCGCCTCGGCGAAGGCGACCGCGTCCACCAGGCGGTTCTTGGCCCCCGAAATCTGGGCGCGGAGCGCACGCGGCGGGAAACGCTTCGGGTCGATCTCCAGCTCGGCCATGCAGCGCTTGATCATTCGTAGCGAGTCGGCCTCGTCGTAGATCGTGAAGGCGCGCGAGTAACCGAGGCGTTCGGCGTCGACCCGGAGCATCCGCGCGCAGGCGGAGTGGAAGGTCGTCACCCACATCGCCCGCACCGCTCGGCCGACCAGGCCCCCGACCCGCTCCCGCATCTCGGTCGCCGCCTTGTTGGTGAAGGTGATCGCGAGGATCTCGCCGGGCCGGGAGCGGCCGGTGGCCAGCAGGTAGGCGATCCGGTGGGTGAGGACCCGGGTCTTGCCCGAGCCGGCCCCGGCGAGCACGAGCAATGGCCCCTCGGCGTGCTCCACAGCTTCGCGCTGGGGCCGGTTGAGGTCGGCGAGGAGCCGTTCGACCCGGTCCGTCCCCGCCGCGGTCGGCGCCCCGGTGGCCTCGACGGGCTGCTCGGCGGCGTCGGGCTCGGTGATCGCTCTCACCCAGCTCAGGATATCCGCGCCTCCGGCGGGCTAGATGAGCAATTCCAGGACTCCGCGCACCCGGATGACGCGGGTGGCGCTTCGCATCTCATCTAACCGCCGGCGGAGGAGCGCCCGCGCTTGGGTCTCAGCTCGCGGACCGAGGGGTCGGGCTGCTCGCCTCCCTCCACCTCGGCCAGTCGCCGCTCCAGCTCGGCGATCTGCTCCGAGAGCGCCTTGATCGCATCCGCGACGGGATCCGGAAGGTGAATCCAGTCGGCGTCGGGGCCCTCGACCGGACGCCCCTCGACCCGCACCGGATGCCCCGGGTTGCCGACCACGGTGGCGGCCGCGGGCACGTCTTCGACGACGACGGTGTTGGCGCCAACCTTGGCCCCCTCGCCGACCTCGATCGGGCCCAACAGCTTCGCCCCCGATCCGATCGTGACGTTGTCGGCGAGGGTCGGATGCCGCTTGCCGCGCTGGAAGCCGGTCCCCCCGAGGGTCACGCCCTGATACAGGGTCACTCGCTCGCCGACCTCGGCGGTCTCCCCGATCACCACCCCGGAGCCATGGTCGATGAAGAAATCGCAGCCGATCCTCGCCCCGGGGTGGATCTCGACCCCCGTGACCGACCGGCTCATGTAGGCGATCGCCGTCGGCCCCAGCGGAATGCCGGCCTGGTGCATCGCGTGCGCCACGCGGTGGGCGAGGATCGCCTGCACCCCCGCCCACCCGGCGAGGATCTCGAGCGAGGAGGCGCCGCGCGCCGCCGGATCGCGGTCCCGCGCGGCGGCGACGTCGGAGCGGATCTCGCCGATCACCCTGCTTAATGTTTGGCCGAGGCCGAGCATGGTCAGGGGGCGAAGAACGGCAGCGACATATAGCGCTCGCCGGAATCGCAGACGATCGTCACCACCCGCCTCCCCTCCATCTCCGGCCGCACCGCCACCTCGAGCGCCGCCTTGATGTTGGCCCCGGCGGAGATGCCCGAAAGGATCCCCTCCCGGATCCCGGCCAGGCGCGCGGTCTCCAGCGCATCCTCGTCGGTGACCGCGATCGTCTCGTCGACCACCGACCGATCGAGGACCTCGGGGACGAAGCCAGCGCCGATGCCCTGGATCTTGTGAGGGCCCGGCCTGCCGCCGGAGAGGACCGCCGAGGTGGCCGGCTCGACCGCGACGACCCGGGTCTCCGGGGAGCGCTCGCGCAGCATCCGCCCGACCCCGGTGATCGTGCCGCCGGTGCCGACCCCGGCGACGAAGGCGCCCACCTCGCCCTCGCAGTCGCGCCAGATTTCCTCGGCCGTCGTCTGCCGGTGGATCTCGGGGTTGGCCGGGTTAGAGAACTGCTGGGGCACGAAGGCTTTGCGCTGCTCGCTGATCTGGATCGCCAGCTCCACCGCCTCGCTCATTCCGCCCATGGAATGCGTCTCGCGGACCTCGGCGCCGTAGGCCCGCAGCAGCTTGCCGCGCTCGCGGCTCATCCCCTCCGGCATGGTCAGGATCAGGTCGTAGCCGCGCGCGGCGCAGACCATTGCCAGGGCGATCCCGGTGTTTCCCGAGGTCGGCTCGACGATCGCGGAGCTGCCCGGGCGCAGGAGACCGTCGCGCTCGGCCGCGTCGATCATCGCCACCCCGATGCGGTCCTTGACCGAGCCGCCAGGGTTGAAGTACTCGAGCTTTACGCAGACCTCGCCACCCAGGCCGCCGGCCAGCCGGCCCAGGCGGACCATCGGGGTGTTTCCCACCACCGCGGAAGCCTCGGGGCCGATTCGGGCGCCCGTCGCCTGTTCGGATGCCGCCTCGATTCAGCCACGGTAGCGGCCGCCGGCCCCTGCGAGTGGGCGGAGGCCGCCGCGCGTCGCCTCGATCTGGACGGTTTCGTCCAGGGGTCCCCGGACCGGCGTCTGCACGTCCCCCGGGATTACGCTGGCGGCGTGTCCCCGCGCCTCGGCGCCACCATGTCCAACACGGCCGAAGCGATCACGACCTCGCGGGCGGCCGACGCGATCGCCGATCGGCGTGCCGCGCTCGGCGTGACGATCGCGGTGATCGCGGCGATCGCGCTGCTGGCCTGGATCGGCGGAGAGCTCCACTACCGCAACTGCCTCAACAAGGCCGAGCTGGCGAACCCGAACGGCTACTCCTACGTGGCACCGAGCCCGGGGAACGCTCGTTCCGTCGGCTACCTCACCCCGACGCGGCCGGATGACGCCGCCAGCGCAGCCGACCGCTGCACCAGCGTCCCCTGGTAGTCAGCCCGCCGGGACGAAGTCGTTGATCTGCTCGATGTCGACGCCCTGCGGATAGAAGGCCCCGAGACCGGTCTGGTGGAGGGCGTCGCTGACCGCATCGATGCTGAGCCGGACGGCGCGCGCCTCGCTCTCGGTGTTGAGCGAAAGGCTGACAACGGCGAGGTGGGCAGCGTCCCAGGTGACCCGGGGGGCGAGGTCGGAATGGTGGCGCTCGAGGAACTTCATCAGGGCGCCCCATTCGTCGGGCATCTCGAACTCGAGGCCGGGAATGCTGATGTGAAGTCGGTATTCGCGCACCGGGCCGAGAAGATTGCCAAGATCCGCACGCGAACTGGACGAAAGTATGAGCATGCGAGCGATCCTGCATTGGCCAGGCGGGGCGGGCGGGCCTCGTCGGCGAGGCGGGCCGGTGCCGGATACTGCGAGAACGATGGAGCGGAAAGGACGATGACCCTGCGCGGGGTTCGGGTCATCCTCGCGCCCCCAAGCGAGAGGGCGGGCAGCAGCCGCACCCTCGACGAGCGCCTGCGCCTCCAGGTGCCGGGCCTCTCACGTCGGTGGGGGGCCGCCATCCTGCGACTGCCCCCGCGCTCCCGCCTCCGCCGGATGGTCCTGGCCCGAGCGATGGTCCGAGCCTACGCCGCAGCCAACCGCCGCGACTTCGAGCTGATCCTCCTGACCAACGACCCGGTTGCCTACGAGTACCACCCGAGCGCCGATCTGCTGCCTCCGGACTTCGAGACGGTCTACCGGGGCCACCAAGGCTACCTGCGCTTCTGGAGCCGTTGGCTCGACGCCTTCGAGGACATCCGCTGGGACCCCGAGGAAATGCTCGACCTCGGCGAGAGGGTCCTGGTCACGACCCGGCAGAGCGGACACGGATCGGGCAGTGGCGTGGCCGTCAGCCTCCCCGTCTACCAGCTGTTCACGCTGAGGCGGGGGCTGGTGGTGAGCCAGCAGGACTTCCTCGACCGCTCCGAGGCGCTGCGGACCGCGAGCCGAGCTTCAACTTCGGTCGCTGACTCAGACTCAACTTGAAGTTCGCCGCGGTTCGCCGCCCCCAGGCCGGCGGCGTGGATCAGAGCTCCGGCTACTCCGCCCACCAATCCTGGATCAGCTCACCGTCGCCGTCGTGGCGCCGGCCGACCGCCAGCACCTCGATCCCCTCCGGTCCCGCCTCCAGGGCCCGGGTGACGCCTGGGGCGATGCGGATCGCGTCGAGCTTGGAAACCTCGAGGATCTCCCCGTCGAGGTTGAGCTTGCCGGAGCCGTCGAGGATCACGTAGACCTCCTCCGCTTCCTCGTGCTTGTGCGCGAAGGGCTGGCGCCGGCCGGCCTTTAGCCTGTGGTGGCTGATCCCGGTGTCCTGGGCGTCGAGGTCGTCCTTCGCGAACCTCGCCTCCTGGACCTCCGCGTAGCCGAACTCGGGCGCCGAGTCGTTGACGTCGGTCAGTTTGATCTGGGTGTAGTCGTTGGGCATCGCTTGCTCCTTCGGTTGATCATCGAGGTTCTACCCCGGCGGGAGCCGCCGAATCGGATCCACCGGACCATCCCTCGGCCTCAGGCGGCTGGCCCGCCCTCGCCCCAGTAGAACGGACCGGCTGTCTGGGTCACCGCGATCTCCCAGCCGAGACCGGTGAGGCGCTGCTCGAGCTCGGTGGGATCCTGCGCCACCTTGACCACCCGGAAGTCTCTGCCGTCGGAGAGACGCCGGCGGATGGTCGTCCGCGGCTCGCCCTCGATCCGCTCATCGGCCGTGATGTAGCCGTCGTCGACGAAGAAGACGCGTCCACCTGGTCGCAGGCACTCGCCGACCATGGACCAGAAGGAATCGAAGCGCGCCGGCGGCACGTGGGAGAGCCAGAAGCCGAAGAAGACGACGTCGTGGGCGCGATCCGGGCGCCACTCGAACAGGTCTGCGTTGACGAAGCGCACTCGCGGGTCACCTCCGACCCGCTCGGCGGCGATCGTCAGCATCTCGGAGGAGCCGTCGACGGCGGTGACGCTCTCAACGTGGCGCAAAAGCTGGCCCGTCCATCTGCCGGGCCCGCAGGCCAGCTCCAGGACGTCGCCGCTCGGAGCGAAGGCGTCGAGGGCAGCCTCGAGCTCCTCACCTCCCGGCAGCTCCAGCGCGCCCGCCTCGTACTCGGGAGCGATAGCACGGTAATACGCGGACTGCTCGGCCAGCAGGGCATCGAGGTCTTCGGATCGCATCGGCGAACGGATAGCAGGTCGGCACGGAGTACCCGAGACAAGCCCGGCGGTCCTCGGGCAGGTGGACCTGGCGGCCGGACCGCCGGCGGGACGGCCTGGAGCGATCTCCAGTCCGAGATCCAGGACGTACCGGGGGCGGGCGACGGGGTGGCGCTGCTGATGCGACCACCGACACTGGGGACGGTTTCAGGCCGCGGGGCTGGCGGAGCAGCTAGATGTAGTACATCTCCGAGCCCGACTCCTCGGCCTCGCGCCGGGCAATCTCGGCGATCGTCGTCTGGCCGAAGACCTTGCGCAGCGCGGCGACGCCCTCCGCCCAGATCCCCCCTGCCTCGTCGGCCTCTTGGCCGATCTTTCCGTCGAGGGCCTGCACGACCTCGAGCACCTCGATCTCTTCGGCCGGGCGGGAGAGGGTGTAGCCGCCCTTCATCCCCCGGTGGCTGTTCAGCAACCCGGCCCGGCGCAGCGTCGAGAAGAGCTGCTCGAGGAACTGCTCGGGCATTCCGCGCCGTTCGGCCAGCTCCTTGATCGGCACTGGCCGGTCCCCCGACTTGGCCAGCTCGGCCATCGCGACCACCGCGTAGCGGGATTTTGAGGTGACCGAGATCATCAGTTGTTTGTATCGCAAGTTCCGGAAGCCTCGACAAAGATCGCAAAGGGCGGAAACCGAGACATTGGTGCGGGCGCCGCTGGGCTAGGATCGGGCCACCGAGACGTGGGGAGCGAGACGAGCCAACCAAACCGGCAGATCGGAGAGGTCCCCTGAGCGACCGGCCACGCTGTCTTATCAACGACGGCCATCCCCTTTTTCGCCTCGGCGCCCGCAGGGTGCTTGCCGACACCTTCGAGGTGGAGGAGGCCCCGACCCGCGAGGAGGCCGTGGAGCTGATCCGCGGCGTCGGTGGCTTCGAGGTGGCGATCATCGATGCCCTTCCCTGGTCGGAGGCGGGCGGCGACGGCATGAGCGGGTCCCAGGCCGTCCGGGCGATCCATCGGGACGAGCCCGGCGTCGGGATCGTCGCCCATGGCCGCCAGCCCGAACGTCAAATGGCCGCCACGGTGATTGCCGCCGGCGCGAGCGCCTACCTGACGCGCACGGCCGGCATCGAGCTGCTGCTCGAGGCGGTCACCGCGGCGCGCCGGCAGGAGCGCTTCGTCGATCCGGCCGTGCCGCCGCGGGGGAGCCGGGGCAAGCTGACCCGCCGTCAGCGCCAGATCCTTCAGCTGCTCGCCGACGGTCAATCGGCCACCGCGGCGGCCCGAGAGCTGGGGGTCGGCGAGGAGACGGTCAAGACGCACACCAAGAACATCCTGGTTCGCCTCGAGGCCCGCAATCGCGCCAACGCGATCGCCATCGCGCTGCGCGAGTCGCTGATCGAGTAACCGCAGCAGGTCGTTTGCCCGCGCGGTGTTAGCGCGGGTCGACGTAGAAGGCGGTCTGCATCGAAGGCCGCGGTGGAGAGGGCGTAGGCGGTGACCAGCTATTGCACGGCGGTCTCCGAGAGGCCGAGATCATGCTGGGTCGTCGTCGCGGAGATGCTGACGATCGTGAAGTCGATCATCACCATGGCCATCGCGGGGACCAGCGGCCAGAGGACGCGATAGCGGGCCAGTGAGTCAGGCATCCGAGGTATCTCCTCCGAGGTCGGGGTGGACAAGCGGCCCCCTACCGCAACGCGGTGTCGCTCTAGATCCAGCCCCTGTCGCGGGCCGTCAGCACCGCCTGCGCGCGGTCAACGGCGCCGATCTTGCCGTAGACGTTGTGGAGGTGGGTGCGGATGGTCGAGACCGAGAGCTGCATCTCCCCCGCGATCTGCTTGTAGACCATTCCCTCCGAGAGGTGGCGGAGGACGTCCAGCTCGCGGGCCGAGAGCGGGCAGGGCTCGCTCGCCCGCGGGGTCTCGAGGCGCGGGTAGGGCACCTCGTAGAGCAGCTCCCGCATGGTCTCTCGGTCGATCCCGCAGCGCTCGCAGGCCTCCCTCAGCCGCTCCGGGTTGACCGCGTCCCCCTGCGAGTAGCGGCCGATCATGTCGGCGGCCGCAACCATGCAGGCGAGGCCGTCGGCTCCCTCGGCGTGGTGGCGCTCGATCGCCACGGCGATGCGTTGCGGGAGGTTCCAGCGCCGCGCCAGGACGCCACCGACCAGGGCGTGATCGATCCCGAGCTGGTCACGCTCGTCGCGCAAGCGCTGCTCGGGGGTCCGGGAGGTGGCGTCGAAATAGGGCTTGTAGCCGGGGTGGAGACGGGAGATCACCAGCCTGCCGACGTCGTGCAGGAGGGCGACGACTGCGAGGTCATCACGCTGCGCGAACCCGGTCACGCGGGCGATCTGGTCGGCGGCTCGCTGGGTGGCGAGGGCGTGGATGCGGAAATGCTCGGGCCGCAGCTCCCAGCCGCCATTCGGCTCGAAGAAGTCATAGACGGGCGCCGTTCCGGCGATCGCCAGGACCCCCGACGGCTTGAGCACGTCGAGCGCCTGGGGGATGTTGGCGACGCCCCCCGCCGCCCTGGCGCCGCGGTTGGCAAAGCGCAGGACGGAGATCGTCAGGGCGACGTCGGCTTCCACCGTCTCGATGATCTCGCCGACGCGAGAGGTCTCGGCCGTGGCGGCGCTCATCACCCGCTCGCGGGACTCGACCAGGACCGGGAAGCGCTCGACCGCCTCGAAGGCCTCGGCGAGACGGCTGCCGGGAGCCGGGGCCCGGTTCTCGCCCGCGGCCTTGCCGGGGACCTCTTCCGAGGACCCCCGGCCGTTGCTCTGGCTTTTGCGCGCTCCCATCGTCTCGCTCGGGACTGCCGCGACGCCCAGCGCCGCGCGTCGTTCGTTCCGCATTCCTCATCGGCAACAGGAGCCGCCCGGTTTAGCTCTGGGGGCGAGGCGGAAGCCCCGCTTCCCGGCCGCGGTCGCGTCGCTCGGGCTAGCCGCCGGCGGTCTGCTCGTGCCCGAGTCGCTCGAGCGCAGCGTCGATCCTGGCCAGCGCCTCTTCCCTGCCGAGCGCGGCAAGCGACTCGAAGATGCCCGGCGAGACGCTCGAGCCGGTGATCGCCACCCGGATCGGTTGGTAGACCTTGCCGGGGGCCAGCCCGAGACGCTCGGGCACTGGTGAGAGCGCCGCCTCGACGGCGCCGGGTTCGAAGGCCTGCCCGCCTGCCAGCGCCTCACGCGCACCGGCCAGCGCGTTCCTCGCCCCGTCCTTCATCACCTTGCGCCAGGCCTTCGGGTCGTCGATCGGCGGCTCGAAGAGGAAGCGGATCAGCGGCCACACCTCATTCAGCGTCTGCGCCTTCTCCTGCGCGATCTCGCAGGCCGCGTGCAGCCGCCCGTCGGGCTCGCGGCTGAGATGGGCGGCGACTGCGGCGGTGTAGTCGTCGAGCGACATCTCGCGCATGTAGCGGCCGTTGATCCACCGCAGTTTCTGTTCGTCGAAGATCGCCGAGGCCCGCCCCACGTCCTCGATCCGGAAGCGCTCGATCAGCTCCGGCGTGCTGAGCAGGGTGGTGTCGTCGGTCGTGCCCCATCCCAGCAGCGCCAGGTAGTTGCGGACCGCGACCGGCAGGTAACCGGCCTCCCGCAGCTCCTGCACCGAGGCTGCCCCGTGGCGCTTGGAGAGC
Source organism: uncultured Actinomycetes bacterium (assembly GCA_963738305.1). Taxonomy (GTDB): domain Bacteria; phylum Actinomycetota; class Thermoleophilia; order Solirubrobacterales; family 70-9; genus JBBRHQ01. The sequence continues at coordinate 66,856 of CAVTVU010000012.1, read as the reverse complement.
TTCTTGCCGTCCGGGCCGTGCAGGAGCGGCAGGTGGGCGTAGCGCGGCGGCGGCTGCCCGAGTGCTTCGAGCACCAGAAGCTGCTTGGGCGTGTTGGAGAGATGGTCGTCGCCGCGGACGACGGCGGTTATCCCCATCTCGGCGTCGTCCACGGCGACCGCGAAGTTGTAGAGGACCGACCCGTCCCCGCGAGCGATGACGAAATCGTCAAAGCTCGAGTTGGGAAAGGCGACCTCGCCCCGGATCACGTCCTCGACCACCGTCCGGCCCCCGTCCGGCACCCGCAGCCGCACGGCGGCGCCCTCCTCCTCGCTCGGCTGGCCGCGGTAGCCCCGCCCCGCACCGTGGCGCTCCTTCCAGGCGCGGACGTCCCCGGCGGTGGCTGCGTCCCGGTAGGCGGCGCCGGACTCGAGCAGCTTCGCGAGAGCGACGCGGTGGCGCGGTGCCCGCTCCGCCTGGGAGATCGGCCCCTCGTCCCAGTCGAGCTCGAGCCAGCGCAGGGCGTCGAGGATCTGCTCCACGTTCTCCGGCGTCGAGCGCTCGCGGTCGGTGTCCTCGATCCGCAGCAGGAGCGAGCCGCCGCCGTGGCGGGCCATCAGCCAGTTGTAGAGCGCCGTGCGGGCGCCGCCGATGTGCAGGGCGCCGGTCGGCGAGGGTGCGAACCGGACTCGGAGGTCTGTGCTGGAGGCGTCGATGGGCGCGGATGTTTCCACAGCCGCGCCTAGACTTGCCGCCGATGCCGATCTTCAACGTCCCGATCAGCGGCGCGTCCCTCGAACCAGTGGTCAGCGCGCTCGCCGCGGCCGAGATCCACACGACAGGGCCGGCATCGGCCGGCTTCGGCCCCGGGGGGCTCTCGACCGAGGAGGCCGCCCGCGCCGTAGCGGTGGTCGAGGCGGAGGACGCCGAGGTGGCCCTGGGCGCCGTCAGGGCCTGTGTGCCGGCCGGGAACGACTGCCAGATCGGCCGCCCGGAACCGGCTGCGAGCTGACCGAACGCAGTGCTGATCGGCTCACATGTCTCCAGCGGTGGCGGGCTGACCAAAGCCCTGGAGCGCGGCGAGGCGCTCGGCTGCGACTCGATCCAGATCTTCAACCAAAGTCCTCGGATGTGGCGCCCGACCCGTTACTCGGAGGATGACTTCGCAGCCTTCCGCGAGGAGATGCCCCCCTCGCGGATCGACGCCGTGATCATCCACGCGGTCTACCTGATCAACTGCGCCTCGAAGGAGCGCGACCTGCAGGCCAAGTCGCTCACCTCACTCACCCACGCCCTGCGAGTCGGCGATGGGATCGGCGCCGCGGGTGTGGTTCTGCACCCGGGCGCACAGAAGGGCGAGCCGCTCGGCCCCTCGATCCGGCGGGCAGCGAAGGTGATGTCGGCGGCTCTGAAGGAGAGCGAGCGCTGCCCGCTGTTGCTCGAGCAGACGGCCGGCCACAAGGGGCTGCTCGGCCGCGACTTCGACCAGACGGCGGAGCTGATCGAGCGAGCCGGAGGAGGGAAGCGCCTCGGCCTCTGCCTCGACTCCTGCCACCTCTTCGTCCAGGGCTACGACATCACCGACGCCGCCCACCTCGGGGCGGTGCTCGACGAGGCCGACGCCAAGCTCGGGCTCGATCGTCTCGGCGCCGTGCACGTCAACGACGCCGCCGCACCCCTCGGCTCATGCCGCGATCGACACGCCAGCATCGGCAAGGGCGAGATGGGGCGAGAGGGCCTCGCCGCCTTCCTCTCCGAGCCGCGCTTCGAGGGGTTGCCGGCGACGCTGGAGACGCCGGGACCGAAGAAGAAGGGCCCCGACCGCCGGGAGGTGACCGCGGCGCGGCGCCTGCGCACGGCGGGGCTGAAGGCCCGCGAGCGCTAGTTGATGTGCAAGCCCGAGATCGCCCGTGAGATGACCAGGCGCTGGATCTCGGAGGTGCCCTCGAAGATCGTGTAGATCTTGGCGTCTCGGTGCATCCGCTCAACCGGGAACTCACGCGTGTAGCCGTTGCCTCCGAGGATCTGGATCGCGCGCTCGGTCGCCCAGACCGCGACCTCCCCCGCCTTCAGCTTCGACATCGAGCCCTCCGCGTTCTCGAACGGGACACCGGTGCGCCCCATCCAGGAGGCCCGCCAGACCAGGAGCCGGGCGGCGTCGATCTCGAGCTTCATGTCGGCGAGCGTGAAGGCGATCGCCTGGTTCTGGATGATCGCGCGGCCGAACTGCTCGCGCTCCTTGGCGTAGGAGAGTGCGTACTCGTAGGCGGCGCGGGCGATGCCAAGCGCCTGCGCGCCGACCGTCGGCCGGCTGGCCTCGAAGGTCGCCATCGCGGCCTGCGAACGTCCCTGCTTGCCCTCGCGCACCCGCGCGAGGCGCTCGTCGAGCTTCTCCTTCCCGCCCAGCAGGCAGGAACCGGGCACCCGGCAGTCGTCGAGGTGGACGTCTGCGGTGTGCGAGGCCCGCAGGCCGTGCTTCTTGACCTTCGCGCCCTGCTCGCATCCCTTGGTTCCGGGCGGGATGACGAAGGCGGCGTGGCCCCGTGAGCCGAGCTCGCGGTCCACGGATGCGATCACCACGTGCACCGCGGCGATGCCGCCGTTGGTGGCCCAGGCCTTCTGGCCGTTCAGCACCCACTCGTCCTTCGCCTCGTCGTAGCGGGCGGTCGTGCGGATCGCGGAGACATCGGAGCCCGCGTCGGGCTCCGAGGAGCAGAACGCTCCCACGGCCGGCTCCTCGGGCGTCCCGAAGCACTGCGGCACCCATTCCCCGAGCTGCTCGGGGGTGCCCTGGCCGAAGATCGCAGCGACAGCGAGCGAGGTGCCCATGATCGCCATCCCGATCCCGGCATCGCCCCAGAAGAGCTCCTCGGTCGTGATCGGCAGCGTCAACCCGGTCTCATCTCCCCAGAACTGGGCCAAGGCCTCGAAGCCGTAGAGGCCGATCTTGGCGGCCTCCTGGATCACCGGCCACGGCGTCTCCTCGCGCTCGTCCCACTCGGCAGCCGCGGGCCTGACGACGCCCTCGGCGAACCCGTGGACCCATTCGCGCAGGTCCTTCTGGTCCTGGTTCAGCTCGAGGCTGAACCGCGGCTCGTCGGTGGCACCGGGCGAGGTCCCGTTGGTGACCTCGGCTACCAGCTCTTCAGCGTTTGCCGTCTCGCTACTCATAGGCGAAAGACTACATGAAACGATGTCACGGTCTTTTCGCAGGGACACCGGTCCGGACCGCCGGCGCCGTCTAAAGCGGACTCGCCCCGCTGCCGATGGAACCGCCCATGGAGACGTTGCGCTGCCTCAGCTGCGAATCGGTCCTCTTCCTCGGCGGAGAGAGATGCCCGCGCTGCGGCGGGAAGGCGGAGCCCTTCACCGGGGGCCGTCAGGCTAGGGCGTCGCGCAGGTCGAACGCACGCAACCCCTCCGGGCCCTTGTCGGTGCAGTCGAAGAATCGCGGGTTCACGCAGTCGAACGCCGGGCCCGCGCCCTCGTAGGCGCGCTCGACCGAGAACTGACACTGGGGCAGCGGCGGCCCGGTCATCTTGACTCCGCCGAAGCCGCCGGGTCGCAGCACCGCGTCCAGCTCGATCTCGGCCGCGAACACCTCTTGCATGCACCCCATGTACTGGCGGCCGTTGAGCATGTCGACGTAGCTGTAGAGGAAGGGGCAGCGCAACTCGACGCAGCCACGCGGCTCGACCAGCTTGTCGCAGAAGGAGCGGCAGCGCCGGCATTCGCCGACCCTCGCGGCGCTCTCCTCTCTCTGGCGCGTGGCCATCGTCGAATTCTAGGCGCCAGGGGGGGTGTCTTGCCGGCGCGGTGTTAGCGCCGGCACATGCATGTCAGGCGGCGCTAGCCGCCGCAAGTGATTCCTCAGGCTGCCATCACCCCCGGCCCGAGCAGCCCGTCAAGCTCCGCCCGCAGCCCGCTGGAGGGCTGCACGCGGTAGCCGTCTCCGAACCGCAGCCGCCGGATGCCCTCGCGGGTCTCCATCACCAGCAGCACCTCGGTATCGCCCTGGAAGTGCTCGAAGACCGACTTCAGCTCCTCGACGAGGGAGGGACGGAAGTCGACCGCGTTGATCCGCAGGGTCAGCGGCCCCGAGGCCCGCCGGGCCGTCGCGGAGCCCGCAGCGCGATCGATCTCGGCCTGGTCGGGCTCGAAACGCTCGGCCTCGGAGACCACGAGCTTCGTCTCCCCCCTCTCCTTGTGGTCGACCCGGCCCTTGACGACGATCACGGCGTCGGGGGCGATCACAGCGGCGCTCGCGGCCTCGTCGGCCTTGAACACGAGCATCTCGATCTGTCCCTCGACGTCGTCGAGAGTCGCGAACATCATCTGGGAGCCGCTCTTGGTGCGGATCTTCTTGCACTCGGTGACGATCCCCCCGACGGTGACGAAGGAGCCGTCCTGGCGGCCCGCCAGCTCGGAGATCGGGCAATCGACCCGGGCCCGCAGCGCCTCCCGGACCTCCGAGAGAGGATGGGAGGAGAGGTAGGTGCCCAGCGTCTCCTTCTCCATCGCCAGCAGCTCACGGCGATCGAACTCCGCCGCGGAGATCGGCGGGCGCTGGACCGCGGCCCGGGAGCCGCCACCGGCCTCGCCCTCGCCGAAGTCGAAAATCGACCCCTGCCCGAGCTGCGCGTCCTCCTGCGCCTTCTGACCGGCAGCCTGGGCTGCCGGAAGCGCCTCCAGCATGCCCCTGCGTGAGTTGTTGGTCGAGTCGAGCGCCCCGCACTTGATCAGGCACTCGATCGCCCGCTTGTTGAGGGTGCGGGCATCGACCCGCTCGCAGAAGTCCCAGATCGAGGCGAAGGGGCCGTTCGCTCGCGCCCGCAGGATCGCCTCGACCGCCGAATGCCCGACGTTCTTCACGGCGTCGAGACCGAAGCGGATCGCCTTCTCGGAGACGACGAAGCCGTGGTCGGAAGAGTTCACGTCGGGCGGCAGGACCTCGATCCCCATCTCCTCGCAGCGGTTGACGAAGAACGGGACCTTGTCCTTGGTGTTCATCACCGAGGAGATCAGCGCCGCCATGTACTCGGCCGGGAAGTTGGCCTTGAGGTAGGCGGTGCGGTAGGCGATCAGCGCGTAGCAGGCTGCGTGGGACTTGTTGAAGGAGTAGTCGGCCGCCGCCTCCATCAACGACCAGAGGTCGCCCGCCACCTTGCGGTCGGTCCCCGAGGAGGCCGTGCCGGACATGAAGTGGTCCTTCATGGTCGCCATCAGCTCCCGCTTCTTCTTGCCGATCGCCTTGCGCAGGTCGTCGGCCTCGGCCGGGGAGAAGCCGGCCATCCGCTTGGCGATCTCCATCAGCTGCTCCTGGTAGAGGACGCAGCCGTAGGTCGGCTCGGTGATCGGCCGCAGGCGGTCGTCGGGGTAACGGATCGAGGCCGGGTTGGCCTTGCCCCTGGCGTAGTCGGGGATGTAGCGCATCGCGCCGGGACGGTAGAGGGCTACCAGGGCGACGATGTCGTCGAACTCGCTCGGGCGCACCTTCTTCATCGCCTCGCGCATTCCCTCCGACTCGAGCTGGAAGACGCCGGTCCCCGCTCCCGCCGCGAGCATCTCGAAGGTGGCGCCGTCGTCCATCGGGATCTCCGCGATATCGAGCTCGACCCCCCGCGAGCGGCCGATGATCTCGACCGCGTCCTCGATCACGTCGAGGTTGCGCAGGCCGAGGAAGTCCATCTTCAGGAGCCCGATCTCCTCGATCGGCCCCATCGAGTACTGGGTGACGATCTTGTAGGAGCGCTCGGTCTTGCCGCTGCCCGAACCGTTACCGTTGCCGCCTGCGGCGCTGCGGTCCTCGGCCAGCTGCAGGGGCACGATCTCCTGCAGGGGGCGGTCTGCGATGACCACCGCGGCGGCATGGATCGAGTTGTTGCGAATGATCCCCTCGAGCCCCTGGGCGACGTCGAGGATCCGCTTCGCGTCGGGCTCGGAGTCGTAGGTGCGACGCAGGTCGCTGCCCGGCTTAAGGCACTCCTCGAAGGAGGGGTTTCGTCCCAGGACAGGCTCGGGGATCTGCTTGGCGAGGCGGTCGCCGGTGCCGTAGTCGTAGCCGAGCACCCTTGCGGCGTCGCGGGTGGCGGCCCGCGGCGCCATCGTGCCGAAGGTGATGATCTGGGCCACCGACTCGCGTCCGTACTTCTCGGCGACGTAGCGGATCACCTGCTCCCGCCCGCGAACCGAGAAGTCGATGTCGATGTCGGGCATCGACTTGCGGCCCGGGTTCAGGAACCGCTCGAAGAGCAGATCGTTGGCGAGCGGGTCGATGTCGGTGATGCTGAGGGCGTAGGCGATGATCGAGCCGGCGGCCGACCCGCGGCCCGGGCCCACGGCGATCCCGTTCTCCTTCGCGTAGCGGACGAAGTCCCAGACGATCAGGAAGTAGGAGGAGAATCCCATCTCCTCGATCACCCCCAACTCGAACTCCATCCGCTCGCGGGCCTGGGCCGGAGCGGGGTCGCCGTAGCGGCGCCGCAAACCCTCGTCCGCAATCCGGCGCAGCATCTCCTCCGGCTCGGTGCCGTCCTCGGTCGGGTAGCGCGGCAGCAGCAGCTTGCCCAGCTCGATCTCGACCTGGCAGCGCTCGGCGACCTCGAGCGTCATCGGCACCGCCTCCGGCCACTCCGAGAACGCCTCGGCCATCTCCTGCCCGCTCTTGAGGAAGAACTCGTTGGTGTCGAAGGTGAGCTTCGGCGCCTCGAGGGTCGACTTGGTCTGCACGCAGAGGAGCGCCGCGTGGTTGTCGTAGTCCTCGCGGCGCAGGTAGTGGACGTCGGCGGTGGCGACCAGCGGCCGGCCCACCTCCCGCGCGAAGCGCGCGATTCCCTCGTTGGCCTTGTCCTGCTCGGGGATGCCGTTCTTCTGCACCTCGAAGTAGACCTGGTCGGGGCCGAAGGCCTGGAGCAGGTCGTCGAGGTGAGCGCGGGCGTCCTCAGGACGCTCCTCGACCAGGCGCCGGCAAAAGCGCGACTGCAGGCACCCCGTCAGCGCGATCACACCGTCCGAATGGCGCGCGAGCAGCTCCATGTCGACGTTCGCCTTCCCTCGCGAGAAGCCCTCGAGGAAGCCGGCCGAGGTGAGCTCGACCAGGTTGCGGAAGCCGGCGTCGGTGGCGGCGAGCAGGGTCAGGTGGTTGCGCTCGTAACGGACCTGCTGGGAGACGGCGCGACGGTCGTCGACCAGGTAGGCCTCGAGCCCGACGATCGGCTTGATCCCGTGCGTGCGACAGGCCTTGTAGAGCTCTACCGCGCCGTTCATCACGCCGTGGTCGGTGAGCCCCAGGGCGGGCATCCCCAGCTCGGCCGCACGGGCGGCCATCGCGTCGATCTTGCAGGCGCCATCGAGCAGCGAGTACTCGCTGTGGGCGTGCAGATGGGCGACGGTCGGAGCGCTCACGGGCAGAGGGCGATCATGCCAAGCGGGCCAGATGCTTCCCGCCTCCCGATGGGGTGCTTCGTCGCTATGTGCGGCCTTTCCATGGCGCACAGAGTGACTGAACAGCTTCCGCACCCATGAGTGCTGAAACTGCCCACCAGTCGGCGCGGGGCATGAGCGATGAGACTAGGATCGCGTGGTGATTTACCTGCTACGCCACGGCGACGCGGAGGAAGGCGAGGGCGACGACGCGGCGCGGCGGCTCACCGCCAAGGGCGAGCGCCAGGCCCGCCGGGCCGGCGAGCGCTGGCCGCGCTCGGGGCGGAGATCGATGCCTGCCTGGCCTCGCCGAAAGTGCGTGCCGCGGAGACGGCGCGACTCGCCGCAGAGTCCCTTGGCCTCGAGGTCGAGAGCTGCGAGGCGTTGCGGGGCGGATCCTTCGAGGCTCAGGACCTGGCCGCGGGGCGCGGCGCCGTGCTGCTCGTCGGCCACGAGCCGGACTTCTCCGACGAGGTGGCGCGGCTCACCGGGGCCCGCGCGAAACTGAAGAAGGGCGGGGTGGCGATCATCGATCAGGGCGAGTTGAGGGCCCTGCTGCGCCCCGCCGATCTGGCCGCGATCGCCGGAGGGAGCTAGGCCGCGGCAAGTCACGCAACCGTGCGGGCCACGGGCGCGTGGGACCTCTGAACCCCGCATAGCGCAGCTGAAAGGTTCCACGTCGGTGGTGGCGACTCGGGGTCGGCTGGTGGGAAGGCTCTCAGCCGGCGCAGACCCAAGCGCCGGAACCCGAGTCGGCCCAGATCTGGGCGGCGATGCGGTCCTGCTGCGCCTTGCTGCCGTCCTCGGGGTTGCCCTTGCCGCCGTAGAGGGCCCAGGTCGAGGGCAGGATCTGGTACGCGCCACCGGCGCCGCTGGAGGGGTTGACGGCGCCGTAGTTGCCGCCGGACTCGCAGGCGACGATGTAGGAGGGGATCGAGTAGGGGCCGCCCAGCCACTTCTCTACCTCCTGCTGGGCGCTCTGCTGGGTCGCGGCAGCGGCCTGCTCGGCCTGGGCCGCCTGCTCTGCCTGAGCCGCCTGCGCCGCTTGGGCAGCCTGTGCCGCGGCGGCGGCACGGGCCGCTTGGATGTCGCTGACCCAGCCCTCGATGTTCGACTGCAGGGTGGCGAGGGTCGCCTGGCGCGAGGAGGCGATCGCCTGGAACTGGGCGGCGGTCGACTCCGCGCGGGCCCGGATCGCCGATATCTGCGAGCGGGCCGCCTCGAGGCGGGCGTTGTAGGCATCGACGCGGGCCTTCATACGCTTCACGGCGTCAGTTCTTGGCGAACCGCGTTCCGGACCTGCCGGACCCGCGCCGCCAGGCTGGTGTCGGAGTCCTCGATCGCCTTCAGGTAGTCGCTGCGGGTGGCGAGGTCGTCGAAGCCGTCCGCGCTGAGGATCAGCTCGGTCGGCGTCCGGGACGCCGCCCTCGTAGATCGCGACCAGGCGCCTGGCGAGGGCCGCCCGGGCCCGGCGCAGCCGGCGCTTCTCGGCCGCCAGCCGCCGTTGCGAGCGCCTCACCCCGGCGGCGAGCTCGGCGGCCCTCTCCTGTCCGACGGCGAGCAGCGAGGACACCTGCTGCTCGCGTGCCGCGGCGGCGGCGGCCTGCTGCTGGGCGGCGACCATCTGGGCCTGGCTCGGCCTGCGAGCTCGGCGGTCAGCGACTGCGCCTGCGAGCGGGCGTCGGCGACCTTCGCCTCCAGCGTCCCGACGTCGGCGCCCGAGGCGCCGGCGGCCGGAAGGAGCAGCGCGAGGAGCGCGAGCGGCGCGAGCGGCAGCGCGGCGAGGAGCCGGCTGCGGCGCTGGGGCGTTCTGGATCTGGACGGCACGCATACCTCCTTCGGTCGCCTGCGGGGTTAGCTGTCGGGCTCGCGCCGAAGGAGTGGCGCTACACGGTTGGTGATTCGCCCCTGCGACCCCGCCGCCAAAGGTCAGGGCCGCTCCGGTTCCCCCGCTCCCTCTCCTGGTCCGAGAGGGATTAGGCGGTCAAATTGCTCGCGGCAAGCTATCTGAAATGTGAGGAAACGCTAACAGGTTGTCCATAAACAGCACGAGAAGTTGCGCCGCGCCGGCATGGAATACCCGCCCTAACCCTCCGGCGCGTCCCCCCTGGTGGCCAGGAAGTAGCCGCCGAGCAGGGCCGCGGCGACGCCGACGCCGGCCGCAACCCGGATCTGCTTGCCGTACCGCAGCCGGACCATGAGAACGATCCCCTTGACGGCTGCTCTGCCGATCAACTCGTACATCAGGAGCCCTCCTCGCTCTCGCCGCGTTGCCGGATCCTACGCGCCATCCGGCTCTGCAGGGTGAAGATCTCGATGAACCCCGGGCTGGCCGACTGGGAGAACTCTCCTCCGGACTCGCCGAAGCCTGCCAGCGAGCGGTCGTACAGAGCGTAGGGCGAGGAGCGGGCGACCGGGGTCGCCGAGCCCTTGAAGAGCTTCATCGTGATCTCGCCGGTGACGTACCGGTTGGCCGAGCGCATGTAGGCGTCGAGATCCTCGCGCAGCGGCTCGTGCCACAGCCCGGAGTAGCAGAGGTAGGCCCAGTGCCGGTCGAGGCCCGCCCTTGAAGTTGTTCTGGTGGATCGTCGAGACGAGCTTCTCCAGCTCCTGGTGCGCGGCGAGGACGATCGCGGCGGCCGGGACCTCGTAGAGGTCGCGGATCTTCAGGCCGATGATTCGGTCCTCGATGTGGTCGACGATGCCGACGCCGTGGCGCCGCCCGGCGCCGGCGGCGCGCTCGAGCAGCTCGACCAGCTCGAGCCGCTCGCCGTCGAGCGAGACCGGGCGCCCCGCGTCGAAGCCCGACCCGGATCGTCTCCGGCTCGTCGGGCGCCTCCTCGGGCCGGGTGACGAGCTGAAAGGCCTCCGGCGGCGGGCGCTGCGCCGAGGTCCTCGATCTCCAGCCCCTCCGAGGAGCGCCCCCAGAGGTTGTCGTCGATCGAGTAGGGAGCCGCCTCGGCGCCGCCCTTTATCGGGATCCCGTGCTCGCGGGCGTAGGCGATCTCCTCCTCGCGACCCATCCGCCACTGGCGCACCGGGGCGATCACCTTCAGCTCGGGATCGAGGGTGGCGACGGCCGCCTCGAGCCGCACCTGGTCGTTGCCCTTGCCGGTGCAGCCGTGGGCGATCGTGTCGCAGCCGGTTCGCCGGGCCGTCTCGACCCCGAGCCTCGCGATCAGCGGCCGCCCCAGAGCGGTGAACAGCGGGTAGCCGCCCCCGTAGAGGCCGTTGGCGAGGATCGCCGGCAGCACGTAGTCCTCGGCGAACTCCTCGCGGGCGTCGATCACGACCGCGTCGACGGCGCCCAGGTCGCGGGCCTTGCCCGTCACCACCTCGTAGTCCTCGTCGGGCTGGCCGAGGTTGATCGTCAGGGTGACGATCTCGGCCTCGTAGGTCTCCTGGATCCAGCGCAGCATCACGCTCGTGTCGAGGCCACCGGAGTAGAGCAGCAGCACCCGGCCGATCTGCGTCGGGGTCCGCCTCGTAGGAGGCGGTGCGGTGGTGCGCCGCCAGCGGCGAGTCGCCTCTGTCATCTCGGGCTCGGGCATCGGGGCGCCGAAGTCTGCCACGCGAGCGTTCCGGGACGGCGGCCGCCGCTGTCAGACTGCTCGCGATGAGGCGGCTCGGCCACATCCTCGCGATCGCCCTGATCACCGCCGGGCTCGTGGTCCTGGCCGACGTCGGCCTCACCCTCGCCTACAAGGAGCCGGTCTCCTCGATCTACGGCGAGATCCAGCAGGACCAGGCCGCCGACCAGCTCTCCGAGCTGGAGGCCAACTACCCGACCCCGGCCGACCGCAGGGCGATGCGCGGAGTCAGCGGCCTGAGGGCCAGGGCCTCGATCCTCGCCCGCCGCTTCGGCCGCCAGATCGACAGCGGGAGACGCGATCGGGCGGATCATCGCCCCCGACATGGACGGCCTCAACGCGGTCGTCGTCCAGGGCACCGACACCGCCAGCCTGCGCAAGGGGCCCGGGCACTACCCACAGACTCGCCTTTCCCGGGCGAGCGCGGGACCGTCGGGATCGCCGGCCACCGGACCACCTACCTGGCCCCCTTCCGCCACATCGACTCGATGAAGCGGGGCGACCCGGTGACCCTCGAGATGCCCTACGCGACCTTCGTCTACCGGGTGCAGAAGACCGACATCGTCGATCCCGGCGACGTCGGCGTGGTCAGGCCGGTCGGCTACGAGCGGCTCGTCCTCAGCGCCTGCCACCCGCTCTACAGCGCCGCCCAGCGCTACATCGTCTTCGCCCGGCTGAGCCGGATCGCGCCCGCGCCGACCGCGACGGCTAGGGCGCCGCGACCCCTCCGCTGCCCCCCCCGCCTCCGCCGGCGCCGGTCCCGCCGCTGTGGTGGGCGTCGTCGGGTCGTGGTCGGCGTCGTGGTCGGCGTGGTCGTGGTGGTCGGCGCCGTGGCGGTCGTCGCCTGCGTGGTGTGGTCGTCGGCTCGCTGGTCGTGGTCGGCTCGCTGGTCGTCGACAGCGGTCGGGGTCGTCGCGGTCGTGCTCACCACCGCCGCCATCATCGCTGGCGATCACGATCACGGCGACGATCAGCCCGACGATCACCGCGATCAGGCGCGGCGACCAGCAGCCGCATGTTGCCGTGCGGGCGCCCGCCTCCGGCGCCCCTGCGCCTCGTCCCCGTCACCGGCGCCCATCATCCGGGTCGGGTCCTCGTGCACCTCAGTCCTCCGGGCCGAGGATCGCGTCGACCACCTGCGAGGTGTCCTGGACGCCAAGCTCGTTGCGAAGGCGGGCCTCGATCTCTCGGCGACTCGCTCCCGAGATCGCCATCTGGGTGACAAGCAGCCGTGTCCCCACCGAGCGTGGCGGCGCTCGAGCCGGGCGAGCCCGCCTTCGGCGGGCCCACGGCTTCAGGTGGGACAGTTGCGGGCGCGGTCCGGCGGCCTCCTCCTGCGGTCCGCCGGGCTCCGCGACCTGCGCGGCTCGGCGGGCGCCTCGGCCTGATCCGGCGCCGGCTCCAGGACCTCGCCCTCGCCGGGAGAGGCCACCCCCGCGTTCGCCTCGCCGAAGGCGGCGATCAGGCTGTCGGCCTGGCGCTTCAGCGCCTCGGCCTGCTCGATCAGGCCGTCGGTCAGCTCGGTGATCGCCCGGATCCTCTCGCTGCGAGCCGATCCGCTCGGCCCGCGCCGGGCCCGCTCGAGATGCTGCTTTGCCTGCGCCTCGGCGTCGTCGATCACGCCGGCAGCGGCCTGCTCGACGGCGTCGATGATCACCGCCAGGCGCTCGGCGGCGTTCTGGGCCATGCGGGCCCGGGCCGGGGCGCTGCGGCCGGGCGTCGCCCCCGGAGTGCGGCGGTATTCGGCTGCTCGTTCATCGTTCGTCTGGCGCTTGATCGAAACGAGGCGGCTCTCAAGGGAGAACGCAGTGCGGCGCCTGGCGCTTCCAGCCGATTGGAGCTCGCCTGCGCGCGCAGGCCTAACCGGACTGCTCCCGCTCGCCGAGGATCCCGTCCAGCATCGACTCGGGCTTCTCGATGTGAAACTCATCGCGGAGCCGGTTCTCGATTTCCTCTCGGCTGCTGCCGGCCACCGACATCTGCGTCGCCAGCAGCCGTGCCCCCGCCGAGAGACCGTTCTCCTCGACATCCTTCCTCGGCAATCGCCAGCGTCCGCGCCTGCCGGGTGGCGTCGGGCGGAGCCGGGCTCAGCTGCTGCTGGATCTCGGACTTGGTCTCCTCGAGCGAGGAGATCAACTCCTCGGACTCGATCCTGATCTCCGAGGCGCGCTTGGCCAGGAGCGCAGCCGACTCGGCGATCTCTGTCGCCGAGCGCTCGGCGGCGTCGATCATCACCTGGATCCGCCCGATCGCGCTCAGGCTCGACTGCGCGGAGCCTGGAACCGGAGGCCTCTCGGCCCCACCCTTGCTCTGCGGGGATTTGGATTGCTCATCCATCTCGATTCGAGGTGCCGTCAGGCTCTCTTCGCCGCAAGAGGAGCCGAACCTTCACCGCCGAAGTCTAGGCGAGGCCGCGCCGGACGATGCAGGCGGCGCGCCGCTCAGCTGTGCGAGTCGCGATCGACGGTGAGGCGCCGCAGCGCCAGGCCCATCGAGGTCAGCAGCACCGCGACCCCGAGCAGGGCGATCAGGTCGAGGCCGGTGAAGGGAAGGCCGCTTACGACCGTCTTCTCCAGGCCGGAGGCGCCGCTCCCGTGCGCAACGTGCGTCACCGGGTTGTACTGCTCCTGGGTCGGGTCCGAAGCCGAGGCGCCGGGAGCCCAGAGCATCAGGGCAAGGAGGGCGCCGAGCACGGCGACCGACAGCGAATCGCGCGCTGCTTCTGATCTTGTGGACGAGTGCGGCTCATTTTCGATGCCAGCCACGCCGCTCCCTGCCGGGAGGGCGCGCGGTCGCGGGCATTCTGGCAGACGGCCGCGAATCGTGCAAGCCGGCTACCTCCCTTCTCGTCGCAGGCGCCTCTCGAGAGCCCGCACCTCGGGCCCTCGCGGGTTCAGCTCGCGGGCGCGCTCGAGGGCGGCGCGGGCCGCCGCCGGCCTGGAGTGCAGCAGCTCGCGGGCGATGAACCAGTGGGAGGCGTAGTTGTCGGGCACCCGGTCCACCGCGTCGCGGAAGCTGCTCAGGGCGAGGGCAGGATCACCGACGCCCGCCGCGACGGCTCCGCGCTCGATCAGGGGCTCGTCGGCAAGCGGATTGAGGTCGGCGGCCCGCCCCAGGTCTCGCAGGGCCGCGTCCGGGTCGCTGCCGACCTCGGCCAGCCCGCGCTGCGCGTAGCGGTCGGAGACGAACAGCGGCACCGCGACCAGGGCCGCCGCAACGAGCGCAGCCGCCAGCGCCCAGCGGACCGGCGCGGCCGCCGGGGCTCGCCGCCGGGCGGCAATCGCCGGCCCGGCCGCGACTCCGAGCAGGTAGAAGCCGGGCGCGCTCACTCCCGGGTACTGCCAGAACCAGTCGTAACAGCCCTGGACGAACCACTGCACCCCGCCCGGCCAGCGCCGCGGCGACCAGCGCCGCGGCGAGCCGGCCCGCGGCGCCTGGACCGGACCGCCGCGCCGAGGCAGCCGACGACGAAGGCGATCAGCAGCGCGAGGCCGGTCAGGCCCAGCTCCGAGGCCACCCTGACGATCAGGCTGTGCGGGTCCCGCGGGCTCTCGCCGCTGCGGCGATGTCGGAGGTAGGCGATCTGAAAGGAGCCGGCTCCGCCCCCGAGCAGGGGGTGATCCACCGCCTGGTCGAGCCCGACCCGCCAGAAGTCGTGGCGATTGGAGCCGACGTTGGCGCCGTAGCGGATTCCCTGGCTGCGCAGGTCGGGGTACCCGACCTTGCCGAACTCCTTCACCCTCTGGTCGACGAAGCCGACCGGGCCGCCGTGGCTTGGCGACGAAGATCGCCCCCCCGGCGAGGACGACGAGGGTCGCCGCCACCCCCGCCACCCAGGAGATAGCCCGCACCCGGGCGGGGCCGAGGCGCAGCTGCGGATAGACGAGGCCCAGGGCGATCGCCGCTAGAAGCAGCGATCCCGCCGTGCTGAGCGCCACCGCCGCGGCCGCGTCGTGCAGGAGCGGCACGACCCCCCGGTCGGCGGTGCCGTGGCGGTAGACGTCGAGGAGCGCCGGCAGCGCCGGGATCGTCGGGATCGCGGCCAGCACGACGAGGACCGCTGATCGCAAACGGTGCGGTGAGAGGACCAGCACCGCCAGCAGGGCGACCGCAGCCGCCGGCAGGGACCCCCGGCTCTGGGCGAGGATCGCCAGCTCGATCAGCATCGTCGCGGCCGCGACCGCCAGGGCCCGCAGATACCAGCGCCACTCGTTGTGGGTAGCGAGGCCGATCAGCGGCCACAGGCAGGTGAGGAAGAAGGCGGCGTTGGCGTTGCGGTACCCGATCGGGAACCTCAGGGTGGCGTCGGAGTGCAGCAACCAGTTGAAGTCCGACCCGGTCCCGAATGCGATCACGGTCGCTGCCCCGACTCCCGCACCACCGATCGCGACCGGGAGCAGGGCGCCAATCGACCTCGCACCCAGGAGGCGCACCGTCCAGAGCCCGACGCCGAAGACGGCCGCGTAGGCGAAGACCCGCTGGGCGTCGGCGAGCGCCGCCGCGGGCGTGGGGGTCCAGAGGATCGAGGCCAGGGTCCAGGCTCCCAGCCCGCCAACGGCCGCAAGCGCGAGGGTGGCGAAGGGATCGGGGCGGCCCGGGAGCGGGACGATCATCAGCGCCAGGGCGACCAGCAGGAAGAGTGCGATCGCGCCCGGGTAGAAGACCGGCCCGAAGTAGGCGCCCTGCTTCCAGCCCCACCAGGCGACCAGGCCCAGGGCAGCGATCAGGAGCGGAATCGCGGCCTCCGGCCTCACCGCGGAGGCGCTCGGCGCCTCGGCGGGATCCCCGCCGCCCGGCCGAGACGGCTCCGGCTCGGGACGCGGTTCCGACATCGCGCCCAAAGCTAACGCAAGGCCGCGACGGCGCCGATGTAAGAATCGCGGTGCGCAGGAGCGCGATGCGGCGCCCCGAACCAAGCCACGATGAGAGACCCGATCGACAACTATGCCGCGGACTGGCTGCAGCCCGCCGAGGAGCAGAGCGGGCTGCAGAGTTATGTGGAGACGATCCGCGAGCGCCTCTGGCTGATCGTGCTTACGACCTTGGTGACCACGGCGATCGCCCTGATCTATGTGCTGACCGCGACCAAGATGTACGACGCGCAGTCGACGCTGTTGATCACGCCGGTCTCCAGCGCCGACCCCACCCTGGCCACGCTGGGCCTGATCACCGACTCCAGCGACCCGACCCGCCCGGTCGAAACCGCATCCAAGTTCGTCACCAACATAGACGTCGCCCGGCGGGTGCAGAGGGCCACGGGCAGCAATGAGACGCCTCAGTCTCTCCTCTCCAAGATCAGCGCCGAGCCGATCGCGCAGAGCAATGTCGTCGCAGTCACCGCCACCGCCGACTCACCGCAGCTCGCCAAGCAGCTGGCCGACACCTTCGCCAAGCAGGCGGTCGCGGACCGCACGCAGCGCCTGCACGATCGCGTCGCCGAGACCGCGCCGCTGCTGCGCCAGCAGATAGCCAGGGACCCCTCGCAGGCATCCGGGACCGGGTCACTGGGGGCGGAGCTGGCGTTGCTGCAGACGCTCGGCAACGGCCCCGACCCGACCATCTCCGTCGACTCCCTCTCCGACCTGCCCTCCAGCCAGGTCTCACCGCGGCCGGTGCTGAGCATCGCCGGCGGCATCTTCGCCGGGCTCATCCTCGGCATCGGTGCCGCCTTCGCCGCCCAGGCGCTCGACCCCCGCCTCCGACGCGAGCAGCAGCTCCGGCGCCGCTACCGCCTGCCGATCCTGACCAGAGTTCCGCGCGACTCCAGCGGTCGCGCATCGGAGCCCCTCGGCCCCAGGGCGGTGGCGCCGGCCACCGCGGAGGCTTACCGGACGCTTCGGGCGACCCTGGCGCGCAACGCGCCCGGCGCCACCACGGGCCGGGTGATCCTGGTCACGGGGTCGTCGGTCTCGGAGGGCAAGACGACTACCGCCGTGAACCTCGCCGCCTCGCTGGCGCTGGCAGGACAGCGGGTGATCCTGATCGAATCCGATCTGCGCCGGCCGTCGCTCGGGCAGGCCCTCGGGGTGACGCCCGAGAACGGCGGCGTCGTCAGCACGCTGATCGAGAACACCGAGCTATCCAACGCCCTGGTCACCTCCCCGAACTTCGGGCCGAACCTGCAGATGCTGCTCGCCGACTACGAGGGCGGCTGGATCGCCGAGCTGTTCTCGATCCCCGCCGCGGAGCAGATGATCGAGGAGGCAAAGGCGCTTGCCGACTACGTCGTCATCGACTCCGCCCCCCTGACCGAGGTCGTCGACGCCCTGCCGCTGGCGCGCCACGCCGACGACGTCGTCGTCGTGGCGCGACTGGGCCAGACCCGCCTCGACCGGGTCCTCCAGCTCGCCGAGCTGCTCGCCGAGAACGGGATAAAGCCGGTCGGGTTCGCAATCGTCGGCGCTCCGCGAACCGGCGGCAAGGACTACCACTACTACGCCGGGGTCTCGGGCCCCGAGACCGGCGGTCCGGACCAGCGCCAGCCGCGCAAGCTCTTCGGCGTTCGCTGAGGCAGGCGGTTGGCCGCCCGAATCGATCCGGCCCGCTGGTATTGGTCGCTGGCGGTCGCCACGCTCGCCGCTCTCGTCGGCCTCCTCGCCGGCCGCGACCCGAAGCTGGCGATCGCGGTCTCGATCGGCCTCGGCTTCCTGCTCCTCACCTTCGCCGACCTGCTGGTCGGCGTCACCATCTTCGTCGCGGCCAGCTTCCTGGAGCTGGCCTCGGTCGCATCGGGGGTCGGGGTCGCCAAGGTGCTGGGGGTTGCCCTGGCGATCTCCTGGATCGCGACGGTCGCCGCCGGCCGGGGCCGGGGCCGGTTCGTCTGGCTCGCGAGCCCGGGGCTCAGCGCGATGATCGTCGCGCTCCTGGCCTGGGGCACTCTCAGCCTGCTCTGGGCCGAGTCGACCTCGCTCGCGGTCGCCCAGCTCTTCCGCTACGGGCTGGTCGCCATGCTGGTGCCGATCGTCTTCACGGCGGTGCGCAGCGGCTCGGCGCTGAAGGCGGTCACAGGGGCCTACGTGGCCGGCGCCACAATCGCGGCCGCCTACGGTCTCTTCGCACCGCCCGACGCCTCAGGCGTGCAGGGTTCGGTCGACGCGACCGAGCAGCTGAACCGGATCGCCGGCACGGTCGGCGATCCCAACCTGTTCGCCTCGGTGCTGCTGGTCGGGGCCATCCTCGCCGTCTGCCTGGCCTTCACCCAGCGCGGGTCCCCGGCGATCCAGGTGGTCCTGATCAGCTGCGCGGTGATCTGCCTGGCCGGCATCATCCTGACCTTCTCGCGCGGTGGGCTCCTCGCGCTCGGGGTGGCGATCCTGACGGCTCCGATCGTCGCGCGGCACAAAGGCGCCGCGCTGGCGGCCGGGGGACTGCTCCTGGTCTGCGTCGTCGCCTACATCGGGGTGCTGGCGCCCGCCGATGCGCGGGACCGGATAGTGGCCAACGACGGCGGCAGCGGCCGCACCGACATCTGGAAGATCGGCTGGCGGATGGTCGAGGACAAGCCCGTGACGGGGATCGGGGTCGGCAACTTCCAGACCTCCTCGATCCACTATCAGATCAGGCCGGGGGCGGCGAAGGTGAGGACCGACCTCGCCGACAACCCGAGCGTCGCGCACAACTCCTACCTGGAAATGTGGGCCGAGCTGGGTGTGGTCGGGCTGGCCCTCTTCCTCGGGATCGTCCTCTCGGCGCTGGCCGCGGCGATCCGAGCCAACCGGCGCTTCTTCCACGACGGTCGCGAGGAACTCGCGGTGATCGCCGGCGGCGTGACCGTCGCGCTGATCTCGGTGCTCGCCTCGGACTTCTTCATCTCCGAGCAGTCGGCCAAGCAGCTCTGGCTGCTGATCGCCCTCTGTCCGGCGCTGTGGGCGATCGCAAACCGCGGGGACCGGCCGGCGCCGGGATCGGCGCCGGGGAGCTGAACCGCCTTCGTTCAGTGGCGCCGGCCCGGGAGGAGCTCGAGGTAGAGCGCCTCGATCCTGGCGATCCAGGCCTCCAGGCTCCAGCGCTTCCGCCGCATGCGCCGCCCGCTCTCCCCCATCCGCCGCCGCTCGCCTGCGTCTCCGATCAGCCCGGCGAGAACCGTGGCCAGGGTGCCGGGGAAGCGCGGCGGGACCAGGATCCCGGTCTCGCCGTCAGCGACCAGCTCGGGCAGGCCTCCGACGTCCGTGGCAACGACGGGCAGCGCTGCCTCCATGTACTCCATGACCGAGAGCGGACCGCCTTCGAAGTCCGAGCAGCAGACGGCGACGTCGAGCGCCGCGAGCAGGTCGGGGACGTCGATGCGCGCCCCGAGCAGGTGGACCGAGTCGCCGAGCCCGCGAGCCGCGATCAGCTCCTCGAGGCGGGGGCGCTCGGGACCCTCGCCGGCGATCAGCACCGCAGGGCGCAGGCCGTGGTCGTCCCGCAGCAGTGCGGCGGCCTCGATCAGCACCTCGTAGGCCTTCTCCCGCCGCAGGTGCCCGACGCTGCCGATCACGGGGTCGCCGGGCCCGATGCCGAGCTCGCGGCGGATCCGATCACCATCGCCCGCCGGGAAGCCGGCGATTCCGTTGGGGATCAGGGTGATCCGCTCGGGGGCTATCCGCTCGACCTCGATCATCCGCCGGCGGCCCTCCTCCGAGACGGCGATGAAGACGTCGGAGAAGCGGGCGATCAGGTCGCGATCAAGCAGCGGGCGGACCCGGTTGCCCCCGTAGGCCCACATGTGCTCGTGGGCGACCACAACCGGGGTCCGGGTGAGTTGCCCGAGGATCACCGCCCAGACGTTGGAGCCGAACAGGTGCCCGTGCAGGACGTCCACTCGCTCGCTCCTCAGGGCCCGGAGGAGCGGGCGCCAGGACCAGAGAGCCACACGGGAGGAGCGCCTCAGCTTGATCACCCGCACCCCCGCCTCCGAGAGGCGGGCGAGGATCGAGGAGGCGGGCTCGGTGCGTTCGAGCCCGTCCTCCCAGCGGGTCACGCAGAGGGTCCGCTCGAACCGCTCCGGGTCGAGGCGGATCGCGTTCTCGACGGCGAGCGTCTCGGCACCGCCGGGGCCGGCGATCGAGTCGATCATCACCACCACCCGCACCGGCGCTACGGGGGCGCCGGACGGCTGCGGCCCGCTCACCCGGCCGTCCGGCGGCGCCTCGACACTGCCCCAGGGGCCTTGCGAGAAGAGGCGGACATCAGCAGCGAACACTTATAGCGATGGCACCCGACCCCTCCGAGAGAGCCGGCGCCAAGACGCCCGCGGGGCTGACGGGAACCGTCGTCAAGGGCGCCAGCATGGCGGCGGGGGGCTACGCCATGGCGCAGGGCCTCAACCTCCTCGTCTACCTCGTCCTCGCCCGGCTGCTCACTCCGGAGGACTTCGGCGTCTACGCCGCGGCGACGATCCTCCTCGGCTTCATGGGGTTGGTCAGCGAGTCGGGGATCACCTCGGCTCTGATCCATCGCAAGGACCGGATCGAGGAGGCGATGAGCACCGGCGCGGTCTGGACGCTGTTCGCCGGCATCGGGCTCAGCCTGGTGGCGCTCGCCCTCTCGCCGGTCATCGGCTCCTTCTTCGGCAACTCGCGCACCGGTGAGATCGCCGCAGTGATGTCCGGGGTGATCCTGCTCCAGACGCTCACCTCTGTGCCCTCGGCGATCCTCCAGCGCAACTTCTCCTTCCGGCGCAGGATGATCATCGAACCCGTGCAGGTGGTCGTCTTCGGCTCGGTCGCCATCGTCGCCGCAGCGAAGGGCATGGGGGCCTGGGCGCTGGTCGTCGGGCAGTACGCGGGCGTCGCGGTCGACACAGTCCTCTCCTGGGCCCTGGTCAGCTTCAGGCCGAGGCTGCGGTCGGCCTCGGTGGCGATGTGGAGGGAGCTCGCCTCCTACGGGCGGCACGTGTTCGCCGGCTCGATGGCGCTGCGGATCGGCGAGCAGTCGGACACCGCGATCGTCGGCAAGTTCCTCGGTGAGGCGCCCCTCGGCCAGTTCCGCTACGCCTTCCGGCTGGCCCTCACGCCCTTCCAGATGCTGCTCTCGGCGGCCGCGTACGTCCTCTTCCCGGCGTTCGCCCGGATCACCGGAGAGCGGGCCCGCTTCCAGGCGGCGTTCCTCAGGTCGCTGCGATGGATGTGTGTGCTCGGGTTCCCGGGGGGCCTGATCCTGGTCCCGCTCGGGGTGCCGCTCGCCGTGCTCCTCTTCGGGGAGGTCTGGCGCGACGCCGGCTACGCCGCGATGGGGATGGGCCTCTACACCGGCGTGATGGCACTCAACTCGATCGCATCCGAGGGCCTCAAGGCAGACGGTCGGCCCGAGCTTGCGGCGAGGATGAACGTGGTCGGCGCCTCAGCCACGATCGTCGCGATGCTCGCCCTCGTCCCGTTCGGCCTGGTCGGCGTCGCCGCCGGGGTCTCGATCGGCGCCACCCTCGGCGCCGCGGTCGGCGTCCGCCACGCGGCCCGCGTCCTCGACCTGCCCCTGGGCGAGCTGTTCGCGGAGGTCTGGCCGCCGCTGGTCGCGGCGCTGGCGATGGTCGCCGTCATGACCCCCCTCGAATTCATCGTGGTCGAGGCCGACTCCCGGGGGACGGCGGTCGGCCTGGCTCTGCTCGCCCTCGAGGGCCTCGCGGCCGCCGCGGTCTACCTGGCCGTGCTCTGGGCGCTGGCGCCGGCGACGGGCCGGGAGCTGGTGCGGGGCGCTCGGACCCTGCGCGGCTCGCTCTCGGCCTCGATCCGGCGCCGCCCGGATGAGAGCGCCCTCGACGATGCCGAGGCCCCCCTGCCGGGGAGCAGCGTCCGGTGAGCGTCCCCGGGTTCAGCGTCGTCGTCCCGGCCTACGACGCGGAGGCGACGATCGCCGACACCGTCGGCTCGGTCCTCGCCCAGACGCACACCGACTTCGAGCTGATCGTCGTGGACGACGGCTCGAAGCGGCCGGTCGCCGAGGTGGTGGAATCGGTCGCCGGCGGCGATCCGCGAGTGCGGGTGATGCGCCAGACCAATCAGGGACCCGCCGCCGCCCGCAATGCCGGCATCCGCAGCGCCCGGGGAAGGCTGATCGCCCTCCTCGACAGCGATGACATGTACATGCCCGGATATCTGCGTGCCGTCCACGGGGCCTTCCAGGCCTCCCCGGCGGCGGGGCTCGCATTCACCGACTGCTGGATGCTCGAGGCTGCCTCGCACCGGATCTACCGGGACACGGGTCTCTCCACCTACGGGATCGAGGCGACCGCGATGGGGGCCGAGGAGCTGCTGGGGGCGCTGCTCGCCCACAACTTCATCACCGCCTCGACCGTGACGGTGCGCGCCGACGCCCTGGCGGCCGCGGGCGGCTACGACACATCGCTGCACGGCTCCGAGGACTACGACCTCTGGCTGCGGATCGCCGCCGCGGGGCACGGGGCGGTCCGCCCTCCCGGCTGCCTCGTGCTGCTCCGGGACAGGCCCGGCTCGCAGTCAAAGAGGCGCCTGATGATGGCCCGGAACCACCTCGTGGTCCTGCGCCTATCACGCCGGAGGTTCGAGCTTCCGGCGGCGACCCGCGAGGCGCTCGACCGCCAGATCGCGGCCCAGGAGGTGGCGGTCAGGGGCTTCGGCGGGGACCGTGACCTGCCGGCCCTGAGGTTCCGCGCCCGCTACCGTCTGGCCCGCCTGAAGACCCGCCTGCTCAGCCCCTTCCTGCTGCGCCGGCGGGCGCCGGCGGAGGTCGCCGCAGCCTTCCCCGACCTCGGGCTCGGCTGATTCAGCCTGCCTTCAGTGCCAGGTAGGCGGAGTCCTCGATCGCCAGGTTGAGGGCGAGCCGGGCCGCGCCGCTGGTCTTGGCGGCGCGCGCCAGCCTGCCCCGGAAGCCGCTGTCCTCCTCGGGGAGCCGCATCTCCCAGCGATCGATGACCCGCTCGAAGCCAGTGCGCTTCAGCAGGGCCTCGGTCGGCTTCGGCCTGAACCAGTGGTAGGCCGGCGCGGTGGTGCCGTGGACGAGCCACGGATGCCGCTCCGACGCCCACCGCATGATCCGCCTCTGCAACGCCGGCGGGTACCACGGGAAGGCCGGGAAGAGGCGTATCTCCGCCTGGCGAGGGCAGATCGCGCTCGTCGTGTAGAAGTAGAAGGCGCCGCCCGGGCGCAAGACCCGGTGCGCCTCGGCGAACACCCGAGCCGGCTCGTCGACGTGCTCCATGACGGAGATTGCCTCGACCAGGTCTACCGACTGATCATCGACCGGCAGCGACTCCCCGCTCCCCTGGTGGATCTCGAAAGAGGTCTCGGTACGGGCCGCGACCTCGCTGCTCGCCGCCACCGCCCCGGCCCACGGCTCGACGCCGACCGGCTCGAACCCGGCGCGCCGCCAGGCGACCAGGTGGAGCCCCAGGGCGGCCCCGATGTCGAGCACGCGAGCGCCGGGCTCCAGCTCCGTGAAGCGAGAGATCCGGCGCCGGACCGTCGCCACCCTCGCCTCCACCCCGGGGAGCCGGCGCAGGGCGTCGTCGACCTCCTGCTGCTCGAGCGCGCCCACGGCGCTCAACCGCCTCCCAGGAAGCGGGCCAGGCGGCTTGTCTCGGACTGAATGGTCTGCATGCGGACGATCCGGTCTCCCTCCCGGATCATCTCCGATCTGCGCGCCGGCTCGGCGGCGACCGCAGACACCGCCGCCGCAGCGGCCTCCGGGTCGCCGGGCGGGACGAGGGTGACGGCCGGCCCAACCGCCGCGGCAATTCCCCCGACGTCGGTGGCAACGACCGGGAGTCCGGCGGCGAAGGCCTCGAAGAGGATCTGGGGCAGCCCCTCGGTCCAGGAGACGTGGAGCAGGACGTGACAATCCCGATAGAGCTGCCGCAGCCCCTCATCGGGCGCAAGGTAGCCCTTCAGCTCGGCGGAGTCGTCCAGACCGAGCTTCCGGAGGCGGTCGGCGAGGTCGGACTCGAGGCTGCCCTCGCCGCAGACGACCAGGCTCCAGCGGGAATCCTCCCCCCGCAGTGTCGCGAGCACGTCGGCGAGCATCAGCGGGTTCTTCTCGGGGTCGATGCGTCCGACGCTGAGCACCCGGATCGGGCCCGAGTAGTCCCTCCCGGCCGCGACCTCCGGCGAAACGATCTCCCCTTCCTCGACGAGCGAGACGGCGATCTCGAGGAGCCGGCGCGAGTGGCGGTAGTCACGGGATATCCCGGGGCCGACCGCGACGACGTCGCAGAAGCGCCCCAGCAGCCGGTAGAGCCCGTCGAGCACCCTCGCCGCCACCGGTGCAACCCTGCTGGCGGGGTGACGATTGCGGACGTAGGCGACCGAGTCCTGGCGGACTCCGAGGACCACCCGTTTGCCCCGCGCCGTCGCGAGCAGGGTGAAGAGGACGCCCAACGGGTGCGGGCCGAGGAGCCAGACCGCATCGGAGCCCGGCAGCGCTCCCCAGAAGGCCCGCAGGGAACCGGCCATCGCCCGGATCGCCGGCCCGGGCTCGCTGAGGCGCGGATAGAACGGAAGGGGAACGAATCGCGTCCGGGCCCCCAGCCGGTAGCGCGCCCGGGCCGGAGTCGGGTCGAGGCGGCCGATCACGGTCAGCGACTCGATCCCGGGGTCTTCGGCGAGCCTGGAGACGAAGACCGAGAAGGCGCGCTCCGAGTAGATCTCCTCGCCGAGCCGGTGGTAGGCGTAATCGGTGTAGACCGCCAGCCGCAGGGGGCGCGGGTCGCTCATCCCGAGGGAGCTCCCTCGACCTCCGCCAGGGCCTGCTCGTAGATCCTCATCAGGCGTGCGGTGTTCGCCGCGTAGCCGAGATCAGAGGCGATCCAATCGCGCGCCTCGCGCGCCTCGGCGCGCGCCAGATCGGGGTCGCGGGCGAGCATCGCCCGCACAGTCTCCGCCAGCGAGGCAGGGTCGCGGTCGCTGATCCGGCAAGCGGCAACGCGCTCGCCGATGTAGAGGTGCCCCGGAACGTCGGTGGCGACCACGGGGGTGCCGCAGCTGAGCGACTCGAGCACCGTGTACGCCATGCCCTCGTCACGGCTCGAGGAGACGAGCAGGTCGGCGGCGCCGAAGAGCGTCTTGATGTCCTCGATCACCGGCTGTACCCGGACCGTCTCGGAGAGACCGAGCTCGGAGATATCCCGCTCGGCGTCCTCGCGGGAGCCGCGCTCGATCGCGACAAGGCCCTCGGCTCCTCCGTCCAGCAGCTCCCTCACCGTGGCCATGAAGATGTCCCCGCCCTTCAGGTGCCAGTGCCAGCCAAAGTGGAGCAGGACGGTCGCCTCCGTCGCGATGCCCAGCTCTTCGCGATAGGCGAGGCGCTCCTCGGGCCCAAGCAGCGGAAACTCTCCGACGTCGACCACGGAGGGCATGAAATGGACCCGGCCACGGGGGGCGAGCCGGCGCCGCACGTCCTCCGCGATGTTCGGTGCCGGGCAGAGCAGCGCCGAAACCCCGCGCCCGAGGCTGGCGAACTTGGCCATGTTCCGAAGTCGCGCGGCGACCGTCTTGCCGAGAGTCGTGTGGAGGTGCCAGACGACGGCCGCGCGGTCGAGTCGCCGCGCCGCGAGCACTGCGGGCGCGTCCCAGAGCGTGAAGTGGGTGTGTAGGACGGTCGGCCCCGGCTCCCCGCCGAGCTCCTGCTCGAGCCACTTCGCCCGCTCGCGCCGCCCCTCCTGGTCGGCGAAGTGGAGCCCGATCCCGGCCTCGGTGAAGTCCCGGACCCAGGGTGTCTCCCGCGCCCGCCCGGGCAGCACGAGGCCGACCCTCCATCCCCGGGACTGCGCCTCGCCCAGCGCCGAGAGGACCATCGGGACGAAGGAGCCCGCCCGCGGGTGGGAGTAGTCCGCCAGGTGGATCAGCCGAGGAGGTGTCAAGACCGCTCTCCCGCGGCCGCCGAGAGCACCGCCTCGAGGCGCCTCACGCCGTCCTCTCTGAGGTTGGCGGCCGCGAACTCCCGTGCCGCCCCGACGAGCCGCCGCCGCATCGACTCGTCCTCGCGCAGGCGGCGCACCGCCTCCGCCAGCGCCCCCGCGTCCCCGGGCGGCACGGTCATCGCGGCGCCGGTCTGCTCGGAGATGCGCCTCGGCTCCCCGGGCGCGGCGACCACGATCGGCCGGCCGAGCGCCGCCGAGTCATACAGCTTGACCGGAACCGTCTTCCCGAGCGCGGGCTTGTCGGCGAGGCAGACGAGGAGGGCGTCCGAGGCGCGCATCACCCGGGAGGCCTCGGCGGGCGGCAGCGGGTCGCGGAACACAACCGAGCCGGCCGGGGCGGCGGCAGCGGCGCGGCGCAGCCCGGGCCTCGAGGCGCCGTCGCCCAGGATCAGGAGCTGGAAGGAGGAGCCGAGCCGACGCGCCGCCTCAACCGCCACGTCGAGGCCCTGAGAGAGCCCCACGTTGCCGGCGTACGTCCAGACGAATCGGTCCGGATCGAGCCCCACCGCCGCCGGGTCCACGTCCGTCTCTCCCATCGCCATCCACTCCCGCGTGGTGCCGTTGGGGATCACCGTCACCTTCGAGGCCTCGGTGATGCGGCCGATGTGGACGTTGAACGGTTCGGTGGTCGTGACGATGGCGGCGGCGTCGCGGTAGAGCCGGCGTTCGAGCGCGGCCGCGGCGTCCAGGGCGCGGCGGCTCGAGACCTTCCCCAGCTCGCCGGCGACCTGGGGCCAGAGGTCACGGACGTCGAGCACCCAGGGCGACCGGTGACGGCGCGAGAGCAGCGACCCGACAGCGCCGACGCTGAGCGGCGGCGAAGAGGCCAGGATCACGTCGGGCCGCGCCGCGAAGGATCCGGTGAGGGCGGCAGTGGCGGCGTAGGAGCCGTAGGAGGCAAGGCGGCTGAGCGCCGACTTCGAGCGCGCCGGCCAGGCCCAGACGTAGGTGACGGCGCATCTGTCGAGCGATCGCCGCTGCAGCGGACGAGCGGAGAAGCCGTCGTAGATCACCCCCTGGGGATGGCTGGGGACCTCGCAGATCACCTCCACCTCGTGCCCGAGCCGGGCCAGACCCGCCGCGAGCGGGCGCAGGCGCAGCGGCGCGGCCGTGATCTCGGGCGTGAAGTACTGGCTGATCAGGAGAATCCGCATCGTCTCGATATCGGCAGGCGCCGCCGCGCCGATGAATGCTGCGCGGCTGCATCCTGGCCGACCTCTCAGACGGCGCGCTGCCCCGCCGGCGTGCCGTGGCGGAGGTGAGTGCCGCGGCCGCGGCGGTGCTTCCTGGAGCCGTGGCGCCAGCGACGGCGGGCGGCCTTCAGCGTGATGCTCCGGCGCGGCGCCTTGGCCGTCGCAGTCGCAGTCGCAGTCGCCTTGCCGGCAGGCGGAGCCGTCGAGACGGGCGGCGTGGCGGGGGTGGAGGCGGTCGGCTGCTCGGAGCTCGAAGCGGGCGGGGTCGCCGGTGTCGTCGAAGGCGCCGCGGTCGCCGGCTCCGAGAGCGGCTGCTCCGTGCCGGGCCCGGGCAGGCGGTTGTCCGGGGAGGGATCGAGCACCGCGGCGCAGGCGCTGCCCGCCACGAGGCGGAAGTCGTCGGCGGCGGCGTCGACGAACTGCGGTGCGCGGTTCACGTTTCCGCTGGCGGTGAAACCGACCTGGGGCGAATCGACGCCGCTGCCGTCCGGGCCGCCGTAGTAGCTGCCGGGCGCCCCGTGGATGCAGTTGGATCGGACGAGGTTATCGGTCCCGATCGGCGTGCCGCCGGGGTAGAAGGACTCGACGTTGCGGCGGATCCGCGAGTCGGCGATCACATTGCCGCTCACCCGGGCGCCGCTCGAGGCTACCCGCTCGTCCCCGGAGAAGATCACGCCCTCGCCGTTGCCGTCGATGACGTTCCCGCTGATCACGGTGCCCTGCGCGTCGGGGTAGAGCTGGATGCCGCGATCGGCGTTGTCGTAGATCCAGTTGCCACGGATCACCGTGTCATCGGCGGCCGAGAGGTAGATCCCGTGCTCCGTGTTGGTCGCGGGGAGCTGGCCGCAGGCGTGGATTCTGTTCGCCTCGATCAGCGTGTTCCGCGCCCTGCCCCAGACCGGGCCTCCGATCGCGAAGCAGATCGACGTGTGGTCGTTGGTCACCTCGTCGTGGCGGAACACCGCGTCCTCGGCGTTGATGGTCGGGCTGGGCAGGTCGCGGGAGTTGGCTCCGTCGAGATGGAGCTCGGAGATCGTCACCCCGTCGGCCCCGCGGGCGACCCAGAGCCGGGCGGTGATCGTCGCCCGCTCACCGGGGGCGCTGGTGAGGGTGATCCCGGGCCGGGTGATCTTCAGCTCGCGAAACGGGTCGCCGGGCGCGCCGGAGCCCGGGTAGACGCCGTCGCGGAGGCACCCGACCTCGCCGGGGCCCAGCGAGTTGGCGAGGCGCTGCACGGTCCCCAGCGGCTGCGCGAGGGTGCCGGAGGCCGCGTCCGATCCGCTCGGGGAGGCGTAGAGGTCACAGGACGGCGTGGCGCCGTAGCCGGTCGCCGAGAGGGCCAGCGCAAGAGTGATGGTGAGAAGTCCCACTGCCGGTATGGCGAAGCGTCCCTGCACATTCTGACGGTCGGCAGGCGCCGGCCCGGGGTCAACCGGTGGGTGGCGAAGCTGGACTTAGTTACGAGGGCCTTCGAGGTGGCGCTCTCCCGCGGCGTCGAGGATCCGCGCCGTGGCCCCCGGAGGGAGGATCACCTCGTTCCCCTCGACGGCGATCCGGTGATGCAGGGCCAGGGCATCGGCGTACGCCGATGCCCCGAGCCAACGCAGCCCCTCGATCGAGGGCAGGCGGCTGAGGTCGCGACGGATCGCGAGCCGGGCCGCCGTCACCGGTTCGGCGCGAATCGAGTCCGCCCGGACGTCGATCATCGTCCCGTGCAGGACCATCGTCGGCGGCAGCCCGGCCCCGGCCATTCGGGTCAGCGGGCTGTAGTCGAGTCCCTCGATCCCCAGGCCTCCCATCAACGTCTCGCTGATCAGGCCCGGCTCGTACGTCTTTCCCGGCTCGCAGCGGGTGAAGCAGGGAATGCCTCGGTCGGCGGCCGCCGCCAGCGCGCCTTCGCTGTAGGCCCAGGCGGGGGCTACGAAAGTGCCGCCCTCGCCCAGCACGCTCGCCTGCCACTGGCGGGCAGCGTCGATTCGCCGGCCGGCTTCCTCCTCGGTGAGCTTGGCGAACTCGCGGAACTCGACCGCACCCTGCTCGAGGAGCGCCGTGTCGAGGTGCAGCAGGCCGTGGCACACCGGCTCGACCGCGCCCCGGACGACGCCCTCGCGGAGGGCCGCGATCGATCCCGGCCATACCCGGTCGAGCGGCACCCTCTCACCCTCGAGGAAGGCCTGCGCCGGCACCGCCGCGTTGAGCACCGCGCCGGCCCGACGGCACGCCTTCACGTAGCGCCGCAGGCGCCGGCGCTGACGGCGATCGGACTTAGCCCGTCCCTCGAGCTGGTGTTGCGCAGTGCCCGGGAGGTCGTCGATCCGCAGCATGCCGATCCGCGGCAGCAGGACGAGCGGGCGGTCGAGCCTCTCCACCAGGTATGCGGAGACGGCCTCGAGCACCCGGTGAATCCCGAGGCGCCCCCACTCGGCGTCGGAGTCGACCCTGAGGCGCATCACCCGCGGCGCGGGGTCACGACACTCTTTGGGAGGCTCCGGCCCGAGAACGACGGCGCCGGCAAGGCGGCCCTCCTCCACCAGCCGCGAGAGCTCGGCCTGGTCGGCGGCGCCACCGAGCCCAACAGCTTCGGCCCGCGGCGCGTCCAGCAGCGGGCCCAGCCGCCACAACCACGCGACCGCGCCGGCCAGTCGCGCGGCAGCGGGGTCCGAAGCCGCGAAGAGCGACCCTTCCGGCCGGCTCACCTCGGCGCGAAGCGAGCCGCGTCAGCGTCGAACTCGACCATGGCCCGCTCGTGCTCGTCGCGGGTACCGATGTCGAACCACTCGCCGTCGAAGGGGTAGGTCAGCACCTTCTCCCCCGCCTCCAGCAGGGCAAGCACGACGTCGGGGAAGTCGAAACGCCCGTCCGGGATGTAGGAGAGCGCGGCCGGGTCGTAGACGTAGATGCCCATGCTGACCTCGTAGTGCAGCGTCGGCTTCTCGACGAACCCGGTCACCTCGCCTCCGTCCCCCCCGCTCTCGATCACCCCGAGCGCGAGCTGCACCTCCTTCTGGTGCGAAGCGATCGTCAGTGCCGGGGCCTCTCTGCGGTGGAAGCGCATCAGCTCGGCGTAGTCGAGGGTCGTGAGGATGTCCCCGTTCATCACCAGGAACGGCTCCTGCGGAGCCGGGTCGATCAGCTTCAGCGCGCCCGCCGTGCCCAGCGGCTCGTCCTCGTAGATGTAGCGGACCTCGAGCTCGTCCCCCAGCGCCTCGCTCTCGGTCAGGTAGGCGCGGATCAGTCCGCCGAGGTGGCCGACGCTGAGGTCCACCTCGCGGAAGCCGGCGGCGGCCAGCTGGTGGAGGATCAGCTCGAGGATCGGCTGGTTGCCGAGCGGCATCAGCGGCTTTGGCAGCACCGTGGTGTAGGGCCGCAGGCGGGTGCCCTTGCCGCCCGCCAGGATCACCGCCTGCATCAGTCCGCTCCGTTGGCCTCGAGCGTCACCCCCGCGAGGGTGTGGGACGAGTAGAAGCGCTCGCGCTGCTCGACATCGGGGAACGTGCCGGCCTGGATCGCGCGCACCAGGTTGCCGACCGAGACCGGCACCCGAAGGTCGGGCTGGAAGCCGATCCGCTCGCGGATCTTGTCGAAGGAGACGCGGTAGTTGCGGGGGTCCACACCGCCCTCGTGGTAGCTCAGCTTGCCCTTGCCGCCGAGGTGCTCCTGGACCGCCTCGACCACCATGCGCTTGGTGAAGTTCTCGTCGGCGTGCCCGACGTTGAACACTTCGCCGCGCACCGCGTCGGAGGGGGCGGCCATCGTCATCATGATCGCCTTCGAGATGTCGCGCACGTGGCAGTAGGGCCGCCAGGTGTCGGCGTCGTAGACCAGCAGCTCGTCGCCGATCGTCAGGGTGCGGGTGAACTCGGAGATCGTCAGGTCGAAGCGCATTCGCTGCGAGATCCCGTAGGCGGTGGAGATCCTCAGCACCGTGGGGCAGAAATCGACCTCGCGGGCCCGTCCCAGCACGTGCTTCTCGAACTCCACCTTGGTCTCCGCGTAGAGCGAAACGGGTGCCAGGTCGGACTCCTCGGTCGCCGGCTCATCGGTCGTCCGCAAGCCGTAGTTCGAGCAGGTCGAGGTGAAGACGAAGCGATCGATGCCCCGGTCCTGGAGCGCCTCGAACACGCCCTGGGCGCCCTCGACGTTGACCTTGCGGGTCAGGTCCGGGTAGCGCTTGGAGACGGGGTCTCCGACCATCGCGGCCAGCAGGACGACGTCCGTCACCCCGTCGAGGGCGCGATCGAGGTCGCCGCGGTCGCAGAGGTCGCCGTGGTGGAAGGTGAAACCGGGCTCCTCGAAGACCCCGGCGATCGCGGCGCCGTGGTCGTAGACGAGCTGGTCGAGGACCCGGACCCGAACGCCGTCGGCGAGCAGTCTCCGCACCAGGACGTTGCCGATATAGCCGGCCCCGCCGATCACCAGCACCTGGCGGTCGGGGTCCTCGGCTCCTTCTGTCGGCGCGCCGGCCATCACCTCAGCCTTGTTCGGGGCCGCTGCATGCAGTCCTTCGCGTCCGCCGGCTCAGCCGTGGCGGCGGAGCTTCAGGGTGACCGACCTCGAGGGGGCGTGACCGGGGGCCTCGGCGCGCACGTGAAGCCGCTTGGCCTTCAGCCGCCTCGGGACCCTGACCTTGACCTTGAACGCCGAGGCCCGGACCCGCCTGCGGGTCAGCGTCTTCCAGTGGCCGCGGCGCTTGAACTGGACCCTGACTTTTCCGACCGGAGGCCCCGGCAGCTCGCCCTGCAGGCGCACCCTGCGACCGGCGCTCGGATTCGGCCGGCGCAGCGACACCTTGCCGCCGAGGTCGGCGCAGGGGCTGTCGTCGCGCAGCCGGAAGTCGCCGTGGGAAGGATCGACGAAGCGCGGGCGGGCGAACATGTTGTGGGCAGCCCTGAACCCGACCTCATCCTGCTGGATGCCGCTCCGATCCGCGCCGGCGTAGTAGCCGGAGGGCGCGCCGCGGACGCAGTTGAAGCGCACGACGTTGCGGCGGCCCACCGGCCCGCCGGGCTCGAAGTAGGACTCGACGTTGCTGCGGATCCTCGACGCAGCGATGATGTTCTCGGCCACCAGGTTGTGGTTCGCCGCGACCTTCCCGTCGCCGGAGAAGATGATCCCCTCGCCGTTGCCGTAGATCACGTTGTGGATCACCCGGCTGTGCTGGGCGTCCGGGTAGAGCTGGATCCCGCGGTCGGCGTTTCGGTAGATCCAGTTGTCGCGGATCTTCGTCCTCGATGCCGCCGCGAGGTAGATGCCGTGGTCCTGGTTCTCGGAAGGCAGGCGGCCACAGTCGTGAATCTTGCTGTGCTCGATCACGGTGCCCACGGAGCGCCCCCACACCGGGCTGCCGAGCGCGAAGCAGATCCCCGTGTGGTGGTTGGTGACGTCGACCCTCTCGAAGGTCGCCCGGTGGGCGTTGACGGTCGGGCTCGGCAGATCGTGGTTGCCGGAGCGCCCGTCGAGGTCGATGTCGGAGACGGTCACCCGGTTGGCGCCCCGGGCGATCCAGATCCGCCCCCGCAGGGTCGCCCGCTGGTCGGGGGCGCTGGTCAGGGTGACCCCCCGCTCGGTGATCTTCAGCTCGCGGAAGCGGTAGGTCCCGTTCTCGAAGCAGCCGACCTGGCCGTGGTCCAGCCCCGCGACGAGCGCCCGGGCACCGCGCAGCGGGTCGCCGGGGGCGCCGCTGGCCGAGTTCGAGCCCGAGGGGGAGGCGACGAGGTCGCAACCGTCGTCCGCAGCGGCCGAAGCGGTCGGAGCGGTCACCAGTAGAAAGGCGCCGAGGGCGAGGAGGGCGATCGGGAAGCGGCAAGAACCCATCGCCGGGGGCATCGGTCCAAAGCTCGCCGCGGCTTACCCGAATGCCGCCTGATTGGACGTCTATACGCCCCATTTTTCAGTAGGCGCATGATCTCTTTCAGGCGGCCCGGATCGCGGTCTCGAGAATCGCCAGGGCCCGCTCGACCTCCTCGTCGGAGACGGTGAGCGGCGGCAGCAACCTGATCGTGCCCGGCTCCGGGACGTTGACCACGAGCCCGCCCTCGAGCGCCAGCCGACCCACCGCGGCCGCATCGACGCCCTCGGCGAGGCCGGCCGCGAGCATCAGGCCGCGGCCCCGGACCTCGCTCACCTTCCCGATACCCGCGAGTCCCCCGGCCAGGTTCGCCCCGGCCTCGCGTACGCGCCGCAGGAAAACCGGGTCGTCGACGATCTGCAGCACCGCCAGGGCCGCGACCCCGGCCAGCGCCCCGCCGGCGAAGGTCGAGCCGTGATCGCCGCGCCCCAGCACCTCGCCCGGCCCCGGCGCTGCCAGGCAGGCGCCCACCGGGAGGCCGCCCCCGAGCGCCTTCGCTGTGGTGATCACGTCGGGGCGCACTGGCGTCTGCTCGTATGCCCACAGGGACCCGGTCCTGCCGATCCCGGTCTGGACCTCGTCGAGGATCAGGAGCGCGCCGCTCGCGTCGCACGCCTCGCGCGCGGCGAGGAGGGCGTCATCGGCGATCGGATAGACCCCCGCCTCGCCCTGGATCGGCTCGATCAGGACCGCGGCCGTGCTCGGCCCGACCGCCGCGCGCAGTGCCTCGGTGTCGCCGCGGGGGACGGCCCGGAAACCCGCCAGCATTGGCGAGAAGTCAAGGTTGCTGGCCATCGCGGGCGTCGCCGACAGGGCGCCGTAGGTGCGACCGTGGAAGTCACCCTCGAAGCTGACGATCTCCGGTTCACGGATGCCCCGTTCGTGCGCGTGCTTGCGGGCGAGCTTGATCGCGCACTCGTTCGCCTCGGCACCGGAGTTGGCGAAGAAGGCCCGCCCGCCGAGGCTCCCCTCCGTGAGGCGCTCGGCGAGGCGCACCATCGGCTCGGTGTAGAAGAGGTTGGAGACGTGCATCAGCTTCCCCGCCTGCTCCCGCACCGCGGCCACCACGTTCGGGTGGCAGTGGCCCACGGAGCAGACCGAGATCCCGGCCAGGAAGTCGAGATATTCCCTGCCCTCCGAGTCCCACAGCCTGGTCCCTTCGCCGCGGACGAAGTCGACCGGAGCCCGCGCGTAGGTCTGCATCACGTAGCGGCACTCGAGCGCCTCCAGCTCCTCGAAGCCGACCGCGCCCGCCTCCGCGCTCACGGGGAGACCATCGTCCCGATCCCCGCGTCCGTGAAGAGCTCGAGCAGCAGCGAGTGCGGCTTGCGGCCGTCGATGATATGGGCGTACTGGGTGCCGCCGTCGATCGCATCGACGCAGGCCGCGAGCTTGGGGCGCATGCCGCCGCCGACCGAGCCGAGGCGCTCGCGCACCTCCTCGACCCCGATCTTCGAGATCAGCGAGGACGGGTCTCCGGGGTCGGCCAGCCAGCCCTCGACGTCGGTCAGGAAGATCGCCTTGTACGCACCGAGGGAGGCGGCGACCTTGCCGGCCGCCTCGTCGGCGTTGACGTTGTAGGAGTTTCCGTCGCGATCGGAGGCAGCGGAGGCGATCACCGGGATGTAATCAGCGGCGATGTGGTTGAGGACGTCGACGTCGACCCGCTCGATCTCCCCGACGAAGCCGACCTCGGCGGCGTTGGCTACCGGCGCAACCTCGAACAGGGACCCGTCCTCGCCCGAGAGTCCAACCGCCGGCTGCCCGTGCTTGTTCAGCCGCTGGACGATGTCGGAGTTGAGCTTGCCGAGCAGGACCATCTTCGCCACCTCGACCGTCTCCGGGTCGGAGATGCGCAGGCCGTCGTGAAAGCGGACCTCCATGCCGAGGCGCTCCATGTAGGAGGTGATTTCGGGCCCGCCCCCGTGGACGATCACCGGCTTGAGTCCCACGTACTTGAGGAGGACGACGTCGGTGGCAAAGCCCTCCCGCAGCGTCTCGTCGCGCATCGCCGCCCCCCCGTACTTGATCACCACCGTGCGCCCGTGGAACTCGCGGATGTAAGGGAGCGCCTCGAGAAGGACAGCAATGCCTCGCGTGTCCTCAGAATTACCGCCTCGCGTGTCCTCCGCTTCGCGTCCGGGCACGCGAGAGTTGTCGGGCAGGTCGGTCATCGGTTCAGGTGGTGTATTCGGCGTTGATCCGCACGTACTCGTAGCCGAGGTCGGAGAAGTAGACGTGGGCGCGTCCCTCTCCGCGCTCCAGGTGGACCGCGATCTCGGCCTCGGCCTGCTCGCCGGCCAGCTCGTCCGCGTCGATCGCTCCCGAGCCGATCTCCTCCAGATTTTCGCCGGCCAGCGCCATCCCGGCCGCCTGGGCGACTCTCCCCCAGTTGGGGTCGCGCCCGAAGAGCGCCGTCTTGACCAGCGGGGAGTTGGCGATCGCGCGGGCGACCCGCTCGGCCTCCTCGTTTTCGGCGGCGCCGCTCACCTCGATCCTGCCGACCCTGGTGGCACCCTCACCGTCGGCGACGACCGCCAGCGCCAGCTGCAGCAGGACCGCCTCCAGCAGCCCCTCGGGCAGCGGGGCGCCCGCGGCGCGGCTCGCCTGAAGCAACACCGTGTCGTTCGTGCTCATCTGCCCGTCCACGGTGATTCGCTCGAAGGAGCCCGCGACGGACGCCCGCAGCGCCCCCTCGGGGTCGGGGACCGCGGCGTCGGTCTGCACGAAGCAGAGCATGGTCGCGAAGCCGGGCTCGATCATCCCGGCTCCCTTGGCCTGGGCGGAGACGCTGACCTCCCCGGCCCGGAGCGAGCAGCGCTTCGGGAAGCGGTCGGTGGTCATGATCGCCTCCGTGAACTCGCCCCCACCCGTGGCAGAGAGCGCCCCGGCGGCGGTCCGGATCCCGGCCTTGACCCGGTCGGCGTCCAGCGGCACCCCGATCGTCCCGGTCTCGGCCACCGCCACCGACGCAGGCGCCAGCCCCAGACGCGCCGCGGCCTCGTCGCGCATCGCCAGCGCGTCGCGAAAGCCTGCCTCGCCGGTCTCGGCGTTGGCGTTGCCCGAGTTGACCACCGCGGCGGCGATCGCCGAGCGCTCGCAGAGCTCCCGGCAGACCCGCACCGGCGCGGCGGCGGAGGCGTTCCGGGTTAGCAGCAGCGCCGAGGGCACGGGCCCCGCATCGCAGGCCAGGATCCCGACGTCGGTCCCCCCGTCCGCTTTCAGCCCGCAGGCCGATCCGGCCGCGCGGAAGCCCGGCGCCAGGGTGTCAGGGTCCAGCTCGATTACGCCCTCCGGCCTGCGCACCCAGCGGGAGCGGAAGAAGGCGGCACCCGGTAGCGCCGTCGAGGTCTCCGCATCCGGCCCGCTCATCGCAGTCCCTCGTCCTCGTCGAGGCCAAGCATCAGATTGAGGTTCTGGATCGCCTGGCCGGCCGCCCCCTTCCAGAGGTTGTCGATCGCCGCGAAGGCGAGGACGCGGCCCCTCTCCTCGACTGTGATGAAGACATGGCACTCGTTCGTGTCGCGGACGTCGCGCAGGCCGGGCGGGCGCTCGACGACGCGGACGAAGGGCTCCGCCTCGTAGCGGGAGCGGTACAGCTCGAGCGCCGCCTCCGCGCTGAGCCGCTCGGTGGTGCGCGCGTAGCAGCTGACCAGCTCTCCCTGGTCGAGCGGCAGCAGGTGCGGGACGAAGGCCACCTCCAGCTCGCACCCCAGTCCGGCCAGCTCCTGCTCGATCTCCGGTCGATGGCGGTGGCCCTCGGTCTTGTAGGCGAACGCGTTCTCGTCCATCGAGACGTAGTGGGTCTCGTCCTCGCTGCCGCGCCCGGCCCCCGAGATTCCCTGCTTGGCGTCGATCACCACGTCGGTGAGGAGGCCCTCCTCCGCCAACGGCGCGAGCGCCAGGAGCGAGGCGGTCGGGTAGCAGCCCGGGTTGGCCACCAGCTCGGCCTCGCGGACCGCCTCGCGGTGCAGCTCCGGCAGGCCGTAGGCGGCGCCCTCGAGCAGCTCGGGCTCCCCGTGCGGGCCGTACCACTTCTCATAGGTGGGCAGATCGCGCAGGCGGAAGTCGGCCGAGAGGTCGACCACGATTGCCCCGAGCCCGCGGAGCCCGGCGACCACCGGCGCCGAGGCCGCGTGGGGGTAGGCGACGATTGCGGCCTCGGCCTCCTCGACCCGGTCGAGGTCGAGCTCGGTCAGCGTCATCGGCACCCGGTAGCGGGGGTAGAGGCCGTCGAGCCGCGTCCCGGCGTCGCTGCGGCTGGTCAACTGCACCAGCTCGAGCCGCGGATGTCGCCAGACGAGCTCCGCCGCCAGCGCCCCGGCGAAGCCGGAGGCACCGGCGAGGAGCACCCTGGCAACCGGCTCTCCCTCGATTCGCTGGACAGGGTCAATCACGCAGCGAGCCCCCAATCGCCTCCAACTCGGCCTCGATCTGCTCCCGCAGCCCGGCCACCTCCTCGTCGGTGAGGGTGCGGTCCCCGGCCCGGAACTCGAGGCGCAGCGCGAGACTCTTGCGGCCCTCGCCGAGCTGCTCTCCGCGGTAGAGGTCGAAGACCCGGGCCGAACGAAGCAACTCGCCGCCGCCCCGCCCGACGGCCGCGACGACCTCCTCCGCCGGTGTCTTCTCGGCGATCACCGCGGCGATGTCCTGGATCACGGGCGGGAACGTGGTGAGGTCCTCGAAGATCTCCTCGCCCGCCGGAGAGGCGGCGATCAGACCCGCCAGGTCGATCTCGAATGCGACGGCGGATTCGATCTCCCAGGCACGGCAGACGAGAGGGTGCAGCTCCCCGATCCAGCCGGCGGCATCCCCCCCGTCGAAGCGGACATGTCCGGAGCGGCCGGGGTGGCAGAACGGCTCGGACGCCGGCTCGACCGCGACCGGGGCCCCCAGCTCGCCGGCCACGGCCTCGAGCACGCCCTTCAGCGTGAAGAAGTCGGGCTCCTCCGCCTCGCGCCGCCAGGAGCCGGGCTCCAGCGGGCCGACGAGGAGGCAGGCCAACCGGTGAGGCTCGGCGGCAGGGGCCGGGCGCTCTCCGGGGAAGCCCCCCGCCAGCGCCTCCCCTCCACCGTCGCCCGCCGCGGCGAGGTGGACCCGTCCCGACTCGAAGAGGGCAACGCCGCTGGCGCCACGGGTGAGGCTGCCGCGGGCAGCATCGAGCA
Source organism: uncultured Actinomycetes bacterium (assembly GCA_963738305.1). Taxonomy (GTDB): domain Bacteria; phylum Actinomycetota; class Thermoleophilia; order Solirubrobacterales; family 70-9; genus JBBRHQ01. The sequence goes on along the minus strand of CAVTVU010000012.1, from coordinate 28,787 downwards.
GCGAGCCGAGCAGGGTGGTCCGCATCACCGCCTGCTCCTCGGAGAGCGGGTTGGCGAGCCGGATCGGCCGGGCGCGCAGGTCCCCGGGAGGGATTCTCAGCCGCGAGGGCTCGCCGGGGTCGGTGAAGCTCCAACCGACGACCTCGTCGAAGCCGAGGTCGCGCACCTCGTCCTCGGCGCGGCGTCGGAGCCACTGCTCGCGGGTCAGGCCCCCGCGCTGCCCGGCCGCGTGAGGCAGGGTGGTCGGGAGGTTCTCGTCGAGACCGTGAACCCTCGCCACCTCCTCGATCAGGTCGGCTTCGCGGGTGACGTCGAAGTGGCGGTCGGCCGGAACGCTCACCTCGAGGTCTTCCTCCCGCCGCTCGACCCCAAAGCCGAGGCGCTCGAGGTAGGCGATCTGCGCGTCGGCCGGGATCTCCATCCCGAGCAGGCCGCTGACCCGCTCCTGCCGGAGCCGAATCGAGCGCGGGGGCGGCGGCTCGGCTGCGACGTCGATCGTGCCCGGCACGAGACGGGCGCCGCATAGCTCGACCATCAGCCGGGAGGCGATCCGCTGGGCGCGGAGACAGAGCTCGGGATGGAGCTGCTTCTCGAAGCGGGAGGAGGCCTCCGAGCGCAGCCCGAGCATGCGGGAGGTCCGCAGGATGTTCGTCCCGGTCCAGTTCGCCACCTCGAGAAGAACGCGAGTGGTCTGCTCGGAGACCTCGGTCCGCTGCCCGCCCATGATCCCGGCGATCCCCGACGGCCCCTTCTCGTCGCAGACCAGGACCGTCTCGGCGTCGAAGACCCGCTCGACGCCATCGAGGGTCGTCATCGTCTCCCCCTCCGTCGCGGCCCGGATGGTGAGGGCGGCACCGGCCACCCGGTCGAGGTCGAAGGCGTGCAGGGGCTGCGCGGTGAGCAGCATCACGTAGTTGGTGATGTCGACGACGTTGTTGATCGGGCGCTGGCCGGCGGCGGTGAGCCTCGCCTTGAGCCAGGGGGGTGAGGGCCCCACCTTGACGTCGGTGAAGACGCGGGCGGTGAACCGCGGGCACAGCTCCGGCACCGCGACCGCCACGGACGCCAGCTCACCCGCCTCCCCCTCCCCAGCCGCGGAAGCGTCCTCGGCCCAGGGGTCGGGTGCCAGCGGCGCAGCCGTGATCGCATGGACCTCCCGCGCGACGCCGTGGACGCCGAAGCAGTCGACCCGGTTGGGCGTCACCTCCAGCTCCAGCACCGGGTCGGCGACGGCGATCACCTCGCTCAACGGGGTCCCCGGGGCGGGTCCGTCCTCGAGGACCATGATCCCGTCGCCGTCCTCTCCCACCTCGACCTCGGTCTCCGAGAGGATCATCCCGTCCGACTCCACCCCGCGCAGCTTCGCCTTGCGGAGCTTCTCGCCCCCGGGCATCCGGGCCCCGGGCAGCGCCACGGCCACGGTCTGTCCGGCGGCGACGTTGGGGGCGCCGCAGACGATCGTCCGCTGCCCATCCCCGGTTTCCACGGTGCAGACGCGGAGGCGATCGGCGTCGGGGTGCTGCTCCGCCGCCGTCACCCGGCCGACCACGAACCCCTCCCCCGAGGGAGGTCCCGCCAGCGTCACCCGCTCGACCTCGGTGCCGGTCATCGCCAGGCGCTCGGCGAGCTGCTCCACCGGCACCCCGGGATCGCAGAACTCGCGCAGCCAGGAGTAGGGCACCTTCACGAGAACTGCCCGATCATCCGCACGTCGTTGTCGAAGAAGCGGCGCAGGTCGGGGACCCCGTGGCGCAGCATCGCGATTCGCTCGATCCCCATGCCGAACGCGAACCCCTGCACCCGCTCGGGGTCATATCCGTTGGCCGAGACGAAGCCGAGGACGTTCGGGTCGACCATCCCGGCGCCGCCGACCTCGACCCAGCCGATCCCCTTGCAGAGCCCGCAGCGCGAGCCGTCGCCCAGCGTGCCGCCGCCGTCGCAGGCGAAGCAGGAAACGTCGAACTCGACGCTGGGCTCGGTGAAGGGGAAGTAGTGCGGTCGCATCCGGGCCTCCCGGCCCTCGCCGAAGATCGCGCGCAGCAGCTCGACCAGGGTGCCCTGGAGGTCGGCCAGCGTGATGCCCTCGGCGATCGCCAGACCCTCGACCTGATGGAACATCGGGCTGTGCGTGGCGTCGGAGTCGCGCCGGTACACCTTGCCGGGGACGATGATGAAGATCGGCGGCGGCTGCGCCTCCATGGCCCGCACCTGCATCGGCGATGTGTGCGTGCGAAGCAGGTCATCATCGCCGGCCGCCTCCTCTGCTTCGCGTCCGGGCGCGGCTGGGTCTCCGGCAGGACTTGAAGCTACGTAGAAGGTGTCCTGGAGCATCCTCGCGGGGTGGCCCGGCGGATGGTTGAGCGCCGTGAAGTTGTAGTAGTCGTGCTCGATCTCAGGGCCCTCCATCACCCGGTAGCCGAGGCCCGCCATCACGTCCTCGATCAGGCGCCTCGTGCGCGTCACCAGGTGCAGGTGGCCGATCCGGCGCGCCGGCGCGCCCGGAAGGGTGACGTCGATCCGATCGCCCGTCAGACGCGTCTCCAGCTCCGCGGCGTCCAGCTCCTCGGCGCGATCGCTCAGAAGCGCTTCCAGCGCCTGCCGCGCCTCGTTTGCTCCCTTGCCGACCGGACCCCGCTCCTCCGGGGCCAGCTCCGATATGCCGCGGAGGATCCCCGTCAGCTCCGAGCGGCGCCCCAGGTAGCGGACCCGCAGCTCCTCGAGCTCCGCGGTGCCCCCGGCGGAGGCGATCGCACTCTCCGCCTCTGAACGCAGCTCCGATATCCGCTCTGAAACGCTCACTCGTCTTCCTCGCGACTGGCGGGCGACGATATCCGCTCGCAGGCAATGGCCGCCGCTGCGGCGACGTTCAGCGACTCGGCCCCGCCCGGCCGCAACGGGATCGTCACGGTCTGATCGCAGCCGGAGAGGACCTCAGCGGAGAGGCCCTCCCGCTCGGCACCGATGCACACTGTCAGGGGGGCATCGAGCCGCGCCAGTGGCGACCCTCCGTGGGCGACCATGCCCAGGCGCGGTCGGGGAGTGGCCTCGACGCCGGCCCGGGCCGGCGGTTGCGAGAAGATCGAACCCATGCTCGCCCGCACCGCCTTCGGCGAGAACGGGTCGGCGCAGCCGGGGCCGAGGACGACTATGCCGTCGATCAGCGCGTCGGCGACCCGGATCACCGCGCCCACGTTGCCGGGGTCGCCGACGCGGTCGAGGTAGACGCAGGCGGAGCCGACCGCCTCGGCGAGCCGCTGCGGCCAGACGGCGATGGCCCGGGTACCCGATCCCAGGGCGGAGGCGGCGCCGAGAAGCCCCTGCTCGACCTCGTCGCCGCCCAGTCCGGCGCCCGGCGCGCTGAGCAGCAGCTCCGGCTCCAGACCGCTGCGGAGGCCGGCGCTCAGCAGGTCCTCGCCCTCGGTCACGAAGAGCTTGAGGCGATCGCGGTGCTTTCGCTCGCGCAGCTTGCGCACCAGCTTCAGCTTCTCGTTCTGTGGGCTCCTGATCATCTCGTTCATCTTCTCTTCGCCTGCTGCGCCGCCTCTCCTCACCACAAAAAAAAGGCGGTCTCGCCTTCGCGAGCCGCCCGGGTGAGTGAGGGGAGCGCCTTGCCTAAACGGCAGCGGCCCCCTCCCGGGCGAGCTCGACGAATCGGCGGAACGCGTCGCGATCGCTGATCGCGATCTCGGCAAGCATCTTGCGGTTGACCTCGACGCCGGCCCGCTTCAGCCCGCCCATCAGCTCCGAGTAGCTCGAGCCCTCGGCGCGGGCAGCGGCGTTGATGCGGACGATCCACAGGCGGCGGAAGTCACGCTTGCGGTTCCGCCGATCGCGGTAGGCGTAGGCCCCGGAGCGCTGCACCTGCTCCTTGGCGAACCGGTAGGAGGAGTGCTTGCGGCCGTAGTAGCCCTTGGCCTCCTTCAGCACCTTGCGGCGCTTCTTGCGCGCATGCACCGAGCGCTTGACGCGGCTCACTTGCCACCCCCGAGCAGGGTCCGGACCCGCTTTGAGTCCTTGGCGGAGATCTCCACCGGACGCGCCATCCTGCGCTTTCGCTTCGGCGACTTCTTCTCGAGGATGTGGCTGGAGAAGGCGCGCTTGCCCGCGGAGCTTGCCCGAGGCGGTCTTGCGGAAGCGCTTCTTCGCGCCGGAGTGCGTCTTCATCTTCGGCATCGGAGCGAGTATTGAAGCAGACCAGTTGTGTTTGCTGGCGCGGTGTTAGCGCCAGCACAGGCATGTAAGGCGGCGAAGCCGCCGCAAGGTATTCCCATTTGCTGGCGCGGTGTTAGCGCCGGCACAGGCATGTCAGGCGGCCAAGCCGCCGCAAGTGATTCCGGAAGAACCGGCGCGGCGCCGCACCAATAGCCTGCGGCGATGCCCGCACGCCCTTGGCAAAGCCGCCGCCTACGCCCGCAGCCTCGCCGCCCAGCTCGCCGTCGCCAAGGGCCCGAGCGGCAAGCTGGCCGTGCTGCGGGTGATCGCCGCCGGGCGCCGGCGCGGGCTCTGAACCGGCGCCGGTCGGGGTGCGCGATGAAGGCCCTGGGCGGGCGCCCGCTCTACGTCCGCCCGGGGACCAGCGACCTGCGCAACGCCGGCTACTACTACGCGGGAGATCTCTTCCTCCCGCCCCCGGAGCTGGCCGGCGGGGAGCTGCGCCGCATAGTCGAGCTGGGCTCGAACATGGGGGCGGCGCTGACGGCGTTCGCGGTCCGCTACCCGGCGGCGACGCTCTGCTCGGAGTCGAACCCGACCCCGGCAACGCGGAGCTTGCCGCCCGTAATCGTCGCCGCCTTCGGCGATCGCGCCAGGATCATCGAGGCGGGCATCTGGGACGCCGACGCCGACCTCGTGGTCGACCGCGACACCCGCTACGGCGAGCACGGCTTCAGCGTCCGTCCGCGCCGCCCGCAGGATCCCGAGCCGCGACAACGGGGATCAAGGCCCTGGGCATCGACTCGGTGCTGGCCGAGAACCTGCCGGACGGCGAGCCGGTCGACTACATGCACATGACGATCGAGGGAACCGAGCCGCGGGTGCTCTCGCCGGCGGGGAGTGGCCGGCACGGGTGCGCTCGCTGCGGGTCGAGGCCCACCCCGAGCTGGACTACCCCGCAGCCGCCTGCGTCGCCGACCTCGAGGCACTCGGCTACCGCGCCTGGCCGCGATCTGCCGCGGGTCTTTGCGCGCGAGAAGTGGACCGCTCTCGCCGACGGGATGATTCGAAACACCGATGCGGTGTCGTATTGACGTTTCGCGAGCGCGCGCGATGGTTCGCGAGGCGTTTCCTACTGCGACTGGCGGCGCCGCCGCGACTTCGGCCAGCTCCGCGGCGACCCGCTCGACCCGATCAGGCCCCAGCAGATTGTGGATCGGCAGCGCGAGGTGGCGCTCGCCGACCGAGCTCGCGTTCGGGAGGCTCGGCGCCTTCGCCCGCGGCGCGGTACTCGCTGAGGGTGTGCAGCGCCGGGTAGAAGGTCGTCTGGATGCCTCGCTCGCGAAGCTCCGAGCGAACCCGGTCGCGGTCCTCGCGATCGCGGGCGAGCACGGCGAAGGCGAAGTGCGATGAGCGCTCGACCTGCTCCTCGCTGAAGGGGATCTCCAGGCCCTCGCAACCTGCGAGGGCGCTTGCGATAAGCGCGGGCCACCTCCCGGCGCGCCTCGATGTCAGCCGTAAGGCGCTCGACACGGCTCAGCGCCAGCGCCGCGCGGGGTTCGTCGATTCGGTAGTTGAAGCCGACGTCGGTGATGTCGTAGCCGAGGCCGTGCCCGCGGTGGCGCTCCCAGGTGACCGAGGTCATCGCGTGGGAGCGAAGCGAGCGCACGCTCGCCGCCAGCTCGTCGTCGTCGGTGGTGACCGCGCCGCCCTCGCCCACCGCGAGCTGCTTCTTGGAGAAGAAGCTGAAGCAGCCGAGCTCGCCGACCGAGCCGACCTGCCCGCCGTCGTCGAGCCGAGCGCAGATCGCCTCGGCGCAGTCCTCGATCAGGGCCAGCCCGTGGCGGTCGCAGAGCTGGCGCAGCTCCTCCACGGCTGCCGGATAGCCCCACATGTGGACGGCGATCACGGCCCGGGTCCGCGGCCCGATCAGCGACTCGACCTTCGCCGGGTCGAGATTGGGGTCAAGCGGTGAGAGCGAGTCGCACAGCACCACCTCGGCTCCCCCGTAACGGGGGGCGTGGGCGCTGGCCGCGAAGGTGAACGCGGGCACGATCACCTCGTCCCCCGGGCCGAGGCCGAGGGAGTGACAGGCGAGGTGGAGCGCCGCGGTCCCGCTGGAGACGACGATCGCGTGCTCGACGCCGACCATCTCGGCGATCGCCTCCTCGAGGGCCTGCGTTCTCGGGCCCATCGTCAGCCAGCCGGAGCGCAGGCACTCGAGGACGGAATCGACGTCGGAGTCGGTCACCTCCAGCTCGACCAGTGACACCTCCCAGGCCATCGGAGGACCTCCTCCAGCGTGCTCGCCACCCGCTCCAGCTCCTCCTCGGTCAGGTGTGGGAAGAGCGGCAGGTTGAACTGGGTCTGGGAGGCCAGCTCGGTGCGCGGCAGCGAGACCTCCGGATAGCGCTCGCGGTAGGCGCTGAACTCGTGGACGCCGGTGTACATGGTCGTCGTCTGCACTCCCCGCTCGCCCAGGGCGGTGCGGACCTCGTCCTTGCGCCCGGGCTCATCGAGCATGACGCTCATCGAGTAGGCCGAGGAGCGATCGACCTGCTCGTCGCGGAACGGGACCGAGATCCCGTCGACCGCGGCCAGCCGTTCGCGATAGAGACGGGTCAGGTGCCGGCGCCGCTGGATCTCGCCCTCCAGGCGGGCAAACCGGGAGATCAACAGCGCCGCCCGGGGCTCGTCCATCCGGTAGTTGAAGCCAAGAGCGGTGACGTCGTAGCCGTCGGCGAGACCGCGATGGCGGGCGAGGGTTCCGGCGGTCATTCCCTGCGAGCGCAGCAGGCGGGCGCACTGGGCGACCTCGTCGCTATCCGTGCTGATCGCCCCGCCCTCGCCGATCCCCAGCACCTTGTTGGGGAAGAAGCTGAATGCCCCGGCGAGGCCGATCGTCCCCAGCGCCCGCCCGCCGGCATCCGACCATGGTGCGTGGGCGCAGTCCTCGAGCAGGACGAGCCCGCGCTCCGTGCAGACCCGCTCGAGGCGATCCGGCGCGGCCGCATAGCCGCCGTAGTGGACCGGCAGGATCGCCTTGGTGCGCGGCCCGATCAGCGATTCGGCGTGCTCGGGGTCCATGCAGAGGTCGGCTTGGCCGCCGATCTCGGCGAAGACCGGCGTCGCGCCGGCCTGGATCACGGTCGCGGCGGTGGCGACGAAGGTGAACGAGGGGACGATCACCTCGTCCCCGGGGCCGACTCCGGCGCAGAGAAGGGCCAGGTGAAGCGCCGTCGTGCAGCTCGACGTCGCGATCACGTGGGCGCAGCCGAGGTGCTCGGCGAAGCGTTGCTCGAACTCCTCGACCCGCGGCCCCATCGTCCACCAGCCCGATCTCAGGGTCGCCTCGACGGCGTCGAGGTCCTCCTGCTCGATGCGCAGATCGAACACGGGGATCGAGGGCGCCGCGGCGGCGATCTCCTCGTTCAGGGCCTCGCCGTCGGCGCGGCGCTCGGTCTTCGTCTCTTCCGGGGGAGTCACGTCGGGGATTCAATCAGCGGCGGGGGGACGGGCTTGGCGCTCCGCGGCGACGGATAGTCTGGCGCGTCGATGCACGTCGCCTACGTTGTCGGCACCAGGCCGAATTTCGTGAAGACCGCACCGGTCATCGCGGCGATGCGCCGCCGCTTCCCCAGCTTCACACACACGATCATCCACACCGGCCAGCACTACGACCGGATGATGTCGGAGGTGTTCCTGGAGGAGCTGGGCGTGCCCGCTCCCGATCACACGCTCGCGGTCGGCTCCGGCAGCCATGCCCAGCAGACGGCCCGGGTCATGGAGCGGATCGAGCCGGTCCTTCTCTCCGAGCGCCCGGACCTGCTGATGGTCCCCGGGGACGTCAACTCGACCCTGGCCGCCGCCCTGACCGCGGCCAAGCTGGAGATCCCCGTGGCCCATATCGAGTCCGGCCTGCGCAGCTTCGACCGCTCGATGCCCGAGGAGATCAACCGGATCGTCGCCGACGAGGTCTCCGCCCACCTCTTCCTGCACTGCGAGGACGCGATCGAGAACCTCCGTGCCGAGGGCATCGCCGAGCAGCGGATGCACTTCGTCGGCAACACGATGATCGACAGCCTCCTCGCCCTGGAGGGACGCTTCCGGGCCGCGGGCGCGGCGGCGCGACTCGGCGTTGAGCCCGGCGCCTACCTGCTGGTGACGCTGCACCGGCCGGCGCTGGTCGACGGACCGCTGCTGGAGGAGGCGGTCGCCCGGCTCGCGCAGGTGGCGACCGAGATGCCGGTCGTCTTCCCGGTCCATCCACGCACGCGGAAGATGATCGACACCTCCGGCCTCGAGACGGGCGGCGTGCAGGTGATCGACCCGGTCGGATACCTCGATTTCCTCTCGCTCGAAGCCGATGCCGGCGCCGTTCTCACCGACTCGGGGGGCATCCAGGAGGAGACGACCTTCCTCGGCGTTCCCTGCTTCACCCTGCGAGACAACACCGAGCGCCCGGTCACCGTTAGCGCCGGGACCAACACGCTGCTCGGCCTCGATCCGGCGAGGATCACCGAGATCCCGGCGCTGCTCGAAGCACGTCCGGCCGCGCGGCCGGACCCGCCGCCGAAGTGGGATGGGAAGGCGTCCGAGCGGATCGCCGACGTGATCGAGGCGAGCCGCTAGCCGGCTGCGGCGGAATCCGAGCCGTCGGCCTCGGCGCTCTCGGCCGACTTCGCGGCGACCCGCGTCGGCGCGATCAGCATGCTCATGTTGCGGCCCTCTTGGAGCGGCTGTGACTCGACCACCGCCAGCTCGCCGAGGTCGTCGACCAGGCGCTGGAGCAGCGCCCGCCCGCGCTCGGGATGGGCCTGCTCGCGGCCGCGGAACATGATCGTCACCTTGACCTTGTCGGCGCCTCGCAGGAAGCGCTCGACGTGGCCCTTCTTCGTGTTGTAGTCGTGGTCGGCGATCTTCGGCCGCAGCTTGATCTCGCGCACGTTGACCTGCTGTTGGTGCTTGCGGGCGGCCTTCTGCTTCTGCTCCTGCTCGTACTTGTACTTGGAGTAGTCGAGCAGCCGGGTGACCGGCGGCTTGGCGTCGGCGGCCACCTCGACCAGGTCGAGGTCGGCGTCCCGGGCGCGCTTCAGCGCGTCGTCGATGTCGATGATCCCGACCTGCTCGCCGTCCGCCCCGATCAGGCGCACCTTGGGAACGCGGATCCGCTCGTTGATCCGAGTCGTGTCGCGCTCGGGCGGGCGCCGATCGAACCTGCGCGGGATCGGCACTAGGTGGAGGAGAGGTCGATCTTCAAATGATCAGGAGGTAGGAGCAGCGGCACGGCGGGCGCTCAGCGGCGCGAGGTGTGTGGCGTGCCTGCGATCAACTGGCGGGCAGTATAGACCGAGAGCGAGTCAGGCTGCCGAGACTTCGTCCCGCAGGCGCTGCTCGAACTCGTCGAAGGCCGTCGAGCCCAGGTCCCCATCGTCGTGGGAGCGCACCGCGACCGCGTCGGTCTCCTGCTCGCGATCGCCCAGCACCAGCATGTAGGGCACGCGCGCAAGCTCTGCGTCGCGGACCTTGCGGCCCACCGACTCGGAGCGCTGGTCGATCTCGACCCTGAATCCGCTGCTCCGCAGCCGGCTCGCCAGCTCGGCGGCGTAGTCGGCGTGGCGGTCGGCGACCGGCAAGAGCTTCACCTGCACCGGCGCCAGCCAGGCCGGGAAGCGGCCGGCGTAGTGCTCGATCAGGATCCCCGCGAAGCGCTCCATAGAGCCGAGGAGCGCCCGGTGGATCATCACCGGCCGATGCGGGGCGTCGTCGGGGCCGGTGTAGGAGAGGTCGAAGCGCTCCGGCATGAAGAAGTCGAGCTGGCAGGTGCCGCACTGCCAAGAGCGCCCGAGGGCGTCGGTGATGTGGAAGTCGATCTTCGGCCCGTAGAAGGCGCCGTCGCCGGGGTTGAGCTGGTAGTCGCGGCCCTGGCGCTCGAGTGCCTCGCGCAGGGCAGCTTCGGCCTGCTCCCACTGCTCCGGGGTGCCGATCGACTTCTCGGGGCGGGTCGACAGCTCGACCCGGACCTCCTCGAACCCGAACCGCGCGTACAGCTCGTCGATCGCCACGCAGATGTCGATCACCTCGGCGGCGATCTGGTCCTCGGTGCAGTAGACGTGGGCATCGTCCTGGGTGAAGGCGCGGACCCGCAGCAGCCCGTGCAGTACGCCCTCGCGCTCGTTGCGCGAGACACGGCCGAACTCGGCCAGCCGCAGGGGCAGCTCGCGGTAGGAGTGGCGCCGGGAGCCGAACACGAGGCAGGCGCCCGGACAGTTCATCGGCCGCAGCGCGAAACGGCGCTCGTCGGACTCGATGAAGTACATGTCGTCGCGGTAGTTCTCCCAGTGCCCCGAGCGGTGCCACAGCTCCTCGTCGAGGACCTGGGGCGTGGCGATCTCCTGATAGCCGCGCCGGCGCAGCTGCTCGCGCACCTCGGCCTCGATCAGGCCCAGCAGCACGGTTCCGTTCGGCAGCCAGAAGGGCATCCCCGGCGCCTCCTCCCGCAGCATGAAGATCCCCAGCTCCGGGCCGAGTCGGCGATGATCACGCGCTTTCGCCTGCTCGATCCGCTCCAGGTGGGCATCGAGGTCCGCCTTCTTGAGGAAGGCGGTGCCGTAGATGCGGGTCAGCATCTCGCGGCTCTCGTCACCGCGCCAGTAGGCGCCGGCCAGCGAGCTCAGCTTCAGCGCCTTGATCCGCCCGGTCGATGGCCCGTGCGGGCCGCGGCAGAGGTCCTCGAAGGGACCGTTGCGATACAGCGAGACAGTCTCGACACCCTCGTCGCGGACCAGGTCCTCGATCAGCTCGACCTTGTAGTCCTGGCCCTGCCCGCGGAAGTGCTCGACCGCCTCGGCGACCGGAAGCTCACGGCGCTCGAAGGGCTCGTCGGCCTCGATGCGGGCTCGCATCGCCTCCTCGATCCGCTCCAGGTCCTCCTCGCCCGGTCCGCTGCCGTCCGGGAACTCGAAGTCGTAGTAGAAGCCGCTGTCGATCGGCGGGCCGATCGTCACCTGCGTCCCCGGGAAGAGCTCGAGAACCGCCTCGGCCATGACATGCGCGGCGTCGTGGCGGATCAGCTCCAGCGCCTCGGGGTCGCGGTCGGTGACGATCGAGATCTCCTCCCCGTCGGCGAGAGGCGCCGAGAGGTCGCGGAGCTCACCGCCGGCGCGGACGGCGAGCGCCGCCCTGGCCAACCCCGGGCCGATCGCCGCGGCCGCATCGGCCCCGCTGGCGCCCTGAGGCAGCTCCAGCGGTGTCCCATCCGGCAATTTGAGAGTGATTCCTGACATCGCGCCCATGCTATCCACGCCCCCGCGCGCGGCGCCGAACGCAACCTTGGGGCTCCAATGGTCACGGAACCTTGCGTTCGGCTGGCTCGGTTCAGCCGCGCGCGGGCCCCTGGCGGGCCTGGCGGACGGCGATCAGCGGGCAGGGACCGGGGCCGCGCGTCGGGGCTGCGCGCTCCCAGAGCAGGTAGGGGCCGGCGCGGCGTGCGAGCCTGAAGCCCTGGTGCGGCCTCCGCCCAGGATCGGCAGGCGTGATCACGAAACGCACGCCGCTGGGGACCGGCTGGGTCAGGACAGCGTCGTCGTCGGCCTCGATACAGACCCTTCCGCCACGAAGCTCCCACGCGAGGTAGGGCGTCCCGTGCTCCGTGTCGAGGAACGAGCTCGGTGCGAGGACGAGGGTCGAGGAGGTCGCGATCCTCGGTCGCAGCTCGGTCAGCTTCGGCGTGTAGGCGGTCGGGCCGACCGGGGCGTTGGCGAGCGTCAGCGCGGTGCAGGCCCCGGCGGCGACCACGAAGGCGGCAGTCGCCAGTGGCTCGAGGATCCCCCGCGGACCGGGCGTCTCGGCCCCGGCGGCCCGCAGGTCCAGCAGCGGACGAACGATCAACAGCATCGCCGCGGGAGCGATCATCACCACCGCTTTCGCCGCCGTGTAGGGGGTGCCGCCGAGCCGAGCCGCCGCGTAGAGGCCCAGCGCCGCGGCCAGCGCGGCCGGGATCGCGTACTCGCGCCGGCGCAGCGACCAGAGGAGCCCGTTCAGCAACAGAACGAGGGCCAGGGCCACACCGACGTAGAAGCCGACGGCCGGCACGGCCCCGGCGCCCGGGGTTAGCCGGAAGTCGCCTGAGGGCCAGACCCCCAGCGCCTCGAACGGCGAGATCTGGCCGAAGAGGTTGCCCAGCCCGGGCCCGGCGGGGTCGAAGGTCTCAAAGCCGCCGAAGTCGACCATGCGTCCGATTTCCGGGGAGACCAGGATGAAGAAGAAGAGGAAGGCCAGCGCCGCCGGGCGACGGGCCGCCGTCAGAGCCTGCCCCGGAGCGCGACCTCGCAACCGCATCTCGGCGAGCGCGGCCGCCGCCCAGATCGCCACCGTCGCGCCGAGCCAGGCGAGGCCGGGGAAGCTGTAGACATAGACGCTGCCGGCCCAGATCAGGGCCAGCGGAACAGCGACCAGCGACGAACCCCCCCAAGCTCGCCGCTCCTCGGGCTCCCGCAGTCCCGTCAGCCCGATCGCGAAGGCGAGGACGAAGAGCGCCTGGGTCGTCTCCTTGAAGGCGCCCTGGGCCAGGTAGGAGGCGACCATGTAGGGAAGACCGATGAGGAGGGCGCCGACCAGGCGGCGGCCGGGCGAGAACGAGGCCAAGGCGCCCAGCGCGGTCAGGCAGGCGAGCACGGCGACGGCGAGGGTGAAGCCGCCGAAGCCCTGGACCACGCCGATCCCGAGACCCTGATGAAGCGCGACGACCACGGCGTGGGGCCCGAGCGGATAGCCCTGGGTGAGGAGCGGCGAGGGGTCGCCCCCGGCGAGCCGGACGGCAGCCAGGAGGTGCTGGGACATGTCCGGGTTGAAGCTGGTCCCGAGGATCCCGAAGCGCCCCTCGGCGATGAAGGGGAGTGACGCGGCGAAGAGCGCCAGGACCGCCACGGGGGCGCCGGCGCGCAGCGCCTCGCCGCCGCCCTCGAGGTGCCCGCGAACCAGGTAGAGGGCCGAGGCCGTGCTCAATAGCAGCACCGCGATCGCCGACACTGCGCCATCCCCGGGCAACCGGACCGTCCCCCAGCACAGCGCGCAGAGGATCGCCAGACCGGCGGCCGGCGCCAGCCAGGAGTGGCGGCGGCGGCCACAGAGCCGAATCCCGGCTTCCCCGAGCAGCAGGGAGGCCGCGCAGACGGCGAGCACCGATACGTAGGTGGCGATCACGAGGCGGCGAGGATATGCGGCGGCGGCGATTCCCCCGCGGTCTCCGCCATCCGGAAGACTGCGGAACCCGCATTCGGCCGCCGTCCGTAGTAGAAACGGACCATGCGCCCGCATCGCAAGCGCGCCATCGCGCTGCTCGGGGCCGGGGCGATCGTCCTCGCCGTCGCGGCCGCTCCGGCCGCGACGGGTTCCAAGCCCCACCGCGGCGGCCACTGGCTGCGTCACGTGACGATCACCCAGTACTGGCCGGTCCCGGAGTCCTGGTTCAACGGACGGCGGGTTCCGGCCCCGGGCATCCCGGGACGGCACCGCGTCGACTGGCTCTACTCGGCCAGCGGGCTCTGCATGGAGGGCGACGGATTCGGGCTCGACGGGCGCCGCTATCACCTCGACTCCCCGGGACCGCAGGGATGGGTCGACATCCACGGCCACCTGACCGAGAACTGGGCCGCGAGACCGCCCTACTGGCGCGCGGTCGGGTGGCGCAACAAGCACGGCGGCGTCACCTATCCCCTGGCCGGCGGGGGCTGGTCGAACGGGCGCCCCAGGCGCTATCGGCCCCCGACCGGGATCAGCTTCGCCCGCGGGCCTTCCCGACGGCTGCGCTACTGGTACAGCATCGCCACCGACCCCGGCACCATTCCCAAGGGCCGCTGGGTCTACGTGCGGGCCTATCGCCACTCGCCGGCGCGCGGCTGGTTCCGGGCTCAGGACGTCGGTGGCGCCGTCCGCGGCCACCACATCGACGTCTACCGTCCCCCGCCCAGGCACCCGAGCGCCGGGCGGACCATCACCGGGCGCACGGTCTGGCTGGCGCCGCGGGGCTTCCGGCCGATCAGGGGCGCCGGCCCCGGCGGCGGGGGCGGGGTCGGCCCGTCCCTGGAAGGGGCCCGAGCCCTCAATTGACACTTGCGCTCCGGGCCGCCACCGGGCTAGACTCGGCCGAGGAGGGATTTGACGGTGGGAAAGGGTTCACCCAGCAAGCGCAGCGGGACGGCTACTAAAGCCGCGACGACCCTGGCCGCGATCCTCCTCGGCGCCCTTGCCCTGCTGCTGATCGCGACCGCCGGCACCGCGACTCCCAAGGGGCAGGCCGCGAAGGAGCCGGTGACGATCTCGGGCGGGAACCGCAGCGCCCATGTGCGGATCTACGTCCAGCGCAACTACCTCAGCGTCACCGGCGGCGACGTCAAGGGGTGCGCCCAGGCGACCCGGGCCGGGTGCTGGCTGGGGAACGTCAGCCGCGTCCTGGTCCAGATGGGCCCCTACCCCGACAAGGTCGAGGTCAAGGATCCCCTCCCGGTCCCGCTCACCGCCCACCTCGGAAACGGATCGGACAAGTTCATCGGTAACGACGAGCCGGACCGCTGCTACTCCGAGGGCGCGAAGCGGAACCGCTGCTACGGGATGGGTGGCGACGACGTCTGCATCACGGGCCAGCGGAACAGCGATTGCGTCGGCGGTCCGGGCGATGACGTCTGCAAGCACGGCGCCGGCAGCGACGGCTGCTGGGGCGACGCCGGCGATGACGTCTGCTACATGGGGCCGGGCAAGGACGGCTGCCACGGCGGCCCCGGCAACGACCGCCTCTACGGCGGCCCCGACCCGGACCAGCTCTACGGAGGTCCCGGACGCGACTACTGCAACGGCGGGCCGGGCCGGGGAAAGTCCCACACCTGCGAGTACGGTCCCGGGCACTGAGCGGCAAGACCGCAGGAACGCACCCGGCGCCCGGTGGGTTCGGGGGCGAGCCGGGGCGTCCCTGCGCTAGCTGAACGCCTGTTCACCTGGTGGAGTTGCGCTCCGGTAGGGCGAAAAACAGCCAGGGGCGGAGAACGGAAAAGGCCCTGCAAAGCGGATCCGCACGCGGGCCGGCGAGCGGCTCCGCGAGCTCGTCAGGGCAGAGTGATGGTCTCGCAGTCCCCAGCGGGATGGAGGTCGATCGCATCCGCAGAGAGGCTGTCGGTGCCGAGCCCGCAGATGATCGTGTCGAGCGCGCCGTCCCGGGCGTAGTTCATGTCGTTGCCGTCTCCGGAATTGAACACATCGCTGCCGGCTTGGCCGTTGAGAGCATCATTGCCGCCCGCGCCGACGAGCGTATCGTTGTCGGCTCCGCCGGCCAACAGGTCGTTGCCTTCCGCGCCGAGCAACAGATCGACGCCGCCGGCCCCTATCAGCGCGTCGTTACCTGCGGGGCCGGGCTTCACGCCGGCGGTGCCGGCGGGAGCGACCCCGGCGATCGTGTTGGCGAGGTCGTTGCCGAACAGGACATCATTGCCGTTGCCGCCTACCAGGGTCCCGATGTCGGAATGGATGATGTCCTTCTCGGGCCCGCCGGTCTTGCCGCCCGTCGCGGTCTGCCCCGGATTCGGGAGGGTGGCCGTGACCCCGCTCGTCCCGCGGTCCACGATGTCCAGCCCTTGCTGCTGGACGGAGGCATAGGCGAGGGTGTTCGAACCGGCGTCTCCGAAGATCTCGTCGTTGCCGAGCCCGGAGACGATCGTGTCGTTGTCGTCGTCACCGTGGATCGTGGTGAGGTCCCCGCTCGCCGCGCTGCGCCCGCCGACGATGGAGTCGGCACCGGCGCCGCCCCCCACGTAGCCGCGGTCGCCGCCGACCAGGGTGTCGGCGCCTCCCCGGCCCAGGATCAGGTCGGTGCCGGCCGGAGTGTCGACGACGCCGTTGCCCGTGCCCACCGGTGCGGCCCCGACGATCGTGTCGGGTCCGTTGCTGCCGATCAGGTAGTCGGTGCCGTTGCTGCCGATCAGGGTGTGGATGTCGTCGTGGATGAGGTCCTTTTCCTGCCCGTTGATCGTTCCGCCAGTGCCGGTCGCACCGGGCTCGGGGAGCTGGACCAGGACGCCGAGGCCGGTGCCGCGGTTGACGATGCTCAGGCCGTTCTGGTTGACCGAGGCGTAGGCGAGGGTGTTAGAGCCGGCGTCGCCGAACATTTCGTCGTTGCCGATGTTGGAGACGATCGTGTCGTCGCCGGCGTCGCCGTGGATCACAGTCTTACTACCGGTCGCCGTGCTGCGGCCACCGACGAGGTTGTCGTTGCCGTCTCCGCCGTTGACGGCGCCGCGATCGCCACCGACGATGGTGTCGGCGCCACCGCGACCGTTGATCGTGTCGGTGCCGGCCGGCGTTTCCACCACACCGTTGCCCGTCCCCACCGGCGCTGCTCCGAGGATGGTGTCGACCCCGTTGCTGCCGTTCAGCGTGTCGTTGCCGTTGGAGCCGATCAGGGTGTGGATGTCGGAATGGATGACATCGTTCTCGTTGCTGCCGGTCTTCCCGCCCGAGCCGAGCGTGCCGGGCTCGGGGAGCTGGACAGTGACGCCGGTGGTTGTGCCGCGATTGACGATGCTGAGCCCGGCCTGGCTGACACTGACGTAGGCGAGGATGTCCGACCCGCCGCCGCCGGCGAAGTTGTCCTTGCCGAGCCCAGAGACCAGGGTGTCGTCGCCCGCGGCGCCGTTGAGGAAGGTCGTGTTCGTGAGGCTGCGCCCACCGACCAGCGTGTCGTTGCCGATCCCTCCGTTGACCGACCCGCTGTCGCCTGCGAGGAGAGAGTCGTCACCGCCACCGCCGCTGATGGTGTCGTTGCTCTCTGTGCCCGCCGGCTGGGCATTGACGTCGGGCGTGCCGGGAGGCGCCGAGCCGGCGATCGTGTTCGCCCCGCCGTTGCCGGTCAGGGTGTCGTCGCCGTTGCCGCCTGTCAGGCCTTCGACGTCGGCAGCGATCTTGTCGTTCTCTCCCGCCTGCCCGTTGCCGCTGGAGGGCGATGCTCCCGACGGTAGCGTCGCGGTGACGTTCGCCGTGCGGGTGATGCTTGCAGCCGATATGCCGACGTAGGCGACGCTGTCCGTTCCGGAGCCTCCGTTGAACGTGTCGTTCTCCTGCGCGCCGACCATGGTGTCGTCGCCGGTGCTGCCATTGACCGTGCCCGCCGGCCCGCCGGCGCCGACGCTGATGACGCCGGTGTCATTGCCGTCGCCGAGGTTCTCGACGACGGAGGTGATCGGCGTGGCGGCGGTGACGGTGCAGAGATAGCCCTTGGGGAGTCCCAGGGCGGGGGGCGTCGCGACGCACCCCTGCGCAGGGGAGGCGGTGACGGTGACGCTGGTGTTCTGGTCGCCGACGAAATAGACGGTCGCGACCGGCGTGGTCTGCTGCTTGACGACGACGGCCGTGTTGGTCTCGCCCGCGCCGGCGTTGTAGGTGATCGTGCCGCCGGAGACGTTCACGCTGGCCGCATGCGCGGCGACCGGCACCGCCAGGAGGGCGATCAGAGACAGCAGCCAAAGTCGGGTGACCCGGGACATGGCGAAACGGTTACGAGACGGCATCAACGGGCCCCCATTCTTGCGGGTTCGACCTCCACGACAGGCGGCGGATACCCAACCCGGCAACTTCAAACCTTGATTGCGGTCAACACCCGACAATTGGTCGGAGAAAGTTCAAATTTTGGGGCTGGCGGGCCTTGCCCGCAGGGTTCCTGAGATGGGCGCTACTGGGCTCGAACCAGTGACCTCCAGCTTGTCGAGCTGGCGCTCTCCCAACTGAGCTAAGCGCCCCTGGGGAGGGGCCAGCCTAGCAACGGCTCGGCGCCCGGAGGAGGCGTCAGCGAGAGAGGAGCCGGGCCACCAGCCGGTTGTCACCGGCGGTGCCGTCGTAGGTCTCCCCCAACACGAGGATCTTCCGGTTCGGCTGGATGAGAACTCCGTAGCCGTAGTCGGCCCGGCCCTTGCCGCCGAGGGTGACCCGACCGTGCTTGCCGAACTTGCGGTCGCGGCCCCCACGGGGGCGGAGCCGCCAGACCGCCGCGAGGCTCGGCCTCGACGGACGGTAGATCCCGCCCACCAGAACCAGGCGTCCCTTGCGGTCGCGGGCCATCGCCGCGCCGTAGCCGCCGGTCTTCAGGGGAATCCGCTTGACGCCGTCGCCGGAGAAGCTGCGGTCGTACCCGCCCCGCTTGCGCAGGCGCACGACCACCAATGTCGTGGCGGTGGTGAACTGCTGGTTGCCGAGCAGGAGAATCTTGCCGCTGCGCAGGGTGAGGATGCGGATCGTGGTTTGCATCAAGCTCCCCGCCCGGCCGAGTCGCAGAAGCCCGTCACCACCGCCGAACGAGTGGTCCCGCTCTCCGTTCGGGCGGAGCGCGAGCAGCAGCAGCTTGCCGTTCGATACGCCCCCCACCAGGATCCGGCCTGAGCGCTGCACCGTCAGGTCACCGCCCTCGTCGTAGGTCCCGAGGTTTGCGACCACGACCCCGGTCCCGTTGAAGCTCGGGTCGAGCGAACCGTCCTTGCGATAGCGGGCGACGAAGAGGTCGTTTGCGCCACCGAGCATCCCGTCACCGGTTCGCCCGGTCACCAGCACCCGTCCCGCCCGATCGACGGCCATCTGCTGGACTACGTCCTCGCCGCCCAGGTCGGTCAGGGAGATCCCATCGGCGAGCGGGTTGGGTGGGTCGTTGCCGAAGCTCGTATCGAGAGCTCCGCCCGGGTCGAAGCGCGCCACCAGGAGGTCGAAGGCCGAGGGGTTCAGCAGAGACCCGGCGACCGCGACGCGCCCCGAACCGGCGCGGGCGAGATCGGCACCGTAGGAGTAATGGAGGGGCTCCCGGTAGGTCGCGATCCCGTCCCCGTTGTAGGAGGAATCGAGCCTCCCGTTGCGCTTGTAGCGCACCAGACCGATGCCGCTGCCGCCATAGCCGCCCACCGTCAAGATGCGGCCGTGGGAGAGCAGCAGACCTGCGTTCGCCCCGTCGACTCCGCTGCCGGGGTCCAGATCGGTGTAGACAACCCCGTGGTTGCCGAAGCTCGGGTCACGCCGGCCGTCGGCGCCGGCGGCGGAGGCCGGAATGAATAGAGCGAGCAAAGCTGCGGCCAACAGGAGCGGTCGGGGTCCCCGCATGCGCCGAAAGTACCACCGCGCCCGATTTCGGCCAAAAGCTTTGGACGGCAGTTGCAAAGCGACGTTCACGTTTGTCCAAGATGGCCCAAGCCCGTTCCGAGGATCGTCCATTTTGCGGAATTCCCAGCCACGATGTGCAGATCGGCTCAAAGGCTGCTACAAGTATTCGAAACCTTCGCTCAGGCTGAGTGTTAGTTTGGACTGAGGCGGCGTCGCAGGAAAGGATTCAGCGCCCCCGGAAGACTTTCAGAGGCTTAAGGACCGACGAGCCAGTGGTTTCGATTGCTGGTGGTACGTCCTTCGGAACCAAGGGGCCCCGTTCAGGGGCCCTTTTCCGTTCCTGAGCCTCCCTCTCCGTCGGCGAGCGGCTCGACCCCGAGTGTCAGCCCCTCCACCTCGACGACGCGGACCCTCTCGCCCACCGCGATCGGCCTCGTCGAGCGCGCCCGCCAGCTCTCTCCCCGCAGCCGAACCGTGCCGTGGTCGCCGCTCACGGGCTCGAGGACCTCGGCCAGCTCGCCCGGCATCGCCTCACTGCCCGTCTCGGCCCGCCGGTCGCGCATCCACTTGCGCCAGAAGGCCAGCTCGCCGATCTCGAGGAAGAGCGCGACTGCGACGACGACGATCCCCACGCCCGGCGAGAGGACGAAGATCAGCAGGAGAACGGCGATCAGAAGCAGCATGCCTGGCGAAGGAGGTTAGCCCCGCCCGCACGGCCGACGGCCTACCGGACTCGACGAAACATCGAGACGAAAAAGGTCTAGTGCGGCCCACAGCGTGCCCGGCTCGCCCTAGCGTGCGCCGGCCATGCCCGCGTATCAGCTCGTGATTGAGGGGGAGGACCCTCAGCCCTATCTGCGCCAGATGGAAAAGTCCCGCTCCGTCAGGGTGCTGGGCCCTCACATCGACGGCCGCTACCCGCCCGGCGCCGACGCCCACCGGATGCGCATGCTCGTCGAGGTCAGCGCCGCTTCGGTGAGCGAGGCCCGCTCACTGGTCGAGAGCCATCTCCCGGAGCTTGGCTTCAAGGTGAAGCCGGCGTTCCGCAGCGCCTGACCTCGACAGCCTGCACGGATACCTCGCGGGCCATGCGGCCGCCCTGCCGCCGTTGGGCGATACTGCGCAGGCGATGTCGCAGGAGAACGTGGAGACGTTGCGACGGGCGATGGAGGCGTTCAACCGGCGCGACACGGAAGCTTTCTCAGCCCTTCTGGTAGACGATGCTGAGATCCTGCCCGCGCGGGCTGCGCTGGAAGGGATCGTGTATCGCGGCCCCAATGCCGCCTTCCAGTATTGCCGTGCGGTCGACGAGCGCTGGAGTGATCTCCGATGGGAGATCGAGGGGTTCCGCGATGCGGAAGATGTGGTCTTGGCGCACGGACACATCCGCGGACATGGACGCGACAGCGGCGCGGAACTCGATGCCCGCGCGGGGTGGGTTGGTCGTTTTCGAGGGGCGCTGATCGAGAACTTCCAGACCCACCGCGACCGGGAGCAAGCCCTCGAAGCCGCGGGACTCTCGGAGTAGGTGGTGTCTCAGGAGAACTGGGACCCGCGGCGGCTCGGCGTCGGCAGAAGGGGTGGCCGCGGTTCCGCGCGGACACGCTGCCAATCGTGATGCACAGCTCAACACCCGGACTCCGCTTGCACATTCGGAATTTCAGGTGCCGGCAACGAAGGCGCCTACCGGAGTCGAACCGGTGTAAACGGCTTTGCAGGCCGCTGGCAGGGGGCCGTTTTTCGCTTGCTAAAGCCAAATTCCTCGACCGTGCGCCAGCCGATGCGCCAGTGAGGGCAATCGAGCGGGGAGAATTCGGCGCCACGGGAGACCTCGACGGAGATCAGTTCGAAACGACAAGCGGCCGAACTTCAGACCGCAACGTCCTGCTCCGGCCATACGCCGGTGCGGACCCGCTCGTAGAGCGTGTCAGGCGCCAGATCGGCGCCCCCGGGCCAGACGACCGTGCCGGTCTCGGCGTCGACCCTGACCCTTGCGAACCCCTCGGGAGTGCAAGCGGCCGCGAACACCGGTCCGTGCATGCGATCCAGCACATCGACTTCGCCTTTCAGACCATCGGCGAAGGTAAGACGAAGCACACCGTGGCGAACGACAGCGGCCTCGGTTATGTCAGGGGTCAATCCATTCATCGGAGTGGCTCGATCGGCTTAAGTGTCTCACCGTCCCTCGCCCGGCGCCAGTTCTCGCTGAGCTCGTCTTGATGCAACTCCGCCCAGGCGAGCACAAAGCGCAGCTGCCGGCGTCCCAGGTTGCTGTCTAGGACTTCAAGAGTGTCGATGCGAATCTTCGCGCTTCCCTCGCCATGGCGTGCATGAAAGTGCGGAAATCCGTGGTCGTCGAAGAACATCGCGATTGAAATCCCGAAGAAGCGGCTGATCGTTGGCACTCGGCCAATACTGGCGCCAAGCGCGGTCGGGACTCGATCCGGTCTTCGCACCTCGGCCCGTTGCACTCCCGAATGGTTCAGGCTCCGCGTGTTCAGCTATTCAGACCGACCCGACAGCGGCGCGTCTAGCCTGGCTGCTGGCCCGCTCCAGATATGCATCGAGCATCCCCGCGGCCTCGCGCTCCGAGCCCGGCATCAGGTGGCCATAGAGGTCGAAGGTGACCTTGATCGACGAGTGCCCCATGAACTGCGAGAGGGCCTTGGCGTTGACGCCGGCGGCGATCATGAACGACGCATAGGTGTGCCTCGCCTGGTGCAGACGCAGTCGCTCGCTGATTCCGGCAGCCTTCCAGGCCGCATCCGCACGCCGGTAGAGCGTCGCGGCGTGAAACGGGTCCTCCTCCCCGCTCCCGAGCACAAGGTCGCGGTCGGCGGCAGTTGGGTTCTCCAGTCGGCGGTCGAGAATCAGCTCACGAAGGGCGGCGGGCATCGGCACCCTGCGGCGCGATGTGTGTGTCTTGGGCTCAATCGGGCCGGCGTTGGGATCCCAGGACTCTCGAACCTCGATCGTGCCGCCGGCGACATCGACGGCGCCCCATCGAAGCGCCCGCAGCTCTCCGTAGCGAAGGCCTGCATAGAGCGCCGTCGCCCAGATCGGGCGATCCTCCGCCGACAGCACAGCGAGCAGCTGCGCGGCGACATCGGGGGCGGCGATCTCGACTCGCCGCGGGCGCGGGGCGGGAAGCTCGAGATCGCGGGTCGGATTGACCGGCAGCCCGCCGCGGGACTTTGCGCGCCGGTAGATCGCCTGCAGCGGTTTGATCGTGTTTCGGAGCGTCGAGGCTGGGTGTCCCTCAGCTTGCCAGCGGTCGACCAAGACCTGCAGGTCCGTGCTCGTGACCGCGCTCAGCTTCTCGCCGCCGATGAGCGGAAGCACCCGTTCCTCGAGCGCATGCCGATAACCGCGCAGAGTCGAAGGCTTGTATGCGTGCCCCGACCTCGTGCGGATCTCGCCGGCCTCAGCGCCAGCGAGCCACGCTTCAGCGACTTCTCGGAAGGTCTGCCGGGTCGGCGCCCGCAGCGCGCCCTGGTCGATCTGGCGCTTTGCGTCCGCCCGCCAGGAGCGGGCCTCGGCGAAGTTCAAGAACGTGCGGCGAAGCTTTCTGCGGTCCCGGGGCGAGTAGACCCACGCCTCGTAGCCAGCCCGGCAGTTGCACTCGCGCCCAGCCTTGGACCGGCAGCCCTTCGCGTGTCGCTTCACGATGCCCGCTGCCATCGGCGCTCCTCCATTCGGTCTCTGATCTGGTCCTTGCACGCCGAGGGTACGGCGGTCAGCGGACCATCCCGTCCAGGGTGAACGAGGCGTTCTCCTCTGACCAACGCTCCAACTCGCGCAGAGGGATAAGCCGCATGCGGCCCCGCCTGATGAGTCGAATCTCCGGCTGAACGTAGCGCTCGAACGAGTCGATGCTCATGCCGAGACAGTTGGCCGCCTCGGCCCGAGTGAGTGCCACAGGTGGCACATGGCGCTTTCCAGCGTTAATGGCGGTACGGCTGCGAACTGGTCGGTGTCGAGGGATCTTGCGCCCCCGCGACGCGATCGTCTTTGAATCGTTTTCGGCCATCGGGCTACTGCCTCTGTCCCTTATGTCGATCGGTTGCCTCGATCGCGCCAAACATGGGTCTTTAGTAGTGGAACCGTGAAATGCCGTCGAGCTCATTCCCGAAGTGCCGCCCGCCCTTCGGCCAGGCATCGATTCACCTTTGTATGTGACCAACCCGTCACCTCGCAGATCTCGGCGTAGCTGAGACCGGCGCCGAACAGCCCCAGCGCGCGGCGCTGGTCGGCCTTAAGCGCGGCGAGCATTTGACGGCGCTCGTCGATCTCCTCGCTGCGCAATGCCTTCTCTTCAGGATCAGGCACGCCACTCGCCAGCCCCTCGATCCAAGGTTGCTCAGACTCGGCCGAGCCGTTGGGGGTATCGAGACTTACGACACGCCGCCGGGAGACCTTGCGCCGAAATGCCCACGCCTCGCGCTTGACAGTTGTGTAGAGCCAGGCGAGCGGCTCCCAGTCGCCGCGGTAGCGCTCGATGAAGCGCAGGTAGGCCGTCTGCAGAGCATCGTCGACGTCCTCGGGTAGCTCGGCGTGCTTGCGCGCCTGCTGGCGCAGCAGATGCTCTGATCGGGCGAGAAGTTCGCAAAGCAGTCTTGTGTTTCGCTCGCGGTCGACAGATTCGCGTGACCTCGGCTGGGCGTCCATGGGGCGGCCAACCGCACGGCAAAGCCGTGCCAAGATCGGCCGCCCGACGTCCAGCCGATGAACGCCGGATGGATTGCGAGCGAAACGACTCGCAGCTCAGGGACCAAAGCCAATGCCCAGATCGCGCTCGCTGCCAAGCTCGCGCGTGAGTCCGCGCTCGTAGCCCCGCCGCAGCGCCCGCTGATGGTCTGAAAGCCGGTTGGCGCTTCGCTCCCAGCCAGCGCGCTCAAAGCCGCTTGACGGCTCGCTGCCAAGCGCCCGCTCTCTGTCCTTTATTCCATGAGTCTGGCGGTGACGCTCGATCACTTCCACGCCGCCCTCCCAGCAGGCGAGGCTCTTCGCCTCGGTGGGCTTCTCGCCCAGGGCATTGGTGATGTAGGGGGGCGGTGCAGTGCGGTCGGCGGCGATCACGAGGCGGCGCCGGTCGGCGAGCTCGGCCTCGATCCCCGCCAGCTCGGCTCTATCCTGCGGTCCCACTTCTGGGCGCTGCGCGAAGCTCCGCTCGAGCTCCTCGCGCATATCCCGCAACCTGCCCTGGAGGCTGACCTCTGAGTTCTGAAGCCGAACAAGCTCGCGCTGATCGGGCCGGCGCTGCTGCTCCAGCGCAATCCTGCGCTCGACAACGTCCGCCAACGCTTGCGCCATCTCCGCCGTCTGCTTGTGAAGGATGTTCGCGCGATCAGTCCCGCTCTCGGCTAAACGCACCTGCACATCGAGGTCCTCGCGCCTTGCCACGAGCTCGGGGGTCGCGCGCTCGCGAAGTGGCGCCCGCAGCTGCTCGTCTGTGGCGGCGAGCTGCGCTTCGTCTCTGACCATGGCCTCGCGGATGTGGTCAAGCGGCTCGCGATGAATGGGCTGGCGCGGCGCGTATTCCTCGCGCTCTGACTGCACCTCGGGTGTCGCGTAGAGGTAGGCCTGCTCGCGGGCGCGCGACATCGCGACGTAGTAGTCCTGCTGGCTCATCGAGGCGTCGGCGCAGACGAAGGCAGCGTCGACGGTCGAGCCCTGGGCGATGTAGAGGTTGGCGGCGTAGCCGTGCTGCAGGGCCGGGGCGCCGCTTGCGGGATTGACCCGCTCGAGGTAATCGCGCTCAAGGGTCACCCGGCGCTCTTGATCAAGGCAGTCCAGGGTCAGGCTGTAGCGCTCGGCGTCGACGTCGGCGACCTGCCAGCGCATCCTGTTGCTGACCCCGTTGGCGGGCGCGTTTACCCGCGTCACCACCTGATCGCCGACCGCAAACGCTTGCCCGCCGACCTCGATCTCGGCCGCGCCGAGCGATCCATGCTCATGGAGCAGCTCCCGCGCCATCGCATTCAGTCGCTCGACCTCTGAGTTTCGCTGCGTGATCATCAGCGCGTCATCGCCGCCCGAGAACGAGTCCCACCAGTCGCTGACGATCGCCTCCCGCCTTGCGTCCGGATCGGGGGCGACGACGACGCGCTCGGCGGAGCGGTAAAGCTCAAACGCCTCGGCTCCGCGTCCTTCGCGGATCAGCCGCGCTGCGGTGCGGTCAAGCTCGTGGTGGTGGCGGATCACCTCGCGCAGGTAGATCGGCTCGCCTCGATCGGCAAGGGCGCTGAAGAGGCCACCCGCCTCAAGCTCGGGCAGCTGTGCGGGATCGCCGATCAGGACCAGCTTTGCTTCCGCGTTGTGCGCGTGGTCGATCAGCCGCGCCAATGTCTGTGAGTCGACCATCGCGGCCTCGTCGATCAGAAGCACCGAGCCAGCGGGCAAGGTCGTGAGCCCTTGCGCTTGGGAGTCGTCAAGCTCGGCAAGTAGGCCGGCGATGCTCTGCGCCCGCACCCCCTCGGCCGAGAGCACGTTGGCGGCGCGCCAGGTTGGCGCCGCAGCCCGCAGCGGGACGCCTGCCTGCGCCCAGCCTTCGGCTGCAGCGGCGATCGCGTAGCTCTTGCCGGTCCCCGCCTCGCCGATCACGATCTCCAGGCCTTCGCCATCGCTGAGCAGCCGCTGCACCATCTCGCGCTGGTCAGCCTTCAGGGTGGGGCGGCCGGCAATAACCCGCTCAGCGACCGGCTCGCCGGCGACCGCGCGCTCGCTGTCACGCATCACCTGGGCGGTGGCGAGGGCACTTTGCTCGAGCTCCCAGATCCGCAGCGTGGTGAAGCGCTCGCCCTTCGGACCCTCGCCGATCCGGACCACGTGCTCGGTGGCGAGGTAGGCGTCGGCGGTCTGCTCGATCAGCGCCGCCTCGCCGCCGTCTGGAAGCAACTCGGCAACGGCCTGGATCGCGTCGCGGCGGTCGAAGTGGGAGGCCCGCGCCGTGACCGCGCGGTCCAGCTGCTCGGCGGTCAGGACCGCGCGGGCGCCGGCCGACTGGTCGAGGTTGCGATGGAGGATCAGCCCTCGATCTCCTCCCGGTCAAGGCCGAGCGTGGCCCCTCGCTCGGCCCAGCGCTGGCGCAGGGTCTGCGGGCTGACCTCGTAGTCCTTGGCGCGGCGGGTGGCGAGCGTCGCTGCCTGGCGCGCGGCGCGGCTGGCATCCGGGCCTCCCGCAGCGGCGAGGATCTCCGCCCGGCGGGTCGAGAACTCGCGTAGCTGCTCGTCTTTGAAGCCGTCGATCTCGGCGATCCCGTTTCGGACCGGCTGCCAGCCGACCCCGAGGGTTCTCGTCAGCTCGTGGCGGAGCTGGGCCTCGTAGAGGTAGCCGGCGGTCTTTGCATGCGCATAGATCGAGGGGTGATGAAGCCGCGACCAGCGCCCATCGGGGCCCTTGGTCGCGTTGGCGATCAGGACGTGGGTGTGAAGCTGGGGATCGCCGGCACGCGAGGAGCGGTGGCGAAAGGCAGCGGCGAGGTAGCCGTTGCCAGGCACGAAGGTGGCGCCGCCGTGACCGCGTCTGGCCCAGCAGGCCTCGCGCTGCAGATAGCCGAGCGCAGCGTCGATCGAGCGCCGATGCGCGTCGAGCACCGCTGCCTGGGTCTCCGGGCTCGCTAAGGCCCAGGTCAAAGAGACCGACTTCGGCGCCGAGAAGGTGAGGTCGAAGCCGGGGACCGGTCCCTGGCATCGGTTGACGCCGAGGCTTCCGATCAGTGGCTCATCTGAGCCGGGGTCGTGGCCGGTGAGCATCGCGCGCAGCTGGTCGACGCCGACGTCACCCTCGATACCGAGCTCGTGGGCGGCGTCGCCCTTCCATTCCCCGGGGGCCTCGCCTTCGCCGGCGTAGTAGTCCTCGGCGCCGTCGGCGACCTGCTCGAGGTAGTAGCGCTCCTGTCCGGCGCCAAGTTTTCCGATCGTAAGCACCACCCCTCTGTCGAAAAAGAAGGCGAAGTGCCTCACCTGCCCACCCGCGGTGATACTGCGTGGGGTGGTGGTCGGTTGGCGGCCTGGGGGCGGTTTCAGAGCAGACAACAAAGCTCTGAAAGAGACTGATCTGGAGGTTGTTGGCAATCAAGGCTTGACTTCTTGCTGTCAGGGTTGATGAACGCGATGGCGCAGGACTCCCACCCGGACAAGGCGCTCGAGGCAGATACCGACTCGGAACGATCTGGGTCGAAGAGGGCGGCCACATCCTCATCGATGTGACTCCTCCTCGCGCGAGGCGGAAGCCGCGTCTTAGCTCGAGACGGAGAGCAGTGTCTTGGACGATGCCGAGCGCTCTTCGATGGCCTGGTGTACCGCGCTGGCACAGGCTAGGGGCTCGATGGTTGGCTCCGGCTCGCGCAGCGCACCCCGGGCGACCAACGTGGTGACGGCGGCGAGCGCGTCCGAAACCAATCCCGGGCGCAGATCGGCGGTGCCGCCGACATTGAGCCCAATCAGGGTCCGCGTATTCATCCAGGCGTCGTCGCCAGAGATCGGCGGATCGTCGCCGCTGGCATTCCCGAGGATGACGTGGCGCCCGAAAGCCGCCAGCCGGTCGAACGCCGTCGTGCGCAGGGCACCGCCGACCGGATCGATGACGACATCGACAGAACCGTCCTCGCTGAGTTGCTCAAGGCGGGCGTCGAGCTCCTCGGCGATGACGACTTCACTGCATTCCGCGGGTCCTCGCTCCGGGTCGTGGTCGACGACGCCGACGATGAGCGCGGCAGGGTGAAGCGCGGCAAGACGAGCGGTGGTGGCGCCGAGTCCGCCGCTGACGCCGAGCACCAATACTCGATCGCGTTGCTTGAGGGCCGACAGATGGTGGAGTGCGATCCAAGCAGCAACGCCGTTTGAGATCACGGCGGTGATCCGCTTAAGATCCGCGTCTTCGGGCAACGGGGCGACCATAAGCTGATGGGCGACTGCGACCTCGGCATATCCCCCGGCACGCTCGGTGCGCCCGAAATCATTCAGCAACGCAGCGACCGGCTGACCGGAAGCGAGTCCTTCGACATCGGGCCCGACGGCGCGGATGCGGCCGGTCACTTCGATGCCGGGCACGAACGGCAGCCCGAGCGGGAAGGCGCCGGAGCGCAGCATGGTGTCGACAAAGCCAACCCCCGCGTACTCCACATCGACGCTTACTTCGCCTTCGTCAGGCTCTGGAATCGGCCGATCGACGAGCCGAAGGTTCTGCGGTGGCCCAAACTCCTCGACGGCGACGGCGCGCATCATGGACGGGCTCCGACCGCGCCTCCACGGCAATGCCCAACCCCTCGAAGGTCTCTCTTGCCACCCGGAATCGGTTGACCGCTCGCGGATGACCCGCATAGAGGGCGACGTGGAAGATGGCCTCTGTGATCTCCGCCGGTGAGTGTTCGAGTTCATTTGCTGTCCTTTCGCAATAACAACTCGCGATTCGGGTGCTTTCACCTTCGCAAATTCTTGCAAGCAGCCTCCTAGGTACAAGAAACTTAGCGGTCGCCCGCCCGCATCCACCTGCATGGGTTCGCGGTCCGT
>CAVTVU010000011.1:0-285717 GCA_963738305.1 uncultured Actinomycetes bacterium | reverse complement strand
GTTCGCTTCCGCTGGCAGCTGGGATTCCGCTGAGGCGCTGGTTCAAGCGCACGACAGGCTCGTCGCCGCACCTGATGATCTAGCCAGTTGACAACGTGTGTGGGCGCTTCAGCTAGCCCCCGGCCACCCCTATCCGCAGCGGCGCGGTGCCACGGGTCCCAGATCTACGGGACTTGGGAGCCCATCCATCGCCCTTTACGATCACCCTGCTCAGGCCCTCCAAGGCGCCGGACTGAAGGAGTAGGCGATGTCGCCGGAGAACGTAGAGGCCCAGCGCCGCATACAGGATGCAGTCGTTCGCGGCGACTACGGGCCATCAATCGACGCCCTTGATGAGGAGGTCGAACTCTGGGTCGACCCCCGGACCAACCCGGAGGCCGGTGAGTTCCGTGGGCGCACGGCGGTGATCAGGTGGTGGACCGACTTCGTTTCAAGTTTCGAGGACTACTGGGTTGAGCCCGGTGAACTGATCGGCGCCGGGGACTGGGTGCTGGTGACCAACCGCACGGGTGGTCGGGGACGAGAGAGCGGCGCCGTGGTCGAACGCGAGTGGGTCAACTCCTACAGGTGGCGAGACGGGAGGATCGTTCGGATCGAGTTCCACGCCGACATGGAACGGGCCATGGAGGCCCTCGAAGCCGCCAGGGCTCAGGAGTAGGCGAGCCACTGATCCGCTAACCCGTCGCGGGCCGCGGTGCCGCCGCTGCCGGAGGCAGAAGCATTGACTTGTACTGCTGCTTGATCGCCGTGTCAGGGACCTCGATTGGGCCGCGGGTCGGCCGGTCGAGATCCATTGTCACCAAGAGCAGGGTCGCGACCAGCACCGAGGCGAGCAACACCCCGGCGAGACCCCGGCCGACCAGCGCCAGATAGGCGGAGAGGAGCCCTAAGGCCACGGCCGCGCCGAATATCTCCAGTAGCAGAACCGCAGTCGGAACCTGATTGTTGAGAGCGGCAATGCGGGTCGTCTGCGAGTCGATCATCTCGTTCAAGGTCTCGACGTAGAGCCGGGGTGCACTCGCCGTCGGCGCGGCAGCCAGCGCTTCTCCGGCCAGACCCCACAGCCGGCGCTGGAGCCGGTCCTCATACCCCGTGATGGCGGTCTCGGTGGCGCTACCCGGGACGTACTCGGAGAGACGGATCGCACTCCCGGCGTAGTCGACGAGAAGCTTCAGGGAGCTGCTTCGAACTGGCTCGGCCAGGGTCTGCGCACGCAGATAGGTGGTGCCGATCGTGTTGGCTTCGTCGACCACCGCGGCGCGGCGATCCTCGTAGCGGGAAAGAGCCAAGGACAGACCGAAAGCGAGGATCAGCCCGACAACGCCGAGCAGGGCCCCCTGGAGAACGCCGAAGGGCTCGCTGAGGCTCTCGGAGAGATGGCGCACCCGGCGGCCCAGAAAGGCTCCGATGGCAGTCGCACCGAGGATGACGCCGAATACCAGCAGCGCAAGCTCCGCTGTGGTCAATCGGAAGAGGATGGCCCGAGCCTAGGTCAGAACTCGGACGAAATTCGCAGGCTACGACAGCAGAGGTGGCGGCCCCGAAGGAAGACGTCGGATGAAACTCGACTTTGACTTGGAAACGCCAGGCTCGGCCCGAGAGCAGGCCGATCATGTGCCGGCGCGTAGACGAGGAGGATCGGTCTCTCACTGCAGCTCGCCATACGCTCATGCACAAAGGTGCAATCGCGGCAGGAGTTGACGCGGCTGAGGGCTACTATGACCCGCTCGCGCAGCTGTGGATCGAGGCCGCCGGGAAGATAGGCGCCGAACAAAGGCCGAGCCCGCCGCACGACACCGACCAGGTCGCGCATCGCCTCACTCGGCGAGACAAAGATGCGAGGTGCTTGGTTGGTAGGAGGGAAATCACCATGTGCAAGATGATCTCAAGCCGGAGCGCGAGCTGATGCCTCCGCTCAACCTGCGCCTCGCTGCCGCGAGGCCACGAAAGCCGCTCTCGCCACGGCGATGAGTGCTGCGCAGGCGCCGATCAGCACCAATCCGGCGCGATCGGATCGAGCCAGGTAGTAGAGCAGCCCGCCGGCTGCTGTGAAGCACGCGCCCGCGCCAAGGTAGGCGAGGCCCCGGTCCCACCTTCCGGAGGCGGTATGCCGGGCATGCAGCAGATTGACCAACCCGAAGACCAGGAGAAAGGCCAGCGAGCCGAAGGAGACGATTTCGGTGATTCCAGGTAAGAGCGAAAAGACCGCCCCAGGCAGCGCAATGGCGAGCACCGCGCCGATCGGCAGGCCTCCGCGCTCCCGGGCGAGGGCGGCCGGAAGCTCGTTCGCCAGGCTCACGTCGCGGACCAAGCGAGCGGTCGCGAACAGCGTCGCGTTGATCGCGGAACTGGTCGAGAACAGAGCGCCCACCGTCGCCGCCCAGAGCCCGAAGCCGCCCAGAGCCTGCTCGCCGGCGAGTGCAAACGCGACCTCCTTCTGGGCGGTGATCGTTCGATCCGGCAACAGCATCTGTGCGGCGAGCGTGACAGCGACGTAGACCACGACCACCACGGCGACCGAGAGGTATAGGGCGCGGGGCAGGGTCCGTCGGGGCTCGGCGATGTCGTCGTAGTCGTAGGGCAGCAGCTCGAACCCCTCGTAGGCTACGAAGATCACCGCCGCGCCAAGGAAGATCCCGAGCGCGCCCTGGTTATCGAGTGGACTGAGGCGCGTCGGCGAGAACGCCGCGAGGCCGATCAAGGCAATGCCACCGAGCACGGCCAGCTTCGTGACCACGACGATGTCCTCGGTCAGCCCCGACGTGGCTACGCCGCGGAGGTTGACGGCGACGAAGACGGCGAGGATGCCAACCCCGCTCAGCCGGGCAACGGGGACCGGCGCCCCAATCACATTGGCCAGGTAGTGCCCGAAGGTGAAGGCATAGACAGCCAGCGCGAACACGTACCCGAGGATCAGAAGCCAGGCGACCCAGGCGGCAGGCCGGGTGTGACCGTCATCGCGCAGATAGGTGAACGGGCCGCCCGCCCGGCCGGCTCGCAACGAGAGACCGGCGTAGGCATGGGCTGTCAGACCGGCGATTAGCCCGCCGATCAGAAAGGCGGCGAACGCCAGGTGGCCCGCGAGGTCGATGGTCAGGCCGAGGACGCTGAAGATGCCGCCACCGATCATCCCCCCGATCGCCATCGCGCTCGCCTCCCGCAGGCCCAGCAGGCCCTCCCCGCGCACGCGTCGTGCATGGCTGCGTGGGTGGTAGGGCGGCCGCGGCCTGCCGATCGCGGGCTTGCGCACTTCCGAGTCTCCCGTGCCCGCGGCTACCCGCATCCCTTCGCCTTCTGCCTCAGACGTTTGCCAGCGCTGCAGACCTCGCCCCGCCGCTAGAGCAGTTGGCACGGGATCGGCTTGATTATCATTCCGCCTCACTGATCCAGGCCCTGGCGGCGTCCAGCTCTGCGACGTCGAAGACCTTGACCTTGCCGGGGACCATGAAGCCGAACCCTTTTACGAGGCGACGATAGCCGTCATCGTCGGTCACCACCGCGATGCGCTCCCATGAGAATGGGTGCCCCATCCCGACCTTGGCGTCGTCCCAGATCGCCGCCGCGGAGTAACCGCCGAACTCCGACCCCAAGACATAGAGCAGTCGGATCTTGGCGCGGCGCTCGAGTTGTCGCTCCACGGTCGGGATCAGCACCTGCTCGTAGTCCTCGCCCGTCACCTCACCCCTCGCTTCGATGCCCAGCACATCGTCCGGAAGATCCGCTAATCAACTCGATCATTCATTCTCCGATCGCTCGCTTTGGGTGGCAACGCTATCCGCGTAGCCCCTGCCGCCCAGGCAGAGCCGCCGGAAGGTTGCCATCGCTCCCCTTGGACGGAACAAGGGGTCGCCAGTCAACTATCGATGGCGGGTTGCCTGAAACTGGCGCAAATCGAGGCGCAAGAGAGTTCCGCCTCCTGCCCGGGTCGAGGATGCGCAGCGGGGCGCGCGCGCGGTGTCGTCGTACTCGCGCATCTTCCTGGCGACCTGCGCGCTTCCGTAGGCAGCCGGGCGAGGGTAGCGCCGCTCCTTCCGCCGCGCGTCCCCCTTCCGGTCCGGGCGTCGCCAGGGACCGTTCCTGAGTTCGCACGCCGGCGGGCCTAGAGTTCGTTCCATCGGAGCGTCGATCCCCAGCCCCTCAAGCAACGGCATCCACCTTGGACCGTTCCTATTCCACGCTTACGGCTTCGCCTACGTGCTCGCCCTGGCAGCCGCTCTAGTGATCGTCGGCCGTCGATGGGAGAAGGTTGGCGGGGATCGCAGCCTGGTCTACGAGGTTGCCCTGTGGGGCTTTGCGGCCGGGATCCTCGGTGGGCGCCTCTACTTCGATTTGACCAGCTGGAGTTCGGTCCCGCCACATTGGTGGGGACCCATCGCGGTGTGGGATGGCGGGCTCGGGATCTGGGGTGGAATCGCTGCCGGCACTGCCGCAGGGCTGGTCGTCCTGAGCCGACGTGGCGCCGACATTCCGCGTTTCTTGGACGCCGCCGCACCCGGACTGCTGGTTGCCCAGGCGATCGGCCGGATCGGCAACTACTTTAACCAGGAGCTGTTTGGCGGCCCAACCTCCCTCCCCTGGGGCCTCCGGATCGCGCCGGCGCATCGTCCGCTTGGATATGAGCATTTCGCGACCTTTCATCCGACCTTTCTCTACGAGCTGCTGTGGAACTTGGGGCTCGCCGGCGGGCTGGTCTGGCTCGCCCATCACCGTCGCATTCGACCCCCGGGCCTATTTGCGCTCTACGTGGCCGGCTATTCGTTCGCCCGCATCGGCGAGGAGCTTTTGCGGGTTGATCCAGCCCACCACATCTTCGGGCTGCGGCTGAACTTCTACGTTGCTCTGCTTTTGTGCCTCGGCGGGCTGGTCTGGTTCGCCCAGCTCCAATACGGAGTGTTCACGCGCCGGGCAAGTGGGCGGGGCGTCGCCTTGCTCGTTGCCGGTTCGGCCGTGGCCTTTTCCGGATGCGGCCATGTCAGCCGTGCGAACGCTGCCGACCTATCGGCAGGCAAATCGACGCCAGAGAACGATCTGACCCTGGGGCATAGGTCAGCGCTAGGGACTTGGAAACCCTTTCCGCCTAAACGGCTCCAACCGGCCAGGGCAAGTAGGGATGATTCGGCTGCGGGACGCGCTTGATCTGCTCGGCATCGACGACCAGCTCATTCCCGTGCTGGGCCAAAGCGCCCTTCACTTCGAGCCAGCTGTCCTGGCTGAAGCTGCCATGGGCCAGCGTCAGGTAGACGGGCACTGAGACCGGAATCGCATCCGCCACGCAGCAGGTGATGTAGAAGCGACCGAGCTGGAACGGCGCCTTCGGAGATGCCGCCGGCTGCATCACAAACCCGGTCAGGTCAACCTGCTGACCCGGACCAAGCCCGATCTTGCTCGCCTCCTCAGGATTGTCGCTCGCCGCCTTCACCTCGACGAAGGTGATCGGTGCAGCGCTGCTGGCCAGCGTCTCAGCCAGGGCGTCGAGATCGACGCCCCGGGAGGTGAGCTTTTGCGAGGCGGCAAGTGCGCCGAGGGAGACGTTGGACAGCATCATCGCCAGGATGATCGGGGTCAGGAGCGAGAGCAACCCCAGGGTCTCACCCAAGGAGACGCCCCGCCGGGCGTCGGCCGATCTTGCGCTCACCTGCGCATAGATGATGGTCGCGATCGTCAAGGTGATCGCCCCGAAAGTCACCACCCATGCCGTTCGCGGTCCAAGGTAGCGCAGCACCTCGCCGCTGAACCAAAGATAGGCGAAGAAGGCGCTCCAGGCCCCAAGCACCAGTATTCGCAGGTTGCGCAGGCTGAGAGTCATGTCACTGCTCCAAAGAGGACGGTGCCGACCACGATCAGTGGCACGGAGACGATCAAGAGCCGACCGATGAACGGGCGGTTGAAGGTGGCTGAGTAGATCGCGGCGAGCTTGGTGTCCAGCACGGGTCCAAGCACCAGGAAGCCGAGCTGGGCGCTGAGCGGAAATGCGGTGAACGAACTGGCGACAAAGGCGTCGGCCTCAGAGCAGAGCGAGAGCATGAAGGCAAATGCCATCATCGCCAGGGTGGCAATGACCACCATGCCCGCGACACTGGACAGCACCTCTTGCGGGAAGAAGGTCTGCATCAATGCGGATATTGCCGCGCCGAGCACCAGGTAGCGGCCCATGAATAGGAGATCTCCCGTCAGGTGGCTGACGAATGCGACCCGGCGGGGCCCGTCTTCGTGGTCATGCTGATGAGCTCGGTCCGAGCCGTCCTGGCTCTCGCGGAGGAGGCCCGTCCGACGGCGGGTGATGAAGAGGGCGGACGCCATGGCGACCGTGAAACCCAGGAGCGCTCGCCCAGCAAGCATCTCTCCACCTCGGGCGCCGCCGCCATAGGCGACCCAGGTGGAGATCAGCACTATCGGATTGAGAATCGGAGCGGCGAACATGAAACCGAGCGCGGCCGAGGGGTGCAGCCCGCGAGCGATCAGGCGGCGGCCAATCGGAACCGAACCGCACTCGCAGACCGGGAAGGTGAATCCGGCCAACGTCGCCCCCGGTGTCTGAATGCGACGCGGAAGGCGGGCGATTCGGCCGAAGATCGAGTCCGGGACGAAGACCGCCATGATCGCCGATACCAACGCGCCGAGGAGGATGAAGGGCAGCGCCTCGATGACGATTGAGGACATGATGATCCCGAAGGTGGTGACCTGGGCGACATTTCCGAGCTCCAGCTTGTGCGCCGCGAAGATCGCGAGATAGACAAACCAGAAAGCCAGCGCCGCCTGCCAGAACCGGAGGACGCGCGGCGGACGAAGGATGGAGGGCGTATTTGTGGATGGTGGTGCAACCACATCCACCTCGGGAAGCGAAGCTGCCCGGGGTGCGTCAGCCGCAACAACCGGCGGGGACTCGTTCGACATGCAGGTGCCGAGTATGAAGTAGATCCAGGCCTGCCGGCAAGGGGCGCAACAGAAGCGGGCCTACTCCGATGCTCCGGCTCACGAAGGGTCTGAAT
The DNA here is from genome assembly GCA_963738305.1 of uncultured Actinomycetes bacterium. Lineage (GTDB taxonomy): Bacteria > Actinomycetota > Thermoleophilia > Solirubrobacterales > 70-9 > JBBRHQ01. The sequence continues at coordinate 278,728 of CAVTVU010000011.1, read as the reverse complement.
TGCCGCCTGGTCTTGACCGAGAGCGCCGCGCCGAGCATCAGCAAGCTGTCATCGCTCGTGAGTCGATCAGGCGCGTCGAGGAGCCCAGCCATCCCCTAACTGTCCTTCCGCTCAGGAGCTAGGGCATACCGCCGATCAGCTGCCTCACGGCGCGGCCGAAGAGGGGCCGTAGAGGCGGTCGTACTGGCCCTCGTAGAAGTAGTCAACGACTCCGTTCAGGTAGCCCCCGGCGGTGACCCAACCACCCCCACTGGCCCCTTCCCCCATGTTGCACTCGATTCGCACCGGGCGTGGACCAAGGCGGCGGTCCTGGTGGGCGTCGTTCCCGTACCAGCCCGACATACAGGTCTGCATCCGTTCGGTATCTCCTAGGTTGGCCGGGTAGCCGAAGACATCCCAGACCTGGTTCCGGCTGAGGCCGGTGGCCCAGCCCACCGCCCCTGTCACCTTCCCCAGCTTCCCGAGTGAGTCGGGATAGACGACGAAGGCGCCGACGTCGAATTTGATGTTGCCGGCGATGTGACCCCTCAATACACGGCCCCAGCGTCCGACGAACGTCCCGAACGGTCTCGCATTGTCGCGATAGGCCGGAATGTATGCGACGTGAGTCGCCCAAGTGCCATGCGGGCCCGGATCCCGCAAGCAGTGCCCAGCGGTGAGCACAACGCTGAGGCTCGGGGTGTTGACCGCCGTTCCGGAGCAGCTGTAGCTGATGTGGTTGAGGCGAAAGAGGATCTTGCCGTTGGTGCGATAGTGCTCAGCGGCCGCGTCAACCACGGGACGAGCAAGGCTCGCTGCCGCGCCGCCCGGCGGCACACCCGGAACCCGGGTGAGCGGCCCGCGGGCAGGCGCCTTGGCTCGGTCTGCGCCCGGATTTCCCTCCCGGCGGAATGAGATGGACGCCGGACGGCGAACGGCCGATTGGATCCGAGCCTCAGACCAGAAGCGGGCGACGGCGGCTGGGCTCGCCGCAAAGCGATGCGAGGCAGGTCCGCTCGCCATGCACGACGAGGCCACGGCGCAAGTTATGCCCATGAATGCCACAAGTGTCAGGCAGGCGCGGCGAGCCACAATCGATCGAGGTACATCCTAGGGAGCCTGGGCCCGGCCCCTGGCGCGAGTTGCGCAGCCGCAGCGCCGCGTCAACCCCGGCGTCTATACTCGCGACCGCGACAGCCGAGTTCTCCCCGCACAGGCCGGGGGGAAGCGGAGGACCCGAAGGAGACCTTGCAGGTCTCGGGGGCGAATCGGACGAAGAAATAGTCCGTAGCGCAAGCTCTTTCAGCGCGAGCCCGACAGCTAACTCCGCAGGCGACGAAAGAGGAAGGTGACCGTGAGCTGGGCCAAGGCTTCCTGTCTGCGGGGTTTGGCGAAGACCGTTTCGATTGCCGTGGTGATGACGATCTCGAGCGGGGGGCTCGCCGCCGCCAGCGGCGGGGTGGCGCCCCCGAAGACGCCGGTGGTCACGGATGTCGTCTGCCTCACGGACTGCGTAGGCCTGCGCGAATCGACCATCGGCGGCACGGTCCAGGTCGACGGCAGGCATCTTTCCGAGGTGAGCAGAATGAGCTTCAAGGCGAAGAGCGGCCGGATTCTCGCTCCCGCCTTTCGGCAGTCGGCAACGACCGCTGAGGCACGGGTGCCCGCCGGAGCGGTCGATGGCCCGGTCAGGGTCAGAGACGACTTCGGCGGCGTTTCGAACCTCAGCCGTTCCACCCTGGACATCCGACCCCGCAGCGAGCTCGGTGCGAGCGGGCCGCTGCGGATCGTCTCCGCGGCCGCGAGCCCGCACAAAGCCTTCTATGACGGTTTGAACCGACCGACCCTTGCCTTCGTGGTCGGCGCCAACCGCCGGACGAGTCTTCGGATCGACGTGGTCAGCTCAAAGGGGGCAGTCGTCCGGAGCTTCTTTCGCCGGGGGATCGATCCGAACACGACCCAGTCCCAGCTTTGGGCCGGCAAGGATGAATCCGGCAAACCTGCCCCAAGCGGGAGCTATTACTTCCGGATCGGCTCGCCGAATGGCGAGAGGGCTCGCAGGGGTTCCACCGATATCCACATGGCGTTCCACCTTTATGGCTTCATCTTCCCGGTCAGGGGACGACACGACTTCGGCACCGCGATCAATCGCTTTGGAGCGCCCAGGGCAGGGCACACCCATCAGGGCCAGGACGTTCTCGCCGGATGCGGAGAGAAGCTCGTGGCGGCGAGGGGCGGGAAGGTCCAGTACTCGGGCTATGAGGCCAATGCCGGGTACTACATCGTCGTCGATCAGAAGGGGTCGGGCTACGGCAACATGTATGCGCACCTGGCGCATCACTCCCCGCTGAAGACCGGGCGATCAGGTCAAGACCGGGCAGAAGATTGGCAACGTCGGTGAGACCGGAGACGCCGTTGGCTGCCACCTGCATTTTGAGCTTCTGGACACCTCCGGGTTGGTATCTGGGCGGCCATCCGATAGATCCGCTGCCGTACCTAAGAAAGTGGGATCGCTACAGCTGAGGTCAGCGGCACCAAAGTCCGGGCCGGCGACGCTCAATCTGAACAGCGCAGGCAGTGACCACGGAGCACCACGTCGTGCTCGTCGACCTCGAACTCGAGCTTGCGTGAAACCCGGGCGATCGCCCGCTCGAGGCCGGCGTCCTCGAACGGCTCGATGCGGCCGCAATGACGGCAGACGACGTGATGATGGTGATCGCCGCTGGGCTCGACCCGCTCGTAGCTCGCGGTCCCGCGGGCGACGTCGAGCTTGCGCACTAGCCCCAGCTCCTCGAGCTGCTCGAGAACCCGGTAGACGCTGGCCCGTCCGACGGTGGCGCGCCGGCGTCGCAGCTGCTCATCAATCTCCTGGGCCGTGACGGCGCAATCCTGCTTCCCCAGCAAGCCGACCACTGCGCTCCTCGCCTCACCCTTGCGATAGCCGGCGGCATCGAGTCTGCCCATCGCGTAATCGACCGAGGCTGTAGTCGACAGCCGTCCTCATCGCCGCGATCGTAGTGGCTGTCCTCACTGTGCCGCCGGCGTGCCACCCGCCGGGACGCCGCGGCCGATCGCGATGGCGACCAGGTAAACGAAAACGATCGTGCCAGCGACCGACGCTCCGGCGGCCGTTCCGGCGTAGTAGGAGAGATAGAGACCGCCGATCCCGGCGGCAATTGCGATCGCCACCGCGGCGAGCATCATCGGCAGCATCCTCTTCGCTAGCTGGCGGGCGGCCGCCGCAGGACCGACCAGTACGGCGACCACGAGCAGGTTGCCGAGTCCTTGGACGGCGACGAGTATCGCGGCGGCGAGCAGAACCAAGAGCGTGAGGTCGACGAAGCCCGACGAAACACCGAGCGAGCGTGCGGACTCGCGGTCGAATCCAACCGCGAGCAGGCGCGCGTGCACGAGCCGGAGCGCAATCACGATCGCCAGCGCCAGGCAGGCGGCGAGAGCGAGATTCGAATCCGACGGGGCGAGGATGTCGCCGAACAGCAGCGCTCCGATTCCGGGAGGCGAGGCGGGAGAGAGCGCCAGCAATGCGCCGGCGCCGAACATGGTCGTGACCACGATCGCAACCCCGACCTCTCGCTCGGTTGTCGGCACCCTCGAAGCGACGGCGATCAGAAGGGCAGCGATCAGGATCGCTGGCGCGCCTCCAAGGAGCAGGGGGATTCCCAGCAGGGCCGCGGCGACCAGGCCTGGGAAGAGCGAGTGCGCGAGTGACTCGGCCGCATAGGAGAGGCCGTAGAAGATGACCCAGCACCCGAGCGTGCCGCCGGCGATGCCGATCAGGACCACCTCCAGGACCGCCCTCTGCATGAAGCCCTCGCGCAGCGGATCGACAATTTCGCTCCAGACCGAGGCCACGGTGAGGCTGAGGGTGAGAGCGCAGGTCATGGTCAGTGATGGTGCGGGGGCAGGATGCCGAGGCCTCCGTCCCCGGGGATCTCGACGATGGCGCCGCCGTAGGTGGTCTCGAGAACGTCGCGACTCAGCACCTCCGCCGGGCGGCCGAAGGCGACCTGGTGGTGGTTGAGGCACAGAACCATGTCCCAGCGTTGCGCCTGGGAAGATCGTGGGTCGCGATCACGACCGCACGCCGCTCCGCCGCAAGCTCGGCGATCAGGTCTTCGAGCAGACCCGCGCTCTGGGTGTCGAGTCCGCTGAAGGGCTCGTCGAGGAGCATCAGGCGCGCGTCCTGAACAAGTCCACGGGCGATCAGAACTCGCTGACGCTGTCCGGCCGAGAGTTTGCCGAAGGTCTGGTCGGCGAGCGCGCTGAGGCCGACGCGGTCAAGAGCGACCGACGCTGAGTCGCGCTCGGCGCGGCCGGGCCTTCTCCACCAGGGAAGGCGCGAGAGCGCGCCCATGACCGCAACCTCCCGAGCGGAGACGGGGTAGTCGAGCCGGGAGCGCTCGGTCTGGGGGACGGTTCCGCAGGGGGCGCGGACCTCGAGTCGGCCCGAGATGGTCCTGAGCTCACCGAGCATCGCCCGCAGCAGGGTCGTCTTGCCGCCCCCATTCGGCCCGAGGAGCGCCAGCCGCTGGCCCGGTATGAGGTTGAACGAGATCTCTGAGATCACGGGACTGCCGTCGTAGCCGGTGGCAAAATCGGTGGCCGCGACGAGGTCGCTCATCGGAGCCCGGCTATCCGGCAGCCGCGCGCCCCCCCTGTGAATCCACGCACCATCGCGTCGGCATTTGCCTGCTCCATCTGCAAGTAGGTGGCGCCGTCGGAGCCGGCTGGGCCGAGCGTGTCGCCGTAGAGGGTGTGGTCGGCCGAGGCGCCGGTGTCACGGGCAATCGTCTGGGCGAGCTTCGGGCTCAGCGAGCTCTCCGGAAAGACCGCCCGGACGCCCTCCGCTTCGATCAGCTTCGCGAGATCGCTGAGGTCCTTCGCCGATGGCTGGGCCTGGGTCGTCTGCGACGGGATGACTGCGCCGATGATCTTGATCCCGTAGCGACGGGCGAAATAGCCGAATGCGTCGTGGTCGGTGACCAGCTTGCGATCGCTCTCGGGAACCGAACGCATGCAGGCCGAAATCCCCATGTCGAGTCTTCGCAGCTTGGCAAGATAGGCAACGGCGTTGCGCCTGAAAACCGATCGCTTCGACGGCCTGGCCCGGACCAGGCTTCGCTCGATCGTTCGCACCGCCGCCTCGGCATTGCGCGGGTCATGCCACCAGTGAGGGTCGTACTTGGAGGCTTCGGCACCCTCGGACTCACCGGGCAGCTTCACCGGGACCGAGGTCCCGAGGTAGACAACGTCGGCGTCGCTGCCACTGTCGGATATGACCTTCTCGATCCATGAGTCGAGGTTGTCGCCGCTGGCGAAGACCAGGCTGGCGTCGGCGGCGCCCTCGACGTCCGAGGGCCGGGGCTCATAGTCGTGGGGGTCGGTGTTGGGCTGGAGGATCTGGTCAACCGAGACGGCGCCGGCGCCGACTTCACGGACGAAATCGCCGATCTGGGTCGTGGTCGCGTCCACCTTCAGCTCTCCGTTGCCACCCGAGCCGGAGCCGCATCCGACCACCACCAGGAGGGTTGCCACCATGGTCGCCGCGACCACGGCCAAACGGCCCGGGAGGGGGACCATGCGAACGGTGGCGGCGATTGCGAAGACCACCCCCGAGATGACCGCGATCGTGGCCCCCGGAGGCGCGTCGGTCTTGACCGAGAGCCAGAGCCCGACCGTCCCCTCGAGCGCGACCAGGCCAACGCTGCCGAGCTGCCAGGTCGTCAGGCGCTCGGTCCAGAGCCGCACCGTCGCGGCCGGAACGACGAAGAGGGCGGAGACGAGCAGGGCGCCGACGACCGACAGCGCCGCGGTGCTCGCGAGTGCAATCAGCCCGAGAAGGGCAAGCTCGAGCGTTCGCGAGCCGGATCGGACCGATCCCGCCGCGCCGGGGTCGAAGCCCGCGGCAAGCCATCTGTCGCCGAGGAGGACGGTCGCTGTCACCGCCGCAGTCGCGGCCACCGCCGCGAGGGCGATGTCCCTGCCGTCGATCAGCAGCAGGCTGCCGAAGAGAAGCGTCTCGATGTTTGCAGCCGACTGGAAGACGTCGCTGGCGAGGATCACACCCGCGGCGAGGAAGCCGACCAGCACCATCGCGGTGAGGCTGTCGTAGGAGACGCCCCGACGGCGCGAGATCGCGGATGTGGCGACGCTGAAGACGACGGCGGCCCCGAAAGCTCCGAGTGGGGCGGCGAACCCCAGGCCGTCCGCGAGTACGAGGCCGGGAAAGGCCGCGGTGCCGACCGCGTGGGAGAAGAAGGCGAGGCCTCGCAGGACGATCCAAGTGCCCAGCAGACCGGCGGGAATCGCGAGGAGAAGGACCTCGAACAATCCGCGCTGAACGAAGGGCAGTTGGAAGGGCTCAAGCAACGGCAGGGGGAACGCGTCGTCGGCGAGCGATGGCCTAGCTTACAAGAATGAGAACCGTTCTTACTTCCAGACGCGCGTCTGGGCCACTCTGATATCTCGAAGAGCCCAGCGAAAGGAGCCAAAGTGCCACGATCACGGAGAAGGCGGAGTGCCGCTCGGCGATCTTCGAAGTGGATCGAGGACTTCTACAACCGGATCAGGATCCACACCACGGTCGGGAGCTACGCTCCCGAGGATTTCGGGAGCCTACGGCTCTCGATGCGAAAGCAAGCGGCTTGAACCCAAGCCGGAAACTGTCCATCGGAACGGGTCAGGTCCAGTGCTTACTCGTGGTGGTGCTGGGCGCCCTGGCGTGTATGACCCCGATCGCCGATGGCCGAAGCGGAACGCCGCCGGGGGCACCCCACAAGACTTTTGCTCGTGAGCTGCGGAGGGACTACTACCCAGAGTTCGTCAATGCGACAGCGGTCTGGGTCAAATGCCCGCGCATTGGGGTCTTTTCCGATCACGGCCACAGGATTCAACCGTGCATGGCGCAATTTGGTCACGGCTCGAGGCGCAGGTGGGTCTACGGGATCATCGACCTCAACACCCCGGGCGTTGCCACCGTCGACTACAGCTATACGTGGCACCGCAGGCTCAGGCCGTGGTGCCCGTCGGGATCTCTGCGGCGCAGGGGGCTTACAGGGAAGGTCCGCAAGAACTCACTTCTCGGCTGTGAAACCGCCAGCGACATGGCCAAGGCCATTGCCTCGAGGCTTGGCAGGGGCCGCCTCGCCCAGAAGCCGGTGATCGCGATCGGCCCGTTCCTTGGAATCGAGGTCAAGGGCTTTGGAGATTGGGCCCATTACTCCTGCAAGAAGAAGGTCCCCGAGGCGCGACTGACGGTCGTTAGCTGCCAAAACGCCCTTGGCGACACGATCCGCTACCGCAAGCTCTAGTGAATCGGCGCCTGCCTCCGACCCAGCCCAACCCACGGGACCTCCCCTGCCTCTGTTCGGCGTCTCACTGCTGCATGGTTGGTTCTCATAATTTTGATCCTGGACGGGACGCCGAGCCTCGGCTTCGCCCGCACCCGTACCGACGAGCACGGCCGTTGGCGTATTCGGCTCAGCGGTGGCGACGGCGGACCGAAGGCCCTCCACATCCGTCTCTTCGCTCGCATCCGGCCCGTCAGAGTTAATGTCGGGAACTCAACGATCCTTTGTGAGGGTGACCGGTCCCGTGGGTTGTATTGAGGCGTCCGAACGACAGGATGCGGCGCCTGGATGATCGTGGGAGACCTCGGCCGATCCGTCGCGTCGAGCTGACCTCGAAGCGATACCGAGGCAGTCCCTCCGTCGCGGTCGCCGTCCAGCGACTAGCCGGTAGAGGATGAAGCCGGTTCAAATGACTAACTTGACCAGATTGACTAGATCAGCTATCGTTTTGGCCTATGGCTGAAACCCTCACCCACCTACTGCCACAAGAGGCGTTCGCAAAGGCGAAGGCGAAGCTGTCGGACTTGATGGACCAGGCGGTCCACGACCACCGCCTGCAGCTGATCGACCGCCATCGCGGCAAGGAACAGGCGGTGCTCGTTTCTGTTGCTGATCTCAAACTGCTGTTGGAGGGGTTCCAATTCCATCCGAAGGTGAGCGCCTCGGATGGGGAGTTCGTGATTGTCTTCCAGAGTTGAATCTGGTCGCGGCCGGGCAAACCTATGGGGAGGCGGTCGAGGAGCTCGTCGAGCTGGCGGAGCAGCAGGCGCAGAATTTCCTCGAGCGTCTCGACTTCTACATGCAGACCGATCGACGCGGTGAGCTCGCTTGGCTACTCAAGGTCGCGTTGACTTCTCCCGAACGGCGTTCCGACCTCCTCTTCGCGCCCGCCTCTCAGCAACAAGCGGAGATGGCACAACCAGCATGACCAAAGCGTCGCCCGATTGGGCGATGTGGAGCAATTCTTGGTTATCGATGGGTGGCGGCAGATACCGCCCGGCGAACGCGGAGGCCGGCGGCAGCCCCACATCTTCTTTGAGAAGCAACTCGCTGACGGGCGCCTGCTCCAAACGCACATCTCCCACGATCGATCGGGAACAATCAGTGCTGGGCGGTTCGGCGCGATCCTGCGAGATCAGCTCGAAATCTCCCGGACCGAGTTCTGGGAGGCTCTCCGAAGCAGTGAGCCCGTCGATCGACCCGGCGAGCTAGAAGAGGATGTGCGTGTTGAGCACGATGCTTGGGTGGTGGCCGTTCTGGTCGAGAGCCTCATCTGAGCGCGGAGCAGATCGAGGAGCTCAGCAAAGAGGAGGCGGTCAGGATTGTGCATGAGCACTGGTCGCGCGAGCGACCCTAAGGTCGCGGGAATGTTGGGTCTACCGCCTCGGATGCAGGTTCTCAAATCAGCGGGCGGGCGTCCGCTCAGCTTTGCGATCGTGATGGCGAACTGCCTGAAACTGGCGCAATTCGAGGCGCACGAGAATTCCGAAAAAACGATTTGCAGGCAGAACGGGTGAAACCGCGTCGGTCTCGAAAACCGTTGGGCGTCGTAGGCGCCTCGTGGGTTCGAATCCCCACCCCCTCCGCTGGCAGCGAAAGCACCTGCAAATAAGCGTATTGGGTCGGCCGCGATCCGGATAGGCGGACCCAGCCCTAGATCGCCAACGACTGGCGCGCAAGCTGGCGCATCATTGGCGCACAGGCGTCGATTTGCAGGGGAACCCGCTGTCTCGTGGCGGTCCCAAAGATCGCCCCGGCGTCACTCGACCGCGTCGCATGGGGCCCCCAGATCAATCAGGCGAGATCGTCCCGTCTGAGTGGAGGAGGGCGTTGTACTTGACCACCGCCTCGTCCTGCAGGACGGCTAGTGCTCCTTCATGGATGAACTGGCTCAGCGGGTTCCAGCCTCCTGCACGGTAGGTATAGGCGGCGGCAAATGGCTCGGCGTCGAGCGCCTTGCGAGCAAAGACCACCGTGCACGCGCCGGCTCCTGTCCCGCCGCTGACCAGATAGCGGAGCACCTGGACCCGAGAGTATCCGTGCACCCTGTAGTTGTGCCGACCCGCCTTGTTCGCCATTGGGTCCTGGTTCCAGAGTCTGATGCAGCCTCCGGGTGCTGGACGTCGCCCAAGTTCATCGTGCCGTCCCAGCAAAGAGATCGCAAGGCCTCCCCCCACCACCAGGGAGAAGACGGCAGCCGCGGAGGCAAATACCGCTATCCGGCTTGAGGGGTTATCGGAGCCTCCAGCCACCCCAGGAGCCTATGGCGTAAGGCTCAGCGCTTGGCAGTGACCGCGTCAACAGCCTTCTCCAGCTCACTAATACCAAAAGCCCCCTCGATCCGAGTCCGAATGACACCGTGTCGGTCGATCACGAACAACCACGGCTCGCTCGGGAGGTGGTAAGCGCTGACCTGAGGGCGGACTCCTTTGCTGGGGTCGTTCTGGTTGTAGATCTCGACATGGATGAAGGTCGCCTTGACGCCGGTCTTCTGCTGGACTTGCTCGGCCTCGTCCACAACAGGGCCGCATGTCCGGCTCTGACAGAACTGAGGGGTTGCGAAGAGGAGCACCACTGGCTTGTGGCCGAGCACGTTGTAAAGGTCATCCTTATTCATCGTGTCCGGCGGGATCCGCGTCGTGATCTTCGACAGATCGCCGCCTACCGAGGCTGCCGTGGGCGTGTGGATGCGCGGCGCGGGTTGACCGACGCCCGGGGGAGGCAGCGTGCTCCCTAAACCCTTTCCGGATGCCACGGGGTGTCCCACTACCGCGCTCGGGATCCGTGTTGCCGTCAGCTTTCCGTCCTTCTTCACAAAGGCCACCAGGCGCCACTCACCCTTGGTGTTCATCGGTATGTCGTGGACGACATAGACGGACTTCGCCGCTGCCGGGTCCTTGGCCGTCGTCTCCGCCGTGAAGGCTGGCTCCGTCTCCAGGGATTCGACCTTGGCGGGGTAGGGCCCCTCGACCTTTCCGGACGCGCCGTGAGCAGCGTAGAGCGCGACGTCGCCGTTTGTGACCTGCTTCCCGCTTTGGTCAAATAGACCGAAACCGAATCGGTTTCGGCCCTTGGAGTAGACCTCCTGGGTGGGGGCAACCACAACTGGGCTTTGCCCATCCGACTTCGCAAGCAGGGATCCAAGCGTCTCACCGCTTGCGTTTGGGAACTCGGCTGTGGGGGGTGCGGTGCGGTCGCCGATCTCGCTCGGCGTAGAGCCACAGCCTGTGACGGAAACTGCTGCCAGGATCGCAAGAGAGGTTCCTAAGAACAGCTGCCTCCGGATCGCGAACTTCATCAGTACCTCCTTACCGGGGTTTCAACGACGCCCAAGGCCGGTCAGGGCGGCGGCGAGCAACTGCCTGCCGCCGCCCCGCCCCAAACCGATCCAGGTCAGCTCGTCCTCACACTTCCCCGGGTTCGAACCAACGCAACTCCACCTGCGAGCAGCCCAAGGCCGCCAAGGATCAGCGCTGCGATGCCCAGCCCCTTGCTGGCGCTGTCGCTGTCGCTCGAGCCATGCTCGCCGCTCGAACCCGCCGTGGTCGAGGTGTCCGCATGTCCACCCTCGGGCTCCGGCGCGGTGACCTGAACCTGGGGCGCCGGCTCCTCCGCGCTCGGTGGGCCGATCCAGCGAACGACCTCACCATTGTCGTAGGTCTGGATCGCCTTGAAGGTGAGGGTGTCACCCTCCTTGCCGGGAATCTGCACGGAGATCGGGAAGTCCTGGAACTGCCCAGGGGCAATCTTCCCCGCCCCGCCGTCCCCCGTCCAGACCATCTCACGGACCTGTTCAGAGACCGGACCGTCGTCCGTTTGAACCGGCTTCGGCAGTTTTTGCTTGATCACCTTGACGCTCCAGCCGGGTACTGGCTGATATGAGGCTTCGATGAATCCCGGCGGGAGCTGCACGTCGACTTTCGTGGTGTTGGCGTTGTCGGTTTCGTTCGGAACCCGCACATCGAGCACGGTGAACGAACCTGCCGCCGCTTCGCTGGGTTGAAGCGTTACATGGGCTTGGGCAACCGCCGGCAGAGCCACCAGGGCCCCAAGCACGGCGATCACCGCGAATGCATTTCTCATTTTGAATCCTTTCTTCAGATTGGAATCCGTCGCGGCGCCGCATTGATTGCGCCGAGGCGCCGTGTCGGGTACCCGGCGGCGCCCTGCCTGCGATGGCTGTCGAAAGCAACACTCCGCCTCGCGGCGTCAGGACCCAGGAGCGGGGAGCCGGAGGTTGCGGGTGCGCGGGGAGCCGACCAGGAACGCGGGTAGATGCTCGTTGCGCCCTTACGATCAGCGCTTCGCCCGGGTAATGATCAGCGGCGAGGGAGCCGAGGAGCAGCAGGCAAGGAGCGAGGGCAACTAGGATCGAATCGCCATAGGAGATCTGGAGCGCCGCCGCGCAGAGCGTCATCAGCGCCGTGCCGGCAAAGAGCAGAATCCGCTCCCTCGACCTCCGATTTCGCCTCCTCACCGGATCGGAACCTCGATCGTCTTCGTGTACTCATCGAAGGCGGAGACCCGCAGCGTGGTCTGAATCTTCCAGTCGCCGGCGACATTGAGGAAGGCACCCGGGACCGTGTAGTGGCCAGGCCCCGACTTCTGCGGCTTCAAGGTGAGCGGGCCGATCCGCTTGTCGGGCAAGGTCGCGGTGACGTCCACCTCCTTGGCTCCGGTGAACTGCCTGCCGCTGGTCGCGTCGAACAGGTAGATGTGAATCTCGTTGGCGCCGACCCGCGCCGGGTCGACCGTGATCTCGAACTCTGTCGGCCCCAGGGTGGTGCTGGTCGAATACGGCCCGGACTGGGCGGAGACGGGGGGAGCGTAACTCGCCAGGGCCCCGGTGACGCCGAGGACGACGATGATCAGCGCCACTTCGGCCCGCAGCGCTCGCCGCAGCAGGACCCCGGCCTGCCCGGGCGGCTCCCCCCGGCCGCGACCCGCTGCAACCGGGGGACGGACACGCGGCGGTTGTAGGCGCCGATCCCGATCAGCACTATCAGCAGGCAGAGCTTGATCAGGACGGCGCGTCCGTACCCGGAGTCGAGCAGGCTGTGCAGGTGGCGGACATAGACGTAGGCCTGGACGAGGCCCGAGGCGAGGATCGCGGCGACGGCGATCAGGGCGACCCCCGAGAAGCGCGAGAGGACTCCGGCCAGCAGGCGGCCCCTATCCGGCGGGCCAAGCTCGCGGGTGGCAGCGGGTACGGCCAGAAGCAGGCAGGCGAGGCCGCCGAGCCAGATCGCCATCGCGACCACGTGGACGACATTGGTGGGAAAGAGAAGCCCGACCGGCGATTGCGTGCTCCCATGTCCCGAGAGCGCCGGCACGAGGACGACGAAGGCGAGCGGAATCGCGATCGGCAGCAGGCGGACCGCGGCGGTGCGGCGGTCCGCCGGGGCGAGACCGGCGGCGCCAAGCCGAGCGGGCCGCAGCGCGAGCGATGGCTGACGCTGCCCACCCAGCACCAGTGGAACCGCGATTCCGACCACGATCCAGGCGGCGGCGCAGAGCCCCCAGACGAGCCCGAACCGGGTGCCCAGCACCTCTCTGATGATCGTTCCGTCGAGTGCCGACCAGGCGGAGACCCCGGCGCCCTCGGCGCCCTCGAGGATCACCCCCGCAGTTGCGCTGAGCGCGCCGACGATGGCTGCGACCATCAGAAGACGTCGGCTCCGCCGTGCGAAACCCTGTGCGGCTCGAATCCAGCTCTGATCCCCTGCCGCGACGGCGGCAAGGGCCGGCAGCCAGACGAGGATCAGGAAGGCGAGGCTGCCGAGGCCGACCGCGATCGCGCCATATTGAAGTGCTCGTGCGGCACCGAACGCAACTTCGGTGACCGGCCCGCTGCCCGAGCTGTTGACCAGCTGGGCGACGGTCTGCTTAGGCGCCCTACCGGGCTTGCCGATCGAGAAGACGTAGCCGCTGGAGACGATGTGGCCGTCGGCGGAGACGACCCGGTAGGTCGCGGTGTAGCTGCCGTCCGGGAGGCCTGGCTTCAGATGCACGCCGAGACGAGGGCCGTCACCGTCCGGGATGGAAGGCGTCACCTTGATCGACCCGGGCGCCGTTGGCGTTATAGACGCGCACCGCGCCGAAATTTCCCTCGACCGGCTCGTCGAAGCGGAAGATCACGGCGGCGGGCTCCCGCTTGACCGTCGCACCCTGCCGCGGGCTCGTCCCCTCGAGCTGAGCGTGAGCCGAGGCGCCGGCAGGGAGGATCAGCAGGAGGCCGATGATCACCGCCGCAAAGGCGGCGGGACTTGCGCGAGCCGATCTCACTACCAGGCTTCCCTCGTGGGAGAATCGGGGGGCTGCTCCTCCTCATCCCTCCGCCGCCGCCTGAGCCAGAGCACGCCGCTCCGCCGAGGAGGACGATGACTGCGCCCCCGATCAGGAATGGGGTCTTGGAGGTGTCGGCGGGCCCGACCCAGAAGAGCGTTCCGTTTATCTCGGCGTGGCGGCCATCGACCTGGAGCGGGATCTTGTAGTCGAAGATCTTGCGTCTTGCGACCCTTGTCGGTGACCTTGGCGGGTGTCGCTGGAGACATCCAGTGCATGCGATGGTCGTGCCAGATGAAGGTGCCGGAATTGTCGACCGTCTTCCACTGGGGAGGGGCTTTGGGGTTGGCTTTCGGCGGGACCTGGACCTCGGCGAAGCGGTTGTCGTTGAGGTAGGTCGCCGGCGAGCGCTCGTTGACCTGCACCGTCCCGTCCTTGAGGATGCGGGCGTACGGCTCGCCGCTGTAGCCATAGATCATCACCTTGTGGCCGTGCTGGTCGAGCAGCTGCATGTAGCTGTCGTAGTTGAGGACCTGGAAGGACACGTTCGGGGTGCTCGGCGTGACGCTGCGGATGACCGAGCGGTAGTTCGGATTGCCCCCGTGAGCGAGGGCCTGGGGGACGGCGACCAGCAGCGCGCACGCTGCCAGCAGAACGGTCCGCTTGACGCGGTTCATCTCTGCTCCTTCGGATCAGATGGCGACGCCCCGCAGCGCCACCGGCACCGAGAGCGTCAGACGAAGGTCGGCGTTACCCCGGGGGGAGCGCGACCGGCCGCTTCGCTGGCCAGAGGCTCGGGACGAGGAATCCAGACCTCCAGCGGCCGCGGAGTAGCGATAGTCCGCGGCCGCTGGCGGAAGCATCGAGAACGGCGTGCGGCCCACCGCTCGGCGGCACGCGCGCCCCCCAGCAGGAGCGCGATCAGACCGCCGACTGTGAGGGCCGCGGGGATCGCCAGCCATCCACCATCGCCGAATACCCCATTGAGCCCACCGGGGTGGCCGCTCGAAAGCAAACCCTCGAGCGACTCTTGACCGATATAGACAGCGATCAATGCTGCTGAGACGAGGAGCCACAGAACAAGCAGGGGGTGACTGGGAGTGCGTCTCATGCGCCCGCTGCGCCAAGCCTGGACGAGGTTCGCCAGTGTCAACCCAATTCCAAGCGCGAACAGCAGCGCGATAGCAGGAGCGAGCGAGCTTAGATATTCGTGCCCCTGCGCGGAGAGCTCGTGGGCGGCTTGACCACCGAATGCGAGCTGGTAACGAAGCTGATGGACTGCAAGCATTCCGGCAGGGACGAAAGCCGCACCCCGCCAGCGCACCGGGAGATACCTATCCAGTAGGGGCATCACTTCTAAGGACTCTAGCTCGCCTGGACCGGGATTCAAGATCGGCCCTTTTCGCTACCGCATTGCGCCGAAGATGAGCAGCGTCAGTTCGCGCACCGACCTGCATGCCCCCCGACGGTCGCTCGAAAACTGGCGCAAATCGAGGCGCACGAGAAGTTTCAAATATGGCTATTTGCAGGCATAAAACCTAAGTCCGGGGCGGTCTCGAAGACCGTTGGCGTCGTAAGGCGCCTCGTGGGTTCGAATCCCACCTCCTCCGCTTTGCAACGCGAAAACTGACGGGGATTCCACCGTCACCTCCGCTGAGTCCCGGCACGGAACTGCTGCTCCATCCGCGGCAAGCCGGAGTGGCCGTCAGGACGCCTAACCTTCGTTCGGGATGAGCCATATGGACACCACGCTGCATTTCGCCTCATGCGGCGGTCCGCAGTGGAGTCGCTAGCAGCGGTTCAACGGGCTCGCGCGTACTCCAAAAGGCGAGCATGGGGCGACGCATACGAGGCTCTCGCCGGAATTGATCAGGCGACCCTTGAAGCGGCCGACCTCGAGTTGCTGGCGATAACTGCCTACCTGACCGGGCACGACGACGCTTACTCGAGCGCTCTGGAGCGCGCCCATCGTGCCTACCGGGACTCCAACGAGCCGCTGCCGGCCGCCCACTCCGCCTTCTGGCTGGGGATCCATCTCGCAACCCGGGGAGAGATGGGCGGCGCCGGCGGCTGGTTCGCCCGCGCTCAGCGCCTGGTGGACCGGGTTGGGCGGGACTGCGTCGAGCAGGGCTACCTGCGGCTGCCGGTTGCGCTGCGGGAGGAGGCTGCGGGCAATTACGAGGCGGTGCGCACGATCTCCGCAGAGGCTGCCGAGGTCGGCGAGCGCTTCGGCGATCCGGACTTACTCGCCCTCGCGCTGCAGCAACAGGGTCGCGCGCTCCTGCGGCTGGGGAGGTTCGAGGACGGAATCGGACTGCTCGACGAGGCGATGGTGGCCGTGACCGCCGGCGAGACGTCGCCGATTGTCACCGGGCTGGTGTATTGCAGCGTGATCGATGGCTGCCGGGAGGCGTATGAGTTGTCGCGCGCCCAGGAGTGGACCGCGGCCCTTACCCGATGGTGCGAGGAGCAACCGGACATGGTCCCCTACACCGGCCAGTGCCTGGTGCACCGGGCGGAGATCATGCAGCTACGCGGGGAGTGGCGGGAGGCGCTGGCGGAAGCGCGGCACGCCGGCCGGCGCTTCGCCGAGCGGATCGACCTGAACAGACCATCCGCCGCCCAGGCCTCCTACCGTGAGGCCGAGGTACGGCGGCTGCAGGGCGAGTCCGCAGCCGCGGAGAAGGCTTACGTCGAGGCGAGCCGGCACGGGTGGGAACCGCAGCCGGGCTTGGCCCTGCTGCGCCTTGCCGAGGGGAAGACCGACGCGGCGTCCGCGGCAATCGGCCGGGCCCTGTCGGAAACCGCGGACCCGCCGGAGCGCGCACGGTTTCTGCCCGCTCGGGTCGAGGTGATGCTCGCCGCAGGCGAGGTCCGGGAGGCGCGCATGGCCTGCGAGGAGCTCGACCGAATTGCCGAGAGGTGGGAGAGCGGGATGCTCGAGGCAACCGCCTCATATGCACGGGGCACCGTCGAGCTTGCTGTCGGCGAGCCCGGGATCGCGCTTACCTCGCTGCGGCGGTCATGGGAGCTGTGGCGAGAGCTGGCGGTGCCCTACGAGGCCGCCCGGGCGCGCTTGGCGGTGGGCCTCGCCTGCCGCTTGCTGGGCGACGAGGAGACCGCGGGCATGGATCTGGCCGCTGCCCGCGATGTCTTTGCCCAGCTCGGAGCAGCACCCGACCTGGCCCGGGCCGATGTGCTCCTACGGCGCGCAAAGCCTTCCCGCGTCGCGGGTCTCACGCCGCGCGAGCTGGAGGTCCTGCGCCTCGTCGCTGCCGGGAAGAGCAACCGCGAGATCGCCTCGGAGCTCGTGATCAGCGAGCACACCGTCGCCCGGCACCTGCAGAACATCTTCATGAAACTTGGTGTCTCCTCGCGCACCGCGGCCGGCGCGTTCGCCTTCGAGCACGACCTGGTCTGAACGCCGCCAGGTGGTCAGAACTGACCATGCCAGCGCGCCGCGAAGTTGGTGGGTTCAAGCGATGCGGACTGCGGGCTTGCGCCATAGGGTCGCCTGCGAAGCGACCAAAGGAGATGGGATGGCAACAGCGCACACGAGAATCCCGACCGAGAGCCAGAGATCAAGGCCACTGCTGGATTCGGGCCCGGAGGGCGATGCCCGCGATCGGCTGCTCGCTGGGATTCCCGCCACCGAGCGGCGACTGACCCTGGCCGGCATCGAGACCTCCGTCCTCGAGGGCGGCGATGGGCGGCCGATCGTCCTTCTGCATGGCCCTGGCGAGTTCGCCGGCAAGTGGATGCGGGTGATACCTGGGTTGGTGGGAACGCACCGGGTCGTCGCCCCCGACCTCCCGGCCCATGGTGCCTCCGGGCTGCCCGACGGGTCGCTCGATTCCGATCGCCTGCTCGCCTGGCTTGCTGAGCTGATCGAGCGCACCTGCCCCCAGCCCCCGGTGGTGGTAGGGCATGTGCTGGGCGGCGCGATCGCGGCCCGCTTCGCGATTCAGCAATCCGATCGGCTTCGCGGGTTGGTGCTGGTGGACTCATTGGGCCTGGCTCGGTTCCGGCCGACGCTGAAATTCGCATTGACCATGATCGGCTTCCAGGCGCGGCCGACCGAGCGGAGCTACGAGCGGTTCATGCGGCAGTGCTCGCTCGACCTGGAAGGGCTGCGCGAGGAGTTAGGCAAGCGTTGGGAACCCTTCGTCTTCTACAACCTCGAGTCCGCTCGCGGTCCGAACTCGAAAGCGGTCGGCCGCCTCCTGCGCCAGGTCGGCCTGACGCAGATCCCGTCCGCCGACCTGGCCCAGATCACGGTGCCGACGAGCCTGATCTGGGGGCGCCAGGATCGGGCCAACCGGCTCCGGATCGCCGAGCAGGCGAGCGCCCGTTACGGATGGCCGCTGCACGTGGTCGAGGACTGCGCCGACGACCCGGCTCGCGACCGGCCCGAAGCCTTCATTCGGGCGCTTCGTGAAGCCATTGACCAAACTTACGCTCGCGACAGAAGGCGCGGACGATCTCGTTGAATCGCTCAACCTGCTCGAGATTGCTGACGTGACCGGCGCCGGGGATCACGACCAGTTCTGAGTCCGGGATGGCCTGCTCGAACTGCTGGGCGACATTGAGCGGCGAACGGGCGTCGAGCTCGCCCCAGATCAGCAAGGTCGGCACGGTGATGAGGGGCAGCAGGTCGCGCTGGTCGGCCTCGGCCATGATGGACACCTGCGTCCTGAGACTTTCGGGGCGGACGGCGGCAGCGATCTCTTCGAGCAACGGTACGAACTCCGCCGGCGGGTCGCCGGCGAACAGGCCGGGAAGCGTCGGATCGAACTCCTCGGCAGACGCTGCAAACATTTGATCAGCGCCCGCGACCCTGGCACGCACCTCCTCCCCGGGCAGCGACCCCTTCCAACCGGCGTAGGTATCGATAAGGATCAGGGTTGCGACGAGCTGTGGATGGCGGCGATAGAGCTCCTGCGCGACAGTGCCGCCCCAAGAGATGCCGGCGACGTGGGCCGGACCAAGCGCGAGCGCATCGATCAGCGCCGCGAGGCAGAGCGCGTAGTCAGACAGGCCGAAATCCGCGGGCAGATCCGAGGAGCGACCCGCCCCAGGCTCATCCCAGGCAACGACCGTGAACTCGTTGGCCAAGTCGGCTAACTGTGGCCGCCAAACGCGGCCATCGGCGGCGGCGCCGTGCAAAAACACCAGTGGCGGTCCCTCGCCGACACTTTGGTAGGCGATCTCGAGGCCCTTCGTCCAAACGACGTTCACGTATTCAAAATACGCGGTTCTGCGATCCGATCCCGGCAGGCATCGCGGCCGGTGGGGCCGCGAAATTGCGGAGGCAATCGGTGGACTTCGCCAAGTCCGCCGACGGAAGCTCAGCGACTGCCGGACGCCGGCTCGACGATATTTACGTCGATCAGCTGCGCCATTCACCAGATGCTTCGGAAGCGGGTCGATCTTCTGAAGTGACTGCTCCCGGCCGGCGGCCTTCTCGACCTCCTGTGCGAGAGCGGGGTCCGTCGTCCTCAGTCGCGCGACAGGCGGTGGTCGAGCGCGAGACATCCCGCGCCCTGGCGCAGGTTTCTGAGACCGCGCTGACCGACCTCAGCGAAGGCGATGCTAGGGAGCTGATGCTCGAGAGCCTCGAGGCCTACCTTTGCGCCGTGCATGATCACCCGAGGACTTGGCAGCTCGTACTGATGCCGCCCGAGGGGGCGCCCGAGAACCTGCGCGAAAGCATCCTCGACGGCCGTCAATCGGTGCTCGCGCAACTCACGCGGGCGGTCCGGCCCGCGCTTCGCAGCGAAAACCTCAACGACGCCGAGATGACGGCAAGAATCCTTTCGGCGATCTCCGACGAGTACGCCCGCCTCGTCCTGACCGATCCAGAGCGCTTCTCCACCACGACGACTGATGGCCCATGCGCGCTGGTGGCTCGACCAGTCCACCTTCGGGCTCTGAGTCGAACCCATTTATATTCCGGCGCTAGCATCACTTGGGATGACTCCACAGATCGGCCCGCTCGAACTGGTCGTCGTCCTGATCGTCGCGCTCCTGGTCCTCGGCCCGAAGCGCCTGCCCGACGTCGGCGCATCACTCGGCAAGAGCTTCCGGGGATTCAAGGACGCCCTCGAGGGCCGGGACGAGAGTGCGCAGGAGCCGCCGGACGTCGAGCTCGTTCGGGAGCCGGAGGCAGTCACGGAGGCCTCCCCCGAGCCGGCCACCAAGCCAGACGATTAGCCTGAGCTTCACCCGTCAGCGCGCAGTGGCATAGCGCTCCAGGATGTAGGGCCAGCCCTGGTCTGAGGAAAGCGCGGCGCTGTATTCCTCGCCGCCCTCGCCGTGGCGCTCGAAGCCCCGGTGCTCCAGAGCGACCCGCGTGGTTGCCTCCCCGACTCGCTCGAACCGCACCTCTACCTCGCTCGCCTTGTGCCGATCGGGAACGGGCTCGCGCCCAGGGCCTATCTGCCAAGAGAAGGACAGCCCGGTGGGCCGCTCGAAGCGGAGGACCCGCCCCCAGTCGCAGCGAAATCCGTCCGGCCCGTGTTCTGAGCACAGACCGCCCTCGCGCGGCTCGATGACGATCTCCTCGAGCGCATCCTGTGACCAGGTGTACTCGGCCGGCCACCATTCACCGAGCCGGTCGACGAAGCGCGAGAAGGCCTCCGCGAGCGGCATCTCGACGTCGATCTCCTGCTGGATCGTCGAGTTGCCCCTTGCCACGTCCATAGGGTGGACGTTCCCCCTGAGAATTGCACGTAAACGTCCCGCAAGCGTTTGGCAATCCGAAGGGGGGACAATGGGTTTCGTGCGCGCGGATGCAGCCCATGTCCTCGTGGTTGACGATCAGCCCATCGTGCGGGAGGTTCTCGAGCGCTACCTGCGCAGGGAGGGCTTTGAGGTGACCGCGGTCGCCGATGGCGAGGCGGCGATCGAGGCGTTCGAGGCGGGCGCGCCGGACCTGATCCTGCTCGACCTGATGCTGCCACGCATTGACGGCCTCGAGGTGTTCAGAAGGATCCGCGACCGCCGCAACGGCACCGCGGTGATCATGCTGACCGCGAAGGGCGAGGAGACCGATCGGGTGGTCGGCCTCGATCTCGGCGCCGATGACTACGTGGCCAAGCCTTTCTCGCCACGGGAGATCGTCGCCAGGGTGCGCGCGGTCCTGCGGCGGTCGACCCCCGGCGCGGCCGCCGCCGAGGAGGGGGTCCTCGAAGTGGGAGAGCTGAGGATCGACCCGCGCTCCCGAGTGGCGGCAATCTCAGGAGAGTCGGTATCGCTGACCCCCAAGGAGTTCGATCTGCTGCATCTGTTCGCCGCCAACCCGCGGTCGGTGTTCAGTCGCCTTGTGCTTCTGGAGGAGGTCTGGGACATCGCCTACGACGGCGATCCCTCGACCGTGACGGTCCACATCCGCCGGTTGCGGGAGAAGATCGAGGTGGACCCCTCCGATCCTCGGCATCTGATCACCGTGTGGGGCGCCGGATACCGGTTCGAGCCATGAGACGGCCGCCCTTGATCGCCCTGGTCACGGTTCCCGCAGTCGCGGGTGCCGGGCTCACCCTCGCGCTCAGCGCGGGTTCGCTCGACGGCGAGGAGGTGCGGCACCTGGCGGCCGTCCTCGTCATCTCCGTCCTGGTGACGGTGATCGCGACCGTCCTGGTGGCTCGGCGCCTGGCCCGCTCCTCGATGCGGGTCCGGCTCGTCGCGATCGCCCTCTTCGCAACCCTGATCGGCCTCGCCAATCTGGCCGTGCTCTCCTGGTTGATGCTGGTCGGCAAGCACGACGCTGCGGCGATCGCGACCCTGCTCGTTTACGCGACCGCCGCGGCCGTCGGGGCAGCGCTGGCGACTGCGCGCGAGTCCGCTGACGCCTTCGAGCGGCTCGCCAGGGTCGCCGGGCGTCTCGCCGAGGGAGATCTCTCCGCACGCGCCGGCGAGGTCGGGGGCGGCCCGGAGATCAACTCCCTCGCCGAAGCGATGGATGCGATGGCGGACAGGCTGGGCAGGTCCCTCGAGCGCGAGCGCGCAGCGGAGTCGCAGCGCCGTGACCTGATCACCGCCGTCTCCCACGATCTCCGCACCCCGCTCTCCGGGCTGCGGGCGATGATCGAGGCGATCGATGACGGAGTGGTCTCGGATCCGGAAACGATCGATCGGTACGTGGCCGAGATGCGTGGTTCCGTCGACTCGCTGGTCGTTCTGATCGACGACCTCTTCGAGCTGGTCCAGGTGGACGCTGGGATGATCGAGGCGGAGTCCGCCCGGGCCCGGGTGGGGGACGTGGTTCGCTCGGCGCTCTCCGCCTGTGATGCCCAGGCGACGGAGAAGGGCCTGGTCCTCGAGACGAGGCTCGACGGGGCCGGGGCCGCCAGCTGCTCGCCGCGACTGACCCGGGTGGTCCAGAACCTCTTGCAGAACGCGATCCGCCACACGCCGCCTGACGGCACCGTCTTGGTCGAGGCGCGACATGGCCCGGCCGGCATCGAGGTCTCGGTGGCCGACAGCGGCGAGGGAATCGAACCGGAGGCGATCGACCGCATCTTCGAGCCCTTCTGGAGTGGCGACTCGGCACGCACCGGCGACGGCGCCGGCTTGGGGCTGGCTCTGGCCAAGCGGATCGTCGAGGCCCTCGGCGGAACCATCGTCGTCGATTCAGCTCCCTACCGCGGCTCCCGGTTCGCGATCAGGTTGCCCGACTCGGGCTGAAACGGCGGGCCTCCGCCCGCACCCGTAATCGCAGCGAAAGGTCGGCGCTCTAGCTTCGTGCCGGTGTATCGAGCGCGCCGCAAGATCGAGGTAGGCGGCCTGAAGCGATCGACCAGGGCCGTGATGGCGGGCCGCGGAGAGCCCCGTCCCGGGGAGCCGCTGAACAGCCCGCCGGTCTTCGCCTCGGGCTTTCACGCCAACGGCTCGCTCCCCTACGCGCGCGACGGCAGCCCCACCTGGGAGGCCTTCGAGACGGCGATCGGGGCGCTCGAGGGCGGGGTCGCCACGGCCTTCTCGTCGGGAATGGGAGCCGCAGCAGCCGTGCTCGAATCCCTGCCTGCCCGGGCCCGGGTCGTGCTTCCGAGGAACGCCTACGCCGAGGCGCGCCGCCTGCTCGAGCAGCGCGAATCGGACGGCAAGGTGCGGATCAGCCGGGTGGAGGGGACCCGAACGGAGGAGCTGATCGAGCAGCTGCCGGGATCCGCCCTCGTCTGGCTCGACTCCCTCGCCAACCCGCTGCTCGACGTCGCCGAAATCGACAGGGTGGCCGCGGCGGCGCACCGCGAGGGGGCTAAGGTGGTCGTCGACGCGACCCTGGCGACGCCGATCCTGCAGAGGCCACTTGACCTCGGCGCCGATTTCGTCCTACACAGCGCGACCAAGTACATCGGCGGCCACTCGGATCTGTTGCTGGGCGTCGCCGTGGCGCGAGAGGAGGCCCACGCCGAGGACCTGCGCCGAGCGCGGGCGCTGCTGGGCGCCGTGCCCGGGACGATGGAGACGTTCCTCGCCCTGCGCGGGCTGAGGACACTGCCGCTGCGAATCGAACGCGGGCAGGCCAGCGCCCTGGAGCTCGCCGCGCGGCTCTCGCGCCACCCGGAGGTGCTCGGAGTCCGCTACCCCGGTCTGCCGGCCGACCCGGGACATCGGAGGGCAATGCGCCTGCTTGACGGCTTCGGCGCCGTGCTTGCCTTCGAGCCGGCCGGAGGGCCGCGGCGCGCCGACGCTCTGTGCGAGGCGGTCCGAGTCTTCACCCACGCCACCAGCCTTGGTGGCGTCGAGAGCCTGATCGAGCGCCGCAGCCGGGTGCCGGGCGAGGGCCACGTGCCCGCGTCCCTGCTGCGCGCGAGCATCGGCTGCGAGGATCCCGAGGACCTCTGGACCGATCTCGAGGCTGCCCTCGCGCTCAGTGCCCGATCGCGCGCCTGAGCCGGATCGCGTAGATCATCCCCGAGACGATCATCAGGGCCGCCGTCAGCAGCAGCCAGCGGCCGAGGAAGACGCTCTCGGTGAGCCCGGTCTTCTCGGCGTACTTCTCGCCGCTGAGTCCGAGGATCAACGGGAACCAGGCGACGAAGGCGAGGGCGGAGAGGAGTAGCGGCACGCGAACGTGATTGAGCGCGGCGATCCGCGATGGCGAGCGGGTCGCGCCGCTGGCACCCGTCGCCCTGCCGGCGAGGACGCCGAAGGCGGAATAGATCGGAAAGGCGAGCAGATCGTGCGCGATTATCGCGCCGCCGAACCACAGCAGGGTGTTGAGCGCGTTCGGGCGGTCGACGATCTGCAGGAACGCGTAAGCGGCGATCGCCAGGCTCGCGATCACCGCGAGAAGATGAAGCGGGCCGGCTCCGTAGGCGTTGCGAAAGGAGCGCATCTCAGACCTCCTCGAAGGCCATCGACTTGACCCACTTCGTGCAGTGGACACCGGGGGCGGCGGGGACGATCACCCGCGCCGGGAACCCATGGTCGAGCGAGAGGTCAACTCCGTTGACCTTCAGCGCCAGCAGCGAGCGCTCGTCGATGACCTGGCTGGAGCTCAGCGTCGCCTCGCTGAACGCGCCGCCACGCTGCAGTGACTTGACCGTCACCTGCGCGGCGCCGCTGCCGCTCAGCCGGGCCAGGTCACGCAGGCGCACGCCCGTCCAGGTCTGCGTCGTGGACCAACCCTCCACGCAGGCGATCGGCAGCACGTAGGTGTGCTGGGTCATGGCCAGCAGCTGCTCGCGCGAGAGCTCGAGGTCCCGCGCTCCGCTCAGCGCCAGACGCCAGCTCGGGCCGACCTCGGATCGGATGATCTCGGCGTCGGAGGCGGTGCGATTGATCTGGAATCCGTTGGGTCCCGTGCCGGGATTGCGGCCCCGCGGCGCCAGAAAGGCGAGTCCGCGGACCGGACCGCCGACGACCTGGGCGGCCCCCATCAGCCCGAGGCCGAGCGAGCCCGCCCCCACGGCCGCGAGCAGCCCCCGGCGGGAGACGGTCGCCGGTGCGGGGGCACTCGGCGCGGTCGAGTCCTCGGCGGCCGGCTCGGGGCGGGTGTGCCCGAGGTCCTCGCGAAGCGGTGCAATCACCCCTCGCTCGCGGAAGGCTCGGAGCGCCACCGGCGCCTTGACGACCAGGTGGGCGGCCAGGGCGGCGAGGAAGATGAAGGCGGCGTAGTAGTGGGAGGGAACGAACCTGAACTTCCAGGGGTAGAACAGCTGGACGTTGAGCAGGCCGGTGAAGAAGACGAAGAGGCTGCCGCCGACGAGCAGCGCCAGGGTCAGCCGGTCGAGCAGGTGGGCGAGCGAGCGCACCGGCGGCCACTCGAAGAGCTTTGGCATCGCCGACCAGAGCTTTGCCAGCAGCAGGGGGATCGCAGCGACCCCGCAGGTCACGTGCAGCCCCTGGGTAACCGCATACAGCCACGCCGGGTTGGTCGGCCAGTCGAAGAAGTAGAGGTCGAAGCCGATCCCGCCGTGGCCGACCACGGAGTTTCCTCCCAGATCGGAGTAGTACGCGACGTGAGAGAGGAAGCCGGTGATCGCGCAGATGACGATCAGCGGCAGAAGCGCCGATCCGAGCACCGAGGTCAGCCACGGCCCGCGCAGCGGGCTGCGCCAGAACTCCTTGCGGAAGGGGCCCGGGGGAGGTGAGGCGGGAGGGGTGGGTAGCGAGGGCCTCACCGGGTGGCTCTTGGAGGTCGTACGCGCTCGAGAACCCGCCCAGCGGAGGCGGTGACGTAGGCATCCCCGCTGCGCGGATCGACCGCGACCGAGTTCGGCTGCCGCACGCTGGGGAACGACGCGATGGGCCTCAGCGCCGGCCGGCTCGATCGCGTATGCGACGAGCTCGTCACGGGCAGTCAACGTGACCCACAGCGTGTGCCGCCGGCAATCGGCGGCGAGTCCGTAAGGGGTTGCGGGGGCCGGGGTGGACGCGGTTTGCCGCGAATGCCGCCCGACCCGAAATTCGAGTATCGCGTTGCCGTCTGTATCGGCGACGAAGGCGTGGCGGCCGCAGGTCTCGACGTGGGTCGGGCCTTCCCCGGCGTCGATCGTGCCGAGCGAGGTCTCGGCTCGGGCGTCGTAGGTCTCGAGCACGCGCTCGCGCACGGCGATCAGGGCGACGAAGCCCCCGGCGGCAGAGATCCCGCCGGGCTGAGCCGGGGCATCGAGGGAATTGGTCACCCGCCCGCCCCGCAGCACCGAAACCGAGTCCCCGAACTCATCCGCGACGAACACCCGCCCGGCCGCGACGGTGGCGTCGTGGGGATGGTCTCCGACCTCAACCACGTGAGTCTTCCCGCCGGGCAGTGAGACATAGACGAGTCGATCGGCGCGCTCCGCCGGCACCAGAACGGTTCCGGGGGCCGCGCCGAGAGCCAGGTGGCGGGCGGAAGCCGGAAGCTTGACGCGGCGCTGTACCCGTCCATCGCTCGGGTCCACCAGGGCGAGCTGGTCGGGGTCGCGGAGCGCCACCGCCAGCAATCCGCTGGTGGGATCCACCACCACGCCCTCGGGCATGTTGCCGACCTCGAAGATCTGCCCGGCCGGCGCGGCGCGTAGAGGCGGGGAGCGGGCAGGCTCGGCGGCGCGGGGAAGGCCGGATCCGCACGCGGAGAGCGTCGCGAGGACGGAGAGCGTGGCGATCGCGGCAAGCGGCTTCGGCACGGCCAACGGTCAAGTCGCCGCGGGGATTCGGGCCGATCTCGACTCGACGGCCATCGTGGAGCCCGCGATCGCGGCGGAGAGCGCCGCTGCGAAGCGGGATCCCGGCCTGGTGGCCGCGACGGCAACCGCGTCCTCGATTGTGTCGACGTCCCGCAGGCCCGGAACCTCCACCCAACGCAACCCGAGCTCGCCGAACCGCTCGATCTGGGCGGCGAAGGTGCGCGGCGTGCTCATCGGCACGCCCCGAAAGGCGCCGCGGAAACGGCCGTCGGAGCCCGACGAGCCAATAGCCGCCGTCCTCGGCGCTGCCGATGATCGCGTCCACCCCCGGCTCGACCAGCGCGGCGGCGGCCCGATCTAGCGAATCGCGGCTCAGCTGGGGAGTGTCCATGCCGATCAGGATCGAGGGCGCGTCGGCGCCGGCGAACGCCGCCTCGAGCCGGCGGTCGAGGCCGCCCTCGACCTGCGCCACGACCTCGAAGCCGGCCGGAAGCCAGGGACCGGGCCTCGCCCGCGAGCGCCAGGATGCGGCGCCGTGCGTCTGCCTCGGCGACCGTCCGCAGCGTGTCTGCCAGGGACGCCTCGGCGATCGCGCAGGCCTGTGCCGCGCTCAGGGGCGGCGTCAGGCGGGTCTTCGATCGCCCGGGTACCGGCGCCTTGGCGATCACGATCAGATTGACCGAGCTCATCGCAGCACCGCGGCCATGTCATTGACTGCCCGAAGCGTCCCGCGAATGCTCCCGGTCACCTTTGATCTGCCGGCCGAACGGGGCCGGTAGCTGACCGGGCGCTCGGTCAGGGCCCAGCCCCGATGATGGGCCCGCAGGACCATCTCCAGGGGCCAGCCGAATCGCCGGTCGCGAATCCCGAGCGAGAGCAGTCCCTCCGTCGGCGCGGCGCGCATCGGGCCGATATCGCGCAATCTCAGCCCGCTGCGGCGCCGCAGCTCGAGGCAGAGGGCGCGATTGGCGAGGCGGGCGTGCCGCGGCCACGCCCCCCGGAGCGGCGTCCGGGCACCGAGGCAGAGGTCGGCGCGCCCCTCCAGGACCGGCTCTGCCACCACCGGAAGCTCGGCGGGGTCCAGCGAGCCGTCGCAGTCCATGAAGCAGACGACCTCGTCCTCCGCCGCCTCGAGACCCGCCCAGCAGGCGGCGCCGAAGCCGCGCCTCGGCTCGGAGAGGACGACCGCGCCGAGGGCTGTCGCGATCGCGCTCGAGGCGTCGCTTGACCCGTTGTCGACGACGATCGGGCGGTAGCCCGCCGGCATCGCCGCCAGCACTCCCGGCAGGGACTCGGCCTCATCGAGCACGGGGAGGATCACGTCGGGCACCCCGCGGACGTTGCACGATGCGCCTTACACGACGATTACGACTCTCGTAATGCGGCGTTCCTATGGTGGCGTCGATGGAGCGAGCGGCACTGACGATTCCGCGAATCGAGCTGCGCCGGATGCGATCTCCCGCGCCCAGGCACGATGGCCGCGGTCGCGGTCTGGATCCTGGTCATCGGCACCGCCTGGGCCCTGGGCACCGGGTTCAACTCGCGACGGGCCGGCATCCTCCTGCATGCGCCACCCCTGCACGGCAGATGGGACCTGCGGGTCGAGCCCGGGCTCATCCTCGCCGTGCTGGCGGCTCGGCGATCGTCTGGGGAGGCCCGCTGCTCGCCCGGGCGGCGGGATGGCGGCGCCTGCTCTGGCTCTCCGCCATCGCCGCCTTCGCGTGGGCGCTTGCGCTCGCTCTCAGCGCGGGAACCGGCGGAGTCCTCGAACCGCTGCGGTCCGCCGATGAGTACCTGACCGCGGTGCCGCTGATCGGCTCCCCGGGGGACTTCCTCTCACACTTCACCCAGCGGATCGGCACCTACGCGACGCACGTTCGCGGCCATCCTCCGGGGATGGCGCTGGTCTTCTGGGCGCTTGCGCAGATCGGCCTCGGGGGCAGCCTTCCCGCCTCGCTTCTGGTCGTCGCCACCGGCGCCTCGGCGGTCCCCGCGGTCCTGATCGCCCTCCGCGAGGTCGCCGGCGAAGTGCGGGCCCGGGCGGCGGCCCCCTACGTGGTCCTGGCACCGGCTGCGGTCTGGATCGCCGTCTCC
Source organism: uncultured Actinomycetes bacterium (assembly GCA_963738305.1). Classification (GTDB taxonomy): domain Bacteria; phylum Actinomycetota; class Thermoleophilia; order Solirubrobacterales; family 70-9; genus JBBRHQ01. The sequence goes on along the minus strand of CAVTVU010000011.1, from coordinate 250,386 downwards.
GCCGATGCCTTCTTCACCGGCGTCTCCGCCTGGGCTGCCTGCCTGCTCGTCCTCGCCCTGCACCGCAGGGGCCGCCGCTCGCAACTGATGGCACTCGGCGGCGGTGTGCTTTTCGGCACCTGCCTGTTCCTCTCCTACGGACTGGTCCTGATAGCGCTGATCCCGGTCACGGTCGCCGCGTCGATGCGTCGCGCCGGGCCGATCCTCTGGGCCTGGCCGGGGCCGGCGCCGTGGTGATCGGGGTGGAGTTGGCCGGCTTCTGGATCATCGACGGGTTCGCTGCCACCCGGTCGCAGTACCTGGCGGGAGTTGCGATGCGAAGGCCCTACGACTTCTTCCTCCTCAACAATCTTGCGGCGCTGGGCGTGGCGCTGGGGCCGGCGACGGCCGTTGCCTTCGCGCGACTGCGAGACCGCCGGGTCCTCCTGCTCGCGGGGGCGGCCGCAGCCGCCGTCCTGCTGGCTGACCTCAGCGGCATGTCGAAGGGCGAGGTCGAGAGGATCTGGCTGCCCTTCATGCCATGGCTACTGCTCGCGACCGCCTCGCTGCCGGCTCGCCTCGGCGCCACCCGCTGCTGGCTCACCGCCCAGGCACTCCTTGGGCTGGCCATCCAGGTCGGGGTGAGGACCCCCTGGTGAGCGGCGCGACGCGGACAGTGCTGGTCACCGGCGGCGCCGGGTTCATCGGCTCGCACGTCGTCGACGCGCTGATCGAGCGCGGCGACTCGGTCAGGGTGCTCGACCGCCTCCATCCTGCCGCTCACGCCGGGCCTCCCGCCTACCTCAATCCCGCCGCGGAATACGTCTTCGGCGACCTGCGCGATCTGGAGACCGCGGCCGGCGCCGTGGCGGGCGTCGATGTCATCTCCCATCAGGCGGCGCAGGTGGGGCTGGGCACGGACCTCGGCGATGCTCCCGACTTCGTCTCGAACAACTCGCTCGGCACCGCGGTCCTCCTCGCCGCCCTCGCCGAGGCCGGGTTCGACGGGCCGCTCGTGCTCGCCGGCAGCATGGTCGTCTACGGCGAGGGCCGCTACCACTGCCCGGAACACGGAACCGTCAGGGCGCCGCCGCGGACGGCCGACGCTCTTCTCGCGGGAGAGTTCGAGCCGCGATGCCCGGGCTGCAGGTGCCCGCTCGAATCCGAGCCGGTGCCCGAGGACGCACCGATCGACCCCCGCAGTGTCTACGCGAGCACCAAGCACGACCAGGAGAGGCTATGCGGCCACTTCGCTCGCGAGACGGGGGCGAGCGTCACGATTCTGCGCTACCACAACGTCTACGGACCGCGGATGCCGAGGGACACGCCATACGCTGGCGTCGCCAGCATCTTCCGCAGCTCGCTCGAGGCGGGCCGGCCTCCCCAGGTATTCGAGGACGGCGCTCAGCGCCGTGACTTCATCCACGTCACGGACGTCGCCCGGGCCAACATCCTGACCTTGGAGCGGGAGACGCCAGGCTGCGAGGCGTTCAACATCGGCAGTGGGCGGCCGACGGCGGTCGGTGAGATGGCTCGCGGCCTGGCCGACGCGATGGGCGGGCCCGCACCGGAGATAACCGGCGAGTTTCGCCTCGGCGATGTGCGCCACGTCTTCGCATCAGTCCAACGGGCACAGCGTGAGCTCGACTTCGCGGCCAATGTCTCACTCGGTGACGGATTGCGGCAGTTCGCCAAGGCCCCACTTCGGGCGCCGGCGGTAGCCGATGGGGCTCGTCAGCTCATCGCTTCGGCACCAGGATCTGCCCGAGGGCTCCGCTCGAGAAGCGCTCCTCTTTGACGACGTCCAGCTTGAGGTGCTGTCGCAGCTCGGCGAATGGGCTGCGGCCCGCGCCGATCGCCATCGGGACCGTTATCAGCTGGTATTCGTCGACGAGGCCCAGGCGGGTCAGCGACTTGGCGAAGCCGGGGCCGCCGTGGACCAGGACCGTTCCTTCGTCGTCCCGAGCCTTCAGGTCGGCGATCTCCGCGCTCAGGTCCCCGCCGAAGATCTCGACCGGTCCCCATTCCGCCTTCTCCAGGGTGTGGGAGAAGACGGCCTTCGGCTTCTCGTTCATCGCGGAAGCGACCGGCCCTTCGGACGCGGCCCAGTGTGGGCCCATGACCTCGTAGCTGCGTCGGCCCATCGCGTGAACGCCGGCTTCCTCGAGGGCGCGGCGGTTCCACTCACCCGAGTCGTCGCCGAACCACTCGAAGATCCATTCATTGGTCCCGTCGGGGCTGGTGACAAAGCCGTCGAGGGACATGATCATCTTGAGAATCACCCTCCGATCGCTCATGGCGGTGGACCTACCCCTGTCGCGTGAATTCATTCGTGGAGTTCGGGGAAAGGGTGGGCCCCGGTCCGGTGGTACCGGCCCCATCCCGACCCGGCCCGGCCGGTCAGGCGTCCGATCGGTCGATCTGATCTTTCGCAGAGCCTGGGCGCCAGAGGCTGACCAGCCCGGCGACCAGGGTGACCAGGAAGAACTGCCCGACGAGCATCTCGAAGACAGCGAAGGACTGACCAACCGTCCCGGCAGGGACGAGGTTGCCGTAGCCGGTGGTGGTCAGGGTCGTGTAGCTGAAGAAGAGATAGTCGCTCGAGCGCGGATTGGGGACGCCGGTGAAGAACTCGGTGTGGGTCCAATGGCCGAAGGCCAGGAAGAGGAACGCAAACAACAGGCCGAGCAGGGTGAAGACGCTAATCGCTCCCAGGATCGTGCGGAAGTCGACCTCGACGGCGGTGACGACGCGGCGCAGAATCGTCACCGCCGCGACTGCGAGGAGAACCGAGATAGCGATGAATGCGACGCTGAGCAAACGATCCGAAGTGGTGGCCTGGGCCAGCGCGGTTGCCGCGACCGAGGCGGCGACAACCGTCACCGCGAGGCGTACCCGCGCCGGGCGGACATCCGAGCTGGTGAGCGCGACGATCGCCGTGAGGCCGGCGACAGTCATCGCCGCGACCCGGCCGCCCCAGCCCTCGGGGGGCAGCGTCATCGTCACCGTGAAGGTCACCAGGATGAGGACCAGGACTAGGCCGTAGGCCTCCCCGATCCGCTCGACCAACTGCAGCCGCGTTTCACCGCCGCCGCGAGAGATCCCGCGGCGGCTGCCGCGAAATCGACGCCGTCCACCTGTCTGACCGGATTGGTCCATGGCCTAGCGGCGCCTGGCGATCACGGTTACCGCGATGACGAGGGATGCGGCGACAAGGGCGCCGAGGGCGCCGATCCAGTTGATGCCGGTGCTCTGGCGGACGTGATCGGCGTAGGCGATGAAAGCGACCGGAATTGCGATCGAGAGAACCAAGAAAAGGCCACGTATGAGGTCGCGCTTGGTGCGACCCCGGCCCTCGTCAGGGCTCCCGGCTGCGGCCTCCTCGCAGGCAGCTTGGCCGCCGTAGAAGCGGAGCGAGCGGCGGCCGAGACTGCGGGCGTGGCTCTCGCAGCTCCAGGCCATCGCGATCATGAAGGTGACGGGCAGAACCCAGGTGGTGACCCAGATCGCGGCGCCGATCAGGGCCCCGATCACGGCCTTCAGCCGCCAATGGGCGTACTTGTCGCGCTGATCATCTTCGGAGGGCGAGACAAATCCTCCGAACAAGAGCATCGTGTAGATGCTCCGCACCCATACGCGCAACGGCCTCCGCTCGGTGGGCTTCTCCGGGGAAGCATCGTCGATCACCTTGCTCAGGGCTGCCTGAGCGGCCTCGACTGTGGGATGGACCTGGCGCAGTACCAGGACCTCCGCGCTGGTCTGAAGGTCACCCGCATCGCGACCGTAGAGAGCTGCAATACGCCGCTCCATGACCCCCTCCTGCCAGAGGTATGCGAGGTAACCGGGGACGAGCGCGATCAGGAACGGGGTGCCTGCAACTGCCCCGTCCAGACGCGCCACCCGCGCTGTTTGGATGCGCACTTCCTCGGCGATCACGCCCCGGGGAACATTCGGTCGCTCGCGGCGGGCGCGCTCGGCCCACTCGACCGATTCCTCGCCGAGCTGCTGGGCGCCGTTCAGCGTGATCCGCTCGGAGACGTGCTCAGGGTCGCGGTAGGCGATCCGGGCCAGGCGGCGCCCCTCCGACAGCGCGCTGCCCAACCGTCCCTTCGAGTCGGCGGGGCGGTGAGACATCAGCTGAACAGCTCGATTGACCCGCGCAGCAGGAGCAGCGCACCGAGGACCAGCGCTGCCGAGGTGCTGATCTTGCGAGCGTCCCTCGTCACCCACGTCTGGAAGCGCTCGACGGCCCGGATCGTCGAATTCGGCGCGAAGGTGTAGCCAAGCAGTGGAACCTCCAGGATGACCATCATCACCAGCGTGAATCCGAGCACGGCGAGGAAGGTCACGGTGTCGCCCGAGCTCTGCTTCGAGATCTCACCTAGACCGGCGAGGTATGCGGCGCCGGGAAGGCTCAGCACCGCGCCGACGACGAAGGTGTCCCGGGGCTTGCCCTTGTTGAGGAGCTGCCGCCAGCGCGGCGTCTCCGCGGGCTTTCCGGCTCCACTGCTCTTGCGCAGCTCCGAGTGCTTTTGGTGGCGGCGCGCCTCCCACGCGGTGGCCCCGAGGACGGCGATTCCGAGGCCGATGCTGGCAGCCGGGCTGAGCGTGTTCTCTGCCGTGTCCACCACGGCCGACCCCTGCAGCTTGTAGACGATCAGCAGGCCGAGGGCGATGCTCACCGTGTAAGCGCCGAGCAGGTAGCCGAACAGGAGACGCTTCGGGCTCGGGAGCAACAGCATGACCGTCGTCGCCGTCAACAAGACCGGGTTCAGGGCCGCCGCCAAGGCGTAGAGGAGAACCTGAAACACCGGCGACCGTCACAAGTCCTATTCCCCGGCCTCTATCTCGCTCGGCCGCCAGCTCTTGTCGAAGAACGAGCGCTTGGGGCTGTAGCAGCGCAGGATGGGGAACCAGCCCTTTCCCGGCACAGTCTGTATCCAGTTGCCCGGGTCCACACCGTCGGGTTTCTCGGGGGAGAAATGCACCGTCGTCGATCCGTCCTTCTCGGCGGTGGCCGCCGGCGACGGAAAGCTCTGGCTGCCGGCGCGGGGATAGCCCTGATCGGTCTGCAGCATCGAACGGGTCTGGTTGTCATAGACCGTGATCGACCAGAAGCGCTCCGCCGGGATGTCCGGCGGCAGGGTCATGCGGTAGTGATTCTTGCCGTCCAGCACCTCTCCCTTCGCGTCAAAGAAGGTCATCAGGTATTGCGAGCCGACGCCCGTCAGGCGCATGCACATCGACGGGGAGTCACCGGTCGCGATGTAGAAGAAGCCAATCCGCGAGTTGAACGCGCGCGCACCCGTCGTCGGGTACGGCTTCACGCCCTCCTTGGTGATCTCCGCCGGCGGATCCATCCACTTGTAGCCTCCGGCGAAGAGGGGGTTGAACCAGTGGGACCGGGGATCGTCCTCGTAGTAGGCAAATCCTTCATCGCTCCTGGCCCGCGTGCTGATCGTGCGGGCGGTTGCGTTGGCGATCGCCACGGCTTCCTCGAGGACCTTGTGCATGCGAGCGTCCGGCTTGAAGTCCTGTCCCTTGACGATCCCGATCGACCTCAGGTGGCCGGCGATCTCCGGGTTGAGGGCGGACGCCGGCTCCGACTGAACGAGCTCGTCGAGCAGCTCGTAGAAGGAGAAGTCATTCGGTGGCAGCGTGTTCATCTCGACTCCGGTGCCCTCGATGAACTTCGGCGGCTCGGGTTCCTTCAGAGCCGCCAACGGCGCCTCGCCGGCCAGGAAGCTGCCGATGCTGGTCCCGAGGGTGCCTGGGACGTAGGGGTAGATCTTCAACCCAAGTTTGATTCTCTCCACAGTCGGTGCCGGGTCGCTGTCCTCCATGAAGGCGCGACCCAGAAGGCAGGCACCGTTGGTGAGCGAGTGGGCGACCTCGAACCCTCCCTCGGGCAGCGGCCCGTCGTAGTCCGGACCAACCAGGAGGAACCGCGCGCCCATGCCCCGATCCGGGCCGGGCAGACCGACGTCGATCACCCAGCGGAACCACATGTCATTGACGAGCCCGAGGGACTCGGGCGGGACATCGATCACGACCGGCCCGTCGCTGAGGTCGACAAACGCGAGGAAGTAGACGGTATCGGCGTTCCCGGTCAGAAAGAGCGAGTGCGAGTCCATCAGTTTCGAGAACAGCAGGACGCTGCCGTCGGCGACCCCGGCATCGCGAAAGCCTCGGCGGATGGCCAGCATCGACACGCCCTGGAACGCGTTCAGGAAGGCCTCCACGCCACGCATGGAATCGAGGTTGTCGTAGACGCTCTCGGCTGTGTCGGCGTCCGGCACCCCGTCTGGGAATCGGAGCTCGCCGATCCGAGTGTTCGAGGTTGACGCGGTCGAAACCGATTCCAGTGCCGGCTCGGAGATTGCCACGGTGCCTTCCTTTCTGATGGCTGTTGAACAGCCCTCCTGATCTGCCTGCTCCAAACGTCGGCCGGATGGCATCAGGTCCCGACTCCGAGCACATCCTCCAGAATGGATGATTCCTCAACCCTCCCCAGGCCCCGACGATTCACCCAATCTGGACGATGAACGCCGCACACGCCGGTCTTAGGGTCGATCTTGCACGCTTGAACCACCCTCCCTATCGGAAAGGAAGCCGAATGGCTGACAGACCAGTGTTCCTATACGCCGCGATCTATGACGACATCGACGATGCCGAAGCCGACTACGAGGCCGTGTTCGAGCTCCACGCCGCGGGGGCGATCGGGACCTTCGACTCGGCGGTGATCGAGAAGGACGAGGACGGCAAGGTCCATGTCCACAAGACCGAGAAACCGACCCAGCATGGCGCCTGGACCGGGGCCGGCGTCGGAGCCCTGGTCGGCATCCTGTTCCCGCCCGCGATCATCGGCAGCGCGATTGTCGGCGCCGGTGCCGGCGGACTGATCGGCCACCTGAGGGGCGGCGTATCGCGGGACGACCTCAAGGAGCTCGGCGACGAGCTCGAGGCCGGAAGCGCCGCGGTAATTGTGATCGGCGAATCGAAGATCCAGGAGCAGCTCGAAAAGGCGGTGACGCGCTCCAACAAGCTGATCGAGAAGGAGATCGATGCCGACGCAGACGAGCTCCAGCGCGAGATCGATGCTGCTGCAAAGGAGGACGCGAAATAGGCCCGGTCATTCGGCGCCCTGACCACGCTGCCTGAGGCATACGTGGCTGGAACGGCGAACCGGGGATGACCGACGAATCCAGCGAGATCGACCAGCGCGAGCTGAGTTAGATCTTCGCTGTCCCGGGGTGGCTGCGCGGCGCCGGCCAGACGTCATGGCTGCTGGTCGGCGTCGCGGTATCACTCGCCGGCACTGTGTGGCTGCTCTCGATCACCCAGGTGATCGTGCTCCGGTGCTCGCGGCGTTGCTCCCGGGTCGGCGAGGGCGCCAGGCAGGACGCGAGCTCCCCGACCAGCGACTCCGTCTCGGCGCTGCTGTATGGGGTGGTTGGCGGGCTCAGTCAGCTCTCGTCGATCATCTTCTTCCTCGCGATGACCGCGCTCAGCCTTTTCTGCCTGCTCAAGGACGGCCCGACAATCCGAAACTGGACCGAGCGACACCTCGGTGTGCCGATCCCGGTGGCCCGAGTGATCACTGAGCGTGTGCTCAGCTCGCTGCGGGGCTACTTCCTCGGGGTCACGATCGTCGCTGGCTTCAAATGCAGCCGTAGTCGCATTGGGAGCATGGGCGCTGGGTGTGCCCCTGGTCGGGACGATTGCCGCGGTCACCTTCCTCGGTGGCTACGTCCCCTATATCGGCGCCTGGGCCGCAATGTTCGGCGCAGTCGGGCTGATCCTCGCTGCGCCGCTTACTTCGGCGATCGTCAGGATCTCCGCCGATTTCACCGAGTCTCGGGCTGAGGCAGCGCCGACGACAGTGGAGAGAGGTCCGCCGGTCGCGGCGACGTAAGGACGAAATAGCCGGGCGTCAGGAGTGGCGCCGCTCGAGCGCGGCTTCGACGTCGAAGCCGAGTGCCAGCGCAACCTTCGGGGCGCACTGGACGACTCGCGCCGCCCCAGTCACCGGTGTCACCGCCTCGAGGCAGGCAACGATCTCGTCCATCGTCGCGCCCGCTGCAAGGGCGTGAGCCACGGCATGCTGAAACGAGTAGGGGGCGGCATCAACAGCGACGGTCGCTGCGACGCGCAAGAGGGCCGCAGTCCGCTCGTCGATGACCGACTTTGCAAATGAATCGTCCTCAACCAGGATCTCGTCGAGGAGTGCATCGTCGTGCAGGGTGAGACGACTCAGCTGTTGCTTGTAATCCTCCATTTTTGCCTGTGATCCTCCATTGGACGAGCCACACTTCGGGCCAGCCACATATGCAACCGGTTCCGGCCTCTTGGCGCCTCATCCATCTGGGGTGATTTCTCAGGTGGCGTCGATCCGCGGCGGATAGATGGAGCTCTCCAAGAGCCCAACCTCGATTGCGCACTCGATCGCCTGACTGCGAGATGACACGCCCAACTTGCGGTAGATCGAGACTGCTTCGCTCTTGACGGTGTTGCGCGAGACGAATAGCCGGCTCCCGATCTCTGGGAATGTGAGGTGGGTGGCGAGATATGGAAGCAGCCTGAGCTCGGCTGCCGTCAGGCTCATCGCCCAGGCACCTGTCGATCCGGAGCTCGCCACGACACGGTCGTGCAGCTCCCGCGCATCCTCGATTAGGAAGCCCATGCCAGGGCGGAGCTCCAGCACCGCCTCGGCCTCGCTGAGGACCGTGCTGGCAGCGCCGGCCTCGGCCAGTGCGAGATGCGCGCGTGTCAGCTCGAGTCCGATTTGGATGGTCAGCCAAGGGAGACCGTGGTCGAGTAGTGGGCGCAGACGATGGGTGCGCGCAATGGCTGCGCGGGCATCCTTCTCTCTCGCCTCATGCAGTGCGACTCGTGCCGTCGCCACGTGCGCGATCGCGCTGGTTGAGTAATCGCCCAGGCCCGCATCGTCGACGAGCGTCTGTGCCGCCTGCGCCCATTTCCCTGCCTCGTCCCAGGCTCCCCGTTTGGCCGCGAGGAGAGCGAGCTGTCCCTGCGCGAGGTAGAGCTCTTCTACGGCATCGACTGGAAGCCGCATCTCCACTGTCGACGTCAGGTCGTCCCTGGCGCGATCGGTTGCGCCGAGCAGCGCGTGGGCCACGCCTCGGGTGAGCAGTGCACTCGGCATCCAAGCGCTATCGGCGGGAAGTTGATCGACCGCGAGATTGGCTTCGCCGAGCGCCTGCTCGACACCGTTCCCCATCATCGTCGCCCGCAGATTGGCGACCCATGGCTCGATCGTCTCACTGCCATCTGAGAGCGGAATCCTCGAGCTCTGCCCCGTCGGCGAGGGCGAGCAAGGGCTCGGCATCCGCAGACCGCCCGGTCAACACGTGAATCCAGGCTCCGTAGACGGCGAGCGCCGGGTACTGCGCCAACTCGTCGTCTCCGAACCAGGCCAGCCACTCCTCAACGGTCTCCAGCCGGCCGTCGTAGTAGACGGACAGGGCAAGAGCGTCAACCAAGCCGGCGACGGTGTCCAACTCACCCGCAACGTGCCCGTAGACGATCGCCGCCTCCGGCAGGTCGTTGGCGATGCACCAGGCCATCGCCCGAGCGTTGAGTGCGCGCGCCACGTCCGGCTCGCTGCGCTCAAGCTCGTTGCGCAGCAGCTCCGCGAACAGGTGGTGGTAGCGGTACCACTCACCACGGCGGTCGAGGGGGACGACGAAGCAGTTCGTACGTTCCAGGCCCTCGAGCGTACGTGCTGACTTGGTCGCCTCGAGCACGGAGTCGCACAGGCCGCCGGACATGCGATCCAACACCGCGGTGTGCATCAGGAACCGCGCCTCGGCCGGCGGCAGCCGTGACAGGACCTCCAGGCGGAAGTAATCGGACACGAACCGATCATCGCCGGTAAAGCCCGCAGCGCTTGCCGAGCTCGGTGCTCCGGCCTGCAGCGAAAGCGCAGCCAGATAGAGGCCGGCTGGCCAACCCTCTGTGCGCTCGTTCAACTCAGAAATTTCGCCCGCCCCCAGCTCGACGCCGGCCGCCTCCAACAGCAATGCTGCTTCGCGATCATCCAGCCGCAGATCAACCACGCCGACCTCATGCATCAGGCCCTCTGCCCGCCAGCGGGCAACCGGCAGGGTCGGATCTTCCCTGCTTGCGATCGCGATCTGCGAGCCGGCCGGAACGTACTCGAGTAGCGCGGCGAGCATGTCCAGACAGGCGGGATTGGCAACAGCATGCAGGTCGTCGAGCACCAGCACCAAAGGCCGTTCTAGAGCGCCCAGTGCGGTGCCGAGAGGCGGGACCCGCTTGGTCCAAATGGACCCCCCAGGGCCGGACAACGCCTCGAACACCTCGGGTGGGAGCGGTTCCACGCGATGAACTGCGCCTGCGATGTTGCGCAGGAAGACGATGGCAGTGTCATCTCGATCGTCAAGGGCTAGCCAGGCAAATCGACGTGAATCAGCCTCGGCCCAGGTGGAAGAAGGGTCGTCTTGCCGTTCCCGGCGGAGGCCTCCACCGTCTCCGAGCCGCGAGACCGACCCGCTTAGCTCCGCGATCAAGTCCGCCTTCGCCACCCTGTCGCGTCGCCTCAAAAGCTGGCGCAAGCTTGACCTCTGCGAGTTCGGCTGGAGCCTTCGCGACGGCCATGGCGGGCTGGATCCTAAGCCAGGCGGCATCGCTCGACGCGCGGCGACCCCTGCGGGCGGGATTTTCATGCCGTTGGTATGACGACGCCCCGCGGTCACGCTCCTAACGTTTCCGATCGCAATGGAGTGGTCACTGACGATCTTGGCGTTGGCGCTGATCGCCGTCGCCGCCGTCTCGAAACGACTGTCGGGAACCCCGATCACCCCGGCGATCCTGTTCGTTTCGATCGGGCTCCTCGTCGGCCCCAAGGTCCTCGACGGGATCGACATCGAGAGCACCAGCTCGACCGTGAGGGCGTTGGCCGAGGCGACCCTTGCTTTCGTGCTCTTCTCCGACGCTTCGAGGATTGACCTCGGAGCGCTCCGGCGTGAGGTCTCAGTTCCCGTCCGCCTGCTCGGGATTGGGCTACCGCTGACGATCGCACTCGGGGCGCTTGCGGCTGGAGTGATCTTCGACCAGCTGACCTTCTGGGAGGCCGCAATCGTCGCGATCATCCTGGCGCCGACCGACGCCGCTCTCGGCCAGGCGGTCGTTACCGAACCGCGGCGTGCCGGGGCGGATCCGCCAGGGCCTGAATGTCGAAAGCGGGCTCAACGACGGGATCTGCGTCCCGCTGCTCTTTGCCGCGGTGGCGGCCGCGGACGTCCAATCCTCGATCTCCGGCGGGCGAACCGGGTCACGCTTGTTCTGGATGAGGTCGGCTACGGCATCGTCGGCGGCGTCGCCGCAGCGCTCTTGATCGGAGCCGTGGTCAACTATGCCGGTCGCAAGGACCTGATCGACGGCGCTTGGCGTCAGGTGATCCCGGCCGCCGGCGCTGCCCTCGCCTACGGCATTGCGAACGCGCTCGACGGGTCGGGCTTTATCGCGGCCTTCGTCGCCGGTATGGTCTTCCGCGCGGTGATCAAGCGGGATCCCGGGGACATGAACGAGCTCACCGAAGAGGTTGGCAGCGTTCTCAACGGGCTCACCTTCGTCATCTTCGGGGCGATCCTGCTCGGGCCCTCGCTCGGCGATCTGAGCTGGGACCTCGTCCTCTACGCGGTCTTCAGCCTGACGGTCGTGCGAATCATCCCCGTCGCAATCGCGATGCTCGGCACTCAGGCTCGACTGCCGACTCTCGGCTTCATGGGCTGGTTCGGCCCTCGCGGCCTGGCCTCGATCGTATTCGCCGTGATCATCATCGAGGAATCCCAGCTTCCCCATGAGCACCTGATCGTCCTTGCGATCTACCTCACCATCGGGCTCTCGGTGTTCGCCCACGGCCTTACCGCCGCTCCCCTGGCCAACCGCTACGCCGACTGGTTCGCGCGCCACCCCCGCGACAAGGCACCCCCGATGGAGAGCGCCCCGGCTGAGGTGACCCGCAGCCGTCGGCTCGTCGGCGAGGGCTAGGCGCCGGTGCCGTCGCAGCAGTCTCCACCCGGCTTGAAACGTCGAGAGACTCGCCGGGCGGCGGCGATCGCGGCTCTCCTCCTCCCGCCGTTGATGCTGCTCGTCGCGGTCGCGGTCATGGTCCAGGAGTTCCCCCGAGTCTTGTTCGTTCTCGTCCTGCTGCTGGTCGGGCTGGCCGCCTTCTGGTACGGCCTGATTCGCAGAGGGGCTGCCAGAGCCCTGGGCCTGGCGGTTGGGATTCTCGCGCTCGCGGCAACGGTGATCCTGCTCGTGAGCAACGGGGACCACGTCGCAGCAGCAATCGTGATCGTGGCCGGGCTCGCTCTGGCGGCCCTGGCGGCAAGGACCGCCGTCACCTATCACGCGCCGCTGCCCGACGCGCCGGCGCCGAAGCGCCCCGTCCTCTTCTACAACCCGAAATCGGGAGGTGGCAAGGCGGAGAAGTTCAAACTCGCCGAGGAGGCACGAAAGAGGGGAATCGAGCCGATCGAGTTGACGCTCGGGACCGATCTGGAGCACCTGGTCCGATCGGCGGTTGCGGACGGCGCAGATGCCTTGGCGATGGCCGGCGGCGATGGCTCCCAGGCCGTGGTAGCAATGGTCGCCGCCGAGCTTGACCTTCCCTATGCCTGCATCCCGGCCGGGACCCGGAACCACTTCGCTCTCGACCTCGGGGTCGATCGCGACGACGTGGTCGGCGCGCTCGAGGCCTTTGTCGATGGGGGCGAGCGCCGCGTCGACCTGGCTGAGGTAAATGGACGCGTTTTCGTGAACAACGTCTCGCTGGGGCTATACGCCGAGGCGGTGCAGTAGAAGGGCTACCGCGATGCGAAGCTGCGAACGATCCTCGATACCTTGCCGGAAGCGCTCGGCCCGGAGGGCGGAGGCCTCGATCTGCGCTGGAGCGGGCCGGATGGCCCCGAGCACTCCACGGGGGCGATCATCCTGGTTTCCAACAACCGGTACCGGCTCGGACGGGCGGTCGGCTCGGGAACCCGCCCGAGGATCGACGACGGCCTGCTCGGGGTCGCGGTGGCATCGGGCCGGAGGCGGGGCGGTCGGCCTGGGGCACCCACGAAGAAAGAGTGGTCGGCCCCCGAGTTCGAAGTTGACGCAGACGGCATCGTCCCCGCCGGAATCGACGGTGAGGCGATGAAGCTGGAGCCACCACTTCGCTTCCGAATCAGACCCGGTGTGCTCCGGGTACGAATCGCCAACGCCCATCCGGGCGCCTCGCCGTCGGCCGCGATTCCCGAAGGATTCTGGGACGGCATCGGTGTCCTTGCGCGGATCGCGACTGGGCACGAACCGCGGGAGCCGGCAGCCGCTTCGAGGTAGAGACAGCCCCTCCCGCCGGCGGCGTCCCGGACGAGGCGAGCACCCGGTAACACGCAGGCGCGCGTATGGATGCGGCGAATCCGTACCCATGATTTCCCTCGTACTCGCATTCCGAGGACTTGCGAGGGCGGTTGGCGCCGTCTGGCGCGACCCCGAAACCAAGGCGCTGCCATGGCGAGGGCGACCGTGCACCGCATAACATTGCAACCAGTGCGCCAGCCCCGAGACTCCACGTTGGCCTGGCGCATCCCCGCCGCGCCGCGAACTGGCGGCGTATCAACCGAAGGAGGCTGTATGCGAGGTACAGGCCGAGTCGTATTCGCAGCGATCCTGCTGCTGATCGTGGGCACGCTCAACTTCATTGGCCTGGCGGGATCTACGAGGTCCGCGCCGACGGCAAGCGAGTGATCTACCCCAAAAACGGCTTGCAGTAGCCGATCGCATACCGATCGCACGACACTGATTCTCATATGGAATGACCTTGGGCATCGTCTCGAAAACCATTGGGCGTCTTAAGGCGCCTCGTGGGTTCGAATCCCACCCCCTCCGCTACCTCGTCTTACCGATTCGTCACTCCAATGAGTCCGGCGATGCCGATGACGTAAAGGGCGAGCACGACGAGCGAAGCGACACCAATGCGAAAGGCCTGCCAGCGCGGGCGCATGATCAGGCCCCACGAATAGACCACGGTCAGCACGATCGCCAGACCTGTGAGATAGACGTCGGTCGGCTGCGCCTGGGGCAGGACGGCCGTGCCTGAGAGCAGGCTCGCTACCAGGAAGAGCACTGGCAGGAACGCATTTCCGCCGAAGATGTCGGAAACCGCAAGCTGGTAGTCGCCGAGTCTGACGGACCTGATCCCGGTCGAGAGTTCGGGCAATGCTGTCGCGGCGGCGAGGATCGTGGCGCCGAAGACGACGCCCGAGAGCCCGACGTGGGTGGCAATGGATTCACCGCTCCTCTCCAGAACGACCCCTGCGCCCAGGGTGACCACTCCAGCCACCGCGAACACGGCAACGGCGCGGCCGAGACTCATCTTTTCCGCCGTCACCGCCTTGGAGTGGCCCCGCGGCTTCTCCTGGGCGCCGGGTGCGTTACCAGAAGAGTCATGCCAGGGCAGCCCCCGGCGGGCTCGGTTGATCAGCCAGATCCCGACCAGCCAGGTGACCGCGATGAGTACGGCGGCCGGCTCCAATCCTCCCTGTGAGGATGGCAGCTGCGCGCCCATCACCGAAATCGCGAGCACCGTGACGACGAGCATGCTCTCGAGCACAAGCACGAGGGAGGCCGCTCGAGTCGTGAGTGCTGACTCGGGGCCCATCGCCACGTCAAGCGCGACCAGGACGACAGTCTGAATCGCGATGCCGCCGAGGATGTTGCCGATCGCGATCCCGAGGTGGTGCGCGAGCGCTGCCGAAGCGGTGATCGCGATCTCAGGCAGATTGGTGGCGATCGCGAGCAGGATCGCTCCCCCAAGCGCCTCGCCAAGACCTAACCGAAGGTCGAGCGAATCGGTCGAGATCGACAGCTGGATTCCCGCGATCCAAACGGCCAAGGCTGCGACGGCAAATATCAGAAGGAGCGGGACGAATCCGAGGCCCGTGAACACAAGGTCGTTTTATCGGAGAGGCCTGTGTCGTGGCTCAAGGCGACGCTGCTATGGCTCAATCGCGGGCGAATACCATCGAACCGTGACAGCCGTATATCCCGCCCACCGGGCAGCCGATGTTGCGCTACGCGACGGCTCCACAATCCACGTTCGGCCAGTGCGGCCTGGCGACGAGCCGTCCCTGATCGAGTTTTTCGGCGCCCTCAGTCCCGAGTCCCGCGCTTTCCGGTTCTTCACGGCCGCCGCGAGCCTGGAGGGCGCCGCTCGCCTCACGGTCGACGTCGACTACGAGTCACGCTACGGGATGGTCGCCACGCGCGGCGACGGTGACCGCCTGGTCGGGCAGGGTACCTACGTTGCAACCGGACCGAGCCGGGCGGAAATCGCCTTCGCGATCTCCGACGAACTCAAGGGAAAGGGCGTGGGGACGATCATGCTCGCCCACCTGGCCGAAGTCGCAATCGAGCACGACATCTCCATATTCGAGGCAGACGTGCAGCTGGGGAACCGGCGCATGGTCGAGATGTTCCGCGAGAGCGGGTTCCCGGTCGAGACGTCCTCGGTTCCGGGCGCAATCCACATCGAACTTCCAACCTCGTTCTCCCCTGAGGCGGTCGAGCGCTTCGAGCAGCGAGATCGGCTTGCCGCCGCCGCCGCGGTGCGCCGCTTCCTCGAGCCCCGCGCGGTCGCTGTGGTCGGCGCCTCGCGCCGGCGCGGCACCGTCGGCGGCGAGCTTTTCCACAACATGCTCGAGTCGGGCTTCGGTGGCGTCGTCTATCCGGTCAACCCCTCGGCCGAGGTCGTCCAGGCCGTGCGCGCCTATCCCAGTATCAGCGACGTGCCCGGCGAGGTTGACTTGGCGGTGATCGCCGTCCCTGCCGAGGCCGTCGCCGATGTAGCCCGGGGGTGTGCCGAGAAGGGGGTCCCGGCGATGGTGGTGATCTCGGCGGGATTCGCAGAAGTGGGCCAGGAGGGAGCCGAGCGCCAGCGCCAGCTGCTCGAGATCTGTCGTGAGGCGGGGATGCGGCTGATCGGCCCGAACTGCCTGGGGATTCTCAACACCGCTGCCGAAGGGAGGCTCAACGCCACTTTCGCGCCGTCGATGCCGCCGTCGGGGACCATCGGCTTTGCAACCCAGAGTGGTGCCCTTGGCCTGGCGCTGATCGATCTCGCCGAGGATCGCGGCCTCGGTGTCTCATCGTTCGCTTCGATCGGCAATCGCGCCGACATCACGGCCAATGACCTGCTCGAATACTGGGAGGACGACGAGAGCACTCGGGTCGCGCTGCTTTACATCGAGTCGTTCAGCAATCCGCGCCGCTTCTCCAAGGTGGCCCGGCGGATCGGGCGCCAGAAGCCGATCGTGGTCGTCAAGAGCGGCCGATCGCCTGCCGGCGCGCGGGCGACCGGATCCCACACCGGGGCGCTGATCTCGGCCTCCGACGTGACGGTCGACGCGCTCTTCGACCAGGTTGGGGTGATCCGCACCGATAGCCTCGCGGAGCTGCTCGATGTGGCATCGTTGGTCGCCAACCAACCGCTTCCGGCTGGCCGACGGGTTGGGATCGTCACCAACGCAGGTGGGCCCGGGATCATGTGCGCCGACGCCTGCGAGGCGGCTGGCCTGGAAGTGCCGACGCTGCCCGACCGGGTGCAAGCGTCACTAGGGGAGGGGTTGGCACCCGAGGCTTCGCTCGCCAACCCGGTCGACATGATCGCCACGGCGAGCGCCGAGCAGTACCGGAGGACGATGACCAGGCTCGCCGAGTGGGAGGGGATCGAGGCGCTGATCGTGATCTTCATCCGGCCCCTGCTGACGCGTGCCGAGGACGTCGCCGAGGCGGTTCGGGACGCCTGCGCGGGGCTGAACCGGCCGATACCCGTGCAAGCTGTCTTCATGTCGGCTCAAGATCACGCCGCGATGGCCGACGCTGGGGGCGTGCCCGCGCATCTCTATCCCGAGGACGCAGTGCGGGCACTCGGTCGGGTGATGCGCCACGTCGAGTGGCGGGCACAGCCCGACGAGGAGGCGGCGGTGATCGCCGGTGCCGATGCCGATCGCGCCACCGCGGTGATCGCTGAGGCTCTCGCTCGTGGTGGAGGATGGCTCGGCTTGGCGGAGATCACCGAGCTGCTGGATTGCTACCGCGTCGCGATGCCCGAATGGCGCTCGGTCACGGACTCGGTCGCCGCCGGTCACGCCGCGGAAGAGCTGGGGGGCCGCGTGGCGCTCAAGGCGGCCGGGCCGGCGATCGTGCACAAGACCGATCTCGACGCGGTCCGGGTGGGGCTTGACGGCGCGGCCGAGGTCTCATGGGCCGCGGTGGAGATGGACGAGGCGCTCAGCGGCGCCGGGGTCGAGCGCGAGAGCTTCATCGTCCAGAGCATGGTCGAGATCGGCACCGAGCTGTTGGTCGGCGTGGTCAGCGATCCCGTGTTCGGGCCGGTGCTCGCCTGCGGGGCAGGCGGGACGCAGGCCGAGCTGCTCAAGGACATCACGGTGAGAATCTGCCCCCTGACCGCGCGCGAGGCTGACGAGATGATCCGCTCGCTGGCGATCTATCCCCTTCTGACCGGCTATCGCGGAGGACCCGAGGCCGACCTCGGAGCGCTTCAGGGACTGTTGCTCCGAATCGGCGCCATGGTCGACGCTCACCACGAGATCGTCGAGCTCGACCTCAACCCGGTGATGGCCGGGCCCCAGGGGGCACTGGCAGTTGACGCGCGGATTCGGGTCGAGGACGCGGCGCCGCCGAGGCCGTGGCCCAGCACCTGGAAGATTGACGACGCTTGAGGTCCGCCGAGAAGGGGGGCACCGCGTCCCCGCACCGTCGCCGGCGGCAAGTCACGGCGCCCTCGCTCCTGCGGCACTCTGCCTACTTGGCGAATACCCGGTCGGCTACCGTCGTGTCGCCGAGGGTTTCGAACGCAACCAGCTTGCCGTCACTGTTGTAGGTGAGCACGTCGGCGCTCTCGACCGTCTCG
Organism: uncultured Actinomycetes bacterium; assembly: GCA_963738305.1. Classification (GTDB taxonomy): domain Bacteria; phylum Actinomycetota; class Thermoleophilia; order Solirubrobacterales; family 70-9; genus JBBRHQ01. The sequence continues at coordinate 232,439 of CAVTVU010000011.1, read as the reverse complement.
CCCTCGAGCTTGACACCGGTCAGAACGATGACCTTGTCGCCCTCCGCGACGAAGTCGTGGGGATTGCTGCTGAAGTCCTTGCTCATGAACTTCCCCCACAGCTCGCCGACCGCCTGCTTGTCGTTGTAGGTCCCGGTCAGCGCATTCTCGCCGCGGACCGTCCACTGGATCGAATCGTCGATGTTTCGCATCGCACCCTCGGCATCGCCGTTGGCAAACGCCGCGTAGGCCTCCTGCGCTGCTTGCTTGTTCTGCTCTGCGCTCATGTCTGCATCCCTTCGGTGGGCTTGGTCTTCCCGAAGACCCGCTTGGATCCCAGGCCCGGATCGCCGGCCAGATGGCCAGGATCGTGGTCATTCCAGAGGGGCGCTGGGGGTGTCGGTGTCAGGCAACCCGCGAACCGATCGCGCTCGACGCGAGGGGTGTCTTGCAAGGAGGCCCTCAGACCGCTCCTCGTCCAGTCAAGCAGCATTCAGGAATCCACGCGTTCGGCCTGCAGCATCGGAGTACGCTCGAGACATGGGCCAGCGCTACCGGCACGAGTTCTGCTTCACCGGCCCCGAGGACGCGACCGCGCTGATCGAGGCGGCCGAGATGGCAGGCTTCGAGGTCGCGTCCGGCAGCACCGAGGTTGACGACCCGGCCGAAGACGCCACCGCCCAGCGTGACGAGGCGCGGCAGAAGCTCGACGCGCTGCGGATGCGGCTCGCTGACCGCCGAGGCGAGCCGAGCGACTAGCTGACCGAGCGACTCGGACGATCCCGGCCAGTTTTCCTCAAAGCACGGCCCTACGGCCGCACAGACCCACTCCTGCGAATCCCTACGAGTCTGGCGGGAGGACGGCGCCTCGCTGCGCGTGATGGTGGAGAACCAGCTGCGCCGGATGGTGGAGAATCCGGACAATCGAGACTCCCGAGGTGACGCACATCGGCTACCGGATCGCAACCACTGACAGGAGTGCCGCATGAGCACGCAGGCCGGCAACAAGGTGAATCTCTCGATGTCCGTGTCCGCCGACGGCTTCGTCGCCGGACCCAACCAGAGCGAGGACAATCCGCTCGGCGTCGGCGGGATCGAGCTGCACAGGTGGCACCTCGACGAGGGCCCCGAGAGCGGCGGACACCCCGTCAACAAGCAGGTGATGTCGGAGATGATGGACGGGATGGGCGCCTTCATCATGGGGCGGAACATGTTCGGCCCGATCCGCGGCGAATGGGGCGACTCGGACTGGAAGGGCTGGTGGGGAGACGATCCGCCGTATCACGCTCCGACCTACGTCCTCACCCACTACGCCCACGATCCGATCGAGATGGAGGGAGGCACGACCTTCTACTTCGTCACCGAAGGGATCGAGTCCGCCTACGAGCAGGCGAAGGCGGTCGCCGGAGGCCAGGCTCTCCTTGAAGCGCTCGGTGCCGCCGACGGGATCGACGGTCAGGTTCACCGGTCCCTCCAACTGTTTCCCGGAAGCCCTCGCCTATGACCACCGTGTCGGCGCCGGCATCGCGGGCGACGTCCGCCTTCTCCTCGCTCGACACGGCAGCTATTGCGACTCCTCCGAGCGCTTTCGCCACCTGCACCGTTGCCGTGCCGACGCCTCCCGCCGCGCCGTGCACGAGCACGACCTCGCCGGCGCGCATCCCGCCACGCCGCTCGAGCGCCGCGAATGCCGTCAGGTAGTTGAGCGGCAGCGCCGCGCCCTCCTCGAAGCTGAGGCCGTCGGGCATGCGGAAAGTTGCCTCGGGTCCGCCACCTGCTCTGCATGGGCTCCGAAGCTGAGGTGATCACAGGGTCCCCCGGTGAGAAGGCGCCCCCGCTTGGGGCACGGATCACCTCCCCCGCGGCCTCCCAGCCGAGCGTGAACGGCAGCGGCTGGCGAACCTGATACTCGCCCCGGGTCATCAGCAGGTCGGGGAAGGAGACCCCGGCAGCCCGAACGCCGATGATCAGCTCGCTTTCAGGCTCGTGAACCTCGGCGACCACCACTGCCTCGGGGGCCGTCCTCGCTCCTGACCTGAAGTGCACGCATCGCCGCCTCCTCGGAATCGGTTGGCCACGAAAATATCCACCCACACTCCGCGGCGCACGCGAGCCGGAGTGCGGCGTCTCTGCCCTCCATCCGCACAACCGGCCGCAGTTACACCGCCGCCCTGACGGGTACGGAGAGAAAGATGGCGATGGAGATGAAGACGGGCGCGGCACTCCCGACGCCGGGCGAGAGAAGGGCCGCGTCCTGGGCCGGGTGGTTCATGGCGATCACCTTCATCACGTCGATTCCGGCATTGCTTCTCTACCACTCGATCCTCCACCACCACAACTACATCCTCGGAGCGGGCGGCGAAGGGCGCGTCGAGTTCGCCGCTCTTCTGGAGGTCCTCTTGGCGATCAGCGGAATCGGTGTGGCGGTCGTGATGTTCCCGATCCTCAAGCGGCAGAACGAGCGCATGGCGCTTGGTTACGTCGCCTTCCGGATCGTCGAGTCCACGATGATCTGTGTCGGCTTCATCGCCCTCCTGTCGGTCCTGACGCTGCGTGACGATCTGGCGGGATCGATCGGCGCCAACAGCGGGTCACTTGTGATTGCCGGTCGAACGCTCGTCGCGATCCATGATTGGACCTTCCTGATGGGGCCGGGATTCTGCGTTGGCGTCGACGATCTCCTGCTGGGTTACCTGATGTATACGACCGGCCTGATGCCGGCGAGACTCGCGATGGTCGGCCTGATCGGCGGCCCGCTGATCTTCGCCTCGAAGATCCTGGTGGTGTTCGGCGTCTTCGACATATACAGCAGCGCAGCGGGCATCTTCGCGATTCCGGTGTTCGTCTTCGAAGCGTCGTTCGCGATCTACCTGATCGTGAAGGGGTTCAGGCCTTCTGCGGTTCTCTCTGGGCAGCCAGCCACATAGGCCCAGATCACATCTCAAGTTCGCCCGCCTGCCGATAATGCCTCAGCTAGGCCGGGCGGCCGAGCAGGAGCTCACGCACCGCCACAAGGCCGGCCATGTGGCCGCTGCCGGCGGCGATCGGCACCTGTTGCGGTGCAACTGCGACGTCGCCGGCGGCGTATACACCGGGCAGGCTGGTGTGGCCGAGCGCGTCGATTGCGACCAGGCCCTCTTCGGTGATCTCTAGCCCGATGCTTTCCGCGATGTGACCACGGCGGCGCAGCGGCGCATGCAGGAGCACCGCTTCACACGGAAGCTCGGAGCCATCGTGCCGAACCAAGGCCAGGACCGTCTCGTTGTCATCACCCCGCAGTCTGGCCACCTCGCCGGGGTCGACGACGGTCACGTCGTCTGTCCATCCACGGGCCAGAATGGCAAGACGCTCAGCCATCTCGCCGTCGGCATAGACGGCCAGCTTGCGGTCGCGAATCTCCCAGCCGTGGCAGAACGGGCAGTGAAAGACGGCGCCACCCCAGCGCTCACGAAAGCCCGGCACATCGGGCACCTCGTAGTCCATCCCGGTGGCCAGGATCAGCGAGCGGGTGCGGATCTCGTCATCGCCAACTGCCAGCGCGAAGCCATCCCCGTCCACGCGGGCGTCTGCGACCTCAGCATCGTGCGTGATGACCGAGTCATAGGCCGCCAGCTGAGCGTTGCCACTCGCATACAGCTCGCCGGGCGGGGTCCCGTCGAACCCGAGACCTCCACCGACGTGCGCGGCGGCCATATTGCTCTGTCCGCCCCGGTCGACCAGGAGGATTCGTCTGCGTGCGCGACCGAGGACGAGCGCTGCGCTGAGACCGGCTGCACCGCCACCAACGACAACGGCTTCCCACTTTTCATGCCCCCCATCCGCCAAGAGCATTACCACGTTCTTCTGCGACATCGTCGAGCCGGACGAGATAATCCGGCTATACCCGACGGCGCGGATCCTGGGCACGAGAGATGAACGACCCGACGTGGCTCTTCATTCAGGTTTGCTGGGTTGCCTGGCTGGTCTTCTGGGTCGCCATGGCGTTCACGACCAAGCGGACGGTCGAGCGCGGAGGATGGGTCTCCTACCGCCTCGTGGCCGTCCTCCTGATCGCGGGACTGCTCGCCGGCGCGCGACTCCTGCACGTTTCTGCGAAGTCGGAGCTATGGCACACGACGACGGCGCTGGGGGTCGTGACCGACTGCATCGTCCTCGCTGGAGCCGCCTTCACGGTCTGGGCTCGGATTGCGCTGGGGCGCAACTGGAGTGCGGAGGTGACCTTCAAGCAAGACCACGAGCTGATCGAGTCCGGCCCCTACGCGCTGTCACGGCATCCGATCTACACCGGTCTGATCGTGATGGCGCTTGGCACGGCGATCAACTACGGACGGGCCTTCGGCTTCGTCGTGCTCGCTGCATTCTGCGGAGCGCTTTGGTGGAAGGCCGGGGAGGAGGAGCGGATCATGAGTAGCCACTTTCCCAAGGCCTATGCCCAGTACAAGGCGCGTGTCCACGCCATCATCCCGTTCCTTCTGTGAGTCCCGCCGACGGGGAAGCCCGGTTTGCCAAACGCTCCGCCTCCCGGTCGCCTCCCTTGTGGGTCTCGAGCCCGAGCATGCCCGCGACGGTAGCCTCGCGGAGTGTTCGACCACGTCGGCATCGCCGTCTCGGACCTGGCCGCGTCCGAGCGCTTCTACCGCACCGTGCTCTCCGTGGTGGGCGTCGAGCCTAGCCACGCGGACGCCGAGCTTGTCGAGTGGGAGGACTGGGCCATCGGCCCCACGGACCGCGAGCACGCGCTCACCCGCGGTCTGCACGTCGGTTTCCGTGCGCCGACCCGCGAGGCGGTGGACGCCTTCTGGCAGGCGGGGATCGACGCCGGCTTCCGCGACGACGGCGCGCCCGGGCCGCGCACGATCTACGGACCCGATTACTACGGCGGCTTCCTGCTCGACCCGGACGGCAACAGCGCCGAGGCCGTCCACGGCGAGCGGTCGAGCCCGGTGCCCTCAGGCAGCATCGATCACCTGTGGATCCGCGTCACCGACCTCGAGGCGTCCAAGCGCTTCTACGCGACGATCGCGCCGCACGCGGGGATCCGCCTGGGCGACGATGAGCCCGGGCGCGTGCAGTTCGTCGGCGGCGACTACAGCTTCTCGCTGATCGACGACGAGCGGCCACTTACCGAGCACGTTCACCTAGCCTTCCCCGCTGGGAACGACGCGACCGTGCGGTCCTTCCACGCCGCGGCGCTCGCCGCCAGATACGAGGACAACGGCGGGCCCGGCGAGCGGCCCGTGTACCACCCGGGCTACTACGGCGCGTTCGTCCTCGACCCCGACGGGCACAACGTCGAGGTCGTCAACCACTGGAGCTGATGGGGGGCGACGAGCTGGTGCTCGGGATCGAGTCGGGCGTCCGCCGTAATCAGGTGCAAGAGGGTGGGCGGATCGATCACGTAGCGGGTCATGCGCCTCGGAGGCCTCGGTAGCGGTAAGGGCGGAGCCTCCGATTGACGGGTCCATGGTCGCAGCGACGATTCCCCGGGACACTAGACCCACCTTGCCCGCGGCGAACCACGTCGCTCCTAGCGCGAGCTACAACGCTTTCTCGAGCCAATGATGCATGCGATCGTCCGCGTTGACTGGACGACGCGGGGATCGCCTGGCTGCCATGTTGCGCCAAGGGCGCTGTGCGATCGCAGATCTCAAGCTTGCCCACCAGGTTGCCGATGGGAGCGAATGGTCAATCTCAGACTCCTCAAGGCAACGCTGCCAGCTACCTTCGCCACCGCGCTCCTGCTCGGAGCGACACCCGCGGGAGCAGCAACGGGCCCGAACACGACGAAGCAAGCCTCCAAGGAGGTTCGCGGACCCAGCGGAAGCACCGGGGCAGTGACCGTCTCATGCCCGCAGGGGACCCGCGCGATCGGGGGCGGATATCAGCTGCCCGAGGTCAACGCGGCTGAGAAAGACGTAACCGCACTCTTGCCGTATCTATCCCGCAAGGAGGGTCCGAGAAGTTGGAAGGTCGCCGCCTACAAGCTCGGCGGCGGTTCGGATCCAGTGGCCCTGACGGCCTATGTCCGTTGCGCCCGGATCGCTTCGCCGCTCGGCGTCGCCACTGCCCACCGGACCCTGGTGGGGAACAGCAAGGCCGGCTTGAATGTGGGAAGCGCCAGCGCGAAGTGCGCGCCCGGCAGCCATCCGATCTCCGGCGGATTCAAGCTCTCCGTCAACAATCTCTCCTCCAGCGACGGGCCGGCCGAGGTCGTCCTCTCCTCCGCCAGGAGATACCGCGCCTGGCGGGTGAGCGCGCTTCGCCTCGTCCAAGGTCAGGGCCGCCTGACGGCATTCGCCTATTGCGGGACGATCGTAATGCGGAATCAAAGGGTTGACGCGGCCCTTCAGTTCAAGACTCACTCTCAAAGCGCCAAGGCGTCGAGGTGCCCTCGCAATTGGGCCCTGGTCGGGGGCGGGTTCGTGGCTCGTCTTGTGGGCACCCAGAGCGGAGCCGCAGTCGCGTTGCCGATCTCCTCGGGGCCGCTCGGTCCCCGACGGTGGGGTGTCACCGCCTTCGCCGAGGGCGACACCGGCGGTCCGGCGGCGCCTTTGAGCGTGATCGGGTACTGCACCCGTCTCGGCGCTCGTAAATAAATCGCGCGCTGCCAGCGCGCCGGCCGGGCGGCCGGATGTTCTAGCCCCTGATTGCTGAGGCGCTAGGCAGGCCTCCTCGGTGATAGGGTCGGATCTCGTGGTGCGACGACTACTGGTCTTCGCGCTCGTGATCGGGGGATCAGCGGTCCTCGTGGTGCCGGCCAACGCCGTGCTCTCGGGAAGGAATGGGAGGATCGTCTTCACCAGCGGGCGTGGCGCAACGGCGGGCGATGACTCGACCGCTCGCCTCTACGTGCGCCCGGTGATCGGCAGTACCGGCTTCGGGACGGCTTCGCCTCCGATCACCCCGCTCGGAGGGCAGAGCCGCCACGGCAGCTGGTCGCCCGACCGCACGAGGATCGTCTTCGCCAACGGCACCCCCGGGACGCCGGCAACCGAGGATTACGACCTTTTCGTGCGAGACCTCGTGTCCGGCACGCTCACCCCGCTCGACGCCACCCAGGTGGGGGACAGCATCAGCTCGGACCACCCGGCCTGGTCTCCGGACGGGACCCGGATCGCATACGAGCAGCAGCCAACCGACAACAGCGTTGACCGAAACATCATGGTCAAGACCGTCGGAACCTCGGCTGCGGCGGTGCCGCTGACCACCAGCTCGATACGGGAGTTCAAGCCGGCCTGGAGCCCTGACTCCAGCACGATCTACTACGCGAAGGACAACCCGAATCCCCAATACCTCGACATCGTCAAGAAGCCGGCTGGGGGCGGGGCAGAAACGCCCGTGCAGGCGGCGAGCGGCATCGACGAGTATCAACCCTCGATCTCCCCCGACGGGTCAAAGCTGTGCTTCACGTTGCAGACCACTCCGGGGAACACCTCGACGGCTGAGATCTATACGGTCAACCTCGCGACCGGTACGGGGCTCACCGACATCTCCGATGACGCCGCGCAGGGCGACATCAACTGCACCTGGTCGCCGGACGGGCAGTACATCGCTTACGTCAGAGGAACCTTCACCTCCGGCGCGCTGGTGATGGAGCGGGCCGACGACACCAGCCCCTTCCCCGTGCCGCTCGAAGACGTGGCCGGACACTTCGACGGCAACCCTGACTGGGCGCCCGACGGCAGCCCCGAATGCCCGGATAGCACGGTCAACACGACTCCGGGCACGCCGATCACGATCGAGCTCGAGTGCACCGACACCGGCCCCGCCTATGAGCAAACCGATCCCAACGGCTTCGTCGCCAACGACGGCGGCCCGCAACACGGAACTACGAGCGACGACGCGCCTCTCGCGAACCCCTCCACGGTCAAGTACACGCCGAACCCGGGCTTCAAGGGCACCGACAGGATCATCTTCACGAGCTTCGACGACTTCGGCTTCGGCACCGACACCGGGACCGTCAAGATCGGAGTCGGCAGCTGCTCAGGCCGGGCCGCGACCGTGGTCGGCACGTCGGGCCGCGATGCCCTGAAGGGAACTCGCGGGCGCGACGTGATCGTCGCGCTCGGGGGCAGTGACACGGTCAGGTCCCTGGGCGGCAATGACCTGATCTGCGCCGGGGGCGGCAGGGATCGGGTGAATGGCGGCCGCGGCAATGACAAGGCCACCGGGGGCGCCGGAGCTGACCGGCTGACCGGCGGGTCCGGGCGCGACAGACTGTTCGGACAGGGAGGGCGCGACAAGCTGTTCGGACAGGGAGGGCGCGACAAGCTGTTCGGCAACAAGGGATCTGACCGCTTGAACGGCGGGCCACAAGCGGATCTCTGCAGGGGCGGCCCCGGCAGGGACTCCGAGAGGCGCTGCGAGCGCTGACGAGGAGCCGCTAAACCCCCGGGAAGACCACCGGCGCCGCGCCCAGCTCGACCAGCGCCGATTGCAGGGTGCGCCGGCCACGATGGTGAAGCCCGTGCACCGAGCTCTCGGTCTTGCCCAGCGCGTCGGCGATCTCGATCGGCGAGAGCCCGACGATGTGGCGCAGCACCAATACCTCGCGCTGGCCCTCGGGCAGCTCGTCGAGCGCCTGGTTTAGGTCGTTGACCCGCTCTGAGCTGATCTGGCCCGCCCCGGAGTCGGTGACCCGCACCTCCTCGGTGGGGATCGCCCGGCGGGCCCGCATCCGGTCCAGCGCCGCGTTTCGCGAGACCCGCAGGATCCAGGCCGCAAAGGGGACCTCCTGGCGCGCCTCGTACTTCTTGATCACCGTCATCAGCTTGATGAAGACGTCCTGGGTTATGTCCTCTGCCTCGTGATGGTCCTTGACGATGCTCATCACGTAGCCCAGAACGTCGGGGGCATAGCGCACGTAGAGGAAGTGAAGCGCCTCCGTGTCGCCTTCCTTTGCCCGGGAGACCGCGTCGGCGACGAGGCCGTCCTGATCGGGCTCTCCTCTGCCCCCGTTTGGGTCCTGCCGGCCGACCGATCGCTCCGCCGTCCCTAGCGCCTGCATGGAAAATCTCCCTTCGCCAAACCCTTCAACAGATCTCCCTCGTTTGCTTGACCCGTCAGCGATCCCCGGCTAAATGCGGAGAATCTGGTGCCGATCCTGTCCAAGGCCCGTTTCGATAGCGGGTCGAAAACGTTTCCAACGCGCTTCTTGCGCCGACTACTAGCTGCCGGTGCGCTCGCGGTGCTTGCACCCCGGCCAGCAACAGGGCCGGCGCTGGCCCTCCTCAAGCTCCTCCTGGGTCCGACGAATGCGGCGTTCTCGCGTCGTCTCGCGCTTGGCATCCTCGACCCAGCAGATGAACTCGTTGCGGGCCAAGGGTGTGATGTCCTTCCAGGCGTCGAGTGCCGTGCCGTTGGCGATCAGCGCCTCGCGCAGATCTCGAGGTAGCTTGTGCACGACCCCACCGGGAACTCGCTGGTTGCTCACAGGGAAACGGTAGCGGGCTCTCAGGGCGCCTCGCGGGTTCGAATCAGCGCATCGGGCTCCTGCTCTGCGAGCCATCGTTCATCGGCTCGTCAGGCATCGCTTCGCGTTTCATCTGATCGCCCTTCATCGGTTCGCCCTGCATCGAACCCTGATCCGAACCATCGCTCATCGAGCCCATCCGCTCCATCGCGCCCATCGCCTCGGGCGAGCCTGGAAGGATCAGCCCCGGAACACTGGCCGGGACAAAGGCGACGCTCAAACCGAGGACCAGGAGCAGCAACGCGATGCCGCGATTCGCAGCCGCCTCCCATGGCAGGAGCTTTTCCGCCGCAATCAGGGCCGCGATCAGCGCCATCCAGCCCAGGCTCATCAATCCGAGCGCGAAGAGGGCGGCCATCAGTGCCCAGCAACAGCCGACGCACCAGCCGCCGTGGACCACTCCCATTCGCAGGCTTCCGAATGCCCCGGGGCGCCAATGGTGCATCAGGAAGGCGAAGGGGCTCCGGCAGTGGCGAAGGCAGACGTCCTTCAGCGGGGTGAGCTGGTACACCGCGGCAGCGATAAGGATCCCGCCCGCCAGATAGGGCCCAGCGTTATCCCAGGAGAAGACATCCCCCGTCACCTCTCGGCCGAGTTGATAGATCGCGTAGCCGAGCAGGCCTGCCGCCGTCCAGGCGAGCAGGTAGCCGGCGACGAACAGCACGGTCCCGGCAGCGATCACACCCTGACCGTGCGCCCGCCGCCCCTCCTGCATGCGGACGTACATCATCACCATCGGCGCGATCGACGGGAACATCATCGCGGCCATCATCACGACCCACACGCCGAGGAAGAAGCCGAGCGCTCCGGGATCGGTCCCGGGCCCCGCATCCATGCCGGCCATCTGGCCGTCCGTGACTGCCCAGGCCACGGCGGCGAGCAGGATCAGCAGCCCGATCAGCCCCAGCTGGACCAGGCCGGGAAGCGGCGGGGCTCGCCGGATCGTCGCCGATTCCATCATCGGGTCTCCGCCGGCTCAGGCGGCCCAGGAGAACTCGGACGCCGAGAAGCCCGCCTTGGCCTCGTACTGGATGCCGAAGGCATCGATGTGCGAGCGCGTCGCGCGCGAGACGGTCAACTCGGAACCTGCCGGGTGGAAGATCCCCGTGAGCTTGGCGGGTTCGCCGGTTTCAACTCCGAAGGGTACGACGTCCTCGATCTCGAAATCGACGTCGTCCCCAATGCGGATCGAGTGCTTGAGGCCATCTTCGTTGACTTCGATCGGCAAGCGCTCAACGCCGAGGTTCTCGCCCACTAGCGGCCCGAGAGCCTCCATCGGACCACCCAACGCCCCCGAGAAGACGCCGCCGAGCTTCTCGGCCTGATCGTCGGACGCCGCCGCATCGATGACGACGCCGAGGCGCCAGTTCCCCTCGCTCATCACCTTCGGGGTGTCGCAGACGGCGGCGACCGTCAACCCCCCGACGTCTGTCCCGTCCACATCGCCGCTCTTGATGGCGAAGACCAAGACGACGTTGCAACGGTCCCTGGTGGCTCCCAGCAACATTGAGGCGGTACAGGGGCAGACGACATCGCAAGAGCAGGTTTCGAAATAAGAGCCAGAGAGATGCCAGGCCATCACGCCTCCTCGGATCGGAGATTGCATCTGACTGTATTCCCGAGTAGTCGCTGGGTCAACCACCTTCGCACCGCTAGCCAACGCCCTGGAGGGGCCATCCGGGGATCTGCGGCGTCTGGCGCCGATCTCTGACAGGCTGCACCCGATGACCACGGCAACCTCTACAGCCACGGGCCGTCTGCTCAATCCGGCGACCTACGACGCCTCGGAGTTCGACGACGCGACGCAGGCGGCTTCTCCGCGCCACCATTGACTGGTTCGAGGCCAAGGGCAAGGTCGCGGTCATGGCCGAGACGCGCAGCGACGAGTGGTACGGCGACTTCATCGAGTTCCTCCGGCGCGAGCGGGCGTTCGCAACCCTGCTCACGCCGGCCCGCGACGCTGGCGGTGACGCCGACAAGCGTTGGGACACGCGGCGCAACGCCGCCTTCAACGAGATCCTCGGCTTCTACGGGCTCACCTACTGGTATGCGTGGCAGGTCACGATCCTCGGGCTCGGGCCGATCTGGCAGTCCGACAACCGCGCCGCCCGCGAGCGCGCCACCGGGCTCCTCGATGACGGGGCCGTGTTCGCCTTCGGCCTCTCCGAGCGGGAGCACGGCGCCGACATCTACGAGACCGACATGGTCCTCACGCCCGACGCAGGGAGCGAGGCGACGTGCAGCCGGCGCGAGGGGTTCCGCGCCAACGGCGGCAAGTACTACATCGGCAACGGCAACATCGCCGGGATGGTCTCGGTGTTCGGGCGGCGCGCCGACGTCGAGGGACCCGAGGGCTACGTCTTCTTCGCCGCCGACAGGAGCCACCCCGCCTACAAGCTTCGCAGGAACGTCGTCCACGCCCAGATGTACGTCAGCGCCTTCGACCTCGAGGACTATCCCGTCGCGCCAGAAGATTCCTGCACCGGGCCCGGCCGCGTTCGAGGCCGCGCTCAACACGATCAACGTCGGCAAGTTCAACCTCGGCTTCTGTGCGATCGGCATGAGCGAGCACTGCTTCTACGAGACGGTGACCCAGGCCGAGAACCGGGTCCTGTTCGGGAAGCGGGTGACCGAGTTCCCGCAGATCCGCCGGATCCTCACCGAGGCCTACGCCCGACTGCTCGCGACGAAGCTCTACGGCGCGCGTGCCGTCGACTACGTTCGCAGCGCAAGCCTCGAGGACCGCCGCTACCTCCTCTATACGCCGATCAACAAGATGCGCGTGACGACCGAGGGCGAGCGGATCGTCAGCCTCCTGGGCGAGGTGATCTCCGCCAAGGGATTCGAGCGCGACTCCTACTTCGAGGCGGCGAAGAACATCATCGGCGGGCTGCCGAAGCTCGAGGGGACGGTCCACGTCAACCTCGCGCTGGTCCTGAAGTTCCTGCCCAACTACCTGTTCGGGGCCGAGGCGCTGGAAGCCCGCCCCGCTCGGCACGACGACGCCGACGACGCCTTCCTCTTCGCGCAGGGCCCGACCCGGGGCCTGGGCAGGATCAAGTTCCCGGATTGGCGCCCGGTGTTCGACCGGTTCGGGGAAGTCCCGAACGTCGCTCTCTTCCGCGAGCAGGCCGAGTCGCTGGTCGCGCTCGTCTATACGGCGCCGTTGACGCCCGAGCAGATGGCGAGGACCTCGACTTCCAGCTGTCGCTCGCCGAGCTGTTCACGCTGCTGCCCTACGGGCAGCTGATCCTCGAGCAGGCTGAGCTTGCCGAGACGCCACGGGACGTCGTCGACCTGATCTTCGAGTGGCTCGTCCGTGACTTCGCCACCTACGCGATCGACCTCCACGGCAAGGCGTCCTCGACGGACGCTCAGCAGGGCTGGGCCCTCGAGAGCATCCGCAAGCCGGTGATCGACCCGCTTCGCGAGGACCGGGTCTACGCGGAAGTGCGAGCGCTCGCCGATGCGTACGTGATGCCCGACTGAGTTCCGGGTCGGTCTCAAAACCGTTGGGGGGTCTATGGCGCCTCGTAGGTTCGAATCCCACCCCCTCCGCTGGTTGGCGACGAAAGGGCTGCAAAGCATCGCCTCGTTGTTGTTGGCACTTTCAACCGCCTCGGAGTCCTCCAGCAGCGACTAACGCCCTTTGGCCAAAGTCTGGATCGGGCCCGATGTCGGCCAGATTGCTCTCGTTGTAGCCCTATCGTCAAAGGGCTCTATGCCCGTGCAGGGGTGAGACTGGGCCTAGGGCTCTCGAAAGCCATCGTTAGCGCTGGATGCGCGCCTAGCGAGGCTGGTTCCGGCCCGGCCACCGGGCGCTGGTCTTCAAACGTGAGAGCTATCTCATGAATTTCTTATCGATGGCTTACCCGCGGCTCCTAGGGTCGGCGAGCGAGCCATGGATTCGATCGACAAGACACGGCCCGATTTGCGTCGCCCGGACGATCGCATCAACGCCCGCGACCGGGGTCTTCGCAGGGTTTCTGCGCTCTCGAAGGGCCTGATCGTCATGGCGATTGCAGCCGTTGTGGCGATCGCCGGAATGATCTCCCAAGCGGCCAAGCCGAGCTTCTCGACCGCGCTGGCAAAGGCGCCGGGCGGCGCTACGTCGCCCCCGAACGGCAAGGTTCCGCCGAGAGCCGGCCTGCCCGCCCCCTCGGCAGGACTCGATGGTCCTGCGAGCGTTGCGCTGGCGCCGCCGCCGGCGCCTCCCGTTCCGACGGCAGCCCCCCCGGTTGTCGTCTCCAGCGGTTCGTAAGCCGTGGTCGCCAAGGTGTCCTTCAGGGCGCTCGGAACCGGCGCAGAGCTCGTCCTTTCCGGCCCCAGTCAACTCGGTTCGGCGCGGAGGATCCTCGAGGACGAGTTGGATCGGTTCGATCGCGCCTGCAGCCGCTTCCGCGAGGACTCCGAGTTGAGCCGGCTGAACCGGGCCAAGGGCCGGGCAACGGCGGTCAGCGATCTGTTCGCGACCGCGGTCGGCTCGGCGCTGCGTGCCGCCCGGCTCACGGACGGCGCCGTGGATCCGACCGTGGGGGCGGCGCTGCGGGCGATCGGTTATGACCGCGACTTCGACGCCGTGCAAGACGGTACGTCGATTCAAGCCTCTGGTGCGGTTGTGCCCGGCTGGCGCGTAGTCGAGGTCGACAAAGCAGCGCGCACGGTGCGGATCCCGAGCGGAGTCGTGCTCGACCTCGGCGCGACTGCGAAGGCGCTCGCCGCCGACCGCGCCGCCACCCGGATACACGAAGAGCTCGGGTGCGGGGTCCTTGTCAGCCTCGGCGGCGATATCGCGACGTCCGGGGAGCCGCCGATGGGCGGTTGGAGGGTCAGGGTCTGCGACGACGGCGCCGCCGATCCCAATTCCTTCGAGGGGCAGACGGTGAGCCTCAGCTGTGGTGCCCTGGCAACTTCCAGCACGCAGGTCCGGCGCTGGGCTGGGCCCGACGGCGAGGAGCGACACCACATCATCGACCCCCGGCTCGGCCGCAGCGCCGGCGCCGGGTGGCGCACCGCGAGCGTTGCCGCGGCCTCCTGTGTGGACGCCAACACCGCGAGCACCGCGGCCATCGTGCGCCCCGAGACCGCGCCGGGCTGGCTCGGGTCCCGCCGGCTCCCGGCCCGCCTCGTTGGCACCTCCGGCGAGGTGAGGCTGATCGCCGGGTGGCCCGCCGGAGACAGGGTGAGCGTTTTCCTGTGAGCTCCCTGGTTCTCGCAGTCACCCCGAGCTCGTACTGGTTCCTGACCCGGGCGGCCGGAGCGATCACGCTGATCCTTCTCAGCACGACGATGGTGCTCGGCATCCTCGACGTCAAGCGCATCCGCAGCGAGCGCTGGCCGAGGTTCGTGATCGACCGCCTGCACCGAAACGTCTCCCTGCTGGCGCTTGTCGTCCTGATCCTTCACATCGTCACCACGCTCGCCGACGGCTTCGCCCCGATCGCGATCACGGACTCGATCGTCCCCTTCGGCTCCGCATACCGGCCGCTGTGGCTCGGACTCGGTGCGATCGCGTTTGACCTGCTGCTGGCGGTGACGGTCACAAGCATCGTCCGCGGCCGCCTCGGATATCGAGCCTGGCGGGGCGTCCACTGGGCCGCCTACGCGTGCTGGCCACTGGCGATAGTCCATGGCATCGGCACCGGAAGCGACGGATCCCATCTCTGGATGCTGGCCCTGACCGCCTCCTGCGTCGGTGCCGTTTTGGGTGCCGCCGCCTGGCGGATCGCCTCCGCGAGCGGCATCGAGGACCGCCACCGCAGCGTGGCGCTATTGGCGATTGCCGCGGCTCCCGTCGCGCTGGCCGCCTGGGTGATCGCGGGCCCGCTTGCTGGTGGCTGGGCGCTGAGGGCGGGCACTCCTCAGTCCCTGATGCGTGCTGCCCACCCGGTCCTGACCGCCGCCCGGCAACCGAAGTCCCCGCAGCTGAGCGTCCCCTTCTCGGCCAAGCTCAAGGGCTCCCTGCTTCAGAGTCCCGTCTCCGCCAGTGGCCTGATCGGGATCGATATTCCGATGAAGCTGAGCGGGGCCCAGGGCGGCACGTTGGGCATCCGCATCGTCGGCCAGCCCTTGGGCGACGGCGGGGTCTCGATGTCGCAGAGCATGGTGACCCTCGGCCCCCCCGGGCGACCCACCCTCTACACGGGGCGCGTCACCAGCCTCCAAGGAACCCATCTGACCGCATCGGTGAGACGGGCAGATGGGGCTGCGGCGAGCCTGCAGATCGATATCTCGATCGACCAGGCCACCCAGACCGTCGCCGGCGCTGTCCAGGGGTCGAACGCATGAGCGTGACGGCGGCCAGGCTTCTGCGCGATCTGCCCTCCAGGGGTCCGCTGCGCCTGGAGGACCACCTGGCCCGATTGGGGCAGCTCGACTCGGACGGGATCGCCGGCAATCTCATCGCCGAGGTCGAGCACAGCGGACTGCTCGGCCGCGGGGGCGGTGCCTTCCTGGCCGCGGACAAGCTTCGATCGGTTGCGGGCCGCACCCGGCCGATCGTGGTCGTCAACGGGACCGAGGGGGAACCGGCCAGCAGGAAGGACACGCTGCTGCTCAAGTCCAATCCCCACCTGGTCCTCGACGGCGCCGCGGCGGCGGCGATGGCGGTCGGGGCCTGGGAGGCGCTGGTCTGCGTCGAACAGGCTGACCCGGTCGCCTGCGAGCGGGCGTCCGAGGCTGTCGAGGAGCGCCTGAGGACGGGGGTCGACCTGATCAAGCTGAGCGTCGTCCCCACCCCCCCTGGCTACGTAGCCGGCGAGGAGACCGCGCTCATCAACTATCTCGACGGCGGGCCGCCGAAGCCGACCTTCAAGCCCCCCCTTCCTTTCGAGCGTGGCCTTGGCGGCAAGCCGACGCTGGTCCAGAACGTCGAAACCCTCGCGCACCTCGGTCTGATCGCACGCTTCGGTGGCGATTGGTTCCGCGAACTGGGGACGACCGAGGACCCCGGAACTCACCTGATCACGTTATCCGGCTGCATCGCCCGACCCGGCGTCTACGAGGTCGCCGGAGGCACCACCCTCGACAAGCTGGCCCAGGCAGCCGGCGGCTGGAAGGAGACTCCGCAGGCGATTCTGGTCGGCGGATATGGAGGGACCTGGTTCAGGGCTGTGGACGCGGACAGCATTCGTCTCGGCGCCGCCGCCCTGCGCAACGCGGGAGGAAGCCTCGGACCGGGCGTCGTCATCGGCCTGCAGGAGGGCGCCTGTGGCGTCTCCGAGACTGCCCGGATCGTGCACTATCTGGCCTCCCAGTCGGCCGGCCAGTGCGGTCCCTGCTACCAGGGCCTCGACGCAATAGCCGACGGCCTTTCGCGAATCGCCGACGGCGTCGGTGGCCCGGCCGGCCTGCAGACGGTGGACCGCTGGTGCTCGCAGGTGTTCGGCCGCGGCGCCTGCCGCCATCCCGACGGCACGGCGCGGCTGGTTTCGAGCGCGATCGCTGCCTTCTCGTCGGATTTCCAGGACCACCAGCGGGGGCAGCCGTGCAGGACGGATCCGGCTCTGCGCGACCTGATGCCGGTCCCCGAACCCCGGGCCCTGGGGCCGGTGGGCGCATGAGCGAGAAGGTCGAGCTCGAGATCAACCCGATCGCCTGCGAGGCGCACGGGCTGTGCGCAGAGCTGTTCCCTGAGTCGATCACTCTCGACGACTGGGGCTACCCGCTGATCGCCGAATGGCCGATCGGCGCAGGCGAACTCGAGCACGCCAAGCGAGCCGTTGAGGCATGTCCCACATTGGCGCTCCGCCTACGGGCGGTCCAATAGACAGCGCAACGCATCTCAGTGGATCGCGCCCCACCCGGCTGGAATTTCGGTCACCCGGCTGCGAACGTCTATCCACTCGACGACCTGATCCCGCGTCAGGCGGAATCCGGCGACCGGCAGCGATGCGACCACCTCGGAGCTGAAGATCGGGCCGAGGCGCTCGGCCAGCGCCTCGTCGCCGCCAGCGTCGAGCAGGATCGCCGTCGCGAGGTCGCGAGAGGCCTCCTCGGAACCACTCCAGCCCGAGCCGCAGATCAGCTCCGGTTTGCGCAGGCGCAAGGGGCGGCCGAAGTTTGCACGCTCGACGAAGACCGCGAGGCCAAAGGGGGTCCTTTTGGCCACGTAGCTGATCTCCGCCACCGGTCGAAGTCTCTGCGCCGGCTCGGTGGAGACCATCTGGCTGGGGCGGCGTCGGGCCCGGGTGCCGCGCCTGGTTCGCGTGGGCGGTATCGGAGTTGCTGCTCTGATTCTCTGCACGGCGTGCCTTTCGTTTGCGTTCCTCGAGCGGAGTTCAGCACCGAAGCTGAAAGCTGACACGAAGGAAGCAGAAGAATTCTCTTAATACCTGCAGTTGTCGCGGCGAAGATTGCGGGGATCAAGGTCTCGCATGGAACCGTGATGGCCACTCGAGTCCCCACCCCTGGTTGCTGCGAAGCGCCTGCAAAGCGCGCCGAGCACCTCGATGTCATCGAACGCCCCGTTGATGGGCCGATAGACCAAGCACTCGGCGGCGGGTCGAACGACTACGCGCCGGCAGCCGCTGCCTTGATTCGGCCTTCCAGCGCGCGGCGGGCGTGGTCGATCTCTGCCGGGTTCTGGCTAATCGCGAACTGCGCGTTGGCGAGGGAGAGGTAGGAGCCGAGCTCGAAGGCGAGCTGCCCGGCATCCTCCGATGGATCGATAGCGCCCTCGGCCTGGGCGTCGCGCACGGCCTTCTCGAGATGGTTCGAGAACTCGTCCAGGACCTGGACCGCCCCGTCACGTACCGGGCCCGGGCGCATCGCCATCTCGGCGGCGACCGAGGCGAAGAAGCAGCCGCCCGGGTAGAGGCCGCCCTCGACGTAGCGCAGGAAGTTCTCCGCGAGCCCTCGTAAACGCTTGAGCCCCATCGGGGCCGCGAGGGCCGGGTCGACCACCTCCTCGGTGAACACGTCGCGGGCCATCTCGATCGTTGCGACCTGTAGCTCCTCCTTCGATCCGAAGTGGGCAAAGAGGCCGCTCTTGCTCATCCCCACGGTCTCTGCCAGCCGGCCGATCGAGAGTCCGCTGATCCCCTCGACCGTGGCCAGCTGGCCGGCCTCCCGCAGGATCGCGTTGCGGGTCCGTTCGCCGTCGCTGCGTCGCCTGCGAGCGGGGGGCGCAGGCTCGCTGCGGATATCCGTCACATTCACCCTTGACAAGTTAGCACGACCGTTCGTATACTCCGAACCCTTCCGCACGAACGATCGTGCTAACTATGCGAAGGGGGCACCCGTGACCGCCACACCAAAGCTCAACGAGATGAGCGCTCTCGGACCGATCGGCCGCCTCGGCCGGCTGGCGGCGGAGCACCGCGGGCGGGTCTTTATCGCCTGGGCCCTGATCGCCGTCGGGCTTGGCATTCTCGCTCCGCGAGTGGAAACGGCGCTCTCCGGCGCCGGCTGGCAGGCGAACGGCTCAGAGTCCGTTCAGGCGCGCAAGCAGATCGATCGCAACTTTGCCGGCTCCGGCAGCTACTCGCTGCAGGTCGTCGTCGACTCGCGGGACCTGCGAGCGACCGCGCTCGAGTTCCGCCAGACGGTGGCCCGTTCGGAGCGGGTTCTGCGGCGCGATCCAGCCGTGGGCCCGGTCTCACCGCCGCAGCCGGGCCTCTCGATCTCCCCGGGCGGCCACACCGCCGTGATCCGTGCCGCCGCCGCCGCCGATGCGAACGCCATGGTTGACGCCGCTGATCGCCTCGAGACGAAGCTCGCCGCCGCGGCCGGCCCTGGAGTCGCCGTCAACCTCACCGGCGCCTCGGCCATGTGGGCGGACTTCAACCGGGCGAACCGCGACGCCATGCTCAGGTCCGAGGTCATCTCCTGGCCGGTGACGATGGCGATCCTGGTGCTGGCCTTCGGCTCGCTGGTGGCCGCCGGCCTGCCGCTGATGCTGACCATCGCCGCGCTGATCGCCTCCGCAGGTCTTCTCTACCTTGGGACGCTGGTCTCGCCGATCTCGATCTGGGCGATGAACTTCGCGCTGATGTTCGCGCTGGCGCTGGGCATCGACTACGCCCTCTTCATCGTCGTTCGCTTCCGGGCAGCCGCCTTCGGCCAGAAGCTCGGCCCCGTCGAGGCGGTGGCGACGACGATGGACACCGCGGGCAAGGCGGTGCTCTTCTCTGGGCTGACCGTGCTGGTCTCGCTCTCGGCGGTGATGCTGGTGCCGAGCCCGGCATTCCGCTCGACCTCCCTCGGCATCATCGTCGCCGTCCTTTTCGCCCTGGCTGCAACGTTGACGCTGCTGCCCGCGGCGCTCGCCAAGCTCGGCCCCCGGATCGACCGCCTGTCCCTTCCCTGGGTGCACAGCGGCGAGCATCGCTCTCCGCGCTTCGCCCGCTGGGGCGAGCTGCTCTGGCGGCGGCCGCGACTCTTCGGGGGCTTGGCCGTGATGGCGCTGGTCGCCCTGGCCCTGCCGGTGCTCTCGCTGCGGACCGGGATGCCCTCGATCAAGGTGGTGCCGGCCGGTGATCAGTCCCGGCAGGGCTACGAGGAGATCCAGGCGGGCTTCGGGCTGGGCGCACCCGGTGATCTTCAGATTGTCGCTCCGCTCTCGGTGGCGCAGCGTGCCGTAACCACCCTCGAGAGCGACCCCGGCATCGCCCGGTCCCTGCCGCCCCGGCCGGGCGGTAACGGTCAGGCGCTGATCGAGGCGGTACCCAGCGGCGATCCCTCGAGTCCCCGGCTGGGCGCGACGATCGATCGCCTGCGCTCGGAGCTGCCCTCCAGCGCCCTGATCGGCGGCCCGGCGGCCGAGAACCACGACCTCGAGGCCGCGCTTGCGGCCAAGACACCAGTCGTGATCGGGCTCGTCCTGGCGCTCGGCTTCCTGCTGCTGCTCTTCGCATTCCGGGCGCCTCTGGCAGCTGCGATCGGTGTCGTCACCAACCTGCTCGCGACCGGCGCCGCCTTCGGGATCGCCAAGTGGATCTTCCAGGACGGGCACCTCGCCGGGCTGCTCGGCTTCCAGCCGCAGGGCTTCCTCGACGCCTGGGCGCCGGTGTTCTTCTTCGCGATGATCTTCGCGATCTCGATGGATTACACGGTCTTCCTGCTCTCCTCGGCAAAGGAGCACTGGGAGCGTGAGGGAGACGCGCGCCGGGCGATGGTCGGCGGGCTGGCGCACTCGGGTCGTGTGATTCTCGCCGCGGGGGCGGTGATGGTGGCCGTCTTCTTCACCTTTGCCCTCTCGGGGCCCCTGCCGCCCAAGGAGATGGGATTGATCCTCGGCGTCGCCGTCCTGTTGGACGCCTTCCTGGTGCGGCTGCTGCTCGTACCGGTGCTGCTGCGCTTCGCCGGGCCGGCCGCCTGGTACCTGCCAAGCTGGCTGGATCGCGTCCTCCCGGATGCGCGCTTCGTCGGCGAGGCGACCCCTGCGCACAGTCCCGCCTGATCTCGATTGGATTCGTAAAAGGAGCAGATTCCCATGGAACGTGAACACCCGTCTCGCCCCGTCCTGGTCGCAGTTGATGAGGACGAGGGGGCGCTGAGCCAGGTCGAGCGAGAGCTGCGCGACCGCTACGAGCGCCACTACCGCGTGATCGGCGTCGGATCGCCCGACGATGCGCGTGCTTCCCTGGAGGAGCTTGCTGCCGGCGGCGAGCAGGTCGCACTGATCCTGGTCGGAAAGCAGCTCGCCGGGATGAGCGGGATCATGCTGCTGGACGAGGCGCGCCGCCTCCATCCGAACGCCAAGCGGGGATTGCTGCTCGCCTGGGGCGAATGGGGGGATCCAGAGACCGGCGCGGAGGTCTTCGACTCGATCGCCCACGGTCGCATTGACCACTCCATCCTCAGGCCCGATGGGTCACCGGACGAGCTCTTCCTCCAGGCAATCTCGAGCCTGCTGCTGGAGTGGACGGAGGCGCAGCGCGAAATGCCGCACACGATCCACGTGGTCGGCGAGTCCTGGAGCGGCAGGGCCTTTGAGCTGAGAGACGTCCTCGGGCGCTGCGCGATGCCCCACTCGTTCTGCCTGGCGGACTCGAGTGATGGCCGCGCCCTGGTTGCCGAGGCGGGCGATGGAGCCCCGCTCCCGATCGTCGTCCTCCCCAACGGCACCGTCCTCGAGGACCCAAGCAACGCCGAGCTGATGCAGGCGACCGGGTCGCCCGTCGACCCTGGGCGGATGGACTTCGATCTCGTGATCGTCGGCGCTGGGCCGGCCGGGCTGTCGGCGGCCGTGTACGGGGCCTCGGAGGGATTCAGCACGCTGGTGGTCGACGAGGGCGGGGTCGGGGGACAGGCGACGTCCAGCTCGCTGATCCGCAACTACCTCGGCTTCCCCCGAGGCGTCAGCGGTCGGCGTCTGGCGCAGCAGGCATACGAACAGGCGTGGCTGTTCGGAGCGAACTTCGCGTTCATGCAGAGGGTCACCGACCTACGGCGCGAGGAGGACGCACTCGCCGTCACCCTCTCCGACACCGGCCCCGTGCGTACCCGGGCGGTGCTCCTGGCCACCGGCGCCAGCTACCGTCGCCTCGACGTTCCGGACCTGGAGGCCCTGAGCGGCGCCGGCGTCTTCTACGGCGGTACGGCCTCCGAAGGTCCCGGAACCGTCGATGAGGACATCTACGTCCTCGGCGGCGCCAACTCGGCCGGCCAGGCTGCCCTGCATCTTGCTCGGTACGCCCGGAGCGTGACGCTCGTGGTGCGCGGGCAGTCCCTCGGTGCCGGGATGTCGGACTACCTGGCCCGCGAGGTGGAGGCGGAGCCGAATGTGCAGGTCCGGCTGCGCACCGAGATCGTGGGCGGCGGTGGCGACGGGTGGTTGGACTACCTGGTGCTTCGCGATCGCGCCGAGGGAGTCGAGGAAACGGTCGCCGCCGACGGGCTCTTCGTGATGATCGGGGCGCATCCCCACACCGAGTGGCTGCCGGCCGAGGTCGACCGGGACTCCCAGGGATTCGTCCTCACGGGGTCGGATCTTCGCGATGACCGCGCCTGGGCGCTCGATCGCCCCCCGTTCCTGCTCGAGTCGAGCATGCCCGGCGTCTTCGCGGCCGGCGACGCTCGGCACGGTTCCGTGAAGCGCGTGGCCTCCGCCGTGGGAGAGGGCTCCGTAGCGATCCAGCACCTCCACGGCATGTTCGTGGCCGACCGGCTGCACCCACGCGGACGTACGAAGGAGCGTGCCGTCGTTGGCTAGAGCTCCAGTCGCGATTCCTCCAGGTCGAGCTCGCGCTCGACCCGCCGCATCACCTCGCCGCTGATCTGGCGGCTGTTCCGCAGCCGCACCAGCTCGTCACGCTGCGCCGCGAATATCTCATGCATCATCCGCTGGTAGGCGATCGAGCCCTCCTCGATCCCGTCCGTGTCGTCGATCTTCCCCGCGCGCACCTTGAAGCGGCGCTGGCGGAACCGGTAGAGGGCCCGCACCCGCTCCACGGTCCCGTCGCGAGTCCACTCTTCGCCTTCGAGCTCTTCAACGCGCTCCAGCGCAGCCCGGGCGATCACCAGTCGGGCCCGGATCTCCTCCTGCTCCTCCTCGTCCCCCTCATCGATCACACCCAGGCGACGGATCAGCAAGGGCAGGGTCAGTCCCTCGCCCACCACCGTCACCAGGATCAAGGCGAAGGTGATGAACTGGATCAGGCTGCGTCCCGGTAGCGGCGCGCCACCGTCGGTTTGGAGCGGTAGCGCCAGCGCCGCCGCCAGCGAGACCGCGCCGCGCATGCCAGACCAGCTCCCCACGACCCGGGTCCGCCAATCGGCCCGACGGGCGCGCTGCGAGGGACGCCTGTCGATCGCCCGGATCAGGTAGGTGACGATGAAGTTCCACAGGAAGCGGACCCCGATCACCGCGGCGCACACCGCGGCTGCGTAGCCGACCACCTCGTTCGCCGGGCGTCCGTTGAGACCGTCGACGATCGTTGGCAGTTGCAGCCCGATCAAGATGAACAGCGTCGCGTTCAACAGAAAGGTCAGCACCGACCACATCGCGAACCCCTGCATCCGGCTTTCGGGCGAGGCGATCTCGGGCGCCCGGAACCCGAGGTAGATCCCGGCCGTGACCACAGCCAGGACCCCGGAGACCCCGAGCTGGTCAGCCGGGACGAACGCTCCGTATGCGCTGAACAGCGAGATCGTCAGCTCGGTGTTGACGTCGTCGACCCGCTTCCTCACCTCGGCAATCAACCAGCCGACCGCAAGCCCGATCGCGATCCCTCCGAACACGTCGACGAAGAACGCCAGCGCCGAGTGGGACGCCGCCACGCTTTCCCCCACGGCTGCCGCCAGCGCGACCTTGTAGGCGACCAGCGCGGTCGCGTCGTTGAAGAGGCTCTCCCCTTCGAGGATGTTGACCAGCCGGCGAGGCGCGCCGACCCGCCTCATGACTGCCGTAGCGGCAGCCGGGTCGGTCGGGGAGACGATTGCGCCAAGGACGAAGGACATCGCCCAGGGGAGGTCGATCAGCTCGTGGGCTATCACCGCAACCACCACCCCGGTGGCGATCACCAAGCCGATCGCGTTCAGTGAGATGACGCGCGCGTCGGCCCGCAAGGTGCGTAGGTCTGCGAAAAAGGCTGCCGAGTAGAGCAGCGGAGGCAGGAAGACGAGCAGGACCAGGTCCGGGTCGAGCTCCACGGCCGGGATTCCGGGTATCAGCCCGATCAAGAGGCCGCCGATGACCAGGGTGATCGGATACGGAACCGCCAGGCGATTGGCGAGTGCGTTCAGGCCTGCTGCCGAAACGAACAGCGCCGCGATGACGATCTGGAGGTCTCCCACGCACCAATTCTCGCCGTTGGACGATTCCGGAGCCCGCCGGCCCCGACCCCGGTGGCTGCCCCACAGGCGTCCAGGAAATCCGGCTCACCGCCGGCTCCGACCCCGACGGTGTCGCGGTTGGCGACCTGAACCGCGACGGGCGCAAGGACATCGTCGCCGCCAACTACGGCGACGACACCGTCTCGATCTTTCTCAAGCAGACGAACGGCAAATTCAGCCTGGCCTACGGGCTCGGGATCATCTTCGGCAAGGGCAAGGGCGGATTCGGCAATCGCGACTACTACAGCGGGCACTGCCAACGCTGACATGATCACCGCGGACCGGATCAACTCCGACAAGGCGCCGATCTGGTCATCGGCACCGGCTCCGGGGTCGAGACCTACATCAACAAGCGCTAGACGGCGGCCCGCCGGGCGTGGCCTCGCTCGCTGCTGGGCACCCGGCCAACCGCTAGCGGTGCTTGACGCCCTCCTCGACGAAGTTCGCGCGCCGCGCGTCAGTGACCGGGAGATCGCCCAGCACCTCGTCGATCGCCTCGAGAGTGTCGCCGGAAAGCTCGACTCCCGCAGCCTCCGCATTCGCGTGGACCTGCTCGGGCCGCGACGCGCCGATGATCGCCGAAGCGAGATTCTCCTGGCGCAGGACCCAGGCGAGCGCCATCGTTGCCATGCTCAGCCCGGCGCCCTCGGCGATCGGCACCAGTCGCTGAACCGCCTCGAGGAGGTCATCTGAGCGGTAGCGGTCCATCGCCCAATTCATCTCCTCGCTGGCGGCACGCGAGTCATCGGGCGGCGGCTCGCCCGGCTTGTACTTGCCGCTCAGCACTCCCTGCGCTAGAGGCGACCAGACGATCTGCGAGATCCCGTGCTCATCGCAGAACCCGATCAGCTCGGCCTCGGGCGCGCGCCAGATCATGTTGTACTGGGGCTGCGAGGAGACAAACTGCTTGGCGCCCGGGACCTCGAGGCCGGCCTCGATCTGCTCGAGCGTCCACTCGCTGAAGCCGATCTCGCGCGTCTTGCCGGCCTCGCAGACCTCGGTCAGCGCCTCCATCGTCTCCTCGATCGGCGTCTCGGGGTCGGGGCGGTGGCACTGGTAGAGGTCGACGTAGTCGGTCTGGAGACGCTCCAGCGAGGCATCCATCTGCTTGTGGATCTGCTCGCGCGAGAGCCCGCGGTCGGTCTCTGACATCGGGAAGAAGACCTTGGTGGCGAGCACATAGGAGTCGCGGTCGAAGTCCGTCAGCACCTCCCCCCAGACCGACTCCGCCGCACCACCGCCGTAGACGTTGGCGGTGTCGAAGAAGTTGATCCCGGCGTCGAACGCCGCGCGGGTGCAGGTCTCGGTGTGCTCCTTTTCCAGCCCGCCGCCGTAGGTGAGCCAGGAGCCGAGCGAGATCTCCGAGACCTCTATCTCCGAATCGCCGAGCTTGCGGAACCTCATCCCGTGAACCTTGCCCTATGCGCGACCGCCCTAAACAGGAGCGACCGAATCTCAGTCGCCCTCGAAGCTGGTCAGGTCCTGAACCTCGATGCCCTCGGCTTCGCAGAAGCCCTCATAGATCAAGTCTCTCCCACCAGACGCGTCCGCGCTAGGCGTGGGCCGCCAATCTTCTGTCCTACCCGGGCTCGGCGGTCTGCGTCTCGGCCAGCTTGACCAGCTCCCGGCGCGATGGAGGCTCCCCCTCACGGAAGGCCGCCTTGTAGGCGTCGAAGTCCCACGTCTCGAGGAACTTCTCCGCGGCGTCGCGGCCCGATTGGTAGAGCGCCTCCGCGCGCTCGCGGGCGAGGTCGAACTCGGTCGTCCGGACTCCAAGGGTGGGGACGCCGATCGTCCTCACGTAGGAGTCGTTCTCCAGGTACATCCGGTCGTGAGCCTCAAGCATCGTCTGGACCAGGGCCTTGACGAAGTCGAAGATGTCCGGTCCGGAACCGGCAGCGGACTCGAGGCGAACGGCGACCGGCTCCCTCGGCTCCGGCTCGACCAGCATCAGGCCAAAGGTCGGCCACGGCGGCTCACCGTCGGAGTCGAACAGCCAGACCGGGAAGTTGGAGAGCACGCCGCCGTCGACTATCAGGTGCTCGGCCCCGTTCCCGGCGTCCGGCGCCGCCTTCTTCGCGGCCCAGCGCCAGGGCTCGAAGAAGATCGGGATGCTCATGCTCATCCGCACCGCCTCTGCGACCCCCAGCTCGTCCGGCTCGATCCCGAACCGGGTCGCGTCACGGGGTAGCACAAGCATCCGGCGGTCGGTGATGTCCGAGGCGATCACCTGCAGCCTGTAGCGGTAGCGAGGTTCCGCGGTGAACTGCGGGTCGACCAGGTCCCCGAAGGTTGAAACGCCACGCGCGGCCAGCAGCTCCCGCATCCACTCGAGCAGCCCGCGACCCTCGAAGATGCCCTCGTCCTTCAGCACGCTGAGAGGGATGCCGACCAGCGGCACCCGATCCTCCCAGCCCTCGTCCTTGAAGCTCTCGAAGTCAAGCTCGGCGAGAATCCCGTGCAGCTCGGCCGCCGTGTAGCCGGCTGCGGTCAGCGCCGCCGCGATGGCGCCGGCCGACGTGCCGGCGAGGCTCTGCGGGCGCAACCCGCGCTCCTCGAGCACGGCGAGGGCGCCGACCAGCCCGATGCCCTTGACGCCACCGCCCTCGAGAACGAGGTCGACCTTCCTGGTGTCGCTCTCGCCGGACATCGGTCACCAGTCGCCATCGACGAGTGTCCCGAAGCCGCCTCAGGGGTGTCAAGGCAAATCGACGAAAGGCTCGGGGTTGGCCGCGACTCGGCGCAGGTACCGTCCATTGCCCTTGCGGATCGCCACCTGGAACGTCAACTCGGTCAAGCAGCGCCTGCCGCGGTTGCTGCCCTGGTTGGACGAGCGCAGTCCGGACGTCGTCTGCCTGCAGGAGACCAAGCTCGCTGACGACGCCTTTCGCGAGCTGCTGGAAGACGAGCTCGCCCAGCGGGACTACGCCGTCGCGCTCCACGGCGAGGCGACCTGGAACGGGGTGGCGATTCTCTCGCGCGCCGGGCTCGACGAGGTTGCCGTCGGGCTGGGTGAGGACGCGCCGGGCTTCCCGGGGCCCGAGGCTCGGGCGGTTTCCGCAACCTGCGGCGACGTCAGGGTGGTCTCGGTGTACGTGCCGAATGGCCGCGAACCGGGCTCCGACCACTACCGCTACAAGCTCGCGTGGTTGGCGTCGCTGCGGGAGCTGGTCGCCTCCGGCCCGGACGCGACGGTCATCTGCGGTGACTTCAACATTGCCCCGACCGACGAGGATGTGTTCGATCCAGAGGCCTACGCCGGTCAGACACATGTGACGCCCGCTGAGCGGGAAGCCCTGGCCGACCTCCAGGCGCTCGGCCTGAGCGACGTGGTGCGCGAGCGTTGGCCGGGCGAGACGGTGTTCACCTACTGGGACTACCGCGCGGGGATGTTCCACCAGGACCTCGGGATGCGGATCGACCTCATCCTGGCCGGCGCGCCCGTCGCGAGCCGCGTGGAGGCGGCGTGGGTGGACCGGCAGGCGCGAAAGGGCCGCGGACCGAGCGATCACGCCCCGGTGATCGTCGACCTCGACGAGGCGCCGGACGGGGACATCGGGCCGGTCGTCCCGCCGCCCTCGCGACCGGTGCGCAAGCGCGGCGCCTTCAAGCTGCCCCAGTCGGATTGAATGACTGCCCGAAGCCGCCTCATCGGGCTCAGTCCCGCTTTCGCGAAGGCTGGACCCGCCGCGGCTCGCCGGGCATCTTCGGGTAATCGGGCGGATATGGCATCTCGCCCTCACCCTCGCCCTCGTCGCGCTCGTACATCCGCAGCAGGGGCTCGAGCGAGTGGGCGACGTCGTCGATCGCCGCGTGGCGGTCGCCCAGCTCCGCGAAGCGTGCCGGCATCGTCGCCACCGTGAAGTCCTCCGGGGCGACCTCCACCAGCTCGTCCCAGCTGACCGGAGCGGAGACCGGCGCACCGGGCTTCGGCCGCACGCTGTAGGCCGAGGCGATGGTGCGATCGCGGGCGTTCTGGTTGTAGTCGACGAAGATCCGCTCCCCGCGCTCCTCCTTCCACCACCTGGTCGTCACCCGGCCCGGCAACCGGCGCTCCAGCTCGCGCCCGAAGGCGATCGCAGCGTGGCGCACGTCCGTGAACGTCCAGCGCGGCTCGATGCGAACGTAGATGTGGATGCCACGGCCCCCCGAGGTCTTCGGGTAGCCGGCGTAGCCGAGCTCGTCGAGGAGCACCCGCGCCTCCCCGGCCACCTCGACGGCGTCCGCGAAATCGGTTCCGGGCTGCGGGTCGAGGTCGAGGCGCAGCTCGTCCGGGTGATCGACGTCCTCGCTGCGGACCGGCCAGGGGTGAAAGGTGATCGTGCCCATCTGGGCCGCCCAGGCGACGACCGCAACCTCGGTCGGGCAGATCTCGTCGGCATGGCGCCCCGATGGGAACTGGATCCGGGCGGTCTGCACGAAATCCGGGGCGCCGCGGGGGATGCGCTTCTGGAAGAAGGCATCGCCGCCGCCCCGATCGCGCGTTGAGAGGACGAGGCCGGGGCGCACCCCCTTCGGCCAGCGCTCCAGCGTCGTCGGCCGCCGCTCCAGCGCGCGCATGATGCCCTCGCCCACGGCAACGTAGTACCTGACGACGTCGAGCTTGCGGATCGCCTTCGAGCGATCGGCGCTGGGGAAGACAACGCGATCCGGGTTGGAGACGCGCACCTCGCGCCCGGCGGCGTCAACGGTCGTCGCATCCGGCACCGGTTGGAGCGTAACCGGAGCGGGTCGCGCCGGTCCGCGAGTTCCCGGGGGCCGCCAGCGGGTAGCCTGCGAATACAGCGATCCTGGACACCAGCGGGAGCGGTAGGACCCGTGCGAGGAGTGGGAGCGAGATGAGCAAATACGCAGTCGTCAACCCGGCAACCGGTGAGACGGTCAAGGAATACCCCGAGATCTCCGACGCCGACCTCTCGGCAGCGATCTCCGCGGCGGACGATGCCTTTCAGAACTGGTCTCAGAAGACTTCGGTGTCCGACCGCGCCGCCTTGATCGGGCGGGTGGCCGAGCTTCACACCGAGCGCCGGGAGGCGCTGGCCGAGATCGCCGTGCGGGAGATGGGCAAACCGATGGAGCAGGCCCTCGGCGAGGTGGACTTCTGCGCCGCCATCTACGGCTTCTACGCCGAGAATGGGGAGGAGTTCCTCAAGGACGAGCCGATCAAGCTGCTGGCCGGCGACGGCACCGCCCTGATCCGGCGCACGTCGGTCGGCCCGCTGCTGGGAATCATGCCCTGGAACTTCCCCTACTACCAGGTGGCGCGGTTCGCCGGGCCCAACCTCGTCGTCGGCAACACGATCCTCCTGAAGCCGGCCCACCAGTGCCCGGAGTCGGCGGAGGCCATGCAGGAGATGTTCCGGGACGCCGGCCTTCCCGATGGCGCCTACCAGACCATTCTCGCCACCAACGAGCAGATCGAGACGGTGATCGAAGATCCGCGCATCCGCGGCGTCTCGCTGACCGGCTCCGAGCGGGCAGGCGCCGCCGTCGCCGAGATCGCCGGGCGCAACCTGAAGAAGGTTGTGCTCGAGCTGGGCGGATCAGACCCGTTCATCCTGCTCGGAGCCGAGGACCTCGACGAGGCGGTCACGGCCGCGGTCGACGGCCGTCTGGACAACACCGGCCAGTCGTGCAACGCGGCGAAGCGGTTCATCGTCGCCGACGAGCTGTATGACGACTTCCTCGAGAAGTTCAAGGCCGCGATGACCGCCGCCGAGCCGGGCGACCCGACCTCCGAGGACGCGGCGATGGGGCCGCTCTCCTCGGATGGCGCTGCGGAGACCCTGCAGGACCAGCTCGACCGGGCGGTCGCCCAGGGCGCCGAGGTGGTCGTCGGCGGTGACCGGAACGGCAACTTCTTCTCGAGCACGGTGCTTGTCGGGGTGACCCCGGACAACGACGCCTACCGCGAGGAGTTCTTCGGGCCGGTCGCCAGCGTCTATCGAGTCGGCTCCGAGGAGGAGGCGATCGAGGTGGCCAACGACACGCCGTTCGGGCTCGGCTCATACGTCTTCTCCGACGATCCCGAGCAGGCACTGCGGGTGGCCGACGGCCTCGACACGGGGATGGTCTACGTCAACGGGGTCGGTGCAGACGGAGCCGAGCTGCCGTTTGGCGGAGTCAAGCGCTCGGGTTTCGGCCGGGAGCTGGGCCGCTACGGGATCGAGGAGTTCGTCAACAAGAAGCTGATACGCGTGATGAAGTAGCTCTGGTGCGAGGCAGAGACGGACGCAGACCGACGGGAGCGCGGTTGATCGAGGGTCGGCGGCCCTGGCCTCATTCCCTCGCCATCGCTCTGGCGCTGCCGGCGCTGCTCCTGCTCGGCTTCCCGGGGGCAGCCCGCGCCTCTCTAACCTGGTCCGCGCCGTCGCCGATCGATCGGACCCAGTCCGGCCGGCTGCAGGGAGTGGCATGCCCTTCCCCGAGCCAATGCACGGCCGTCGATGGCGACGGGCAGCAGGTCACCTTCAACCCGTCCTCCCCCGGCAACCCGACTCCGACGGTGATCGACGCTGGCAACCAAATGCTCGCAGTCGCCTGCCCTTCGAGCAGCCAGTGCACGGCGGGCGGCGCTTCCGGACACGCGGTCACCTTCAACCCGTCCTCGCCGGGGAATCCGACCGTGACCACGGTGGACAGCATCCCGGGGGCTGCGCTGTTGTCGGTGGCCTGTCCTACGACAAGCCAATGCACCGCGATCGACAACGCCCTCCATGAGGTGACCTTCAACCCGACCGCGCCCGGCGGCGCCTCCTCGGTCGAGATAGGGACGATCGGGGGGCTACAGAGCGTGGCGTGCCCGTCGAGCAGTCAATGCACGGCCGTCGACACGGCGGGCCAGCAGTTCACCTTCAACCCGAACTCGCCCGGCACCGTGAACCCCACCTCGATCAACGGGACCGCCGAGCTGGATGCCGTTGCCTGCCCAACGACCACTCGCTGCACAGCCATCAGCGGCAATGGCGAAGTCACATTTGATCCGACGAGCGGATCGGTCGTGGGAGGCGGTCTTCTGGAAAGCCCCGGAAGCCTGGTCTCGCTGGCCTGCCCCACCGTGACCCAATGCACGGCGATCGATTTCGACGGGTTCGAGTTGACCTTCAATCCGGCCGCGCCGAGCCCCAACCCGACCCGGGTGAGGATCGCCAGCCCGTCCGGGCCCGGGACCGCCCTCTATGACGTGGACTGCCCGACGAGTGCCCAATGCACAGCCGTGGACCCGGTGGGGCGAGAGATCTCCTTCAACCCGACCTCGCCTGGAACGCCAACACCGGTCGTCGTCGACAGCACCTCGGGCACCCCCATGAGCGACGTGGCCTGTCCTACCCGGTCCAGGTGCGCTGCCATCGACGACCTCGGCCTGGAGGTCACCTTCGACCCCGTTTCCCGGACGGCCTCCAAACCCGTCGCGCTGGACAGCGGACGCCTCGTGCGGGCGGTGGACTGCCCCACGAGCACCCAATGCACAGCGGTTGGGGCCAGGCTGGAGGTGACATTCGATCCGGGTTCGCCCGGGAGCCCGACACCGATCACCATCGACCCGACAGGCGGGCTCGCGGCAGTGGCATGCCCATCGGCCAGACAATGCACCGCTGTCGACGGCTCGGGGCATGAGGTGACATTCGACCCGATCTCACCCGGTACGCCGGCGCCCGCCGCAGTCGGCACCGGTGGCCTGCGCGATGCGGCCTGCACATCGACCGCACAGTGCACGGCGGTGGGCGGGGGACAAGCAGCGACATTCGACCCGGGCGCACCCGGCACGCCGACCGTGGTCACGATTCCGGTGGGTCGGATCGGATCCCTGGTTGCGGTTGCCTGCCCGTCAGCCGCTCAGTGCACGGCTCTCGTCGATCTCGGGGCAGAGGCCACCTTCAACCCGACCTCCACCGCAACCC
Organism: uncultured Actinomycetes bacterium; assembly: GCA_963738305.1. Classification (GTDB taxonomy): domain Bacteria; phylum Actinomycetota; class Thermoleophilia; order Solirubrobacterales; family 70-9; genus JBBRHQ01. Next base: position 200,309 of record CAVTVU010000011.1, on the reverse strand, counting down.
CGGCACCGATTCCTCTCAACGTCAGCTCCGAGCTGAACTCGCTTGCCTGCCCCGCGACCAACCAATGCACCGCGGTCGACGATTCAGGGCAAGCCGTGAGCTTCAACCCGACCTCCCCCGGAACTCCCGCGCCGATCACGATCTTCACCGACCACCGGCTGCCTGCGGTGGCCTGCCCTGCAAGCGACCAGTGCACCGCGGTCAGCGACGACGGGTATCAGCTGACCGGAGGCCAAGCCCCCACCATCACCGCCGTGGGACCGTCTGACGGGGCGAGGGGTGTCTCGCCGGCGACACAGCCCTACGCGGTCTTCGACGAGCCGATGAGCCAAGTTGCGACCGCCGGCGCATTCTCCCTGGTTCGCTCCAGCGATCATCAGGCGGTCGCGGGGCACGTGGTCTTCTTCGGCGACCGGGTGCCCGTGTTCCAGCCGGATGCCCCGCTACAGCCGGCAACGCAGTACACCGCCACCGTTTCAACTGGAGCTGAGGCCAGCGACGGCGCCGCCCTCGCCAGCCCGAAGTCATGGGCCTTCACGACCCGGGCCAGCGATCAGACCTCCACCACGCTCAACTGCTTCCCGGGGTCGGTGGCGCCGAGGGATCCCGTGACATGCAAGGCGACGGTGACCGACAACGCGCCAGGCTCAAGCCCGACGCCGACCGGCCGGGTCAGCTTCGCCAGCAGTGAATCCGGGCGTTTTTCCCCGAGCTCGTGTGCGCTGTCGGGCAGCGGGGCCTCATCCAGCTGCACCGTCCAGTTCGAGCCCCTCGCCCGCGGCCGACAGGGAATCAGCGCGACCTACAGCGGGGACGTCGGGCATCAGGCGAGCGCCGGTCAGACAATCGTCGACGTGGCGTTTCCGGCCAGCAAGAAGGGCTGTGACGTGTACGGGTTCGGCCGGATCACCGCCGCCGGTGGCGATCCGGCCGGCTTCCTCAGCTTTGCCGCCGCCGGCCTGCGGTTCGGCATCGAGGTCTATCAGGAGGGCGGCCCCGACAACCCGATCAGCGTGCGCTCATTGAGCGTGGACTCGGTGACCTGCAGCCCCGATGCGACAGCCGCCCGGGTTTTCGGGGTGGCCAAGGTCAGCGGCTCCACGACTGTCGAGTACCGTCTCGATTTCGCGCGCTCCGGCGCCGGGAGCACTTACCGGATACGGCTCAGCAGCGGATACGACTCGGGCGTCCAGCCGGTGTCCGGCGGGGTCTTCATACGCGATTAGGCGGCGCTTCGGCCCGGTTGCCTACGGGACGACGACGATCTTCCCCAGCTTCCCGCCGCCCGAGAAGCGCTCATAGGCCTGATCGACCTCCGCCAGCGGGTAGGTGGCGGCGACCGGCACCCTCAGATCGCCGGACTCGAACATCGGAAGCACCGCTCGTTCGAGGCCGCGCGCCGTGGCCGCCTTCTCCTCGAGGGGGCGGGCGCGGAGCGTCGAGGCCCGCAGGGTGCCCCGCTTGGACATCAGGGTCAGGAGGTTGATTTCGGCGCGAGGGCCGGCCCCGACGCCGATCACCACGATCCGCCCGCCGGTTGCGAGCGCCTCCAGGTTGCCGGCCAGGTTCGGCGCGCCCACCAGCTCCAGGATCACGTCGAAGGGCCCTGCTTCCTCGAAGCCTTCAGGGTCGAGCACGGTGTCCGCCCCGAGCGCCTCGACTCCGGCCCGCAGCTCGGCCGCGCGAACCGTGGCGCTGACCCGGGCCCCCGCGGTGGCGCCGAGCTGGACCGCAGCGGTTCCGACACCCCCTGCGCCGCCGTGGACGAGCAGCCGCTCCCCCGGGCCCAGCCCGGCCTGGGTGAAGAGCGCGTCGTGGGCCGTAGTGAAGACCTCGGGCAGGGCGCCGGCCACCTCCCAGTCGAGGGCGTCGGGAACCGGAACCGCGACCCGCTCGTGCACCACCGCCAGCTCCGCCTGGCCGCCGCCGCCGACGATCGACATCACGCGGTCTCCGACCGAGAAGCGCTCCGCGCCATAGCCGGTCGCGACCACCTCGCCTGCGAACTCCAGCCCCGGGATATCGGGCGGGGAGCCCGGCGGCGCCGGGTAGAAGCCGGCCCGCTGGAGGAGGTCGGCCCCGTTTATCCCTGCGGCCCGGACCCGAACCAGCAGCTCGCCGGCTCCGCCCTCTGGATCCGGGTGATCGGCGACCCCGACGGAGCCGTCGCTTATCGTCGCGGCGCGCATCGCGCCCGGACTCTAGCGACGTCCGAAATGCCGAAAACCCTTCACCCCGAGCACCGCCCGCCGCGATTCCTACCCGGGCGAGCCCCGGAAGCGGGCGAGCGAGAAGTCGAAGCCGTGGGCCGTGCTCTGGAAAGAGCCGCCGGCGAGAACGATCCCTCCGTCTCGCTGGATCGCCATCGCATTGGCGTCGTCATCGGCGCCGCCGGCTGAGAGCTCCTCGGTCACGCGCCCGTCCTGAGAGAAGGTCTGATCGAGCCCCCCGTTCCCGCTGAGTCGCGCCACGGCGAACTCGTCGCCCTGTGGACCGTGGTGCGACGCGCCACCGACCACCAGCTGGCCGTGCGGCCGGAAGGCGACGCCGGTCGCAATGTCACCGTCGCCGGGGTTGTCGAAGTCGAAGGTCACCCGACCGTCGTCCGAGAAGGTGCGATCGAGCGTGCCATTCCGGTTCAGGCGCAGCACACCGAAGTCAGAGCTCGTGGCGCCGCTCGGGGCCACTCCACCGGCGATCGCGATCCTGCCGCGACCCCCGATGGCCAAGGCCTCGCCCTGGTCGTCGTTGCCCCCGTTCCCGAACCCGTGGGTGACGCGGCCGTCGTGTGAGAACTCGCGACTGAGCCCTCCGTTGGGCCTGAGGGCGGCCACCGCGAAGTCCCGGCCCGCCCCGGCCTGCTCCGAGTAGCCAGCCAGGACGATCGTGCCGTCGCGCTCCAGGGCGACGTCGCGGGCGTCAGAGCTGCCGGTGCCGTTTGGGAAGGCGATCGTGCGACGCCCGTCCCGGGAGAAGCTGCGGTCGATCCTCCCGTTCGGCCTGAGGCGGGCGACGGCCATCTCGCCGTCCCCCATGAGCGGCGCCGCGAAGCCGGCGACGATGATCCGCCCGTCGGGCTGGAGCACCAGGGCCTGGCCTCCGCTCTCCGGACGGCCGGGGAAGGAGATTGTCGACCGCCCGTCGCCGGAGAAGGTCCGGTCGAGCTTGCCCGACCGCCTCAGGCGCACGACGAGCAGCCTGTCGCTCCTGGGCGATTGCGCCGCGAACCCGGTGACGACGATCTTCCCGTCCCGCTGCACCGCCACGTCTGCGGCCGCATCGTTGCCGCGCCGCGGCGCGAAGTTGAACGCCCGGGTGCCGTCGCCGGCGAAGCTGCGATCGAGGCTCCCGTTTGGCTTGAAGCGGGCGACGGCAACATTGGTCTGGAGCACCGACGGGCCCGAGTAACCCGCGGCGACGATCCTGCGATTACGCCCGACCGCCACCGCCTCGGCGATGTCGGTGCCCCCTCCGCTTGCGATCGGCGCTGTCGCCCAGCCGTCACCGGAGAACGTCGTGTCGAGGGCCCCCGCATCGGCGCCCGAAGCCGCCGAGGCCGGAATCGGCATCACCGCGGTGACGAACAACGCGATGCCCGCGATTCGCTTGTCCACTCTTCTGCCTGCTGTGCGGTTCGATCTCATTGACCATCGGGTACGGGACCGCCCGCCATGGCGTTCAGTGCAGGTGCTCACACAACGGCCGGATAGGGTGGTCAACGATGGGTGAGGATCGAGATGCGACGGTTTTGGTCACGGGTGGCTCCGGGTTCCTCGGCGGCTGGTGCGTGATCGAGCTGCTGCGCCGCGGCTACACCGTGAGGACGACTGTCCGCAGCCTCTCCCGCGAGGCCGAGGTGCGCGCCGCCGTCGGCTCTGAAGTCGACGCGGGTGATCGGCTCACCGTCCTGGCCGCTGACCTCACGCGCGACGAGGGCTGGACCGAGGCGGTCGAAGGATGCGAGCACGTGCTGCACGTCGCCTCTCCGTTCCCCCCCAAGCAGCCAAAGGATCCCGACGAGCTGATCGTGCCGGCCCGCGAGGGGACGCTGCGGGTGCTACGCGCGAGCCTCGATGCCGGGGTGAAGCGGATCGTGGTCACCTCCTCGGTGGCGGCGATCAGGCTCGGCGACGAAGCGGCGGCGAGGCCGCTGAACGAAGAGGACTGGACCGATCCCGACGCGCCGGGGCTCACACCGTATGTCCGCTCGAAGACGATCGCCGAGCAGGCGACGTGGGACCTGGTCCGCGCGCGGGGCGAGGAGGACCGCGTGGCGGTCGTCAACCCAGGCGCCATCATCGGGCCGGTGCTGAGCGACGACCTCTCCTACTCGCTGCAGGTGGTCCAGCGGCTGCTGGGGGGGACGCCGGGGACGCCGCGGCTGGGCTTCAGCCTGGTCGACGTCCGGGACGTCGCCGACCTGGAGATCCGGGCCATGACCGCGCCCGAGGCCGGTGGCGAGCGCTTCATCGCCGTCACCCAGTTCCTCTGGATGGCCGAGATCGGGCAAGTCCTCCGCGAGCGTCTCGGCGATGCGGCCTCGAAGGTGCCCACCCGGACGATCCCCGACTTCCTCGTGCGGGCGATGGCGCTGTTCGACGCCGGCATCCGCTCGGTGGTCGGCGGGCTCGGCAAGCGAACCGAGCTCTCCTCGGAGAAAGCCCGGAGCACTCTCGGCTGGGACCCGCGCCCGATCGAGGAGACGATCGCCGAGACCGGCGAGAGCCTGATCCGCGAGGGTGCGGTCAGCGCGCCCGCTGCCTGACGCTTCGCGCAAGCCCGCCGAACTGCATGTTTCGTGCCCAATGGTCACGAAAGGTTGCGTTCGGCTGGGCCGCCTTCAGCGCGGTGAAGTCCAGGCCTTAGCCGTTGGGCAGGGACGCGTGCCCGGTTCTGGCTTTGCGGGCCGATCCGAGCTAGAATCCGGCTCGGAGGCATGGTGAGGGGACGCGTCAAGTCGATCAGGGGGCCGGTGTGCGCGATGGCGCTCTCGCTCTGCTGGCGGCAGCTTCCATCGGGCCGGGCCCGGCGTCCGCGCAGCGACGCGCGCCCCGCCCCTACCAGACGTACGTGGCGTGTGGGCTGACCGCGGCCGCGAAGCCGGCCCACAGCTGCGCGAACGGCGCCAAGAAGGCGGCCTTCTTCCGCAGCAAGGAGGCCGATGTCTTCTTCAAGATCTGCGTCAAGTTTCCCCCTACTTCCGGGCACCCCCGGGGAACCCGCCTCTGCGCGCAGAAGCAATTCGCAAAGGCCGGCGCCCTCAACATGAACAGGATCTTCAGCCACGTCCCCGGAAGCCACAAGGTGACCTGGTACGTCAAGGGGAAGCTGGTCGGCACGCGGTACCTGCGGGTCCGGCACTGAACCGGGCCCGGCTCGGCTGAGGGCTACCCAGGCGGCGCAGGCTCCGCGATCGGGCTCTGGGGGTCGATCAGGATCTTCGCGTGTGCCGGGGCGTCTCCCAGGGCGTCGAAAGCGCTCTCGACGCCCGCGAGCCCCACTGTGCCGGTGAGGATCGGCGCCGGGTCCACCTTGCCGTCGGCCAGCATGTGCAGGGTGTCGCGGAACTCCAGCGGGGTGTAGCCGACGACGAAGCGGAGGTCGATCTCCTTGTTGACGGCCATCGCGGGGCGGACCGTGTCGGGGTCCATGCAGACTCCGACCACGACCACGCGCGAGAAGAGCGGAGCCCCGGCGATGATCTCATCGATGATCCCGGGGACGCCGACGCATTCGAAGATCACGGGGTGCTTGGGCTTGACTCCCAGCGCCTCGGCGGCCCGCCAGACGCGGTGCCACGGAACGGGCAGCCGCCCGAGCCTCTCCATCGCACCGAGCGCCGTTTCGACGGCTGCGGGCACTGTCTCCAGGTGCCCCCGGTCCCCGGGCTCCTCGTAGGGCGAGCTCTCGCCCGGGTCCACCACCACGTCCGCCCCGCAGGCGCGGGCGAGCGCCCGCCTGCCCGCCGACGGGTCGCTCGCCACGACCGTCCTGGTGCCCCGCGCCTTCAGCATGCAGACGACCGCCAGGCCAATCGGACCGCAGCCGATCACGATCGCCACGTCGCGCTTCTTCACCTCACCCCTGCGGACCGCGTGCCAGCCGACCGCCAGTGGCTCGGTGAGCGCGCCGTGCTCGGCCGAGAGTCCGTCCGGGACCTCCATCATCAGCGACTCCTCGACGACAACCTGGTCGGCGTAAGCGCCGGGGGCCGCGGCGGAGAGACCGATGGCGTGGATCTCCTCGCCGCGCCGAAGCAGCGGCAGCGCGACCACCTGGGCGCCCGTCGCGACCTTCCTCCGGCAGCGCGGGCCGTAGCCGGCGACCTCGCCGCAGAACTCGTGGCCGAAGACGACCTGCTGGCCCGAGCGCATGAACCCGTCGTAGCCGATCTCCTCCAGCATCTCCGCCTGCTGGTCGCAGTGATGGCGGGCGTGGAGGTCCGACCCGCAGATGCCGCATCGAAGCACGTCGATCAACACCTTGCCCTCGCCCGGCTCAGGATCGGGAAGGTCCACCACCTCGAGCTGCGCGTTCTCGCAGCCGACCGCTCTCATGCCGCGATTGGCGGGCGGCGCTCGGCCGGCCTGTCGACTGCTCGTACCCGGGCCATTCCGGTGACAGTACCGGCAACCAGGCCGGCGAGAAGGCGGGCAATTGCTAAGTTCGAAACCGGATGGGAAGCCTCCGACTGATCGCCGCGGGATCGGGGCCGCGCTCCGCGGCCGACGACGGTCGCGGCGCACTTCCAGACGCTGAGGCGCTTGACGCCTACTCGAGAACCGTGTCCGAGGTCGCCGAGCAGCTCGGGCCCTCCGTGGCCCACGTCGCCTTCACGCGGCGCGGCCGGCGCGGCTCGCGCCGTGGCGGCAGCGGCAGCGCGGTGGCGATCAGCCCCGACGGCTTCATGCTCAGCGCTGCGCACGTCGTCGCCGACGGCCCGAAACGCGGGCACGCTGCTTTTCCTGACGGGCGCGAGTCGGCGCTCGAGATAGTCGGGGCCGACCCGCTCTCCGACCTCGCCGTGCTGCGCGCCGAGGGTCGCGACCTGGCGCCGGCCCCGCTCGGCGACGCCGGGAAGCTGCGCGTCGGGCAGCTCGTCGTCGCGATCGGCAGCCCGATGGGGTTCAGCGGCTCGGTGACCGCCGGCGTCGTCTCGGCCCTCGGACGCTCGCTGCCCACCCGCTCGCGAACCGCGACCCGTCTCGTCGAGAACGTGATCCAGACCGACGCCGCGTTGAACCCCGGCAACTCCGGCGGGGCGCTCGCCGACGGCCTCGGCAGCGTGGTCGGAGTCAACACCGCCGTCGCCGGGGTCGGTCTCGGGCTGGCGGTCCCGATCAACGCCACGACGAGGCGGATCGTCTCCGATCTGATGCGGGAGGGCCGCGTTCGCCGCGCCTACCTCGGAGTCACCGGCGGATCGCGGCCCCTGCCGCCGCGGCAGGCCGCCGCGGCCGGGCGGCGCAGCGCCGTTGAGGTGGTAGAGGTGGTCGAGGGAAGCCCCGCGGCGGATGCCGGCGTGCGGCCCGGCGACCTGATCATCGAGGCGGATGGTGAGCCGGTCGGCGAGGTCGGTGACCTCCAGGGCCTGATGTCCGGCGAGCGGATCGGCCGGGCCGTGACCCTGCGGATCGACCGCCGGGGCCACCTCGAGCAGGTCGAGGTCGTTCCCGGCGAGCTCGAGGACTGACCGACCTAGGTCAGGCGATCGACGCCCTCGAAGTGCTCGCTTCGCCAGGTCGAGCGGAAGTCCGCACGCGGGACGCCGCCGAGCGCGATCAGGGTGGAGCCCGGCTCCAGGGCGATAGCCGAACGGTCGAGGGCGGGGTCGGTGACCGCCAGCGCCGAGAGCGCGTCGGCTTCCCTGGCCGCACCTCCGATGGTGAAGCGGACCCGGCCGCGCACGATGAGGTAGAGCTCTTCCTGTCCGCTGGCGGTCTCGTCGTGCGCGTCGATCAGGCTCTCGCCGGCCCGCTCGGCCACGAAGGCGTTGGCGCCGAAGGCGGTCAGCCCGAAGGCGTGCTGCAGCGGGTGCCAGGTGACGCCTGGCTCGTCATGCGCGACGCGCGGGACCTGCTCGAGCGGAACCAGCTTCCAACCTGGCATCTTGGCCACACTCGATATCACAGGCCTGCCGCGCCCGAATAGGATCCGTCTCACTCTGGAGGGTTTCGCAGGGGGCATCGGAAGCTTTCGGGTCGGCGTCGCGGCCCTGGTAGTGCTGATCGCACTCGCGGCAGAAGCTGCGCCCGCCAGCGCCTCCGCGGTCGCCGACGCCGGGGCCCTCCAGGCCCGGGTCACGAGCTCGCCCTGGGGCCTGAGTTTGGTGGATCGCCGGAGGAGGATGGTCCTCGCCGGCGACCGCGCGGGCGGTGGCGGGACTGCGGGGACGATCGGCTTCCGGAGCGCCGGAGAATGGCAGCGCGCCACCCGGCTGATCGCCGGCCGGCGGGAGGGGCGCACCTACGTCGCCGAGCTGCGGACCACAGACCCGGGCGGGCGCACGATGGAGGTCCGCATCAGGGCCGGCGCTGCAGGGATGATCGCCCTGAACGGGTGGGTCCACGGCGCCGGACCGCCGGTCGAGGCACTCGGCATGGGCTTCGAGGCGCGGCCGGATGAGCGCTATCTCGGCTTCGGCGAGCGATCCAACGCGGTCGACCAGCGCGGGGAGGAGGTCGAGAGCTACGTCGCCGACGGCCCCTACCAGCCGGGCGAGTATCCGCTGATGGAGGCGGTGATCCCGAAGTGGGGGTTCCGCCCGCGTGCGGACGCGACCTACTACCCGATCCCGTGGCTGCTCTCGAGCGCCGGCTACGGCGTCCTGGCCGCGGGCCCGGGAACCACCTACTTCCACCTCGATCGGGCCGGTACCTGGAGCGTCGAGGTGACCGGAGCACCGGCCGATGAGTCGCCCTCGGTACCGGCGCCGGCCAACCTCCAGTTGCGGTTCTTCGCCGGTCCGACCCCCGCCGACGCGCTGCGGCGCTTCACCCGCGACACCGGGCGCCAGCCCGCGCCCCCGGCGCCGTGGCTGTTCGGGCCTTGGGTGCAGCCGACCGGGTCCACCGAGCAGCAGAGCGAGCTGATCGATCGGCTGCAGGAGGCGGACGCCCCGCTCTCGGTGGCACAGACCTACACCCATTACCTGCCGTGCGGGTCGCAGGTCGGCAGACGAGACGGCGAGCGGCAGCGATCCCGAGCCATGCACCGGCGGGGCCTGGCCGTCACCACCTACTTCAACCCGATGGTCTGCACCGGCTATGACCCCGTCTTCGAATCGGCGGCCGCCGGCGGCGGGCTGATCGAGAACGGCTCGGGCGAGCCCTACCTTTTCCACTACTCGACCACCGCCTCGTTCGACGTCGCCGAGCTCGACTTTGGCAGCGCGGCCGGCCGGGAGGCCTTCGCCTCGGTGGCCGGCGAGGCGATCGAGGACGGCTATGACGGCTGGATGGAGGACTTCGGCGAGTACACGCCGCTGGACTCGGTCGGCTCCGGGGGGATCCCGGGCACCGCCCTCCACAACCCCTACCCGCGCCAGTACCACTGCGCCGCCAACCGGGTCGGGGAGTCCGCCCCGCGACCGATCGTCCGCTTCCAGCGCTCTGGCTGGACCGGCGCGGCGCGCTGTGCGCGACGTGGTCTGGGGAGGCGACCCGACCACCTCATGGGGATTCGACGGCCTGCGCTCTGCGGTGCGCCAGGCATTGAGCATGGGGCTCTCCGGCGTCGGCATCTGGGGCTCGGACATCGGCGGCTTCTTCGCCCTGTTCGAAAACCGGCTCAGCCCCGAGCTGCTGAAGCGCTGGGTCCAGTTCGGCGCCGTCTCCGGTGTGATGCGCACCGAGGCCGACGGGATCGACATCCCCGCCAAGGACCGGCCCGCAGGTCTGGGACCCCGGTCAGATCGCCAACTGGCGCCGCTACGCGAAGCTGCACACCCGGCTCTACCCCTACCTCGCCGGCGCCGAGGCATCCTACCGAGCGAACCGGCCTGCCGCTGATGCGCCAGCTCGCGCTCGCCTACCCGGACGACGCGAGGGCCACCGGGCGCGAGGACGAGTTCCTCTTCGGCCCCGACCTGCTGGCGGCGCCCGTGCTCGAGCCGGGCGCCGGCGAGCGCCGCCTCTACCTTCCCGCGGGGGCGATGGCTCGACTTCTGGCGCTCGCTCGCCCACGGCGAGCGCGACGGCTCGCTTCGGATCCGGGGACACGCGGCTCCTTGGTGGTCATCGGACGGTGGAGGTCCCGGCGCCGCCAGGTCGGCTGCCGCTGCTCGTTCGCGCCGGCGCGATCCTGCCGCTGCTGCCGGCGAGCGTCGACACCCTCAGCCGCTACGCCGACGGCTCGACGACCTCTCTCGCCGAGCGCCGCAGGCGCCTCGTCCTGCTCGCCTTCCCACGCGGGCGGAGCACGGCCCGCTTCTACCGGCGGGGGCGCATCCGCTCGGCGGAGGAGCCGGCGGGCTGGGTGCTGCGGATCGCGGGCGGCGGAACCAGGCGCTACGAGCTCCAGGCCTCGATGCGGACGCTGCGGAGCCCGTTCGTGCCCTGCGAGGTGACGGTGGGCGATCGGCGCCTGCCCAGCGCTGCCTGGTCCTTCGACCGCGCTGACGGCGTGCTCTCGGCGACCTACGAGGGGCGCCACCCTCGCCTGGTCGCTCTTCGCCGCTGCTAGATCCTGCAGCATCATCACGAGAACGTGTCGGAGCGCCGATCCCCCAGCGCAGGCATCCTGAGCAGGCTCGGCATCGCCGAGCCGAGGGTGCTGGCCGGACTTATCCTCTTCGCCCTCGTCCTCGGCGGGGTGCTGGAGCTGCTGGTCCCCGGCGACTGGGGGGAGCTGGTCTGGGCGGCGGCAACGGCGCTGGCACTGATCCCGCTGAGCCTCTCGGTTGCCCGCAGCCTGGCCCGCGGCGACGTCGGGGTGGACGCGATCGCGCTGCTCGCGATGGCCGGGGCGCTTGCGCTCGGCGAGTACCTGGCCGGCGCGGTGGTTGCGCTGATGCTGAGCGGGGGGAACGCGCTCGAGGCCGCGGCCGCGCGCCGCGCCCGGATGGAGCTGACCGCGCTCCTTCAGCGCGCTCCGCGCATAGCGCACCGGCGGCGTGGCGGGAAGCTCGAGGAGATCGCCGCCGAGGAGGTCGAGGTCGGCGACCGGCTCCTGGTGCGGGCGGGAGAGGTGGTCCCGGTCGACGGAGCCGTCCAGAGCGACGGCGCGGTTGTGGATACATCGACGCTGACCGGCGAGGCCCTGCCCATCTCGCGCCCGCGCGGCACCCGGGTGTCGAGCGGCACCGTCAACGCCGGCGAGGCCTTCGACCTGCGGGCCACGCGCAAGTCATCCGACAGCGCCTACGCGGGCATCGTGCGGTTGGTGCGGCAGGCCGAGCACCAGCGGGCGCCATTCGTCCGCATGGCCGACCGCTACGCGGCCGTCCTCCTGCCGGTGACGCTCGTCCTCGCCGGGCTCGCCTGGGCGCTGAGCGGTGACGCGGTGCGCGCCCTGGCGGTGCTGGTCGTCGCCACCCCCTGCCCGCTGATCCTCGCGGCGCCGATCGCGCTGATCTCCGGCGTCTCGCGTGCGGCGCGGCTCGGCGTGATAGTCAAGGGCGGCGCGACGATCGAGAGTCTGGGGCGCGCCGGCACCGTCCTCTTCGACAAGACCGGCACCCTGACCCGGGGTCGACCCGACATCGAGGCGGTGCGGAGCGCCGACGGCCTCTCCCCGGAGCGGCTGCTGCGGCTTGCCGCTTCGGTCGATCAGCTCTCCGCCCACGTCCTCGCGGAGGCGCTCGTCCATGGCGCCGAGGCGCGGCGGATCGAGCTGGTCTTCCCGGAGGACGTCGTCGAGGATCCCGGGCAGGGGATCGAGGGCAGAGTGGAGGGCCACCGGGTGGCGGTGGGCAGCGGAGATTGGCTGCGCCGCCGCGGCTACTCCGGCATCGAGGGGGTTGCGCCGCTGATTGACGACTCGCTCGAGCCCGGCTGGGCCCGGGTGTTGATCGGGATCGACGGCGAGCTGGGAGGCGTGGTCCTGATGGCGGACCGGCTGCGCGAGGACGCCTCCGAGCTGACCGATGCCCTGCGCCGCGCCGGGGTCGAGCACATCGCCCTGGTCACCGGGGACCAGGCCGCGGTGGGCGAGGCGGTCGGCCGCTCGGTCGGAGTCGACCGGGTCTACTCCGAGCGATCGCCGGAGCAGAAGATCGAAGTCGTGCGGGATGCCCGCGCAGCGCCCGGAGCCGGTGCGGTCGTGATGGTCGGCGACGGGGTCAACGACGCGCCGGCGCTGGCGGTCGCCGACGTCGGCATCGCCATGGGCGGGGCGGGCGCGACGGTTTCCTCGGAGACGGCCGACGCGGTGATAGCCGTGGACCGGGTCGACCGTGTGGCGGATGCGATCGGGATCGGCCGGCGCTCGCTCTCCATCGCGCGCCAGAGCGTGCTGGCCGGGCTGGGGCTGAGCTTCGCGGCGATGGGCTTCGCGGCCTTCGGCTACATCCCACCCGGTCGCTGGCGCCCTGCTGCAGGAGGGCATCGACGTGGCGGTGATCCTCAACGCGCTGCGGGCACTTCGGGGATAGATCGGCCCGCGCCAGGGTACGGTCACCCCCATGGATACGAAGCGAGCGGCGGGAGAACTCGCGGAGCGGGGCCGGCCCGTGGTTGCGGCGCTGTGGCCGCTGGCCCTGGTCGCCCTGGTGGTCTGCCTCGACCTGATCGCCAACGCCGGCTCGCGCTCCACCCCTGAGATCGGGGCGCTCGACGAGCCGGCCCACCTGGCGACCGGGATGCTTGTGGTCGCGCTGCTGCTCGCCCTGATGCGGTTTCGCCCCACGGTCGCCTTCGTGGCGGCGGCGCTGGTGGCGAGCACGGCAATCGACGTCGATCACATCCCGCAGTACCTCGGCTGGAACGGGCTCACCGAGGGCGCCCCCCGGCCCTTCACGCACAGCCTCCTCACTCCCTGGTTCTCCTCCTCGTCGGGCTGCTGGCCAGGGGCCGGCTCCGCGAGGTCGCCCTCGGGGCCGCCGTTGGCGTCTGCGCCCACCTGATGCGCGACCTGGCGACGGCGGGCGGGGTCGCGCTGGTGTGGCCGCTCAGCTCGGCCGGGATGCGGGTTCCCTACTGGACCTACCTGCTCGCCCTGGTGCTGATCGCATGCCCACTTGCGGCGCACCGCGCCGCACGCGGGCCGGAACGCAGCTCGGCACGCACTCCGCTCAGAGGCCGCGGCGAGCCTGCCTGGCAAAGACCCGCCATGCCGGCTTCGGCGCCCCGCTGGGCTTCACCAGGCCGAAGTAGTCCTCCTCGTCCCACGGATGGGCCTGGGAACTCTGGTACTCGTACCAGACCAGGCCCGAGACCATCCCCCGGTATCTCGAGCGCAGCAGATTGAACACCTGGCGGACGTAGCGCGCCTGGGCCGCCTTGGTAACGCCGGTCCGGGCGCGGGGCGCGCTCGACCATCCGACCTCGGTGATCCAGATCTTCACCCGGCGAGCGCCGGCGGCGTCGAGCATGCGGCGGATGTCGGAGATGCGGCAGAAGTCGAGGACGGTCGCCCTCCAGTCCCTGCTGACGCCCCATGAGGGTTGCGGCCGCGAGCACTCGTGCGGCGATGCTCCGTCGCCCTGGTAGGGATGGACGCTGACCGCGTAGGCGTAGTTTCCCAGCCTGGGAACGGCTCGCAGCATGGCGGCGAGAAAGGGCTTGCCGGGGTATCCGGCCAGCACCCGCGTGTCGGCCTCCAGCAGGAAGCGCGCTCTGCGATCCGCAGGCCTCGCCGCTTTCACGACCGCCTTGAACATGCGCGCGTACCCGCCTGGATTCGGGAACCGGCGCGCCCAGAACCGGCGCTCGTAGGGCTCGTTCCAGATGTCGTAGTAGCGGATCGGCCTGGCGCGCAGCTCGGGGTGCTCCTGCCAGAAGGCGCCGCGGGTGCCATAGCGTTCGACCAGCTCGCGGACGAAGGCCGAGAAGTCGGCGAGCCCACCGCTGCCCCTCACCGGGGCGTCGTTCCAGTGCGGCATCGCCCAGCGGGGCGCGTCGCAGGGCAGGGCGATGACCCGCAGCCCACCGCGGGCCGCCGCGGCGACCCAGCGGTCCATGCTGCTCCAGTCATAGACTCCCCGGCTCGGTTCTACGGTGCGCCAGGAGACGTCCTCCTTGACGTAGGTGACGCCGGCAGAGCGCAGCCTGGAGACGACCCGGGCGAGGTCGCCGTCGCTGCGCTCGGCGAGGCGGGCGGTGATGCCCACCGGCACGGGCCCCGGTGCTGGGACCAGGGACCCGCGCACGGCTCCCCGGCCCGCTTCTCCCCGTGCCGGGGCGAGCGAGACGGCGAGCGTCGTCACGGCCAGCAGCGAAAGCAGCCAGGTGAGATAGACGAGGCTCCGGGGGCGGCGCGGACGCATGGGTGGGTCATGGTTCGGCCGTGCGCGCCCCCTGCTTGACAGCGGGCGGCGCGTTTGCGCCGCGGATCGACGAAACGCCTATCGACTATTGGTTAGGCGCTGCGCAGGGTCACTGCCGCGTAACCGGCCGCAGCGCAGAGCAACCCCATGACGATCGCTCCGGCCCGCAGCAGACCGGAGGGCTCCCGCTCGCGAAGCGAGGAGCCGATGCCGGCCAGGATCGCCGCCGGCAGCACCCGCAGCGCGTGGCGCCGCTCCGCCGCGAGCCCTTTGTCGGCGCCGATCTCCCTGGCCATCAGCGCCTTGCCGCGCCCCTCGTTGAAGCACTGGCGGCGGAAGTAGGCGAAGCGCGTGCGCTCGGGTCCGACGCGGTGGCGGACGCGGGCCGAGGGCTGGTAGCGAAAGAAGCCACCGGGCATGGCCTGATTGGCTCGGATGCACAGCTCCGTCTCCTCGCACCCGAAGGGCATCGAGCCGACGCGGCCGAGCTCGTCGCGGAACCCTCCGACCTGCTCGAAGATGTCCCGACGCAGGGACATGGCGGCGCCGATCAGGTTCCGCAGGGCGCCGGGCGCCGTCTGCATGCCCCGGTAGGTGCAGCCGACGACCCAGTCGAACTCGGGCGGGAACCAGCGGGGCCTGGCGGTCGCCCAGTCGGGCTCGATCTCCCCGCCCACGCCGAGGACCCCGGTCTCATAGGCCGAGATCAGCGCCTCCAGCCAGCCCGGGTCCGGTACCGCGTCGTCGTCGAGGAAGGCGACGACCTCCTCGACCGCGGCGTCGACACCGGTGTTGCGGGCGCCCGAGAGGCCCTTGCGAGAAGCATTCGGGATGACCTCGACCCGCGCGCCGAACTCCTCCTGCGCCCGTTCCCGGAGCCGATCGTTGTGATCGACGACGAGGATCACGCGCTCCGGCCGCCTGGTTTGGGCCAACGTCGCTCCGATCGCCTCGGTCAAGAGGCTCCAGCGGCGATCGCTGAAAGCGCAAACGATCACCGCGACCGTGAGCGGCCGCTCGGGGCCGGGAGCGGCGGGGCCGGGCTCAGACCCGGGCATCAGGTCCCAGCGAGGGACTCGCCGGCCGCCAGCAGGTAGCGGTAGATGAGGATGTTGCCGTTGTCGTAGACCCTCTCGAAGAGAGGGCTGCGGTCGAACTTCTTGAGGCGCTCGGCCGGCAATGGTTGCTGCCGCTTCTCTGCGCCCGGCTCACTCTCCTCGTAATACCAGCCGGTGCGAGGAAGCTGGGTCGTGATCCGCCGATCCACGACCAGGAACCCGACCTTGTAGTGGTTGAGCTCGTAGAGCACGTCGGGCGTGATCCGTCGCGGGAAGAAGATCCGCCAGGGCCGTATGCCGCTGTTCTGCCCGGAGAGCGCGTGCTGATTGCCGTAGGAGCCGAAGACCGCGAACGCGGTGCGATCCCCGGCCACACGGTTGGCGATCCCGTAGCGGTCCTGCAGCCAGGACGCTGCCGCCAGGACATTAGCCGTCATCGAGCGGGGGTCCGCCGTCGGCTCGAACTTCCCGGGAAGCCCCTGTTCGAGGCTGGTGCGGCTCACCACTCCTCCGAGGAAGATCACGAAGAGCGCGACTGTCGCCAGCACCCGCAGCACCGCTCGAGTGCCGAGCAGCAGCTCGGCCAGCGCCACGGCCACCAGTGGAGCGACCCCGATGAACGCGAACTCCCATACCCGGGTGACGGCGTTGGTCGAGACGAGGAGGGCGATCGGCAGAGAGAGGAAGTAGAGGCCTCCGACGATGATCAGCGGGGTGGTCAGGTGCTCACGGCGGGTGGCGTCGCGACTGATCAGCAACCAGACCGCGTAGGCGAACGCACCCGCGAGCAGGAACACGGCCAAGTAGCTCCCGTACTTCTCGTAGAACGGCTCGGTCGAGCGGTAGAAGAGCTGACGGTGCTGCGTGCTGCCCCCGACGAAGTCGCCGATCGCGTTGGCCGTGTCGGAGAACGTCGGGCCGACGTAGCTCAGGGTATAGGGAGCCACGAAAGCCAGCCACGCGGCGATCGCCGCCGCGGTTGCGCACCCGATCGCGATCAAGCGCTTGGAGAAGCTCCAGGCCCATCCTCGCTCCCAGATGGCTCCGAGACCGAGAAGCAGCAGCAGGCCGGCCAGCACCCAGGCCGTGACGTGATGCGAGATCACCACCACGAGGCAGAGGGCGAACGCGACGCCGAGCATGCCGTTGGCAGTGCGCCGCGACATGCGCTCGGAGAGCACCGCCGCGGTGACGGCGGAGGCGGCCAGGGGCAGGGCAAATGACTCGTATGCGAAGTAGGAGTCGAAGAAGACGAAGGCGGGGTTGGCCGCATAGACCGCAACCGCAAGGAGCGCGACCCGCGGTGAGTTGGCGACCCGCTCGTAGAAGAGGTAAAGGGCGCCCGCCAGCAGCGCGTGCAGGGCCCCGATCAGGATGTTCCCGGCGACGAACTCCGATAGGCCCGTCGCCGACGTGAGCATTCCCGTCGCCGACTCGAGGCCGGGGTAGAACTCGACCGCCTTGTTGATCGGGTTCTCGAAGAACAGGCCACCGCCCGTGTTGAGGTGCTCGAGCCCGCGCCAGTGAGCAAGCTCGTCGAAGTAGTTGAAGAAGACCGGGCTGTGAAAGAGCTTCGGGAGGTAGAGCAGCAGCCCCAGGGAAAGGGAGGCGGCGAACCCGGAGAGCCGCGTCGGACCGCTGAGGAAGAGGCAGACGATCGTGATCACCATCACGGCGGATGCGAGCCAGAAGAGGAGGTGGGCCCCGCTGGCATCGCTCGACCATGCCCGCAGGTAGGTGAGCGCGAAGATGCACGTCGAGAGCAGCAGGCCGGCGGGCCACCAGTGATTCCAGTTGAGGAGGGCCCTTGGCCGGGCGTCCTTCCGGACCATGGTCCAGGGGATCGCTTCCGTCGGTCTCTCTGTGCGAGTGATCGCCTCTGTCATTCCTGAGTCATCCCTGCCGAGCGAGCCGAAGGTCAGGCCTCGCTACCCAGTAAACGCCGACCGTGAACCGATGTTTCCGCCTCCAGGGGACCCGCGCTGCAGCTCATCTCAGTCGATCATTCGGGTCTCGGGAAGGCGCTGGCCCCGCAGCAACGCCTGGACTCGCTCGTCGGCTTCGAGGACGTCGTTCGGTTGGAGGAGGCTGTAGCCGAAGGCTAGTGTGCGCCGCTCGTAGCGGCGGACGATCCATTGCGCCATCTGGCGCGAGCCCCAGCGATTGGCTCCCTGCCCGCCGGGCCACGTCCGGAAGTACTCCGGGTTGTCGTCTCGCGCGACCGGGTCCGGCGGGAGGTCGTGCGGGCTGAGGCCGAGGAACTCGAACACTTCCTGCAGCGTCTCCCCGGGCGCCCGGACCAGGTCCTCGTAGCGCACCAGGATCACGTTGGCCAGAGCTGGCGCGTCCGAGAGCAGGGTTTCGTGCGCGGTCAGCCAGTGGCGGACCAGGCCCGGCGGCTTGACGGCTCGGATCATTCGATGACCCCACTCGCGAGTCGCCTCGCTGACGGCGATCGGGTGACGCATGATCAGGACGAGAGCCGAGCCGGGGAAGAGCGCCTGCAGGAAGCGCGCCTGGATCAGGTTCGGCGGGGACCTCTCGACCAGGACGCGCTTCTCGAGGTCCCAGTGGTCGCGCCAGGCGCCCCAAAGCGCCAGACGGCTCTCCTCAGTGCTCAATGGCGACTGCTCCGTAAGGTGCGCGTCGGGCGCAAAGGCGAAGCGACCGGGGCCCCCGAAGAAGGGGTCGGCCGGGTAGACCGACTGCAGGTGCTGCCCTTCGTCTGTCGCGGCGCCCACCTCATCGAACCCGCTGACCTCCGGGTGCTGTGCGATGGACCGCGCCAGCGCGGCGGCGCCGCTGCGGTGCAGCCCGCCGACGAAGACGAGTCGATGCTCGTCGATCTCGGGCGCCGCCCGGGCCGGGCGCGAAGCAACGCCTTCCCTGGTCGCTCCGAGATGCCGCATCGAGGAGTGGATGCGGATTTCGATTCCCAGCGCCACGAGCGCCGTGCCGGCCAGCCAACCCAGCGCCAACCCGTCGAGGTCGCCCAGCAGCGCCCCGGCGACGGCTCCCGTGAGCCCGGCGACGGCGAACGCCGCCGAGCAGCCGGCCACGGCCAGGTGCCGGTCGTGCGCTCGCAGGAACGAGATGCTGATCGAGAAGAAGCACCAGGGGAGCACGGCCAGGGCGAGGGCCCGCAGCGAGAGGGCTGCGTTGTCCTCGTAGGCGGGGCCGTAGATCGAGAGGATCAGCGGCGCCGCGACCAGGATCACGGCCACCGCCGGCACGACGAGCCCGAGCGCGAAACGTCGGGCACGGGCAGCGGTCGTCCAGGGATCCTGCCAGGGAGCCTCGCTGAGGGAGACCTGCGAGATCAGGGTCGGTGCGAGCTGGAGGATCGCCGCGAAGCTCCACGCGATGTAGAAGAAGGCGGTCTGACGCGAGCCGAGCAGCCCGGAGACGAGCAGTGGGAGCAGCAGGGGAGCGCCGGCGAAGAGGTTCGACGGGAAGGTGCGCAGCGAGAAGTCGATGAACTCGCCCGCCGCCTCGGAAGCGGCCAGGGCACCGCGGCGAAACGTGGGCAGGACCACCGGCAGTGCCAGGTAGATCACGGCGGTGGCGACGACGATCGGCGCCTCCATGGCGACGTAGAGACCGATCGCTCCCCCGGCCGCGGCCAGCGGGAGGACCGCCAGCTTCCCCACCGACATCATCGTGGCGCGGGCGAGAACCCACTGCCCGCGTCGACGGGCGGTCAGTGCGCTGTCGAGGACCAGCCCGACCGAGACGCCGATATTGAAGATCGAGAAGAGGGCCAGGTCGAGCGGGGTGGAGAGATCGTGCTGAAGGGCCGGGGCCCAGAGCGGCGCTCCGGCGGCGAAGACGAGGCCCCCGACCAACGATGTGGCGGCGGTGATCAGCATCGCGGCGTTGGCGAGCTCCGAGACGGAGACGCGGAAGTGGCCGGAGTAGCGCAGCAGCCCCTGCGGCAGTCCCAACCCAGTCAGGTAGTTGATCAGCGCAACCGCCGCGACCAGCCCCGCCGCGGTGCCCAGCTCGCTCGGGTCGACGAGCCTCGCCGCCGCCAGCCAGAAGACGAATCCCGTGGCCGAGGTGACGGCGGCCCCTGCGATGAGAAGCGCCGATTGCCGGTAGAGAGGCTGGCGGAGCCGGCGTAACGCGGCCTCGAGGTCGGCACGCCCCGCGCGCTTTGGCATTCGAGGCAGGGTACCGGTGCTCGACCGATGCCCAGCGTGGCCAAGCCCAGGCCGTCAGGCAGCTTGCAGGCCGGCGGTCGTTCGCCAATAGCCGTGCCCCACGCCGGTACCATCGTTCGCTGTCCTTGTGACCCAACCATCGGAAGCCATGAAGCGGGGTATGGGCGACTCCCGGCGGCGGTCATCGGGGAGGGCCGGCAGCCTCAGCTACAAGCAGCTCTACGGGGCGCTGCTGATCGCAGCGTGGGCGTGCGGGGCGGCGGTCGCCTTCGTCCCGTGGACAGCGCTGCGGGCAGCGGCCGGCCTGCCGCTGGTGGCGTTCCTCCCCGGCGCCCTGGTCACCTATGCGGCCCTGCCGCCCTTTTCCCGCATCGACGGCAGGTTGCGGACGGTCCTTGCCGTGGCGCTCTCGGTCGCGATAGCCGTGCTGATCGGCATTGCGCTGGCCCTCGCCAGCGACCACATCTCGCGCGTCGCTGCCGCCGTCGGCCTCGTGGCCGTGGCCACCGTCGCGGCCATTGTCGCGTTCGCCCGCGACAACGGCGAGGTGAGGCTCGCCCTGCCGGCGCGGGCGAAGGCTCCCGCCGTGGTGGCGGTCGTCACCGTGGCGCTGGGCGTGGCCGCCGTCGCCGCGACGGTCGCCGCCCTCGACGTCGAAACCCTGCCGGCCGATTTCACCGCCCTGGCGCTCAGTCGCGACGATGGAGGCGTGCGACTCACGGTGAGCAACCGCGAGGACGGCGCTGAGCGCTTCCGCTACGTGCTCCGGGACAGCCGGGGGGTCCGCCTCTACTCCGGCTCGATGCGGCTGGATTCCGGTGAGGATCGAAGCCTTGTCCTGCCCGTGGACCAAGGGGCCGGCGTGGTACGGGCGCAGCTCTACAGAGGGGCTGATGCCTCCCCGTTTCGGTCGGCCTACTTGCGGTTCTGAGCGGGCTGGGAGAGGACCTCGACGACCGCTCGGTAGATGTCGGTGACCGGGAACGGATCCGGCAGCTCCGCGGCGAGGCGGTTGCCGCGGTAGAAGAAGACGCCGTCGGTGGAGGGCGCCTCCGGAAGGTATCCGTGCATCGCGCGCTCGGGGTAGCGTCGATTCTTCAGCACGCCGGGGACGAAGTAGTTCGGGTGGAAGACCACGCCCTCGTCGGCGACCAGCACCTCCTCCCCGTAGGTCGAGCGGTCGGCGAAGTCGATCCCGTAGCGGCACAGGTCGTCCTCGCTCAGCAGGCGCCCCGGCACACCCTCCAGGGCTGCCAGCACAGCCTCGCGCCGCCCGGCGTTCGGAAACCAGAAGCGGGCGAAGGTGCTGTCCATGAAGACCACGTAGTCCCGCCCCAGCCGGAAGCCCTCGAGTCGGGAGAAGAGGTCGAAGGTGCGGTCCACATCGGTCATCCCGTGATCGGAGAAGAGCATCATCTCGACCTCAGGCGAGCGCTCCCGGGCCAGCTCCCATGACTGCTCGAGGAAGCGCTCGATCTCGTCGATCGGACCGCTCAACGCCTCGGCCGAGGCCCCGGCGACGTGCCCACCGCTGTCGAGTGCCGGGTCGTAGAAGAAGAAGACATCGACCTCGTCGATCCGCTCCCTCAGGTAGTTGAGCTGGTCTTCGGCGCAAAGGCCGCCCCTGATGTAGCGGAACTCGTGGCGTAGCCCGTGCTCGGCGAACAGGTCGACCAGGGTCGGCACCGGGAGCGCGAGCGGGGGGAGCTCGTCGTAGCGGATCTCGTGACGCGAGAAGAGGTGGCTGATCTCCAGCGGCAGGCGCAGCCGATGCTCGGCTGAGTATCCGAGCTTGCGGGTGATCCGGAACCAGACCAGGCGCCAGAGGTCGATCAGCGGTCGCAGCGGCGCCGCTCCGGGCCGCGAGAAGAAGCGCTGGGTCGCCGAGCGCCGGCGGGGGTCGAGGTAGTACTCGGTCCAGATGCCTGTCTCGCGCGGGAGCTGCCCGGTGACGATCGCCGGCATCACGGTCGAGCTGTACCCGAGCAGCGTCCGCAGGGGCCGGCGCGCGTCCCAGAAATCTGGCATGAAGCTCCGCTGTCCGGCGTACTGCCAAGCGAAGCCGTCGGCGAAGTAGAGGATCAGCTTCATCTCGGGTCCTTGGTCGTTCGCAGGATCTGCGGGCAGCGGAGCCACAGTCGCACCAACTCCCGCGCCTCCGCAGGCGAACCTGGGCCGTCCAGTGACGCGACCGCGGACCGCCACAGTCTGACGATCGGGTCCTGGGTCGGCGCATGCATGCCGTCCCTGCCGCCCAGCAGCCCGAGGCCGGCCCAGTAGGCGCGGTGGGAGAGGTGGCGCTCGATCAGCGCAAGCGCCCGCAGCTGCCCGGCGAGGTCCCCCGTTTCGCCACTGTGCAGGCGCATCGCGTGGGAGAGCTGGCAGCGGAGATCGCCGAGGGCAACGTCGACTTGGCCGCCCTCCATCGTCGCGCCGGTGCGCCGGGACTCGGCGGCCTCGAGGTAGCGATCGCTGGCGGCGGGGACGGGCGATTCCAGTGGCCGCCGGAGGATCTCACCGGCGCGCTCGCCGAAGCTCGGCCTGTAGCGGCCCTCGAGCACGAGCTGCGCCTCCCCGATCGCCTCGTAGCTCTTCCGCGCCGCCGAGGCGGCGCCGATCAGCCCGGCCCGGTGCCTGAGGTGCTCGAAGAGCCGGTTGGCGAGGAGGCGAACGGCCTCCCAGGCCGGGATGTCCTCGGCCCGATCCAGCGCGACCCTCTCCCGGACCTGCTCATCGCCGTCCACCACGACCCCGGCCCGGCCCGCCTCGAAGTTGGTCAGGGTCGCGTAGCGCAGCGTGGCGACCGGAACCCGGCCGCCATCGATGCCGTTGGCGGCGTGGCGGGCGATGACCCGCTCGACCGCCCGGGTGCGATCGAGCCGGACGGTCGAGGAGCGGGTGACCACCATCACGTCGATGTCCGACTCGAGCGTGTCGCCGCGCCAGAGCTCCTCCTCGCGGGCGGCGGAGCCGCTGACGAGGACCGCGAGCACGTCGCGGTGGCAGGGATCGCGCCGCAGGTCCACGACGAAGTCCATCACCCGCAACAGGACCTCGGGGCGCATCAATCCCGCTCCCGGCCGGAATCGGCCACTTCTGCGTAGATCCCCTCCAGCTCGGGCAGGACGGCGTCCGCGGAGAAGCGCTCGACGGCCCCGCGCGCCGCCCGCCCGAGCCGCAGCCGAAGCTCGCGGTCATCGAGGACGGTCTCCATCGCACGGACCAGCGCCGCGGTGCTCTTCGGCTCCACCAGCAGGCCCGTCACCCCGTCCTTGACCATGTCGGTCAGACCGCCGGTGGCCGAGGCGATCACCGGTTTGCCGTGCGCCATTGCTTCCAGCGCGACGGTCGGACAGGGATCGGGCCAGACCGACGGGACGACGAGGAAGAGGGCGTCGCGGTAGAGCGCTGCCAGCTCCGCTTCGTCCCGCCGGCCGAGATCGCGCACGCCGGGCTCGTTCAGCGTCCCCTCGCCGCCGGCCAGCATCAGCTCGATCCCCCGGCTCCGCATGCCGCGGAACGCCTCGATCAGCACCTGGCGCCCCTTGTGGGGTGCGGCCGGGCCCACGAACAGGACGGAGGCGGTCCCGCCGACCGCCGCGGCCCCCTGCGGCGCCGGGGAGGACTCGTCCGGCAGGTCGACGAAGTTCGGGACCACACGCAGCATCCGGGGCTCGATGCCGGCCCCCGCGACGCGTCGCGCCACGTGGCTGGAGACGGCGAGCATCAGCCTCACTCGTTGCCTGAGCCAGGGCACCCAGCGCTCCAGGGCCAGCGCCAGGCCGGCCCGCTTGGCCAGGGCGAGATCGTCGCAGCGCAGGCAGGCGCCGCCCCGCCCCGGCCCGCACTCTAGGTCGAAGCGAAGGAGCGACTTCTTCGGGCAGGCGAGGCCGTAGTCATGCAGGGTGCAGACAAGGTTCCGCGCCCATGCGCCGGAGCAGCCGGCGACCGAGAACGCGCACCAGCCGTGGGCGTGGACGATTTCCGGGTCGAAGGCCTCGGCAACCGCCTCGAGCCCGCGCACGAAGCCACCGTCCGGCCAGGGTGGATGGAAGGGCGGAGACCCCGCTTCGTAGACGCCGGGGAGGCGGGAGAACGAGGAGCCGACCCGGATCGCATCCAACCCGTCGGAGCCGAGATCGGTGCCCTCGGCCCCGGCCGCCACGACCCGGACCTCGTGACCGCGTGAGCGGAGATGGCGGCTGACACGCTGGACATGCGTGGCGAGGCCCCCGGCGTCGGGCGGGTAGTGGTCGCAGACCTGAAGGATGCGCATCGGCCGGGAGGTCAATAGACAGCCTCGCGGTAGATCGCCATCGTCGAGGCGAGCACGCTTTCCCAGGTTGGGATCGACCCCCCGGGGGGATCGCTCGCCGCCGCAACCCGGATCGCCGCCGCCAGCTCCGCAGGGGACGCCGAGGGCGGAACGAGGCTGAGGCGCTCCCCCGCGAAGCTGGCCGTGCCGCGATGGGCGGGGATGTCGCTGGCCACCACCCGGGCGCCGCCGCAGAGGGCCTCCAGCGGTGTCACCGGCATCGCCTCGATCTCCGACATCGTCACGTAGACGTCCGCGGTGCGAAGCCAGCGGTAGAGCTCGGCAACTTCGACCCGGCCGAGGAACTCGGCCCGCTCCTCGAGCCCGAGCCGGCGAACCAGCTGCTCCAGCTCGGCCCTGGCGGGCCCGTCACCGGTGATCCGCAGCACGAATCGAGGCTCGAGGTGCGCGAGGGCGTCGATCGTCCGGTCGAGGCGCTTGTAGTGGTCGGTGCGGCCCGCGCAGAGCACGACCGTCGAGCCCTCGAGCTGGAAGGGCTCGGCGGCGGAGATGCGCTCCGCGTCGACGCCGTTGGGCACGACCACGATCTTCCCCGCCGCGGTCGGGAAGTGGTCGGCGAGCAGGGCTGCCTCGGCAGGTGCGACCGCGATCACCTTCACGGCCCGATCGAGGATGCGGGACCCGAGCAGCCGGTAGGGGCGATGGAGCGCGTTGCGGAAGGCCGAATCGCTGCGGCCGT
Organism: uncultured Actinomycetes bacterium; assembly: GCA_963738305.1. GTDB lineage: Bacteria > Actinomycetota > Thermoleophilia > Solirubrobacterales > 70-9 > JBBRHQ01. The sequence goes on along the minus strand of CAVTVU010000011.1, from coordinate 175,648 downwards.
GGTAGTGGGGAGTGAAGACCAGCGGTGCACTGGTGGCCAGCGCCGCCATCAGGGCGGGGAGCGCGTGGTAGTTGTGAGCGTGGACCAGGTCGTAGCCGGCGCCTTTCCGGCGCAGGAAACGGGCCATGCCCGGAGCGCAGGGGTAGTGATCGCTGCGCGCGATCACCCCGAAACGCCTGATCAGGACGCCGTCAATCGTCTCGGTGGCGGGCAGCCGGCGGTCGGCCGTCTGAGTGATCACCTCGACCGCCTCGCCGGCCGCGGCGAGCCGCACCGCCAGCTGCTCGACGTGCGTCTCGACCCCGCCGATCGCGGGCCGGTACAGAGGAGCGACGATCGCGATCCGCATGCGAGAAGCGCTAGGAGACTTCGACCCCGGTGGCAAGGGGCCTCTGGGCAGCGGCGCGAAGGCCCGCCTCGAGCGATGTGCTCGGCTCCCACCCCAGCTCCTTTCCGGCCCAGGAGCAGTCGGCGGCCAGGCGCGGCCGGTCCGAGCGCCTCAGCCGCGAGGAGTCGGTGCGTATCGTCAGCTTGCGCCCCAGCACCCCGGCGACCGAATCGACCAGCTCGGTCGCGTCGTGATCCCGGTTGCCGCCGATGTTGGCGACGGAGTGGGAGGAGCCGAGCGCACGAGTCCCGAGCGTTGCGAGCCCCGCGGCGGCGTCGTCGACGAACACGTAGCTGCGACGTGTGGAGAGGTTGCCCAAGCGCAGCTCCGGACCCAGCTCGGCCTGTCGCAGGATCGTCGGGATCAGGTGTGGGTTCGTCTCGCCGGGTCCGTAGACGTTGAACAGCCGCGCAACCGCCGTGTGGATGCCGGTGCGGTCCCGGAAGAGCCCGGCGAGCTGCTCGGCCCACAGCTTCGTATGGCCGTAGGTGTCCGTCGGGCCGAGCTCCGCATCTTCGCCGTGAGCATCGGAGCTCGGCGCGTAGACAGCGGCGCTGGAGGCGAGCACGACGGCGCCCGCGCCGGCTGCGTCGGCTGCGTCGAGAACGCGCTGCGTGCCCTCTACGTTGACCGCCACCGCCCTCGCGGGGTTCTCCTCGCAGGTTGGGATGAAGTGGATCGCCGCCAGGTGGAAGACGACCTCGGGGCGTACCGCGGAGATCGCGTCTTCCAGGTCGGGGTCGCGGACGTCGGCCACGATCATGCGGACGTCGCCGTCGATCGCCGCCTCGGACCCGAGGCTGAGGTCGTCGAGCGCGATCACCTCGTCGCCTGCCTCGCACAGCCGCCGGCAGAGGGCGGCGCCGACGAATCCGCACCCCCCGGTGACCAGGGCCCGCATCAGCGCCGGTCCGGCAGGGCGTGCGCCGGCGAGAGGGGCGGGCTCATCAGACCAGGGTCCTCCAGCGGGTCGGCCCCGATCGTGCCCACTCCAGGGCCTGGGCGCCGAACATGGTCGTCCAGGCGTTGTGGTGCACCGGCACCGAGCCTGGTTGATAGACCAGTGCCGCGCCCCCGGGCGCCGGACGGCAGAGCGCCTCCAGCCGGCTCACCGCATCGTCCAGGCGCGTGGGCGGCGATTGCAGGGTCGCAGCCATGCGAATCGCCTGGGCGGAGACGTCGCACTGCTCGACATCGTCGCCTCCCTCCGGGATGCCGACCGAGCGCGGGAAGCCCCCCGAAGCAAGCTGGTGCCCCCAGGCCCAGCCCGTCGCCATTCGGGCCCGCTCGCCCACCGCGGAGTCGCTCTGCGAAGTGGCCCAGATCCACAGGCCCTCGGCCGCGTAGAGGTGAGCGTGCAACATCACCCCGTCGCTGCCGGGCTGGGTTCGAAACGATCCGTCGCTCGTCTGCATCTCGCAGGTGTCCTCGATCAGCCGCGATGCCGCCTCGCGAGCCTCCGGCAGGCCGGCCTCCGCCGCCGCCAGCAGGCATTGGACGACCTTGGCGAGATGGGGCCGGCCCTCGGCCGACCAGCCGCGCCGCGAGGTGCCCCCATCGCCGAGGATCGGGCTCAAACCTCGGGGCTCCGTAGCGTCGCGGGCCAGCGTCGCGGCCAGCTCGAGGCCGGACTCGAGGTGGCCGGCGCTCCCCTGAACGCTGCCAAAGGAGAGGAGGCCCGCCGAGATCATCGCCAGGTCGAAGCTGTAGACGGCCCCGTCGTCCCATCCGATCCGGGCTTGCAGCTCCCTCCTCGCCAGGCGGTCGGCGAGCCAGTCGGCTGCGGCCCGCGCCCGCCGCAGCTCCGCGTCCCCGAGGTCCGGGCGCCCCGCGAGGTAGGTGAGCGCGTACCCGGTGATCTCGGGGTATTCGAACGACCCCCGCCCCGTCGCCTCGTCGATCCAGGCGTAGAAGGCCCCCGAGGCCGACTGGACCGGGCCCGAACCGAGCCAGCCGCGCAGCTCTTCGGGCACGGCGGTTTCGGCTTCGGCCGAGTCCGGGGGCCTGGCCCCTTCCCTGCATCACCTGTCCGGTTGCGCCCTGCCCCGTCAGGGCGAAGACCTGTCGGGCGACCTTTCGGGCGCCGGCGCGTCGTTCGGGCTGGAGCTGCGGAACCGCCGTGTCAGGAGGTCGATCCCCAGCGAAGCCGACATCGACTCCATGTGGACCACCTCCCGGTCGGGTGGCAGCGGCGAGTGATCGACGAGAGCGGCGGCGATCCGTGGCGCCGCCTTCCCGTCCCCGTAGATCGAGTCGGCCGAGGCCATCATCTGGTAGGACCCATCGCTGGTCAGCAGGGCGTCGATCGAGTTGAACACGCTCTCCTTCGCGGTGCCGATCAGCCTGGCGATGCCGGCGTGAACTCCTTCGGGACGCTCGGTCCACTCGCGCATGACCAGAACCGGCTTGCCGAGGCCGGCGGCCTCCTCCTGGAGACCGCCGGAATCGGTGACGACGAAGTGGCTCTTGTTGAGGATCCAGACCAGCGAGGGGTAGTCCAAGGGCGGCAGCAGGCTGACGTTCGGCAGCCCGGAGAGGCTGCGGAAAAAGGGGGTGCGGGCCCGTGGATTGAGGTGGACCGGGCAGGCGAAATGGGTGTCGGGGTGGCTCTCTGCTGCCTCTCTCAGCCCATCGCAGACCTGCTCCATCGGGGCGCCGAGGTTCTCGCGGCGGTGGGCCGTGACGAGCACGAGGCGCTCGCCGTTGGGAGCCAGGTGCGCCAGCCCCGCCGCGTGATGGTCGAAGGGAATCTTGGCCATCTGGTGGAGCGCGTCGATCACGGTGTTGCCGGTGACCACGACCGCGTCTGCGGAGGTTCCCTCGCGACGGAGGTTCTCCGCTGCCCACTCGGTCGGCGCGAAGTGGATCTCCGCGATCGACGAGGTGATCCGGCGGTTGCCCTCCTCCGGGAACGGCGAGTGGATCTGCTGGGTCCTCAGGCCGGCCTCGACGTGACCAAGGCGCACTCCCTCGTGGAAGGCGGCCAGGCTCGCCGACATCGAGGTGGTGGTGTCGCCCTGGACCAGGACCCACTCCGGGCGCTCCTGCTGGATCACTCCCTCGACGCCCTTCATCACCGAGCGGGCGATCCCGGTCAGCGATTGACCGTGGACCATGATGTCCAAGTCGTAGTCGGGCTTCAGCTGGAAGGTCATCATCACCTGGTCGAGCAGCTCGCGGTGCTGCGCCGTGGCGCAGAGCCGCACGTCGAACTCGGGGCGCTGCTCGAGGGCGCGCACCACGGGCGACATCTTGATCGCGCCGGGCCTGGTCCCCATCACCACCAGGACCTTGCGCTTCTTCCCCGGCTGGGTGCCGTGCCCGTTGCCGTTCATCGCCTCGCCGTTTCGATCGATAGTCATCAGTTGGCCGTCCTTCGCTCGCGCTTGGCGGCTCGCCACTCCCTCGCGATCGTGCGCAACACGCGCCAACCGTCAGGGAAGGTCACCAGTCGGCCCTCCCCATGGACACGCTCTGCCTCGAAACTGGGCACCTCCGCGATCCGCAATCCCTCTCGCACCGCCCTGATGTTTAGCATCGCCTCGACCTCAAAGCCATCGGCGTCGATCTGGAGCCTTGGCACGACCCGCTTCCAAAAGCCGTTGTAGCCGTAACAGAGATCGGTGAACCTGGCTCCAAAAAGCACCCTGACCATCCAAACGAAGACCCGGTTGCCCGCCTTTCGCAAGCCCGTCATGTCGGTCGTCCCGCCGCCCGGGATGAACCGCGACCCCTTGGCGTAGTCGGCGCCCGCCAGGAGGATGCCGACGAAGGCGTGGATCTCGGCCGGGTCCTCGGAGCCGTCGGCGTCGACCTGAACGATGATCTCGCCGGTCGCCGCCTCCCATCCGGTCCGCAGCGCGTTTCCCTTCCCCGGCTTCCGGAGATTGGGGACGATGCGGATGTCCGGGCGCAGCGCCTGCGCGACCGCGACGGTCTCGTCGCTGGAGTGATCATCGACGAGGATCACCTCGTCGACCCAGGCAGGGACCTTGGGCAGGACGTGGGGGAGGTTCTCGGCCTCGTCGAGAGCAGGGATGATCACGCTGACCGGCGGAGAGCCCATCGGGCGCGCGCGCGCGCCGGGCGCACCGCCGCCGGCGACGGCGGTCAGCTCGGCAGCCGCGTTGGCCACCGCTTCGCTGCTCTGTGGGAATGGAGACGCTTCTGCGATGGGAACCTCTCTCGCCAAGGTTGTCGGCTGGCAGCGCCGCCCTCGGGGGCGGCAATTCCTCTTCAGTCGTCTGCCGGGCTAGGTGTCTGCCGGGCTCAGTTAAAGAACGAGCCGAAGCCGCATTCCTGTCGCCACCCTAGCTGACCATCCAACTGGCTACTGAGTTTCGGCACTTCCGTAGGGCGTGTTCGGGGCGCTACCCCTCGGGGGTGAGGCATAAACAGCGACGTCGCGTCCCGCGGCCGCCATGGTTGATTCGCGGACACCTGGGTAGGATTTGGCGGGATGCTCCTGGCAGGAGGCAAATCGGTCCCTTCGGGATCCGCGCCCCGGCGCAACCCCAGACTCCTCGGGCTGGGCGTGGTGCTCTGCCTGCTGGCGATCGGCATCGGGGGAGCCGCGATCGCGCCCGGGGCCGTTCCAGCGGCTGGGCACGGCAAGAAGCACAAGCGCAGCAGCACCGCAGCAAGAAGCACAAGCTCCCGTCTCGATTCTTCGGGATCAGCCCGAACACCGGCATCCCAACGCCGGCGGAGTTCGCCCGGATGAAGCGGGGCGGCATCCGCTCATACCGCGCACTGCTTAGCTGGAACTATGTGTGGCCGAGCTTCGGGAGTCCGCCGAATTGGGGCTACTTCGACATCCAGGTTGCCCTGGCCGCGCAGGCCGGCATCAACGTCCTGCCGTTTGTCTGGTCGACGCCTTCCTGGCTGGACCCGGATTTCAGAACGCTCCCGATCCACACCGCGGCGCAACGAGCCGTTTTTGCGGCCTTTCTACGCAAGGCGGTCAAGCGCTACGGTCCGCATGGCCAGTTCTGGAAGCTCCATCCGACTCTGCCGTACCTGCCAATCCGGGCCTGGCAGATCTGGAACGAGGAAGACTCCATTTATTTCGCCGATCACGTCTCCGTGCCTGAGTATGGGAGACTTCTGAAGCTCTCGAGCAAGGCAATCAAGGCGGCCGATCCTGGCGCGGCCGTGGTCGTCGGCGGGCTCTATGGCCGGCGGTGGCTGCCCAAGACCCTCTCCGCGGTCAACTTCCTCAAGCGTCTTTATAAGGTCAAGGGCATCAAGTCCAGCTTCGACGCGGTTGCCCTACATCCCTACGTCAACGAGATCCCGGATTTGCGAATCATGATCCTCAAGATGCGTTCGGTTATGAAGAAGGCACGGGATGGGCGCACTCCGCTGTGGTTGACCGAGTTCGGCTGGGGGTCGGGGAACAACCTTACGGACGGCTTCAACAAGGGACTGCAGGGACAGCGGAAACATCTGGTCGACGCCTACAGAATGCTGATCGCCCACCAGCGCCGCTGGAGGATCGCCAGGACATACTGGTTCTCCTGGGACGACGACAGCAAGCCCGACGCCTGCTTCTACTGCTCCAGCTCAGGCTTGTTCACGACGAATGGCCAGGCGAAGCCGGCCTGGTATGGCTTGGCGAAGATCACCCGCGGCAAGCCGTAGTCCGCAGATGCGGCCAGAGCCGGCGGCCGCTCAATAGGATCGAGCAGTGGCGATGATCGAGACGGTCTCGGGGCCGGTCGACGGGGGAGAGCTGGGCCTCACCCTGGCGCACGAGCACCTGCGCTCCAGCTCGGAGGCCGTCCGCGAGCAGTTCCCCCACCTCTACGACCCCGAGGCGGAGCGGGAGGCGGCGATCGCCGAGGTGCGGCGGGCGATGGATCATGGGGTGAAGACGATCATCGACCCCGCCTGCATGGACCTCGGCCGAGACGTCGGGCTCGCCCGCGAAGTGGTCGCTGAAACCGGGATCCAGCTGGTCATGTGCACCGGGGTCTACGGGGCGCAGTACACCTTCCTGCCCCAGCATCTGGCCAACCGCGACATCGACTACCTCGCGGACGCGTTCGTCCACGACATCGAGGTCGGGATCCAGGGGACCGAGGTCAAGGCCGCGTTCCTCAAGTGCGCGGTCGACGAGCCCGGTGTCACCGAGCACATCGAAAAGGTCCTCCGGGCCGCCGCTCGGGCGAGCCTCCGGACCGGGCGGCCGATCATGGCCCACTCGCACGCGGCCACCCGGCGCGGGCTGGAGATCATGGACGTCTTCGATTCCGAGGGCGTCGATCCCTGGAAGGTGCAGATAGCCCACACCGGCGACACCGACGACCTCACATACATCGAGGAGCTGCTGGCGCGTGGGCCCTTCATCGGCATGGACCGCTACGGCCTCGACATCATCCTGCCGACCGAGCAGCGGAACGCGACCGTCGCGGAGCTCTGCGAGCGCGGCCACACCGAGCGGATGACGATCTCGCAGGACTCGGTCGCAGCCTTCGACTGGTTCCCGGCGGAGATGAGATCTCTGGTCCCGAACTGGCATATGGCCTTCCTCTGGGAGGGTGCGCTGCCGGCGCTGCGGCAGGCCGGCGTTCCCGATTCGGCGATCGAGACGATGCTGACCGAGAACCCGGCCCGCTGGCTCGGCGCCTGACCGCGAGGCTCAGCTCAGCTCGTAGGCGACTCGGATGTGGTCCCGGCCGACCACGATGAAGGGCCGCACGTCAACGCGCTCGTCATGGAGCGAGGAGATCTCCGCGTTGACCACCGGCACGAACGGCGTGTCCTGGCGGTTGAGGAGGTCCGAGAAGCGCGTCCGGTAGCCCTCGCTGGGCAGCATCACCTCGCCGACGATCCGCTGATCGCCGGTCTCGATCGCCACCCGCTGGGGATGCGTGACCGGAACCTGATGATTCTTGCCAGTGGCCTCGATGCCGTATTCCATCTCACCGGGAATATCGGCCCGGCGGGCGTGACCTTGAGCGCTTCGTCACCAGGGACATCTCGCGGCCGCTCGCGGCCTTACATGCATGTGCCCGCGCTAACACCGCGCGGGCATCTGAACCTATTTGCGGCGGCTTCGCTGGCCGGCCCCTCCTCGCAGCCGCGGGCACTTCGAGCAGGTAGAGCAACGTCGGCGATCGGGTTCGTTGGGACGTTTTCGGTTGCCATAGCCGCCAGGTCCGTTCATGGAACCCGGCGTACGCGCGGACGGAGCGTATGGTGAGCCCTGCCCGCGCTAACACCGCGCGGGAACTAGAACCTCACGGGGCGATCATGCAGCCGGTTCCGCGACAGTCGCGGAGCTTGGCCAGCTTGCCCGCGAGGCGGGCGCGGATCGAGGCGTAGCCGGGGTCGTCGATCCGGTTGTGCATCTCGTAGGGGTCCTTGCGCAGGTCATAGAGCTCCTTCGCGCCGTAGCTCCAGACCACGTACTTGTAGCGGTTGGTGCGCACCCCTGTGTAGGGCTTGTCGTAGGCCATCGGGAAGCCATCGGCGGCGAACAGCGGGGCGGTCGCCTCCAGCTCGATGGCCCGTTTCGGTGCACGGCCCGGGTGGCGCGTCACCGGCAGCAGGGAGATCCCGTCCTGCACCCGACCCGGCCGAGCACCGGCGGCGTCGAGCAGGGTGCTCGCGAAGTCGATGTTGGAGACCTGCTTGCTGATCGTCCGGTGCTTCGGGATCCCCGGCCCGCTGAGGATGAAGGGCACGTGGATCGACTCCTCGTAGGGAGTGAACTTGTCGCCCTGGATGCGGTGCTGGCCCTGCACCCAGCCGTTGTCGGAGACGAAGACGATCAGCGTGTTGCGGTACTGATGGGTGCGCTTCAGGATCCGCACCAGCTTGGCGACGTGATCGTCGACCGCGAGCAGCGATCCGAGGCGGCCCTGGTAGTCGAGCTCCAGCTGGTGGATCTGGGCATCGGTCATGCTCGGGAGCTTGGCGACGAGGCTGTCGGGGTCGGCCGGGTCGCTGTAGTTGAACGACGGGGGGCGGGGGAGCACGAACTTCCCGGAGCGCTCCTTGTAGCGAGGGGCCGGACGGGGATCGGCTCCGGGCCGGCCGAGGATGGTCGTCGCCACGTCCTCGCGGTGCGGGGCTGCCGGCGACCACCAGACGAAGAATGGCTTGCGCGAGCGGCTCTGGCGACGGACGATCCGCTCGGCGGTGGCGCCAGTCACATCCGGCGAGTAGTCCTTCGTCTTCTCCGAGCCGAAGTCGCCGGGCATAAAGATGGAGTGGGCCCAGGCGAGCACGTCGGCGATCGTGCGATCGCCAGGGGTTACCTCGATCTTGGCGAACTTGACCAGGTCGCGAGCGAAGTCCTTGTCACCCCAGATGTGAAGCTTGCCGTTGATGTTCATGACGAAGTTGAAGTAGTCGTAGGCCGAGACGTCGAGGAGACCGCGCCAGATGTCGAAGCCGTGGGGGATCTCCCCGTGGGCGTCCTTGGCCCCGTATCCGTTCAGCCACTTGCCGATCAGGGCGGTCCGGTAGCCGGCCTTCTGCATCCAGGCGGGGAGGATGTTGCGGCGATGCTTCATCCCGTACCAGCCGTACGGGTAGAAGTTCCCGGCAACGCCGTGGTTGTGGGCGTACTGGCCGGTGATGAAGGTCGCGCGGGCGGGGCAGCAGAGGGGGAAGGAGTCGACCGCGTTGGAGAAGCTCGTCCCGCGGTCGGCGAGCAGCTTGCGGACGTGCGGCATGTGAGCGACGTCGGAGAGCGCCTCGTCGTCGGTCATCACCACGAGGATGTTCGGCCGCTTCCCGGTCCCCGCCTTGCGGGCCTGCGCGGGCGAGACGACCACTGCGATCGCCAACAGCGAGATCGCCAGGGCCACGATCGAGCCGCGTCCTGCCTTCTTGCTCACCTCATGCCTCCTCGCCTCGCCGGGAACACTCCTCCGCCACAACACCCGTTCGCCCAAAAAGTCGCTTTCGCGGGTGGGCACCACCTTAACGCTCTGTGTCACACGGTGTCAACTCCTCTATGCTCTTCTGCCGTGGCGACCGCGACGAACCGCGACCAAACCCGGCGCACCAGGCAGGAGGTGAGGGCCAGGATCGTCGGCGCCGCGACCGACCTGATCCGCCGCCGCTCCTACGCCGACCTCAGCGTCGACGAGGTGATGCGCGCCGCCGGGCTGGGGCGGACGATCTTCTACCGCCACTTCGACGACCTCGGCGACCTGCTGACCCGGGTCAGCCAGGAGGCGATCGAGGAGCTCTACGAGGCGCAGCCGCCGCTCGAGGAGGTCACGCCCGGCGACGAGATCGCCGCGATCCGCCGCGCGATCGAACCGGCGTCGGAGGTCTATCGCCGCCACGGCCCCCTGCTTCGCGCCGTCGCCGAGGCGGCGAGGAGCGATGAGGAGCTCGCCCGCGGCCACGCGGCGATGCGGCGGCGCTTCACCGAGCTCAACCGCCGCTACCTGAGCGAGGCCCAGGACCGCGGCGCGGCGCCGCTCGCCGACCTCGGCGAGACGGCCGAGGCGATGACCGTGATGAGTGAGGCCTACCTGCTCGACTCCTTCGGGCGCGAGCCGCGGGTCACGGTGGAGGTCGCGGTGCAGACGTTGAGCGAGATCTGGCTGGCGCTGGTCCGCCTCTGAGGGAAAGGGAGATGAAGCAGATGACGACCGCCTCGATAGACCCGGACGCTGAGCAGATCCGCAGGCTGGTCTCCTCCTCCGACCCCGGCCCGATCGTGATGGTCAACCTGCTGCGCTTCAAGGAGCGGGCCGACGGGCTGGATGAGGGCATCAGCGGGGCCGAGGCCTACGCGCGCTACGCCGAGGGGGTGGCGCCTCACCTGGAGCGCGTCGGCGGCAGGCTGCTGGAGGCGGTCGCCTGCGAGGAGGGCGTGATCGGCCCGGCCCGGTCCGAGTGGGACATGGTCGCGCTGGTCTCCTACCCCTCGCGGGAGGCCTTCCTGACGATGACCGCCGACCCCGACTACCTCGAGATCCACCGCCATCGGGTCGCGGCGCTCGCCGACAGCCGCCTGATCCTCTCCCGGCCGGCGGTCCCCGAGCCCGAGGAGGGCTGAGCGATGACCGACGTTTTCCGCACCCCGGACGAGCGCTTCGAGAATCTCCCCGGCTTTCCCTACGAGCCCAACTACGTCGAGGTCGACGGGTTGCGGCTCCATCACCTCGACGAGGGAGAGGGGCGCACCGTGCTCTGCTTTCACGGCGAGCCGAGCTGGTGCTACCTCTATCGCCACATGCTCGAGGACCTGGTGGAAAGCGGTCACCGGGTCGTTTGTCCCGACCTGGTCGGGTTCGGCCGCTCCGACAAGCCCACCGACCAGGGCTTCTACACCTACGACCGGCACTTCGAGTCGGTCAGCGCCCACCTGGCCCAGCTCGACCTCGATGACGTCACCGTCGTCGTCCAGGACTGGGGAGGCCCGATCGGCCTGCGCTGGGCCACCGAGAACCCCGATCGGGTCGGGCGGCTCGCGATCCTCAACACCGGCCTGTTCACGGGACGGGTCAGCAAGGGGTTCATGGCGTGGCGCGACTTCGCCGAGCGCACCCCGGACCTCCCGATCGGGCGGATCATCCAGGGCGCGACGACCACGGACCTGGCGCCGGAGATCGTCGCGGCCTACGAGGCGCCGTTCCCCAGCCCGGAGAGCAAGGCGGGGGCGCAGCGCTTCCCGCTGCTGGTCCCGCTCGACGAGTCAGACACCGGCGCCGCCGAGATGGCAGCCGTCCGCGAGCGACTGGGGAGCTGGCAGAAGCCGGCCTTGGTCGCCTTCTCCGACGAGGACCCGGTCTTCCCGTTCCCGCGTGCCGGGGAGCAGTTCACCGACCTCATCCCCACAGCCGGCGAACAGGTCCGGATCGCCGGCGCCGCGCACTTCCTCCAGGAGGACCGCGGCGCCGAGATTGCGGCGGCGATGGTGGAGGCCTTCGGTCGGCCCTGAGCCCGAGAGCCGCGGTGCCTACTGGCCGCGGCCGTGGACCTGCGAGGATGGCGGGCCGCGGCGCTGGGGTTGCCCCGACGGTCAGGCGGGGCTGGGGATCCGCCCGGGGGAGCGGCTGGTCGTGGCCGCAGCCCGGGATGCATTTGCGACCGACCTGCTGATCCGCCGCGAGCCGGGCGAGCTCTTCGCCCTGCGACACGACGTCCCCATGGGCGACCCGCTGTCGCGTCCGGTAGAGGGATGGGTCGAGCGGCTCGACCCGGAGTCGCTCGAGGTCGTCGCGTCGACGCCGCGGTTGCCGGGCGGTAGGTACTGGCCGGGCGGGATCGCCGCGCACCGCAACGGCGACCTGCACATGGTCTTCGGCCGCTGGGCGCACCGCCTCAGCCCGGGCCTGGAGGTGCTCGCCTCCCACCGGTTGCCGGTCGAGCGCCCGCACAACTCCTTCGTGGTCCTCGACGGGGGCGAGCTGGTGACGAAGGACTGTGACGCACCTCCGGGCCTGGTCCCCTCGACCGTCTCCGTGCTCGACCCCGAGACCCTCCTGCCGGTGGCGCCGCCGCTGGAGCTGCCGGAGCCGAGCATCGCGCGCCTCGCCTCCGACGGCGACAGCGTCCTCGCGGTCGGGACCGAGACCGTTCTCCGCCTGCGGCTCGACCGCGACGCCGGGCGGATGCTGATCGACGAGAGCTGGCGGCCGCGGTACGGTCCGGCGCCGGATCGCAGCTACGGCTGGGACCCGGTGATCGCCGAGGATCACGTCTTCTGGATGGACAACGGCCGTAACCGCACCGACCGGACGATGCGGGGGAGCGGCGAGGCCGCCGGGGCGGTGCGGTTGTGGTGGGTGCGGCGCGACGACGCCGGGGCCCTCCGCTCGGTCGAGATCAGCGGCCTGCCCTACGGGACGGAGTCGAACCCCCCGGGCTGGGACCCGGTCTCCAGAGTCGTGATCGCCTACGACGCCGGCAACGCCGTGTTGCGGGCTTGGCGCCTGGTGGGGGAGGAGCTGGAGCCGCTCTGGCGCCGCGACGATTTCGCCCACGCCGGCCATCTGATCCTCTATCCGGACACGCGCGAGCTGGTGGCCCAGGACTGGCGCGATGCGGCCCTGCTCCGCAGGCCGGCCCTGCGCCGGAGGCTGCGCCCGGCGTTCCAGCTCCTCTCGCACTCGGCGCGGGTGCGCCGCGCCTCGCTTCCGTCCGGCAGCGACCGGCTCGTGGTCCTCGACCTCGACAGCGGTGCGGAGAAGGGTCGGGTGGAGGTTCCCTCTCCCAGCCAGGCCTTCCTCTTCCCGGCGCCGGGCTTTGGCCGCGACGTCTACTACCAGTCGCTGACCACCATCGCCCGCGTAGCCGTCGCCTGACGGCGCACCCGGCGCCACTCCAGCGCCGAACGCAAAGTTCCGTGAACAATGGAGCCCTAAGTTTGCGTTCGGCGATCGGGGGAGTGGCCGGCGGCGATCCGCAGCAGCGCGGCGATGACCTCCGACGGGCGCTCCGGCAGGTTGGCCGAAGGCGAGGCTCCCGGATGCGACCGGGCGACTCGCACCCGCAGCGCGAGCGCCCGGATCGAGAAGCGGAGCGGCGGCTCCAGCTCGAGCGCCTCACCGTCGACCCCGGCCGGCACGGTGCGGTCGGAGTCGACCTCGAAGGTCGGCGCCGACCACTCGTCCCAGGGCCGGCGAGATCCCCGTCGCGATTCCCCCCTCGCGGGCGCGTCGAGGACGGCGATCCCCAGCTCGCCGTCGTCGATCCTGGGACGGGTGCCGGAGCCGAGCGGTCGCCCGAGGCGGTAGCGATTGTTGGAGACCAGAATCACCGCTCCCGACTCGTGCTCGTGGCCGCTCGGGCCTCTCCAGCGGAGGGGCAGGCCGTCGCCGTCGGGGCCGAGGACGTCGGGCATCGTGTCAAGGATGGTGCGCAGCTTCGCCTCCCGGTAGCCCTCGCGCTGCACCGCCTCCGCGTAGAGGCCAAGCGAGACGTTGTTGACGAAGACGCGCCCGTTGACCTCGCCCAGGTCGACCCGCCGCTCGCCGCCGTCGACGAACGCGTCGAGGGCGCCGACCACGTCGTCGCGATCGACCCCGAGGTCCAGGGCGAAGTGGTTGCGCGTTCCGGCCGGGATGCAGGCGTAGGGGAGATCGTGCTCGGCGGCGGCGGCGGCGACCACCGCCTGGGATCCGTCACCGCCGGCCATCGCCACAGCGTCGACCCCGCTCCCGATCGCGTCCAAGACCAGCGCCACCAGGTCGTCGCCGCGCTTCAGCTCGATTGGCTCGATCCTCCGGGCCCGGGCTTCCTCGGCGAGGTTGAACCGCTCCGCCTTGCCGCCGCCCGACTTCGGATTGAAGAAGAGGACGGCCCGACGCGGCGGCTCCGCGGCCGGCAGTGCCACGTGAACGCGGAACGCGGCCCTGGCACAGGCGGTCGACGCCGCGATGGCAGCGACCCAGGCCACGCCCACGAGCAGGAGCCCCTCCCGATGCGCGATCACCAGCGATGCGGCGAGCAGGAGGACGGCGACCGCCAGCCCGGCGGTGAGCGCGGCGCCGCGGCGGCGCACCCCGTACCATGCTGCGCCGAGCGCGAGCAGGATGCAGCCGAGAACGGCCAGCCCGGACCAGAAGTGCATTGCGACGACCACGACGACCAGAGCGATCGCGACCGCGAGGAGCCCGATCGCGGCGACCGCTGTAATCCGTCTCGGCCCCACGGAGATTGAATACCACTGTTTCATCGGCGGTGCGACCCGACTCAAGGACGGCGCCCGATCTGCCGATCTCAGACGGAAGGTGAACGCCCCCTTGCGCAACAGGGTCCAGTGCGTTTTCCTGGGGCACGATTGGCGCCAGGCGATCGACCCGCGGGAGGGCTTCTATGAGCGCTGCCGGCGCTGCTGGAAGGCTCGGGAGGCCGAGGTTCCCACCGAGCGACGGGAAACCGCTCGCGCCGGCTAGCGCCGGGCGCCCGCTGGATAGGTCTCCGGGCCGGATTGAGATCGGCTCTCGTCTAGCATCCCGCCGGTGAGCGGGCGGACCTGGAACGTCTATCTCTCAGGCGAGATTCACAGCGACTGGCGCCAGCGGATCGCGGAGGGGGTGAAGCGCGCGGACCTCCCCGTGGTGCTCTCCGCGCCGGTCACCGACCACGCCGCCTCCGACGACGCAGGCACCGGGACGCTCGGTGCCGAGGGCGAGAAGTTCTGGGCTGACCACAAGGGGGCCGGGGTGAACGCGATCCGCACCCAGACCCTGATCGCCGGCGCCGACGTCGTCATCGTTCGCTTCGGCGACAAGTACCGCCAGTGGAACGCGGCGTTCGACGCCGGCTATGCCGCGGCCCTGGGCAAGCCGGTGATCACCCTCCACGACGGAGAGCTCGATCACGCGCTGAAGGAGGTCGACCGCTCCGCCCTGGCGGTCGCGCGGACCTCTGAGCAGGTCGTCGACGTGCTCCGCTACGCGATCGAAGGCAAGCTGCCCTGAGCGCGGACCTGGCCGACTCGCCGTTCGTCGCGTTCCTGGGCACGTCCGATCTTCCACGCTCCCACCGCTTCTACGGTGAGGTCCTCGGTCTGAGACGCCTCGAATCGAGCAGCTTCGCCAACCTCTACGCGGTCGCCGGGACGACCCTGCGGGTCACCCTGGTCGAGGAGCCGGCCCGGGCCGCCTACACGGTCGCCGGATGGAAGGTCGCCGACATCTCGCGGGCGATGGCTGCGCTGCGCGAGCGCGGCGTCGAGTTCAACCTCTACCCGGCCATGGAGCAGGAGCCGGACGGCGTTTGGACCGCTCCGGGCGGGAGCAGGATCGCCTGGTTCGAGGACCCGGACGGCAACACGCTCTCCCTTCAGGAGCCCCCTCCGGCTGACGGCTGATCTGGGAGCCTGCCGGAGTCCGCCCGGCCGTTATGCGAACATGTGTTCGTGCGCTGGAAGAGCCAGGAAGTGGAGCGCGAGGACGAGGGGAGGCTCCCCGGGATCGGGGACGGCGGCGTCGTTCGCACCTTCGACGCGCCGGAGGCGATGGGGATCAACTTCCACGAGGTACGGGCGCGATCGATCCTCAACCACGTCCCGAGCGGCAACTTCGGCTTCAACTGGACGATCAACGCGTTCCGGGGGTGCGCGCACGGCTGCCCTTTTGTTTTGCCCGCAGGACTCACCCCTATCTCGGCTTCGACGCCGGGCGGGACTTCGAGCGGGAGATCGTCGTCAAGGTCAACACCCCGGAGGTCTTGAGGGCGGAGCTGGCGCGGCCGTCCTGGAAGCGTGAGCTGGTCGCGATCGGGACCAACACCGACCCCTACCAGTGGGCGGAGAGCCGCTACCGTTTCATGCCGGAGATCCTGGCCGCCCTCGAGCACCAATCGACGCCGGTTTCGGTGCTGACCAAGTCCTCGCTGGTGATGCGCGACGCAGACATCTTCGAGCGCATGGCCAGGACGGTCGAGGTCTCGGTCAACCTCTCCGTCCCTACCCTCGACGAGAAGGCCTGGCGGGCCACCGAGCCCCACACCCCCCACCCGCGCAAGAGGCTGGAGGCGGTCGCCGAGCTGCGGCGGCGCGGCATTCCCTCCGGGGTCCTGGTCGCGCCGCTGATGCCCGGCATCAACGACGCCCCCGACCAGGTGGAGCCGATCGTCGAGCTGGCCCGCGAGGCCGGGGCCACCTTCCTCGGCGGAGTTGCCCTTCACCTCCGCGGCGAGGTCCGCGACGTATTCTTCGGCTGGCTCGAGCAGAAGCGCCCCGACCTGCTCCCCCGCTACGAGCGCCTCTATGCCGGGAGGCCGTCACAGATGCCACCCCGCGACCGCCGCCACACGACCCGGGCGGTGCGCGGCTGGGGGAGGCGCGCCACAGAGCGCCCGACGGGGGCGGGCCGGAATGGAGACGCCACACCAGACAAGGGTGCGATGCCCAAGTTAGTCACAGGAACGCGACGTGAATTCAGCCAAACCTCGCTTTTCTAGGAAGCGGCGATTAGGGTGACGGTGTGTCCGAGGAGAATCGCCGGCTGATCGAGCGCTTCTACGCAGCCTTCGACCGTCGTGATGGCGAGGAGATGGCCTCCCTCTATGCGGAAGACGCCCACTTCTGCGATCCGGCCTTCGGGGATCTCCACGGCCCTCAGGTGGGCGCGATGTGGCGCATGCTGACAGCGCGGGCGACGGACCTCGAGGTGCGGCTGGCGAGCCACGACGCTTCCGAGTCCGCCGGCTCGGCCAACTGGGTCGCGCACTACACCTTCGGCGCCACCGGTCGCCCCGTGGTCAACGACGTCAGGGCAAGCTTCCGGTTCGAGGATGGGCTGATCGCCGACCACATCGACGACTTCGACTTCCGCCGCTGGGCCCGGCAGGCCCTGGGGATCCAGGGGGCGCTGGTCGCCCTGGTCCCGCCGCTGCGGGCGAAGGTGCGCTCCCGCGCCCGCGCCCAGCTCGACGAGTTCATGGAATCAACGCCGTCTCCTCCGCTCCGCGAGAGCCCGCCTGCGAATCACCGGCAATCTGCGGGCTCTCGCTCCGCGTCCGGGGACGGCTGAGGCGCCCTCTCCTCTGCTCCGCGTCCGGGGACGGAGTAACCGCGCCGCCTCCTCTGCTCCGCGTCCGGGGGCGGCTTTATTCCCCCTCATCGAGGTCTGTAAAGAGGCACTCGCGGGGATCCTTGTCGTCGCGGAAGCGGACGAAGCGGGCGCCGTGGCGGATGCGTCCGGCGCTGGCGTGGTCGTAGCCGACCTCGATCACCAGCTCGGGGCGCAGCGCCACCCATTCGAGGTCGCGTCCCCCCGTCCAGCGGCTGGGCTCGCCGCTGCCGCTCTCTCCCGTCTCCAGCGGCGCCAGAATCGAGCGCAGGTTGCGCTTCGCCTCCCTGCTGAACCCCGAGATGTGGCCGACCGGACGCAGCCCTGAGCCGTCGTAGAGGCCGAGGATCAGCGAGCCGACCGTCCCGTCCTCCTTGCCCGGGCGCCAGCCGAGGACGACGCAGTCGATCGTGCGCTCCCGCTTGACCTTGGCCATGCCCTTGCGCTTGCCGGGGATGTAGGGCGCGTCGAGCTGCTTGGCGACCACCCCCTCGCCCCGCAGCAGCCACTGCTCGGCCTCGGCGGGATCCTGGGTGAGAGGCGTGAGCTCGAGCCCCTCGGATCGCAGCCGCTCCAAGCGCTCGCGGCGCTCGGACAGCGGCTTCTCGGTCAGGACCTCATCGCCGTCGGCCAGCAGGTCGAAGGCCTTGAAGCTCGCCGGGATCTCCTTTGCCAGCAGGCCGATCCGCGAGTCGGCCGGGTGGATCCGGCTCTGCAGCGCGTCGAAAACCGGCTCGCCTTGCTGGTCGAGGATCACCAGCTCGCCGTCGACGACGTAGCGGCCCAGCGGGAAGCTCAGCTCGGGGAAGTAGCGCGCCAGCGCCTTGCCCCCGCGTGACTGGATGTAGGCATCATCCCCGTCGACGAAGACGATCGCGCGGAAACCGTCGAGCTTGGGCTCGTACGCCCACTCCTCGCCCTCCGGCATCTGCTTGCGGGTGAGCGCCAGCTGCGGCTTGATCGGCGGCTTCAGGGGCAGGCTCATGCCTCGACCTTGATCCAGTCCTGGCTGCGGTGTCCCTCCCGGTAAGGGCCCTCGAGCCGCTTGGCGACGATGCCGTCCAGACCACGTTCCCCTGCCGCAGCGAGCAGCGCATCGCCGTCTCCGCGATGGTAGGCGGGCGTCTGCCAGGCGGCTCCGGCGAGCCCGAGCCCCTCCAGGGCCGAACGCCTGGCGCTGTAGGGCTCGGCGGTCAGGTCTCGTCCGTCGCAGAAGAGCAGGTCGAAGAGCATGATCGCGGCCGGAGAGGAGCGCGTTAGCCTCTTCGCGACCGCCTCGGAGCCGGCGCGCTTGCGGGCACGCAGTTGGTCGCGATCCGGCACCCCATCCTCGTCGAGGACCACGACCTCACCATCGAGCAGCGCCTCCGTCGAGCCCAGCACCCGGGCGATCCGCCGCAGCTCGGGGAACACCGTGGCCGTCTCCGGGTCGAGTCCCCGGCTGCGGGAGCGCAGGATGTGCCCTGGTTCGCACCAGAGCATGCTGCGGAGACCGCCCCAGGCGATCTCGAAGCCCCAGCTCCCGGGGTCCTCCGGGAGCGTTCCTCGCCGGTAGGGCATCGGCCGCGCTTCTGTGGGGAGCGGCTCCCGCCGCGGGTCAAGCGGCGGGTCGATGCGGTGGATCATCCAGTTCTTGCCGCCGGTCCGGAACAGCGCGTAGCGGCCGCGCATCCGCTCGCCCTCGAAGTTGGCGATGACCTCGTCGTCGCGGAGCTTCTCGGCCGAGTATGTGCCGGAGTCCCACAGCGACATCGTCCCGCCCCCGTACTCGCCGGCCGGGATCTCGCCCTCGAAGTCGAGATAGGACAGGGGATGGTCCTCGGTCCGTACCGCCAACCGGTTTGCGCTGCGGTCCGGAAGTTGGGGAACGCCCCGCGGCAGGGCCCACGAGAGCGCCACGCCCTCGTGCTCCATCCGCAGGTCCCAGTGCAGGTTGGTGGCGTCGTGCTGCTGGACGGCGAAGCGGCCGGCGCCCGCGACGGCCTCCCCGGCACCCCCTTCGGGCTCGGGGGTTCGAGCGAAGTCGCGCTTGCGACGGTACTCGCGCAGCCGCTCGGGAGTCCGGGCGGGCTTCGCGCCCCGGCTCACGCCGAGGCTGACCCGGCCACCTCGGCCTGCGATGCCCCCTCGAGAGGATGGTGGCAGGCTGCCAAGTGGCCTCCGGGGCCGCGCGCCTTCAGTTCCGGCTCCTCGCTGGAGCAGATCTCCGTCGCGCGCGGGCAGCGGGTGTGGAATCGGCAGGCGGACGGGGGGTCGATCGGGCTCGGTACGTCGCCCTCGAGGATGATTTGCTGCCGGGATCGGTTCTCCCGGGGGTCCGGGATCGGCACGGCGGAGAGCAGCGCCGACGTATAGGGATGGACGGGATGCGAGTAGAGGCGGTCGGCGGGCGCGTTCTCCACCACCTTGCCCAGGTACATCACCGCGATCCGATCGGAGACGTGGCGCACGACCCCGAGGTCGTGGGCGACGAACATGTAGGTCAGGCCGAACTCGTCCTGGAGGTCGTCGAGAAGGTTGATGATCTGGGCCTGGATCGAGACGTCGAGCGCTGAGACGGGCTCGTCGGCGACGATCAGCTTCGGCCGCAGCGCCAGCGCCCGGGCGATCCCGATCCGCTGGCGCTGGCCGCCGGAGAACTCGTGCGGGTAGCGGTTGTAGTGCTCGGAGGAGAGGCCGACCCGTTCCAGCAGCTCCTGGACCTGGCTCTTGAGCTGGGCCCCCGAGGCGATCCCCTGGCGGCGCAGCGGATCACCGACGATCTGGCCGACCCGCTTGCGCGGGTTCAGCGAAGCGTAGGGGTCCTGGAAGATCATCTGCATCTCGCGGCGCAGGGGACGGAGCTCGCGATGGGAGAGCCCGGCGATCTCACGCCCCTCGAAGCGGACCGAGCCGGAGGTCGGCCGCAGCAGCTGCAGGATCGTGCGGCACAGCGTCGACTTGCCGCACCCCGATTCCCCCACGAGGCCCAGTGTCTCGCCGGGCCGGACCGTGAGGCTCACGTCGTCGACCGCCTGCACCCGGGCGACCTCGCGCTCGATCAGCAGACCCTCCTTGATCGGGAAGTGCTTGACGAGGTTCGTCACCTCGAGCAGGGGCTCGCCCGCCATCAGTCCTCCACCCCGAGGCCGATTCGCCCTTCGACCATGCGGCGCTCCTGCTTGGTCTCGGGGGAGAGCCAGCAGCGGTCGAGGTGAGCCGGCGCATCGGGCACCCGAGCCTCCAGCTCCGGTAGCGAGGTGCACCGATCGAAGGAGTGCGGGCAGCGCGGGCGGAAGGAGCAGCCGCGCGGGGGCGCCACGAGCGAAGGCGGCAGGCCCTTGATCTGCGGCAGGCGGCGGGGCCGGGGGCGGTCGAGTCGCGTCAGCGAGCCGAGCAGCCCCCAGGTGTAGGGATGCTGGGGGTCGTAGAAGATCTCGTCCAGCGTCCCCTGTTCGACGACGCGTCCGGCGTACATGACCAGGACGCGGTTGGCGATCTCGGCGACGACCCCGAGGTCATGGGTGATCAGGATCACCGCCAGGCCGCGCTCGTGGTTGAGCTGTTCCAGCAACCGGATGATCTGCGCCTGGATGGTGACGTCGAGCGCGGTCGAGGGCTCGTCGGCGATCAGCAGGCTCGGCTCCAGCGCCAACCCCATGGCGATCATCGCTCGCTGGCGCATGCCCCCTGAGAACTCGTGGGGGTAGTTGTCCGCTCGCTTCTCCGGCGCCGGGATGCCGACTGCGGCGAGCATCTCGACCGCCCGCTCTCGCGCCTCCTCGGTGGAGATTTCCTCGTGAGCGCGAATCGCCTCGACGATCTGCCTGCCGACCCGGTAGACGGGGTTCAGCGAGGTCATCGGGTCCTGGAAGATCATCGCGATCTCCTTGCCGCGGATGTCCTGGAGCTCCGTGTCGCGCAAGCCGGTCAGCTCCTCGTCGCGGAACCGGATCGAGCCCTTGATGTGAGTGTTGGGCGAGCGGGTCAGGCCCATGATGGTCTGCGCGGTGACGCTCTTGCCCGAGCCCGACTCACCGACGATCGCTACGATCTCGCCCGGCTCGACGTCGAAGGAGACGCCTTGAACCGCCTGCAGGAGGCCGTCCTCGGTGCTGAACCCGACGTTGAGGTCGCTGACCCGCAGCAGCCCGTCGCCGGCGATCGTCGCGCCCGCCGCGCTCCCCTCGCTGTCGGGGATGGCGCTCACGCCATCTCCGCCGCGGTGCCGAGGCGGATCCTCGGGTCGAGGTAGGCGTACGCAACGTCGACGAGGGCGTTGAAGAAGACGACGAAGAAGGCCCCGAACAGGGTCACGGCCATGATCGGCGGCAGGTCCTGGTTGCCGATCGACTGCGCCGCGTACTGGCCGACCCCGTTGAGGTTGAAGATGTACTCGGTGATCAGCGCCCCGCCGCCGATCACCGCGGCGAAGTCGAGCCCGAACAGGGTGACGATCGGGATCAGGGCGTTTCGCAGGACGTGACGGGTCCGCACCTGGTGCTCGTCGAGCCCCTTGGCTCGGGCGGCGCGCACGTAGTCCTCATTCATGACGTCGAGCATGTTGGAGCGCAGGACGCGGCTGTAGAACCCGACGAACAGGACCGCGAGGGTGGTCCAGGGAAGGATCAGGTGCACTAACCACTCCCAGGGGTCCTCCTGGATCGGGACGTAGTCCCCGTTGGGGAAGATCGGGATCCTCTGGCTCAGGTAGACGATCAGGATCGCAGCCAGCCAGAAGACCGGCAGCGAGATCCCGGCCAGCGCGAGGATCGTCAGGGCGCGATCGGTGATCCGCCCGGCGTGCACCGCCGAGAGGTAGCCGAACAGGACGCCGAATCCCATCCAGATGATCGCGGCGCCGATGCAGAGCGAGAAGGTGGCCGGGATTCCCTGCTTGATCTGGTCCATCACGTTGAGCTGGCTCTGGTAGGAGACCAGGGTCCCGGAGAAGATCTGCTTCATCATCGTCCAGTACTGCTGGGGCAGCGACTCGTCGAAGCCGAAGTCCTTCTTGACGTTGGCGATCAGCTGCGGGGTCGCGTTCTTGCCGGCGATTCGCCTGGCGGCGGCGTCGGTGCCTCCACCCGGGAGGACGTTGAAGATCAGGAAGACGAGCACCGAGACCGCGAACAGCACCAGCACCATCCGCACCAGCCGCCTGGCGATGAATGGGCCCATCAGGCGCCGCCCTCCTCGATCTCGACCTGGCCGCCGCGGGCGCGGACGGTGATCTTCGACTTTGGGTCGAGCGCATCTCGCAGCCCGTCGCCGAACACGTTCAGGGCGAGCACCGTGAGCAGGATCATCAGGCCGGGGATGGTGACCAGCTGGGGCGCGCTGGTCAGCAGCGAGAAGCCCTGGGAGGACATCGAGCCCCAGGAGGAGGTCGGTGGCCGCACCCCCGCGCCGAGGAAGGAGAGGGCCGACTCGAACAGCATGTTGGCGGCGATGTTGAGGGTGAAGAAGACGATGATCGTCGACCAGAGGTTCGGGAGCAGCTCCCCGAACATGATCCGCAGCGACCCCGCGCCCTGAGCGGTGGCGGCCTCGACGAACTCCTTCTGGCGCAGGCCCAGCACCTCGCCGCGGATCGGCCTGAGCATGTACGGGGTGGAGACGAAGCCGATGATCAGGATCGGAATCCAGATCGAGTTTCCTGGGATCGTGATGAACCCCAGCTGAAGCCCCGGCCCGATCGATAGGGCGGTGCCCAGGGCGATCCCCAGCAGCAGAACCGGGAAAGCCCAGATCACGTCCATGATCGCCCCGATAACGGCGTCGAGCTTGCCCCCGTAGAAGCCCGCCAGGAGTCCGAAGACGACCGCGAGCCCGGTGGTGATCAAGGCCGAGACGATGCCAATGAAAAGCGAGATTCGACCCCCGTACATCAACCGCACCATCTCGTCCCGCCCAAGGCTGCCGTCCGCGCCGAGGAAGAACTTGCCGCCGGCACCGAAGAAGACCGGCCCGATCGGCTGCCCGTCGACGCTGACCACGTCCTTCTTCTCCCCGTTGACCGTGATCTTCTCGGTCGTGTGAGTGGTGTCGGGACCGGTGTGGGCCACCTTGGTCGCCCACAGCGGCGCCGCCAGGACGAAGATCACGATCAGCACGAAGAGGCCGAGGAAGGCGAGGGCGACCCGGTTGTGGCGCAGGCGCCGCCAGGCCAGGTACCAGGGGCTGCGGCCCTCGAAGCCCGCCGTCTCGCCGGCTTCTAAGCCATCGATCGGGAGAGTCTCGGGCTCGATCGATGCGTCCGCGGCGGGCTCGGGCATCAGCTGGACCGCTCTCCTTGAGTCCCCATCGACCTCAGACTACCGCCCGAATCGGGCCGGCAAACGCCGATTGCAGGGCGAAACCCGCTCGGAGGAGGAGGGGGCATCGATCCCCTCCTCCTCCTCCTCCTCCTCCGACCTCGAATCCTCCGCGGCCTACTTGAACTGGAAGCTCGTGTAGTCCATCTCGAAGGTCGGGTTCCAGATCACCTTGTCGAAGTCGATGTCGCTCGACACGAACAGCGCCAGGACCCGGTTGCCGTAGGGCGCCCACACGGCCTGCTTCATGAACTCCTTGTCGAGGGTCGCGTACTGGTCCTCGATCTTCGCGTTCAGCGGCACCTGTGCCAGCTGGGTGATCTTCTTGTTCAGGGCCGGCGTGTTGTTCTGCGAGAACACCTCGTTGTTGGTGGGGAGGATGTTCTCGCCGTTCAGCAGGATGTCGAAGAAATCGTTCGGGTGCGGGTAGTCCTGGAACCAGTCGGTCCACCCGATATCGAGATCCGGGGTGCTGGTGTTGCCGATCACCGTGAAGTAGTTATCGGCGCTGATCTGCTTCAGCTGGGCGTTGAAGCCGAGCTTCTTCAGGGTGTCCTGCAGGTAGGCGCCGGCGCTGTCGTTGGGGCTCTCGTCGTCGGTCCAGACGGTGATGTCCTTGTCCTTGACGCCCGACTCGGCGATCAGCTGCTTCGCCTTGGTCATGTTGTGCGGATAGAGCGTGTACTTCTTGTAGCCCGGGAAGTTGGGCGGCAGGATCTGCTGCGTCGGCTCCAGCTGACCGCTGTAGATCCGCACCAGCGCTTCCGGGTCGACTGCGTAGTTGACCGCCTGGCGCACCTTCTCGTTGCTGAAGGTGGGGCTCTTGTAGTTCATCCAGTAGTAGTAGGTCGACGGCGAGTCCTCGAGCCTGAACTGGGTGCCCTCGTACTTCGACTTGATCTCCGCGTAGCGGTCGGGCGGCGGCGGGTTGTACATGTTGTTGATCGTGCCGTTGAGCACGTCGTCAACCTGGGCCGAGTCGTTCTTGTTGATCTGCAGCTCGATCTTGTCGACGTGGCCGCTGGGGATGCCTTCGAGGATCTTGGCGTTGTTCTTTGCCCACTGCGGGTTGCGCTCTTGGGTGAAGCCCGTACGGGGGTTGTTGCTGACGAAGGAGTAGGGGCCCGTCGCCGGGATCGGGGTGGCGCTCTGGTCCTTCATCGGTGTGTTGGGCGGGACAGGGGCCGTGAACAGCAGGGCGAGTTCGTTGTTGAACGTGCCTCGCGGCTCGGTCAGGTTGATCGTGATCTTGCCGGTCGCATCGTCGGTTTTGATCCCCGAGATGTCGCCCTTCCTGGTCTTCTGGAACTGGGCAGCGCCGACGATGTCGGTGAAGAAGGCCGAGCCGCCGGAGTCGAGCACGAACATCCGCTTCACCGCGTAGGCGAAGTCGCTCGCCTTGACGGGGGCGCCGTCCGAGTACTTCAGGCCCTTTCGCAGGGTCATCTCGTAGGTCTTGCCGCCGTTGGTGATTTTCGGCATGCTCTCGACAAGGCCGGGAATCACGGTCGAACCGGCTGTGCCGGAGGCGTGCTTGTAGGTGAGGAGCGGGATGTAGGTGTTCCACATCTCGGTCAACCCGTCAGCCGTGTATGAGAGCTGGGGATCTATGTAGTCGGCTGCGGCGGTGTCGGCGAGCTTCAGCGTGCCGCCCTCCTTGCCTGAGCTGGAGCTGCTGCCGCAGGCGCTTAGCGCCAATGCCGACGCGAAGATCAGCCCGAGCAGGCTCAGAACGGTCCCTAGCTTCTTCAAGTCACGACCTCCCGGTCAAATTGATTCCTCTTTGGTCTTGTCGCCCCCAGGGTGAATCCCGGCTTCGCCGTGCTCGGGCTGCCGGGTTCTCCGCGGGCGCAACTCCACCATAATCTCATCCCCGGAGTCAAGGGGTCCCGGACGGGTTGCATCCCGTCCCTCCCAGCTCCTTCCGAGGAACGCGGCCGCGAGCGTCGCTACCACGACGACTCCGGCCCCCGCCACCAGGTAAGCGGCGCGCGGGCTGAGCGCGGTCGCGACCACGCCGCCCAGCAGGAACCCGACGCCGGGCATCGCTGCGCCGATCGACTCGAGGACGCTCATCACCCGCGCCTGCATCCCCTGCGCGGTCAGCTCCTGCACGGCGCTGACCATGGCCACCCACTGTATGCCGTTGCCCAGCCCCCCGAAGGCCGCGGCGCCGCAGGCCAGCGCCAGGGTAGGCGCCGCCGCGATGCCGAGGTAGCCGGCGCCGACCAGCAGGGTGCTGGCCAGCAGCAGGTAGGCGAGCGAACCGCGCCGCAGGATCGCGAAGGCCACGCTGCCCACGACCATTCCGACGCCCCAGCTTGCGAGCAGCAGGCCATAGCCAGTGTCCCCGGCGTCGAGGGTCTCCTTGGCGTAGATCACCTCGATCGGGATCACCGCCGCGAAGAAGACGAAGGCGACGCTCTGGGCGGTGAGCAGCCGCCGCAGGGTCGGCCGGGCGACGATGAACCGCATGCCCGCCCTGATCCGCTCCCGGACCCGGCCGGGGTCCGGCTCGGCGCGCGGCAGCGGCCCGGCGGTCAGCAGTATCCAGGCGATCGCGTAGAAGGAGATGGCATCGAGCAGAAGCGCCGTCTGCACGCCGAGGCCCGCAACGATCAGGCCGGCGATCGCCGGGCCCGCGGCAGCGCCGCCGGTGAAGGCGACGTTGAGGATCGCGTTCCCGGCCCGCAGCTCGCTTCGCGGCTCGAGCTGCGCCGCGACGACCGCCCTGGTCAGCGCCCGGCCCGTGAGGGCGAGAGCTCCGTCGATCGTCGCCACTGCGATCACCGCCGCCAGCGAGAAGTGCTGCGCGAGCACCGCAAGTCCGCCGAACGCGGCCGCCTCGCCGCAGTAGATCAGCGGCAGTGCGAAACGGGGTGGCGGGCGCTCAGCCCAGGCGGTGAGGACCGGCGCCGCCAGGGCCGGAAGGAAGCGCGTCCCGAGGAAGAGCCCGGCCGTCGCGTAGGCGGACCCGGTGCGGTCGAAGACGAGCACCGAGAGGGCGACGATCCCCATCCAGTCGCCCAGCTCGTTCAGCGCGTAGGAGGCCGCCAGGCGCCTGAAGACCGACTGGCGAAGGGGGGCCCTTAGGGGAGGCCCGGGCATTCAGTCCGCACGAGAGGGTATGTTCTGCACAAGATTTACCGCGATTTGCACAAGTTAGGCCCAATTTGTGGTACAAGTTGCGCAGCGATCGACGAATAAAGCCTTGCAAACAGAGCCAGAGCTTTCGGAAAGGGGATCAAGAATGGGCTTCAAGCACTAGAACTTTCAAACAGCACTTGCGAACGCTACTTGCGCGTTCGTTCCATGTCGAAGGACGTCCTGCGCGGGGCGTCCTTCGCTTTTTTCGGGGACATCATCCCGGCTCCTCCGGATCGCCCCGCCGGTGAGCCGGAACGATCCCGGCCCGATCTGGGAAATTGCTGCCGCCGCGCGCAAGCCGCACCGGCCTAAAGGCGCGGGGCCTAGCCTCCGATACCGCAAGTAGCGTTCAGCGCAAGGCGCAGCCTGCCGCGGAGAGGGAATGCCGCCTCCTCGGGGAATCCCTAAGCACGGTCCAGGCGACCCCGGTGGACGCCAACCGACTTCATGGCCAGCAAGCGTCCAAGCCCCCTCGTCGTCGCGGTCCAGCTGATCGCTCTAGCGGGGGTCGTCGCGGTGGCCATCTGGAGGGCGCCGGAAGCCAACTGGGACCTGCCGCTCTTCGCCATCCTGCTCGGCTTCTCGATCTTCAGCGATCTCACGGCTGTCGAAACGCGCTCACGGATGCGGATCTCCGGGAGCTTCCTGGCGCTGATCCTGGCGATGGTCTTCCTCGGCGGAACGCCGGCGGCGCTGATTGGGGTGATCTCGATCCTGATCGGCTGGGTGCGCGGCCGCGAAGACCCCCATTACCTGCTCAACAACCTGCTGACCTATGCGGCATTCCCGCTGCTCACCGGGATCGCGTTCCACAGCCTGGTCACCGGGGTCCCGATCAGCGAAGACCAGGCGGGGTTCTATGCCCTCGTCTTCGGGATCTTCCAGGTTGCGCTCGCGATCAACTTCCTGATGATCGCCGCCTACGGCAGTTACGTCGAACGGGTGCCGTTCTCCAAGAAGCTTCGGGTGCTGCCCCCGGTCCTCCCTTCGGAGTTCGCCAGCGCCATGCTGGCCGTAGCGGTCGCCTTCATCTACAACAAGATCGGGCTTGCGGCGATCGCGCTATTCGGCGTCGTCTTGATCACCTTCCAGTACCTGCTCGGGCAGCTGCTGCTCTCGCAGGATCGAGCCGAGGAGCTGGAGGTGCGCAGCAAGCAGCTCGCCAGCTTCCAGGTCGGGATGATGAGCGCGCTGCTGCGCACGCTCGACCTCCGGGATCAGATGACCGCCCGCCACAGCGCTGCCGTTGCCCGCTACTCGAGGGCGATCGCAGAGCGGGCCGGCTACTCAAAGCGGGAAGCGGAGCTGGTCCACATCGCCGCGCTCCTGCACGACATCGGGAAGTTCATCCTCCCCGACCGGATCCTCAAGGCGAACGTGCCGCTCACCGACGAGGACTGGATGCTGATCCGCCGCCACCCTGCCCAGGGCGCCAAGGTCGTCTCCTCGGTGGACGGCTACGGCCCGGTCGCCGAGATCATCCTCGCCCACCACGAGCGCATCGACGGCGAGGGATACCCTCGCGGGCTCAGGGGCGACGACATCCCCGAGCAGGCGCGGATCATCTCGGTCGCGGACACCTACGACGTGATGACCGCTCGCGACTCCTACCGGGATCCGGTGTCCTCCTTCGAGGCGATCCAGGAGCTGCGCAACGTCGCCGGCCAGCAGCTCGACGCCAGGTTCGTCGAGATCTTCATCGAGCTGCTGGAGGGCAAGGACGTCTCCTTCCGTCACGGCGAAGAGGCCGACTTCGAGAAGGAGCTGGCGCTCGAGACGCGCATCGAGGAGACGGCGACCGGGCGTCCCGGCCGCGCCTCCCACCTGGTCGGCCAGAACGTCTAGCCCACCCGGCTACTTCGGCTGGGGGAACTGGGTCCCGACGAAGCGGTCCCACATGCGATCGCTCAGCAGGCTGCGCTGGGCCATTGCGACGCCGGCGGAGGGCGTCACCTTGTAGCGGGTCCTCGGCCGAGTCGCGGTGATCGCCTTCTCGATCTTCCGGGCCACGTCGTCCGGGCCGCCGCCCAGCTTCGCGATGCCGCTCTCGTATGCCCCCGCCGTCGCCTTGCTGACCGCGGCGTTGAACTCCGCGTAGGGGCCGTCCTCGTTGTCGGCCATCGAACCCACCGCGGCATCGGCGAAGCCGGTCTTGATCAACCCGGGCTCGATCACCACGACGTCGACGCCGAAGCCGCGGACCTCGAAGCGCATCGCGTCGGAGAGGGCCTCCACCGCGTGCTTGGTCGCGTGGTAGATGCCGCCGCCGGGGAAGGTCAGCTTGCCGCCCATCGAGCTGACGTTGACGATCCGGCCTTCGCCCCGCGCCCGCATCCCCGGCAGGGTCAGCTGGCACATCCGCAGCAGCCCGAAGACGTTGGTCTCGAACTGGCGGCGGACGCTCTCCATCTGCACCGTCTCGACCGCGCCGGACTGGCTGTAGCCGGCGTTGTTGACCAGCGCGTAGATCGCTCCCTCGGCCGACTCGACGGCCTCCACGCAAGCCTTCATCGAGGCCTCGTCGGTGACGTCGCAGGCGAGCGTCTCGCATCCGGCCTCGGCGAGGGCGGCAATCGCCTCGGGCCGTCGGGCAGTGGCGTAGACGCGATGTCCACCGGCCGCAAGGTGCCGGGCCGTCGCCTCGCCGATGCCCGAAGAGCAGCCGGTGATCAGGATCGCCCTCGTGTCGTTCATCGCTGCGCTCCCCTCGTCGTTCCCCCCAGACTAATCCCGTCGGCGCGGCGGGCCCGGGGTCACGGCGCTCGCGCTCGGCGTACGGCGCATATATTCCGGGCAATGGTTGACCCGGCAGACTCGCGGCCCGGCCGGAGCACGCAGCTCGAGGATGCCTCCCGCCGGACCCACCTGGCCAACGAGCGCACCCA
This sequence comes from uncultured Actinomycetes bacterium, assembly GCA_963738305.1. Lineage (GTDB taxonomy): Bacteria > Actinomycetota > Thermoleophilia > Solirubrobacterales > 70-9 > JBBRHQ01. The sequence goes on along the minus strand of CAVTVU010000011.1, from coordinate 146,433 downwards.
GCTCGCCTGGTGGCGCACCGGCCTGACTGCCCTGGCGGTGGCGCTGGCGATCGGGCGGGTGGTGCCGGAGCTGGGGGGCAGCCCGACCCGCTGGCCCTACACCGCGGTCGGCGCCGGCTTTGCGATCTACGGCGTGGGGCTGATCGTCTACGGCAACCTCCGCTCTCGGGAGGTGATGCGGGCGCTTCAGGCGGGCCGCTACCCCGCCGCGCCGGAGGGACCGATCGCCGCGCTCACAACGGCAGGGATCGTCCTCGGCGTGGCCACCCTGGTGCTGATCCTCGTCGACTGACCGTCGCCGCGCGTCGGCCCGGTCGCTAGGCTCGCCCGGCAATGCGCGCGCTCACCTTCCAATCCCCCGGCGAGGTGCGGATCACCGAGAAGCCCGATCCCGAGATCGGTTCCCCCGACGAGGCGATCGTCCGCGTCGAGGCGACCGGGGTCTGTGGCTCGGACCTGCACATCTTCCACGGCCGGATCCCGATCGAGCCGGGCTTCACGATCGGGCACGAATACGTCGGCACAGTCCTCGCGACCGGCGACGAGGTCGCGGGAGTCAGCGAGGGCGACCGCGTCCTGGGCACGTTTCTCACCGCCTGCGGGAAGTGCTTCTTCTGCCGCCTTGGCGAGTTCCACAAATGCGACAGCGGGCGGGTGTTCGGCCACGGCTCCACGCTCGGGTCCCTGCAGGGGGCGCAGGCCGAGCAGCTGCTGGTCCCCGGAGCTGACATGACCTTGCGGCGGGTCCCCGAGGGCATGTCCGACGACGTCGCCCTCTTCGCAGGTGACGTGATGGGAACCGGGTATCACGCCGTCGCCCAGGCGGAGGTGGAGGCGGGTCAGAGCGTCGCGGTGCTCGGGCTCGGGCCGGTCGGGCTCTGCGCGGTCCAGGCGGCGTTCGCGGCGGGCGCCGCCGACGTGATCGCAGTCGACACCGTGCCCGATCGCCTGCGGATGGCGGAGGCGTTCGGCGCCACCCCGGCGCACCTGACCGAGGGGGATCCGCGGGAAGCGGCCAAGGAGGTCTCAGAGGGCCGCGGGGTGGACGCGGCGATCGAGGCAGTCGGGCATCCAGACGCCCTCGAGCTCGCCTGTCGGATCGTCCGCAAGGCCGGGACCGTCTCGGTGATCGGCGTCTATTCCGAGCGGATCGAGGTCCACATGGGGTTGGTCTGGATCAAGTCGCTCACCCTGCGAAGCGGGCAGGCGAACGTGATCGCCCACCTTGACCCGGTGCTCGAGGCGCTCTCCTCCGGCAAGCTCGACCCCGCTCCGCTTGTCACGCACCACATGAGCCTCGACGAGGCCCCCGAGGCCTACGAGATATACGACCGCCACGAGGCGTTGAAGATAGTCCTGCGGCCCTAGGTCGCCTCGGCAGTTGCGAACCGGCGTCGAGTGGCCGAATTCGTCCACTCGACCTGGTCGATAATGGACATGTGGAGTCGCTGCGCGGAAAGCTGCTGATCGCCGCCCCGAGCCTGTTCGACTTCTTTCGCCGCACCGTGATCCTGATGGTCGAGCACGGCGATGAAGGGGCATTCGGGGTGGTGCTGAACCGCGACTCGGAGACGACGGTGGCCGAGGCCGTGCCGCAGCTCGCCGAGATCGCCGGCGCCGAAGAGCTGGTGCGGATCGGCGGCCCGGTCGGGCCCGAGTCGGTGGTCCTCCTGGGCGAGTTCGAGGACCCCGGCGACTCGCCGAAGGTCGTCTGCGGTGACCTCGGCATCGTCGATCCGGAGACCGGCCCCGCCCTGCGGCGGGTGCGCGTTTATGCCGGCCACTCGGGGTGGAGCCCGGGGCAGCTCGAGGGCGAGCTGGAGCGCGACGCCTGGCTCGTCGAGCCGGCGCGCCCCGATGACCCTTTCTGCGACGAGGACCTGTGGCAGGCGGTGCTGAAGCGTCGCGGCGGCAAGTATGCGCTGCTCGCCCGGATGCCCGAGGATCCCTCCCTCAACTGAGCCCGATCTGCCGCGTCCGGCTCCGATTCGTAGGCTCTGGCCTGATGAGCAGGCCGACCCGGCACCCACATCCGCTGCTGCGCCGGGCCGAGCTCGCCGCCGACCCGATCGAGCAGTTCGGGCGCTGGTTCGAGCTGGCTCGCAGCGAAGTTCCGCTGGCCGAAGCGATGACGCTCGCCACGGTGGACGCCGACGGCAGCCCCGACGCCCGCATGGTCCTGCTCAAGGGACACGGCCCCGACGGCTTTCGCTTCTTCACCAACTACGAGAGCGCCAAGGGCGAACAGATCGACGCCGACCCGCGGGGCGCCCTGGTGATCTACTGGCGCGAGCAGGACCGCCAGGTCCGCGTGCGCGGGGCGCTCCAGCGGCTCCCGGCCGGGGACTCCGACGTCTATTTCGCTTCCAGGGACCGCGACAGCCGCCTCGGCGCCTGGGCCTCTCCGCAGAGCCGGCCCCTGGCCGGCCGCGAGGACCTCGACGGGCGTCTTGCCGCGGAGGAGGAGCGTTGGCAGGACCGTGAACAGATCGACCGTCCCGCGCACTGGGGCGGCTTCCTGCTTCAACATCGTTCGGTCGAGTTCTGGCAGGGCCAGCAGGCCCGCCTGCACGACCGCTTCCTCTACACAAGAGAGGGAGACGGATGGGCCCTCCAGCGACTCGCGCCCTGATGGTGGCCAGGGGCACGGACAGCATCACCTACGTCGGCCACTCGACCGTGCTGCTGGAGATCGACGGAGCCAGGATCCTCACCGACCCGATGCTCCGCTCCCGCGCCGGGCTCCTCCGGCGCCACCCTCCGGCGGTGGCGCCGGGCTCCTCCGCCTCCCTCGACATGGTGCTGATCTCCCATCTCCACCGCGACCACCTCGACCTACCCTCGCTGCGAGCACTCGCGCCGGGCATCCCGCTGGTCGTGCCCCGGGGAGCAGGAGAGCTGCTCAGTGGCGCCGGCCCGGAACGGGTTGTCGAGATCGAGGCGGGAGAGTCGGTGACCGAGGGGCCGATAGAGGTGACGGCGGTCCCGGCCGAGCACGACAACCGGCGCGGCCCCTGGGGGCCCACCGCCGAGCCGCTGGGCTTCGTCGTCACCGGGGGCTTCGACCGACGCGTTTACTTCGCCGGCGATACCGACCTCTTCGACGGCATGGCCGGGATCGGGCCGCTCGAGGTTGCGCTGCTCCCGGTCTGGGGCTGGGGGCACAAGCTTGGGTCCGGGCACCTCGACCCCGAGGGGGCGGCGCGGGCGCTCTCGTTGCTACGACCGCGGTTGGCCGTCCCGATCCATTGGGGGACCTACCACCCCGCGGGTTTGAAGCGGACGCTCGGCAAGCTGCTCACCGACCCGCCGCACGAGTTCGCGCGGATCGCCGCCGAGCGCTCGCCGGAGGTCAGGATCGAGGTGTTGCAGCCGGGGGAACGGCTTGCGCTGGAGCGGATGGCCCGTTCGTGAAGCGGCGGCGGCTCGGCTCACGCCTGCTCCGGGGCGCGGCGCTCTGGGTCCTCACCGCGCTCGCCTTCCTCGTGCTGGCGGCGATCGTCCCCGGCATCGGCGTCCCGCGCTTCGGAACGGCGCTACTGGCGACGGCGACGATCGCGATCCTCAACGCGCTGCTCTGGCCGTTGCTGATCCGGGTGGCCCTGCCGCTGACGATCCTCACCTTCGGCCTCGCCTCGCTCGTCGTCAACGGGATCATCATCACCCTCGCCCTGGAGATCGTCGAGGGCGCCCACCCGAGCCTGTTCGGGGCGATCGCGGTCGCGTTCTTCCTCGCCCTGGTGGAGATGCTCCTCACCCCCGTCGTCGGACTCGATCCCGACGCTAGGGCGTTGCGGGTCGTCCGCCGCCGGGCCCGCCGGGCCCGCCGGAAGAACCGCACCGACGTCCCGGGGGTGATCCTGTTCGAGATCGACGGCCTCGCCGAGCCGGTGCTCCGCCGGGCGCTGGAGGAGGGCCAAGCGCCGACCATGGCGCGCTGGCTCGACGAGGGCAGCCACAGGCTGCTCGGCTGGGAGTGCGATCTCTCCTCGCAGACCGGGGCGAGTCAGGCCGGCCTGCTGCTCGGCAGCAACCACGACATGCCCGCCTTCCGCTGGCACGAGAAGGACAACGGCCGCACGATGGTCTCCAACCGGATGATGGACGCCGTCGAGATCGAGCGCCGCCGCTCCGACGGGGGCGGCCTGCTGGCCGGCGACGGAGCGAGCCGCGGCAACATGTTCAGCGGCGACGCCCCCCGCTGCTCGGTGACGATGAGCACGATCCGGGCGCCGGGCCGCACAGGCAGCGGCGAGTTCTTCGCCTACTTCGCCGACCCCTTCGGCTTCGCGCGCACCCTGCTCCTCTATTTCGCCGACGTGTTCACGGAACGGCGGGCGGCGCGTCGTCAGCGCCGCTCCGGAGCCGAGCACGTGGCGCGCGGAGGCCTCTACCCCTGGATGCGGGCGACGATCACGGTCGCCATGCGCGACCTCAACGTCGCTCTGCTGATGGGCGACATCGTCGAGGGCATCCCCGTCGTCTACTCGACCTTCGTCGGCTACGACGAGGTCGCCCACCACTCCGGGATCACCGAGCCGGACGCCTTCGCCGTCCTGCGCAGGCATGACGCCGAGCTGGCCCGGCTCGAGCGGGCGGTGCGGCAGGCGCCGCGCCCCTACCACCTGGTCGTTCTCTCCGACCACGGTCAAACCCAGGGCCGCCCCTTTCGCCAGCGCCACGGGCTGACGCTGGAGGAGCTGGTCGAGGGGGCGATGGGCGATGTCGACGTCTTCGCCCCGGCCTCCATTGACGAGGGGTTCGCCACGGTCGGCGGGGCGCTGACCGAGGCCCGCGCCGAGAACAGCATCGCGGGGCGCATCGTCGCTCGCGCAACCCGCAAGCGCCTGGTCGACGGCGAGGTGGCGCTCGGCTCCAACCGCGAGGCGATGGAGCAGTTGACCGCCGAGCAGAGCGCCGAGACCCCGGCGATCGTGCTCGCCTCGGGAGGGTTGGGGCTGATCACCCTGAGCGCCAGCCGCGAGCGGATGACGATGGGGGAGATCGGCGAGCTGTATCCGGGGTTGATCGAGACGCTCAGTGCCCATCCGGGGATCGGCTTCGTCATGGTCCGCTCCGATGACGGACACGCGATCGTGCTCGGCAACTCGGGCGCCCGCGATCTCGAGGACGACAACGTCACCGGCGAGGACCCGCTGCTCCACTTCGGCGCCAACGCCGCCGATCACCTCCGGCGCACCGACGGGTTCCCGCACTGCCCCGACATCCTGGTCAACTGCGCCTTCGACCACGAGCGCAACGAGGTGGGGCCCTTCGAGGAGTTCATGGGCTCCCACGGGGCGCTGGGCGGCTGGCAGATGCACCCCTTCGCGCTGGTGCCGGCGGAGTGGAGCGCGGAGCAGGGCCCGATCGTGGGCGTCGAGGCGATGCACCGGCAGCTACGACGCTGGCTGACCGAGGCCGGGCTCGAGCTGCAGCCCCACCGAACCGAGAGCTGAAGCGACCTCCACGGCTATCGTGGCCGGCGGATGAAGATCCTCTACGGGGTCAATGGCGAAGGGATGGGCCATGCCACCCGCTCCGAGGTGGTGATCGGCTCGCTGCTCGAGCGCCACCAGGTGAGGATCTTCGCGTCGGGCGCAGCCTTCCGCCATCTCAACGAGCGCCTGCCCGAGGTGGATCAGGTCTTCGGGCCGACCTTCGCGATGGAGGAGGGCCAGATCCGCCGCTGGCAGACCGTTCTGCAGAACGTCCGCAGCGCCCGCGATGAGCTTCCGGAGGGAATCAGGCTCTGGGCGGAGGAGGTCGAGGAGTGGGGACCTGACGTGGTGATCACCGATTTCGAGCCGGTGTCGGCCAGCATCGCGCGCCGGCGGCGAATTCCGCTGATCGCGGTCGACAACATCAACGCGATCGATCGCTGCCGCCACGGACGCCGGATCATCGGCGCCCAGCGCGAGGACTACCTGCTCGCCCGGGCGGTGGTGCGGGGGATGGTCCCGGGCGCAACCGAGTACGTCGTCACGACCTTCTTCCGCCCTCCGCTGGCGCGCAAACGCACGACCCTGGTGCCGCCGATCCTCCGCCCCGAGATCGCGGCGGCGAAAAGCGAAGATGGGGATCACCTGCTCGTCTACTGGGGCGGTGATGAGGATCTGCTCGAGTCGCTGCGCCGGTGCGGGCTTCCGTGCGCCGTCTACGGCATGCGGGGCGGCGCCGGCGAGGTCAGGGTCGAGGGAAACCTCGAGTTCCGGCCGCCCTCGAACGAGGGCTTCGTGGAGGCGTTGCGGACCTGCCGCGGGGTCGTCGCCGGAGGCGGGTTCTCACTGCTCAGCGAGGCCGTCTACCTGGGCAAGCCGGTCCTCTCGGCGCCGCTGAAGGGCCAGTTCGAGCAGCTGATGAACGCGCGCTACCTGAATGCCCGTCATTACGGCATCTGCGCCGAGGGGGCGGACGGCGATCCGGTATCGCGCTTCATGAAGGAGCTGCCGAAGCTCCGCGAGGCGTTGCGCACCTATCGCCAGGACGGCAACGTCGTCGCCCTCGAGACGATCGAGCAGCGGGCGGCCGCCGCGGCCGAGAGTCAGCCCGGCGAGCGCCTGAGACGGCGCTCGAGGAGGACCGCGCCGTGAGGCGCGCCGCGATCGGCGCCGCCCTGGGCGCGGCGGCAACGACCGGGCTCGCCGTCTACAACGGCCAGGTCCCGACCTCCCAGCTCTACGGACGGACGATCTGCCGGCTCCCCGACGCCGGCCGGGCGGTCGCCCTCACCTACGACGACGGCCCCAATCCCCGCCACACCGAGCGGTTGATGGACCTGCTCGAACGTCATGACGCCCGGGGCACCTTCTTCCTGGTCGGCTGCTGGGCCGAGCGGGAGCCGGGGCTGGTGCGCGAGATCGTCGACCGCGGTCACGCGATCGGCAACCACACCTTCACCCACCCGACCATGCCGCTGCGCTCGGCGGCGACCATCCGCGAGGAGCTGCGGCGCTGCCGCGATGCCATCGAGGCGGCCGGCCGCAGCTTCTCGGAGATCGACGGCGCTGCGCTGATGCGCCCTCCCTACGGGCGCCGCCGTCCCGGCACCCTGCGGACGATGCGCGAGCAGGGGTACGTGCCGGTGCTCTGGTCGATCACCTGCTTCGACTGGCGCCGGCGCGAAACGGCGGAGTCGATCGCGAAGCGGGCACTGAAGGCGCGCGGCGGCGACATCATCCTGCTTCACGACGGGGATCACAAGGTGCCCGAGGGCGACCGGGCTGCCTCGATCGCGGCCACCGAGCGCACCCTCGAAGGACTCGGGGCCGAGGGCTACAGCTTCTCCACCGTCCCCGAGATGGTCGCCCGCTGAGCGGTCGGCGATACGGTATGCGCGGGAGCGCAAGAGATGGCCACGACGCAGACGCAGCCGGCAGCAGAGGCGGTCGTCGACGCCGCCCAGGCTGACCGCCTGGACGGCTTCGTCGAGCGGGCGGCCGCCGCCGCGGAGAGCTTCCGCCTGCTCGACCAGGAGGCGGTAGACGGATCGTCTGGGCGATGGTCGTCGCCGGGCTCGACAGCGCCGTTGAGCTGGCCGAGCTGGCGATGCAGGAGACCGGCTTCGGCGTGCTCGAGGACAAGGTGGTGAAGAACTACATCGCCACCGAGTTCCTCTACGACTACCTCAAGGACAAGCGCTCGGTCGGGGTGATCGACGAGGACCCGAAGAGCGGGATCGAGTACGTGGCGGAGCCGATCGGCGTCGTCCTGGCGCTGCTCCCGATCACCAACCCGACCTCGACCGCGCTGTTCAAGTCGATCGTGGCGACCAAGACCCGCAACGCGATCGTCTTCCGTCCCTCAGCGCGGGCGGCCGGATGCGCGGTCCGCGCCGTGGAGATCCTCCAGGAGGCGGGCGAGGCCGCCGGCCTGCCCGCCGACGCCCTCCAGGTGATCCCCGACCCGACGCTCGACGTCTCCCAGTACCTCTTCCACCATGTCGGGATCGACCTGATCTGGACGACCGGGGGGCCGAAGGCGGTCGCCGCCGCGAACGCGGCCGGCAAGCCGACGCTGAGCGTCGGCGCCGGCAACGCGCCCGTCTACGTGCACCGCAGCGCCGACGTCGGGATGGCCGTGGTCGACGTGCTGATCTCCAAGACCTTCGACGCCTCGGTGATCTGCCCGGCCGAGCAGACCTGCGTGATCGACGAGGCCGATCTACGACGAGGTCGTGGCCGAGTTCGAGCGCCTCGGGCGGGCGGATGCTCGACGCCGAGGAGGTCGAGCGCCTCTCCGGGCTCGCCTTCGAGCCCGACGGGCGGGTCGACGTGCGGGCCCTCGGCCAGTCGTGCGCGAACCTCGGCGCGATGGGCGACTTCCCGGTTGACGACGACGTCAAGGTGCTGCTCGGCGCCGCTGCCCTCCGAGCCCGAGGCGCTGGCCGCCCACCCGATGATCCAGGAGAAGCTGATGCCGGTCCTCGGGCTGGTCCGCTCGCCCTCGGTCGAGCACGCGGTCGCCACCTGCGAGCTGGTCACCGAGCACGGTGGGCTCGGGCACACCTCGGCCGTCTACGCCTCCGACGAGGACGTGATCGGGCGCTTCGCGGACCGGGTGCGGACCGGGCGCATCCTGGTCAACGCCCCAACCGCCGTCGGCGCCCTGGGCGGCATCTACAACTCGCTCACGCCCACCTTCTCGCTCGGCTGCGGGACCTGGGGCGGCTCGAACACCACCGACAACGTCAACTACCTCAACCTGCTGAACGTGAAGACCGTCTCCCGCCGCCAGGCGCCCCCGCAGTGGTTCCGCGTCCCCTCCGACACCTACTTCAACGCCGGCTCGATCGAGAGCCTGCGCGAGCTGAAGGCCTCCCAGGTGCTGCTTGTCACCGACCTCGACGGCGAGGCCCGCGGGGTCGCCGAAGAGGTGCGTCCCTACCTCGAGGGCTGCGGCGTCCACGTCTTCTCCGAGATCACCCCGGAGCCCACCGAGGAGCAGATCCGCGCCGGCACCGAGGTCCTGGGGGAGTTCGGGGCCGACTGCATCGTCGCCGTCGGCGGCGGCTCGGTGCTCGACGCCGCGAAGGCGATGCGGCTCTTCCACGAGAGCCCCGACGTGTCGCTGAAGGAGCTGTCGCTGCCCTTCCTCGACGCCCGCAAGCGCGTCGCCCACTACCCCGAGGTCGAGCACACGGTGCGGATGGTCGCGGTGCCGACCACGGCCGGGACCGGCTCGGAGGTCTCGCCGGCGGCGGTGGTCAGCGCCGCGGGGCGCAAGGTGACGCTGGTCGACTACTCGCTCGTCCCCGACATGGCGATCATCGAGCCGACCCTGACCCTCTCGATGCCGGCGCCGGTGACCGCGGACACCGGCGTCGACGCGCTGACCCACGCGCTGGAGGCGGGGGTCTCGATCTTCGCCTCGCCCTACACCGACGCCTTCTGCATGCAGGCGATCAACCTGATCATGGAGGCGCTGCCCCGGGCCTGCGCCGACGGCAGCGACCTCGAGGCGCGCACCGCGATGTCGAACGCCGCGGCGATCGCCGGGCTGGCCTTCTCCAACGCTTTCGTCGGCGTCAACCACGCGCTCGCCCACGCAGTCGGCGCCCGCTTCGGCATCGCCCACGGGCGCGCCAACGGCATCTTCCTGCCGCACGTGCTGCGCTACAACGCCTCGATCCCCTCGAAGTTCATGCCGGCGCCGGGGTATGCGACGTACGTCGCCCCCGACAAGTACGCGCAGATGGGCTGGGTGCTGGGCCTGGGCGGCAGCAAGGGGATGGAGGAGCGGCGCGAGCGCTTCTTCGGCCGGGTCGACGAGCTGCTCGACGCGGTCGGGATGCCCCGCTCGCTGGCCGAGACGGGCCTCGGCCGCGAGGAGTTCGAGGCCGCCCTGCCGGACCTGGTCAAGGCCGCCTTCGCCGACCCCAGCGTGCGGACCAACCCGCGGATGCCGATGATCGCCGAGCTGACCTCGCTGCTCCAGCGCCGCCTACGAGGGGCGGCCCTAGCGCCGCACCGCCGCCGCCGCGTGGATAATGGCGCGGTGACGATCGGGGGCTCGATCTTTCTCATCGCCGTCGGGGCGATCGCCCGTTACGCGGTCCAGGACACCTGGGCGGCGGTCGACATCCCCACGGTGGGGCTGATCCTGATGATCGCCGGCGCGCTGGGCCTGGTGATCGGACTCTTCCAGGAGTTCGGGCAGCGGGGCCGGACGCCTCCGCCGCCACCCCCGCCGCCGCGCTGAGCTGGCGCGGACCGGTTCCGATGGGGGAGCAGGGACGATGAAGAAGTGGGCGCCGATCGTCATCCTCGCGGCGGCGCAGTTCGTGATGGTGCTCGACACCACGGTGATGAACGTGGCGATCTCCAACGTCGTCGAGGATCTCGACACCAGCGTCAGCCAGGTCCAGCTCGCCGATCACCCTCTACACGCTGGTGATGGCGGCGCTGATGCTGACCGGCGGCAAGCTCGGGGACATCCTCGGCCGGCGCCGCGCCTTCGCGATCGGGCTGGCGATCTACGGCGGCGGGCTCGCTGACCACGGCGCTCAGCCCCAGCATCGGCGTGCTGCTGTTCGGGTGGTCGGGCCTGGAGGGGATCGGCGCCGCCCTGGTGATTCCCGCGATCGCCTCGCTCACCGCGGGGAACTACGAGGGCCGTGACCGCGCGATCGCCTACGGGGTGATCGGCGCGATGGCCGCGGTGGGGGTCGCCGCCGGGCCGCTGATCGGCGGCTTCGTCACCGAGGCGGCCAGCTGGCGCTGGGTCTTCGCCGGGGAGGTGGTGGTGATCATCGGGATCCTGCTGACCGTCAGGAGGGTCGGCGACGTGGCCCGCGAGGGTCGCAAGCCGAAGCTCGACCTGGTCGGGGTGGGGCTGTCGGCCGCCGGCATGGCTTTGGTCGTGCTCGGGATCCTGCGGGCGCCGCAGTGGGGGCTGGTCCGCCCCAAGGGGGCCTTGGAGATCGGCGGCACCGAGATCACCCCGCTCGGCTTCTCAGTGGTCCCCTTCCTGATCATCGCCGGCTTCGTGTTGCTGGTCGTCTTCGCGAGATGGACCGAGCGGCGGGAGCGGCAGCGGTAGGGATCCGCTCCTTCGACTCGACCTGATGCGCGTATTGCAGCTGCGGGCGGGCCTCTTGATGCTGGGCGCACAGCAGCTGATCCTCAACGGGATCTTCTTTGTGCTGCCGCTTTACCTGCAGATCGTGCTGGGTAAGGACGCGCTTCAGACCGGGGTCCAGATCCTGCCGATCTCGATCGCGATGCTGATCTCGCGTCGCGGTCGCGCAGCGGCTCGCGACGACGATGTCGCCGCGGCGGATCGTCCGCATCGGGCTGCTGGCGATGCTGGGCGCGGCGATCGTCCTGATGGCCTCCATCGACTACGAGCTGAACGGGGTGCTGTTCTCGACCGGGCTGGCGCTGTTCGGCGTCGGGATTGGCATGCTCGCCTCCCAGCTCGGCAACGTGATCATGTCCTCGGTCGGCCCCGAGCGGGCCAGCGAGACCGGCGGCCTGCAGGGAACGGCGCAGAACCTCGGCGCCTCCCTGGGTACCGCGTTGATCGGCGCCGTCCTGCTCGCGGGCCTGGCCGCCTCCGCTCAGAAGGCGATCGACGCGGACCCGGCGATCTCCGACCCGGTCAAGGAGCGGGTCAGCGAGGCGACGGCCTCCGGGCTGGAGTTCGTGCCCAGCTCCGAGGTCCGCGTGGCGGCCCGCGAGGCGGGGGTGCCGCCCCGCCAGGCCGACGCGATCACCGCTCATTACGCCGACTCGCAGCTCTTCGCGCTGAAGGAGGCGTTCGCGGTGGCGGCGCTCTTCGCCGGGGTCGGCTTGCTCTTCGCGCGGCGCCTCCCCGACCAGCCCCTTGCCGGCCCGAGCGAGGAGGAGGCCCCGCGGCCTCAGCCCGAGGCAGCGTAGGCTTCGCACGGCGTGGCGACCCACCTCAACAACCACCATCGCCGCACGGTGGAGGCGATCTTCGCCCACCCGACCAGCGCCAACATCGAGTGGAACGACGTCACCTCGCTGCTCAGGGCGATCGGCGACGTCACCGAGGAGCACAACGGCAAGCTCAAGATCGCCCTCGGGCCCGAGACCGAGGTCATCCATCCGCCCCACGGGAAGGACGTCGGGGTGGGCCTGGTGCTCGACCTGCGGAGAATGCTGACCGAGGCCGGGCTGGCCCCGGACGGCGCCCCCGGGACCGGGGATCAGCGCGACCGCGACCACGGCGACTCGCGCTGGGGCAAGCCCACCGACTAGGGATCGGTCTTCGCGGTCGCCGCCTCGGCCTGCTGCCACTCTTCGTAGAGTCGCTCGACCGACCGCTTCGCCCTGCGGTGGCGCTCCGTCGCGCGCTCTGACCGGCCCGGGCTCGACCAAAGCGCCGGGTCGGCCAGCTCGTCCTCGAGCTTCCGCAGTCCGGCCTCGGCCTCATCGATTCGCCGCTCCAGCTCGGCGAGCCTTCGCACGGCGTTCTTCGACGGCCCGCATCGTCGCCGCTTCGGTTGCGCGCTTCCGGCAGCGGCCGGGCGGCTCCCGGGTTGGCGTCGCTTCGCCGCGCGCTCCTCGCGGTCACGTACGTACTCGGCCCACGGCCCCGGGAAGCCGCGCAGCTCTCCGTCCTCGCAGGCCAGCGTCCTCTGCCCCACCGCCTCCAGCAGGGCACGGTCGTGGGAGACCAGCAGCACGGTGCCCTCGAATGAGGTCAAGGCATCCTCCAGCGCCTCCCGGCTCTCCAGGTCGAGGTGGTTCGTGGGCTCGTCGAGGACGAGCAGGTTGGCGCCCGAGGCAACGAGGATCGCGAGGGAGAGGCGGCGTTGCTCGCCGCCGGAGATATCGGCCAGCCGCTTCTCTGTCTCGGGGCCTGAGAAGAGGAAGGCTCCGAGCAGGTCGCGGGCGCTCTGGCCGCTGAGCCCAGTCTGGCGCTGGGCGGCCTCGAGCACGGTGCCCTCACCCGCGGCGGTGTCGCCGTGCTGGGAGAGGTAGCCGAGCTTGACTTTGTGCCCCAGTCGGACGCGGCCCGATGCGGGTGGCCGGCTGCCCGCGATCGTCTCGATCAGCGTCGTCTTCCCCGAGCCGTTGGGCCCGACCAGCACGACGTGCTCGCCGCGCTCGAGGTGCATGCTCGCGTCCCTCAGCAGGGTTCGCCCCGGGACCTCGATCCCCGCCTCCTTCAGCTCGGCCACCACCCGTCCGGGTCGCTCGGGCAAAGGGAAGGTGAAGCGCAGACCGCGGCGATCGCGGGGATCGGGCGCGGCCGCCTCGCGCTTGATCCGCTCGATCCGCTTCAGCTTCGACTGGGCCTGCCTGGCCTTGGTGGCCTTGTAGCGGAAGCGCTCGACGAAGCGCTCCATCCGCGCGATCTCGGCCTGCTGACGCTCGATCGTCCGCCCCAGGGCCAGCTCGCGCGCCGCCTGCTCGGTCCGCCAGGCATGCCACGGGCCGGCGAAGAAGCGGCCGCGCCCGGCTTCCAGCTCGAGCACCGAGGTGCCGACCGACTCGAGGAACCAGCGGTCGTGGGCGACCAGGACGATCGCCGCCTTGAGGTCGCAGAGGTACTGCTCTAGCCACTCCAGCGCGCCGATGTCAAGGTGGTTCGTGGGCTCGTCGAGAAGCAGGAGGTCCGGGCCGCCAGCAAGCGCCCGGGCCAGCGAGGCACGGGTCAGCTCGCCTCCGGAGAAGGTTGAGAGTGCTCGCTCGGCATCGGCGATCGGTGAACCCGAGGCCGCCCATCACCGCGAGCACGCCCTCGCGCCAGCGGTAGCCGCCGGCCAGCTCCAGCCGCTGTTGCGCGGCCGCGTAGGCATCCATCAGCTCCGGGTCGGAGCCCGCGCTCTGCATCGCGGACTCCAGGCGGGAAAGCTCGGCCTCGGCCTCGATCGCGTCGGCGCGCGCCGAGAGGACGTAATCGCCGAGCGTCTCCCCGGGTTCGCGCGGCGGGCGCTGGTCGTGGAGCGCTACCCTGGCACGCCCTTGGCGAGCGCCACCCGGCCCCCCTCCGGGGTCAGCTCTCCGGCGAGGACCCTCAGGAGCGTCGTCTTGCCGGCGCCATTGCGGCCGGCGAGGGTCATCCGCTCCCCAGCCTCGAGCTTGAAGGAAACGCCGTCGAACAGCCGCATGCCGCCGACGAACACCTCCAGGTTTGTCGCAGTCGCTATCGCCATCTCGAGCGGGCCTCCGCCCGCGGTCCCGGAGGGTGACCGTCCCTCGGGTTCGTTTCCCCAACACGGAGCGTTCTGGCGCAGCGCCCTACATCGCCAGGCAGGGTAGCCGAGAGCCGGGAGGAACAGGGAAGGCTGACCCGAATGCCCAGCCTGGAGCCCGAAACGTGATCGTCGACTGCGCCCATTACAAGGGTGGTGCCCGCCAGCAGGGGGGGCCGATGACGATCGCCGAGGCGGCTGCCCGCGCCGCCGAGGGGGACGGCTTCATCTGGCTCGGCATCCACGATCCGACCTCGGAGGAGATGCAGCAGGTCTCGGAGGCGTTCCCCGTGCACGAGCTGGCGATCGAGGACGCCAGCTCGAGCCACCAGCGGGCCAAGCTCGAGGACTACGAGGACCACTACTTCGTCGTCCTGCGCACCGCGCTGTATGACGACAGCACCGAGCAGGTCAGGTTCGGCGAGATCCACATCTTCGCCGCGCCGGGCTACGCGATCACGGTCCGCCACGGGGAGGCGAGCGAGCTAACCGCGGCTCGCGCCCGGCTCGAGACGCGACCCGACCTGGTGGCCGCGGGCCCGGTCTCGATCGTCTGGGCCGTGCTCGACACCGTGGTCGACGACTACGTGCCCGTCGTCCAGGGCCTTACCGAGGACGTCGAGGACGCCGAGGTGAAGGTCTTCGAGGGCAGGGGAGACCAGACGGAGCGCATCTACCTGCTGAAACGGGAGGCGATCGAGTTCCACCGCTCCGTGCATCCGCTGCTGGCGCCCCTCGCCGCGATCGAGCGCGGCGCCGACCCGCGGGTCACGGGGATGCTGCAGAACTACTTCCGCGACATCAACGACCACGTCAAGCTCGTCCACGACGATGTCGGCTCCCAGCGCGAGCTGCTGACCAGCATCCTGCAGGCGAACCTAGCCCTGCTCGGCGCCCGCCAGAACGAGATCAGCGTCCAGCAGAACGAGACCAGCAAGCAGCTCACCCTGGTCGCCACGATCTTCCTGCCGCTCAGCTTCATCACGGGCTTCTTCGGGATGAACTTCCCCTGGCTGGTCCGCCACATCGGCTCCTTCGGGTCATTCGCGGTCTACGGCGTCGGCAGCCTGCTGCTCTCCTGCGTCGCCCTCTACGCCTGGTTCCGGCGCAGCCGCTACCTCTAGGGCACACACGATGTCCCAGCAGAACGTGGAGATAGTGGAAGGCATCTACGACGCGTGGCAGCGTCGCGACTTCGAGACCGCGCTCGCCCCTTTCGACGACCAGGTCGAGTGGATCGGACCGCCGGGGGCGAAGGCGCTGGAAGCGGCCGGGTTCTCAGGGCAGCGTCCGACCCACGCCAGCAATTGGACGCTTAAGGCAGCGGGGCCCGCCATGCAGCCGCGCGCCCCAGCAGGACGTCCCGCTCGCGGGAGTTCCTGGCCAGCGAGGCGGCCCGCTGGAACTCGTCCCTCGCCTCGATCTCCCGCCCGAGCCCAGAGCAGGTCGCCCCGGACCGCCGGCAGCAGGTGATAGCCGGACATCGCGGGCTCCTCGCGCAGGCCGTCGACGATGTCCAGCGCCGGCTTGCGGCTCCGAACGCCCTGCTCACGGCGACCGCCCGGTTCAGCTCGATCACCGGGGAGGGGGTGAGCTGGGCGAGGCCATCGTAGAGGGCGGCGATCCGCTCCCAGTCCGTGTCCCCGGCGGCGGGCGTCGGCGTGGCAGGCGGCGATCGCCGCCTGCAGCCCGTATGGGCCGATGCTCCCGCGGCCTGGGCGCGGCCGAGTGCCGCCTTCCCGCGCCCGATCAGGACCCAGTCCCAGCGCGAGCGGTCCTGCTCGTCGAGCGGGATCGCCTCCCCCGAGGGGCCGGTCCTGGCTCGCGAGCGCGATGCCTGCAGCTCCATCAGGGCGGCGAGACCGTGGACCTCCGGCTCCTCCGGTAGCAGCTCCGCGAGAATCCGGCCAAGCCGCAACGCCTCTTCGATCAGCTCAGGACGGATCCACTCGTCGCCGGCGCTCGCCGCGTAGCCCTCGTTGAAGATCAGGTAGATGACCTCGAGCACGGAGTCGAGGCGTCCCGGCAGCTCGCGTGTCCCGGCACTTCAAAGGGAACCTCGGCCGCCAGAGAGCGTCCGCTTGGCGCGGACGATTCGCTGTGCCACCGTCCCCTCGGAGACCAGATAGGCGCGAGCGATCTCGCGGGTGGTCAGGCCGCCGAGGAGACGCAGGGTCAGCGCCGCCCTCGCCTCGGCCGAAAGCAGGGGATGGCAGGCGGTGAAGATCAGGCGCAGCAGGTCGTCGTCGAACGGATCGTCGAGATCTCGCCGCGAGATCGCCCTCCCCCGGGCCCCGCGACTCGAACTCTCGTCCCAGCTCGCGGAGCTTTCGCGTCGTGGACCTTGGAGCGGCGCAGGCGGTCGATCCCCCGGTTGCGTGCGGTCGCCATGAGCCAGGCGCCCGGCTTGTCCGGCACGCCTGACTCGGGCCACTGCTCCAGGGCGGCGATCAGGGCCTCCTGGGCGAGGTCCTCGGCGAGGCCGAGGTCACCGACGACTCTGGCCAGGGCGGCGATCAGCCGCGCCGACTCGATCCGCCAGACAGCCTCGACCGTGCGGTTGACCTCATCGGCTCGGCACTGGCCCCGTTCGCCTCCTCCGGGCCAGTGCCCCGCTACCCCTTCGCCTCGATCTCGCGCCGCATCCGCTCCTCGCGTTCGCGCATCTCCGGCGTCAATTCCTCGCTGAAGTCGTCGGTCTCGAACACCGGCCGGATCTCCACTGCCGACTCGGGCTCGTCTTCCTCGAACGGGATCCGCTTAGCCCACTCGAGCGCCTCCTCCATCGAGCGCACCTGCCACAGCCAGTAGCCGGCGAGCAGCTCCTTGGTCTCGGCGAAGGGCCCGTCGACGACCCTGCGCTCGCTTCCCGCGAAGACCACCCGGGCGCCCTTCGGAGCTCGGCCTTCAGCCCCTCGCCGGCCAGCATCACGCCGGCCTTGATCAGCTCCTCGTTGAACGCCTGCATATCGGCGAGCAGCTCCTGGCTGGGCATCTGCCCCGCCTCGCTCTCCTCGCTTGCCTTGACCAGCACCATCACGCGCATCTCGATCCTCCTTGGTGGAATACGGTTCGGCCGGGCCCAGCTCTCTCCTACCCGCCCCTTCTACCAAGACGTCGAACGAGCGCTGACGAAATCGACAGCGATGCAGGATGATTGGGCTGTGCCCGGGCCGACCTCCGCCGATTTCGAGGCGCTCGGACTCTATGAGCCCGACGCCCTAACGCCGAGCTCAAGCTCCTCAACTACCTCCTTGGCGTCGGCCTCAACTACGCCGACCACATCGCGGAGAGTGGAATGGAGGCACCCGTGTTCCCGGTGTTCTTCAACAAGCAGGTCACCTGCGTGGTCGGGCCGGGCGAGGACGTGCACATGCCGAAGGTCTCCAGCCTGCTCGATCATTCGATACCCACGGGCCGCTCGGGCCGTGGATCGTCACCGCCGAGGAGCTCGGCGACCCGCACGCCCTGTCCATCCGCACCTACGTCAACGACGAGCTGCGCCAGGACGGGTATACAAGCGAGATGGTCTACAACTGCTTCCAGCAGGTCGCGCACCTCTCGGAGGCGATGACGCTGGAGCCGGGCGACGTGATCGCCACCGGTACCCCGGCCGGCGTTGGCGCGGCACACCAGCCGTTCCCGGAAGGACTGCTCGAGGTCGGGGACACCGTTCGGGTCGAGATCGAGGGGATCGGATCGCTGGAAAACACCGTCGTCGAGGAGCC
Source organism: uncultured Actinomycetes bacterium (assembly GCA_963738305.1). Taxonomy (GTDB): domain Bacteria; phylum Actinomycetota; class Thermoleophilia; order Solirubrobacterales; family 70-9; genus JBBRHQ01. The sequence goes on along the minus strand of CAVTVU010000011.1, from coordinate 128,538 downwards.
CGAGGGCTTCATGGTCGACGCGATCGAGGAGGAGCCCGGATGGGCAAGCTGAACGGCGAGCTGCGCGAGTTCCTGGATGCGAACCGGGTCGGTGTCCTGGCGACGATCGCAGCCGACGGCAGTCCCCGCCAGTCGGTCGTCTACTACGCACGGGAGGACGGTCGCCTGCTGGTCTCGACCGAGTCGGAGCGCTTCAAGGCGGGAGACGTGCGCCGAACGGGCTGGGCTTCCCTCTGCGTCCGGGGAGAGGAGCAGCCCTACCCGTCGGCTGTCTTCTCGGGGCAGGCGGAGATCCTCACCGACGGCATCGGCCCTGCGATGGCCGCCGTAATGCAGCGGATCGCCGGGAGCTCCGAGCCGCCTGAACCGCAGAGCGACGAGGCGCTTGCCGCAGTCGGTCGCGTTGTCCTCGCGATCACGATCGAAAGGGTGAGCGCGGTCAGCTACATCGAGTCCGCCGGGTCTTAGACCCGTTGAACGCCCTGTGCGAATTCCCACGGCTGGCGCGGATCTCCCGAGACTGGATGTAGTGTTCGAGACCCCTCCGGGGTACCCGCAGGGGGGAACGATGCCAGCGCACAAGGTCGGCACACAGGACGAGTTCGATGCGGCCCGCGAGGAGTTGCTCGCGGAGGAGAAGGAGCTGACCCGGCGCAGCGACGAGCTCGCCCGGAAGCGGCGGGAGCTTCCCTGGGTGGAGGTCTCCGACGAGTACAGCTTCGAGACCGGGGCGGGGACGAAGTCGCTCGCCGAGCTCTTCAACGGTCGCTCCCAACTGCTCATCTACCACTTCATGTTCGGCCCGACCTACGAAGCGGGCTGCACGGTCTGCTCCTCGATCGCCGACTCGATCGATCCGAACGTGGTGCATCTGGCGGCCCGGGACGTGACGATGATGCTCGTCTCGCGGGCTCCGATCGAGAAGCTTCAGGCCTACAGGAAGCGGATGGGCTGGGGGATCGAGTGGGTCTCGGCAGGCGGCAGCGAGTTCAATCGCGACCTCGGTTTCACCCACACCGAGGAGGAGCTACAGCCCTTCCTCGAAGGCGACATACCCCCAACCGTGAAGCGGATGGCCGAGGCCTCCGGTACCGATGTCGCGGGCTATGTCGCAGAGGGCCCCGGGCTGAGCGCCTACGCCATCGAGGACGGGACGGTCTACCGGACCTACGTCACCACCGCCCGCGGGCTGGAGCCTGCGATGGCCTACTACGGCCTGCTCGACCGTACCCCGATGGGTCGCGATGAGGGTGGCGATCAGCCCTTCTGGCTGCGGCGCCACGACGAATACGAGTAGAGGTCACGGGTTGGCGCGGATCAGCGCCAGCTCCGTCCCGGTGGCGTTGCCTGTGTAGCACTGAACCAGCGATCGAGCCGTTCCCTGCTCATCACGACCGAGGGCTCGACCAGGCGGCTGAAGCTGTCGCGGAGGTCCTGCCCGGCATCGGGATCCGATGCCCAGCCCCGGAAGATCGGCTCCTGTTCGGGCCGCGGAAAGTGTCCCCAGGCAAACGACCACTCATAGTGCTCGGCAGCGCGGGCGTCGCGCCACTCCTCGTAGCCCTCGAGGGTCTCGCCCGGGCCCGATAGAGCCTCAGCCACATAGACGCCCTGCTCCAGGGCATCGCCGATTCCCTGCGCCGTCCCAGGGTGCTTGAAATGGCAGGCGTCGCCGACGAGTGCCCATCCGGGACCGGTCGGCCGCCTGAAGTAGCCTCGCATCAGGGTTTCCGGCGCATAGGTCACCTCGGTTGCGAGCGTGGCGCGGTCGAGCACCTCGGGGCTGACGGTCGCCGGAAAGCCGCCCACGAATTCGAGGTATCTGGCGCGGCGCTCCGCCTGGGTCCCGTGGACCATCTCAGGCGATCCCGCCGCGATCAGCATGTGCAGCCCGTCCTCGACCGGGACGCTGGTCAGGGTTCCGCCAGTCTCGATGTGAAAGGTCCCGTAACCGTCGTTGGGGATCCCCCGCCAGTAGGCATATGCCATCGACATCTCCCCCCGCATCGGCCGTTCCTTGGGGACACCGAGGCGGCGAGCCACCGTCGAGCTGCGGCCGTCCGCGCCGAGCACCCATCGAGCGTGGATCCGCCGGCCATCGGCCAGGACGACGCCCTGAACCGGGTCCTCGTCGGAGCCGGACCCGATCAGATCGACGACCTTGGCGCCCGCCTCCACATTCGCCCCTGTAGCGCTCGCCGCTGCGACGCCCGCCAGGTCGAGGGCGATGCGGCGTGGGGCGATCGCCCGGTCGAAGCCTCGGACGGGGGTGAACCCGCCGCGGGCCGCGTGTCCCAGGCCGCGGATGACGCTTCCATACATGGGAACGTCATGCGCCGCGAGCAGGCGGTCCAGGATGCCCAGCTCGCTGAGCCTGGCAACCCCGTTGGGCCAGATTCCGTGCGTGGAGACGGTGGTGCTGGGGAACCGGTCGCGATCGACGACCAGCACGTCCCAGTCGCGGCTCGCGAGTCCGATTGCAAGCGCCGAACCCGCGCAGCGAGCGCCGACGATGATCGCGTCGCACTGTTCCACGGAGTGAGCCTAGCCCGGGCGACAGCCGGGCGGCTTCGATCGAAGGCCGCAGTAGTCGAGCCCTCGACCACGAGATTGGGGATCAGCGTGAAGGTCTGATCAAGCCGGTAGTGATGGCGGATCGACGCCTGTCCGTTACGGTCCACGGAGGGCGAAATGCATGCCGGGCCCCATGTGGCCCCTCGGGAGAGGAGCCTGGGTCCGGCTCGAACAAGGAGGCGGAATGAAGCGGGTAATCGCACTTGCGCTCTTGGCGGCTTCGGTGGCGCTGGTGCTCGTGGTGAGCGCCAGCGCAGGTCGCGGGCACCATCATTGGCGGCACCATCATCGGGGGCCGGCAATCACGGTGGTCGAACACGCAACCACCGACGCCGTCACCAATGGAACGGCGGGGGACGACGTCGGCAACATCCTGACCTTTGCGAACGACGTCTTCAATGGCGACGACACGAAGCAGGTCGGCACCGATCAGGGGTCCTGCATCCGCATTGCCGTGGGCGAGTCGTGGGAGTGCAGTTGGACCACGTTCTTGCCGAAGGGGCAGATCACGGTCGAAGGTCCGTTCTACGACACCGGCGACAGCGTCCTCGCGATAACCGGAGGTACGGGCGCGTACCGGAACGCGCGTGGTGAGATGGATCTGAAGTACCACAACCCAGCGGGAACGAAGTTCGATTTCATCTTCCACGTGATCGGCTGACCGATAGACGGCGTGGGCGCTGGCCTCTGATGCATTGGGCGGAGGCCCTCAGGGCGCCAGTGCCCACCCTGTTGCCGTGCGCGCGGACCTCTCCCTGCCCAGCTGCCGTGAGGTGGGTGCCATGCGGACCCCAAGCTGCCGGTTTCGAAGACCGCCCTCGATCGCGGACATCGTCTCGGCACCAATAGGATCGGCCCGTGGAGTACGTCGACTCCGCGGAGAGTGGAGCTCGTAACAGCGGCTAGGACGCCTGAGGCGGCAACGCCGGGCACGAACAGGAGGCATCGACATGGAGGAATCAACTGCGGACCTCGACCGACCCGTCCGGGTGGGGGTGATCGCCGAGCAGACCGGGCCGCTGGAGTTCATGGGCGTCGCCGATGCAAACGTCGCCAAGATGGTGATCGACGACATCAACGGCGCCGGGGGGCTCCTGGGTCAGCCGGTCGAGCTCTACCTCGAGGACGGCGAGACCGATGATGATGCCGCGGCTGCCGCCGCCAGAAAGCTCGTCGAGCAGGATCGGGTCGACGTGGTCTTCGGAGGCATCTACAGCTCAACCCGTCAGGCGATCAAGGGCCCCGCGGTGACCGAGGGCAAGACGCTCTACATCTATCCCGAGCAGTACGAGGGGCAGGAGGCAGAGCCGCTGATCTTCTGCACGGGCCCGGTGCCGGCGCAGCAGGTCGCACCGCTGATCCCATATCTGATGGAGGAAACCGGCGCGAAGCGGTGGGCGCTTCCGTCCGCCGACTACATCTGGCCGCACGTCATGAACGAGAGGGTGCGCGAGATCGTCACCGCCAAGGGTGGCGAGATCGTCGAGGAGGACTACTACCCCCTCGATCAAATGGACTACGCCGAGACGGTCGAGAAGATCATCTCGGCGAAGGCAGAGGTGGTCTTCAACACGATCGTCCCGCCGGGTCTCACGCCGTTCTTCCAGCAACTCCACGACGCCGGGTTCATGGCGGGGGGTGGACATCTCGTCTGCACGTACTTCGACGAGAATTTCCTCAACCTCGTGCCTGCGGAGCAGGCCGACGGCCTCTACGGCTGCCTCGACTATTACCAGGCGGTCGACGATCCGTTCAGCAGAGAGCTCCTCGATCGCTACAACGAGCTCTTCCCCGGCAGCGCCATGTTCACCGCAGGCAGCGCGTGCACGGGCATGTACCGGGGGCTCCGGCTCTGGGAGTCAGCAGTGCGCGAAGCGGAATCGATCGATCGGGACGCGGTGATCGCGGCGCTCGACCACGCGAAGATCACCGCCGGCCCCGGTGGGCCGGCCGAGATGGTTCCGGGACAGCATCACGCCAGTATGAACATGTACATCGGCCAGGTCCGGAACGGTGCCGTTGAGGTAGTGAAGAGCCTCGGGGTCGTCGACCCCGACGAGGAGACGGTATCTGCGTAGCCGCTCGCCGAGCCGGCGTCCGTGCCGCTCGGCCGCGATGCGGCGGCGATAGCCTCCGCAACACCGTCCGGCAAGCGGGCCGGGCTCACAGAAAGGCGGAGGATCAAGTGAACGCTTGGAAGGCGGCGCTTGCCGCAGCGATCTCGACGGCCGCGATTGCGTTGGTCGTGATCGTGCCGATGGCTCAGAGCAGCAAGGTTCACCCCGGACTGAAGGTGGTCACGGCCCACTCGTTCGGCACCGGGGGGACGACAACGCGGTGCCCGAAGGGATTCATCCCGATCGCCGGTGGCTTCACCAGTGCGGACGGCAGCGCGACGAGATCTGACAGGGTGAGCAAGCGTGGCTGGGAGGTTGCGATCGATGATCCAGTTGGGGGCCTCCAGGGCAGAGCAACATGCGTGAAGGGCATCGGAGGGTTCCGGCTCGATGATGCAACTCGCTTCGCCCCCCCACCGGGCCGTGGCTAGACCTACTCAACCCAGTCCGGGCGCTCGTCTGGTCGATGGGCGCGGCTGGTTTCGAACCAGCGACCTCTGGCGTGTGAAGCGAGGGCAGTGGTTGAACAGCGGCAATGCGCCGCGATTCGCGGCAAGTCTTCCCTGCAACTGGGTGAGATCCCTTCGCCGCTATTGGCCGGGAGTCGGTGCCGGTGGCCGAGGTGATGTTCGGAGAACGTTCGGAGAGTCCGGGGCGGTCTCGAAAACCGTTGGGCGTCGTTAGGCGCCTCGTGGGTTCGAATCCCTCCCACTCCGCTTGTTGGGCCCACGCATAGAGTTTTCGAAGACCGCCGACACTTGGCTAGGGATCAGGCGAATTGGTCAGTTGCGGGTGACGGTCATGGTGTTCGGGGCGGACTTCAACCTCCTCTCTTCTGAGGAAAAGCATGCTTAGTGCATCGACGTCAGGTTCTGGGACCCCCTCAACTCATCGGTAGCAAACGGCGGTGGTAGCTTGGGGGTGAATCGGCAACTTGCAGGGACTGCTGATCGAGGAGATAGGACTGCGACGGGTGAGGGCGCTACTCCTGAAGCCCGGCGGCTTTGAGGGCCTGTTCCTCGCTTGGAAACTGAGTGATCCGCACGATCCTGCCGTCGATCACGGTGTAGAGCGCCGCGAAGGAGCGCCCCACAGGAACACCGCTGCCCTTGCCAAGTCCTGTCTCCGTCACGGCGGCGAGTATCGCGCCGGAGCCGAAGTCGGTAAGCCGCTCCACCACAAAGGCGTACTCCTCGAACGCTCCCACCTGACGCCGCACCGCTTCGACGAGCGCTTCGTGTCCGTAGATCACATCGGACCCGACTCCGATCCACCACGACATAGGGATCAACGAACGAGAGAGATTTTGGCGCGTCGTCGTGAAGATACGCGTCGATGTGCTCGCCCACGAGCTCCACGTTCCTGTGCCACATCGCCTACTCCGACAGCCCAGCGGCTTTGAGGGCTTCGGACTTGTCCGTAAACCCGTCGATTCTGACTATGAGGCCGTCTCGGAAGGAATAGAGGGTCGGAAGCTCCACGTCAATTTCAATGCCCTCCCTTCCGAAGAACTGCCACCGGTCGATAGCGAGAATTCGGTTGTCCCCACACTCAATCATCTCTTTGGGCTCGACGGTTACCGTCTCCCAGGCTTCGGTGGCGCCCCGGAAGAACTCCTTCATTCCCTGATGGCCGGAATATCGCGTGTCCTGGTCTGGCGTCCTAATACCGGTATAGAGCTCAACCTCCGGGTCGTAGGACGGGAGGAGGGCATCAAAGTCACCACGGTTGAACGGCTCGTAGACGCGACGGATGATCTCCACGTTCTCCTGCGACATCGCCTCCGCAGTATCTCGCTCTGGCACTGATGTAGCCGAGTAGGAGCTAGGGATTGGTCAGAACGCGCCTACTCCGACAGCCCGGCGGCTTCGAGGGCTTCGTCGAACTCGTTGGAAAAGAGGCCACGGATCATGACTCCGTCTCTAAACGTCCAGCAGTAAGCGCCCTTGGCCTGCACCTCAATCCCGTCCCGGCCCACGAAGTGGGCGGTCCCGCGCTGAACGACGTGCTCACCAGCGTCGATCAACTCGTCGATCTCGATACGCACGGACTTCCACGGTTCCAGGAACTGCTGTATCTCACGCAAGACCTGATCCGGTCCTCTGGTGACCCCGCGCCACTCACCGAGGGCCGACGAGTCGTCGAGTTCGAAGTCCGGGCTCAAGTAGCTCCGCCACTCGTTCCAATCCCCGCGATTCCAGGCTTCCCATGCAGCCCGCACGATCTCCACGTTCTCCTGCGACATCGCCTACTCCGACAGCCCGGCGGCTTCGAGGGCCTGGGCGCGGTCGAGGTAGTAGTCGGCCTCGACGATGAGGCCGTCCCGCATCCGATGCACGACGGCGAAGGACTGAGTGTAGGGCGCTTTCGCACCCTCCCCGACCATGCTCGTGCAGGCAACCAAGCGGCCATCTCCGACATCGATCAACTCATCGAGGCGCACCTCGATCGACCCCATCAGGTCGATCAGACTTTGCATGCGTTCAAGGGCGGCTGCACGCCCTTCATAGACACCGGCATTGGGCCAGCCCGGCCCCTCGCGGTAGACGGCATCCTCAGCCCAGAACTGGTTCGTCACCGCTGCTGGACCCGACTCATTCCAAACCTCATAGGCCCGGCGGATTCTGTCGGCGTCCTCCTGCGACATCGCCTACTCCGAGAGCCCGGAAGCTTCGAGGGCTTCTGTCGGGTTGTCGAAGGCCCTAAACCGAATCACCCTGCCATCGCGGAACGTCCATACGTGGCCAGCCGTGGTCTCGATCTCCTGGTTGCTGCCCTTCAGCCGTCCGTGCATGCGAGCCAGAACCACAACGTCATCGCCTTCCTCGAAGAACTCCTCGGCCTCCTGGCGGAACATCTCCCAAGCTTCGAACACATCACGAGTCGCTGCCTCGACGCCCTCGATCCCGTGATAGGTGCCGACTCCGGTCAGACCCGACATGCTGGACGACCACGACCACTCGATCTCGGGGTCGAAGACCTCCCGCGCCGCCCAGAAGTCGCCGCGAGCCATCGCCTCGTAGACCCTGCGCATCGCTTCCACGTTCTCCTGCGACATCGCCTACTCCTGAAGCCCGGCGGCTTCGAGGGCTTCGTTCTTGGTCTCAAAGGTGCGCCACGAGATCAGTTTCCGCTCCCGCCACTGCGCCGCGATGTAGATCGCTCGCTCAAAGGACGCGCCGCTGGTCACGCCCTGGCCGCGAAGACACCCGCGCAAGAAGGTCATCTCCCCGCAATCTCTGACCTCGTAGACCTCGGGCCGGAGATCCGGGAGGACGGAGAACGTCTCCTCCCACCACCTGCGGATGCCGTCATGACCCCGGTACGGGCTGCCGCCCTGCACCGCCACCTCGTACGGCGTGAACTCAACCTTCGGGTCCGTGAGCGCGAGATAGGCATCGAGGTCGCGACGGGCGAAGGCGTCCATCACCCGGCGGGTGAGTTCGACGTTCCCTTGCGACATCGGCTACTCCTCAAGCCCCGCGGCTTCGAGGGCCTCGCCACGGTCCCAGAACCACTGCACCCGAAGAATCCTCCCCTCCCGGACCGTCGCGATGCACCATTGATCGGCCTCGACCTCTGCGCCGCTCCCCGCTCCCCGCAAGTCAAACCGCGGATGGGCCAAGACTTTGTCGGCCTGAGCATCAACAAGCTCGACCTCTATAGGAACCGCCTCGAAGCTTTCGAGGAACCTCATGTTGTATTCCCAGGCAGCCTCGCGACCGCACACGGCACCCTCCAGCCAATCGCGTGTGGGTACGATTTCAAAGTCCTCATCGTGGATCGCAAGCCAGGCGTCCCGGTCGCGCCGCATAAGGGCTTCCGTCGATTGCCGCACGATCTCCACGTTCTCCTGCGACATCGCCTACTCCTCAAGCCCGGCGGCTTCGAGGGCCTGCGGACGGTCGTCGAACACCTGCATCTGGTTGATCTTGCCGTCGGCGAGCGTCCAGACCGCCAGGTGAGTCGTCTCCACCGGCGCCCCGCTGGCCCGTCCCACCTCGCGCTCTCGGATTACAGCCACAACTTCGTCACCCGCGTCTAACAACTCGTCGACCTCGAAATCGACGTCGCCAAAGACCGAGTAGGACTCGCGCCAGAATTGCCGCACACCTTCGTGTCCCTGGTAGGTCGGCTTCATCAGCAAAGCCGCCCGGCGTGCATTAGAGAGGTCCCAGACGATGTCCTCGGCGTAGACCTCGTAGGGGGTCGTGTTGTCGCCCCGAGCGGCGGCGTCGTAGACCCGCCGCACGATTTCCACGTTTTCGTGCGACATCGGCTACTCCGACAGTCCGGCGGCTTCGAGCGCCTCAGCGTGGCTTCGGAAATCCCGGCAACTGACGACCTTGCCGCAGCGATACGTGAGCAGCTGTGCGAGTTCGCCGGTGAAGTTCAGCTGGGTGGTACGTCCCGTGGTCTCTATCTCTCCCAGCGCGAGCACGGATTCCCCGAGGTCACGAATGTCGTCGAACCGACCGGTGAGTTGCTGGTCGGTCTTCAACGCCTCCCAGGCCTGCCGGGCTCCGGTATGGCCGCGATAAACCTCTACGAGCGTGAACCATTCGACCTCAGGATCGAACAGGTCGATCCACGTGTCGAAGTCGTCGCGGTTCCAAGCCTCCACGCCCCGCGCGAAGCTCTCCACGTTCTGCTCCGACATCGCCTACTCCTCAAGCCCGGCGGCTTCGAGGGCTTCCGCGTGGCTCAGGAAATCCTGCGAGCGGAGGATCTTCCCGTCTCGGAAGGCGACGAGCTGCCCGAATTCCTGGCCGAGCTCGATCCCGGTCGTCCGGCCGCTCACCTCGAGATGACCGAGGAGAAGAAGCGACTCGCCGAGGTCGCGAATCTCCTGAACCTGACTCGTGAAACCTCCCCACGCCTCACCGCGATACTCGTCCCAGACCTCTCGCACACCGTCGTGGCCCCGATAGGTACTTTCTCTGCCCTCCAAGGCTTGCTCAATGGCGGTATGCCACTCGACCTCGGGATCGGCCTCGGCCAGGAAGGCGTCCAGGTTGTCGGCGTCCCAGGCCTCACGGGCTCGCTGGAGGGTCTCCACGTTCTCCTGCGACATCGCCTACTCCTGAAGCCCGGCGGCTTCGAGGGCTTCGCCACTGAGGCCGAGCGCGTGAAGCGCACCTTCGGCGGTCAGATGATCCTCGACCCTGATGAATCTTCCATGCCGGAGCCAGCAGCAGTGGTAGATATCGCCTTCCAGCGCAACCCCGCTCGCCGTCCCCTCTGCCGATGTGCGCGCCCTCACAAGAACGCGATCATCGGCAATTGCCCTGGCGTCCTCGACTACGTGTCGGTAATGCCATGCCGCCTGGTACTCGGTGATGAATCGCGCGATCTCCTCGTGTCCGTGGCATGGCCTCGCCTCCGGGAACTTCCGAACCGGGTAGTAATCGCCGTCGGACTCCCAGAAGCCGGTGATCCAGGCCAGGTTCTGCTCCAGAGGCAGCCCTTGAGGCAGCTCCTCCAAGAAACGCCGCGCGATCTCCACGTTCTCCTGCGACATCGCCTACTCCTCAAGCCCGGCGGCTTCGAGGGCTTCGGCGTGGTCGAAGAAGAACTCGATCTTGATGATCCGCCCATCCCGGACGGTGGAGATGGAGGTCAGGCTGGAGCGCATGTCGATCCCGCTGGCCTCGCCCGTGCCTCCCCACTCGCCCCGAGCCACCACCCGGTCGCCCACGGGGAAGAGCTCTTTGATTTCACTCAAACTTGAACCCCCCTCCCAGCCCTGGTCGATATCGGCGAGGAAGCGCTTGTAATTCTCGCGACCGCGGAATGGCTCTGCCTGGGGAAAACGGGAGGCGTCAGGGCACACCTCGATGTCTTCTGCATAGAAGTCGGCGGAAACGTCGCGCTCTCCGGCGATGTAGGCCTCCAGCGCCGACCTGACCAGCTCCACGTTCTCCTGCGACATCGCCTACTCCTCAAGCCCGGCGGCTTCGAGGGCTTCGGCATGACTGGCGAAATCGCGGACCTTGATGGTCCTGCCGCCACGATATGTCACCAGTTGGGCGACCTCATCGGTGAAGTTCAACCCGGTTCTGTGCCCCCTGCTCTCCATCTCCCCAAGGGCGAGCACGGATTCCCCTAGGTCGCGGACATCGCCGAACCGAACGGTGATTTGCATGTCGCCCTTGAAGCTCTCCCAGGCCCGCCGGACTCCGGCACGCCCGCGATAGACCTCCATGAGCGCGAACCATTCGACCTCGGGGTCGTACTGCTCGAACCACGTGTCAAAGTCGTCGCGGTTCCAAGCTTCCGCGGCCCGCTTGAAGATCTTGACGTTCTCCTGCGACATCGCCTACTCCGACAGCCCGGCGGCTTCGAGGGCTTCAGCGTGATCCCAGAAGTACTCGAGGAAGACGACCCTTCGTCTGCGCACCGTGTAGACGTGCGTGAACTCCAAGTTCGCCTCAGGGCCAACGCCCGCGCCATGCCAGACCGTCCTCACGACCACTCGCTCACCGGCGTCGATGAAGTCGCTGATCGGTTCCACGCCGTCGGCGTCCCAGGTCGCGCGAAGACGCTCGAACTGCCGCATGACCGCGTCGCGCCCCACGAACGGCCCCGGCTCGGGCCAACCTTCCAGCGATCGCGTAATGACGTCGAGGTCATACAGCTCACGAAGGGTGTCCATGTCGCCAGCGTTCCACGCTGCGAATGCGGTACGCACGACCTCCACGTTCTCCTGCGACATCGCCTACGCAGTATCTCTCCGATAGACGCTATACCCGCCCCACTTGCCAGCTTTCGCACCGTGGACGAGGAAGGGATCACTGCAGATCCAGCATTCCGGGACCTGATGGACCAACTCGCACGGCAGATGGAGCATCTCGACCCCTCCGCGGCGCCCAACAGGATCGATTTGCTCCGCGCCCAACTCCAGCGAATGCTCAGAGAGGGCACCGAGCACCACGACTGGATCGTCGCCTTCCCTAGAGCGGCTCGAAAAGCATGCATTGGATGAAAGCGACGGCCTGATCGTCCTTCTCGAAGAACTTCGGCGAGGACACGGATCACAAACCGAGCGCCGGCTTGCCTGGATCCTCGCTTGGAGCGTCGCCTGGCATTCGCTCACCCGCCGCAGTAGAGATCCTCGCCAACCGAGGTGATCGCTTGGGCGAGGCTGAGGGTGATGCTGTCGGTGTTGATCGCGATGACCACGGCGCGGCGCCCGTGGCGCGAGGCCAGGGCCAGGGTGACGTAGCCCGGGTAATCGCCGTCGTGGCCCCAGACCGTCCCGCAGCGGTAGCGAAAGCGCGCCAGTCCGAGCCCGTAGCCATCCTGCTTGGCGATCGGGGTGGCGAGCGGGGAGAGCGGGCTGCGCATCAAGGACAGCAGCCGCGGCCCGATGATCCGCCCGGCGAACAGGGCTCGGTAAAAGCGCGCCAGGTCGGGGGCGTTGGTGAGCAGGCCGCCCGCGGCACCGGCCAGCGACGCGTTCAGCGCCCCGGTGTCAAAGAGGCCGCCGGGCCCGGGCGCCAGCACGCCCGCGGGGGTGATGTAGCCGTGCAGGTAGCGGCCGGCCGGAGCACGTGCCTTAAGCGAGGTGGACCTGAGATGGAGCGGCGATGTGATCCGGCGCCTCAGCTCGTAGGCGAGCGAATGGTGGGTCGCCGCCTCGATTACCATCCCCAAGACGATGTAGTTGGTGTTGGAGTAGGCGGCGGCGGTGCCCGGGGGGAAGACCGGGGGATGCGAGGTGCTAAGGGCAACCAGCTGGCGCTCGGACCACCTATATCCCAGGGGCCGCGTCCCGGCCAGATAACCGCCGAAGAAGCTCGGGTCGCTGGTGTAGTCAAAGAGACCGCTGCGGTGATCGAGCAGCTCCTTGATCGTGATCTGCTCCCCGTCGGGCACCAAGCCGGGCAGCCAGCGCTCGACGCTGTCGTTGAGCCTCAGCCGGTGTTTTTGGACCAGTTGGAGAACGAGCGTGGCGACGAAGGACTTGGTGACGCTGCCGGCGCGGAAGCGATCCTTGCCGCGTGGCCTCCCCGGTTGACCCAAGACCTCGGCTCCCGCGGTCGCCAGCTTGGTCCTCTTGCCCTTGGCGACCAGGGCGATCGCGCCTGGCGCTCCGGCCTGAACGAGGGCATCGGCGGCCGCACGAACATCCATTCGTGGGTGTTGCAGAGCTCGGCCAATCACCTTGGCAACGAGGGCGTATCCGTCGTCGTTGAGGTGGGTGCCGGCTGCCGAGAGCTCAGGAATCCTGCCGGTCAGAGGCGGATAGATGTCCGCCACCCGGGCGCCGAAGCGCCGCCCGAGGCACGCCAGGAGGTCGTTGAGGCCGACTCGCTTGCCTTTGCCCGAGCAGTCGACCCGACGGTCGCTGCCGACCAGGGCATCGTCCCAACTCGTCTCCTGGTCGGTTCCCTGCAGGGGGTTGTAGTAGGTCACAACCACCAGGGCCTCCCGGCCGGGGTCGTTGCCAAGGGCGTTGGTCAGGCGCCTCAGCAGCGTCCTGTAGTTGGCGACAAATCCGCAGGCCGCGACCGCGGGCGTCGCGCAGGGGCCGTGCGTGAGCAGACCGAATCCGACGTCGTTGCCGCCGATCCCCAGGGTCACCACCCGCGTATCCGTGGTCGGATCCTTGATCGCCTCAAGAGCGGCCGAGAGCTGATTGCCGAGGATGCTGCTGCTGGTCTCGTTGACTGGATTTGAGAGATTTCGCAGGCTGTCGACCTGCCACTTCCCCGGCGCCCGCAGGGTCTGGAAGAGCTGACCCGCGTAGCCCTTTGTGCTCGGGTCCGAGGCACCGATGCCGAAGCCGATCGAGTCGCCGAGGGCGAGGTAGAGGCGCTGGGGTCTCGCTGCCTGCGCCTCGGGCGCCGAGGCGATCACGGCGACTACGACAAGGGTCAACGCGAGGACCATGCGGCACAGACGGTGCTCTATCCGGGTCGGGGCACGCCGGTCCTCACGACCCCCTCGCCCGAATCCAGAACTGATCTCCCGCTTCGCACGAGCTAGGCGCATCGGCATTCTCTCGCTCCCCTCTAATCCATTTGACTTGGATCGAGTGTGGTGGGCACCAAGCGTCTCACCTGCGGTGACGCAGTTACCGCGAGCTCGGTCACACAACCCGTCATGTGGGCTTCCGTTGGCCGTAGAAGCGCCTGCGCCGGGGCGGAGGGCCTCGGTCATCGGGCGCCCCCAACCGGAGTCCACCCCGGACGGTGGACATTGCCTCGCCGAAGAGCCCGCCTCTCAGCGGCCCGGTCGACCGCGTCGATCGGGACTCTCGCCACCGGCGACCAGGCGATCCCGTCGGTGGTGGTGCTGATCACGATGTCGTTATCCCGTCGGGGTGGACCACCGGCTGATCGCCCAGACGGGGGTGCCGCGCCCAACGGAGCCGATGGTGCCACCGACGTCGATGGTGGTGGCGGCGGCGCGCTGATCGTGGGCCCGACTGACGACGATGTCGCGACGGACCGCCACCGTGCCGACCGGGTCCTTGATCGCGAGGCTCGAGATCATCCAGACGTGATGGCGGGCGTCATAGGCGACGCTTGGATCGGTGGCCCGGTCATACGGGCCTCCGACGTCCTTGGTCATGCCCGGAAGAAAGCCTTGGCCGGTGTGGCTGGCGCCGGCGCGAGAGCTGGCCCAGCAGATGTTCGACCCGCCACCGACGAGAGCTTCGCCGACAATGACAGCCCCCATCCACCGGCGGCTGCTGAGAGGGTGTCGGGCTCGACTTCGGTTCGGTGCTGGCCGACGGGATCTGAGTAGGCGTCGCTGCTGACGCGGACCACGGGAGGATGCTTCGCAGATGCCGGCGTGTCCAAGGCGTAGGTGCGAGTGCCGGTTTCGCCGCGTGGATGACATCACAATCTCCTCATGTCGCCGGCTCTGACAGTTCCTTAGTTCATTGGCGCCAACATCTCGAGTTGCTTGGGTTGGCACCTAACCTCTCACCTCCACCGACGCTATTACTGCGACTCCGGTCACACTCTGGAAACAGTGATGTGCTGAATGACCTCCGGACCTCGCTCGGAGAGAGTTCGGCGACCTGGCGGGGTGAGTGCTCGCGAACCTGTTCGGTTTGGCTCAGGAAGCCGATGGGCGCGGCTGGTTTCGAACCAGCGACCTCTCGCGTGTGAAGCGAGCGCTCTCCCGCTGAGCTACGCGCCCGGGGTCGGGATCATAGGAGGGATCGCCCGCGCCGGCCTGGGTGTTCGGCGGTCGTCATGCTGGCGATCCAGCCGCGCTGCGCCGCCCGGATTCGCCGCGGCCGAGGCGTCAATAAGACACCGTATTGGTGTTCGAAATACGTCTCGTCAGCGGCGCCCGGATCGCCTAGAGCTCGAGCGGGACGGCCACGTTGATGGTGCTCTCCGGCGGTAGCCGAAAGTACTCGACGGGGCTGGCGCTGTTTCGCGCCATCGCCGTGAACAACCGCTTGCGCCACCGAGTTCCGATCCGCACCGGGGTCGGCTCGATCTCGCCATGCGAAACGAAGTAGATCGCGCGCTGGACGTCGATCTCGGCTTCGATGCCGAGTTCCGACGCCAGGCGCAGGAAGAAGGGAACGTCGGGGGTGTCCTGGAAGCCGACGCGAGCGGTGAGGTGGGCGATTCCGTCGTCCTCGAAGCCGAGCGAGTCCACCGTCAGCCTCTCTTCGTCTCGGACGTGGGGCTCTCTCGTCGACTCGATCGAAAAGATCACCACCGTTTGGTGCAGGACCCGGAAGTGCCGGAGCGATGCCTGCAGTGCCAGGGGCGTCGTCTCGCGGCGGGCGTTGAGGTAGACGGCGGTCCCCGGCACGCGGGCGACCGGCGGGTCCATCGCGCGAACCTCGCGCACGAAATCAGCCAGGGCCCCCTCCTTCTCCTCACGCGCGGCGTGGAGTGCTTCGGCTCCGCGCTTCCAGGTATTCAGGATGACGAAGACGATCACCCCGACGGAGAGCGGGAACCAGGCGCCGTGCACGATCTTGCCGACGTTGGCGCCGAGAAACGCGAGATCGATCGTCCCGAAGAAGACGGCGCCGGCGGCGACAACCCAGGTCGGCTTTCGCCACAGCATCCGGACGACGACGAAGAAGAGAACGGTGTCCACCGTGATCGTGCCGGTCACGGCGATCCCGTAGGCCGAGGCAAGCTTGGTCGACGAGCCGAAGCCCACCACCAGGCCGACCACGGCGACGAACAGGACCCAGTTGATCGCCGGGGCGTAGACCTGGCCAATCTCTCGGGCCGACGTGTGCCGGATCGAGAGCCGCGGCAGGAAACCGAGCTGGATGGCCTGGCGGGTCACCGAGAACGCGCCCGAGATGACGGCCTGGGAGGCGATCACGGTCGCGACGGTCGCCAGCACCACCAACGGGATGCGCAGCCAGTGCGGAACGAGGAGGAAGAACGGGTTGTCGATCGCGCTCGGGGTACCGAGGATCAGCGACCCCTGCCCCATGTAGTTGAGGGTCAGCGCCGGGAAGACGACGAAGAACCAGGCGCGAGTGATCGGTGGGCGGCCGAAGTGACCCATGTCAGCGTAGAGCGCCTCGGCCCCGGTGATCGTCAGCACGATCGCCGAGAGCGAGACGAAGGCGATGCCCAGGTGGGCGCTGAAGAACTCGACCCCGTATTGCGGCGAGAGCGCCTTGACGATCGTAGGGTGGGCGAGGACCCGCGCCAGGCCCGCCGCGGCGATCGCGGCGAACCAGACCAGCATCACCGGTCCGAAGACCCCTCCGACCCGATGCGTGCCGAAGCGCTGGATCGAGAACAGCACCGCCAGCACCGCGATCGTCACCGGAACCACGATCGAGCTGAGGCCGGGCGTCGCCACCTTGACTCCCTCGACCGCCGAGAGGACCGAGATCGCCGGCGTGATCATTCCGTCGCCGTAGAAGAGGGCGACCCCGAACATCCCCAGGGCGATCAGCACGGTCTTCGCTCGGGGTCGCCGGAACGACAGCGTCTCCAATAGCGCGGTCAGCGCCATGATCCCGCCCTCCCCGTCGTTGTCGGCCCGCATGATCAGGCAGACGAACTCGATCGAGACGATCAGCGTGACCGACCAGAAGACCAGCGAGATCACCCCGTAGACGTCCGTCTCGGTCGGCTTCACGGCGTGGTTGTCGGCCGAGAACACGGTCTGTAGCGCGTACAGCGGGCTGGTGCCGATGTCTCCGAAGACGACCCCGAGCGCGCCGAGCGCGAGCAGCGCGACGCCGGCCTGGCGGCGGCGGTCGGGACCGCCGGTGCGGTCGGGGTCAGGCCCCGGCTCGTCCGCCGTGGTGAAGGGTTGATCCCCCGATTTCCCGGTGCCGGCCACCGTTGCGCTTATCGGCGCGGCTGCGGGATCGGGCCGGATTCGCGCTTGCACCCGGCGCCGTCGCAATCCTTCAGGCGGGTGACCAGGCGGTGCAGGAACGCCTTGACCCGGGCGTAGCGGAGGTCGCCGGCGCTGGTTCCTCAACTCGCCCGGGTCCCTGGAGAGGTCGTACAGCTCCCGCGCGCCGGAGCCGTACTCGACGTAGGAGTAGGGCCCGAGGCGGACGCCGCGGAAGGCCAGGTGGGGCGGGTTGACGGGAACGGGGCCGCGCCGCTCCGCCGGCGCCGACACGGGGTCAAGGAAGGACTCGAGCAGGATCGGGCGCCGGGTGCGGAGAGCGGTGTCGCGCCAGAAGGCCTCGAGCGGCCGGCCGTCGAGGGACCGGTCGGCGCGGACGCCGGCGAGGCGGAGGACGGTCGGGGTGATGTCGACGTTGGCCACCAGCTCGGATGACCTCGATCCCGGCCTGATCCCCGGGCCCCTGATCAGCAGCGGCAGGTGGAGCGCCGGTTCGTAGGGAAGGAACTTGCCCCGCTCGATCCGATGCTCGCCGGTGAAGAAGCCGTTGTCGGTGGTGAACAGGACGTAGGTGTTGGCGAGGCGGCGGGTCCGGCGCAGCGCGGAGATCAGGCTCGCCACGCCGTCGTCGACGGCGCGCATCGCCTCGATGCTCTTGCGGTACTCCTTCCTGATCCGGCGCACCGAGGTCTGATCGAAGCGGGAGAGGCTGCGGATCCACTCGGGCTTGTCGGAGACGTCCGCCTCGTCGAAGCCGAGCGGCCTCGGAAGTGGCGTGTCCTGGGCCGAGTCGTAGTGGCGGGCCGCCGGCTCGGGCCCGATCGGTGGCCGGGGGTCCCCGTGGGGGGCGGTGTAGTCGAGCTGGAGGTAGAAGGGCCGGCTCGCCGGGGTCCGCTCGATCTGTGTGACGGCCCGGCGGGTCAGCGAGTCGGTCAGGAAGTTGCAGGTCAGCCCGGGGACCGCCCAAGCCCGGCAGCGCCGATCGTCCTCGCCGGCGCCGAGGCCGTACTCGGGGTCGCCGAACGGCCCCTCGGCATGACCGTTGACGTTCAGGTGGTAGCCGTAGAAGTAGGCGGACTCGCCGGCCGGGGTCAGCGTCTCCCAGCGATCCCAGCCCGGTGGGATCGTCGTCTCGGCGTTGCCGCGCGAGCCGTAGTTGTTGAGGAACTTGCCCAAGTGGATCGTCCGGTAGCCGGCCCCATCGAGCCAGGTCGCGACGTTGTGGCGATAGTTGGGCCCGCTCTGGAAGGCGGAGAAACCGCCGTTGGGCGGCAGGTTGCCGAGGACCCGGGTGTTGTGCGCGTAGCGGCCGGTGAGCAGCGAGGCCCGGGAGGGACAGCAGAGCGGGTAGGAGACGTAATAGCGGCGGAAATCGATCCCGCGCCGGCGGATCAGGTCGATCGTGTGGGGCATCGTCCGCGCCCTCAGCCCCATCGGCGTCAGCCAGGTCGAGTCCAGCTCCTGGATGGTCTGATCGTCGGTCTGGATGACGATGAAGCTCGGCCGTTGCGCCGGAGCGCCCCGCGGTCCGAGGCCACGCGCGGCGCTCACCATGCCCAGGAGCGCGAGCAGCGCCAGAAGGGCGACGACGGCCGCTCCCTGCCCCGCCCGGCGGTGGCGGCCGGTGTAGGAGATCGGCATGGCGCAACGTTGGCAGAACCGCAGGCCGGACCTCGGGTCGGCCTGGGCGACGCGCTAGCATCCCGGCTGGACCGTGCTAGGCGGGGAATCAGCGGTGCCCTGTAACCCGCAATCCGCTCTAGCGGGGCCGACTACCGTCCTGAGGTGCTGGCCTTCGGGGTCAGTGCGCCGAAGGAGGCGTTGACGGCCAGGTCCTGCGCGACGTAGGCACGTGAATCAGGTCAGGTCCGGAAGGAAGCAGCCTTAAGCGAGAGCCGCGGGTGCCGCAGGCAAGCCTGGCCCGAGCCGAGCTCGGCGGCCACGCCCGGGGACTTCGTTTCGAAGGACGGGTGCACGGTCCATTTACTTGGTGCGCCCGGGATCGAGGATCAGCAGCACGTCGCCGGGCTCCAGCCGCGCATCCTCACGCGGCGCGATGGTGACCGTCCCGTCCTCGGCCTTCACCGCGATCGGGACCACCCCGCGGGCGAGGCCGAGGGCGTAGATCTCGCCGAAGCTCGCCTCGGCATCGCCGCCCAGGCGCTGGGCCTCGATTCGCATGCTCCCTCCGAACAGCCCCTCGAGGGCCGCCGCCGCGCGTGTGTCCAGGACGCTGAAGGCGATCGCGGTCGAGATCATGTCGAGCGTGGAGACGGCGCTGAGGCGGCGGTCCTGCGGGAGCCGCCTGACCGAGTCGGGCAGGAACAACTCGGCGACGATCGGGGTCTCCGCCCCCGCGAGCCGGAGCACGTGCAGGGTCGAAAGCGTCGCCTCGGCGTCGGAGGCACGCAGGTCGTAGCTCGAGGGACTGGGGGTGATGAGGATCACGTCGGTTTCGCCGCCGCCGAGGCCCCGCTCGAGGTCGCCCGGGTCGGTGGGACGGGTCTCCTCGAAGGAGATTGAGACCCCCTCGTAGTCCTCGCGGGGGAGATAGGTCATGCGGGCTGCTCGAGTCGCGAGCACCCTCACCTCGACCTGCTCGCGCCCGGAGGCGCTGAACTCCTCCATAAGCGCCGGCGCGTTGATCCCGCACCCGACCATCGTGATCCGCAGCGGACCGTTTCCGCTGGCCGGGCCGTGCCTGGCGACCAGCCGGTGATCGGTGCTGCCCCGCCCCCGCCCCATCACGATCACCCGGTCGTCCTCTCCGACGACCTCCTCCGGCGGAGGCGCGAATCGCGATTCGTCCCCGCGGACCAGCCCGACCGGGATTCCATCCTCCGAGCGGCTCGAGAGCTGGCCGAACGGCAGACCCGCGAACCGGCCCGGCCCGATCGCCCGCACCGCGGCCTCCTCGTCCAGCCCGGGCAAAACCGGCGCCAGCTCGGGGCGCACGATCGCCAGCCTCAGGGCGGCGGCGACGACGCGGTCGCCGACCACCGCGTCCCATTCGTGCGGGAGCGTCTCCCAGGCGGCGTCGACGTTCCGTCCCCGGCGGAACAGCAGGCTGACGCTGGGATCGGCGTCCGGTGCGCGCTCGTCGAGGTAGGCTCTCAGCGCCAGGCCGGTCTGCAGCACCTCGACATCCGCGGTCTCAGCGGGGGTCGGCCCGCTGGTCGTCGGGAAGACGATGATGTCGCCGGCCGTCTCCACCGAGGCCAGCTCGAAGCCCGACGCGCCGGAAGTGTCGCCGATCACCATCTCGACCCGCATCGGTGCGGACTGGGCGCGCAGCGTCAGCAGCAGCTCCTCGCGCGAGGCGCGGGCGCTCTCGGGAGCGAGCAGGACGATTCTCTCCGGCAGCCTTCCCGGCCCACCCACCCGGATCAGGGTGGAGGGGGTCTCCGGCGCCAGATCGATCGCCCCGATCGCCACCAGGTGGTCGTGGGCGCGGACCGGTACCTCGGTGCGGCCGAGGCGGGCGATCGAGCGCCCCAGGGTCTCCGCGGTGACGGTGAACAGGAGCCCGACCAGCAGGACGAGTCCGGCGATCACCTGGAAGAGGCCGATCACCCGCTTCGGCGCCCCGTCGTCGTCCTGGAGGCTGGAGGGGTCGAGCAGGTGCTTGACCGAAGACCAGAGCGAATCGCCGAAGGTGTGGAACTCGTCGAAGCCGTAGTGCAGCAGGGCCGCCGAAGCGAGGAGGACGATCGCGATCGCCGCAAGGAGCGCGGCGAGCCGACCCCAGTTGCTGCGCAATACCCTCGTGAGCATCGCGGCTCAGGCTATCCGCAGTGCCGGTAGAGGATCCAAGACCGGTTACCGGCCACCCGCGTGAACCCGGGCCCCGGCTTCGCGGTTACGAACCTGGTCGGGTCGTTCGGGTCGAGGATGAAGTTGTGGATCACGAAGGGGCCGGCGGGGGCGAGGAAATAGCCGCGCCGGGGCGCACGCTGTTCGCTGGAGCTGACGATCCGCGAGGGTCGCACGTCGAGATCGAAGGCGAGGCGCGGCACCGCGCGATGGTTGGGAACGGAGATCGGCAGGCAGAGCGGCTCGAAGGCATCGGAGGTCGCGAGGTCGCCGAGATCGCGTTCGATCCGGCCCTGGTTGGCGAGATCGGTGTGGACCGTGCTCAGCAGGTCGTACTGGTTCGGCCCCCAGGCGACGAACATCAGCGCGACGAGGGCGGCGAAGGCCTGCCAGGGGCGGAGCCACGGCGATCCGGGCTCCAGCAGGCGCCAGCCCAGCAGCGCCGCGGCGGCGAACACGGCGAGGATCGCCGCGGCCAGCATCGTGTAGCGGGGGATGATCGCCAGCCCCGCGCAGGCCAGCACCGCGAAGGCCCCGAGGGCGAGGATCACCGCGACGACCCCGGTCACCGCCCACCGCCGCAGCAGGGCCAGGCAGAGGACGACGCCCCCGGCGGCGCCGACCATCCCCGGCCACTGCAAGACCTCGCCGAGCCGCCGCGGCCCGTAGAGGACGAGGTTCACCGCCCCGGTCTGGCGCTCGAGCGTCGAGACGGTGTCGCGGGTACCGGTGAACGAGTAGGTGAGGCTGCCGGCGGTGGCGAGGTCGAACAGCCCCCAGGCCACCGGCGCGAAGCCGGCCAGGGCGGCCAGCCAGGCAAGCTCCCCCGCGCGTCGCTCGCCGCGCAACCGCAGGCGCCATCGCGGCGTGCGCTCGAGCGCCAGCGCGAGCCAGGCGAAGTAGGCGGCCGAGAACATCCACGCCTCGGGTCGCAGCAGCCCGGCCGCCGCCAACAGCGCCAGCACCGGCCAGCCGGCCCTGGGTCGCCCCGTCTCGATCCCCAGGGCGCCCAGGCAGAGCGCGATGTAGGGGAGGTCCACATAGGCGCGGATGCCGTTGGAGAGGAAGGGCGCCCGGGTGAGGACGATCAGCGCCGCGAGGACACCGATCGCCCGGTCGAACCAGAGTGTCCCGAGCCGGTAGACCAGGTAGCCGATCAGGCCCAGCGAGCCGTAGGCGATCACCATCGTCACCGTGATCGCCCCCTGCCCCAGCGGTGTGGTGATCAGCCCCAGGAGGTCGGCGAGCGGGTGGGGGGTCGGGGGCAGCGCGGCGCCGTAGTCGAGCCCGCTCCCGTGCGCCAGCTCCCGTCCCCAGACCAGCGCGTAGATCGTGTCGTAGTTTGGAAAGCCGAGCGGGAAGATCACCAACAGCGCCGCCGCAACCCCCCCGATCCAGGCCGCGGGAACGAGCAGCTTGCGGGCGGCTGGAGGCATCGCCGCAAACTACAGAGAGCGCCCGCCGCGGCCCCGGATCCGGGGCCGGGCGGCGTCCGGGCCGCAGATACACTGGCTCCCTCCTGCCGATGAGTGAATCCACCTCCCTCTACCGCCGCCACCGCCCCGGCTCATTCGACGAGGTGGTCGGCCAGCAGCACGTGGTCCGGACCCTGCGGAACGCGGTCACGCAGGGCAAGGTCCACCACGCCTACCTCTTCGTCGGCTCGCGCGGAACCGGCAAGACCTCGATGGCGAAGATCCTGGCGCGCTCGCTGAACTGCGAGCGCGGCGGCCCCACTCCGACCCCCTGCGGGGAGTGCGAGTCCTGCCGCGCGATCGCCGCCGGGCACTCTCTCGACGTGATCGAGATGGACGCCGCCTCCAACCGCTCGGTCGACGACGTCCGCGACCTGCGCGAGCGCGTCGCCTACGCGGCCGCCGGCGGTCGCTGGAAGGTCTACATCCTCGACGAGGCGCACATGCTCACCAAGGAGGCCTGGAACGCCTTCCTGAAGACGCTGGAGGAGCCGCCGCCGCACACCGTCTTCGTGCTCGCCACGACCGAGGCGCACAAGGTGATGCCGACGATCGCCGACCGCTGCCAGCGCTTCGACTTCCAGCGCCCCTCGCTCGAGCAGCTCGCCGAGGTGCTGCGCCGGGTGTCGGCCACCGAGGGGATCGAGATCTGCGACGGCGCGGTGGCGATGATCGCCCGCTCGGCGTCGGGCAGCTTCCGCGACGCCCTCGGCACCCTCGACCAGCTCGTCTCCTTCGGGGGTGAGCGCTCGGTCGACCTCGACGGAGTCCTGGAGATGCTCGGCGCCGGCGATGCGGACCTCCTCTTCGAGGCGGTCGACGCGGTTGCAGCCGAGGATCCGAAGGCGGTGCTGGAGGCGGTCGGCAAGGTCGCTTCCTCCGGGCGCGACCCGGTCCAGTTCGCCCGCGACCTGCTCGGCCACCTGCGCCAGCTCCTCGTCGTGCAGACGATCGGCGAGGTCCCCGAGTCGTTCCTCCTCACGGCCGCCGACTCCGAGCGCCTTCAGGCGCAGGCCCCAGCGGTCGGCGCCGCCACCCTTGTGCGGACGATCGACGAGCTGGCCGAGGCGCTGACGGCGGTTCGCGAGGGCGACGACGCCCGGCTCGCGGTCGAGGTCTCGCTGCTGAAGGCGGCCAGGCCCGAGCTGGACGGGAGCGCCGAGGGCCTGGCGCGCCGGGTCGAGAGGCTCGAGCGGCGCAGCGAGGGACGGGGCGTTCTGCCCGCTTCGGCCGGGCCCGCAGAGGGCGGCCCGAAGGCCGAGGAGAAGACCGTCGGTGGCGGAGCGTGGAGAGGACGAGGGCGGGGCGGAGCCCGAAATCGACGGCCCGGCGGCGCCGGCGGGCGCCTCGGGCCCCGCCCCGGCGGCGGAATCCCCGGTTGGCGAGCTGGACCTGGACAAGCTCAACCGGCTCTGGCCGGCCGTGCTCGACCAGGTGCGGCAGTCCGGCTCGGCGATGCTCTCGGCGCTGTTCGAGGGCACGCGGCCTGTGGCACTGGACAGCGAGGAAGCGGTGCTGCGAGTCGGCTTTCCCTCGACCGCGACCTTCAACAAGCGCAAGGCCGAGGCGGTCGAGCAGCGCGAGCGCTTCGCCGAGGCCCTGCGCTCGATCGTCGGCTCGCACCTGCGCCCCGTCTACGTCCTGCTCGACGGCGATCCGCATCCGGCCGCCGAGGAGGAGCTCGACGAGGACGCGCTGCTGGAGAAGCTGAAGAGCGAATTCGACGCGGAGGAAGTGAGCTGATGGCCAGAGGCGGCGGACCGGGCGGCATGGACATGGGGGCCCTGCTCAAGCAGGCCCAGCAGATGCAGGCGGAGATGATGAAGGCCCAGGAGCAGCTCGCCGACGAGGTGGTGGAGGCCAGCGCCGGCGGCGGCATGGTCAAGGTGAAGATGAGCGGCGACATGCAGCTGCGCGAGATCGTGATCGACCCGGACGCGATCGACCCGGAGGAGGCGGAGATGCTCTCCGAGATGGTCCAGGCGGCCGTCAACGAGGCGATCCGGGCGGCCCAGGAGCTGGCCGCCTCGAAGATGGGCCCGATCACCGGGGGGCTCGGCGGGGCCGGCGGCGGCCCCGGCGGGCTCGGGCTCCCCGGCCTTTGAGCAGGTGCTCGCTTGAGTGAGGGCCCCGCCCCGCTGGGCCGCCTGGTCGCCGAGCTCTCGCGCCTGCCCGGAATCGGCCAGCGGACCGCGCAGCGGCTCGCCTTTCACATCCTGCGGGCCGACGACGAGGAGGCGGCGCGGCTCGCCGACGCGATCCGCGAGGTGAAGGAGAAGGTCGGCCTCTGTGAGGTCTGCTTCAACCTCGCCGAAGGCCCACGCTGCCGGATCTGCGAGGACGCGACCCGCGATCGCTCCCTGGTCTGCGTCGTCGAGGAGCCGGGCGACGTGATCCCGATCGAGCGGACCCACGAGTACCGGGGTCTCTACCACGTCCTCGGCGGCGCGCTCTCGCCGATCGACGGGGTCGACCCCGAGGACCTGCGGATCGCCGAGCTGCTGCGCCGGGTCGAGGACGCCGGGGAGATCCGCGAGGTGCTGCTCGCGACCAACCCCACCACGACCGGCGAGGCGACGGCGCTGCACATCGCCGAGCGGCTGCGGGGCAAGGTAGAGGTGACCCGCCTGGCCAGCGGCCTGCCGGTCGGCGCCGACCTCGAGCACGCCGACGAGGTGACGCTGGGCAAAGCGCTGGTCGGGCGGCGGGCGCTGGGCTGAGCGCGCGCGGCTGTCCGACCGCTTCGCAAAAGTTGCGCGCGGCCGATGATCGAGAACGGGAGTCGCAACGCGGCCGCGCTGCGGGCGCAGCTGACGCGCATCGAGAGGCTGCGCGAGCAGGTCGCCAAGGCGTGGCTGATCGACATCATCCTCGCCTCGCCCCTGGCGGCGGTGGAACGGATGCCGCTCACCTGGGCGGCCAGCGATCTCCCGGAGCTGATCAGCGACGTCCTTGCCGCCACCGGCGAGGAGGGCGCGCCGCATCTCTCACCCCAGGGCCTCGAGAGGGCGGCGCGGCTCGCCGAGCTCCAGCCGGGCCAGGCGCCGCAGCAACTCGCGAGGGAGGTCTCCTCGCTGCAGACGGCGCTGCTGGCCACCCTGATCGAGGAGCTGCCCTCGTCCGAGCCCCAGCTCCTCGCCCAGGCGGCCCTGCGGCTTTCCTCCTTGTTCGGGCTGATCTCCGGCACCGCGGCGGAGGCCCTGCTGGCCGGGGGGGAGCCGGGCCGCGACCCGGTGACGGGGCTCCAGCAACCCGGCCAGATGCATCGCCGGCTCGAGCAGCTGATCGAGACCCACCGCCGCTACGGCCACCCGTTCGCGATCGTCCTGCTCGACATCGAGGGCCCGGCGGCGCGCGGCGAGCCCGATGATCCGGGCATGGAGGCGTTGCTGGCGATCGTCACCGCGGCGCTGCGCGAGAGCGTCCGCCTGGTCGACGAGGCCTACCGGCTCGAGCACGACGAGCTCTGCATCCTCGCCCCCGAGCAGACCACCGCCGAGGGCCTGATGATGGGGGAGCGGCTGGCGCAGATGCTGGGGGAGTTGGAGGCCGCGGGCGGCCTGCGGATCACAGTCTCAGCCGGGGTCGTCTCCTGCCCCGAGCACGGCAACGACGCCGAGACCCTGCTTCGGGCAGCCGACACGGGGATGTGGCGGGCACGGGCGACCGGGAAGCCGGCGGCCAGCGGCGGTGTGCAAGATCGCTCACAGTTTCCGTAAAAGCTGCCGATAACCAGCGTAAACCCGCGGCGTCGGTGGGACAATCGCCGTCGGTGCCGAAGGGATCTGCCCCGAAACCGCCCGTGAGATGATCCAAAGATGACCCCAGGAATCCGCACCAACGCGGCCGCCGAGGTGCTCGGCGTCAGCCCCAACACCCTGCGCAGCTGGGAGCGTCGCTACGGCTATCCGCAGCCGAGACGCTCGCCTGGGAACCACCGCCAGTACGAGCTGCTGGAGCTTCAAACCCTCCGTGATGCCCTGGTGGAGACCGGGAACATCTCCTCGGCGATCGAGCTGGCCCTGCAGCGCCAGGAGGCGCCGGCGACGACCGCCGACCTGTCAGGTGCCCTCGAGGCCTTCGACGAGGCCGCCGCCGATCGGGCGATGGAGGAGAGCCTCGCGCTGCGCCCGCTGGAGCGCACCGTCGAGGAGCTGCTGCTGCCGACCCTCGACTCGCTCGCCGCCGAGCCCGACCGTGCCGCCGAGCTCGAGTTCGCCAGCCGCTGGGCGACGGGCTGGCTCCTCGGCGCCCGCCGCCTCGCCTCCTCCGCCTCGCGTCCGGCGGGGATCCTGCTGCTCGACTCGAGTCCCGGCCAGGACGCCGAGGCGGTCCACATCCAGGCCCTTGACCTCACCCTGCGCAGGGCCGGCTTCCGGGTCCTCTTGCTTTCCAGCGAGCTTGCCGACGAGCGGCTCGAACGAGCGATCGGGGCCCTGGACCCGACCGCGATCCTCCTCTGCGGCCCCGGGTCGAGCCCCGCCGGCGCAGTGAGGCTGCTGCGCCGGGTGCGCGATCTCGGCGTTGACGCCCCGCTTTACGGCTACCGCGCCGGACCCCTGGGGGAGGGCGCCGACGGGATCCCCGAGGCAGGCGGGACTCCCAGCGAGGTCACCGGGATGCTCAATGCCGACCTGCGCCGCCGCGCCACCCGGGCCTTCGCCTAGCGCACGGGCGACGTGGGACCTTTCAACCTCGCATAGCGCAGCTCAAAGGTCCCACCTGATGATCTAGCGCAGCAGGGCGAGCTGGCGGGACTGGGCCAGCAGCCTGCCGTCGGCGCTCCACAGCTCGCCGTCCTCGTCGAAGAAGCCTTCACGGGCGAGGCCGGAGCGAAACACGCTCAGATACCAGTCGTCCACCGCGGCGCCCGGCGGGGGAAGCGGCTCGCGGAGGTGGATCGTCAGGTCAAGAGTGGGCGCGGGGTGGGGACGGTCGAGGACGATGAAGGCGGTGGGGACCCAGGCATCGAGGATCGCGGCCGCCAGCGGCGCGTCGAGCGGCCTTGGCTCGCGGCTCCGAATCCAGCCCCCGGTCAGGGCCTGCTCGGCGCTCTGGAAGGGGGGCGGCCCGATCGCCGGCGCCATCTCGTAGTTGCAGAAGAAGGCGGGCAGGTTCAGCTCCTCGGGATCCAGACGCGGGAGCCGATCGGCGGGTTGCACCGCCGGCATCTCCTCGGCCGTGTAGGAAGGGCCCTCGAAGGGCTCGGAGAACGCGGCCATCGCGGTGACCGAGACCTTCCCCTCCTGCTCGATGCGGGCTGAGAGGAAGCTCGCCGTCCTGCCCCGGCGCTCGATCGTGACGTCTACCTCGGCCGGCCCTGCGGCGGGCGGGCGCAGGTAGTGGGTGCGAGAGCGAGCGAAGCGGGCGCTTCGGCTCGACCTCGCGGAGCGCGTTGATCAGGATCGCAGCGACGTAGCCGCCGTTCGGCCCGCGGCCGACCCACCAGTTCTCGAGGATCACCGCGCCGAAGCGATCATCCCCCAGCGGCTCGACCGCGATGTCGGCGTCGAATGCGTTGACCGCATCGCGGAGCGCGCGCTCAGCCATCGCCTTCCGGGTTCGCATAGGGAGCGATCGCGACGTCGTCTGCCTCGGCGGCGCCGATCCGCCGCGCCGCCGACTGCCCGACGGTGGAGCCGACCGGGATCCGCTCGAATGCCTCGGCGAGCCCCCAGGCGGGCATGTTGCCGTAGATCGCCTCGCACTCGCCCGCGGCGACCCGGTAGGTCTCGTGCCAGATGCCGACGTCGCCCGAGGCCCCCACGGCGCGGTTGAACTTCGCCCAGGCCGGCAGATGGGGGTCGTCGGGGCTGCGGGCGAAGCGCGCCAGGTGCTCGAAGCTCCGCCAGTACTGCAGGTAGGCGAGCGAGCTGCGGACAACGGCGGGCTGGGCGTGCAGCATGCCCTTCTCGGGATGGGCCTCCAGCTCGCGGATCATCTTCGGCATCGCGACGAACACCGGCCACCACTTGTGGATCCTGAAGCGGGCGGTTGATCCGCATCCCGATCAGGAAGACGACGAAGTCCCCCTCGGTGTTCGCGGTGTAACGGCCGGGGCTGATCTGTGCCATCAGCGGGCTCCTCCTGTCGCGGCGCCGATCCGGGCGCCGTTCGGATTGCGGTCGTGCGGGTTCTCCGAGATCCCGATCCGGCGGTGGAGCCGGCGCAATGGGGCCGGTGCCCACCAGTTCCACTTGCCGAGCAGCTCCATCAGGGAGGGGACCAGCAGGGCGCGGATCACAGTCGCGTCGATCAGCACCGCCAGCGCCGTCCCGATCCCGTTCTCCTTGATGAAGACGATCTCCGAGGTCGCGAAGGCGCCGATCGCGATCGCGAAGAGCAGCGCCGCGGCGGTGACGATCCTGCCCGTTCGCTCGAGGCCGATCGCCACGCACTCGGAGTCCGAGGCGCCGGCATCGCGAGCTTCCTTGATCCGCGACAGCAGGAAGACCGCGTAGTCGGTGGAGAGCCCGAAGACGACGGCGAACATCAAGATCGGCATCGTCTGCTCGATCCCGCCGTCGCTGCTGTAACCGAGCAGGCCCTCGAGGCGGCCGTCCTGGAAGATCAGGACCAGCAGGCCGAAGACGGCGCTCAGGTTGAGCACGTTCATCAGCAGCGACTTCAGCGGCAGGATCACCGAGCCGGTCATCAGGAAGAGGATCGCGAAGGTGACCACGACGACGATCGCGAGCGCCAGCGGCAGGTGGCTCTTCAGGCTCGCTTGAAGGTCGATGAACTCGGCGGCAGCGCCGGTGACCAGCATCTGCGTGCCCGGGGGCGGTGCCAGCCGCCGCAGTCGCTCGGCGGTGGCGTGGGCGCGATCGGAGACCCGCGCGCTGTCACCGATCGCCTCGATCACCGTCACGTTCCCGGCGAGCCGGCGCGGCGGGTTGACGCTGCTGACCCCTGGGACCGCGGCGATCCGATCGTCGACCTCGCTCGCTGTCCGAGGCCCGGCGCCCTTCAGGGCGATCACGATCGGGGTGGTGCGGAAGGGGGGAAAGTCGGCACGCAGCGCCGCGTCCACCTGCCGGGCGCTGGCCGAGCGCGGCAGCACCTTGCTGTCCACGGAGTTGAACTTGATCCCCAGGAACGGGATGCCGAGCAAGATCAGCGAAGCCGCGGTGATCGTCGCGATCGGCACCGGCCTCCTCATCACGAATCGCGAGAGCCGGTACCAGAATCCGTCGGTCACGACGCTGGTCTCCCGCTCGGCCCGCCGCCGCAAAAAGCGGGGCGAGAGCGAGTTGACCCGCTCTCCCAGCAGGGTGAGCACGGCCGGCAGCACGGTCAGCGAGACCGTGGCGGCGATCAGCGCCACGCAGGCGCCGCCGATCCCCATCGAGTAGAGGAATCGCTGGGGGAAGACGATCAGCGAGGCGATCGCGGCGGCCACGGTCAGCGAGGAGAAGAGCACGGTCCGGCCGGCGCTCGCCAGGGTGCGTCGCATCGCCGCCAGGCCCGGTCCGTCCTTGGCGATCTCCTCCCGGTACCGGGAGACGATGAACAGGCTGTAGTCGATCGCCAGGCCGAGGCCCAGCCCCGTCGTCAGGTTTAGGGCGAAGACAGAGATGGAGCCGACCTCGCTGGCGATCCGCAGCGCCAGGAAGGTGCCGACGATCGCCAGCGCACCTACCATCAGCGGCAGCAGCGCCGCCACCAGGCTCCGGAAGAACAGCAGAGAGAGCAGGAAGAGGAGGGGGAAGGCGAGCAGCTCGGCGGTCCGCAGGTCGCGCTCGACCTGGCTGTTGATCTGCTCTTGAGCCAGTCCCCGCCCCCCGACCGTCACCCCCGGCGCTCCCGACAGCGAGTCGGCGATCGCCGTCGAGGAGCTCTGGATCTGCTCGTCGTCCGTGCCGCGCAGGGCGACGGCGAGATAGGTGGCATCGGCGCGGTTCGAGACGAAGGCGCGCGAGCCAGTGTCATAGAAGCTGCTGACGCTCGCGACGTCCCGCCTCGCGCGCAGCCGCCGCTCGATCCCCTTCACCTTGGAGGCGAAGGCAGGGTCGGTGACGCGGCCGCCGCGAACCAGGACGACGACACCGGTTGAGCGGTAGCCGGCGTCCTCGAGCAGGGCGGTGGCTCGAGCGCTCTCGGTCGCCGGGTCGTCGGCCCCGTAGGGGGCGAGGTGGCTCGCAACCGAGCCGCCCAGGGCGCCGGCGAGCAGGAAGAAGGCGAGTGCGATCAGCCCGGTGCGCCGAGCGTGCCCATCGGCGAGGCGTGCCAGAGCTTCGAACATCAGCTCCTCACCTCCTCCGGGCTCCGCGAGAGGACCTCCCGCTCGATGCGCTCGCAGGCCTCGGCGAGCCACCCGTGGTACTCGATCCCGAAGCGCAGCACGGTCAGGGAGTAGCCACCCTTGGCTGCCGCCCTCGGCTCGATCTCGCCCAGCCGCTCCAGCGTTGCCAGGTGCTGGTCGCGCATCGCCCGCAGGGTTCGGGCGGCGTCCTCGGGGGAGGCGGCGCCGGAGAAGAAGAGCTTCAGCAGCCCTTCGTCGCGCAGCTCGAACGTCTCGGGCGGGGTGCGCAGCCAGTCGCGCAGCTCCGACCGCCCGGCCGCGGTCACCTCGTAGATGGTCCGCTTGCGCCCGCCCTGGGGCGAGTCGGTGCCCTCGATCAGCCCAGCGCTCTCGAGCCGCTTCAGCTCGGGATAGATCTGCCCGTAGCTGGCCGCCCAGAAGAAGCGGGTCGAGTCCTCTACCTGTGCCTTGATCTCATACCCCGACCGCGCCTCGGCCTCCAGCATCCCGAGGATCACGTAGGCGGTAGGGCTGAGGCGACTGGTGGATGTTGAATCGTTCGATGACACGGGCCGGCTCAGATATATCAAGTAGATATATCGACGAGCGTGATTCCGGTCACACAGATCGCCGAGTTGGCGATTTCGCACCGTATGTGGCCGCTATTGCCAGCTCGGCGTCAGTCGGGCCCCACAGAGATGGGTCGGCGCCGCTCCCCTCCCGCGGCGTGCGTATTCTCAGACGCTCGATGGAAGGCGCCCAGACGGACATCGTGGTGATGAAGTTCGGCGGCACCTCGGTCGCCGGCGCCGCCGAGCTGAAGCGCGCCGCGGCGAGGGTCGTCGCCGCACGTGAGGCGGGCAGCCACGTCGTCGCCGTGCTCTCGGCTCGGGGCTCGACCACCGACGAGCTGACCGAGATGGCGCTGGAGATCTCCGAGCACCCGGACCCGCGCGAGATGGACATGCTGCTCTCCACCGGGGAGAGGATCTCCTGTGCGCTGTGCGCGATGGCGATCCGCGACATGGGCCACGAGGCGATCTCGCTGACCGGCTCGCAGGCGGGGATCGTCACCGACTCCTCCCACACCAAGGCAAGGATCATCGACGTCCGCGCCGACCGCATCCGCGAGGCGCTGGAGCAGGACAGGATCGTCCTCGTCGCCGGCTTCCAGGGGGTCTCCACCGACAGCCACGACGTCACCACTCTCGGCCGCGGGGGCTCGGACACGACCGCGAGCGCCCTGGCGGCGGCGTTGGGGGCGCGGGAGTGCCAGATCTACACCGATGTGCGCGGCGTCTTCAGCGCCGATCCCCGGATCGTGCCCGAGGCACGCAAGCTGCCGATGGTCTCCTACGAGGAGATGCTGGAGATGTCGGCTTCGGGGGCAAAGGTGCTGCAGCTTCGCTCGGTCGAGTATGCGCGGAACCACGGGGTCCGCATCCATTGCCGCAGCAGCTTCGAGGACGGCCCAGGTACCCTCGTCCTTCCCGAGGAGGAAACGATGGAGCGACCGCTGGTGACAGCCGTGACCCATTCGGACGCCGAGGCGCGCGTGACGCTCTCCGGGGTCCGCGACGAGCCGGGAGTCGCCGGGCGGATCTTCGGTGCCCTGGCCGAGGCCAACGTCAACGTCGACATGATCATCCAGAACGAGCCGGTCTCCGAGGACGCGCTGGCCGACCTCTCCTTCACGGTCGAGCGGAGCGATCTGGAGACCGCGCTGGAGACGATCGAAGCGCTGGGCGGGGTGAGCGCGGCGATCGAGCGTGACGACCGGATCGGCAAGGTGTCGATTGTCGGGGCCGGGATGCGCAGCCACCCCGGCGTCGCCGCCAAGGTCTTCGAGACGCTGGGGCAGTCCGAGATCAACATCGAGATGATCTCCACCTCGCCGATCAAGATCTCCTGCGTGATCGACGCCGACCGGGTGCCGGACGCAGTGCGGGCACTTCATCAGGCCTTCGAGCTGGGCGCCGACGCGGTCCGCGAGGAAGACCCGACCGGCAGCCAGCACCGGCCGACGGTCAGCTCCTAGATCCAGGCGGCGCTTGGCTTCTAGGCGGCGCTCGCCTCCTCCGGGCTGGGGTCGCGCCAGTCCGGCGACCACGGAGTGAGCGGGCGCTCCTGGAGCTCGCCGTCGATCTCGGTGTCGACCCGCTCGTCGAAGAAGCAGAGGTAGTCCCGGATCGCGACGACCTCGTTCCGCGGGTCGGGATAGGTCCAGACCAGGTTCTCCTCCTGGCGGTCGCCGACCTGCACGGTCAGGTAGGAGGCGAAACCCTTGTACGCGCAGCCGGTGCGGTGGTCGCTGGGCGAGGTCAGCTCCTCGGAGACGTCCTCGCGCGGGATGTACCAGCGCGGCGGCAGGCCGGTCTCGTACAGCACCATCGCGCGGCGGGTCTCCGCCAGGAGCTCGCCGTCCAGGCTGACCCGCAGGTGCCGCGAAGTCGGCATCACGTCGATCCGGTGGTAGGGGTCTCGCAGGTGGACGATCAGCTCCTCATCCTCCTCGAACCACCCGTCGAGCGCATCCCAGGCGAAGGCGATCAGCCCCGCCACCTCCTCGGCGCCGGGGGGCGGCTCGGGGAAGCTCCACGCGGCGCGCTCGACGAAGTCCTCGCCGACCCGCAGGTCGAACCAGCTCGCCTCCCCGAGGATCCGCGAGATGCTGCGGTGCTCGGAGGGGGAGAGGAGATCGCCCCGGACGTCGTCAGGCCCGAAGAAGTAGATCGGAAGCCTGCCCTGCTCATAGACGACGCGCGCAGAGCGGCTGTCGACCACCGTCTCACCCGCGCGGACTCCGCGGATCCAGCGGCGCGACGGCTCCACGAAGAGCAGGCGCTCCCGCGAGGGAATTTCGACGTTGAAGCTGCCGGCCGGGCGGTGGCCGAACGGGCCGCTGCCCACGGTGAGCGTCATGAAGCCCTCCAGTCATACTGATCGGACGATGTCCTCCGATGGATACAGGGTCGGGGTCCTCGGCTCGACGGGAGTGGTCGGCGCGACGATCCTCGAGGTGCTCGCCGAGCGCGAATTCCCGGCCGGCGAGGTGGTCCCATTCGCCTCGGAGCGGTCGGCCGGGAAGCAGATCGAGTGGAACGGCCAGCTGCTCGAGTGCCGCCCGCTCAGCGAGGAGTCGATCGCCGGCCTCGACCTCGTCCTATCCTCGGCCGGGGGGAAGGTCAGCGCCGAGTGGGCGCCGCGGCTGGTCGAGGCGGGGGCGGTGGTCGTCGACAACACCAGCTACTGGCGCATGCACGAGGACGTCCCCCTGGTCGTCGCCGAGGTGAACCCCGAGGCGCTCGACGGCCACGGTGGCATCGTCGCCAACCCGAACTGCACCGCGATGCAGGCGCTGGTCGCGCTCGCGCCGATCCACCGTGCCGCCGGCCTGGAGCGGCTGATCCTCTCCAGTTACCAGTCCGTCTCCGGGACGGGGCGGAGGGCGATCGAGGAGCTGCGCACGCAGACCGCCGATGTCTTGGAGGGGCGGGCGCCGAAGGCCGAGGTATACCCGCACCAGATCGCCTTCAACGTGCTGCCCCAGGTCGAGACCTTCTCCGAGGGCGACGACTACACCACCGAGGAGCGCAAGGTGATGGCCGAGAGCCGGAAGATCCTTGGCGTCGGCGAGGAGGTGGGTATCTCCGCCACCTGCGCCCGGGTGCCGGTGATCGGCGCCCACTCGGAGTCGCTCAATGTGCAGACCCGGGAGGACCTCTCTCCCGACGACTGCCGCGAGCTCCTGCGCGACGCCCCCGGCGTCGTCGTCGTCGACGACCCGGCCGCGGGCCGCTACCCGATGGCGATCGACGCGACCGGGCACGACGAGGTGCTGGTCGGCCGCATTCGCCGCGACCCCGGCCACGAGCGCTGCCTCAACCTGTGGGTGGTGGGCGACAACCTCCGCAAGGGCGCGGCGACGAACGCCGTCCAGGTCGCCGAGCTGCTCGTCGAGCGCGGGCTGATCCGCGGCGCGGGATAGTTTCTGGATGCCGCCCCGGTGTTAGCGGCGGCACGTGCATGTAAGGCGGCGAAGGCGCCGCAAGTGATTTGCGACCGCCCGAGGGGTCGTCGCCAGCAGGTATAAGCCCTCCCATGGAGATCGGGTTCGGCGACGCGATGCTGGTCTTCGGCGGGTTGCTCGCGGTCGCCGCGGGGCTCTCCGGGTTGATGCGGGGAACCGTCCTCTCGATCTCGGTGCTCTCGGTCGCACTCGGAATCGTCATGGCCGAGGCGGATGTGGTCAGGGTCGACGCCAGCGACGAGGCGATCGTGCACCTCGTCGAGGTGGCTCTGATCCTCACCCTGTTCTCAGACGGGATGCTGGTCGAGCGAGAGCTGTTGTCCCGCCATTGGTCCCCCGTGGCGCGCGCGATCGTCATCGCGATGCCGATCACCCTGGTGCTGCTGGCGCTCGCGGCCAAGACCCTGTTCCCCTCGATCAACTGGGCCGAGGCCTTCCTCTTGGCGGCCGTTTTGACTCCGACAGACCCCGTGGTGACCTCCTCGGTCGTGACCTCCACCGATGTGCCCGCGGGCGTCCGACACACGCTCAATCTCGAATCCGGGCTGAACGACGGACTGGCGTTGCCGTTTGTCCTCTTCTTCCTGGTTCTCGCCTCTCCTGGGGGTGATGCCGCCAGCCAGGGCGCGCAACTGCTTGGCGAGGCTGCCTTCGGGGCCCTGGTTGGGATCGCGGTCGGCGCGGTCGGCGGACGCGTTCATCGCCATCTCCCGGGAGGGGGGCTGACCTCACGCTATGAAGGCATTTACGCGATCGGCTTTGCCCTCCTTGCCTTCGGCCTCGCCGATGTGACGATCGGCAACGGGCTGATCGCAGCCTTCGTCGCCGGGATCGCCATGGGCGCGGCAGAGCGCGAAGTGCCCGAGGCTTTCGTTGAGTTCTCCGAGAACGTCAGCGCGATATTTCAGGTGATCACCTTTTTTGCCTTCGGGGCGCTGATCGTCGCCACCGGCTACGACCGCGACATCTGGGTGCTTGTTCTGTTCATCGTCGCGGCGCTGTTGATCGCCCGCCCGGCGGCGGTGATGCTCTCCTTTCTGCGCGAGCGGATGCCGACCCCGATGAAGCTGTTCATCGCCTGGTTCGGGCCCAAGGGCGTGGCTTCGATGCTGTTCGCCCTCCTGGTGCTCAACTCCGAGGCCGGTTCGCGGGAGCTGATCTTCGACGTCGCCGCCTTCACCATCCTCGCCTCGATCGTCGCCCACGGGCTGACCGACACCGTCGGCGCAGGCTGGATCAGGCGCCGCTTGGCTCCAAGCGTCCGCCGCGGCGGCTCCAGTTGATCTTCTCGATCGAGCGGTGGGCGTCGTAGGGGTCGGCGCCGGCCTCGCTCACGCCGGTGCGCCGGCGGCGAGGCGCTCCTCGACCCAGCCGGTGGAGGCGATGTGACGCTCCATCCCGAGCTGCTTCGGCTCGGCGCCCAGGGCGAGGCCGACCAGCTGGGGGAGATGGAGCACTGCGAGGCCGAGGTCCCGGTTGACGATCTTGGCCGCCTCGGGCTGCTGCATGTCGAGGTTGAGGTGGCAGAGGGGGCAGGGGGTGACGAGGCAGTCGGCGCCCGCGTCGAGGGCGTCGCCGACGTGGGTGCCGGCCTGTCGCAGCGAGGTCTCCTTGTTCATCGTGATCACCGGGAAGCCGCAGCACTTGCGTGCCCCGTCGTAGTCGACCACCTCGCCGCCGAGGGCCGTGATCACCCTCTCCAGGTAGACGTCGCGATCGGGATGCTCGTCGTAGCCGAGGCGCGGCCTCGGCCGGACCACATAGCAGCCGTAGAAGGGGCCGACCCGCAGGCCGGAGAGTGGGCGCTTGACCTGCTCGGCGAGGCGTTCGAGGCCGTAGTCCTCGACCAGCAGCCAGAGGAAGTTCTTGTTGGTGAAGCCGCCCTTGTCCTTTTCGTAGGAGAGCCCCTGGCCGGAGAGGGCCTCGTTGATGTGGGCCCGGTAGGCGGAGTCGGCGTCGAGGCGCTGCTGGCACTCCGACTGGGCGCCCTGGCAGGTGGAGCAGATGTTCATCATCGAGAGCCCGGTCTGCTGGGCGAGGGCGAAGGTGCGGGCGTTGAGCGTGTCGGCCAGCTCCTGGTTGTGCTCGGCGATCACTCCGGCGCCGCAACAGTTGGCCCGGTCGAGGGTCACCAGCTCGATCCCCAGCTGTTCGGCTACCAGCGCCATCGAGCCGTGCAGCTCGGTGGTGAAGCCCCGCGAGACGCAGCCGGGCCAGTAGGCAACCTTGATCTTCTCGCTCACTCGCTCTCGCTTTCGGCAGCGGCCGCCGCCTCCGCGGTGAGCGCCTCGTCGGTCGGCTCGTCGGGCTCGGGCTCGATCTCGTCCTCGCCTCTGATGTAGATGTTGAACTCCTCCCGGTGCTCCTCGGCGTGGGCGTAGATTGCCTTCACCTCGTCCTGGGCGCCCTCCGGCAGCTTCGGGTGGATGCCCGGGATGAGTTTCGGCAGCGAGCGCATCTTGCCGGTGCGGAGCCCGCGGATCGCGGTCGGGATCGAACCCAGCATCCCCTTGATCGCGCCCCCGCTGGGCATCAGCTTGCCCTTGACGCCGGGGGCGTAGGACTCCTGCAGCAGCAATGACTCGTCGAGCGTCCCCTTCTTCTCGATGATCCTGACGAAGGCGGACTCGTGGTTGTGGCCGTTGTTCTGGTCCTTGATCCCCTGCTCGCCAGCGCGACGGCGCAGGCGCATGATCTGGTCCATCGGCGCCACGCCCTTGGGGCAGGCGTCGATGCAGGAGAAGCAATGGGTGCAGTCGTAGATTCCGTGCGGGTCCTGAGCGAGGTCGTAGAGGCGCTCTTTCGTGTCGGCGTCGCGCGGATCGCCGACGAAGCGGTAGGCCTTGGCCAGCGCTGCCGGGCCGATGAAGTCGGGGTCCGCCTCCATCGAGAGGCACGAGGAGACGCAGGCGCCGCACTGGATGCAGGCCATCGACTGGGTGATGTCGATCATCGACTCCGGCTCGACCACGTACTCGCGCTCGGGCGGCTCGCCTGCCGGCAGGAGCCAGGGAGTGACCCGGCGGATCTTGGTCCAGTGGGTCGACTCCATGTCGGTGATCAGGTCCTTGATCACCGGCATGTTCCCCATAGGCTCGACCAGAATAGGCGCGGCCTCCTCTGCTCCAGCCCGATCGCGCACTGAATCACTGGAAGCCCCGCGATCGGCCTCCCGCGTCCGGGAGCCGCTTGGTGTGGACTCAACATCGTCGTCGGGAGCCTCGCGATCGGGCTTCCGTGTCAGGGGGCCGCTCGGCGAACCCTGGTGCGCCCCGTTGCCCGCTGCGGCCGCGTATTTGTTCGCGTCGCTTTGTGCATCCCCGATCTGCGTTTTGCAGGCTAGGCCGGACTGGCCGTTTATCTTCATCCCGCAGGAGCCACAGATCGCAGCCCGGCAGGAGCAGCGCACCGAGAGCGAGCCGTCGTCGCGATCCTTGGCTTGGAGGATCCCGTCGAGCACGCTCAGGGTGGGGTCGAGATCGACCTCGAAGGACTCCCAGTAGGGGCCCTTGCCCGACTCGGGCTGGTAGCGGCGAACCTTCAGCTCGTAGGTGGCCATCGGCTCAGTAGGTCCTTTCCTGGGGCTGCCATTGGGTGATCGTCACCTCGGAGAAGCTGATCTCGGGCCCGGCGCCGTTGACGGAGACGTCGATGTGCTTGAGCCAATCGTCGTCGT
The DNA here is from genome assembly GCA_963738305.1 of uncultured Actinomycetes bacterium. Taxonomy (GTDB): domain Bacteria; phylum Actinomycetota; class Thermoleophilia; order Solirubrobacterales; family 70-9; genus JBBRHQ01. The sequence goes on along the minus strand of CAVTVU010000011.1, from coordinate 90,287 downwards.
TTCGCTCCGGGAAGTCGGTGCGGTACTGGGCGCCGCGGCTCTCCTTGCGCTCCAGCGCCGAGACGCAGCAGCACTCGGCGTTGTCGAGCATGTAGCCCAGCTCGATCGCCCCGAGCACGTCCTGGTTGAAGACGGTGCCGCGATCGTCGATGTAGGCGGCCGCCGCCTCCTCCTTCAACCGGCGCACGGTCTCCAGCGCTTCCCGGATCCCGGCCTCGTCGCGGAAGACCGCAACGTGCTTGTCCATCGTCGTCCCCAGCTCCAGCTTGATCTCCGAGACGCGGCGCCCCGAGCCCTTCTCGCGTGAGACGACCTCCTCGATCGCGGCGCTCTCGTCGCCGAGGACGGAGGGCGAGACGCGGGCGAGGTGCGTCGCCTTGGCCCGGGCCGCGGCGTCGATGCCCGAGGCCTTGCCGAAGATCAGCGTGTCGAGCAGCGAGTTGGCGCCGAGGCGGTTGCCGCCGTGGACAGACACGCAGGCTGTCTCGCCGGCTGCGTAGAGCCCGCCGATGTTGGTGCGGCCGCGGACGTCCGTCTTCACCCCGCCCATCGTGTAGTGGTTGCCCGGCTTGATGTGGATTGGCTCGCGGGTGATGTCGACCCCGGCGAAGTCGCGGCCGACCAGGACGATCTCGCGCAGCGCCTCGTGGATCCGCTTGCGCGGCACCACGGTGATGTCGAGCGCCACGGTGCCGTCCGGGAAGCCGCGGCCCTCATCGATCTCGGTCTGCTCGGCCCGGGACACGACGTCGCGGGAGGCCAGCTCCATCTTGTTCGGCGCGTAGGTCTCCATGAAGCGCTCGCCCTTCGCGTTCAGGAGGTGGGCCCCCTCGCCGCGCGCGCCCTCGGTGATCAGGAAGCCCTTTCCGGCGAGCGTCGTCGGGTGGTACTGGATCATCTCCATGTCCATCAGCTTCGCCCCGGCCCGGTAGGCCATCGCGATGCCGTCGCCGGTGCAGATCAGCGCGTTGGTGGTCGGCTTCCAGGCCTGGCCGTTCCCGCCGCAGGCGAGGATCACCGCCTTCGCCCGGAAAAGCTCCATCGAGCCGTCGGCGATGTTGCGGGTGACGACGCCGCAGCACTCGCCCGCATCGTCGATCGCCAGGGCGGTGCAGAACCACTCCTCGTAGCGGGCGACCGTGTCGGAGTGCTTCATCAGCTGCTCGTAGAGGACGTGCATGATCGCCTGGCCGGTGATGTCGGCGACGTAGTAGGTGCGGGCGGCGGAGGCGCCGCCGAAGGCGCGCGTGCCGAGCCTGCCCTCGGCGTTGCGGTGGAAGGTCACCCCGAGGTGCTCGAGGTGGAGGATCTCCTCCGGCGCCTCGCGGCACATGATCTCGACCGCGTCCTGGTCGGAGAGGTAGTCGGACCCCTTGACCGTGTCGAACGCGTGCGACTCCCACGAGTCCTCGGGGTTGAGCGCCGCGTTGATCCCGCCCTGGGCGGCGTTGGAATGCGAGCGGACCGGGTGGACCTTGCTGACGATCCCGACCGAGACGCCTTCCTCGGCGGCGGCGAGGGCCGCGCGCTGCCCGGCGAGGCCGGCTCCGATGACCAGTACGTCGTGGGTGGGCACGAACCCGATCCTATATATCGGGCCGCCCGGGCCGGGGCTCAGGGTCCCGTAGCGAGGCCGCGATCTCCGCGTCCACCGCGAGCCTCGGAAAGGCATCGTCCTCCAGCACCCACTCGGCGACGTCGGGGCTGAGCTCCCGAGCTTCTCCGAGCAGGGCGAGCGCCTTCTCCCGCTCCCCCGACGCAAGGTCAAGCTCGGCGAGGCGCATGCGGATGCCGGGGCTCTGCGGGTGCCTGGCGAGGCCGTCCTCGAGGATCTCGCGGGCGGCGCCGGGATCGCTCTCTATCAGCGGCGCGGCGCGAAAGGTCCACTCCCAGGGGGAGGGCTCGAAGACCGGCGGTCCGCCGAAGCTGAGCACCGTGGTGCCGGCCTCGCGCGCCACCGCGTGGCGGTGGGAGAGGGGATCGGGAACGAAGACATACGTTCCTGAGGGCGCCTCGAAGCCGTCGCCGTCGATCGTGAACTCGGCTGTCCCTCTGGCGACGAAGTAGAGCTCCTGGTGGCCCGTGTCAGCGTCCTCGTCGTGGGGCTCGACGACGTCGTCACCAGCACTGGCGGCGGTGTAGGCGTTGCAGCCGAACGCCCGCAGGTCGAAGTGGGCGCGGACCGGGCGCCAGGTCAGCGAGCCCGGGCCGGGGATGGACTGGAGGTCGTCGAGGTGGGCGACCTGATGAGGCTGTCTCGCGCCGCTCAAGTGCCGCCGGTGCCTGACGCATCGCGCAGGGCCCTGCCGACCTGCTCGGCAGTGATGATCCCCGAGAGGCGCCCGTTCGAGTCGATCGCCATCAGGGCGCCGAAGCGGCGCAGGTTCTGGTTGCCGAGCAGTGAGTCGAGGGGGGCGTCCTCGCTGACGTGGAGGGTGCCGCGGTCGAACTCGAGCAGGTCGGCGACGGTCGAGGTCAAGCGGACGGGCTCGGGCACCTCGTCGGCGCGGTCGCGCTCGAGCAGGCCGCGGAAGCGGCGCCCCGCGTCCACCACCGGGAACCACGGCCAGCGGTAGCGCAGGAAGTACTCGTCGAGAGCCCGGGCGACGCTCAGCTCCTCGGGGATCGCCACCGGCTCGCGGTCCATCACGTCGGATACGCGGACCCCCTCGATCCGGCTGGTGATCGCAGTCTGCATGTTGGCGGCGCGGGCGGAGCCGTTGATCACCATCCCGATCAGCGCCAGCCAGATGCCGCTGAAGGCGTCCCCGGTGAACACGAGGAAGATGCCCGCGCCGATGAAGAGGTAGGAGAAAACCTGTCCCAGGGTGGCCGCGAAGCGGGTCGCCGAGGCCCGGTCGCCGGTCCGCCACCAGGCGATCGCGCGGGCGATCCGGCCGCCGTCCATCGGGAAGGCGGGCAGCAGGTTGAAGACCAGCACGAGGAGATTGATCGAGGCCAGCCAGGCGAGCATCGCCAGCAGCCCCGAGGTGTCAGCGGTGCCTTCGACCAGCATCGCGTCCCTGAAGTTGCCCGCGCCGGCGGCGAGCACGCCGATCACGGAAAGTGCGACGACGATCGCCAGCGTGACCAGGGGACCGCCGATCGCCACCTTGAACTCCGCCGCGGGCGTCTCGGACTCCTTCTCCATCCGCGCCACGCCGCCGAAGATCCACAGCTGGATGCTCGAGATGCCGATCCCCTCACGCCTTGCGAAGTAGGCGTGGCCCAACTCGTGCAGGAGGATCGAGCCGAAGAACCCCGCCGCGCTAGCGACCGCGAGCGCGTAGGCCTCGGTCGACGAGCTGGACTGGCCCAGCACGTCGCCGTAGAAGCCCGAGAGCCAAATGATCACCAGGAAGAGGACGATGAACCACGACCAGTCGACCGCGATCCTGATCCCGCGGACGTGAAAGAGGGTGATCGAGCCGCCGCCCAGCACGTCCCCAATGGTAGGCGCCGGGTGACCATTCCCTGGCGTGGGACCTTTCAACCTCGCACATCGCAGCTCAAAGGTCCCACGTCCAACCGAAGGGGTCCAAACGTCGACGTGGGACCTTTCAACCTCGCATATCGCAGCTCAAAGGTCCCACCCGCAGGGGGCTAGAGCTGGGGGCGGTGGCGCTCGATGATCCGGGCGCAGTCGACGCCGGCCGGAAGGGTGCCGAATGCCCGGCCCCAATCGCCCTCCAGCCGGGTGGCGCAGAAGGCGTCGGCGACGGCCTCGTCGCCGTAGCGGACGAGGAGCGAGGCCTGGAGGGCCAGAGCCATCCGCTCGACCACCCGTCGCGCCCGGGGCTCGAGGGTCTCGGGATCGGACGTGATCTCCTCGCGCAGCCCCTCGGCGAAGGCGGCCAGGCGCGGCTCGGCTGCGGCTCCCTCGGCCACCTCGCCGAAGAAGGCCTCCACGGCCGCCTGGCTCTTGACCATCGCCCGCATCACGTCGAGGCACTGGACGTTTCCGGAGCCCTCCCAGATCGAGGAGAGCGGGCTCTCGCGGAACAGCCGCGGCATCCCAGACTCCTCGACGTAGCCGTTGCCGCCGAGGCACTCCAGCGCCTCGACCGCGTGCGAGGGGGCGCGCTTGCAGATCCAGTACTTGAGCACCGCGTTGGCGAGGCGCCGGAAGTCCGCAGCCTCCTCATCGCCCGCGGCTACCTCATCGTAGGAGCGGGCCAGTCGCATCGAGGAGATCGTCGCCGCCTCCGATTCGACACAGAGGTCGGTGAGGACGTTCTGCATCAGCGGCTGCTCGATCAGGAGCCGCCCGAAGGCCGAGCGGTGGGCCGCGTGGTGGGTCGCCTGCGCCACCCCCGCCCGCATCCCGGCGGTCGAGCCGATCGTGCAGTCGAGCCGGGTGTGGTTGACCATCTCGATGATCGTCGGCACCCCGCGGCCCTCCGCGCCGACCATCCTCGCCCAGGCCCCGCGGAACTCGACCTCGCTGGAAGCGTTCGAGCGGTTCCCGAGCTTGTCCTTGAGCCGCTGAATCTCGAATCGGTTGAGCTCCCCGTCAGGGGTCCAGCGCGGCATCAGGAAGCAGGAGATCCCCGAGTCGGTCTGGGCCAGGACGAGGAACGCATCGCACATCGGCGCCGAGCAGAACCACTTGTGCCCGGTGATCTCGTACTCGGTACCGGGCCCGCCCCCGTTCAGCGGCCGCGCGACCGTCGTGTTGGCGCGAACGTCGGAACCGCCCTGCTTCTCGGTCATCGCCATGCCGCAGAGCGCTCCGGTCTTCTCCGGGGCGGGGAGGAAGCGCTGGTCATAGGAGAGCGAGAGGAAGCGAGACTCCCACTCGTCGGCCAACTCCGGTTGGACCCGTAGGGCCGGGATGGCGGAGTAGGTCATCGAGATCGGGCAGCCGACCCCGCCCTCGGCCTGGGCCAGCTGCATGAACAGCGCGGCCCGGGCGACGTGGGCGCCGGGGCCCGGCTCGCGCCAGGGCAGCGCGTGCAGGCCGTGTGAGACGCCGATCGATATCAGTTCGTGCCAGGAGCTGTCGAAGACAACCTCGTCGACGCGGTGGCCGAAGCGGTCGTGGGTGCGAAGCTCGGGACGCTTCTGATTGGCCTCGAAGCCGAGCCGGATCACCCGTTCGGAGCCGCACAGCTCCCCCAGCTCGCGGGCGCGGTCCTCGGCCCATCCGCCCCCCTCGCGCTCCAGGGCCTCCCGCAGCGGCCGGTCCTCGCCGAAGGTGTTGAAGTCCTCCAGGGGTGGCGGCTGGTTGACGACGGCATGGGTGCCCCGGGCACTTCGGTTCTCGATCGTGGCCACGGCGGAAATCCTACGCCGATGCCCCGTTCGCGGGGATATGATCGCTGCGATGGCGGACCTCGCTCAGAGCCTCGCCGGCATCCCGCTCTTCGCCGGCTTCGGCAAGAAGGACCTCAAGCGGCTCGCCAACCAGATGAGCGAGCACACCTTCTCCGAGGGCGACGCGATCGCCACCGAGGGGCAGAGCGGCGTCGGCTTCTTCCTGATCGAGCACGGGAGCGCCCAGGTGAGCATCGACGGCAAGCCGATCCGCACCCTGGGGCCGGGCGACCACTTCGGCGAGATCGCCCTGATCGACGAGGGCCCGCGCTCGGCGACCGTCGTCGCGGCGACGGACCTGCGCTGCCGCGGCATGAGCTCCTGGGAATTCCGACCACTGGTGCAGAGCCACCCCGAGCTGGCCTGGCCGCTCCTGCAGGCGCTGGCCCGGTATCTGCGCGAGGCCGGGGCGCGCGAGCGCTCCTAGTCCGCCGGCTCCACCGCTCCCAGCCGTTCGAAGGTGATTCGCGCCCTCTCGTGCGCCTCGCCCCCCAGGAGCCAGCCGCTGCGGGCGGCCTGGAACGGGCAGCCGATCTCCTCGAACTGCTCCAGGGAGGCACGCAGCAGGGCAGCGTCGCCGCCGTGGATCCCCTCCGCCCGCCGCAGCAGCGCCTGCGCGTAGGGGTTCTCGCCGATGAACTCCCTGCCCAGCGCGATCGCCCCCTCGGTCTCCGGGTGGGCAGCGCGGGCAAACGCCTCGGCCCGGGCGGGATGAAAGACGGTCCTCCACCAAAAGCTCTTCGTCGCCGGCTCCTTCAGCGTGGCGACCGCAGCGGATGCGCGGCCCTGGTGGAGGTCGACGTCGGCGCGCCAGACCCGGATCCCGTCTATCTGCCCCTCGATGTCGGGGGCGACCTGCTCGCTGAAGGCGAACCACTCCTCGGCGGCGACCTCGTCTCCCCGGTAGCCGTGGATCGCCCCGGCCGAGGCCAGGGCCGCCACCATCGCCGCGAGCGGCGGCTTGCCTGCCGAGACCCACTCCTCGCGGAACTCGGCGACGCTCTCGAGGACGAGATCCCACTCGCCGATGTAGAAGGCCGGGAGCATCTCGCGCTCCCAGGCCGAATAGGAGATCCCCCGATGCAGGTCGAGCTCCTTCGCCTCGGCGGCGAACTCGGCTGCCTCGCGGAACGAGCCGGTCTGAAGCAGCGATTCGACCATCATGTGCAGGGCATCGCTCCGCTCCACGTCGAGCGTCGGCGAGCTGGGGTTCGACTGGATCAACTCCAGTCGCTCGCGGCCGAGCTCGACCGCGCGGCGGTGCCGGCCGGCGTTCCACTCGGGCACCTGCGCTGCGTCGAGAGCGGCGGAGATCAGCGTCGGATCCCCGGTCTCACGTGCCATGGCAAGCCCTTCCCGGGCGGGCTCGTCCATCTCGTCCTCTCGCCGGTATGCCCATGCGATCCAGGCTTCGTTGAGCCGAAGCTGGGCCAACGTGATCCGGTCCTCCGGATCCACCAGGGATCGGGCCCGGGCCTGCAGGGAGCTGTTCTCCTCCTCGGTCACCCGGCCGCTGATCCCGCCCATCCTTGTCGAAACCTCGACCATGCGCGCGTATGCGACCGCCGCCCGGCGGTCGTCGCCGGCTTCCTCCCAGAGGCCCGCCGCGCGTCGCAGCAATCGCAGCGTTTCGGTCCCCTCCCAGCGCCGCAGCGCGATCTCGGCGGCGGTCCTCAGGATCGTGGCCTGTTCGATTGGGTCGGGGGTGAGGCCGGCCGCCTGCTCGTAGAGCTCCCTTCCCCGCCCCCCGGCTCCGCGGCGCACCGCGAACTCGCCGGCCTCCACCAGAGCCTCCCGGGCGCGGTCCGCCCTGCCGCCCGCCGGCTCCAGCTTCGCCGCCTCCGCGAGATGAAAGGCGCGCAGCTCGGACAGCTCTGCGTAGCGGCCGCCGGGATGCTCGTGGATCTCCTCCGCGGCGAGCTCGTGCAGGCGCACCCGTTCCCTGCGCGGCAGCGAGGAGTAGGCGACATCGCGGATCAGCTGGTGCCTGAAGGCAAAATGCCCCGCCCCCCGCTCGACCTGTTCCACGACCAGTGCCTTGCGGGCCAGTTCGGTCAGCTCGGGGGAGGGCGAGGAGCCGAGGAGGCCTGTGAGCCGGCCGGCGCCGAAGGTATGACCAAGCACCGCCCCGTGCTGGAGGACGCGCTTCTCGCTCGCCGGAAGCAGATCGATGCGCCCGGCGATCGTTGCCTGCACCGTGTCGGGGAGCGCGTCGACGGCGTCCCCGCCGTTACCGTCGCGAAGGGCGCAGGAGACCTCCTCGGCGAAGAACGGGTTGCCACCCGACGCCTGCGCGACCTCAGGAGCCAGCGATCTCGATTCGGGCGGCAGCAGCTGCTTGGCCAGGACGGTCGCCGCCGCGGCGTCGAGCGGACGCAACTCCAGCTGGCTGACGTTGCCGACTGCGCGCCCGAAGTCGGGCCGCCGCTCCATCAGCTCGGGCCTGCTTGTGCACAGCAACAGCAGGGGAGCCTCTCCCAGTCCGATCACAACCTCCTCGAGCAGGTCGAGGAGGCCGTCGTCGGCCCAGTGGGCGTCGTCGATGCCGATGATCAGGGGGCGCTCGGCGGCGAGCAGACCGACGAACCGCCGCCAGGAGCGGCGCAGTCCCTCCTCGGCACTGGCCTCCCGAGCGTCCTCCGTCCCGCCCAGTGCGCGGGCAAGCGAGGCAGCGATCTCCGCAGCGTCCTCGGCGCCCAGACGGGCGAGAAGTGACTCCAGCTCATGCTCGACCTCGGCCACCGGTGCCTCCTCGGGCGTTCCGGCCGCGTCGCGGAGGACCTCACCGAGAGCCCAGAAGGCAATCCCGCGGCCGTAGGGAGGGTTGCGGCCGATGAGCACCCTTGGAGGGTCGGGCTCATCGCGCAGGCCGCGGGTCAGCTCGCTGGCGAGCCTGGTCTTGCCGATCCCGGCTTCGCCGATGATCGTCACCAGCTCGGGGACGCGCTCGCGCGCCGCCCGGCGATAGATCAGTCGCAGCAGCTCGATGTCGTCCTCGCGGCCCACCATCGCGGCCGCGGTGGTGTCGAGGGCGCCGTTAGGAGCTGTCGCCAGCAGCGCGACGAGCGGCCGCGGCATGCCCTTCGCATCGACCGCCCGAGCGGCCTCGAGGACGACCCTGCGGCAGGAGCGACCGGCGCGCTCGCCAACCAGGACCTCCCCGGCCGCCGCCGCCTGCTGCAGACGGGCGGCGGCGTTGACGGCCTCCCCTGTGACGGAGAGGTCACCGTCACGTTCGGCGGCCAGGACCTCACCCGTCTCGATGCCGACCCGCAGGGCGAGTCCGGTTCCGAGGGCTTCTACCCGCTCGAGAAGAGCCAGCGCCGCCGTGACGGCGCGGTCAGGATCATCGCCATGGGCGATGGGAACGCCGAACACCGCGAGGACGGCATCGCCGATGTACTTCTCCAGCGTGCCTCCGTGCTCCTCGAGTGTCTTGCCGGGCGACCTCGAAGAAGGGCTCGAGCCTCCCCCGCAGCTCCTCGGGGTCGAGACCCGCAGCCAGCTCCGTGGAGCCCACCAGGTCGGCGAAGACCATCGTCGCCACCTTTCGCTCCGAGGCGGAGGCCTGCTCCAGCGCCGCGCCGCAGGAAGAACAGAAGCGGTCTCCGTCGGCCGCATCGGCCCCGCAGCGTCCGCAGGTGATGGCCACGAGCTGACCTTAGCTAGGGTCCGGGCCGGAGATGGCCAAGATCAAAGTGAAGAACCCGATCGTCGAGCTCGACGGCGACGAGATGACCCACATCATCTGGGCCTTCATCAAGGAGCAGCTGATCCTGCCCCACGTCGATGTCGAGCTCCTCTACTTCGACCTCGGTATCGAGAGCCGCGAGGCCAGCCGCGATCAGGTCACCGTGGACGCGGCGAACGCGATCAAGCAGCACGGGGTGGGGGTCAAGTGCGCGACCATCACCCCCGATGAGGCCCGGGTCGAGGAGTTCGGCCTGAGCGAGATGTACCGCTCGCCGAACGGGACGATCCGCAACATCCTCGGCGGGGTCATCTTCCGCGAGCCGATCGTGATCTCCAACATCCCGCGGTTGGTACCGGGCTGGACGAAGCCGATCGTGATCGGCCGCCACGCGTTCGGGGACCAGTACCGGGCCGAGGACATGGTCGTGCCCGGCGAGGGGACGCTGACCCTTACCTACACCCCCCGCAACGGCGACGCGCCGGTCGAGCTGGACGTCTATGACTTCCCGGGCGGCGGGGTGGCGATGGCGATGTACAACCTCGACGACTCGATCCGCGACTTCGCACGCGCCTCGATGCGCTATGGCCTCGAGCGCGGCTACCCCGTCTATCTCTCGACCAAGAACACGATCCTGAAGCGCTATGACGGGCGCTTCAAGGACCTCTTCGCCGAGGTCTATGAGAGCGAATTTCGCTCCGACTTCGAGGCGGCAGGGATCAGCTACGAGCACCGGCTGATCGACGACATGGTCGCCGCGGCGCTGAAGTGGGAGGGAGGTTACGTCTGGGCCTGCAAGAACTACGACGGCGACGTGCAGTCGGACACGGTCGCCCAGGGGTTCGGCTCGCTGGGGCTGATGACCAGCGTGCTGATGACACCCGATGGCAAGACGGTCGAGGCCGAGGCGGCGCACGGCACCGTCACCCGCCACTACCGCGAGCACCAGAAGGGCAACCCCACCTCGACCAACCCGATCGCCTCGATCTTCGCCTGGACGAGGGCGCTGGCGGCGCGGGGGCGGATGGATTCGACCCCCGACGTCTCGCGCTTCGCCGAGACGCTCGAGCGGGTCTGCGTGGAGACGGTCGAGAGCGGCAAGATGACCAAGGACCTTGCGCTCCTGGTCGGCCCCGAGCAGGGCTTCCAGACCACCCAGGAGTTCCTCGCCTCGATCGACGAGAACCTGCAGCGGGCGATGGCGTAGCGTCCGCCCGTCCAATCCAGCGAACCCAGGAGAACGAACCAGTGAGCACCCCAGTCAAGGTCACCGTAACCGGCGCCGCCGGCCAGATCGGCTACGCGATCCTCTTCCGCATCGCCAGCGGGCAGATGCTGGGGCCGGAGACGCCGGTCGCCCTCACCCTGCTCGAGATCCCCGACGCGGTCAAGGCGGCCGAGGGGACCGCGATGGAGCTGGAGGACTGCGCCTTCCCGCTGCTCGAGCAAGATCGAGATCACCGACGACCCCAAGGTGGCCTTCGACGGGGTCAACGTCGGGCTCCTGGTCGGTGCCCGCCCGCGCGGGCCGGGGATGGAGCGCTCCGACCTGCTCGAGGCCAACGGCGGGATCTTCAAGCCGCAGGGCGAGGCGATCAACGCCGGTGCGGCCGACGACGTCCGGGTCCTGGTGGTCGGCAACCCCGCGAACACCAACGCGCTGATCGCGATGTCACACGCGCCCGACGTGCCCGAGGAGCGTTTCACCGCGATGATGCGCCTCGACCACAATCGCGCCATCGCCCAGCTCGCCAACAAGCTCGGCGAGCCGGTCTCGGCGGTCAGCAACATGACGATCTGGGGCAACCACTCGCCGACCCAGTACCCGGACCTCACCCATGCCAGGGTCAAGGGTGGCAGCGCCTGGGACGCGGTCGACGACGAGGCCTGGATCGCCGACTCGCTACATCCCCCGGGTCGCAAAGCGCGGCGCCGAGGTGATCGACGCCCGGGGCGCCTCCAGCGCCGCCTCGGCCGCCAACGCGGCGATCGAGCACGTCCGCGACTGGGTGCTCGGCACCCCGGCGACGACTGGGTCTCGATGGCGGTCCCCTCCGATGGCTCCTACGGGGTCGACGAGGGCCTGATCTGCGGGTTCCCCTGCAAGTGCCGCGACGGCGAGTACGCGATCGTCGGGGGCCTGGAGATCGACGAGTTCTCGCGCCAGCGCATCGACGCCAGCGTCGCCGAGCTGCGCGACGAGCGCGAGACCGTCAGCGGACTGGGGCTGGTCTGATCGAGCGGCGGGCGGCCGCCGCCGGGCCGGGCCCCGGCGCCCCGCCGCGCCGCTCAGCCGGTCGGGTAGTACTTGCGCCCGTCCTTGCGGACCCGCTTCTCCTTCTGCAGGTCGCCAAGCACCCGGTAGAGGTAGTTGGGCTTGATCTTCATCTGCTTGGCCATCTCCGAGGCGCTGATGCCCGGGATTGGCCGAGATCAGCTTGACCGCCTGGTCGGCGCGGGTGTTGCGACGGCGTCGTCGCGGCTTGCGGGCCGCAGGGGCCGGTGGACTTGCGGGGGCGCCCCGGGCCCCTGCGCCCGGCCGCCCTCCGTCAGATGGGAGATCGCGCGTTCGACCCGCCGGATCTCGTCCTTCAACTCGGCGAGGCGCTCCTTCCAGAAGCGTGCGTGCGTCATCGAGCACGTTGGTGGTGGCCATCGACTCCTCCTTTCAGCGGTGATCCTCGAAATTGATGATTACAGTGTAGTCGCACACATATGTGTTGTGCATGAACAGTGAAATCGTGACAGTGTGAAATCCACACGGCTGATGGAGAAACGGCCCAAAGTGGTAATCGCTCGACATCCTGCTGCCGGCCGGGAGCCGAGCTGCTGGACGCCCGCTTCGAGGTCGTCTCCGGCGGGTCTCGATGCGGGGCCGGAGGAGGTGCGCGTCGCTGGCGGCCGGCGCTGCGGCGATCGTCGCCGACCCGACCGTCCCCGTGGACGCGCGACCTGCTCGACGCCGCCGGACCGGAGCTGCGGGTGGTCGCGAACTTCGCCGTCGGCTACGACAACGTCGATCTCGACGCCTGCCGCGAGCGGGGCGTCGCGGTCACCAACACCCCCGGACGTCCTCACCAACGCCACGGCCGAGCTGGCGCTGGCGCTGGCCCTGGCGGCCGCCCGGCACCTTCCCTCGACCGAGCGCCTGCTGCGGGCCGGCCACTGGGGCGGCTGGGATCCCGGGCGCCCACCGCGGCCTCGAGCTGAGCGGCGCGACCGTCGGGCATCGTCGGCCTCGGGCGGATCGGTCGCCGCTTCGCCGAGCTGCTGATCGGGTTCGGGGTCGAGCTCCTCTACTCCTCGCCGAGCGCCAAGGAGGAGGCGGAGCGCGAGCTCGGCGCGACCCGGGTCGACCTGGAGGAGCTGCTGCGTCGCTCCGACCTGGTCAGCCTGCACGCGCCGGGCGAGCGGCGAGAACCACCACCTGATCGACGCCGGGGCGATCTGGGCTCGATGAAGCCGACCGCCGTCCTCGTCAACACCTCCCGCGGCGGGCTGGTCGACCTGGCTGCCCTGGCGGCCGCGCTGCGCGAGGGCCGGCTCGGCGCCGCCGGCCTCGACGTCTTCGAGGGCGAGCCGGAGGTGCCGGCGGAGATACTCGAAGCGCCGCGTACGCCCTCACGCCCCACATCGGCTCGGCCACGGTCAAGGCGCGCGACGGCATGGCGCGGACCGCTGCCGAGAACGTGATCGCCGTGCTGGAGGGGCGCCAGCCGCCGAATCCGGTGCTTTGAGCCGGAGTGGGCAATCCCGGCCCGCCGCGTCGAGCTTCCATTCGTACGTAAGGGTGCCGAGGGCCGAGCGATATCTGTCGCTACTGCGCGCGCCGGCGGCGCGGCATCGTGCGGAACACCGCGTCCCAGATCGGCGAGGAGACGCCGAAGCCGTACCGGTGGTCCTGGAAGTGATGGCGCATGTGCTGCTCGCGCAGCTGCTTGCCCGTTCGGACTTCGGCACGAAGTGGTGGACGTAGTAGTGCGTGTAGTCGTAGATCAGGTAGCCGGCGATGAAGCCGGCGAACAGTGGGAAGGCCTCGGGGCTGCCGAAGACGAGGTAGAAGGCGCACGTAGAAGAGCGCCGCGAGGGGGATGCTGACGGCGGGCGGCATGACCAGCCGCAGCTTGTCGTTGGGGTGGTCGTGGTGGACGCCGTGGATGATGAAGTGCATCCGGTGGCCGAAATCGTTGTCCGGCTCCCAGTGGAAGACGAGGCGGTGCAGCCAGTACTCGGTCAGGGTCCAGATCCCAACCCCGCCCAGGGTCAGCAGGACCAGCGTCCCGGCGCCGAGCCCGCGGTCGGCGCCGAGCCACTCCATCGCCACCACGACCGGCACGAAGACGACCGCCGGCACAGCAGGGTGGACCCGGGAGAAGCAGTTCAGAAAGGCGCTGTCGAACATCTCCGGGGAGGCCGCCAGGCGCTCGCTTCGCTCATGCGTTCCCATCGCGGTGATCTTAGCGCCGGGCGGTGGCCGCCCGGCCGTGCGCGCTCGCAAAGCGCGGGGAACCTGCAAACGGCCCGCCGAGGAAGAAGATGCGATTTGCGGAATCGGCCCCTGCGGGCGTCGCGCGGCGGTGCTTACATGGCCCGGGTCGGCGGGCAGGCCGGCCGCACAGGTTCGTTCGATCGGGAGAGGAGAGGGTTTGGCAAAGCGCAGGGGTGGTTCGGGCTCGGGGCAGGCGGCGTCGTGCGAGGACTGCTACTTCCGCAGGAACCTCCTCTGCGCCCTGGAGCTCGAAGGTCCCTGCGCGACCTTCCGCCCCGACCGCCCCGAGGGGCTCGTGCCCCCACGCCAGCCTGTCCTACTGATGCGGGCGCCCCGCTGGGCGAGGGAATCCCGCCCCTCAGAGCCTGCGCGGCTCACCAGCGTCGTCTGAGCGGTTCCGCCCGCCCTTGCTCCGTGCGGCTGGGCAGCTCCGTCCGCGACGGCGTGACCGACCAGATGCACGCATGCGACGCGTGAGGCCGGCGCCGCCGGCGGCGTACGCGTGAGGCCGGCCCCGCCGGCGGCGTTAGTGTGGCGGGCAGGAGCATGGGGTGAAGCTCACAGTTCTCGGCAAATCACCGTCCTGGCAGGACGCGGGGGGCGCATGCAGCGGCTACCTGATCGAGGAGGGCGACTACGCCCTGCTGCTCGACTGCGGCAACGGCGTCTTCGCCAAGCTGAGACAGCACCGCGACTACGTCGACGTCGACACCGTCGCGATCTCCCACCTCCACGCCGACCACTTCCTCGATCTGGTCCCCTACAGCTACGCGCTCACCTATGCCCCCCGTCAGCAGCCCGTTCCGGTAGCGCCGCATCCCGGTACCGACAACCCGGCCCGGCCCCGCCTGATCGCCCCTCCCGGGCGCGGCCGCGACCTTCCGCACGGGTGGTCGGAGCCTGGGGCAACGAGGACCTGATCGAGAAGGCCTTCGACCTCCGCGAGTACGAGTCCGGTGAGACCGTGGAGGCGGGCCCGCTGCGGCTCACCTTCGAGGAGGTCCCGCACTTCACCCAGACATTCGCGGTGCAGATCAGCACCGGCGAGGGTGCTGGCCGGATCACCTTCGGCGCCGATTGTGGGCCCAGCGACGCGCTGGTCGAGATCGCCCGCGACACCGACCTGCTGATCATCGAGGCGACCCTGCCCCGGCCCGAGCGGGAGGGACCGCGGGGCCACCTGACCGCGGCCGAAGCGGGAGAGCACGCTCGCAGGGCGGGCGCCCGGCGGGTCGTCCTGACCCACATCTCCGACGAGCTCGACCACGATCTGGCCCGGGAGGAGGCCTCGGAGGCGTTCGGCGAGCGGGTCGAAGTCGCCCGCGAGGGCGCGACCTTCGAGGTCTAGATCAGGCGAGCGCCCCCGGCGTTGGGGCTATCGTTGGCCCGTGCCCGAACGCGACCTGTTCTCCAACTTCGCCCGCATGCGGCGGGAGATGGACCAGCTGCTCGGGGACGCCTGGGGGCCCGCCGGCTACGTCAGCCGCCGGGCCATCGGGGTTCTCCCCCAACGTCGACGTCTACTACTGCGGCGAGCCGCAGCGGGCGATCGTCAAGGTCGATCTCTCCGGGGTCGAGCTGAGCGCGGTGAGCATCGAGATCAGCGGCCGTGAGCTGGCGATCGGGGGAGAGCGGCCGGTCCAGGAGACCGAGGGCCGCGTCTACCAGCAGGTCGAGATCCCGACAGGCCCCTTCCGCCGGATCGTCGAACTGCAAGTGGACGTGGACCCTGAGCGCGCCAAGGCGACCTTCGAGGACGGCGTGTTGAGGATCGAGCTGCCGCTGCGCGACCAGGAGGAGACCCGACGAGTGCCGATCGACCGCGAGTAGATCCGGGCGATCGTGGCGGCTGACGACCAGGGAAACGGTATCGGCGGGTATGCCGCCGACCCGCAGGCGCTCCAGGAGACCCCGGTGCTCGAGGTGGTCGAGTCGAGCGAGGCGGATGAGGCGCTCCGCGCCTCAGAGCCGCTCCCCGAGGCGCTGCCGGTGCTGCCGCTGCGCGAGACGGTCACCTACCCCGAGAGCCTGACCCCCCTTGCCGTCGGCCAGGAGCGCTCGATCAAGCTGGTCGACGACGTGCTCGGGTCGAACCGGATGCTGGCGATGGTCGCATCCCGCGACCCCGAGGACGAGGAGCCTGGGCCCCAGAAGCTCTACGAGGTCGGCGTCGTCGGTGTGGTCGCCCGGATGCTCAAGGTGCCCGACGGCACGATCCGCATCCTCGTCCAGGGCACCCAGCGGGTCCGGCTGGGGCCGTACCTGGCCGAGGAGCCGTACCTGGTCGCCCGGGTCACAGAGCTTCCCGACGTGATCGAGGAGAGCCCCGAGCTGGAGGCCCTGACCCGCAATGTGCAGACCACCTTCTCGGAGATCATCGAGCAGATCCCGTATCTGCCCGAGGAGCTGCAGATGGCCGTCGCCAACATCGAGGAGCCATCGGCGCTCGCCCACCTGATCGCCGGGGCCCTGCGGATCTCCACCGAGGAGAAGCAGGAGCTGCTGGAGGAGCTGAACGTCGGGCGCCGCCTGCGCCGCCTCTCCCAGATCCTGGCCCGGGAGCTGGAGGTGATTCAGCTCGGCACGCAGATCCAGTCCCAGGTCCAGTCCGAGATCGACAAGGGCCAGCGTGAGTTCTTCCTGCGCGAGCAGCTGAAGGCAATTCAGGCCGAGTTGGGGGAGGGCGACGAGCAGCAGGCCGAGATCAACGAGCTGCGTGAGCGCCTCGAGGCTGCGACGCTGCCCGAGCACGCCCAGAAGGCGGCCGACCGCGAGCTCTCGCGCCTCGAGAAGCTGCCGCCGGCGGCCGCCGAGTACGGGGTGATCCGCAGCTACCTCGAGTGGCTGGTCGAGCTGCCCTGGTCGCAGCGGACCGAGGACAACCTCGACATGGCGCACGCCCGAGAGGTGCTCGACGCGGACCACTACGACCTCGAGCAGGTCAAGGACAGGATCCTCGAGTACCTGGCGGTGCGGAAGCTGAAGCCGGACTCGCCCGGCCCAATTCTCTGCTTCGCCGGCCCGCCCGGGGTCGGCAAGACGAGCCTGGGGCGCTCGATCGCGAAGGCGCTGGGTCGCAAGTTCGAGCGGATCTCGGTCGGCGGCGTCCGCGACGAGGCGGAGATCCGCGGCCACCGCCGCACCTACATCGGGGCGATGCCGGGGACCATCGTGCGGGCGCTGCGCGACGCCGGCTCCTCGAACCCGGTGTTCATGATCGACGAGGTGGACAAGATGGGAGCCGACTTCCGGGGCGACCCGGCCTCGGCCATGCTCGAGGTCCTCGACCCCGCCCAGAACGATTCCTTCCGCGACCACTACCTCGACCTCAGCTTCGACCTCTCCGAGGTGCTGTTCATCGCCACGGCGAACGTCCTCGACACGGTGCCCGGGCCCCTGCGCGACCGGATGGAGGTGATCGACCTCGCCGGCTACACGATCGACGAGAAGAAGCACATCGCCCGCAAGTACCTGGTGCCGAGGCAGATCGCGGCCAACGGCCTGAAGCCATCGCAGGTGGCCTTCACCGATGCCGCCCTGGTGACGATCATCGAGGAATACACGCGCGAGGCGGGGGTTCGCGGCCTCGAGCGCGAGATCGGGACGGTCTGCCGGAAGCTCGCCCGGGAGGTGGCCGAAGGACGGCTGAGAAAGAAGGTCTCCGTCTCCGGCAAGCGGGCACGCGAGCTGCTGGGGCGGCGCCGCTTCTTCGCCGAGCAGCGCCGGCGGACCCGGGTCCCGGGTGTCTCCACCGGGCTCGCCTGGACCCCGACTGGAGGCGAGGTGCTGTTCATCGAGGCGACCGCGATGCCCGGCAGCGGCCAGCTGACCATCACCGGCCAGCTCGGCGAGGTGATGCGCGAGTCGGCCCAGGCGGCTCTCTCCTTCGTCCGCGGCCACGGCCGCTCGAGCGGTGGGGAGCTGCCGGAGGACTGGTTTGCCAAGCACGACATCCACATTCACGTTCCGGCCGGCGCGGTGCCAAAGGACGGGCCCTCCGCGGGGGTTGCGATGACTGTCGCCCTCGCTTCCCTGATCAGCGGACGCCCGGTCTCAAACCAGGTCGCGATGACCGGCGAGGTCACGCTGACCGGCCAGGTGCTCCCGGTCGGTGGCCTGAAGGAGAAGTCGCTCGCCGCACAGCGGGCCGGCATCAAGCGGGTGATCGTCCCGTCCCGCAACGAGGGCGACGTAGAGGAGATCCCGGAGCACGAGCGCGGTGACCTCGACTTCGTCTTCGTCGACGAGGTCGCGAGGGCGATCGAAGAGGCGATCGGCAAGGGCTGATGGAAGCAACCGCGCTGGGCAAGGGGAGCCTCGCCCAGCTTCTCGACGCGATCCGCGAGGCGGTGCAGGCGCGGTCCCGGCTGTTCTGGATCGTCGCTGCGATCACGGCCCTGGCGGCGAGCCTGCGGCTCGCGACCCTCGGGCTCCAGAGTTATCACCACGACGAGATCGTCACCGCGGGGCGGGTCCTCCGCGGCAGCCTCTGGCACGCCGTCGTAAAGGTCGGGGACAGCGAGTCGGCGCCGCCGCTCTACTACCTGCTCGCCTGGCTGTGGACCCAGCTGTTCGGAACCGCCGAGGTCGGGCTTCGCTCGCTCTCGGCCGCGGCCGGCATCGCCCTGGTGCCGATCGCCTTCCTGATCGGCGCCGAGGCGGGCAGTCGCCGGACCGGTATCGCCGCGGCCGCCCTGGTCGCGGTCAATCCGATGCTCCTCTGGTACTCGCAGGAGGCCCGCTGCTACTCCCTGCTCGTCCTGCTCACCTCGATCGCGCTGCTCTTCTTTCTGCGCGCCCTGCGCAGCGGCTCGGGCCGCGATATGACCTGGTGGGCGCTCGCCTCGGCGGCAGCCCTGGCCACCCACTACTTCGCGCTCTTCCCGGTCGGCGCCGAGGCTGCATGGCTGCTCTGGCGCCACCGCCGCGACGCCGGCAGGGCGCTGCGCTGGGTCGCCGCGGTCGCAATCCTCCTCGCCCCGCTTGCTCTGTGGCAGATGAGCCAGGTCGATCACACCGACTGGATCGAGAAATTTGGGATGACCTACCGGATCGGCCAGACCGCCGTCGCCTTCATGGTCGGCGAGACCGGCGATCTGATCGCCGAGCCGGTGCGCCCGTTGCTCGCCCTGGTCCCGGGGCTGCTCACCGCTGCCGCGTTTGCCCTGCTCCTGCTGCGGGGATCGCTGCGGGAGCGCCAGACCGGCGGCCTGCTCGCCGCGCTGGCAGCGGTGACCCTGCTGGCGCCGCTGCTGCTGGCGGCGGCCGGCAAGGACTTCGTCATCGATCGCAACCTCCTGCCGGCGCTCGTGCCGCTGCTGCTGGCCGCGGCGTTGGGCATCACCGCGGCGAGAGCCGGGCGCTTCGGCGCCGCGATCGGCGCCGCGCTCGTCGCCTACTCACTCGGCTTCTCGGTTTGGACCAACTTCGACCCCTCGCTGCAACGACCCGACTGGCGCGCTGTCGCCGCCAGGCTCGGCGAGCCGGCCCGCCCGCGCGCCATGGTCACGTGGATGCTCGGCGCCGGGGTGCTGCGCCACTACCTACCCACGGGGGCCTTCCAGGTCGTGCCGGAGGGGGAGAGGTGGTTCGTCGGGGAGGTCGATCTCATCTCCAATGGGCCTGCGTCGCCCGGTCGCCCGCTCGGCCTCGGGCCCAGCTTCCGTCGCGCCGGCTCCGAGACCGTGGGGCGCTTTCAGATCACCCGCTACAAGAGCCCGCAGCTGGCCCGGGTCGGCGTAAGGCGGCTTGACGACGCCCCGATCGGGTTCCGCAACGACCGGGTGCTGATGGACGGGATCGGGCCTGTCCAGTGAGCCGGCGGCCCCTCGAGGGCCCGCCGATCTTGCCGCCGGGTATATCCTGAGGCCCGACATCCGAGAAGACCAGCGAGGGAGTTGAGCGAATGGCCAGCAGACGGGCGAACATGGCGGTGGACCGCGCCACTGGGCTTTACGAGACCGCGCGCAGCAACCGCTACGTGCAGCGGTTGATCGAGGACGCCGAGCTGCGAGCGAACCTGCAGGACGCCTACGAGTCGGCCCGCAAGGCCTACGGCCGCGTTTCCCGCAACGGCAAAAGCCCGGTGCAGGCCGTCGCGAACGACAAGAAGGCGCAGCGCGACCTGCGCGCCGCCGCCGACTCGCTGCGCGAGGCCTCCGAGCAGATCCGCAAGCCGAAGAAGAAGAAGCGCCGTTTGGGACGCCTCCTCGTCCTCGGCGCGGTGGCCGGTGGGGTCACCCTGGCGCTCAGCGAGAACGCCCGCAAGACCGTGATGGACACGCTGTTCGGCGCCGAGGAGGAGTTCGAGTACACCAGCACCACCTCCTCGGTGGGCTCGACGAACTCGGCTCCGGCCGCGACCACGAGCGCAGCCGGGGCGACCGAAGCAGACGGCAACTCGGGGGAGTAACCAACCAACCAACGCGGCCCCCTCCGCTCCGCAGGAGCCCGCTGGCTTCGGGGGTGAACCACCCCGGACGCGAGGCCGCGAGAGGAGTAAGCGAGCGCCTTCAATCCGCCTGGCGCGGCGCGCTGAGTGTCCGGGGAGGAACCCCCGGCAACCCCAAAGGCTGGCGCGCGGAGGAAGCCGCGAGTCTGGCCGCCGGAGACGACCGGAAGCGAGTAGGCGGCCCCGGACGCGGAGCGAGAGCCGCAGATTTCCAGTGATTCTGGGTGCGGGCTCTCGCGGAGCGGAGGAGGCCGCGCAGTTGTGTGCGGAGCGGAGGAGGCCGCGTTGTAGGGAGGAGGCCGCGTTGTTATTCCCGTCGCAACTAGACTCGGGCGGGTGGAAGCTGCGCCCACTGAGAGGGAGCTGACCGGGGAGAAGGCCGGGCGGATCGTTGCCGCAATGCGCGAGAGCGTCGCCAGGCACGGCGCTGCCGGTTCGACCTTCGAGCGGGTGGCCAAGGAGGCCGGTGTCAGCCGCGGATTGCTCCACTACTACTTCGGGACCAAGGAGCGGCTGCTCGTCGAGGTGGTCCGGCGCGACGCCGAATTCAGGGTGGCGCGGCTCGACCAGCCGCTGGAGAGTGCCGGAACAGTCGACGACGTGATCAACGTCCTGCTGGCCGGTCTAAAGGACGTGATCGACAACGATCCGGGGTTCTTCCTCCTCCTCTTCGAGCTGTTCAGCGCCGGCCGCCGCAACCCCGACATCCAGGTCGAGCTGGGGTCCCTGTTCGACCGGACCCGCACCCACGTGGCCGAGATACTCAAGGCAAAGGAGCGGGAAGGCGTGCTCAACCTCCGCTACGACGCCGAGGCGGTCGTTTCCTACCTATTCGCCGTCGGCGATGGCTTCGCATTACAGACGCTCTCCGATCCCGAGCGCGACCACGACGCCACCCTCGCGGCGGCAACCGCGGCCGCCCGGTACCTACTGGTGGGGGATTAGCACCGCCCCACGACCCGCCCGGAGGGCAGCCGCACGAAGACGTGGGAGCGGTTGTTGCGCTCGTTCGACTCGCGGATGTGGTTCTTTGGGTCGACCACGAGGTAGAAGGCGAAGCAGCCCCGCAGGCCCGTCACGCCAATCCAGTTCTGGTGATAGTCCGAGGGGTAGATGTCCGACCAACCGACCGAGGTGCCGAGCACGACCGATTTCCGTGAGTGCTGCTGGCTGCAGCCGGGATAGACGAAATTCCGCGGCGAATCCGGTCCCGGTCGGGTTCGCTCCAGGTCGCGGAGGCAATAGTGGAGCTTGGGGCCGATCTCGATCCGCTTCAGCGGCTTCCCTCTGCCGCCGGTCGTCCACAGCTCGAAGCGAGCCGCGTCGCGAAACTTCCAGTAGTAGTACTGCCCGGGCACGGGGTACCAGTCGACCCGACCGCGGGTCCGGATCGCCAGCTTGCCGCCCCCGCGCCGGTAGATCCTCTGGTTGACCCTCATCGAGTCGCGGGTGATGCGGATGCCGCGGATCTCGACCGGGCCATCGCCGCGGCTGCGGATGTTGTTGGTGGCGCGCATCAGCGTCCTGCCCGGCCGGGTGGTGCGGTCCAGGTGGATGTCCTCGGGCACCGAGATGCGCAAATCCGGGCAGAGCAGCTGCGCCCGCTGCGGACCGAGGCAGGGGTTCCCGGCGGTCGTCTCCGCCCGGTCGCCTCCCGCGTAGTGCTCGTCGTTGTCCTTTCCGCTCGCCGCGGAAAGCGGCAAGAGGAGGCAGAGCGCAGCCGCCGGCAAGAGGGCAGCCGCCCAGCCCAATCCCAACCGCCTCGACTTCGCCCGCCCGGTACCTGCCATCGACCCAATCCTACGGACAACCGCCGCCGGATCTCGGCTCGAAAGCGAGGTTGGGCGTCTCATAGACGCCGAAGGAAGCGTTCGCCCCCTGGAGGGCGGCCCGACATAGGATCTGGCGCGATGGCCGCCTCCGAATACGAGCTGTTCTTCGCCGGCGCTTCCCGCCAGGCCGAGATGGTCCGGAACTCGGAGATTTCCGCAAGCGAGCTCGTGGGCGCCCATCTGGACCGGATCGAGCGGCTCGAGCCCCGCCTCAACCTGTTCCGGACCGTGCTCCGGGAGCGCGCACTGGTCGAGGCCCAGCAGGCTGAGGCGAGGTTGCGGGCGGGCGAGGAGCGCCCCCTGCTGGGTGTCCCGATCGCGCTCAAGGACTCCGTCGACCTGGCCGGCGAGCTGACCACCCACGGCACCGACGCCTTCCCCCAGCCGGCGCGTGCCGACTCCGAGATGGTGCGGCGGCTGCGTGCCGCGGGGGCCATCGTGGTCGGCAAGACCCTGCTGCCGGAGCTGGCGATCTGCGGGTTCACCGAGTCGGCGACCTGGGGTGTAAGCCGCAATCCTTGGAACTCGCAGCGCAGCCCCGGCGGCTCCAGCGGCGGCAGCGCCGGGGCGGTCGCGGCCGGGATGGTCCCGCTGGCCTCGGCCTCCGACGGCGCCGGCTCGATCCGCATCCCGGCCGCATCCTGCGGCCTCTTCGGGCTGAAGCCGCAGCGCGGGCGGCTGTCCCTGGACCCCGATCTGGAGCACTGGCACGGGATGTCGGTCAACGGCTGCGTCAGTCGCACCGTGCTCGACACAGCCGTCTTCCTGGACATCACGGCCGGCGGTTCCCGTGAGCCCGGTGCCCCCGCGGCGCCAGGGCGGCCCTTCGCCGAATCGGCGCGAACGCCCCCCGGCCGGCTGCGCATCGCGACCTCGACCAGGCCGGCGCGAGCAGCCGCCCCGCCCCATGTCGGAGATGACGTCAAGCGGGCGGTGGAGGAGACGGCGACCCTGCTCACCTCCCTCGGCCACCAGGTCACTCGACGCGATCCCGACTTCGGGCAGGCGGGCAACAACGTCGCCGTTCGCTACCTGCGCGGCATCCACGACGACGTCGAGCGGGTTCCCTTCAAGGATCGCCTCGAACGGCGCACGCGTGGCTATGGGCGCCTCGGTGCCCTCTTCCCGCCCTCCCTGCTGGGCCGCGCGAAGCAGGCAGCGGTCGGCGACGCTGCCCGCCTGAGCGAGCTGTTCGAGAGCTTCGACGTGCTGATGACTCCGGTGATGGGCGGCACGGCCATCGGCGTCCGCAGCGCTGAAGGGCGGGGCGCCCTACCGACGATGCTTGCGCAATCGCGCTTCTACTGCTTCACGCCGATCTGGAACCACCTCGGCAACCCGGCGGCGTCGATTCCGGCGGGCTTCGACGCGGACGGGATGCCGCTGGCCGTGCAGCTGATCGGGCGAGCCGGGGACGAGGCCACACTGCTCTCGCTGGCCGCCCAGATCGAGGCCGAGCGCCCCTGGGCGGAGGCCCGCCCCGAGCTCGACTGAACGACCGTGGCCGCCATCTTCGGCAGCCTCGACTTCATCTACTTGCCCAGCGGCGACGTCGCTGCCGACCTTCGCCACTTCACCGAAGTCGCGGGTGGCCGTCTCGTCTTCGCGATCGAGGCATTCGGTACCCGCGTCGCAATGATCGAGCTATCGGGCGAAGGTCCGGCGATCCTGCTCGCAGGGCACCTCGAGGGTGAGGCGCCGGTCCTCGTCTACCGGGTCGACGACCTGGCGAAGGCGGGCGCGCGCCTCGCCGAGCGGGGCTGGGAGCCCGAGGTGCGCTCCGGCATCCCCCACGGGCCCCTGCACGCCTACCGCGCCCCGGGCGGGCAGCGAGTCGCCCTATACGAGCTGACCCGGCCGGAGACAGCGGCCCGCCTGGAAGGCCGGCGAGACTTCTGAGCCGTCAGCTGCTGAAGACGCGGCGGAAGCGGCGCAGGGCGGACGGCGACCCGCGCGGGCGCAGCCGGCGCCCGAGGATCGAGCGCAGGGGGCTGCGGCCGTGCATCGAGATCGCGATCCACTCAGGCCAGCTCGTCTCGAAGGTGAGGTCGGGGTTCGCCGCCTCCCCGGGCTCGGCCCGGGTGGAGCCGTTGTCGATCACCAGATGCCAGGGGTCGGCGTCGCTGAACCGCCACTGGGCGACCAGCCCTGAGCCGTTGATCGCTGCCGAGTCGGCCGAGCGGCCCATCGACTCGAAATAGAGGCGCTGCACCTCGGGGTCGGAGGCAGGGTGGGGGTTGGGCTCGCCGAGAATGCCGGCCCGCAGCAGCTGAATCTGCATGCGGGCGCGCTCCTCGTGGGGGAGGGAGCGGTCCACCGGGTAGATGTCGGCGGGCATCTCCTCGAGCGGGTAGCCGGCCGCCCGCCACTTCGCCTCGATCGAGCGCATGCCGAAGACGTAGATCTCCTCGAGCGTGAACCCGTAGGACGTCGTGTAGCGCTCGTCCCAGCCCGGCGGGACGAAGACGGCGACCGAGTACGGCAGCACCTCGCGCAGCAGCTCGACCACCGCGGCCTTGCATTCCTCGGACTCGGCGAACATCTCGGACAGAGCCTTGACGCCGAAGCCGATGTGGCGCTGCTCGTCGCGGGAGACGTTGGCCATCCCCGAGCTGAAGCCGGGCATCGTCCCCTCCTTGACGAAGAAGTCCTCGATGAAGTGCTGCCCGGGCTGCGCCAGCGTCGCCTCCACGACCATGTGGTAGAGGGCGATCGCCTGGGCGAACTTCGGTAGCGAGCGGTCCCTGCGCAGCTCCTCCGCCATGCGGTCGAGCCGATCGAAGACGCCCCGATAGCCCCAGCCGAGCTGGGGCAGCGTGTAGGCGAGGGTCGAGGAGACGCTCTCGCCGGCCCCGATCACCTCCCGAAAGAAGCGGTGGAAGAAGACGGCGTGGCGGGCCTCGTCCACCTGCTGGGTTGTGAGGAAGTACTTCTGCTCCTCCAGCGGGGCGGCGTCGATGTAGGGGGAGAGGTTGTCGGCGACCGAATCCTCGCCGTAGAAGAACATCGAGTACGTCCACAGGGCGGACTTCGCCTGGATCTCGCTCAGGCCCTCCCATCCGCTCCGGTCCGCGGAGAAGTCGATCTCATAGGCGCTCCAGTTGCCCTGCTCCCAGCGCCGGTACAGGTCTTCGTAGGTGATGTCGGCGGTGGCGGTTGCCCTGTCGGCGGCTACGGACATCGTGCTCTCCTTGCGGGGTGTGGGTTGGGCTCGCTCCCTTAAGATAACTGACTCATGAGTCAGTTACGAGGTGAATCTTCTGTGAGACCGGTCACAGAGCGGCCAGGCCCGCGGCGCCGGATGGCCGCGGCCGATCGCCGCGAGGCGATCCTCGGGGCCGCCCTCGACGCCTTCGCGGCCGGTGGCTATCACGAGACCTCGCTCGAGGACGTCGCCGAGCGGGCGGGGATCTCCAAGGCGCTGATCTACGAGCACTTCTCCTCAAAGCGCGAGCTGCATGGTGCCCTGCTGGAGACCTACGTGCACGAGCTGCTGGCGACGGTCGCCGCGGCCACCGGGGCCGCCGAGCCGGGGGAGACGCGGCTGCGGGCCGGCCTCGAGGCTTTCCTGGCCTTCGTGGAACGACGCCGCGACGCCTGGCGGCTGTTGGTCCGCAACGCCGCCGAGAGCGACCTCGCCGCCTCCTTTGAGCGCCTCCGGCATGAGGCGGCGGCCGCGATCACCGCGCTGATGGTCGCGGAGGCGCCTCCCGGCTCCCCTGCCGAGGGGGTCGAGCGCGAGCAGGCGATCGAGATGCTGGCCCAGCAGCTCGTCGGCGCAGCCCAGTCCCTCGCCAACTGGTGGGACGAGCACCGCGACGTTCCCGCCGAGCAGGTGCTGGCGATCGCCATGGACTTCGCCTGGGTCGGCCTCGAACGCCTCGGCGACGGCCACTCCTGGAAGCCTTGAAGCGGCCCCGCCGCCGAGACTTCAGTTGTCAGGGCGTGTGGACGCCGGATTGGCGACCGTACACGCCGACATCCGCGAGCCGCGAACCGCGGTCCGGGCGAGACGGATCTCGTTCACCAATGAGGTGTCCTATTTACGTCTCGGCGGCGGGGTCGGCGTTCAGGCGGGGAGTTTCGGGGACCGCCAGGGGGCGTCGAGCCTTCCGGCCAGCTCCTCGGCCAGCCCCTCTGCCGGGACCCTCACCTGCTCGAGCGAGTCGCGGTCGCGCAGGGTGACGGTCCCGTCCTCCATCGTCTGCCCGTCGACGGTGACCCCCCAGGGGGTGCCGATCTCGTCCTGGCGGCGGTAGCGCTTGCCGATCGAGCCGCCCTCGTCGAACTCGGCCGGAAGGCGAGCGCGCAGGTCCTCGTAGATCTCCCGCGCTCGCTCCGGCATCCCCTCCTTGGAGACCAGGGGCAGCACGGCGACCTTGACCGGCGCGAGCCGGGGATGGAGGCGCAGCACCGTGCGCTCGCGCCCCTCGACCTCCTCGGTGTCGAAGGCGTCGACGAGGAAAGCCAGGGTGGCGCGGTCGGCGCCCGCGGCCGGCTCGATCACATGGGGGACGTAGCGCTCCTTCGTCTCCTGGTCGAAGTACTCGAGCTTCTCGCCGGAGAACTCCGCGTGCCGGCTCAGGTCGAAGTCGCCGCGGTTGGCGATCCCCTCCAGCTCCGACCAGCCGATCGGGAACAGGTACTCGACGTCGCTGGTCTGAGAGGAGTAGTGGGATAGCTCGTCGGCGTCGTGCGGGCGGATCCGCAGATGGTCGGACCGGATCCCGAGGTCGAGATACCACCGGCGCCGCAGGTCGATCCAGCGCTCGAACCAGTCCTCGGCCTCGCTGGGCGGGACGAAGAACTCCATCTCCATCTGCTCGAACTCGCGGGTGCGGAAGACGAAGTTGCCTGGGGTGATCTCGTTGCGGAACGACTTGCCGATCTGGGCGATCCCGAATGGCGGCCGCTTGCGCGCGAACTGGAGCACGTTCTTGAAGTTGATGAAGATCCCCTGCGCGGTCTCGGGGCGCAGGTAGACCTCGGCGCCCTCCCCTGCAACCGGCCCGATCTGCGTTTCGAACATCAGGTTGAACTGGCGCGCCTCGGTCAGGTCGCAGTCGGGTCCCTCCCCGGGGAGCTTCGACGGTTTGCGGCCGCACCGCCCGTCCTCGAGCTTGTCGGCGCGGAAGCGGAGCTTGCAGGTGCGGCAATCGACCAGGGGGTCCGTGAAGCCCTCCAGGTGTCCCGAGGCCTCCCAGACCCGCGGGTGCTGGAGAATCGCCGAGTCCAGGGCGACGATGTCGTCGCGGTCGGCGAGCATCGAGCGCCACCACTCGGCCTTGACGTTGCCCTTCAGCAGGACGCCGTAATGGCCGTAGTCGTAGGTGGAGCCGAGACCGCCGTAGATCTCGGAGGAGGGGAAGATGAAGCCTCGCCGCTTGCAGAGGGCGACGATCTCATCCATGGACACCTCGACGCTGGGCTCGGCGGACATGGGGGCAGGCTAGAGAACGCGGGCCGGATCGGAGGCTGGGCTCAGTCGCCGCTGCTCGAGCTCTTGGCCTTCTTCTCGCCACTCCCTCCAGAGCCGCCCGACGACTTGGACTCGCCGGTCGAGGACTTCGACTCGCTGTCGGAGGAGCCCGATCCCCCGTCGGAGGACTTTGCCTCGCCCTCGGAGCCGGAGGCCTTCGACTTCGAGCCGTAGTCGGTCGTGTAGAAGCCCGATCCCTTGAAGTGGACGGCCACCGGATGGAAGACCCGCTCGACCGGGGCGCCGCACTCCTCGCACTCGGTCAGGGGGTCGTCGGCCATCCTCTGCATCGCCTCGAAGGTGTGGCCGTTCGCGCACTTGTACTCGTAGATCGGCACGGCGCCGGTAATCGTAGGGGTCAGCCGTTGAGGAACCGGTCGACGGCCTTCCGCCGCACCGACTCGGGCACCTCGATGCTGCCGCCGGGGCCGTTCAGGTCGCAACCCGAGTTGTTGCCCGAGCAGAGGACGTCAGCAGCGGCGTTGCCGCCGATCCCCGCTGCCAGGATCATCTGCGGCATCGTGAAGAAGCCCATGTCGGAGACGAACGCCTTCGGCGCCTCCCAGCCGATGATCGGGCCCTTGATGAAGTTGTAGGGGATGCGCAGCGGGTCGGTGAGCCGGCCTTTGATGCCGCTGATCACCGCCTGCTGGGCCTTGGCCCGGTCGAAGTCGCTGTAGCCGAAGGCAAAGGCGCTCTTGCCGGGGCCGGGGCAGGGGCTGGGCTCCCGCACCCGGGCGTAGGCGAGGGCCTTCTGACCGTCGAGGGTGTTATCGCCCTTGTGCAGCCGGATGGTGATCCCGCCCTGCCCGTGCCCGGCGCCGCCGGAGATGTCGGCGCAGAGCTTGTGCGGAACGTTTACCTCGACCCCGCCGACCGCGTCGATCAGGTCCTGAAAGCCCGTGAAGTCGATGATCGCGACGTGATCGATCGGGATCCCGAGGAACTTCTCCACCGCCTCGATCTGCAGCTTGGCGCCGCCGAGGGCGAAGGCGGCGTTGATCTTCTGCGGGCTCTGGCCGGGGATCTCGGCGAAGCTGTCGCGGGGGATCGAGAGCTTCTGGAAGTCGCCGCCACCGGCGCGGATCAGCATCAGGGTGTCGGCGCGGAACTGCCCCTGCGAGCAGCCGTCGTGGGGGGCATCGCCGCGCGACTGCTGGTCGAAGCATTTCTGCGAGGGAGCCCCCGTCCCCTTGGTGTCGGGCGGCCGCGCGTCGGTCCCCAGAACGAGGATCGTCTGCGGGCTGGCGAGGAGGAAGGGGTTGCCGTGGAGCGCGTCCTTGGCGTCGCTCGAAAGCTTGAACGCCTGCAGCTGGGCCGAGACCATGAACGCCAGCATGCTGAGCAGGATCCATCCGCCCGCCGCGATCGCGACCCACTTCAGGACGCGGCGGCGGGTGATGCCGGGCTTCGGCCCCTCGGCCTTCTCCCTGCCCGCCCCGTGGTCCCTGTCGTCCTTGGGGGCGCGCCTGGTCCGCTCGCGCAGGCTGGCCAGGTCCGGGCTCCGGAACCGCGAGAGGAACCCCTTGCGGGAGCGGTAGACCTTGTACTCGGGCTTACCGGTGGGCTGCTGTTCTCCGTCGGAAGGCATAAAGGGCTAGAAATAGTGCCGATGCCGACCTATTCCTGCCCGACGCCCCCGCTCCTTGAAAGCGAAAGCGCCCGGTCACCCGAGTGAGCGAGACGATCGGCGTCGACCTGGGCGGGACCAAGATGGCGCTCGGGGTGCTGGACGAGGAGCGAAACGTGCTCTGGGAAAGCAAGGAGCGCTCCACCGGGCAGACCGAGGATCAGCTGGTCGAGATGCTCGTGCGAGAGATCGAGGAGGCTCGGCAGGCGCGCCCCGCGGTGGCCGCTGCGGGCCTCGGTATCCCGGCCACGATCGACCGCCGGCGCGGGGTCGCGATCGCCTCGGTCAACCTGCCGATCGCCGACGCGCCGATCCGCGACCTGGTCGCCGAGCGGACCGGGCTGCCGGTGTTCATCGACAACGATGCCAACGTCGCCGCCCTGGCCGAGAACCTCTACGGCGCCGCCAAGGGAACCCGATTCGCGGTCATGGTCACGGTCGGCACCGGGATCGGCGGCGGGCTGGTCATCGACGGCGAGCTGTATCGAGGCTCGATCGGCGCCGGGGCCGAGCTGGGCCACACGGTCGTCGAGCTGGACGGCCCCCGCTGCCAGGGATATTGCCCGGGTCGCGGCTGCGTCGAGGCGCTGGCCTCGGGGACCGCCCTCGGGCGCGAGGGTCGGGACGCTGCCGAGGGGGCGCCTGACTCCGCCCTGGGCCGCCTCGCGGCGGAGGGCACGGAGATCGACGGCCGGGCGGTGACGGAGGCGGCCCTGGCGGGCGATGGAACCGCAGTCGCGGTGGTGGCGCTGGTCGGCCGCCGGCTCGGGGCGGCACTGACCAGCTTCGCCAATATCTTCAACCCGGAGGTGATCGTCGTCGGCGGAGGGGTGATCGCCGCCGGCGAGCTGATGCTTGGCCCGGCTCGCGAGGAAGTCCGCGCAAGGGCGCTCGCGCCGATGAACGCCACGCCCGTGCTCGCCGCCGAGCTGGGGCCGGACGCGGGCATGATCGGCGCCGCCGCGATGGCCCGGATCGAGCTCGGGCGAGAGGGCAGAGACATCTAGTGGCGGGGCGCCTGATCGTCTGCCCGACGCCGATCGGAAACCTCGGCGACCTCACCCCGCGAGTCCGCGAGGCGCTCGTCTCCTGCGACTACATCGCCTGCGAGGACACCCGGCGCACCGGGAAGCTCCTGGAGCGGATCGGGATCCGGCCCGCTCCCCACCTGGTCTCCAACCACGAGGGCAACGAGGCGCCGCGGGCCCAGGAGCTGGCGCAGAGGATCGAGCGCGGCGCGCGGGTCGCGCTCGTCTCCGACGCGGGCATGCCGGCGATCTCCGACCCCGGCTACCGGCTGCTGCGGACCTGCATCGAGCGCAACCTCGAGGTCGAGGTGCTCCCCGGGCCCTCCGTGGTCCCGGTGGCGCTGGTCGCCTCCGGCCTGCCCACCGACCGCTGGCGCTTCGAGGGGTTCCTGCCGAAACGGACCGGGGAGATGGAGCGGGTCCTGCGCTCGACCGAGACCGTGATCGCCTTCGAGTCGCCGCGCCGCATCGGCGAGTCGCTGGCGGCGCTCGCCGCGATCGCCCCCGACCGCCCGGCGGCTGTCTGCCGCGAGATCTCGAAGCTCCACGAGGAGGTCTCGCGGGGAACGCTGGCGGAGCTGGCACGCCGCTTCCGCTCCGACGTCAAGGGCGAGATCGTGCTGGTGATCGGCCCCGCCCAGGCCGACGAGCACGGCGACGACATCAGCTTCGCGGTCGATGCCCTGCGCCACCTCGTGCAATCAGGCGCGCGGCCGAGGGCCGCGGCCAGCGTCGTCGCGGCCCTCACGGGCACCCGCGCCAATGAGCTCTACCGCGCCCTCACCGGCAGGGAGGCGAGGCGGTAGGGGGCCGCCGACCGCCCTCTACCCTCAGCGATCGTGCCCTACTACGTCACCACCCCGATCTACTACGTCAACGCCGAGCCGCACCTGGGCCACGCCTACACCTGCATGGCGGCAGACGTCCTGGCCCGTCACATGCGCCAGCGCGGCGAGGACGTCTTCTTCCTCACCGGCACCGACGAGCACGGCGAGCCGATCGAGACCGCCGCGGAGCGCGAGGGGATCAGCCCGCAGGAGCTGGCCGACCGCAACGCCGAGAGGTTCCGCGAGCTGATGCCGAAGATCGAGGTCACCAACGACTTCTTCATCCGCACCTCCGACCCCCTTCACGGGGCGAGGGTCGCGGAGATCATGCAGCGGGTCTATGACGGCGGCTGGGTCAGCAAGGGGGTCTACGAGGGCTGGTACTGCCCGCGCTGCGCCGACTTCAAGACCGAGCGCGAGTTGGGCCCCGGCCACACCTGCCCGATCCACGAGATCCCGCTCGAGCGCGAGCGCGAAGAGAACTGGTTCTTCCG
Source organism: uncultured Actinomycetes bacterium (assembly GCA_963738305.1). Classification (GTDB taxonomy): domain Bacteria; phylum Actinomycetota; class Thermoleophilia; order Solirubrobacterales; family 70-9; genus JBBRHQ01. The sequence goes on along the minus strand of CAVTVU010000011.1, from coordinate 59,050 downwards.
GCTCTCCGCCTTCCAGGAGCGCCTCGAGCGCCTCTATGAGGAGCAGCCGGACTTCGTCGTCCCCGACTTCCGCCGCAACGAGGCGGTCTCGTTCATCAAGCAGGGACTGGAGGACGTCTCCCTCTCGCGGCCCCGGCTGAAGTGGGGAATGACCCTCCCTTGGGATGACTCGCAGCGGATGTACGTCTGGTTCGACGCGCTGCTCAACTACTACACGGCGCTCACCTTCGCCCGCGAGGGCGAGGACCTGAGCGGGCGCTACTGGCCGGCAACCCTTCACGTGATGGCCAAGGACATCCTCAAGTTCCACGCGGTGATCTGGCCCGCGCTCTGCATGGCGGCCGAGATCGGGCCACCGCAGCAGATGGTCATCCACGGCTACCTGCTGATGGGGGACAAGAAGATGTCGAAATCGCTCGGCAACGTCCTCGACCCCTTCGAGGTGATCGACCGCTACGGGGCCGACGCCCTGCGCTACTACCTGTTCCGCGAGGTCAGCTTCGGCCAGGACGGATCGATCTCGACCGCCGGCTTCGAGGCCCGCTACGAGAGCGAGCTTGCGAACGAGTTCGGCAATCTCGCCAGCCGCACCCTGGCGATGGTCGAGCGCTACCGCGAGGGGGTCGTCCCCGCCGCGGAGGCCGATCCCGACCTGGCCGAGGCGATCGGGAGCGCCGGGGAGAGCGTGCGGGCGCTGCTAGACGAGGCACGGATCAGCACCGCCCTGGAGGAGATCTGGGCTCTGGTGCGGCGGCTCAACCGCTACGTCGAGGAGACGCGGCCCTGGGAGCTGGCCAAGGAGGAAGCCTCGGCGGAGGCGCTCGACCGAGCGCTCTACAACCTGGCCGAGGGCCTGCGGGTCGTGGCCCTCCTGGTCTTGCCCTTCCTGCCATCTTCGAGCGGCCGCCTGCTCGAGGCTCTGGGCGAGGACGGCCGTGAGCTTTCCGAGTTCGGCGCCCGCGGCGGCGGGGCACGGATCGGCCGGCTGCCGCCGCTTTTCCCGAGGATCGAGGCTCCGGTCTGAGGTTGTAGAGTCGTCTTAGTCCGTAGCCGAGAAGGAGGGTGAGCTTGGGGCGTGCACGCGTTGGCCTGATCGTCGGGGTCGTGGTGGCGACGGCGCTCGTCGCGAGTCAGGCAGGCGCCAGCCAGGGAGGGGCGGCGGCAGCGAGCAGGGCGCCCGCGGTGAGGATCGGCGGCCCCCGCAAGCTGCACGCGCGCCGGATCCTCAGGTTCCCGATCTTCGTCTCGGCCGATTCTTTCGTCAAGGTCAGGGGGAAACTGCGGCTTCCCGGGCACAACCCGTCCGTGCACGCGGGGGGGATCATCCGCCGCGGGCATCCGCGAAGCGCCAAGTTCATTCTCAACGGGGCGGCCAGGCGCAACCTCAAGGCCCACTTCAGGGGTGCGAGCCTGAAGATCGTGGTCACGGCCCGAAACCTGGCCACCAAAGTCAGGCACCGCGACCGCAGGATCTTCCGCTTCAAGCGCTGAGGCGGGCACCCGGTCAGCTCTCCCAGGAGGAAGTCAGAGTTGGATCCTCGGGTGCTACGCCCTGTGGTTCGGGGTGCAGAAGGCGTTCGGCGCAGACCCGACCGGCAGCTCGAGGACGACCTGCAACAAGACGGGCGCCTGCGTGACCGCGCAGATGATCGGAGACGACCAGCTCGGGGCGAACGACCAACAGGCGACGCTGTTCGGCGATGCCGCGCTCGATGATGATTGGGCCGGCGTGTCGCATACCTGCGGGCAGACGGCGAAGGCCCGGTGGGTGACGCACACGTCGTACGCGACGATCTACTGGACGCAGGGCTACTGCTACCGGAGGCCGACGCTGACCTGGGTCGGGCCGCTGCGGCATCGAGTCGAGATGTCCGGCGCCGGCGACACGCTGGGCTGGGAGTACGACGGGGTGACGTTCCACAAGGACGGGTACTTCGAGCGGAAGACCGCGCACTCGTCGGTGGTGGTGCTGCTGTTCAAGCAGTGCCTGCCGATCCCGACCGGGAAGTGGTGTCACACGACCGACCACCTGTGGAGGAGGATGGTCGTGTACGGGCTCGGGTCGGACCACCTGTTCGGGTGAGGACGGCATGATCTTCCGCTTCAAGCGCTGAGGCGCTCCGGCCGGCCCCGCCCCTCGGGCGCCAGAGGCGTTCCTAGACTTCACCGCGTGGTCGACACCCACGCCCACCTCTCCCTCTGCGAGCCCCCCGCCGTGGAGCTGGTCGCCGCGGCGCGGGAGGCTGGCGTGCGGCGGATCCTGGAGATCGGAATCGAGGAGAGCTCCAACCGCGACGCGGTCCGGCTCGCCGGAGAGCACCAGGAGGTGTTCGCGAGTGTCGGGCGCCATCCCAACTCGGCTTCCGGATTCGATGCCGCAACGGCGTCGGAGATCTCCAAGCTCGCCGCCGAGCCCACGGTGCTGGCGATCGGCGAGACGGGGCTCGACTACTTCCGCGACGGCGCGCCGCGGGCCGACCAGCGCAGGGCGTTCGAGGCCCAGATCGAGGTCGCCGGCGAGGCCGGGCTGCCGATCGTGATCCACGTTCGCGACGCCGAGGGTTCGACGCAGGCGGTGGACGAGGTCTTCGCCACCCTCGAGCGGCGCGCCGCGGGGCCCGTGATCCTGCACTGCTTCTCGGCGCCGCAGCGGGTCCGCGACGCCGCCGAGCGCGGCTGGTATTGCTCCTTCGCCGGCAACGTCACCTATCCCAAGGCCGGGGAGTTGCGCGAGGCGGCGGCCGCCCTGCCCGAGGAGCTGCTCCTGGTGGAGACCGATTCCCCCTACCTCTCGCCACAGCCCGTGCGGGGGAAGCCGAACCAGCCGGCCAACGTGGTCGCGACCTCGGAGCGGATCGCCGAAGCCCGAGGGGTCGCCCCGGAGCAGCTCGAGCGAAGCGTCGAGGCGAACGCCCGGCGCGTGCTCGGGTGGTGATTCCGAAATTGGCTGCGCCGCCGCCCCCGAGACTGGGTCAGAACTTCCTCGCGGACACCAACCTCCTGGAGGCGATCGTGCGCGAGTCCGGCGTCAGCCACGGCGATGTCGCGCTGGAGATCGGCGCCGGGGAGGGGGCCCTGACCGGCAGGCTGGCCGCCGTTGCCCGCTACGTCCACGCGATCGAGCTGGACCGCAGGCTGGAAGGAGCGCTCGAGCCGGTTGGTGGCATGCCCAACGTCGAGATCCACTGGGGGGACGCGCTCCGGCTCGACCTCGCCGCGCTCGACCCGGCCCCGACGGCGCTGGTCTCCAACCTTCCCTACGCGGTGGCGACTCCGGTGATACTGCGCACCATCGCCGAGCTGCCATCGCTGCGCGAGTGGACCGTGATGGTCCAGCGGGAGATCGCCGATCGCCTCCGGGCCGGCGCCGGGTCGCGGACCTATGGCTCGGCCTCGGTTCTGGTCCAGCTGGCCGCGGAGGTGCGACTGGTTCGCACTGTGGACCCGGCTGTCTTCAAGCCGAGGCCGCGGGTGGCCTCGGCCGTGCTGCGCATTTCGCGACGGGGCCCCTGCGCCGACGAAGCGACCGTGCGGCTCGTGCGCCAGGCCTTCGCCCACCGCCGCAAGTCGCTGGCGCGCTCGCTGGAGCTGGCGGAGCCGGGGCGGATCGCTGCCGTCCGCGCTGCCCTCGAGGAGATGGGCCTGCCCGCCGACGCCCGCGCCGAGTCGCTCGCCCCGGCCCAGTTCGAGGCCCTGGCCAGGGCAATCTGAGAATCGCATGACTGAGACGATCCTGGCTCCCGCCAAGCTCAACCTCTGCCTCTTCCTCGGGGGTCGGCGTGATGCTGACGGCCTGCACCGCATCTGCTCGCTGTTCGAGCCCCTCACCCTGGCCGACACGATCGAGATCGGGTCAGCCCCGGAGGCGGACGAGGTGGAGTGTCCCGGCGTGGAGGGCGAGAACCTCGCCTCTCGCGCCCTGGCGGAGCTGCGCCGGCGAGGCTGGGAGCATCCGCCGGTGCGCGTGAGGATCGAGAAGCGGATCCCCGTCGCCGCCGGGCTCGGCGGCGGCAGCGCCGACGCCGCGGCTGTACTGCGGATGGCCCGGGCCGACGTGCCCGAGCTTGCTCAGATCGCCGCCGCGGTCGGCGCCGACGTTCCCTCTCAGCTGGTGCCTGCGACGGCGCTGGTGGAGGGCGCGGGGGAGAGCGTGAGGCGGTTGCCGGAGCCGCGCCCCCACGCGCTGATATTGCTTCCGGGCGGCGGCGGACTGGGCACCGCCGAGGTCTACGCCGAAGCGGATCGCCAGGGACTGACCCGCAGCGACGCCGAGCTGGACGCGCTCGCCGCGCAGCTGCTGGAGGCGGCCGGCTCGGGAGGGTCGCCTCTGGCCTATTCAGATCTGCTCACCAACGACCTCGAGGCGGCGGCGCGGGCGCTGCGGCCGGAGATCGGCGAGGCGATCTCGGCCCTGCGCGATGCGGGCGCCCCGCTGGCCGGGATGAGCGGCTCGGGGCCGACCGCCTTCGGCCTTTTCACAGACCTCCACGCGGCTCGGGCGGCAGCGGAGCGGCTCGGCCGCGACGACGCGATCGTCTGCGAAGGGGGGGCGGCGCCGTGAGGGTCCCGGCGGCGCTGCGCAACAAGCACCTAGGCCTCGTCCTGGTGGCAATCGCGGTGATCGCCGTCTACTACGTGGTCGGCCGCCTGGTCCCGCACGAGAACCTCCAGGGGCTGCTCGAGGACGTCTCCAACACACTCGGGGCCTGGACCTACCTGCTGGTCGGCGTGCTCGCCTTCCTCGAGACCGGCGCCTTCGTCGGACTGGTCGTGCCCGGCGAGACGGTGATGCTGATCGGCGGCGCGGTCGCCGGCCAGGGTGCGGTCGACATCTACCTGCTGATCGCGATCGGCTGGTTCGCCGCCTGGCTCGGCGACACCACCAGCTTCTTCGTCGGCCGCCGCCTCGGACGGGGATTCGTCCTGCGCCACGGTCCCCGCGTCGGGATCAGCGAGGAGCGCTTCAGCAGGGTCGAGGACTACTTCGAACGGCACGGAGGCAAGACGATCCTGATCGGGCGCTTCATCAGCCTCGTGCGGGCCCTGGCGCCCTTCGTCGCCGGCAGCTCCGGCATGCGCTACCGCGCCTTCGTCCCGTACAGCATCCTCGGCACCGGAATCTGGGCCTCGGCCCACATCCTGATCGGCTACATCTTCTCCCGCAGCATCGACAGCGCTGCCGAATACGCGGGGCGGGGCGCGTTCATCCTTGGCACCCTGATCGTGATCACGGTCGGCTCGGTCGTCGCCTTCCGCTTCCTTCGCGTCCCCGAGAACCGCCGCCGGACGGTCGAGTGGATGGAGGGGCAGAGGGCGACCGCCTGGCTGCCGCCGCTGGGGCGCCGCTTCCGGCCGCAGGCGCGGTTCGTCTGGAACCGGCTGACGCCTGGTGGGAACTTCGGGCTCGAGTTCACGAGCACGCTCGCGGTGCTCGCCATCGGGCTCTTCGTCCTGATCGCGTACGCCGTGGTCGTCGGCGACGACCCGGGCCCGACACCCGGCGACCTCACCGCCCAGGACGTCGCCGGGTCGATCCGGACTCCCTGGCTGACGACCCTGGCCAAGGCGGTGACGAATCTCGGCGCGCCGGGGCTGGTCTGGACCCTGGCCTTCGGCTGCGCGCTCGCGCTGGCCCTGGCTCGCCGCTGGTGGGAGTTCTGGATCCTGGTCGCCGGGATGGCCCTGGTCATCGCCGGACTGCACCTGCTCAAGGACGCCGTTGACCGGCCCCGGCCCGACGGCGGGCTCGTCTCCGCGGCCGGCTCCTCCTTCCCCAGCGGCCACGCCGCGTACTCGACCTTCTACGTCTGGCTCGCGGTGACGATGGTGATGCGGCTACGGCCGGGGATGGCGCGGGGAAGCGCCCTCGTGCTCGCCGGCGTCGGCGTGGCGGCCGTCGTCGGACTCTCACGCGTGTACTTGGGCGTCCACTACCTGAGCGATGTCAGCGCCGGCTGGGCCCTGGGGGCCTCGGCCTTCGCCCTCTGCGCCGCGATCGCCCTGATCGTCACCCAGTTGCGCCAGAATTCCTCCGAGGTGAGATCAGAGCCAAGAGCCACAGCCCAGGTCCCCTGACCACGTGCCGCTGGCCAGGATCGGCAACGAGTACCTGATCTTCGGCGCCGCCGGGCTGATCAGCCTGGTCGCGTTCGTCACCCTGATCCTGGTCCCCGCGCTGAGCTCCTACGGCCGGGTCTGGGAGAAGATCGCCGCCGGCTTCCTCTCGCTCTTCGTGCTGCTGATCCTGGTCTCGATCGGCGTCGGGCTCGGGGTGCTGATCGTCGTCAACTACAACGAGATCACCGACCTCTTCAGCCAGGGCTGAGCGGGCACCCCCGACCGGCCGGCGCCGGTTGGGCGCGGCCGGGATAATCGCTGGGCGTGGCAACCGAAAAGACGAAGAAAACCCCTGCAAGCACCGCGAGGAACGGCGGAACCGGCACGCTCGAGGCGCTGGCCGAGGCGGTCGAGTCGGGTGCCGGCCTGCCGGCTGTGGCCCGGGCCGCGGCCAGGGTGCTGGACGCCAGCATCGCCCTGATCGACCGCTCCAGCGCGGTGCTCGCGGTCGCGGGCGCGTCGCCCGACCAGGAGCAGCGGCTGCTCGCCGCCGGCGAAGGCGTCGTCTCGGTCGTCCTGCGGGTCGCCGACGCCCCGGTCGGGGAGCTGCGCTATCGCAGCAAGGCCGAGCCGGACGCGGCGATTGCGCGGATGGTGACCACCCTGCTCGCCCTCGAGCTGGAACGGGCCCGCTCACCCGAGTGGGAGAGCGAGGAGGCGGCGGCCGGCTTCGTGCGCGCCGTGCTCTCGCGCGAGGTCACCGACCGCGGCGACATCTGCGCCCGGGGGGCCGAACTCGGCTCCGACCTCCAGAAGGGGGCCGGCGTGCTGATGCTGCGGGCCGCGCCGCGGGCACCCCAGACCGACGAGTGGAGGGCGCGCGTCCTGACGCTGGCGATGCGCTCGCTGCGCTCCGCGGCGCCGGGGTCGCTGGCGGCGCTCGAGGAGGCCGAGGCTGCGGTTGTCGCGGTGATCGTCCCAGCCGCCGAGGAGGAGCGCCTGGGTCGTGCAGCCGCGGCGCTTGAGAGGGAGCTGTCCGAGAGCCTCTCGGCATTCCACTCGACGATTGGACACAGCCGCCGCGCTGCCGACCCCGTCGACCTCTACCGGGCCGGCAACGAGGCGCGGCTGGCCGTCAACGTCGGCGAGGCCGAGGGGCGCTCGCTGCTCGCCTTCGAGGACACCGGCGCCTACCGGCTGCTGCTGCCGGCGATGAGCGAGGACCCGGGCGAGCTGGAGCGCTTCTACGCAGAGACGATCGAGCCGCTCGCCGCCTACGATGATCAGTACGAGACGGAGCTGGTGCTCACGGTCGAGACCTACCTGGAGAACGACGGCAACGTGGCAGCCACGGCCAAACAGCTCTTCACCCACCGCCACACGATCCGCTATCGGCTGGAGAGGGCCAAGGAGCTATGCGGGCACGACGTCTCGGCCACGGCCGGCCGCGAGAAGCTCGGCCTCGGCCTCAAGGCGATGCGCGTCCTCGGCATCCCCTCGGCGCGCGGCCCGGCGCTCGAGCCGGGCGCAGAGGCCGGCAAGGTGCCGCCCGTCTAGCCGCTCGCGCTCGTCGTCTTGGTGGCCGCGCCGACCGACTCCGCGGTCGAGACCCTGACCCTGACCCGCAGGCGGTCGTGGTGCTTGAAGTAGCGGCGGCCCCTGCGGTTCATCTTCAGGCGCAACGACTTGGTCTTACCGCCTTCGGAGCTGAAGGTGCCGTGGGCGATCAGCCCGCGCCCCGCCCTGCCGTGCCTCGGCGCTCCGCGAACGGTGATCTTGCCCTTGCGGCAGAAGGCCCAGCCCGTTGGGCAGCTGACCTCGGCCAGGAGTCGCTTGCCGCGGACGTCTAGCTTGCCGTTGAGATGGGCGCGGACCTTGCCGAAGTTGGCGAAGCCGGGAGCCAGTTCGTCGCCCTTGGGGAGGAGCTTCGGGGACTTGGCCCTGACCACGCCGCCTACCGAACCCGGCTTCTCCAGGACCGGAAGGGTCAGGTGGAGGTTCCTCACCTGCACGGGCTGCTGGTCGTTTGAGACCCGGCCGTACGGGGCGTCGTTGGGCAGCAGCTCGAGCTTGGCGACGTGCCCAGCCGCGAAGTGCCAGCCGTTGGGGTGGAGCTGGAAGACCTGCTTGACGAATCCGGGATTGGTCTTTGGCCGCCAGAGCCCGCGGCCGACCAGGGTCTCCTTGCCGTCGGGGCCGACATCGAGGAGGCGGGCGGCGACCTGGGAGTTCGCGTCGGTGAGCTTGAAATCGGCGACCACGGTGGGCGAGCCCATCAACGTGTAGCCGGATCGGCTCGCGGCTGGCAGGCGATAGGTGGCGGTGCCGGTCTGATCGGCGCCCGAGGCCTGCGCGCAGGCGCCGGGGCCGCTGACCGGATCGAAGGTGGCGCCGATCGCCGGATCACCGGCGGTCGGGTCGATCGTCTTCGCCGCCTTCGATGCGTAGCGGACCTCTCCCTTGGAGACGTGGGCCCAGTCCTTGGCGAGGTAGGGACCGCCGGATGGGCTTGAGCTGGGGCAGGTCTGGGTCAAGGTCTCGACCCCCTGGTAGGGGAGGGCGCCACCGCTGCCGGTGCCGTTGCCCTTGACGTAGTAGTCGAACCACTTCTCCTCGCGAGCCGCCAAGAGCGCGATGTCGTTGCCCTTGTTCTGGCCCCGCATGTGGCCGTAGTCCATGAAGAAGAGCGAGACTGGGGCGTCGGGGTACTCGCTCTTTGTCCGGTTGTAGAAGCGGATCGCCTCGTCGGCGGGGAACAGATCGTCGGTCCAGCCGTTGGAGATCAACAGCGGCGCCGGGGCCTCGGAGTGGTCGATGTAGTAGGAGGAGTGGTGCTGCTTGATCTCATCGAGGATTGAGGCAACCTCGGCGTCTCCGTCATAGGGCTCGCCCTCGTTGAGGCGCTTGTTCCAGGCGGTGAGGTCGGCGTCGGGATCGGCGTTGGGATCGGGTGCGGTCGGTGAGCAGATCCCGCTCACGAAGCAGCCGACCAGGTAAAGGCCGCCGACGAACGATTGCTTGTAAATCCCAAGGCGGCCGCTGTAGGAGGCGTCTGCGACGTAGTCGAGTGTGCTGCCGTTGGGGGTCAGCGAGTAGGAGAGGTCGGTCCAGGGGACCTCGGGCGTGGCGGCGGCAAGCGACATCGGGGTGCCGTCGGGGCTCTTCCAGGGGACGAGGCTGCCGTCGGGCATCATCTGGCGGTCCTTGAGCGCCGCCAGCGCCATCGACATGCCGCCGCCGTAGGAGCCGCCGGTGGCGCCGATCTTCGTCGGGGAGACGAGCCCCTGGTCGGCCAGCTTGCCGGCGAAGTCCTGCGCGTCGCGGACCTCGTAGCGGTCGTCCATCAGTCGGATGTAGCCCTTATCGCAGCCGGTCGGGTCAGCGGCGACCGAGGCGGCGTTGCCGCAGGACTCGTGGAAGCCGCGGTCGGTCATGCTGAAGGTCGCATAGCCGCGGTCGAGCCAGCGGTGCATGCCGGAGAGGCCGATCTTGGAGCCGCCGTAGCCGTGGAACATCATGATCAGCGGGTAGTTGCCGTCGGGTCCGGAGTCCGGCGCCTTCGGGAAGGCGACGTTGACGTCGATCGGGACGCCGTCGAAGGTTTTCGTCGTGCTGCGCGGGCTCGGGTCGGTGTTGCTGCAGAAGCGGACCCCGTCCCCCTGGACGGTGCAGCTGACATCGCCGTTGAAGACGCTGTCGATGGTGGCATTGGCGGCCGGGGCAAAGACCAGCCCGGCGAAGACGACCGAAACTGCGATGAGCTTGCGCATCTCTCTCCGTCTGTAGAGGACCCTCCCTGATGGGCCCGTGCGACTGTCCTCTCCTGCCCGCCGGACAATAGCGCCGATCGGTTTTCTCCGGCCGATCGGCGCGAAAATTCCGGGGGGACGATTCGAACGCCCGCTGCCTGGACCAAAACCAGGTGTGCTACCGACTACACCACCCCGGAGCGCGCTCCGACCATAGCCGCCAACCGGGCTCCGGCAGGCCGAACGCAAGGTTATGCGTCTATAGGGCACGGAAGGGCTCGTTCGGCCCGTGTTGGGTGGCCGGAAGCGCCTCTAGAGTCGGCGCGATGGAGATGAGCGTCCGCAAGCGCGACCTCGCCCGCCTCGATCTCGCCGGGGTGATCTACGGGATCATCCTGGCGACGGCGCTGATCGGGGCCTTCAGCGAGCAGCCCAAGGTGGGGGGAGTCGCCACGTTCCTCGCGGTACTCGGCAGCGCCGTGATCTTCTGGCTCGCCCACGGCTACGCGCACATCCTCGCCGCGGGAGTCGTCGACCGCGAGCCGATCAGCGCCGCGGACGTCCGCGAAGCGCTGTACCGCCAGATGCCGCTGGTGCTCGGGGCGCTGCCGCCGGCCCTGGTCCTGCTGGCCGAGCCCCTGGGGATCCTCTCCGAGGACCACGCGGACAACCTGGCCCTCTTGGTCGGGGTCGCCCTCCTCACCGCATTCGGCTTCGTCACCGCTCGCCGTCGCCGGGCCGGGATCCTCGGCACGGTCGTCCTCACCGCGATCAGCGCCGGCCTCGGGCTGGTCATGATCGGGCTGAAGGCAGCGGTCCACTGAGGGCCTCCATCCTGCTCAGCCCGGCGGTCCGGTCTACGATTCGCAGGTGAGCAAGGCTCCCACCGTCCTCGTCATGTCCGCCGGCGAGGGGACGCGGATGCGTTCCTCGGTGCCCAAGGTCCTGCATCCGGTCTGCGGCCGGCCACTCGTCTCCTGGCCCGTCCTCGCAGCGCGGGAGGCAGGGGCCGGGCGGATTGCCGTGATCGTCTCACCGGGCCTCGACATCTCCGAAGCCCTGCCCGAGGGAATCGAGACCGTGGTCCAACCGCAGGCCGACGGCACCGGTGGCGCGGTCAGGGCCGCTGCCGAGCTGATCGGAGCCTCGGACACGGTGGTGGTGCTCTCCGGCGACCACCCGCTGATCTCAGCCGAGGTCGTCTCGGCCCTGCTCTCGGCCCACGAGGAGGAGGGCGCCGCGGCAACCGTGATGACCACCGTCCTCGAAAACCCCGGCAGCTACGGGCGGATCGTCCGCGACGATCGTGGCGAGCTGGCTCGGATCGCCGAGGCCAAGGAGCCCGGCGACGCGACCGCTGAGGAGCTGGGAATCAAGGAGATCAACACCGGCACCTATGCGTTCGCCGCCGCTCCGCTGGCCGAGGCGCTGGCCCGGATCGGCAACGACAACGCCCAGGGCGAGTACTACCTCGGCGACGTGTTGCCCCTGATCCGGGCGGAGGGCCTCAAGGTGGCCGCGCACCTCGCCTCCGACGACGCCGTCACCCTCGGCGTCAACAACCGGGCAGACCTCGCGATCGCCGAGGCGAAGGCGCGGTCCCAGATCCTCGAGCGCCACATGATGGCGGGTGTCACCGTGGTCGATCCCACCTCTACCTGGGTCGACGCCGACGTCTCGATCGACGCCGACGTCCGGCTCGAGCCTGGCACCTCGCTGCGGGGTCGCACCGAGGTCGGAGCCGGCTCGGTCGTCGGCCCGCACGCGACCCTGATCGACACCACGCTCGGCCGGAAGGTCAGCGTTCCGCACTCCTACCTCGTCGAGTGCGAGGTCCTCGACGGCTGCACGATCGGGCCCTTCGCCTATCTGCGCCCGGCAACCCGGCTGGGCGCCGGTGCCAAGGCGGGGTCCTTCGTCGAGATCAAGAATTCCGAGATCGGCGAGCGCTCCAAGGTCCCGCACCTCTCCTACGTCGGCGACACTACGATCGGCGCCGATTCAAACCTCGGCGCCGGGGCGATCACCGCAAACTACGACGGCTCCCGCAAGCACCGGACGGTGATCGGGGACCACGTGCGGATCGGCGTCGACACGATGATGGTCGCGCCTGTTGACATCGGCGAAGGCGCTTACACTGGCGCCGGCGCTGTCATCCGCTCCGACGTGCCGCCGGGGTCGCTGGCGGTCTCGGACAACGACCAGCGGAACATCGCCGACTATTCGAAGCGCAAGGCCCAGTCCCCAGAAGAGGAAGACGACTCGTGAGCACGATCCCCGAGACGCGGCCGGCGACCGCGATCCCGCACGACTACTCGAAGCGGATGATGGTCTTCGGCGGGCGCTGCTCGATCGACCTGGCCGCCAAGATCGCCGGCAAGCTCGAGCTCGACATCGGCCAGGTGACCCTGAAGACCTTCGACGACGGCGAGGTCTACTGCCGCTACGAGGAGTCGATTCGGGGAGCTGACGTCTTCCTCGTCCAGTCCACCTGCGCCAACGGGCAGAACGGCATGACCCCCAACGACGCCCTGTTCGAGCTGCTGATGATGGCCGACGCTGCGCAGGGCGCCTCGGCGCACCGGATCATCGCGGTGATGCCCTGGTACGGCTACGCCCGCCAGGACAAGAAGTCGGCCCCCCGCGAGCCGATCTCCGCCCGGGTCGTCGCCAAGTGCCTGGAGCAGGTCGGCGTCGACCGGGTGCTGACCATGGACCTCCACGCCGGGCAGGTCCAGGGCTTCTTTCACATCCCGGTGGACCACATGACCGCGATGCCGATGCTGACCCAGTGGTTCACGGACCAGGACTGGGGAGGCGACGAGCTGGTGATCGTCTCGCCCGACGCCGGCCGGGTCAAGTCGGCGCGGAACTTCGCCCGCAAGGTCGGCAGCCACTGGGCGGTGATGGAAAAGGAGCGCCCCGCCCAGCAGGTCGCCGAGATCGGCTATGTGGTCGGCGACGTCAAGGGCAAGACCGCGGTCCTCGTCGACGACATGATCGACACCGCGGGCACCCTCTGCGCGGCGGCGGAGACGGTGATGGAGGAGGGCGCCGCGCGAGTGATCGCCTGCGCCACCCACGGCGTCTTCTCGGGCCCCGCCTATGAGCGCCTGGCAGACTCGGCGATCGAGAGGATCGTCGTCACCGACACGATCCCCCTGCGTCCGGACGGCCCCGACAACATCACCGTTCTCTCCACGGCCGGCACGTTCGCCGACTCGATCAGGCGGATCTTCACCGACGACTCGGTCTCCGAGATCTTCGCCGGGGAGAACCAGCTCTTCTGAGGCTGGTCGGCCACAAGGGCGCCGACCCCCTCCGCCCCGGCAACACCCTCGAGAGCTTCGCCGCCGCGGTCGAGGCCGGCGTCGACATGATCGAGCTGGACGTGCTGTGGCTCCCGGACGGTCACCCGAAGTCGCCCCCGAGCAGCGCTCCCCGCTGGTCGTCGCCCACGACTGGCACGACGCCCGGCGGCGCGAGCCGCTCACCGTCACCGAGGCGCTGGACGCCTTCACCCGCCCGCCGCTGGAGCGGGTCGAGATCGACTGCGATCTGAAGCTGCCGGGGCGCGAGGAGGAGCTGGCCGTGGCTCTCTCCGAGCGCGGGCTGATCGAACGCTCGATGGTCTCGACTATGGAGCTGAGCACCCTGGAGCGCCTGCGCGGGCTCGCCCCGGGCCTGAGGCGGGGATGGACCTATCCCAAGGTGGGCCGTGACTGGACCTCCAAGCGCTGGGCGATCCCGCTCGTCTACGCAGGGCTGCGCGCTGATGCGCCGTCGCGCGCCGGCCCTGGCTGCCGCCGAGCTGCCGCGGATGGGCGTGGAGGCGATGTGGGTCTACCACCCCGTGATCACGCCGCGACTCGTCGAGGCAACCCGGGCCGCCGACGTCGAGCTGATCGCCTGGACCGTCGACGACCCCGGCGCGATGCGGCGGCTGGCCGCGATGGGCGTGGACGGCATCTGCTCCAACGACCCTCGACTATTCGCCGAGCTGGACTGAGGCGGCGCCGGACCTCCGCGCCGCTGCCTAGAGTTGGGCGCCGTGGAGAGCGCCGCGGCCACCGCCAGCGAGGACCGGATGGCCCCGGGCACGGTCATGGCCCTGGTCGCGATGGGGCTCGGCGTGCTGGTGATCGCCAACGACTTCACCGCGCTCAACGTCGCCCTGCCCTCGATCGAGCACGACCTCGACACCGATGTCGGCACCACCCAGTGGGTGATCAACGCCTACGCGCTGACCTTCGGCATGGCGATCGTCGCCGGCGGCAAGCTCGCCGACATGTTTGGCCGCCGCAAGGTCTTCTTCATCGGCTCGGTGATCTTCGCCGCCTTCTCGCTCGCCGGCGGACTCGCCCCCAACACCGGGCTGCTGATCGCCGCACGGGTTGGGATGGGGATCGGCGGCGCGCTGATGTGGCCGGCCATTCTCGGGATGACCTTCGCCGCTCTCCCGGAGTCGAAGGCCGGGCTGGCGGGCGGCCTGATCCTCGGCGCGGCCGGGATCGGCAACGCGATGGGGCCGCTGATCGGCGGCGCCCTCAGTGACCTGGCGAGCTGGCGGTGGATCTTCTTCCTCAACGTCCCGATCGCCGCCCTGGCGATGCTCGTCACCTACCTCAAGGTCCACCAGCCGCCGGTCGAGGTCGAGGAGCGGCGGATCGACTACGGCGGCATCGTCACCCTCTCCCTCGCCCTGGTCTTCCTGCTGGTCGGCATGGACCAGGCGGCGGACTGGGGCTGGGGCGACCCGAGGGTGGTGGCGATGTTCGTGCTCGCCGCCGTCCTCGCCGATCGCCTTCGCCTTCGTCGAGCCGCGGATGAAGGCGTGCCGCCCTGGTCCCCGGCGACATCATCCGCAACCGCCCCTTCACCGCCGCCTGCATTGCGACCCTGCTGATGTCGGCGGTCTTCTTCACCACCGTCCTCTACGCGCCGCAGCTGATGCAGAAGATCCTCGGCTACTCGCCGCTGAAGTCTGGCGTCGGGAATGCTGCCGATGCTCGCCATCTTCGCGGCGACCTCCTTCGTCGCCGGCCCGCTCTACAACCGCGTCGGCGGCAAGACCGTCGTCACCGCCGGCTCGGTCGGCCTCGTCGTCGGGCCGTTCCTGCTCTCACGGTTCGGCGCCGACTCCGGCTACACCGCCCTGGTGCCGGGGCTGATCATCACCGGCCTCGGGGTCGGCCTCTTCTACCCCTCGGTGACCACCGCCGCCGTCACCGCGCTCGACCCCTCGCGCTCCAGCCTCGCGGGCGGCATCGTCTACATGTTCCAGATCGCCGGCGGGGCCGTCGGTCTCGGCCTTGCGACGACGATCTTCACAACGACCTCGCAGAGCCAGGTCGCCGACGACGCGCTGAAGCGGGGCCTGCACCTGAGCGAGGGCCAGGCCGACGTGGTCCACGGCTCGCTCGCCGGCACCGACACCGGGGAGCAGGTGATCCACCAGTTCCCGAATGCCGCGAGAAGCTCCTCGACGTGGTCAGCGAGTCGTTCGTCTCCGGCGTCTCCACGGCCTTCGAGGTGATCTCGGCGATCGCAGTCGGCGGCCTGGTCGTCTCGCTGCTCTTCGTCGGCGGCTCGCTGCTCGGGAGCCGCTCGCGACCTGAGCGCCGCTCGCGAGAGTGAGATTTCCTCTCACTATGAGAGGAAAATGAACTCTCGGCAGCGGCGTCGGCTAGATCGTGCCCGGCTCCGGGGCGCCCTTGCGGCGGCGCACCGCGGACTCGAGCTCGTCGGCGGTGAAGCCGCCTACCGCCTCGCCCTCGGTCGCGTAGCGGTAGAGCGCGACGCCGAAGATCCCGCTCAGCGGCGCGGGCGATCGAGCGCGGCGATCGCGATCACGATCGCCCCGATCACCAGCAGCAGCGCGCCGGCGTAGCTGCGGACGGACCAGAGGGCGAGGCCCGCCATGACCAGGATCGCGCCCGGGAGGACGCCGAGCAGGAAGACCGCTCCGCCGATCGCGATGTTGCCGGTGATCTGCTGCCCCCAGCGCGCCCGGAAGAGGCCGGCGGCGCGCTTCAACGTCTCCAGCGGCCCGGTTCCCTCGAGAGCGATCACCGGGACCGCGAGGAAGGTGATCAGCGACCAGCCGATGTCGAGCAGGCGGCCGAAGATCTGCCCGAAGATCCCGCCCTCGCTCTCCAGCGCGCTGAGCACCAGCCCGACCAGGGTGGAGACGGCGGCCCAGCCGGCGATCTGGCCGAAGCGGGCGCGGGCCACGGCGAGGCCGTCGCCGACCGTCGCCTCCTGGCCGCGGAAGATCATGTCGGCCGCGGCGGCCAGACCGACGCTGAAGTAGATGCCGACCAGCGCCAGCAGGTAGAAGCCGATCACCGCCAGCACGGCCCCGGCGGCCGTGTGGTCGTCGCTGATCAGGTAGATCCCCGGGCCGAGGACGATCGCGGCGCAGACGATCGTCGCCGCCGCGCCGTAGAGCGGGAAGCGGACCAGCGCCGGGTTCTCGCGCAGCAGCGCCCAGCTCTTCTTGGTCAGCTCCCAGCCCTTGCGGATGCGGCTCATTCGCGCCACCTGCTTTCTCCCTGCGATCGTCATGCCGTCTGCCAGCTCCTATCGGCGGCGGCGGGCGGGAGTTGAGCTGCGGCCGCTCAACCCCGGGCGGCGATGCCGGGCGTCCTGACCACGCCGCGGCTCTCGAAGTACTCCCATTCCTGCTCGCCGAGCTCGGTCGACGGCGGGCTCGGCGTAGACCCACTCGCGCATGATCCGGTGCCAGTTCCGCCTCGCCCGCAGCTGCCCGAGCACGGCGACGACGCCGATCTCCATCCGCCGGCCCATCAGCTCCTCGGCGGGCAGCGACTCGCGCCGCATCAGGTCGAAGTACTCCGAGCGGGGGTCGTGGGTCGACTCGATGATCCCCATCACCCGGGCGGCGTCGATCTCGATCTCGGCGTCCTCCATGTACCAGCCGCCGACCGCCTTGACGTGCTCCATCAGCCGCTCGGCGTCGAGCTTCGAGGGGTTCTTGACGAAGCCGAGATCGTGGAGCGAGGCGCGCAGCTCCTCGGGGTCCTCCCGCACGATCGCGTCGATCGCCCGCTGCTCGAGGGTGATCTGCTCGAGGTCGAGCCGCTTCGTCATGCCGAAGTCGAGGAAGGCGACCCGGCCGTCCTCCATCAGGATGAAGTTGCCGGGGTGGGGGTCGGCGTTGAAGTGCTGGAGGTGGTAGATCGAGCCGAAGCTGCCGCGGAAGACGATCTCGCCGAAGCGGCTTCGCTCCTCGGCGGGAAGCTGCTTGACCTGCTCGAACCCCATCCCCTCGACGTACTCGGTGACCAGGACCCGGCGCCGCGAGAGCCGGGTGAGGACGTCGGGGACGTAGATGAAGGGGTGGTCGCGGTAGGCGCGCGAGAAGGTGCGCTGGTTCTGCGCCTCGTACTCGTAGTCCAGCTCCTCGAGCACGCGCTCGCGCATCTCGTGGGCGATCGCCTTGGCGTCGAGGCCCGGGGCCAGCGCCTTGGCCAGGCGCACCAGGGTGCCGGCGTTGCGAAGGTCGGCGTCGAGCACCTCGGCGATTCCCGGGTACTGGATCTTCACCGCGACCCGGCGGCCGTCGAGCAGCTCCGCCCGGTGGACCTGCCCGATCGACGCGGCGGCGAAGGCCTCCCGCTCGAACGTCCGCGAACAGCTCCTCCAGCGGCTCTCCGTCGTATTCGGCCTCGAGCACCTTGACGACCTTCTCCCAGGGCATCGGCGGGCGCGTCGGTGCGCAGCTTCGCCGAGCTGCTCCTGGTAGATCTCGCGGTACTCCTCGGGGATGAACTCGGTGTCGATGAAGGAGGCGAACTGGCCGAGCTTCATCGCCGCCCCCTTCATCTGCCCCAGGGCGCCGACCATCTTCATCGCGGTCTCGGTGTGGCGCTGCTCGAGCCGCTGGCGGCCGGAGCTCTCCGAGCGCGCCACGTTCGCCGCGCTTGGTCCCCGCGTAGCGGGCACCCTGGGCGCCGAGGACCGAGCCGAGCTTGGCCGAGCGCCGCACCCGGCCCTTGGGGATCTTCGACTCGTCGGCCATCGGCCAAGAATCCCACACCCGCATCTCCTCTGGCAGGTAGCGCCCAGGCAGGTGGACCTTTCAGCGGTATGCGGGGTTCAAGGTCCCACGTCGGTCTAGCCGTTCGGAGATGGTGATGCTGGTTCTCTATGCTCTCCGCGCGATGGCCTCCGACCGCACCACACTCCAGGCCGCTCCGCGGACCGAGTTCGGCTCGCGCACCAGCCGCCGCCTGCGCCGCGAGGGTCTCGTCCCCGGCGTCGTCTACAGCGGCGGCGCGGAGGCCCGGCCCTTCCAGGTGCCCGAGCGCGCCGCCCAGCACGTGATCTCCGCGGGGCACGCCCTCTTCGACCTCGAGATCGAGGGCTCCTCGGCGGTCCCGGTGGTCGTCAAGGAGCAGCAGCGACATCCCGTCCGCGGAGAGCTCCAGCACCTCGACCTCCAGGAGGTGCGGCTCGACCAGGAGATCGAGGCCGAGGTCTCGATCGAGCTGGAGGGCACCGAGGATGCCCCGGGCGTCAAGGAGGGCGGCGTGATGGAGCACGTCACCCGCGAGGTGACGGTGGAGGCGCTGCCGACCGAGATCCCCGACCGGATCGTCGTCGACGTCTCGGCGATGGAGATCAACGACACCCTCCAGCTCTCCTCGGTCACCGCTCCGGCGGGCGTCAAGTTCGTCGCCGACGAGCCCGAGGAGGTCACGATCGCGACCCTCTCCCCGCCCCGCGTCGAGGAGGAGCCGGAGCCCGAGCTCGAGGAGGAGGCCGAGCTGGTCGGCGAGGAGGGCGAGGCGGGCGAGGGCGAGGAGGCCCCGGCCGAGGAAGGCGAGCCGGCCGAGGCGAGACTCGGGCGACTCCGACGGGGAGTAGCCGCTGTCGATCTTCCGCCGCCGGGGCGAGCCGCGGCGAGGACGAGGGCGGAGGCCGGATCCTCGTCATCGGCCTCGGCAACCCGGGCCCGCGCTACGAGCGGACCCGCCACAACATCGGCTTCGCGATCGCCGCCGAGCTGGCTCGGCGCTGGGAGCTGCCGAAGCCGCGGCAACGCTTCGGCGGCCTGATCTCCGAGGGAAGGACCGGCCCCGGCGGCCCGCGGGTCGCCCTGCTTCAGCCGCTGACCTACATGAACGAGTCCGGCTCCGCCGCCGGGCCGGCGCGGGGGGCGCTGCACGCGCCCCTCGACCGCGTCGTCGTCCTCCACGACGAGATCGACCTCGAGTTCGGCGAGGTCCGGGTCAGGCTCGGCGGCGGGCTCGCCGGCCACAACGGGCTGAAGAGCCTGCGCCGCGGGCCTCGGCGGCGCCGACTTCTGGCGAGTCCGCGCCGGCGTCGGCCGTCCCGACTCGAGCGATCCGGAGGTCGTCTCCGCCTACGTCCTCTCGCGCTTCGCCGAGCCCCGCGAGGAGGTCGAAGCGCTGATCGCGCGGCGCGCCGACGAGGCGGAGCGGCTGGTCGAGCAGATCGCCGCCGAGGAGGCCGGTGAGCGGCGGCGCACCAGCGAGACCGAGGAGGCCGAACGTGGATGAGCTGACCGCCTACGAGGTCACGGACGGCGTCGCGCTGCTGCGACTCGAGCGCCCCGCCGCCCGCAACGCGATCAACACCCAGATGCTCGCCGAGATGCTCGAGCACCTCTCCGTTGCCCGCGGCGACGACGCGGTGCGGGTTCTGGTCTTCTCCTCCGCAGACCACATGGGCTTCTCTGCCGGCGCCGACGTTCGCGAGGAGCTGGACGGCGAGGGCAAGGTGCGGCGGATGCAGCTCTTCGCCGACCTCTACGACGCGATCACCGGCTTCCCCAAGCCGACGATCGCCGTCTGCCACGGCGACGTCGTCGGCGGCGGCGCCGAGGTCGCGGTCGCCTGCGACATGCAGAGTCGGGGGGCTCCAACCTGCGGATGCGCTTTCCCGGCGCCGCCCTGGGGGTCCCGGTCGGCCCCGCCCGCCTCGTCACCCTCTGCGGCCTCGCCACGGCCAAGTATCTGCTGCTCAGCTCGCGCACGGTCGGCGCCGACGAGGCCCTGCGGCTCGGCCTCGTCAACCGGGTCGCGCCGGCCGCGGCCACCGAGGAGGCTTCGCTCGACCTCGCCGCCGAGGTCGCCGCGCACCCGCCCGAGGCGGTCGCCCGGATCAAGCGGATGCTGCACGAGTGGGACGCGGTCGAGGACCGCTCCCGCGCCGAGGGCGCCGGCCAGGTCGAGTGGCAGCGCACTGGCCCGGGCCTGCCCTACCGGGAATAAACATTCCGCTCGAATACCTCCGCTCCCGCTCGCTCGCACCCAAGCATTGAAGCCTCGCTCGCTCCCGCGTCCGGTTCGAGCGGGCTGCGGGCGAATCCCGGGCTAGCCTTCTGGGCGACCATGTCGCTCCGCCCCCTGCTCGACATCGCCCTCGAGAACGAGCGCGTCCACGCGCTCTCCGGGCGCGTTCGCGATGCCGCCCCGGGGCAGGGGACGACGCTGCGGGCCTCGGCTGACGCTGCGCCCCCTCCTGATCGCCTCGCTGCTCTCCGACGACCGCGGCCTCGCGGGGCGCCCGGCTCTGCTGGTCGCCCCTGACGACCGTTCCGCCCGCGACCTGGCGGCTGACCTGCGCGCCTACCTGGCGCCGCGACGGGTCCGCTACTACCCGACCAGGGGGACCGGCTACGCGTCCCAGGTCTCGCCGCCGCCGCACCTCGTCGGCCTGCGAATCGACGCCCTCGACGCGCTTCGCGCCGAGGAGCGATCCGGTGGTCGTCGCCAGCGCTGTCGCGCTCGCCGAGTCGGTCCCCGACGCCTCGCTGCGGCCCGCCGGCTTCTCCGTGGCCCGCGGGGAGGAAATCGAGCTGGGCGCGCTCGGGGACGACCTCGTCGCGGCGGGTTACGAGCGGATCGACCAGGTCACCGACCGCGGGCCAGTTCGCCGTCCGCGGCGGGATCCTGGACGTCTTCCCGGCCACGGAGGAGCGGGCGGTGCGGATCGAGCTGTTCGGCGACGAGGTCGACTCGCTGCGCTGGTTCTCGACCTTCACCCAGCGCTCGCTGGGCGAGGCGGAGCGGGTCGAGCTGGCCCCCGCCGCCGAGCTGGACGTCGAGCACCGAGGGCTTGCCGGGCTCGCTCTCGAGCAGGAGGGGGAAGAGGCGCCGAGCCTCGCTGACGCCCTTCCCCTGGAGCACTTCCGCGCCCCGCTCGACCTGGTTCCCGAGGCGGCCGCGGTGATTCTCAGCCCGGCGGACGAGATCGAGCCGGCCCTGCGCGACCACTGGGAGGACGCGACCACCGCCATGCACGCCGACGACGCGCGCCACCTCTACGTCGACGTCGCCGGCCCGCTGGCCGAGCGGGCGGTGCTCTCGATCACCTCCGGAGGCGATGAGGACTCCGACGCCTTCCGCGCCTCGCGAGCCGAGTCGCCGGCCCGCAACATGAGGGAGGCGGAGGGGGAGCTGGAGAAGCTGCTCGCCTCCGGCTACCGCGCCGTGGTCGCCTTCGACGGCCTCGGCGAGGCGGAGCGCGCCCGCTACAACTTCGACCGCCTCGACGTCACCATCCTCGACGGGCGCCCGCTCTCGCCCGACCCGGGCCTCGCCTTCGCCGAGGCACGCCTGAGGGACGGCTTCGTCTCCCCCGAGCTGCGGCTGGCAGTCTACCCGTTCAGCCGCCTCGTGCACCGCCGCCGCCGGGCCGAGGAGCGCCGTCCGGGGGCCGGCCGCGGCCGGCTCGCCTTCACCGAGCTGCGGGTCGGCGACTACGTCGTCCACGAGGACCATGGCGTGGCCCGCTTCGCCGGCTTCGAGACGCGCGAGGTGGGCGGGGTGACCCGCGACTACCTCTACCTCGAGTACAAGGGCGAGGACCGGGTCTACGTGCCCACCGACCAGCTCGCGAAGCTCTCCCGCTACGTCGGCGCCGGGGCCGAGCCGACGCTCTCGGCCCTGGGCGGGAAGCGCTGGCAGAACATGAAGGCCCGCGCCCGCAGCGCCGCCGGGGCGCTGGCGGGCGAGCTGCTCAACCTCTACGCGGAGCGCCGCTCGCGCAAGGGCCACGGCTTCGCCCCGGACGGAGAGTGGCAGATGGCGATGGAGGCCGCCTTCCCCTATCGCGAGACCGCGGACCAGCTGGAGGCGATCGACGCGGTCAAGGCCGACATGGAGGCGGAGCGGCCGATGGACCGTCTGGTTTGCGGCGACGTCGGCTACGGCAAGACCGAGGTCGCCCTGCGGGCCGCGGTCAAGGCTGCCTCCGACGGGCGCCAGGTGATGATGCTGGTCCCGACGACGATCCTCGCCCAGCAGCACCTCGGCACCTTCCGCGAGCGACTCGCCGACCTCCCCTTCGTGGTCGAAGGGGTCTCCAGGCTGCGCAAGCCGACCGAGGTCAAGCAGGTGCTGCGCGACTTCTCCGAAGGGCGGGTCGACATCCTCCTCGGCACCCACCGCCTGCTCTCCCGCGACGTGCGCGCCAAGCAGCTCGGCCTGCTGATCGTCGACGAGGAGCAGCGCTTCGGGGTCAAGCAGAAGGAGCTGCTGCGACAGCTGAAGCTGAAGGTGGACGTGCTCTCGCTCTCGGCCACGCCGATCCCCCGCACCCTGCAGATGTCGCTGGCGGGGCTTCGCGACATCTCGGTGATCGAGACTCCCCCCGAGGGTCGCCGCCCGATCCGCACCTACGTCGGTCCCTTCGACGACGACCTCGTCCGACGCGCGATCGAGCGCGAGATCGAGCGGGGCGGGCAGGCGTTCTTCCTTCACAACCGGATCGAAACGCTGCCCCAGGTCTCCGAGCAGCTCCGCGGGCTCGTCCCGGGGGCCCGCTTCGCCGAGGCGCACGGGCAGATGGAGGAGTCCGAGCTGGAGGAGACGATGCTTCGCTTCCTGCGCGGCGATGCCGACTGCCTGGTGGCGACGACGATCATCGAGTCGGGGCTCGACATCCCCACCGCCAACACCCTGATCGTCGAGCGCGCCGACCAGCTAGGCCTAGCGCAGGCCTACCAGATCCGCGGCCGGGTCGGCCGCTCCCGCGAGCGCGCCTTCGCCTACCTGCTCTACCCGTCCGAGCGCTCGCTGACCGAGGAGTCCTCGGCCCGCCTGGCGACGCTCGCCGACCACACCGAGCTGGGGTCCGGATTCCGGATCGCGATGCGGGACCTCGACATCCGCGGCGCCGGCAACCTGCTCGGCGACGAGCAGTCCGGCCACGTCGCGGCGGTGGGTTTCGAGCTCTACTGCCAGATGATCGACGAGGCGGTCGGTGAGCTGGCGGCGCAGGACGGTGACGCTGCCGCCGAGGCCCGCGAGCCGGTCCGGGTCGACGTCCCGGTTGACGCCTACCTCCCGGCCTCCTACGTCCCCTTCGAGGCGGCGAAGATCGACATCCACCGCCGCATCGCCGGGGCGCGGGCGGGCGGCGAGCTGCGGGCGATCCGCGACGAGCTCAGCGACCGCTTCGGGCCGCTGCCGCGCGAGGCGGAGAACCTGCTGGAGCTGGCCCGGGCCCGGATCGAGCTGGCCTCCACCGGGGCCGAGAGCGTCGAGTTCCGCGGCGGGCGGCTCAGCGTCACCGGGGTTGCCCTGGACTCGGAGGCGGCCGAGAAGCTGCGGCAAGGCGTCGACGGGGCGATCTACGAGTGGCGCGAGCAGACCGTGGCGCTCCGGGTGCCCGGGGAGCCCGAGGCGAGGCTGGCCGCGCTGCTGGCGCTCGCCCGCGGCCTCGGTGAGGCAAAGCGCGCCGCCGGTGCGGCCGAGGATATGCTCCCGGCTTCGTGAGTCCCGATTCGAAGAAGCCGGCCGCGAAGTCTGGGGCCAAAGGCGCCTCCGGGCGGGCCGGGGCCCGTCAGGTGGGGTTGGTGGTGTTCGGGGTCGCCTTCGTCCTGCTCTTCGTCGGCTTTGCGGTCGCCCAGGGGATCGGCCAGCCGAGCGTGCCCTCGGACTCGATCGCAGTGGTCGAGGACGCCGCCAGCGGTACCTCGCCGATCACCAAGGAGCAGTTCGACCGGGCGCTGAAGCAGACCGCCGCCCGCTCCGGCCTCCAGGCCGTTCCCAAGCCGAGCAGCAAGCAGTACGGAGACATCCGCGACGCGGCGATCGGCGACCTGCTCGACACCGTCTGGATCCAGTCCGAGGCGGCCGAGCAGGGGATCACCGTCACCGATCCTCAGGTCGCCAAGGAGCTGGCGAGCATCAAGAAGCAGAACTTCCGCACCGAGGCCGAGTACCAGCAGTTCATCAAGCGCTCGGGCTACAACCAGGCTGACATCGACCTGCGGGTCAAGCTCCAGCTGCTCAGCACGGCGATCCAGAAGAAGGTGACGAACAGCTCGCCCTCCGTGTCCGACAGCCAGGTCCAGGACTACTACGACGCGGCCAAGTCCCAGTTCTCGGTCCCTGAGACCCGGGACGCGCGGCTCGTCCTCAACAAGGACAAGGCGAAGGTCGAGCAGGCGAAGTCGGCGCTGGAGGCTGACGACTCGGCGACGAGCTGGAAGAAGGTGGCGAAGCAGTACTCGACCGACCCAAGCTCGAAGGACAACGGCGGCCTGCGCCAGGGCCTCACCGACGGGCTGCTCGAGGAACCGCTTAACGGCGACGTCTTCGACGCTGAGGTCGGCCAGATCGAGGGCCCGGTCAAGACGAGGCTCGGCTACTACGTGTTTGAGGTGAACAAGATCTCGCCGGCCACGACCCAGCCGCTCTCGAAGGTCGAGGCGCAGATCCGCACCCAGCTCGAGCAGCAGGCCCAGCAGACCGCGTTCTCGCAATTCGTCGCCAACTACGGCACGAAGTGGCAGTCGCGCACCTTCTGCGCCTCCGGCTACGTGATCAACCGCTGCGCCAACTACAAGGGCAGCGGTCATCCGGACGGCGCCCAGCCGGGCTGCTACGAGGCCAACCCCAAGGGGGGCCTCCCCGATGCCTGCCCCGCTCCGGTCCTGGCCATCTCGCCGGCGCTGCCGGGCACGGTGACCGTGCTGACGCCCCAGGGGAACAGGCTCCCGCAGCGGCCAATCCCCGCCGGGCTGAAGCCGAACGCGTCGAGCGCCGTGCAGCAGGGGGTGCCGGGGGCAACGACGCCCGGCGCGGTGCCGACCTCTCCATAGCCACGCACCGGTGTCGGATCCTCAGCGCAGCGCCGAGGCCGTCGCCCGCCTCGACGCGATCACCCGGCGCCTGCGGGCCGAGTGCCCGTGGGACCGCGAGCAGGATGAGCGCTCGATCGTCCCGCACACGGTCGAGGAGGCCTACGAGCTGGCCGAGGCGGCCGAGACGGGAGACGACGCAAGGCTCCTCGACGAGCTCGGCGATGTCCTCTTCCAGGTCCACTTCCTCTCGCTGCTCCTGGAGGAGCGGGGGGCGGGGGACATGGCCGCGGTCGCCGACCACTGCGTCGAGAAGCTGATCCGCAGGCACCCGCACGTGTTCGGCTCAGACGAGCAAGCGGATACTGCTCACCCCGGGACCGACCTCGATGCAGATGCCGTGTTGGGGCAGTGGGATCGGATCAAGCGGGATGTTGAGGGGCAGGGCGGGGAGGGGGAGCTGTTCGCCGACCTCCCCGAAAACCTGCCGGCGTTGCTCTATGCGCGGAAGCTCCAGCGCCGCGCCGCGAACCGCAGCGAGGACGCCGGTTTGAGTCCCAGCGCGCTGGGGGCCGCCGGCCGGGCGCGCGAGGCCCTGGCCGAGCTGGAGGCCGTGGTGGCCGAAGGGGAGAACGCCGGCCCGACGGCCGACCCGGATACCCGCAGGGCGATCCAGCGGGCACTCGGTGAGGCGCTGTTCGCGACGGTCGATGCCGCTCGCCAGCTGCGCTGCGATCCCGAGCTGGCGCTGCGGGCGGAGGCCTCGAGGTACAGGACGCGCCGGCAGGGCGCCAACTGAAAGACTGCCCGGCGAGCCAATGAGTCAGATCGAGACGATCCACGCCCGCCAGATCTTCGACTCCCGCGGCAACCCAACGGTCGAGGTGGAGGTGGCGTTGAGCTCCGGTGCGCGCGGGCTGGCCGCCGTTCCTTCCGGCGCCTCGACCGGCGAGTTCGAGGCGGTCGAGCTTCGCGACGGTGGCGACGCCTGGGACGGCAAGGGCGTCGGGCAGGCCGTCGCCAACGTCAACGGTGAGATTGCCAAGGCACTGAGTGGCGCCCGCGCAGCCGAGCAGAGCGCGCTCGACCGGACGATGATCGAGCTGGACGGCACCCCGAACAAGGGGAGGCTGGGCGCCAACGCCATCCTCGGGGTGTCGCTCGCCACGGCACGGGCCGCGGCCGCCGATTCCGAGCAGCCGCTCTACGCCTACCTTGCGGAGCTCTACGGCGGGGGCGACCCGACGGTCCTGCCGGTGCCGATGATGAACGTGCTCAACGGGGGCGCGCACGCCGACAACTCCGTCGACTTCCAGGAGTTCATGATCGTCCCCGCGGGGGCCACGAGCTTCTCGGAGTGCATGCGCATGGGGGCGGAGATCTATCACGCGCTGAAGAGGAGCCTCGCCTCGAAGGGACTCGCCACGGCGATCGGCGATGAGGGCGGTTTCGCCCCGGACCTGCCTTCGAACGATGCCGCCCTACAGGCACTGGTCGAGGGCATCACCTCGGCCGGGTACGGACCCGACTCCGACGTGTTCATTGCGCTTGACCCGGCCACCAGCGAAATCTTCCGCGATGGCTCCTACGTTCTGGAGCACGAAGGTCGAACTCTCTCAGCCGAGGAAATCACCGCCTACTGGGAGGATGCGATCAACCGCTACCCCGTTGTCTCGCTCGAAGACGGCATGGCCGAGGAGGACTGGGATGGTTGGGCTCTGCTGACGAATCGGCTCGGCAAGCGCGTGCAACTCGTTGGGGACGACAACTTCGTCACCAACCCCGAGCGTTTGCAGCGCGGCATCGAGGCGGGGGTCGGCAATTCGATCCTGGTAAAGCTCAATCAGATCGGCACCCTCACAGAGACGCTGGAGACGATTCGGATGGCTCACGATGCCGGCTACACCACGGTCATCTCCCACCGCTCCGGGGAGACCGAGGACACGACGATCGCCGATCTGGCGGTCGGGACCGGGGCGGGGCAGATCAAGACCGGGGCGCCGTCGCGCTCGGACCGGGTGGCGAAGTACAACCGGCTGCTGCGGATCGAGGAGGAGCTTGGCTCCGCCGCGACCTTCCCCGGGATGCAGGCGTTCGCCCAGCGGCCCGGTTAGTGAAGGCATACACGCCCCGGCCGCGAAGGGGCGGTCGTGGCAGCAACGGCTCGCGCCCAGTCTCGCCCTGCCCGCAGGACGCGGAAGGCGCCGGCGCGCCCGGCGCCAGCGCGGCGGCGGCCGGCAGCCCGGCGCCGGCCGGCGCAGCGCCGGACCGCCAGCCGGGTGCGCTGGGACAAGGTTGGCCGCGTCGCCCTGACGCTGGTGCTCGCGGGCGTCCTCCTCTCCTACCTGAACCCGGCGATCGACTTCATCCACACCTATCGCGCCACCACCGCCGCCAAGGCCGAGATGCACAGCCTCCAGGCGGAGAACACCCGCCTCCACCGCCAGGTCCAGTCTGCCGGCGACCCGGCCGTGCTCGAGCGCGAGGCGCGACGCCAGGGGATGGTCGCCTCGGGCGAGCGCGCCTACGTGGTCCACGGTCTGAGGGGCTGAGGCCGGGCCGGGGCCGGGGGGCCCTGCGGCGGTGAGCGTGGGCTCCTACCTGCTCGGCCTGGCGGAGCTGGGCTTCGTCCTCCTCGCGTTCGGCCTCGCGGCGCTGGCCCTGCGCATGCGGCTTTTGGGCGGCTGGAGCGGGGCGCCGGCCAGGCTCGCCGAGGCGGTCACCGGGGTCGCCCTGCTGATCACGACGGCGGAGCTGCTCGGAGCGGTCGGGCTGCTGCGCGAGTGGGCCCTGCTGCTCGCCTCCCTGCTGGTGGCGGTGTCCTCGCTGCTGCTTTCGGCGCAAAGACCGGCGAGCGGGAGCAGCGCCCCCGGTCCCCCTAGCCCGCCGGTGCCGGGCCTGGCGATCCTGGTCGCGGTCGGGGTGGTCGGCGTCGTCGTCGCCCACTGGGGATTCGAGACCAAGTACGCCCTCGACTCGGGCATCGTCAACTTCGACTCCCTCTGGTACCACATGCCCTTCGCGGTGGACATGGCCCAGAGCGGCTCGACCACGGCGCTGAACCACACCGACACGGTCTTCGTCAACTGGTTCTACCCGCAGAACTCCGAGCTGGCGCAGGCGGTCTCGGTACTGCTCACCGGGCGCGACACCGTCTCGCTCTTCCTCAATTTCGGCTGGCTGGCTCTGGCCCTGCTCTCCGCCTGGTGTGTCGGCCGCCCCTACGGCCGCGCCCCGCTCTCGCTCTGCGCAGCAGCGGTCCTGCTCGAGTGCCACACACTGGTCGTGCGCGAGCCTGGCGCCGCCAAGAACGACGTCGCCGCCGCTGCGCTGGTGCTCGCGGCCGCGGCGCTGCTGATCAACGCCGCCGCAGCCCGGCGGGCGGCCGGCGGCGTCGGGCCGGGCCGCCCGGCGGAGGAGGGCACAATCGATCCGGGTCCGGCCCTCGGCGCCGCCGGCCTGGCCGCCGGCCTCGCCGCCGGGACGAAGGTGACGGTGCTGGCCGCCGTCTTCGGGCTGACGGCCGCCGCGATCGCGCTGGCGCCCCCCGCGCGCCGCCGCGCGGCCGCCGCCTGGTGGCTCCTTCCCGCCCTCGCCGGCAGCGCCTTCTGGTATCTGCGGAACCTGATCGTCGCCGGCAACCCGATCCCGCAGGTGCGCCATCTCGGCCCGCTCTCGCTGCCCGGTCCCGAGCGCCTCCAGACCGGCCGCCCCGACTTCAACGTCCTGCACTACGCCACCGACACCGGGGTCTGGCGCGAGTACTTCGCCCCTGGCCTCCACCAGGCCTTCGGGCTCCTCTGGCCGTTGGTCCTGGTCGCGGTGCTGGCCGGCGCGCTGATCGCCATGCTGCGGGGCCCCGACCGGGCCGTGCGCTGGATCGGAGGGGTAACGCTGTTCGCCGCCGCCGCCTACCTGGTGACCCCGCTGAGCGCGGCCGGTGCGGAGGGAGCCCCGGTCGCCTTCGGGATCAACATCCGCTTCCTCGTCCCGGCGCTGCTGCTTGGCGCGGCGCTCGTTCCCCTCGGTCCGGCATTCGGCTCGCGGCGCAGCCAGTGGCTGCTGCTCGGCGCGATCCTCCTGGTGATGGCGATCACCGACCGCTCCGATGCGGTCCTGCGTGATCCCGAGCGGCTGTTCGGGCTGGCGCTGGCACTGCTGGTCGTCGGAGCGCCCGCGGCGCTGCTCTGGGCAAGGGCGCGCGGGGCCGCGCTCAGCGCAGTGATCGTCGGTGGCCTGGTGCTGCTCGCCGCTGCAGTGGCGGTCGGCTACCCGGTGCAGCGCAACTACCTGCGGGATCGCTTCCACGACTTCGACCCGTCGATGAGCCTCGACGCCGCCTACCGCTGGGCCAACGGCGTCGGTGACGCCCGCATCGGGCTCGCCGGCACCACGGCCGGCTTCCTCGGCTACGGCTTCTACGGCCCCGACCTCTCCAACCGGGTCCTCTACCTGGGGCGGGAGGGCTCCCACGGGGCGTTCAACGCGATCCCGAGCTGCCGGGCGTTCCGGGCCGCCGTCAACGAGGCCGATCTGGATTACCTGGTCACCGCCCCGTTCCTCAACTTCATCCACCCAGAACGGCCGCTGCGCTCGCCGGAGGCGGCCTGGCTGCGGGGCGAGCCGGCGGTGACGCCGATCAGCCGCGACGGGCCGGTGACCGTGTGGAGGGTGCGCGGCCGGCTCGACCCCGGGGGCTGCACCCGGGCCGCGAACTCGCCGCTCCGCTTCCTTCCCGACCAGCCCGGCACCTGAGCCGAGAGACTCGCCTATCCTTGCGCCGGTGAGCGAGGAAGGCTTCAAGGAGGGCGACCCGATCTGGGTGATGCAGGCGGACGGCTCGGCCCGCCCCGGCGTATTCGTCGGCGAGGTCGAGGCCGCCGTCCTGGTTCGGCGGCGCGCCGAGCGTCTACGTCGCCTATCCCGGAGTCCAAATCGGGCGAGGCGGTCGAGTTCGACCGGGTGACGCCGCGCGAGGAGGAGTGATCGCCTACCCGGTTGAGAACGCGCTGTTCCAGTGGGAGGAGGGGGCGCGCCGCCTCGAGGGGCTGCGCGGGGAGCCCGGGGCGATGCGACGGGCCGACCGGGTGATCGGCGCGGTTCGTGACGAGTTGCGGCGGCGGATCGGCCCGACCTTCCGGGTCGGCGAGCTGGCCGAGCTTTACGCGACCGGCACCGACTGGTGCCAGGCGGTCGCGGTGGCGGTCGATCCCGAGCCACCGCTCGATCCCCAGACCCTGGCCGACGCCGCCTTCTGGTCCTACCTGCGCGGCGCCAGCGATTACGCCGGCGGTCGCCAGATGGCCCTCGACTGAGGCGGGGCTACTCGTCCTCGCCGGCGTCCTCTGACGATGAGGGCCCGGTGCGCCGGATGACGATCTGCTCGGGCTCGATCCGCACCGTCACCTCGCGCTGTCCCGCCCAGTGCTCGCTGAATGCGGGGTCGTCCTTGACGGCGGGGTCGAGCCAGAGCCCGTAGCCGTCCTCTCCCTGCTCGAAGGTCGCTTCCAGGTCGGCCTTGCGGCGCCCCCGGCCACCCCGCCTGCCCCGGCGGCGCCGGCGGCGGGGTCTTCCCTCGGCCTCCCCTCCGTCGCGCTCGAGCTCCCCGTCCGCGCCCTCCTCTGCTGCATCGGCCTCCTGGGCATCGTCGGCCTCCTCAGCAGCGCTGGCCTCGGCGATCTCGGCCTCGATCTCGTCGCGCAGATCGACCTCGGCAGTTCCGTCCTCGTCGTCGGCCGAGAGCCCGTGCTGGCGGCGGAACTCGCGCAGCTCAGCGGTGCCGATCTCGAGCTGGTGGGCGATCCAGGCGTCGGTGCGCCCCTGGCGCACCCAGGCGCGGATCTGGTTCAGCTGGGGCCTGAGGGATCGCTTCGCCATGCGGGCGGCGAGTCTATTCGACCGGGCGCGGTGACCGGCGGCTCAGGCCATCAGGAAGGCGAGGGCCTCGAACATCGCCACCGCCACCACTGCCACGGTCAGCGTCAGACAGATCGCGAGGACGCTGAAGCGGACCGTGCCCTTGGTCTCCACCCGTGCAATCCGCCGCGCGCGCGATCGGTTGGCGGCGCGCCGACGCAGCTGCTCGCGGCGACGTCGCTCGAGTGCCGTTTCCTCTTCGAACGCCAGCTCGAACTGGTTGATGCTCTGTCGCATTCTCATCGTCTCACCAGGGCGGCCCGGACGCTACCAAAGCTGCATGAGCGATTGCATATGTGAAAGTCGCAAAAATCACACGCTCTGCGGAACCCGCTCTCGCGGATCCGTCCGCGCGCCCCGAACCTCACGCAGGCGCCCCAGAGCCAGCCGGCTCCCCGAGCCCGTCGCCCCGGCGGCCTGCTCGAGCGAGGAGAAGAGGCGGGCGTGGAGGTCGTTGGGAGGGATGGTCAGGGTCCGCGCCAGCCCGCGCCTGACCAGCTCGGCGTTGACGAACAGGTGCCCAAGGTGGACGTAGGCGAGGAGGCGCCCGTAGACGTCGCGGCGCTCTGTCCCCAGCACGAGACCGCACCCTCCTGCCCTCGAGCAGGCGATGGTTGAACTCCGACGCCCTCGGGCCGAAGCACTGCACCGGCGTCCCCGGCTTGACCGTCTCGGGTGTGTCGACGCCGATGTAGCGGACGTCCTCGCGGTGGCCGCCGATTCGCACCTCGATCGTGTCGCCGTCGATCACCCGGGTCACCCTCGACGCGGAGCCGAACCGTCCCGCCGTCCGACCTGGCGCCGTGCCCGCCGACCCGCCGTCGGCGCCCGGCCCACCGCGCGTCGGCCGAGCCGCCCTGCGGCTCCGGCGTACGGAGGGCAAGTAGGGCAACGACGACCAGGAGCACGGCGCCGCCCAGTCTTCCTCTGCGTGCGTAGCGGTCCACAGCCGCACAAGGGCCGGAGGCCCGGTTTGCTCCCCGGCGGCCGCCCCTGAACGCGGCTCCGCCCGCGGCGGCCGAGCAGGCCGCGGGCGCGTCCGGAAGCCGAACGCAACCTTAGCGTCCCATAGACGCCAAAACGTGCAGTTCGGCGCGGCTCGCCATCGGCGCCGACTGCCGAACGCAACCTTGGGCTGAGTAGCGAGCCCAATGTGCACTTCGCGGTCCTAGGGCTGAAGCGCGGCCTGAACGAAACGCTCGAGCCCTACGGCGTGCGGTGCACGTTGGAGAGCAGGGTCTCCTTGATCTGGGCGATGATCTCCAGAGCCTCGCTCCACTCGCGCTGCCAGACGTTGCGGCCGAAGATGACGCCGGTCCCGCCCGCCTCCATGATCGAGCGGGTATGGGCGAGGACGACGTCGTCGTCGACCCTGGAGCCGCCGGAGAGGACGACCAGGGAGCGGCCGGCCGACTCCACGCAGTGCTGGATCGCCTCGTCCTGGGAGACGTCCATGTCGTTGTAGGGGGCCGGGGAGTCCTTGTCCTTCTCGCCGGGGTCGGGCATGTTCAGCTTGACCACGTCGGCGCCCATCTCCATCGCCATCCGGGCGGCGTAGTCGACCGCGTAGAAGGAGAGCTGCCCGCCCTTCTGGTTGATCGCCGAGCCGCGCGGATAGGACCAGATCACCAGCGGCATCCCGTAGCGGTCGCAGTCCTCGCGCACGCCCTTGAGCTGGTGCAGGTCCTCGTCCTGGCGAGGAGAGCCGACGTAGAGCGTGTACCCAACCGCGTCGGCGCCGAGCCGGACCGCGTCCTCGACCGAGGCGTTGGTGGTCGAGAGGGCGTTGTCGGAGGGCGGAACGTCGGTCTTGCCGTTGACCTTGAGGATCAGCGGCACCCGGCCGGCGTAGTCGGGGTAGTACTTCTCGGCCATCCCGATCTGGCAGGCGAGGGCCGAGTAGCCCGCCTCGGCAGCGAGCCTGAACTGGTAATCGGGATCCTTGGAGGCCGGGTTGGGAAAGAAGTCGCGGGGGCCGTGCTCGATGCCCTGGTCGATCGGCAGCAGCATCAGCGTCCCGTTGCCGGGGCCGAACTCGAACAGGAGCCGGTGCAGCCGCGCCCGCTTGCCGGGCGGCAGGACCTCCAGCAGCGACTTCTGCTTGGTCAGGCTCTTGACTTCCATTGCTCTCGTTCCTCCTAGAAGACGGGTATGCCAGCAGTATGCCACCGGGTAGAGGGCCGTGCGGGCGCCGCTGCGGACCGGCCGCGCGGATACGATCGCCGTCCCGTCCCGTCCCACCACCGCCGACGCCGAAATGGAACACCGCTTCTCAGGCACTCCCTTCACCATCGGCATCGAGGAGGAGTTGATGCTGGTCGACGAGGACAGCCTCGAGCTCGCGCAGGGAATCGAGCAGATCCTCGCCGACTGCGAGAAAGGCGTGGGGGAAGTCAAGCCGGAGCTGATGCAGGCGGTGCTCGAGATCGCAACCGATCCCTGCGCGAACCTCGGTGAGGCCGCCGGCCAGCTGCGCGACCTGCGCCAGCGGGTCGGGCGCTGCGCCTCCCGCCACGGGATGGCACTGGCGGCCTCGGGGACCCACCCCACCGGGCTCGGCGAGGAGCAGCTGATCGTCGAGCGCCCGCGCTACCTCGAGCTGGCGAGCCAGCTCGGGTGGATTGCCCGCCAGGAGCTGATCTTCGGCACCCACGTCCACGTCGGCATCGACGACCCCGACAAGGCGATCTACATCGCCGACGGGGTCCGGCGCCACATCCCCCTGATGCTGGCGGTCTCCTCGAACTCGCCGCTGTGGCGCGGCGACGTCACCGGGCTGATGTCCTCGCGCACGCCGGTCTTCCGGGCCTTCCCTAGGGTCGGGGTTCCGCCCCACTACGGGACCTGGGAGATCTTCTCGGGGCGGGTCGAGCTGATGGTGCGATCCGGCGCGATCCCCGACTACACCTACCTGTGGTGGGACGTGCCGCCCGCATCCGAACCTCGGGCACCGTGGAGATCCGCGTCTACGACCAGCAGACCCGGCTCGAGGACTCGATTGCCCTGGCGGCCCTGGCGATCTGCCTCGTCCATCGCTACCACGTCAACTTCGGGGAGTCCGAGGCGCTGATCGAGGTCCCGACCGAGCTGATCGACGACAACAAGGTGCGCGCCGCCCTGCGCGGGATGGAGGGCGAGTTGGTCGACTTTCCCCGCCATCGCCAGGCCCCGGCCGCCGATCTGGCCCACGAGATGATCGAGGAGCTCGAGTCCGACGCCGCGGCGCTGGGGTGCGAGGAGGAGCTGGCCGGCGTGCTGCGCCTGATCGAGGCGGGCACGGGAGCGCGCACCCAGCTCGACGCGCTGGAGCGCTCCGGCTCCACCGAGGGACTGGTTCGCTTCCTCTGCGAGCAGACGCTCGAGTAGGTGGCGGCGCCTGTGACGTGGGACCTTTCAGCTGCGTATATGGCGGTTCAAAGGTCCCACGTCCACCAGAACGGGCCTTTGGTGCGAAAACAGAACCAACTTGCTTGCATTTTGCGCGGGAAAGTTTCGAAAATAGAAGCGATGGCCCGAGAAGCACCGGTGCTCGACATCCTCGACCTGCTCGGCCGCCGCTGGTCGCTGCGGCTCGTCTGGGAGCTACGCCGCGACGCGATCGGCTTCGCCGAGCTGCGCCGGCGCACGGGGATCAGCTCCTCGGTGCTGGCCCGGCGGCTGCGCGAGCTCGCCGCCGCGGCGGTGATCGAGCCCACCCGGGGCCGCCGCTATCGCCTCTCGCCGGCCGGCCGTGAGCTGGCTCGGGTGCTCTACGACCTCAACCGCTGGGCCGAGTCTGCTGCGAGGGGCCGGGATGAGGTTATCCTCGAACGGTGAGCGAGACCGAGCTCAGCGTCATCTGCAAGAACTGCGGCTCCGAGGTCAGTCCATACGTCACCGAGTGCCCATACTGCGGGGCCCGCCTCCGCAAGCGGGCCCCGAAGCTGGAGCGTCGCGGCGACGGCTTCGAGCCGAAGCCGTCCAAGCGCCGGCGCCGCCGGCGGCGCCGCGCCGGGCTGGCCTCCCTCGACGCCACCCGGCCCTACGCGACCGTCGCCGTGATCGGCGCCTCGGTCGTGATGACCCTGGTGCAGCGCGCTCTCGACAAGCCGCTTACCGCCCTCGGCGCGATCGGCGGCCCGGTCGGCAATGAGCTGTGGCGCTACCTGGCGGCACCCTTCGCCTACCAGGACATCGGCTACCTGTTCGTGGTCGGCGTCATGGTCGCGATCTTCGGCCCCGGGCTGGAGCGCCGCCTCGGCAGCGTCCCGACACTGGTGCTGATGGTGGCCTGCGGCTCGCTCGGGATGCTCGCCGCCGATGGGATCGAGACCGCCCTCGGCGACGTGACGGTGGCCGCCGGCGGCAACGGGCTGGCGCTGGGCGCGCTGGCGGCGTGGTTTGCCCTGCGCCACTCCGAGGCGCGCGGGGCGATCGACGACGACTACGACGCGATCGGGGTCGCCGTCGCCGCGGCAGTCCTGCTGGCGCTGCCGATCTTCGAGGGCACCGCCAATGCCTTCGCCGGTTTGGCGGGCGGGGCCGTCGGTGCCCTCGCCGGCCTCAGCGCGGCCAGCCTCCGCCAGGGCGACTGACGCCGCGGATGGGCGAGAAGTTCACACCGATGTCCGCGGAGCTGCACGGCTACGCGGTCGAGCACTCGCGCCAGGACGAGGTGCTGCGCTCGCTCGATCAGGAGACCGCGGCGCTCGGCGACGTGGCCGTGATGCAAATGGCCCCGGAGCAGGGGGCGTTGACGACGCTCCTGGTGCGGGCGATCGGCGCGGAGCGGGCACTGGAGATTGGGACCTTCACCGGCTACGGGTCGATCTCGATTGCCCGCGGGCTGGCCGACGGCGGGACGCTCCTCACCTGCGACATCTCCGAAGAGTGGACGAAGATCGCCCAGCGCCATTTCGAGCTCGCCGGGGTTGGCGATCGGATCGAGCTGCGGATCGGCCCGGCGCTGGAGACGTTGAGCGGCCTCGACCCGGCGGATTCGTTCGACTTTGCCTTCATCGACGCCGACAAGGTCAGCTACCCCGACTACTACGAGGAGGCGCTTCGCCTGCTGCGCTCGGGCGGAATGGTGATGGTCGACAACGTCTTCCGGGCGGGCGAGGTGATCGACCCCGACGCCGACGACGAGGGGGTGCAGGCGATCCGCGAGCTGAACGACCGCATCTCCACCGATCCCAGGGTGGAGCCGGTGGCGATGGTGGGCGTCGCCGACGGGATCACCCTGGCCCTCAAGGCCTGACGGCGAGCCCGCAGCGATCGTCTAGGGTCGGCCGATGGATGATCGCGACTGGCTCGAGCTGAACGTACTGGGGCTTCGAGACTGGTTAAGAGCGGCCGGCGGGGGACCCGAGAGCAGCGCGCTGATGGAGCGAGACGGGGTGATCGCCGCAATCAGCCCCGCGGTAGCGGCCCGCTCGGTCTTCAACAGCGTCGCCTACACCGACCCGGCAGCCCTCGCCGAGCACTACGAAGCGATCGCCGCTGCCTATGCCGAGGCCGGCTGTGCCTGGACCGTCTGGGTACGCCCCGACGACGCGGGGACCGCGGCGATGCTGGAGCGCGCCGGCCACAAGCTCGACGCGCAGCCCCGAGCCATGGGGACCGAGCTGGCCGGGGTCGAGGAGCTCGACCTCGACGAGATCGAATGGGACCAGGGATCCCCGGAGGAGGTGTTCGCGATCAACGACCGCGCCTACGGCCACGCCGAGGGGACCTGGCGGGCCGGGGTCTCGGCGCTGCCCGATCCGTGCTTCACCTACGTCGCCCGCCTCGAGGGA
Source organism: uncultured Actinomycetes bacterium (assembly GCA_963738305.1). Taxonomy (GTDB): domain Bacteria; phylum Actinomycetota; class Thermoleophilia; order Solirubrobacterales; family 70-9; genus JBBRHQ01. The sequence continues at coordinate 22,469 of CAVTVU010000011.1, read as the reverse complement.
GAGCCCGTCTCCACGGTCCTCAGCACCGATCACCCCGGCTTCGATGGGAGCCTCGACTGCTCCGTGTGGTGCGTCGCGACCCTCGAGGTTGCCCGCGGCAGAGGCCTGGCCGGCGCGCTGATGCGCCGGGCGATGTGCGACGCGCGCGAGCGAGGGTGCGCGACGACGACGCTGCAGGCGACGAAGCTCGGGAGAGGGGTCTACGAGAGAGCCGGCTATCGCGATTTCGGTGCGCTACAGATGTGGGAGCTGCGGCCACCCGAGCTGGCCGGGGAGGCGGAGCCGAAGGCCGCAGCGTGAGCCCGGCGCGCCCGGGTAAGGTGGGCCGCGTGGAGAGCCCAATCAGCGACGAGCGGCTCGAGGCCGCGGTCGACCGCCTCGGCGAGAGCGAGCGCTTCGAGGAGGCCGAGCGGATCGTCGGCCGGGCCGCGCCTCAGCTCGAACGGGTGCTGGCCTCCGCGCTGGACACAGGCGGCTGGTTCGCCGAATCGCACGAGGCGGTGACGCTGAAGGCCGCCACCACGCCCGACCCCGACGAGCGCCTCGCCGCGGTGAGGAACCTGCTCGCCGAGGAAACACGGCTGGGGATGATGGTCGGCGTAGCGGTCGGCTGGGCGCTTCACTCCGAGCTCGAGAACGACCAAACCGAAGGAGATCGCTGAAGATGGAAATCAAGTTCCACGGCCAGTCTTGCTTTGAGCTGAGCGAGGGGGAGGCGAACCTGCTCGTCGATCCCTTCCTGAAGCCGAACAACCCGATCGCTGTCGCCACGGCGGACGACGTCAACCCGACCCATATCGCGATCACTCACGGTCACGCCGACCACATGGCCGACGCGGTCCCGGTGGCGAAGCGGACCGGCGCGCACTGCCTTGGGATCGTCGAGCTGGCCGCCTGGCTTGGGTCACAGGGGATCGAGGAGGAGAAGGTCTCCGATCCCAACCTGGGGGGGACGGTCAGCTTCGACTGGGGCTGGATCAAGATGGTGCCCGCCTGGCATACGAACACCCTTCCCGGCTCTGCCGATGCACCCTTCAGCGCCGAGAAGGGCGTCCCGATCGGCACCCCGGCCGGCTTCCTGATCAACATCGGCGGCCTCACCCTCTACCACGCGGGGGACACCTGCCTGTTCAGCGACATGAAGCTGATCGCCGAGCGCAACCCGATCGACGTCGCCCTGCTGCCGATCGGCGGTCACTACACAATGGATCGTCACGATGCTGTCGTCGCCGCCGGGTTCGTCGGCGCCGGCACCGTGATCCCGATGCACTACAACACCTTCCCGCCGATCGAGACCGACGCCGAGGCATTCAAGTCCGACGTCGAGTCGAAGACCTCCTCGAAGGTCGTGATCCTCGCTCCGGGGGAGAGTCACTCGGCCTAGCAGGCGGACCACCGCGCACCAGTCGGCCCCGTCTGTCCTAGGCTCGACGGATGAGCGACGCTGATCAGAACCGCGTTTACTGGGACCTCTCCTCCGCTGAGTACGACCAGAAGATCGGGGACTTCATCGCCGATGGCTGGGCCTGGGGCGTCTGGGCTATTCCCGAGGACGCTCTGCAGGTCCTCGGCGACGTCGACGGGAAGGACGCGCTCGAGCTGGGCTGCGGGGCGGCCGAGTGGTCGCGGGCCCTGGCCCGCCGGGGAGGCCGGCCGGTGGGGCTCGACAACTCTCCGGTCCGGCTCGAGCGGGCGACGGAGGAGAACGAGGCGGCGGGCCTTGACTTCCCCCTGATCGGCGCTAGCGCCGAGGCGGTACCCCTCGGGGAGGCCTCTTTCGACATCGTCTTCTGTGATTGGGGAGCGACCAACTTCGCCGACCCATACCTCGTCGTGCCGGAGGTTTCGCGCCTGCTGCGCCCCGGGGGATTCTTCGCATTCAGCGGAGCGACGCCCTTCGAGTGGCTCTGCTGGAACGAGGAATCGGACGACAACGACCAGCGCCTGCATCGCGACTACTTCGGCATGCACCGCTGGGAGACGCCGGAGGGGTCGGTCGAGTTCAACCTCAACTACGGCGACTGGATCCGCCTCTTCCGCGCCAATGGTCTCGCGGTCGAGGACCTGATCGAGATCCGCGCCCCGGAGGGGGCAAGCTCGCCCTACCGGAGCGGGTCGCAGGCGGCCTGGGCGCGGCGCTGGCCGATGGAGCAGATCTGGAAGGTGCGCAAGACCTAGCTACGGACTACGAAGACGATGCCGCGCCTGCGGCCGGCGACGTGCAGGACGTAGCGCCCGCGCCGCAGACCTTCGGCGCCCGAGAGCCGCAGCCGGGCGTGACCGTGGCGGGCGAAGAGGACGCCGTGGGTGACGGTGCGATGGTGCTTCGTCACCCGCCAGCGCAGCTTGGCCGAGCGCCGGCCGACCAGCTTGACCCGGCAGATCACCTTGACGCCGGCGTGGCCCTGATCCCGCACGACGCAGTTGACCTTCGCGTTCCTGCCCGCCGGCCCCCGGGGCCCGCGAGGCCCGCGCGGCCCGCGCGGCAGCGGCCCGGCGGTCCCAGACAGGTCGACAGCCGGATCCTCGGCGGCGTTTGTCAGCGCAGTCAGGATGGCCGCCCGGGCGCCCTCGGCCTGGGGGGCGAAGCGGACCTTGACCGAGCAGGCATCCGCCGGGGCGATTGCCGCGTGGCACGTGTCGGCACCGGTGGTGAAGTCGTCCGGGTTGGCCCCGCTGAAAGCGAAGCCCGACACGATGAGCGGTGCCGAGCCGTGGTTGGTCAGCGTCAAGGTCTGCGGGGGGCTCAACGTGCGCCGGGGAACTGGCGTGGTGGAGCCGAAGGCGAGCGCGGCGAGGTCCGGGTCGGCCCGCGGGGCGTTGAGCAGCACGGAGACGCCGTCTGCGTTCGACGCGGTCGCGACGTCGGGCACACCGTCGCGGTTCAGCTGCCCGACGGCGACCCCCTCGGGGTGGGCGCTGACCGGGAAGGCGAGCGCCGGCTCGAACGATCCGTTGCCCGCTCCCCGCAGGACGGAGACGTCACCGGAGCCGTTGTTGGCTGTGACCAGGTCGCGCACGTTGTCGCCGTCGAGGTCGCCGATCGTTACCGACTGCGGACCGTCGCCCGCCGGGTAGCTCACGGCGTCGGCGAACGCGGCGCTCCCTTCGCCGAGCAGGACCGAGACCTGATCGGCGTCGAAGTCGGCGCTGACCAGGTCGCGAATGCCGTCGTTGTTCAGGTCGGCGACCGCGACCGAGAGAGGGCTTTCGCCGACGTCGTAGCCCTGCGCCGCGCCGAAGGTTCCGTCCCCCTTTCCGAGGAGAGCCGAGATCTGATTGGAGCCGGAGCTGGCGACGGCGAGGTCGGGGTAGCCGTCGTTGTTGAGGTCGGCGATCTTCACGGAGCGCGGGCCCGCGCCGGCCGCAAAGCTGTTCGCCGCTCCGAATCGCCCGGTTCCGTCTCCCAGCAGGACTTTCACCCCGCCGCTGGTCGCAACGGCGAGGTCGGGGATTCCATCGTGGTCGAGGTCAGCGGCCGCGATCGAGCTCTGGCCGGCACCTACGTCGAAGCTGTGCTTGGACCCGAGCGAGCCGTCCCCGTTGCCGAGCAGGACCAGCACGTCGTCGGACCCGTCGATCCCGGCCGCGACGTCGGCATCGCCGTCGCGGTTGAAGTCCGCGACCGCGACCGAGTCCGGGACCCCCGCCGCAGTGAACGGGGTCGCCGGGCTGAACGAGCCGTCAGCGTGCCCGAGCAGCACCTGGACGCAGCAACCCCAACTGCCGGTCACCAGGTCGCTGCGGCCGTCGTTGTTGAAGTCCGCGACCGCAACCGCCTGGCTGCCGCCGCCAGGTGAGGTCGCGGGGGCGAAGGTGATATCGGCGGACGCGAGGGCCGGCGAGAGTGCCAGGACGAGGACTCCGAGGGCGAGGTTGCTGCAGAGCCGGGCGCCGCGGCGCGCGCGCCGTCTATCTACGCCTCCCGTTGCCGTTCTGGATCCCCGGATGGGATCTGCCTCCTCATGCGGTGGTCAGCCGACCAACGATCGGCCCACTCGCCGCTTTTGCCAGGGTGGACCTAGAGCGTTGCGCCCCGGGGCGCGCCTGTCAAATCCGGCAACTCAGCTGCCGGCGGCGGCGCCGTCCGGATCTTCGGCGGGAGGCGTGACCGGGACGGTGGCCTCCGGACCGGGCGTTCCGACCACGACCACCGCCGTCTCACCGGTCCCGGTGCCGGTCGTGGTGGTCGTCGTCGTGGTCACTGCGGTGCCGGTCGAGCTGCTCGCGCCGGCGTCGGAATCTCCGGAACCCGCTTCCTCGGCGGGGGCGACGGCCGGAGCAACCGGTGTAGTCGACTCGGCCGCCGTCGGCGGCGGAACTTCAGCCGGCGCGGGCTCGGCGGCAGGGGCCGGCGCCGGGTCTGCTGCCGGGACGGGGGGCGCCTGCGTGATCGGCGCAGGCGCGGGCTCCTGCGGGGTGGGGGCGGAGATCGGCTGGCCGCGATGTGCGACGTCGGCCGGCCGCTTCTCGACCAGCTTGGTCGCCACCGATGCGGTCGGCCCGGGGTCGGGGGCCGCGACCTGGTCGCGAACCTCGACCGCTCCGGCGGTGATCACGGCGGCGGTGACGACACCGGCGACTGCCTTGGCGCCGATGGCGCTGCCGACGGCGCTGATCCCGCCGGCGGCCCCGCCCGCGGCGGCCCCGCCGGCACCGAATGCGCCGGCCGAGCCGGCGGCGCCGATGCCGGAGCCGGCGCTCGCGGCGCCGCTGCCGGCGGCGCTGCCGCCACCGAAGCCGAGCTTGGAGGCGATGAAGCCCTTCAGAGCGACGATCGGCCCGATCGGAACGAGGGCGGCCAGCGCCTTCGCGTCGCTGCGAACCTGGCTGCGGAAGTCAGCGCACTCGTCGCACTCGCGCACGTGGCGGCGGACCGGCCCGGAGATCTTGCGCAGGCCCTCGGCCGCCTCGGCCAGCTCGAGCCGCACCTCGCCGCAGGTCAGCTGGCGCGCCTGGCTGGCCTCGGCCAGCGAGATGCGCGCCCGCACCAGCAGGGACTTGACCGAGGGGACCGTCGTCTCCATGGTCTGGGCGATGTCCTCGTAGGACATCGCGTCGATCTCGCGCAGCAGCAGGGCGGAGCGCTGGGTCTCGGGAAGCTTGTTGACGTCCTTGATGAGCTGGCGGAACTCCTCGCGGTTGTGGGCGCGCTCATGGGTCGAGGCCGCGTCGACCTCGGGCAGGCTGTCCATGGTGTCGGTCGCGTCCGGAGTCGGCTTGCGGAGGTGGTTGAGGCAGCGGTTGCGGGCGATCCGGTAGAGCCACGGACGGAGGTTGATCTCGCGCTCGTCGGCGAGCATCGCCTTATAGGCGTTGACGAAGACCTCCTGGAGCACGTCCTCGGCGTCCTCGGTGGAGCCCAGCATCTGGCGGCAGAAGCCGAGCAGCCGTGCCTGGTAGCGGTCGACCATCGTCTCGAAGGCGCCCGGGTTGCCGGTGCGCACCAGCGAGACCAGGCGCTCGTCGCCCTGCAGCTTCAGCAGGGGAGAGCGGCGGAGAAGGAATCCGCTGCGACTGGCTGTTGTTAGGGCCGATGCCTCCAAGCAGTGTCCCAAGCAGGCGTGACTGGACCGCGCTACTGACCAATTCAACACCCTTTCGGCCGATTTGTTGCGCGTCTCGCTGAACGTACGATCAGTTTGACGGTCGCGAATCCCGCTCTGAAGCCGTTTAAGTCATCTAGCATCGGCCTGCCCGGGTGACGGAATCTGGTCAGACGTGGCGGCCTTAAAAGCCGCTGTCCCTTCAGGGGGCGTGCGGGTTCGAGTCCCGCCCCGGGCACTGCGCTACGACGAAGAATCCCCAAACGAACCTCGCGATCTGTTCAGCCGACCCGCCGCGCGGGATACTGCGCAGGCGATGTCGCAGGAGAACGCGGAGATTGTCCTACGCGTGAGGACTACCTCGGGGCGTTCGACAGCATGGTCTTCGAGCCCGTGGAGGTCCTTCAGGGAGGGGACCAGGTTGTGGCCTTGGTAAACCGGCGTGCTCGGCCCGCGGGCAGTGTCAGCGAAATGGTGGTCCGAAACGGACATATCTGGACGGTTCGCGACGGCAAGGTCCTTTCCATGAAGTCGTACCCCGACCAGGACGAGGCCCTCGAGGCCGCCGGGCTGTCGGAGTAGACCGGATCGCTGCGCACCGGCCGCCGTTTCCAGTTCGGGGAGTTCGGGGAGTTCGCCGGTCCGCAAGCCTGGGCTGAGTGGATCCGCTACAACGCTTCAAGCCATGACCGACCTCGTCACCGGGTTCCCCGGATTCATCGGCCGCCGTCTCGTCGCGGCCCTCCTGGAAGAGGCGCCCGACAGACGCGTCGTGGCGCTCGTCGAACCGCGGATGCTCGGAGCCGCGCGGCAAGTCGCAGAGCGCATCGATCCGGATCGGATCGAGCTGGTCGCGGGCGACATCACCGACCGCCGGCTGGGACTTGACGCGGCCGCCTACGAGCGGCTCGCTGGTGAGGTCAGGCGCGTTTTCCACCTCGCTGCGATCTATGACCTCGCGGTTCCGGTCGAGATCGCGCAGCGCGTCAACGTCGACGGGACCGGCAACGTCCTCGACTTCTGCATCGCGGCGTCTGAGCTCGAGCGCCTCGCCTACGTCTCAACGGCATACGTCGCAGGGATGCGGACCGGCGTCGTCTACGAGCACGAGCTCGTGATGGGCCAGGCATTCAAGAACCACTACGAGTCGACCAAGTTCCAGGCGGAGGTGTGGGTGCGTGATGAGCTTCAGCGGGTGCCGACGACGATCGTGCGCCCAGCCATCGTGGTCGGCGATTCGCAGACCGGCGAGACGGAGAAGTTCGACGGGCCGTACTACATCCTGCGCGCGCTGAGCCGGTCTCAGCGCATGGGCCAGTCGATGCCGCAGTTCGGCCGCTCGAGTGCGGCGTTCAATGTCGTGCCAGTGGACTACGTGGTCGCGGCGGTGATCGCGGCGGCCGGAGACCCCGCGACCCTCGGCCAGACGCTCCACCTCGTAGACCCCGACCCGCTCTCGGCCCACGATCTGGTCGAGCTGCTCTCGCAGCTCTACCTTGGCCGACCCACGCGGGGGCGGGTTCCCGCCGGTCTGGTCGAGCGCTCGCTTCGCTTCAAGCGGATCCGCGACGCCTTCGAGGGAATCCCAGCTGAATCGATCGCCTACCTGAACCACCCGGTCGTCTACGACGCGCGGCGCACCGTTGACCTGCTCGCCTCACACGGTTTGACGCCGCCGCGCTTCTCGGACTACGCCGAGGTGATGGTGCGGTTCTTCCGACAGCACGAGGACGATCCGGAACTGAGGCCGCGGCCGTCCTCCTAACCGCCCACCCGCCTTCGCTAGAGCCTTGCTCGGTTCCATGACAGGTGCGGGCCGCATCGCTCTCTAGTCTTCGCGCCGTGAGCGAGGCGAGCGCCGCGGGGCGCCGGAACCACAGCGGCTGGGTCAAGGCGCTGGTCGTCGCCGGGTCGGTGCTCGCCGTGGTCGCGATCTTCTCGGCCTGGGTTCAGCGCCAGGCGCTCGACACCGGCGAGTGGGTCAACACCTCCAGCAAGCTGCTCGACCAGAGCGAGATTCGTGACGCGCTCGCCAACTACGCGGTCGACCAGCTCTACGAGAACGTCGACGTGGCGAAGGAGCTCAAGGGGATCCTGCCCGGAGACGTGAAAGGGATCGCAGGCCCCGCAGCCAGCGGACTGCGCGGGGTCGCGGTCCAGGGAGCCGGGGAGGTGATCGGCACGACGCGGTTCCAGGACGCCTGGGAGCAGGCGAACACCCTCGCCCACCGCGCTCTGATCAAGGTGGTTGAGGACAAGGGGCGGTTCGTTGGCACCGGGGCGGGCGAGGTGACCCTGCGGTTGCGCCCGTTGATCATCCAGGTGGCCGATGAGGTCGGGCTCGGCAGCGACGTCAGCTCGAAGATTCCCGCCGATGTCGGCAACATCCAGATCCTCTCCTCCGACGATCTCGGGCTCGCACAGACGATCGTCCGGCTGATCAACGGCATCGCCCTGGCGACGACGATCCTCGTCCTCGTCCTCTTCGGACTGGCGATCTACCTCTCGGCCGGCTACCGCTGGGTCACGGTGCTGAGCGTCGGGGTGGGCCTGATCATCGCCGGCCTGCTGGTGTTGATCCTGCGCGAGGTCGCCGGCAACGTCGTCGTCGACCAGCTTGCCGCGCCCGACGTGCAGCCGGCGGCCGAGCAGGCCTGGGGCGTGTCGACATCGCTGCTGAAATCGATCGCCTGGAGCACCATCTACTACGGGGCCTTCTTCATGATCGCCGCCTGGCTCGCCTCACCGGCTCGCAGCGCCTTCGCCGTACGCCGCTTCATCGCGCCGGTGCTGAAGGAATATCCGGCCTTGGTCGGGGGCGTTCTCGGCCTGATCGCCCTGATCTGGGTCGCCGCGGGGGCCGACAGCGGCCGCCAGCTCCTGCTGCGCCTCGGCCTCGTCGCGATGGCCGCGGCCGGGGTGGTCGCGCTGCGCCGGCGGGCGATCGAGGAGACCCCCGACGCGACGCTCGGCAACCTCCCCGAACGGGTCAGGGAGGGCGCCTCATCGCTCTGGAGCAAGCGCGACAGGCTCGTGCCCAACCGGGAAGCCTCACCCGGCGCCGCCCCGTCCGCGCCCGAGGATCGCAAGCTGGAGCGCCTCGAGCGGCTCGGCGACCTCCACGAGCGCGGCGTGCTCACCGACGAGGAGATGGCCGCGGAGAAGACGGCGATCCTCGAGGATCGCGACTAGGCCGTTCACCGTCACCCTGCCGCTGCTACACGCAGGCGGTAAGGTCGCCGTCAGTGGCGAGCGTGGAGGAGCAGGCGAGCAGCGCCGGCGAGGGTGTGAGCGAGGCCGTCCACGGTGGGCGGCTGGTCGCGAAGACGCTTCGCTCCCGCGGGGTCGAGCACCTCTTCACGCTCTCCGGAGGGCACCTGTTCTCGATCTTCGACGGCTGCCGCGAAGAGGGAATCGGCCTGATCGACGTCCGCCACGAGCAGTCGGCGACGTTCGCCGCCGAGGGCTACGCGAAGGCGACCCGCGGGGTCGGCGTCGCGGCCCTCACGGCCGGGCCCGGTGTGACCAACGGGATCAGCGCCATGGCCAACGCCGAGGCCAACGGTTCACCGATCTGCGTGCTTGGCGGGCGGGCGCCGGAGATGCGCTGGGGCTCCGGCTCGCTGCAGGAGATCGACCACCTGCCTCTGGTCTCCCCGCTGGTCAAGTCGGCCGAGACGGTCCGCGAAACGGCGCGGATCCCGGAGCTGACCGCGGCGGCGCTCGACCTGGCGATGGCGCAACCAAGCGGCCCCACCTTCGTCGACTATCCCCTCGACGTCGTCTTCTCACCGGCCGAGTGCGAGATTCCTCACCCCCCCGAGCCCGGAGCCGCGGCGGCGGCCGCCGGGGTCGAGGAGGCCGGGGCGCTATTGGCCGGGGCCGAGCGGCCGGTGATCATGGCCGGCACCGGGCTCTACTGGGCCCGCGGCGAGGAGGAGATGAAGGCGCTGGCCGAATCGCTGGAGATCCCGGTGTTCCTCAACGGGCTCGGTCGCGGCTGCCTGCCGGCCGATCACGAGCTGGCCTTCAGTCGCGCCCGCGGCACCGGGCTCAAGGGCGCCGACGTCGCCCTGGTGATCGGGGTCCCGATCGACTTCCGCCTCGGCTTCGGCGGCAGCTTCGGCGAGGAGACCAAGCTGCTTCGCCTCGACTCGGCGCCGAACCGGCTCACGGCCAACCGCGCCCCCGACATCGACATGGTCGGCGACATCGCCGCCAGCCTCGCCGCGATCCGCGAGGCGACCGACGGCGGGCGCGATCGCACCGCGGCCTGGGTCGCCGAGCTGCGGAGCGTGGAGGATGAGAAGCGGGCGGCCGAGCAGGAGGAGCTGAACGACGGGCGCTCGCCGCTTCACCCGGTCCGCGTCTACAACGAGTTGGGGCAGGTGCTCGACCGCGACGCGATCGTGGTCGGCGACGGCGGCGACTTCGTCTCCTACGCGGGCCGCTACATCGAGACTTTCCAGCCGGGATGCTGGATGGACCCGGGGCCCTTCGGCTGCCTCGGCGCCGGGCCGGGACAGGCGATCGGCGCCAAGGTCGCCCATCCGGAGAGACAGGTCTGCCTGCTGCTCGGCGACGGCGCCTTTGGCTTTGCCGGGATCGAGTTCGACACCATGGCCCGGCACCGGTTGGGCGTAGTCGGGGTGATGGGCAACAACGGCATCTGGGCGCTCGAGCACCACCCGATGAAGTTCCTCTACGGCTACTCGGTCGCCGCCGAGCTGCGCCCCGAGACGCCGTATGAGCAGATGGTCGAGGCGCTCGGCTGCGACGGCGTGCTGGTCCGCGAGCCCTCCGAGCTGCGCCCGGCGCTGGAGGCCGCCTTCTCCTCGGGCCGCCCGACCCTGATCAACGTCCTAACCGACCCCGAGGTCGTCTACCCGCGCAAGTCGAACCTGGCCTGAGCCCCGGGGGTTGCGTGAGGTGGGTCACCCAGTTGTTGACCCCTTTAGCCGGCGGCGTTAGCGTTGGACGCAGTCGACCGGAAGGGGCAGAGATGTCTTCGAGCGCGGATACCGAGCTGAAGCAGCGTCACCGTTCGATGTGGGCGTCAGGCGATTACCCGGCGATGGTCGAGACCTTTCTTCTCCCCCTCGGGCCGCACCTGGTCGAGGCCTGCGGGATCGGCCCGAGGATGAAGGTCCTCGACGTGGCCGCCGGCACGGGCAACGCCTCGATCCCGGCCGCGAAGGTAGGCGCCGAGGTCACGGCCAGCGACCTCACCCCGGAGCTGTTCGAGGCCGGCCGCGCCCGCGCGGAAGCCGAGGACGTGAGCCTCGAGTGGGTCGAGGCCGATGCCGAGAACCTACCCTTCGAGGACGAGTCGTTCGACGTCGTCATGTCCTCGATCGGCGCGATGTTCGCCCCCCATCACGAGGAGGTCGCAGACCAGCTGGTGCGGGTCTGCCGGCCCGGCGGGACGATCGGGCTGCTGAGCTGGACCCCCGAGGGGATGATCGGCGAGCTTTTCCGGAGCATGGGCCCCTTCGCCCCGCCCCCGCCTCCCGAAGCCAAGCCGCCGCCGCTCTGGGGCAGCGAGGAGCACCTGGCGGGACTGTTCGGCGAGCGGGTCGATTTCCACCGGCTCGAGCGGGCGATGCTGGAGATCACCGCCTTCGAGCGGCCCGGGGACTACGGCGAGCATTTCAAGGCCTTCTACGGCCCGACGATCGCAGCTCGTGCCAACGCCGGCAAGGACGGTCGCGAGGAGGAGTTCGATCGGGCGCTGGCCGAGTTCTGCGAGGAGTGGAACCGGGGCGGAGAGGGGCCGGCGAGGTTCGAGAAGGAGTACCTGTTGGCGGTCGGCACCCGGGCCTGAGGTCCGGTGCCTACTCAGGCCGCTTCTCACCGACGATCGCCGAGTTGTGGGCCAAGCCGAAGAAGGTCTAACGCCGGGGGCCTAGCGCCCTCGGGCGGCCCGGCTGACCAGCTCGCGGAAGCGGTCGCGCTGGCGCTTGCTGAGGTTCGTCGGCACCCCTTTGGAGCGCTTCATCAGGTCCCACAGCTCCTCGCGCTCCTTCGCGGTGAGGTTCTGCTCGAGGCGGGCGCGGCCCTGGTTGAAGAGCCAGCCCGCCGTGATCCAAACCCTTTTCCACGGGATCCGCCGGATCGCTGTCATCGCCGAGGGCATGGGCTGATTATCGCGGACGGGGGGTGCGGGAGCGGTTCTCAGGCGCCGGCAGCTTCGATCGCCGCCCCGTGCAGGATGTCGTGCTCGGAGACGGTGATCTGCTCCAGGCCGAAGGCCCGCATCACCTCGATCAGGATGACCACGCCGGCGACGATGGTCGGTGCTCGGTCGGCGTGGAGGCCCGGGATCGCCGCGCGCTCGTCCAGCGGCACGGTGGACAGCCGGGCGAGCATCCGCTGCACGCCGGGCAGGGACAGCTCGTGGCCGTGCACCTGCTCGGGGTCGTAGGGGTCCAGCTCCAGGTCGATCGCGGCCAGTGAGGTCGGGGTTCCCGCGACGCCGATCCCCAGGTTGGCGTGTGCCTCGGGCCGTTTCGCGATCGCCGTGTCGAGGACCGACTCGATCTCCCCGGCGAGGGAATCCAGCTCGACGGCGGAGGGCGGATCGGAGGAGATCCGCCGCTCGCTCTGGCGGACCACCCCCACCTGAAGGGAGTCCGAGAAGGAGATCTCAGAGCCGGTGCCGACGACCAGCTCGGTCGAGCCGCCGCCGATATCGACGATCAGGGTGGCCTCGGCGGGAGGGCGGCCCGCGGTCGCGCCGCGGTATGTGAGCCGGGCCTCCGCGTCGCCGTCGAGCACCTCGGCCGAGAGCGCGAAGCGCTCTCGCAACTCGGCGACGAACGCGTCGCCGTTGGAGGCATCGCGGACGGCGCTGGTGGCGATCGTTCGCACCGTCTCCACCCCCAGCTCCTCCTCCACGGCGACGTAGGAGGCGACCGTCTCGCAGACCCGCTCCACCCCGTCGGAGGAGAGCTGCCCCGAGATGTCGACGCCGCGCCCCAGCCGGGTGACCGTGGTCCGGCGCTCGACCTCCTCGAGGGATGCCTCGCGGACGTCGGCGACCAGCAGCCGGGTCGAGTTCGTCCCGACGTCGATCACCGCCACGCGCTTGGCGCCCCCAGCCATGAGGCGCGGCACTCTAGACCGTGCGAGCGGCCGCCGCACGGGCGATCACCAGCTCCGCCCGCTTGCGGCTCGCCTCGTCGATCATCTCGCCGTCCAGCATCACGGCGCCGCTGGGCGAGTCGCGCAGGGCCTCGGCGATCGCCCGCGCCTCGGAGACCTCATTCGCGCTCGGCGAAAAGGCCTCGTTCAGCGGCGCGATCTGGTCGGGATGGAGGGCCCACTTGCCGTCGAAGCCGAGGTCCCGGGCTCGCTGGGCCGAGGCGCGCAGGCCGTCGGGGTCGGCGATCTTGAGGAAGGGCCCGTCGATCGCCTGGATGCCGGCGGCGCGAGCGGCGACGAGGACCGCGCCGCGGACGAAGTCCCAGCGGCTGCCCTCCTGGGGCGAAGGGAAGCCGAGCGAGACGCTCATGTCGGCCGGGCCGAGGATCAGCGCCTCGAGCCGCCCGCCAGCGGCGCCGATCCCGTCGACCCGCTGCAGACCACGTGCCGACTCGATCAGGGCCTGGATCCCGGCGCTCCCGCCCAGCAGCTCCTCGGCCGTGGCGAGGTCGTCAGGATCCTCGACCTTGGGGACGATCACCGAGCCGAGCCCGGCGGCGACGCCGACCGCCCGCAGGTCGTCCTCGTGCCAGGGCGTCGCCGGGCCGTTGACCCGGACGCTGATAGACGGCGATTTCCAGCCCTTCTCGGCAAGGGCTGCCGCGACCGCGTCACGTGCCTCGGGCTTCAGGTCGGGGGGAACCGAGTCCTCGAGGTCGAGGATGATCTCGTCGGCCGGCAGCCCGCGCGCCTTCTCCAGCTTGCGGGCGGGTCGCGCCGGGACGGAAAGGCATGAGCGCCGCGCCTTCACTTGCCCCGAGCATATGGGCTGATCTAGGGTCAACGGTTCAGCAGAGCCGGAGGTGTGGGAGTGACGCAGCAGACAGCGGTCGAGATCGGCGGTCCGTTCTTCGAGGACCTCGAGCGGGGTCAGGTCTTCGAGGCGCCGGCGATGACCCTGGACAGCGGCCACGCGGCGATCCACCTGGCGATCGCCGGGGACCGCCTGGCGCTTCCGCTCGACGCGGCCCTGAGCCGCGAGGTGACCGGCTCCGATTCGCCGCTGATCCACCCCAACCTGGTCTGCGACGTTGCGATCGGGCAGTCGACCGCACCCACCCAGCGGGTGCTCGGCAACCTCTTCTACCGTGGCCTCGTCCTGCTGCGGCCGGTGTTCGCCGGCGACACCCTGCAAACGCGCACCGAGGTCGTCGCGCTGAAGCAGAACCGCCCGCGCTCCGACGGCTCGGCTTCGGGGCTGGCGGCGCTGCGGATCCGCACCGAGAACCAGCGCGGCGAGCCGGTGCTCGACTTCTTCCGCTGCCCGATGCTGCCGCTGCGCGACGGCTCGGTCGCGACCGGGCACGAAGACAGCTTCGATGAGATCTCCAGCGAGCTCGACCCCGAGCGGCTGCGCGCCGCGGTGCCGGAGTGGCGCTACGAGGCGCTGCGGGAGCGGGTCCCGCCGGAGGCCGCGGATCCGGGCTCGGGCACGGTCTTCGCGATCGAGGGCCGCGACACGGTCACCTCGGCGCCGGAGCTGGCGCGGATGACGCTGAACCTGGCGATGACCCATCGCGACCCGGGCGCCGGCGCCCACGGCCGGCGGCTCGTCTACGGGGGGCTGACGATCTCGATGGCAGCGGCGGCGACGGCGACAGCCCTGCCCGGGCTGGCGACGATCGTCGCCTGGCGGAGCTGCGAGCACTCGGCCCCGGTCTTCGAGGGGGACGTCCTGAGTGTCGAGATGGAGCTGGTCGAGCGTCGCCCCGTGGAGGGGCTGGGCGCCACGCTCGCGGATCTGCGCGCCATTGTCCACGCCGACCGGGGGACCGGGGAAGAGGCCGAGCAGGTGCTCGACTGGCGCTTCCTCGGGGTCCACGTCTAAAGGGGGGAATTCGCGATGGGTGAGGGGGAGGCTGCCACGATCCAGACCGCCGGCGGGGACGGCGACGCCCCGGGGCGGGGCATCCTCGACGGCCTGCGGGTGCTCGAGGGCTCGGCCTACGTGGCGGCTCCGCTCGGCGGCATGACCCTGGCCCAGCTCGGCGCCGACGTGATCCGCTTCGACCCGATCGGCGGCGGGCTCGACCGCAACCGCTGGCCGGTCACCGACGACGGCAAGAGCATGTTCTGGGCGGGGCTGAACAAGGGCAAGCGCTCGATTCAGGTGGACCTGGGCTCGCCGGAGGGCCGCGAACTGGTGGCGGCGATGGTCTCCCAGCCGGGGGAGGAGGCCGGAATGCTCCTGACCAACTTCCCGGCCCGGGGCTGGCTCGCCTACGAGAAGCTCTGCGAGCGCCGCGAGGACCTGATCATGGTCTCGATCGACGGCAACTACGACGGCACCTCGGCGGTCGACTACACGGTGAACCCGGCGACCGGGTTTCCCTGGGCGACCGGGCCCCGCAACCTCTCGGTGCCCTTCAACCACCTGCTGCCGGCCTGGGACGCGATCACCGGAAACCTGGCGGTGGCCGGGCTGCTGGCGGCCGAGCGCCACCGGCGGATGACCGGCGAGGGTCAGCTGGTGAAGGTCGCGCTCTCCGACGTCGCCTTCGCGATGGTCGGCAACCTGGGGAAGATCGCCGAGGCCCAGGTCTGCCGCCGCGAGCGCCAGAAGGAGGGCAACTACCTATACGGCGCCTTCGGCCGCGACTTCCTGACCAAGGACGACCACCGGATCATGATCGTCGCCCTGACCTCGCGCCAGTGGAAGGCCCTGGTGGAGGCGACTGGGCTGGAGGAGGAGTTCGTCCTGGCCGAGCGGGCCATGGGGGTGGACCTGAGCGAGGAAGGCGACCGCTTCGCCGCGCGCGAGGTGCTGGGGGCGATCCTCAAGCCCTGGACGATCGCCCGCACCCTGGCCGAGATCCGCGAGTGCTTCGACGAGAGCGGAGTCTGCTGGGGCCCCTACCAGACGTTCATGGAGCTGGTCGACCACGACCCCCGCTGCTCGACCGAGAACCCGATGTTCGACGAGGTGGAGCAGCCCGGCATCGGCACCTACCTGATGGCCGGCTCGCCGCTGCACTACAGCGTCTCGGGTCGCCTGCCCCCGACCCGCGCCCCGGAGCTGGGTGAGCACACCGACGAGGTGCTGGCCGGAGTGCTGGACCTGAGCGACGCCGAGATCGGGCGGCTGCGGGAGCGGGGCGTGGTCGCCTGACGGAGGCCGAGCTGCCCCTGGGTCGCTGTTACGAGTCGGCGGCGCGATGGAGCGCTGCGCCGGCGATGGCCGCGGCGCCGGCGAGCACCACGGTCCCCGGCGCGGAGTGCCGAGGCAGGTGGTCGCGGTCGGCAAGGGTCGAGCCGATGTCGGCGAGGTCGCTCGCCACGAGCGCGGCCAGCCAGGGACGCATCGGCTCGCCACGCCAGGCGGCGAATCCGAGCCCCGCCGAGATCAGGGCGTCGCGTGCGACGAGCGCCCGTGCAGCAACGCGACCGCCGCCTCGCTCGGCCGCCTCTCCCAGCCACGGCCCTCCCGCCTTCCCCGGGGCAATGATCAGCGCGGCGGAATAGGCGATGCGGCCGATCGCGAAGCCGATCGTCAGGCGCCGTTCCGTGCTCATCTTCCGCTCTCCCAGGGCCCCACGAGCTTCCCCTACCCGATCTCGTTCAGGTTGCACTGCCGGTCAGCGGTCAGTTTCTGCCGAAGCCGATCGGGTACGGGGCCACGGTGTCCGAGGAGAGCGAGGAGCTGGACGAAGGGCTCGCGGTGGAGAGGCTCAACGAGGCACTCCGCCTGCAGCTGCGCTCAGTGCTTCAGTACTCGCTCAGCGCCGCGAGCCTTATCGGCTTCGAGGCTCAGGCGCTGGGCGCCAAGCTGACCGAGTACGGCGACCAGGAGCTCGCCGACGCGCGCCGGCTGATCGAGAAGATCGCCTCCTTCGGCGGGACTCCGACCACGCAGATCGCCGAACTGCGCGCGGAGCGCCGCCTCGCTCCGGCGGTCGACTGGCTGATCGAGTGCGAGGAGGAGGCGGTGGCAGCATTGCAGGCTGCAATCGAGCCCACCGGCAGAGAGGGACGCTCTGAGGCGCTCGAGCACCTGCTCGAGCACCTGATCATGCGCAAGCAGGCCCAGATCGACTACCTCGAGCGCGCCAGAGCGAACTGAGGGCTCGCGGGGTCAGTCAGCCCGCAGCAGCTTCGCCAGCCTTTGTACCTCGGCGACGGTGACGGTCAGCTCCGGGTGGCGGAGGACGCCCAGGGGCTCCAGGCCGGGGACCGGCGTGCGAAACGAGATCAGCACGCCGCGATCCCCGTTTGTGGCAAAGGTCAGGCCCCGGTCGGTCACCGCCAGCCGCGCCGGCCCCGCGGTCTTCCAGAAGGCATATGGCCCCGTCACCTCGGTGCTGACGACGTTGGTCAGCGGCGTTGTCAGGCGCCAGCGGCCGAATCTTGCATCGAAAGTCCCCTGGCCGACGTCGACCCAGGCGGTCTCGGGCGTGATCCCAAAGGCCCGTGACGGCCCCCGGTACCGCCGCGAGAAGGCAAACTCGAATCGCTCCACGCCGCTCACAGAGCCGATCTTACGGCGGCCCGCCAACCCGTCGGATTTCGCCAGGATTGCTACCCTTGTTCGACACCGCGGGGTGGAGCAGTCAGGTAGCTCGTCGGGCTCATAACCCGAAGGTCGCGGGTTCGAATCCCGCCCCCGCTATGTCTCTCACTACCACCGCTGAACCCTCCTTCTGGAGGGCTTTCGCGTCCTCGAAGGCGTCTGCCACAGCCTCGGACACCGTGGCGGAGATCTCGATCCGCCTCTCGACCCTGTCGTGGGCGATCTGCAAGTCAAAGGCCTCGAAGACCTGGCGCTGATGACGGTGTCCGCTGGCGTAAACTCGCCGACGCGATGAGCGGCGTCGGCAGTGTTGCCGAGATTTGGCGGTACCCGGTCAAGTCGATGGGCGGGGAGCGCCTCGAGCAATCGGCCATAGCGGCGCGCGGCCTCCACGCCGACAGGATGTGGGCCGTACGCGACCTGGAGCTCGATACGTTCACCACCGCGCGTCGCTGGCCGGTCCTCCTCCAGTGCAGCGCCAGGTTCGTGGACGATCCCGCGGGCCGCTCGGCCGGCCCGGGGGACGTGCTCGAGGTGATCGTCACCTTCCCCGACGGGAGCGAGCTCTCCAGCTCCGATCCGGCAACCCACGACCGGCTCTCGGAGCTAATCGGGAAGCCGGCGCGTGTCGAGCCGCTCCCGGCGCTCTCGGAGAAACGGCGCTACCGCACACCGCAGGCCACCAAGGCCGATATGCGCCGCCAGTTCGCCATCCCCGACGGCGAGCCACTCCCCGACTTCTCAATGTTCCCGGTGCGCAAGCTCGCCGAGCTGGCCCGGTATGCCACCCCGGTCGGTGCGCTGTACGACGCCTACCCGATCCTCCTGGTGACGAGGGCGAGCCTGCGCGCGATGGCCGAGCGCTCTCCCGGCACGCAGTTCGACGTCCGTCGCCTCGGCCCAAACGTGCTGATCGAACGCGATGGCGCCGAGCTCGCCGAGTTCGGCTGGTGCGGGGGACGGCTCCACGCACCGGATGTCACCTTCGAAGTAGACATTCCCGCTCTGCGTTGCTCGATCCCGACGCGCCAGCAGGGCGACCTGCCAGCCGACCCCGACGTCTTGAGGACCCTCAACGCTCACGCCGACCACTGCCTCGGCGTTTACGCCAACGTCGCCAAGACCGGAGCGGTGGCGGAAGGAGACCCGCTCGAGTTCGAGCCGTCCGGTACCGCCACCGCACCGGCGGCGGCCGCGCGAGCCGGCGCCACGGCGTTCAAGCGCGGCGCGCTGCGGGTCTTCGACGTGTTGATGCCTCGCGGCGAGTGACCGGTGCCGTAGCTTCGCGATCTCCACGTTCTCATGCGACATCGCCCGCGCAGTATCTCGCTCTGGCCCCGTACTGGCTGCTGACGGCTCTCCGGGCAGAGCAGCAGTTCAGGCGGCCACGCCCAGCGACTCGACTATCCGCGGGGACCTGCCAGGGACATATCGGGCCGCCTATCGGATGTCAGGGGAGACGCACAAGTCGCTCCTGCTTCCACGCGAAAGCGGAAGCGACGGCACCTCGGAATCCGGGGTCGCGCCGGGTGCGGTGCCGCTGAACAGATCGCCGGCCGTGGGTCGTGACATGAGACACTTGGCGGCGTCCACGAAACGGGGAGGAGGTAGGTCGCGAAGACCCATCGCACACCAACCGCCGGCGTCGTCATCGCGATCGCGACGGTCGGCGTCGCGTCGGGCGTCCTCACCGTCCTCCTGAGGCTGGCGAGCGACCACGCAGGACCCGACCCCGGGCTCCAAGCCGGACTGCTCGATTGGATCATCCTCGCCTACACCTTCAGCGGCCTCATCGCCTGGTGGCGCCGGCCCGAGAGCCGCTTCGGGCCACTCATGGTCGCCGCCGGCCTCGTCCTCTGCCTCTCCTGCCTGCAATCGGCGAACGCTGGGCTGCCGTTCTCGATCGGCCAGACGGTTGATCTCCTGCCGATCGCCCTCTTCCTGCACGCCTTCCTCGCCTTTCCGAGCGGGTCTCTTCGGTCCCCGCTCGAGCGCGCTTTGGTCGTGGCGGCGTACTTCGTCGCGGTCGGCCTGCAGATCGTCGGGCTGCTCCTCGGCGGCTTCGGCCCGGACAACGTTTTCGCCGTCTTTGGCGCACCGGCGGCCGCGGCGCAGCTCTTCGACATCCAGCTCCTCGCCCTCGCAGCGATCTGCCTGGGAGGGCTTGTCGCGCTGGTCGCCAGGCGCCGCTCCGAGGCTCCTCAGCGCCGGCGGTCGGGACAGGTGCTCGTCGACTTCTTCGCCGTCGCCCTCGTGATGTGCGCGGCGCTCCTCGTCACCGGTCTCTACTTCCCCGGAGACACCTTCATCTGGATCCAGCGGTCGACGTTCTTCTTGCTGGGCCTCGCTCCGGTGGCCTTCCTCATCGGCCTCCTCGACGCCCGCCTCGCTCGCTCTGCCGTCGGGGACCTGCTCGTCGAGCTTCGCGCGGATCCGCTTTCGACCGACCTCCACGAGCCGCTCGCACGCGCCCTCAACGATCCCTCGCTCGAGCTCGCGTATTGGCTCCCGCAATATCTCAGCTGGGCCGACTCCGACGGCCGGTCGGTTGGCTTGCCGACCGCTGGCGAAGGGCGGGCGACCACGGTGATCGAGCGCGACGGCGAACACGTCGCGGCGCTGATCCACGACCCCTCGCTAAGCGACGAGCGCGAGCTTCTCGACGCCGTCAGCGCCGCCGCGGCGATCGCGCTCGAGAACGCCCGCCTCCACGCGGAGCTCAAGGCTCGGCTCGAGGAGCTCGACGGGTCGCGCGGGCGCGTAATCGAAGCCGGCCAGAAGGAGCGCCAGAAGCTGGAGCGGAACCTGCACGACGGCGCGCAACAGCGGCTGATCGCGCTCTCGCTCGAGCTGAAGATGCTCGGCGACCGCCTCGGCGACGATCCTGCCGCACAGGCGAGCGTGGAGCAGGCTCGCGCCGAGATCGCGGTATCGCTCGACGAGCTGCGCGACGTCGCTCGTGGCCTGCATCCGGCGGTCCTCAGCGGACATGGGCTCGCGGTCGCGCTCGAATCGCTCGCCGCGACCTCGGCCGTTGCGGTCCGGCTCAGCGTGTCGCTCGACGGACGGGTCGACGACCCGCTCGAGATCGCCGCCTATTACGTCGTCAGCGAGAGCCTCGCCAACGTCGGCAAGCACGCGGACGCGGCCTCGGCCAGCGTGAATGTCGAACGCGTGAACGGCGAGCTCGTCGTCGAGGTCATCGACGACGGTGTCGGCGGAGCCGACACCGAGGGCGGGTCCGGTCTGCGCGGACTGGCGGACCGGGTGGAGGCGGTGGGCGGCCGACTTCGCGTCTGGACCCCTACCCACGGCGGCACCCGGGTGCGGGCGGAGATGCCGTGCGCGTAGCCATTGCCGAGGACAGCGTCCTCCTGCGCGAGGGGATCGTCCGCCTCCTCGGCGACGCCGGCTTCGAGATCGCCGCGCAATGCGGGGACGCCGAGGATCTGCTGCTCAAGGTCCGAAGCTACGAGCTCGACGTGGTCATCGTCGACATCCGGTTGCCGCCGACGAACAGCGACGAGGGCCTGCGCGCGGCGCTCCGAATCCGGGCGGAAAAGCCGTCGGTCGGCGTCCTAGTCCTCTCTCAATACGTTGAGCTGGGCCTGGCGATGGAGCTGCTCGCCGAGTCGGCGGAGGGCGCCGGCTACCTACTCAAGGACCGAATCAGCGACGTGGACGAATTCGTTGCGGCGGTGCGCCGAGTCGCCCGGGGAGGTTCGGCGGTCGATCCGATCATCGTCTCGACTCTGCTCAACCGCAAGCGCCCCGATGATCCGTTGACCGACCTGACGCCCCGCGAGCGCGAGGTCCTCGAGCTGATGGCGACCGGGAGCTCGAACCAAGGCATCGCCGACAAGCTGGTGATCACGCTGCGCGCGGTCGAGAAGTACGTCTCGACGATCTTCGGGAAGCTTGACCTGCCGTCCGGTGGCGGCGACTCGCGGCGGGTGCTCGCCGTCTTGCTCTTCCTCCGCTCCTGAGCGCGGCGGCGCCGCCGAACACCAGAAACCCGCCCCCCGATCCGGGGTGTTACCCGTTTTCCCGCGCTGCCTCGGGGGCGTGAGGCTTGGCGAGTCCACTTCCGAGTCCCAAGGAGCAGCAATGAAAACCCCCGTAATCCAGCAAGAGCGCTCCCGAGTCGCAGTCCCTCCTGCACCGCGTGTGCGCCGAGACCAGCGCCGAGATCAGCCCGCCCCGCCCGGTGGGCTGAAGGGGCTCTTGACGCGCAATCCGCTCGTCAGCTTCTTCGTCCTCGCGTTCGCCCTATCTTGGTGGGCGGTTCCGGCGGGCAGCTTCTTCCCGTGCGGTCCGCTCCTCGCGGCACTGATCGTGCTCGGCGTCACCGAGGGCCGGGCCGGACTCGCCGACCTCGGCCGACGGATGATCCGCTGGCGGGTCGGCTTGCGCTGGTACGCGGTGGCGATCGTCCTCCCGCTGGCGACGCTCTTCGCCGCCATCGGGCTCAACCTCGCGCTCGGCGCACCGGTCTCGGGGCTCGACGACCTGGACCCCTGGTACCTGCTGATCGGCCTCTTCGTACTGCGTCTCTTCAACCCGCTCGACGGAGCGATGGGTGAGGAACCCGGCTGGCGCGGTTTTGCGCTGCCCCGCCTTCAGTCCAGGTACTCGCCTCTCGTGGCGAGCCTGATCCTCGGGCTGATCGTCGCCGCCTGGCATGTGCCGCTGGTGTTCCTGCCGAAGGAGGACCTCGCGCCGACGTTCCTGGTGGCGACCGTCGCGATCACGTTCATGTACACATGGATCTACAATCACACGCGGGGAAGCGTGTTGATGACGATCATTGCTCACGCCGCGCAAGGAACCATCGCCTTCAGCGCACTCGGCTTCACGGGCGCCGACGAGTCGCGCGCGGTGATCCTGTTCACCGCCGTGACTTGCCTGGTCACGATCGGACTGCTCGTCTTCGACTGGGGCTCCTGGCGCGGTCGAGCGCCGAAGTGCGGATCGCTACGAACGCGAACCCCGCAGGCGTCACTCACGCCCCGTAGTCCGGAATCGCTCGCGACCCCTGGTGAGAGGGGCCGCGAGCTTTTTTCTGCTCGCGCCGCTGGGAGTACAACCGGAAGCGAGACCGGGGTACCGTTCGCGCTTCCGCTTCGCGCGACAAGCGGAAGTCATTCCTGGAGCCGCACGCGCTCGATTATCCGTGGGTGGTAGCGAGAGACGAATCGGGCCCCCGCTATTGG
>CAVTVU010000010.1:0-11630 GCA_963738305.1 uncultured Actinomycetes bacterium | reverse complement strand
CCCCGCCGCGGGGGAGGCACGGCCACGAGGCGGCCGAGCACGCCCGCGCCTCCGCGCTCGTGGCCCCCCCGACGAGGACTCGATCGCGCCGTTCCTGCTGCGCGCGGACAAGGCGTTCCACTTCGCCCACGGCGGCGCGCTCGCCTACCGGGCGGTGCGCGGGCTGGCGATCGTGGCCGGCGACCCGGTCGGCCCGCCGGGCAGCGCGCCGCGGGTGATGGCGTCGTTCCTCGAGCTCGCGCGCTCGAGGGGCTGGGACGTCGTCGACTCCGCGCGGCCGACGCGCACCTGCGCGACTACGCAGGGCTCGGTCTGCGCGCGCTGCAGGTCGGGCTGGAGGCGGTGGTCGATCCGCGGGCGTTCTCGCTCGACGCGCCCGCGGCCAAGACGGTGCGCAAGGCGGTGCGCCGGGTCGGGCGGCACGGCTGGACGGTCGAGGTCGTCGACGGCGCTCGGCTCACGCGGGCGCTGACCGCGGAGATCGCCGCCGTCGAGACGGCGTGGCGGCGCGCGCACCCGCGGCTGTACGGCTTCGCGATGGCCCTGGGCGACCGGTTGTGGGGCGCGCCCGAGGACGCCCGCGACGTCTACGCGATCGCTCGCAACCCCGCGGGCGGGTGCGCGCGTTCCAGCGCTACGTCCGCTACCGGCGCGGGTTCTCGCTCGACGCGACGCGCCGGCTCGACGACGAGCCCAACGGGATCGCCGACGCCTCGTCGCGGCGACGCTCGCCCAGGAGTCTGCGGCCGGGGCGTCGGAGGTGTCGTGAACTTCGCCGGCTTCGGCCACCTGATGGCCGCCGACGTGCTCGAGCGCCGCAGCCACCGGCTCGCCCGCTGGGCGCTGCGGCGGCTGCACCGCCGCTTCCAGCTCGAGCGGCTCGTCCGCGCGTCGGCGAGTTCTCCCCCCAGTGGCGCGCCCGCCACCTGCTGTACACGCAGCGCACGCGCCTGCCGCTCGTCGCGCTGCGGATCCTGCAGGCCGAGGCGTACCTCCGGCTTCGCACGACGGCTGGCTGCGGAAGCCCCTCCACGCAGCCCCCGATGGCTCCGCGGGGCGACCGCCGCCGCCGCGATCTGCATCGGATTGACTGCGTCAACGGTGCTGGCGGGGAGCAATCGGGCAACCGCCCGCCCCCTCCGGATCGACGCCCAGGTGCACCGCTCGGGCTGGTCCTTCGTCTACGGGATGGCGGGCGCCGGACCCGGGAGGAATCCCTCTACCTGCCGAGGACCGCCGGGTCATCCTCCGGATCGGCCGGCGACACGAGGGGCAGGTGATCCGCATGGACCCGCTCCATCGCGGCGAGCTCACCGTGCCCTGCGGGGGGCGCTCGGCGATCTCAGCGGACGTGCTCGGGCCCAAGCGGTTCCGCTCCCAGCTCGAGGCGTTCGACTCCTCCCAGCCCGACCGCGGAGCTCGGCCCTCGTGAAGTGGCGGCTCGCCGGCGCTGGCCGTCGCCTTCCTCGGCACGGGGATCTACGGGGCCTATGCGTACGTCCACGACTACTCGGTCTACCGCGGCTTCCCGCCGCCCTCAGACCCCGCGGGCGTCCCGGCTGGCAGGTACGTCGAAGTCCACTTCCAGTCCCAGGCCCTCGGTCGCGAGGACTCCTACATGGTCTACGAGCCGTCCGGGTTCGAGCGGCTGGCGGCGCGGGGAGTCCGGTTCCCGGTCCTCTATCTCCTGCACGGCACGGTCAGCAACGCCCTCCACTACATCAACGTCGGCCGCGTGGGCGTGAACCTCGACGAGCTGCTCGCCGCGCAGGAGACCAGGCCATTCCTCATCGTCATGCCGGAGTCGAACGACGGCAGCTTCGTCGACGACACCGAATGGGCCAACATCACGCATGGGGCCTACGAGAGCGAGGTACTCGAGATCGTCCGCCAGGTCGACGAGCACTGGCCGACGATCGCCGACCGCTCGGCGCGCGCCATCGCCGGCCTCTCGATGGGGGGCTACGGGGCGCTCAACATCGGGCTCCATCACCTCTCCACCTTCGGAACGATCGAGAGCTGGTCCGGCTACTTCCATCAGGAGCATTCGGGGGTCTTCTCCAACACCACGCCGGCGGATCTCCGCTTCAACAGCCCGGCCGCCTATGTGCCGACCAGGGCCGCGGCGATCCACGGTCTGCCGCTGCACATGTTCCTCTATGGAGGCAGGCAGGACAGGCTGACTCGCAACCAGCCGGCCTTTGCCCGTGAGCTACGGAGCGTGGGGGTTGTCGTCCGAACCGCGGAGCCCCCGGGAGTACACGACTGGAGGCTGTGGCGCGCCGAGATGCCCGTCGCCCTCCGCTACGCCGGGCATTGGCTCCACGCGGGCGCCGCCCCGACTCGTCACGCTCGTCACGCCCGGCTCCACTGACTCGGCCAGGCGGGTTTGGGCTGGGGCCAGGGTCCAGGCCGCGGTGCCGACTCCGACGAAAGCGGCGAGGTGCAGAAGCTCGATGCCCGGCGCCGTCCCCAGCGAGTCCCCGAAGGCGACGAATCCCGCCATCACGCCTCCTCCTGTGGCCCCGGCCTCCATCACCGCGATCGCGGTCAGCGGGCGGTTGGTCTGCAGGGCGCGCTGGAAGCAGAAGAACGCCGCCACCCCCGCCCCTACCGCGACGAGCAGGAGCGGCGAGCCGATCACTGCCGCCGGACCGCCGGCACGGGCCAGATCAGCGAGCCCCTTGGTCGAGCTGTCGAGCGCACCATAGAAGAGCCCAGCCGCCAGGCCGAGAGCCGGGTGGCGAAATCGCCCCTGGACGGCCGTAGCGAGGAGCGTGGCTGCCAGCAGGAGAGCGCCGAGGTAGAGCCAGAGGCTCGCGGCGTCGAAATGCAGGTGCCGGGTCGGGTCGGGGATCCCCAGCGCGAGCGCTGCGAGGCTGGCCGCCATCAGCGGGACCGCCCGGCGCTCCGCCCTGGAGAGCTGATGATGGAAGGCGCGCGCGGCCATCGGCGCGACCAGTGCCAGGCCGCCCGCGACGAACGCCTGCACCAGGGAGATGGGCGCGACCGCAAGCGCCGCAAGATGCAGAACGAATCCCGTCGCCCCCAGGAGGAACCCGACCCGCCACCATGCGGAGCGCAGCATCGAGGAGAGCGTTCGGAGCGGCCGGCGAGCGCTCACGGGCGGCCGTTCAGCGGCGTTCAGGTGCTGGCAGAGGTATCCCGCGCCCTGGGCGAGCGAGGCGCAGAGGGCGAACCCCAGGCCGATCAGCAACGCGGACACCTCAGCCCCCTCCGCCAGAGAGCCAGCGGGCGGCGAAGCCCAGTGCCAGCGCCATGTGGTTCGACCACAGCGCGAAGTTGTGGGGCCCGCCGAACATGTGCGCTTCGACCGGGACGCCCAGCGAGCTGAGGGCTGCCGCGAAGGGCGCCTGCTGGACGCGCAGCGGATCCGTGCGGCTGATGTAGAGGAGGACGTGGATCGGGTCCGCCGTCAGCTGGGACCAGAGAGTGTGGAGGTACGCGGCCGGGCTATTGGCGCGCAGTGCCGCCGCTGTGGCGCCAGCGAACGGACCGGTCGGGGTCTGGGTGAAGTAGCCCGACCAGCTCTCCACGACCGAGAACAGACTCGGGTGCCGGAGGGCGATGTTGACCGCGCCGTATCCGCCCATCGAGAGGCCCGCGATGCCCCGCCCGCCGCGGGAGCGCACCGTCGGCCAGGTCGAGTCGACCGATCGAGCCAGGTCGATCACGTTCGACGCGAATCGGCCCCTCGAGGTGTCGGCCCACTCGGTATCCCCAACGACCGAGCTGTCGGTCGACTCCGGCATGACGATCAGCATCGGACGCGGCGCGCCCGAGCGGACCAGTCGGCTCGCGGCCTGCCCGACCCGACCGCGCTGGAAGAGGTGGCCCGCGCCGTGGCGCTCGTTCCGGCCGTCGCCGTGCAGGAGGTAGAGGACAGGGAACCGGGCGCCCGCCCTCGCCCGGTTCGCGTAGCCGGGCGGCAGGTAGATCAGATAGGAGTCGCTGCGCCCCAGCGCCCGCGAATGGAAATGGACGCGACGCAGGTCGCCGCCGCCGTCACGCGGCTTGCTGACGTCGGCGCCCGGCAGGGAGAGGTTGCGCTTCACAGGCGCGGCCGGGGCCGGCATGACCTGCTTCGCCGGGGGATCGGTGCGCGCCGAGCTCGAGCCGGAGCAACCCGCGACCACCAGGGCGATCAGCACCCCGAGTGACCCGGGGCCAGTCAATCGCGCGCGTCCCACGAAACGGTGCACGGGCTCCGGGAATGGTCCGCCCCGCACCTGGCGCGGGCATAAACGCAGGCTCTTCTGTCCCTAAAGGCTTTAGCGGAGGTTTCGAGGCGCCAGCATCATCTGGGGGATGGAAGCGATCGCCGCCGGGCGGAGACCGCACGAGACGCAGAGGCCTCGCCTGGCGTGGCTGGCCGCCCCGGTCGGAACACTCGCTGCCTTCGTGCTCGCGCTCGGCGCCCTCTGCGCCGGCCTCGGGACCCTCTATCTGATCCGGGACGCGTCCGCCTTCGCGATCGGGCCCGACGTGCGTGGAGCACTTCCTCTCGAGCAGCTCGCCGGGCAGGACGCCCAGCCGCTCTTCCACATGGTGATCGCCTGGGTCCCCGCCGGCTTCTGCGCCGGGCTTGCCACGGCGGCGCTGACCCGGTTCGGCGCTCTGACGCGCACCCTCTCCCTTGCGGTGTTCGCGGCCGTCGTCCTGATGCTCGCCGGCGGCGTCTCGGATTCCGTCGCGGTCAACGATCCGCTTTCCCCCCACCTGGTCCCGCAGCTGACCCGCGGCGGCACCTGGATCGCGGTCGTCCTCTTCGCGATCGGCGCCCTCAGCGTCGGCCTCCTGCCGCGCCGCGAACCTACCCGAAGGTGAAGGCGTAGCCCGAGATCCCGGGGTCGAACCTCAAGCTGAGGCGGTGCTGCGAGACCGCGGGCAGATCGACCAACCGGTAGAGGCGCTGGGCCTCGATCGTGGCGACGCCGTGGCGGACGTCTGTGCCGGCGAGCTTCGCCGGAATCGGCTTGCCGTCCAGGAGGACCTGGAGGTGGCGCGCCCGGTCGGGGGAGCCGAGCACGAGGAAGACGCGTCGAGCGTTGAACTCCATATCGATCTCCGCCCCGGCGCCGGAGGTCGCGTCCTCGTCGGTGATCCCCCAGTGGCCCGCATAGGCGAACTGGTTGACGCTGAGGGAACCCGGCGCGGCTCCGAAGTCCCGATCGCCGACCTGGACCGGGGTGACCCACCCCTGGGCCCGCGCGGCCCCGAGGTAGGTCTCCGGGGTGATCTCGCCGGCGGACGGCGCCTGCGCGGTCGCGCGCGCTCCCGACCCGAGGTTGCTGTGGCCGGCATCCGCGAGGAGCGTGCGTATCCCGCGCTCGGTCTGCGCATAGTCCCCCTCACCGAAGTGGGCGTCCCGGACATTGCCCTGAGCATCGACCAGGTAGTCCGCCGGCCAGTACTGGTTCCCCCAGGCGTCCCAGGTCGCCAGGTCGTTGTCCTGGACCACCGGGTAGGTGAGGTGGTTCTGACGGATCGCCGCCTGGACGTTGCTCGCGTCCTTCTCGAACGGGAACTCCGGCGAGTGGACCCCGACCACCGTGAAGCCATGGTTGCCGTAGCGCTGCTGCCACGCCTCCAGGTAGGGAAGCGTGCGGATGCAGTTGATGCAGGTGTAGGTCCAGAAGTCGATCAGGACCACCCTGCCCCGCAGGTCGCTCATCGAGAGCGACTCGCCCCCCGGGGTGTTGAACCAGTCCTGGGTTCCGGTGAAGTCGGGGGCCTGCCCGTAGGTGTGCAGACTGACGGGCTGGTTGAGCTGATCGGCAGGGACGACCGGGGTGCCGTGTTGTCCCACCTTGGCGATCGCCGTCGAGACAGCCGTGCTCTCCTCCAGCCCGTTCGTCGGGTTGACGAGAAAGCCCGGCAGGTCGCTCGCGATCGCGGTCTGGAAGCGAGTATCGAGGTTGGCGGTCATCGCGAACGCGACGAGCAGCATCACCGCGCCCATCGCCATCTGGACGCGGCCGCGTACCGGGTTGAGCCGTTGGGTCAGGCGCCTGCCGCCGATCAGCAGCAGGTAGAGGACGATCGCCGATCCGACCGCGTAGGAGAGGGCGACGGCGAGGCGCCCCGCGGTGAAGTCCTGCGCCGCTGAGACGACGATCACGCCCGCCAGGATCGGCCCGGCGCAGGGCGCGTAGACCAGGCCGAGGCTGGCGCCCACGACGAAACCGGAGCCGAAGCCATCGCCGCGGAACCGGGCCGGCCCGGGCGCGAGGCGGCTCGCGAACGCCTCCACGCGGTCGCCGAGCGGCGGGATCAGCAGGGTGATGCCGAAGGCGAAGAGGACCCCGATCGCCAGGTCACGGGCGAATCCGTTCGGCAACCCGAGGGCGTTGATCACGTAGACCAAGGCGACCGTGGCGAAGGTGAAGGAGAGGGCCAGACCCGTGACCACGCCCAGCGGCCTCCGCCTCCCGCCCGTGACGCCGGCCGAGAGGATCGCGGGCAGGATCGGGAGCACGCACGGCGAGAGGGCGGTGCCCGCCCCGGCCACGAGTGCAAACAGCATCAGCAATGCCATCGGAGTCCAGACTCGGAGATCTCGAAAGCGTTACGGCCGGCGATTACGGGCGGATTAACGAAGTGCTCAGCGATCCTCTGCCCGCCGGACGCGGTATACCGGCACCTCGCCCTGGATCCCCTTGAAGCGACGCCTGCCCGCGAACGAGAACCTGAACTCGTCCGCGGACTCGATTGCATCCTTTACGCCCTGCGCGGCCACGACGCTGTCGGGCCGCGCGAAGCTGGTGATCCGGGCGGCGAGGTTGACAGGACGCCCGTACCAGTCCCCCCCACGGCCCAGGGCCTGGCCGCTGGCGACCCCGGCCCGCAGCGAGGGGATCCCATCGATGCCCGCGGCCTCGACGAGGCTGACGACCGCTTCCACCAGCGGGAGGGTCTCGCGCGAGGAGAACATCGCGGCGTCGCCGATCATCTTGACGAGGCGAACCGGCGGGCTCGCGACGTCGGAGGCGAACTGGAACAGCCGGCCAGTGAGCTCTCCGATCTGCTCGATCTCGAGCGACTCCCCGAGACGGGTGAAGCCCACCAGGTCCGCGAACGCGATCGTCACCTCGTCGGAGCCGGACAGGCGCCCCTCTGCCAGCTCGGCCTCGGAGATGACCGCCTGGCGGATCGCCTCGCGCAGGTGGATCCCGTAGGCGTGCAGCAACGTCTCGCCGAGCAGCGGCGCCATCGCCTTGGCCGCCGCCGCGTAACGCTGGGCCAGCTCGCGCTCATCCACGCCGGGCTCCGTGAACACCTCCCCGACCAGGTCGCGGTTGGCATCCGCCAGGTTGGCCATCGAGATCCCGATGATCCGCGAGGTCTCGAGCACGCCTTCCTCGGGTAGGCCCGCATCCAGGAAGAGCTTCGCCCGCTGCGCGGCCTCCAGGTCCGCCTCGCCGTAGACGCGTTCCTCGTCGGCCGGGATGGGCGCTCCGAGCGCCCGCAGCAGCCGCACCAGGAAGTCGTGCTCGAGCCCGGCGCCGGCGGCGATCTCCTGCGCGGTGTAGCGCTCGGTCCCCTCCTCGAAGACGCGCTCGACGGGCATCAGGACCAGGCGATCCTCCTCGACCGCCCGCTTGAGCTCCTCGAGCGGGATACCGTCCGCCATCAGGTCCTCGAGCAGCGCGAGCCGCGCTTCGCGCGCCTTCCCGGTGAGGCCGTCGAGCAGGCCCTCGGCCTCGAAATCCTTCATCAGACGGGTTGCTCCTTCGCCCAAACGGTCGCGCCTGAAGCGCGCCCTCGCATTAGGTCGCACCCTCGCATATCTAAGATGGGCGGGGATGGCGGGTCTCGAGCTTCCGATCTTCGAGCTGCCCCTCGTGTTGCTCCCGGGCGAGCAGGTCCCTCTGCATATCTTCGAGGACCGCTACAAGCGGATGGTCGGGACCGCTCTCGAGCAGGGAGAGCCGTTCGGCATCGTCCTGCGCGATGACGAGGGCGCGCGCTCGGTCGGCTGCACCGCCCGCATCGACGACGTGCTCGAGCGCTTCGACGACGGGCGGATGAACATCGTGGTGAGCGGCGATCAGCCGTTCAAGGTGATCGACCGGTTCGAGTCACCCGAGTACCCGACCGGGGAGGTCGAGCTGATCCCCGATGAGGACATTCCCCCGATCGACGAGGCCTCGGCCAGCGCCGCCCGCGAGGCATTCGCGGAGCTCGCCGAGCGCGCCACGGGCGAACGGCCGGAGCCGGAGGAGCTCGACGGCGCCAGCGCCTACGCGATCGCCGCGCGGATCGAGCTGCCACCGGAGACCAAGCAGCAGCTCCTCGAGATGCGCGATGAGGACGACCGGATGACGCTGCTGGCCAACGCCCTCGGTGCGGTGGGAAAGGCGCTCGAGCGCGCCGAGGAGGCCGCCGAACGGGCCAGCGGCAACGGCAAGGTCCACTTCCCGGGATTGCCGGAGTAGTGCGAGGGTCCTCCGCAGCGAAGCGAGGAGGAACCCGTTTGATGAGGGTCCTCCGCAGCGAAGCGAGGAGGAACCCGTTTGACGACCGTCAGCGGCCGCAGTAGCCGGTGGCAGTGATCGAGCCGGGAGCGTCGCCGCCCAGCATCGCGCCGGTCGACTGCCAGCCGTGGCTCACCGGCTTGGACGACACGACCGCGACGATCGAGTTGACGATCGGGGAGGCGGCGAAGCCGCCGGAGAGCGCGCCGCGGTTGCAGTCGGGCGCGACGGCCTGCCCGAGCACCGGCGTCGGCTCGGCGTTCGGGTCACGGTTCGGGTCGAGCGCCTCGATCGGCGTGGTGGTGCTGACCGGCACGCGGCCCTTGTGAGCGCAGTAGGAGATCGAGCTGAAGCCGCGAAGCTGCGGGCCGTCCTCATCGCCGATCGCGAAGGCCGTGTTCGTCCAGGTGCGCTTGTCGGTCCGCTGGGACGATTGCGGCAGCGAGGCGCCGCTGTTGATGTCGACCTCGCCCCGGAAGCCGCCAGCGACCGCGCGCCAGCCGGGCGGGCAGGCCGCGCCGATGTCCACCGCGCCGATCGCGGGCGGATTGAAGAGCGGGACCCGGCCCGCCGCGTAGATCGGCACGAGATTCGGGGATCCCCGGCGGCAGACGGCGTAGGCGGTCACAGAGGCGTCCACCGCGTTGGGGCCCGAGCCCACGCTCGCCCGCCAGGTGCGGTTGTCCGGCCGGTAGGACTCGAAGACGAACGGGCCGTTGTCACTCGGCACGCTGGTCTCGAACCCGCCACCGGTCACCGCGGAGCCCTTGGGGCAGCGCGCATCGGCACTGGTCACGGTGTGGCCGGGCGCGGCGACCGTCGCGCTTCGGACGAGGACCGGGCCGAGGGTCACCTTGCGGTGCTTCGCCTTCCCGGAGGCGGACGCCACCGGCGCGAGCACGGCGACGACGGCGAGCGCGATGAGGACGACCAGACGTCTACGCAGAGGCCCGGATGACATGGACAACTTGTCGGCCGCCGAGTCCCGGCGCTTCTACTCAAAATTGAGGTTTTCTTCGTCCTGACGCCTAGCCGAAGGCGACCGCACCGCCGCGGCGCGGGTCGCCGCCGCCGCTCAGCCCGCCGCCGGCGGGATCCTGGGCGACGGCTTGCACACCGCCGAAGAAGAGATTCTTGCTCTTCCAGCGGACGACCGGGACGCCGCGGCGCTCCAGGTCATCGAGCCCCGCCTCGTCGACGCCGGGCTCGGCCTGGACCGTGCCGGCCTCGAAGTGGAGGCGCCCCGCCATCACGGCCTCGTCCGCGTCCATCTCCTGCTCGAGCACCCTGACAGCCGTCTGCAGGATCGCCGAGCGGATCCGGTTGGAGCCGGCGCTGCCCAGCCCGAGGACGACCTCGTCCTCGCGCAGGGCCAGAGTCGGGGACATCATCGAGCTCACCCGGCGGCCGGGCGGGATCCGGTGGAATCCCTGCGGATTCAGGTCCTCCTCCCCCAGCATGTTGTTGACGTGCACGCCGGTGCCCGGCACCACCACGCCGGAGCCGGTGCCATTCGAGCAGGTCACCGAGGCGCAGTTGCCGTCCGCGTCCATCACGGCGAGGTGCGTGGTCGAGCCCAGCCTGTCGGGCTCATCGGCGCCGCCGGCTCCGCCGTGGCCGCCGACCCACTCGCCTTCGCCAATTCGGGCGGCGACGGCGTCGAGGTCGGCGGCCAGGAATCGCTTCACGTAGCCCTCGTCGTGCAGGCCCTCGTGGAAGTCGTCGGAGCGGCGGGCGTTGGCCGCCTCGGTGGCGGCGACGATCTCCTCCACGCCGCTGCGGTCACCGAGGCGCTCGAGCAGCCCGAGGGAGTACCCGATCAGGATCCCGCCCGAGGAGGGCGGCGGGTTCGTGAGCACCACATGGCCCCGGAAGGGGGCGCTCACCGGCCGGCGCTCGACGGGCTCGTAGGCGGCCATGTCGTCCATGCCGAGCGTGCCGCCGCGCTGGCGGACCCAGTCGCAAACCGTCTGCGCGGTCTCCCCTCGGTAGAACGGCTCGGCGCCCTGGTCGGCGAACCGCTCCAGGGCTTCCGCCATCTCCGGGTAGTGGAAGACATCCCCCTCGACGAGCTGGTGGCCCTCTGGCGTGTAGAGCGCCGCCGCCTCGGGCGTCGAGATCAGGATCGGGTGCAGGATCTCGTGGAAGTACTCGGCTGCCGCGGTCAAGCGGACTCCCTGGCGCCCCAGCTCGATGCCCGGCCGGGCCAACCGCTCCAGCGGCAGCGACCCCCATCGTCGCCAGGCGTACTCGAGCCCCGCCGGGTTCCCGGGTACACCGCAGGAGGCGGCGCCGCAATTGAAGGTCTGCGGCGTCTCGTCGAAGTAGACCGGGATTGGGACCAGCTCGGCCGTGCGCTCGACGCCGTCGGCGCCGCCCGCGGCGACGAAGAAGTCGATCAGCGTGTCCTCCCCGCCCTCGTGGACCATCATGAACCCGCCGGCCCCGAATCCGGTGAGCTGGCTTTCGCAGACGAACGAGGTGAGCACGGCGCAGACCGCGGCGTCGACCGCGTTCCCGCCCTCACGCAGGACCCGCGCGCCCGCCTCGGCAGTCAGTGGATGCCCCGCTGCGACGACTCCCCTCTCGCTCATGCCCGCAGCGTAAGCGGGAGCGCCCCCAGAACGGAACCGGCCGGCTTGCGCCGGCCGGTCCTCCTTGCTTGGTATTCGCTGCTACATGGAAACAAGACACGGGTTCGGTTGCGTACCCGGGTCGAATCCACCAGCGACGTGGACGTAAACCAGATCGCCTTACTCAATCGAGCGGCCGGTGTTTGCGTTCACCGCGCTGCTCTGCGCGCTGGTCTGCCTGGCGTTCGCGGTGGCAACGGTCACTGAGTCCGCGCAGGCGAGTTCAGTTCCCCCGCCGGGGCACGCGTCGGTGGTCAACGACTGTGCCTCCGCGACTAGAGTCGCTGCTTTCGCCGAGCGTCGGGTAAAGAAGATCCGCAAGCGCTGGCGGAACGGGCAGGTCTCGACCGCCAAGTACAAGAACGCGCTCAGGATCTGGAAGTCATGGGTTCGCGAGAAGAACCGACTCTGTTCTTCGAGCGGCGGCGGTGGTGGTACACCGCTTGCCCTAAGTGAATCAGAGGTCCAGGCTCGCGTTGTCCAGCGGGCGGCATCGGAG
>CAVTVU010000009.1:0-46634 GCA_963738305.1 uncultured Actinomycetes bacterium | reverse complement strand
GAACGGGTGAGGGCTGCGCGCTGACCTCCCGGCTGCTGGTGCCGCGCGCCCACCACGACGAGATCGTCGAGCGGGTCGCGGCCCGGATCGCCCGGGTCCGCCACGGCGACCCCGGCGATCCACGCACCTACATGGGCCCGCTGATCAGCGAGCGGCAGCGGGACAAGGTTGACGCCATGGTCCGGCGCGCCGTGGCGGCCGGGGCCACCCTGGTCACCGGCGGCGAGCGGATCGACCCGGGCTTCTTCTACGCCCCGACGCTGCTCACCGGCGTCGACCCGGGCGCCGAGATCGCCCAGGAGGAGGTGTTCGGCCCGGTGCTCGCGGTCCTCGCGTTCGATGACGACGAGGACGCCGTGCGCATCGCCAACGACTCCGTCTACGGCCTCTCGGGCGGAGTGCACAGTCGCGACCCGGAGCGGGCGCTCGCGGTGGCCCGCGGGATCCGCACCGGGACGTTCAGCATCAACGGCGGCAACTACTTCGGCGCGGACGCCCCGTTCGGCGGGTTCAAGCAGTCCGGCATCGGCCGGGAGTCGGGCGTCGCGGGATTCGAGGAGTTCATGGAGCGCAAGACGTTCGCGGCGGTGGTCGCATGAAGCCGCTGGACGGGATCACGGTCCTGGAGGTCGCGATGTACGGGTTCGTCCCGTCGGCGGGCGCGGTGCTCGCCGACTGGGGCGCCGACGTGATCAAGGTCGAGCACGCCGAGCGCGGCGACCCGCATGCGCGGCCTGCGGCCGCACCGGCCGATCATGAACCTCGATGGCGCGCTGCACGTCCGAGTCGAGCACGCCAACCGCGGCAAGCGCACGATCGGCCTCGACATCGCCGCGCCGCGAGGGCCGCGAGATTCTCTACGCCCTGGCGCGCACGAGCGACGTCTTCCTCACCAACTTCCTGCCGGAGCGCGCGCGCAAGCTGCGCATCGACGTCGCCGACGTGCGCGCGGTCAACCCGCAGATCATCTACGTGCGCGGCACCGCGTTCGGCGCGCGCGGCCCCGAGGCGCAACCGCGGCGGATACGACATGACCGCATTCTGGTGCCGCGCGCGGCAGCGCGGCCAGCGTGACGCCGTCGGAGATGCACGGCGTGTTGCCGCAGCCCGGGCCCGCGTACGGCGACACGATCGCCGGCATGACGCTCGCCGGCGGCATCGCGGCGGCGCTGCTCAAGCGCGAGCGCACCGGCGAGCCGTCGGTCGTCGACGTGTCGCTGCTCGCCACCGGTATGTGGGCGATGCGGCCGGCATCGCGCTGTCGAAGCAGATGATCATCGCCTGGGTGACGCCCAGCCGGGTGCCGGCGCGTCGTTCAATCCGCTGGTCGGCCTGTACCGACCAGCGACAATCGCTACATCTGCTTCGTCATGCTGCAGGCGTCGCAGTACTGGGCCGACCTGTGCCCGCACATCGACCGACCCGAGCTGGCCGCGACCAGCGCTTCGCCACCGCCGAGACCATCGCGGCCAACAACGCGGCGGGCGTGACGATCCTGCGCGACGTCGATCGCGACGCGCACCCTGGCCGAGTGGACCGAGCGCTTCGCACCCTGACCGGCCCGTGGGCGCCGGTGCAGAACTCGCTCGAGGTCGTCGACGACCCGCAGGTGCGCGACAATGGCTACATGGTGCGGACGGGCGAGTTCGAGCTGGCGCCTAGCCCGGTGCAGTTCGACGCACCGCCCCGGCCGACCCAGCGCGGCCCGGAGTTCACGAGCACAGCGACGAGATCCTGCAGGAGCTCGGCTTGGACTTGGAGCGGATCGTGGCGCTGAAGGCGGCCCGGCGGTCACCTGAGACCGCGCAGGGGCGCGCTCCCGACCAAAAATCGGGAGCGCGTCCGGCCCGTTCCGGCAGACCCGACCCATCCAGGGTGATCGACCGCGGCAGGCTGTCCGCGTACTGGCGCAGCCGGCCCGTCAAGTCGTACGCGTCCGAGCCGAAAGCCCACCGGCGCTGCAAGCCGTCCATGACGGTGGCGAGGATCGAGGCATCCGCTGCGAACTTCCAGGCCAGGACAGCGTCCCTCTGAACCAGCCGGGCTGCCCCCGGCCCTCCCTCAGAAAGGCTCCGGAAGCGAGCCGAGATGCTTGATGACGCGTTCACGCAGAAGGAGGAACCTCCAGCGGCGCGGCAGAGGGCCCGGCGGGCGCTCGACGACACGGGCCGCGGTGACGGTCTGTCCGAGCTGGAACTGCTCGCGCGTCATGTCGAGTTCAACCCCACTGGGCAGCCGGTTCCACCAGTGGAATCCGTGCTGGGTCCCGTCAAGGTGCACCTCACCCACTATGAGATCACCGCCGAAGACGTCGTTGACGACCAAAGCTGTGATGTCACAGTGCCCCCAGGCCGGGTTGCCGGGCTGCCAGTCGGCCTGGTCATCGGGCGAACAGGTGTCGGCGGCCCAACTGGCACGCAGGGCTCTGTCGAGATCGAGCAGGTTCCAGGGGATCATGCCGCCAGCATCGCAGCCACCACTGACATCGTCGATGGCACAGGAGCCCGCGAGCCCGACGGAAGCCCCCGAACTCGCACGAGCCGCCGAACAGAGCAACAAA
The DNA here is from genome assembly GCA_963738305.1 of uncultured Actinomycetes bacterium. Lineage (GTDB taxonomy): Bacteria > Actinomycetota > Thermoleophilia > Solirubrobacterales > 70-9 > JBBRHQ01. The sequence goes on along the minus strand of CAVTVU010000009.1, from coordinate 44,074 downwards.
GGCATACCGGACAGGGAGATCAACTGTCCGTCAGCAAGGACTTGAGTTGCCCGCCCACCCGGATGTTGATGTCCCTCATCACGCGGTTGCGTCAGCGGTGCAAGACTTCCTGTACTGCTCGTCCGCAGCGGAAGTCCCTGAACACGACGTGCCCCGAGCCCGCCGGCTGCGAGCAGTGCGGACCGTGTAGGTCGAGGTCCTCAAGTTCCGTGGGGAGAACGAAGTGCGGCCCGACATATGCCGGGTCGAAGGTGAAGCTCACTGTCGTGCCGTTGCCTTGTGGTGTATGAAACGCTTGAGGAGCGGTGCAAGGCCGGATGCCGGTGTGGACTTGACGCAAACCGTGCCCTGCGCACCACATCTCAACAGTCACCTGCACGGACAGCGCGGCAGCAGCGGCCAACAGCCACCATTCGGGCCCGAGGAGGGAGCCGTAGTATCCGAGGCCGGGAGTACCGGGGTCATGCCAGGCGTGCGGCTGGTCCATGGATATCGTGAAGCTGATGTCGCTGGTGATCTCGAGGAGACCACGCAGGGTGTGGTCCTCGGCAACGCTTGTCGCTGGATGAAGCACATGACGGCCCAACGCGCAGAGCAAGCTGGTCGGCAGGTTCGGATTTTCAGGTTCCATCCCGAAGAGAAACTTGGCCGTCTGCGCACGGCGGCGTCGAACTCGATCACCTCGATGTCGGCCGCGTCATATGAATAGTCCGTCACGACCACACGCTACCGCCCTGGCGCGCCCCTTCTTGGGCAGGGCTTCACCAGCATCCACGCTCGCCCAGGCAGCACGGACGACCCTGCCACGTGATCCGACGACCGCCGACGGCCAGCTCGACGTCCTGGAAGGACCGCCCGCGAGAACCTCGCGGAAGCACGCTCGCTCGCTGATCGCCGCTCTGGCACCGGTCGATCTTACCGGACGCAGCCTCGCGGATGCGCTGACCGGCTCGCCGCCCGGCATACCCGCGACACGGGCACGCGCGTCGAAGTGTCCATCGTCGGCGAAGCCGTCCAGCGCGCCCACCGGCACCGACATCGCCCTCGATCGGAACCCTGACCGACGCGATCCGGGCGGCAGCCCGCGACGAAACCGTCCTCGTCCGCCGGTCGCCGCCCGGCTGGTGACTCATATGCAGGCGCCGGCCGAGGAGCAGTTGACCCCCCGCGAGGTTCAGGTCCTCGGCCTCGTCGCGCGCGGCCTCTCCAGCAGCGACATCGGTTCAGCTCTACATCGGCGAAGCGACAGTGAAGACACACCTACTGCGAACGTTCGTCAAGCTGGGTGTCAACGACCGCACCGCAGCCGTCACCGTCGCTCTCTACGCGGCATCCTCACCTCACCACACCGGTGACGCTCGGCATTTCGGCCAAACAGAGTCAGTGCGGTTCGCAGGCCGGTGATCACATCGACGGCGCTCCGACCATGGGCGGCGAAGGCGGACTGCGGTGTCGGCCTCGCGGGAGCGCGGGGCCGCCAGGAGTTCGCGGTGCTCCTCCCGGATGCGGGTCAGGTAGCCCTCGGTGCCGTAGCCGATCCGGGTCGGACGATGGTCAGGCGGACCATCTCACGCTTGTCGGCAAAGGAGCTTGGCGATTGGCCGAGCACTTCCGAGATCGCTTCGCCGACCCGATCTCGGGATGTCAGCCCCCGAGGCGCCCCATCACCCTCCCGTTCCCGCAGGACTCTGTCGTGCCCTCATCTGCGCTGTCCGCTGCCGAACTCACTGTCACCGGTGCCCTGGTGATCTCACGTCGCAATCGTGGATGTCGCCGAGCACCGATTGCAGGTCCCTGGCCCCTCGCCGCGCCCGCTCGGCCTCGGGCCCGAAGCAGGCGGTCGAGACTCGAGCACGTAGCGCAGGCGCTTGGCTGCGATCCTCATGTTGTGCTGCGCAGCCGCCGCGGCGGGCTCGGACGCGGCGTCGCCGAAGGACAGCATCTCCTCCAGTCTCATTTGGATGATCCGGGCGGCGTTCGAGCGCAGGGACGCGCCCGGGTCCAGGCCCTGCAGCTTTCCGGCCTTCACGCGGGCGGGTGCTCCGCGGCGGCCAACTCGCGTGCCCCCCTGCTCAGCTGCCGGAGGTCCGATCGGAGGCGCCGCAACCGCTCGTCCGCCACGAACGGGCCAAGTCGCTCGTTGGCCGCCTCCTGCTCGCTCCTGAAGTGCTCGATCAGGGCATCGACGCCGCGCCGGTCGACGATCCCGGCCTGCTCGGCGACGCGCTCCAGGGTCTCGATCGACACGTCGGGATCCCTCCGCTCGCCCAGAGCGTCGGCGAGAGCCTTGACCTGCCTCAGCGCGGCGCGGCGCGGCGCGCGTGGGAAGCACTTGCGGGAGACGGATCGCGGCCTGCAACCTGCGGGTCGCGACCCGCAGGTCGTGGACCCGCTCAATCTCGCCGGTGTCCAGAACGCCGGTCGAGTGCTCGAGCAGCTCGTCGGCCCGCGTGTCGACCACCTGGGCGGCGGCCAGCGCAAACGCCCCCTCGCAGTCGAGCTCTCCGACGTCGCGGGCCCGGGCCATCATCTGCCCCCTCGAAGCCTGGGCCGCTCAGGCTGCCACGGCTTCGGGCGAGGAGCCGTTGAGGCTCTCATTGAGGCGATCGAGGATGACGCCCTCGCGCAGCCCGCCCTTGCCGATCTGCAACGGCTGCCCGAGCAGCTCCGAGATCTTCTCCAGTAGCAGGATTCCCGTGGGCAGAATCCGCACCCGTAGCGGGTCGAGCTCGAAGCGGCGCGCCACCTCGTCGGCCGGATCGCCGGCGAGGACCCTGATCCCGCGCTCAAGCGTCTCGTACTCGAGCACCGCTCCCACCAGCCGCCGCAGCGAGGTGGCGCTGCCGCCGACCGCGACCGCCTGCTCAGGCTTTTCGATCTCCACCCCGGCGAAGATGTCCTCGATGCGGTCCCGGACCTTGCGGATCTCGACCGAGGACGGAGGATCGCACTCGATCAGCTCGTCGGCAAGGACCCCGGAGCCGACCTGCCAGGAGCGCACCAGCTCGACCCCGCCCTCAACGGTTCCGAGGATCACCTCGCTGGAGCCGCCGCCGACGTCGACGACGCCGATCTTCCCCTTCGACCGGGTGCCCGAGCGCCTTGGTCGCCCCAATGAAGGAGAGTCGTCCCTCCTCCTTCTCGCTCAGCACCTCGACCTCGACCCCGGACACCTCGGAGATCGCGTGGACCACTTCGTCGGAGTTACGGGCGTCGCGGATCGCGGCCGTCGCCACCGGTTTGATCACCTCGGCTCCGAGCTGCTCCGCCAGGCGGACCTGGGTCGCCACGACCTCTCCGACCTCGTGGATCTTCGGCTGCTCGATCGCGCCGTCGGCATCCATCGCCTTGTTGATGCGGGTGTAGGCGCGCTGCTCCATCACCTTCTTCAGCTGGCCGTCGACCGGCTCGGCGACGAGCAGCCGCGTGGTGTTGGATCCGATGTCGATCGCGGCGCAGAGCATGGACAGTTACTCAATGGTGGCAGACGAAGCGGATATGCCAGCCCGGAGCAAGCATGTTCACAACCTTTTTACATGCGCGATTTGCGGGGAAAAAGTACCCGCTCGGCGGGCTAGGACTGCGGGTCGAGGATCTCCTCGCCGGGGTGCGAGGCGTCCTCGAACTCGCGGAACAGGCCGGTGACGACGAACGCGACCTGCTCGCCGATGTCGACGGCGTTGTCGCCGATCCGCTCCAGCGCGCGGGCGGCGAGCAGCATCGTCATCGCCCACTCGCGCCGGTCCGGGTCGTCGCCGATCTCAAGGGCGATGTGGAAGCACTCCCGGTTGAGGTTGTCGACCACATCGTCCTGGCGGACAAGGTCACGGGCCAGCGCGACGTCGCGCTCGACGAAGCAGCGCTTGGCCTGCTTGACCTCGGTTTGGACGTGCTTGCCCATCAGCACGATGCGGCTCGACCATCTCCGCGTCGGCCGGCGGGTCGTTCCCCGACAGCGGGATCATCTTGCAGATGTTCACGCACTGATCCCCCATCCGCTCGATGTTCTTCATCACGTGCATCAGGGCGGCTATCTGGCGCAGGTCGGTGGCCACCGGCGACTGCGTGGCGAGCAGGGTGATCAGCGCCTGATGGACCTCGAGGTAGCGGCCGTCGATGCGGTCGTCGTCGGCGATCACCAGCGCCGCCAGCTCGATGTCCTGGTGCTCGGATCGACTCGAGCGTGCTTCTCGATCGCGACGCACCACCATGTCGAGCCCGCCGAGGCCAGCGTCCTCGAGACGCGCCAGCTCCTCCTGGTAGTGGGTCGCGCGTGCCGCTCTCTTCCATCAGCCGAACTTCCCGGTCACGTACTGCTCGGTGCGATCGTCTTCGGGGTTGGTGAAGATCCTGTCGGTCGGCGCCAACCTCGACGAGCTCGCCGTCGAGCATGAACGCGGTCGTGTCGGCGACCCGGGAGGCCTGCTGCATGTTGTGGGTGACGATCACGATCGTCACCCGCTCCTTGAGCTCGGCGATCAGCTCCTCGATCTTCAGCGTCGCCACCGGGTCGAGCGCCGAGCAGGGCTCGTCCATCAGCAGCACCTCCGGATCGACCGCGAGCGCCCGCGCGATGCACAGTCGCTGCTGTTGGCCGCCGGAGAGCCCGGCGCCGGGGTGTCGAGCCGGTCCTTCACTTCCTCCCACAGTCCGGCGCCCTCCAGTGCGCGCCGCACCCTCTCTTCGATGTCGGATCGCTTGCCGCCGGTGAGGCGAAGGCCGGAGGCGACGTTTGCCTCGATCGACATAGTCGGGAACGGATTCGGCTTCTGGAAGACCATCCCGATCGAGCGGCGTACCGCGACGACGTCTACGGCCGGGTCGTAGAGATCGATCTCGTCCAGGAGCACCTCGCCCTCGGCCCGCGCGCTCGGGATCTCCTCGTGCATGCGGTTGATGCATCGCACCATCGTCGACTTGCCGCACCCCGATGGGCCGATTATCGCGGTGACGTCCTCCGACTCGAACCTGAGATCGATCCCTCGCACCGCATGGTTGGTCCCGTAATAGGCATGCAGGCCCCTCAGCTCGACGGTACCGACTTCGGTCGCGCCGGATTCAGCCTGGCGAGATTGCTCGGGCCCGGGAAGGCGCCCGGCGGCTGGCGCGTCCCGAACGACGTACTCCTCCGGCGATCCGGATTCAGGCTTTGGGTCGGTCACGAACGGCTCGCTCGCATTTTCCGGTTTCATCGTATGAGCTCCTTGGCTGTGCGCGAGACGGTCTGACGCTGCCTCATCCCTTCATCCGTCTCTGGGTCCGCGCGTAGAAGGCCCGCGCAACGACGTTCAGGACCAGTACGAAAAGGATCAGGATGAAGGCCGCCGCCCAGGCTTGATCGTGCGCTTCGGGACTTGGCGACTCCGACAGCTGGAAGATCGAGAGGGGGATCGAAGCCAGCGCCTGGCTGTAATCGGTTGAGGTTTGGGTCGAGACGATGGAGCTGACGAGCAGCAGGGGGGCGGTTTCGCCGGCCACCCGGGCGACCGCGAGCAGAGACCCGGTCAGCAGTCCGCCCGCCGCGGTGGGAAGCACGATCCGCAGCACGATGCGCCAACGGGCAACGCCGAGAGCGGTGGCGGCCTCCTTGAGATTGTTCGGCACCAGGCCGAGCACCTCCTGTCCCGCCCGGGCAACGATCGGAAGCATGATGATCGCCAGGGCAATCGATCCGGCGAACCCGCTCTGCTTCCCCTGCGGGATGACGATCAGGCCCAGGATGAAGATGCCCGTGATGATCGTCGGGACGCCGTTGAGGATGTCGAGGGCGAAACGAATCACCGCGGAGAATCGGTTATCGGCGAACTCGGTGGTGAAGATCGCGATCAGCAGACCCACCGGGATCGCGATCACGCTGGCCAGGCCGACCAGCATCGCCGATCCGACGATGGCGTTGGCGATGCCTCCACCGCTCTCGCCGAAGGGAGCCGGCCCCTTGGTGAGGAAATCTATGTTGATCGAGCTGATGCCCCGCGCAAGCACCGAGCCGACAACGATGATCAGCACGGCGACCGCCAAGACGGTTGCGAGCGTCGAGAGGACCTCGACCCCTCGGCTGACGGCCCGGCGGCGGCGCAGGTTGCCCCGCTGGCTCAGCAGCCCGTGGCCCTCAAGAGAACTCTCAGGTGAGCCGGTCATCGGCTAACGTGCCTCCTCCGTCAAGCTCCTCCGCACGATCCAGCGGGCGGCGACGTTGACGATCAGGGCGAACGCGAGCAGGATCAGGCCGAGATATGCGAGCGACTGCTTCTGCAGGGCTCCCGGCGCGCCCTGGTACTCGGAGGCGATGCGGCTGGCGAGCGTGTCGGCGCCATGGAAGAAGGAGGCGTTGATTCCGGCGAAACCGCCGATCACCTGGGTGACGGCGATCGCCTCGCCGATCGCGCGGCCGAGACCGAGGATCGTGGCGCCGACGATGCCCGGCTTGGCGTAGGGAAGGATGACCATCCGCACCATCTCCCACCGGGTGGCTCCGAGCGCGTAGGCGCCCTCCTTCAACTCGACCGGTACGGTCTCGAACACCTCCCGGGTAACGCTGGAGACGATCGGCACCGTCATGATCGTCAGGATCGCTGCAGCGGTCAGCAGCCCGAGGGCCGACGGGTCGCCGCCGAAAATCGGCAGGAAGCCGAGCACGCTGTGAAGCGCCGGCTCGATCGTGTCCCGCATGAAGGGCCCGAGCACGAGGATGCCCCAGAGGCCAAGGATGACGCTTGGGATCGCCGCCAGCAGATCCACCAACGTCGCCACCGGCCGCCTAAGTCGGCGGGGGGAGAGCTCGGTGAGGTAGAGCGCGATCGCAATCGAGAGGGGAGCGGCGAAGAGCAGCGCGATTGTGGAGGTGACGACCGTTCCGTAGACGAACGAGAGGGCGCCGAAATTCTCTGTTACCGGGTTCCAATCGTTGGTGGTGATAAAGCCCAGCCCGAACTTGCTGATCGCGGGTGCCGCCAGGCGGATCACCTCATAGAGGATCCCTGCGATGACAGCGATGCCCAGGACCGCCGCCAGTCCGGAAAGCCATTTCAGAACGGGGTCGCCGATACGGTCCGCGAGGTTCCGCTTGGCGCGCAGCGCGGGAGCGGCGAGGGCTTCTGCGGCGGGCGGAGGGCTCACGCGATCGGCTTCCGGTCGATTGTTTCTGCTCTTTGTCTGGTGTCGGGACTGGAGATCACGTCATCAATGCCGGCTGTGCCCGGGGCGCCAACGACGCCCCGGGCACAGGACCATCTGGCTCAGCTGCCGATCTTCGCAATCGCCTTCTTGGCCGCCGCCACGACCTGCGACGGCAGCGGGGCGAAATTGAGGTCCGGGCCGAAAGCCTGCCCGGGACCGATCGCGTAGGTGATGAACTTCTTCAGCTCATCCGCCTTGTCGGTCTTGAGCGGAACGATCACGTATGTGTAGGTGGAGATCGGGTACGCGTTCGTGGCCGAAGCCGGCAGATTGATCAACGAGATCGAGTTGTCGCTGTTGATCTTGCTGACCGCTGCGGCCGCTGCCTTGATGCTTGCAACGTCGGGGTTCGGGAATTTCCCGGCGCTGTTCTCAACCAATCCGTAGCTGAGGCCGTTGGACGCGATATAGGCCAGGCCGAGGTAGCCGATCGACCCGTCGGTCTGAGAGACGGCCGCAGCGACACCGTCGCTCTTCTCGGCACCCACGCCCGTGGGGAACTTCACCTGGGTGGACACCCCGACTGTCGACTTGAACTCTGGGCTGATCGAAGACAGGTAATTGGTCCAGGCAAAGGTGTCCCCGCTTCCGTCACTGCGGTATACGGGCGTCACCTTGGTGCTCGGCAGGTTGACCCCGGGGTTCAGCTTGGCGATCGCCGGGTCGTTCCAGGCCGTGATCTTGCCGAGGTACATGTCGGCGAGCACGGGGCCGCTGAGCTTGAGCTTGTTCGGGACGCCCTTGACGTTGTAGGACGGGAGAACGCCTGTGAGGGCCCAGGGAATCTGCTCGACGCCGTTCGCGGCCGAGAACTGGTCGGACGTCAGCGGCGCATCGCTGGCACCGAAATCGACAGTGCGCGCGGTGATCTGGTCGATCCCGCCGCCGCTCCCGATCGCCCCGTAGGTGACCGTTATCCCCGACTTGTCGTCGAAGTCCGGCTGCCATTTGGACATGAGTGGCGCGACCAGGGTGCTGCCGGCGCCGGTGATGGGCCCCGTGGCCGAGCCGCCGGAGCTGGTGGTGTCGCTCGAGGAGCTGCCGCAGGCAGCGATCCCCGCTGCCAGAGCGAGCGCCCCCACGGCGCTGAGAAGTCTCTTCGTCACTCGATGTCTCCTTTTGGTCATTGGCGGCCTGAGGGGCCGATTCGTCGCAAGCGTCGCAGCGGCTCCACGGCAGCTTGTTACGCGGCTGTGGCTCCGATGTAAAAAAGATGTGAAAGGCGCCGAGCGTGCTCATGTTTCCGGGGAGAAGCGGTAGCCGATCCCGGTGTGGGTGTGGATCAGGCTCGCCCCGGGGAGGGCCCGGCCGAGCTTCGAGCGGAGGCGGCTGACGTAGACGTCCACGGAGCGATCGGCGCGGCGCGGTGGCCCGCCCCAGACCTCAGCGTGCAGCTCGTCGCGGGTCAGGATCCGCTCCGGATGGGAGGCGAAGCACCCAAGCAGCTGCAGCTCGCGCATGGTCAGGCTGAGGGGGCGCCCGTCGACGAGCGCCGCGTGCTCGTTCGGCCGGATCTCCAGCCGGCCCGAGAGATAGCGCCACCGAGCTCCGTCCTCGCTGATCATCCCAGCAGAGCGTGGCCGGGACGCGCGGAACTGCGGTTACGGCGTTGTGAACCTCTCGTGAACCGGCTGTGAACGCGGCGGCGGCTCCGGCACCGAGGCGTCCTCGCCGGCCTGCTCGACACCGGGCTCCGCCGCCGCCGGTTCGGCACCGGCGGGCCCGGCTGTCGCGGGCTCGGCGTCGAAGCGGTAGCCCACTCCGAAGTGGGTGTGGATGTAGCTCCAACCGGGCGAGCGCTTCTGCAGCTTCTGGCGGAGCTTGCGGACGAAGACGTCGACCGAGCGGTCGCCGTGCGCCATCGCGTAGCCCCAGACCCGTTGGTAGATCGTCTCCCGCTCGAGCGCCTCCCCCTTGGCGGCGGCCAGTTGCTGGAGCAGCTCGAACTCGCGCCGGGTGAGGTCGAGGCTCTCGCCGCCGACGAAGGCCTGGAACTGGTCGGGCCTGATCTCCAGCTCGCCCGCGACCAGCGGGCCAGCCTCGGGGCCGCGGTTGCGGCGGCGCCTGCGGACGATCGCCTCGATCCGGGCGATCACCTCCTCGGGATGGCAGGGCTTGCCGACCCAGTCGTCGGCTCCTAGACGCAGCCCGCGGACACGCTGGGCGACACTCGAGGGCCCGGTGCAGACGACCACCGCCAGCTCGGGCAGCATCCCGCAGACGCGCTCGAGGTATGGCCAGCCGTCCTCTCCCAGCACGGCGGGGTCGATGACGATCCCCCCGAGCTTCATCGCCACCAGCTCCTCCGGCGGCGCCGCGCCGGAGAGGTGGCGAATCTGCCAACCCGCCGATTCCGTTCGCTTGGCGAGCACGCGGACGAAGCCGGTGTCGTTGTCCATCACCGCAAGCCTCATGGGGGCGATTGTAGGCGGACCGGTTGTCGGAAAGATGGGGAAATCCCTGCGTTCACATCCTTTTCACATGCTCGGTGCGGGGTTTTTAGGACTCCGAGGGCCGTTCGCCATTCGGGCTTCTCCGGATCTTCACTCGCCGCGCGCCGCCCGGCGCCAGAGTGGACGCAGTCACGAGATTCCTCTCTCGTCAGCGCGCGCGGCCCGAATCTGCCCAGGGGCCGCGCGCTTCATTTCGGGCGAGAGCCCGCTCGCGCGCTCGCCCGGGTTCAGAAAGTGGCCGGGCGCAGGCTGGTGGCGATGATCAGGATCACAGCCACCCCGACCACCAGCCGGTAGTAGACGAAGGGCCGGTAGCTGGAGGTGCGCAGCAGCCTCAGCAGAAAGGCGATCGCCAGAAACCCGGAGACGGCGGAGGCGATCGTCCCGACCACCATCGGACCGGCGACCCCGTGCGGGAGGCCATCGCCGATCACCTTCGCGCCCTTGTAGACGGTTGCCCCGGCGACCACCGGGATCAACATCAGGAAGGAGAACCGAGCTGCGCTGTCGCGGTCGAGCCCGAGGAAACGGGCGGCGGTGATCGTGATCCCCGAGCGCGAGGTGCCCGGGGCGAGCGCCAGGACCTGGGCCAGGCCGATCCAGATGCCGTCCCGGTTGTCGGCGTCCGAGAGCGAGCGACGCTGCGGGAGGCTGTCGGCGAGGCCGAGGAGGAGCGCGAAGAAGATCAGCTGGATCGCGATCATCCACGGTTCTCCCAGGTGCTTGTCGATGAAGTCGGAGCCGAGGCCCCCGATGATCACGGCCGGGATCGTGCCGATCGCGATCGCGACCGAGAGCCGCTCGCTGGTCGTCTCCACGGCCCGCTTGCGCAGCGCCGAGAGGAATCCGGCCGTGAGCGCGACGACCTCCCTCCGGAAGTAGGCGATCGCTGCGATCAGGGTGCCCGCGTGGAGGGCCACGTCGAAGGTCTTGTTGAACTCCGGATGGTCGAGTAGGAAGCGGTAGTCCTGCAGCCAGGGGACGAGGATCAGGTGGCCGGAGGAGGAGATCGGCAGGAACTCGGTCAAGCCCTGCACAATCCCCAGCAGCAGAGCTTCGAGGCTGGACATCAGCCGAGCATCGTAGTGAAGGGCGCCTGGCGGATGACTAAAGCGCGCGGTCGTGCGATAGATTTCCCCCGTGAGCCTTGTACGCACTCTTGCCCGGATCGCCGCCCTCTCGACCCTGATCGCGCTTGTCCTCGTCGTCGCCGCTCCGGCCGCCTTCGCCGCCGACGGTGTCGGTCTGGCCGGCCGCACCGACGACCAGACGATCACCTTCTTCTGCTTCGGCGTGATCGCCTTCTTCCCGATCCTGGTCACGACGCTCTCGCTGATCCAGGGGCGCCTGGAGAAGCGCAAGGAGCGCCGCCGCTACGACCTCGAGCGCCTGAACTGAATCCCGGCTGAGTCCCGGCGAGCTCCTGTTCGCAGATGACGCTCGGAGGGAAGCGCGGCCTCCCGGAGCCGGGGCCGGGCTTCGGTCGGCTTTTGGCGTACCCGCGGCGGCCGCGGGCGTGGCCTCGCTACACGCGCCGTGCGATTGCTCGCCGAGTGGGGATTCTCGGAGCTTGGCTTGGCACGCTTGGAGTTGACGTGCGACCCGCACAACGAGCGGTCCCGTCGGGTGGCTGAGCGTTGTGGGTTCGTGCGGGAGGGCGTGCTGCGCGGCGGTCGCCACAGAAGGCCGAGTGTGATTTGCGTCACACAAGCGAGGTCATCCGGCTTGATCGGTGTAGTTCCGACCTCCTGTGACCCCCTCCAAGGTCGCCTCGCTGGCGGCCACAACCGCAGCTGTGCTCGCCGCGGTGCTGGGCGCCGTGGTCGCCCCTGCGATGGCATCGCTTCCCGCTCCGACAAGCGGCGGCCCGGTGATGCCACTTGCCAAGATGCCCCACTACGGCGACGGCCCGGGCGCCGGCCGCGGGCACGAGGGGCAGGACCTGTTCGCGCCGCTCGGCACCGACGAGCTGGCGATCGTCGATGCGGTCGTCACCGACACCGGCAGCGGCTATCAGGGCGGCCGCGGCAACTACGTCTCGATCTACAGCGCCGCGACCGGTCGCACCTACAACTATTTCCACTTGCTCACTGCCCCGGAGGTCAGCGTCGGCCAGCACGTTCGTGGTGGGCAGAAGCTGGGCGAGCTCGGCTGCACCGGCTCCTGCTGGGGCCCCCACCTCCACTTCGAGATGCGCCGCGGCAACGACGAGTACGGGCCGATCGAGGACCCCCGCCCGCTGCTCGAACGCCTCCACCTGGCCTCGTCGCCGTCCTCCGACGCCTTCTCCGCGACGGTCCGCCCGTAGATTTTCATGCTGCCGCGGTGTTAGCGGCAGCAGTTGCATGTGAGGCGGCGAACCGGGGTGGACGAAATCAGCAGAAGGGGAGAAGAAAGCGGCCACTCGACTGCCTTTCTGGAGGCTATGGCAACCGAATCCGTTGGGCGAAAGGCCTTTGCCCTGTTGAGTGGACGGATCTGGTTGCCATAGCAACCGAATACGTCCAACCACCCGATCGCCGGGGTCGCTCTAACTGCCGCGGACAGGCGCAAGTCTGGCTGCCAAGCGCCGCAAGTCATTCCTATCCCGGGAGTCTGAACCCGGAGAGCAAGCGCTTCTCGCTCTCGCCCGCGACCTCGGCGACGACCTCGATCTGCCCCTCGAGCGGGGTGTCGCGGATCTTCGTCGCCAGCAGGTCGTCCACCTGGAAAATGCCGGCTGAGTTGTTCAGCTCGATCTCGATCCGCACCGGCCTCCCCTCGCCCGCCGAGATGTTGACCTGGTCCACCGCCGCGGCCGAGATCGAGTGGATCCCCTCGCGCCCCGACTCGAGCGGAATCCGCGAGCGGCCCTGCGCCATGTCGAGGGCATCGGCGACGCGAACGACGCCCGCTTCGAGCGTGTAGGGATCCCCCCGGCGCCGGTGGCCGATGATCGCGTGCAGGGTCTCGGCGATCGCCACGCTCCGCTTCGGCTCGCGGTAGACGTCGGCGAGCAGCCTGGCCAGGGCCTCCTTGGCGAGGAAGAGGCTGTAGGCCTCGTGGTCGGCGCGGTGGATCGACATACCGACGTCGTGGAGCAGCGCCCCGCCGGCGACCACGACCTCGGCGTCGCGGACGGTCATCCCGTGGTCGGCGACCATCGCCGGCTCGACTCCCGAGCGGCTCAGCAGCCGCAGCAGCCGCAGGGCGATGTTGAGGACGATCTGGACGTGGACCCAAGAGTGATCCGACATTCCCAATCGCTCCGATTGGACCTGCGCCATGTACCACCAGGCGCGCACCTCCTCGTCGGAGTTGACCGCCTCCAGGAACGCCTCGAGCTTGCGGTTCCCGCGGGTCGGCGCCCGCACCCGGGCCTCGGCGACTGCCTCCGCAGGGGGCTTGCGCGCCGGGCCCCCCGGTCCGGGGACCGCAACGGACTCTTCGCTCAAGAGGTCTCCCGCGCCTCGGCCAGCTGCCGTGAACGCTCCAGCGCCAGCCCTTCCCTCACTCCCCCGCGGGCGATTTGCAGCGGCTGGGGCAGCAGCTCGCATACGGCCTCCAGGACGGCCAGCGCCGCGGGGAGGAGCCGCACCCGCTGCGGGGCGATGCCGAGCTCGGAGCCCAGCTCTTCGCTTGGAGCAGAGCCGAGCCGCTCGAGCAGCTCGCCGATAACGCTGCGGTCGATCGTGCCGCCCGAGATCCGCCGCAACGACGTGGCGCCTCCGCCGACCGCGAGCGCCAGCTCGCAATCCGGCGGCTCCACACCGACGAAGCGGCGGGCGGCCGCGTTGCGGGCGGCCGCCAGCTGATCGCGCGTTGGAGGGTCTGAGCGCAGTGCCCGCTCGGTCAACCCGTGCGAGCCGACTGGCCGCGACGCCCACCAGCCCGGCGGTTGCCCCGGCGTGCCCACGGCGACCTCCGTCGAGCCTCCGCCGACATCGACGACGGCCACCGACGCCGGAAGCGCGACAGGCTCACACGAGGTGGCGCCGAGGAAGGCGAGCGCAGCCTCCTCACCCGGGCTGAGAATCCTCAGCCGACCGGCGCCAACCCGGGAGCAGGCCCGCTCCAGGCTTCGTGCCGCGCGGGTTCCGCGCAGCGCCGCCGTGCCGGCGCTGACCAGGGCCTGTGCCCCTGAGTCGCGCGCGATCGCAGCCTCGCGCTCGATCAGGGCAGGAAGCTCGCCGGCCTCCTCCTCGGATACCGCAGAGAGAAAATGGCGCCGCTCGAGCTTCGGCCGCAGTCGCCCGTTGCTCACCTCGGCGACCAGCAGCCGAGTCGTGTTGGTGCCGATGTCGATCACCCCGAGGACCACCGTCGGCGCATCCTCTCAGACCTGCCGGGACGGTGGGCTGTTTGCCCCAGATGCAGCGATTTTCCGCCGGGAGCGCGAATACCGTGGCCCCGGCAACGTTGTTACAGGCGATGTCGAACTGCCCGAATACAGGCCTGACGGTCCCCGAGTGCAGCTGCTCCCGTTGCATCGAGCGCCAGCTGGACCAGTTCGCGCCCGACCGTTCAGCGCCTAGCCGGCTCGCCCACGACCCCCTGCTCCTGCAGGAGGTGCGCCCGAACCCGACCGATCCCCCGTCGGTCTCCGAGCGGCTCCAGCGGCCTGCCCTCTAGCCGCTCGTCGGCGCCTAGGACCCCAGCACTTTGATCACCATTCGCTTCGGCCGGCGCCCGTCGAACTCGCAGTAGAAGACCTGCTGCCACGGGCCGAGGTCGAGCTGACCGGCGGTCACCGGCACGATCACCTGGTGATGCACGAGCAGGTTCTTCAGGTGGGCGTCCCCGTTGTCCTCTCCGCCGCGATGGTGGCGGTAGTCGCCTGCCTTCGGGAGCAGCGCTTCGGCAACTTCGTTCGACGGGTGCGTCCAGCTCGGGGGAGCGACCTTGTCGAGCCACTCGAAGACGTCCTCGTGCAGCCCCGGCTCGTCGTCATTGATCCAGACGCCGGCGGTGATGTGCATGGCCGAGACCAGCACCATGCCCTCCTGCACCCCGGCCTCGTCCACCTCCCCCTGCACGTCCTCGGTGATCCGGATCAGCGCGCGCCGCTTCGAGGTCTCGAAGGTCCGGTATGCGGTGTGTGATTTCATCGAGCGAGCTTCGCAGATCAGGCGTCCCCGGACGTCGAGTGGGGCGACTAGAGTGAGCCCGTGGCCGGCCTGCTGTCGATCGAGCGGCGCGACGAGGTGGCGCTCCTCACCCTGCAGCGGCCGGAGAAGCGCAACGCCCTCTCGATCGACCTGCGGCTCGAGCTGGCCGACGCCCTCAGGGGCCTGGGCGAGGACCTGAGCGTCGGCTGCATCGTGCTCAGCGGGGCCGGCTCTGCCTTCTGTGCGGGCATGGACGTGACCGAGTTCGGCGGCGATGCCGAGCACAAGCGGCGGCTGCTCGAGACCTCGACCGGCGCCTTCGAGGCGCTCGGATCCTGTCCCAGGCCGGTGATCGCCGCGGTCAACGGCCCGGCGCTGGCCGGGGGGTTCGCCCTGGCGCTGCTCTGCGACATCCGCATCGCCGCAGCCTCGGCCAGCTTCGGCTTCCCGGAGCTGCCGCGCGGCATACCGCCCTCCTACGCCTCGGCGCGAGCGGTCCTCGGGCCGGGTCAGGCAGCGGAGGTCACGCTCAGCGGTCGCACCTTCAGCGCCGAGGAGGCGCTGGCTATGGGAGTCGTCAGCGAGGTGGTCGCAGAGGGGGAGTCGCTGGAGCGCTCGCTCGAGGTCGCCGACGGCATCGCCGCGGCGCCGCGCTCGGCAACCCTCGAAACCAAGCGTCGCATCCTGCTCGATCGCGAACGGACCTTCGGCCAGCTCTTCGCCGAGGAGGCACGCGTCTTCCGCGAGGCGCTCCTCGGCTCAGAGCCGGACGATGCCGCCTAGGCGATAGCGCTCAACCGCAGATCGGCCAGGGGCTGGAGCCCGAGCGCGAGTAGAGCAGCGCCGCGCGGTAGTCCTGCTCCGCCTCGGGCGCCGCGGCCGGGTCGCCGCTGCCGCCGACCGAAGCCCACGTACCCAGGTCGAACTGGTACTTGCCCCGGTAGGTGCCGGAGGAGTCGACGGCTGTCGGGTCCCCTCCGGACTCGCAGGCGGCGACCGAGTCGAGGGTCGCCTGGGAAACGCCCCCCGGCAGCGTCGCGAAGGCGGCGCGCTGCTGCTTGCGCAGCTTGGCGCGGCGGTCGGCGCGGATCTTCGGGACCTGGACCTCAATCGTCCGGTGCAGGTGCTTGGCGGGGCGCTCGAGCGGCACCATCTGCGCCTTGATGATGGCCGGCGCCTCTCCGCGGTCGGCCTGCTCGCCGCCCGCCGCGAGGGCGACGGCAGGGCAGGCGATCGCCGCCAGCGCGGCGATTGTGACCCCGGCTCTGGATATGCGTGTCTTCAACATTCGCGAACAACCTCCGTTCGTGCGTCGATGCCCGGTCGTCCGCGCGCATCCGGCGCACGGAGCGGCCGCGTGTCGGCCTCGCGAACGGAAGCTGCGAGGCAAAAGGCGACTTTCCGGACTCCTGGGCCCCGGCGGTGATTGTTTGGAGCGCCCTGCCGCCCATCGAGGGCCGGCGCCTGCCGGGGTCTGTTCCGTGTAAGGGAGGGAACCCTGGCAGGTGGAGGTGTTGCGGTTGTGTGACCCTCGTCACTCAGCTAGCAATCGCGCTACGAATGTCACAAGCGCAGGCGCGCCGCCGCCCACGCCCCCTACGCATGCACCCGCTCGTGCACTCTCCCCGCCGGCCGAACGCAACCTTGGGGCACCAATGGGCACGGAACGTTGCGTTCGGCGGCGTCGGCCGGCGGCTTCGGCGCCGTTAGACTCGCGGCGCGATGGCTGACGGCCCCGACCCGACGGCGCCGCCTCCGGGCGGCCGCCGCCCGCAGCGGCCGCTTCCCCTCCCGGCCCGCCTGCTCGGGGCCGGCGTGCGCGGCGCCCAGAGCGTCGCCGGGGCCACCGGCGTCGACCGCACGGTCGAGATCGCGACCGAGGAGGCTATCGTCACCGCGCTGGAGAGCGAAGCGGTCGAGCGGGCGCTGAGCAGGGTCCTCCAAGGCCCCGCCGTCGAGCAGGCGGTCCAGGGAGCGCTGCAGAGCGAAGCGATCAAGCAGGCGCTGATCGAGGCGCTCGACAGCGAGCTGGTCGATGAGATCTGGCGCCGGCTGCTGGCCAGCGACGAAGCCCAGCAGCTGGTCGAGCGTATCGCCGAGGCCCCCGAGGTCCGCGCCGCGGTAGCAGCACAGGGCGCGGGGCTCGTCTCCGACATCGGCCGCCAGGCCGCTCGCTTCGCCCATCGCGTCGACCGCCCGGTCGAGCGGTTCGCGCGCCGGCTGATCTTCCGCTCTCCCCGCGTCGGGACCGCAAGCAACGCCGGACTGATCAGCCGCGCGCTGGCGCTCGGCGTCGACGCGGTCATCGTCAATCTCTCCTTCTCCGCAGTCGCCGCGATCGTCGCGCTTGTCGCCTCGGCCTTCAACGGCAACAACAACGGCGCCTCCGATCACGCGCTCGTGCTGGGCGCCGGTGCTTGGCTCGCCCTGGGCGGCATCTACCTGCTGGTCTTCTGGACCCTCGCGGGCCAGACGCCGGGGATGCGCTTCCTGCGGATCCGGCTCGACTCCCACGGCAGACGGCGGTTACGGTTCGGCCAGGCCGTGAGACGGCTGATCGGCCTCGGGCTCTCGGTAATCACCTTCGGCATTGGCTTCCTCGGCATCCTCTTCAACGAGCGTCGCCGAGCCTGGGAGGACCGGTTGAGCGACTCCGAGGTGCTCTACATCGCCCCCACTGCGGCCCGGGCGCCGTGGTCGAACCTGGAGCCCGGCGCGGAGCAGCCGGTGCCTGGCTCCTAGGCCGCGACCGGGCGCCTCTCGAGGACCGCTTCGGCCCCGTGCGCCGGGCTGATCGTGATCGCCCGGCGCCGCGCCACCTCGGTAGTCTCGCCGGCGGCGACTAGCGCGTTGGCCTCGAGCACCGCGCGCAGGACGATCCGCATCTCCAGCAGCGCGAAGTTGGCGCCGATGCAGCGCCGCCGGCCGCCTCCGAAGGGAATCCATGTGTAGGTGCCCGGAGACTTGCCGAGGAAGCGCTCCGGGCGGAAGGCGTAGGGGTCCGGGTAGATCTCCGAGTCATGCTGGACCAGGTAGGCGTTGGGCACCAGGCAGACCCCGGCGGGATAGCTCCAGCCTCCGACCTCGATCGGTGCCTTGACGTAGCGCGGCGCCGCCTGCGGCAGCACCGGGCGGCGGCGGAGCGTCTCCCGCACGGTCGCGATCAGGTACTCCTCTCCTCCGCCTCCGTCTATCTCGGAGACCAGCCGCTCGAGCACGCGAGGCTCGTGCGAGAGGCGGGCGAAGCACCAGGCCAGCTCCGATGCAGTGGTCTCGTGGCCCGCGACCAGCAGCGTCATCAACTCGTCGCGGATCTCCTCCCCGACATCTCCGAGCTGTCCTCGTGGCGGGCTTCGAGCAGCATCGTCAGGACGTCGTCACCCGCGACGCCGCCGGAGCGGCGCTCTCTGATCAGCTCCTCGAGGATCGCGTCGCACTCGCTGCTCAAGCGGTCGAACCGACCCCACGGGCCGCGGCCGCCCAGCAGGCGCTGGAGCGGCGGCATCAGCGAGATCGGGTTGGAGCCAAACTCGAGGATGGCCGTGAGGCGCCAGCGAAGCTCGTCGAACCGCCGGTCGCCCTCCTCGAGCCCGAAAATCGCTCGCAGGATCACCTCCAGGGTCAGCTCCTGAAGTCGAGGGTGAAGGGAAGCGCGACTCGCCGCACGGCCAGTGCCCGACCTCGGCACGCGCCACCTCCTCCATCAGCCCCGTGAGCCGCTCCATCCGCTCCCCGTGGAAAGCGCCGAGCATCAGCTTGCGCTGCTCGAGGTGCTCACCCTCGTCGAGCAATACCACCGAGTGGCGGCCGACGATCGGCTCGAGGATCCTGGCGCCCTCGCCGGGATGGAGGACCTCGGCCGGCGCGGTGAAGACTTCCTTGATCTGCTCCGGGTCGGAAATCATCACGAAAGGCGGGGTCGCGAGCAGTCGTACGGTGAAGCGCTTCCCGTAGCGAGCCCGGCAGCGCTCCAGGAAGGGAATCGGGCGCGACCACCAGGCGATCGTCTGGATCGTCTGCGGTTGACGGGGCCCGGGTGGGAGCGCCGCAGGCATCGCCGCCACCCTACGCCAGCGGGACACCGCCCGAGTGTGGCATCGGGCACACACGCGGGGGACCGGGCGGCATCAGATCCGGCCCCCGGCCAGCAGCCGCCTCAGGAACCGCTGGGTCTGCGCCTGCTGAGGGTCGGAGAGAATCCGCTCCGGCGGGCCCTGCTCGATGATCGCGCCGTCGTGCAGGAAGGCGATCGTGTCGGCGACCTCGCGGGCGAAGCTCATCTCGTGGGTCGCGATGATCATCGTCACCCCCTCGTCCTTCAGGTCGCGGACGGCCGCCAACACATCCCCGACGAGCTCAGGGTCCAGGGCGCTGGTGATCTCGTCGAGCAGCAGGGCCCGGGGGCGGGAGGCGATGGCCCGCACGATCGCCACGCGCTGCTGCTGGCCCCCGGAGAGCCGATCGGGACGGTCGCCCTCCCGGCCGCCCAAGCCGAACCGGGCCAGCAGCTCCCGCCCGCGATCCTCGGCCTCGCCGCGATCGATTCGTTGTGCACGCCTGGCTCCGAGGACGACGTTCTGGAGCACGGTCAGGTGCGGGAAGAGGTTGAAGGCCTGGAAGACGACGCCGAGACGTCGGCGGATGGCCACCAGATCGACCGAGGGGTCGGTGATCACCTCGCCGTCCAGGAAGACGTCGCCGTCGTCGATCTCCTCCAGCAGGTCGACGCAGCGCAGCAGCGTCGACTTGCCCGAGCCCGAGGCGCCGATCAGCGCCACGGCAGCGTGCTCGGCGACGGCCAGGCTGACCCCGCGCAGCACCTGGCGCTCGCCGAAGGACTTGGTGACCCCCTTGATGTCCAGCACAGGCTGGGCCTTCACAGCGGCGCCTCGCGCTCGCGCCCCAGCCGGTCAACGAGCCGGGCGAGCGGCACCGTGACCACCAGGTAGAGCAGGGCGACTGCGACCAGGGGCGTGTAGTTGAAGGTCTCCCCCGCGGCGACCTGGGCCGCGCGGAAAGCCTCGAACACGCCGAGGATGTAGACGAGCGCGGCGTCCTTCTGGAGCGCGACGAAGTCGTTGAGCAGCGGCGGGGCTACGCGGCGGACCGCCTGCGGCAGGATCACGTGGCGCAGGGCCTGGACCTCGGTGAGGCCGACGGCCAGAGCCGCGTCGCGCTGGTTGCGATGGACCGAGGCGATCCCGGCCCGGTAGACCTCGGCCACGTAGGCGCTGTAGGAGATCGCCAGGGCGATTCCCCCGAGCAGGATCGGGTCGGTGGGAAGGCCGGGCTGCTGCAGCGCCGGGATGCCGAAGCCGACCAGGTAGATCAGGACGATCACCGGGATGCCGCGGAAGACGTCCACCCAGCCGGTGGCGAGCAGCCGCAGCGGGAAGAGCGCCGGGGCGCGGCTGGTCCGGACCAGGGCCAGCACGAGGCCGAGAATCAGCACCACCACCTCGACCACGACGAAGATCTTCACGTCGAGCCAGAAGGCGCTGAGGATGTCGGAGAAGTACTCGCTGAAGACGCTCGTGGAGAAGAACGTCTCCCGCGCCGACGGCCAGCCAGGGCTGGTCAGGATCAGCGCGGCCAGGCCGCCGAGGACGATCACGCTGGAGCCCGCGGCGATCAGCGCCCCGCGGCGGGCGCGGCGCCGCTTGACCGCCAGGCGGGCGGCTTGGCGGTCGCCGATCACTGCGGTCTCGGTCAAGGCCCGGCCGATTCTGAACGCAGGGTGGGACGGCTTCGGGGCCGCCCCGGGCAGCTAGCTGGGGAGGTTGGGCGCCCCCGCCGCCTTGCTCATCCACTGCTTGGTGATCTTCTGGAGCTGGCCGGAGGAGCGCAGCGTGACGATGGCCTTGGAGATGCAGGCGGTGAGCGGTGAGCCCTTGCTCAGCAGGGCTCCCCAGCGATCGCCGCCGGGCGCCGGGAACTGTCCGACCACGGTCGAGTCGGTCACCTGAACCGCGGTCACATACAGCGCCGTCGGCACGTCGACCACGACCGCGTCGACCTGCCCGTTCTTCAACGCGTTGACCACGTCGTTGGAGTTGTCGAACACCTTGGGGGCCGTGCTCGGGTCGATCACGTCGTTGACGGCCTCGAAGCTGGTCGTGCCGACCTGAACGCCGATCGTCGTGTCCTTGAGGTCGGCGAGCGAGGTTGCCTTGGCGGCGTCGGAGTCCTTCAGCGCCACGACTGCCTGGTTGGCCGTGTAGTAGGGCGCCGAGAAATCGACCTGCTTGGCGCGGACCGGGGTGATCGAGATCTGGTTGACATCGAAGTCGAAGTCCTTCGGCCCGGGCGCGTAGGAGGAGTTGAAGGGCTCGGCCGTCCACACTACCTTCGTCTTCGGGTAGCCGAGCTGGTCGGCTATCGCGTAGGCGACCGCGCTCTCGAAGCCCCTGCCGTTGGTCGGGTCGTTGTCCTCGAAATAGGGCGGGTAGGCGGGCTTGTCGGTGGCGACGGTCAGCTTGCCCTTCGTGTGAGTGGCGAGCTTGGCAGGGGTGCAGTCGGTGGCCGTGGCGACCGTGTCGGTGGTGTCGCCGCTGCTCGAGCCGCAGCCGGCGGCGACGACGCCGATCAGGGCAAGGAGGGCGAGGGCGGCTGAGAGTCGGGACACGTTCAGATCGCGGCGGACGAGCTTGGCGGGGGCATCCTAAGCGAATGCGGAGGCCGCGTGCAATGGCGCGGGCGCGGACCCCAGCACCTCGGCGGCGCAGCGCTCGCCGGAACGGACCGCCCCCTCGAGGAAGCCCTGGTAGGCGACGGAGGTGTGCTCGCCCGCGAAGTGCAGCCCGCCCTCGGCCCGGGCGATGGCGCCGAGGAACCCGGTCACCTGGCCCGGGAGGAAGGCCGCGTAGGAGCCGCGCGACCAGGGATCAGCCGACCAGTCGTCAAGCCAGGCGCGACCGTTGAAGTCTCCGCTGATCCCGGGTACCGCCCGCTCGAGCGCGGCAAGCGTCTCCTTGACAACCGCCGCCGGGGCGGGCCCATGCGAGCGGGTCACCCGGTAGCGCCTGCCCGCCGCACCGCCCGTGTAGATGGTGAGCAGACCGGTGCGCCCCCGCTGCGTGAGGGACGTGTCCCAGGTGTCGAACAGCGGGTGATCGCTGACCAGGTCGCCGTTCCAGCGACGGAACCGCGCCGGGCGATGATGGAACTGCATCAGCAGCTTGGAGTTGGTGCCCATCCCCAGCTCGGAGATCGCCCGCCGCTTTGCGGCGCTGATCCCCGCGTGCTCCATATCGACGCGTCGCAGAGTCGTGAAGGGAATCGCCAAGACGACTTGCTCGGCCACGACATCGGCGGCTACGCCGCCGAAGCGCATGCCGTAGCAGCTGTCCCCCCGCCGCCAGAGGGCCTCGAGAGGCGCGTCCATGCGCAGGGTCCCGGCCGGCAGCCCCGCCGCAAGCCGCCGCGGGATCCGGTCGTTTCCGCCCTGCACATGGAAGCGCTCATCGGAGCCGTCACTGGAGGCCGGGTCCGAGCCGGGCTTCTCGAGGATGTAGAACAGGTTGGTGGCGGAGAGCCGGGCGGGATCGAGGCCAAACTCTTCCGTGAGGTACTCGGAGACGACCTGGCCGAGCAGCGAGGCCGTGCCGCCGGGGACATTCCGCTCCAGCCATTCCCGGGCGCTGAGCCTGTCGAAGCGCCGCGCGGCCGCGCTGTCATAGCTCCCCGCCAGGTACCCGGTGCGGACGGCGTCGGCCCGCAGGCGCCGCTTCAGCGCCCGGAATCCCCGCAGCACCTCCTTGCGGCGGCGCAGGGAGCCGTCGAGGTAGTACAGCGATCGCACGCCCGAGCGCCGTCTTTCCCAGGCGAAGCCGTCCTCGAGGAGGAGCCCGAGCTCGCCGGCAAGCGCCCGGATCCGCGCGTGGTCGCTGTCGATGAACTCACCTCCGTGCTCGGCGACCTGGCCGTCGGCGAAGCCGCGCGCCGTCCAGCAGCGGCCGCCTACGCGGTCGGTTCGCGCCTCATAAACCGCCACCGGCACCCCACGCTGGTGCAGCCGGTGGGCGCAGGTCAGCCCGGCGAGGCCTGCGCCGATGATCACGACGCGTCGCCGGCCGGCGCGACGAGCAGACGAGGAGCTGGTGCGTCCGGCCAGCGGCCCGGCGACGATCAGGGCCCCGCCGAGCACGAGCCCGCGGCCCAGGAAGCTGCGCCTCGAGATCGGGCGATCGAGGCCGGCGACGGGCACGGCCGGGCTAGGAGGCTGCCGGCTCGTCAAGCTCCCTACCGATCGTGCGGGCCCAGTCCCGGATCGCCTCCCAATCACGATAGTCACCGACCGGGGCGCGCATCGCGCTGACCAGCAACCGCTCGCGGCGCTTCAGGCGCTCCAGCTCGATCCTGCCGGCGAAGACCCGATGCGCGCGAGCGCCCGTGGACTGCAACGCCTCGTCAATCCCGACCGGATCGGCCTCCTCGGGAAGGGGTGGGTCCCCGGTCGGCCCGCTGCTGAACAACCAGGCCGGCCTGCCGCGCAGCTTGGGGCCGTGCGCTGCGAGCAGCTTGCGCGCCGGCTTCAGCCAGCGGCCGGCGTAGACGGCGCTGCCGAGGATGACGGCACCGGCACCGTTGAAGCTGCGGACCTCTTCGACGTCGAGGAGGCGGCAATCGTGGCCGTCCCGCCGCAGCTCCTCGTCGATGGTCTGCCCGATCTCCCTGGTGCTCCCGTATTTGCTGGCGACCACGACCCAGACCTCCACGTCAGCCCCCGAGCCACTCCGCGATCGGCGGGCGGACCCCGAGCGACGAGAAGTCACCCGAATCGCGAATCGACTCTGCGGCCCCGCCCATCGCCGCGTAGGCGACCCAGGCCAGGCTGCCGCCGACGCTGACCCGCTGCCCGCCGGCGGCGACTATCTCCTCCATCGAGAGCCCGGGGCAAGCGAGGACGTTGACCGGCTTCGAGACCGCCTCGCAGACGTCTCTGACGGCCGCCTCGCCGTCAAGGCCCGGCGCATAGAGGACGTTGGCGCCGGCCGCTTCGTAGGCCCGCAGCCTGGTGATCGTGTCATCGAGGTCCGGGTTCCCGCGGATCTGATTCTCCGCCCGGGCGGTGAGCACGAAGGGGAAGTCGAGGGAGCGGGCCGCCTCTGCCGCCGCCGTCACCCGCTCGACGGAGTGCGCAAGGTCGTAGATCCCCCCCTTCGGGTCGTAATCCTCGATCGAGCCACCAACGGCACCGGCGCGCGCGGCGCCGGAGATCGCTCGCGCCGCGTCCTCCGGCTCGGCGCCGTGGCCGTTCTCGAGGTCGACGGAGAGCGGCAGAGGGGTCGCCGCGGCCAGCGCCCCGGCGTGGTCGATGACCTGCTCGAGGGTAGGACCGCCGTCGGCGAGGCCGCGCGTGAAGGCGAACCCGGAGCTGGTGGTGGCCAGCGCCCTGAAGCCGAGCGCCGCCAAGGCCTTGGCCGAGCCGAGGTCCCAGGGGTTTGGAATCACGAACGGCTCCCCCTGGTGGAGTGCCAGGAAGGACTCTCCCCGCTGCCGTTGAGCGGCCTTGCCGTCCGCTTCGCCCACCCCCTGAGCCTAAACCCCAGTTGACATGTGACTATTTAGTCACCTATAGTGGTGAGACATGGACGCGGTATTCAGAGCCCTCGCCGACCCGACCCGCCGCTCCCTGCTCGACGCCCTGTTCGAGGAGGACGGGCAGAGCCTGAGCGCGCTGGAGAGGGGCCTGCCGATGACCCGGTTCGGCGTGATGAAGCATCTGAAGGTGCTCGAGGGAGCCGGCCTGATCACGACCAGGCGGCGCGGCCGCGAGAAGCTGCATTTCCTCAACCCGGTCCCGATCCGGCTCATCCACGACCGCTGGGTGAGCAAGTTCGCCGAGCCCTGGGCGGCGACGCTCAGCGGCCTCAAGCAAGAGCTCGAGGAGGAATGATGGCCGAGTACGCAGTGATCGACGGCGCCGCGGCGCTGAAGGTCTTCGAGATCTACATCAAGACGAGTCCGGAACGCCTCTGGGAGGCGATCACCGACCCGGAGATGAGGGCCAGCTACAGCTTCGGGGTGAGGACCGAGTCGGAATGGACCGAGGGGTCCGAGTACCGCTCCTCGGTGCCCGGAGTGATCGACATCGCGATCGGCGAGAACCTCGAGGTCGACCCCCCGCGCCGCCTCGTGCAGAGCTTCACGGCCCTGTGGAGCGACGACGTGAAGGCCGCCGGGGCCTCGCGGGTCACCTGGGAGATCGAGCAGGTCGAGGACTCCTGCCGGCTTAGGGTCACCCACGACCAGCTCCCGGCCGACGCCAACCCGGAGCTTTTCGGCGGCTGGCCGATGATCCTCTCCGGTCTGAAGACCCTGCTCGAGACCGGCGAGAAGCTGACCACGCCGGGCTCGTTGCGCTATTCGGGGGCGGCGGGCTGAGCGGATGATCAGGAGCGCTCATGCCAGCGTTCCGCGAGGCGTAGGCCCCCGTGGGTTCCACGGGGGCCTCGCGCCTGCAGGGCCGGCACCACCTCGCACGTGATGAGGCCCCGCTCCGGGCTCACGGCGTCGAGCACCGCCAGCCAGCGCTCGGCACGCTCGGGCTCATCGACGACGACCGTGAGGGTGGGAACGCGGCGGCGCAGCGCAAAGAAGAAGTCCCCGTGTGGGGCGTGGTCGCCGTGGTAGCCCCAGACGCCCCGCAGGGCCGTGGCGCCGGCCGCACCGGCGCTGCGCAGCCGGCGGATCGCCTCCTGGTGCGCCGGCCGCCCGGCAGCGTGGTTCTGCTCGCTGGAGTAGAGCATCAGCTTCAGCCATCTGGCCCGCCCGGCCTCGTCCCGGTCGCCAACCCCGGGAAGGTCGGCCAGCCGGCGGCCGTCCCGCTTCAGGACCTGCACCCGCTCCAGCGTCATCGGCGTCATCCCGAGGACTTCGCGCAATCGCGTCGCGGCATCGAGCAGGCGCCCCGTCTCCCCCACCGCGATCACCGTCGCGGGGACCAGGCTGTTGCGGGCAAAGAAGCTGGGCCGCCTCCGCGCCCCGCCGAGCGTTCCGTCGACGCCGAGGAGGACCGACGCGCCCTCGACCGACCGCTCGTGGAGCAGCCGGACCGCGGCCTCGTGTGCGGCGCGCCCGTCGAACCGCTCTCCCCGACCGAGGTAGATCGTCAGCTTCGCGGTGCACCCCAGCTCCATGGATGACGGACGGTCCTCGCGTCCCGAGTCGAGCATTAGCGCCCGCTCGAGCGTGATCAGCCCTTCAAAGCTGATCTTCCTGACCTCCTCCACGGCGCTTTCGATGGTTGCAGGCCGCCCCAGGGCGACGGCGACCAGCGGCAGGTCCTCGGAGAGCGTGAGGAGGCGATCGGTGCGAAGGCGGTGCTTCATCCCGAATCCCTCCGCCCCGCGCATCAGGATGCTCGCGGTCACGAGGTGGCGCCCGAAGATGTCGAGCAGGGCCTCGCCGAGGAAATCCTCCTCGGTCCGGTCGCGCTCCCCGAAGTAGATGGCGGCCTTCAGCGCGTCGCTCAAAGCGCTCCCCCGATCTTCGTCCCAACCCAGGCGGCCGCCAAGCCGGCGAGAAGGCTCACCGAGTAGTTCAGCCACGCGACCGAGGCCTCGCCGTCCTCGGCCAGGCGCTGGGTCTCGAACGCCCAGGTGCTGAACGTCGTGTAGGCGCCGAGGAATCCGGTGGCGAGCAGCCGCGTCGCCGTGCTGTTCGCGGTCAGCCCGGCGAGCCCTCCCAGCAGCAGCGCGCCGCTCAGGTTGACGGCGAGCGTACCCAACGGAAACCGCCCCAACGCACGCGCGGCAATCGCCCCGTCGACGAGGAACCTGGCCAGCGCCCCGACCCCGCCGAGCGCCGCAATGC
This sequence comes from uncultured Actinomycetes bacterium, assembly GCA_963738305.1. GTDB lineage: Bacteria > Actinomycetota > Thermoleophilia > Solirubrobacterales > 70-9 > JBBRHQ01. Next base: position 17,541 of record CAVTVU010000009.1, on the reverse strand, counting down.
CGATCCAGGTCGGGGCGCTCATCCGCCCAGCTTCGCCCGGCGGACCAGGTTCGTCGTAACGGCGACCGCCAGAAAACCGGCGACCAGGCTGATGGATGCGTAGAGCGCAGCGAGGGCAGCCGCCCCGCCCTCGAGCATGCGGACCAGCTCGAGCTGCATCGTCGAGAATGTGGTGAAGGCTCCACACAGGCCGGTGCCGAGCAGTGGCCGGCGGTAGGCGGAGGGAGGCAGCCGCTCGCTCAGCCGGGTGGTCAGGTAACCGAGGGTCGCCGCCCCGAGCACGTTGGCGATGAAGGTGGGCCAGGGCCAGGCAGTCGCACCGTGGGGCAGAGCCTCGAGGAGCCCGGCGCGTGCGGCCGCGCCCAGGCAGCCCCCGGCGAAGATCGCGAGCAGCTCGCGCGGGTCAGCCCGCACCCGAATGACCCCCTCCCGACAACTGTTCCATGGGATGCCTGCCTGCGATCACTGCCTCCTACGAGCTCGGCTTGCCGTAGGAGCCATCAGCGTCCGATCGCGGTTCGCCTCCCAAGGAGGCCAGCGGGCCCCATCGCTGCGAGGCAAAAAGATAATGGAGACGGCCGGAATCGAACCGGCGTCCGCGACCGCGTCACGAAGGCGTCTACAGGCTTAGCCGGCTCTTTGGTCTCGCTTCCCGGTGTCCGAGCCGGCGGGCACTGCCGGGAAGCCAGCCTCCTGTGGTGTCCCCTGGCGGCGGAGACGGGCCGCTTCGGGTGAGCCCGCTTCTGAAGCCGGTGCCCCTCCCCGCGGGCGAGGGAGGACCGACTCTCATCGCTTAGCTTCTAACTAAGCGGCGAGGGCGAACTCATGGTCCGCACGTATTGGTTGGTCCCGGGGTTTTACGAGGCCTCCGGGAACCTCGGCCTGCAACCGTTCGCACTGACGACCACGTCGAAGCCATGTCGTCCCCGTGCTATGTCGGCCCCAATTGTACGGCCCCCGGCCGAGTGCAACCTTAGGGCTCCAATGGTCACGGAACCTTGCGTTCGACCCGGTGGGGCGCCTAGACGGTGGCGATGCGCTTCAGCTCGGCCAGGAACTCGGCCGGGAATCCGGGCACCCCGTCGAGGTCGTCGACCGCGCGGTAGCCCCCGAGGCGCTCGCGGTAGGCCAGCACCCTGGTCGCCTGGGTCACCGAGAGGCGGGCGTTGCGCAGATCGTCGAAGGACGCGGTGTTGAGGTTGATCGCAGCGGGCGCCTGTTCGGGCTCGACCGCCGGCGGCCCTGCGGGCGGCGGCGGGGCGGCGGGCGGCTGCGCTGCGGCGGGCGGCTGCGCTGCGGCGGGCGGCTCGGCGACCGAAGGCGGAGGCTGGGGCGCCGCGGGCGGCTCCGCTGCCGGTATCGGAGGCTGCGGCGCGGGCTCGGGCGAAGGCTGAGGCGCGATGGGCTGAGGCGGGGGCGGCGCGGGTTGCGGGGCAGCCGGCGCGGCGGGCTGTGGCGGTGGGGGCGCGACAGGCTGGGGCGGCGGGGGAGCCTCAGGGTCAGGCCGGGGCGCCGCGGCGGGCGGCCCTTGCGGAGGCAGGTCATGCGCGGCCGGGGGCAGTGAAGGGGGCGCCGGAGCGGGCGGCGAAGGGGGCGCGGCCACAGCCTGCTCGGCCTCCGCTGCGCGCTGCTCGGCGTCGCGCGCCCGCTGCTCGGCCTCGGCGACCTCGTCGAGAACCCGCTGGAGCTCGCGCTGGCGCCGCTCCTCCTCGGCCCGCTTCCTGGCCTCCTCCTCGGCCTTCTGACGGGCGACCTGCTCGGCGGCCGCGGCCCGGCGCTCGGCCTCCTGGGTCCGTTGCTCGATCTCCCGCAGCCTCTCCTGCGCCTCGCTCAGGGCCTGCTCGCTGGTCGGAGACCCGGTCGCCGCCTGGCCAGCGGGGGCCTCGGGAGACTCATGCGCTGCGGGCGCCACCTCGGGGGCCGGGGCGGCCGGCGGCTGTGGCGGGGCGGCGGGGGGCTCCGGTGGTGCGGCCGCCGGCTCCGGCGGGGCGGCTGCAGCACGGGCGCGTTCCTCGGCCTCGGCGCGGGCTCGGTCGGCCTCGGCGCGGACCCGTTCGTCGGCCTCGCGGCGAGCCTGCTCGATCGCCGCCTGGGCCTCGGCCTGCGCGCGCTGCTCGGCTTCGATCCTGGCACGCTCGGCCTCCTGGCGGACGCGCTCGTCGGCCTCGGCCTGCGCCCGCCGCTCGGCCTCGGTCCGCATCCGCTCAGCCTCCTGGGCCTGGGCGTCGCTCTGCGCTCCAACTCCGTGCTGGAGCCGCTCCGCCTCCTGCAGTCGGCGCTCGCTCTCCGAGCGGATCCTCTCCTCCTCGCGCCGCAGCTCCTCCACCTTGGCGCGGACCCGCTGCTCCGCCTCCAGCGCTGCCTGGCGCTCCGCGGCGTCGGCCGGGGCCTGCGGCGCGGGTGGGGGCTGCTCCGGGGCGGCGGGGCCCGGCGGGACGACCTCGGGAGCGGCGGGGGGCGGTTCCGGAGCGCCCGGTGCTCCCTGCGGGGCCGGTGCCGGCTGCGGGGAGGCGGGCGCCTGCGGCGGGACGGCCGGAGCCGGCGGCGAGGCGGCCGGCATCTCGAGGCTTTCCGTGGGCGGAGCGGCTGCGGCCCCCGCGGGCTGGCCCTGCTCCGCGCCCGGCGTGCCCGGAGGCGAATCGCTGCGGTTGGCCGCGCCGGCCGCAGCCGCGGAGGCCGCGCCGGCGACGCCCGCGGCAGCGACCGCCGCGCCGGGTGAGATGCCCCCCTCCGAGGGAGCCGATGCCGGGGCGCCTTGCGGTGGCGCCGGCGCGGTCCCGGCCGGCGCCTGGCGGTCGGAGCGCGTCTCGGCGATCAGCTGCTCGGCCTTCTGCCTCTCGGCCTCCGCCTTCTTCTGTGCCTTGGCGAGCTTGCGCTGCTGGCGCTTGGAGACCTTCTTCGGCGCTGCCGAGGCCTGCTGGCCCGCCGCCGGGGCCGGGGTGCCCTGCGGAGCGGGCGGGGTCGGGATCGCGGGCTGCGGGGCGGCCCGCTGCTGCGGAGCAGCCTTCTTCTTCCCGGCGCCGAACAGGCTGAAACCCTTCTTCCTGGGCGCCGGTTGCGGCGCAGCGGCGGCCGGAGCCGGCGCCCCTGAGGCAGGCGCTCCTGATGGGACGGCAACGGTTCCCGGCCCCTGGGAAACGGTCCCGGGACCGGCTGGGACGGTTCCCGTGGCGGCGGAGGGCGGGGCCGGCGCGGCAGGCGCCTGGGCTGCCACCGGCGACGGTTTCCCGGCGTCACCGGCCTTCTGTCGCCGCTTTTCCTCCTTGCGGCGCTTGGCCGCCTCGGCGCGCTGGCGGCGCTGCTGGTCGCGCGCGGCCCGCTTCTGCTCCCGCTCCAGGCGCTTTCGCTCAGCCCGGCTCATGCGACTTCCGGCCGCAGCGGCACCCGCGGCCGCAGCAGCGGGCGGCTGCGTCGCGGCCGCCGGTGGCGCGCGGGTCGCGCTGCTCTCAGTGCCCGCCTTCTCCTTCTTGTCCTTCTCGCCGGAGCGGATCACCGTCATCACGATCAGCAGCAGCAGGATCGCCGCCACCAAGCCTCCGACGATGAACGCGGTGTTGTCGTCGATGAAGTTCCGCGCGTCATCGGTGAAGCTCGCCAGGGTGACGGCCGCCCGGGAAGGGCTCGCAGTCGGACCCGCCGCCTGGGCGGCGGGAGCGAGGACGGCTGCGGTCACGAGCGCTGCGACGCAGGCGGACGGGGCAAGACGGTTGCGCATCTTCACGGAATCCTTGCATGCATCGCCCCAACGGGAGAGGTCAGCGCCAGGGACTGGCATCGATCTTGCCTGCGATTTCAACGCATCCGTCCCTTCAGCTCGCGCTCCACTTCGCGGCGGGCGTCCCGCTCGGCGATCTCCCGCCGCTTGTCGCGACCCTCCTTGCTCCGCGCCAGCGCCAACTCGACCTTGGCCCGGCCACCCTTGAAGTAGATCCGCGTCGGGATCAACGTCAATCCCTTCTGCGCCGTCTTGCCCACCAGCCGCTCGATCTCGGCCCGGTGGAGCAGCAACTTGCGGGGTCGCTCGGGCTCGTGATTCTGGCTGCTGGCGGGGGCGTAGGGCGGGATGTGCAGGTTCCTCAACCAGACCTCGCCGCCGTCGACGACCGCATAGGCGTCGCTCATCTGCGCCTTGCCCTCGCGAAGCGCCTTCACCTCCGAGCCCCGCAGCTCGATCCCCACCTCCATCGTCTCCACGTAGGTGAAGCGGAAGCGGGCGCGGCGGTTGGTGGCGACGTCGCCCGACGCGGCCGATCGCTTCTTGCCCTTCTTCGCCATCGGATTCGCCCTCAGCCCTCCGCCGGCTCGAGATCGACCCGCCCGCGGGCGCTCTCCACCCCCACGACCCTGACCGCGACGGGGTCACCGAGGCGAACCCGCCGGCCGGTTCGCGTGCCCTCCAGAGCGGTCTCCTCGGAGTTCAGCTCGAAGCGCTCCCCCCGCAGCTTCCGCGCCGGCAGGAATCCCTCGTAGACATCCCCCAGCTCGCCGCCAAAGGCGATGAAGGCGCCGGCGCCGATCACCCCGGAGACCTCGCCCTCGAACTCACGCTCCCACCCCGATCCGAACAGCTCCCGCTCCAACAGGAAGGCCGAGCAGACGTCGTCCGCGTCGCGCTCGATCCGCCCCGCGTCGCGCTCGCGCTCGGAGCAGTGGACGGCGGCCTCGGCGACCGCACGCTTCGCTGGCGCCTCCTCCCCCTCCCCCAGGGTCGAGAGCAGGCCGCGGTGGGCGACCAGGTCCGGGTAGCGGCGGATCGGCGATGTGAAGTGGCAGTAGGCGTCGCTCTCCAGCCCGGCGTGACCGAGGTTCTGCTCGCTGTAGTGGGCCTGTTTCAGCGCGCGGAGCACGAGCGATGTATACGCCGTGCGCCCGTGGCCGCGCCGCGCCGCCTCGGTCGCGACCATACGGCTCGCCTCCCCGGCCAGGCGCGCGGCCTCGCGCGGCCCCATCCGCTCCGGCAGCGGAGGCGTCGGCAGGTCCAGCGACGCGAGCTGGGAGACCATGAACTCGACCCGCTGCGGATCGGGCTGCTCGTGGACGCGGTACAGGGTCGGCACACGCCGGCGCTCGAGGAGCGAGGCGACCTGCTCGTTGGCGAGGATCATCAGACGCTCGATCAGCCGGTGGGCCTCCGTCTGCTCGACCCCGCGGGCGGCGACGACGTCGCCGGCCGGGTCGAACTCGAACTCGGGCTCACTCGACGAGACCACCAGCCCGCCGGCGGCGCGAGCCTCGGCGAGGCCGGCCGCCGCCTCTCGGGCGACCCGGAGCGGCTCCGCAACCTGCTCCGGGGCGATCTCGCCGCCGGCGAAGATGCTGTCGAGGCTGTCGTAGTCGAGGCGCGCATCGGAGCGGATGACGCTGCGATAGAAGCGCGCGGAGCCGGCTGCCGCGCCCGGGCCCAGCTCGATGTCGGCGGTCACGGCGAGTCGCTCGACGCCGGGGACGAGGCTGCAGGCCTCGTCGCTGAGCACCGCCGGGAGCATCGGCGCGACCGTGCCCGGGACATAGGTGCTGTTCGCCCGCTCCAGGGCCTCGCGGTCGAGGGTGGAGCCCGGCCGGACATGTGCCGCGACGTCGGCGATGTGGATCCACAGGCGCACGGCGTCACCTTCGCGCCTCGCCGAAACGGCATCGTCGAAGTCCCGGGCGGAGGCGGGATCCACGGTGAAGGTCGCGAGCGCGGTGAGGTCGCGCCGGGCACCCGGTTCGGCGTCGACCGAGGCGGTGGCTTCGCGCGCGTCCCGCTCCAGGGCGCCGGGGAAGCCTCGCCCCTGGCCGCGCTCCCAGAGCAGCGCGGCGGCGACGTCGCGGGCAACCGCCGCAGAGCCCAGCTCGCGCAACACCCGGCCCCTTCCCGCTCCGAACTCGACCAGGGCGATGCGCCCTTCGAGGTCACGCCCTTCCCGACCGAGCGGCACCTGCGGGCCGCGCTCGAACAGGGGCACCGCGGCCGCGAAACGGCCCCGGCGCTCCACCTCGGCCACGTGGGTGCCGCGAAATGAACGCCCCGCGCCGCTGTGCGCTCGCTCGCTCAACCCTGCGCCTGGGCCCCGGCCTGCCCCGGCACCAATCCGCCGAGCACGTCGAGCGCCCGCTTCAGACCCTCGTCGGCCGGCGTGTCGGGGTCGTCGAGCGCCCGGACGTCGGGCTTGATCCCCTTGCCGGCCAGCGAGATTCCGTCGGCGGTGAAGAACTCGCCGATCGTGAGGTCCAGGGCACCGCCAGCGGAGAGGTTGATCACCTGCTGGAAGACGCCCTTCCCGAAGGACCGGGTTCCGACCACCGTGGCATCGACGTCGTCGGCGAGGGCGGAGGCGAGGATCTCCGCCGCCGAGGCCGTGTCGCGGTTGATCAGCACGACGGTGGGGCGCGGCGGCAGGTTGCCGCCGACCGTCTTGTAGACGGTGTTGCCCTGGGTGCGCGAGCGGGTCGAGACGACGACCTCCCCCTTCGGCAGGAAGATGCTGGAGGTCAGCACTGCCTCCCTCAGCAGCCCACCGCCATTGCCGCGCAGGTCCAGGACGATGCCCTTGGCACCCTGGTGCTCGACTTTCTTCACGGCGCGCCGCAAGAACGCGTGGGCGTCCTCGGTGAACCCGAGCAGCGCGACATAGCCGAGCCGCTGCCCCCCCACCTGGACGATGCGACTGGTGGTTATGGGCAGCGCTATCTGCTCACGGGTCAGCCGCACCGAGCGGGTGCGCCCGCTCGAGGGTCGCCGGACGCCGATCGTCACATCGGTGCCCTGCGGCCCCTTGATCTTGGCGGTGGCGATGTCGGCGTCCTCGCCGGCGATGGAGCTCCCGTTGACCGAGACGATCAGGTCGCCAACCGCGATCTTGGCCCTGGACGCCGGCGTCCGCGGGAAGACGCGGCCAACCCGCAGCCCGCGCTTCACCTCGCTGACGCTGAGGCCGACGCCGGAGAAGCGGCCGCTGATCGACTCGTTGAAGCGGGCCAGGTTCTCGGGGGAAAAGTAGTGCGAGAAGCGGTCCCGGTAGCGGCGCCTGATCGAGCGGACCATCCCGTCCACCGAGGCGTTGCCGAGCTCCTTCGAGCCGACGCTGCGGAAGTAGTTGTCCTCGATCACCGAGATCGCCTCGGCGTTCAGTGCCGTGGAGTCGTCGACGAACGCGTCCCGCAGCGGTCCGGGGAGGTCGGCCGGATGACCACCGAGCCAGAGGCCGGCACAGAGGGCGGCGATCAGGGCGACGACAAGCGCCGTCGCCCGGGCCAAGCTCACAACGAGTTCAGACCTTGAGGAAACGTCGCAGCGTGATCCCCGACCCAAGCGCCGAGACGAGCACCGCGGAGGAGAACAGGATCGCGACCAGCAGCCCGAACGAGATGGTGTTCTGAGCCGCCACCAGGGCGAAGCTGTCGGAGAGTGGGTCGACGATCGTGACCTTGCCCAGCCACAGGACAAGTATGGCGATCGCGCCGCCGGCGAAGCCGACCGCGACGCCCTCGATCATGAAGGGCCAGCGGATGAACCACCGGGTCGCCCCCACCAGCCGCATCACCTCGACCTCGCGCCTGCGGGTGTAGATCGAGAGCCGGATCGTGTTGCCCACCAGCATCAGCGAGGCGATCACCAGCAGTGCCGTGAGGATCGTCAGCACCAGCTTCAGGGCGCCGGTCACCTGCTCGATCTTCCCCGCCTCCTCGCGCGAGTCCTTGACCGTGTCGATGATCGGGCTGATCGCCTGCGGGTTGCCGCTCGGCCCCGGAGGAGTGATCTCCGAACGGATCGACTCGAGCTGAGAGGCGTCGTCGGGCTTCACGTTGTAATGAGGCCGGGAGCGGATTGGAGTTCAGCTCCTGGAGTACGTTGGGGTCCTTCAGGCGCCCCTTGAGGATCTTCAGCGCCTCCGGCTTGGAGACGTAGGAGACGGACTTGACGTGAGACAGGGCGGCCAGCTTGCCCTTCAGGGCCGCCGTCTCCGAGGGAGTCGCGTCGTCGTAGAGGAAGACCTTCAGCTCGAGCTGGCTTCGAACCTCCTGGCTCTTGCCCTGGGTCGTCTGGAAGACGGGGATCAGGACGCCGAGCAGGATCACGGTTACCACCGTGGTGACGATCGCCGCGACGCTCGGCGCCGCGTTGCGGCGCAGCGCCCGGAAGGCCTCCTGGATGAAGAACCAGAACCTCGACATCACCAGTCGATCCGGTCCTCACCGTGCCCGTTGGTCTGACCCTCGACTCCGACCCCCATCTCGGCCCGCATGCGCACCCCGAACTCGTTGGTCGACTCCTCGGTGTAGCCGCCGGTTGACTCGTCGCGCACGACCCGGCCCTCGTAGAGCTCGATCACCCGGCGGCGCATCTTGTCGACCATCTCGCGGTCGTGGGTCACCACGACGACCGTCGTCCCGGTGCGGTTGATCCGGTAGAGCAGCTGCATGATCCCGATAGAGGTCACCGGGTCGAGGTTCCCGCTGGGCTCGTCCGCGAGCAGCAATGGCGGATGGTTGACGAAGGCTCGTGCGATCGAGACCCGCTGCTGCTCGCCGCCGGAGAGCTGGTCGGGGTAGTTGTGGAGCTTGGTCGAGAGGCCGACCAGGCGCAGGGTCTCGGGAACCTTCTCGCGAATCTCCGAGCGGCTGGCCCCGATCACCTGCAGCGCGTAGGCGACGTTGTCATAGACGTTGCGGTTGGGCAGCAGCTTGAAGTCCTGGAAGACGGTCCCGATGTTGCGCCGCAGCTGGGGGATCTTCTTCTCGGGGAGGCTGCCGATGTCGCGCCCCGCGATCCGCACCGTCCCCTCGGTCGGCTCGAACTCGCGGATCAGCAGCTTGATCAGCGTCGACTTGCCGCAGCCGGTGGGGCCGACGAGGAAGAGGAACTCGCCGCGGTTGAGCGCCAGCGAGACGCGCTCGAGCGCCAGGTGCCCACCGGGATAGACCTTGGTGACGTCCTCGAGCTCGATGATCGGCGCGCCACCGCGACGGGGTCGTGGCTGCGCCGCCTCCTGCTCGGCCTTCTTGGATCGCTTTTTCCGAATTGCCATGCTCGCGCTCTGTTCTGCGGGAGAGTTGTCTACTCCTTCGCAGCCCAGGAGGCCGCAAAAACCCGCCCGTTTCCAGTGAGCGGCATGTTAGCCAAATATTTGTGAACGCTCGCATAGGCCCGACTTGGCCGAGCGCGCTCGGCCTGGGGGCGCCGTAGGCTGCAGCCGTGCTGCGGTTGACCTCCCTGCTCGGGATCGAGGTGCGTCGCGGGTCCGAGGTGCTCGGCCGCCTCGCCGACCTCGGGGCGATCGAGGGCGGCGAGCGGCCAAGAATCGGTTCCGCCTGGATCCGTCGCGGGCGCGGCGAGCGGTCCCGAATCGGTCTCGACCCCGGCTTCGAGCTGACCCGCGACGGACTCCTCCTCCTCGCAAAGGACGGTGAGAGCGCCGGCCCGGCCGGGACGGGCCTGCTGCTGCGCCGCCACGTCCTCGACGCTCAGCTGATCGACCTCGAGGAGAACCGCCTCATCAGGGTGGGTGACGTCCTCCTGGACGACGAGGAGTCCGGAGGGTTCCGCCTGGCTGGGTGGAGATCGGGGTCGCGCCCGTGCTGCGGCGGCTCGGCCTGGACACGATCGCCTCGCGGGCCGGCTCGGAGACCATCGCCTGGGGAGATCTTCACTTCACCACTACCCGGGCAGACACGCTGCAGCTCTCGGTACCGCGCGGGGCGATAAGGCACGTGCCCGTGCAGGACATCCTCGCACGGCCGGGGCGCCGCTTCGGGCAGGTCATGCGGGCACGGCGCCATGCGCCGCGGTAGCGCCCTCGTCGTTCTGGCGGCGGTCGCCGGGCCGGGCCTGCTGGCCGGCCTCTCCGACGACGACCCGGCCGGGATCGCCACCTACTCGATCCTCGGGGCCGACTACGGCTACCAGCTCCTCTGGGTCCTGCTGCTCTCGACTATGGCGCTCGTCATCTTCCACGAAGCGGGCGCGCGGATGGGGGTCGCGACCGGCCAGGGGTTGATGGGGCTGATCCGCGACCGCTACGGGGTCAGGCTCGCCGGTTGCGCCCTGATCGCCCTGCTCCTCGCCAACGTCGGCACCACCTGCGCCGAGTTCGCCGGCATCGCCGCGAGTCTCGAGCTGGCTGGGATCAGCAAGTACGCGAGCGTGCCGGTCGCCGCCGCCGGAGTCTCCCTCCTCGTACTCCGCGGCGGCTTCCACCGGGTCGAACACGTCCTGCTGGCGCTGGGCACCGTGTTCGCCACCTACATCCTGGCCGGCTTCCTCGCCCATCCGGACTGGGCCGAGGCGGCGAAGGGCCTCGTCGTGCCCTCGATGCCCTCGGGCTCGGCGGCGCTGCTGGTGGCGACCGCGACGGTCGGCACCACGCTCGCCCCCTGGGGGCTTGCCTTCATCCAGTCGTACGTGGTCGACAAGCGCCTGCGGCCGTCCGATATCCGCTTCGAGCGAATCGACGTGATCACCGGCTCGATCATGACCGGCGTCATCGGCGTCTTCGTGATCGTCGCCTGCGCCGCCACCCTGCACGCCGACGGCCGCTCGATCCAAAGCGCCTCGGACGCGGCAGGGGCCCTGAAGCCCTTCGCCGGGCAGCTCGCCGCGACGCTCTTCGGCGCCGGCCTGCTCGGGGCCGGCCTGCTGGCCGCCTCGATCCTGCCGCTCTCGACGGCGTACTCGGTGGCCGAGGCGGCTGGGACCGAGTCGGCGCTCGACGACCCGTACTCCATGGCGAGGCTCTTCTACGGGACCTACGCAGTCGTGGTCGTCGTCGCGGTGGCCGTGGTCCTCGTCCCCGGGGCCCCGCTGATCCGGATCCTCTACCTCAGTCAGGCCCTGAACGCGATCCTGCTGCTTCCCCTTCTCGCCTTCATCATCGGCATCACCAGGGACCGCGAGCTGATGGGCGAGCTGGCCTCGGGCCGCCGCGCCACCACGGCGGCGATCATCGCGATGGCTCTGATCGCCGCCTGCGTCGTGACCATGCTGCTCAGTCAGCTGCTCTAGGCCGGGCGCTGGCGATCGCCGGCCTGCTGCGCGGTCATCCGCCAGTGAGGGGTCAGGGGAAGACCGTCTCCCCGGTGGCCTCGTCCATCACGGTGATCGCCAGCGACGGGCAGGCCTCGGCGGCCTCGAGGATCAGCTCGTCCGGGCCGGTTCCGATCACCACCGCCGTCTGATCGAGGCGGAACACTTCGGGCGCGATCTCGACGCAATCCCCGTGCGCCGCGCAGGCGCCGGGGTCGATCTTCGGTAGGTAGCTCATGCTGCTCTCGCTTTCTGTTCGGGGGTCGCGGAGAAGTGCCCGCGCTCGATCTGAGCTCGAAGCTTCGGAATCGCCCGCGGGCGCCCGACCGCGAGGGCGGCCACCGGGGCTGCGCCCCGGGTGAAGACGGCGATGAAGTCGCGCTGCGTCGGGTTGCCCTCGATGCGGACCCGGTCGGAGCGGCCGGCGTGGCCGATGTAGTGAATGCGGATCCCGTGCTGATCGCTCCAGAAGCTGGGCAGCGGCGGCGTCCCGGGGGTCTCGCCGAGCATCGCCGTCGCGGCGGCCGCTCCCTGCCAGGCGGCAGCGTCCCAGTGCTCCGCGCGGGCATGCTCCCCGACTCGCGGGTCGAAGGACGCGGCGGCGTCCCCGGCCGCGAAGACACCCGGCAGGCCCGTGCGGCCCGCGGCGTCCGTCCTGACCCCTGCGCCCTCGAGCCCGCTGCCGCGCAGCCACTCGGTCGCCGGCGCCGAGCCGACGCCGACCAGGACGCAGTCCAGGCCGATGCGCTCGCCGCCCGCCAGCACGAGCTCCTCGACCGAGCCGTTCCCGAGGGCGCCCTCGAGCATCGCGCCAAGCCGCATCTCCACACCCTGTTCGCGGTGGAAGTCGGCGAACCAGCGTCCGACCTCGTTTCCGAGACTCGCCGCCAGTGGGGCGGGCAGCGCCTCTATCACGGTCACCTCGGCTCCCGCCCGCTGCGCGGTCGCGGCCACCTCCAGGCCGATGAACCCCGCGCCGACGATGCCGATCCGGGAGCCGGGGACGAGCTCCGCCCGGAGGCGACGGGCGTCGGCCAGGGTTCGCAGGTAATGCACGTTGTCGAAGCCCTCAAGGAAGGGCAGCCTGCGGGCCCCGCTGCCGGTGGCGATCAGGAGCTTCTGGTAGGCGCAGCCCGGCCCCGTCCTCCAGCGTCACCGTCCGGTCCGCGGGGTCGAGGCCGGAGGCACAGCGTCCGAGCAAAAGCTCAACGTCGTTGTCCGCGTACCAATCGGGGGAGCGGTAGGCCAGCTCGTCGGGCTCCATCGTGCCGGCCAGGAGCTGCTTCGAGAGCGGTGGGCGGTCATACGGCGGCTCGGGCTCGGCACAGGCGATCCGGATCGGCTGCTCGTAGCCGCGGCGCCGCAGGGTCTCGGCGCATCGCTGGCCCGCCAGACCGCCGCCGACAATCAGCACGCCCCGGCTCGCCATCATGCCTCCTCCGGCATCGGCGCCCTCGGGATCGCTGGGGGCCGGCGGCTGGCCTTCGGGGCTCCCCTCCTCGCCCCGACGAGGCGAATCACGAATAGGACGGCGATCGGCGGCGCAGTGGCGAGGAGCCACCAGCGCATCCACGGAGTCGATGCGTCGGTGCCGGCGCCGAGCGTGTGGACGACCGCAAGCGCGTAGACCGCGATCGTCAGCCGGTGCGCCTTGCGCCAGAGCTTCGCGCCAATGCGCCGCCGCGCATAGAAGCTGAGCCCGAGCAGCGCGGCGAGGTAGCCGCCGATGATCCCCAGCCCGGTGAAGAGGGGCTGGTAGGCCATCGAGAAAGGCACGGTGATGCCGGAGAGGCCCGGCTTCAGCCACGGGTCGCCGAGCAAGGTGATGCCGTGTACGGCGATCGCGATCAGCCCGGCCAGAGCGGTGTGCTCGTGAGCCGCCATAAGCCTACGGTTGAGCCCGGGGCGGCGCATCACCTTGCCCGCCATGGTCAGCCCCAGGCCGACCGAGGCGGTGACCAGGGCAAGGGCGACCAGCCCCGAGGCCCTGGCGGCGAGCCACCAACCGTGGGTCGCGAGGGTGGTGCCGAGCGAGCTCATGGCGCTCCCGCCCCCGCCATCTCGGGATAGCGGATCCGGGGCGCGATGCTGAGCGGGCCCACGGGCTCGACCCTGCCGCTTTCGTGGACCAGCAGACCGCCTCGCTCGCCGAGCAGCCGCCTCCCGCCCTCGGGCCCCGAGAGCAGGGCCGCCTTGGAGATCGTCTCCGCCTCGAGCGCCGAGTCGGCGAGCGCCGTGACCCCGATCAGCCCGGTCCAGGCCGGCTCGCCCGTCGAGGGGTCCAAGAGGTGGTGGGCGTAGCGGCCATCCTCCCGGCGCCAGATGCGCACGTTCAGCCCGGACGTCGCGACGGCGCCCGTGCCGAGCCGGAGGACGTGGGCGCGGTCGCCGCTCAGGGGATGCTCGACGAAGACCTCGTAGGGGTGGACGAGGGCATCGGCCCCGCCGATCCGGATGTCGCCCCCGCAATCGGCGATGAAGCGCGAGTAGCCGCGGAGCCTGGCGGCGATCATGTCGGCGGCCAGGCCCTTCCCGGTCCCGCCGGTGTCGAATAGCAGGCCCGGGGGCCGATTGATGGTCCCCTCCCGGTCGTCCACTCCGAGCTCCCGCCAGCGCCCCGCTGGGTCGGGACGCGCCGCCCGGCGCTCGGGCGCGCGTTCCAGCGCCTCGCCGAGCGAAGCGCCGGCCAAACCGGCCCGCGACTCGCGGTAGCCGCTGGCCTCGATCTCTCGCAGCAGGGTGGGGTCGATCAGGCCGCCGCTGCGCTCGGCGGCCCAGATGCCGGCCTTCACCGCCCGCCTGAGCAGCTCGGAGGCGGGCACCGCGGTTCGCGGATCGGCGTTCAGCCTGCACAGCTCGCTGTCGGGGCGGAACCGCGAGAGCGAGCGGTCGAAAGAGTGCACGAACTCGCGCGCCTCCTCCGCCGCCGCGGCCGCCGGGGGAAGGCCCTCGCCCGGGTCGCCGATCAGGAAGCGCACGTGCGATCCCATCGCCTCGAAAACGACGTCGTGCTCGCTCATGACGCACCCGTGGTGATCGGAGCCGGAGCGGGAGCCGGGGTGACCGCACTGGATGTCACCGGCGCCTCGATGCTCGACACGGTCGTCCCAGACGCGCCCGCGGTCGGGACGACGCGGGTGATGATGCGGTGCTTGATCACCCGCCTGATCAGGACCGGGCGCGGCTGGCTGGCCAGGGCCTGAGCGCCGAGCGAGGGGTCGTTGCCCGACCGCAGCTGGTAGGTGAGGAAGCCGAAGGTGACCGCGAACAGGGCAATCGCGCCGGAGAACGTCATCCCGGGGCCGGGCTTGCGATTGGCGCGCGCCGTGGGCTGGGGGGCGAGCTCAGTCATCGCCTCCACCCCGGCCCCCGCCGCCCGCGTTGCCGCCGCGCCCATGCCCGCCGCCTTCATGCTCTCCGCCCTCGTGCTCGCCGCCAGCGTGAGAGGAACCGCCCCCGCCGCCGCTGGGAGAGGTGACGACGGGATGGCTGACGTGCCCGCCGGCGCCATGGCCGCTGCCGCTGTGCCCGCCGCCGGCGTGGCCGCCGCCACTGGGGGAGGTGACGACATGATGGCGGCCGCCACCGGCCGAGCCGTGCCGCCGGCCGCCACCGTGACTGCGGCCGGGCCCGTGGCCGGCGCCCGGGGCGGCGTGATGCCCACTACCGCTGGTCCGGGTCGAGACCGGGAGCGACTGCGGAGAGGAGCCCGCGCTCGACACCGGCGCCGCGGCGCCGCTCGAGGCGGTGGTCACCGGCGAGGAGTAGGACGAGGAGCCCGGGGCGGGCGAGCCGGTCGAGGAGGACCCTGTGGTGGCGCTGCCGTATGAGGCCGCGGCTCCCGCTGTCGAACCCCAGGCGGACCCGGACCCGGCGGGGTCGCGCGGTTTGACGTGCCTCGTCATCCTCGTCGTTCGCCGGATCACCTTGGTGCGGACGTCGGGCTTGACCGCCTGCGAGTTGGAGGCGTCGCCGCCCGGGGCACCTGAGCTCAAGGCCACCCCGGCCAATCCGCCGAGGCCGACCAAGGTGGCGCTGGCCGCGATCCTGCCCTTCAAGTTCTGCACCTGTTCCTCCTAATGGCCGATTGCACCCGCCATCCTGCTGGGGCCCGCTTCAAGCGCGGCCAAGGGCCGGGTAAAGGCGTGGCAAAACCATGGCCCGTGGACGCTGTTGGCGTCTCCGCCGCCGCTACAGTGGCCGCATGGACCCGGCGGCGGCGAGCAACGGGCGGATCCTCTTCGTCGAGGACGAGGAGTCAATCTCACAGCCGTTCTCCGACGCCCTGCGCCGGGCCGGCTTCGAGCCGCTGCTGACCACGACCGGGGCCGAGGCCATCGAACTTGCGGAGCGCTCCCAGCCGGACCTTGTCCTGCTCGATCTGGGTCTGCCCGACGCCGACGGGCGCGACGTCTGCCGTGAGCTGCGGCGGCGCTCAGACGTGCCGATCGTGATGCTGACCGCGCGGGGGACCGAGATGGACCGCATCGTCGGCCTCGAGCTGGGAGCGGACGACTACGTCGTCAAGCCGTTCAGCGCCCGCGAGGTGATCTCGAGGATTCGCGCCGTGCTGCGGCGCAGCACTCCAAAACCGAAGGGCTCCGAGCCGGCGATCTCGATCGGGGAGCTCGAGGTGGATCCGGGCGCCCGGATCGCCCGCCTCGCCGGCCAGGAGCTCCAGCTCAGCCGCAAGGAGTTCGACCTGCTGGCGGAGCTGGCCCGCAACGCCGGCCAGGTCGTCAGCCGCGAGGACCTGATGTCGCGGGTCTGGGACGTCAACTGGTTCGGGTCGACAAAGACGCTCGACGTCCACATCGGCTGGCTGCGCCGCAAGCTCGGCGACGACCCCTCGAAGCCGCGCTTCATCGAAACCGTGCGGGGCGTGGGATTCCGCTTCGCCTCCCCGGAGGTGGAGGAGCCGTAAGCCTCCGGGCGACCCTCCTGCTGGCGCTGACCTACGTCCTCCTGCTGGCGCTGATCGCCCTGGGGGTGCCGCTCGCGATCAGCCTGCGCGACCGGGTGGACTCGGAGGTGCGAGGCCAGGCCCGCAGCCAGGCGGACGTCGTGGCCGCCACATCGGCTGAGCTGCTCGGACCCGCTCAACGGAGGAAGCTCGACCGCCTGGTCGGGATCTCGGCGAGCACGGTCCGCGGCAGGGTGATCGTGGTGGACGGCAGCGGCGCCCTGCTCGCCGACAGCGCCTCGGGCGCTCCGGTGGGAAGCGACTACGGCGGCAGGCCCGAGGTGGCAGCAGCTCTGCGCGGCCGAAGCGAGCAGGTGCAGAGACACAGCGACACCCTCGGGGCCGAGATCCTTGCCACCGCCGCGCCGGTGATCCGCCGTGGCCGGCCGGTCGGTGCGGTGCGCGTGACCCAGAGCGTCGCTGCCGTCCACCGCGCCGTCAAGACATCCATCCTCGACCTCGCCCTGCTGGCGGGGGTGGTGCTGGTATTGGGCATGGCCGCCGGGGCCCTGATCGCCCAGCAGGTGGCACGCCCGATCCGCAAGCTCGACGACGCCGCCCGGGCCGTCGCCCAGGGCAACCTCGACGCGACGGTGGCGGTCGAGGGGAGCTCCGAGCAGCGCTCCCTGGCGAAGACCTTCAACGAGATGACCCGGCGCATCAAGCGGCTGCTGCGGGTGCAGGAGGATTTCGTCGCTGACGCCTCGCATCAGCTGAGGACGCCGCTTACCGGGTTGCGGCTGCGGCTCGAAGCCCTCAGGGAGCGGCTTGGCTCCGACCAGCACGCCGCCTCCGAGCTCGACGCCGGAATGAAGGAGATAGACAGGCTCTCCGGCATGGTCGACGAGCTGCTGATCCTCAGCCGGGCAGGCGAGCGTGAGCTGCCCGGCGAGCCGATGGATCTGGGAGCAGCCGTCGAGCGCGCGGGCGAGCGATGGCGAAGCACAGCGGCAGAGCGAGGCATCGAGCTGCTGATCGGCCGCGACGGGAATCCGGGCAGGCCGCTCTGCACTCCGGCCGACCTCGATCGCGCGATCGATGCCCTGCTCGAGAACGCGATCAGCTACTCGGCGGCGGGCTCGAGCGTGACGCTCACAGCGGGGCCCGATCGGGTCGCGGTGCTCGACCAGGGCCCCGGGCTCGCGACCGGCGAGGAGGAGGCCGTGTTCGAGCGCTTCAGCCGCGGCAGCGCCGGCCGCCGCGTCGCCGGCGGGACCGGGCTGGGGTTGGCGATCGCCCGTGAGCTCGCCCGCGAGTGGGGCGGGGACGTCAACCTCGAGAACCGACCGGGCGGCGGGCTGGCGGCGACGATCACGCTCGATCCCGACGCCCAGGACCGCAAATGGAGCAGCTGACTTTGCCGCGCCTTTACGTTGACCTTCCTATCGTCGGGGTGGTGGGTCCCTCCAACCGCGACGGCGAGACATGAGTTTGCCCGGCTGGATCCGCTGGCTCGGGTTCGCGCTGCTTGGGATCGTCGTCGCCGCCGCCGTCTCGATCGCGGCCAGCCGGCTCTCGAGCCAGCAGATCGGACTCGCCTCGGAGCCGATCTCCGCCGGCGATCAACTTGTCC
>CAVTVU010000008.1:0-48052 GCA_963738305.1 uncultured Actinomycetes bacterium | reverse complement strand
GCGCTCCCGAGCTGCCGAGGGACTGAGGCGGCCTCAGCCCTCGACCGTGATCGTCCCCTTCATGAAGGGGTGGAAGCTGCAGAAGTAGGCGAAGGTGCCGGCCTTCTCCAGGGTGACCGGTTTTGACTGGCCCTGGCCGATCGTCCCGGTGTCGAAGGCGCCGGTGCTCTGCGAGGTCGCGGTGTGGTTGCTCGAGTCCTCGTTGGTGAACTCGACCATCGATCCCTTGGCGACCGTCAGGCTCGCAGGCTTGTAGGCGAAGCTCTTGATCGTCACAACGGCTCCGCCGCTCGACGATCCGGCGGCAGCCGTCGAATCCGAGGAATCGCCACTGCCACCGCACGCGGAGAGGGTGACCGCGGCGATCGCCAGCGCGGTCACGAGCAGCGTCGTCGCCGGGCGGAGCAGCCTCACGGTCGCTCGACCTCATCGCTTGCCTCGTTCTCGCCGCTGATCGATCCCTTGAACTCGCGGAAGCCGTTTCCGAGCGAGCGCCCGAGCTCGGGGACGCGCTTCGGCCCGAAGACGATCAGGGCGACGATGGCGACGATA
This sequence comes from uncultured Actinomycetes bacterium, assembly GCA_963738305.1. Lineage (GTDB taxonomy): Bacteria > Actinomycetota > Thermoleophilia > Solirubrobacterales > 70-9 > JBBRHQ01. The sequence goes on along the minus strand of CAVTVU010000008.1, from coordinate 47,500 downwards.
ACCAGCTCCATGGGTCCGATGTTGGGGATCATTTCTCCTCCGATCGCTTGATGGTCGGGTAGCACTTCAACGGCCGCCGTTCGCGGCGTCAGCGGATCTATCGCGGACGGGGGGCCGATCGGATCAATCCTGCCCGGTGGTCAGCTCAACTGATCCGCTTTCCTCGTCGGCCCCGTAGTGCATCTGCAAGGACGCCGAACTCCTTGGCGTGCCCTCGCAAACGGTGCGCTCCGCCTCGAGGCGCTGCGCGGAAGGAGAATCGAGAATGAGCCAATCCACGCAGGAGCGCCGAGCTCTGCAGCGCGCCACCAGCGACCCGGTCTCGCGCCGCAAGTTCATGGCCCTCGCCGGCGGCGGTGGGGCGGCGAGCCTCTCGGTGCTGCTGGCAGCGTGCGGCAGCAGCGACGACACGACCGCCGAGACGACGTCAGCGACGACTTCGCAGGGGAAGACCGGCACTGAGCAATTTGGCAAGGGCGACATCGGGATCCTCAACTACGCGCTGACCCTCGAGTACCTGGAGACGGCCTTCTACGCCGACGTCGTCAAGAGCGGCCTGTTCAAGGGCGCCGACCTGGCGACGATCAAGAAGTTCGGCTCGGAGGAAGCGGAGCACGTCGCGGCGCTGACAGCGGCTGTTAAGCAGCTCGGCGGCAAGCCGGCGCCGCAGCCGAAGACCAAGTTTCCGCTCAACAACGCCCAGTCGGTCCTGAAGTTGGCTGGCACCGTGGAGAATCTCGGAGCCGCCGCCTACCTCGGACAGGCAACCAACATCAAGAGCCCGCAGGTGCTGGCTTCAGCACTGGCGATTCACAGCGTCGAGGGTCGGCACGCGGCCGCCCTCAACACCCTGCTCGGCCAGTCGATCACCCCCGACGGGGCGTTCGCGAAGCCGGCAGACGCCAACACCGTCCTCAAGTCGGTCCAGCCGTTCATCGTCGGCTAGACGCGGACGAGCAACAAGAAAGGAATGGAAATGAGCAATCAGAATCTGACCCATCCCGAGCTCGCCGACGTCCACGTCTCGGACAACAGCGGCGACCTCTCCCGCAGTGAGGTGATCCTCAAGGGCGCTCTGGCCGCAGGTGCCGTTTACGGCGTCAGCATGGTCGGTCCCTTCGTCCGCCAGGCCCTGGCGATGTCGGACCGCGGCGACGTCGGCATCCTCAACTTCGCGCTCACGCTCGAGTACCTCGAGTCGACCTTCTACGAGGAAGCGAAGAAGCGCGCTAAGGCAAGCGGGGACCTGAAGAGCCTGATCGACCTGCTGGCCGACGACGAGCAGCAGCACGTCGCGGCGCTGACCGCGTCGATCAAGCAGCTGGGCGGCAAGCCGGTCGCCGAGCCGAAGTTCACGTTCCCCTACAACGACACGGCCGGCTTCCTGAAGCTAGCCCAGACATTCGAGGACACGGGCGTTTCCGCCTACAACGGCGCCGCTCCCGGGATCTCCTCGAAGGCGGTGCTGGGCGCGGCCGGCGCGATCGTCCAGGTCGAGGCCCGGCACGCGGCGGCGATCCGCCTGCAGAACAACCAGGAGCCCGCGCCGCTCGCGTTCGACCCGAGCCTCAGCAAGCCGCAGGTGCTGAAGGCGGTGACCCCCTTCATCCAGTCCTAGCGCCGCCCCTCCGGGCCGAGCTTCAAGAAACGGCTGCCATACAGACCTAACTTGAGGCTCGGCCCGAGTGGGCCTCGGCCAGGAAGGCGAGGAGAAGATTGCGGAAGGCCTCGGGTTGCTCGAGGGGCGCGAGGTGGCCGGCGCCCTCAATCACCTCCAGGCGCGAGCCGGGAATCGCCGCGGCGAGGGTCTCCGCTCCCTGCCGGAAGTCGACCATGTCGTGCTCGCCGGCTGCGACGAGGGTTGGGACCCGGAGCGTCTCGAGCATCTTTGGGCGCTCCTCGAGGAAATCGGGAACCTCTTCCTCCGGCCCCTCGGCCTGGAGTGTGAAAGCGCGGCGCTGCATCCGCTCCACCCTCCTGCCCAGCCCCTCCGTCGCGTCGGGCAACCACGCATCGAGGACCACCCGGACCGCCCCATCCAGGTCGTTTCGTTCGAGCGCCGCCTCCTCGGCCTCCCAGGCGGCGGCCAGCGCCGGCGAGGGTTCGAGCACCGCGGGCGGCGCCGAGAACAGCGCCAGGGCCGTCAGCCGCTCGGGAGCAACCGCCGCCACCCGCATCGCCACCGCCCCGCCGAAGGAGCAGCCGACCAGCGCCACCCTCTTCAATTCCAATGCGTCCAGTGTCTCGAGCACCGCGCCCCACTCCCCCTTGCCGCCGGTGCCGGACGGCGCCTCGCCGAAGCCGGGGAGGTCGATCGCGATGGCGCGGTAACCGGCCACCGCCAGGGGCTGCAGATGCTCCGCGTACATGGTTCGGTCGGCGATCCCGGCGTGGATCAGGACCAGCGGCGCGCCGCTGCCCGCTTCGTCGCGGGGCAGCGGAGAGGGCATCAGCTTCGCATCGCAGGGAAGAGCAGGACTTCGCGCAGGCTGGGGGCGCCGGTCAGGACCATGACCAGCCGGTCGATGCCGAGCCCGACGCCGCCGGTCGGCGGCATCCCCTGCTCGAGCGCCTCGATGAACCCCTCGTCGAAGGGCTGCGCCTCCTCGTCGCCGCGGCGCATCTCTTCTGCCTGCATCTCGAAGCGGCGCCGCTGCTCGTCGGGGTCGTTCAGCTCGCTGAAGGAGTTCGCGATCTCCATCCCTCCCACGAACGCCTCCCAGCGTTCGACCAGCCCCTCCTCGGAGCGGTGGGCCTTGGCGAAGGGTGAGAGCTCGACGGGGTAGTCGACGATGAAGGTCGGCTCGATCAACTCGGGCTCGACCCGCTTGGAGAGCAGGCCGTCGACCAGCTTGCCCCAGCCCTCCTCGGGGTCGGGCTCGCTCCCCATCGCCTCGGCGAGGGCCTCGCGCGTCGGGTGCTCGGCGATGTCGATCCCGGTTCGCTCTCGGATCGCCTCGCGCATCGTCTTCCGCCGCCAGGGGGGCGCCAGGTCGATCTGGGCGCCATCGCGCTCGATCACCGTGGTCCCGAGGACACGATCGGCCACCTCGGCGACCAACAGCTCGAGGTCGCGGGCAGTCTTGAGGTAGTCGGCGTAGGCCTCGTACCACTCGAGCATCGTGAACTCGGGGTTGTGCTTCTGCGAAATCCCCTCGTTGCGGAAGTCGCGGCCCAGCTCGTAGACCTTGTCGAGCCCGCCGACCACGCAGCGCTTCAGGTAGAGCTCAGTCGCGATCCGCAGGTAGAGGTCGCGGTCGAGGGCGTTGTGATGGGTGGTGAAGGGCCGCGCCAGCGCGCCCCCGTAGAGCGGCTGCAGCACCGGCGTCTCGACCTCCACGAAGCCGTGGTCGTCGAGCCAGCGGCGCACCTCCCGCACCGTCTCGGCACGCAACGAGAACACGCGCCGGGTCTCCTCGTTGGCGATCAGGTCCAGCTCGCGGCGCCGGTAGCGGGTCTCGGTGTCCTCCAGCCCGTGGAACTTGTCCGGCGGTGGCCGCAGGCTCTTGGCCAGCAGCCGCCAGCGGTCGACCGCCAGCGAGAGCTCCCCCCGCCGGGTGGCGAACGCCTCCCCCTCGACCCCGACGATGTCACCGAGGTCGAGGTGGACGAGCAGCTCGAAGGCCTCCGGGCCCAGCAGGTCCTCGCGGGCGTGGAGCTGGATCTGGCCGCTGGCGTCGCGTAGGTCGAGGAAGGCCGCCTTGCCATGGCCGCGCCGGGCGATCAGGCGGCCGGCGACGCGGTGGCGGGAATCGGTCACGATCCCGGCCGCAAGCCCCTGGTGGGCCGCTCGCACCTCACCGATCTCCTCGCGATCGGAGAACTCGTGCGGGAAGGGCTCTATCCCGGCTTCCCGCAGGCGCTCGAGCTTCTGGCGGCGCTCGCCGAGCAGGTCGGCGGCATCACGCTCGCCCGGCTCGGGTCCGTTCGGCACGCTCATCCGCTCGGCTCGCTCATCAGCAGCCGAGCCTATCCACCGCCGTGCCCCACTCGCGCCGCGACCTCAGGCGGAGGGGCCGAGATCCGGGGCGGTCGCCGCGCGGGTCTGATCGGAGACCTGAAAGGGCGCCCGGTAGCGCAGCAGCGTCTGGCCGAAGCGGAGCTCATCGCCGTCGTCGAGCAGCCGCCGGCCCTCGACCCGCTCGCCGTTGACGAAGCTCCCGTTGCGCGAGAGCCCCTCGTCGACCAGCACCCACTCCACGCCCATGCGCCGCAGCTCGGTGTGGATGCGGGAGACGTCCTCGTCCCAGGAGAGGACGACGTCGGCCGAGAGGCTGCGCCCGATCGTCACCGCCGACCAGGAGTCGGGCAGCGAGAGGACGCGCTGGCGCCCGTCCGGGCTGTGGTAGACCAGGTACGGGTCGCCGCGGCGCTCGGCCTCCGCCAGCTCGGTCTCGTCGGCCTCCGATGGCATGCCCGCAATGAGACCACGGCGGCGCGCCTGCCGCAAGCGGCGGGCGCCGACGCAGCCTAGGTGTGGTTGGGTCCCAGACCTAGGCGGCCTCGATCTTGGTGATCTTCAGCTTCTTCTTCGGGCCCCGCGGCACGTCCACGGTGACCACGTCGTTGCGCTTGTGCCCGATCAGCGCCTTGCCGATCGGCGACTCGTTGGAGAGCTTGTGCTCGGCCGGGTCGGCCTCGGTCGAGCCGACGATCTGGAACTTCTGGGAGTTGCCCGACTTCTGGTCCTTGACGTGGACGATCGAGCCGAACTTGACCTCGTCAGTGCCGAGGCCCTTCTCGTCGATCACGGTGGCGCGGCGCAGCCGCTCCTCGAGCTGGGCGATCCGGGCCTCGAGCAGCGCCTGCTCGTTCTTGGCGTCGTCATACTCGGCGTTCTCGGCGATATCGCCGAACTCGCGCGCCTCCTTGATCCTCTCGGCCACCTCGAGGCGCTTTGTCGTTGAAAGCTCCTCGATCTCTTCCTTCAGCTTTTCGAGCCCCTCGGGCGTGATCACGGACTGGCGAGTCAATGGCTCATTCCTTAGCTTCGAATCCGGTCAGGAAACGGGTTCCCCCGACCCCATCAGCAGAGCGCCCCGTGCAGGGATTTTGCAGCCCCGGCAGCGGGCACCGAGCGCGGCAGTATAGCGAGGCGGCTCGCCCGTTCAGGAGCGCTCCGACGCGCCCATCGCGTCGCGCAGCGCGGCGGTGAGGCGGGGCGGGTCCTCGAGCTGCGGATAGTGCCCGAGGTCGGCGAACTCGGTCACCTGGACGCCCGGGCGCAGCTCCCGCAGCCCGCCCAGCACGTCGGGCGTGGCCACCGGGTCGAGCATCCCCCAGGCGAAGCGCAGCGGCTCGGCCCAATCCCGTATCGCCCCGTGCCAGCGCTCCGCGTAGATCTCGCGCTCATCCATGTAGCGAACGAGCCGGTGCCCGATGTGGTGCCCCTCGTTGTGGGTGATCAGCGACCACTGGTCTGCCTCCTCGGCATCGGTCAGCGGGTGCTCCGGCGAGAAGATCGAGCTGAATTGAGCCTTGAAGAAGCGCTCCGAGGTGAGACGGGAGGCGACCGGGCCGAGCCGGCTGCGCAACATCTTCTGGGCAAGGGTCGGGTGGGACAGCTCGAGGATCATCGAGCCGTTGAAGAGCAGCGACCCGATCGCCTCGAAGCCGAGCTCGCCGGCGATGTCCCGGGCGAACAGCTCGGTGGCGACCGAGGTCCCCATGTCGTGGGCGCAGATGAACACCGGCCTTCCCTCGCCGTGGCGAGCGATCAGCTCCTCGGTCAGGTCGGCCTGCCAGGCGAGGCCGTAGGTGTGGTCGCGCGGCTTGTCGGAGAGCCCGAAGCCGAGGAAGTCGAAGGTGAGCGCGGCCCGCCCCGACTCGATCTCGAGCACCTTTCGCCAGTCATAGGAGCTGGAGGGAAAGCCGTGCAGGAGGAGCAGCAGTGGGCCCTCTCCGGGGCGGGCGGTGACGTGGATACCGTGCTCGCGAAAGGTCTCGCGCCGCCCCTTCGCCGCCCACTCCTCGACCCGCTCGGTCAGGCTCAACGCCCGACCCCGGCCGGCACGCGGCGCCCGGCGCCGAGCGAGCGGACCAGCTCCCTCGCGCGATCGGTCCCGGCGCTGCGCGTCAGCTCGTCGGCCACCTCGCGCGGGGCCCCGAGGCGCTCCATGTAATGGGGATAGAACTTGCGCAGGTAGCGGCCGGCTCGCTCCGCGCCGAGATGCTCCTCGGCGCCGTCGATCACCCACAGCAGCTCAGCCGCCACCGCCGCCGGCCCGGGCGGCTCGGAGCGGCGCCCGGTCAGCTCCTCGAAGACCCAGGGGTTGCCGAGGGAGCCCCGTGCGATCATCACCGCGTCTGCCCCCGAGCGGCGGTAGGCCTCGCGGGCGGCGCCGGCGGTGCTCAGCCCGCCGGAGATGATCACCGGCACCTCGAGCCGCCCGACCAGCTCCCGGGTCAGCTCGTAGTCGGGCTCGCCGCGATGCCCGGCCTTGGCGCTCCGCGGGTGGAAGGCGATCGCCGCGGCTCCTCCCTCGCCGGCCAGGCGCTGGGCCAGCTCGTAGCCCGATCGATCCCCCTCCCGCAGGCCCGAGCGCAGCTTCACGGTCACCGGCAGGCCGCTGCCGTCGGCGGCGCCGCGGACCAGGGCGAGGGCGAGGGCGGGGTCGGAGAGGAGCGCGGCGCCGGCCCCGGTACGGCAGACCTTGCGCACCGGGCAGCCCATGTTGATGTCGATCAGGTCTGCACCACAGGAGGCGGCGATCTCCGCCCCGGAGCGCATCACGTCGGGATCCTGGCCGAACAGCTGCACCGAGACCGGGTGCTCGTCGGGATGGATCCGCATCAGCTCCCGCAGGGTGCGCTCGTTGCGGTGGTGGAGGCCGAAGCTCGAGACCATCTCTGAGACCGCCAGCCCGGCCCCGTGTCGCCGCGCCTGGAGGCGCACGAACCAGTTCCCGATCCCGGCCAGCGGGGCCAGGAGCACCCGGTTGGCGATCTCGACCCCACCGATCGAGAACGGCTCGGTTAAAGGCGGTTGGGCGGATCCTCCAGCCGCCGCCCCACCCCCGGACGCGGGAGCGAGGGCGGGACTATTCCTGGTTCCACCCGCCCTCCCGGGAGCAGAGGAGGTGGGGGATTTACTCATTGAGGTGGTAGATCAATCGGAGGCCCGTGAGCGTGAGCAGGTCGTCCACCTCGCTCACCGTCTCGCAGAAGGGGACGATCGCGTCGGCCATCCCGCCGGTGGCCAGGAACCTCACCGCTTCGCCCATCTCAGCCTGTAGCCGGCGCGCGATCGCGTCGATCGCCCCGGCGAAGCCGTAGATCATCCCGGCTTGCAGGCTCGCCTGGGTGGTGCGGCCGATCACGCCGCTCGGCTCCGCCAGGTCGACCTTCGGCAACCTCGCCGCCCTCTCGGTCAGCGCCTCGATCGAGATCTGCACCCCGGGGCCGATCACGCCGCCGAGGTACTCGCCCGAGGCGGAGACGGCATCGAAGGTGATCGCGGTCCCGAAGTCGACCACGGCGCAGGGGCCGCCCAGCTGCTCGTAGGCGGCGACCGCATTGACCAGCCTGTCGGCGCCCAGCTCGTGCGGGTTGTCGAGCCGAACCGGCATCCCGGTCTTCACCCCGGGGCCGACCATCAGCGAAGCGTCGCCGAGGTAGCGGCTGCTCATCCGCGAGTACTCGGGGTTCAGCCGGGGGACGACCGAGCAGACGATCGACGCCTCGACGTCTCCCAGCTCCTTCCCGCCCAACCCCAGCATGCTGGCCAACCTGACCGCAAGCTGGTCTGCCGTGTCCTCGCCGTCGGTGGCGAAGCGCCAGTGCTCGAGCAGCTCGTCGCCCTCGAAGGCGCCGATGTGCGTCTGGGTGTTGCCCACGTCTATCGCCAGAAGCATTGACGCCATTATCGGTTAGCGTTGGCCCATCGGCTGCCTGATCGTCCTCTTCGCCCTGCTCTCGCCCCGGCTCGCCCTGTTCGGGCTGTGGCTCTTCTCCGATCTGCTCGGCCGCGCGTTCGAGAGCTGGTTCGTCCCCTTCCTCGGCTTCTTCCTGCTGCCGTGGACCACCCTCGCCTACGCCGTGATGTGGAGCTCCTCCAACGGGGTGGTCGGCTTCGAGTGGTTCATCGTCATCCTCGCCTTCTTCGTCGATCTCGGCTCCTACGGCGTCAGCGAGCGGCGCCGCTCGGCGAGCGGCTACTAGGACCTCGGTGGACGTCCGCCTCTTCACCATCCCCGGCTCCCACCCGGCCATGAGCGCCCGGCTGATGCTCGAGCACAAGGGCATCCCGTATGCGCGCACCGACCTGCTGCCGGTGATCTCCAAGGGGGTGCTGAAGGCGATGCGCTTCGAGGCGGTCACCGTCCCGGCGATGATCCTCGACGGGCGCCGCGTCCAGGGCTCGCGCGAGATCGCCCGCGAGCTTGACCGGCGCAAGCCCGAGCCGCCGCTCTTCCCCGCCGACCCGGAGCTACGGGCGGCCGCCGAGGAGGCGGAGCGCTTCGGCGACGAGGACCTGCAGCACCCGGTGCGCCAGATCCTCTGGTGGTCGCTGCGGAAGGACTCCTCCCCGCTTCGCAGCTACTCCGAAGGAGCGAGGATCGGGGTCCCGATCGGCCTCGCGGTGCGAACCGCCGGCCCGATCGTCGCCCTCTCGGCCCGCTTCAACGGGGCCGGCGACGAGAACGTGCGCCGAGACCTCGCCGCCCTGCCCGGCCTGCTGGATCGGGTCGATGGGTGGATCGAGTCCGGTGTCCTCGGGGGCGACCAGCTGGGAGCCGCCGACTTCCAGATCGCCACCAGCGTACGCCTGGCGATGACCCTCGACGACCTCCGCCCGCTGATCGAGCCCCGCCCGGCCGGGGAGCTGGCAATGCGCGTCGTCCCCGATTACCCGGGCAAGGCACCGGCGCTCCTTCCGGCGGATTGGCTGGAGCCGCTGCGTGTCGCGCCGCAGCGGTCCGCCTGAGGCTTCCGTCCCAACTGTCGCGGCTCGCTCCCGCATGCCGGGACTCAAACGCGTTAGTTCAGGTCAAGGGACCCACACGGGTGACCCGCTGGCCGGGAGGCAGCGCCTCCCAGGCGTCGGCGAGGCGGGTGCCGTCGGGCAGGGTCAGCTCGGAGTCCAGCTCCAGCAGCGGAGCGAGCACGAAGCGCCGGGTCGTCACCTCGCGGTGGGGCAGGCGCAGTCGCTCGTGCTCCAGCTCGAGGTCGCCGAGCAGCAGCAGGTCGACGTCGAGCGGGCGCGGCCCGTGGCGGGGGCCGCCGGAGGAGCGCCCGCGCTCGGCCTCGACCTCCTTGCAGAGATCGAGCAGCTCGAGCGGCTCGAGCGGGGTCCGGATCCTGATCGCCGCGTTGAGGAAGTCGGGCTGGTCGAGGACCTCGCCGACCGGTTCGGTGACGTAGGTGGATGAGACTGCCTCGACCTCGACGCCGCGCTCGCCGAGCAGCCGCGCGGCGGCTCGCAGGTGGCCCGCGCTGTCGCCGACGTTGGAACCGAGGCCGAGGTAGCCGACCCGGCTAGGATCTAGTCGGAGTCCTCGTCGTCGGTGACATCGTCCTCCTCCTCGGCGCGCTCGTGCGACACCTCGACCGCGACCTCGGTGACCGAAAGCGGGATCGGCGGCTCCGGCTTCGCCGCCCGCACCCGGACCGATTCGCAGCCGAAGCTGTCCATCAGCCGCTCCCCGACCACCTGGCAGAGCCGCTCCAGCGTCTTGTAGCTGCGCTCGGTGGCGGCCAGGGCGATGACGTCGCATGCCTCGGCATAGTCGACGGTGTCGTCGAGGCGATCGGTGAGGACCGCGTCGCAGTCGGGGACGTCGAAGGAGACGTCGAACTCGAGCCGCTGCCCGACCTCGCGCTCGGCCTCGCTGATCCCGTGGTGGGTGTAGATGGAGAGGCCGCGAAGCTCGACCTCGACCCTCGACTCGTTTCCCCCGGGCGATTCCATGCGCGGACCCTACGCAAGCCGCTCCGCCGGTGCCCGCCTCAGGTCTCCGCGCCGCGGATCGCCCCCGCGACAAGCAGTGCCTGCGCCATCTCGGCGACGTCGTGGACGCGCAGCACGTCGGCCCCGTTCGCCGCCGCGAGCACCGAGGCGGCAATCGTCCCGCCGAGGCGCTCCCCGACGGCGGAGCCGTCGATCTTGGCGATGAAGCTCTTGCGCGAGGCACCGACGACGACCTGCATCCCCAGCTCCGCGATCTCGCCGAGACGACGCAACAGCTCGAGGTTGTGCTCGAGGGTCTTGCCGAAGCCGATCCCAGGGTCCAGCCAGATCCTCTCCTTCGCAACCCCCGCCGCGATGGCCAGCTCAGCCCGCTCGGCGAGGAAGTTGCGAACGTCGGTGACCACGTCCTCGTAGACCGGGTCGACCTGCATCGTTCGTGGGTCGCCGAGCATGTGCATGAGGACGAGGCCGGCGGCTCGGTCGGCCACCAGCCCGGCGATCTCTGGGTCGGCGCGCAGCGCGGTGACGTCGTTGACGATCGTCGCCCCGGCGTCGAGCGCCGCCTCGGCCACCGCCCGCTTCGAGGTGTCGATCGAGATCGACACGGCTCCAGGGTCGAGCGATCCGGCCAACCCGCGGACCACCGGCACCACCCGGCGCAGCTCCTCGACGGCGTCCACCTCCGCCGCCCCGGGCCGGGTGGACTCGCCACCGACGTCGAGGATCTCAGCGCCCTGCGCGGCAAGCTCAGCACCGTGGGCGATGGCCCGCTCGGCGTCGAGGAACTGCCCGCCGTCGGAGAAGGAGTCGGGGGTGACGTTGACGACACCCATGAGGCGAACCGGTCCGCTCACTCGCCGCTCGCCGCCTTGGCTGCGGCCAGAGCCTCCTCGAGGCTCTGGAACAGGGTCACGCTGCTGACCAGCCCGTCTTGCAGCCTCCAGAGCTGCCCGCCGTGGGCGTCCACCTCGATCCCTTCGCGCCCTCGCGCTCGAAGGTGGGACCCGACGACGATCACTCCCTCGGACACCCGCTCGATCCGGTCGGCCTCGACGTGGACGTCCTCGAAGATTGCGAGCAGGTTCTCGCGCCACCCCCGTGCGAGCTCCTCCCTGCCGCGATAGATGCCCCGATACGGCGCCAGGGAGTTGGACCAGTCGGCGACGGCGTCCGGCGCGAAGCGCTCCACCAATCGCTCGACGTCGCCCTCCGCCATCGCCGCGATTGCAGCTTGCACCACCGCCAAGTCCTCCATCGCTCAGGCCCCCATCGCCGCCAGCGCCTCCGCCGCGGCGCGCTCGCCGGAGGTGATGGCTCCGTCCATGTAGCCGCTCCATACGGTCGCGGTCTCGGCACCGGCCCAGTGGATCGGGCCGACCGGGGCGCGCAGGGCCGGGCCGTTCGCCGTCCAGCCTCCGGTCGGCAGGTAGCCGCCGTAGCAGCCCGCCGAGTGCGGATCGGCGGCCCAGGCCTTGTCGATGTAGCGCTCCGGCTCGGCGGCGCGCGGCCCGAAGAGGCGCTCCAGGCAGCCGAGGACGACGGCGCGGCGCTCGGATTGCGGCAGGTCCGCCGCCGCCCGCGCCGCACCACCCTCCAGGAACGCGAGCAGCACGCCGGGCGAGCCGTCCGGCGGGGAGTTGTCGTAGGTGACCGAGACCGGTCCGTCGGCGCTGGTCGCCTGGCCCGACAGGCCCTCGGCGCGCCAGAACGGCTCGGGGTAGATCGCCATGCACTTGACCACGCTGCCCATCGCCATCCGCTGGGTCAACCCGTCGCGGATTGCCGGCATCGGCGGGTCGTAGGTGATCCTGCCGGCGAGCACCGGTGGCAGGGCGACGATCGCCCGCCAGGCCTCGACCGCCATCCCGCCCGCGGTGCTGACGGTGACGACTCCCCTGGCGTGCTCGATCCGGTGGACCGGCGCATCGAGGACGACCGCGCCCTCCAGCTCCTCGGCCATCCGCAGCGAGATCCCCTGCGTCCCGCCGACGACGCGCGAGTCCTGGGCCCCGCCCTCGGTGTCGATCAGCGCCTCGAACGATCCGGCGGAGCGGACGTAGAAGAGCACGCTGAGCAGCGAGAGGTCCTCGGGCTCCGCCGCCCAGACCGCCCAGATCGCCAGCCGCATCAGGTCCCGTGCCGTCGCGGTGCGGACGTTCCGGCGCATCCAGGTTGCGAAGGTCTGCGCATCCCATCTCGCGGCGCGCGCAGCCGCCCAGGGTCGCTCGGGGTCGATCGCCGCGGCCATCCTGTTGACGCGTCGCAGTGAGGCGCCGACCTCGGCCAGGGCCAGCGGGCTCACCCTGGGGATGGTCCCGCTGTATGAGCGGATCCGCCCCGATCGCTCGAAGAGGTTGCGTCCCGCGGCGAAGGTGGGGAAGGTCTCCAGGCCCAGCTCGTCGATCAGCGCCGTCACGCGCTTCTGGCCGGGACCAACCCACTGGCCCCCGATCTCGACGACCTTTCCCCCGCCGATCGGCTCGTTCAGCGTCCGCCCGCCGACCCGGCCGCGGGCCTCCAGCACGACGGGCCGCTTGCCCGCCGCCGCCACGGCGCGGGCCGCGGCGAGGCCGGCGAGGCCGGCGCCGACGATCGCCACGTCCGCAGAGATGCGCTCGTCTCCACTCATTGACTCATCATTACTCGGGCTGTCCCGTCGCGACCCTAAAGGTTCACCCGGGGAGGACGAATCAAAGAGGCGAGACCCGGGTTTAAGAGACGGAGTGGCATGCAACGGCTGAAGCGCCTTCTGTCGAGGAAGGAGTCCTACTCGCCTGAGGACCTGCCGACCGCGCTGCGGATCGGATCGAGGCTGTGGGCGATGGGGACGGCGATCGCCGTGCTGCTGTTGCCGCTCAGCCCGCCCGACGAGGCGATCGGATCAGCCGGCTGGATCGTCACATCGGTCTTGGTGGTGGCCGGGATCGGCGCCTGGTTCGCGTACCGGTCCCCGACGCTGCCCTGGACCTTCGGGCGGCTCTATGCCTCGAGCTTCCTGACGATCGTCGCGATCGGCCTGATGCAGTGGCTCGCAGGAGGGGTGGGCGCCCCCTACTTCAGCCTCCTGCTCCTCAGCGTCGCCTTCATAGCCTCGATCTACTCCCTGCGGGAGATCGCCGGCTTCATGACCGTGCTCGCCGTCGGCTTCGCCGCCCCTTTCCTCTATGACGGCTGGAGCCCCGACGCCGCGGCGGTCGCCCTGGCCACCTTCCTGATCTGGTGCGCCATCGCCGGGATCACCCACATGCTGATGACCCAGGTCAGGGCGCAGCGCCACCGGATGCGGCGCGGCGCGGCGGAGGCCCGCGAGGAGGCCCGGGTGGATGGCCTCACCGGGGTCGGTAACCGGCGCGCCTTCGAGGAGGCGATCAACAGCGAGATCGCCCGCTCGCGCCGCAGCGGGGTTCCGCTGAGCATGGCGATGGGTGACGTCGAGGCCTTCAAGCGGATCAACGACCGCTGGGGCCACGTCGAGGGGGACGCGTGCCTGCGCAACGTAGCCCGCTGCCTCTCCGACGCGCTGCGCATGCCGGACCGGTGCTTCCGCTGGGGCGGGGACGAGTTCGCGCTGCTGCTGCCCGGCACCGGCGCGGCGGGAGCGGCGAAGGTGGCCGAGCGGCTGCGCGTGCACGTCGAGACGGGCGCGATCGGGCCCGACGGCGAGCCCCTGATGATCCGCTTTGGCACAGCCGAGCTGGGCAACGGATGGACGCCAGGGCACTCGTCGCCGCGGCCGACCTGGCGCTGGTCGCCTGGAAGCGCGACAACGTGCGAACCCAGACCGCGTCGGCCTGATCGCCGGCGCTAGCCTGGCGCCGTGTCCCACCGGGTGCTCCACGCCGACGACGCCTGCTGGCGCCCCTCCAACCAGATGGGCGTCGACAACACCAACCTCGCGGAGCAGCTCGGGGCTGAGGGGCTTGGAGCGCGGCTCTGGCGCCTCACGCCGGGTCAGGCATCGACCAGGCACCGCCATCCCACCCAGGAGGAGCTGTACGTGCTGCTCGAGGGCCGCGGCCGGATGCGGGTGGACGGGGAGCTGCTCACCCTGGAGCCGCTTGCCTCGGTGCTCGTCACGAACGACTCGGTCCGCCAGATCTTCAACGACGGCGATGCGGATGCCCTCTGGCTGGTGGTCGGCGCCCCGCCCGAGCCGGCGAACACCCTGGAAATGACCCCCGAGCAGCTCGCCGCCCTCTATCCCGACGGCCCGAAGGCGCTGCCGCCCGAGCTGAGTTGAGCGGGCCTCCCAGGGCGGCCGAGGGGGCCCGGGGCTGGAACCCGGGTCGGCGAGGTGACGAGCGAGGCTTGCCGGGCCCTGTTCCCGGGCTTCTGAGGGCCCCGGAATAGGGCGTCGAGGTCGACGGCGGATACGTCGAACGGACTCGGTTGCCATAGCAACCAAATCGCTTCAGCGAAAAGACAAAACCGACTCACGCGCCTGACTCAGCGCAACCTCCTGAGTGCGCTGGCGGCATCGCTGGCGCTTGCCCCATCCCCGGTCGCCCGGAGGACGGCGTTAGCGCCTACCCGTCGGCAGTTCCGCCCGCGTAACCGGGGCGGGGGCGTGGGATCGGCCGCGGACCCTCGCGCTGGGCCTTCTCGGGCTCCGGTGCCGGCTCGGCCGGCTTCGAGGGCTCTTCCTCGGGGAAGACCTCGGACTCGGGCTTGCCGTCGAGCAGGGCGATGAACTGCTCGGCGTCGATCGTCTCGCGCTCCAGCAGGATCTTCGAGATCGTGTCCAGCTTGCTGCGCTTGTCGGTGAGCAGGTCGCGGGCCGTCTGGTGGGCGTCCTCGACGATACGGCGGATCTCATCGTCGATCTCGCGGGCGATCTCGTCGGAGTAGTCGGGCTCCGAGGAGAACTCGCGGCCCAGGAAGGGCTGGCCGCGATCGTGGCCGAAGACGCGCGGGCCGAGCCGCTCGGACATACCAAAGCGCATGACCATCTGCTTCGCGGTCTCGGTCACCTTCTCGAGGTCGTTGGAGGCGCCGGTGGTGATCTCGCCGAAGACGATCTCTTCGGCCGCCCGGCCGCCCAGGGTCATCGCCATCGTGTCGGTCAGCTCGGCGCGAGAAGTGAGGAACTTGTCTTCCGTCGGCAGGTTGATCGTGTAGCCGAGCGCCTGGCCGCGACTGACGATCGAGATCTTGTGGACCGGGTCGCAGTTGGGGAGGTTGTGACCGACGATCGCGTGCCCAAGCTCGTGGTAGGCGGTGATCAGGCGCTCCTTCTCGGACATCACCCGGGTCTTCTTCTCCGGGCCGGCGATCACGCGCATGATCCCTTCCTCGAGCTCCTGCATCGAGATCTCGCGCCGACCCTGGCGGGCGGTGAGCAGCGCCGCCTCGTTGATCAGGTTTGCGAGGTCGGCGCCGGTGAAGCCCGGGGTCTGGCCGGCCAGCGCGTCGAGGTCGATCTCACGGGCCAGCGGCTTGCCGCGCGTGTGGACCTCGAGGATCTGCTTGCGGCCCTTGCGGTCGGGGCGATCGACGACGACCTGGCGGTCGAAGCGGCCGGGCCGCAGCAGCGCCGGGTCGAGGATGTCGGGGCGGTTGGTGGCGGCGATCAGGATGATGTTGTCCTTCATCTCGAAGCCGTCCATCTCGACCAGGAGCTGGTTCAGCGTCTGCTCGCGCTCGTCGTGGCCGCCGCCCATGCCGGCTCCGCGGTGGCGGCCGACGGCATCGATCTCGTCCATGAAGATGATGCAGGGGGAGTTCTGCTTGGCCTGCTCGAAGAGGTCGCGGACGCGGCTGGCGCCGACCCCGACGAACATCTCGACGAAGTCCGAGCCGGAGATCGAGAAGAACGGGACACCCGCCTCGCCGGCGACGGCGCGGGCGAGCAGCGTCTTGCCGGTGCCGGGCGGCCCGTAGAGCAGGACGCCCTTGGGGATGCGGGCGCCGAGCGCCTGGAACTTCTTCGGGTTCTCGAGGAACTCCTTGATCTCGTGCAGCTCCTGCACTGCCTCGTCGACCCCGGCGACGTCCCGGAAGGTGATCTTGGGCGCGTCCACCGACATCCGCTTCGCCTTCGACTTGCCGAAGTTCATCACCCGCGAGCCGCCGCCCTGCATCTGGTTCATCAGGAAGATCCAGAAACCGAAGAAGAGGACGAAGGGCAGGATGTAGGTGAGCAGCGACAGCAGGCTCGAGCCGCCGGTGCCCTTGACGGTCGTCTTCACGTCATTCTGGCGGAGCTCGTTGATCAAGCTCTGCTCGGTGTTGTTGGGGTACCCGGTCGAGTACTCCTTGTTGTTGACCTGCTTGACGTTGAGCGTGTTGTCCTTGGTGTTGACCGTCACCTCGGAGATCTGCCCGTTGTCGACCCGCGTCAGGAACTGGCTGTAGACCGGGTTCTGGCTCTCGCTGGACCCGGCGATCAGCTTCTGGGCGACGAACGCCAGGACGACGACCAGCAGGATCGGGAATGCCGCGCTCTTGAAGAACCGTTTCAAATTTCGATCTCCGGGCGCAGGGGCTGCTCAAGCCCGCTCGCGCCGCGAATCCAGGGTACCAGGGGCCCTGCCCCGTCTACGCACGTCGGCGCCCCCGTGGATCACGCATAGCGGCGGCCTAGCGGAAACCGTCCGCCAGGGCAGCAACGTGGTCGAGGTTGCGGTACTTCTGACCGTGGTCGAGCCCGTAGCCGATCGCGAAGCGGTTGGGGATCTCGAAGCCGACGTAGCGGATCGGCAGATCGACCCGCCGACGCTCGGGCTTGGTGAGCAGGGCGCAGACCTCGAGCGTGCGCGGGCTGCGCGCCCGCAGGTTCCGCAGCAGGTACTGGAGAGTGAGGCCGGAGTCGATGATGTCTTCGACGATCAGCACGTCGCGGTCCTCGATCGGCGCGTCGAGGTCCTTGAGGATCCTCACCACTCCGGAGGAGTCGATCTCCGAGCCGTAGCTGGAGATCGCCATGAAGTCGACCTCGCAGGGAACGGTGAGGTGTCGCATCAGGTCGGCGATGAAGAGCACGGCGCCCTTCAGCACGCCGATCATCAGCAGGTCCCGGTCCTCGTAGTCAGCGCTGATCTCCTCGCCCAGCTCGGCCACCCGCCGGGTCAGGTCCTCGTGCGAGACGAGCGTTTCGCCGATCGCTGGGTCGTGCACGGGCCGCAGTCTAGGCCCGCGGCGCCCGCCGTGATCTCCGCGGCTGCGCCTCAGGCGGGTTCGGCCAGGGCGGCGCTGAGCAGTACCACCCCGGTCGACTCGTCGCTGAGCTTGAACTCCTCCGAGACGGCGACACCGGCGATCCAGGCGATCCGCTCACCCGCCACGACCACCGGCAGGGCGCGGCGCAGCGAGCGGGGAACGCCCGCGTCGGTGAAGAGGTCCTGGAGGCTCTTGCTCCCCTCCAGGCCGAGCGGGCGCATGCGATCGCCCTCGCGCCAGGCGCGCACCTCGAGCCGCTCACCGAGCAGCCCGGCATCGAGCGTCGCCACCTCCGGCCCCTGAGGCTCCAGCCAGCCGGGTGGCCGCTCGGCGCGGACCAGCCAGCGACCGAAGCGGACCTCGCCGGGTACGTTCAGGCCCACCGCGTCGACCGCCCCGGCCGCATCCTCTGAGAGCGTGAAGCGCACATAGCCGGCCTCGCAGACCGCGCTCAGGCCTCGCCCCAGCTCCACCTCGCCGCCCTCGGGCCGGCCCGCGAGCCGCCAGATCTCGGCCGCGGCGCGGGGCCCGAGCGCCACCGGGCCCCCGGCCGCCCGCTCGGCCAGGGCGCGCAGGGCGAGCCGCCGCACCGCGGCCGGCGCCTCCTCGAGGGCGCTCGCCGGGACCGCCGCCGCGCCGCGGCTCGCGCCGGCCCGCTCGAGCATGCCGGCGGCGAGCGCCTCCAGGGCCTCGGAGTCCTCGGCCAGCTCCGCCTGGGTGGCGGCGATGTTCTCCTCCGCCGCCGGGTTGATCTCCCGCAGCACCGGCAGCACCTCCCCGCGCAGCCGGGAGCGTGCGAAGCGGGGGTCGGCGTTGGAGGGGTCATCGGCGAAGGGAAGCCCGGCCTCGGAGGCGAGCTCCCGCGCCTCCCCGCGGGAGAGGCCGAGCAGGGGCCGCGCCAGGCGGCCGCGACGGGCCGGCAGCCCGAGCAGCGCCCGGGCACCGGGCGAGGAGGTGAGGCGGTAGAGCATCGTCTCCGCGAGGTCTGATCGCGTGTGGCCGGTGGCGATCCACTCGGCGTTGCGCCCCTCCCGCAGGCGCTCCGCGGCCGCGTAGCGGGCCTCGCGGGCGGCGGCCTGGAGGTTGCCCGTGGCCAGGCGAGGGCGCTCGCTGACCAGCTCGATCCCCAACAGCTCGCAGAGGCGCCGGCAGGTCGCCTCGTCGGCGTCGGAGCCATCGCGCAGGCCGTAGTTGAGGTGCAGGCCGGTGACGCTGTCCGCGCCGAGGAAGCCGGCAAGGCCGGCGGCAAGACAGGCCGAGTCCGGCCCGCCGGAGAGCATCGCGACCCCGCGCGTTCCCGGCGCGATCACGCCGCTGCCGCGAACCTCCTGCGCCAGCCTCTCCAGGGCGTCCGGTGCCACCGGCCGAAGCCTAGAACCAACCCCCGCTCGCGAGACTTCAATTTCCTCTCATAGTGAGAGGAAATTCCAATCTCGGCAACGGGGACCGCGGGTCGGACCGGGAATAACTTGCGCGGCTTCGCCGCCTTACATGCCCCTGCCGGCGCTAACACCGCGCCGGCATGGAACTACTCAGTGGGCGCTGCGGACCAGGAAGAGGTGGGTCGGCTCGGGGAATCCCTTCAGCTCGACCGCCCCGATCGGCTCGGCGCCGAGGTAGGGGGAGCCCTCGATCGACTCGACCACGCGGTCGGTGGCCAGCACCTCGCCGCCGAGCGCGCGGGTGACGACGCGGTGGGCGAGGTTGACGTCGGTGCCGAAGTAGTCGCCCTCACGGAAGACCGCCTCGCCGAAGTGGATGCCGACCCGCGGCTGGGGGCGCTCGGTGAACAGCGACAGCAGGCCGACGGCCCACTCGGTGAGGTTGGCCGGTTCGGGCGAGACGACCATCACCTCGTCGCCGATCGTCTTCACGATCGTCGCCTTCTCTGGCAGCGTGGCCTCCACCGTGTCGACGAAGCGCTCGACCAGGTCGAGCGCCTCCTCCTCGCCCTCCTCGTGGGTGTAGCGGGTGAAGCCCGTGAGGTCGATGAAGCAGAGGGCGACCGGGACGCGCCCCAGCTCGCTGGCCTCCCCGCCGAGGCCGCTCTCCATGTGACCGACCACGTCCTGGTCGATGAAGAAACGTAGGTAGCGGTTGTGCAGGTAGGCGAAGAGCGGCTCGGCCAGCGGCAGGATGTCGGCGGCCAACCCCTCCATCTCCTCCGCCATCTCCAGCTCCGCGACGCCCTCGCGGATCAGCGGCTCGTGCACATATATATGGAAGAGCCTCACCTCGGAGTCGGCGATCTTGCGCATCGACTGGGCGTAGACGCGGACGAGCTGGAGGAAGGCGACCAGCGGAAAGCCGGCCAGCAGCACGCTGGCGCAGTGGCGCATCGCCTCGACGTCGTCGGGCCCGAGCAGGTGCTCGGTCCCGGCCGGCGTCCCCAGCAGCGCCAGCAGGCGCTCGATCAGCTCCGGCTCCAGACCGACCTCCTCGGCCACCTCCGCCACGGTCATCGTCTTCTCCGGCCGCGCGAAGAGGTCCTCGGCGAGCCCGAAGGAGAGCCGGCCCTCCCGGCCCGCCCTCTTCAGCGACTCCAGCGAGTGGCCACGCTCGCGCATCCGGGCGACCACCCGGGCCTGCGCCGCCGCGGTGGGGGTCCACCGCCCCCGGCGCACCGGGACGATCTTCTGGGCCGCCCAGCGCTTCAGCGTGCCGGGGGAGACGCCGGCGCGCCGCGAGGCCTCGGCCAGGCTGATCTCTTCGTCGGCGGGCATCGGATCGCCGAGGCTATACCCGAAGCCTCCGCCGCCCCGAACGTGAAGCGACGGGGTCGCGCGGGCCCCGTCGCTTGCGGGCTAGCGGCCCGCGACGTCGGCCTACGGCACCCGCTCCGGCACCTCGCGGGCTCCACCGGGCCCCAGTCGCCGGGGGACCAGGAGAAGGCCCACTGCGGCCTTTTGCCTTGGTTCTGGGTGAGCATACGTCCGGGTCGGGCCCTGTCAAGGCGCCCGCGCCCCGCTTAACACTCGCCGGCCCGTCGCCGGGCGCCGCAGGCTGCGTCAGTCGATCAGCAGGTGCCGGAAGGAGGCCTTGATTATCGCCCGGTAGCGGACGATCAGTCCGACGCTGAGCGGGAGGAAGTCCATCGCCGCCGCCGGCTCGGCGCTGGAGACGCGGATCTCCCCCCGGGCCACCGCGATTGCGAAGTTCACCCTCCCCTGGAGGAAGCGATTGGCGACGCCCGAGTCCATGACCATGGTCAGCGCCGGATCCCAGTCGTCCTCCTCGGAGAAGCTCCACCGCAGACAGTGCTCGCTGCGGTCGGGCGCCGGCGCGACGTTGACGACGACGTCGAGGTCCGGGTACACGGCGCGGTGGGGCAGGTTCGCGGCGCGCATCCGCGGTCCGAAGTCCGGGTCCTCGTCGACCTCGCTGAGCAGGGCGTCGAGAACCTCGCAGAGCTCCTCGCCGGAGCGGAACTCCGGGTCGGAGCGAGCGGCGCGAATCGTACTCTTGACCGCTGTGGCAGCCATCCCGCCGCAAGTCTAGACCCGCACAAGGCTGCGGGCGGGCCGGCAGCGCGATCGCCGCCGGCCCGCCCGCTGGGGTGGGCATGGAGATTCCGCGCCCTACGCGGGGATCTCCTCCTCTTCGTGGGCCTGGAGGACCTCCTCTCCGCCCTCGCCGGTCCGGATGCGAATCGCCTCCTCCACCGGAGAGACGAAGATCTTGCCGTCGCCGACGTCCCCGGTGCGCGCGTGCTTGAGGATCGTCTCGACCACGAGACCCTTGTCCTTGTCGTCGACCACAACCTCGATCTTCAGCTTCGGCCGTACGTTGACCGTCAGCGTCGAACCGCGGTAGTGCTCGACTATTCCCTTCTGGCGGCCCGAGCCCTTGGCCTCGAGGATCGACAGGGAGGGAAACCCCTTGTCGAGCAACTCGGTCCTGATCGGCTCGAATGCCTCGTGGCGGATGAACGCCTCGATCTTCTTCATCGTGATCGCTCCTCCTTAGGCCTGCGTCGGGTTGTCGGCGGCCATCGTCGTCGCCGCCGCGGGAGCGCCGGCGCCGGCTGCCGGAGCACTGACGTGCGGCGGGCCGCCGGGGTACTCCGGCTGTGGGATGAACTGTTCCGGGTATCCGTACATCCCGTGCTCCGAGATGTCCAGGCCGGCGTCCTCCTCGGCCTCGCTGACCCGTAGCCCGTAGGTCTTCTTGATCAGCCAGAAAGTCGCGAAGCTGAGGCAGAAGACGAACGTGAATGCGATCAGGAAGCCGGAGACCTGGGCGACCAGCTGGCCGAAGCTGCCGGAATACCAGAGCCCGCCGTTGGGATCGCCGATCCCGTTGTACTGGGCCAGCCTCGGCGCGGTGAATATCCCGCAGGAGATCGTTCCCCAGATACCGGCCATGCCGTGGGCCGAGAGGGCGCCGACCGGGTCGTCGATGTACTTGTCTACCCAGTAGACGCCGAGCACCACGATCACCCCGGCGACCGCGCCGATGATCGGGGCCGCCCAGATCTCGACATAGCCGGACGGTGCGGTGATCGCCACCAGGGCTGCGATCGCCCCATTGCCGGCCATGCCGATGTCGATCGCCTTGGTCTTCGCGTAGGCGGTCGCGACCGCGCTCAGCACTCCGGCCGCGGCGGCGATGTTGGTGATGAACAGGATCTCGGCGAAGCGGCCGTCACCCGCGTTCAGGGTCGAGCCCGGGTTGAACCCGAACCAGCCGAGCCAGAGGATCAGCACCCCGAGCCCGAACAGCGGCATGTTGTGCCCGGGGATCGCCCGCGGCTTGCCGTCCGGCCCGTACTTGCCCTTGCGCGGGCCGAGCAAGAGCAGCGCCGCAAGCGCCCCGGTGGCGCCGATCAGGTGGACCGCGGTCGATCCGGCGAAATCCTGCATCCCGTAGATCCCGGTGCCGAGCCAGTCGCCGATCTGCAGGAAGCCGCCACCGAACACCCAGTGGGCGCCGATCGGGTAGATGATCGTCGAGAAGATGATCGCGTAGATGATGTAGACGCCGAACTTGATCCGCTCCAGCGTCGTCCCCCAGACGATCGCCAGCGAGACGGCGCAGAAGACGAACTGGAAGAACCACTTCGACTCGATCGTCGCGTTGGATAGGTCCATGATCGGGAAGCTCGGATGGAAGACCTGGCTGCCGTCCTGGATCTGCGTCCACGGGCCGAGATTGGTGAAGAAGAACCCGCCGTCGTGCCCGATAACGCTGCCCAGCGGGCCGCCGAACGCGAAGGCGAATCCGATCGCCCACCAACCGAGTGCCGCGATCGAGAAGTTGGTGAGGATCTTGGCGATGATCGTCCCGGCGTTCTTGCCGCGCGAGAAGCCGATCTCCAGGAACGCGAAGCCCGCCTGCATGAACATCACCAGGCAGGCGGCGAAGATCACCCACATCGTGTTGACCCCGACCGACGGGTCGAGCTTGCCGTTGGCCGCCTTGATCAGGTCGACCGAGTCGGCGAGGGCAGCGCTGGGAACGAGCAACAGCACTGCAAGAGCGCCGAGCGGGATCGCCGCCAGGTACTTCCTCTTCATTGCATCCTCCTAGCCCGCCGGAGACCCGCCCCGACGGTCGCGGTTGCTTATGCGCTCAAGGTAGGCACGGCCGTGGCGCCTGTGTTTGGACAGCTGGCGCAAATCCCGGCAGGGCGTTTCTCCCTCGTGTCGGGCCGTGCCTGGCCTACGCCTGCCCAGCCCGGAGGACGTGGGACCTTTCAGCCGCGAATAGCGCAATTCAGAGGTCCCACGTCGAGCCGCGCGACCCCGAGCCGAGGACGGTCCCACGTCGCCCGGGGGTCAGGTGGCGAGGCGGATCGTGGCGAGGGCCGCGCGGGCGTTTCGTCTTGCCGCGTCCTGCGAGATGTGGCCGGCCGGCAGCTCGACCACGAAGGCGTCGGTATCGGGGAAGCGGTGCTCCTGCCACTTCACCGCGGTGCCCGGGAGGTGCTCGCCGTGGCAGCGCTTCAGCGGCACCCCACTGACCTCCGAGTAGCGGCGCTCGAGGTGGGCGTCGCCCGGCCGACAGGGCGCGAGCACCTGCCCCCAGGGCTGGTGGTACCAGATCGAGATCCGCGGCCGCAGCCGCATGACCAGGCGCCGCACCAACCTCGACTCGGGCTCGGAGAAGGGCCGTGGCCCGGGGTAGTAGCCGCTGGAGCGCGGCACGCCGCCATGCCAGCGGAAGGGGAAGTTGCGGTTCAGGTCGACGCCGTGGGCATTGCGACGGCTGTCGCGGGCGACTCCGTCCGGGTTGACCGTGAAGACGGTCCAGAGGTCGACGCCGCGGATCCCCGAGTAGCGTCGGCGCAGCTCGCGGACCACCCTCAGCCCTGCCGTCTCGTCGCCGTGGATCGACCCGACCACCAGCGCCTTGTGGAGGCTGCCGGGGTCGCCCAGCCGCAGCGCCTTCACCGTCCGCCCCTTGACCGAGTGCCCAAGCGTCACCACCCGGTGGGCGCCGCCGAAGCCGCCAGCCGCCCCCGGCGCGGCCTGCGCTCCGGCGAGCGCGGTCGCGATCGCCACCGCCAGGGCCACCCGGAGCCGTCCCTGCCAACCCAGCGGTCCCTGCCGAAACTTCAATTTCCTCTCACTATGAGAGGAAATTGCACTCTCGCGGGCGGCTGTGAGGTTGAGGCTCTCATCCGATGCCCTCGCAGCCGTCAGATGAAGGCGGAACCCCTCCGCACCAGGCTCTCGTAGAGGCGGCCCTGAATCGTCTCGCGGATCGACTCGGAGAGGTCGAAGAGGAGCGTCTTGTCCTCGGCCGCCTCGGGTCCGTACTCGGAGAGGTCGATCGGCTCGCAGAACTCGATCCGCCAGCGCGAGGGGAGGGGCACCAGGCCGAGCGGCCCGAGCCAGGGGAAAGTCGGGGTGATCGGCACGAAGGGCGCTCCCGAGATCTTTGCCAGCGCCGCCGACTCGCCGATCTTCGGATAGATCTCCTCGGCGCCTACCACAGCGACCGGGATGATCGGCGCTCCGGTCCGCAGCGCAACCTCGACGAAGCCGCCCCGGCCGAAGCGCTGCAGCCGGTAGCGCTCCGAGAACGGCTTGCCGGTCCCCTTGGCCCCCTCCGGGAAGACCATGACCAGGTGGTCCTGCTCGAGCAGCCGGATCCCGTTGAAGGGACTGGCCGGGACGCCGCCGACCTTGCGCATGAAGAGGCTGAGGAAGGGCAGCTCGAAGGCCCAGTTGAGCACCAGCGGCCGGGTCCAGCGCGGCAGCGGGTGCTCCTTCATGATCGCGACACCGATCATCGTCGCGTCGAAGGGGAAGACCGAGCCGGAGTGGTTGGAGACGATCAGCCCGCGGCCGTGCGATGGGACGTTGGTCACCCCGGCGACCTGGACCCGCCACCAGACGTCGTAGAGGAACTCGAACAGCGGGTAGGCGGCCTCGGCGAACTCCTCGTCGAAGCCCCACTCGTCCTCGTGATAGTCCCCGGCCAGCCGCCGTGCCATCCGCGCGACGGGCTCGCGCAGCGCGCGCGGCAGCACCCCGGCCGCCTCCTCGGCGGCCCCCACAGGGTCGATCCCGTCCTCGATCCCGGAGCGCATCCGGCTGATGAACTCGGCTGCCCCCGCCATGCTCGAAGCCGCCTCGCGGGTCGCGTTCATCGCGACCCCGCCGCGGTCTGGTCGGCCGGCGGGCCGGCCCCGCGCCCGGCCCGCTGCGCCATCGCCCCGGGATGGGGCGAGGGGAAGAGACGGCGGCCGGCCGAGCTCTTGGCGACGAAGTCCCGCGCCGCCCCCTCGGCGTCGAAGGCCGGCTCGAATCCGACGTCGCGCTTCAGCCGGGTGTTGTCGCAACCGCGGCCGTAGCGCAGAAGCCTGATCCCGTCGTAGTAGAGGTCGGCGGCACCCAGCCGCCGACCCAGCCTCCCAGCACCGTGCCCGCGAGCTGGTGCGGCACCGGCAGCGTCGGACGGCCCGCCAGGCGGAGGATCCGGTTGAGCGAGATCGTCCCGTCCGGTGCGACGTTGACGGGGCCGCGAACCGGCCGTCGGGTCGCCGCCGCCAGCGCCCCGGTGGCGTCATCGGCGTGCAGGAGCTGGAGCTGGGGGTCGAAGCCGAGCTGGGTCGGGACGACCGGCAGCGAGAGGTAGCGGTTGAGTGGCTGTTCGAGCCCGGGCCCGAGCTCCGGCTGGAAGCGCAGCATCGTGCAGGTCACCCCCGGGTGGCGGCGGGCGAAGTTGTCGAAGTAACCCTCCAGCTCGCCGATGTCCCGCTGGAAACGGGTCTTCAGCGGGTAGCGGCGGGCCATCTCCTCGGTGAAGAAGGAGGGGGCCGATGCCTCGCAGCCGTAGATCGCCGCCGAGCCGCGGGCGACCAGCGCCTGCAGGCCGCTCACCTTCTCGCATGCCGCGAGCAGCTGCAGGGTGCCGATCACGTTGATGTCGTGGAGAGCTCGGGCCGGCTTGTCGGCCTCCGGGTACCAGACGATCCCGCAGTGCACGATGACCTCCGGCTCCAACCCCGGAAGGATCCGCGAGATCACCGGGTTGCGGATGTCGGCCTCGATGAACTCGGTGCGCTCGAGGTCGGCTGCGGGCGGCTTCGTGTCGACCCCGGCAAGGAAGGAGACGCTCGGGTCGCGCTCGAGCGCACGCGCCAGCTCCGAGCCCCAGTGGCTCGCGGCTCCGATGATCACGACTCGGCTGCCCACGGCAGCCATGGCTATCGCGGGACCCTGGAGTCGGCTTCTAGCGCGTCAACCCGCGCCGAAAGCTCGGCCACCTGCTTCTCCAGCAGACGCAGCTCATCGCGGGTGGCCAGCCGCATCCCCTCGATCGCCTCGACCAGCCTGGCCGCCGCGCCCGACGAGGCCTCCTGGGCCTCCTGGCCGCGCTGGCTGATCGCCTCGCGGGCGTCCTGGCCGCGCTGGGAGACAGACTCGCGGGCCCCGCGCCCGCGCTTGGTCACCTCGTCGAGCAGCTCCTGGGCGCGCTCCCCCGCCTCGGTGGTCGCCGCGAAGGTCCGCTCGATCGCCTCGCGCAGGCTTTCGGAGACCCCCTTCGGGGCTTCGCCGCCACCGCTCTCCGATGAGCCTTCCACGGCCCAGAGCTTAGTCCGAATAACCTCGGACGAGCGTGCCCGCCCGCCTGCGACCCAGCGCCCCGATCGCCGCCGACGCGATCCTCACCGGCGACCCAGCGCGGGCGATGATGCTGGCCCAGGAGCTGACGGTCCAGCCGAAGATGAGCAACCACGCGCGTGGCCTGTGGGGCTACTGGGGGGTGCGGGAGTCGGGCGCGGAGCTGACGGTGCAGTCAACGGGCACCGGCGGGCCGAGCGCCGCCCTGGTGCTCGCCGACCTCGCGGAGCTGGGATTGAAGCGGGCGGTGCGGGTCGGGACCTGCACCGCCGGCGATCCCGAGCTCGATCTCGGTCGGCTCGTGCTCGTCGCCTCGGCCTTCGCCGGCGATGGCGTCAGCCGCTCGCTCGGCAACGCGGGCCGGAGCTTGGTGCCAACGCTGGTCGAGGAACTGCGGCCTGCCGCCGAGGACGGAACCCGGCTCGCTCCGGCCGGCAGCTTCGACGTGATGCCCGGCCATGACGAGCTGGCCGAGACAGCTTTCGAGGTCGCCGACCTGCAGACCGCGGCGCTCTTCTCCCTCGCCCCGACCCTCGGGGTCGAAATCGGTGCCCTGCTGATCGTTTCCGAGGACGCCCGGGGCAAGCGGATCGCCGACGAGCCCCTGGAGGTTGCGGCGAAGCTGGCGGGCCGGGCCGCGGTCGCCGCATTCTCAACCTGAGGTCGAGCCTTAGTCTTCGACCTCGAGGCGCGACTGGTCGGCGCCAACGCTGATCTCGTTGTCGAGGCGGCGCCGGATCGCGCTGATGTCGCGCGCCACGCCGTCGATCTGCTCCTCCACCGCCTCCAGGCGGTGTGAGAGCGACCGCAGCCGGCGCTCGAGCCGCTCGACCTCGGACGCCGAGGGCAGGTTCAGGGCCCCCATCGCGGCCTGCTGGGCCTCGATCGCGCGCTCGCGAGCGCCGAAGGCGGCCGAGAGCGCCCCGCTGAACATCGGGTTGTCGAGCAGTGCCTGGGCGAGGTCGCCGACCGCCTGCTCGCTGCGGGCGCGGATGCCCTCCTGGCCGGGATCGTTTTCCTCGCTCTGCCAGTCGCTCGTCACGGCGCCAGGGTACACCGCCACAGCCAAGGTTGTGGGCGCGTTAACCCATGGGTGGGCGGAACGGGCCGTCCGCCCGCGAGGGGTAGGTTTTCGGCACGGGTGCTTGCCTTGCAATGGGAGAGACGAACAAATAGCGTTGCCGTTGCTGTGGTCGGGGAGAGGGCGCGCGCCGCCGCGTTCGTCGCCACCTCCCCCGGGGGCAGCAGGAGAACAGTCGCCGGCAGATGAGACAGAAGCTCGCACTGACCATCGCGCTCGCCGTCCTCATGGCCGTGGTCGCCGGAGCGAATCTTGCCGCCGCCGAGTCGCAGCAGGTCAAGCCCGCCGGCACCGATACCGGCTCCGGTCAGCCCACCACCCCCGCCGCCCCGCCGGTGGTCGCCCCGGGCACGCCGATCGGCGGCGGCGTTCAGGCCGCACCACCGCTTCAGGGCACGATCACGGCCCCCGAGAGCGGCGGGGCGGCGCCGCAGATCGGCAACAACAGCGAAGAGACGGCGCCGACTTCGAGCGGCGGGACCACCTCCGCCGGCGGCGCCGCGGGGACTCCCCCCGAAGCTCGTTTGCCCCGATCGGCCCGGCCCCCCTCGGGGTCCCCAACTTCCTGATCGACTCGTTCGAGATCCCGCCGTTCCTGCTGCCGATCTACCAGGCCTGCGGCACCCAGTACGACATTCCCTGGCAGGTGCTCGCCTCGATCAACAAGATCGAAACCGCCTTCGGCACCAACCTCAACGTCTCCAGCGCCGGCGCGATGGGCTGGATGCAGTTCATCCCCTCGACCTGGGCCACCTACGGGGTGGACGCCAACGGCGACGGCCGCAGGGACCCCTACAACCCTGTCGACGCGATCTGCGCCGCGGCCCGCTATCTGAAGGCGGCCGGAGGTGAGACGAACCTCTACAACGCGATCCTCGCCTACAACCACGCCGACTGGTACGCGCAGGAGGTACTGCTCTACGCCCGCGGCTACGGCAAGCTGCCCGAGCAGCTGGTCGGCTCGCTGACGGGACTGACCGAGGGCGCGCACTTCCCGGTCGCCGCCGACGCCCGCTACTCGGATGCGATCTCGACCGAGACCGCGGCCCGCGATGCAAAGCCGACGCCCGGCGCCGCCGCCCACAACGCCGCTGAGGTCGTCGGCTCGGCTCCGGGACGCACCGGGATCGACATCTACTCCAAGCCCGATGCTCCCGTCGTCTCGGTCAACGACGGTGAGATCAAGGCGATCGGCTCCTCCCCGCGGCTCGGGCGCTACATCGTCCTCGAGGACGCCTACGGCAACCGCTACACCTACGGCAACCTGGGGCAGATCGTCAGCGACTACCCGGTGCCGAAGCCCCAGCCGCTGAGTGCCGCGGACTTCAAGCTGATCACCCCCACCGACGACAAGAAGCCGACCGCTCCGGCGACCAAGACCACGATCAAGGACAACGCGCTCAACACCGCCGCCGCCAAGCCGGGCCGCTCCGAGAGCGAGGGCCCGGGCTCGACGGCGCCGGACGCGGGTACGGGGTCCGGCACCGGCTCCGCCGCTCCGGCGCCGGCGCCGGATGCGACGAGCGGGGCGGCGGCCGGCACGACGACCCCGAGCAATTCCGCCGGCAACGCCCCAGCCGACACTGGCGCCGCCGGGGGCGCCAGCGCGGCGGGGGGCGGCGTCGGCCCCGCCGATCAGAGGGCCACGGGGACGACCGGTGCCACGGGCAACGAGGCGACCCCGGAGGGCGAGGGCGCCAAGCATCAGCCGAAGGTGATCAAGCCGAGCGTCGTCGTCCCCAGCGGCGCCGGGCCGGCTCCCACTGACACCGGCGGCAAGGGCGGCGAGGGACGCCAACGCGCCTACGCCCTGCCCTCCCGCCCGCACGTCGAGAAGGTGACCGGGGGCGGCACCTCGATCTCCGGCACCGCCGGCTACGCCACCTTCAACAACTACTACAACGACGTCTACGCCTACGACAGCTCCAAGGCGACGCTGAAGCCGCTGCGGGTCGGCTCCCGGGTGATCGGCGGCACCGTCCTCGGGCGGGTCGGCGGCTCCGGCTCGGGTTCCCACGTCGACTTCGCCATCCGGCCCGCCGGCAAGCACACCCCGGCGATCGACCCGAAGCCGATCCTCGACGGCTGGAAGCTGCTCGAGGCGACGGCGATCTACCGCTCGACCGGCAAGAACCTGATGATGGCGAACCTCGGGGTCGGCGGGGTCCTGCTGCTCTCCAAGGAGGCGCTGCAGCGCCGCGTGCTGAACGACCCACGGCTCTCGATCTACTCCTGCGGGCGGGCCGACATCGCCAGCGGCCAGATCGACCGCCGCCTGCTGGCGGCGATGGAGTACCTGGTCGAGAAGGGATACCGCCTGACCATCACCTCGCTGAAGTGCGGCCACAGCTTCCTCACCTCCTCGGGCAACGTCTCCGAGCACACGACCGGCGACGCGATGGACATCGCCGTGATCAACGGCGTCCCGGTGACCGGCCACCAGGGCCCCGGCAGCCTGGCCGACTCGCTGATCAAGAGCCTGCTCCAGCTGCAGGGGACGATGGCGCCGCACCAGATCATCTCGCTCGAGGACCTGCCCGGGGACCAGAGCTTCGCGCTCCCCGACCACTACGACCACGTCCACGTCGGTTACTACCCCGACTACGGGGCGACCACCGGCGGCTCCACGCAGTCCCTGAAGCCGGAGCAGTGGCAACGACTGGTCAAGCGACTCGGCCAGATCAAGAACCCGCAGGTCGCCGCGACCCCCTCGGGCTACTCGCTGAAGCACGGCCAGGGCTCCTCGCAGCAGGGCGGCGGCCAGCCCAACGGCAACCGCGGCGATTAGCCGGCCCAAGTACTTCGGATTCGTCCAGCTTGACTACCCCGGCACGATCGGCCTGGCGGAGGGCCGCTACCTGTCGCGACCCCCGGCCGAGGGCGAAGAGGTCCGGGACGATGACGGCGAGCAGGTGCTGGTGATCACGACCGAGGGAGCGCCGCCCCCTCCTCGTCGGCGGCGGATGCGCGCCCGCGCGGTCGAGCCGGGAACGCCGCCGCAGCCGCTGCCCCTGACCCGGGCGACGGCGATCCGCGCCTTCGAGCCCTTCGCCGAGGAGGACGAGGCGGGGCGCTGGCTGGATTCCGTCACCGAGGTCGCCGAGACCGCCGACGCCCTGATCGAGGAGGGCCTGGCGCTGCTCAACCGCGCCCTCCACGCCAACGCGCTCGCTTCGGCCGACCCATGCGAGACCTCGCTCGACGCCGGGCGGGCCGTGGCGGTGCGGATCGGCTGGGGCAGCGGTGACCAGGTGGCGGAGGGCGAGTTCTCGGCGGCGCGGGAGATCGACGTGCGCGGCGGTGGGCCGAAGCGGCGCCGGGCGGATGACCTTCGCCCCCAAGAGCGGGTGGCCGCGGTCCTCGGAGGGCGCGAGCAAATCGATGCCTGCGAGACGCTGCTGCTGCGCGCTCGAGCCGACCTCGACGCCGGTCGCCCCCGCGAGGCTGCACTGCAGCTGCGGGTCGGTCTCGAGGCGGTGCTGGCCGAGCTGCCCGGAGCCATCGCCGATCCCGGTCACGAGGAGGACATGGCGCTGCTCGTCGAGCGCCGCGGTGAGGCCGGCGAGGCCGCCAACGTCGCCCTGCGCGGAGAGCTCGACGCGGTGAGCCTCGCTTCGGTCGAGGAGCTGCTGGCGGTGAGCGAGCGGGTGCTGCGCCGCCGCCGGGTGCTGGGGAGGTGAGCGCTGCGATCGACCACCGGGAGGGCACCTTCACCGGGGCCGGCGACCTGGAGATCTACTGGCAGTCGTGGCGCGCCGATCTTCCGGTGAAGGCGGTCGTCGTCATCTCCCACGGCGCGGGCGAGCACGGCGGTCGCTACCGCCACGCGGTCGAGCGGATCGTCCCCGCCGGCTACCCGGTCTACGCCCACGATCATCGCGGTCACGGGCGCTCGGAGGGACAGCGGGCGGTGATCGATCGGATGCGGAACGCGACCGCCGACCTCGACGCCTTCCTCGCCCTTGCCCGGGAGGCCGAACCGGGACCGCCGCTGATCCTGCTCGGGCACAGCATGGGCGGCTGCATCTCACTGGACTACGTTCTCGAGGACCAGTCGAGGCTCGACGCGGTCGTCCTCTCGGCTCCCGCTGCGAAGCTCGAGCAGGCCTCGGCGGCGGTGCGCCTGACCAGCCGGGTGCTCTCGGCGCTGACCCCCGGCCTGGGAGTCTTCGCGGTCGACGCCGAGCTGATCTCCCACGACCCGGCGGAGGTCGAGGCCTACCGCACCGACCCGCTCGTCCACCAGGGGAAGCTGCCCGCCCGGACGATCGCCGAGCTGGCCGCGGCAATCGAGAGCTTCGAGGACCGGATGGGCAGCCTCACCCTGCCGCTGCTCGGGATGCACGGGAGCGAGGACCGCCTCGCCCCGGTCGAGGCCAGCCGCATGGTCAACCGGCTGGCCCGCTCCGAGGACAAGACGCTGAACGTCTACGACGGCCTGCGCCACGAGATCTTCAACGAGCTGCCGGCCGACCGCGAACGGGTGATCGACGACCTCCTCGCCTGGCTCGACGCCCACGCCGTCGGCGAGACGGATCTGAGTCACCAATGAGGTGACAAATTGAGGTCTCGGCAGCGGCGGCCGACCCGACTCCCACCTCTGATCCTTGCCTGGCGCGTCGGCCACGCGATTCTCGCGATCGGCTTCCTCGCCTCGATCGCCTACGTATGGCGCTGCGCTCTGACCGGCCGCCGCGGGCCGCTCTTGCGGGCAGCGGTCGCGGCCCTGCTCGCCGAGGGAGTCCTGGTCGCCGCCAACCGCGGCGATTGCCCGCTCGGCGCGGTTGGGGATCGGGTCGGCGACCCGGTGCCGCTGTTCGAGCTGGTCCTGCCGCCGCGGGCGGCGCGCCTGGCGGTCCCGGCGCTCGGATTGGTCACGGCGGCGGGCATCGCCCTGCTCGGAGCTCGGAGCGGCAACCGCCAAGAGACCTCGAGCTCGAAACCCGAATCGTGAAGCGCCCCGCAGGACTTGCGGGGCGCTCACAGGGGAGGGGAGATATCTGTTGTTTTCAGCGCGACCCCGGAACTGTGCGGTCTGACCGGAGCCATCTGTGGGGCTCTATGTGGGCCTGACCGCGATCGGTTTCGCGCGCAACCTCACATTAGGCCGCCGGTGCGGCAGCGACGAGATCGCCTCGCCCAGGTGGGTCGGACCCGGTTATCGAGGCCAGAACCAGTGGTTAGCCGTCGCCGCGGCCCTTGCCCTCGCCGCGACGCAGGAAGGCAAGGAAGTCGCGATCGGCCCGCGGCAGCGAGCTGGGGGTGCGGCAGACGATCACGAACTGGCGGGGAAAGGTGAGGCCCTCGACCGGGCGGCGGTGCAGGCGGTCGCGTGCCTCGTCGAGCGCCAGGGCCGAGAGCAGGACCGGCTCGGTGCGCTCGAGTGCCTCGCGCTTGGCAACCGCGGTGCTGCCGACCTCGATCAGCGGCGGCGCCAGGTGGAGGCCGCGCTCGGCCAGAGCCGCCTCGACACATCGGCGGTCGTGCGCCTCGGGGTCGCGGGTGATCAGGGGCGTGCTCAGGAGCAGCCGCTGGGGAATCTTCTTGCGCCGTTGCCAGGCGTGGCTGCCGGGCACGGCGACCACGACCTCGTCGTCGAGCAGGTGGAAGACCTCGAGGTCGTCGTGCTCGGACAAGTTCGGGTCGGCCGCGGTGATGCCGATGTTGGCGCGGCCCTCGGCGACCATGCGACGCACCGCGACCGAGTTGGCGATCGTCAGCTCGACAGGTGCGTGGCGGGCCTTGTCGGCGTGGTAGGCGACCAGCTCCCCCGGCAGGTGGAACTCGGCGATCGTGTGGCTGGCGGCGAGTCGGATCGGGTCGGGCTCGCTGCGGGCACCGGCCAGCAGCCCCTCGACGATCTCGGCCTGATCGAGGAGGCGCCGCGCCTCCGGGTAGAGCCGGCGCCCGGCGGCGGTGAGGACGACGCCGCTGGAGGAGCGTTCGAGCAGGTCCGTCCCCGCCACCGCCTCGAGCCCCCGCAGCCGCTTCGAGAGAGCCGGTTGGCTGATCTGCAGCCGGATCGCGGCCTTGCCCAGCGTGCCGAGGTCGGCGGCGACGCAGAATGCCCGCAGCTCGGCGATGTCCGGGGTGCGGACCAGCCGCTTGGCGGGCGTCATCTCCTCTACCCCGCGGTCACTCCGCCAGCCCCAGGCGCTCCAGCACCGGAGCGTCCTCGAGCGACTTGCCGGCGTGATGGGCCTCGGGCAGCTCGACCCCGGGGACCGAGGGCACCCCGATCACGCTGAGCCCGGCGGCGCGGGCCGAGGCGACCCCGGTCGGCGAATCCTCCAGCGCGATCACCCGGCGCCCCGGCTCGATCCCGAGCTGGCGGCAGGCCTCGAGGTAGGGCTCGGGGTCGGGCTTGGGCGCGGCCACCTCGTGCGCGCTGACGATCACCCGGAAGGCGCCGTCCATCCCGGCGGTGTCCAGGGCCAGCTCGATGAAGGCGCGCGGCGAGTTGGAGACCAGAGCGAGAGGGATGCCGGCGCGGCCCAGCTCGGCCACCAGCTCGCGCGCCCCGACCATTGCCTCGACCCCGTTGCGCAGCTCCTCCATGACCAGCCGGTCAAGCTCGACCATGATCTCGGCGGCGCGGCCGGGCTCGCCGAGCCGCTGCTCGAGGATCGCGGCGGCGACCTGCGCCGACGTGCCCACCAGCTCCTGCTTGTGGGCCAGGGTGAACTCGAGCCCGCGGCTCTCGAAGAGGTCCTGCTCGCCCCTGGTCCAAACCGATTCGGTGTCGAGCAGCAGGCCGTCGTTGTCGAAGATCACCGCCTGCGGCGGCAGCCCCGTGGCCGCGGCCAGCTCCCAGGTTCGGAAGGAGCGCATCCGCGCCAGCCGCCCGTCGCCGCGCAGCACGTAGTGCTGCCCGAACGCCATCTCGGCCTCGATCCCATCACGGCCGACCCCGCTGAACAGGACCCGCAGCAGTATCTCCCTCGGCGCGGTCTCGATTGCCTCGTCGTAGCTGATCTTGAGCCGCTCCCAGGGCTCGTGGAATCCGCGCCAGAAGTCACGGACCTCCTCGCGGCCCCGGTACTCGGTCCTCAAGCCGGGAAAGATCCCCGCGGTCCTCCACTCGACCTCGGGATCGAGCGTTTCCAGGAAGGCCTCCAGGTCGCCGGCGTTCCAGGCTTCGAAGGCGCTGACGACGAACCGCTCGGACTCAGCCGACCTGAACCCCCCGGTGCTCGGGTCCTCGGACACGCCGCGAGTATGCCGAAACCTGCGTTCGGTTCGAGCAACGGATAAAGTCGGCTGCCCCGGCGAGGAGGAGGCATGGGAGAGCAGGTGCGCAGGAAGATCACCTCGCGAACGTGATGGCGGCGATCGCGGTGTTCATCGCGCTCGGAGGTGGGGCCTACGCCGCGTCGGGCCTGCCCGGGCTGCGGGCCGGGAAGGGCGCCAAGAGCCTCTGGGCCGTGGTTTCGGCCAACGGCAATCTGGTGCGACGTAGCCGGGCCGTCTCGGCGAAGCACCTCTTCACACCGGACGTGCAGGGCTCCTACCAGGTCGTTTTCAATCGCAAGGTCACCAACTGCGCGCTGATCGCAACCCTGGGCCGTACCAATTCCGCGCCGCTCAATCCGGAGGCTGGAGAGATCGGGGTCGCATATAGAAACAAGACCCCCAAGGGCGTCTATGTCAAGACCCGCGACAGCGGCGGGTCGGATGCCGATCGATCGTTCCATCTTGCCGTCATCTGCTGAGCTGAGGAGTTAGGGTTCGATCCCGTGAGCGAACCGCAAGGACTGGTCAGACACACCGACTTCGTCACGGTGCCCACCCGGGACTTTGACCGCGCGGTCGAGTTCTACCGGGACGTCCTGGAGCTGCCGAACTCGACCCGCTACGGGGAGATGCCCGGGGGTGAGTTCGAGACCGGCAACCTGACGATCGCGGTGATGCAGTCCGAGTCCTTCGGGTTCGACTTCGCGCCGAACCCGAACCCGATCGCCCTCCGCGTCGACGACGTCGAGGAGGCCCGCACCAAGCTCGAGTCGCGTGGCGTCACCTTCGCCGCCGACACGATGGACTCCGGCGTCTGCCACATGGCGTTCTTCAAGGACCCAGACGGCAACGCGCTGATGCTCCACCACCGCTACGCGCCGCGGGACTGAGGGCAGCTCAGCTCAGCCTGCGGGACTGAGGCCGGCTCAGCCCCGCACGGCGGGACTGAGCCGCTCAGCTCAACGCGGCGAGCACCGCGTCCAGCTCGGCGACCACGTCGCCGCCCAGCATCACCTCGGCGACGCCGTCATAAGGGGTGGGGCCCTGGGTGATGATCGCAAGGTGCCCGCCGCTCTGGAGGGTCACCTGGGGGAGCCCCGCGGCCGGGTGGACCTCGAGCGAGGAGCCAACGCAGATCATCAGGTCGGCCTCTCCGGCCAGCTCTGCCGCCTCGGCCATCGCCGCCTCGGGCAACAGCTCGCCGAAGAGGACGACGTCGGGCTTGACCAGCCCGGCGCAGGCGCGGCACTCGGCCACCCCGTCATCCCCGAACAGCGCCTCCATCTCCTCCAGTCCGTAGGTCGAGCCGCAGAAGGTGCAGGAGGAAGTCTCGATCGAGCCGTGCAGCTCGATCACCCGCTCGGAGCCGGCGGCGCGGTGGAGGCGGTCGATGTTCTGGGTGATGACGCCCTCCAGCAGGCCGCGGCGCTCCAGCTCGGCCAGCGCCTCGTGGGCGGGGTTGGGGCGCTTCTCGCCAAGCGTCTCGAACCGGGGGCGGTAGAAGCTCCAGAAGCGCGCCGGGTCTCGGCGGAAGGCGTCGATGTGGGCGACCTCCATCGGGTCGACGTTCTCCCAGATGCCGGTGCCCGGGCTGCGGAAGTCCGGAATGCCCGAGGGAACCGAGATCCCGGCCCCGCTCAGCGCCACGGAGCAGCGCGATTGCTCGAGCAGCCCGGCCAGCCGGGCAGCCCCGGCCGCCTTCTCTGCGCTCCCGGCCTCCACGGCGGAGAGTCTGCCAGCCGCCCTTGGAGAGTGTCGCCAGGTGGCTTCCGAACCCTCGGATGATTGTCCGTCGGGTGCCCACGCCACCATGGCGGCGTGGGAGCCTGCGAAGAGGAGGCGAGATGAGCGGGCCGTTGATCAGGAAGATGGTTGGACTGGCAGCCCTTGTGCTGGCGATCGCGGCCGGCTCGCCACTGGTGGCCGGCGCCGCTGCCCGCAGCCGGGTCATCTATGCGAACTCCAAGCTGCGCTCGATCGTCTCGATCAGCCCGACCGGCGGGCACCGACGCGTTCTCTACCACGCGATGGCCCATGCCAGCGTTACCTCTCCCTCGGCGAGCCGCAGCGGCAACCGGATCGCCTTCCTCCTCAGCTTCAACTCGAATCGCGGCGGTCCCGGACCGCCGCGCAGCGTCGACAAGCTCTTCATCGCCCGCCGCGACGGCAGCCACCGGCACCTGGTTCACAAGCTCGTGGACGTCGACGTCGAGTCGCTGGCGCTCTCCCCGAGCGGCCACCGTCTCGTCTTCAGCCGGCAGCGGAGCGTCGCCGACAGCACGCAGCAGATCTACGCCGTGCGGGCCAGCGGCCACGGCCTGCGCCGGGTCACCACTTCATCTGCCGAAGCCACCGACCCGCAGTTCTCGCCCAGAGGCGAGCGGATCGTCTTCACCAAGGAGGGCCGCGGACGCAACCGCACCGGCATCGCCAAGGTTCGCCTCTCCGGCGGGCCGGGCCATCTCATCTACCGCTCCTCCAGCGCCTTCGAGCCGAGCTACTCGCCGGACGGCCACCAGATCGCCTTCGTCAACGCCCGGGGCAGCACTCTCTACCACGCCTGGCTGATGCGCTCGAACGGGCGCCGGGCCCATCCGCTTGTCCGCAACGGCTCGCAGCAGTTCAACCCCTGCTTCTCGCCCAGCGGGCGCAGCCTTGTCTTCGAGCAGGAAAGCCTCTCGCCGGTCCGCTTCACGCTTCAGACGGTGCGGCGCAACGGCAGCCATCGGCTGGTCCTGCGCCGCGGCGGCTACTACCCGGTCTGGGCGCGCTGAGGGCGCCAATACTGGGATTGACCGGGGCTCGCTCGCCGGCATAGGCTCGTCGCATCCAACGAAAGGAGCCTTAGTGGCTGACGCAGCGCTGTTCATCGGCTGGGGGCAGGTCGTTCGGGGACGGGAGGCGCGGGCCGTCAAGGTCTTCAACGAGAGCGTGGAGTACTGGGGTGGGCTCCAGGGGGACGGCAAGATCGAGGACTTCGAGGTGGTCCTGCTCTCGCCGCACGGAGGCGACCTCCTCGGCTTCGCCCTGCTGCGCGGAAGCCGGGCGCAGATCGCCGCCCTCCACGACGACGACGAGTTCGAGAAGCGCACTGCCCGCGCCGACATGATCGTCGAGAACCAGGGTGTGGTCGACGCCGCGATCGGCGACGGCATTGCCCGCGGCATGGGGATCTACCAGGAGGAGATCGCCGACCTCGACTGACGCCGGCGCCCAACCACGGAACTGACGCGTCTGGATCCCACCCCTCGGGACTCAGACGCGCCGGTTCGCCGAACGGGTCAGCGGCTGAGCCGTCCTACTTCCCGCTCCACTTCGGCGTGCGCTTGCCGAGAAAGGCGGCGATGCCCTCGCGGGCGTCCTCGGTCTGGAAGGCGGTCGCGAAGCCCTGCTTCTCGGCCTCGATGCCTTCGTCGATGTCGCCCTTGCCGGAGACCAGCTTGATCTGCTCGACCGCCCGCGGCGCCTGACCGGCCAGGCGCCGGCCCCAGGCGAGCGCCGTGTCGAACAGCTCGTGGTCGGGGACCACGGCGTTGACCAGTCCCGACTCCAGCGCGTCATCGGCTGAGATCGCGTCGCCGATCAGGTTCATCTCCAGGGCCTTGTTGGCGCCGACCAGCGCCGGCAGGCGCTGGGTGCCGCCGAACCCGGGGATGATTCCCAGCTTGATCTCGGGCTGGCCGAAAGTCGCCGCCTCCGCCGCGAGGCGGACGTCGCAGGCCATCGAGACCTCGCAGCCGCCACCGAAGGCGAGCGCGTTGACGGCGGCGATCGTCGTCACCCGCGCCTTGCCGAAATCGCGCAGCAGGCCGTGGCCGGAGTCGATCAGCTCGCGGCCCTGGGCCTCGTCGGTCATCGACGTGAAGGCCTTGATGTCGGCGCCGGCGCTGAACACCAGTGGGATCGATGAGGCGATCACCATCGCCCCAATCTCCGGGTTGGCCTTGACCTTCTCCCAGACCTCGCCGAGGTCCTTGATCACCTGGGGGGAAACCGCGTTCATCGGGGGGTTGAACAGCCAGGCGACGGCCACCGAGCCGCGCGTCTCCAGCTTCACCTTCTCGGGCTGATCGCCCTCGTCGGGCTGCGGGTAGGGATAGAAGCCCTGCCCGGACTTCAGCCCCAGCCGCCCCTGCGCGACGAGGCGCCGCAGGGTTACGGGCGCGGCGAACCGATCGCCGTGCTTCTCTTCCAGCGCCTCGATCCGCTCCAGCATCACGTCGAGGCCCTCGAGGTCGGCCTTCCAGAAGGGTGGGAAGAGGCCGCGGCGCGGGTCCATCCCGGAGCCGGCCATCATCCCGACGTCGATGTCGCGGACGCTGGCGACGTCCTCCTCCAGCAGCAGGCAGGCCTCGATCAGCGCCTTGCAGGCGAACAGCTCGGCCAGCTCCTCGCCGTCGGGCTCGGCGTCGCCGGAGACCTGCGGCTCGCCATCCTTGTAGAAGCCCTCGCCGCCGGACTTGGCGCCGAGCTTGCCCTCGCCGACCAGCTTCTTCATGCCCTGGTGGACGTAGAAGGAGTCGCCGTAGGAGTCCCTGAGGTGCTCGGCGACGTGGAGGATCGTGTCGAGGCCGAGCATGTCGCCGAGGATGAACGGGCCCATCGGCGCCGCGTTGGCGGCGGCGACGCCCTCGTCAATGGCCTTGATCGAGAGCCCCTGCTCCTCCTGGGCGCGCCAGATCTCGCCGACCGCGGAGTTGAGGATGCGGTTGACGACGAACCCGGGGACCTCGCCGCAGACGATCGGCTGCTTGCGGATCGCCTGGGCGAAGTTGGCTGCCGACTGGGCGGTCTCGGGCGAGGTCTCCTCGCCGTAGATCACCTCGATCAGCGGCATCACCGAGGCCGGGTAGAAGAAGTGGAAGCCGACCACCTTGTCGGGGCGAAGCGTCGACTCGCCGATCTCGGTGATCGAGAGCGAGGATGTGTTGGAGGCGAGGACCGCGCCGCCCGGGGTGACAGCGTCCAGCTCGGCGAACACGGCCTGCTTGATCTCCATCTTCTCCGGCACCGCCTCGACCACGAAGTCGACGTCGCCGAAGTCGGAGTAGTCGGTGGCGCCGGTGATCAGCGACATCACGTGCTCGAGCTGGGCGTCGGCCTGCTCCTGGGTCAGCTTCTCCTTCTTGACGAGCGAGCCGAGCTGGCCCTGGGTGACGGCGCGGGCCTTCTCGAGCGCCGCATCGACGAACTTCTGCTCGATGTCCTTGATGACGACGGGGACGTCGGCGGCGGCGATCGCCTGGGCGATCTCACCCCCCATGGTGCCTCCGCCGACAACGGCGGCCTTGAATACGAACATTTCGTGCGCTTCCTCCGGATTCTCTTGCTGGGCGGCGGGGAGGCTATCGGCGCGGCCGAGCCGCTGCCTCCCCGGGGGTCACCGTGTGGCAGGCTCCGCGGCTGATGGAAACGAGTCTCGACCTTGAACGCATCCTCGACTTCGAGATCGGGCTGGACCGCGCAGCCAGCGAGCAGGTGGTCGAGCACGAGTGGGGCACCTCCTTCCTCTGCCCCTCGATCCCGCGGGTCTGGGATTCCAACTGGGTGCTGATCGAGGACCCTGAGATGAGCGCCGAGGAGATCGCGAGGATCGCCGACGAGGTGATCGGCGGCGCAGGAATGGAGCACCGCGCGGTTCTCCTCCGCGACATGGAAACGGCGGCGCGTCTGGCCGCAGACTTCAGGGCACTTGGCTGGAGCGTCGAGCGCGACGTGACGATGCAGTGGCGGCGCACACCCGACCGAGACTCGGAGATCGAGGTCGAGGAGGTCGGCCTGGCGGAGATCGGCGACTTGCGGCGGGAGCTGATCCGCGACGGGCTGCCCGAGGTCGGCGGCATCGCGGAGGAGACCACCGAGCAGCTGCTCGAGTGGGACCGGATGCTCGGGACCGCGGGCGGCGATCGCTGGTTCATGGCCCGCGCCGAGGGCGGGCCGGCGGCCTGCTGCCGGCTCCTCGCCGACGACGGCATCGGGCAGATCGAGGACGTCGGGACTGTGCCCGCGGCGCGCGAGCGCGGCCTCGGCCGGGCGATCACCCTCGCCGCCGCCCGGGCCTCGGTCGCCGACGGCAACCGGGTCACATATCTCGAGGCGCGGGCCGACGACTGGCCGCGGCTGATCTACACCAAGCTCGGCTTCGACGAGCTTGGTGAGGGGCTGATCTTCCGCCGCCCACCGCCGCGCCTCATCTCAGCGACGGGGTGAGGTCAGTCGAGGCTGCCGCGGGGGGCAAGCCAGACGCTCTCGAAGCGAAGGTCGGTGCGCTCGCGGATCATGTCGTAGTCGCCGTCGTAGTGGAGGATGCCGACGCCGTGGCGATCAGCGATCGCGGCAATCATCACGTCGACGATCGGGAGGCGATGATGGCCGGCGCGGGCGAGCTGGGCCTGCGCATCGAGGG
Organism: uncultured Actinomycetes bacterium; assembly: GCA_963738305.1. Classification (GTDB taxonomy): domain Bacteria; phylum Actinomycetota; class Thermoleophilia; order Solirubrobacterales; family 70-9; genus JBBRHQ01. Next base: position 6,638 of record CAVTVU010000008.1, on the reverse strand, counting down.
CGCGATCCTCCACCTCGCAATCGATGGCGTACCGCGGCTGCCCGTTGAATCGCTCCACCGTCTGCGCGTGCTCGCCGGCGTCGCGCGCCGAGAACCCTGCGTCCAGCAGGAAGGGAGTGCAGACACCGAGCTCGCCGTCCTCAAACATCCGAGCGATCTCTTCCTCTCGGTCGGCCTCGACGACCCCGAGGGTGAGCCGCGACCAGGCTGATTGGTCGATCAGCGCCGTGGCCTACTCGAAGGAGCGGCCGCGGCGGGCCTCGGCTGCGGCCTCGAGGTCGACCGGCGGAAGGGTTCGATTTCGAATCGCGTCTGCCAGCTGGCGGCGTAGCGCCGCTCCTCGTTCTTCCTCGGCTCGCAGCTCGGTGAGCTTCTCCCGCGCCCGAGGATCACCAGCTCGCCGAAGTCGATCCGCTCGCTGTTCAGCTCGTCACGCAGCTCGTTCAGAGCATCGGCGACCGGCGGCGTCTCGGTGATCGCGTGTCGAGGTCGCTTTGTCGGCATGAACACCAGTAACACTGGTGTTGCACTAGCTTCAGTCCCTTCGTGCCGAAAGCCGCGCCGAACGCGATACGGATCGGCGGCGTGCGGCGCTCTGGACCTACGCCGCCTTGGCCGGGGGACGGATGCGGTGGTGGAGGTGGAAGACGTCGTCCGGGTCGTACTCGGCCTTCAGCGCGGCCAGGCGGTCGTAGTTCTCGCGGCCGTAGCCGGCGACCACCCGGTCCTCGCCCTCCTCCCCGATGAAGTTGAGGTAGGTGGCCCCGGTGGCATAGGGAGCGACATCCTCACGCACCGCCTTGACCCATGCGATCACCCGCTCGTCATCGGCCGGGTCCTCCCACATCGCCAGCGGGTGCACCACCCAGGTCGAGGAACGCGACGCGAGCGGAGATTCGGCCGCACCGCGGGCGACCGTCCCTCCCCAGGGGAAGACGATGTACTGAGTGGGCGAGGGGACGACCACTCCGTCCGCGTGGGCACAGAAGGCGTCGAGCGCGGCGTCGGGCAGCTGGTTCAGGTACTCAGCCGACCAGTAGTTGCGGTAGCCGGGTGGGTCGTCGAGCATGCTCTGGAGCCCGGCGTAGGGCATCTCGGCGATCATCTGACCTTCGGGCTCCGCCGCCAGTAACGGCGCGATCACCTCGCGCGCCTCGGACTCGGGCCCGGCGTAGGTCGCCAGCGCCGCGCAGGCGAGTTGACCCTGCAGGTCGGCGGGCACGAATTCCAGTGGCGGCGCCGTGAGGTAGAGGACACCGCCGCCGATCTCGTCGGGTGCCGACTCGGCGAACTCGCGGTAGGCACGGGTTACCTCGGGGCCGGCCTCGGGCCGCCAGATCATCAGCGCCGCGGTGAAGGCCGGCAGCTCGTGAAGGCGGAAGGTCAGCTCGGTTGCGATCCCGAAGTTACCGCCGGCGCCGTGGTGAGCCCAGAACAGCTCGGGGTTCTCGTCCTCGGAAGCGACGACGGTGCGTCCGTCCGCCAGCACCAGCGTGATGGAGAGCAGGTTGTCGCAGGCGAGCCCGAACTTCCGCTCCAGCCAACCGGAGCCACCGCCGAGCGCCAGCCCGGCGACCCCGGTGGTCGAGACCCGCCCGCCGGTCGCCGCCAGCCCGTGCGGCTGGGTGGCGGCGTCGAAGTCCTTCCACAGGGCACCACCGCCGACCGTGATCGTTCGCGCTCCGGGGTCGACCTTCGCCGAGTTCATTCGCCGCAGGTCGATCTTCAGGCCACCGTCGGTGAGCGCGGGGCCTGCGACCGCGTGGCCGCCGGCTCGGACCGAGACCTCCAGGTCGTTGTCGGCGGCGAAGGCGAGGGCGATCTTCACGTCCTCCTCCGAGGTGCACTGGGCGATTGCTGCCGGGCGCCTGGTGATCATCGAGTTATAGATCGCACGCGCTTCCTCGTATCCGTCATCGCCGTCGGCGAGTACGTCACCTCCAAAGCCGTCGCGGAGCGTCGCGAGGGTGTCGGCGTCGAGGGCGGATGCGGGCATTGGGACCTCCTCCTGCTTGCTTACCGGGCGCGGAGCGACCGTACGCCCCCGACCCTCCCACCGCAACCTTCGTGTGTCCTAACTCACGCTGGCCGCCGAACCCGGCCTTGGAGGCCGCCTCAGCCCTCCTCGGCCGCCTCCGTCTCGCCGCCGCGCCCGCGCCATCCGTGGCGCAGGTCGCGGACGTTGCCGACCAGCAGGGCCAGGGCGGCGGCGGCGAGCAGGGCCGAGACCACCACGCGCCAGTAGTCCTTGAGCAGCAGGACGACGATGAGGACGCCGGCCAGCAGCGCGATCACCATCAAGAAGCTGGCGATGAACGAGACCAGGCGGCGGCGGGCGAAGGCCTCGACCGCGATGAACAGCAAGATCAGGTTGCCGACCGCGGTCAGCGAGGCCAGGGAGCGCGAGTTGAGGATCGCGATCACCGCGACCAGCAGCAGCGGGGTGCTGATCACCGACCAGAAGCGCAGGAGCCTGGTGCGCCGTCGCTGCTCTTCGACGCGGGGGCCATGGACCGCGGTCAGGTGCGCCTGGGGTGGCTCGGGTTTGGCAGGGCGGCTGAGGGTGTCGAGATGGGTACGCCGCTCCTCGGCGAGCCGGGTCCGGGTGACGATCGCCTCGTTCAGCGCCAGCTCACGCTCGCGGACCTCGGAGCGGCGGGCCTTGGCTTCGGTCTGGGCGTAATCGTGGGCGCTGAGCGAGCGCGCCTCGGCGCCGAGGGCGCGAACGGCGCGGCGACCGGAGGCGATCTCGGTGTCCAGCTCGCCCAGCTCGGCCTCGATCTCGACGACCCGCTCTCCCAGCAGCTCGGTGTCCTCGCCGGAGGGCAGCACCTTGAGCAGGCCCGCCCAGCCGAGCGGGTTCGCCCAGGAGGGCCGGATCGAGCCGTCGCGCTCATAGCGCGGGCCCGCCCGCGTCGCCGGAAGGCGTCTCGACGATCTCCATTTGCTCGATCAGGCCATCGCGGATCGAGTAGACGTGCTGAACCGCCCCCTCGGAGAGCAGATTGCCGGCCGTGTCGCGGACGACCTGGTGGACGTCGACGACGACGCGGCCGAGGCAGTCGGTGTCGAAGCCGCGCGGCTCGACCCGCGAGTCGATCATCCCGAACTGGCGCTGCCAGTAGTCGCGCACGGCGGAGTGGCCGCGGACCCGGCCCCCGTCCATCCCGTTCGGCCAATCGACCTCGGGATGCATCAGCACGATGACCGCCTCGACGTCGCGAGCGTTGAAGGCGTCATAGGCACGGCGCAGGATCTCCTCCTCGGCGCTCCCCATGGGTGAATGATGCCGCTAGCTGATGCTGAGCAGGTCGATCACGAAGATCAGCGTGGCGTTCGGCGGGATCGCGGGGGGCGAGCCCTGGGCGCCGTAGCCGAGGTTCGGGGGAACGATCAGCTCGCGACGGCCGCCAACCCGCATCCCGGGGATGCCCTGTTGCCAGCCGGGGATGATCCCGCCGGAGCCGAGCCTGAAGGTGAAGGGCTGACCGCGGTCCCAGGTCGCGTCGAACTCCTTCCCGGTGTCGTAGACGACGCCGACGTACTGGACCTTGACCGTGTCGCCGAGATTCGCCTCAGCCCCCTTGCCCTTGACGATGTCGCGCTTCACCAGCTCCTTCGGCGGCGGCGCGTCCGGGACTTCGATCGAGGGCTTGGCGGAGAGGTCGGTGAGCTCGCCAGGGCTGGTGTCCGAACCGCCGCTGTTGGCGATCAGGATGCCGCCGACCAGGACGACGGTCAGGCCGGCGGCGACGATCAGCGTGATGACGCGGCGATCCACGGGCCGATCCTAGACAGGGATATGAATCGCCGCCGGGCTCGCTTGCCAGGCCGCGCGCAGTATGAGATATTCGGCACATTCTTGGGGGAGTACACGGAGGGTTCCGATGCCCCCACCTGCTCATAAAGCCGGGGGTATGGCTGTGATGCGCCGCCGCCGGAGTCTCGCCACGGCGGCGGCCGGCATGCTGGCGATCGCCGCCACGATTCTGCTTGGTGGAGCAGCGTCGGCGGCGGGAAGCGCGCCGCGGCCGGACCTCGTCGTGAAGCCCCTGCGGCACGTCGCCGGGACGCTCGGGCGGGGCGAGGACTTCAAGATCACCGTAGAGGTCAAGAACGCGGGAAGGCGCAAGGCGGGGCCCTCGCTGGCCCGCTTCTACCTCTCGCCGACGGCAAAGAGGTCCGCGAAGGCGACTCGACTTAGCGGGAAGCTGAGGGTCGACGCACTTCGGCCCGGGAAGTCCTTCAGGGGCAAGGCCGAGTTGAAGGTCCCGTCCAAGACGCCCCTGCGCTCCCTCCACCTGATCGCCTGCGCCGACGGTGGGAGGAAGGTCAGGGAGGCAAACGAGAAGAACAACTGCCGCGCCGGCCGGGGGACGGTCGAGATCCGCCGCCTCACCACGAACGAGCTGATCGACGTTGCCGTGGCGCAGCGCAAGATCAGCGCGGAAAAGGGCCTGATCTACAAGGTCTTCGCGGCGTTCGGCGATCCGCGACTCCCGAAGAAGTACAAGGGTGCCCCCGACCCGCTCGCCGAGGGGCCGCTTGATCGGGTGATCGCGCAGTGGAAGGACCTCTCCCGGAGCACGAAGAAGACGCTCGGGCCATTTCTCATCCCGCCCTTCCACGAAGGGAGCTACTGGGAGAAGTCCCTGCGAGGAAGGCGCCCGTCAAGCAGCGCCTCACGCCGGCGTGCCACCGCCGACCCGAACTCGCCGTGGTGCTTCGGGGACCCCGACGTGGCGCTTGAGGACTGGAGCTACGTCGAGGCGTCCTCGGGGCCGGCGGCCGGCAAGGTGCGAATCTGGTACCAGAAACGCTATGCGGCCACCGATGCGGCGCTCGCCGGCGATCTGATGGGCGCATTGGAGTCGAAGATCTGGCCGGCGCTGACGACCCTCATGGGTCATGAGCCGCTTCCCGACGAGGGATCGACGGGGCCATGCGCCGGCGGTTCCGACGCGGTCGACATCGCGCTCGTGGACAGGGCAACCGCAACGACCTTCTCGCACACCCTGAGCAACGAGAGCACCCCGGCCGAGATGCTCTTTCCCAGAACGCCGCCGGGCGGCTACACCGGCCTGAAGCCGGTGCTCGCCCACGAGTTCATGCACATGATCCAGTTCTCCTACAGCTTCGCGTCGGGCAACATGGCGAGCGCTGAGAACCAATGGCTCAAGGAGGGGACCGCGCAGTGGGCCATGGATTACGTCACCGACCCGAGCTACGGGATCGGGCTGACGCCGCAGCAGGAAGAACATGGCGCCCTCCCCTATTTCTTCGACAACCCCGACGTCCCGCTCGACTCGCCGACACCCAGCCACCACGACTACGGCTCCTACGTCTTCTGGCTCTGGGCCGCACGCTCCGGAGGCAATCCCACCGTCGTTCGTCAGGCCTGGAACGCGATCGGGTCGCAGAGGAGCCTGGCGGCTGCCAAGTCGGTGTTCAGCTCCGGCTGGAACCAGGCCTGGAAGGACTTCACGCGCACCAACTGGAACCAGCCGCCGATTGAGAACTACCAGCAATGGGACGGGATCGGCGCCACGCCGAAGGTCGCGGCGTCGGGCCTGCTGCCGAACAAACAGACCACGCAAATCAACACAGAGGTCAAGCCGGTGGCCGCGAAGTACCTGACGTTCGCGCCCGGCAACGGCGTCAACTTCCTCACCTATCGCAACCTGGGGACGCGGTCGCCGGAGGCCGGTGTCCAAGCGATCATCGCCAACAAGGACGGCAGCTATGACGTCGAGGACTGGTCCAGCAAGGCGAAGGAGGAAGTGACTGCCTGCAACGTCCGCGAACTGACCCTGGTGCTATCGAATGCCTCGACCGCCCGGGGCGGCGTTAAGCCGTTCAAGCTTGAGTGGAAGGCGCGCCCAACAGCCCGATTCGACCCGTACAGCAGGCGCGCGAACACCTGCAACCCCAACGCGAAGTTCGACGTCACCTCGGTGAGCGGCGGCTTCTCCTGGACCGCTCATGAGCAGTTCACTGGGGTGCCCTGCACCGAGGACCGCACGGTCGACTGGACCACGAAGCTGGCGCCGGGCAACCCGCCGGCGGAGATGAACGTCACCTACGATCAGAACGGCGAGAACCCGATCTACGGGTTCTCCACGCCGGTGCCAGCGGTGGATCTGACCGCGACCGGCAACGGCGTCGCCTCGCAGGAGTGCAGCGACCCTCTCGACAACGAGCGCTGCGACCTTCACGTCAGCCGTCCGGAGGGGCTGACGATCGGAGGTGCGCAGGAGTCCTCGGGCCCGTCGCTGAAGCTCGGGTGGGACTTCGGCTATCCCGCAATCGTCTACGGCCCGGACAATGGCGGGACCTGCAACTCCGGCTTCCCGGGCCCGATCCTGCTTTTTCACGACGACACAGGCAGCCTTTTCGTCAGCCCGCTGAACGACGGAACGAGCCCGGCCGAACCGATCGGGACCAGCACCGTCTCAATCTCACAGCTCAGTGGGAAGACGGTCACGCTTACCCTCTCGGGCTCGGACTCCCGCCAGTTCAGCGACGATCAATCCTCGGGAAGTGCCTCGTGGTCGTGGTCGATGACCGCCACGTTCACGCGGCGCTGAGGGCGGAGGCCACGCCGAGGGCTACAAGCAGGGATCAACCACGCGCGGCCG
>CAVTVU010000007.1:0-362765 GCA_963738305.1 uncultured Actinomycetes bacterium | reverse complement strand
CTGATCTTCGGCACGGACCCGGGACACTGGGCGGTCTCGACCCGGGACTTCGGGCCGATCAAGACCGGGACGGAGTTCACGGCCATCGCCACCGGGGACCTCGGCTCAGACGGCCACCCGGACATCGTCACCGCCGCCGGCACCTCGGGCGCGACACCCGGCCGGGCGCCGGCGGGCCGGGTCAGCGTGTTGAAGGGCACCTCGCACGGAGTCGCCGACCAGTGGCGAAGACCTTCAAATCCGCCACCGGCGTGATGAGCCTCGCCGTTGCGGATCTGAACCGCGACGGCAGGCGCGATGTGATCGGCACCAGATGGCTTTACAACGGCACCAAGGCGACCGAGGCTGCCTTCGTCCAGCCGGGAAACGGCTCCGGCGCGCTCCGCAAGCCGAAGATCGTCCCGCTGGCGACCACCAATGCCTTCAGCAGGGCGCCGATCCGCGTCGCCGACCTCAACTCCGGCGGAGGGCCGACGCGGTGGCGATCGCCGACGGCAAGCTCCAGGTCCTGCTCAACCGAACCAGCCGGCGCTAAGCCAAGTCCCCAGGCATGCAATTCGCCGCGGGCGGGGATACTCCATGTACGGACGGCGACAACAACAATCGAAGAAAGCGCCGGTGAGCCATGAGCAAGACGAGCGGTCCGACGGAAGGAAACGGGGAGTCTCCCTCTCGGCTGATCGACGCGAGGATCGAGGAGCTGGGCGATTGGCGGGGCGAGACGCTGCTCGGGTCCGGGCCCTCGTCAAGGAGGCCGACCCCGAGGTGGTCGAGGAGTGGAAATGGCGAGGGGTTCCGATCTGGTACCACGACGGGATCATCTGCACCGGCGAGACCTACAAGGAGGTCGTGAAGATGACCTTCGCCAAGGGCGCCTCGCTGGAGGACCCTTCAGGCCTCTTCAACTCCAGCCTCGAGGGCAACACCAGGCGTGCGATCGATATCCATGAGGGCGAGGAGATCGACGAGGAGGCGTTGAAGGCGCTGATTCGCGAGGCCGTGGCGCTGAACGAGTCCTCGCGGTAGCTACCTACTCCGAGAGGCCGGCCGCTTCGAGGGCCTCACGCGGGGTCGATCTTCACTTCTCCTCCGACATCGCCATCCAGTGTCGCGCCGGCCGCTACCGCGTCACACTCGCCCTTGCTGCAAGACCGATGATGAAGCGGCTGATGGGAGCGAAAACCCCGTCAGTCCGCTCTAGCGTGCGGCACACCGGTTCGGCTGCTACCTCCGTTGCTACCACCCGTGGCGTCATCGAATCGAAACGCATCTAGTAGCCGGGCGCGGGCCGCATCTTTGGACGGGTGCCCGTACTCATGACCAAGGCGCCACCGTCCTCGTGACCGAGCTGGATGCTGACGCCAAAATGATCAAGGCCGAGCTCCAGGAGCTGGGTGGCGCAGAAGTGACGGAGGTCGTGCCAGCGTGCCGTTGGAAGGTCCGCAGCAGCCCTCACTGCCCGCCATGCGTAGTGATGACTTCCCTGCCCCAACGGGTTCCCGCGAGGACTGTGAAAAACGCAGGGATCTCGGCGGCGCGGGACCTGTTACCCGGACCGCGTTGTGCCCCCGAAAGACACGCGCATCGAGCCCGCGAGAGTTGGACCAGTCCACCACGGCGTCGGGGTCCCAGTCCGCCATCATCCCGTCGACGTCACCACGGTTGTATGCCTCAAAACCCGGCGCACAATCTCCACGTTCTCCTGCGGCATCGCCTGCGCAGTATCGCTGAGGCTGGAGCCGAGGGACGGGCGTTTTGTTCGCTGGACGCCACTGACGGGCTTATCTAAGTAATGGCTCCCAGCCGGGCGCGGGGCTCCCTCCCCGCCCCCACAGTCGAGGGCGATCTCCCACACCATGGCCCGGCCCCGAACGGCCCGGCGGCGGTTGCAAAGTCAGGATTCGGACAGGATCGTGCTCGGGGTATTGACAGGCACTGAAGAGCGCCTAGTCTGCGGAGTCGGAGGCGATCGTCCGTCCTCGCGTCGGACTCGGAACCGGAAGTGGCGTTGAATCCAAGGCAGAGCAGGGTCAAGGACCGTTCACCCAGACGCTCGCCTCCTCGTGCCCGAAGGCCGTCTGTGGCTTGCCGCGCGGCGGGCTTGGTAACTGGCGGCATCCTGGTCGGACTGACTGCCGCTTTGCTCTTGCCCTCGGGCGGAGCCGCGACGGCCCACGCCTCCCAGCTCGCTCGAACACGCTCTCGCCGGCCCAGGACGATCAGAAGCTGTCGGACCTTCCGCGAGAAGAAGGTGCGCCACGGCCACGTGGTCCGACGCCACGGCCGCGTCGTCTACGTCCGGGTGAAGAAGTGCACCACGGTGCCCTCGGCCGAGTGCAAGGTCGCCTGGCAGAAGAAGCGGGCCCACGGCCACGTGGTGATCAGAAACCACAACCCCGTCTACGTCGCGAAGGTGAGCTGCCCCTCCTCGAGCGGCGGGCTCGATAAGCAGGCCGAGAAGGTGCTGGCGCTGCCCCAGCACAAGCCGGCCGACGTCGACCTCTTTCCGTCGAAGTACTTCTACATGGGGGTCGATCTCAGCGTAGCCCTCAAGCACGAGGGCCTCTACCCGAGCGGCTCCCCGATGGCCCCCGCCCCAGGACCGAAGCCGACCGCATCCCAGGTCAAGAGCCAGCTGAACACCTTCCTCAAGGAGCGCTTCGGCTCCGATCAGTCCGAGATCGACAAGGCGCTGGCCACCTTCAACTCCTCGAAGGCCAAATCGCTGATCCCCGACTTTAGGCTCAGGGCCGCCTTCTCGGCCCTCATGGGTACCTCAGTTCAGCCGGCGATCAGCTACTACCTTCACAACACGGCGTTCTTCTCCGTCGGGCCGATCGCCTTCGGCGCTACCCTCAGCCTCACGGCGACCGCCGAGACCGACCACAGCGGCGGGCACGCCCAGATCCTGATCCCCACCCGCTACGAGAACGAGCCCTGGCAGCTCTTCGTACCCCTGATCGGTGCCGCCGAGCTACAGCATTCTCAGTCGCAGATCACCCCGGCGGATGAGGCGATCACCAACTACGAGTTCGACATCGAGTACGCCGAGATCCTGGCCAAGCACCCGCAGCTCGCCTATCGCGACACCGAGCTGACGCGACGCTCAAACGGGGGGGTGATGGAGTTCCTGAACTCAAGGCACCCGAACTCCGCGCAGAACGTGATCATCGCCCCCGACGGCCTCGGCCTCTATCCCGGGACCACGAACCCCTTCAAGGACATGTGGAGCAACTACACGGGCACCACCGGCGGTGGAGTCTCACCTGCCCCGAGCGAGGCAAAGACGGTGCTGAAGAGCCTCCTGCCCGGCGTCAACCTCCCCAACCCGCTGACCTACGATGAGTCGACGGCGAAGCTGTTCCAGCACATGAAGGACCCCTACCTACCGCCGGCGACGCGGCTCAAGCTCGCCGTCCTCTTGCAGCTGGTTTCGGTCTCCCAAGTCGCCCACAAGCTCGGGATCACCAATACTCAGGCGATCTCCAGGTTCAGGCTGCAACCGATCCTGAAGGTCGTCCACGCCGGGCAGTACGGGCCGTAGAGCGCTCAGTCGACAGGGAGGTTTGCCGGCCGCGACCGAGCGGTCGAGTTTTCCCCCCGCAGTAGTCATCTTTGGATCTCCAGCCCCTGGGCCGGAGGTAGCGCGTTTCCTGGCTCAGATTTAAAGGCAAGGCCTATGTGAGTAAGGGCTCCCAGCCGGGCGTGGGGGCTCCCCCCTCCCCCTCGCTTCCCTTGATCCGCCCACCAAATGGCATGCGCTCATGCCGCGCCTCGCCTCCCCACCCTCGAACTCGACGTGAGGAACGAGTGGTGCGGGAGCGCCCCTTCCCGTGGATCGGTCGACGTCTAGGCTTGGTAGTCCATGGACCTCGGATTCGCTGGCAAGCGTGCCCTCGTGACCGGTGGAGCAAGGGCATCGGTCGACCATCTCAACCGCCCTGGTCGCCGAGGGTGCACGCGTCGTAGCCGGTTCACGCAGCGCCAGCGGCGAGCTGCGCCAACTGGTCGGCGGAGGCCTGGTCCGACAGGTGAGCGTCGATCTATCGACCACCGATGGTCCGGCCAACCTGTTGCGGCCGCGCTTGAGGACGGTCCGCTCGACGTGCTCGTCAACAATGTCGGTGCGGTGACGCCACGACTCGATGGGTTCCTGTCGGTCACCGTTGATCAGTGGTTTGACTCGCTCACGCTGGAGTTCATGGCCGCCGTTCGCACGACCCGCGCAGTCTTGCCGCAAATGCTCGAGGCGGGCCAAGGAGCGATCATCAACACCTGCTCGGTCAACGCGTTTCTGCCGGACCCGACTGTTATCGACTACAGCGCCGCAAAAGCCGCCCTGGCCAACTTCTCCAAGTCGCTATCGAAGGAAGTGGGTCCACGCGGAATCCGCGTCAACACGGTGAGCCCCGGTCCAGTCTCGACCGGGCTCTGGCTAGGCGACCACGGCGTGGCTGCCACCGTCGCCCAGGCCCAAGGCGGAGACCCTGGAGCTGTGGCCGATCAGCAGGCCGAGCGGGCCGCGACCGGTCGCTTCACCGAACCTCAAGAGGTTGCCGATCTCGTGGTGCTGCTTGCTGGTGACCGCGCCGCCAACGTGACCGGGTCCGACTTCGTGATTGACGGCGGTCTCGTCCAGACGCTCTAATCGAGGTGTTCTCGCGTGGTGCGGGCTGTCGCTTCCGCAATCACGCACGGGTACACCGGCTCCGCGGAGGCGCCCGGCCGACTGCACTGCCTCGAGCCCCATGGCCAGCTTGCCGTCTGCGCTTGAAGAGTTCGCGTCGCAAGAGAGCTGAGGCCGCAGGCGATCCGTGTATCGTACACCTAGCGTAGGTGATCGTGTACGCTATACGCACAGAGCCTCTCTGAAGGAAATACCCGTTGATCCCCCTGCCCGCCTCTGATCCCCGCCGCGTCGTTGCCTACCGCCGAGTGTCCAGCGTCGAACAGGGCAAAGCCTTCGGGCCGCAGGCGCAAGAGCGGGCGATCCGTGAGTTCGCCAGGCGGGAGGGCCTGGAGATCGTCGCAGACGTATTCGAGGACCGCAGCGGCACCCTGGCGTTGGAGGAGAGGCCTGGGCTGCAAGACGCCCTTGCCAAGGTCTACGAGTACGGGGCGGGCGGGCTCTTGTGGCTCGGCGCGATCGGCTTGCCCGTGACGAGTACGCGGCCCACGACGCGATCCGGAACTTCGCAGGCGCCGGTGCGCGGGTGCTCTACGCGGACGGGTCCAACGGCGAGGGGGACGGTGCTCTTCTCGCTGACTCGATCATGCACGCCGTCGCCGCCGATGACCGGCGGCGGATCGTGGCCGGCTCAAGGCGGGGCGGGACGCCAAGGCGCGGGTGCATCCCGAGAGCCGGCCGCAGGGAGGGAAGCTGCCCTACGGCTATCGCCGAGTGAGGGGCGACGTCGAGATTGACCCCGGGCAGGTGGAGGACGTGCGGAGGATCTTCGACCTCATCCGGAGAGGAGATTCGATCCGGGCCACCGCCGAGGTCCTGAGCGCCGAGGGTGATCGAACCTGGCACCCGAACACCGTGGCGCGGATCGTCAAGCGTCCGATCTATAAGGCGGCGGAGCCCGGACGCATCATCGACCCGCGGATCTTCAACCAGGCCCAACGCGCTCTTCAGGGGCGCAGGAGGGGCTAGCGGGGTGCACAGAAGCGTCCGGAGTCCGCGAGGCAGGCGTCGAGCTGACCGCGGGCATAGCGAGCGGCGTTGGTGTCATAGCCACTGACCGTGGCGGGCGTGACGTGCTCGACGCATCCTTCGAGCTGGGCCTTGGAAACCGCCCCATAGGCGCAGTAGTCGCCCACGAAGTCGCCGCCCCCTATCCCGCCACCAACTCCAGTTGAGGCCCCACAACCTCCGATCAGCAGGACGATCAGCGAAATGGCAAGGCTGCGGCGCATCGAGACGCGAGACGAGCGGTTCCTCGCGCCGCTGCCCGATGATTGGAGCGGGCTGAGCTTTGAGACTCTTTCAGGCGCCAAGCAGGGCGAGATAATCTCGCGCCAAGACCGCGTTCGTTGGATCAGGTTCCGATTCCTTTAGAACAGTCAGCCCAGCATGGTCCACTAACTCGCGGACCACCTCCGGGCACACGAAGTAAAAGCCCTTGGGGGAGAATCGTGCTTGCTCGGAGAATTTCTCCCATCCCTTTGGGGCCGACAGGTTGCTTGTATGAAGAAAGGCCCGTCCACCCGCTCTCAGGCAGCGCTTGATCTCTTTCATATACGCCCACTGCGTGTGTAGGTCGAGATGGACGAAGACATTGTAGGAATACACGAAGTCAAGGGAGCCATCCGGAAGCGGTAATGCCGGGGCCGAAACGACTCGGAGCTCACCTGTGTCGCCCAGTACTTCTCGAGTGCGGGCGATCATGCGAGGTGAAATGTCGTATCCATAAAAGCGGCGAACCTTCGGCGCGACCTGCCGTGCTATCCGACCGCCCCCGACGCCGATTTCCGCGACGGCGGCTTCTCGGTCTATATGTGGGAACAGAAACTCATCAAAGATGGTTTTTAGAGCTGCGGGGTTCCCCCATTCGTCCCCGAGAACCTCCAGGTCTGACCGCTCGGCTCCTCTGCCCAGCTCTGCGGTCGTCTTGTCCCAGTGACGCGAAAACGATTCCCAGAACTTGCGGTTCCAGGCAAGATTGTCGTATTGCGAGGGAACCCGGCTGGCCACACGGCGGTAGAGGGGTCGGAGCGCGGTGCGCATCCGAGCAGCCGACCCGCGTCGAAGATCCGTTTTAGGCAAATGCTCAATTCCAAACACGGACGACCCCTTCTCCGACCGAAAGCCCGCCATTCAGCCCGCCATTCCGTGCACGGCGATCCTCTCATACGCGATCCACCACGTCAAGCCATGCAACTCGCCGCGCAAACGCGCCGATCGAAGGCATTGCGCTAGGTCGAAGCCGCATGGGCTGCCCGCTACGGCCAGCACAGAGAACGGTTACGCACCGCCGAATCGACCCGCCGCGGAGCCTACCCCCTGGCTAGCCGCCTTCCGAAGGCTGTCCGATCTCCTCGACCTCCTCGGAGAACCCGTCGATGAGCTCAACGCCCTGAGCCCTCAACTCGCGCTCTATCTCCTCGATTGATCGGTGCTGGACGACGCTCGTTGGCTGATCCCTTAGGAGCTGGGACTTGTCGACGTGCACCGCACCAGAGACGGCGAGGTTGCGGCTGGCCCCTGGGAGGTCGCGGGCTAGGATCTCCTCCAGCGTCTCCTCGATCCGATCCGCCACCCGCTGCTCAAGATGGAGGTAGCGCTCGGCGGCAGCGGTGTGCTTCTCGGCTAAGAACTCGCGCAGGCGGGGTAGCTCCCGCGCCCTGACTTCTGCGTCGCGATGCGGGTGGATCCCCTGTTGACCCAGCTCTGCAAAGGTCGAGCGTGGGATCGGGAGCCCCTCGCCAGCCAGGATCTCGGCGGCCATTCGGGTGTTGCCGCTGGCTAGAGCTGTGGCTACGAGCCCGCGCTCGATTTCCTCCTCGTTGTAGCTGGTGCGCGTGCGTTTCTGCGGATGAGACGGGCTGATGGGCGTGCTTCCATGCCCTCTGATTCTCCGTGCAAAGGCGGCGGTCACCGTCGCTTCGACGCATAAGCCGCCTCGGTTCGGCTCTGCGGGCGGCCATTCAGGGCGAACCTCGACCAGGGGCCGCGAGCAAAGGCCGCCACTGGAAGTTTGTGCTGGTAGCAAGGGACTCTGCTACCGGGTGCCTGCTACCACTTTGCTACCAGTTGCCTCGGGGTTGGCCGTCCCCTTAACCTGCTTGAGACTGACTCGATCGCACCCCTCAAATGGCTCCCTGGAGGCCCTCTGTCGCCATTTGGCGCGAGTTGACGTAGAGACTGAGTAGAAGCGGCTGATGGGATTCGAACCCACGACCTTCTGCATGGCAAGCAGACGCTCTAGCCAACTGAGCTACAGCCGCGCTGGGGCCGATTCTAGCTGCGCCGCCCACCGAGCAGTCGGTTGAACGGGATTGGTTGCGATGGCGACCGTTATCGTTCAGCGAGTGATCCGGAAGGCCGTCAGTTCTCGAGCTCGGCGAGCAGGTCGTGCAGATCCAGAGGCGCGGTGAACATCTCAACGCCGTCGCCATCCTTGCCTCGCGGCCACTCCTCCCGCGGGCGATCCCAGTAGAGCTCGACCCCGTTGCCGTCAGGGTCGTCGAGGTAGAGCGCCTCGCTGACCCCGTGGTCGGAGGCGCCGGTGAGCGGGATACCCGCGTCGCGTAGCCGGCGAAGGGCGTCGGCGAGATCGCGCCGCGTCGGATAGAGGATCGCGGTGTGGAAGAGGCCCGTCGTGGCCTGCGGGGGTGGCGGGCCGCCCTTCGACTGCCAGGAGTTCAGCCCGATGTGATGGTGGTAACCGCCGGCCGAGATGAAGGCCGCGTCGGGACCCCAGCGCTGCTGCAGCTCGAACCCGAGCACGCCGACATAGAAGCCGAGGGCACGGTCGACATCAGAAACCTTGAGGTGGACGTGGCCGACGCGGGCGCCCGGGTCGATCGGCTTGGCGGACGACTCCATTGAGCAAGTGAATCAAAGGCTCACCGCCCGGCGTCCCGTAACGGCGTCGGGCCCGGAACGACCAACGTCCATGGACGACGCCCTGGGCATGCTCGCCACCCGAGACGTCTCAGCTGCGCGGTGGGCCCCGGCAGTCCGCTGCCTGGCCGGTGCCGTCTTCATCGTCTTCGGGGTTGGCAAGTTCACGAGCCACGCGACCGAGGTCGCCTCGTTCAACGACTATGGACTCCCCCATCCGGACGCGTTCGTCTACGCGATCGGGGTGGTCGAGGTGCTGGGTGGGCTGATGCTTCTGTGTGGGCTGCTGACCCGCCTGGTCGCGGTGGTGATGGCCGGGAACATGCTGGCGGCGATCGCGCTCTCTGGGATCGGCGAGGGCGAGGTTATCCCCAGCCTCACGCTTGCGCCGCTGCTGCTGGCGGGGATGCTCTTGCTGATCTGGACCGGAGCCGGCCGGCGCTCGCTTGACGAGCGCGCCGCCAGGCAACTCAGCACTCGAGGGTCGGTTAAGGGCTGACGAAAGTGTCGCCGAGCTGATCTCGCCGCCGTCGGGGGCAAGCGTTGCGCCGGCCGACGGCGCTCTCTTTGAGGACGACGCCTGAACGGCCTGCAGCGGGGCGGGTCAGGCGCCGTCGAGCGTCTCGTTGACCAGCCGGTCCGCATCGGCGTTCTGATCGCGCCGCACGTGGCGGATCGACCAGTCCTCGAACTGGCGCAGGGCGTCGCCGACCTGGGCGTGCAGCTCGCGCAGCGAGCGGTCCTTCACCTTGTACTCGCCCGTCAGCTGGCGCACCACCAGCTCAGAGTCGCCGATCAGCTCGACCTCGGTGGCGCCGAGCTCGGCGGCGCGGGAGATCCCGAGCAGCACCGCCCGGTACTCGGCGACGTTGTTGGTCGCCTTGCCGATCGGCTCGCCACGCTCTTCGAGCAGGTTCCCCTCGCCGTCGCGGATCACCGCCGCGACCGCGGCCGGGCCGGGGTTGCCCCGCGCGCCGCCGTCGACGTTGACGATCAGGCGCCCGCCCACGCCCACTAGGTCTGTTTCTGGGCCGCCGGCGAGCCGATCCGGATCTGCCCGCCCTCGTCGGCGACCGCGTTCCACTGCCGCGCCGAGTTGTCCAGCTCGTCGATCTCGTGCCCCTTGTCGATCGAGTGGACGGGCCTGCCCTCGTCGCGCAAATCGACGCCCCACTGATACCAGGAGAGCTCCCACGCGATGGTTATCCGCACCTCGCTTGGCGACCCCGCCGCCGCCCCAACCGAGACCCACGGCGCTCCCAGCGAGCGCATCAACCCGGCCACGGTCCGCGACTCGGGGCTCGCGTTGAAGCGTGCCGCCGCCCGCTCCAGCCTTGTCCCCGGCGCCTCGGCGATCGGCTCGGGGCGCCCCACACCCGCCCCCGGTGCGGCGGGATCGGGGCTGCGCCTCGGCTCCGGAGGCGGCGGCTCCTGCTCGAGCGGCGAATCGTCGACCGGCGGCTCCTCTGCCTCCTCGTCCTCGCGGGCGATCCGCGATTCTGCGCGCCCGCGAAACAGCGCGCCGAGACCTCTGCGCCGGCGTTTCGGCGGTTGGGTGGACAACTCATCCGCAAGCTCCTCCCAGACCCACCCGAGCTGCTCGGCGCGTGGTCGGCAGAGGTCGCAGACCGCCCGCCGCTCGCCGTCTGGAGAGATGTAGCTGCGGGTGCGCTCACCCGAGAGGAGCGTACGTCCGCAGACCGCGCAGTTGTCGACGGGGCTCACTCGCCGCAAGGTAGCAGCGGCGGTGGCGGCGCCAGGCGGCCTGCGCGCGGCTCAGGCCCTGACCTCGGCCCCCTCGCGCCCCTCGGCCGCGACCTTGCCGGCCAGGTGCCCCGGGATCTCCTCGTAACGCTCGAACTCCATCGTGAAATCGGCCCGGCCGCCGCTGATCGAGCGCAAGTCCGGGGCGTAGTCGAGCACCTCCGCCATCGGCACCTCGGCCTTGACCTCGGTGATCGAGCCCTTCGGCTCCATCCCCAGGGGACGGCCGCGGCGCGAGTTCAGATCGCCGATCACATCACCGACCACGTCCTCGGGGCAGGAAACGGTGAGCTTGACGATCGGCTCGAGCAGGACCGGATCGGCCTCGGCCATCGCCTGCTTGAAGGCCATCGAGCCGGCGATCTTGAAGGCCATCTCCGAGGAGTCCACCGAGTGGTGCTGCCCGTCGTAGAGGCGCACCTGGACGTCCTTGACCGGATAGCCGGCGACGGTGCCGTGCTCCATCGCCTCGCTGACTCCCTTCTCGACCGCCGGGATGAACCCACCCGGGATCACGCCGCCCTTGATCGCGTTGACGAACTCCAGACCGGACCCGGCCTCGGCGGGCGCGATCTCGATGTGGCAGTCGGCGAACTGCCCGCGACCTCCGGTCTGCTTCTTGTAGCGGCCGTGCGCCTTCGCGGGCTTGCGGATCGACTCGAGGTAGGGCACCCGGGGCGGGTGCAGCTCGATCTCGGCCCCGAAGCGGCGCTTCATCCGCTCGACGATCACCTCGACGTGAACCTGGGTGAGGCCGGCGATGATCTGCTCCCCGGTCTGCGGGTCGCGGTGAATGTCGAGGGTAGGGTCCTCTTCGGTCAGCCTTCGCACCGCGGTTGCAGCCTTCTCCTCGTCGCCCTTCGACTTCGCCTCGTAGGCAAAGGCCATGACCGGCGCGGGCAGCTCCGGCGCGGGGAACGAGATTTCGCCCTGCTTCTCGCAGAGCACGTCCCCGGCGCTGGTCTCCTTCAGCTTCGCCACGGCGCCGATGTCCCCGGCTCCCATCTCCGTCGCCGGTCCCAGCTCCTTTCCCAGCAGCTCGCCGAGCTGCCCGATCCGCTCCTTCTGGCGCTTGGAGACGTTGATGACGTGGGAGTCCGAGCGCAGCGTCCCGCGGTAGACGCGGAACATGTTGATCCGGCCCGTGTAGGGGTCGGCCACGGTCTTGAAGACGTAGGCGACCAGCGGGCCGTCCTCGTCGGGGGCGATCTCCAGCTCCTCGCCTTCCGCGCCGAAGGCCGTGATCGGGCCGCGCATCGCCGGCGAGGGCAGGTCCTCGACGAGCGCCTCCAGCAGCCGGCTCGTGCCCAGGTTCTTCGTCGCGACGCCGCAGGCGACGGGGAAGATCTTGCCGTCGGTGACGCCCTGCTTGAGCACCCTGACCGTCTCGTCGTGGTCGATCTCCTCGCCCTCGAGGTAGCGCTCCATCAGCTCGTCGGAGTTCTCGGCGACCTCATCCATCAGCTTCTCGCGGTACTCCTCCGCCTGCTCGCGGAGCTCGTCGGGGATCTCCTGCTCGTCGGCGGCGCCACGATCCGTGCCGGAGGCGACGAACGCCTTCATGTCGATCAGGTCGATCACCCCCCTGACATCGTGCTCGGAGCCGATCGGGATCTCGGTGGCAACCACATGCGCCCCGAAGGCCTCCTTGAGGGATTCGAGGGCGCGGAAGAAATCGGCCCGCTCGCGGTCGAGCATGTTGACGAACACCAGCCTCGCGAGGCCCTCGCGCTGGGCCCGCTCCCAGAGCCGCTCGGTGTGGACCTCGACGCCCATCACCGCGTTGACGACGACGACCGCGGCGTCGGCGACGTGGAGCGCCGCCGCGGCGTCGGCGACGAAGCTGGGCTCGCCCGGGGTGTCAATCAGGTTGATCTTGCGACCATCGTGCTCGAAGGAGGCGACCGTGGCCCCGATCGACATCTCGCGCTCCTGCTCGTCGGGCTCGTAGTCCGACGTGGTCGAGCCGTCGCCGACCGTGCCCAGGCGGTTGACGGCGCCCGCCTCGAACAGCAGCGCCTCGTGCAGGCTCGTCTTGCCGCTGCCCCTGTGACCGATCAGCGCCACGTTGCGAATCCGGTCGGCGGCCTTGTGCGGCATCGGCGGTGCTCCTCTCCTCGCTTGGCTCTCCGGGCCGGACTATATGCGAGCCGGCCGGGACGCCTGCGGGAGGGCCGCCGGCCGAGTCAGTCGCGCTCGAGCATCTGGGTCTTCAACCTCATCACCGCCTTGGTGTGAAGCTGGGAGACCCGCGACTCGGTGACATCGAGGACGTCGCCGATCTCGCGCAGGGTGAGGTTCTCGTAGTAGTAGAGGGCGATAACGACCTGCTCGCGCTCGGGCAGCGTCCCAATGCTTTCGGTGAGGCGCTCCTTGACCTCGCCCGAGTCGAGCGCCTGCTGGGGATCGGCGGCATCGGAATCGGGGATCGTGTCGAGGAGGGAGACCTGGTCGCCCGAGGAATCCGAGATCGCCCACAGCTCGTCGAGTGCGTAGACCGAGGAGTTGGCGATCTCCAGCAGCGAGCTCTGCAGCTCCTGCTCGCTGCAGCCGAGCTTCCCGGCCAGCTCTGCCTCGGTCGGCGCCCGTTGCAGCTCGTGCTCCAGCTTCGCCTGGGCGGTCTCGATCTCGCGGGCCCGGGCCCGGACCGAGCGGGGCACCCAGTCAAGCGAGCGCAGCTCGTCGATGATCGCGCCGCGGATCCGGGTCATCGCGAAGGTCTCGAACTTGATTCCCCGCTCCGGCTCGAAGCGCTCGATCGCCCCGATCAGGCCCATCAGGCCGTAGGAGATGAGGTCGGCGTCCTCGACGTGCGAGGGCAGGCCCGCTCCCAGCCGGCCGGCGACGAACTTGACCATCGGCGAGTATGCGACGACCAGGCGCTCGCGGGCTCCGGCGTCGCCGTCGTCCTTGTAACGGCGCCACAGCTCGCGCAGCTCGATCTCTTTGACCCCTGTTTCCATATCCCTAGCCGATTCTATGTCCGCACGGATCGTTCACACGCAATCGTCGCCTCAGGCCCTCGGATGGCTCCCGGCGTACTGATCCCGCAGCCGCGTCGCGTCCACCCGAGTGTAGACCTGGGTGGTCGAGATCGAGGCGTGGCCGAGCAGCTCCTGGATCGTGCGCAGATCAGCGCCCCCCTCCAGCAGATGGGTGGCGAAGGAGTGGCGCAGCGAGTGCGGGGAGACTCCCGCGTCGACCGCGGCCTCGCGAACCCACAGTCGCAGTCGGCGGGAGACGTCCGAGGGGGAAAGCCGGCGGCCGGTCTTCGAGAGGAACATCGCCGGCTCTCCGCGGTCGGCTCGCAGGGCGCCGCGCCCGCGGGCCAGGTAGCGCTCCAGCGCCCGCTGCGCAGGCTCGCCGACCGGCAGCACGCGGTCCTTGGAGCCCTTGCCCCGGACCCTCAGCTGCTCGGCCTCGAAGTCGATCGCATCGGTGTCGAGGTTGACGATCTCCTCGCAGCGCAGCCCGCATGAGTAGGCGAGCTCCAGCATCGCGCGATCGCGCAGCTCGAGCGGCTTCGAGGCCGGGATCCGCTCCAGCAGGCTCGCCATCTGCTCGTGAGAGAGCACCTTGGGGAGCTTGCCGTCGCGCTTCGGGCTGCTCACGAGATTGGCCGGATTGGCGGGCATCCGCTCGGTGCGGACGAGGAAGTCGAAGAGCCCGCGGATCGCGGCCAGCTTGCGCGCCACGGTCGATGGAGTGGCTCCGCCGGAAGACAAGCCCGCGGCGTAGCGGCGCACGTCGCGATGGCGAACCCCGCTCCGGCTCCAGCCCCCGCTCGGCGCACCAGGCGGAGAACTGCCCCAGGTCCACGCCGTAGGCATGGCGAGTGCGTTCGGCGGCGCCACGCGCCGAGAGGTCCCGGTCGAACACACGGAGTGCTTCAACCCACGCCACGCTGAGGGATTCGCCCAATCGAACAAACGTCCTCTCCCTGCAAACCAGCGCACATTTCCCGTGAGAGGACCCGCCGCCCGAAACGGCCCGTCCCTCAGCCGATGTAAATAGGCGTCCCGATGTCGACCCGGTCGTAGAGGTCGATCACGTCGGGGATCGCCATCCGCACGCAGCCGTGCGAGGCGGCGGTGCCAAGCGACCAGGTCTCGTCGGTGCCGTGAATGCCGGCGCCGTCGAAAATGCCCATCCAGCGGGCCTTGATCGGATCTTCGGGCCCCGGCGGGATGACCTGGCCCGCAATGCTGCCGGCCCAGGCCGAGTTCGGGACGTGCCAGGAGGGGTTCACCTGCTTGTCCTGGATGTGGTACAGGCCCGCCGGGGTCTCCAGGCCCTGCCTGACCGACGGCGACCGTATAGGACTTGGTCAGCTTCAGGTTCTTCCAGAATCGCAGGGTGAAGTTGGCCCGGTCGAGGGTGAGGAAGGTCGGGTACTTGCCAGCCACCTGGTCGGTGCTCACCGCGGGCTTGGTCGAGTGAACGAGGGCCCTGATCGTGCGCGAGCCGGTGTCAGCCACGGCGGCGCGCCCCAGCTGCGCGGTCAGCAGGTTGTCGCGCACCTTGCGGCCATCCTGCCCCGGGACGACGTTCAGCGAGGATCCGGTGGGGCTGACCGAGGCGTCCTGGGGATCGCGGTCCACCTTCGACGCGACCCCGCGCACGAAGTGGTTGATCGCGGGCTGGGAATAGGTGACCTCGGGCGTTATCTGCTTGTCCACCGACCCCCCGGTGACGTAGCGGACCAGCCGGCCGGGCAGGCCGCCATCGCGGCTCGCCCCCAATGCCCGATCCACCATGCCGTTGATGTTGGCGTGAATCTTCAGCTTGGCGCCCGAGAGGGTGTAGGTCTTCCCGTCGAAGCTGACGTGAAGCGGCTTGCGCAGCGGCTCCACCAGGCGGCGATGCAGCAGGGCCACGGCCTCAGAGCGGTTGAGCCCACCGACGTCCACGCCGCCGACCGTGACGCCGTCGGCGATCTGGTCCTTCTGCGAGCTGTCGTAGGCGTACGCGCCCACCGCTCCTCCGACCAGGAGGAAAACGGCGAGGATGATCGCGATCTGTGCCTTGCGTCCCATCGTGCGCGGTGATGTTGCTGGGGAGGTTCTCGGCGAATCCCTCAGCAGAGTTTAGGCACGCGACCCGCCGTCCCTGCCCGCAGGTGGCGTTGCAAACACCCGTGCGCGTGTCAGCCGCCCTCGACCGGGGGCGAGGGATCGAACATCGCCGCATCCTCACGGCCGACGTCCTTGGGGGACGAGTGGCGATGGACATGGGGGCTCCAGCGCAGGAACTCCTCCACCTCGCGCTCGTATCGGTAGGGCTCCTTGACGCCGGCCAGGACCGGGCGCAGCCGCTGGTGCTCACCGAGCTTCAACACCGCCTCGCGGGACGTGTAGGAATACTTGAACCCGGTCGCCTTGAAGCGGCGATTGTCGAGACCCCGGCCGAAGCGCATCTGCGCCAGCATCTCCTCGGGGATGCGTAGGCCAAGCTGGCGCAGCGGCGCGGCGAGCAGGCCGGTTCCCCACGGCGGCAGCACCGGCAGCGGCCACTTCCCCAGCAGGCCGATCACCTCGGAGAGGGCGAGCACACCGTCGGCGGCGACATTGAAGGCGCCGGGCAGCTCGTTGAAGGCGGCGTGCTCGAGGGCGTGGACGACGTCATCGGAGTGGACGAACTGGTAGCGGGGATCGAAGCCGAGGATCATCGGCACCGCCGGCAGGGCGAACAGGCGAGTGTGGGGCGTGTCGATGTCCGGACCGAGGACGTTGGCGCAGCGCATGATCGTGACCGTCGTCTCCGGGCGCTTCTCCGCGAAATCGGCGACCGCGCTCTCGGCCTCGACGATGTCCCGCTCGATCGGGGTCCGCGGGGGGTGCTTGCGGCGCATGTCCTCGGTGAAGAAGGCCGGATCGTCCTGCTCGCACCCGTACCAGTGCGCCGAGCTCTTGAAGACGAGGCGTCGTACGGGCGAGTCCTCGCCGGTGCAGGCCGCGAGGATGTTCAGCGTCCCGATCACGTTGTTCTCGTGAGCCCGTGCGCGGGAGGTCCCGACCGAGTTGACGACCAGCCGGGTGTCGATCACGGTGTCGACCATCGCGGCCTTGACGATGCGCTCGATGAGGGAGTGCTGGGTCCCGACCTTCACGTACTCGGTCCGGTGCAACTCGCGGGTCGGCTCGCTGGGATCCACGCCGATGATCGCCTCGACCTCCGGGAAGGACTCCAGCGCCTGGGCGAGCCGGCCACCCCAGTAGCTGGCCAGGCCGGTGATCAGGACCCTGCGGGCGGGAGCGGTGTGGATCGTCATCCGAACCAGACCGATTTTCGCTCGCCGAGCATCTCGTGCAGGTTCTCCTGGATTCGTGCCCGCACCTCCTGCGCGACCGTCTGCACCAGCGCCCGCTCCGAGTCGGGATCGGCTCCCAGCTCGGTGGTGTCGATCGGCTCCAGGAAGCGGATCCGGAACTTGGCCGGCAGGTAGCCCAGCATCCCCAGCGGCCCGAGCCAAGGGAAGGTCGGCGTGAGCGGAAAGTACAGCAGCCCGGTGAGCCTCTTCATCACGCCCACCTGGGCGAAGATCGGCGCCGCCTCCTCGGCCCCGACGACGCACACTGGGACCAGCTTCGCCCCCGCCCGCATCGCCGCGGCGACGAACCCGCCCCGACCGAACCGCCGCAGCCGGTATCGCTCGCTGTAGACCTTCTCGGTCCCTTTGCGGCCTTCGGGGAAGACCAGCACCAGGCTCCCATCGTCGTGGAGCAGGCGGTGCACGTTGGCGGGGTGAGCGGCGACGCACCCGATCTTCGGAGCCAGCATCGAGAACAGCGGGTACCCCTTGAAGAAGTGCTCGACCGTGATGTTGAGCGGCCGCGGCGCAGGGTGCTCCTCGCGGATCGCCCGCCCGATCATTGCCGCGTCGGGCGGCAGCGCCCCGGAGTGGTTGGAGACGAGCAGCGCGCCACCGTCGGCGGGCACGTTCTCGACTCCCTCGACATCGACCCGGAACCAGTAGCGGTAGAAGAACTCGACGACGCTGCGGTCGAAGGTCTCCTCGATCCGCTCGGAGCGTCCCCAGTCGTCGATCCGTCGCTCCGGCTCGATCGCCGGCAGCAGCGAACGGTCGTCGAGCGCCGGTAGCGACTGATGGTCGCCGCCACCGCGCGGTAGCTCGGCAAGTGGGGTGCGCTCCGCCACGGACCGCATTCTGGCAGGGGTCTGAATAACTGGGCCGCCCGTCCTCGGCTCCCGCGAAATATTTGCGCGGCCTCCTCTGCTCCAGCCCGATCGCGCCCACCATCACGGGAAGCCTCGCGATCGGGCTTCCGCGTCCGGGGGCCGCTCTGTGGCGGGCGAACCTCATCCTGCCGCAAACCGCCGCACGCCCGGACGCGGGAGCGAGGCCCGACAGCATCATCGGACTGTGAGTGTCGGGCCTCGCGGGAGCGGAGGACGGGCGGCGCGGTTGTTCAGCGCAGCAGAGGAGGCCGCGCAGTTATTCCGCCCCCGAATATGTTTCGGCCATGCGCTCGAAGGATCAGGTCCGCAGAGATGTCTGGAAGGCGATGGAGCGCGAGGGCGTCTCACGCTTCCCCGGAGCCGAGGGTCGGATCCCCAACTTCGCCGGCGCCAAGCTCGCGGCCCAGAAGCTCGCGGCCCATCGGCTGTGGAAGCGGGCGCGGGTGCTGAAGGCCAACCCCGACTCTCCGCAGACGCACGTCAGGCGGGCTGCCCTGGAGGACGGCAAGACCCTGATCATGGCGGTGCCGCGCCTGCGCGACCCTCACCCCTTCCGGGTGCTGGAGCCGAAGCGACTCTCGAAAGCGGCGATCAAGGAGGCGGCGACGATCAAGGGGGCGTTGCGCCACGGCCGGGTGGTCGCGGTCGATGAGCTGCCGGAGGTCGACCTCGTCCTCTGCGGAGCCGTCGCGGTCAACCTCAGCGGGGCCCGGATCGGCAAGGGGGGCGGATTCTCCGACCTCGAGTACGGAATCCTGATCGACGCCGGCAAGATCGACGATCACACCACCGTGGCCACCACGGTGCACCCGATCCAGATTCTCCGCGAGCACCTGCGGGCGACCGCCCACGACCTACCGGTCGACGTGATCGCCACGCCGCGCGCGGTTATCGAGGTCGAGCGCGCCCTCGAGCGCCCCCGCGGCATCCTCTGGGACCACCTGCAGCCGCCGCAGATCCGCGAGATCCCGATCCTCGAGCGGATGGGCTATGCGTGAGGCAACCACGGCCCTGACCGGGCCCCCGGAGCGCCCGGCCGGCGATTACGGCAACCCCCACCCCGAGTGGCGCGAGGTCGAGTGGCGCCGATACCTGCGCCGGGTCGAGCTGCCGGGCAGCTCGGTCAATTACGTCGAGATCGGCGAGGGAGAGCCGCTGCTCTTCGTCCACGGGCTCTCCGGCTGCTGGCAGAACTGGCTCGAGAACCTGCCCCACTTCGCCCGCAGCCACCGCGCGATCGCCCTCGATCTGCCCGGTTTCGGTGACAGCCCGATGCCGGCCTGGGACATCGACATCCCCGCCTACGGGCGCCTCCTGCACGACTTCTGCGAGAAGCTCGGGATCGAGCATTGCGCCGGCGTGGTCGGGAACTCGATGGGGGGCTTCGTCTCGACCGAGGCAGTGATCCAGCAGCCGGAGCGCTTCCAGCGGCTGGTCCTGGTCTCGGCCGCCGGGATGACCCGCGCCCAGGCCCGCAGCGAGCCGGCCGCTCTGCTGGGCAGACTCGCCCAGATGAGCGGGCCGGTCGTGGCTCGCTTCAACCGGACGGGCCTGGTGCGGCCCCGAGCGCGCTACCTCGCCTTCCGGGGCCTCTTCCGCCACCCAAACCGGCTCAGCCCCGAGCTGCTCTACGAGCAGGTCGAACCGGCGATGCGAAGCCCCGGCTTCACCGACGCGCTGCGGAAGCTCGTCGGCTACGACCTGCGGGACCGGGCGGGCGAGATCGAGATCCCCACCCTTGTCCTGTGGGGATTCAACGACCGGATCGTCCCCGTCCAGGCCGGGCTCAGCTACCACCGCCGCATCCCCCATTCGCGGCTGGAGATCTTCGAGCGCACGGGGCACCTCCCGCAGCTCGAGCGCCCCTCTCGCTTCAACCGGGTGCTCGAGGAGTTCCTGGAAAGCTAGGCGAGATGGGTCAGATCGTGACCGCGCCGTGGGAGGCGCTCGAAACCGTGGCCGCGTACTTCGACATCACCCCCGGCCCGAAGGGCGAGGGCGGCGCTTCGTAGGCGGCGACGCGCTCGGCGATCTCCCCCTCGCTGAGGGTGACTTCGAGGCTGCGAGAGTCGATGTCCACGGTGATCTCGTCCTCTTCCCGGATCGCGGCGATCGGCCCGCCCTTCGCCGCCTCGGGCGCGACGTGGCCGATCATCAGGCCGCGTGTCGCGCCGGAGAAGCGGCCGTCCGTGACCATCGCGACGCTCTGGCCGAGTCCCTCGCCGACTATCGCTGCGGTCACCTGGAGCATCTCCCGCATTCCCGGACCGCCGGCGGGGCCTTCGTTCCGGATGACGACGATGTCGCCCTCGTTGATCTTCTGAGCCTTGACCGCCCGGAAGCACTCCTCCTCGGACTCGAAGACCCGGGCGGGGCCGGTCTGGCGGCGGCGCTCGGTGCCCGCAACCTTGACCACCGCGCCGTCGGGCGCAAGGTTGCCGCTGAGGATCGCGAGGCCGCCCTCGGGCTTGAGTGGATCCTCGAGCTGGCGGACCACCTCCTGGCCGGGCGCCTCGGTGGCCAGCTCGGCCTCCTCTCCGATCGTGCGGCCCGTGACCGTGAGGGCGTCCTCGTGAAGAATGCCCCTGGCGGCGAGGCGCTTGAGGATCAGCGGCACGCCGCCGGCGGCGAAGAGATCGGTCGCGACGAAGCGGCCCCCGGGCTTTAGGTCCGCATAGAGCGGCGTCGTCCGAGATATGCGCTCGAAGTCGTCCATGGTCAGC
Organism: uncultured Actinomycetes bacterium; assembly: GCA_963738305.1. Lineage (GTDB taxonomy): Bacteria > Actinomycetota > Thermoleophilia > Solirubrobacterales > 70-9 > JBBRHQ01. The sequence continues at coordinate 342,509 of CAVTVU010000007.1, read as the reverse complement.
TCGATGTCCAGCTCGCGGGCGAGCGCGATCAGGTGCAGGACCGCGTTGGTCGAGCCACCCGAGGCGCAGACGCAGGCGATCGCGTTCTCGAGCGAGTCGCGGGTGATCACCTGGCTCGGGCGAATGTCCTCGCTCAGCACCCTGATCACCAGCTCGCCGATCTTCTCCGCGACAGTGCCCTTCTCGTCGTCCTCGGCCGGCACCATCGCCGAGCCGCCGGCGCTGACGCCGAGCGCCTCGAAGGCGCAGGCCATCGTGTTGGCGGTGAATTGGCCCCCGCAGGCCCCGGCGCCGGGGCTGGCGACCGCCTCCAGCTCGTTCAGCTCCTCGTCGCTGATGTCTCCAGCGTTGTGGGCGCCCATCGCCTCGAAGATGTCGAGGATGGTGACGTCGCGGCCATGCCAGTGGCCGGGGGCGATCGAGCCGCCGTAGAGGACCACGGAGGGGACGTCGAGCCGCGCCAGCGCCATCGCGCAGCCGGGAATTGTCTTGTCGCAGGCGCAGAGGGCGACGATCGCATCGAACTGGTAGCCGCGTGCCATCAGCTCGATCGAGTCGGCGATCACCTCGCGGCTGACCAGCGAGGCCTTCATACCCTGGGTGCCCATCGTGATCCCGTCGGAGATCGCGACGGTGTTGAACTCCATCGGGGTGCCGCCGGCGGCGCGGACGCCCTGCTTGACGTGCTCGGCGAGGCCGCGCAGGTGGAAGTTGCAGGAGTTGGCCTCCGCCCAGGTGTTGGCGATACCGATAGTCGGCCGGCTGAGCGCCTCGTCGTCGAAGCCGACCCCCTTCATGTAGGCGCGCGAGTGCGCCCGGTCGGGCCCGTCGAACACTGCCGCCGAGCGCGGGCGCGGCAGGCGGATGGCGGTGGAAGCTCCGTTCTCGCTCATCTACCGGAGCCTATTGGGGTTGCCGCCGGCGCCCGCCCTCCCAAGCCCGCAATCGGCGCAGGTCGCGCCGAACCTGGCCGGGATCGACATGGCGTCCGGGCAGGTGCATGTTGGCGTCGGCGATCAGGCGGCGCTCGTCGCCCTGCAGCGCCATCCACTTGGCCAGCACGTCGTCGGAGTCGGGCAGCCTGGTGCCGGCCGCGGGATCGCTGGAGTCCGGAAAGCCAACGCAGTACTCGTTCAGGAGCGCATCGCTGCGCTCGTCGAACGCGACGATCGAGCGGTGGGGGTAGAGCAGGTACCCGTACTCCCGGCGCCCGCCGCCGACCCGGATGAAACCGAGCTCGGCGTACATCGCGAACGCCTCCTCCCCCACCACCGAGCGCAGCAGCCGGCGCGCCTTCACCTCGGCCCGCCGCTCCCGGCCCGGGTCATAGGCGGAGGGCCGCGGCCGGGATCGCGCCAGCCGCCGACGGCGTCGGTGAACGGCCCGGCGCAGATCGGGCGTGAAGGCGACCGCGCCCAGGCAGGCGAGGACAAGAACGATCGCCGCGGCGAGCATCGGCACGGCTCAGCCTCCAGCGGCTCTTGGGAAGAAGATCACCCGCTCGGCGTCCCGGGGGACCTCCTCGAAGTTGCGGACCATCGTCGCCTCGTGGCGCCCGCCCGGATCGGCGGTCGGGACCGCGGCCCACATCCCCTCGTCGAGCTGGCGGCGGAACTCCTCGACCAGTCGCGCCTCATCATCGGCGCGCTCGACGTCGCCCTCGGCGAGGAGGACGTCGCCGTGGCCCGGTTTCATGCGAACGAACCTCATGGGTCAATTATTGCCGACAGCCCGAGCGGGTCCACCGGACCCGCTCCGGCGCCGATCGAGCGCAAGCCCTGCCCCACCGCCTCCGAGGCGATCGCCGCCGCCCCGCGCGCCGCCTCGATCGGGCTCTCCCCGCGGGCGAGCAAAGCGGCCAGCGCCGAGGAATGGGTGCAGCCGGAGCCGTGCGCAGCGCCGGGCGGGAAAGCCCTCACGGCGATCCGCACCGGATCGGAACCGTCGAAGAAGACGTCGGTCAGTTCCTCGGCGTGCCCCCCTGTGACGACGACCGCCTTCGGTCCCAGGGCGTGGACCTCGCGGGCGAGCCGCTCCTGATCGACGCCCTCCCCCGCCCCGGTCAGCGCCCGCGCCTCTCCAATGTTGGGCGTGGCGACCGTGGCGAGCGGCAGGAGTTTCGCGACAAGGGCCTCCCGGGCTGCGTGGTCGAGCAGCACCGCGCCGCTCTCGGCGACCATCACCGGGTCGACGACGATCGGTGCCGCGTCCACCAGCGCGAGCGCCTCCACCACCGCCGCGACCGTCTCCGCCGTGCCGAGCATCCCGACCTTGACTGCGTCGACGCCGATGTCGGACGCCACCGCGCTGACCTGCGCGACGATCATCGCCCCCGGGACCTGCTCGATGGCGCTGACTCCGAGCGTGTTCTGCGCGGTCAGCGCGGTGATCGCCGTCATCCCGTGCACGCCGCACCTCGCAAACGCCTTCAGGTCGGCCTGGATTCCCGCTCCGCCGCCCGAGTCCGAGCCGGCGATCGAGAGAACGGCCGGGATGCGCCTCGGACCGCCCGCCTCTCCTTCGCTTCCGCTCACGGCCGCCAGGTTAGGCGGTCACCTCCGCCGGGGGAATCAGCGCGGTGCGCGTGTACTCGCCGAGCGCCGAGCATCGCACGTAGCCGAGCAGCTCGAGGCGGGCGAGCGCCGCGCTCACCTCGGCCCCGGAGACGTCCAGCTCGGCGGCGACGGCGTCCGGTGCGCCGGCCCGCTCCAGAGCGGCGAGCACCGCGGCCAGGCTCGCGTCGAGCACGGGTCCGGTGCGCTGCACGGCGGGCGCGCCGGGGCCCAGCATCGCGTCGAGGACGTCCTGGGCCCCGCGGACGACGCAGGCACCACGCGCCAGCAGCTCATTGGTCCCGGCCGAGGCACGTGAGCTGACCGGGCCTGGTACCGCTCCGACGTCACGGCCGCCATCGCTCGCCATCTCCGCCGTGATCAGCGAGCCGGAGCGCATCGCTGCCTCCACGACGATCGTCATCCGCCCGAGGGCGGCCATGATCCGGTTCCGGGCGGGGAAGCTCCAGCGCCACGGGCCCGCCCCGGGCGGCATCTCGGAGATCGCCAGGCCGCGCTCGCAGATCTGCCGGTGGAGCGCACGGTGCGCCGCCGGGTAGGCGACGTCGGCCCCGCCGCCGAGCACGGCGACCGTGAGGCCGCGACGGAGCGCACCTCGGTGGACGGCGGCATCGATTCCGAACGCCATCCCGCTGAGTACCGCCAGCCCGGTGCCTGCCAGCTCGGCCGCCAGATTGCGCGCCGCCTCCCGGCCATAGGCGCTGGCGCGGCGCGCGCCGACGATCGTCACGGCGCCCTGGCCCTCCAGTCGCTCCAGGAAGGCGGGGTCGCCGCGGCAGACCAGCGACCTGGGCCCGTCGGCCTGCTCGCGCAGCGCCGCCGGGAAGCGGCGGTCGTGCAGGCAGACAGCCCAGCAGCCCGCCTCGTCGACCCTGCTTCGCATCTCGTCCTCGCTCAATCCGGCGACCCGGGCGCTCAGCCGCTCGGCCTGCCTCGGCGCGGCCACCCGAACCAGCTCACCCGACGGGAGGGCGAGCAGCTCTCCGGTGCGCGACCCCGGGCTCCTGCTCGCCATCCGCTCGATGTAGGGGGAGAGCGCGAGCAACAGCCAGGCGCGGCGCAGGCAGTCCGGGCAGGCCTGTGGAGCGGCGACGCTCACCGGTCCTCTCGCCGCCGCAGGCCCAATGCCCGACCCACGGCCTCCGCTCCCACCTTCTCGGAGCCGTCCAGATCGGCGATCGTGCGGGCCAGGCGCAGCACCCGGTCGTGGGCCCGGCCGCTCAGCCGCTGGGCCTCGTAGGCACCGGAAAGTAGCGCCGCGGCTTCCTTGCTCAGGTCCGCCCTCCGGGCCTCGGCGGGGGTCATCCCCGCGTTGCATCGCCCGGAGCCGAGGCGCCGGCGCTGGCGCTCGCGGGCCGGGCCGACCCGGGCGCGGACCTCTGCCGAGCGCTCCCCCTCGCCGCCCCCGATCTCCGTCGCCCGCGGCTGCGCGACCGGGACGACGATGTCGATGCGGTCAGCAAGGGCGCCGCTGAGCCGCCCCTGGTAGCGGCGGACGTCCTGCACCCCGCAGGTGCAGCGCTCGTCCTCCTCGCCGCGCCCGCAGGGGCAGGGATTGGCGGCCGCGACGAGCATGAAGCTGCACGGAAGGCTGCGGCGGGAGCCCGAACGGCCGATCGACACCCAGCCGGTCTCGAGGGGAGCGCGCAGGGCCTCGAGCGCGTCGCGGCGGAACTCGCAGAGCTCGTCGAGGAAGAGGACGCCGCCGTGGGCCAGGGTGACCTCCCCGGCTCGCGGCGGGTTGCCGCCCCCGATCAGCCCGGCGGCGGAGATCGTGTGATGCGGGGCGCGGAAGGGCCGGCTTCCCCCAAGCTCGTTCGAGGAGCCGCAGGCACTGGAGACCCGGGCGATCTCGAGCGCCTCCTCGCCGGTCGGCGGGGGCAGGATCGAGGGCACGCGGCGGGCGGCGAGGGACTTCCCCGCCCCGGGTGGTCCGACCATCAGCAGGCTGTGCCCGCCGGCGGCGGAGACCTCGAGCGCGAACCGAAAGTGCGCCTGGCCTCTCAGATCGGCGAGGTCCGGGCCACCGCTCGGCCCCGCCGCGAGCGGCAGGGCCCGCGGGGCGGGCGGCTTCCACTCGCCGGCGGCGAGGGCGCTGATCTGGGCCAGGCTCTCGACCGGCAACACCCGCACGTCGCTCGCCAGCGCCGCCTCGGGACCGTTGGCCGCCGGCAGCACCAGCTCGGCGTCGCCCTGCCGGGCGGCTGTCTCGGCCATGGCCAGCGCCCCTGCGACCGGCCGCACGGTGCCGTCCAGGGCCAGCTCGCCGGCGATCGGGACGGAAGCCAGACCGTCGGAACGGATCTGGCCGGAGGCCGCCATCAGGGCCGTGGCGATAGCCAGATCGAAGCCCGGCCCGGCCTTACGCAGGCTGGCAGGCGCCAGGTTGATCGTGATCCGCCGCTGCGGGAAGTCGAAGCCGCAGTTGTCCATCGCCGCCCGCACCCGCTCCCGGGCCTCTCGCACCGCGGCGTCTGGGAGTCCGACCATCGCGAAGCTCGGCAGGCCGCTCTGGACGTCCGCCTCGACCCTGACCGGCCTGGCGTCGATTCCGTCCAGGGCGAATGTCCGGGTGGTCGCGAGCACCCCGCCAAGCTAGGCCGGGTGATTTGCCCGGTTGCGCGCCAGCCGTCAGAAAATCGTCACAACCGGCGCGCCACCGGCGCGAGGACGCCATACACGCTCTGACCGCGATGACCGCGGCAAGGCAGAGGACCGGAAGGGCAGCCGAGGAGCTGGTCGCGCGCCGGCTGCGCGCCGGCGGTTGGACGATCCTCGAGCGAAACGCGAGGACGCGCCGGGGCGAAATCGACATCGTCGCCCTCGATCGCGGCGATCTGGTCTTCGTCGAGGTCAAGGCGGGGCGGGAGGGCGCAGTTGCCGGGCCCGGACGCCCCGTGCTGGCGATCGGCCCGCGCAAACAGCGCCGGCTGCGCCGCCTCGCCGCGGCCTGGCTTGCCTCCAACCGGCCTCCGGGCCGGATCGGAGAGCTGCGCTTCGACGCGGTCGGGGTCACGTTCGCCGCGGACGGCACGCTGGCCGCCTACGAGCACATCCGCGCCGCCTGGTGAGCTCAGCCGGCCAGCTCGAGCTGGCGGTAGGCCACCGACTGGAAGGAGCGGCGGTGCTGGGGGGAGATGCCGATCGCGGCGATCGCATCCCGGTGATCGGGGGTCGAGTAGCCGACGTTCTCCTCGAATCCCCAGCCCGGATGCGCCTCGGCGAGGCGCCGCATGTAGCGGTCGCGGCTGACCTTCGCGATGACCGAGGCGGCGGCGATCGCGGCGCTCGTGCCATCCCCCTCGATCACCCGGCGGTGCTCGAGCGGGCAGGGTGGCAGGGAGAAGCCGTCGACCAGATGGACCGCGTCGCCGGCCTCCAACGCGACGAGTGCAGACGAGAGAGCCTCGACGTTGGTCACGTGCAGCCCGCGCGAGTCGATACCGCGAACGCAGCGAAAGACGACGCTGACTCGCGCTGCGGCGCGCAGGACGCGCGGGTAGAGCCGCTCGCGCAGCTGCTCGGTCATCTGCTTGGAGTCGTGGAGCCCGGTCAGGGCGCGGCGATCGGCGAGGCCGAGAGCCTCGTAGTCGATCAGGACGCCGGCGGCGACCAGGGGACCGGCGAGGCTGCCCCGCCCCGCCTCGTCGGCCCCGGCGACGAGGCGGCTGCCGAGCGAGCGATCGAAGGCGAAGAGCCGGCGGGTGCGCGCCTGGCGCCGCTTCCTAGAGGAGACCGATCCGGTCGGGGGGCCAGTACGTCGCGAAGGCCTTGCCGATGATCCAGTCTCGGGGGACGGGGCCCCAGAAGCGGCTGTCGTCACTCGAGCCACGGTTGTCCCCCATCATGAAGTAGTGGTCGGGTGGAATGGTTATCGGCTTGGACAGATTGCATGCCCCGCCGCCATCGGCCGGGATGCACGGGTTGATGTAGCTCTCGTCCTTCTTCTCCACCCCGTTGACGACCGGGTGGCCGTCCTTGACCGCAAGCGTGTCCCCTGGGCCGGCGACGATGCGCTTGATGTAGTTCTGATCCGATTCGGCCTTGGTCGGCTCTGGACAAGCCTGGTCAAGAGGGTGGTGCATTCCGCACTTTTCTCTTTCGGCGCCGGCCGGCGGGTGGAAGACGACGATGTCGCCGATCGAGGGGTCGGTGAAGTGGTAGATGAAACGGTTGACCAGGACCCGCTGGCCGACGTCGAGCGTCGGCTCCATCGACTCGGAGGGGATCTGGTAGGGCTTGACGATGAAGGCCTGGATCCCCAGCGCCAGCCCCAGCGCGAGCAGCACAATCACGACGAGCTCGACGAGCCCGCCGAGCTTGGTCTGCGGCTTAGGGATCGAGGGGGTCAGTCCGAGTCCTCGTCGGACTCGCCCTCGGCCTTCTCGTCTCCCCTGGCTCCAGCGGTTTCCGCTTCGGGTTCGCCCTCCGCCGCTTCCGCCCTTGGGGCCTCCGTCTCTGCCTCGGGGGGCTCCTCCGCTTCGGGAGCCGCCTCGTCAGCCTCGGGAGTCGGCGCCTCCCCCTCGGGGGCCTCGTCTTCGTGCTCCGGTTCCTCCGTCTCGACCGGCACGATCTCGTCCTGCCCGACTCCCTCCGAGTCGATCGCCTCGGCCTCGCTGCCCGCCGGGGCGCCGATCACTTCCTCGTCGATCCCCCAGCGGCGCTCGGCCACCCTGGCTGCCTTGCCGACCCGCCCCCGAAGGTAGTAGAGCTTCGCCCTGCGCACGGCGCCGCGCCCGGCGACCTCGAGCTTCTCGATCTTCGGAGAGTGCAGCGGGAAGGTCCGCTCGACGCCGACACCGAAGGACTGCTTCCGCACGGTGAATGTCTCCCGAGCGCCCGAGCCCTGGCGCTTCAGGACGATGCCCTCGAAGACCTGGGTGCGGCGACGGCTCCCCTCGACCACCTGGAAGTGGACGCGGACGCGATCGCCCGGACCGAACGAGGGCAGGCCCTCCCTCAGCTGGCGGCGCTCGATGCTGTCGATGATGGTGCTCATGGGATCGCAGTCGGGAATCGGCCGAGAAAAAACCGCGCAATGCGGGACCGACCTGCGCGGTTGCGGAATGGTAGCGGTAGCGGCTACCCGCCGCCGGGTGATCCGAGCCGCTCGGCACGCTCCCGGCTGCGGGCGGCGCGCCACTCCCTAATCCGCTCATGATCGCCTGAGAGGAGGACGTCCGGCACCCCCCATCCGCGGTAGCTGGGAGGCCTGGTGAAGTGGGGATATTCGGGAGCCCCGTCGAGGGCCTCGCTGAATGACTCCTCGACGGCGCTCTCGCCGTGCCCGAGCGCACCTGGCAGCTTGCGGATCACCGCGTCGGCGAGAACCATCGCGGCCAGCTCGCCGCCGGCGAGTACGTAGCGGCCGATCGAGACCTCGTCGTCGGCGAGGTGATCGTGGACCCGCTGGTCGAATCCCTCGTAGCGGCCGCACATCAGCGCCAGGTGGGGCTCCCGCGCCAGCTCGGTGGCGAGGGCGTCGTCGAGCAGGCGTCCGGAGGGCGCCAGCAGCACGATCCGGGGCCGGTTGCCGTGCGGGTAGGCAGCCTCGAGCGCCGTGTCCACGACGTCGACCCGCAGGAGCATCCCGGCGCCTCCCCCGTAGGGGGAGTCGTCCACCTGGCCGGCCCCCAGCGGCGTGGTCTGGCGGTAGCTCAACAACCTCAGCTCCGAGCCCTCGCTGAGCGCGTTGTGAACGGGCCGCTGGGCGGAGAACCACTCGAAGGCCTCCGGAAAGAGGGTGAAGATGTCGAGCCTCATCGCGAACGCCGGACGGCGGGCCGCCGTCAGTCCAAGATATCGACGATCACTCGCCGCTCGATCCGGACCGCCGCGGCCTTTGCCACCGAGCGGATCGCGTTCGCCACCCGCCCTCGCTTGCCGATCACCCGGCCCAGGTCCTCGTCGGCGACGGTGATCTCGTAGACCAGATCGCCGTCCTCCTCGAGCTCCTCCACGACGACCTCGTCGGGATGCTCGACCAATGCCCGGGTCAGGAACTCGAGAAGGTCCCGCACCGCGACCTACTCGCTCCGGGTCGCGCTGATCCCCTGAGAGCGGAGCAAGCTGGCGACGGTCTCGGACGGCTGCGCGCCGTGGTCGAGCCAGTGGCGGGCGCGCTCCTCGTCGATCTCGATCACCGACGGGTCGGTCTGTGGGTTGTAGCGGCCGATCGTCTCGATCGTCCGGCCGTCCCGCGGCGAGCGCTTGTCGGCGACCACCACGCGCCAGATCGGGTTCTTCTTCGAGCCCACTCGTGTGAGTCTGATTCGCACTGCCATCGGCCGCGGAAGGTTAGCGGGTCAGCGACGCTTGAACTTCGGCTTACCGCCGGCGCCGGCCATCTGCTGGGCGAGCTGCTGGGCGTCGGGCATCTGGCCGGACGCGACCTGCTTCATCAGCTTGCGCATCTGGTCGAACTGCTTGACGAGCTGGTTGACCTGCTGGACCTTGGTGCCCGAGCCGGTGGCGATGCGCTTGCGGCGGGAGCCATTGATCAGTGCCGGGTTCGCCCTCTCCTGCGGGGTCATCGAGAGGATCATCGCCTCGACCCGGTCCAGCTCGCGCTCGTCGACCTCCGCCCCGCGCAGCTGCTTCATCCCCCCCATCCCCGGCATCATCCCCAGCAGGTTCCCGATCGGCCCCATCTTCCGCACCTGCTTGAGCTGGGAGAGGAAATCCTCGAGCGTGAACTGGTCGGTGCGCATCTTCTCCTGCAGGCCGGCGGCCTGCTCCGCGTCGACCTCCTTCTCGGCCTTCTCGATCAGGCTGAGCACATCGCCCATGCCGAGGATGCGGCCCGCCATACGATCGGGGTGGAAGCGCTCGAACTCCTCGATCTTCTCGCCCGTGGACGCGTAGATGATCGGCTTCCCGGTCACCGCCTTGACCGACAGGGCCGCGCCCCCGCGGGCATCGCCGTCGAGCTTGGTGATCACGACGCCGTCGAACTCCGCCGCCTCGGAGAAGGACTCGGCCACCCCGACCGCGTCCTGCCCGGTCATCGCGTCCACCACCAGCAGCACGTCGTGCGGGCGGACGGCCTTGCGGATCCGCGCCAGCTCGTCCATCAGTTCGGGATCGACGTGAAGCCGGCCGGCCGTGTCGACGATCAGCACGTCGCGGTCCTCCTCCCGGGCCTGCCCGAGCGCCCACTCGGCGACCGCAACCGGATCGGCGTCGGTTCCCCGCTCGTACACCTTGGCCCCGGCGCGGGCACCCATCTTGGCCAGCTGCTCGACGGCGGCCGGGCGCTGGAGGTCGCAGGCTGCGAGCGCCACCTTGCGCCCGCCGTCCCCCAGATGGCGGGCGAGCTTCGCGCACGCCGTGGTCTTGCCGGAGCCCTGCAGGCCGGCCATCAAGATCACCGTCGGAGGGCTGGGGGCGATGACGATGTCGCGCCCCGCCCCGCCCATCAGCGTGGTCAGCTCCTCGTTGACGATCTTCACCACCTGCTGGCCGGGATCGAGGCTCCCCAGCACGTCGGCGCCCAGGCAGCGCTCCTTCACGGTCGCGGTGAAACCCTTCACGACCTTGAAGTTGACGTCCGCCTCGAGCAGGGCGAGGCGGATCTCGCGCATCGCCCGGTCGACGTCCTCCTCGGTCAGCTTCCCGCGCGAGCGGACGTCCGAGAGGGCCGACTGGAGCCGATCTGAAAGTTGGTCGAACACCGGCCCAGCTTAGTCGGAGGCGCCCACTACGATCCATATTGGAGAAGCGAATCGCAATGCAGAGTTCCCCCGGACGAGACCGACCGAGCCGCCCGCTCCTCCTCGGGGCAGCGCTGCTGGCCGCGCTGGGCTCGCTCCTCGCCGCAGTGATCGCCGCCGATACCTGGGTCACCGCGGCGCTCGGAGGCCTGGCCGCCGCGCTGATCGGCTGCGAGCTGTACGCCGGAAGGCGCGACCGTCACGCCCGGCTCGCCTCCGAGGAATCCCGCTACAGGTTCGTCGCCGAACAGGCCCCCGTGATCGCCTACCTTGCCGAGCCCGGCGAGAAGGCGCGCTGGCACTACGTCAGCCCCCACATCGAGACGATGCTTGGCTTCACCCCGGATGAGTGGCGCCAGGACCCCGGGCTGTGGCAGCGCCAGGTCCACCCCGACGATGTCGCGCTGGCGATCTCCGACGAACGCCGGGCGCTCAGCTCGGGCGAGCCCAACGCGACCGACTACCGGATGCGGACCAAGTCCGGGGAGGAGATCTGGGTGCGCGACGTCGCGGTCGGTCTCACCCAGGGCGGAGAGGAGATCACCCAGGGCGTGATCTACGACATCACGGGGCTGAAGCGGGCGGAGGAAGGCCTGCGGACGCGGGAGAGGATGCTGCAGGGCGTGGTTGGAGAACGCACCCGGGAGCTGGAGCGCTCCCGACTGGAGACGCTGCAGCGGCTGGCGGTCGCCGCCGAGCTGCACGAGAAGGGGACCCACGAGCACACCGTCCGCGTCGGCCGCATCAGCGCCGCGATCGCTCAGGAGCTCGACCTCTCCCCCGGCTTCGTGGAGCTGATCGCGCAGGCTGCCCCGCTGCACGACATCGGAAAGCTCGGCGTCAGCGAGGAGATCCTGCTTCAGCCCGGCAAGCTCTCCGGGGAGGAGGCGATCACGATGCGCGAGCACACCGTTGTCGGGGCCGACATCCTCGGCGGAAGCGAGGCGCCGGCGCTGCGGCTGGCGGAGCAGATCGCGCTCACCCACCACGAGCGCTGGGACGGCGGAGGGTTCCCACGAGGGTTGGGAGGCGAGGAGATACCGGTCGGCGGGCGGATAACGCACCTTGCCGACGCCTTCGACACCCTGACCCACGGTCGGACCCGGTTCGAGCCATGGACTCTCGAGGAGACTCTGGAGGAGATCCGCTCCGGCTCGGGGACCCGCTTCGACCCGGCAGTGGTCGAGGCCTTCCTGCGGCTCGAGCACGCCGAGTTGATCGCGCCGGTCCGCGACTGGTCGGCCTGGCGGACCGGGGCTACTCCCCGAGCAGCGCGGTAGCGAACTCGAGCGCGTCGAAGGGACGCATGTCCTCGAGGCCCTCGCCGGTGCCGATCAGCTTCACCGGGATCCCCAGCTCGGATGCAATCGCGAGGGTGATGCCCCCTTTCGCGGTCCCGTCCAGCTTGGTGAGCACAACCCCGTCGAGCGCCACCGCCTCGGAGAACACCTTCGCCTGGCGGAGGCCGTTCTGGCCGGTGGTGGCGTCGATCGTGATCAGCGTCTCGTGGGGCGCCTCCGGGATCTGCTTGCTGATCACCCGTCGCACCTTCGCCAGCTCGTCCATCAGGTTGCCCTGTGTGTGGAGGCGTCCGGCGGTGTCGACGATCACGACGTCCGCGGAGCGCGCCCGGGCGGCGGCGATCGCGTCGAAGGCGACAGCGCCGGGATCGGCGCCGGCGGCGGAGCGAACGAGGTTCGCGCCTGCCCGCGACGCCCACTCGGCGAGCTGCTCGGCCGCGGCGGCGCGGTAGGTGTCGGCGGCGCCGAGTACGACTCCGAGACCGAACTCCTTGCCCAGGTGCCAGGCGATCTTCCCGATCGTCGTGGTCTTGCCGGAGCCGTTGACCCCAACCATCAGCAGTACGGCCGGTTCGGCGCGAAGGTCAATGCGGCGCTCGCCGGTCGAGGCGATCTCCGCGAGCATCTCGATCAGCCGCTGGCGGATTGCCGCGCCGTCGGCGCCGACCGCTCCCGACTCGACCTCCCTTTCGAGGCCCTCGACGACCTGCGCGGTCGTCGGAGCGCCGACGTCGGCGAGGATCAGCGCCTCCTCGAGCCTTTCCCAGGTTTCCTCGTCGATGCGGTCGAAGAGGCTGGCTGAGATCTCCTCGCTGAGCGCCGCTCGGCTTCGCGAGAGGCTCTCCCGGAGCCGCGACAGAACGCCCCGGCGCCCCTCCCCCCCGTCCTCCTCCTCAACGCGTTCGACCTCGGCCGGCGCCTCGCGGGCCCCCAGATCGAGGATCTCCTGCCAGCCGGTTGGCACTGGCTCGCCCTAGACGGCCGAGGAGTCGCGCATCTAGGCGGCCTCGATCGCCTCGTCCGGCGCGATTCCGGCAAAGGGCGCGGGGCCCTCAGCACCGGCCTCCTCGTCCTCCCCCTCGCGCGGGAGCCGGCGCGAGACGACCTTGGTGATGCCATCGCCCCCCATGCTCACGCCGTAGAGCACGTCGGCCGCCTCCATCGTGCGCTTCTGGTGGGTGACGATCACGAACTGGGCGCGATCGCAGAACCGCCTGATCAGCTGCAGGAAGCGGTCGATGTTCGCGTCGTCGAGAGCGGCCTCGACCTCGTCCAGGATGTAGAAGGGACAGGGCCGCGCGAGGAAGACCGCGAAGACGAAGGCGAGCGCGACCAGCGACTTCTCGCCACCGGAGAGCAGTGAGAGCTTCCGGGTCGACTTTCCGGCCGGGGTGACCTCGATCTCGACCCCGAGGACCTCGCGCTCGGAACCGTCCTCTCCCGCCTCGTCGTCCTCGGCTTCCTGCTCCGCCTCCTCGCCCTTCGAGTCGGCAAGCGGTCGCAGCGACACCCGCCGCAGCTTGCCCCGTCCGCCGGGGAAGAGGTGCTCGACCATCTCCTCGAAGTTCTTTGCCGTCGCCTGGAAGGTCTCCTCGAAGGCGCGCTCGATCTCGTGGTCGATCTCCCGGATCAGCGACTGGAGCTCGGAGAGGGCCCGGCTGGTGTCCTCACGCTGGGTCTGGAGGTCGGCGACGTGGGCACGAGCCTCCTCATACTCGTGCTCGGCGAGCGGGTTGACCGGGCCGATCTGTGAGCGGCGACGCTCGAGTCGATCCAAGCTCCGGTCGATCTCCTCGCGCTCGGCATCGGTCAGGGGCTGCTCGGCCGGGCCCGTTTCCCGCCCGAGCCTCTCCCCGATCTCGGCAAGCTCCCGGGCGGCCTCCGCGCGCCGATCGCCAAGGTGAGCGGCTTCGACCTCCGCCTTCGTCAACTCGTCGGTGAGCCCCTTCAACTCGGCCTGCAGCTCGGCCTCCCGCTGCGAGCAGGAGCGCATCTCCTCGGCGATCGCGTCGCCCTCGCCCTCGCCGCCGACGACCTTCGCCTCGGCTGACGCGATCCGCCCTCGGAGAGCCTCGGCAAGCGTCCCGACGGCCGCGGAGGCGGCTGCGACCGCCTCGATCAGGTCCTCGGCCTCGGCCACGAGCGCCCGCAGCCGCTCGCGGTGGCGCTCGCCGAGCAGGCCCTCGGCGCGGCGAGCATGGCGAGCGGCCCGCTCGACGCCGGACTGGACCGCCCCCAGGGCCGTCGCACGAGCCGCCTCGGACCCCTCGGCGCGGGCGCGTCCCAGCCCCTCGGAGGCGGCGGCGAGGCCGGCCTCGACGTCGCCCAGCTCCTGCTCGAGCTTGCGGGCCCGCTCGACCGGAGCGGTCCCGGCGCCATCGATGTCGAGGGTCAGCGGCCCGAGCTCGCCGCGCAGGTGCGCGAGTCTCGCTTCCAGCTCCACCGTCCGGTCGGCGAGGTTGGCGTCGCGGACGGCGATCCGCTCCGCGTCGCTGCGCAGATGGGTCAGCAACCCCCAGGCGACTGTCCGCTCGCGGTCGCGATCGGCGAAGCGCTCCTCGGCCGCCCGGCGGCGAACGCTGACCTCGGCGAGCTTGCGCTCAAGGCCTTCGCGCACCGAGCGCGCGCGGCCGGCGGTGTCCTCCGCCGCGGCCAGCCGGTCCTCGCCGAAGCGGAGCTCCTCGGCGACCAGTTGCGCCCTCAGCTCCAGCTCCTCGCGCTCGATCCGGGCGCCGAGCTCGGCGGCCTGCGCCTGGCGCTTCAGCGGCCTCAGGCGGGAGCGCGCCTCGCGCTCCACGTCGAGGGCGCGGTCGAGGTTGTCGCGGGTCGCCTTCAGCTTCAACTCCGCGCGGCGCCGGCGTTTGCGGTGCTTGCCGAGGCCGGCTGCCTCCTCGATCAACATGCGCCTCTCCCTCGGCTTCGAGTGGACGATCGACTCGACCCGGCCCTGGCTGATCACCGAGTGCATCTCGCGGCCCATGTTGGTGTCGGAGAGGACGTCGACCACGTCGACCAGGCGGCAGCGGGCCCCGTTCAGCCGGTAGGCGCCTTCGCCGGCCCGGTCGAGGCTGCGCTCAATCGAGATCTCGGAGAAGTCCGTCGCGGCACGGCCCTCGGAGTTGTCGATGACGACCTCGACCTCGGCCCGGCGCCGGGTGCCGACGCCGTGCCCCCCGGCCGAGATCACGTCCTGCATCGAGGATCCCCGAACGGCGCCGGGGCTCTGCTCCCCCAGCGCCCAGAGCACTGCATCGGTGATGTTCGATTTGCCCGAGCCGTTGGGGCCGACGATCACGCTGACTCCCGGCGAAAAGTGCAGCTTCGTCCGCTCGGGGAAGGACTTGAACCCCTTCAGGCTGATCGATTTCAGGTACATCGGAGCAGTATCAAGGCTCGCGGTTCGGTCGGACGCGAAGCGGGGACCGTAGCGCTCAGTCTCCCAGCGACTTCAACGCCTGCTCGGCTGCGACCTGCTCTGCCGCCTTCTTGCTCCGCCCCGAGCCGCGTCCGATGGCCTCCGCTTCGACCATGGCGGAGACCTCGAAGGTCCGGTCATGCGGCGGGCCTTCCTCGCTGATCACCTCATAGCTGACGGTCGCGCCGCGCTGCGCCAGGAACTCCTGCAGGGCCGATTTGAAGTCGATCCGGGTCTCCACGGCGAGCAGGATGCGCGGCTCGAACGCCTCAGCCACGGCGGCCGCGGTGCGCTCAAAGCCGTGCGCGAGGAAGCAGGCACCGATCAGCGCCTCGGTCACCTCGGGCAGCGGGCGCTCGCCCTCCAGCAGGATTACCGCGGGAATTCCGTTCGAGGCGCCGGTCGTCTCGGCGGCTTTCAGCATCTCTGCGACGCCGAGCTGGCGGCCGACCGCGGCGCAGGAGGTCCCGCTCACCGCCTGGTTGTGGATCTTCGTCAGCGCCCCGGCATCAAGGGCCGGGAAGCGGGCGAAAACCTCCGCCGCAACCGCGAGGCCGAGGACGCTGTCGCCGATGAAGGCCAGCCGCTCGTAGGAGTCGGCGCGGTCCCTCGTCCAAGAGGAGTGAGTCAGGGCCTGCCGGCGCAGGTCGGGCGGCAACTCGGCCACCAGCGCCTCGAGCGAGGCGACGGCGGAGTCGACATCGAATGCCACTCGGCTAGGCGGGGGCGTGCTGGAGCACGAAGTCGATCGCGTCGCCGACCGTCTGGATGCGGGCCGCGTCCTCCTCAGGCACCGAGACCCCGTAGCGATCCTCGAGCTCCATCACAAGCTCGTAGAGGTCGAGCGAATCGGCGTCGAGGTCCTCCTTGAAGCGCGACTGCTCGGTGACCCTCTCGACGTCGATCTCGAGCTCTTCGGCCAGGTGCTCACGGACAAGCGTGGTGACTTCCTCGCGAGTCATCGGGGAGTTCCTATCACGCCCGCGTTCTCCTCGGCGAGGGACCCGCGGGTCGCGCCGCCCTCCTGGAGCAGCGCCGAGGTCAGCTCGATGGCCCGCACCTCGACACTTCGAGCAGCGAGGCGAACCACGTTGGCGACCCCCTCGGGTCCGGAGCTGCCGTGACCCACCACGGCGATCCGCCGCAGGCCGAGGAGGATCGCGCCTCCGGTGGTGTCCGGATCGAGCTCGCGCCGGACCTCCGCGAGGGCCTGGCGCATCAACAGCCCGCCGGCAGCTGCCAGCGGGTTGGAGCGCGCGGCGTCGCGGATCGCCGCTGTGACCGTGCGCGCCGTGCCCTCCATCAGCTTCAGCGAGATGTTCCCCGTGAACCCGTCGGTGACGATCACGTCGGCGGCGGCCTCGGGGATGTCGCGTCCCTCGACATTGCCGATGAACTCGATCCCGGGCGCCCCGGTGAGAAGGTCGTTGGCGGCGACCACGTCGGAAGAGCCCTTTCCAGCCTCTTCGCCGACCGAGAGCAGGCCGACCCGCGGCCGCTTCACGCCGAGCACGGCCTCGCTGAAGGCCGCGCCGAGGAAGGCGAACTGGACCAGGTGCTGGGGGCGGACGACAACGTTCGCGCCGACGTCGAGGAAGAGGACGGGCTTGCCGGGGACCGGGACCCGCACGGCGAGCGCCGGGCGCTGCACTCCCTGGAGGCGGCGCAGGCCGAAGGTCGCCGCTGCCATCGCCGCGCCCGTCGAGCCGACACTGGCCAGGGCATCGCTGTCGCCGCCGGCGACGTCTGCCGTTGCACGGACGATCGAGGCGCCCTCGCGCGACCGCACCGCCTTCACGGGGTCGTCCTGGTTGGTGACCCACTCGCCTGTCTCGATCACCTCGACGCCGTCCGTGCTCTCGAGCCCCAGCTCGGCTGCGGGGCCGAAAACCCGCAGGCGGATCCCGTCGGCGGCGGCGAGCCTGGCGCCCTCGGCGAGCACTTCGAAGCCCTGCTCGGCCCCGAAGCCGTCAAGGGCCACGGCGACGCCGGCCTGGTCCGGCACCTACTCCTCCGGGCTTGGGGCGGCGGGAGCCTCAGCGATCCGGTGCGTGATCACCTCACGCCCCGCGTAGGTCCCGCAGGTGGGGCAGACGCGATGGGGAAGACGCGGGCTGTGGCACCGCGGGCACTCGTTGAGGCGCGGCTTGGCGGCGCCGTGCGTGGCGCGTCGCTTGTCGCGACGGGTACGCGACGTCCTTTTCTTCGGTACCGCCATTGGGGCGAACATGGTAGCTGCCGGCAGCCGCTCCTGGCTACAGATCTAGCTCGCGCAGCTTCGCCCAGCGCGGGTCGGCACCGCCACCGTGCTCGTGCTCGGCGGGGTCGGCATCGTTCAGCGATGCGCCGCAGACCGGGCAGAGCCCGGCGCACTCGGGGCGGCAGAGAATCCGCTCCGGAACCGCAAGGGCGACGGCGTCGTGGGCCCAGTGGCCGATGTCCAGCTCCCCCTCACTGACGTAGGGGCTGCTCATCTCCTCGTCGCCGGGCTGGTCGACCTCCCGGGCGTCGACCACCACCTCCAGCGTCGCCGGCTCGAGGCAGCGCATGCAGGGGCCCTCGAGCCTGAGATCGAAGCGCAGGCGCATCGCGTGACCGGTGCGAGTGCGGGAGACGTCAAGCCGGGCGTCGGCCGGGTCCGGCCGGGCGCGAAAGGTTTGGCCGCCGATCTCCAGCTCGCCGGTGCGGACCGGAAGCTCCACCGAGCGCCCCTCCCCGTGCGAGAGCTGCAGGCTGGCGAGGTCGAAGGTGGTCTTGGGCGGGGGTCGCATCCGCGGCGTCGGGGCCGACTACGATGGGGCGCCCTTCGAGATTAGCCATGAGCGCCCAATTCCACTCACGTCCGGAAACGTACCTGGAGAGGATCCGCTCCGAGGTACCCCGCTACGACGAGCTTCAGCGGGCGGCGGTGGCGGCGATCCCCTTCCCTCCCGAGCGCGTGCTCGAGCTGGGCATGGGAACGGGCGAAACCACGGACCGGCTGATCGAGGCCTTCCCCGACGCCTGGGTGATCGGGCTCGACTCCAACCCGGAAATGGTCTTCCGGGCCCGCGAGACATATGACGACGTGCAGCTGGCGAGGATGGAGGATCCCCTGCCCGACGGGCCCTGGGACCTGGTCATCTCGGTTCTCTCGGTACATCACCTGGACGACGACGCGAAGCGAACCTTGTTCCGGCGCGTGCGCGAGCAGTCGCGCTCCCTGGTGATCGGCGACGTGGTGAAGGCCGAGCGCCAGGTGACGCCGATCGACCCGGCCCTTGACTTCCCCGACTCAGCCGCCGACCTCGCCCGGTGGTGCGACGGAGAGGTCGTCTGGAAGACGGACGACCTGGCCGTGATCCGCGCCGCCTACGAGTAGGGCGAACGCCGGCGAGCGCTGGGGCCGACCGTCACGGGGCCAATGGCGGGGCCTGTGACGGACTCAACAGCGTGTCTCGTCGCGCTGTCAGCCATCGCCTCGATACCGGGCGGCTTCACCGCATATATGCCGGTGTCTATTAAGCCACGGGCGAACAAGACCGTTGCGGTCGGAGACCTGCGCTTCGAGGTGGACCTCGCCTGGCCGTCGCGGCGGCTCGTCGCGGAGCTCGACGGGCGCGCCTACCACGGCACCCCATCGGCTTTCGAATCGGAT
This sequence comes from uncultured Actinomycetes bacterium, assembly GCA_963738305.1. GTDB lineage: Bacteria > Actinomycetota > Thermoleophilia > Solirubrobacterales > 70-9 > JBBRHQ01. The sequence goes on along the minus strand of CAVTVU010000007.1, from coordinate 323,871 downwards.
CGCCGCCGCGATCAGCTCCTGGCCGCCGCGGGCTGGCGGGTGATCCGCGCAACCTGGCGCCAGGTTGCCGACGAGCCGGAGAGTCTCACGGCGACCATCCGCACCCTGCTGACGGCATAGCATCGGGCTCCCGACGGAAGGAGAGGCTGATGCCGAAAGTGCTCTACGAGAAACGGGGGCGGATCGCCTACGTGACGATCAACCGGCCCGAGGCGCGCAACGCGATCGACCCCGACGTCCACCGGCAGATGATCGAGACATGGTCCGATTTCCGCGACGACGACGGTCTCGACGTCGCCATCCTCACCGGGGCCGGCGAGGCCTTCTGCGCCGGGGCCGACCTGAAGACCTACATCCCGCCGATCATGGAGGACGCGAAGCCCGCCGACATCCGCGAGATCGTCGAGCTGGGGCTGAACGGCTTCACCCGCGGCATGCACAGGATCTACAAGCCGATCATCGCCGCGGTCAACGGTTGGGCGCTCGCCGGGGGGCTGGAGACCGCACTCGCCTGTGACATCCGCATCGCCTCCGAGCGCGCGATGTTCGGCTCCTTCGAGGCCCGCCGCGGGTTCCACCACGGCGACGGTGGCCTCGTGCGGCTGGTCAACGCCTGCGGCACCGGCGTCGCCTCCCACATGCTCCTCACGGCCGAGCCGGTCGACGCGCAGCAGGCACTGACCTGGGGCCTGGTGACGAGGGTCGTGCCCCACGAGCACCTGCTCGAAGAAGCGGAAACGGTCGCCGCGCAGATCCTCCGCAACTCGCAGCGAGCCGTGCGCTCGGCCAAGCAGACGATCCTCGACACGATCGGCCGCCCGCTGGACGAGCAGCTCCGTAACGAGGCCTGGAACGCCTACACCTGTGCCGACCCGGACGAGACGCTGGAGCGACTGGGACGCTTCTACGAGAAGAGCGACGCGGGGCGAGCCGGCGAACACGGAACGGGGCTCTGACGTGCCGGCGGACGCCGCCGCGAGCCGGCGTGCGCTGGTCACCGGCGCCGCTCGCGGCATCGGCGCGGCGATCGCTGCGCGACTCGCCGAGGCGGGGACGGAGGTGATCACCCTCGACCGCGACCCCGGCTGCGACATCCGGCTGGACCTCGCCGCGGACCCGCTCCCCGACCCGGGTGAGATCGACGTCTGCGTCTCCAACGCCGCAATCACCGACACGATCGCCCCCGCCCACAGGATGAGCTCCGAGCAGTGGAATCGCGACATCGAGGTCAATCTCAGCGGCGCGTTTCGGGCCGTGCAGACCTGCCTCGGCGGGATGCGCGAGCGCCGCTGGGGCCGGATTGTCGTGATCTCCAGCGGGGCCGCGACCGCAGGGCTCCCCGGCCAGGTCGCCTACTCCGCCTCGAAGGCCGGCCTGATCGGGATGGTCAAGACGATCGCCGCCGAGAACGCCCGCCGTGGCATCACAGCGAACGCGATCCTTCCCGGGATGGTCGCGACCGAGAAGGTCAGGGCAATGCCGGCTGAGATCGTCGAACAGCTCGACGGGGCGATCCCCGCCGGCCGCATGGCCGAGCCGGATGAGGTCGCCGAGCTCGCCGCCTATCTCGCCTCCGAGCATGCCGGCTACATCACCGGACAGGTGATCGGGATCGACGGCGGCTTCGCCCTCAACACCTTCACCCTCGGCTCGCAGAGCCGCTGAGCCGCCGCGGCCGCTCAGCCGTCGTAACCGGGGCGCGCAACATCCAGCTTGCGCCGGACGTGCGACCGCAGCAGCTCGGCGACCTCCTCGAGGCGATCGTCCATCGCGCCGGACCGGAGCGCCTCGGCGAGGTGATCCTCGGCATCGCGAACGGCAGTCCGCAGCCGATCCGCATCGGTGGGCACCTCGAGCTCTTTGCCGAGGATCGCAGCAAACAGCTCGAGGTCCTCCCTCAGCGGCGTCTCGCCGGCTCGCCATTCCCGCGCCAGCACCGCGCAGACATTCGCCGCGACCAGCGCCCGGAAGCGCTCCTCCCGGGGCACCGCCTCCCGCACCTCGGTGAACAGGTATTCGGCCAGCGCATCGAGCAGCTCCGGTGCTTCGGGGCGGTCTTGGGTCATGCCGCCTCGGCGATCAGGCCGAGCATGTCCCACTCGGGCTCGCAGATGCGGCGGCCGAGCGAGGCCAGCTCGTGGCCGCGCCGCAGCCCGCTGCGGTGGTCGGCCGCCTGGCGGGCGCAGATGATCGCCCACTTGAGGTTTCCGAACAGCTCCCAATAGCGCAACCGCCCGGCCCCCGGGCGCTCGCCGCCGGCGGCCTCGTAGGCATCGAGGAGCTGCTCGCGGGAGCCCACCCCGGCGACCGGAAGCTCGTCGTGCCCGAAGCGCCAGGATCGGATGCAGAGCCAGCCCAGGTCTTCGGCGGGGTCGCCGGTGTGGGCGAGCTCCCAGTCGATCACCGCCGCCAGCCCGCGCTCGCCCACGATCAGGTTCCCGAGCCTGAGGTCACCGTGCACGACCCTCGGCTCCACCGCGGCGGGCCGGTGCAGCCGGAACCATCGCAGGCCCAGCTCGAGGACCGGCAGCGGCTCCCCGATCCGCGCCAGCTCCGCCTCCCAGTGCTCGATCTGGGCCAGGACCGCGTCTCCTTCGGCCAGCGGCAGGCCCGAGTCGGCGAGGTCGATCGAGTGGATCCGCGCCGCGGCCTCGCCGAGCTGCGCGGCCAGTCCGGCCCGCGCAGCCGCCAGGTCGCCGCTTCGCAGCACCCGCGGCCCGACCGACTCGCCGGCGACGAAGGAGAGCATCATCCCGGCCGTGCCGAAGCGCCCGCCCGCCGGCTCGAGCGCCAGCGGTTCGGGCACCGGCACGCCGGCCTCCCTAGCGAGCCCGATCAGGCGGAACTCGCCCGCCTGGGAGACCAGCGACTCGGCGCCCGGCGGGTCGCGGCGCAGAACGAACCGCCCCTCGCCGGCCTCGATCGAGAACGTCTGTCGGGAGGCGCCCCCCGGGATCGCCTTCAGAGTTGCCCTCTCCGCCCTCGCGATTCCAAGCTCGGCGAGTACCGAGCGGACGCCGCGCTCCAGCTCCGGCTCAGCGCTCGCCGTCACCGACGTCGACCTCGTCCGGCCTCGGGGCGGGGCGCTCCATCCCGTAGCGCTCCCAATGCCGATCGGGTATGTCGGCGGGGTCCTTGTACCAGTACCAGGTGCAGGGATCGTGATCGAAGTCGTCGGGCGGGTCCGAGGGGTAGACGGGGTAGCCGATCCAGCGGATCGGCAGGGTCTCGTTCATGAAGGCGCAGTGGGTGCAGTAGAGGGGGAACTCCTCCCTGCCGTAGCTCCACTCGTGCGCCTCACGGGTGACGCCCCACCCGTCCTCGCCGTAGCGGCCCATCCGCCACAGCCGCTGCCCCGAGCCGCACGGGTTCATCGTGAAGGTGAGCTTTTCGGCGTCCTCGGAGATCTCAAACGCCCCCGGAACCGGACCGACCCCGCTGGTGGAATGAGCCCGCCAGGTTGCCGCCAGCGCCTTCGCGACCTGGCGCCGGTCCAACGAGTCGATCGTCTCGACCGGCGAGCGCCAGCTGCGCCCGAGGCTGTAGGTCCAGGCCTCCTCGACGCCCCCATCCCCGAGCCGCTCTCCGACGAAGGAGATCAGCCCCGCGACCCCGTCCACCAGCAGGTCGTGCATGAACTGCGACTCGTGCTTCATCTCCTCGCAGAGGCGCTTCGCCTCCTCGGCGTCGCCGGACTCGATCGCCTCGATTGCCCGGTCCATGGTCGGCCGGGACATCTCACCCAGCTCCGAGTCCGAAAACCACCGCTCACCCATCAGATCCTCCTCACGACGTCTCGAGAACCCGCAGCGTATTGCCGGCTCAAGACAAGAGTTGGAACAGCCGTGAACGTCTGTCCAGGGGGGTTGTGACCCCCTGCGAACGGCTTGTAATCGGCGAAGCCGATTTGAGAGAAGAGCCCCGCAGGACGGGAATGACTTGCGGCGGCTTCGCCGCCTTACATGCATGTGCCGGCGCTAACACCGCGCCGGCACGGAATTACTGCTGTTGCTCGAGCTCGACCGGCGCCTGCTCTTCGTCGCGCCCGGCGAGGCGGTCGCGACCCCGCTGCACGGCGGCGAGGAACTTCTGCAGGTTGACCTCGAGGGTGTTGAGGATCTCGTCGGCGTAATCCTCGGCGCCGAGTCGAATCTCGCGCTCGCGGGTGCGGGCGTCCTCGACGATCTCGTCTGCGGCCCGCTCGGCCTGCTTGGTGACCTCCTCGTCGGAGATCAGCCGCGCCTGCTGCTCGCGGGCCTCGCGGACCACCCGCTCGGCCTCGCGTTTCGCCTCGGCCAGCATCTCCTGGCGCTCCTTGACGATCCAGCGAGCCTGCTTGATCTCCTCCGGGATCGTGGCTCGCATCTGGTCGAGGAGGTCGTAGATCTCCTCCCGATCGACTCGCACCTGATCGGTAAGCGGGACGGGCCGGGCGTTGTGGACGAGGTCGTCCAGCTTGTCTATGAGGACCAGAACGTCCATCAGCAGGTCGTAAGCCTACGGGTAAGCGAATTGTTCGGGATGGAAACCGTGATTTCCTCGGCCTTCTGCAAACTCTTGCCCACCCGGGGCAGCGCCATCACCCTACCTGTCTCCGAGGCGGTCTGCCAGCGCGGCAGCCACCGCGGGCGGGACCAGATCGGAGACGTCGCCGCCAAAGGTGGCCATCTCCTTGACCCCTGTCGATGAGAGGAAGCTGTAGTGGGGCGAGGCGATCACGTAGATGCTCTCGATCGACGGGTCGAGCTTGCGGTTGAGCTGGGCCATCTCGAACTCGTACTCGAAGTCCGAGATCGCGCGCAGGCCCTTGACGATCGCGCCCGCACCCTGGTCGCGGGCGAAATCGACAAGCAGGGCGGCGAAGACCTCGACCTCGACGTTGCCGATCCCAGCAGTGGCCTCGGCGATGAACCCGCGCCTCTCCTCGGCACTGAACAGCGTCTTCTGCTTGCGCACCGGATTGTTGACGACCCCGACCACCACGCGGTCGAAGACGCGCGCGGTGCGCGTGATGATGTCCAGGTGGCCGTTGGTGACGGGGTCGTAACTGCCCGGGCAGACCGCCGTGCGGTTGTCCTCGCTCACGGGCCTTCCTCCCCGGCGCCGGTGCCCGGCGCGGCGAAGAAGGAGACCGCGGTCCCGCCGTAGCGGCGCTCTCTCAACCTGATCAGGGAAGGGAGCTCGAGCGGGCGAGCGGCGGATCCCTCGGCGATCACGCGTCCGCCCTCGGCGAGCAGGGGCGGCAGGAGGCTGTCGAGCTCGGGGCCAACGCGGTCGGCGAGTCTATAGGGGGCGTCGACGAAGATCAGGTCGAAGCGGACCCCGGACCCCATCGCCGAACCCAACCAGGCGACGGCATTGCCCCGGATCAGCTCGGCGCGCCCGCCGAGTCCAAGCGACTCGATGTTGCCGAGCGCCGGACGGGTGTCGCGGTCGATCAGCGTGGCCGTTGCGGCGCCGCGCGAGAGCGCCTCCACCGACAGCGCCCCGGTGCCGCAGTAGAGGTCGAGGACCCGAGCCCCGTCGATCTCACCCAGGGCCGAGAAGATCGCCTCCCTGACGCGATCGGAGGTCGGGCGCACCCGCCAGCCACGCGGCGCCACCAGCCGCCGGCCGCGGAGCTCTCCGGCGATCACCCTCACGCCGGAATCGGATCGGCCAGATCGGTGCCGAAGCGCTGCTTCGCCGCCGCCATCAGCGGACCAAGCGCCGGCGCCTCGAGGCCGCCCTCCCGCCGGATCAGGGCGAGCAGCTCCTCGCGAGCGGCAATCAGGGTCGGGGTGTCCTCGGGCAGGGTCGCGACCGCGAAGCGGGGCAAACCATGCTGGCGCGTGCCGAGCACCTCCCCCTCGCCGCGCAGCCCGAGGTCGATCTCGGCCAGCTTGAAGCCGTCGCTCTCCTCGGCCACCGCCTGCAGCCTGCGGCGGCTCAGCTCCCCCGCCTCCACGGCGAAGAGGAGGCAATGCGAGCGGTGCTCGCCCCGGCCCACACGACCCCGTAGCTGATGCAGCTGGGAGACCCCGTATCGCTCGGCGCCCTCGATCACGATCACCGACGCGTTGGACACATCGATCCCGACCTCGACCACCGTGGTCGCCACCAGGACCTGCGAGCTCCCCGCGGCGAACCGGGCCATCACCTGGCTCTTCTCGGCGGCCGGCATCTGGCCGTGCAGGGCCTCGACGCTGAAGCCACGAAGCTCGCCCTCCCGGAGGCGGGCGACCTCGTCGGCCACGGCCTTCGCCTGCAGCTTCTCGGAGGTGGAGACGAGTGGGCAGATCACGAAGGCCTGGCGGCCCTCGCGCAAGCGCTCCCGGATGAATTCGTAGGCGGCGGGGCGGCGCTCCTCCTCCACGAGCCAGGTCCCGACCGGAGTCCTCCCCGCCGGGAGCTGGCGCAGGACGGAGGAGTCGAGGTCGCCGTAGGCGGTCAGCGAGAGGGTCCTGGGGATCGGCGTAGCGGTCATGTGAAGCAGGTGCGGAGCCGCCTCTCCCTGCGCCTTCGCGTCGAGCGCGGCCCGCTGGCGGACGCCGAAACGGTGCTGCTCGTCGACCACGCAGAGCCCCAATCGGCCGAACTCCACGGTGGGCTCGATCAGGGCATGGGTTCCCACCACCAGGCCAAGCTCGCCGGAGGCGAGGCGGGAAAGGCATCGTCGTCGTTCCGCGGCCGGAGTGGAGCCCGTCAGTAGGCCGAAGGCGATCGCCTCGGCGCCCAGCAGCCGGTCGAGGGTCGCCGCGTGCTGCTCCGCAAGGGTCTCCGTAGGCGCCATCAGCGCGGCCTGGAAGCCGGCCTCCAGCGCCCTCAGCATCGCGTAGACGGCGACCACGGTCTTGCCCGACCCGACCTCGCCCATCAGCAGGCGCTGCATCGGCTCGCCCGACTCGAGATCGTCATCGAGCTCGGCGAAGGCCCGGCGCTGATCCTCGGTCGGCTGGAAGGGCAGCGAGGCAAGCCAGCGCTCGACCAGCGGACCCGCCGCGCCGAGCCGCTCGCCCGGCCGACCCGATTTGCGGCTGCGCCGGCGCGCGGCGAGCAGCGCCTGGTAGAGGAAGAGCTCCTCGAAGGCGAGCCGCTCGCGGGCCCGATCGGCCTTCGCGGCGTCCCCGGGGAAGTGCACTGCGCGGATCGCGTCGGCGCTCGCCGGAAAGCCGCGGCGGCAGCGCAGCTCGGCCGGCAGGGGCTCGATCGCGTCGCCCGCTCGCGCCAGCGCCTGCCACACCCACTCCCTGATCCGATGCGGTCGCAGCCCCTCGGTCGCCGGGTGAACCGGCACCAGGCCGGTCGTGTGGATCCCGGCGGGAAGGTGTCCCTCCTCGTCGGCGCCGAGGAACTCTTGCTCCGAGACGCGGAACCCGCGCCGGTCGAGCGAGCCGACCAGCAGCATGCGGCCTCCGGCCTTGATCCGCTCCGCGAGCCAGGGCTGGTTGAACCAGGTGGCTCCGATGCTGCCGCTGTGATCGGCGACGGTCGCCTCCACGATGGTCAGGCCACGCCGCCGGGTCCGACGCAGCTTCGCGGATCGGACCTCGACCATCACCGTCGCCTCCTCGCCCAGACGCAGGTCGCCGAGGGCCCGCACCGCCGAGCGGTCGCGGTAGCTGTGGGGGACGCGCCAGAGCAGGTCGGCAATCGTCTCGATCCCCGCCTCCGCCGCAATGGCCGCCAGCTTCGGCCCGACTCCCGAGAGGCTCGTGATCGGCGCCTGAAGGGCTGCGGGCCGCGGGGTACGGACCGGGGCGGCGAGCAACGCCCCGAGGTCGCTCTCGCTGCCCACCGCGAAGCTCGGGGCGTTCGCGGTCACTGCGCCGCCAGCAGCCACCACCAACCCGGCTGGCCCCCGTCGTGAAGCTCGAGCTCGACGTTGTCAGGGATGTGGGCGCCGATCTCCGCGAGCGGGATCGGTGCCCCGTCCCCGCCGATCACGGTGACGATCTCGACGCTCTCGGCGAGGTGTTCGATCGTCGTCGCAAGGGTCGAGCCGGCGCCCCCCCAGGCGATGATCTCCTCGCCCACGAAGCCGACCGCGTCGCCGCGCCGGAACCGCCCCGCCGGGTCGTCGCGGGCGGCCGGGGCAACCCCGCCCGTCGCGATCTCCTCCAGGGCGGCACCCAGGCGGTCCGCGTTCTCCGCGGCGTTCAGCGCCGGATCCAGCTCGACCAGGGCCAGCAGGCCGGCCTGCTGCGAGGTCGAGGGCAGCACCCGGGCCGGCTTCTCGGAAAGCTCGCAGGCCCGCTCGGCGGCCATGATCACATTGGCGGAGTTGGGCAGGACCAGCACCTGCTCGGCCGGGACGTTGTGGATCCCCGCGAGCAGCTCGTAGGTCGACGGGTTGAGCTTCTCGCCCCCGGCTACGACATGGGCGCCGAGGTCGGAGAAGAGGGTCCCCAGCCCCTCTCCGGCGGCGACCGCGACGACCCCGGTGCGCCCGGCGCTGAGCCTCGCCTGGCGCTCGGCGATCTGCTCGCGCATGTCGGCCACGTCGAGGTTGGTGACGGTGCCGTCACCGAACAGCGCCACAGCCGCCTCCGGCTCGTCGGTGTGGACGTGGACCTTCAGCGTCGCCTCGTCGCCGACCACCAGGACCGAGTCGCCGAGCTCCTCCAGCGGCGCGACGAACCCCCGCCCGGCCAGACCGTCTCCGGAGACGATGAAGTTCGTGCAATAGCGGTAGCGGCTGTCCTCGTGGTGCGGGCGGGTGAGGCGCGCGGGGTCATGCCGGGCGACCTCCGGCATCTCCTCCTCGTCGCCTCGCAAACCGGCGACGATTCCGGCCAGGATCAGCACCAGGCCGTATCCCCCGGCGTCGACGACGTCGGCCTCCCGCAGCACGTCGAGCTGCTCGGGGGTGCGGTTCACGGCCCTCTCACCGTCGGCGATCGCGACCTCGAGGACACCGGCCAGGACCGCGTCCTGCTCGGCCGGCGTGACGCCTCCGTCGAGGCGCTGCTGGTCGACGGAGAGGTGCGCGAGCTGGCGGGCCACCGAGTGGGCCATCTCCCGGAAGACCGTCAGCATCGTTCCCTCGGCGGGGTCCCGGACCGACTCGTAGGCGGCGTCGGCGGCGCTGGCGAAGGCCGATGCGACCAGCACCGGGTCGACCAGCTCGCCGGGCCGGCTCGCCAGCTCCTCGGCGGCGCCGCGGACGATCTGGCTGAGGATCACCCCCGAGTTGCCGCGGGCGCCCATCAGCGCCGCCCTCGCCAGCGCCTGCACCAGCTGCGTGCGCCCTATCTCGTCCACGCTCATCCCGCCCAGGCGGTCCAGCTCCTCCATCACCGCCCGCATCGTCATCGCCATGTTGTCGCCCGTGTCGCCGTCGGCGACCGGGAAGACATTGAGGTCGTTGACCTCCTGGCGGCGCGCCTCGAGCGCCGCGTAGGCGCCCGCGACAACGCGGCGGAAGCGCTCGATCGAGGGGTCGGACATCGGCCCCTGAATGTACCTCCGGCAGCGGGCGGCTCAGGCCGCCTTGGTGACCTTGTCCGCCTTCAGGCAACGGGTGCAGACGTAGACCCGGCGGGGCCTGCCTCCGTCGTCGATCCGCACCTTCTGCAGGTTCGCCCCGAAGCGCCGCTTGGTGGCGATCATCGAGCGGCTCCGAGACTGGCCGAATGCCGGCCCCTTGCCGCAGCTGTGGCATATCTTTGCCATCGAGATGGAGGATGGTAGCCGGATCGAGGTCGCCCCACACTTCAACGGACCGGCCGGAAGCGGCCAGGGCGGCTACTCCTGCGGACTGTTCGCCGCGCATGTCCCCGAGCCCGCCGAGGTGACGCTGCGCAGGCCGGTCCCGCTTTCCGAACCGCTCTCGATCGAGCGCCTCGCGCCCGACGCCGTGGCGGTCAAGCACCGGGATGTGCTGATTGCCGAGGCTTGCTCGACTCCGCTCGAGATCGAGGTTCCTCCCCCGATCGCGCTCGACGATGCGAAGGACGCGAGTGAGCGCCACCGTAGTACCGATGAGATCTTCGGCCACTGCTTCGTCTGCGGCCCGCAGCGGGAGGACTCACAGCGGGTCTTCGCGGGCCCAGTCGCCGGCCGGGAGGTCGTCGCGACTCCCTGGACTCCAGAAGCGGAATGGCTCGCCCGTGATGGCGCCGTACTGCCCGAGTTCGTCTGGGCGGTCCTCGACTGCCCGACCTACTTCGCGGCCGAGCTGCGCAAGCCCGGCCTGCTGGCGATGCTCGGACGGCTCTCGGCACGCCTGCTCGAGCCTGTCCCGGCCGGCGAACCGCACGTGGTCATGGCCTGGCCAATCAGCGACCGGCGGCGAAAGCACGAGGCGGGCTGTGCGATCTTCTCCGAGGACGGCCGGCTGAGGGCCGCCGCCCGGGCGATCCAGATCGAGGTCAGCGGAGTGTCCACCCCGTCCGCCTGAGAGAACCACTGCGCCGCCTCCTCCGCTCCGCGAGAGCAACTGCCGCAGTTATTCAGGCCAGCTGCCGGCGGAGAAGCGCCATCCGCGCCACAGTGAGGGCGGCGCCGCGCCCCTGGTCCCGCTTGTCCCCGCCGGCCCGGGCCAGCGCCTGGTCCATGGTCTCGCAGGTGATCACGCCGAAGGCGCAGGGGACTCCGGTGGAGAGCTGCACGTCCTGCACCCCGCGAGCGGTCTCGGCGCAGACGTAGTCGTAGTGGTCGGTCTCGCCGCGGATCACGACTCCGAGGCAGGCCACCCCGGCGAAGCGCCCGGTCTCGGCGCAGAGCTTGGCCCCGAAGGGCAGCTCGAACGAGCCGGGGACCCCGTACTCGTGCACCGACGCCTCACTCACCCCGGCCAGCTCGAACCCCTCGGCCGCCCCGTTGCAGAGCCGGGCTGCGATCTCATCGTAGAAGCGGGCGCAGACCACAGCGAACTCGAGGCGCGCCAGGTCCTTTCGCTCGTCCTCGGAGAAGGCCTCGTGGAATTCCACGGCCTCAGCCATCCCGGCCCGAGGAGTCGCGCTCGTGCTCGTCGTGGAGCATCTCCTCGTCGAAGGCGAGGCCCTGGTGGTGCAGCGAGTGGCCCAGCTTGTCGCGTTTGGCCCGGAGGTAGTCCTCATTGTGGGCGTTGGGCGCGGCCTCGATCGGGACCTGCTCGGTGACCGAGAGGCCGTAGCCCTCGAGCCCGACGATCTTCTTCGGGTTGTTGGTGAGGATTCGAATGCTGGTCAGCCCCAGGTCGCCGAGGATCTGCGCGCCGATGCCGTAGTCGCGCAGGTCGGCCGGCAGGCCGAGCTGCAGGTTGGCCTCGACCGTGTCGGCCCCCTCCTCCTGCAGCTTGTAGGCGCGGAGCTTGTTGAGCAACCCGATCCCCCGGCCCTCCTGGGAGAGGTAGAGCAGGACACCCTGCCCTTCCCGCTCGATCATCGCCAGCGCCGCCTCGAGTTGCTCGCCGCAGTCGCAGCGCAGGCTGTGGAAGACGTCCCCGGTGAGGCATTCGCTGTGGACTCGTACGAGGACGTCCTCGGCGCCCGCCACCTCCCCCTTGACCATCGCCATGTGGTGCTTGTCGTCGATCAGTGAGCGGTAGCCGATGGCGGAGAAATCGCCGATCGAGGTCGGCAGGGCAGTGGCGACCACCCGCTCGACCAGCTTCTCGGTCCGCCGCCGGTACGCGATCAGGTCGGCGACGGTGATCATCCTCAGGTCGTGGCGCAGGCAGTACGGGATCAGGTCGGGGACCCGAGCCATGGTGCCGTCGTCGTTCATCACCTCGCAGATCAGCCCGGACGGGTTGAGTCCCGCCAGCCGGGCCAGGTCGATGCTGGCCTCGGTGTGGCCGGTGCGCTCCAGCACCCCGCCCTCCTTCGCCTTCAACGGGAAGAGGTGACCGGGGACGACGATGTCGGAGGGGCCCGCCTCGGGGTCCACCGCGACCTGGATCGTGTGGGCGCGGTCCTGGGCGCTGATCCCGGTCGTCACCCCCGACGCTGCCTCGATCGTGACTGTGAAGGCGGTCTGAAGGGGTGCCTCGTTCTTGGCCGTCATCAGCCGCAGGCCGAGGCGATCGCAGCGATCCGGCGTCAACGCCAGGCAGATCAGCCCGCGGGCCTCCTTGGCCATGAAGTTGACGGCCTCAGGCGTCGCGAACTGCGCCGCCATCACCAGGTCGCCCTCGTTCTCGCGGTCGGCCCCGTCGCAGACGACGATCATGCGCCCCCGCCGGATCTCGTCGATTGCTTCCTCGATCGTCGAGAAAGGGCTCTCGCCGCTGCGGGTCCTGGGTCCGGTCTCGATCTGACTCGTCTCGGTCATGCGCTCACCTTCCGTCATCGCCCGCCAATGGTGACAGCAGGCGTTCTACGTGCTTGGCCAGCAGGTCGCACTCCAGATTGATCGCGCGGCCCGGCGCGGCGGCGCCGAGGGTCGTCCGTTCCAGGGTCTCCGGGATCAGCGCCACCTCGAACCAGTCCTCGCCGAGCGCGGCGACCGTTAGGCTGACCCCGTCCAGCGCGACGGATCCGCGCTCCACCACGTAACGGGAGAGGCCGGGCTCAAGTCGCAGGCGAAGGCGCCGTGAGAAGCCCTCCTCATCGACGGAGAGAACCTCGGCCGTGCCGTCGACGTGGCCCTGGACGATGTGGCCACCGAGTCTGTCGGAGGGGCGGAGCGCCAGCTCCAGGTTGACCCGATCACCGGCCCGCAGAGCCCCCAGCGAGGTCAGGTCGAGGGTCTGCGTCATCGCCTCGGCCTCGAAACCGCCCCCGCCGACGTCCACGGCGCTCAGGCAAACGCCGTTTACCGCGACCGAGTCTCCGGCGGCGATTCCGCCGGCCAGCCCGGTGGAGACCCGGAGCGTCGCGCCGTCGGGCCCGGTCTCGAGGGCCTCGACCGTGCCCAGGTCAGCGACAAGGCCCGAGAACATCCCTACCACTCCCTCAGCCGGGCGCGGATCAGCACGTCCTCGCCGACCTCTTCGAGATTCAAGCTCCGGCCGCTGTGCGTCGCCTCGATCCTGCCCTCCGCCTGCGGAGCGACGCGTGCATCGCCCAGCAGGACGGGTGCGACGAAGAGCCGCGTCTCGTCGATCTCGCCGGCCGCGGCGAACGCCGCAGCCATGCGCGGGCCGCCTTCGAGGAAGAGGCTGGTCACGCCCCGGCGTCCGAGGTCGTCGAGCGCCGCCATCAACCGCTCCGAGGGGTTGCGCCCGGAGGTCACGAGGACCTCCGCCCCGGCGCCGCGAAGGCCATCGAGCCGGGAGCGTTCGGCTTCCGCCGAGGCGACCACCAGGAGGGGCGCCTCACCGGCGCTTCGCACCAGCTTCGAGTCCAGGGGCAGGCGCGCGTTCGAGTCGAAGACGACCCGAGCGGGCTGGCGGAAGGCTTCGACCTCGCGCGCGGTCAGCAGCGGATCGTCGGCCAGGGCGGTGCCGATCCCGACCGCGACGGCGTCGGCCTCGGCGCGCCAGCCATGGACCAGCGAGCGGCTGGCAGGACCGGTGATCCAGATCGGCTCCCCCGATGCCCCGGCCACCCGGCCGTCGAGCGAGATCGCCGTCTTCAGGATGACCAGCGGGCGGCCGCTGCGGGCGTGCTTGCGGAAGGGTTGATTGAGCAGCCTCGCGTCAGCGGCAATCGCCCCCTGCGCAAAGGAGACCCCGACCCCGCCGTCGCGCAGGATCCCCGGGCCCCGGCCCGCGGCCTTCTCGGAAGGGTCCTCGGAGGCGATCACGACCCGCCCGACGCCGGCCTCGAGGATCGCCTCGGTGCAGGGCGGCTGGCGACCATGATGCGCGCAGGGCTCGAGAGTCACGTACATCGTCGCCCCCGCCGGGTCCTTGCCGCGGGCGCGGCAGTCGTAGATCGCCGCCCGCTCGGCATGAGGGCCGCCGAGCTCGGCGTGATGGCCCTCGCCGATCACCTCGCTGCGGGCGTCGGCAATCACCGCGCCGACCATCGGGTTGGGGCTGACCCTGCCACGGCCCCCCTCGGCCAGCTCGAGCGCCCGCCGGAGGTGCCGGTCCTCGAGTCTGCGATCTGTGGCTGCGGCGTCGATCACGGTCCCCTTGGGGCTTCGATCTGACTGATTGACTGGTCAGTCAACCAGTGTACCCGGGCAGAGCCCCTCTCAAGCGGCACACCGCTCACCGGGGACGGCGCGGTTACGCTTGATCGGGCGCGTGAAGCTGATCATCCAGATTCCCTGCCTCAACGAGGAGGCGACCCTGCCCGAGACGATCGCCGATCTGCCGCGGCAGATCGCTGGAGTCGACGAGGTCGAGTTGCTCGTGATCGACGACGGCTCCTCAGACCGCACCGTGGACGTGGCCCGCGAGCACGGGGTCGAGCACATCGTCAGGCTGACCAACAACAAGGGCCTCGCGGCGGCCTTCCAGGCGGGTTTGGACGCCAGCCTGAAGCTCGGGGCCGAGCTGATCGTCAACACCGACGCCGACAACCAGTACCGGGGGGAGGACATTCCGAAGCTGCTGGCGCCGATCCTGGCCGGCGAGGCCGACATGGTCGTCGGCGATCGCCAGGTGAGTCAGATCGAGCACTTCTCCGGCGCCAAGAAGGCCCTCCAGAAGCTGGGCAGCTGGGTGGTGCGCCGCCTCTCGGGGACGGAGATCTCCGACGCCACCTCGGGGTTTCGCGCCTACAACCGCGAGGCCGCGCTGCAACTGCTCGTGGTTGACAACTTCACCTACACCCTCGAGAGCCTGATCCAGGCGGGAAAGATGCTCGTCGCCGTGGACCAGGTGGAGATCGGTACCAACGCCAAGACGCGGGAATCGAGGCTGTTCGACTCGACCGGTGGCTATGTCCGCCGCAACAGCCTCGCGATCGGCCGCATCTACACCCGGTATGAGCCGCTGCGCGTCTTCGCCACCCTGGCCGCGGTGGTGGCGGTGCTGGCGTTGCTGGCCTGGAGCCCATTCCTGATCGACGCGATCTTCCAGGGCGACAGCACCGGGCACATCCAGTCGCTGATCCTCGGCGCGGTCCTCTTCATCGCCGCCGTGCAGCTGCTGGCGCTCGGCATCCTCGGCGACCTCCTGGCCGGCCAGCGGGTGATGACGCAGCGCGTGTTCGAGCGAGTCCGCCGGGTCGAGCTCGCCCTCGGGGTTCCCCCCTCCCATTACGGCGACGGCGCCGAAACGCCCGAGCCCGAGGCGACCGAGCGGATCGGCGCCTAGGCGCAGTTGAGCGAAGAGCGGAAAGAAGCCGCCGCGCGGGGCGCGGTCGATTACGGCAAGACGGCGGGCTTCCTCTCGATTGGCGTCGGACTCACCGGCGCCATCACCTACCTCTACTTCGTCATCGCCTCGCACGTCCTCTCCAAGCCCGATTACGGGCAGATCACCGTGCTGTGGTCGGCCGTGTTCATCACCGTCTCCACCCTCTACCGCCCGATCGACCAGCTCCTTTCGCGTCACATCTCCGAGCGTCTGGTGCATTCCGAGTCGATCGGCGAGCCGGTGCGCGTGGCGGCAAAGATCCAGCTCGGGCTGGCCCTTTGCTTCGCGGTACTCGCTCTGGCCCTTCGAAGTCCGATCCAGGACGACCTGCTGGAGGGCAACCAGACCCTGTACTGGATCTTCTGCTCCGCGGTCCTCTTCTACGCGGCCAGTTACTTCGCGCGCGGATACCTGGCCGGTCACCGACGCTTCGGCCTGTTCACGGCGCTGATCCTCTCGGAGTCATTCTTCCGCACGATCTTCGCTGTGCTGGTCGCGATCGGCATCCTCAGCGGCCAGGACGCGGTGGCAATCGGAATAGTCGCCGCCCCCAGCCTCAGCCTGCTCGTAGTTCCGCTGGCGTTCGCCAGACAGGCAACGAGAAGCGCCCAACCGCAGCCCGCCATAAACCCCGCCGTCCCCGGACGCGAAGCGGCTCCTGCCAGCGACCCCGCCGCTCCGGGACGAATCCCCCCTTCGGGGGGATCACCGGTCGCTGACGCTCCCTCGGAGGAAGCGGCGGGCATTTATTCCGAAGAACAGCCAGCGTTCGACGTCGACTCCGCCGAGGGTCCTGGCGGCGGTCCCGAGGCGGCACCGGAGTTCAGCCTCACCCACGGCACCGGCTTCGCCGCCGCGGTGCTGCTGATCATGTTCAGCGAACAGACCTTCCTCAACGCCGGCCCGCTGATCGTCCGCGGGCTCGAGGGGGCAGCCGCCGCCGGGTTCATCTTCAACGTGCTGATGATCGCCCGCGCCCCGCTGCAGCTCTTCCAAGCGGTCTCGACCAGCATCCTCCCCCACCTGACCAGCCTCCACACGAGCAGCGAGGAGTCCAGCGAGGACGAGTTCCACAGCTCCATCTGGCTGGTCCTGAAGGCGATCGGGGCGTTCACAGGGATCGTCGCCTTGGCCGTCCTGATCGCCGGCCCGGAGCTGATGCAGATCGCCTTCTCGAAGAAGTTCACATACGAGAGGATCGGCTTGTTGCTGGTCACGGCGGGCATGGGGCTCTACCTGTCGGCGGTGACGATCAACCAGGCATGCCTCGCGCAGGGCCAGGTGAAGCGGGCCTCGGTCCGCTGGATCTCCTGCGCTGTCTTCTTCGTCGGCTGGAACCTCTTGCCGCTGATCTCCGACACCTCGCGCCGGGTCGAGACCGGCTTCGCCCTGACCGCCGCCCTCCTGCTCACCCTCCTCGTCTACATCTTCCGCCACCCTCACGTGCGAGTTGAGGACATCCCGGAGGGCGAGCAGCCGGCCGTGCCGGAAGCGCAGCTGGCGGCGGCGGAAGACCGCGCCTAGCGGGGCGGGGACTGGTGCACCACGACGGCGAGCTGATCCTGCTGGCCGGCGCCCTGATGGTGGCGGGCCTCGTTGCCGCGTTCATCGCCGACCGGGTCCGCATCCCGGGCCTGCTGCTCTTCCTCGGGCTGGGCATGCTCGCCGGGTCAGAGGGCATCGGAGGGATCGATTTCAACAACTCCGAACTGGCCCGGACCCTGGGGACGATCGCCTTGGTGCTGATCATCTTCGAAGGGGGCCTGACCGCCGGCTGGGGTGAGATCCGTCCCGTCCTGGGCACCGCTGTCTCGCTCGCCACGATCGGCACCCTGCTGACCGCGGTGATCGCCGGACTCGCGGCGAAGTGGATCATCGGTCTGGGCACGCTGGAGGCGATGATCGTCGGCTCGGCGATCGCCGCGACCGACAGCGCCGCGATCTTCTCGGTGCTCCGCGGCTCGAACCTCGAGCGTCCGGTCGCACGCTCGCTCGAGGGCGAGTCGGGCATGAACGACCCTGTCGCCCTGCTCCTCGTCGTCGGGTTCATCGACTGGATCCAGCAGCCCTCCTACGGAGCCCTCGACATGATCGGCCTGTTCGTCGTCAAGCTCACCATCGGCGCCGGGCTGGGCCTCGGCCTCGGTTGGATCGCGCGGGGCGCGTTCCTGAAGCTCGATCCGAGCACTCCCGGCACCTACCCGGTGGCCTCGATCGCGACGGCGGGCGTCACCTACGGGCTGACCGAGATCCTGGGCGGCTCGGGTCTTCTCGCTGTCTACTTCACGGCGCTCACCCTGGGGACGGGAGACCTCCCCGGCCGGCGAACGGCGGCGACCTTCCATCAGGGCCTCGGCTGGGTTTCCCAGATCAGCCTCTTCTTCATGCTCGGCCTGCTCCTCTTCCCGAGCGACCTCGGCGATCTTGCGGGCCAGGGCCTGCTGCTCTCGGCGGTGCTGATCCTGATCGCCCGGCCCGCGGCGGCGCTCGCAGCGACCCTGTTCAGTCCCTTCGACCTGCGCGAGCGCCTGATGCTCGGATGGGCGGGGCTCCGCGGCGCCACCCCGATCTGGCTCGCCACCTTCCCCGTCGTCGCCGGAGTCGCCGCGGGGGAGCGGCTGTTCGATCTCGTCTTCTTCGTGGTCATCACCTCGACCTTGATCCAGGGAGCGAGCTTCGAACCGCTGGCGAGAGGTCTGCGCCTGACGACCACCGAGCCTGCCCTGCCCCGGCGGCTGCACGAGTCGGGGCGGATCCGCGAGCTGGGCGGCGATGTCGTCGTCCACAAAGTGGCACCCGGGGCGGCGATCGACGGCCACCCGGTACGAGACCTCCGCCTGCCGCGCGAGGCCCTCGTCAACGTGATCGTCCGCGACGGCCGGGCGATCCCGCCGCGCGGCTCGACTGAGATCAGCGAGGGCGACGAGCTCCACGTGCTCGTCCGAGGCGAGCTTCGCGACGAGGTCGAGGAGCTGACGCGGCGCTGGCACGACGGTCCGATCGGCGAGGCCGCTCCGCCAAGGCTCGCACTGCGTGGCGCACCGCAGATCTTCACCGTCCACCCGGCCCGGGACACCCCGGACCCCGCCGACCCGGGCGAAGTCGACGGGATCGGGGTGCTGACGCGTCTGCGCAGCCGGCGCGACCACCCCGGGGCGCTGGTCGCCCTGGTCGACGGTCGCCACGCGGTAACCGGCACCGACGTGGTTGCGATCGGCTCCCGCCGGGAGCTGTCTCGCTGGTGCGGCCGGCGAGCCGAGCGCAGCGGCGCCGATCAGGTGGAGCGTTCCTGGTGGCAGGAGGTCGCGGGCGCGCTCAGCGCCGCCGGCCCGACTTGATCACAGGATCGCCCCGGCTACTCGGCGCCCGCGGCGCGCGCGATGGCCGTGTACGCCTCGGCCGGGTCGTCCGTCGCGAAGATCGCCGAGCCGGCGACGAACAGGGAGGCGCCGGCGTCGGCGACCGAGCCCGCTGTCTCCGTGTCGATGCCGCCGTCCACCTCGATTGCCGCGTCACCGCAGACCTCGCCCAGCCTGGCGACCTTGCCCGGCGAGCTCTCGATGAAGGCCTGGCCTCCCCAGCCGGGATTGACTGTCATGCAGAGGACGATGTCCGCGTAGCCCTGGAGCTCGGAGACCGCCGCGACGGGGGTGCCGGGATTGAGCGCGACTCCGGCCAGGCAACCCAGCTCGCGGATCGCGTGCAGGGCGCGGTTGGCGTGGGGCGTAGCCTCGGCGTGGAACGTGATCGAGTCCGCGCCCGCCTGGGCGAACTCAGCGAACTGCTGCTCGGGTCGCTCGATCATCAGGTGGACGTCGATCGCCCCACCGGCCTCGTGGACCAGGCCGGCGATCGAGGACGCGACCAGGGGTCCGATCGTGATCGGCGGGACGAAGTGCCCGTCCATCACGTCGACGTGGATCACCCGGGCGCCGGCGGCGATCACGTCCTCGACCTGCGAGAAGAGTCGCGAGAAGTCGGCAGAGAGGATCGAGGGGGCGACCCGGCGGGCGCGATAGACCTCGGCACCGGGCATCAGACCGGGCTCAGCATCGATTGCCCGCAGTGCTGGCATTTCATGTCTTCGGTGCTGCTCATCCGCGCGATCGTCTGGTGCTCGCCGCAGTTGGGACACCCCGAGACGAGCTCGTAGCGGCGCAGACAGTAGACGCACCGGTACCGCCCCGGCAGCTGGGTGGGGCGCAGCCAGGGCTCACCGCAGCCGGGGCAGGCGGGGCGCCGGAGCGGCTTTTCCTCCCCGCCCCCGGCCACTCGGTTCTCGCCGATCTCGCTCACCGGCCTAATCATCGCGCCTCAGCCGGGCGATGAAGAATCCGCTCGTGCGATCGCGGTCGGGGCGGGTCTGGAGGAAGCGGGTATCGACGGGGGAGGCGACATTTGCGGCGAGCGCCCCAAGGTCGTCCGGTCGCAGGGCCGAGGAGGCGACCCGCTCCTCGTTCTCGGCGCGGGAGAGAGTGCAGGTCGAGTACACGAGAGTCCCACCCGGTCGCAAGGCTCCCTCTGCCCGCTGCAGGATCGCCTCCTGAACCCCTGCGAGCCTCGAGATAAGCCGGGGCGACTTGCGCCAGCGAGCGTCCGGTCTCGACGCCAGCGTCCCGAGGTCCGAGCAGGGCGGATCGACGAGGACCCGGTCGAACTCGCGGCGGAGGTCGATCGCCGCGGCATCGGTTTCGAGCACGGTGACGCTGCGCAGGCCAAGCCGGCGGGCTTGGGCGGCGACCTCCTCGGCCTTCTCCTCAGATGCCTCGACGCAGATCACCTCGCCCCGGTCTCCCATCCGCTCCGCGATCTGCCCGGTCTTGATGCCGGGTCCGGCGCAGAGGTCGAGGACGTTCTCGCCCGGCTGGGGATCGAGGACCTCGACGACCGCGGCCGATCCACGGGACTGCGGCGTCAGCTCGCCGGCCTCGATCAGCGGCAACGCCCCGGCCAGTGACCCCCGGAGGACGATCGACTCGGACGGGGCCAGGGGCCATTCCCCGCTCGCTGGGGCGGCCTCCACACCGTCCGCGGCGAGTCGCTCGCAGAGCTCCGTTGGGTTGGTGCGCAACGGGTTCACCCGCAGCGCCCGCTCCGCCGGCTCGTTGCACGCCCGTAGCAGCGAGCGGGCCTCTTCGCCGCCGATCTCTCGCCACCACATCTCGGCCAACCAGAGGGGCACCGAGTGGGACACGGCGGCCTGCGCGGGGTCGCGGTCCTGGCGCAGGAGCACGTCCAGCTCGGCGCGGTCGCGGACCGCCCGCCGCATCACGGCGTTGACGAAGCCCGTGGCATGCGCGGCGCCGGCGAATCTCGCCAGCTCGACCGCCTGGTCCACCGCGGCATGCTCGGCGCTGCCGTCGGAGTGGAAGAGCTCGTAGAGCCCGATCCGCAGCGCCGAGCGCACCGGTGGGTCGAGTCGCTCCGGCGACCGCCCGGCCAGCCTGCGGATCAGAGCGTCGCTCGTGCCGCGCCGCTGCACCGCTCCGTAGGAGAGCCGCATCGCCTGAGCCCGCTCGCGGCCGGCCAGTCCCGTCGCCTCCGCGATCCGCCGGAACGCGGCATCGGTGAACGCCCCCTCCTCGAAGGTCGCCTCCACCACCGCGAAGGCCACCTTCCGCGGCGCCGAGACCGCGCTCACGGGATCAGCGCGCGTGGCGGCGCCTCGTGACCCCGGAGGTAGGCCGCGGCATCCATCGCGCGCGAGCCCGCGGGCTTCACCCGCTCGATTCGCAGTACGCCCTCACCGCAGCCGAGCAGCAGGGCGTCGCCGTGCGGGCGGATCTCGCCGGGGCCCAGATCCCCGCTCGCAGAGCGGGCCAGGATCACCCCCAGCCTCCCGCCCCCCGCAGTCGCCAGGTGAGCACCGATGTGGGGAGTCAGCGCACGGACGACACGGGCCAGGAAATCGGCCGGGCGTGAGGGATCCAGCTGGCGCTCGGCGGGCGCGATCTTCTCCGCGTAGGTGACCCCATCGGCCTCCTGCGCGCTGAATTCGATCTCCCCGGCCTCAGCCTGGTCGATGGCGCGCAGTAGCAGCTTCCCCCCGATCTCCTCGAGGCGGCCCGAGAGCGCCCCGAAGTCCTCGGAGGCACCGATCGGCGTCCGCTCGCGCAGGGCGACCGGGCCCGAGTCCAACTCCGCCTCCACCCTGATCACGCAGACCCCTGACTCGGTGTCGCCGGCCATGATCGCGCGCTCGATCGGTGCCGCGCCGCGCCAGCGCGGCAGCAGCGAAGGATGCACGTTCAGCATCAGCATCCGCGAGAGGAGCGGCTCGCGGATCAGCTGGCCGAAGGCACAGACGCACACTGCGTCGGGATCGGCGGCGAGGATCGCCTCCAGCGCCGGGGGCTCGTTGACGTCGGCGGCTTCGAGCACCTCGAGACCGAGCTCGCGGGCCCGCGCCGCCGCCGGAGCGGGAGCGGCCTTCCGTCCCCTGCCCCGCGGGCGCGGCGGGGGCGCGATCACCAGCGAGGGGCGGTGGGGCGAGGGGGCGAGCCGGTCGAGGACCGCGGCGGCGAACTGCGAGGTCCCGAGGAAGACGGTGTGGCTCACGCCTCGGTGGCAGCAGACCGGGTCATCTCGCCGCCGCCCTCGCCCGCCTCGGGCTCCTCCTCCGCGGGGCTGTAGGTGCCGCCCTCGCGGAGCGCCCGCAGCGCACCCTTGCGCTGCTCGCGAGAAGTGCGGTCGAGGATCAGGATGCCGTCGAGGTGGTCGATCTCGTGCTGGAGGACCCTCGCTTCCAGCCCGGAGGCCTCGATGCTGACCGGCTCGCCCCCGACATCGGTGCCGCTCACACGGGCGAAGAGCGGGCGCTCCACGTCGACCGAGACCCTGGGAATGCTGAGGCAGCCCTCCTCGGCGACTGCCACATCCTCGGACAGCCATTCCAGCTCCGGATTGACGATCGCGCTCGGCTCGGAGTCCGGGCCCGCCTGAAAGACCAGCAGTCGCCTCAGGATCCCGATCTGCGTTGCCGCCAGCCCCACGCCGAGCCCGTCGCGCATGATCGCGACCATCCGCTCCGCCTCGGCGCGCAACGGCTCGCCGAACTCCGTCACCCTCGAAGCTTTGCTCTTCAGCACCGGGTCGCCGAACTGCAGCACCTGCGCCAGGGCCGCGTTCCGCCGGGCGAGAACCTCCTCATCGGGCTCGGGCGGCGCGGCGTCCTGATCGGGCTTCTCGGGCTCCTCGCTCATCTCGCCACGAAGACTAGATGCACCTCACTGCGGATCGACGTCGACGCCGATTGCCACCCGGCGCAGTGCCCGCTCGCCCGCCATTCTCTCCACCGCCTCGCGCACAGCCTCGACGGTCGCCCCCCGGTCGGCCGTCTTGAGCAGAAGCCGGCGGCGATGCCGTCCCCGAACCCGGAACATCGGCGCCGGGCCCAGCACCTCGGTATCCGGTGGGACTGCCCCGGCAACCGCATCGCGCAGGCGCTCGGCGGCGGTGCTGAGCGGAGGCTCTGCTTCGGAGGCCAGCCCGATCCGGATCAGGTGGGAGTAGGGCGGGTAGGCGAGAGCCCGCCGGCGCTCCAGCTCCCCCGCGATGAAACCGGCGGTGTCGTGGTCGCGGGCGTGGGCGATGCTCGGCGCCTCAGGGGCCAGGGTCTGCACGATCACCTCTCCCCCGGCCGTGCCGCGGCCGCTGCGGCCGGCAAGCTGGGCAACCATCGCGAAGGTCCGCTCCTCTGCTCGGAAATCGGGGAAGCGCAGGGTCGCGTCGGCATCGAGAATTACGCTGAGGGTGACCTCCGGGAAGTCGTGGCCTTTGGCGACCATCTGCGTTCCCACCAGCACCGCCGAGGGCGCGGCCTCGAAGGCGCCGAGGATGCGCGCGTGCGCGCCGCGGCCGGCGGCGCTGTCGGAGTCGAGCCGCAGCACCGTCATCGGCGCCAGCCGGCGCGCCAGCAGCTCCTCGATCCGCTCGGTCCCGGCCCCCGCGCGAGAGGCTGACCGAGCCGCAATCCGGGCAGGTGCCCGGCAGGGCTCGGCGTGGGCGCAGTGATGGCAGACCAGCCTGCCGCCGCGCCGGTGGGTAATCAGCGAGACGTCGCAGTTGGGGCAGTCCCAGTGGCGCCCGCAGGAGCGACAGGTCAGCCAGGGAGCGAAGCCGCGGCGATTGATCAGGACGATCGCCTTTTCCCCGGCCTCTCGAACCTCCTCCAGGGCGTCCAGCGTCTCGGCCGAAGCGGCCCGGAGCGGGGTCAGCCCCACGCATGTCCACCACGCCCACGGCCGGCAGCGCCAGCCCGTCGACACGCCGGGGCAGGTCGAGGCGCGGTAGGGAGAGCCAGCTCTCGGGCCTGGGGTGGCGCTGCCCGCGAGGAGCACCGCGCCGCGGTCGGCGGCCCGCTTCCTCGCGACCGCCCGGGCGTCGTAGCGAGGGTCGCCCTCCTGCTTGTAGGAGGGGTCATGCTCCTCGTCGATCACGACGAGCCCGAGGTCACGCACCGGGGCGAAGACCGCCGAGCGCGGGCCGACGCATACGCTGGCTTCACCGCTTCGCAGCCGCCGCCACTCGTCGTAGCGCTCGCCCGGCGACATCGCCGAGTGCAGCACGGCCACGCGCTCGTCCAGGCGGGCGCCGAAGCGCGCGACGGCCTGCGGGGTGAGGCCGATCTCCGGGACGAGAACGACTGCGCCACGGCAGCGCGAGAGCCCCCCTCGACCGCGGCCAGGTAGACCTCTGTCTTACCCGAGCCGGTGACGCCGTGGAGCAGAAATTCCCTCGGTGCGCCGGCCTCGTCGTCCAGTGCCGCGGTGATCGCCTCCACGGCCCGGCGCTGCTCGACGCTCAGCGATGGTGGGGGCGCTGTCCGCCCCAACGCGGCGCCCTGCGGGCGGCGCCGCAACACGGTCGTCGCCGTCTCGATCAGTCCCCGGGCTCTCGAGGCGCCGCAGGGCCGCGCGGTCAGCCCCGGCCGAGGCGGCAAGCTCGGGCGAGCTGCGCTCGCCCTCGCGCAGCGCCTCCAGCACCGCCGCCTGCCGGGGGCCGAGGCGCTCCGCCCCGGCGAGCGCATCTCTTCCCGGCTGGCGTGATCCGGGCTCGCAACTCCGTCTTCGCCTTCATCGCCCTGCCGCCGGCCCCCGTGCCCGGCGGCAGCACCAGCCCCAGCCCCCGGGCCGGGGTCGAGCAGTATTGCTGCGCCGTCCACAGCCCGAGCCCGACCAGCTCGGCCGGGGCGCCCGCCTCGAGCGCCTCCAGGGGCTCGGCCAGCCGGGAGGATCGATCTCCGTGTGCTCGGCCACCTCGACCACGACGCCGAGTATCCGCCGCCGCCCGAACGGAACCCTCAGAACGGTGCCGACGCCGACCCCGGCCATCGCCTCCGGCAGCCGGTAGTCGAAGGGCCCGCGCAAGGCGCGGGCGGTTGTCAGCGGCTCGACCCGGGCGATCGTCACCCGTCCAACCTAGGGCTCGGTGAGGACATATGCTGCCCGCGATGTCGCTCAACCTGCACCCCGGCGAGAAGGTGATCTTCGAGGGCCATCCGTCCTGGCGCGCGATCCTCGGCTTCTACCTGAAGGGCCTCCTGGTCGCGGTGATCGCGGGCGTGATCGCGAAGCTTGTCTCGGACAGCGGCGCCACCGTCTTCGGGGTCGTGCTGGCGGTGATCGCGATCACCGTTCTGGTCGGCTTCGTCAAGCGCGTCGCCACCACCTACACGATCACCGACCGCAGGCTCAACATCAAGCGGGGCATCATCTCCCGCGAGATCCAGGAGACGCGATTGGAGCGGGTTCAGAACGTCAACTATCAGCAATCGGTCTACCAGCGCCTCATGCAGATCGGCGACGTCGACTTCGACACCGCCGGAAGCGACGACTACAACTTCGTCTTCGCCGGGGTCGCCGACCCACAGGAGGTCGTGCACCGGGTCGACGAGGCGACCGGGGCGGGCGCCGCCGGCTCCCACGGGCTCGGCGAGGCGCAGCCGCCCAGGCGTCGGCTAGCTCGATTCGCTCAGGCCGGGTGCCGCGGCCTCCGAGGCCTTGCGCAGCGCGTCCACCCGGTCGGTCCGCTCCCAGGTGAAATCGGGGTCGTCGCGCCCGAAGTGGCCGTAGGCGGCCGTCTTCTGGAAGATCGGCCGATGCAGGTCCAGGTACGCGCGAAAGGCGCCCGGGCGCAGGTCGAACTCCTGGCTGACGAGCCTCGCGATCTCCGAGTCCGACAGCCGGCCCGTGCCGAAGGTCTGGACCATCACCGAGACCGGGTGGGCGACGCCGATCGCGTAGGCGACCTGCACCTCGCAGCGCTCAGCCAGCCCGGCGGCGACGATGTTCTTGGCGACGTGGCGCACCGCGTAGGCCGCCGAGCGATCGACCTTGGAGGGATCCTTGCCCGAGAAGGCGCCGCCACCGTGCCGGGCGGCCCCCCCGTAGGTGTCGACGATGATCTTGCGGCCGGTCAGGCCGGCGTCCCCAACCGGCCCGCCGATCACGAACTTGCCGGTCGGGTTGACGAGGAACTCGTCCCGCAGCCGGCCCTCCTCGAAGACCGTCGGCGTAGCCCTCGCCGAGGACCGGCGTGACGACGTGACTCCCAGAGGTCATCGCGGATCCGGTCGCCGTCCTCGAGGCCGGGGTCATGCTGGGTAGAGATCAGAAGCTTCTCGACCGCGACCGGGCGCCCGTCGGCGTAGCGCACCGACACCTGGGTCTTCCCGTCGGGCCGTAGGTACGGAAGCGTCTCGTCCTTGCGGACCGTCGAGAGCCGCTCGGCGAGCCGGTGCGCGATCTGGATCGGCATCGGCATCAGCGCCTCGGTCTCGTTGGTCGCGTATCCGAACATCATCCCCTGGTCGCCCGCACCGGCGACGTCCAGATCGTCGTCGTCGGAGGGGTCCTCGCGCTTCTCCAGCGCCTCGTCCACCCCCTGGGCGATGTCGGGCGACTGCTCGTCGATGGAGACGAGGACCGAGATGTGGTCGCAGTCATAGCCGAGGCTGCCGTGGTCGTAGCCGATCCCGCGGATCGTCTCGCGGACGATCTCGGGGACGTTGAGGTGGACCGAGGTCGAGATCTCACCCGAGACGACCGCCATCCCGGTGTTGACGAGGGTCTCGCAGGCCACCCGTCCACCGGGGTCCTCGCTCATCACCGCGTCGAGCACGCCGTCGGAGATCTGGTCACAGATCTTGTCGGGGTGCCCCTCGGTCACCGACTCCGAGGTGAACAGGTGCTCGCCGTCGGCCAGTGGTTGGATCTCGGACATCTTCAGTGCTCTTCTCCTCGCTGGTTTGAAGCCCCAGAGACTCTAGCGAGAGCGTGCGTGCGCGCCGCGCCGGCCGCTGTGCGGAATGAAGTCGATCACCAGGGGAACGCCCTGCAGCCCGCGTGACTCGCGCAGCCGGTTTTCCAGGTGATAGGCCCAGTCGCGAGAGATCAGTCGGCGATCGTTCACCTGGATCGCGATCCGCGGCGGGCGCTCGCCGATCTGCGCCGCGTAATAGAGACGCAGGCGCCGCCCCCGCTTCGCCGGCGGCGGGGTCCTGGCGGCGACGTCGGCGACCAGGCGGTTCAACTCGGGGGTAGGGACCCGGCTCGCCGCCCGGTCGGCCAGCTCGAGCGCCCGGCCGATGATGCCCGCGACCCCGCGCCCGCTGCGTGCGGAGCACGTGACCACCTCGGGTCGCAGCCGCAGCTTGCGATTGACCCGCGCCCGGGCGTCGTCGATGTCGGTCTGGGTGATGTCCCACTTGTTGAGCAGCATCAGGGTGGCGCTGCCCGAGCGCATCGCCAGCTCGGCGACCCTCAGGTCCTCCGCGGTAACCCCCTCGGAGGCGTCGCAGACGACAAGCGCGACGTCGGCGCGCTCGACGGCCCGCTCGGAGCGCAGTTGGGCGTAGTAGTCGACCGTCCCGGCCACCTTGGAGCGCCGCCGCAGCCCCGCCGTGTCCACCAGGATCGCGGGCCGGCCCTCGTAGACGACCTCGGTGTCGATCGCGTCCCGAGTGGTCCCGGCGGACTCGGATACGATCACGCGCTCGGTCCCCAGCAGCGCGTTCAGCAACGAGGACTTGCCGACGTTCGGCCGGCCGATGATCGCCAGGCGGGGGGCCTCGTCGGGCTCCTCGGCGCCGGCTCCGTCCCCGAGGCCGGCAACGATCCGATCGAGCAGGTCGCCGGTGCCGAGCCCGTGGGTCGCCGACACCGGGAACGGATCGCCCAGGCCAAGCCCGTGGAACTCGGCCGTGAGGTGGGAATCGGCCGGGCGGTCGACCTTGTTGGCGGCGACCAGCACCGGCACCTCGGCCCGGCGCAGGGTCGCGGCCAGCTCGGCATCCCCGCTTCGGAGCCCGGCCCGGGCGTCGACCACCATCAGCACCAGGTCGGCCTCGCTCACCGCCTCGCTCGCATGGCGCTGGACGTCGCGAGCCAGCTCGGCCGCGTCTGCGAGGTCGATGCCTCCTGTGTCGACGAGGTCGAAGGACACGCCGTTCCACTCGCAGCGCAGCCGCTTGCGATCACGGGTAACGCCCGGCTCGGCGTGCGTGACCGCCTCGCGCCCGCCGGCGAGGCGATTGACGAGGGCGCTCTTGCCGACGTTGGGGAAACCGACCACGGCGACCGAAGGGCGCGGGCCAGCCGTCGTCACGGGAGCCCTCGCTCGCGCGCCATCCCGACGACGCGCTCGACCACCTCGCTCAACCCGAGCCTCGAGGTGTCCAGCTCGATCGCGTCCGCCGCGGGCCTGAGCCTTCCGTGCTCGCGCTCGCGGTCGCGCCGGTCCCGGCGGCGTTGAGAGGCGAGCACTTCAGCTTCCTCCTCGCCGCTCTGCTCGGCCCGGCGGCGCGCGCGCACGTCCTCGGACGCGGTGAGGAATACCTTCAACGGGGCGTCTGGACAGACCACGGTGCCGATGTCCCTGCCCTCCGCGACGTAGTCGCCGGCGGAGATCAGCTCGCGCTGGCGGGCGACCATGGCCTCGCGCACCTGCGGGTGGACGGACACCCGAGAGGCTGCCGCCGAGACCCGGGGCTCGCGGATCGGGCCTGGATCGCGGCCAGAGACCCGCGCACCGCCGGGGCCGAAGTCGATCTGAAGGCCGGCGGCGATCGGCGCCAGCACCTCCGGATCGTCGAGATCTGCTCCCCGGCACAGTGCCTCGAGCGCCACACAGCGGTACATCGCGCCCGAATCGAGGTAGGTGATGCCGAGCGCAGCGGCAACCCCCCTCGCGACCGAAGACTTCCCGGCGCCGGCTGGGCCGTCGATTGCGATCACCATGGCCGCGGAGCGTAGAGATGCTTTCGTCATCGGAACTACTTGCGGCGGCTTCGCCGCCTTACATGCGCCTGCCCGCGTCGTGCGAGCCGCGCGGGCATACGGGAATTACTTGCGGCGGCTTCGCCGCCTTACATGCGCCTGCCCGCGTCGTGCGAGCCGCGCGGGCATACGGGAATTACTTGCGGCGGCTTCGCCGCCTTACATGCGCCTGCCCGCGCTAACACCGCGCGGGCATACATATATGTTTCGCCCAACCGACCGCGGAGGGATTCAGATGCAGACCTGGGACCTCGGGAGCCTCGACGTCAAGCCCCATCAACCGGAAGTGATCACCTCCGATGACGAGGGGCGGGCAATCGTGATCGAGCTGCCTGCCGGCGAGGAGATGGGCGAGCACCAGGTCCACGAGCGTGCCTTGCTCGTCGTTGTGGCGGGCGAGGTCGAGCTCGACGACTCCTCGGGTGAGACCGTCACGGGCGGACCGGGGCTGCTCGCCGCCTTCGACCCCAACGAGCGCCACGAGGTGCGGGCGCGGTCTGATTCGAGGCTGCTGCTGGTGCTCTCGCCTTGGCCCGGCGTCGGGCACCCGAGCGCCTAGGAATCCCGCAGGGCCGCCAGGTCGGCGGCGAAGCCCGGGTAGCTCACCGCTGCCGCCTCCATCCCCTCGACCTCCACCCCGCGCTCCGAGGCCAGGCCGGCGATCGCGCCGAGCATCGCGATCCGGTGATCGCCGCGCGAGTGGACCGTGCCCCCGGCGATCCCGTCGCCGCCCGCGATGACCATCCCGTCGGCGGTTGCCTCGATCGCAGCGCCGAGCCCGGCCAGCGCCTCGGTAACCGTCACGATTCGGTCTGACTCCTTGCGGCGTAGCTCGCCCGCGCCGGCGATCACCGTCTCCCCCTCCGCGAAGCAGGCTGCGAGGGCGATCAGCGGCAGCTCGTCGATCGCCAGCGGGATCTCCTCGCCTTCGACGCGCGTGCCGAGGAGGCCGGCCGACGAGGCGGTGATCGTGCCCACCGGCTCTCCCCCCCGGCCGCGCCCGGGGGCCACCTCGATCGAGGCCCCCATCCGCTCCAGGACGGACAGCAGCCCGCTCCGGGTGGGGTTGAGGCCGACACCCTCGAGCCGCACGTCGCTGCCCGGGATGATCGTCGCGGCAACGATCAAGAAGGCGGCAGAGGAGAGGTCGCCGGGGACGACGATCTCGCCCGGCTCGAGCCGGTCGGCGGGACGGATCGTCACCTCGTCGCCGTCGCGCCCGACCTCGGCTCCGGCGGCGGCCAGCATGCGCTCGGTGTGGTCGCGCGTCGGCTCCGGCTCGATCACTCGCGTTTCCCCCGCGGCGAGGAGGCCGGCGAGGAGCAGGCAGGACTTGACCTGGGCGCTTGCCACCGGAAGGGGATAGGAGATCCCGCTCAGCGGGGACCCCTCGAGGCGTATCGGCGGCAACCGCTGGTCGTGGCACTCGATTGTCGCCCCCATCAGCCTGAGCGGCTCGACCACCCTGTCCACCGGCCGGCCCCTGATCGACTCGTCTCCGTCGATGGTCCAGCGCCCTGTCTCCTGACCCGCCAACCAGCCGGGCAGCAGGCGCAGCAGGGTGCCGGCGTTGCCCACGTCGATGTCGAGGCCGGTTGACGCCCCCCGCAGCCCCACCCCCTCGATCTCGAAGACTCGCGGCAGCGGGCTCGGCGAGTCGATACTCGCGCCGAGGCGGGCGCCCAGAGCGCGGACGGCGCGGAGCGTCGATCGGGTGTCCGCGGCGTCGAGGAAGCCCTCGATCGTCGTCTCTCCCTCCCCGATCGCAGCGATCAGCGCAGCCCGGTGCGAGATCGACTTGTCCGGCGGCGGCTGCAGGGTGCCCGCGAGCGAGCCGGAGGGGTTGAAGCGGGCGCCGCTAATCGCCGGCCTCGACCACCGAGACAGCGTGGCCCATCTCCCGCACGAGGGCGGCGGCACGCTCGGCCTCGGCGGCCCCGGCAACCCAGAGCGCGATCGCCCCGGTTGAGTTGTCCTGCGCGGGATGCAGCGCCATGTCCTCGATGTTGATCCCCGCGTCGCCCAGAGCCAGCGCCAGGCCCGCCACGATGCCGGGGCGGTTGGGTACCACCAGGCGCAATTCCATGACCGGACCGCCGGAGCTCTGGGACTCCAAGAGGGCCCGGCGGGCTCCGGCGGCCCCTCGCTGCCACTCCGAGAGCCGCTTGCCATCCCCCTCGCGGATCAGCTCCGAGGCTCGCTGCAGCCGGGCGATCACCGAGTCGACCGCTTCGGCCAGCGACTCGCGGTTGCTGGCGAAGATGTCTCCCCAAATCTCCGGGTTGGCGCCGGCGACGCGGGTCGCGTCCCGCAGGCTCGGCCCCACGTCCGAGAGCCTCTCGGAGTCCAGGCGCAGCTCGGCGGCCGCCTCGTCGGCGACCGCGTTCGCGACCACGTGGGGAAGGTGGCTGGCCGTCGCCATCAGGCGGTCGTGGGCCGCCGCCTCGATCGCGTGCGGCCGGGCGCCGAGCCCGGCGATCGCCCGCTGGAGACGGTCGTAGAGCACCCCGGAGGAGACCGGGGTTGGGGTCAGGTACCAGCGTGCGCCGTCGAACAGCTCCTCCCGCGCGTTCGCGACGCCGGCGCTCTCGGCGCCGGCCAGAGGATGGCCACCGACGAAGCGCTCGTCATCCCCCAGCGCGGCAACGATCTCGAGCTTGGTCGAGCCGGCGTCGGTGACGACCGTCTCCGGGCCCGCCGCGGCCAACGCCGCATCCGCCAGCTCGACCAGGCCCCCGACCGGCGCCGCGCAGAAGACAACCTCGGCGCCG
Source organism: uncultured Actinomycetes bacterium (assembly GCA_963738305.1). Taxonomy (GTDB): domain Bacteria; phylum Actinomycetota; class Thermoleophilia; order Solirubrobacterales; family 70-9; genus JBBRHQ01. The sequence continues at coordinate 292,663 of CAVTVU010000007.1, read as the reverse complement.
CCGCAGGCCTCGGCCGGCTCTGCGGCGGAACGGTCGATGGCCCCGCTCTCGAGCGCCGCGGAGGCATTGGCGGGGTCAGCGTCGTAGCCGATCACCTCCGCTCCCAGCCGACGCCGGGCTGCGAGCCCGATCGATCCGCCGACCAGTCCGACGCCGAGGACGGCGACCTTCATCGAGCGCGGCGCGCCCTGACCGCTTCCGCAAGCCCCTCGAGGACCTCGACGGTTGTCTCCCAGCCCATGCATGCGTCTGTGATCGACTGCCCGTAGGTGAGCGGCGCATCGGCGGAGAGGTCCTGGCGCCCCGCGCGAACGAAGGACTCGAGCATCACTCCGGCGATCGCGTCGCTGCCGCCGCCCACCTGGGCGCCGATCTCCGCGGCCGCCTTCACCTGCAGCTCGGGGTCCTTGTTGCTGTTCCCGTGAGATGCATCGACCACGACCTGCCGTCGCAGCCCGGCGGCGCCCAGGCGCCGCAGCGCCTCCTCGATGTCGGATGCGCCGTAGTTCGGCCCGGCGGCCCCGCCGCGGAGGATGATGTGGCAATCCGGGTTGCCCGTGGTGTGCAGGATCGCCGGCACTCCGGCGTCGTCGATGCCCGCGAACACGTGGGGCGCCGAGGCGGCCCGCACCGCATCCACGGCCACCTGGACGTCGCCGTCGGTGCGGTTCTTGAACCCGACCGGCATCGAGAGCCCGGACCCGAGCTGGCGGTGGATCTGGCTCTCTGTCGTGCGGGCGCCGATCGCGCCCCAGGCGACCGCGTCGGAGATGTACTGGGGGGTGATCGGGTCGAGGAACTCGCAGCCGATCCGCAGGTCGAGGTCGAGCACCTCGAGCAGCAGCTCCCGCGCAACGCGCAGACCCCCGTTGACGTCGCCGGAGCCGTCGAGGTGCGGATCGTTGATCAAACCCTTCCAGCCGGTCGTCGTGCGCGGCTTCTCGAAGTAGACGCGCATCGCCACCAGGAGATCCTCGCCGTGCTGCTCGGCGACCCTGCTGAGCCTGCTCGCGTACTCGAGCGCGGCCTCGGGATCGTGGACGCTGCAAGGGCCGACCACGACCAGCAGCCTGTCGTCCTCGCCGCCGAGCACGGCGGTGACCGCCGAACGGCCCTCGACAACTGCCTGCTCGCGCCGCTCCCCGAGCGGCAGCTCCTCGAGCAGCGTCAGCGGGGAGACCAGCTCTACGACGCGCTCGATGCGCAGGTCGCGGACCCGGTCCTTTGCCTGCTCTGTCACCCCAACCATCATCTTGTCAATGCCTCTCTGCAAGTTCGAAGATCGTACTTCCGCCCCTCGCGCCATGGCGCGGGGCCAGCGTTCACGGCGCCCGGTCCGGACAGTCTGGGCGCGGCTCGGAGCCGCGGGCCGGACGCCTAGCTAAATCGCCAGAATACGTAAAGCGGGCAGACCCGAGCGCGGCGCCGCTGGCGCCTTCGCTGCTCGTGGTGGTGCGGCCGCTCGACATGCTGCCCTGGTTGTAGCAGGTGCGAGCGACTTAGTCGAGCGTCTCGCCGAGCGCGGCAAGGAATCGCTCGTTCTCCTCCCGGGTCCCGTAGGTGACCCGGATGTGGCCGGGACTGCCCAGCGGCGTGCCCGCCCGCACGTGGACGCCGCGCTCCGAGAGGCCCGCGACCGCGGCGACCTCGTCCTCGGCGCCGCCGAGCGAGATCCAGGAGAAGTTCGCCTCGGTGGGCGCGGTGCTGAGACCCAGCTCCGCGCAGGCCCTCCTCGACCCGGACCCGCTCGACGATCGTCTGCTCGACCCGCCGGCCGACGTCGTCGGAGTGCCTGATCGCCTCCGCGGCGGCGGCTTGGGCGATCGCGTTGACGTCGAACGGCTGGCGCACCGCGTCCACTGCGGCACGGAAGGCGGCCGAGCCGAGCCCGTAGCCGACCCGCAGCCCGGCCAGCCCGTAGCACTTGCTGAACGTGCGCAGGAGAACCAGATTGGGGAAGTCGCGCAGCAGGTCGACGGTGGCGTCGGGGTCGTCGCTCTGCTGGAACTCCACGTAGGCCTCGTCCAGGATCACCGTGACGTGGCCGGGCATCCGCTCGCAGAACTCCGCGATCGGCCCGGCGCCGAATGAAAGTCCCGGTCGGGTTGTTGGGGTTGCAGACGACCAGCAGCTGCGTCGCCGCCGTCACCTCGGCCAGCATCGCCTCGAGGTCGTGGACGTAGCCGTCGGCCAGCGGCACGCGGATCTCCCCCGCGCCGGAGAGCGGCGCCATGTACGGGTAGATCGAGAAGGAGGGCCAGGCGTAGACGATCTCGGCACCGGGCTCACAGAGCGCCGCGGCGGCGGCGAGGAGGATCTCGCAGGAGCCGTTGCCGAGCGAGACGTTCCCGGGCTCCACCTCGTAGCGCTCGGCCAGGCGGCGGCGCAGCAGGGTCGCGGCGGGGTCGGGGTAGCGGTTCATCGCCGGTGCCGCCCGCTGGATCGCCTCGATCACCGCCGGGTGGGGCGGGAACGGGGATTCGTTGGAGGCGAGCTGCGCCACCTCGCCGGCGGCGATCTGCTCGGGCGCCTGGCCGGCGGGCACTCCCGCCTGATAGCCGGGGATCCGGGCCAGCTTCTCGGCGAAGGTGATGCTCATCGGCGCCCTATTGTGCCGCGCCCAGGTCCGAGCGCAGCTCCTGCGCGGCACCGAGATAGGTGTGGGCGGGCCGGTGATCGGAGGCGGCGTAGTAGTGCACCATCACCCTGACCACGCGCGGCATCGAGCCCGGCACGTCGATCTCGCGCGTGCACAGGAGCGGCACCGCGTCCAGCCCGATCTCGCGCGCCGCGACGGCCGGGAACTCGGCGTCGAGATCGCCGGTGGTCGTGAACAGGCAGCTGACCATTGCCTGCGGCCCGAGGGCATTTCGGCTCATCAGCTCCCGCATCAGCTCTTCGGTGGCGGAGCGGATCTCCCCGGCCTCGTTGGCCGCCACCTGGATCGCGCCGCGGACGGCGAAAAGTCGCTCCTCGCTCACGGCCCGGCATCTTCCCAGAGCCGCGCAACCTCGTCCTCACCGAGCCGCCGGCCCTCGCCGAGCGGAAGCTCGCCCAGCTCGATGCCACCGAGCCGAACCCTGCGCAGCTTCATGACCTCGTTGCCCACCGCCTCGACCATCCTCCGCACCTGGCGGTTGCGGCCCTCGCGCAGGGTCAATTCGACCTCTCTCTCGGCGGTCCGGCGGACGCGCGCAGGCGCGGTCGGGCCATCCTCCAGCGTGACGCCATGGGCGAGCCGCCTCAGATCGCGCTCGGCGGGCGGGCGGCGCAACGTGACCACGTACGTCTTCTCGACTCCGTAGCGGGGATGGGTGAGGCGGTTCGCAAGCTCGCCGTCGTTGGTGAGCAGGATCAATCCGGTCGAATCGACGTCGAGCCGCCCCACCGGGTAGAGGCGGGCGCCGCTGGCCACCAGCGCGGTCACCGCCGTCCTGCGGCCCGGCTCGCGGGCCGTGGACACCACCCCGGCGGGCTTGTTGAGTGCCCAGACCTCGCGCGGCTCGGCGCCGACCGGCCTGCCGTCGAGGCGGACGTCATCGGCCTCGCCGACCTCGCGAGCGGGATCGGTGACCACCTCGCCGCCGACGGTCACCCGGCCGGCCGCGACGATTTGCTCCGACGCACGCCGCGAGGCGACGCCGCCGTGGGCGAGGTACTTCGCCAGCCTCACCGGAGCACGGCGGCTCAGGGAGCCGCGCGCTGCTCCCCGGCGCGAAGCAGGCGCTCGCGCAGCTCGCGCTCGTCCTCGGCGGTGGGATCGAAGCGGGAGGGGTCGGGGAGCTGGTCGAGGCCGGAGAGGCCGAACAACCGCTCAAACAGCTCGGTCGTGCGGTAGATCGTCGCCCCGAAGCGCGAGCGCCCCGACTCCTCGATCAGCCCGCGCTCGCCCAGCGTCTGCACCGCCGACTCGGAGGCGACCCCGCGGATTCGCGCGACCTCCGGACGCGAGACCGGTTGCAGATAGGCGACGATCGCCAGCGTTTCCGCCTGGGCCTGGGTGAGCGGCGGTGTGCGGGGCCTCGAGAGCAGCCGCCTCGCCGCCTCTTCGGCTTCGGGGGCGGAGGCGAGGGCGTAACCCCCGGCCACCTCACGCAGGACGATGCCCCGGCCGCCCTCGCCGAGAGCGGCGCGCAACTCGACGAGTGCGTTCGTGACCTCGGCGTCGGTCGCCTCGCAGGCGAGCGCCAGGTCGCCGGCCGGCACCGGCTGGGCCGAGAGGAAGAGCAGCGCTTCGATCTCTCTCGCCAGCGGACTCATCCGACTCCGGCCTTTTGCTTCGCCTGCCTCACCTTGATTGGCCCGAACGGCCTGCGCTGCACCCAATCCGCCTCTCCCTTCCGGTAAAGCTCCAGCAGCGCGAACAGGGTCACCGCCTGGGTGAAGCGGTCCTCGCCGCCGAACTCGTCGTCGAAATCAAAGCTCGTGCGCCGCGTCAGCGCGTCCCGCAGCGCCGTCAGGCGGCGCTCGATCGACACGGTCGTGCGGATGTGGCTGGTGTCCGGTTCGGGCGGGACCTCCAGCAGGTCGCCGACCGCGGCGCCGAGCAGGTCAGGGTCATAGGAGGCGACCGCCGCATCGAGTGAGACCCGGCGCAGGGCCGGCGGCAGCGGCGCGTTGCGGTAGAGGTGGCGATGGGAGTCCTCGAAGCGCTCGGAGAGCATCGCCGCAGCGTCGCGGTAGCGCCTGTACTCCAGCATGCGCGCGACCAGCTCCTCCACGGCCTCCTCGGGCGCCAGCTCGTCGAGGTCCTCCTCCGCCCCGGGCAGGAGCATCCGCGACTTCAGCTCGAGCAGGGCCGCAATCAGGACCAGGAACTCGGTGGCGACGTCCAGCTCCAGCTCGCCTTCGCGCTCGAGGTGCTCGATGTAGGCGACCACGACCTCGCCCAGCTCGACCTCCAGCAGGCTGACCTCCTCGCGCAGCAGCACTGCCAGCAGCAGGTCGAAGGGCCCGGCGAAGACTTCCAGGTCGAGGTCGAGGTCGCGCACGGCCATCAGCGCAAGCCTAGAGGCCAGGCATGACAGGCCCGCGCGGTGTTAGCGCGGGCACAGGCATGTAAGGCGGCGAAGCCGCCGCAGGTAATTCGACAGGCCCGCGCGGTGTTAGCGCGGGCACAGGCATGTAAGGCGGCGAAGCCGCCGCAGGTAATTCGACAGGCCCGCGCGGTGTTAGCGCGGGCACAGGCATGTAAGGCGGCGAAGCCGCCGCAGGTAATTCGACAGGCCCGCGCGGTGTTAGCGCGGGCACAGGCATGTAAGGCGGCGAAGCCGCCGCAGGTAATTCGACAGGCCCGCGCGGTGTTAGCGCGGGCACAGGCATGTAAGGCGGCGAAGCCGCCGCAGGTAATTCGACAGGCCCGCGCGGTGTTAGCGCGGGCACGGCATGTAAGGCGGCGAAGCCGCCGCAGGTAATTCGACAGGCCCGCGCGGTGTTAGCGCTTGCGCGCGAGCTTCCGCGTCCGGGGGCGGCTATTGCGTCTGGGTGTCCTTGCCCGGCCCGCCGCGAAGCCGGTCCCTGCCGGGGCCGCCCAGCAGCCGGTCACGTCCGGGTCCACCGAGCAGCTTGTCGCGGCCGCTTCCCCCGCAGAGCACGTCGTTGCCCCTCAGGCCCTTCAGCGTGTCGTTCCCGCCAAACCCCGCGATCACATCGCGGCCGCGCGTGCCCTGCAGGACGTCGTTCTTCGCCGTCCCGCCCAAGGTCACCAACCGCCCGCCGCACCTCGCCTTGGGCGGCGGCGGGCAACCGGTCGGCGTGTAGCTGTCGGAGGCGGTGCTGGTGTGGCTCGGGTCCTCGTAGCTGACGACCGAGAACGCGGTGGTTGCGGGCACGCAGAGATCAGGATTGGCGAGGAAGGTCTTGTCGAGAGTGATGTCGAGCGAGTCGATCCTGATCGGCACTGCGACCCCCATCACCTGTGTCGTCTGGGGAAAGTTCTTGATGGTCGTCTTCACGCCCTGCGTGGTCACCTCGGCCTTGCCCTTCTGGAAGACCTTGCCGGTTGAGGCGTCGAGCACGATGCCGAGCTGCGGCAGCCCCTCCCCCGGGTCGGGGCCGAGAAAGTAGATGCGCCCGGTGATCGTCTGCTGGGTCAAGGGGTTTGGGACGATTGGGCCGACCGTGGCGAGCACCGTCGTTGTCCCGACCAGCGTGTTCGCGGGACAGGCGTCGGCGGGCTCAAAGCTCGCCGGGGGGCATGTGGGGCCAGCCAGGTTCGGCAGCATTCCCCTCGGCAGCGTCTGCGTGAGGTCCCTGATGTGCTCGGTGCCGCCGAGGTCGAGGTGGATGTGAAAGCGGGAGTGCGTGCTCGCCGTCTTCGTGTCGAGCGGCTCGCCCTGGGCGCCACTGAGCGGGATGGAGGCCTGCGCGGAGGCGGCCGGGATCGTCGCCAACGCTGCGGCGAGGGCGATCAGCCTCGTTGCCTTTCCCTGCATTCGCGTCCCTCCGTGGTCTGATGGCGCGACTACCTCGATCAACGGCAGCCCAAACCGGTTTTCGCGCTCTGGGCGGGATCTCCCAGCGGATGTTCGAGTGGGGCACTGGCCCGCTCAGGGGGTGGCGCCGACGCCCATCCTCGCTCGCACCTCGGCGAGCGTCCCGGAGGCAATCGACCGCGCCTTCGCGGCCCCTCCCTCCAGCACTCCCTCGAGTTCCTCGACGTCGGGCCGCAGCTCCCGGTAGCGCTCGCGGACCGGGGCCAGGTAATCGACGGTCGCCTCCGCCACCGCCTTCTTGAAGTCTCCGTAGCCGGCGCCGGCGAACTCATCCTCGACCGCCTCCGGCCCGATGCCCCGCGCCGCGGCGAGTATGTCGATCAGGTTCGTGACTCCCGGCTTGTCCTCGGCACGGACCACCTCGCGCCCGGAATCGGTGACCGCCCCGCCGAACTTCTTGCGGATCGCGTCGGGCTCGTCGAGCACGTACACGGTCCCAGCCTCGCTCGACGCGGTGGTCGACATCTTCCGCTCCGGCTCCTGGAGGTCCATGATTCGGGCGCCGACCTCCGGGATCCGGTGCTCGGGGACGACCAGGGTCTCGCCGTAGCGCTCGTTGAACCGGCGGGCGATCTCCCGCATCAGCTCGACGTGCTGGCGCTGGTCCTCCCCCACCGGAACCTCCTCCGCCCGGTAGGCGAGGACGTCGGCCGCCTGCAGCACCGGGTAGAAGAAGAGGCCGGCCGAGACCAGCTCCCGCTGTGCCGCCGACTTCTCCTTGAACTGGGTCATCCGGTTGAGGTCCCCGTGCGCGGTCACGGAGGCGAGCAGCCAGCACAGCTCGGTGTGCTCGCGGACGTCGGACTGGCGGAAGAGGATGCAGCGCTCCGGGTCGAGCCCGGCGGCGAGCAGCAGCGCGGTCGTGTCGTGAAGTCGCTCGCGCAGCTCGGCCGGGTCGTACGGGACGGTTATCGCATGCAGATCGACGATGCAGTAGATCGCCGGGTCCCCTCGGTCCTGACCGTCGACGTACTGGCGGATCGCGCCGATGTAGTTGCCGAGGTGCTTGCGGCCGGTCGGTTGGATTCCCGAGAAGATCCTCACAGCAGCGGGAGACTATGCGGGCTCGGGGACCGGTGCCTCCGACGCCGGCGGGCTGGCAGCGCGCTCGTCGCAATCGGCGCTGTGCCCGCACTCCCCGGCGGTCGCCGCCCCCCGGGTCGGGTGGGCGGTCGCCCTGGGTCGCGGGTTGCGGATCCCGACCGCGGCGATGATGCCCCCGCAGATCATCAGCAGGCCGGCGATGCCGACCCCGAGGTGGAAGCCCGATGTGGAGGCGTCGTTCGCGGCCGAGTCGATCGTCGCCGCCTGCGCCGCGGCGAGATCCCCGGTGCGGGGGACCGCCAACGGCTTCGACTTCGCGTCCTCGACGGCCCGGGCGGCGGCCGGCGACAGCCCGCGCCCGCCGAGCGAGTCGTCGAGCGAGGAGCCGAACTGGGCTGAGATCACTGCTCCGAGGACCGCGATCGCCAGCAGGCCGGCGACCCGCGAGACGCCGTTGTTCACACCCGAGGCGACGCCGGCGCGATTCTCTGGGACGGAGTCCAGCACGGTGGCGGTCAGCGGAGCGACGATCGCGGAGAGGCCCAGGCCGAAGACCAGGATGGCTGGCAGTACGTCGGCCAGGTAGCTCGCGTCGGCGCCGATCCGCAACATCAGCAGCATCCCCGCCCCGGCGACCAACGGGCCGACGGCCATCGGCAGGCGTGGCCCGGTGCCTGACGTGATCCGCCCGAAACGCGGCGAGAGGACGAAGAGGATCAGGGAGATCGGAGTGGTCGCCAGGCCGGCCTCGACCGGGCTGTAGCCGACGACCTGCTGCAGGAAGAGGCCAAGGAAGAAGAGCCCTCCCATCAGCCCCGCGTAGGCGGTGAGGGTGGTCAGGTTGGCGACGCTGAAGTTGCGGATCCGGAACAGGCCCAGGTCGAGCATCGGGTGCTTCGCCCGCGCCTCCCAGAGAACGAACAGGGTGAAACAGGCCACTCCGGCGAGCAGCGGGACCCAGACCAACGGGCTGCCCCAGCCGTGGGTCGGCTGCTCGATCAGTGCGAAGACGGGCCCTCCGAGGCCGAAGGCCGAGAGGACGATCCCCAACCAGTCGATGCCACGGTAGGCGTCGGGATCGCGGCTCTCGCGGACCGAGTGCTGGGTCAGCGCCACGGTGAAGGCGATCAACGGCAGGTTGACCCAGAAGACCCAGCGCCAGGAGAGCGCCGAGACCAGCGCTCCGCCGCCGGCCGGGCCGATAACTGTCGCGATCCCGGTCCAGGCCGTCCAGGTGCCGACCGCCTTGCCCCTTGCCTCGCCCTCGAAGGTCGCCGCGACGATCGCCAGCGAGCCGGGCACCAGCAGCGCCCCGGCGATCCCCTGCAGCGCTCGGGCGCCGACCAGGAAGCCGGCGGAGGGGGCCACCGCGCAGAGCGCCGACGTCGCCCCGAACCCAATCAGCCCGGCGACGAACATCCGCCGGCGCCCGAACTGATCCCCGGTCGAGCCGCCGACCAGCAGCAGGGAGACCAGCGCCAGCAGGTAGGCCTCGACCACCCACTGCTGCCCGGCGAGGCCGGCGTCGAGTCCCTCGCTGATCGCCGGCAGCGCGACGTTGACGACCGTCGCGTCGAGGAAGACGACGGTCGACCCCAGGATCGTCGCGACCAGCGTCAGGCGCTGCGAGCGGGACACTCGTCCAGTCTAGGAGCCTGGTCCGCAGCCGCTGAGAGGATCTGCCGACTCTTGACGAGGTGACCGGAAGGAGACGAGGATGAACCGAACGTTCGCCCGGATGACGATGATGGCCGCGCTGCTGACCTCGCTGGTCCTCGCGGCGGTGGCGCTCGGCTTTGGCCATTTCAAGCCAGCACGCCACCTGGCGGTGGTGGGCGGCGACGTCTACCCGGTCGCGATCGCCGACTTCAACCGCGACGGGCGCCGCGACATCGCGGTCGGCAGCGAGAGCGACGACAACGTCAACGTCCTCTACGGCAAGCCGGGCGGGTTCAAGACCGCGCGCCAGTTCGTCGCCGGCGACTACCCCTTCGGGATCGCCGCCCGCGACTTCAACCGCGACGGGCGGCCGGACATGGCCATCGTCGACTACGAGGGAGACAAGATCGCCCTGCTGCGATCCAAGCCCGGCGGCTTCCAGGGGCCGCAGCTCTTCGACACCGGGCCTACGGCGATCGACGAAGATCCCTACTCGGTCGCGGCCTCCGACTTCAACCGCGACGGTCGTCCCGATCTCGCCGTCGCCAACTCGGCGACGGGGACTGTCGGCATTCTGATCGGCAAGCCCGGCGGCTTCAGGACGCCCCACACGGTCAGCACCGGCGGCGCGGACGCGTTCCCCGCCGCCGTCACCACCGGCGACTTCAACCGGGACGGCAAGACCGACATCGCCGCCCTCAATTACTACAGGCCTAACGGGGATGCCGGGTCGCAGGCGGCGATCCTGCTGGGCCGCGGCGGCGGCAGTTTCCGTACCGCGATCCGCAGCGATGCCGGCACCGAGGGCACCTACGGCTTCGTCAAAGGGCGGTTCAATCCCGGCCGCAAGCTCGACCTCGTCGTCTCCGACTGCGATGGCAACGACAAGCTGTACCTGCTGCGCGGGAAGGGCAACGGACACTTCCGCGCCCCAGTTGGTTATCCAACGGTGGCGGGTTCCTGCGGCTACGAGCCCGCGGCCGCCGACCTCAACCGCGACGGGCGCCTCGACGTCGCCAACGTCAGCGCGGACAACGGCAAGGTCGGGATCAGCTTCCAGAAGCGCCAAGGCGGCTTCGGCAGCCCGCGCAAGCTGAACGCGGTCGAGGAGGCATACTCGGTCGCGGTAGGCCGCCTGAACGGGGACCGGGGCCCCGACCTCGCCATCCCCGACTACGCGAATCCCGACACGGCGGTCCTGATCAACCGGCGCTAGTCGTCGCCTCCCCGCCCAGCTCGCGCAGCTGCTGCGCCGGGGTGAAGAAGTTGCGGTAGGCGAGGGTCGTCGCGACGAGGGCGGCGATCGAGACGCTGCCCAGCAGGACGTAGAGGAGGATCAGCTGGAGGCGGACGGCATCGGTGGGGCTGGCCCCGGCCAGCAGCATCCCCACCATCGTGCCAGGGAAGAAGATCAGCCCCGTGGTCTTGGTCGAGTCGACCAGCGTGATCATGCCGCTGCGCAGGGAGCGGCGAACGATCGGCATCGCGGCGGCGTGGGCGGTCGCGCCAAGGGAGAGGGTGGCCTCGATCCGGGCACGCGAGTCGGCGACCTCGTCACCGAGCCGGTTCAGCGCCACCGCGGAGGCGGTCATCGCGTTGCCGATCACCATCCCCCCGACCGGGACGAGGTAACGCGCGGTCGGATCGAAGACGCCGAGGGCGACGACCAGGCCGAGAGTCGCTGCGCCGGCCAGGGCCAGCGCGATCAACAATGGCCAGAAGGCGTCGGGGACCTTCTTGGCGCGCGAACGCGCGGTGAACGCGCCGAACAGGACCATAACCGCGAGCAGGGCGATCACCAGGGCGATCGAGTCGGTATCGAAGATCAGCTTGATCACGTAACCGATCGCGGTCAGCTGGACGAAGGAGCGGACCACGGCGATGCCGATGTCCCGCTCGAGATCAGCTTCGCGCCAGAACGAGATCGCCGCGGCGAGAGCGACGAGGGCCAGTGAGGCGGCCACCTGGCCGACCGAGAGGTGGATCGACGTCGCCGCGAGCGGCGGCGTCACGCCAACACCTCCTCGACCGGCCCGCACTCGGCCAGGTGACCGGCTTCGAGCCGGACCACGTAGTCGCCCAGGCGGCGGGCCTGCGCCGGATCGTGGGTGACGAGGACGATCGAGACGTCGATCTCCCGCCGCAGCCGCGCGAAGGTCTGCTCGATCGCGTCGCGGGCCGCCTCGTCGAGCGCCGCGGTCGGCTCGTCGAGCAGGAGGACCCGCGGCTCCTGCGTCAGCGACCGCGCCAGCATCGCCCGCTGCTGCTCACCGACCGAGAGCGCCGTGACCTCCCGCCCGGCGAACTCGGCATCGAGGCCGGCAAGGGCGAGGCAGCGCTCCTCATCCGGGTCGCGGCCGGCGAGGCGTGCGGCGAACTTGAGATTCGAGCCGACGGTTCCCTCGAGCAGGGCCGGGAGCTGGGGGACGAGAGACACCTCGCGCCGCAGCTCGAGCGGGTCGGAGGACTGAAGGGGGCGGCCACGATAAGAGATCTCACCCGACTCGGGGTCGGCAAGCCGGTTCAGCAGCCGCAGCAGCGTCGACTTGCCCGCCCCCGAAGGCCCGACCAGCGCGCTCGCCCCGGCCGGGATCCCCACCGAGACGTCCCGCAAAACAGCCCGCCCACCGCGGCTGTAACACACATCACGGAGCTCGAACAACACCCCCAAATCATCCCAACGTTGGGGGCGCCCCGATGCCGAACGCAAACTTAGGGCTCCTATGGTCACGGAACTTGCGGTTCGGCAGCGGCGACGGAAGCGGGAACGAGCGATCGCCCAGCTGGCCGGGCGCCAGCAGGGTGTGGTGTCGATCCGGCAGCTCCGCGCGATGGGGCTGGGTGCGGATGCTGTTCGACAGCGTGTGGCCAGGGGTCAGCTTCATCCGCTTCATCGAGGCGTGTACGCGGTCGGTCACCCGGCGGTGTCCCGTGAGGGCACGTGGCTCGCCGCGGTGCTCGCCTGTCCAACAGGCACCTGTCTCAGTCACCGATCTGCCGCTGCGCTGTGGGGTCTGCTGCGAACCGAGGGCGGCCCGACCGAGATAACCGCTCCTCACCATGTGCCGTCACGCGCGGGACTCCGCATCCATCACTGCCGGCTGCGTCCGGCCGAGACCACCAAGCGGCTGCACATCCCAGTCACCACGGTTCCCCGGACTCTGCTCGATCTGGGCGCAGTCGCCCCTCACCGCCTGATACCGGCGGTGAACGAAGCCCAAGTCAAGCACCTCACCGACCTGGCCGAACTCCAAGCCTGCGTGCGCCAGAATCCGGGCAGGCGCGGTGTCGCCCGGCTTCGCGCGGCGGCGCCGAATTGCGACTTCGCCGTCAGGAGTGAGCTCGAGCGTCGTTTCCTCGTGCTGCTCGACCGGGCGGAGCTGCCTCGGCCCGAGACGGGAGTGCTGCTGGAGGTTGGCGAAGAGCTGCTCGAGTGTGACTGCCTCTGGCGCGATCAACGCCTTATCGTCGAGCTGGACGGCCGCCGCTACCACGAGACCGCGATCGCTTTCGAGCGTGACCGCGCCCGCGACCGGGCCTGCAGGCCGCCGGCTGGCAGGTCGTCCGCGTCACCTGGAGCCAGATCTACAACGAGCGCGAGGACTGCTCGCCGACCTTCGCCGACTACTTCAAGCCTGAGCCAGCCGAACGCAAAGTTAGGGCTCCAATGGTCACGGAAATTTGCGTTCGGCCCTCGCCCGGCGCAAGACTCGCTGGCGGTTGCCATAACGGCGAAGGGCCGCCGGGCGTCGCCTGGAAGAATCCGGGTAGGTGATGGGCTGATGGCGCGCGCAATCTGGTCGGGGACGATCTCTTTCGGGCTGCTCAACGTGCCCGTGAAGCTCTACAGCGCCGTTTCGCGGAAGACGATCCGCTTCAACGACCTCCGCGCCTCCGACGGGGTCCGGGTCCGCAACCGCCGCGTCGCCGAGGGCACCGACGAGGAGGTCCCCTACGAGGAGATCGTCAAGGGCTATGAGGTCTCGCCCGACCGCTACGTGGTGATGACCCGCGAGGAGCTCTCGGCGCTCGACCCGAAGAAGACCCGCTCGATCGAGATCCAGGACTTCGTGGAGATCGGCGAGATCGACCCGATCTATTTCGAGAACCCCTACTACCTCGGGCCCGCCGAGGGGGCCGAGAAGGCCTACTCGCTGCTCGCCCGAGGCGATGGAGTCCTCCGGCAAGGCGGCGATCGCCCGTTTCGTCCTGCGCAACCGCGAGCACCTGGCCGCGATCCGCGCCTCGGACGGGGTCCTGACGATGACCACGATGCGCTTCGCCGACGAGGTCGTCTCCCCGGCGGAGCTCGAGGACGTCCTGCCGCAGTCGAAGCCGAAGATCGCAGCGCAAGGAGGTCGAGATGGCCGAGAAGCTGATCGACTCCCTGGCGGCCGAGTTCGACCCCTCCAGCTACCGCGACGAGTACCGCGAGGAGCTGCTGTCGCTGATCGAGCAGAAGGCCGAGGGCAAGGAGGTCGTCACCTCCGCCTCGAAGGAGCCCGAAGCGACCAAGGCGCCCGACCTGATGGCGGCGCTGGAGGAGAGCATCGCCGCGGTCCGCGGCTCGGACCTGGCGAAGGAGAAGCCGAAGCCACGATCGAAGTCGCGATCTGGCTCCAAGTCGAAGTCGAGCACCAAGTCGTCGAACTCCAAGCCGAAGAGCCCGCCTCCAAGCGCAAGCCCGCGGCGAAGTCGAAAGTCGCGCTCGAAGTCGCGCTCCTAGTTGGCGGCCGACCGCACCGTCGAGGTCGAGGGCCGTGAGCTGAAGCTCACCAACCTCGACAAGGTCCTCTACCCGGAGGCGGGGTTCACCAAGGGCGAGGTGATCGACTACTACGCCAAGGTCGCGCCGGCGATCATCCCCCACCTGGCGGGCCGGGCGCTGACCCTGCGGCGCTTCCCCGAGGGCGTCGACCGCAGCGACGCCGCCTTCTTCGAGAAGCGCTGCCCGAAGCACCGCCCCGACTGGGTGAGGACCGCCCGGATCGCGATCGGCGGCCGCACCGGCGAGATCGACTTCTGCGTCTGCGACGACCTGCCGACGCTGGTCTGGATGGCGCAGCTGGCCGCGGTCGAGCTGCACCCGTCGCTGTCGCCTGGCCCCGGAGCCGGAACGCCCGACCGTGCTCGCCTTCGACCTCGATCCCGGCCCGCCGGCCGACGTCGTCGAGTGCTGCCGGGTCGCCCTGTGGCTGCGCGAGATGTTCGGCCACCTCGGGCTCGAGTGCTTCCCGAAGACATCGGGCTCGAAGGGCATGCAGGTCTACCTGCCGCTCAACGACGAGACCAGCTACGACGAGACCAAGCCCTTCGCCCGCGCGATCGCCCAGCTGCTCGAGAAGCAGACCCCCGGCGAGGTCGTCTCGAAGATGAAGAAGGTCGACCGCAAGGGCAAGGTGTTCGTCGACTGGTCGCCAGAACCACCAGCGCAAGACGACGATCGCCGTCTACTCGCTGCGGGCCCGCGAGCGCCCCACCGCCTCGACCCCGATCGACTGGGACGAGGTGGAGCGGGCCGCCGAGCACGAGCGATCCCGGCTCGCTCGTCTTCGAGGCTTCCGAGGTGCTGGAGCGGATCGAGCGACGACGGCGACCTCTTCGCACCGGTGCTCGAGCTCCGCGCAGGAGCTGCCGGAATTCGCCGGGCTCGCCGGGTGAATGTCGGAAGGTCTTGCGGCGGCTTTTGCCGCCTTACATGCATGTGCCCGCGTCATGTGAGCCGCGCAGGCTTAACGGAATTACTTGCGGCGGCTTTGCCGCCTTTCATGCATGTGCCCGCGCTAACACCGCGCGGGCTTCCATCAACTGGCGACTAGCGCGTCGATCTCGACCAGCGGCCCCCTTCGGCAGGGCCGCGACCCCGACCGCGGCCCGCGCCGGGGGCATGCTCGCCGAAGAACTCCGCGTAGGCCTCGTTGATCGACGCGAACTCGCCGAGCTCGGTCGTGTAGACGGTCAGGCGCAGGGCGCGATCGAGGCTCGTCCCCGCCGCCTCGCACACCGCCTCCAGGTTCTTCAGGCACTGGGTCGCCTGTCTCGGCCGGGGTCTCGCCGACGATCTCGCCGCTGCCGGGATCGAGGGGGATCTGCCCGGAGCAGACGAGGAGGTCGCCGTGGCGGATCGCCTGGCTGTAGGGGCCGATGGCCGCCGGGGGCGCATCGGCGCTCTGGACGACTGACCTCTCGCTGCTCATCTCGTGCCTCCTCCTATTCGGGATGGGTGATGTCGCGCATCTCGTAGCCCGCCTCGCTGAGCGCCGCGACGATCTTCTTGCCGTGCTCCGCGCCCCGCGTCTCGAGGATCAGCTCGACCCCGGTCTCGGCGATGCCTAGGTTGAGGCCCTCGCGGATGTGGCGCACGTCGGAGACGTTCGCCCCGGTGACGGCGACCGCCGCCAGCAGCTTCGCCAGCGCTGCCCGGGCGGTCGCCGATCGTCGTGAAGATGATCAGGCCCCGGCCCTGCTGAGCCTCGCCCCGCCGGGCGACGGCGACCAGCCACTCCTCGTCGATATTCCCGCCGGAGAGGACGATCGCGGTCACCCCGATCCTCCGACCGGGCCCTCTCGTCCGCTGATCAGGGCCGCGACGCCCACCGCCCCAGCCCCCTCGACGACCAGCTTCGCCTCCCCGAGCAGCAGTGCCATCGCGTCGCCGACCTCGTCCTCCCCGACCACGGCGATCCGGTCGACGTAGCGCTCGATCAACGGCATGGTCAGCTCCCCGGGCCTCTTCACCGCGATCCCGTCGGCAACCGTCTTCGAAGCATCGACCGCAACCGGCCGGCCGGCATCGAGCGAGCCGGGATATGCCGCGCAGGCCTCGACCTGGACCGCGACGACCTCGGTCCCGGGCCGGCGGTCCTTGACGACCTTGGCGATCCCGCCGGCCAAGCCTGCCGCCGCCGAGCGGGATCGACCACCCGGACGAGATCGTCGATCTCCTCCAGCAGCTCGAAGCCCGATCGTCCCCTGGCCGGCGATCACCGCCGGGTCGTCGAAGGGATGGATCAGCTCGGCCCCGTGCTCCTCGGAGAACTCGCGCGCCGCCTCGACGCAATCGTCGACCGTGCCCACCCGGGTGTGCAACCTCGCCCCCAGCCTCTCGGCGGGAGAAGGTCTTCGAGACGGGCGCGTCCGTGGGGACGAAGAGATCGCAGGAGACCCCCAGCCTGCGCGCCGCGAGCGCCACCGCGTGTCCGTGGTTGCCGGCGGTGCCGGCCGTCACCCCGCGGCTGCGGGCCCGCTCGGAGCCGAGCATCTTGTTGCTGGCCCCGCGCAGCTTGAAGGAGCCGCTCTGCTGCAGGCTCTCGGCCTTCAGCGCGACGGAGCAGCCACAGCGGGCGTCGATCTCCGGGCACCCGCAGCGCCGGGGTGCGGGTGACGAGGCCCTCGATCGCGCTCCTGGCGCGCACGACGTCCTCGACCGTTATCGCGTCCTCGCCCATCCCCGGCCACCCTACCGCCGGATAGGGGGGCTCCGGCTCAGTCGAGCGGCTGGCGAAGGACCGGCCGGCGGGTCGCCCTGACCTCGTCGAGGCGGCGCACTGGCGTCGTGTAGGGGGCCTGGCGGGCGACCTCCGGGTCGGCCTCGGCCTCCTCGAGGATCTCCTCGACCGCCTCGGCGAAGGCGTCCAGGGACTCCTTGGTTTCCGTCTCGGTCGGCTCGATCATCAGCGCCTCCTCGACCAGCAGCGGGAAGTAGACGGTCGGCGGGTGGAAGCCGAAGTCGAGCAGGCGCTTGGCCAGGTCGAGCGTCTTCAGCCCCAGCTCCTTTCGCATCGGCGCTCCGGAGAGGACGAACTCGTGCATGCAGTGGCGGTCGAAGGCGACCGGCAGGCGCTCGCCCGCGCGGCCCTCCGCCAGCCTCGCCTTCAGGTAGTTGGCGTTGAGCACGGCGGTCTCCGACGCCTCGGCCAGACCGTCGGCGCCGAGGCTGAGGATGTAGGCGTAGGAGCGGACGAAGACGCCGAAGTTGCCCTGGAACCCGCGCAGCCGGCCGATCGACTTGGGGCGATCGGCGTCCAGCTCGTAGAAGCTGTGGGACCCCCCGTTGGCGCCCTCGCGGCGCACCACCTGCGGCCGGGGCAGGTACGGCTCGATCCGCTCGGAGACCGCGATCGGGCCCGAGCCCGGGCCGCCGCCGCCATGCGGCTGGGAGAACGTCTTGTGCAGGTTGAGGTGGACGATGTCGAAGCCCATGTCCCCGGGCCTCGACTGGCCCATTACCGCGTTCAGGTTCGCCCCGTCGTAGTAGAGGGTGCCGCCGACCTCGTGGATCAGGGCGGCGATCTCCGCGATGTTCTCGTCGAAGACCCCGAGCGTGTTGGGGTTGGTGAGCATCAGGCAGGCGACGTCCTCGGAGACCTTGGCGCGGAGGTCGTCCATTTCGACCCCGCCGCTCTCGTTGGTCGCGATCTTGACCGCCTCGTAGCCGGCCATCGTCACCGACGCCGGGATTGGTCCCGTGCGCGGTGTCGGGGGTGAGGACCTTGGTGCGCTGCTCGCCGCGGTCCGCGAGGTAGGCGCGGGTCAGCAGCAGACCGCAGAGCTCGCCGTGGGAGCCGGCCGAGGGCTGGAGGCTGACGTGGGGCAGCCCGCAGATCTCCGCCAGCGACTCCTGGAGGAGCCACATCAGCTCCAGCGCGCCCTGGGCGCGCCGCGGGTCCTGGGCGGGGTGAAGGCGGGCGTGGCCGGGCAGCGCCGCGACCCGCTCGTTGAGCCGCGGGTTGTGCTTCATCGTGCACGAGCCGAGCGGGTAGAGGCCGGTGTCGAGGTCGAAGTTGCGTCTCGAGAGCCGGTTGTAGTGGCGGACGATCTCCGGCTCGGAGACCTCCGGCAGCCGCGGCGGCTCGGAGCGCAGCAGGTGGGCCGGGATCAGCTCCTCGAGCGGGTGCTCCGGCACGCCGGCCTCCGGGCATCACGGCGGCCCGCCGGCCCGGCTTCGAGCTTCTCGAAGATCGTCACGGCCCGCTCCCGCTGCTGTGGTGTTTCGGTCAGGCTCATCCCGGCACTCCTGCCGGCGCCTCTTCCCGCACCGCGGCGCCGATCGCCTCGACCAGGGCGTCGATCTGCTCGATCGTGCGGCGCTCGGTCAGCGCCACCAGCAGGCCGTTCGGGTGCTCCGGGTAATCGCGGCCGAGCGGATAGCCGGCGGCGATGCCGCGCTCGCCGCACCGCTCGAGCACCGCATCCACCGGAGCGTCGAGCCTGATCGCGAACTCCCGCACCACGGGCGAGGCGTGCAGCAGCTCGACTCCCTCGACCTCGGCCAGCCGCTCGCGGGCGTAGGCCGTGCGCTGGACCAGCAGCTCTCCCAGCTCGCGGAAGCCCTCGCGCCCGAGCCAGGCGAGATGGACGATCGCGCCCAGCGCGTTCAGCGCCTGCGCGGTGCAGATGTTGTGGGTCGCCTTCTCGCGCCGGATGTGCTGCTCGCGCGTCTGCAGGGCGAGGACGAAGCCTCGGCGCCCGTCGAGGTCGGTGGTCTCACCGGCGATCCGCCCCGGCATGCGGCGCAGGTGCTCCTCGGCGGCACAGAAGAAGCCGAAGGAGGGGCCGCCGAAGTCGAGGCGGTTGCCGAGCGGCTGGCCCTCACCGAGAGCGACGTCGGCGCCGCACTCGCCCGGCGGGCGCAGGACCCCAAGGGTCATCGGGTCCACGGCCACGACGAGCAGGGCGCCGCGCTCGCGAGCCACCTCTCCGAGCGCCTCGACCTCCTCGACCGAGCCGAGGAAGTTGGGGTTCTGGAGGATCACGGCGGCGGTCTCCTCGCTGATGGCATCTGCCAGCCCATCTGCATCTGTGCGACCGTCCGCGAGGCCGACCTCCGCCACCTCGGCCCCGAACCCCTCGGAGTAGGTCCGCAGAGTCTCGCGGCTGTGCGGATGGACCCCGCGCGAGATCACGAACCCTCTGCGCCCGGTTGCCGCCATCGCCAGGTAGCCGGCGGAGGCAACCGAAGAGGGCCCCTCGTAGAGGCCGGCGTTGGAGACGGGAAGCCCGGTCAGCTCCGAGATCGCCGTCTGGAACTCGAACATCACCTGCAGGCCGCCCTGGGAGATCTCCGGCTGGTAGGGCGTGTAGGGGGTCAGGAACTCGGATCGCTCGGTGACCGCATCGACGAGGGCCGGAACGTAGTGGTCATACATCCCGGCGCCGATGAAGCAGACTTGGGACTCGCAGTCCGAGTTTCGCTCGGCCAGGGCGCGCAGCTTCTCGAAGACCTCGGCCTCGCCCATCCCCGGCGGTAGCGCCAGGGACCTGCCAAGGCGCAGCGGCGCCGGGACCTGCTCGAAGAGCCGGCAGGTGTCGTCGACCCCGATCGCAGCGAGCATCTCGGCGCGATCGGCATCCGTGGTCGATGTGTAGCGGGTCACGATCTGAGGTTAGAGATGCGAGGTGCGGAGCCCTCAGCCGTCGAGCAGGGCGACGTAGTCGTCGCGGCTCAGGAGCTGCATCGGCCTCGCCGGGATCGGATAGCTTCAGCTTGACCAGCCAACCCTCCCCGTAGGGGTCCTCGTTGATCTTCGCGGGATCCTCGCCAGCCGTACCGTTGACCTCGGTTATCTCACCCGAGAGGGGCGCGATCACGTCGGAGACTGCCTTGACCGACTCCACCTCTGCGTAGGTCGAGTCACGCTCGACCCGGGCGCCGACCTCGGGCGGGTCGAAGAAGACGACCTCGCCCAGCGAGTCCTGCGCGTACCAGGTGATCCCCAGGGTCGCCTGCTCCCCCTCCACCCGGGCCCAGTCGTGCTCGGTGTGGTAGAGGAGATCGTCTGGATAGCTGCCGTCTGCCAATTCAGAGGTCCTTCCGGTAGAGGGGCTTGGAGCCTACGCGGGCCGCCCGCTGTCGTCCCCGCACATCGACGTCCAACTCCGTCCCCGGCTCGGAAAGCTCGGCGGGCACATACCCCATCCCGATACCCACCTCCAGCGACGGCGAAAACGTGCCGCTGGTCACCTCGCCGACCGGTTCGCCGGCGGCGAGGATCGGGTTGCCCGGCCGGGGGATGCCGTCGCCCTCGATCGCGAAGGGGACCAGCTTCTGCTCGGGACCGGCGGCCCGCGCCGCGGCGATCGGCTCGGAGCCGACGAAACCAGTCTCTTCGGCGCAGCACCAGCCGAGGCCGGCCTCGATCGGGTTGCGCTCGGGCGTGAGGTCGTTTCCGTGCAGGGGGAAGCAGACCTCGAGCCGCAGGGTGTCGCGGGCGCCGAGGCCGGCCGTGACGACCCCGGCGTCGAGCAGGCGGGACCAGGCGTCGGACGCGCGGCCCGGGTCGATCAGGAGCTCGACCCCCTCCTCGCCGGTGTAGCCGGTGCCGCAGGCGACCCCCGGGGCGCCGTCGATCATGGTGGCAAGCACCTCCATGCGTCCGGGCAGGGTCAGCCCGAGGGCGGACGCGACGATCTCGCGCGCGTGCGGGCCCTGCACGGCGAGCATCGCCCAGCGGTCGGCGACATCCCGCAGCACGCAGTCGTAGTCGCCGATCCAGCGGGCCATCCAGCGCAGGTCCGCGGCGTGGTTGGCGGCGTTGGTGACGATCAGGAAGTGCTCGGGGGCGAGACGGTAGGCGAATAGGTCGTCGAGGACGCCACCGTGCTCGTTGCACAGGCACGAGTACTGGGCGCCGCCGACAGGCAGTGGCGAGACATCGTTCGAGAGAACCCGCTGCAGATACTGGGCCGCCTCGGGGCCCTCCGCCTCGACCTCGCCCATGTGGGAGACGTCGAACATCCCGGCGTGGGTGCGGACCGCGACATGCTCCTCTCGGATCCCCTCGTAGAAGATCGGCATCTCCCAGCCGGCGAACGGCGACATCTTCGCGCCCGCGGAGACGTGCGCCGCGTGGAGGGGTGTCTGCCTGGGTGCCTCGCTCACGAGGCCGCAGGCTAGTGAGGAATCGCCTTGCTAGCGATTCTCGTAGCGGCCCTCGGCGCCCTCCAGCCTGAAGATGTCGTAGGGGGTCGCCTCCTCGTCGGTCTCAAGCCCGCCGAAGCGGGCCACCTCGAGCGCGTTCTGGGCGGTGCTGCCGATCCTCCTCAGCTGGTTGCCGAAGATCGCGAAGCTAGTCCTGGAGGAAGGGCGGGACGTCGATGTCGTCGTCCTGGACCCGCAGGCTGCGGAGGTCGGTGTCGTCGGCGCGCGGGCCCCGGCTCTCGTAGCGGCGGCGCACCCGCTGCGGCGAGCGGGCCAGCAGCTCGAAGCCCTCGAAGCCGGTGGCGATCACCGTCACCCGGATCTCGTCACGCATCGACTGGTCGACCACCGAGCCGAAGATGATGTTGGCGTTGTCGTCGGCCTCCGACTGGACGAGCTGAGCGGCCTCGTTGACCTCGAACAGGCCGAGGTCCTCGGGGCCCGTGATGTTCAGCAGCATCCCGGTGGCGCCCTTGATCGACTCCTCGATCAGCGGCGAGGTGATCGCCGCCTTGGCGGCGTCCACGGCCCGTGCCTCGCCCGAGGCCGAGCCGACGCCCATCAGGGCCGAGCCGGCGTCGCGCATGATCGTCCGCACGTCGGCGAAGTCAAGGTTGATGAGGCCGGGGATCGTGATCAGGTCGGTGATTCCTTGGACGCCCTGGCGGAGGATGTCGTCGGCCTGGCGGAACGCCTCCAGCACGCTGGTCCGGCGCTCCACCGCCTGGAGCAGCTTCTCGTTGGGGACGATGATCAGCGTGTCGACGTTGTTGCGCAGCTTCTCGATGCCCTCCAGCGCCTGCTGCATCCGCCGCTTGCCCTCGAACTCGAACGGCTTGGTCACCGCGCCGACCGTCAGGGCGCCGATCTCCTCCTTGGCGATCTCGGCGATCACCGGCGCGGCCCCGGTCCCTGTGCCGCCTCCCTCACCGGCGGTGACGAAGACCATGTCGGCACCCTTCAGTGCCTCCTTGATCTCGTCGCGGCTCTCGGCGGCGGCGCCTGCTCCGACCTCGGGGTTGCCGCCCGCGCCGAGCCCGCGTGTCAGCTCCTGGCCGATCGAGAGCTTGATGTCGGCGTCACAGGCCTGAAGCGCCTGTGCGTCGGTATTGACGGCGACGAACTCGACGCCGCGTATGCCGGCGTCGACCATGCGGCTGACCGCATTGGTGCCACCGCCACCGGCACCGACCACCTTGATGACCGCGAGGTAAGTGGATTCCATCTCCCGAGTTCCTATCGACTGGCCTACTGAGTTAGTTGAGCCTTGGTTCCGTCCGAGGCTTCAGCAATGCTTGAAGGTTCTGGGCTTTGGCTGAAACCAGGGAAATCCCGCTCAACGTAGGGTATTGCGGGGGTCCTGTCAATGCCGCGAATCCCATCCTGCAGGGCGGCAAGTCTCGATCACCACTTGAGGCTTCCGCGAGTCTCACCCTCAGGTCGAGGGTCCATTCCGTGCCTGCGAGTCCGCTTGCAGAGCGGATCCGCCGGGTTCAGGGAGCGGTCGGCAGGAGATGTCCGTCGCCGCCGACCGCCGGCCGCTCCGGTGAGCTGAGGTCTACATAATCGAGCGCGGTCAGGGACGGATCGGCGATCACCGCGGCGGCGGCGCGCCACTTCTTGGCGGCCCGCGCCGGGCTGCCGAAGCGCAGCTCGATGCCCCCGCGCAGCAAGACAACGACCCCGTCGGCGCTGTCGTAGCGGCTGGTTTCGAGGTAGGGCTGGAGCGCCCTGGGCACCGCGCCGAGCACCAGCGCCTGGTCGAGCACCGTGCCCCGGAGCATCGCTCGCTTCGGCGGCTCGCGGAGCGGCAGGGTCGGCAAATCGAGACCCACGGAGCTGAGTGAGCGGACGACCATGCCGTCGGAAGCGACCACGACGGCGTTCGAGCCACTGCCGATCAGCGCCGCCGGGCTGAGCTCGACGACTCGCACCGAGAGCGTGTGCGGGAAGCCGGGCTGGGCGCTGACCGAGCGCACCAGGGGAAAGGGTGAGGCCGCGCGTTCGAGCAGCCCCGGTTGTACGTGCAGGGTGGTCATCTGCTTCCCCGCCCGTTCCAGGGCCCGCTCCAGCTTTCCCGCTCCGGGCGAGCCGGCGGGGATCCCCTGCACCTCGACCTTGCTGACCGCGACCAGCCCGGACTCGCGGAACCAGAACCAGTAGGCCAGCACCACGACGAACGCCGCGATCGCGGCGATGGCGAGCGGGCGTCGCCACTCACGGCGGGAGCGGGAGCTGCGCCTCCCGCGCGGGCGCACGCGGGCGATCGCGTGGGCAAGGGCGCTCATGACTCATCGCTCCAGCCGGCCGGCCACTCGACCCGCCCCAGCACTTGCACCTCCGGCTCGAGCAGGACGTCGAAGCGCGCCTGCACCCGCCTGCGCCCCTCCGCCATCAGGTCCAGCACATCGGCGGTGCTGGCTTCGCCGGTGTTCTCGACGAAGTTCGCGTGCTTCTCCGCGAAGCGGGCGCCGCCGCGGCGCAGGCCCCTGCAGCCCGCGGCCTCCAGGAGCTGGCCGGCGGTCCGCCCGTCGGCCGCAGCCGCGTCGGGGTTCTTGAAGGTCGAGCCGAAGGTCTTGATGCCCGAGGGCTGGGCCTCGCGACGCTTGCCGCGCATCTCCTCCAGGGTGGCGCGGATCCGATCCGGGTCGGCGGGCGAGAGCCGAAAGGAGACGCGCGAGACGACCTCGCCTTCTCCCAGGCTCGAGCTGCGGTAGGCGAAGCCCAGCTCCTCCGGTCGCCGGCGGGTCGCGCCCGAGGCGTCGCACACGTCGACCCATTCCAGCACTCGCGCCAGCTCGCCGCCGTAGGCGTTGGCGTTCATCCTCACCGCGCCGCCCGCGCTGCCCGGGATGTTGACGCCGAACTCGATCCCCGACAGGCCCCAGCGGGCCGCCTTCGCCGAGACCGAGGGAAGGCGGGCGCCGCCGCCGCATTGGATTCGCTCGCCGTCGCGCTCGATCGCGGCCAGCTCGCCGTCCAGCTTGATCGCAAGTCCTCGGAATCCCTCATCGGCTACGAGGAGGTTCGATCCCGAGCCGATCACTCCTACCGCGATTCTCTCCTCGCCGGCCCAGGCCAGGAGTGCCAGGAGACCGACCTCATCGTTCGCGCGGGCGAAGTAGTCGGCCGGGCCGCCGGTGCGAATCGTCGTCAGCCGCTCCAGCGGGTAGGCGCGTTCGACCCCCCGTGGCGGGTCCGCCCCGCTCATCCCTCTCCCTCCCCTACCAGCCTCCCGGCCAGCTCGGTGATGTCCCCCGCGCCGATCGTCACCACGATCTCCCCGTCGCGCAGATTCGGCCCGAGCGCCTCCGCGGCGCGATCGGCGTCGACCAACCACCAGACCGGACGCCCGCCGGCCCGCTCCGCGGCCGCCTCGGCCACCTGCAGCCCGCTCACTCCTGCCAGCGGGCCCACCGGCTCCTCGCGGGCCGGGTAGACGTCGAGGACGCCGATCTCGTCGGCCAGTGCCAGCGCCGCTCCGAACTCGGCCGCGAAGGCCTTGGTCCGCGAGTAGAGGTGGGGCTGGAAGATCGCCACCAGCCGGCTCGGCTCGAGCTCCCGCAGGGCCTCCAGCGCGGCGCGGACCTCGGTCGGGTGATGGGCGTAGTCGTCGAAGACGCGCGCCCCCGAGCGACTGCCCCTCAGCTCCAGCCGGCGCCTCACCCCTGGGAAGTCGCCGAGCGCCCACGCCGCGGCATCGAGGTCGGCCCCGGCCAGCTCCAGAGCGGCGAGCGCCGCGCGGGCGTCGAGCAGGTTGTGGCGTCCAGGGACCGCCAGCTCGAGCCGGGCCGGCCCTGGCCCATCGTGGTCGAAGAAGGCCAGCCTCGCGGCCCGCGGCGAGGCGGTCGAGGTCTCCCCCGGCAGGGAGGGCGACTGCCCGCGCGGGCGCGGTGAAGTCCTCGAAGGCCCGCCCCAGCTCGGCCAGGGATGCCCAGCGGGAGTGATGGTCCATCTCGACGTTGGTGACCACGGCGATCTCGGGCTCGAGGCGAAGGAAGCTGGCGTCGCTCTCGTCGGCCTCGGCGACGGCCCACTCCCCCTCCCCCCACCCCGAGTTGGCGGGCTCGCCGCCGGGCCCCGCCCCGGGCAGCTCGCCGCCGAGGAAGTAGGCGGGATCGAGCTCGAGGGCCCGCATCGCCCAGATCAGCATCGCCGTCGTCGTCGTCTTCCCGTGGGTGCCGGAAACCGCGATCAGGCGCTTCCGAGCGCACAGCTCCGCCAGCAGCTGACCGCGGTGGAGGATCGTGGCCCCGCGCTCCCCCGCCGCCGCCAGCTCCGGGTTGTCCTCGCCGATCGCGGTCGAGACGACGACCTCGGCCCGCTCGGGAAGGTTGGCGGCGTCGTGACCGATCGCTACCTCGATCCCGGCCGCGCGGAGGCGCCGCGTGTAGGTGGACTCGGCCCGGTCGCTGCCCCCCACGTCGGCGCCGAGCCGATCGCAGACGAGCGCCAGGCCGCTCATCCCGGCGCCACCGATGCCGATGAAGTGGAGTGCCCGCCCGTTCATGAGCCCGCGGCGGCGAGGACCTCGCCGGCGATCCGGGCGGCGGCATCGGGCCGGGCCAGCGCACGGGCGGCCGCCGACATTCGCTCCAGGCGCCCGTCGTCGCCGAGGATCGCACCGACCTCGCCGCGGAGGCGCTCCGGCGAGAGGTCGCGGTCGGCAAGGACCACGGCGGCGCCCGCGCCCTCCATCCAGCGGGCGTTCGAGGTCTGGTGATCGGCAGTGGCATGCGGGTAGGGCACGAGCAGGGCGGGCCGCCCGGCCGCCGACGAACTCGAACAGCGACCCACCCGAGCGCCCGAGGACGAGGTCGCTCGCCGCGAGGCTCTCCCCCAGGTTGGGCTCGTAGGGAAGGAGGACATAGTCCTCGGGGCCGAGCCGCTCGAGGCGCTCGCGCAGCTCGGGGAAGTCGCGAGTCCCCGACACGTGGATGACGCCGAAATCCCTGCCCGGGTCGGCCGCGAAGGCCTCGAGCGCGGAGAAGTTCACCGAGCGGGCCCCCTGGCTGCCGCCGACCACCAGCAGGCAGCGGGCGCCGTCGAGGATCCCGAACCGGGCGCGGGAGGCGGTCCGATCCGCCTCGACGACCGCCCGCGGCACGGGGCGCCCGGTGACCAGGTAGCGCTCGTCTTCGCGACCCTCGATCGGGAAGGCGAGGCAGACTCGGCGAGCGCGGGCAGCGAGCAGCCGGTTGGCGAGGCCCAGGCGGCTGTCGGCCTCGGTCGAGGACCAGGGGGATCCGCTGGGAGAGCGCGGCCAGTCCGACCGGCCCGGCGACGAAGCCGCCGCCTCCCATCACCACGCCCGGCGCCCTGCGGCGCAGAAGCCGGCGCGCGGTGCCGACCGCCCGCAGGGCCCGCAGGGAGGCCGCAGCGGCCCGCAGTGGGCGCTTGCGGTCAATGCCCCCGACCGAGAGGTGGTCGATCTCATACCCGGCCTCGGGGACCAGCTCGGCCTCGATCCGGTCGCTGGTCCCGACGAAGCTGACCCTGGCGCCCCTATCCCGAAGCTCGTCGGCGACGGCCAGTGCCGGCACGACGTGACCGGCTGTCCCGCCGGCCGCTATGACGACTGTTTGCAGCTCTGCGCCCGCCATCGACGACCCGCAGTTTGCCAGCGCGGGCGGGTGGCTTTGCGGCGCTGGCCTTCGCCGTGCCGCCGCGCGCGATGTTGAGGATCAGGCCGACGGCGAGCAGGCTGACCAGGAGGCTGCTGTTGCCGTAGGAGACGAAGGGGAGCGGCACGCCCGTGAGCGGGGCGAGCCCCATCACCGCGAAGAGGTTGATGACCGCCTGCGCCAGGATCAGCGCGGTCAGGCCGGCGGCGAGCAGCTTGCCGTAGGAGTCCTTGGCAGTCTGCGCGATGCGAAATCCGGCGTAGCCGAAGATCGCGAACAGTGCGGTGATCCCGGCGATGCCGACGAATCCGAGCTCCTCGCCGATCACCGCGGCGATCATGTCGGTGTGCGCTTCGGGGAGGTAGTAGGCCTTCTGCACCCCGTTCCCGATTCCCGTGCCGAAGATCCCGCCCGAGCCGAGCGCGATCTTCGCCTGCAGCGCCTGGAACCCGGAGCCTGCGGCGTCGGCGCCCGGGTGGAGGAACCCGATCAGGCGGTCGCGCCGGTAGGGCTCGAAGAGAATCATCAGCATCACCACGAACCCGATCACCGCCGCGATCAGCAGCAGGTCGCGGAGCCTCGCGCCAGCCGCGATCAGGGTCGCGGCGGCGGCGAAGGTCGTGACCATCGCCGTGCCGAGGTCGGGCTCGGCTATCACCAGCATGCAGGCGACCCCGACGACCAGCAGGTAGGGCGCCATGCCGCCGATCGTCCGCGTCATCTTCGGCTTCGCCGCCAGCATGTGGGCCCCGTAGAGCACCAGGGCCACCTTCGCCAGCTCCGACGGCTGGATCTGCAGGGAGCTCGGCCCGATCCAGCGGCTGGCGCCGTTGACCGTCGTTCCCGCGACCAGGACCGCCAGCAGCAGGAAGAAGGAGAGGATCAGCAGGCCCGGCGTGAGTCGCCGGATCAGCTGCAGCCCGTGGCGCGCAAAGACGTGCATGACCCCCAACCCGATGGCGCCGAAGATGATCGTCCGCTTCAGGTAGAAGGCGCTGTTGGAGAGCCCGCCGTCGCTGAGCACCTGCGTCGTCGAGCTGGCCGAGAAGACCATCACGGCGCCGCTCGCCAGCAGGCAGAGGGTCACCGTGAGCATCAGGTTGTACTCGGTGGAGAGCGCCGGGGCGCGCTTGCGTCGCGTTGAGCGCAAACCGGAAAGGGCCTTGATGCTCACCTCAGCGCCCCGACGATCTCCCGGAAGCGCTCGCCGCGCTGCTCGAAGTCGCGGAACGAGTCGAAGCTGGCGCAGGCCGGAGAGAGGAGGACGACATCGCCGGGCTGTGCGGCGGCGGCGGCGAGCCGGACCGCCTCCTCGAGCCCCTCGCAGTCCCGGAGGCCGACGCCGGCCTCCGCCGCGGGAGCAAGGGCGTCGCGGAGCGCCGCGGCGGCATCGCCGATCAGGTAGGCGGCTCGGCAGCGCTCTGCGACCGGTCCGGCCAGCGGCTCGAAGGACTCGCCCTTGGGGCTGCCGCCGAGGATGGCGTGGACACCGCCCTCGAAGGAGCGCAGGGCCATGGCGGTGGCGCTGACGTTGGTGGCCTTGGAGTCGTTGACGAAGCGGACGCCGCCGATCTCGGCCACCGGCTCGAGGCGGTGCGGCACGCCGCCGAAGCTGCGCAGCCCGGCCGCGACCGAGTCGCGCTCGAGGCCCATCGCCAGGGCCGCGGCGGCGGCCGCCATCGCGTTGGCGACGTTGTGGGCGCCGAGCAGGGGCAACTCGGCCGCCTGGATCAGCGGCACACCTTCCGCGAAGACCGTTCCCGAGGCGAGGGTGACGTCACAGTCTCCCTCGACGGAGCAGAACCGCACCCGCCGCCCGCAGCCCCCGAGGTCGAGACCGGCGAGCGAGGGGTCGTCACCGTTGTAGACGGCGACGTCCTCGTTGCCCTGGTTGGCGAAGACCCGCAGCTTCGCGGCGAGATAGGCCTCCATGGTCTTGTGACGGTCGAGGTGGTCGGGGGCGACGTTGAGCAGCGCCGCGCACTCGGGGGCGAAGGCGTCGGCGTCCTCGAGCTGGAAGCTCGAGCACTCGCAGACCACTGTCGCGGCCTCATCGACGCTGCCGGCCAAGGAGGAGAGCGGAGTGCCGACGTTGCCGGCGATCACCGCGGGCTCCCCGGCGGTCCGGTAGAGGTGGCCGAGCAGCTCAGCCGTCGTCGTCTTCCCGTTCGTCCCGGTGATCGCAGCGACGCGGTTCGGTATCACCCGCCAGGCGAGCTCCAGCTCGCCGGTCACCTCGATCCCCCGCCGCAGTGCCGCCTCGATCACCGGCGCCTCGCGCGGGACCCCGGGGCTCTTGACCACCGTCCGAACCCGCTCCAGGTGCTCGATTCCTTGCCCATCCAGGCTGACTTCGACGCCCAGCCCCGTCAGCCCTTCCGCTCCCTCGGGATGTCCCGAATCGGCGCCGATCACCTCCTCGCCCCGGGCGACGAGCATCTGCGCCGCCGCCACCCCCGATCGGGCCAATCCAACGACCAGAAAGGGGCCACGCGGAAGCGGCGGACGGGGCTTCCCAGGAGGGGGTCCGATCATGGGCTCTCTTTCGCTCCTTCAGCGGTGTTACCTGTACGGCCCGAAGGCCCGAGCTCGTAGTTGGTCGCCGCCTCTCCCAGTGGGTGGCATGGATGGGAGGACCCATTGCCGAGCACGCTTCAACCGAGCACAGAGGTTTCGAGGCCGGCGCGGTGTTGGCGCCGGCACATGCATGTAGGGCGGCGCAGCCGCCGCAAGGCAACCGTGGGTCCCATCCATGACAGGACGCTGGCCGAGGCGATCGATCCCGCTACCGGTTGATCGAGTGCTGATACAGCGAGAACCCGATCCCCGAGCAGACCGCAGCGATGATCCAGAAGCGGAGCATGATCTTGGTCTCCGACCAGGCCATCATCTCGAAGTGGTGGTGGAGCGGCGCCATCAGCAGGACGCGGCGGCGGAACGTCTTGAAGGCGAAGACCTGGATCGCCACCGAGAGTGCCTCGATCACGAAGATGCCGCCGATGATCACCAGCAGGATCTCGGTCTGGGTCATCACGGCCAGAGCTCCGATCGCGCCGCCCAGGCCGAGCGAGCCGGTGTCGCCCATGAAGATCGAGGCCGGGAAGGCGTTGAACCAGAGGAACCCGATGCAGGCGCCGACCAGGCAGGAGGAGAGGAGGGCCAGGTTCTGTTGGTTGTCGCTGACGAAGGTGATCCCGGTGTAGGCGAGCAGGACGATCGCGCAGGAGCCCGCGGCGAGGCCGTCGAGGCCGTCGGTCAGGTTGACGCCGTTGGAGGTGCCGGAGATGACGAAGAAGATGAGGACGAAGTAGAGGACCGGGCCGAGGTCGAGGCTCGCATCGCCGATCCGGAAGTAGAGGATCGGCTCGAGCCCCACCTCGTGGCGGGCGACCCACCACAGCGCCAGGGCCAAGAGCACCTGGCAGGCCAGCTTGTACCGGGCCGAGAGGCCGAGCGAGCGGCGCTTGACGATCTTCACGAAGTCGTCGGCGAAGCCGATCGCCGCGCAGCCCATCGCGACCCCGAAGACCGCCAGGCTCTGGGCGTCGCGGTCGGAGAGGACCAGGTAGGGGACGCAGATCGAGGCGAAGATGATCAACCCGCCCATGGTCGGAGTGCCGGCCTTGGCGTGATGCTCCTCGGGTCCCTCCTCGCGAATGTTCTGCCCGAACTCCCGCAGCCGCAGGTACTCGATGAACTTCGGCCCGAGAAAGATGCAGATCAGCATCGCGGCCATTCCCGAGATCAGCACCTCGCCCATTTCTAATCTTCGAGCAGCTCGTGGAGGGCCTCGGCGACTGCCTCCATTCCGGCCGACCTTGAGCCCTTGACGAGGACCGCGTCGCCACTCGCGAGCTGGCCGGCGAGCAGCTCGGCGGCCTCCTCGGGGGTGGCGACCAGGTCATCGGGGTCGTAGTCGCGTGCCGGCGCGCCCACCCCGACCAGGTAGTCGAGCGACAGGGAGCGGGCGTGCTCGCCGGTCTTCCGGTGGAACTCAGGGGACTGCGGGCCCAGCTCCCCCATCTCACCCAGCACGGCGATCCGGCGGGAGGCATCCAGCGAGGCGAGATGGTCCAGCGCGGCTCGCATCGACAGCGGGTTGGCGTTGTAGCAGTCGTTCACGAGAACGATCCCGTCGCCGAGCTCCAGCCGCTCGCCGCGCAGGCGGGAGAAGCCTATATCCGCGGTGCGATGGGACATCTGCTCCAGCGTCGCCCCGATCGCCACCCCGGCGGCGATCGCGGCGAGGGCGTTGTCGAGGTTGTGGGCCTCGCTGAAGGGAAACTGGAAGCGGTGGCTCTCATCGGGAGCCGTGATCATCGCCTCCAGACCACCGTCGCTGGCCAGGACCTCTGCGGCGGACACGTCACCGCCCTCCCCGAAGCGGATCAGCCGCGGCGCCTCGCCCAGGTGGGCCTCGAGCTCGCCCGCTCGAACCGGCACGACCGCGGCGCCGTCGTCCGGCAGGAAGCCGAGGACCTCGGCCTTTGCCGCCGCGATCGCCTCGACCGAGCCGAGCAGCTCGACGTGGACGGGCCCGACGTTGGTGATCACCGCAACGTCCGGCTCGGCGATCGCAGCCAGCTCGGCGATCTGCCCCTTTCCCCGCATCGCCATCTCCAGCACCAGGACGTCGGTGCCTTCCGGCGCCGAGAGCACGGTCAGGGGGAGCCCGATCTCCGTGTTGAAGTTCTCCGGGCTGGCGTGGACGCGGCCCGGCAGGAGCGAGGCCGCGATGTCCTTGACCGACGTCTTCCCCACCGATCCGGTGATCCCGATCGTCCGCGCGCCCAGCTCGCGGCGCCAGGCGCGTGCGAGGCCGCCCAGCGCTTCCAGCGGGTCCGGAGCCGCCAGCACCCAGCCGTGGCCGTCGGCTCCCAGGCCGGCGGCGGCGCCGGTCTCGACCACCACTCCCCAGGCGCCGCCGGCCAGGGCGGTGGAGGCGAACTCCCCGCCGTCGAACGAGTTCCCGGGAAGCCCGAAGAAGAGGTCCCCAACCGCGATCTCGCGCGAGTCGATCTGGACCCGCCGGGGAGGGACGGAATCCCCGCGGCGGACGATCTCGGCGCCGGTGGATTCGACGATCCTCTCCGGGTCGAGGGTCCTCACGCCGCCAGCCTCCGCAACTCCTCCCGTGCCACCTCGCGGTCGTCGAAGGGGATCTTCCTGCCGCCCTCGAACTCCTGGCCCTGCTCGTGGCCCTTGCCGGCGATCACGACCGTGTCGCCCGGCCCGGCAGCCGCGAGCGCGAGGGCGATCGCGGCACGGCGGTCCGGCTCCACCTCGACGCCGTTCCCGCCGGCCCCCGAGCGGATCTCGGCGATGATCGCGTCCGGCTCCTCGGAGCGCGGGTTGTCCGAGGTGATCACGGTGACGTCGGAGAGCTCCGCCCCGACCCGGCCCATCTTCGGCCGCTTGTCGCGGTCCCGGTCCCCGCCCGCGCCGAACACCGAGATCAGGCGCCCCGCGGTGAGGCGCCGTGCGGCGGTGAGGACGTTGGCGAGCGAGTCGGGGGTGTGCGCGTAATCGACCAGCACCGCGAACTCCTGCCCCTCGTCGATCGGCTCGAAGCGGCCCGGCACCCGTCCGGCGCCGGCCAGCGCCTCAGCGGCGAGGGCAGGCGGCACGCCGAGCGAGGTACCGGCGGCGACCGCCCCCAGCGCGTTGGCGACGTTGAAGTGCCCGGGCAGCGGCGTGCGCATCGATAGCCTCCCCTCGGGTCCCTCGAGGACGAAGCTCGAGCCGGAGGCGTCGAAGCCGGCCTCGACCGCCCGGAAATCCGCCGCGGCGCCCCCGGCCGAGAAGGTGACGCAGTCCAGCTCCGCCGCGAGGCGGGCGCCGTAGGGATCATCGAGGTTGACGATCGCCGCGCCGGGGAAAGCTCGTCGAAGAGGATCCGCTTGGCCTGGAAGTAGTCCTCCATGTCGGCGTGGAAGTCGAGATGGTCCTGGGTGAGGTTGGTGAAGAGGGCGACGTCGAACCGGATCGCGTCGCAGCGGTGAAGCGCCAGCGCGTGCGAGGAGACCTCCATCACGCAGGCGACATCGCCCAGGTCGAGCATCCGCCCGAAGGTGGCCTCGAGGTCGATCGCCTCGGGCGTGGTGCGCACCACCTCCTCCTCGGCGCCGCCGACCACCTGCATCACCGTCCCCAGCAGCCCCGTCCTTCGCCCCGCGGCCTCGAGGATCTCCCGCAGCAGGAAGGCCGTCGTCGTCTTGCCGTTGGTGCCGGTGACGCCGGCCATCGTCAGCGAGGCGGTCGGCTCGCCGAAGAAGCGGTCCGCGACCGGCGCCATCGCGGCGCGCGCATCGTCGACCCGCACCTGGGGCACCGGCAGCTCGAGGTCGCGCTCGACGACAAGCGCCGACGCCCCGGCCTCCACCGCGGAGGGAGCGAAATCGTGCCCGTCCGAGGTGAAACCAGGCACGCAGAAGTAAAGCCACCCCTCCCCCACCGCGCGACTGTCATAGGCAAGCCCGGAAATCTCAACAGAGAGATCCCCCCGAGTGCCGATCACGCCCGAACCCTCGACTAGCTCACCAAGCTTCATGCGCGGCCGATTCTAGGGTCGTACCTGGCGGCCTCTGCGGCGGGTGGTACTGGCCGTCCACGGCGTAGGACGAAGTGCCGCGACCCCCGGAACGCCCGGACGCGAAGCGGAGGACGTGCCGGGCAGTTGTTCGGGACAGGACCCGCTGGCCTGAACCTACTGAGGTGCAATCCCCAGATACGGCAGCGCAAAGCTAGCTATCTGGCCGAATGCCGGCGCCGCCACCGAGCCGCCGTAGATGTCCCCGTGCGGCTGGTCGACGATCACGGCGACCAGCAGCCTCGGGTGCTGGGCCGGTGCGAAGCCGATGAAGGAGGCGACGTACTTGGTCTTCGAGTAGGTGCCGTTCTCGGCGACCTCGGCCGTACCGGTCTTGCCGGCGAGGGTGTAGCCGGGGATGCTGACCTCCGAGGCCGTGCCCCCCGGAGCCAGCACGCCCTCGAGCATGGTGCGGATCTGGGCGGCGACGGATGCCTTGATCACCCTCTTGCCCCGCGGCTCGTGGACCGGCTCGCCGTTCACCTTCTCGATCAGCTGCGGCCGTCGGAGGATGCCTCCGTTGGCGATCGCGTCGTAGCCGGCCACCATCTGCATCGGCGTCACCGAGATGCCCTGACCCATCGGCAGGTTGCCCATGGTCGAGCCCGAGTAGTCATCGAGTGCCGGGACGATGCCCTGCTCCTCAGCGGGGTACTGGACCCCGGTCGGGCGACCGAAGCCGAACCGGTTGATCCAGCGGCTGAAGCGAGTGGCGCCGACCTCGAGGCCGATCGTCACCGCGCCGACGTTGGAGGACTGGGCGAGGATCTGGGCGACGCTCATCGTCTCGGTCGGCCGCGCCTCGGCGTCGGAGATCTCGCGGTCGGCGACCTGGATGGTGGGCGGCAGCGTGAAGGTCGTCTCGGGGGTAACCAGCTTGTCCTCGAGCGCCGCGGCGACGGTGAAGGCCTTGAAGGTCGAACCGGGCTCGTACGTGAAGCCGGTGGCCCGGTTCTGGAGATCCTCGGAGCTGGCCGAGGAAAGGTCGTTCGGATCGACTCGCGGGCCAGTTCGCCATCGCCAGCACCTTCGCGCTGCGCGGATCCATGACGATCGCCGTGGCCCCCTTCGGCGAGTAGGTGGCGCCGACCTGGGCCAGCACCCGCTCGGTCTCGGCCTGGATCGCCGAGTCGAGGGTGAGCTGGATGTCCTCGCCGTCACTGGCGCTGCTGATCGTCTCCAGCCTGATCGGGTCGCCGAGCGCGTCCATCACCACCCGCCGCTCGCCGTCGGTCCCTTTCAGCACGCCGTTCTCGCCAGCTTCGAGCCCTGTCAGGGCCTGGTTGTCGACTCCGACCGCGCCGACCACCTGCGCGGCTAGATCACCCTGCGGGTAGGTGCGGCGGCTGTCCGGGAGCTGGCCGATCCCCGGCAGCTTCAGGGCGGCGATCCGCCTGGCATCGCCCAGGTCCACCTTGCGGGCCAGGTAGGCAAATCCCGAGTCCTCGGTCAGCGACTTCAGGACCTCGTTGCGGGGGAGGCCGAGCAGCGGCGCCAGCTTGCCCGCCGTGCGCCCCGGATGCTTGACCTGGTAGGGAGTGGCGTAGATCGAGGCCGCGTCCTCGGAGACCGCAAGCTCGCGTCCGCGCCGGTCGAGGATCCGGCCGCGCAGGCCGGGAACCGTCACCGTCGCCTCTTGCTGGCTCACCGCCTGCGAGGCCAGGGTCGAGCCCTGGACCCCCTGGAGCCAGAAGGCACGGCCCAGGACGATCGTGAAGCAGAGGACGAAGCCGGCGAAGAGAAGCCCGATCCGCCGCTCGATCAGCCGCAACGCGCCCCGCCTACCCCGAGATTGCGGATAGCCTGCGGGCCGCAGCGGCGATCGCGTCCTTGCCGGCGTCGCGGTAGGTGATCTCGCCGGGGGCCGGGGACGACAGCCCGATGCTGGCGGCCGCCGATCGCACCCTGCTGTTGGCCAGGAGCCGCGCCTGATGGGCGGTCAACACCGAGTTCTCCTGGCTCAGCGCCTGGATGTTGTCCTCGACCTTCCCCGCGGTCGCGGTGAGGCTGAGCGTGGCGACGTTGAGCGCGACGATCCCGATCAGGAGCACTCCCAGCAGGGCGATCCAGGCGCGGCCGCGGGTCAGGTGCTTGATCGCTCCCGAGTCCGGAAGCTGGCGGACCGCTACGGCGGTGCGGCCGACGGCGAGCGGGATCAGGTGGCCGCCGGGCGGGGTCGGAAGGTTGGCGGTGCGGCGCCGCTGCGGGCGGCTCCTGGGTGCGGTCCGAGGGCTGCGGGCGGGAGCGGCAGCGGCCATCACGAAACCGCCGGGGAGTCGGTGAGCTTGATCGCGCCCCGCAGGTGCGCGGAGCGCGAGCGCGGGTTCTGAGAGACCTCCTCGGCCCCTGGCGAGACGGCACGGCGGGTCAGCAGCTCGGCCTCGGGCTCGTGGCCGCAGACGCAGACCGGCAGCTCCGGCGGGCAGATGCAGCCCCGGGCGCGATCGGCCATGAACCGCTTGACCGGCCGGTCCTCGAGCGAGTGGAAGCTGATCGCGGCCAGCCGGCCTCCCGGTCGCAGCAGCGCCCAGGCTTCCGGCAACCCCCGCTCGAGCGAATCCAGCTCTCCGTTTACGGCGATCCTGATCGCCTGGAAGGTTCGCTTGGCCGGGTGCCCGGCGCCGAAGCGCGCCGAGGCTCGGCATGCCGGCCTTGATCGCCGCCACCAGCTCGGAGGTGGAGCTAAGCGGGCGGCGGCGGACGATCTCCCGGGCGATCGCGCCCGCGTGGCGCTCCTCACCGAAGCGCCGCAGGACGTTGGCGATCCGCGACTCGGGCCACTCGTTGACCAGGTCGGCTGCCGAGAAGGGCTGGGCCGGGTCCATCCGCATGTCGAGCGGGGCGTCGTAGGAATATGCGAACCCCCGCTCCCAGGCGTCCAACTGCAACGACGACATTCCGAGATCCAGGTAGACCATGTCGACGAGGAGCCCTTCGCCGCGGAGCACGGAAAGACCTTCCGCGAAGTCGGCGGCGAGAAAGCGCATCTCGCACGACGAGGTGGCCTCGATCTCCGCGAAACGGCGCCTGCGCGGCCGGGTCGCGGTCGATACAGACGAGTCTTCCGGTGGGCCCGAGGCGCTCGGCCAGAAGGCGGGCGTGGCCGCCCGCCCCGAAGGTGCAGTCGACGGCGGTCTCCCCGGGTTGCGGGGAGAGCAGCATCGATCAGCTCGGCGGCGAGAACGGGTACGTGGTCGCTCGGCATGTAGCTAAGGGTGGCGGCTGCGATCATTCGGCGGCTCCCGCAAGCCCCTCGGCGATCCGCGGCGCCTCCTCGTCCAACTCGGCCTCCTGGGCGGCCCAGGCCTTCGCGTCCCAGATCTCCAGGTACTCGCCGGCCCCGACGACCACGCAATCCGAACCGAGCCCGGCGTGCTCGAGCAGGGGTTTGGGGATCCGGACCCGGCCCGCCGAGTCGAGCTTCTCGTCGAAGGAGCCGCCGTGAAAGCGGCGGCGCAGGCGACGGGCGTCGGTGCCGAAGGGGCTGTGGGGGGCGAGGAAGCGGTCCGAGAGGCCCTCGAACTCGGCGGTCGTGTGCAACCAGACGCAGGGGTCGAATCCCTTGGAGAGAACCACCCCGTCAGAGAGCGCCGCGCGAAACCTGGCCGGGACCGTGAGCCGGTCCTTGGAGTCGAGGCTGTGCTCGTAGAGGCCCCTGAAAGCCAACTGTCGAGGTCCTTTCCCGGCGCGGGGGTGCGAAGAGTTCGGACCGAGGTGGTGAAGTGGGAGGAGCCTCACCACCCCGGTCCTTTGGCTTCAACTGAGGACCCACGCTATCCCACAGAGCCCCACTTTGCAACACATCACTGGCCGCGCATTCCAGGAGATCCGTCGGACGGAACTGCTAGCCGGCCTCCGGCAGCCGGGATCCGGCATCAGAGAGCCGTTTCCTGGGTCCGGTCCGCGAGAGCCGGCGGCGCTCGAGCTCACGATGATCTGCAAGCCCGGTTGCAGCGGAGCGATCGACTAGATTGGCCGCGATGGCCGATCCGACGCCCCCACCGACCTCCGCAAAGCCCCACACGAGCAGCCCTCGGGCAGGTCGTCGACGATTCCGGCGACCTGCTCGGCTTCCACCTGAAACGGATCCTCGGCGCGACGAAGACGCGGGTGCTGATCGGGTCGTCGTGCTGGTCGCCGCCGGCGATCGGCTTCGCGATCGAGCCGATCTTCGCGCTTCTCGGCACCGTCGTCGCCTGCTGTTCCCTGATCGTCGTCTACTCGATGGCTTCTGCGGCCAGCACCTCGTCCTTCTTCGACGTCTACGCCGCCAGCGGCAGATGTCGCACTCGGGCAAGGGGCCGCTGCCGGCCTCCACCCCGCTGCTGCGCAAGGGCGACGATCGCTACGCAGAGCACTCGCTACGGGGGCCGCTCGCCGACGGCCTCGACGGCACCCTCGCCCTCTACACCTACGAGGACACCTACTACGACGGTGACGGCAACCGCCAGACCAACTACTACCGCTACACGGTCGGCATCTGCGAGATCCCCGAGTCGGCCGCGCACGTGCCCAACGCTCTACGCGCGGCGCAAGTTCGGGCTGAAGGCGCTGGAGAAGTTCGAGGACGTCTTCCGCAGCGTCGAGCGGGTCGAGCTGGAGAGCGAGGCGCTCGACGACCGCTACGAGATCTTCGTCGCCGCGCGAACAGGACCAGGTCTGGCTGCGGCGGCTCTTCGCCCCCACCTTCATCGTCTGGCTGACCGACTCGGCGCCGGAGAAGTTCGCCTTCGAGCTGGTCGACGGCTCGCTCTGCTGCTACGTGAAGGGACACCGCAAGAAGGCTGAGGGGCTCGACCGGATGCGCGCCGCCACCGGCGGCGGTCGCCGGCCGGCTGCGGGAGGAGTGCGCCGACACCGGCCAGTTGTGATTGCGCCGCGACCTGTCGCCGCAGATTCAGGTCCGGCCCCCCGGAGGGGCCGCAGGTCAGTTCGGCACCGTTGCGTCAGAATCCGGCGAGGAATACGTCCGCATTGGCGATCACTGCGGCGACGATGATCAGCAGGACCGAGGGGACGAGCACCAGGGCGACGACGAGCTGGATCTTCGGCGCCGCCCGCGCCGCGCGCTCCTCGATCCGCCGGCGCTGGTCGCGGCGCAGCGCCGTCGCCTGGCGGTGGAGCTGCTCGGCGAGCGGCGATCCGAAGCGGCGCGATCGCTCGATCGCCGCGCAGAGCCCGGCCAGCTCGGGCCCGGGGACGCGGCGGCGCAGCCCACCCAGCGCCTCCGACTGTGGCATGCCGCAGGAGATCTCCGCCACCGCGACCGAGAGCTCCTCGGAGAGGGCGCCGCCGCCCGGAATCGTCAACTCCTCGAAGCCCGCCGCCGTCGCGCGGCCGAGGGCTGCGCTGACGGAGAGCCTGTCGAGGGCGTCGGGGAGGGCGCCGAGGATCTGGGCCCGGCGGCGGCGTGCCGCCCGCTCGAGCAGGGCATCCGGGGCGAGAAAGCCGGCGCTCGGGATTCCGGCTGCGACAATCAGCGAGAGCCGCCCCGGGGCCAGCGGCGCGAGCGAGAGCGCCCGGGGCAGGGCGCCGAGCGCGGCGGCGACCTTGGCGGCGAGCAGGGCCGAGAGCGAGATCCTCCCCTCGAGGCCGGCACGGGCGATCCGTCCTGGGAGCCCGAGGCGCAACCCGGCGGCAAAGGCCCGGCGATCGAGGGCCGGGAGCCGCCCGGGCCCCGCCCCCCCGCCTGCGAGAAGCTCTCGCACCGCCGCCAGCCCGAGCAGAGCCGACGCCGCCGCCAGCGCCGAGGCGGGGCTCACGGCGCGATCCTCGAGAGCCTGCGGATTGCGGCGAACCCGGCCAGCTGAAGGCAGGCGGCGACGGCGATCAGGGCGAGCGCGGGCGGCGAGCCCACGAGCCTGGCGACGAAACCGGGCTCCAGCAGCTCGGCGAACAGGGCCGCACCGGTGGGCATCGCCACCACCAGCAGACCGGTGAAGCGCGCCTGGGCCGTCGCCGTTCGAGCGTCCTCCATCACCCGGTCGCGCTCCGCGGCGCCCTCGGCGAAGCGGCGCAGCAGTCCAGCCAGGTCCCCGCCCGCCAGCCGCTGGCTGAGCAGGGCGGCGCAGAAGGAGTCCACCCTCGGCGACCCCACCCTCGCCCGCAGATCCTCGAGCGCCGACGCCGTCGGGCATGCCCAGCTCGAGCTCCGCTCCGAGCCGCGACATCTCCGCGGCGCCCGCCCCGTCCAGCGAATCCGGGGCGGCGGCCAGCGCGCGCCCGCAGCGAGCGGCCGGCGGTGAGCGAGTCGGCGACGGCGCGCGCCACCT
This sequence comes from uncultured Actinomycetes bacterium, assembly GCA_963738305.1. Lineage (GTDB taxonomy): Bacteria > Actinomycetota > Thermoleophilia > Solirubrobacterales > 70-9 > JBBRHQ01. Next base: position 253,061 of record CAVTVU010000007.1, on the reverse strand, counting down.
CCGGCAGCGCCACTCGACCGAGCGGCGGTAGCGCTTGCGGCGGCGAGAGATCGCCGAGGCGGCGAGCGCAGGCGCCGCGATCGTCAGCGGGATCGCCACCGACGGCCCACCTGCGAGCCAGCCTCCGAGGATCGCGCCGGCGACGCCGAGCAGCGCCAGCCGGCGGCGCTCGACCCCTGAGGGCAGGTACCCCTCGCGCCCCGCCCTCGCAAGCGGCTCGATCGCCATCCGGACCCAGGAGGCGAGCGCCGGGGTCGCCAGCACCGCCTCCCTTGCGGCGAGCGCCCCGAGCCCGCCGGCCGCGGCGCCGAGCAGCAGCGGCAGGACCCCGACGCCGCTCAACTCACCTCGACGATCTCGGCCACCCTGCGCGATCCGTCCGCCGCCCGCACCAAGTGGACGACGAGGTCCACCCCGCGCTCGAGCTGCTCGCGGATCGCGGTGTGCGGAAGCCCGACGTCGGCCATCAGCGCCAGCGTTTCCAGCCGCCGCAGCGCGTCGGCGGGCGAGTTCGCGTGGACGGTCGAGAGCGCGCCGTCGTGGCCGGTGTTCAGCGCGGTCAGCAGGTCGAGCGCCTCGGCGCCTCGCACCTCGCCGATTACGATCCGGTCGGGCCGCATCCGCAGCGCGTTTCGGAGCAGGTCGCGGATCGTCACCTCGCCCCTCCCCTCGACGCTCGCCGGGCGGCTCTCGAGTCTGATCACATGCGGCTGTTGGATCCTCAGCTCGGCCGCGTCCTCGATCGTCACTATCCGCTCGCCGGGCTCGATGAAAGCGGACAGCGCTCCGAGCATCGTCGTCTTCCCCGACCCGGTGCCGCCGCTGACCAGGATGCTGGCGCGGCTGTGCACGGCGAGACGGAGGCGCTCGAGCGCGGCCGCCTCGAGCGTCCCCAGCTCGACCAGCCGCTGCGGTCCCGGGCGCTCGCCGGCGAACCTGCGGATCGAGAGCGCCGGTCCGTCCACGGCGAGCGGCGGGATGATCACGTTGACCCGGGAGCCGTCGCCGAGGCGCGCGTCGACCATTGGGCTCAGCTCGTCCACCCGACGCCCGAGCGGCGCCAGTATCCGCTCGATCATGTTGCGCAGCTCCTCTTCCCCGGAGAAGGTGACCGCGGTCGGTTCGATCCTCCCGAGGCGCTCGACGTAGACGGATCCTGGCCCGTTGACCATCACCTCCTCCACTCGCGGGTCGGCGAGCAGCGGCTCGAGCGGCCCGAGGCCGATCGTCTCGTTGATGATCCGCGCCCTCAACTCACCGCGGTCCTCGGGGCCGAGGACGGCGGCCCGTTCTTCCACCACGCTCGCCACGGCCTCCTCCAGCCCCTCCTTGGGCGCCCTGCCGGCGACCGCCTGGGTGCGGCGGCGCTCGATCAGGTCGCCCCTCAGCGCATCCGCCAGCCGGTTGAGATGGCGATCCCTGGTGCTCATGGGATCCCATAACCTGCGCCGGTGGCCCGGATAGAAGTCGAGCTGGCGGATATCACGACGCTGGACGTCGATGCGATCTCCAACGCCGCCAACACCCAGCTGCAGCACGGAGGCGGCGTCGCCGCCGCTATCTCCGGGGCCGGCGGTCCCGCGATCCAGCGGGAGAGCGACACGGCGGCGCCGATCGGCCTCGGGGAGGCGGTGGCGACCACGGCCGGTGAGCTGCCGTCGAAGTGGGTGATCCACGCGGCGACGATGGAGCCCGGCGGGCCCACCTCCGCGGAGACGATACGCGCGGCGACCGCAAGCACGCTGCGGGCGGCCGACGCGCTGGGCGCAAGCTCCCTTGCGCTGGTCGCCTTTGGCACCGGCGTCGGCCGCTTCCCAGTCGACCGCGCCGCCTTGATCGAGGTCGAAGAGTGCGAGCGCCACATCGCCGAGGGCACGGGGCTGGAGTTGATCGTCTTCGCGGTGCGCCGACGATCGCACGAAGCTCGCCTTCGAGGAAGCGCTCACCGGGGACTGACCGGCAGCAGGGTCACCTGGCGCGCGAAATTCTCGGCCGCGATCAGCTTCAGCGCCTGCCCGCGGCTGAGGCCGAGAATCGGCCTTGCCGGGGTTCAGCGAGATCAGCGGCACCGCCTCGGCGGCGACGTAGGTGCGGCCCGGGCCGGCGCCGGTTGGCTCGCTGGTGACGACGACGTCGACCCGCGGCCTGGGCGGGCAGCGGACCGCTCGCCTCGAGCGCGGCGGTGCCTGCGACCCTGATCTCGACCGGCCTTCTGCCGCCGGCGAGACCGTCCGGATGCGAGGGCGCCGGAGGCGGCCGCAGCGCCGAGCCGACCAGGTAGGAGCCGGCCGGCAGGTCGGCGACCGGCTCCAGCCCGAGCGCGTCAGCAGGTGCTCTTCAGCGCACCCGGCGGGACGAACCGGGCCGGGACCCGACGCAGCTCGAGGGAAGCCGCGAGAACGTCGATGGATCGAGCGGCCTTCCGCGGCGCAGCGCGGAGCTGGTGATCACGACGGGCCGCAACGCGCCGTAGCTGCCGGCGACGCTGGAGCCGTACCCGTCGACGATCGCTCCGGCCAGCGCCGCGGCGAGAGCCGCGAGGATGGCGAAGCCCGCCGCCCGCCGGCGCCTGCTCATCTCACCGAGAGGCGGCAGCTCGAGCACGGCCATCGACCCGCCCTCGGACCGCTCGAACGCGAAGCGGCCGCCGTGATCCGTCGCCACCCGGCGCACAAGATTCAGGCCATGGCCGTGGCGGGCGCGACCACGCAGCCTGGCGATCACCTCGGCCGGCGAGTCGGCTCGTGAGGGCGGTTGCGAGGCGTGGCCGTTGTCGGCGACTGCGATCCGCAGGCTCTCCCCCCTGCGGACCGCGTCGACCGTGATCAGCGGCCCCCCGTGTTCGATCGCGTTGACGATCAGGTTGTCGAGAGCCTGGGAGAGCTCGGCGCGATCGCCTCGCAGCAGCGGGACCCCGGCCCGCCAGCGCAGCTCGATCCGCCCTCCCGCCAGGCCCACCCGTGAACGCCAGCGCCCGATCGCCCCCTCCACCAGGGCCCGGCAGGGGACCGGCCCGAGGCGGCGCTCGCGCTCGCGACCGTTCAGCTCGGCATCGAGCTTGGACAAAGCCGTGAGCGCCAGCTGGACCGTGCCGTTGGGAGCGGTCAGAGCCATCGTCTGCAGCGGCCGCCGCAGCTCGTGAAGCGCTTCGTTGAGCGCGTGGCGGCGACGGCCGGCACGAATCGAGAGCCCGCCGGCCAGCGCCAGGCGCCGAGGCGGCCATCCCGCCGCGAGCTCCCGAAAGCAGGCTCATCCGTCGATCAGGCGGTAGCCGACGCCCCAGCAGTTGACGACGAAGCGGCCGTGCTCGGGGTCGAGCTTGCGCCGCAGGCGGCTGGCGTGCGAGTCGAGCGTCCGGGTGCGCCCCAGCGAGCGGTAGCCCCAGACGTCGCGCAGCAGCTCCTCCTTGGTGAAGACCCGGGTCGGATCGGCCGCCAGCGCCCGCAGCAGCGAGAACTCCTTGTTGGAGAGCTCCACGTCTCGATCGCCGACCCGGACCGTGCGCCGGGCGGGGTCGATCAGGATCTCGCCGACCCGGCAGGGCCCGTGGCGGCCGTTGCGCCGCCGCCGCAGGATCGCGACGATCCGCGAGCGGAGCTCGGGGTAGTGGATCGGCTTGACCAGGTAGTCGTCGGCGCCGCTGTCGAAGCCGCGCACCCGGTCCTCGCCGCTGCCCCGCGCCGGAGACGACGATCACCGGCAGCGAGGGGTCGAAGCGGGCCGCGACGCCGTCGGCCTCGCGGATCTCGCGCAGCACGTCGAGCCCGCCGGCGTCGGGGAGGCCGAGGTCGAGGACCATCAGGTCGGGATGGTTGTAGCTGGCGAGGCGCAGGGCGTCGGATGCGCAGGGCGCCGGCAGGACCTCGAAGCGGTCGGCGGTCAGGTGATCGCAGAGCAGCTCCAGGGTCGCCTCGTCGTCCTCGCAGACGACCACGGTGGCGATCTCCTTGCGCTCGGGAAGCATGGGCCCCTAAGCCGAGCGCGGCCTCTCCCCCTACCGGCCGCGCAGAGCGCCGAGCCTACCCGCGGGTAGCTCGAGCACCGATTCAGCGCCGCGGCAGCGGACGAATCGACCGGGGGCACGGCCCGGCGCACGGCGAGCACCTCGCCGCTCCCGGCGAGGAAGATCAGGTCGAGGGCGAAGCGCATCCCGAAGGTGTGGACGCTCGAGCAGCGGGGGATCAGCAGCCCGCGGCCGGCCCGCTCCGCGGGCAGCAGCGCCAGGCCGAGCAGGCGGGCGCCAAGGCCCTCCGCGACCGGCACCTCCCGGCCGGCGATCCGCCGCCGGGGGAGCCGGCGGAACCTTCTCGGTGGCCTGCCGGAGGCCACCCTCGTCCAAGCATCCGCGGGCTCCGGCCTCGCCCCTCGGAGGCTGGAGTGGCGCAAGGATCCGCCCGCAGTGCAAACCCTCGTTCAGTGCGTACCCCAGGCACGCGCACCAATAGGATGATCGGCATGATGCGACCTGCCCCGGCCGGAGATCACGGCGGAGCAGACAAGGCTTCGACGTGGATAAGAAGACGACCCGAAGAGGGAACTACGAATCCGGCTCGGACTACGTCCTGGAGTACGGCGAGCTCCGCTTCTCCTTCAACGAGGAGGACTTCGCGCAGCGGGTCGAGCAGGCCGCGGTCAAGCTCGGGTTCGTCGATCAGGGGCTGAGCCGCTTCGAGCTGGAGGACCTTCTCGACCTCGCGGTCAGCGGCGAGATCGCCGAGCCCTCCTCGCCGCTCGGCGAGCACATCAACGAGAACTGGGAGGACCTGGTCGGCCCCGCCAACCGCAGCCTCGTGCACTGGATCCGCCGCCTCGTCTTCCGCGGCGCCTGGCTCGACCAGCGGGTCAAGGAGGGCGAGCTCGACGTGATCTTCGACGAGGAGAGCCAGACCTTCGGCTACGTCCAGCCCGACCGCAGCTCAGAGCTGATCGAGCTCTCCCGCGAGCCTTCCTGGCGGCGGATCGCCTACCGGCGCTGAGCCCTCCTCAAGTCCGAGAGCAGCTCGGCGTTGGAGGCTGGCCTCGATCCGCTCGCGCAGCAGCGCGGCGGCCTCCGCCGCGGAGCGGCCGTGAAGCTCCCCGCGCAGTCTGCCGCGCCGCCGCCAGCTCGGGCTCGGTGCGCAGCGACTCCTCGCCCGAGACCGCGCAGGCGGCGACGTCGAGCGCCGGGACGATCCCGGCGGCGGCCAGCCCCGGGTCGAGCGCGAGCAGCACGTTCTCGGTCGTCTCGACCGCCGCCAGGGCATCGTCGAGTCCTCGGTCCCGCCGAGCACCGTGGCGATCACGGTGAGCGAGCCGGCGGCCTCCTCCTCGGTCTCCCGCCCGGCCCCGAACACCGGCTTCACCGCGGCCGGATCCCCGTAGGCGACCCCCAGCCGGGTCAGGGAATCGACGATCAGGACGACGTCCTCGCCGGACTCGGCGCGCCGCTTCGCCCGCGCCACCGCGAGCTCGGCGTGGCGAACCTGGTCGGCGGGCTCGAGGTCGGCGGCGGCGGCGGCGATCTCCGCCGCACCGGCGCTCCGCGCCTCCACTCGGTGATCTCCTCCGGGCGCTCGTCGACCAGCAGGACGACGATCCCCGGGGGCTCCGGTGCCGCGGCGATCGCCTTGACCAGACCCCCGCAGCAGGGTCGTCCGCCCCGAGCGCGGCGCCGCGCGCACCAGCACCCGCTGGCCGTAGGCGAGCGGCGCCAGCAGGTCCGCCGCCCGCACCAGGACGTCGGCGGGCTCGATCTCGAGCGCGATCCGCCGGTGGGGCGCGACCGGGACCAGCTCCTCGAAATCGGCCCCCCGCTCCGCGCGGGGCTCGGCGCCGTTCACCGCGGTCGACCTTGATCAGGGCGCGGTGGCGCTCGCCGCGGCGCGGCTCGCGCGCCGGGCCGCTGACCTCGTCGCCGGCGCGGAGCTCACAGCGCCGGATCTGGGAGGCGGAGACGTAGACGTCACCGGACCGCGGGTCGAGGCCGCCGAGCCTGAGGAAGCCGTGACCCTGGGCGACGACGTCGAGCACGCCGGTCGACCTCCTCCCCCGTCCTCCGCTTGCGCCTCCTCGGGCTCCGCCTCCGCCGCCTTCCCGCCTCGCGGCGCCGGCGCCCGCGCCCGCCGCGCCGACGGCGGCCGCGCCGCGGCGCCCCCTGCTCCTCGCCCTCGCCGCGTCTCCTCGTCCCGCCGAGCAGCGCCTCGACCAGCTGCTCGCGTCGCATCCCGCGGTATCGCGGCACCCCCGCCTCCGCGGCGAGCGCGTGCAGCTCGGCGATGTGCTTGGACTCCAGCTCTGCCCGGGTCATCGAGCCGGCAGGATATTTCAACTGGCCATTGCCGCGACGGCGTCCCTGATCCCGCGCTCGGCGGTGGGGAACTCCGGCTCCCAGCCGAGCTCCCGCTTGATCAGCGCGTTGGAGGAGCGCGCCGAGCGGGTCACGGCCCTCACCGGGTCGGCGCCGGCGACGATCCGCGCCACCCATGCCGGCACCCGGCGGGGTGGGCCGGTCCCGATCTCCGCCGCGATCAGGCGCGACGAAGTCGCCGTAGGCGATCGGCTCGTCGTCGACGACGTGGTAGGTGGATCCCGGCGCTGCCTCGTCGACCGCCAACCCGAAGGCCGCGGCGACGTCGACGTCGCGGACGACGTCCCAGAGGTTGCGGCCGTCGCCGATCACCGCGAAGCGCCCCGGTGCCCGCAGCCGGGCGAGGAACTCGCTCTCGAACCACCCGCCCGGGCCGTAGACGTGGGATGGCCGCAGCACGACCCCCTCCAGCGACGACTCGGAGAGCAGGCGCTCTCCCTCCTGCTTGGAGCGCCCGTAGGCCGTCTCGACCGGGAGCGCACTCGTCTCCTCCAGCAGCGCGCCGTGGGCGTCGCCGGTGACCACCGTCGAGGCGAAGACGACGCGCCGAGCTCCCAGTCGCCTCGGCCGCATCCAGGAGGCGCCGGGTGCCCCCGACGTTGACCTCCTCGATCCGCCTCGCGTCGCGCTGCGAGGCGATCTCCGCCGCCAGGTGGACGACCACCTCCGGGCGGGCAGATTCGAGCGCCGCCCGCAGGGCTCCCTCGTCGGCCAGGTCGCCGCGCACCTCCTCGACCCCGCCCGGCCCAGAGCCCGGGCGCCGCACGAGCGCCACCGGCTCGTGGCCGCGCCTGCTCAGCTCGCCGGCAGACCGCGCCCCCGAGGAACCCGCTCGCGCCGGTGACGAGGACCCGCATCAGCCTGCACCCTATCCCGAGCGCCTTCGCCGGGATCGATGCCCTCCTCGGCCGCCACCGGGGGCCAAGCCTCCGCCTCGGCGGCGATCCGCGACTCGACCAGCCGAGCTCCGCCCCCATCGCCTCGGCCACCGCCCGCACCGAGTCCGCATCGCGCAGCTGCGAGGCGGCGAGCAGGCCGAGGCGGGTGCGGCGCAGGATCACGTCGGCGACTCCGCGGGCCTGCTCGTGCCGGGCGGCGATCGCCGCCTCGGCCAGCAGGTCCGGTCGCCCTTCGACGATCGGCTCGGCCAGGTGCGGGCTGCTCGCGGGCCAGGGCGAGGACGTCGCGGGCGGCGTGGCCGTAGCGGAAGGCGAGCTGGCGCACCGCCTCCTCCCCCACCCCCGGCGGGGCCTCCAGGTCCTCGGGCCCGGCCTCCATCCCGAGCGGGATCTCCGCGGTCGAGCAGGGCGCCTCGCGGCCCTCGCGCTCGACCAGGCGGTCGACGGTCTGCTTCGCCATCCGCCGCCAGGTGGTCAGCTTGCCGCCGGTGATCGTCAGCATTCCCGAGGAGGTCTCATACAGCTCCGCCTTGCGCGAGATGTCGACCGACTTGCGCGGATCGCCGGTCGAGATCAGCGGCCTGACGCCCGCGTAGGCGCCGCTGATGTCGGAATCGGTCAGCGAGGTCGCGAAGAATGCGTTGATCGCCTCGAGCAGGTAGGCGATGTCGTCCTGCGCCGGCTTCGGGTGGGCGATGTCGCCGTCATAGTCGTTGTCGGTGGTGCCCGACCAGGGTCCGCCCGTACCAGGGCAGGGCGAAGATCGCCCGGCCCTCGCCGGCCGGGACGATGCAGGCGGCCTCGCCCATCGGCAGACGCTCGCTGTCGACGACGATGTGGGTGCCGCGGCTGGGGGAGATCCTGCGGCACGTCCTCCTCCTCGACGACCTCCTCCGGCCGCAGCTGATCGGCCCAGACGCCGGTCGCGTTGACGACGTTCTCCGCCTCGACCTCGATCCGCTCGCCGCTCTCCGCCTCGGTGAAGGCAACCCCGCCGGCGCGCCCGTCGCGCTCGAGCACCTCGGTGACGCCCGGCCCCGTTCAGCATCACCGCGCCGTAGCGCTCCGCCTCGCCGAGGATCGTCAGCACCAGCCGGGAGTCGTCGGTCTGGCAGTCGTAGAAGAGGTAGGCGGCGGTCGGGTCCCGGCCGGCCAGGGCGGGGACCATCTCGGCCACCTCCTCCCCCTCGATCGTGCGGTGGCGCTCCGGAGACCAGAAGAAGTCCTCCTCCCCGTCCCTGGAGGAGCGCTTCTCGCGGCGGCTCCGCCCGACCCGGGTGGTCGCCATCACGTCGTACATGTTGAGCCCGATCCCGATCTTGCGATCGCGCCGCTCCTCGCCAAGCGCGGGGACCAGGAAAGGCGTCGGGTAGACGAGATGCGGCGCCAGCTGGACCATCAGCTGGCGCTCGAGCAGCGCCTCGCGGACCAGGCCGAGGTCGAAGTTCTGCAGGTAGCGCAGGCCGCCGTGGACCATCTTCGAGGAGCGGCTCGAGGTGCCGAACGCGTAGTCGTCGCGCTCGAGCAGGGCGACCGAGTAGCCGCGCGAGGCGGCGTCGAGGGCGACCCCGGCGCCGGTGATCCCGCCGCCGATCACCACGCACCTCGAAGCGCTCCCCAGCGATCGCCTCGATTGCCTGCCCCCGCGAGAGCATCAGTCCAGGTAGGTGACGCGTCGGCCGAGGCGGGGGCCGCTCGGGCGGCTGGGGCTGCTGGCGCGGGCGGCCGAGATGGATCAGCCCGACGAAGCGCTCCTCCTCGCCGAGGCCGACCGCGCTGCGGCCCTCGCTCGGAGCGCAGGAACCCGGGAGTCCGCCAGTAGCCCGCGAGTCCCCGGCCGTGCGCCGCCAGCAGGACGATGTAGGAGGCGACGGCGGTGGCGTGCAGGTCCTCCTCGTCCTGAACCGGGTCGCCGCTCGAGCACGCAGGAGGCGACGATCAGGGTGGGAGCGCGGTCGAGCTTCGCGGCGCCCTCGGGGCCCGCCGCCGACTTCAGCCGCTCGAGCGCCTCCGGGCCGACGACGCGAAAGCGCCAGGGCGCAGTGAGATGGTGGTTGGGCGCCCAGCGGGCCAGGTCGAGGAGCTGCTCGAGGTCCTCGCGGCGAGATCGGCTCGGGGGCGAACGCCTTGTGCGTTCGCCGCGTCCGGATCGCGGTCTCCACCTCCACGGGGACGAGCGTATCGGGGAGCTACCCGCCGCGGCCCGGCGCACGAGCCACCACCAGGGCCGTCACCGCGGCCGGCGGCTGCGAGAGCGATCCCGAGTGGCGCCGCGCACGCCCCCGCCGCCGGCAGGTTCGGTCTCCGCCGAGGTCTGCTTGCCGCCGACCGGTCTTCGATTCGGGCGCCTGCCGTCGAGGCGGTGCCGGACCCCTCCCCCCCGCGCACTTCGCGCGAGGGGCGCTCCTGGTCTCCGCTTGGCCTGGCGGCGCGCTCATGCTGAGTGCGGTGGAGAGGGGCGCCGGCACCGCCTTGGTCGATGCGCCCGGATCGCACGCGTCGCCGGGATCGAGGCCGTCGGTGCTCCCGCGACGGCAGGAGGGCCGTGGTCGGCGGTTGCGAGCCCCCTGGCCTGTGATGTCGCCGCGGTGCTGGCTTCTTGCCGGCTTGCGCTCTGGGGACGGGGGTCATGCGGGTAGGTCTTGCCGTAGAGCGGGACCAGGGCTTGGGCCGTCACCCAGATCGGCGTCTGGTCGCTTTGCCTCGAGTAGCGGTAGTGGCCGTCGCGCGATTGGCGCGCGGAGAGGTAGCCGAGGGCGTCGCGGCCGCCCGCGCGGATGCGGCGCGGCCGCACCCCTGCGGCCAGCATCCCCTGGGCCGCCCAGGCGGTCGACTGGGAATTGACGACGCCCGAGCCGCCGAGCGCGGAAGCCGCCGCCGGCGACCTGGGCGCGGCGCAGGTAGCGGATCGCCCTGCGAACGCTGCGGTCGGCGCTGACGCGCCTGCAGCACGGCGCCGGTCGAGTCGGGGTCGCTGGGCGCGCCGGGCACGACCCCCCAGCCGCCGTCTCGGTTCTGCGACCCGGCGCAGCCAGCGGAGCGAGCGGGCCAGGCGGGCCTCCGCCGGCGCCCGCCGCCCGCAGGGCGAGGACCGCGAAGGCGGTCGCGTTGGGCCAGTTCTCGAAGGAGCCGTTGCCACGCCGCCTGCGGCGCAGCTCGGCGACCAGGTTGCGCCCCGCGAATCGGCGCGGGCTGACCCCGGCGCCCTCCAGCGCGAGGATCGGTCCTCGCGAGGTCACCGCTGCTGCCGATCCCCTCCGAGTTGCGGCGGAGGAAGTCGATCGGCGAGCTTCCGCCGGCGCTCCAGATCGAGCGGGTTGCGGCCGGCCGCCTCCAGCCCGAGCATCGCCCAGCCGGTGATCGAGACGCTCGAGTCGGCTCCGGGCGAGGAGGCGAAGCCGCCGTCGCGCGTTCTGGGCGCGCGCCAGCCAGCGCAGCCCGCCGCCCGGCCGGCCGCTCGCGCGGCCGGGCGGCGAGTGCGCCGAGCGCCAGGGCGGCACCAGCATCGCCGCGAGCAGCCGCCGCGGAGGCGCCCGCGCCGGCCATCTCCGCGCCGCGCCTCCTCCACTCGAAGCGCTCCCTGAAGCGCACCAGCATCCGCACCATCGCCGGCCCCGCGATCAACGCCAGCGTGACGTTGCCGATCGCGTGGGCGGCGTCGAAGGGGATCGCCCGGGTCTCGAGCGCCGCGAAGCGCTCGAGGGACAGCTCGCCCCCGTAGCTCGCCATCAGCGAGAAGTTCATCAGCGCCCCGAAGGCGACCCCGGCGAAGCCGCAGGCGACGGCGAGGCCGATCCGGCCCATCCGCGGGCCCGCGCCAGGCGAGGAGCGCGCCGAACACGCCGCAGAGCCCCCAGGCGGCCATCTGCCATGGGGTCCAGGGACCCTGCCCGAGCCAGAAGTTCGAGACCAGGCCGGCGAGCGCACCGACGGCGAACCCGGGCGCCGGGCCGATCGCGTAGCCCGAGAAGAGGACGATGTCGGTCGTGGCGACGACGTTGGGTATCGCCGCGAACGCGAGGCGCCCGGCCACCGCCAGCGCCGCCAGCGCCGCGACCAGTGCGACCACCTGCGACGGGGGCCGCGAGCGCTCGTACCAGGCGAAGCCGCCCAGCAGGACCGCCCCGAGCGACGACGAAGCTCCACGCCTCCCAGCTCATCCCGCGCCTCCGCCAGCGCCGCCGCGCCCTGCTCGGGCGTGACCACGCCGGGCAGGTCGAGCACGCGAGCTACCTCGGTGGCGAAGTACCAGCCGCCGGAGAGGATCTCCCCGACCGCCCCGTCGGCGATCACGGACACCGTCGCCGAGCAGCACCACCCGCTCGGCGAAGGCCGGCGGCGAACTCGACGTCGTGGGTGGCGACGATCACCGCCGCTCCCCGGGACGCGAAATCGCCGATCAGCGCGACCAGGCTCGTCGCGCCGGGCCCGGTCCATTCCCCGGGTCGGCTCGTCGAGGGCGACCAGCCCGGGCACCACCGAGCCGGCGATGCGACCGGCCAGCGCGATCGCCAGCGCCAAGCCGCTGCCGCTCACCTCCAGAGAGGTCACGCGGGTCCGCGTCTACGGCGTGCCCCAGGCCGATCAGATCCAACGCCGCCCGCCCTTCTTCGGCGGCAGCTCGTCACCGACCCGCTCGCGAACCAGGTAGTCGCCCGGACTCTGCGTGAGAAGCGCCATCTCCCCGCCGACCTGGATCCGACCCCGCACCGGTTCGACCAAGCCCGGCGGCGGTCCGGAGCAACGTGCTCTTCCCGGCCCCGTTCCGTCCCATCAGCGCCACCCGCTCACCCCGTCTGCACCGACAGATCGATCCCGTGCAGGACGTCCCGCAGGCTGATCTCCGGCGTCCAGCTCCACCCACACGTCCCTCGCCGTCACGGCAGCCGTCGTGCTCGGGGGGTGCCGGACCCCTCCCCCGCGCACTTCGCGCGAGCGGCGTGGCGGGTCTCCGCCTTCGGAGGCGCGCGCGAATGCGAGTGCTCGGGAGGGACGCCGACACCCCCCGGAACGCGCCCAGTAGCGGAAAGGATCTGGCGGGCGTCCCGGACGCCGACGGGAATCGGATCGATGCCCGGCGAGGGAGAAGAGCCGGGCAGACGGAGTCGCCAGCGACCGGCTCGGCGTCCATCGCCCAGGCGAGGAACTCCCCCGGGTGCGCCGTCGAAGGAGATCGTGCCGGAGTCCATCGCGATCACCCGGTCCGCGGCAGCCAGGCAGCGCTCCAGGCGGTGCTCGGCCGAGAGCACCGCCACCCCCCACTCCTCGTTGAGGCGCCGCAGCAGCCAGACCAGCTCGTCCCCCGCGACCGGGTCGAGCTGCGAGGTCGGCTCGTCGAGGAGCACGAGCGAGGGCGGGTGACCAGCGCCGCGGCCAGGGCGACCCGCTGCAGCTCGCCGCCGGAGAGGGTGTCGACGGTGCGGCCCAGCAGGTGCGGGATCGCCAGCGCGAGGGCCACCTCCTCGACGGCCCGGGCCCGGGCGGCCGGCACCTCGCCCCGCAGCTCCAGGGGCAGCTCGATCTCGCCCGCGACCGTGGTCGAGACCACCTGGGCCTCGGGATCCTGGGCGACGTAGCCGACGCCGCCGGCGAGCTGGGCGGGCCCGGACTCGAGGGCGTCGAGCCCGGCCACCCGCACCGACCCGGAGATCTCCCCGCCGTGAAAATGGGGAACGAGGCCGCAGGCAGCCCGCAGCAGCGTTGTCTTCCCGCTCGCCGAGCTCCCGGCGAGAACCGCGAACTCGCCGGCCGCCAGCTCCATCGAGACCTCGCTCGAGCGCCGCGCGGCTCGCCCGCGCATACGTGTAGGTGAGCCGCTCGACAGCCAGGGCCGGCGCGACGCCCTCTCGCGCCGCCAGCTCAGGCACGCACCACCGGCCCTCGCACTCGGGGGCGGGCGCGCGCCTGCCGCCGCCAGGGGACCAGACCGCAGCAGAGCACGAGGAGCGAGAGCGCCACGGTCGATGCGGAACCCGAAGCCTCGAGCGCCGGATAGGCGCTGAAGCCGTCTGCTCCCGCCAGCTTGCCCGCCAGCGCGGCCGCGATCAGCAGTGCGCCGACGAGGTAGAGCCGGCGGTCGTGGCGCGAGCGCACCCGCCTCGTCTTCACCCGGCGATCGAGGCCGTAGCCGCGCAGCTCCAGGGAGGAAGCTACGTCCACGGCACGGTCGAGGGAGCCGGCGAGGAGCCGGCGCGCCAGCGGGCCACGGCCGGCCGGGGCGGCGGCGGGCCCGCGCAGGGTCGCCGCCTCGCGCAGGCGCGACGCGTCGGCGGCGGCCAGCGGAACCATCCGCGAGATCAGCGTCGCGGTCAGCGCCGAGCGTCCGGCGAGCGGACGCAGCGAGCGCAGGACGAGGTCAGGGTCCACGCAGGCCGAGTAGACGGCGAGCACGATCATCACCACCGCAGCGCGAAGCCCGATCACCGCCCCGGCCGCGAGGGCCTCCGCAGTGACGTTCACCTGTCCCAGGAGCGGCCACTCGCCGAGGCGGGCGAGGACGGTGTCGCCGCGGTCGGTGACCAATCCGTTCACCAGGGTGATCAGCAGCGCCAGCGTCAGCCCCATCCTCGCCGCCAACCGGACTGCGCCGGATGCGCCGGCCAGCACGCCGGCAACGGCGGCCGCGACCCCGGTCGCCGCCAGCACCAGCGGGCTCGAGTAGAGGAAGGAGATCGCCACCAGAGCCCCGAGATAGGCGATCGCGGCTCCGGGGGCCGCGCGCTGCAGGATGCCGGGGCGGGGCGTGTAGGAGAGCGGCGACCTCATCGCAGCGGCAGGGGGATCGCGGACCCTCCCTCGGCGGCGACGGCGTAGCGGTGGCGCAGGTCCGTCGTTCCGAGCAGGTTCGCGGCTGCGCGCACGCCGACCGCGTCGGTGCCGGTCACGAGCCAGAGCGGCGCGGCGTCGTAGCGCCGGGTCGCCGCGACCAGCCCCGCGCCCTGGCCCAGCTGACGGGCCGGCTGCCCGCTCTCGGCGAGGGCGCTGAGCACGAAGCGCGAGCGGCGCCGCTTGAAGTCGGCGAAGACCCCGCTGGTCTGCGGGCCATCCTCGATCCGTGAGGCGACTGAGTCCGTGCGCAGGCGAGCCCAGGGCCCGACGAGCACCCGTATCGGCTCCCCCGACCGATCCCCCTCGCCCCCGGATGCGGCCTCGCCGATCCTTCGCCGCACCAGCACGCAGGAGCCTCCCCCACCCCTGCACTCGACCCGCACCGGGTGGCGCCTGCCGTCATAGCCGCCGGCGAAGGGTTGCGGCCAGGAGCCCACGACCGCCGGTACGTGCATGGCAGCCGTCCAGTCGCGGTAGTCCCACCAGACGCGATCGCCGCCATCCAGGGTGCGATCGGCGGAGCCGACCGAGGACTCGACACCGTCGACGTAGAAGAACCAGTCGAGGTAGCGCCCGCCCTCGCTGCCCCCCGCGGTGCCGTCGATCGACTGCACGAAGCCGCCGCCGTAGCGGGTGGTGATCTCGGCGTTGCGGTCGAGGAGGCGAATCACCGTGTCGGACTCCTTGACGTCGTCGACCCGCCGATCGAAGACGACCGAACGGCCATAGTCCCGGGTGACCGCGTAGTGGACCGAGCCGACCCCACTCCCCGGCCCCAGGCCGCAGCCGGCGCAGCACAGCGCCGCGCCGAGCGCGACGACCACGGCCGCGCCATGGCCCAGCCTCACCCCCTCCTGATCTCCTTCTCGCAGCGCCGCGCCGTGTCGCCGGCACCGAGCCGGGCGGTGTCGCGGCCCGGACCGCAGTCGACCTGATCGGGTCCTCCGCCGACCGAGGTGACCTCGTCGTTCCCGCGGCGGGCCCAGATCCGGTCGGGACCCGGCGTTGCGGCGATCCGGTCGGCGCCAGACGAGCCGTAGATCCTCTTGCCTCGCCGTGCCGGACAGGCGGACGGGTCGGAATTCACGCACACGAAGACCGGAGCGGAGGGGATCCTCTTGCTGCCCACCGCACGGATGTGCCGGCTATCGTCGAGCGCCACCTGGGTACGGCCCTGGGCGTCCGTCGGCAGGTCCGCTCCGCCGACCTTCACTCCGGCGGCCGGGGTCTTCTTGCCGGCGTCGTTGATGCTGAATACGCGCACGCCGAAGGCCGCGCCGGGCTCGGCCCGCGCGGGCGCCCGCACCACCAGCTCGGGGGGGCAGTAGTAGGGCGGCGAAGGGTCGCACTTCGAGAAGGGGATCAGGTACCAGATCACCGACCCGCCGGCGCGCACCTTTGCCTGATCGCCCGAGACCTGGGGGTTCTTGTGATTGACCTTGAGGAACCAGAACTGGGAGCCCTGGGCACGCTGCGAGCCGATCCCGCAGAGGCCGAGGCCCGGGAACCCGAAGTCGTAGTCGGTGATCGACAGGGGCCTCAGGTCGGGGTCGGACTCCGACGCGTCGCGAAGCACGCCTAGCGCGGTGGTGCCGGGCACCGAGACCCGCTTGCCGCTACCGCCCGTCCCGGTGCCGAAGCAGTCGGCCCCCCGGTCGGCGCGGACCGACACGGAGCTCGTGTACTGACGCTGGTCGGCCAGCACCCTGCCTTCGATCGTCAGCACCCGCAGGTCCACCGGGACCGTCTTCGCCGTCGCGGCCGTCGCGGCAGCGAGAGCCGACAGCAGGCACAGCGCACCCGGGCCCAACAGCCGCAAGATGGTCGTTCTTCTCATCGAAGCCCACCCCTTCCTCGAGGGTCGTAGTTGGCTTGGCCGGGGACAGGTCTCCTGGCTTCCGGGTCCGCCGCCGCGCCTTCCCAGGGAATCGGTGTCATCCCCAGTGGCCGGCCCTCTCTCGGGCCTGCGGCGACCATCTCCCGGTCACAGTGGCGGGACCGCGCCGGCTTCGCACCGGACTTCCCTTGACCACCGACCGTATGTCCGGACGGAGTCTAGACGCCGGGGTGGTAGTCGCGCGTCGCGCTCAGTAACCGGCCGTCGGCGGTGTGGGCAACCGCCGTGACGCGGGTCAGCGGCCCCGCCGCAACGGCCAGCTTCACCGGGCGGCCGGGGCCCTCGAACGAGAGCCGGTCCTCGCCGTTGACCGCCAGCTCGACCCTGCTCAGCTTCTCGCCCGCCGGGGCGAGGGGAGTGAACTCGACCGCCGTGGCGCCGGGCGGGAGGCGATCGGGCAGACCCAGCGACTCCGGGGCCGAATGGGTGGGAATCTCGCCCCTGCGGCGACGGGCGACCTCGTCGGCGGCCGGCTGCAGCGCTCCGGTCGCGACCACCTCGAACTGGGTCATCAGCCCGTGATCCTCGTGGTCGAGCATGTGGCAGTGGATCACGAACTTTCCGGTGAAGTCGCTGAAATGCCCGGCGACCCGGATCGTGTCGCCCGGCTCGACGACGAAGGTTTCCTTGAGGCAGTCCTCCCACGGCTTCGGTGGCTTGCCGTTGCGGGCCAGCATGTACCAGTCGGTGTGGTGCATGTGGACGATGTGCGTGACCTTCGTCTTGTTGGTGATCTGCCAGGTCTCGGTGGCGCCGATCACGGGGTGGGCGTCTGCCCGGGCGGGGTCGAAGGTCTTGCCGTTGATCAGCCAGCTCGGGAAGAACGCCCCACCGAGAGTGATCACCCAGTGACGGTCGGGCGCACGGCGGGCCTCCTGCGTCCAGGCTGGAAGCGGCCGCAGGCTGCGCGGGACCCGGGTCGTGTCCTTGCGGCGGCCACCGACCCGGAACTGCATCAGTGGCCCGATGTGGGGGCGGGAGCCGAGTGACCGCTCGCCGTCGTGGCGCCGGGCGCTCTCCAGCACCACCGACCGCCCGGCCGCGCCAGAGAAATCGACGATCACCTCGGCCCGCTCGGCCGGGCCGATCAGCACCTGGCGCCGCTTCACAGGCCTCGGCATCAGGCCGCTGTCGGTGGCGACCTGAACCATCCGGGCGCCGTTCGAAAGGGCGAGGTTGTAGTTGCGGAAGTTCGAGGCGTTGAGGATCCGGAGCCGGTAGCGGCGGGCGCTGACGCCGTGGTGGGGCAGGTGGGCGCCGTTGACGAGGACGAGCGAGCCACTTACGCCGTCGGCGGGCGGCTTGAGGTTGGTGAACGGGTTCGTGAGTTGGTTGTGGCGGTCGAGTGAGCGGTCGGCGATCAGCAGCGGGATGTCGCGGTCGCCGGCGGGAAGGTCGAGCGAGTCCTCGAGGTCGTCCTCGATGATCCACATCCCGGCCAGCCCCTTCCAGACGTTGCGGCCGGTGTGGTCGAGGCGGTGGTCGTGGTACCACTGGAACGCCGCCCGCTCCGGACCGCCGTCCTCGATCAGGTCATAGACGTAGGTCTTCGACCGGCCGGGACGCAGCAGCAGGCCGTTCCCGGACTGCCGCTCGCTGAGCCCGGCGGGGATGCGGCAGTAGAGCGAGAAGCGATGCAGCGCCGTGAGCCCTCCGGGCTGGCCGTCGAACTCCGAGCGGTTGTGCCCGCCGTGCAGGTGGACGGTCAGCTCACCCGCCTTCTTCGGCAGCTTGTGGACGAAGGTGACCCGGGTCCCCTCGCCGGCCCGGCGGCGGATCGTCGGTCCCGGGAAGGTCCCGCCGTAGGTCCACATCTTCGTCTTGCGGCCCGGGAGGACCCGCACCCCGGTCTGGCGGATCGGGATCCTCAGGTTCGCCCCGCGCAACGTGCGCGGTATCGGGAGCTTCCGCCGGAAGCGCTGCGCCGCGAGAGCCGGAGCGGCGCCCTCGGGGAGCGGCAGGAGGCTGCCGGGCCGCAACCGCGCCGGCAGCAGCAGCGCCAGGGCGCCGCCGCCGAGAACGCCGAGGAAGGCCCGCCGCCCGATGCGGCGGGCCTCCCGGGCAGGCTCCCGACGCTGCTCGCCTAAGGCAGCACCTTGATCGAGTCGTGCATCCACGGATGGACCGCGCACATGAAGGAGAGCCGCTTCTGGCCCTTCCTCGGGTCGAAGTTGACCACCTGCTCGAACGAGGCGTTCCTCTTCGCGCCCGTGAACCAGGAATCGCCGGTCTTCTTCAGGGTCCCCTCGGTGCTCCAGCCGTCGGGCCCGGCCTTCACCGGGTTGATCGTCGGCGGCGCATTAGGCCCCGACACCCCGTGCCAGATCGCGATCGAGAAGCAGATGTGCTTCGGGGTGAAGCACTTCTTCCGCTGCGGCCTGGTGCGCGGGATGTCCTTGCGGGCGACCATCGAGAACGTGTGCGGACCGACCGCCTTGGCGCTCGTCTTGTTGACGATCCGCAGGGTGTCCCCGTCCCTGATCGTGTTCGGCGCCACGAAGTGCGGCAACCCGCTCTTCCGCAGCTTGATGTAGACGGTCTTCGTCTTCGCCTTGCTCGCCGTACCGGTCGAGCCGGTGGCGCTCGTGGCGGCGAGCGCCCCCAGCGCCAGCAGGCCGGCCAGCGAGAAGATGGCTGCGACCTTGGCGGGCCGTGCCCGCCGGGTCTGCTTTCTCATACCGATCCTTTCTGGGGAGGCCACGGAGTCCGGGAAGCTGGATCCGATTCCCTGCCCTTTCGCCCTTTGCCAACGTCGGCAACCTACTCAGCAAACTAAAGCCGATATGAAGGACGGTCAACCCCGAAAGCGATGAGTGAGCGGCTAGTCGGGCTCCGCTCCTTCCAGGGCCCGCACCCACTGCCGCCGCTTGCGGGCGTACTCGGGGGGCAGCGTCAGGTTCAGTTGCTCGGCCACGTCGAGCCAGCGAACGGCGTTGCGGAGGTCCTGCCAGCGGGCGTCCGCGTCTGCCGCCCGCAGCGCGAGCTCTACCGCTTCGTGATGGTCGCGCGCGCTCTGCTCGACGTCCTCGCCGTGCAGTGCCGGCAGGTCCGACAGCGGAGGCGAGGGGTCGGGCTCGCCCTCGTGCGCGATGTAGGGAGCCAGGTAGCGGGCGGCGATCTTGCTCGGCGGCCACCACAGCGGCGCCGCCCCGCTCGCCGAGGAGCCGTTTCGCTCGCCGATCGACGAGCGCAGGTAGCGGGGACCGTCACCAGTCAAGAGCGCCGCCCGCAGCACGGGCCTGAAGGGAGTCTTGCCGATCTCGGGGTTGATCAGCGAGGCGATCGTCGTCGCCGCGCAATCGGCCTGCTGGGCGGCGAGGCCGCCCTGCTTGATCGGGAACCAGGTGGCATCGCCGGCGGCGTGCACGCGCGGGAGCCCCTCGACCCTCATGAATGGATCGGTTCCGATGAATCCCTTCGGGCCCTGGGGGACCCCTGGAATCGGCTGGACCTCGAGGCGTGGCAAGGCGACCACCCTCTCGGCGCCCAGGCGCTCGCCGCTGGCGAGGATCAGCTCCTCCGCCTCAACCGTGCTCGGCGCTGAGGATCCGCGGAACCTGATCTCCGCCTCGGCGAGCAGCGCGGAGACCGACTCGCTTGCGCGCCGCCCGAACATCTCCAGCGGCTGTGCCTCCGGGGTGACGAGGGTCAGCTCGACCCCGTCGCGCCCTTCGCGGCGAAGGTGGCCGGCGGTGAGGAGTGCGAGCTCGTAGATCGGGAGCGCCCAGCGGATCGTCGCGGGGGCGGCGAATGCGACACGGCGCACCTCGCCCGCTTCCAGCTCGGAGAGCAGCTCCCGATAGGCGGTGTTGGCAGCGGGCCCGCCGTAGGTCAGAGCGCCGGCCAGGTCGACGACCTGTCGAACGCCGACGGCCAGCAGGAGGGCGTCGTAGCTCAACTGGATTCCCCCCTCGGTCTGGACCGTGCGCCGCTCGGGGTCGACGCCGGCGAGCCGATCATGGTGGAAGCCGGCCCCGCAGTGGGCGGCGAGCTTGTCGAGACGAAGGCTCCGCCCATCGCCGAGGCCGAAGGGCTCGGCCAGGTTCAGGGCCTTATAGGAGAACTCAGGCTCGGCTGCAACCAGTTCGACCGATGCCGACGCCCCGGCCAACTCGCGCAGGCAGAGCAGAGCCTCCGCTCCGGCGACGCCGCCGCCGGCGATGATCACGTTGAAGGGATCCGCTCCGTTCTGAGCCTCGAAAGCGTCCACCGGCATATTGCACACGCTCTGCGCCCGGCCCGCATCCGTATTGCGAACCGTTTTCGGTGCGGAGAACCCGCAGCCTCCGCCTGGCTCAGCGGTGGCCGTTCCGGCTCAGCGGTGCCCGTTGAAGGAGATGACCTGCTGGATCCCGCTGGGCCGGTTCGTGTAGCGCATCGTCCTCAGGTTGATCGGCCCGAAGTGGATCTGCTCGGTCGTGGCATCGGCCCGCCAGGCGCTGGGATCGCTCCCCTGGGCGGCGGTCAGCTCGACCCCGGCCGCGGCGATCGCGTTCCAAATCGCCGTCCGGCAGGCGCTCTTGCTGCCCTTGCCGCAGTAGCGATTCTCGAACGGTTGCGGCACCCGATCGCCCAGCATGCGGCCGACGTCGCGGTCGAAGTACTGATACCAGCCCGAGTACTGCCCGCCGGGCGGCTGGTCGAAGCGCGAGAACAGCGACGCCAGCTCGTCGAGCTGAGAACCGAGCCAGGGCTTCATGAACGCGTCGGCGATCTTTGGCCAGGCGGCGTCCATGATCGCCGCCCCGGGGTCGTCGATCTTGCCGTCGCCGTCGGCGTCGAGGCGGCTGCCGCCGTGCTTGCGCCAGGCGACCAGCAGGTTCAGCATCTGCTGCGCCTGCGGGTTCGGCGCCGTCGAGCCCTGCAGCAGGCGCCGCAGCAGCGGGACGGTGTCGATCGCGCGCACGTCCTGGGTGGCCGCGGCGTTCATCGCCGAGGTCACGGTGGCCAGGTTCCACTTGCCGCCCCGCTTCAGCCTGTCTAGGTTGTAGTTGAGGAGGTCGACGCGCGCCGCGGACCCGTTGCGACCCCACTGGTCATCGGCGGCTCCGAATCCATGGGCGACGCTGTTGTTCCAGTTGACGATCCTCCCGTTGCGCGGATCGACCCCGTGCGGATGCCCCTTCGCCGAGAGGAATCCCTTCCACTCGTACTGCCCGGTGCCCTTGGTCGGCAGTCCCGGGATCGACCTTCGGCGAGCGCATCGGCAGCAGGCCGCTCGTGTACTCGGCGATGTGCTTGTTGTCGATGTAGAAGGAGTTGAAGGTCTGCGGCGTCTTCGAGGCGGCCTCGAAGAACGTCTTCGGGCCCCTGAACCGATCCGTTCGAGAGGCGCCGGTTGAAGAGCAGGTCGAGCACGTCCTTGCCGTAGCTCGAGCGCTTCGACGCAAGCGCGACCTTGCGGCCGTTGACCTTGCGCGTAGCCGACCACCGGGCCGTGGACGGTCGTCAGGAACTTCACCTGCTGGCTGCCGTCGAGGACGCCGGCGTCGAAGTGGCCCATCGGCGCGGCACTTGCCCTTGTAGAGGTAGCGCTCGTCGCTGCCGCCGCAGAGCTTCTCGGCGAACTGGTCGATCACGTCGCCGCTGGCCGAGGTCAGCGTCGTCGCGAAGTCCTGGCCGCGGCCGATCAGCAGGTAGCCGGGGAACGGGGCCGAGGTCGCGCCGCGCCAGACGAGATGCGGCGCGTGCATGTCGATCTCGTAGGTGAGGCCGGGGTAGAAGTAGCCGATCTGCGGACCACCGACCATCAGCGGTCGCCCGGTCGCCGAGCGGCGCTTGGTGATCATCAGGGTGTTCGAGGCCTGGGTGCGCTGCGAGCGAGGGGCGCGCGGAGCGCGGCACGGCGGCAGGTCGCCGGGGTCGCCTGCGAAGCTCCCCGGGTCGAGGATCGACGCTGCCCGGGATGGCGCTTGGGAACCCGCTCGTAGGGGAAGTTGCCGTCGATCGAGCGGGGGCTGCCAGCGTTGGTCTGCTGGCGAAGGTCGTTGAAGACGCTCCAGGCGCGCTTCGCGCCGAGCCGCTTGCGCAGTCCGCCGAGGAACTGCGAGCGGCGAGCCTCGTCGCCGCCGCCCTCGCCGAGGAACTGGTCCTTGAGAGCGTTGACCGCGTAGACGTCGTTGCGGGTCCAAGGCGCGTTGGTCGGAGCCGCTGGCGTCGAGGTAGTCGTTGATCCCCGAGATGAAGGTGTCGATGTCACGAAGCACCGCCCGCCCCTCCCTGCCGGCGTTGCTTCAGCACCTGGGTCTGCTTGGCGACCGCGGTCTCGGTCTGGGCGCTGGGAACGAAGGACTGGCAGGCCCGAAATCAGGCCGATCGCGCTCAGCCCGGGAGCGTCGATCGCGGCGACACGGGCGTTGTAGCGGGCCTGCTGGAGCAGCAGGCCGCGGTCCTCGGCGGCGATCCAGCCGGCCGCCCAGATGCCGCCGTCATAGGTGTTGGCGTGGACGTGAGGAACGTTGAAGCGGTCGCGGGTGATCGTCACCCCGGCGTGCGGGACGGTCTCGGTGGTCGAGCGGGCCGTCGGTGCCGACGCCGAAGCCCTCGGACTTGAAGTGGGTGGCGAGGTCGCCGCTGGTGACGTGGTCGAAGAGCGGCGTCAGCCCGTCGTACATCTCGGCCTGCCGCGGAGTCCGCGTCGGGTTCACCGGCAGGCCTCCCGTACTGCCCCGAGGGAATGATGTTGAGCGCCGTCCGCGCGTAGTCCTTGCCCGCAGCGCCGGAGACGGGCGCGGCGAACACCGCGCCCACCGCAATCATCAAGCAACCCGCGTCGCACCCTGCCTTCTCCTCTCAGCTCACAGCCAGCAGAACCGTTTCCCTGGACTGCACACCATAACCGACACTTGAGCAAGTTGTGCCTGGCTGGGACTCAGCAGCGGAAAGGCCGGCTGACGTCCTGGCCGTGTGCCCCCAGTTCCCGCCGCGCCCCAGCGCCTCGCCCACGGCGGATGTGCGCCAGACGCCCCGCACGCAACCTGGCACGCTGACCCTCGCCTTGACCCTGCGGTCGCTGTCGTAGTCGGTCTGGCACTGGACCTTGAAGAACTTCCCCCGTAGCGCTTGTTGAGGCAGACGGTGACCCGGATCGCGGAGTGGCTGCGGAGTGTGTGCGTAGCCGCCGACCCCGACAGCTTCAGCGAGCCGCTGTCGAAGGCGGGTCGGCGCGCGGCAGCGTCATAGGAGCCGTGAGCCAGGGCGAGCGCGGGCGTGACCAGCGTTGCCGCGAAACCAGCGCAATCGCGATCCACATGCGCCGCGATTCCCACTTTTGGCTGCGTTCGGTGTCATCTCGTCTCTCGTGCTCGGCTTGGCGCCATCTCGCACGTACTACAGTAGGCGCCATATGCGGGCAGGCCGCAAGGCACCCCAGGGGTAGGAACACCCCTCGTGGGTGTTTGTAGCTATCGGAATGGCCGACGATTCACCCTGCGAGCTCGCCGACCGGGTGGCGCCCCGATTCGGCATGCGCCTCACCGACACCCAGCGGGCGATCCTCGTCGCCCTCTGCCGGCCCCGCGCCGAGGG
Source organism: uncultured Actinomycetes bacterium (assembly GCA_963738305.1). Taxonomy (GTDB): domain Bacteria; phylum Actinomycetota; class Thermoleophilia; order Solirubrobacterales; family 70-9; genus JBBRHQ01. The sequence goes on along the minus strand of CAVTVU010000007.1, from coordinate 229,564 downwards.
AAATCGCTACGCGACGCCGGCAACGAACCAGGAGATCGCGGCCGAGGTCTTCCTCAGCGTCGACGCGGTCAAGGCCCATCTGCGGGCGCTTTACCGCAAGTTCGGCGTCGAGCCCCTCCCCCACAACCAGAAGCGGGCGCGGTTGGTCGAGCTGGTGATGGAGGGCGAGCTGATCTCGCTGGCCGAGGAGGACAGCGCGTGGCCACGGCGGGCAGCCGGCGCAGCTGCCCTCCCCGCCCCCGCCGTCCCCGAGCACCCCACCACCTGGCCGGGATCCGCGCCCGAGCCGCCGCGCGCTCGCGCTCGGCGGCGGCATGCTCGGTCGCCCTCGTCCCTGCGCCCTTGCCCTCATCTGCGGGCGCTCTCGGGGGACTCATCCGGCAGCAACGCCGGGAAGGCCGCGACCCCCGCCCCTACCGGGCTGCCGTCAACGATTACTGCAGCCTCGCCCTAGGGGGAAGCAGGGCGCAGCCCGGCGCCTCCAAGGCGGAGCGCGCCCGCGGCTATCTGGACGTGATCGACTTCGATGAACGCCCGCCTCGCGTCGCTCACCCCTCCGGGGGAAAACCGCAATCTGGGCCTTTTTCGCGACGGCTTGGCCCGCGCCGCCGACTACACCACCCTTATCGCCGAGGGACCGCCTCCAGGCGGGCGCCGCGAGAGCGCCAACGCGGTCGCGGAGCTGACCCTGGCGGCCGGCCAGGTCCAGGCCGGCGCACTCGGCTATCAAGCTTGGCCGACACTGCTCGGCGATTGGCCGGGTTGTCGCCGGCTCGGCCCGCAACGCCGCCACCCCCTGACCCGCCGCTGCCGAGACTGCAATTTCCTCTCATAGTGAGAGGTGAAATCCTTTTCGGCAGCGCGGCACGAAGGGGGCGGAGCCTCTCGGCCCCGCCCCCCTTCGGGCGATGGACCGAGGTCGCGTCAGGCGCCGACCTCGCTGTCGTCGTCGCTCGGCTTCGGCTCGCCGATCCGGACCCGCTCGCAATTGCGGCGGATCACGTCCATGTCGTCGGCGACCACGACATCGCGGCCGTCGCCGCAGTTGACCTCGTCGGCCTCACCGTCGCGGACGTAGATGTGGTCGTCGCCGTCGCCGCCGTTGACCTTGTCGGCCCCCGGCTCGGGGACGTCCTTCAGCGCCCGGGCGAACAGCCGGTCGGGGCCGTCGCCACCGGCGATCCGATCTGTGCCGGGGCCGGCGAAGACGGTGTCCGCGCCGTCATCGCCGTTCTCGCGATCGTTGCCCTCACGGCCGCGCACGACATCGGCGCCGTCGCCGCCGGACAGCTTGTCGTCACCGGCCTGGCCGAGGATCGTCATCGGCCTTCTCGCCGCCGGCGACCGTGTCGTTGCCCTCACCGGCGGTGATTCGGTCGTGCCCGCCGCCACCGCGGACGCTATCGTCGCCCGGACCGCCCTGGACGCGGTCGTTGCCGGGGCCGGCGCTGACCATGTCATTGCCCTTGCCGGCACGGACCAGGTCCCGCCCGGCCAGCGCGTTGACCGTGTCGTTGCCGCCCTTGGCCTCGATCTGGTCGGCCTGAGGCGTCCCGGTTAGCACGTTGTCACTGTCGTCGCCGATGATCGTCGCGGCGCTCGCCACTCCGACCGAGAAGGCGAGGACCGCGAGCCCGGCGATCACCGGTCCCAGCTTCCGTCTGAACCTCATCTGCACCCCTCCTGCGGTTGATGTTCCCCGGTCGGACTGGAGCCGGGCCTCGGGAGCGATGAAACCCCGCAAGAGCAGGCAAAACAAGAGACCCAGGGGCTAGGGCGCGCCCCCCTCAGGTGTCATACACCTGGGTGTGTGCCCACTACCGCTTCACCGTGCCCCTGGTCCGGCCCTGTGGCGTGTTCCAGGAGACCCGAGTCTCACTCGAGCCGCTCCGGTGGCGAGTCCGGGGAGGGACCACCCAGGACCGACATCACCCACCCCGCCTCCCAGCGCCACCAGCCTTGCTCGGAGGAGCCGTCCTCCCAGATGACCCGAAGCGCCGCCCAGCATTCCGGCTGCTGCTCGATCGAGAGTGGCTCGGCCCGGGCGCGCCTCACATTGAGCCGCAGCCCCCCGCGCCGTACCTTGGAGGAGGCCTCCTTGGCGGTCCAGAAGAGGTTCGCCGCCATCTCGGCGCGCTCTCGATCGAGGCCGGCGAGCAACTCCCGCTCGGCCGGGTGCAGCCACTCCCGCGTGAACGCCGGGCTGCGCGGCTCGATCGCCTCCAGGTCGCAGCCGATCGCGCTCGGCGGCTCCCCTACCGCGACCAGCGCCCGGCCCTTGCGGTGGCTGAGGGAGAGGACCAGCGGCGCCACGGCGCCCTCGAGCTGGACGCTCGGCGAACCGTCCTCCTCGGCGAGGACCTCGATCGGGTCGATCCCCGCTCCGAGCCGGGCTGCGACCGCGGCCTTCGCGGCCCAGCGTCCCAACCTCCATTCGGCGCGCCGCTTGGGGACGGTCAACGCGGAGAGCGCCTGCAGCTCCCGCGCGCTCAGCCACTCGTCGCCGGGCGGGACATCAGAGAGCTCGCAGGTCAGCCAACCGAGCCCCGCCATCGCTTGCATTTCCTCCGTTCTGCGCGCGCTTCATGCCGCGCTCAACCGCCTCGATCAGGTACTGGCGCAGCTCCGCCGGCTGGATGATCGCACTGACCGAGCCCATCTTGACCGCACGCTCGACGCTGTGGACCGAGTCGAACCTCGCGGCAAGCTCTCCCTGCTTCTCGGAGTGCACCCGCTCCCACAGCTCTGCCCGCTCGGCGCGAAGCCCCGTGCGCTCCGCCCCCTCGGCGGCGGCGATGCGCTCGTCCATCGCGGCGACCCGCTCGTCCCGCTCGGTCGCCAGGGTGACGTCGCGGGCAAAGACCACCGCGGCGGCCGGGGCGCCGCCGATCACCGAGGCATGGGTCCCCTCGAGGGCGATCGTCTCCAGGTTCTCGTTGAGGCGCTGCGAAAAGACCACGAAGGCGCCTCCGTGAAAGCGGGAGATCACGCAGAAGACGATCGGGCCGTCGAAGTTCACCACCGCCCGCCCGATCTCGGCCCCGAACTCGAGCTGCCACTGGCGCATTGACTCCGGGGAGCCGTCGAAGCCCGCGAGGTTGGCGAGGACGACGACCGGGCGCCGTCCCGCCACCGAGTTGATCGCCCTCGCGATCTTCTTCGAGGAACGCGGGAACAGCGTCCCTGAAGTCCACCGGGCCGGGCCGTCCGCGGGCACCTCCCCGCGACGGAGGATGGGACGCGACTCGATCCCCAGCAGCGCCACAGGCCAGCCGCCCAGGTGGGCGTCCCAGACCACCGCGCTCTCAGCCCCGCGCATGCCCGGCCAGCGTTCCAGCGGGGGGTGGTCGCCGTCGATGGTCGCGGCCATCACCGAGCGAATGTCGAACGCCGCCCGCCTGCCCGGGTTGGTCAGGTTGGAGAAGATCTCGCTCACCCGCTCCAGGTCGGACCCGGGGGCGTGGTGCGGCTGCTCCCCGACGTCGCGATCGGCGGGGTCCGAGGTCTCGGCGCGGCGGGGAAAGCGCTCCCCCGGCGCGACGTAGGCGTGCTCGTAGTAATCCAGCAGGACCCGGCAGGCGCCTGCGAGGTCCGGGGCCCAGTACTGCGCCTGCCCGTTCGGGCCCATGATCCGCGCGTAGCCGCCGATCCCGAAGTTGTCCTCGGCGGAGACCGCGCCCGAGTAGTCCAGCGCCTGCTTCCCGGTCAGGACCATCGCGCTCTCCGGGGTCATCACCAGGATCCCACGGGTGTGCATCAGCATCGTCGCCTCGGCGTTCCAGTAGGGCTGGGCACCGACATTGATGCCGGCGACGACGACGTTCAGCTCGCCCCCGCGCTGGGTGTACTCCACGATCCGGCGCAGGACCGCCGCGATCCAGTCCATGTTCTCGGTCCCGCTGTCCATCGCGATCTTCGCCCCGGCCGAGATCGCGAACCACTCCAGGGGCACCCCGAGCCGCTCGGCCAGATCCAGCGCCGCGATGATCCGCGTGCACTCCGGCTCGGCGAGCGAGCCGAGGGACTTCGTCGGGTCGCCGAACAGCGCCACCCGCTCCATCCCTTCCGGATAGCGCTCGGTGTAGTTGCGGACGAGGCCCGCCACGATTCCGGCGGGGTTGGTGGCAAGCGGGCGCTCGACCGGGACGAGCCGGCCGCCGGAATCGAGGTCGTGCTCGGCGAAGTCCCCGGCGGGCTGGTCGGCACCGACCCGGTCGCCCGCTGGCGCCGGGGCCAGCATCTTGACGATCTCGGCCGGGTGCAGCGATCCCCGGCGCCGCGCCGAGACGATCCGCTCGCTGCCCTCGTCGTAGGGCAGGATCGGTCGCTCGGGTGGGTCCTCGACCTCGACCACAACCCGCGAGCCGGTGGGAAAGAAGCGGATCACCCGCGGCCGGAGAGTCCCGTCGGGCTCGCGTACGCGTCCGCGCACCAGCAGCATCTCGATCCCCAGGCCGCGCGTCGAGGCGGCCAGGCGGCTGACCATCGGCTCGATCTCGGCAGGGCTCAGATCGATCACCGGCCAGACGTGGAGCACGACCCGGTTCCACTGCGGGCGCCTGCTCGGCTTGCGGTGCGACTGGAACCGGCGGATCCCCTCCAGCGCGTGCACCAGCATCCGCTCGAACTCCGGCAGCGCCGTCAGCCGCCCGTCCTCGCCCCTCACGGCCGTCAGGTCGCGCACCTCGGCGACGGCGAAGATCCGCTCCTCCCGCGGGTTCTCGCGCGCCGTGCCGCGGAACATGTAGACGTCCTCGGCTCCGGACGCCAGCCGCTCCAGCTCGAAGTTGGAGTAGCGCCAGAGGTGGAGCCGCCTCGCCATCTCCGGGTGCAGGCCGCGGAGCAGCCGATCCTCGGCCAGCCCGTCCTCGGTGCGCCTGAAGGTGAAGAGGTCGACGGCGGACATGCCCCGCCCGCGGGCGGGCTCGGCTACCGCGACCACCAGTCTCGTCACGGCCGAGGGCAGTTCCGCTTTCGAGAGCACCGTCGACAGCCGCTCCGCCAGCTCGTCGGCCGGCGGCGGCTCCCTGTCGTACTCGGCGTAGAAGTCGGCGACCACCTCCTCGCCGGGCGCGAGCGAGCCGGCGTGGTCGGCGAGTGCCGAAGCCGCCTCCCCAAGGTCGTCGAGATCGACGTGGGCTGCCGCAACTCGGGCGCCGCCGTCGGCTCCAGGCGCGGTCAGGAACGACCTCTGCCCCGCCTCGACCGTGCTGAACTCGCCCAGCTCCCGGAGCCGGTAGTAGCGGAGGGTCATGGTCTCCAGCAGCGCCCGTCGCACGGTCGGCTCCGCGCCCCCCAGGCGCTCGCTCAGGATCGGCGCGAGCGGTCGGGGGCACGCTACGAGCGACCTGATCCGCTCCGATCGCCCCGGGCCGTCGGGATCGTCGGTGAGCGCCGCGAGCACGGCCTCGGCCGCGTGGTAGGTCTCGGCGCTGGCCGCCTCGATCACAGGCTGGTCGAAGTAGCGGAACCGCGTCTCCCGAGCCAGGTCGGCGAGGATCCGGTCGCGCCCCTCGGCCGCCCCGATCAGCCGGTCGAGGGCTTCGCGGAAGTCCTCGCCCACGTGTCCGACCAGACTCTCGACCTCGTCGAGGCGGCGATCGAGCAGCGCGACGATCGCCATGCGCACCTGCCCCGAGCGGCGCTGCGCGATGAACAGCCGATAGCAGGCATCCTCGAGCTCCGGGGTCCGGTCGAGGTTCTCGACCCCGTAGTGGGTGAGCGCCCGCCGGAGCTGCTCTACGAAGCGCACGGGGAGCCCCTCCGCCTCGACGTCGAGCGAGCGAAGGTACGCGTGCAGATGCTCGCGCGGGCTGCGGAGGAGCTCCACGTTGGGATCGGCCTCGTCGCTCTCCGGCCGGCTCAGGGTCTCGAGGTCGGCATATACCGTCAGTAGTCGGTGCTCGCCGGGAACCAGCGCCGGGTCGCAGGAGAGCGGGTCCGAGCAGGCCCCGTGCAGGTCGGCGACGATCCGCTCGACCTCGCCCAGCTCGGCGTCGTAGCCGAGCACGAGCCATTCCAGCCGCCGCAGGTTCTCGCGGCAGAAGAGGGCCCGGTCGGCGCTGACCTGCTCGCCCACGGACAAGCGAACCCGGTTCGACTCCGAATCAGCGCCCGCGGACTCGACCGGCTCGATCCGCACCAGCGGCTCCTGGGCGACCACCTGGACATTGGGGCCGACCAGGACCTCGCGAACCCGGCCCGCGACCGGTGCCGTCAGCGAGGACTCCATCTTCATGATCTCGACGACGGCGACCACGTCGCCCGCCGCGACCACGTCGCCAGGCTGAACCGGGACCGAGACGACCACTGCCGGTGCGGGGTTCCGGACGAGGCCTCCGTCGTCCCTCGAGACCCGGTGCGGGGCACCGTCTACCTCGATAAGCAGGTCCTGGCCCTGGCTGGAGGCGACGACCCGGAAGCCGTGCCCGCCGAGGCGCAGCAGCCGTTCGTGCGGGCTGAGGCTCTCGACGCCGACCTCGACCGAGTTGCCGTCGAAAGCGACGCGGTAGAGGCTCGGGCCGACCTCGCTCACCCTCACCCGGTAGCGCTGGCCACGGTGCCGGAGCTCGACCTCCCGCGCCGGCGGGGCCTGCGTCTCGGGTCGCCCGCGCCGGGCGAAGGCATAGAAGGTCGCCCGATCGACCGCGGTCTGCGCATCTGCCAGCTCGACCGCGGCGGCGACCAGGGCGACCTCGGCATGCCGCGTTGGCGAGGTCTCCCCGCGGAGCTGCAGGCGGTCGAGCCAGCCGGTGTCCACCTCGCCGCTTCGCACCTCCGGTCGCGAGAGGAGATCGAGCAGGAAGCCGACGTTGGTGGTGCCGCCGTCGACGACGATCGTCGTCTCGGCCAGGGCGCAGCGGAGGCGCGCCAGCGCCTCGCCGCGGTCGCGACCCCAGGCGACCAGCTTGGCGATCATCGAGTCGAACTCGGCCGGGATCGAGTCCCCCTCGGTCATCCCGGCGTCGATCCGGATCCCCGGCCCGCCGGGGAAGCGCAGCAGGGAGATCCGTCCTGGGGCCGGGGCGAACCCCAACTCGGGGTCCTCGGCGTTGATGCGGGCCTCGATCGCGTGGCCGACCGGAGTCGGTGGCTCTCCCTCCAGCCGGCCCCCGGCGGCGACGTGGAGTTGCAGCTTCAGCAGGTCGAGACCGGTGGCCGCCTCGGTGACCGGGTGCTCGACCTGCAGGCGCGTGTTGACCTCCATGAAGGAGAGCAGCCCCTCCTCCGGCTGGAAGAGGAACTCGACGGTAGCCGCGCCCCGATAGGAGGCCTGCAGCGCCAGCCTGGCCGCCGCTTCCCCCAGCATCCGCTCCTGATCGGCCGAGAGCGCCGGGCTGCTCGACTCCTCGATGACCTTCTGGTTGCGCCTCTGCACGCTGCAGTCGCGAACCCCGACCGCCCAGGCGGACCCCTGCCCGTCGGCGATCAACTGCACCTCGACGTGGCGAGCCGGCTCGATCAGCTTCTCCAGCAGGACGGAGTCGTCTCCGAATGCGTCGAGCGCCTCGGCGCGGGCGCTACGCAACGCCCCCTCGAGTTGATCCGCGGCCTCGACGCGACGGATCCCGCGCCCTCCCCCGCCTGCCGCCGCCTTGATCAGCAGCGGGAAGCCGATCTCCTCAGCGCTGCGGGCCGCCTCGTCGAGGGGCCCGACCGCGCCGCCGCTCCAGGGAGCCACCGGTAGCCCGGCTTCCTCCGCCAGGCGCTTCGCGGCAACTTTGTCGCCGAGCAGTCGCATCGCGCTCGGGTTCGGCCCCACGAAGACGATCCCCAGCCGTTCGCACAGCTCTGAGAAATCGGGGTGCTCGGCGACGAAACCCCAGCCGACCCAGGCCGCGTCGGCCCGGCTGGTGACGAGCGCTTCCTCCAGGGAGCGGAAATCGAGGTACCCGCCGCTCAGCGCAAATGCCTCATCGGCCTCGCGGACGAACATCGCATGGTGCTCGGACTCGGTGTAGAGGGCGATCAGCGTGATCGGATCCTCGGCGTCCTCATTCAGCTCGCGCACGGCGCGGATCGCGCGCATCGCGGGCTCGCCCCGGTTGACGATCGCGAGGCGGTGGAAGGGAGTGTCCAAGCCCGGACCCCCTATGGCCGGCGCATCGCCGAGCTGATCGGCTCGAGCGCCTCGGAGTCGAGCGAGCCGGGCAGCTCGACCGTCCGATACCCCTCGAGCTTGACCCGGACGTGGCCCGATTCGTCGACCACCCGGGCATCGATCGCCGTTCCGTCCTCCCGTGGCGATACGAGCGCGACCATGCTTCCCGGTGCGTCGGCGTCGGCAAAGCGCGTGATGCGGTCGACGTGGGTCGGCAGGGCCATCCTGCCCTCGGTGCCGAGCTGCCAGACGCCGGCTGTCTGGAAGCAGAGCTCGATCAGCCGCGGCGCGGCCTCGGTGGGCTCCGTGGCGGGCTCGTGGTCGGGCGGTAGGTCCCCGGCGAGCCGGCCGACGACCATCCCGTCCTGCCGCCAGGCCCGCTCGAGCACCTGGTAGGCGGGCCCGTGGAAGTAGATCCGGTAGATCGCCTCCGAGCCGACTCCGTCGCCCTCGGAGCTCGCCGGCGGCGGGCGCTCCTCCTCCGCCGCCGGCAGCTCTCGCGCGAGGACAGCGCGACCCGTGAAGTGGACGGTCCGCTGCTCGCCGTCGGGCAGCGAGCGGCGTCCGACCAGCCGGCAGTCGGTGACCAGGGCGCCATTGCCCGGATCGCGCGCGAGCACCTGCAGCTCCAACGTGCGCGGCTCGTCCCGGTAGAACTTGAAGGGAGCGCTCAGCTCGACGTCCTCGATCGCCTTCACATGCCAGCCGGGGACGAGGGCGGCGGCTGCCTCGGCGAAGGCCTCAATCCCCATCACCCCGGGCAGCACCGGGGTGCCCTCGATCCGATGGTCGTCCAGGAAGGCCTGATCGGCCGGGTCGAGCTCGGTGAGCACCGTCAGCCCGTCTGTGGAGGTGAAGCTCGAGGCGGCCCCGGTCATCGGCCCCGGATGAGCGCCGATCGCATCGGTCGCGGCTCCGGGATCGAGCCCTCCCGTCGCGTGTCGCTCTTCGCCGAGCACGCCGAGCGAGCCGGCGACGAGGACTTCGCGGCCCGGGCCCACGGCGGTCAGCTCGCGCCGCACCACGCCGATGCCTTCGGAGGGCGGCAGCATGTCGATTCCCGCCATCTCCATCATCTTCGGGATCGAGCCGCGGCTCGCCATGCCGATCTCCGCCCACGCGGTCCAGTCGATGGCGACCCCGAGCACCCCATCCCCCCGCATCTGCGAGACGCTCTTGCAGAGGAGGTCGTTGGCGGCGGCGTAGTCGGTCTGGCCGGCGTTTCCGAACCGGCCGGCGATCGAGCTGAAAACGACCGCCGTTCCCGGCTCGGAGCCCGAGAGGGCTTTGAGCAGGTTGAACCAGCCCTGGACCTTGACGTCGAAGACTAGGTCGAACTCGCTCTGCGGCTTGTCCGGCAGGAAGTGGCTGATCTCCATCCCGGCGCAGTGGACCAGCACGTCGATTCGCCCGCTCTGCTCGAGCGCGGTGGCGATCGCGGCCGAGACCCCCTCCGCCTCGGTGAGGTCGACCTGATGCCAGTGCGCCGCGCCGCCGGCGTCGCGAATCGCCTCGATCGCATCGAGCGCCGCCCGGGCTCGTTCGATCTGCGACATCTCCCGCTCGACCAGCTTTGGGGTGGGGCGTTCGCCCCGCGCCTTGATTCGCTCCGCGAGATCGCGCCTCAGCCCCTCAGGGTCGGAGTCGAAGCGGCCGAGGTCGGGGTCGGAGGGGTCGGGCTCACCGACGAGGTCGAGCAGGTGGAACGTCCCGTGCGATGCCTTCGCCAGGTCGGCGGTGATCGCCGCGACGATGCTGCCGGCGGCCCCGGTGACGCAGAAGACGCTCTCCGCGTCCAGGGCACGACTCGGATCGGCCTCGGCGTCTTGCTCATGGAGGCCGACCGACCAGCGCAGGTCATCCGCGTGGCCGATCTCGACCGCGCCGGGATCCCGAAGCGTCTCGGAGATCAGCGACTCGGCGATCGCCGCCGTCTTGCGGCTCGGCGGGAAGTCGACCGCCTTGACCAACGCCTCCTCACGCTCTCGCGCCAGGGCCTTGACGAACCCGGTCACGGCACCGCCCATCGCGGACGTCGCACCCGCGGCGTCATAGCCGTGCCGGCCGCCGAGGCGTGTGCCGGCGATCAGGAAGGTGCCCTCGGAGCCGGCCTGCTCGCCGAGGCGGCGCATCGCGGCCGCCAGGAGCTTCACCCGTCGGCGCAGGCCCTCGCGCCAGGCGTCCGGCTCGAGGTCTGCGAGCGGCGCCTCCGCGTCGAGGGCCGCCAGCCAGTAGACGCCGTGCGCTGGTCCCGCCTCCGCCCAGGCCTTGACCTGGGCCTCGAATGATTCGTCGTCCCCGGACCCATCGGCGACGAGCACCTCCACGCCGCGCTTCTCGAGTCGGGAGGCGAGCGCCTTGCCGATCCCGCCCTCGTCCGGCATCACGATCACCCGGCTACCGGAGTCGAGTGAGACCCCGGTCGGAACGCAGTGCTCGAGGGCGGGGCGGACGACCGGCACCGGGATCCGGCGGGGGAAGAGGGCGGGTGGCGATTCGGGCGCCGCTCCGTCTCCGGGCGCGGCGCCCGCCTCGACCGGAGCGGCCGCGGGCGCTTCGCCAAGCCCCGGCGCCCGCTCCTCGACGAAGGCGACGACGTGGTTCAGGGTCGGATAGTCGCGCAGCTTCAGGGTGTCGTCGAAGGGGATCCCGTATGCCTCGCGGATCGCCGCGAAGACCTCGGCCTGCTTGACGGTGTCGATGCCCAGGTCTGCCTCGAGGTCCAGCTCGAGGTCGAGCAGGTCCGGCGGGTAGCCGGTCTGCTCGGCGACCACCGCGAGGACCTGCGCGGCGGGGCCCCCGGCCGGTGCGGGCGGTGGCTCGGCCGCGGGCTCGGCGGGCGCGACCGGCTCGGCGCCGTCGCGACCGTCCGTCGCCGGTGCGACCGCCAGATCGGTCGCCCGCTCCTCGACGAAGGCGACGACGTGGTTCAGGGTCGGATAGTCGCGCAGCTTCAGGGTGTCGTCGAAGGGGATCCCGTATGCCTCGCGGATCGCCGCGAAGACCTCGGCCTGCTTGACGGTGTCGATGCCCAGGTCTGCCTCGAGGTCCAGCTCGAGGTCGAGCAGGTCCGGCGGGTAGCCGGTCTGCTCGGCGACCACCGCGAGGACCTGCGCGGCCGGGCCCCCGGCCGGTGCGGGCGGTGGCTCGGCCGCGGGCTCGGCGGGCGCGACCGGCTCGGCGCCGTCGCGACCGTCCGTCGCCGGTGCGACCGCCAGATCGGTCGCCCGCTCCTCGACGAAGGCGACGACGTGGTTCAGGGTCGGGTAGTCGCGCAGCTTCAGGGTGTCGTCGAAGGGGATCCCGTATGCCTCGCGGATCGCCGCGAAGACCTCGGCCTGCTTGACGGTGTCGATGCCCAGGTCTGCCTCGAGGTCCAGCTCGAGGTCGAGCAGGTCCGGCGGGTAGCCGGTCTGCTCGGCGACCACCGCGAGGACCTGCGCGGCGGGGTCGTCGGGTGAGGGGGTGGCCTCCGCGGCGGTGGCGGGTGCGGGCTCGGCGGGCGGAGCCGGCGGAGCGGCATCTACCGCCACGGCGGGGCCCGCAGGTTCCGCGGGCGGCGCCGTTTCGGCTGGCGCGGGCTCGACCGCCGACCTCGGCGGCTCGGCGGGCACCGTCGGCGCACCGCGGTCGACGACCCGCAGCTGTCGCAGCACCACCTCGACCTCGGGCTCATCCTGGGCGCTCGCCCTGCGCAGCCACGCTTCCCAGCGCTCCGGCTCGGCGATCCGGTAGGCGTAGCCCAGCTCCTCCGGGTTTCGGCGGCGGCCGTCGGGGGTTGGGACCCAGTGCAGCAGCATCATGCTGATCTGCGACCCGAACCCCGCCGCGAGCCGCAGCGCGTAGTTGACCGGGTATGCCCCGCCCCCCGGAGAGGTTCAGCGCGCCGAGGTCGGGGTCGACGTCGCGGAAGTTCGGGACCGGTGGGACGACGCCCGTCTCGAGCGACTTGATCGCCACTATGTCCTCCAGCCCGACCCCCATCGGGTGGCCGGTGATCCCCTTCGTATTGGCGATCAGCACGTCGTCGGCGGCCGCCCCGAACACCCGGCGCAGCGCCTCGACCTCGGCCGCGGCGCTTCCGCCTCGGGCCGGCGTGTACGTCTCATGCGAGACAAAGACCGTCTGCGCCCCGACGCGATTTCGATCGATGCCGTTCTCCTCGGCCCGCGTCATGACCTCTTCCATCACGCCGCCGATGTGCTCGACGTCGAGGCGTGTGCCGTGGAACGCGCTGTTGGCGGTGACCGCGCTCAGGACCTCGCAGATCGGAGCGATGCCCCGCTCCCGAGCCGCGTCGGCTCTCTCCACGACGAGGCCCGCGGCGCCCATACCGAGCAGCATTCCGTGGCGGCGACGGTCGAACGGCAGCGCGGCCTCCTCGACCACCTCGTCCGTCGCCGCAGCGCCGGAGGCCAGGAACCCGGCACCGATCCAGGGGAGCAGCTCGTCGGAGGTGGCGTCGTCGGCGGCGACGACGATCACCCGCCGGCAGCGCCCGACGCGGATCCAGTCCTCGGCGATCGCAACGGCCTGGGTCGTGCTCGCGCAGGCCGCGTTGACCTGGGTGTTCGGCCCGCGCGCGCCGATCAGCTCGGCGAGCTGCGAGTGGCCCATCGAGAGGACGCGGAACAGGAAGCGGCGATCGAAGCTGTAGGGGCTCTCCTCGAGCTCCAGGCGCAGGTCGTGGATATGGCGATCGACCTCGGTCAGCGCGACGCTGTCGCCGTGGCCGGCGAGCCGGGCACGCAGCGCCTCCAGCTCGGCCAGCCTCTCGCGCCGCGAGCGGTCGGCGTAAAAGCGCTCCGCCTCGACGGCGAACTCCTCCAGCCCGGGGAAGGCAGAGGCGTAGATCACGGCGGTGTCGTCGCGCATCTCCGCGGGCAGGGTCCAGCGGTCGGGGAGCTGCGATCCGCGTCGTCGTGGTCTTGTAGCCCAGCACCAGGGGGATGCCGGCGTCCCGCAGGGCGTCGATCCCGGCGCCGATCGCAAGCTGGGTGCTGCGACCCAGCGCGGCGACCCGGTCGCTGTCGACGCCGAACTCGGCGGCAAGGTCGAGCTCACCGCCGCGGGCTGCGAGCTTGATCACCTCGGCGACGTCCCCGATCTCCTCGAAGCTCGCCGAGCCGTCCTCGCCCTTGACCAGCCGGGTGATGTGGCGGTCGAGTATCTCGTGGCGGAGGTGGCCCGGGAGGACGTCGATGAACTGCTCGCCGTGGAGGATGCGGGCGACGTTGCGGTCGTCGAAGACACGCTCCCCGCCGGGCAGGCCGAGCGCCGCCCCGGTGATCACCACCGGCTCGCCTCGGGCGCTCGGGGCGAGGCCCTCGCCGGCGACCAGCTCGCTACCGCGGCGGATGAACTCGGCGGAGAGCCGTCCCAGCTCGCGGTAAACGTCCTCGCTGGCGGGAGCGGGCGGCGCCGGGGCGCCCGGAGGGGAGGCCGATGCCACCGGCGCCTTCTGAGGCGACGGGCGCACCTCCGGCTCGGCGCGGTCGCTTCCGACTCCGAGACCGGAGGCCCAGAGCCCGCAGAGCGCGTGATTGAGGGAGACCATGTCGCCGAGCTTGGGGTGGTTGGTGTAGAGGTTCATCGCCCGCTCGTCGCCGATCACGTCGGCCGCGAAGCCGTGCAGGGCGCGCTTCGGGCCGGTCTCGACGAAGACGCGCGCGCCGGCGTCGAACAGGGTCCCCAGCCCCTTCACGAATTGGACCGGCGACGCGACCTGGCGGCCGAGGATGTCGACGATCTGCTCCTCGACGCCCGGCCCGCTCGGGTAGAACTCGCCGTCGACGTTGGCGACGACCGGGATCTGCGGTGGCGCGAGGCTGCAGCCGGCGGAGCATCGCTCCGCAGCGGCTCGCTCACCGGGGCGACGATCTCGGTGTGGAAGGCGTGGCTGACCGGCAGCGGGATCGCCTGATGTCCACGCTCCTCGAACGCGGCCACCGCCCGGCCGACCGGCTCGCTGGCACCGCCCAGGACGACCTGGTGCTCCGAGTTGACGTTGGCGAGCACGACGTAGCCCTCGGTCTGCGCCAGCACCTCCTCGATCTCCTCGGCCGGGGCGCTGACCGCGGCCATCGCTCCCGGGTCGGGGACGTCGAGGTCGGCCATCTCGCGGCCCGCGGGCGCTGACCGCCTCCAGCGCCTGCTCGAAGGGAAGCACCCCGGCGGCGACCAGGGCACCGTACTCGCCGAGGCTGTGGCCCATGACGAAGTCCGGCCTGACCCCGTAGGCGTCGAGTAGCCGGGTGAGGGCGACGTCGACGGTCAGCACCGCGGGCTGGGTGACCTCGGTCCGCCGCAGCTCCGCCTCGGCCGCCGCCATCGCGTCGGCGTCCTCGGGGTCGGCGAAGAAGATCCCGCTGAGCGCCCGCCCCTCGAGCAGCGGCCGCATCACCTCGTCGGCCTCCTCGAAGGCCGCCGCGACGATCGGCTCGACCCGGCGCAGCTCGGCCGAGCATGTTCGCGTACTGGGAGCCCTGGCCGGTGTAGAGGAAGGCGACCTCGCCCGGCGGGCCGCCGCCGCGGAAGATGCCGCGCGCCCGCAGCGCCTGCCAGGCCGCGGAGGAGCCGGCGTCGAGCGCCTTCACCGCCACCTCAGCCTTCGCGGCCAGCTCGGCGGCATCCCCGTAGTCGATGGCCAGCCGCTCGTGCGCGCGCAGCGCCGCCGCCGCCGGCGCCTCCGGCCCGGGAGCCCGGCCCTGCACGGGCCTCCTCGAGCGCGGCGCGGAGCTGCTCGCCGATCGCCGCCTCGTCGGGGCCGCTGATCACGAGCGCTCCCCGGAGCGGCGACTTCGCCACCTGCGGGCCTGCCTCGGCGGAGACCGAGGCCGCGGCCTCGGTCGGGGTCTCGACGGGCACCGAGATCGTCGCCCGCCCGTTGCCGTTCAGCCGGCCGGGGACGTACTCCTCGAGCACCGCGTGGAAGTTCGTGCCTCCGAACCCGAAGGCGCTCACCGCCGCCACCCGCGGGGCTCCGTCGCGTGGCTCCCACTCGCGCAGCTCGGTGTTGACCGCGAACGGCGAGAGGGCCCAGTCGATGTTCGGGTTGGGGCGCTCGAAGTTGAGGCTGGGCGGCAGCACCTTGTGATGCAGGGCGAGCGCCGCCTTCAGCAGCCCCGCCCCGCCGGCGGCGCTCTTCAGGTGGCCGATGTTCGACTTCACCGAGCCGAGTGCGACCGAACCCGGCGCCAGGCCTGCGCCCGAGAAGGCCTCGATGAGGCTCTCGACCTCGACCACGTCGCCCACCGCCGTCGAGGTCCCGTGGCCCTCGACCAGTGAGCAGGCCTCCGGGCGAGAGGCCGGAATCGGCCCAGGCGCGCTCGACCGCCAGCCGCTGCCCGATCGGGTTGGGGGCGGTGATCCCCTTCCCCTTGCCGTCGCTCGACCCCGCCACCCCTCGTACGACTGCGTAGATCCGGTCGCCGTTGCGCTCGGCGTCCGCGAGGCGCTTCAACACGAAGACCGTCGCGCCCTCACCCATCACGAAGCCGTCGGCGCCATCCGCGTAGGGCCTCGTGCCGGTCGCCGAGAGCGCCCCGATGGCACTGAACTTGATGAAGGTCGAAGCCCCCATGTTGCGGTCGATGCCGCCGGTGATCACGGCGTCGAACTCGCTCGTCGATCAGGCCCTCGATCGAGGCGTCCATCGCGGCCACCGCCGAGGCGCAGGCGGCGTCGACGACGAAGTTGGGCCCGCGCAGGTTGAAGAGGTTTGCGACCCGGCCGGCGAGGCAGTTGCCCAGCTCGCCCGGCATGGTGTCCTCGGTCACCGGCGGCAACCAGTCGTCGAGGTTCTCCTCCAGCTCGCGGGCGATCGCTTCGCGAGCATCACTCGGGAAGGCTCGCGTAGCTGGGCGCCTTCGCCAGCTCCCGGGCCAGCTCAGGGAAGGCGAGCCGCAGCGCGGTCAGGTAGTGGTGCTCGCCCGCCATCGCGTTGCCGAAGACGACCGCGGTGCGCTCCAGGTCCAGGTCGCGCTCCGGCCAGCCGTAGTCGAGCAGCGCCATCCGGGTGCAGGCGACCCCCCACTTCTGCGCCTCGTCCATGGCGTCGGAGACCTTCGGCGGGATCGGCAGCCGCCACCCGAGCGGGTCCCAATCCCACTCGCGCACCCAGCCGCCGATCTTCGAGTAGGTGCGCTCGGGGGCCTTGGGGTCGGGGTCGTAATGCAGATCGGGGTCCCAGCGCTCGGGATCGACCTCGCTGATCCCGTAGCGCCCCTCGCTGACGTTGCGCCAGAACGCCTCGGCGTCGGGGGCGTCGGGAAGGATCGCCGCGACCCCGCAGATCGCGATCGCGTCGCCCGGCTGGCTCACTCTGCTCCACCCCCTGCCCGGCCGTAGATCGCGTCGGCCACGCGGTCCATGTCCGCCACCAGGCCCGCCTGGGCCGCGTTGGATCTCGGCCAGCGGGATGCGCGAGGCGAGCTGCGGCGCTCCCGTCATCCCCGGCAGGACCTCGCCCCGGCGACCCAGCGCAGGCCCTCGATGGCTAGCGTGAGCGCGACCTCGCGGGCGTTGACCCGCGCGATCGCGGCCAGCGCCGCCGGGTCGAAGCGTCGCGAGGCCTTCTCAGGGAGATCAGCCGAGGCCGCCCGGCTCGCCCGCCGGGCCAGCGCCGCGGCTCCCTCGGCCTGCGCGGCGAGCGCGCCGATGCGCAGCAGCACGTGCTGGTTGCGGGTCAGGCGCCCGACCCGCGCCGCCTCGAGGATCTCGGCGAGCGCGTGGAGAGCCAGCGCCGCGGTCCGCCGCACCGGCGTCGGGGTGTCGGGCGTCGAGCCCCTCCAGCTCGCGGCCGATCGCGTGGTAGTGGTCGCCGCGGGTCTTCAGGTGCTGCTGCCAGCGGTCGCGGGCGATCGTCATCTCCATGATCTCCGAGGTGCCCTCGTAGATCGTCGTGATGCGCACGTCGCGCTTGATCTTCTCGACCATGTACTCGTGGGTGTAGCCGTAGCCGCCGTGGGCCTGGATCGCCGCGTCGGCGGCCGCGTTGCCGGCCTCCGTCGCCAGGTACTTGGCGATCGCTCCCTCGGTGTTGAGCGAGCCCTCGCGGGCGTCGATCCGCTCGGCGGCGTCCTCGATCGCGGCGCGTGCCGCCTCCAGGCGCACCGCGTGGGGCACGATCAGCTTGTGCGTGTAGCCCTGCTTCTCGGAGAGCGGCCCGCCGGCCTGGATCCGCTCCGACCGAGTAGGGGATCGCGCGGTCGAGCGCCGCCCAGCCGGCGCCGAGGCCGAAGGCCGCGACCATCAGCCGCGTGTAGCCGAACACCTGCTGGGCCTGGACGAGGCCCTGGCCCTCGACGCCGCCGACCAGGCTGGCAGCGTCGACGTAGGCGTCCTCGAGGAAGAGCGCGGCGGTGTTGGAGAGCCTGATCCCGTGCTTGTCCTCGTGCTCGCCGTGGCTGAAGCCGTCGGTGCCGCTCTCGATCACGAACCAGCTCGGGCCGCCCGGCGCTAGCGCCAGAACCGAGCTGAGCTCGGCGACGCCGCCGTTCGAGATCCACTGCTTGGCGCCGGTGAGCCGGTAGCCGACCACGTCGCCGTTCTCGGAGATCGGCTCCGCCTTCGTCTTCAGGGCCGCGAGATCGCTGCCGGCATCGGGCTCGGTGGCGCCGTATGCCATCAGCACCCCGTCCTCGGCGATGCGGCGCATCCAGCGTGCCTTCTGCTCCGGCGTGCCGCCGACCACGATCGGGTCGCTGCCCAGGAAGGTCGCCAGCACCGAGGTCGCGACCCCGAGGTCGATCGCCGCCATCCTCTCGCAGACCCGGTAGATGTCGAGCGCCCCGCCGCCCATTCCCCCGTGCTCCTCGGGGACGAACAGGAGCTGGACTCCGAGCTCCTCGCCGCACATGCGGCGGACGAGGTCCTCGGGGAACTCGTCGCGCTCGTCGAGCTCGATCAGGGCCGAATCGGGCAGCTCGCGACGACCGAACTCGCTGATCGACTCGAGCGTGAACTCGAGCGTCTCGAGATCCAATCCGACGGTCATCTCGCTCTCCTCTCCGGTTTCCCACTGGGAGGGAAGCCAAGCGGGATCATCCCACGGCCTACCCGCTCCGCCTACGGATTTCGCCGCAGGTTTCGTGTGCCGAACTACCGAGACAGGGCTCGCTCGACCGTCGTTCCCGCCCGCAGCTCGACGATCTCTCCCCGGATCCCGATCTTCACCGGGACGGCGTCGGCGGGGCGGGCGCTGACCCGGATCCGGTCCTTGGTGACCTCGATCTCCAGTCCCCAGTGGCGTCGGTAGCGGATCATCAGCCGCAGCCTCTTCAGCTCCTCCGGCAGGACGGGATCCAGCCACAGCACACCCTCGCGCGTCTCCATGCCCGTGAAGCCGCGCTGCACCAGGTCGACGGTCCCGGCCATCGCTCCGAGGTGGACGCCTTCCGAGTCGTGCCGCCCTGGACATCGAACAGGTCGCTCTCCAGCGCCTCGCCGAAGAGCTGCCAGGCGCGCTCGCGATCGGAGTGGATCAGCACCCAGGCGTGGACGACCTTGCTGAGGGTCGAGCCGTGCGAGGTGCGCGCCAGGTAGTAGTCGATGTTGCGGCCGATCGTGTCCTCTTCGAGCTCGTAGCCGAGCCGGGAGAAAAGCTCCCCCAGCTCGTCGGCCGAGAACAGGTAGAAGAGCATCAGGACGTCGGCCTGCTTCGACGCCTTGTAGCGGTTCGGGCTGTCGTCCTCGGCCTCGAGGATCCGGTCGAGCCGCTGGATGTTCCCGTACTTCGCCTCGTAGGCTTCCCAGTCGAGCTCCTCGAGCTTCTCGTAGCCCTCGAACTGACTGATGATCCCGTCGTCGTGGAAGGGCAGCAGCAGCTTGCGGCTGACCTCGTCCCAGCGTTCGACCTCCGCGCTCCCGAGTCCGAGGGTGTGGGTCAGCTCCTCGCGGCGCTGCACGGGAAGCGCGTCGAGCAGGTCCTGTGCCCGCCACAGGACCCAGGCCGCCATCGCGTTGGTGTAGGCGTTGTTATCGATGCCGGGGCGCTCGGAGCCCGGATAGGCGTCGTGGTACTCGTCGGGACCGACCACGCCGCGAATCACGTAGCGGTCCCGGGATTCGTCGTAGCTCGCGATCCCCGCCCAGAACCGGGCGATCTCGATGAACAGCTCGGCGCCGTAGAGGCCTAGGAACTCGATGTCGTTGGTGGCCTGGTGGTAGATCCAGACGTCGTAGGCGATCGCCGAGTTGATGTGGCGCTGCAGCCGGGAGTTGTCGGGCATCCAGCGGCCCGACTGCGGGTTGAGGTGGACCGTCGGGGTCAGCTCGGAGCCGTCGGCGCCGCCCTGCCACGGGTAGACGGCCCCATGGTGCCCCTCCGCGCTCGCGGTCCGGCGGGCGGAGTTGAGCCGCCGGTAGCGGTAGCGGATCAGCGAGCGCGTCAGGTTCGGAAGCCGCAGGTTGAAGAAGGGGAAGATGAAGAGCGCGTCCCAGAAGATGTGGCCGCGATAGGCCTCCCCCGCCAGCCCCCGGGCCGGGACCCCGGCGTCGATCTCGGCGGTGTGCTCGGAGACGTTGACCAGCAGGTGATAGATGTGGAATCGCAGCTCAGCCGGAGCGAACTCCTGGCGGTCCTCGAGCTCGAGCGAGCAGATCTCCCAAAGCTCGTCCCAGCGGAGCACGTGCTCTGCGAGCAGCTCCGCGAAGTTGCCCATGCTGACCACCTCCCTGCGGACCTCGAGCCCGGGCTCGGAGAGCGCTGGCTCGCGCGACGAGCAGAGGACGACGACCTTCTCCACGCCGAGCGCCTCCCCGGCCGCGGCCTCGGCGTCGATCTCCATGCCGATCCAGGCGTCACGCTCGACGACACGGCCGCTGGCGGCTTGGAGAGCGCCATCGCGCATCAGGCGGGTCCGGGCCGCCTCGGCCACCCGGATCTGCGACTGGCTCGTGTGGGCCTCGAGCATGATCGTCTCGGCATCCACCGCAGCGGTGCCGACCGGCACCAGATGCCTGTTCGCCAGGCCTTCGTAGCGCTTCACTCCGCCGTTGGTGACCTCGCCGTCCAGGGCCGAGCGGAAGGTCACCTTCCCCGACCAGTCGAGCGGGAGCAGCGTCATCTTCAGGGCGAGCAGGTTCGGGTTGGCCATGCTGACGAAGCGCTCCTGGACGATCGAAGTCTGCCGGCCCTCGGGGTCCCGGAAGCGGAGCTCGCGGGTCAGGACCGCGCGGCGCAGGTCGAGCTCCTGCCTGTAGCCGGCCAGCTCCACTCTCGAGAGATCGAACCACTCGCCGTCGTCGATCCTGAAGGTGAGGGGAAGCCAGTTGGGAAGGTTGACGATCGACTCGTCCTCCACCTCGCGGTCGGCGACCGTGCTCGTCAGGCGGTTGTAGAGGCCGGCCCCGTAGGTGCCCGGGTAGTGGACGGCGCCGGAATCCGCTTCCGGCGCCGTGCCGCGGCTGGCGAAGAAGCCGTTCCCCAGGGTGCAGAGGGCCTCGCGGAGTGGCTCCTGCTCGGGGTCGAAGCCCTCGTAGAGGAGCGACCAGCCGCTCAGCGTCGGCGCCCCGCCGGCGACCGCGTCGCTCACGGGACGCACTCGTCCTCCGCCAGGACCCGGACCTCCGCCAGGTCGTCGACGACGACGTCGGCGCCGTGCCTTCGCAGGGCGCCGGCCTGACCCGTCCGATCGACCCCGATCACCAAGCCGAACCTGCCCCGACGGCCCGCCTCGACGCCAGCGAGGGCGTCCTCGACGACGGCGGCGCGGGCGGGGCCCACCCCGAGGCGCTCGGCGGCGGCGAGGAACACCGCGGGGTCGGGCTTTCCCTTCAGTCCGTGCTCCTCGGCGTCGATGCCGTCGACCTTTGCGTCGAACAGCTCCGATGCTCCTGCAGCCCTCAGCACCTGGGCGCAGTTGCGCGAGGCGGAGATGATCGCCGTTCCGAACCCGCCTTCGCGAAGCTCGCGGAGCAGCTCTACCGAGGAGGGGAAAGCGGCGACGCCGTCCTGCCGCAGCACCTCTCCGAACAGCTCGTCCTTGCGGTTGCCCAGCCCGCAGACCGTCTCGGCGCTCGGCGGATCACCCGGCTCACCGCGTGGCAGGGAGATCCCGCGCGAGTCGAGGAACGAGGAGACGCCGTCGTAGCGCGGCTTGCCGTCCACGTAGCGCAGGTAGTCGTGCTGGGAGAAGGGACGATCCTCCTCTCCCCCACCGCGGGCACGCTTCTCGAGGAAGCGGTCGAACATCCGCTTCCACGCGGCTGCGTGGACCGATGCGGTGTCGGTGATCACACCGTCGAGATCGAAGATCACGGCGTCGAGGCGGCCGGAAGCGATCTCGACCATGTGCCGCGATCCTAGGCGCCCCGCCCTCCGATCGCATCCGTGCTTCCACCACTCACTATTGCGGCGAACTACGGCCCATCAAGCGTTCGGCTGCGTCCGCAGGCCAGCGGCCTCGAACGCCTGGTCGCGGTCGAGATAGAAGGTGACGGCGGTGACGATGCCGCCTTCGACGGCCCAGACCGCGGCGGGATGATGCTCCACGTCGACACCTGAATGCGAGGTCCTCGCCGTGACGTGGACCAGGGAGACGACATGCGACCCGGCGTCGATCACGTCCTCCACTTCCATCACATAGCTTGACCACGGCTCCAACCAGTCGCGCCATCCTTCGATCAATCCCTCGACTCCGGTGAGCCGGTGGTCTTGAAGCGGCCCGACCGCCTGCCCGACGAACCGGACCTCCGCGTCGGGGTCGATCGCCGCGATATCGATGCCCTCCCCCGTCGCCGCGCTCGGCCCCTCCCGGAACAGCTCGACCAGCTCGACGCGTCCCGCCGGTTGGATCGCACGGACGACCGCCACGTTCTCCTCTGACATCGCCGTGAAGTATGTCCGCACGGCAGGCCACCATCACCGCGGCGGCGCTGGTCACGACCCCGGCCGTCGTCTTGACCCCGTGGGCAACCGCCTGATCGGTGGGCATGCAGGCGGCCCTGGTCTGCCGCTCAACCGAGCCGGACCGGGATGCTCCTGCACTGGTTGAGGAAGGTCGAGCTGACGCGCTCACCCTCGCCGGCAAGCTCGATCTCCGGGAAGCGGTGCAGCGTCTCCTCTATCCAGAGCTTCAGCTCTAGGCGCGCCAGACCGGCGCCCATGCAGAAGTGGCGCCCGCCGCCGCCGAACCCCTGGTGGGGGTTTGGATCTCGGCGCACGTCGAAGGTCTGCGCGTCCTCGAAGACCGCCGAGTCGCGGTTCGAGGACACGTACCAGAGCGCCAGCTTGTCGCCCGCCTTCACCGGCTGGCCGGCGACCTCCGTGTCGCGGGTCGCCGTGCGGCGCATGTAGGAGAAAGCGGGGTTGAAGCGGACGAACTCCTCGACCGCCTGCTCGGTCGGCACGCCCTCCGAGCGCACCAGCTCCATCTGCTCAGGGTCCTCCATCAGGTTCTTCATCCCCGAGGTGAAGACGGCGCGGGTGGAGTCGTTGCCAGCCACCATCAGCAGGAAGAAGAACATCAGCACCTCTTCGTGGGAGAGCCGCTCGCCGTCCACCTCGGCCTCGATGAAGGCGGTGGTGAGGTCGTCGGTCGGGTTGGCCTCGCGCTCGCGGATCATCGCGTCGACGTAGGGGATGAACTCCTCGAGCGCCCGCTGTACCTCGCCGAAGTCGGAGACGATTCGCGGGTCCTCCAGCGCCGTGGTGCGGTTGGTCCAGTCGACCAGCCGCTCGGCGTCCGAGCGCGGCACACCGAGCATGTCGCCGATCACCATCGCCGGCACGAAGATGCCGACGTCTCCCACCAGGTCGATGACGCCGTCCGGATGCGCCTCCAGCGCACGGTCGTAGACGAGGTTGATGATCTCGCGCATGCGGTCGGTGTGGTCCAATGCACGCTTGGGAGTGAATGCCCGCTGGGTGAGGGCCTTGAGCCGGTCGTGCCGGGGCGGGTCCTGGGTGATAAGCATGTGCGCGGCGAGGTCCATCGGGTCGGGCTTCTCGGGATCTGTCTCAAGCTTGTCGATGACGAGGATCGAGCGCTCCGAGGAGAACGTCTCCCAGTCCTTCCCCACTTCGGCGACGTCCTCGTAGCGGACCACAGACCAGAAGCCTCGCTCCCAATCGAAGTCGCCCAGCTCGGAGAAGTGGAGGGGCGCCTCCTCGCGCAGCTGGGTGAAGACGTCGTGTGGGGGACCGTCTCGCCAAAGCTCCAGATCGCTGACGTCCAGCTCGGAGAGGTCGATGGTCGGGGCGCTTGCCATGGTCGTTCCTTTCGGGCCGATCAGATCGGCTGGTCGCTGTAGATGGTCCGGACCCAGATCCGGTGGAGCGTGTCGACGACCCCGCGCGGATCGGCCTGCGGGCGACGGCCGAGCATCTCGGTCAGGTAGCGCTCGTTCAGCCACACCAGGGCGGCGGCTGTTGGCTCCGCGTCGACGCCGAGCGCCCGGCCGGCTCGCTGCTCGGCGCGGATGTGCTCGGCTGCGGCCCCGATGAAGCGCTCGACCAGCTCATGGTAGGCCCGCTCGACGTCGGGATCGTCGCTGGCAGCGTCGGCGACGGCCTTCAGCACCGCGCCATGTTGCATGTAGATCTCCGCGACGCCGTCGAGCGCCCGGCGCACGCTCTCGACTGGCTCGGTCTCGTCGTCCAGCCAGCGCCGGCTCATCTCGAAGAGCTCGTCGCCGATCGTCGCCACGACTCGCAGCACGATGGCGTGGCGATCTCGGAAGTGGACGTAGAAGGACGGCCGCGCCAGACCGGTGTCGGCCATCACTGCGTTGACGGTCAGCTCGCGGAAGGGCCGCTCCTCCAGCAGCCGCCGCGCCGCCGCGAGGATCTCCCGCTCGGATTTCTCGGGGGCCTGGGGCCTGCGCTTGGTCGGAGCGGTCGGTGGCATCGCCCGAGGACCCTAGCAGATTGACGCTATGTCATTGACACTATGTCAGAGCCCGAGCCCACTCAAGGCAGGCGCTTTACGTAGGGGCGCACCCTGGGCTCCGCTCCGACCTTCGGCGAGGCGTCGATCTGGGCGCTGACCACGCCGCCGGTGGCGCCGAGCAGGGCGGTGGTGGTCGTCTCGTCGAGGCCGGGGGCGTAGGGGTGCGCGCAGACGTCAGCCGGCAGCCGCGAGACCTTCGCCGGGCCGCGGTGGGTGATCGCATCGACGAAGGCGGCGAAGGTGACCGAGTCGAGCGCCGTGCCGATATGGGTGACCTTGCGGCCCGGGCAGATCCGCTGGATCAGGATGTTGGTCGCCCCGCGAAGCGCCGAGGTTGGGTGCGGGCCCGTCTGCGGCTGCACGGTCTCGTCGGTGCGGGAGCGAACCGTGGTCCAGCCCACCTCGCCGGGGGTCTCGTCGGGCTGCCGATTCAGTGCCCGCAGCAGATGCGAGCCCGCTGCCTGCTGCCATCCGGCGGGGATGCAGGGGTTGGACGCCGAGCACGGCTCGCCGATCGTCGTCCCGTGTTGGGTGCCGGCGGCGGCGAGCACGTCGGAGACCTTGCTGCGCAGGCCCGGCCAGTAGGTGAGGGCGAAGCGGGGAAGCAGGCCGCCCTGGCTGATCCCGAACACCGCCACCTTGCGGCCGGCGAGCCGGGCCTCGCGGCGGATCCCGTAGACCAGATACTGGACCGAGCGCTGGATGTCGGCGGTCGTGTAGTTCGGAAAGTCGACGTCGCAGACGGGGTGGCCGTAGGCGTCGAAGGCGTCCTTGCCGATCGCGTAGGCCTGCTCGCCGGTGGCACCCGTCCCGGTGACCAGCATGAGCGGCACCCGGCTCGCGTTGCGGATCGACGGCCCGTGGCAGTGGAAGGCGGCCGCGAGCTTCTCCTTCGGCACGGAAAGCTTCGGACCGGGGCGGGCCTGAGCGGGCGCAGCGATCAGTCCCGCCGCAACGAGCACGAGGGCCACGCAGCTTCCGTTCCGTACCGCAGCCATAGCTCGAGCATTGTGGGACGCCATCTAAGTATCAGCCTATCGCTAGCTCGGCCAGAGCCGATCCTGCTTCGGATAGGTGAGCGCCCCGCCCTCGACCCGGGCGAACTCGGTGAATGTGTGCTCCTGCACGGCGCCGCGACCATCGACGTGCAGGACCTTCCAACCGCCCACCGCAAGGCGGTCGGAGAGCAGACGACGATGGCACCGCCACCACTGCGCTTCGGCGCACATCACGAAGGTTCGCCGACTCTGTGCT
This sequence comes from uncultured Actinomycetes bacterium, assembly GCA_963738305.1. Lineage (GTDB taxonomy): Bacteria > Actinomycetota > Thermoleophilia > Solirubrobacterales > 70-9 > JBBRHQ01. The sequence goes on along the minus strand of CAVTVU010000007.1, from coordinate 204,316 downwards.
GCGTCCTCGAGCGCAGCCAGCCCGCCTGCGAACTCCTCGCTGCCCATGTGGTCGCCGTAGCCCTGAAACTGTCCGACCCGCCAGCCGCCGTTGCGAGACCCATGCACCGGTTGTCGGCGACCTCCCAGGGCTTCCAGGTGCCTGTACCCGATGCCCGCACCGGAGAGATGCCCTTCGAGCGCGGTGGCATTGGTCCACGGCACCCGTCGCGAGCCGGGGTGACGACGCACGTCGACGAGGAGCTCGGCGCCCTGACTCTGGAGCAGTGCGATGAAGGCATCGGCCTGGTGGGTGGAATGCCCGATCGTGAAGATGGTCGTGGTCAAGACCGAAGGGGATTACGCAAATTGGCGACGCTCATCGACACTTCTACGGCTGGAACTCTGCTTGTTCGCGGGCAGCCTCGAGTAGCGCACTCACCGGCACGTGCGCGCCGAAGCCGACACCGAATGTCCAGTAGTGCCGGAACCAGCGGCGCGCGTGTTCGTCGGTGGTTGCGGTGCGCATCGTCCCCGAGAGCAACGTCTTGCCGGCCCCCTGCGATTGCGCCGAGAGCGTATAGACCGTTTTCGCAAACCCAGGCTCATTGAACTCGCGAAACCCATCCGCCTCGACCTCCACGTAGGAGATCACGGGTGGCCAGAACTTCTGCAGGTGCGCCACCGCCTCCGGCAGCGTGCGCACGGCCCCGAGCACTCCCACCAGGGGAGAGCGTCGTCCGACCTGCACCAGATCGACGTCCAGAAGGGCTCGCCATGCGAGTCCAGTCTCGGCCTCGACCAGTACCGCCACCGCGTCCGATACATCGTAGGCGGGTAGGAATTCGTCGCTGAGGGAACTGGAGCCGTTGGATGCCGTCACTGCAGAGGCACCGCTACGGGGATTCGAACCCCGGTTTCCGGACTGAGAATCCGGCGTCCTAGTCCCCTAGACGATAGCGGCGAGGACAGGGGCGATTGTAGCGTTCGGGCGATGGCCCGCAGTCGAGACGCGGACCGCTAGATTTGCTTCCCCCGCGGCTGTGGCGGAACTGGTAGACGCGCAGGCTTCAGGTGCCTGTGTCCTTCGGGACGTGGAGGTTCGACTCCTCTCAGCCGCATACGAGGAGGGGCATGAGGGCGCAAAGAGAAGGGCGGCCCGGAGGCCGCCCTTCTCGATGCTTCTTGCGACTGCTCTACGCGGTCGCTACTTGGCCGTGCAGGGCTGGGTGTCCGTCGCGAGCAGCGAGCCGGAGCGGCTCGGGCCTGCGGTGCTCGAGTAGTGGAAGGTGCCCTTGTAGTGCCACTTGCCCTTCGAGCACTTTGCGCTCGCGTAGAGATGCCTGGTCTTGATCGTCTTGCGGATCGTCCGGTGGCCGCGGTGGATCGTCTTGTGCTTCTTGGTGACCCACGGCTTGTGCTGGACGGTGACGTCGAAGGTCGTCGCCGCCGTGCCCGCGGGCAGCTGCGGCACCGTCACGTCGAGCTTCCAGCCGTAGCTGCCCGACTTGACCTTGAACAGCTTGCCGACCAGGACCACGACGTTGGAGGTGCCCAGGGCCACCGAGTAGGTGTGCAGCAGGATCACCGGATGGCCCCCCGAGGGCTTGCCGTTGAAGGCGGTGATGGTGGTGGGGGTGTCGGGGAGCGCAGGATTACCGCTGATCTTCACCACGGCGTGGCCCTTGCCGACGATCGCCTTGCCGCACCTGGCCTTCGCCTGGGCGGTGGTCAGGCCGGCGAGGCTCTTGCTGCACTGCGGCAGACCCTTCGTGTCGAACTTGATGTCCTTGTCGTAGTAGATCACCGAGTGGTCGACCGGGGTGATCGCGTAGGCGCCGGTGGTGGTAGTTCCGGTTGTCGTCAGGCTGCGGAGCTTGGCGTTGCCGAACTTGTTCTTTGCCTGCTTGCTCGGCGTCACGGTCACCGCCATCGTCTGCGTGTTGTTCGTGTTGCCGGCGCCCACGGCCACCGCCGAGCCACCCACCGCTAGGGCCAGGCCCAGCACCCAGATCAGATGCTTGCGCTTTCGCATACCCTCGCCTCTCCTTGATCCTGACGCCTCCTCAGGCGTCGTCTTCCCGCGGACCCCCGCGGCTTCTCTCCCGGCGCGAACCTACCAGAGTTGAGCACTGCCTCACGCCTCAGGCCAGATACCCGCCACGACCCGCGGGAAACCATGCTCGGGGCGGCCTCTTCCGGACAAGAAGAAGGGCGGCCCGGAGGCCGCCCTTCTCGATGCTTTCTTGCGACTGCTCTACGCAGTTGCTACTTGGCCGTGCAGGGCTGGGTGCTCGAGGCGGGCAGGGTGCCCTCCTTGGCCGGGCCGCCGTTGCTCTTGTAGTGGAACGTGCCCCGGTAGAACCACTTGCCGTGGCTGCACTTGGCGCTCACGTAGTAGTGCTTGGTCCTAATCGTCTTCTTGATCCGCTTGCGGATCTTGCGACCGTGGCGGCGGATCGTCTTGTGGATCACCTTGGTTCGCTTGGTGACCACGGGCTTGTGCTGGACGGTGACGTCGAAGACCGTCGTCGCCGTACCCGCGAGCAGCTGCGGCACGGTCACGTCGAGCTTCCAGCCGTACTTGCCCTTGATCCTGATCAGCTTGCCGACCAGGACCTGGACGTTGGAGGTGCCCAGCGAGGGCGAGTAGACATGCAGCAGGATCACCGGCTTGCCCCCCGAGGGCTTGCCGTTGAAGGCGGTGATGGTGGTGGGGGTGTCGGGGAGCGCAGGATTACCGGTGATCTTCACCACGGCCTGGCCCTTGCCGATGATCGCCTTGCCGCACGTGGCCTTCGCCTGGGCGGTGGTCAGACCGGCGAGGCTCTTGCTGCACTGCGGCACGCCCTTCGTGTCGAACTTGATGTCCTTGTCGTAGTAGATGACGGCGTGATCGACCGGAGTGATCGCGTAGGCGCCCGTGCCGTTGGTCCCGGTGGTCGTCAGGCTGCGAAGCTTGGCGTTGCCGAACCTGTGCTTTGCCTGCTTGCTCGGCGTCACGGTCACCGCCATCTCCTGCGTGTTGTCCGTGTTGCCGGCGCCCACGGCCACAGCCGAGACGCCCAAAGCGAGGGCCAGGCCCAGCACCCAAATCAGATGCTTGCGCTTCCGCATACTCTTCAACTCTCCTTGGTCCTGACGCCTCCTCAGGCGTCGTCTTTCCCGCGGACCTCCGCGGCTTCTCTCTCCTGGCCCGAACCTATCAAGGCTATGACCGCCCTACCGAAAAACGAGGCGGGCCGCGAAGTTGCGGTCCCCTCCTCCCTGTTGCCATTAACTACCCGCTTTAGACCTACCCGTTACGGCCTCGAGAAAACGTGCAGGTACTTTGTCGCCGGCTGCCCCGTCTGCCCCAGCGGCGGGTAGGTCCCCTGGGCCGTGCAGGGCGGCGTCGGCAGCGTGTTCGAGCTCGTCTGGTTGAGGAAGGCGTACTGCTTGATCCGGTCATAGAGGTCCTCGGGGGTGGTGTCCGGCGACGTCGGGGGGAATCCCTGGCGCGATTCAGCAGTTGAGCCCGCGAAAGTCGCCTGCTCTGCGGGGGTGAGCGCAGTCCAGTCGCGCAGGATCGCGTTGATCCCGGTCGAGCATTGCCTCGTCTCGAAGGAGCGCATGCCCCCGCTCTTCAGGTTGAACGTGCCATTCGGCTTGAGATATGGATTGGTGCGGTTGATGAGCAGGCGCCGTGGGTATGCCGAGAGCGAATCCGCGCCGAGCGGCACTCCGGTTCGTAGGTACTTGAAGCTCTTCAGATTGCCGGTCTCGGGATCCGACTGCTTCGCGTTCAGAGCGGACGCCGAGTTGGCGAGGAAACCGGCCAGCTCGCGCTTGTAGAGGCCGACGGCCTGGAGCAGGGGGTCGAGGTCCTGGGAGAAGGAGTCGAGCCGCCCCAGGTACGGAGGCAGGTCCTGGAGCAGGAACTTGCGAAGCGCCGGGAACTGCACCGGTGCTGCGCGGATCACCGGCTTCAGGCCGACTAGGAAGTCGCGCAGGATCGGCGCCAGGTGGCCGGTGTCCTTCAGCACCGGCGCCAGGTTGCGGACCGCCGGCCGAAGATGGGTGATCAGCGGGTTGGTGTTGGCGGCGAATCGGTCCAGCCTGTTCAGCGTCAGCCTCGACTCGTCGAGGAAGGTGGGCAGCACCAGGAACAGGGCCCGGAGGTCCTGATTGCGGCGGGCCGTCGTCTGGAACACGGCGTTGCTGTTGCGGATCAACCCCTGAAGCTGGCCCTGGCGGGCGGTGAGCGCGTTCAGCACCACGCCGGTGTTGCGGACGAACTGCCTCACCGCGACCCGCTGGGTGTCGAGCACCCGGACGACCTTGTCGGCGTCGGTGAGGGTCGGCTCGAGCAGGCCGAAGGCGGTGTTGAGACCGGGGCCGCGACCTTCGAAGGCGACCGCCGCATCCGACATCCAGTTCTGGAAGGCGACCCGGGTCTTGGCGTTGAAGGTGCGCAGGATTTCGTCCAGCTCGACCGATGGCGCCACCTGGAGCCGCGGCAGCTCGCCGCCGTCGGGAAGGTTTTCGTCCTTGCGATCGCCCGGGGAGAGATCGATGTAGGTCTCTCCCAGGAGGGTCTTCTGCCGCAGGGTCGCCCGCGTGTTCTGGGGGATCGGGGCGTACGTGTTGTTCAGCTCGACCGTCGCCACGGCCGAGCCCGCGTCCTTGCCGGAGCCAAGCTTGATACCGGTCACCTTGCCGACCGAGACCCCGGAGATGCGGACGTCTGACTGCTCGGCGAGCTGGCCGGCCTCCTTCAGCGGGACCTCGAAGGTGTAGCCCTTCGCTTTCAACGGCGTCGGCCCCCCGAAGGAGACCCAGAGGAAGAGCAGCAGCCCGAAACACGACAGCGTGAAACCGGCGATGATCACCAGCTGGGTTATCGAGGGGGCTTGTTTCTGCATCAGGTCAGAACGAGCAGATCGCTGCCTTGCTCGGTAGTTGGGAGGTCTGCAGGTTGGTCTTCAGCAGCGGGTTGCCCCCAGCGGTCTGGAGGCCCTTATCCGCCGTATTGCACGTGTAGAGCAGGAGCCCGCGCCGCAACGGTCCCTCGGCGTCCTGCGTCAGGAAGATCGAGTTGAAGTTGTGGTTAAGCCAGGAGAGCCAGAACAGGTAGCCCTCCTGGGTCGAGCCGGGCGGGTTGTAGGCGAGCATGTTGAGCAGCGTGTTGAGGTCGGTGAAGGCGGTGCGCAGGCTCTTCGAGGTCTTCTCCAAAGGCGCCGAGGTCTGGACAAGGTGGGTCACGGTCGGGCGGATCTGGCGGGTGAACGGGCGGATCTGGTCCCGGATCGGCACCGTCGTCTCCCTGAAGGTCTCCTGGGTCGCCTCCAGCGCCGGCTTCAGGGCGACCGCGGAGGGGATCAGAGCCAGCAGGGCCGGCCGCAGCACGCGCGATAGGCGGTCGGACTTCTGGAGGTTGGTCTGAGTGGCGCGGAGCGTCGAGGGCAACTCGACCAGGGACTGCTGGAGCGCGGCCTGCTGGTTGGCGAAATGTCCAAGCGCCGCGTCGGTGGAGTCGACGAATCGCGCCAGGTCCGCGTCGTGATGGCCCAGCTCCTCGGCGATCAGTCGGAAGCTGTGGATCGAGCGCCGGATATTGCGGCGCCGCGTCTCCAGGGCGCCGCCGATCCGGGCGAGGTCGCGTGTGAACGGCTCGAAGCGCCGCAGGGTGGCGGAGAACCTCGCGCCGTTGCCGCCCAGGCCCTTGCCGCCGCCCTCGAGCAACAGCGCCAGGTACTCACGGGTGTCGGCGTCAAGCGTGGAGAGGATCTGATCGGGCTGGACGTTGGGCAGCGTCTGCGCCAGCGGAATCGTCGAGCCCGCCGCGGGCGTCTTGCCCCTGGTGCCGGGGTCGATCTCGATCACCATGTCGTTGAGGCCCGTCTTCGGCCGCAACAGCAGCGTCGCGTCGGAGTGGATCAGGTCCTCGTACTTGGTATCAACGTCCATCTCGACGACGGCGACGCCATCCTCGAGGCTGACGCCGCCGACCTTGCCGACGCGGATCCCGGCGATGTCGATCGACTGGCCCTGGCCGGGCGTGACGGCCTGCGCGGTCGTGAACTCGGCGTTCAGCTTGTAGAAGTCCTGGCCAAGGCCCGGTACCCAGCCCGGCAGCGCCGCCTTCTGGTTGTAGAGGATCACCAGCAGCGTGAACAGCGCCGCCAGGATCAGGACGACGATGCCGATGAAGTCACGCAGGTGGGTCTTGATCGCTCGCTTCATCAGGGATAAGCGGTCGGGTTGGGCGGACCAGCGGCGGCGGCGGGGCCGTTCAGATTGGGGACGGCGTTCTTGAAGCACGGCTTGCCCGACTTGATCGGCGGGACCCCGTGCCCCTGAGGCCGCATCCCCAGCGGCGCCGAGATCGTGTTGCCGTACATCACGTTGGCCGGCTCCAGGAGGATGGCGGAGTTTCCGGTTATCCCCTTCGGATTGGGCTGCTTTACGGTGACCGTCCCTCCACCCGGTTGGAAGCGGACGTAGGGGCCGTTGGCGTCGAAGTTCTGGCTTTCGCCGGCGACACCCGTCGTCGCGTAGAAGAACTCGCGGTAGTTGGGCTGGCCCGAGCTGAAGTTGTAGGGACCGAACTGGTCATTGAGGACGACGTTGCCGGCCGGGATCAGGTTGTGGGTGACGCACCGGTTGAACTTGGTCAGCTGAGGCAATAGACCGAGGGTTGCCTGAGTCGAGTTGTTGAGCTGCGGGACGCCACGGGCGAGCAGCGAGGCGATGCCGCCCAGCTCGCGCTTGCTCAGCAGCGGCTTCGCCTGTTTCAGCCAGGGCAGACCCGCCTTGATCGTCGCCGGCAGTTCCGCGATCCCCGGCCGCGCAGCGATCGCGTAGCCGCGTAGGGCCGGCAGCGCCGCGTTGAGGTCGACCAGCGAGCGTTTCGTCGTGTCGAGCGTGGGTGCCAGGAGCGCGATCGACTCGGAGAGGTTGTTCGCCTGGGCGGCGAGCGCCCCGGTGAAGGTGTCGAAGTTCGAGATCAGCCCTTGGAGCTGGCTTTCGCGGCTGGCCAGCGTCTTGAAGATCCGGTTGCCTCCGACGAGTAGCTGGGAGAGATCATCGGGGCGCTCTCCGAGCAGCGCCTCGTTGACGATCGCCGAGCCGCGGCTGGCGGTGGCGCCGTAGTCGAACGTCTGGTTGAGTGCGGTGGCGGCGCTCTCTCCCTGCACCTCGGGGTCCTGGGTCTGATCCTCGGCGGGCGTCGGCTGATGCGTGAGCGCGGTTCCGAGGCCGATCAGGAGCCGCTGGAGATTGACGCGCTCCGGCTGCTGGAATGCGGTCAGGACCTGGTCGAGCTGTACCGCTGTCGACGTCCGGGTGACCGGGATCGTCGCCTTGTCTGACATCTCGGGGGCGCTCGGGCTGCCGGGGTCGAGATCGATGAAGAAGTTGCCCTCGAGGAAGATCCTCGGCCTGATCGAGGCCGACGCGTCGACGTGGATCGGCCGCCCGGCGTCGCTGACCGTGAAGGTGACCACCGAGCTGTCGCCCTCCCGCTTCAATCCGGTGACCTGGCCGACGCCGACGCCGGCGATCCGCACCGGCGCCTTGTCGGAGATGTTCACGCCGTTCGCGAAGGTCGCCTTGAGCTGATAGCCGGGGCTCTGGAAGGGCAGCTCCTTGGTGAAGGCCAGCCAAACCCCCACCACGACGAGAAGAATCACGATGGTGCCGATCACCACCGGTCCGGGCCCGCTCCAGTTGCGGAAGAAGGTCTCGTTGTACTTGGTTGTTCCGGGCTTACGAGGCATTGATCACTTGAGCTGTTGGGGGATCTGGCCCGACGTTCGGATCCCCTGGTTGCCGGGGACGTTGCCGATCGTCGTCTGGTCCTTGAAGGGCTCGTTTCCTGCCTCGCACTCGCGCGGATGCTGCCCCGGCGACGCGGTGTTGGGCAACAGGTTCAGGTGGAGGTGATTCCCCGCGGGGCCGTTCGCGGGACTACTAGACGGACCGGCCTCGCTGTTGGGATAGGTAGCACCGGTCTCAGGGTTGAAGGGCGGCATCACCGTGATCGACCGCAGCCAGGTGCCGCCGTTGTCCCCGAAGCTGTTGCTCTGGGCGAAGTTCTTGAAGAGGATCGTCGCGTAGTTGCAAACGCTCTGGGCGGGGGCCACGTAGGCAAGGGTCGGCTTGAGGATCTTCGTGGTCCGGGTCAGCGCGGTCAGTCCGTTGGTCACGTTCGGGTCCCGCGAGAACGTGAGCAGCGCCTCCGAGGTCGGGGGGAGCTGCGCGTTCAGCGCCGGCGAGGCGCGGAGGATCGGCGCGCCGACCTCAAATGCCTGGGCAAGCGCCGGCGCGTTCGCGGCCAGCGCCCGCACCCCCGGCTCGAGGTCGTTGAAGAGGCCGGCGGAATTGACCAGGAAGGGCCTGATTCTCGGCAGGGTGTCGATCGTCGTCAGCTCCGTCTGGACGCCCTTGGTGATCGAGTCCTGGATGTAGGGGCGGGCCACCGTGGCCAGGGCGCCGAAGGTCTGGTCGAGGGCGACGAACATGTCAGCCTGGGTCTGGGCGACCGGGGCGATCTCGCCGTTGATGTTCTCCAAGCCATGAAGGAAGCCGGCGAGGTCGGTCTGCGGCGAGCTGAGGTTCCGCATCGTCGGGATCAGCCGGTCGACCAGCGGGCGGAGAACACCCAGCGCCGCGTTTATCGCCGGGCCGCGGCCCGCGACGGCGCCGCCGAACGCCGCCGTGTTCTTCTGGATGTCGCGCCGGGTCTTGTTCTGGAACATGTTGAAGACCTGGTCCAGCTCTACCGGCTCCGGGCGGGCGGCGCGGATCCCCAGCGACCCGCCCTGCGCCAGCCCCTCACTGGAGTGCCCCGGGTTGATCTGCAGGTACTTCAGCCCCAGCGCAGAGCGGGAGCGCACGACGATCGTCGAGTCCACCGGCAGGGGCTCGACGCTCTTGTCGAGCTTCAGGTCGAGCTTGGCGTGGACCGTGCCGTCGGACTCCTGCACCGGGGTGACCGCCGTCACCGTGCCGACACGGACCCCGCCGACCCGGACGTCGTTGTTGCGGACCAGTGCTCCCGCATTGGGAACCACCACCGAGACCTGGTAGGTCGGGACGAAGGGCAGGCCGTTGTTGGCGTTGTAGGCGAGGAAGACCGCGACGATGACGATCAGCGTCGTCAGCGCCCCGACCAGGACCGGGCTTGCGGTAAGTCTCTGGATCGGCCGGTTGCTCATGGCCCCAGCAGGTATCTGAGAACGGCGTTGCCGCCGGCCTTCGTGGTCGACCCCGACGGGGATTGCGGCTGGCCGGTCCCTTGCTCGTTCCCGTTCTCACGGTTTGGCCCGGCTGGGCCGGACGGCGCGTTCGAGTCGCCGCTGGGCGCTTGACTGGGCGGCGAAGTCGCGCCGGCCGATCCGGCGGGACCGGTTGGCAGGGCCGGGAGGAGGCCGGTGGCATCCCCGCTGTCGGTGGTGTTAGGCACCGCCAGCGTGCCGCCGCTGTGGCTCGTCGCCCGCTGCAGCATCCTCCGGATCGCCTCGGGACTGGTCGGGCTGATGCGTGACGTGCCAGCCCCGAAATTCGCCGCACACCCCGGCTGGGTGACCGTCACATATTGGACGCAGCCGGAGATCAGGATGTTGGTGCGCTGATAGTGCCCGTACTGGTCGAAGCCGTTGAGGGTGGTGGCGCCGTGCAGGATGAACTTCATCAGCGCCTCATAGCCGCCGGTCGCGCGAAGCGTGAAGAGCAGCTGCTTGAGGTTCCGCGAGGGGCTCTGTGCGACGGTGGCCAGCTTCTTCAGCTGGAGGACCACCGGGTCAGAGGCGCGAATGTTGGGGCCTGCGACCTCGGCTGCGTCGCCGAGGCTCGTCAGGGAGATCGTCGTGGCCTTGGAGAAGGCAGGGGTCGCCCGGGTCAGCCTGGTGATCGCCGGGGCGGCGCCGAGCAGCTCGCTGAACACGGGGCGGGCCGCGTCGGAGAACCCGCCGAGGTCGGTCATCGTCGAGCGCACCTCGCGCAGGGTCTGCGGCAGCAGCTCGAGGTTGCGCTCGAGATCGGCCCCGCGCTCGGCCGTGGCCGAGTTGACCGTGGCGCTGTTGCGCAGGAATCCGGTGAGCTGCGAGCGCACGCGGGCCAGCGGTTCGAGCGAAGTATCGGAGTCCTCGGCGAGCTTCGCCAGCTGCTTGTTCTGGGCGGCAAGGATCCCCAGCACCTTGTTGGTCTCACGCAGAGCCGGGTCGGAGCGCAGGACGATCCGGTCGAGGTCCTCGCCGCGCGCCGCAAGCCCGGCGCCGAGGTCGTTGAGGATCAATCGGAAGCGCTCGGCATAGGGCGCCCGCTGGATGTTGTTGACCAGGTCGAGGTCGACCGCCTTGCCGTTGTTCTCGAACGGCAGCAGATACTGCCCGGCGCCGGCCTGTCCGGACGGGATCTTCTTCAGCTCCGGCGGCGGTTTCGTTCCCGGCGCTCGCTGCTCGGTCGGCAGGCAATCGACGAACTTCTCCCCGATCAGCGACTGCGGACGGATCAGGCAGGTGGCGTCGGTACGAAAGTCCTTGAACCCCGGGTCGGTGATGTCGAGGACCACCACCGCCTTGCCGGGGACCGCGGCGCCACGGCTGCCGACGCATTGGTCGACGTCCCGCTTCGGGCCGCGGCAGGAGTCGATCTCGCCCGGCCCCGACACGTCCACGGAGGAGACCGAGCCGACGATGGCCCCGGCGGCCCGGACGTCCTCGCCGTCGACGATGAAGCCGCCGTTGTCGAAGTAGGCGCGGACCGTGTAGCTGCCGCCGGAGCCGCTGCCGCCGGCGCTGGCGACGACGACCAGCCCGACCAGGACGGCCACCGCCACGGCTATCAGGGCGATTCTCCTCATGGGCCGGGCGGCACGTCGGCCGGGTTGCACTTGCCGGTCAGCTTGCCCTGGTCGGTGAACGGGTTCGAGCCGGTGATCGGCTGCGTAGCGCCGCCGGGGCAGCGGGTCGAGATCGCGGTCGTGAAGCCGTTGAACTTGTCGGAAAGCGGGATCGGGTCGAGGTTGTTGGTGACCGAGTTCCAGTTGAAGAGGTTGAAGGCGGAGTTTCCAACCCGGGCGTAGTGGCCGTTGGCGTCGTAGAAGCCGGTGATCTGGCCGAGCCGGCTGAACGAGCCCAGCAGGTCCGGGGCGTAGGGCCGGGCGAAGCTGATCACCGGTTGCGAGGCGTTCAGCGAGGCGACCCCGGTCTTGCTGGCGGGGCGGCCGAGTTTGTGCAGCGGGACCGAGGCCCTGACAAGGTCCGCCAGCGGGTTCGAGCCGTCCGGCGCCTTGACGGTCCGGCGCAGGTCGGTGAAGACCGGAACCGCGCGGTTGACGACCGGGCGCAGCTTCAGCAGGAACGGGTTGAGGTTCTTGGTCGCCTTCTTGGTCGTGTTGACCAGCGGGTCGAGGTCGTCGAGTGCTGCGCGCAGGTTGACGAACGTGGTGTTGGCCTGGCGTAGGGTCGGCGGCAGCTCCTGCAAGGAGCGGTCGAGGGAGGTGTTCTGGCTTGCGATCGCCCCCAGGGCGGTGTTCGCGTTGGAGACCAGCGAGGTCAGCTGGTCGCGCTTCTGGGCCACCGCGCTCATCACCTTGCCCCCGTTGACGATGACGTCGGTGAGCACCCGCTGGTCGGAGCTCAGCTCCTTCAGCAGCCGGTCGGTGCTGCTCAGCGCCGGGGCGAAGTACTTATAGGTGGCGTTCGCCTGCTTGCCCTTGCCCGCGTAGACGGCGGCGAAGCCCTGGATCACGCCCTGGAGGCCCTTCCGGGTCTTCGGGGTGAAGGTGTCGAAGAGCTGGTCGAGGTCGACCGGGGTGGTGGTCGCGTCTCCCGAGAGCGTGGCGTTGTCGGGGAGCGCGGGGGCGTTGTCGGGGCCCGGGACGATCGAGATGTAACGGCCGGCGACGGTCGAGAGCGAGGGCGTGCGGATCACCGCCGTCGTCCCTTGGTGCAGCTGGTCGTCGACCTCGATCTCGACCTCGGCCTGGTTGTCGGGCGTCAGCTTGACGCTGTCCACGGAGCCGGCCGGCGCGCCGCCGATCAGGACCTGGTTGTCGGGGACGAGCTGGCCGGCGGTCTGGAACATCAGCCGGTACTTGTAGCCACCGCCCCCTCCGAAGAGCAGCACCGCGACCAGCACGACCGCGGCGACCAGCGCAGCGACCGTGATCAGCCGGGAGATCACGGAGCTCCGTCCGGCACTCGGGCTACCTGACTGTGTTGGTGGATTCGCCGGCGTCGATCCGTCCTTTGACAGTTCCCCGAGCTCTCCCCCTCGGGCAGAGCCTCTCCTACCTGCTGCCCGGATCCTATCCGAGCCCGGGGCGGCTGCCGGAACCCCCTAACGCACGGTTAACGAGGCCTGAATATTGCTCCCCGCCGCCGTTTCCGGCCCGGACGCCGTCACGGGACCTCGCGTCCCAGCCAGCCGCCGTAGAAGCCCTCGATGTCGGGCAGGAACTCGTGCACCACCGGGTAGCCCGGCGTGACGGCTTCGGTCTCCAGCAGGCGGCCGGAAACCGGGCAGTAGAACTCGCGCAGCTCCATCCACTCCGGGTCGCAGTGGGCCATCCGAGGGTAGACCTCCTCGAGCAGCCCATCGGTGTCGCGAACGAGCATCGGAGCGTGCATCTTCCAGTTCTGATCGAAGCGGCAGAAGTCGTGGCCGGCGTCGCTGCGGATCACCAGCTCGTCGTCCTCCGAGCGGCGGACCACGTTGAGGCCCTCGCCGATCGGCAGGACGATCGCATCGCCGTAGGGGACTCGCTCCTGGAGGACGTCGATCCACTTCTCGAAGCGGTCGGGGTCCTTGTATGCGGACTGGATCTCCTTCACCTCGACGCGAGAGAGCTTCTCGTCGAGGAGGGCCGCCAGCGTGTGGCGCTCGAGGGTCTTCCCGCCGGCGCGCCGCGGCTCGGCCTCGGCCACCTCGGATGCGGCGAGGAAGCCGGCGGCCGACTCCTCGGGGCTGACCTTGCCGGGCTTCGCCCGCACGTCTGGCGGGACGGTCGGGGTCTCGATCTCGAACTCGAAGTCCTCCGGAAGGTCCCAGAACCCGCGGAACTCCGCCGCCCACCCCTCGGAGAGCTTCATCGACTCCGCGTAGGCCACCTTGACCGGGTCGATCAGGTCGCCGTCGAGCACCCGATGCCGCTCGTCCTCCCACCACTCGGGGGCTGGGCGGGCTCGCTGGAGGCGCCGGGCGCGGGCAGCGTCGCGATCGGATAGCGCGTAGACCGACTCCGCGAAGCGCGGCAGCAGGTGCCCCTCGTCGACGTCTCGCCGGACCGCTTCCGGCGGGCGTTCGAGCGGGTCGCCGAGCCCCGCCGCGCCTTTCATCACCGAGAGGTAGAGGTCGCCGTCGGCGAACGGCTCCAGGAGCGTCCAGTTGTCCAACTCGAGTTGGCGATCCCCGTCGATCGCGCGCAACGCCGGCTCGTCGAAGGGGCCGTCGGCGACCGGGTAGGCCTCGCCGGCCTCGGCCAGGCGGCGCAGGTCGTTCCCCCTGATGTTGTGGATGTAGGCGGTCGAGCCCGGATACCCCCCGAAGATGCCCTGCGAGGTGAAGAGCCGGGTAGTTCCCAGGTTCTGCAGCTCCCAGAAGGGTGTGTTCCAGATCATCTGCAGGGACTCGAAGCTGGAGCCGCCGCGATGGCGACCCGGCCCGGCGGTGTTCGGCTTGATGCGGCGCGAGAGGTAGACCATCGGGCAGATCATCTCCCACATCTCGACGTCGCCGGCGTCGCCCTCCGGGTTGAACATCGCGGCACAGGTGTCGGTCCCGTCGAGCACGAACTTGGCCCCCATCCCCTGGGCCGCGATCTCGAAGTTCATGATCGCCGACGAGTTCCCGTACTGGTCCACTCCCCCGCCCTGGATCACGTTCCCCGAGACCGAGTAGGAACCGATCACCTCCTCGATGAAGCCGCGCGCCTGAAGCGCCCGCGACAGGGTCCGCGGGTAGCCGGTGAAGGCGGGTTGCAGGAAGGCCCAGGCGATCCCGGTCGAGCCCTCGGCGTCGCCGAGGTTGGAGATCGTCCCCTCGGGAAAGTTGGTCTCGACCGCGTAGTAGGCGCCGTCGTTGACCTTGTCGTTGCAGATCAGGGTCTGCGTGAACATCACCCAGATCGCACCCTGCATCGCCGAGGGCGTGCAGTTCATCGAGTGCCATCCCCAGGCTGAGGCCCCGTCCATGTCGAGCGCGTAGTCGCCGTCGCCGCCGATCCGCACCTCGAAGGGAGCGTGCATGACGAAGTCGCGGCGGGCCCGCGCCGGGAGCTGGGGCTTGTCGGCGAAGGTCGTGTCCATGAAGGCCGAGGCGCGGTAGCGGCCGGGGACGGTCATCTCCCGGATCCGGGCCTTGAAGGAGCGCCGGCCCTCCTCGATCACCTCGCGGCTGAACCGCTTGAAGCGGTCTAGCCCCTCCTCGAGCACCACCCGCTCGACCGCCTCGCGGATCATGTGGCACCCGGCCAGGCGGGTGCGCTCGTCGAGCAGGTAGTACATCGGCGCTCGCGTCTGCTTCTGGCAGCGCAGCAGGTGCCAGGCGGCGAGCTCGTCGCCTTCGCCGATCTTCATGCAGGGGAGGTCGATGCCGTCGTCGAGGCGGTTGGTCGGCCCGACCGGGACGCCGCCCGGGGTCGAGGCGCCGATATCGAGGACGTGGGTGACGCCCCCGGCCCAGGCGATCAGCTCGTCCTCCCAGAAGATCGGCACAAAGGTCTGCACGTCGGCGTTGTGGACGTCTCCGATTACCGGATCGTCGTTGGCGAAGATGTCCCCCGGGCGGATCTTCGGGTTGTCCTCCCAACCGTTGCGGACCATGAACTTGATCGCGTCCGACATCGTGTGGACGTGGACGATGATCCCGGTCGAGAGCGCGATCGAGTCGCCCTCGGGCGTGTAGAGCGCGAAGCACAGCTCGCCCAGCTCGCGCACGATCGGCGATGCGGAGATGTTCAGCGCCGTCTCGCGGGCCGAGACCAGCCCGCCGCGCAGCCGCGCGAAGAGCTTCTCGTAGCCGATCGGGTCGGACTCCATCATCGCCAGGTCGGAGATCCCCGAGTAGTGGCCGGTCTCGGCGAAGAGGCGCTCCGAGGTGGCGAGCATCTCGTCGAGGCGACGACCGTCCCAGCCGATCCCCTCGGCCTCGCGGGGCTCAAGACTGCGCGTCTCCTCGACGATCGGCATCGCTGCCGCCGACTCTACCGCCGGCACGCGGTCACACCAGCGACGCACCCGCGCGGTCGCCTCCCCGCCGCTCACCGAGATCAGCGGGTCCTCGGCCCCGGTGGATCACCAGCGCCGGCAGGCGCAGGCGAGCCCGACGGCGCGGTCGCCCGTCGTCGACATGATCGAGCAAAGGGAGGGCACGCGCTCCGGCCACTCGATCGTCACGAGCTGAGCGATGAGTCGAGCAGCCCGACCGCGTCGGTGGCCATGTCACCGAGGCCGTAGGCGGGGGTCCCACCGCCGACGAACATCTCCGGTCCCGGGGGCGGCGCGTCGATTTTCGTGATCGGCTCCACCTCAGGCGGCGACCGAGACGACGACGCGTCGCCGGCGCGCGTTCGCGTCGAGCGCCTCGACGATCTCGGGCCAGAACGCCGGCGGCATGTCGTGGCCCATGCCCGGAACGACCTTCAGCCGGGCACCGGGAATCGCCCGCGCGGTCGCCCGCCCCGCCGCTGGGCGGATCAGCGGATCGACCGAGCCGTGGATCACGAGGGCGGGCAGGTCCAGCCGTCGTAGCGCCCGGGTGCGGTTGCCGGAGCAGTTGATCGCGTGCAGCTGGCGCGCGACCCCGTCGGGGCAGAAGCAGCGCTCATACGAGGCCTCGATCAGCACCCGGAAGGAGTCGTCGTCCATGCGCTGTCCGGGCGAGCCGATCACGTCGAAGGTGCGGGTCGCCAGGCGCACGTAGGCATCGGCGTCCGCGGGCGGCTTGGCCATCAGCGTCGCCATCGCCTTCCATTTCGGCCAGCGAAGCCAGCGACTGCCCGTCGTCGACATGATCGAGGCCATCGACGCGATCCTGTCCGGGTGGGAGATCGCGAGCTGCTGCGAGATCATCCCTCCCATCGACACGCCCGCGACGTGGGCTCGCTCGATGCCGAGATGGTCGAGCAGCCCGATCGTGTCGGCGGCCATGTCGGAGAGCAGGTAGGGCGGGCGCCCGGTCCCCGAGATCATCGCCGCGCGTGCCGGCACTCCGGCCCGGTCGAACTTCGTGCTGTGTCCGCAATCGCGGTTGTCGAAGCGGATCACCCGGTAGCCGCGCTCGGCCAGCAGGCCGCAGAAGCGCTCGTCCCAAGCGATCATCTGCATCCCCAGCCCCATGACCAGGAGAAGCGGCTCCCCGTCGCCGTCGCCGAGCTGGTCGTAGGCGATCTCGATCCCGTTGACGGCGGCGCGGCGCTCGCGCCGGTCAAGCGCCTCCAGCATCTCCTCGGCGCTCCGCGGTGCGACCGATCCGCCCACCCGGTGGACTCTACCGGCGCGGGTTCTCAGACGGGGCGCCCGGGGGCGGTTACCGGCGTCGGGCGCGGCCTGGGGGCGCTGACGTCGCGCTCCCACACGACCCAGGTCCGCCTGTGGCCTCTTCCACCGCCAGCGGCGTTGCGGGTCAGGTGGTCGGTCTCGATTGCGGCGATCACGAAGCGGGTCATCGGCCTCTCCTCTGTAGTGGTCCAACTTCCATGTCCCGAGTCTCGGCTCGTCCGCGGGTTCCGGGAAGAGGCCGCAGGGATGAACCGGCGCCGCCCGGGGGGTGAACCCGCCAACACCCAGGGAGAGCGCCGCGACCGGGGTGCCTATTCGAGGCTCAGCCTGTGGAGGCGCTGAGGTGGAAGATCTGGTGGGGGTCGAGCCGCGCCGTGCGGCCCGGCGGGACCGCGAAGGTGGTCGCGACGGACTCGACGATCGCCGGCCCCTCGATCTCGTGGCCGGCGAGGACGTCGGAGAGCTCGTAGACGTCGGAGGTCGCCGGCGCCGCCTCCGAGGAACCCGGGCGCTGCCACCAGACCCGACGGGTCGCCTTGGTCGGCGGCGCACCGGCCGACAGACTGTCGTCGGGGAGCGCGGGCCTCTCGACCTCGACCGACCCGAGCACGATCGCGTGGGTGACCAGGTAGCCGAGCTCGGGCGAGCGGGCCGAGCGGGCGAAGACCTTCC
Organism: uncultured Actinomycetes bacterium; assembly: GCA_963738305.1. Taxonomy (GTDB): domain Bacteria; phylum Actinomycetota; class Thermoleophilia; order Solirubrobacterales; family 70-9; genus JBBRHQ01. Next base: position 187,179 of record CAVTVU010000007.1, on the reverse strand, counting down.
CGTAGGCGTCCTCGAAGACATCGATCAGGTCGTCCACCTCGCTCGCCTCCTCGATCGTGTCGTGGGGCGAGACGATCTCGATGTCATTCAGCTGTCCGTAGTACTGCATCCGCACGGCGTGGGTGAAGGCAATTTGCGGCGAGCCGATCCCGGACTTGGCGAACTCCTCGGCCACTCGCTCCTCCAGGCCCTGCCAGTAGCCGGAGATCATCATCCCCACGCCGGCCTTCTCAAGCTCGTCCTGGCCGGGGGCGATCGGCATGTCGATCGTCTGGTCGTAGCGGTACTCGAACGGGGCGCAGGCGCAACCGTAGGCGCTGAACCCCGCCGCCCAGGCCGGCACGAGGACATCACGGTAGGGGACTCCCTCGGTGTAGCCGGCGACGTGCAGGGGGCCGCCACCGCCGTAGCAGAGCAGCGCGTAGTCGGCCGGGGAGTAGCCCTTGCCGAGGATCCGCCCCACCGCCTCGTTCTTCAGCGTCTGCTCGAACAGCTCGATCACCCCGGCTGCCGCCTGCTCGACCTCGAGGCCCAGGGGCACGGCGACCTGTCTCTCCACCTCTGCGCAGGCCCGCTCGGGATCGAGCTCGACGTCGCCGCCGAGGAAGTACTCGGGGTTGACCCGGCCGAGCACCAGGTCGAGATCCGTCACCGAGACGGTGTCCAGCTCCCCCTCCGGCCAGCAGACACCAATCCGCGAGCCGGCCGAATCGGGGCCGAGCTCGGGCCGGTTCGAGTTCGGGTTGACCCGCACGAAGGACCCCGTGCCGGCGCCTATCGAGTCGATCTTGACCAGCGGCATCGCCAGCAGGAAGCGGGCGACGTCCGGCGTCTGAGTGATCTCGAAGCGACCGTCGGTGATCAGGGCGATGTCGAACGAGGTGCCGCCGATGTCGGTGCACAGCACATTGGGGAGGTCCATCACCCGCGCGAGCTGGCTGCCGCCGACCACGCCACCGATCGGGCCGGAGACCAGCGTCCGCGCCAGCTCCCTGGCCTCGATCGAGATCGTTCCCCCGTGCGAGGCCATGACGCGCAGCTCGAAGCCGGCGCCGGCCTGCTTGGTCTGCTCGCGCACCGCCTGGAGGGTGCCCCGCGAGGGCTCGGCGGCGTATGCCTCGATCAGGGTCGAGTTGAGCCGCGGCAGGTCGCGGCGCATCGGATAGAGCTGCGAGGAGACGAAGATCGGCACCTCCCCGTCGAGCCCCCGCCTCGACTTCTCATCCTCGACGATCTCGGCCACCCGCAGCTCGTGTTCGGCGTTGCGATAGCTGAACAAAAGCGATATGCAGATGCCCTCGACCCCGGCGTCGAGCAGCTCGGCGGCGGCAAGGCGGGCGTCCTCCTCGCGCAGCGGCAGGACCTCGACGCCGAGGACGTCTATGCGGCCGCGCACGCCCTTCATCCGCTCCCGCGGCACCAGCGGCTCGTTGTGGAAATGGGTGGCGAGATGGAGGCGGTCCGAGTAGGAGTAGCCGAGGTAGGTCTGGATCCCGCGTTCGATGCGCAGGTAGTCCTCCTGCCCGGCACTGACGATGGCGCCGATCTCGAGACCCTGGCGTGAGAGCAGCCGGTTGAGCATCGCGGTGCCGCTGAAGATCCCCGAGACGATTCCCGGGAAGGCTTGCCGCGGGGAGGAATCCCACTGCTCCAGTGCATCCTCGGAGGAGCGCATGAAGCCGATCGACTCGTCCTCGGGCGTCGTCTGCGCCTTGCCGACGACGAAGCGACCGGCCTCGTCGACGATGAACGTGTCGGTCATCGTGCCGCCGGCGTCGATCGCGAGCACCCGCGGATCACGGCTCTCGCTGGACTGGGCGGCCATCGCGCCGCGAGTCTATCCCGGGCCCGAAGGCATAGCGTTGGGTCCGATGCGAACGGCAATCGTCTCCGACCTTCACCTCGGCAGCAGCTCGCGCGAGGACGTGCTACGCGATCGATCGATCCGGCAGGTCCTGCTCGAGGAGATCGGCGGCGCCGAGTGCGTGGTGCTCCTCGGCGACACGATCGAGATGCGGGACCTGCCGATGGGCGCGGCGCTGGAGACGGCCCGCCCGTTCTTCGAGGAGCTGGGCGAGGCGCTCGGCTCGGCCCAGATCCTGATGCTGGCGGGGAACCACGACCACCGGCTCGCCGACCCCCTGCTCGACCTTTGCCCCGCCGGCGGCGGCGAGCCACTCGGGCTCGAGACTCGCTACACACCGCAACCGGGGCCGACCGAACGGATCGCCGGCTGGCTCGGACGGGCCGAGCTGGAGTTGTCATACCCCGGGGCCTGGCTGCGGGAGGACGTCTTCGCGATGCACGGGCACTACATGGACTGCCATCTCACCCTGCCCCGCGGCGAGTGCATCGGCAGCGCGGCGGTCGCCAGGGTGACGCGACCCCTCCCCGACCCGGCCGGGCCCGAGGACTACGAGCGACTGCTGCGGCCGCTCTACGGGCTCGCCTTCGGCCTGGCCCAGTCCGGGGAGCCGCGCGTGTCAGGAGGCTCGGCCGGGCCCGAGGAGCGGGCCTGGAAGTGGCTGTTCGGAGGCAACGACCACTCGCGCAGGCGCCAGATCGCGGCGGCGGTCCTGTCGCAGGGAGCGTTGCCGGCGGCGACCTGGACGCTCAACCGGCTGCTGAGGACGGATTTCGAGCCTGACCTATCGGCAGCGGCGATCGCCAGCGCCGGGATCGCCGGGCAGACCGAGGCGGTGCGGCGGCTGCGAATCGAGGCAGAGCACGTGATCGTCGGCCACAGCCATCGGGCCGGGCCCCGCCAGGGGGAGCCGGCTTGGCCCCTCCACGGCGGCGGTAACCTCCACAACACGGGCAACTGGATCTTCGCCTCGGCCTTCCACCGGCCGGACTCGAAGCCCGGCCCCTACTGGCCCGGAACGGTCACCTGGCTCGAGGGCAATGACCCGCCGCGCCGCGTGTCGCTGCTAGCCGACCGCCCGGCGGAGGAGCTGGCGAGGATCGCCGGACACGCGGTCGGTCATTTCCGCCTCGCCGCGCTGGCCTCGAGCGAGGTCGGCTAGCCCGGGCCCCGCTCGCGAGACGTATTTCGAACACCAATAGGGTGTCTTATTGACGTTTCGGCAGCGGCGCTCAGGGGCCGGTGAAGGTTCCCGCGTAGCAGGGCCCGCCGTCGCAGGTGTCGGTGATGTGGCTCTGGGCGTCCGGCTGGAGGAAGTCGGAGACCATCTGCTTCTCGCCCGGCGCTCGCCGCGGCCGCTCGTGCGGGTCGTCTCCACTTCCGTTCGGCGTGTTGGTGAGCGGCGGCGGATCCGTGTTCCCGGGGCCCGGCGAGGAGAGCGGGCCGGAGTCCCAGTAGACGATTGCCGAGCCGCTGTAGGGGTAGGAGGCGATCCGCGGAATCCCGAACAGCGGGTCGACGCCCGGCCAGCGCCCGTCGTATACGACCGGATCGTGTGCCTTGGCGCCGATCGTCCGCGCTTCGACGTCGGCCTGCCAGGTCGTCACCTGATGATCGCCGAAGGCGATGTCCATCAGCACCCGGTGCTGCGGCGTGTTCGGCAGCGGGTTTGTCGTCATCCGGCGCGCGTAGCCGTTGGCCTCACCCGAGTCCCAGAGGATCTGCACCATCGAGAGGACCAGCGCCTGCTTCAGCTTGCTCGGGTATGCCGGATTGAAGACGGCTTCATAAGTGCCGAAGTCGCTGGAGCGGTTGAGCAGCACCGAGTAGTTCATCCCCGACACTCCGAGCGAGGTCCGTGTCGCGTCGGGGGAGATCGCCGTGAAGGCGCCGCCCAGGATCCCGCCCTGGCTGTTGCCGTTGTAGTAGAGCTTGTTGGTGTCGATCACCGACGGGTTGCTGTCGTCGGTCGGGCTGATCGTGTCGTTGGGGTGCTCGTCGGCATCGGTCTGGTCCTCGTGGAAGGCCTTGGCCGAGGCGAACCCGGCTGGGTTGTCCATCAACCGCCCGAGGTAGAGCTCGTTCAGCAGGCCCTGCTGGGTGCGCTCGGCGAGGGTCGGGAACTTGCTCATGTTCGAGAGTGCAATGGCTGCCGATCCGATGTCGTTCTCGGAGAAGCCGATCTCGTCGGTGGCGCAGTGCATCATCTTGTGCTCCTGGGAGAGGCCGCGCTGGGCGTCGGAGTTGACCTCGCCGGCGTCTCCGAGCAGGCCGTGCCCGTAGACGACCGGCCGCCCCGGCGAGTGCCCGGAGTCGTCGACGATCGAGTGCGGGACGATGCAGATGAAGTTCGCCGTCCAGGTGCCATTCTGGGCCGGCTTGCCGCCGGAGCCCATGTTGTAGACGCTGCCCGGGGCGCACGGTACCCCGCCGACCGAGGTCATGTAGCAGGGCACGGTGAACGTCCCGGTCACCCTGCGGGCGATATCGGAATCCGGATTGAGGTCGACCCCGGTGACGTCGAAGGAGGGCGCGGTGCCGGTGACCACGCCGTCGGAGAGGTCGGTATCCCCAAGCTGGGCGAAGGCATCGTTGCGGATGTCGAGCATGCGGGAGGCGATCTGCTGGTCGGAGCCGACCGTGAAGTCCCAGGCCAAGTAGAGGTTGGACCGATCGATCCCGGCCGAGCGCAGGTCCTTGAAGACGCGCTCGAAGCGATTGCGCTGCTTGTTGATCGCCGCCTTGCCGGAGGGGAGCTTGTCGCGGTAGTAGCGGAAGCCCTCGGGGGCAGCAATCGTCTTGCCCGAGCTGTCCTTCAGGTTCCGCAGCGCGACGACGTAGCGGTGCTTGGCGTTGAAGTTCTTCGCCGGGTGGATCAGGAGCGCGGTGTCATCGGGGCTGGCCGCGTTGGAATCGATCTCGACCCAGATCGGCCAGCGTTTGCCGGTCTGGGCGTCGATCACGACGACGGGGGTGTTCTTGTCCGTGTAGCGGCCCTGGTGGTTGATCGGGACGGCGTTCGTGCTCGCCAGCGCCTGCGGGGTGTCCAGCCCCGGCACGCGCAGGACGATCGCCTGGCCGGGGCTGAACCCGTCGTTGCGGCGATAGGGACCGGCGTCGATGTGCACGTCGGAGGAGTTGGCCGGCATCGCATCCGTCTGGAAGGCGATCCGTCGGCCGGTGTTGGAGCTCGTGTCCTTGACCGTGTAGAAGTCGTCGGGGAAGGGCAGCATGCAGAGCGAGCCCGCCTGCTGGCCGATGAAGTCGCACTCCGAGGCCGCCGAGAGGTCGACCGGCTTCGGCCTGCAGGAAGGGGTCTGGCGCACGAGGCTCGCCGAGTCTCTGCCGGCGCCGGCACGGACTCGCAGGGTGCGGGAGGCGCAGCTGTCGATCCGGCGTTTGCCCGCTGCGCTCAGGGCCAGCTTCACCGTCTTTGAGCCGGTGTGGTGAAAGCGCAGGGTTCGTGTCTTGGTCAGCGAGGCGAAGCGGGGCTGGTCGAAGGTCGCAGAGCTGCCCTTCACCGCGACCGCCACCGGGTGGCCGCGCCGCGTTGAGACCGAAACCTTCGCCTTGATCGCGCCCGAGGAGAGGATCGCCGCCTGTCCGTCGCTCAAGACCTTCACCCGCGGCTTGGCGGCGAGCGCTGTAGGCGCGCTCCAGGCCAGCGCGCAGAGCGCGACCGCGACGAACACAAACCGCGAGCTTCCTCTCATTCCCTGGTGCCTCCGATGGTCGTCCCAGCGCCTGCGCGCCCCGGTCCTTCCCTGTCTGCGAGACGGTATCAGCCGGCAAAGGTTTTCAACGGCAAGCCGGATTTAGTGGCCGCCGTCTGAAGGGGTGTCGGGGCGGGGCGCTCCTTGCCGGTGGCGGCTCGCCCTCCCACCACCCTCGAGTTATTGGAGCAGCGCCGTGACCTCGGCCGGCAGCTTGCCCGAGACGACGTCGGCCAGGGTGACCGCGTCGAGCACGGCGCGCAGGTTGACCCGCAGGGCAAGCCAGACGTCGCGCACGGGTGCCGCGTGGCCGGCGTAGCTGAGGTCCTCGGGTGCTCGGAGCGGACGCTCGCGAGCGGCCCGTCGACGGCGCGGATTACCTCCCCCAGCGTGATCTCCTCGGCCGGCTTGGCCAGCTCCGAGCCACCTCCGACTCCCCGCTGGCTGCGCACCAGCCCCGCCTGTCGCAGCTCGGAGAGGATCTTCTCCAGGAACGGCAGCGGGATCTGCTGCGCATTGGAAATGGCCTCTCCGGTGATCGGGCCCGGCGGAGCGGCGGCCAGCTCGACCGTCGCGCGCACCGCGTAGTCAGCTTTCGCCGTGATGTGCACCGGCCGTCATCATCGCGAAAGCCGCAGCGTCAGGCGAGCGGGTGGTGGAAGACACGCTCGAGACGACGCTCGTCCTCCTCCCCGGCCACGGTCTTCTCGAGCCCCATCGAGGCATGCCCGTCGTCGATTGTCAGGGTGGCCACTTGGTTGTCGAAGTAGGGGCCTTCCGCCAGCCGCCAGCGGATCCCCGGATCGGGGACCCCGACCGAGCGGGCCAGAGCCCGCGTCGCGGCGGTAAAGGGCCGCGAGAAGCCGGTCCTGATTACCTGGCGCTCACGCTCGGAGAGCGGATTGCGATAGGGAGAGCAGACGGCCTGATAGACGGCGCTGCGCATCCCGGCGTCCGGGGGGAACCCCACCTCGGCGAGGTAGGCATGGTGAACGTCTCCCGAGAGCACCACGATCGACTTCGGCGGCTCGCCGCGAGCGCCGCTGCCGATCTCGACGATCAGCTCGCGCAGCCGCGCGAAGGAGTCGCCGAACGATGCCCAGTGATCGAAGTCGACGGCGCGTCTGATCTTCTCGCAGGCCCGCGCGGCGACGTCGCCCCAGGCTCCGTCGCAGACTCGCTCGCTCCAGGCCTCCAGATGGTGCAACCCCGGGGAGAGCAGGTAGGGAACGGTGGTCGCGATCAACAGGTGCTCGAAATCGCCGCTGGCTTGTTCGTCGATCCAACTCCACTCCTCCTCGTCGACCATCGCGCGGCGGTCCCGCTCCACGACCCGGCCGGCACGGGAGTCGATGAAGATCGCCCGGGTCCGGCCGATGTCGCGGTAGAAGCTCCATCGCACCCCCTCGGCCTCGGTGTCGATCGCCATGGCGAACCGCCGCAGCCCCTCACTGGCACGCTCGTTGTTGCGAACGCCCTGGTAGAGCTCGTCCCCGGCAAGCTCGCGCGGCGAGAGGTTCCCGATGTGCTGGTAGACCCAGTAGCTGACGATGCCGGCAACCGCGCGGTGATGCCACCATGGCTTCTGCCTCATCTCCTCCAGCCAGGAGCAAGAGATGTTCCAGTCGTCGCTGATGTCGTGGTCGTCCCAGATCATCGAGGTGGAGACGGTCGAGAAGAGCCAGCGGACCAGCGGATCGCCCCAGGCCTCGTGGTAGAGCCACGTGTACTCCTCGAAGTCGGTGACCTCGTTACCCGGGGGCTCGTCCGTTCCGCGCCGCCGCCTGATCCGCTCGCGGGTCGCGGGCGCTCCCTCGTCGACGTAGACCTGATCGCCGAGCAGCATCAGGACCTGCGGCCAGCGCTCTCGCGAGCCTCGCACAAGCTCCCGGGCGAGCACCCGCAACGCGTCGTACTCGAAGCCGTCGGCATGGCTGTCCGCCGCGCAGACGTACGGCTCCTCATGGGGCAACGCGACCCGGCAGGAGCCGAAGCAGACCTCGATCGGGCCGGGGCCGCCCGCTGTCCGGATCGCGCTGGCCGGCAGATCCGAGTCCAGCGGCCAGCGGCGCTCGCCGTTCAGCGCCACCTCGTAGGGATTCTCGCCACCGGGTGCGAGCCCTTCCAGGCAGACGAGGGCGAAGTGGTGGCCGTCCACGGTGAAGGTCGGCTCCCGGTGGCCGAGCACCTCGACCTCGCACGGCGAGTCGGTCTCCACCCAGACCGTCGCCTCGGTCTCACCGACGTAGCGGAGCAGGGGACCGAGGAGGAGGTCGGCCATGCCCACCCACCTGCCCGCTCGGTTGGATCTCAATCAGCCGAGGCCGCTTCGCCGCCTTACATGTATGTGCCCGCGCTAACACCGCGCGGGCTTTTTAGCTCTTGCGATCCAGCACCTTCAGGAAGTGCAGCGGGTCGATCGGGTGGCCGCCGCCGTACCAGATGCCCCTCCAGAACTCGAAATGGAGGTGACAGCCGGTCGCGTCACCGGTCTGGCCGACGTAGCCGACCTTCTGGCCGGCGCTGACCACCTGCCCGGGCCTCACCGCGGCAGGCTTGATCAGGTGCATGTAGACGAAGTCGGTATGGGTGCCGACGTTGTGCAGGACGACGTAGTTGCCGGCCGCGCCCTCATAAGCGCGGTATCGGACCCTCGCCTTGCGCACCGAGACGAGCTTGGTCCCGCAGGCCGCGCCGATGTCCTGGCCCTGGTGGGTGTGGCCGCTGCGCGCGGCGCCGAAACGCGAGCCAGAGCTGCCGAAGGTGTGCCAGCCGCGAACCGGGAAGACCTCCTCCGGGATCGCGCTGGGCGGCAGGATCTCGAGCCTGTGGCGGGAGCGGTTGGAGACGTTGCCGCGGCTGTCGATCACGTACGGCCGGCTGGCGATCGCCCCCTTCGGGACGACTGCCTTGGCCCGCTCCAGTCCTCGCGACTCGTATCGGGCGCGGAGCGGCCCGTCCTTGCCGCGGAAGACGACCCTCGTGACCCGGTCGAGAAAGGCGCCCTTCACCTTGACGGTGGCTCCCGGAGTCGCCTTGTGCCCGCTAGACGCAGCGGCTGATGCAGACGACGTCGTCGACCTTCGGCTTCGCCGGCGCCCGCACTCCGCCGGAGGAGGCGCTCGCCGCGAAGGCGATCGCCGGGATCGCCAGCGCCACGGCACTGCCCGCGGCCAGCGCCGCAGCAAGGCTTCGGGAGCGGTCCGGAGCCTGTTTCCGGAATGGGTATCGGGGTACACGAACGACCTCTCTTTCTCGGGCCTGCGGGGTTAGCTGTCGGGCTCGCGCTGAAAGAGCTGCGCTACGGACTGATGCGCGATTCGCCCCCGGAGATTCAGAGGTCTCCATCTGGGTCCCCCGCTCCCGCCCGGCGTGCCGGGGGGATTAGGCGTGTCTCGCGGCGGGAGTATACGTAAGTCTCCGGCGAGTGCAAGGTTGGCGTTTGCTCACAAATGCCTGGCGCCGATCGTCCGCGCGCGCCGGTCGCTAAGAGAGGCCATCGCTCCCGTCGCCCCCACGCCTCGATCTCGACCTGGAGTCGGCTGCCGCTCGGCTCCGCCCCGACCCCGGTGCGGCCGCTCCCCGCAGCCTCGGCACGCGGCGGGCGCCGAGGTCTGGGTCAAGGACGACGGCCGTCTACGGCCGCTACGCCGGCAACAAGGCCCGAAAGCTCGAGTGGCTGCTCGGCGACGCCCGGCGCCGGCGCCGCGCGTACGGTGATCACCGGAGGGGCGATCGGCACCAACCACGGGCTCGCGACCGCGCTCTACGCCCGCGAGCTGGGGATGCGGGCGGTTCTCGTCCTCGTGCCCCAGCCCGAGGACGAGCACGTCCGCGCACAGCTGCGGCGGTTGCGCGGCAGCGGCGCAGAGCTGCGCTTCGCCGGCGGCAAGTGGCGGGCCTTCGGCCTTGCCGGGAGCGCTGATCGTTGCGCGCACCGGGCCGGGCCTTCGGCCTCCCTACCTGATCCTGCCCGGCGGTTCGGTGCCGCTGGGATGCGTCGGATACGTCGAGGCCGGGCTCGAGCTTGGCCGCCAGGTCGCCGCCGGCGAGGTCCCCGAGCCCTCCCACGTCGTCCTCGCCCTGGGCAGCGGCGGCACCGCCGCCGGCCTTCTGCTCGGGCTGAAGTTGGCCGGCCTGCGCTCCCGACTCGTCTGCGTCCTGGTCAACGACCTGACGCCGCTCAGCGCCCGCGGCGTCGCCAGGCTCGCCCGGCGCACCCAGCGCCTGATCCGCCGCCACTCCATCGGCACGCCCCCGCCCCAGCTCGAGCTGAGCGGCTCCGACCTCGACCTCTGAGACCGGATGGCTCGGGGCGGGCTACGGGCACCCGACCGCAGCCGGCGCGGAGGCGATCGCGGCATTCGCCGAGGACGGCATCGCGCTGGAGCCCGTCTACACGGCGAAGGCCGCGGCCGCCCTGCTGGAGATGAACGCGGCGGGGCGCCTTCGGCGACGGGCCCGGTCCTCTACTGGCACACCTACACCGCGCCGGTCGGGCTCCCGACGAGCCCGGCTACTGAATCCGCGGGGGCTTCCTGATCACGTTGGCCTCGATCCACTCCGCCAGGAAGGGCTCGGCGATCCGGTAGGCCCCGTCGGGCTCGCGCAGCATCAACTCCCTGCGCGCCAGGGCCCGGAGGGCGCTCTGGATCGTCGGAATCGACGGCAGGCCGTGGCGGGCGCGGTACTCGGCGCGCAGCGGATGCCCGGGCTCGAGCGCCAAGGCCGCGAGGACCGTGCGCTGGCCGGCCGCGGCGCTCTCCCACTTGTCGCTCAGGTGGGCGTGCTCGGAGCGCAGCACGCCCTCCAGCGCCCGCTCGAGCTCGGCGCCGGCCGCGGTCGCGTCGAAGGGCGTCTGCTCCCAGAGGAAGTAGCAGAGCTCCTGCGTCCCGTAGGGGTGACCGTGGGTGATCCGCAGGGCGGCGTCGACGAGTCTCGCCGGCGATGCCCTTGCTGGTCGCTCTCGAACGAGTCGCGGATGAAGCCCCGGAACTCGGCCGGCTCGATCATCGTCAGCTCCATCTGCTTGGCGCTCCTCCAGAACGGCTCGTTCTCGTCGTTGAAGATGCGCTCCATCATGTGCCGCCTGCTGCCCAGATAAACGTGCCCGACCTCGGGCTGCTGCTCGAAGATCGTCCGCATCAGCTTCGGCAGGCCGGGGTCGATCATCACGACCTCCTGGAACTCGTCGAAGATCAGCGCCACGCGGCCCTCCCTCGCCGCGCCCAGCTCGGCCGGCAGGGCGAGCAGGCGCTCGAGCGTCGCGTCGACGTCGGCCTGCTGGCGGCCCGCGGCGAAGGAGAAGCCGAAGGATCCGTCGCCCGGGTCGATCGTGATCGTCGGCTCGACCCGCAGGCCGCGGAACGGCGCCAGGGCCCTCTCCCTCGCTCTCTCCGCCGGCGAGCTGATGTTCTCGTAGATCGCCGCCGGCCAGCTTCCCGGCCAGCCTCTCCTTGGTCGGGGTCATCAGCAGGTTGACGTAGGCGATCAGCACCCGCTCGCCGACCAGCTCCTGCATCGCTCTCCAGACCAGCGAGGACTTGCCGTATCGGCGCGGGGCGAAGATCACCACGTCCTGGCCGTTGAGGACGTCCCCCTTCAGCTCCCGCAGCTCCGACTCGCGGTCCGCGAAGGACTCGTCCAGCGCCAGCGGGCCGAAGTGGAACGGGTTGGCGGGAACTATCTATTCGATTCACCATAATTGTGTCAGCATAGCAGTAGCTATTTCTTGGTCGAAGTCAATAGCTTATGATACGCATGCAATTATGCAGCTCGGCATAAGCGCGGTTCGCCGCGCCGAGCGTGGCTAGGCTGGGCCGATGCGAGCTTTGGCGATCGTCTACGAGCGCGACGCCGGCCCCGGCGTCTGGGAGCAGGAGGCCGAAGGCGCGCGGCGCCGAGCTCGACTGGTGGGTCGCGACCGAGGACGGCGGGCCCCCGCAGGAGCCGGAGCGCTACGACGCGGTGATGGTCTTCGGCGCCTCGACCCACGCCGACCAGGAGCAGGCGCACGGCTGGCTGCGCGAGCAGAAGGCGCTGATCGCCGAGATGCTGGAGCGCGCAGTCGCCGCTGATCGGGGTCTGCCTCGGCTCCCAGTTCCTCGCCGAGGCCGCCGGGGCGCCGCCGCAGCGCCTGGAGCGACCCGAGATCGGCTGGTTCGAGGTCGAGCTGACCGCCGGAGGGGCTCGAGGACCCGGTCACCGGGACCCTGCCGCCCCGCTTCACGGCGCCTTCGAGTGGCACAGCTACGCCGCCCCCCTTCCGCCCGGGGCGGTCGCGCTGGCCCGCAACGATGCCTGCCTTCAGGCCTTCCGGGTCGGGGAGTCCGCCTGGGGTGTCCAGTTCCATCCCGAGGTCACCCTCGCCGACGCCGAGTCCTGGATCGGCGACATCACCGAGGACCTCGGACGCCGCCCGGGTCGGGATCGACCCCGCCGAGTTCAGCCGTCCAGACCCGCGAGGCGATGCCGGCCTGGAACCGGCTCGGCCGCCGCCTCTGCGCCGGGTTCCTCGCCTTCGCCCGCTCCCGCGCGCCGCGCTGATCCCGGAGCCGGCGCTACTCCGGCGTGACGTAGGCGCCGGAGATGCCGCCGTCGACCATGAAGGTCGAGGCGGTGACGAACGAGGAGTCGTCGCTGGCCAGGAAGAGGGCGCCCTGGGCGATCTCCCTGGCCTCGCCGAAGCGCCCGAGCGGGATGTGGACGAGCCGCCGCTGCGCCTTCGCCGGGTCCTTGGCGAACAGCTCCTGCAGCAGCGGCGTGTTGACCGGCCCCGGGCAGAGCGCGTTGACGCGCACCCCGCGGGAGCCGAACTCGACCCCGAGCTCGCGCGAGAGCGAGAGCACCGCTCCCTTCGACGCCGTGTAGGAGATCTGCGAGACCGCCGCTCCCATCACCGCGACGAAGGAGGCGGTGTTGACCACCGACCCGCTCCGGCGTCGAGCAGGTGGGGGATGCCGTGCTTGCAGCAGAGGAAGACGCTTCGCAGGTTGACGTCCTGGACCCGCTGCCAGGCCTCGAGCGAGGTCTCCAGCACCGAGGTGTCGTCGTTGGGGTTGATGCCGGCGTTGTTGAAGAGGACGTCGATCCGGCCCAGCTCCTCTCGCGCCTGCGCGTACATCCCGCGCACCTGCTCCTCGTCGCTGACGTCGGCCTGGATCGCCAGCTCGCCGCGCGGCACCGGGTCGAGGTCGACGCCGACCACCGTCGCCCCCTCCTCGGCGAACAGCTCCGCCGTCGCGGCGCCGATCCCGCTGGCGGCACCGGTGATCACGCAGACCTTTCCCTCGAGTCGTCCGGCCACTGCGCTCAGCTCCCCTCGGTCGAGTAATAGACGTTCTTGACTTCGGTGTAGGCGTCGAGGGCGTCGGGGCCCAGCTCGCGGCCGATCCCCGACTGCTTGAAGCCCCCGAACGGGGTGGAAACCCGCACCGAGCTGTTCGAGTTGATCGAGATCACCCCGGTGTCGATCGCGCGGGCGACGCGGATCGCCCGGGCGCCGTCGCGGGTCCAGATCGAGCCCGAGAGCCCGTAGATCGTCTCGTTGGCGATCCTCACCGCCTCCTCCTCGCCCTCGAACGGGATCACGCAGGCGACCGGGCCGAAGATCTCCTCGGCGGCGGCGCGATCGGAGTTGGCGACCGGCGAGAGCACGGTCGGCGCGAACCAGTAGCCCGGCCCCGCGGGCGCCGAGCCTCGGAAGGCCACCGGGGCGTCCTTCCGCGACGAAGGAGGAGACGGTCTCGAGCTGGTCGGCCGAGATCAGCGGGCCCATCTCGGTCGACTCCCGCAGGGGGTCGCCGACCTCGATCGCCCTCACCGCTCGCCTCCAGCGCCTCCATGAAGCGCTCGAGGCCGGAGCGCTCGACCAGGATGCGCGAGCGGGCGCAGCAGTCCTGGCCGGAGTTGCCGAACACCGCGCTCGGGGCCGCGGCCGCCGCCGCCTCGAGGTCGGCGTCGGCGAAGACGACGTTGGCCGACTTGCCGCCCAGCTCGAGCGTCACCCGCTTGATCGTCGCCGCGGCGCCGGCGGCGATGCCCCGGCCGACCGCGGTGGAGCCGGTGAAGGCGATCTTGGCGACGTCGGGGTGCTCGACCATGCGGCTTGCCGCAGACGCTCCCCGGGCCGGCGACGACGTTGAGGACGCCCTCGGGGATCCCCGCGTCGAGCGCGATCCTCTCCAGCTCGAGCGCGGTCAGCGGGGTCAGCTCGGCCGGCTTCAGCACGATCGTGTTGCCCGCCGCCAGCGCCGGCGCCGCCTTCCAGGAGGCGATCACCAGGGGGAAGTTCCAGGGAACGATCAGCCCGACGACGCCGAGCGGCTCGCGGAAGGTCATGTCGATTCCGCCGGCCACCGGGATCGTCTGCCCGAGCAGCCGCTCGACCGCCCCCGCGTAGTAGCGGTAGGTCTGCGCGACCATCTCCATCTCGCCGCGGGCGTCGGAGATCGGCTTGCCGGCGTTGCGCGCCTCCAGCCTGGCCAGCTCCTCGTAGCGCTCGGTCGAGCAGCGTCGGCGAGCCGGTACAGCAGCGTCGCTCGGTCGCCGGGGGCGATCGCCCGCCAGGCGGGGAAGGCGGCCTTCGCGGCTGCGACCGCCGCGTCGACCTCCTCCGACCCCGGCCCGTGGGATCTCGGCCATCACCTGCTCCGTGGCGGGCTCGACTACTGCAAGGCTCACGCCGGGACCCTCCTTTCGGGCTGCTTCCACCAGCGCGGCGATCACCCGGCTCTCGTCGTCCTCCTCCGGGTGCCAGAGGACGCCGAGGGCGAAGGACTCGCCGGGCAACTCGATCGCCTCGATCGACCTCGTCGTCGGTCGACCAGCCGCTGACCACGAGCCCCTCCCCCACCCTCTCGACGCCCTGGTGGTGGTGGGACTTGACGACGATCCGTTCAGCTCCGGCGGCGCGCGCCGCGAGCGATTCCGGCTCGAGCCGGACCTCGTGGTCTCCGAAGCCCCCGGGAGTGTGGCGGTGGTCCTCGTGACCGATCGCGTCCGGGAGATGCTGGTCGAGTGTGCCGCCGAGGGCGACGTTGAGCAACTGCATGCCGCGGCATATCCCCAGCACCGGCATCCCGCGATCCAGCGCCCGCCGAGTGAGGGCCAGCTCGAAGCGGTCGCGGTCGGGCCAGGTGCTCTTGGTCTCGGGGTGGCGGTCGGCCCCGTAGGTCCCCGGCTCCACGTCCGAACCGCCGGCCAGGATCAGCCCGTCGATCCGCTCCAGCAGGGGTGCCGGGTCCTGAGGCACCGCGGGGTCCGCTGGGAGCAGCAGCGCCACCGCTCCCGCCGCCTGGACCGCGGTGGAATAGGAGCGCGGCGCCATCGTCACCGTCTCCTCCCAGGCCCCACAGCGGACCCGCTCGAAGGCCGCGCAGATGCCGATCGCCGGTCCGCTCATCGTCGGCTCACAGCCGCTCGAAGCCGCGGAAGTGCTCCCAGTCGGTGACGGCGGCCTCGAATGCGTCGATCTCGACCTGGGCCCGATTTAGGTAGTGGTCGATCACCTCCTGACCGAAGGCATCGCGGGCGACCTCGCTGGCGGCGAACAGGTCGCGCGCGTCATAGATGTTGTGGGGAACCCTGGGCGCATCGGAGGAGTAGGCGTTCCCCTCCAGCGGCGCCTCCAGAGGCAGCTCGGCCATCGATCCCGTGCAGTCCGGCGGCGATCATCGCGCTCAGCGCCAGGTAAGGATTGACGTCGGCGCCCGGCAGGCGGTTCTCGACCCGGAGGGCCTCGCCGTGGCCGACCACCCGCATCGAGCAGGTGCGGTTGTCGTGACCCCAGGCGACGGCGGTGGGGGCGAAGGAGCCGGGCACGAAGCGCTTGTAGGAGTTGACGTGCGGCGCGTAGAGCAGGGTGAACTCCCGCAGGCAGGCGAGCTGGCCTGCAAGGAAGCGCTCGAAGAGCTGCCGGTCGGACCCGAAAGCGTTGGACCCGTCCTCGCGGGCGAGCGAGCAGTGGATGTGGCATGAGTTGCCCTCGGCCTCGTTGAACTTCGCCATGAAGGTGATCGAGCAACCCTCCTGGGCGGCGATCTCCTTGGTGCCGTTCTTGTAGATCGCGTGCTCGTCCGCCTTCAACAGCGCATCCCCGTAGCGGAAATTGATCTCGTGCTGACCGAGGTTGCACTCGCCCTTCGAGTTCTCGACCGCCATCCCCGCCTCGGCCATCTGGTTGCGGATCCGCCGGATCAGCGGCTCGACCCGGGCGCTGCCCAGCAGCGAGTAGTCGATGTTGTAGAGATTTGCCGGCTCGAGGTCGCGGAACCCCTTCTTCCAGGCCTCCTCGTAGGAGTCGTTGAAGACGATCAGCTCGAGCTCTGTCGCGGCGCTGGCGCTCATGCCGCGCTCGCCGAGGCGATCGAGCTGGCGACGGAGGATCTGGCGGGGCGAGGCGACCACGTCCTCCCCGTCCTCCCACTGGAGGTCGGCCATCAGCATCACCGTGCCCTCGTGCCAGGGCACCGGGCGCAGCGTCTCCAGGTCGGGCTTCATCACGAAGTCCCCATAGCCCCGCTCCCAGGAGGACATCGCGTACCCGCCCACCGTCTCCATGTCGACGTCGACGGCCAGCAGGTAGTTGCAGCCCTCAGCACCGTGTTCGAGAACCTCGTCGATGAAGTGCGACGCGGTGAGACGCTTACCCTGGAGGCGCCCCTCCATGTCGGCGATTGCGAGGAGCACGGTGTCCACCGTGCCCTCCGCGACCGCCTCTCTCAACTCATCGAGGGTCACACCCGCATCGTCTCAGCACATACCAATCGCTCTCCGCAGGCTAAGGCGATTCCGGGAAGGCCGGCGGCGGTCCGATCTCCTCCTCGACGTCGACTTCGCGGATCGGACCCTTGAAGGTATTCCGCGCGCTGATCAGCCACCAGAGCCCAACCGCGACAATCACCACTAGGACGGTGAGCGGGGCGTAGTTGAAGAACTTCCAATCGAAGGTGGAATCCCAGGGGACGGCCACCGGGGCCGTCGGCAGGCTGAAGATGACCACGCAAATGATCACCCAGATCACGGCCGCCGGGTTGACCCACCTGTACTTTCGGCCCAGGGTCCACGGTCCGGGGACGAAGCTATCGCCCTGTCGCCAGCGTAGGTACACCGGGATCACGTAGGCGATGTAGAGGCCGATCACCGCAATCGAGACGACCGCGACGAAAGCGTAGGTGTAGTTGTTCTCGTCGCCGATCAGAGCCGGCAGCGTGACGAGCCAGGCGATGAATGCCATGAACAGCACCGAGAAGTGAGGGATCCGGTGATGGTTGAGGCGCGTCCAGATGCGGTGGCCGGGCACGGCCCGGTCTCGAGAAAAGGCGTAGTTCATGCGCGACGCGCTGGTCAGGCAGGACATTCCACAAAACAGCTGTCCGATCGTCGCGATCAGGATCACCATCTTTGCCGCCCACGGGTCGAGCGAACTGTCGAAGATCGCCAGGGACGAACCGAGGCCGATTCCATTCGAGGCGTTGTTGACGAACCCGGTGTCGGTCGCCGCGAAGGTGATCGCCAAAAGCACCAGCCAGCCGATCGCACCGGCCCAAAAGACCGATCTCCAAACTCCCTTTGCGGCTCCGAGCGAGGCGCCCTGTGTCTCCTCGCTGATGTGCGCCGAGGCGTCATAGCCGGTTTGGGTGTACATCGTCAGCAGGAATCCCAGCGGCAGCACGTAGAACCAGAACATCCCGTGGCTGAATCCGGAGTTGTTGATCGTGTGGCCGAACACGAAGCTGACGCTCTGGTGGTGAGAGGGCACGAAGATCAGGATCAGGATGATCACCGCCACCCCAAGCACGTGCCAGCCCACCGAGATGTTGTTCATCATCGCCACCAGCGGCGAGGAGTAGATGTTGATCAGCGAATGGATGATCAGGAACAGAGTGAACAGGCCGAATGTCTCCAGCAGCACATGGCTTGAGTCTCCGAAATTGACGAAGCCCAGGTCGAGCCCGTAGAGGCTGAGCAAGGCGTAGGCGAACTGGGCCGACGCGTAGACGACCGAGGCGATGATGCCGACAAGGCCGATCAGGTTGAACCAGCCGGTGAACCAACCCCAGGCCTTGCCGCCGAGGTCGGAAGACCAGTAGTAGATGCCACCGGCCGTCGGGTACTTCGATACGAGCTCCGACATCGAGAAGGCGACCAACAGGATCAGCCCACAGATGATCGGCCAGCCCCAGGAGATCGCGATCGGACCGCCGTTGTTCCATGCCACGAAATAGGTCGTGAAGCAGCCTGCGAGGACGGAGATGATCGTGAAGGAGATCGCGAAGTTCGAGAACGAGCTCCACGCCCGGTCCAGGGATTGCTTGTAGCCGAGCTCGGCTAGTCGTTTCTCGTCCGCGTCGTGGAGCTCAACCGAACCCGAACCCGAACCCGCTGTTTCCATGCGCCTCTCCTCTCAGACGACAGCCCGGAAATGGTCTGACTTACCGACCAATAGCACGAAACAGACTATGCGCCGCGACGGACGGCAGTCAAGCCGAACAACCGCCGGATCGCGGAGATTGCAGCTACTTGATGACCTCGTTCCGAAGGGCCCACGTCTACCGCGAGCCGACGAGTAGGCGCTCCGCCGCGGCGCGCCCGCTGCGCAGCGCTCCCTCCATCAGGCCGTGGAAGCGGCCGCCGAGGTGCTCGCCCGCGAAGGCGAGCGCTCCCAGCGGTTCCTCCAGCGCGCCGACGAGGTCGCGCTCGGGCGCAACCGAGTAGGCGGCGCCGGCCCAGCGGTCGTCGTCCCAGCGCGCCAGCACCGCCTCGTCCGAAATCAGCTCCAGATCTGGGCGCAACCGCTCCAGCGACTCCAGCCAACCCCCCGGGCCGCCGGCAACGCCGAGCCCTTCGAGCGCCCGCTCCGATCCCGCGAAGCAGCTCACCACCGCCATCGGTCCGTCTCCCTCCCCGGTCGCAGTCCAGCACCAGTAGCGCTCCGGCACCGAGAGCACTGCGCTCGGCTCGACCGCAGTGCGCAGCGGCACCAGCAGCTTCGCCGCCTGCCCGTAAGCGATGCGGTCCAGCGCCTCGACCACCGGCTCGGGCAGCGGCGGATCGAAGACGATTGCCGCAGCCAGGCGTGCGGGGACCGCGATCACGCAGACGTCGCTCTCCAACACCCCGCCGTCCGTCGCGACCTCCACCCCGTCTGATCCCCAGGCGATCCGCCGCACCGGGTCGGAGAGCCGCAGCGACGCTCCGAGCCCGGTCGCGAGCGCCTTCGCGAGGCCCTGGTTGCCTGCAGCGAGGCTCGAGGCAGGCTCGTCCCCGATGTACGCGACGCCCGCCAGGTCGGTGGCCGGCACAGTGTCCGCCGGGGTCGCCGAGGAGATCTCGACCCGCGCCAGGATCGCCTCCCGGGCGGCCGGGTCGATCTCCAGCCTCGCCAGCAGAGAGGCCGCTGATTCGCGGCCGGTGCCACCCGGCTGCTCCAGCGCCGCGCCGAGCGACGCGACGGCCTCGCTCCATGGCGTCGGAGTCCACCGGCGCGCCGCCGCGCGGCTCGCGCCGCCCGTAGCGCATCCCCTTGGCGGCGACCTCGAGGCTGAAGCGCTCGGCCATCTCGAGCACCAGCGTGTTCCCCGGGAGGATGAACTCGGCGCCCAACTCGATCACCGCCCCGTTCTCCAGGCGCCTCGAGTGGACGCGCCCGCCGACCCGGTCACGGGCCTCCAGCACGGTCACCTCGGCGCCCCGGCTCCGCAGGTTGTCCGCCGCCGCCAGCCCGGCGAGGCCGGCGCCTACCACGACAGCGCGCACCCGGCCCGAGGCGGCGCTCACCTCAGATCAGCCCGGCGAGGATGTGCTCGGTTCCCTCGATGTGGTCGCGGATCAGGTCGGTGGCCCGGGAGGCATCCTGCTTGCGCAGCAGCCTGACCAGCTGGCGGTGCTGGTCGTTGGAGCGCGCCAGAACCTCCTCGGGATGGGCGATCAGCGAGATCAGGCTGCTCATGTCGCCCTGGACCTCGGTCATCGCCCTGATCAGGCGTGGCGAGCGCGATGCCTCGGCGATGCTGATGTGGAAGCGGACGTCGGAGCGGCTGTAGTCATCGAACTCGTCCGCCCCGGCCATCTTCGCGACCAACTCGTCGAGCCGGTCGAGGTCCTCGGGCCCGGCGCGCTCGGCGGCGAGGATCGTCGCCCCCGTCTCGATCGCGACCCGGTAGTCGAGCACCGCCCACGCCTCCTCGCCGAGCGGCTCGGGACCCTGCCCACGCTCGGCCATCGGCGGCCGGTCGGCGACAAACGTGCCGCCGCTCCGCCCCCGCACCGAGACCAGGTGGCCGCTCTGGACCAGCGTCGTCAGCGCCTGGCGGAGGGTGGAGCGGGAGATCCGCAGCTCCTTGGCCAGCTCGCGCTCGGCCGGCAGCTGGCTCCCCGGCGCAAGGAGACCCACGCGGATCGCAGTGCCCAGCCGCTCGACCGTCTCCTCGAAGGTGGTCGGCGGGCGCACCGGCTTGAACACGGCCTCGAGCGCCACGTCCCTGTTCATCGTCCTAACCGTAAGCGATGCCGCGCGCTGGAGCTCAGATTCGAGTCGCCTCGCGCCACCGGCGCTCGAAGGGTAGGCGCCAGGTGTTCGGCACGATCAACCCGTGGATAGCCTCCGGCCCCCAGGAGTCGGGCGGGTAGGGATGGATCTCCGGAGGCGAGGTGAGCAACGGCGTCGAAGCTCCCCAGAGGCTCTCGATCCCCTCGGCGGTGGTGAACAGGGTGTGGTCCCCGTTCATCGCGTCCCGGATCAGCCGCTCGTAGGCCTCGAGGGTGTCGGCGGAGTGGTCGAGCTCGGCCAGCGAGAACTGCATGCTGACCTTGTCCAACCTCAGGCCGGGCCCGGGACGCTTGCCGTAGAAGGAGAGCGAGAGGCGCGAGGACTCGTCCAGGTCGAAGGTGAGGTGGTCGGGGCCGATAGTGCCCGACGCCGGACCCCGTCGGGAACATGCTCTTCGGCGGCTCGCGAAAGGCGATGGAGATGATCCTAGCCCCCTCGGCCATCCTCTTCCCGGTGCGCAGGTAGAACGGCACCCCGGACCAGCGCCAGTTGTCGATCTCACAGCGCAGCGCGATGAAGGTCTCGGTGAGGGAGTCCGGGTCGACCCCGGGCTCGGAGCGATAGCCCTCGTACTGTCCCCGGACCACGTGCTCGGGGTTCGATCGGACGCAACGAGCGAAAGACCTTGTTCTTCTCCTCGGTAATGGCCATCGGTGCCAGTTCGGTCGGCGGCTCCATGGCGACGAAGGCGAGCACCTGCATCAGGTGCGTGACGACCATGTCCCGATAGGCGCCGGTCTGCTCGTAGAAGGAGGCTCGGCCGCCCACGTCGAGCCGCTCCGGGACGTCGATCTGAACGTGGTCGATGTGATCGCGGTTCCAGATCGGCTCGAAGAGCCCGTTGGCGAAACGGAGAGCCAGGATGTTCTGGGCCGCTTCCTTGCCGAGGAAGTGGTCGATGCGGAAGACCTGATCCTCGGCGAAGACCCGATGGACGGTCTCGTTGACGTGGCGGGCGCTGGCCAGATCGGTGCCGAACGGCTTCTCCATCACGACGCGCGAACGGTCGACGAGGCCAGTCTCCCCGAGGGTCCCGATCACCTCGGTGGCGGCGCCCGGGGGGATGCTGAGGTAAAAGAGCCGGCGCGTGTCGCGGCCGAGCGCTCGCTCGGCGCTCCTGACCGCCTCCACCAGTGCGCCGGATCCGGCCTGACCGCGGACGAAGGAGAGGCGCTTGCCGAACTCCTGCATCTGCCGGGAGTCGATGTCCTCCCGCCCGAAGGCAGCGCAGGCCTCGACGGCGTAGCGCCGGAACGAGTCGTCGTCGAGATCCTGTCGCGAGGTGCCGATCACCCTGAACGCGGGCATCAGCCCCGAGCGCGAAAGGTGGAGCAAACCCGGTAACAGCTTGCGGCGGGAGAGGTCGCCCGTCGCGCCGAATAGCACGATCACGTGGGGCGAGAGAGGCGCGAGCGCCTCGGTGGGCGCGTCGGTGGGGCCGGCTGGGGTCATCGTGGCTTGGCCGGACCCTAGCCGGACCCGGAAGGCGGAGCGGTGCGGGCCACGCCAAGTGGGCGAAGCAAATTGGGCGATCTTTGGACGGGCGTACAAGAGGTGCCAGCAGCTGCATGGGTACGCTTCGGGCCGCTTTTCGTGCCGACGACTCGATTTCTCCAGACGCGTGCCCGTTTCCGGGCGCGCTTCTCCAGGTAGGAGGCTTGACACCCGAATGACCAGGATTCGCCAGAAGAACGTGACCGCGGCCCAGTGGAGCCCCAACGGGAAGTCCATCGGCGCGCCCGATCTGACCCAGCTCGACAACCACTCCTTCGGCGTCAACGTCTTCTCCCCGGCCGAGCAGAAGAGCCGCCTCCAGCCCGAGGTCTACGACAGGTTGAACGCGACGCTCGAGCACGGCGAAGCGCTCGATCTGACGCTCGCCGACGCAGTCGCCGAGGCAATGAAGGAGTGGGCTCTGGAGAAGGGCGCGACCCACTACACGCACGTCTTCCAGCCGCTCACCGGGCTGACCGCCGAGAAGCACGACTCCTTCCTCGAGCCGACCGGCGACGGCACCGCGATCGCCCGCTTCCGCGGCAGCGAGCTGATCCAGGGCGAGCCCGACGCCTCCTCCTTCCCGACCGGGGGAGTCCGCGCCACCTTCGAGGCGCGCGGCTACACCGCCTGGGATCCGACCAGCCCCGCCTTCATCCTCGAGAACCCAAACGGTGCCCTGCTCTGCATCCCGACCGCCTTCGCCTCCTGGACGGGTGAGGCGCTCGACGCCAAGGTGCCGCTGCTGCGCTCCATGGACGCGCTCTCGCAATCGGCGATCCGCGCCCTGCGCCTGCTCGGGGACGAGGAGTCCAAGCGTGTCTTCACCACGGTCGGGCCCGAGCAGGAGTACTTCCTGATCGACGAGCAGTACTACTTCGAGCGGCCCGACCTGGTGACCACCGGCCGGACCCTGTTCGGGGCCAAGCCGCCCAAGGGCCACGAGCTGGACGACCATTACTTCGGTTCGATCCCGGAGCGCGTCCTTGCCTACATGATGGATTACGAGCGGGAGCTGCGGAAGCTGGGTGTGCCCGTAAAGACCCGCCACAACGAGGTCGCTCCCGGTCAGTACGAGATCGCCCCGATCTTTGAGAACTCCAACGTCGGCTCAGACCACCAGCAGCTGACCATGCAGCTGATGCAGAGCGTCGCCCGCCGCTACGGCCTCGTCTGCCTCCTGCACGAGAAGCCGTTCGCCGGCGTCAACGGCTCCGGCAAGCACAACAACTGGTCGATGGGGACCGACACCGGGACCAACCTGATGGAGCCCGGCGACACGCCGGCCGAGAACATGAGCTTCCTGTTCTTCTGCGCCGCCGTGATCGCCGCGGTCAACAAGCACCAGGGCCTGCTGCGGGCCTCGGTGGCCAACATCGGGCAGGACCACCGGCTCGGCGCCAACGAGGCGCCGCCGGCGATCATCTCGATCTTCCTGGGCGCCGAGCTGGACAGGGTCTTCGAGACGATCGCCGCCGGAGAGGGCGATCCGAACACTCCCGGCTCGATCCTCGAGCTGGGGGCGACGGTGCTGCCGCCGCTGCCGATGCACGGCGGCGACCGTAACCGCACCTCGCCGTTTGCCTTCACCGGCAACAAGTTCGAGTTCCGCGCCCTGGGGTCGAGCATGTCGCTGGCCTTCCCCAACACCGTGCTGAACACGATCGTCGCCGAGGCGATCGACACGATGGCTGACTCGCTGGAGGGCAAGCTCTCCGGCGGCACCGATCTGGCCGAGGCGGTGATCGAGGTGGTCCGCGACGCCTACGAGGCGAACAAGCAGGTCTGCTTCGGCGGCGACAACTACGCCGAGGAGTGGCACGCGGAGGCCGAGAAGCGCGGCCTGAAGAACCTGCGCACGACCCCGGACGCGTTGCCGGAGGTGATCTCCGAGCAGACCGTGACCGCCTTCGAGCAGTACGACGTGCTCTCGAAGCGAGAGCTGGAGTCCCGCTATGAGGTCTGGCTCGAGCAGTACGCGATCCTCGCCAACATCGAGGCCGAGACGACGGCATCGATTGCCCGCACGATGCTGGTTCCCGCCGCACTGCGCTACCTGGCGCTAATGGAGGAGTCCGAGGTGGGAGCGCTCGACGAGGAGCTGCGGCCGCTGGTCGGCGAGCTCGTCGAGAAGATCAAGGAGCTGGAGGCGGCCAACGTCTACCCCGATGGCCTCGAGGGGCTCGAGCTGGCGGTCTTCGCCCGCGACAGCCAGATCGCCGCAATGGCAGAGGTCCGGGAGGCGGCCGACCAACTCGAGAAGCTGGTGGCCGACGACCTCTGGCCATTGCCCAAGTATTCGGAGATGCTGTTCGTCAGGTAGGCGCCGGTTGGGGGCCGGGGGCCGTCTGCGAAAAGACAGTCTTCCCTCGCCGGCCCCCGGCCCCGCCACCGCCGGCGCGGCACTGTCGGATCCACGGCCCCACCGACCGGCGCAGCTGAAGGGTGCGCGTATCGCCGAGTTGGCAAGAATCGACGCCGATGGGCCTGATCTGCCAATTGGGCGCACACCGGCGCCGCTCAGATGGTCTCCGGGACCATCTCGATCGCTCCGCTGGGGCATTCGGCGACGCACATTCCGCAGCCCTTGCAGAAGTCGAGGTCGATCTCGTAGCCGTTGAGGTTGGCGTCCGCGGCCTCGCTCAGCTTGAGCACGGCGTTGTCCGGGCAGACGCCGTAGCAGTTGTCGCAGGAGAAGCAGTTGCCGCAGGAGAGGCAGCGGCGCGCCTCGTAAAGCGCGTTCGACTCGTCGAGCGGGTGCTTGACCTCGTCGAAGGTCTGGGTGCGACGGGCCAGCTCCAGCTCGTCGCGATGGGTGCGCGGAGCGTCCGCGTAGTACCAGGTGTTGAGCGTCTCGAAGGAGGCGAGCTGGTGGCGCGGCGCCGGTTCGAGCTCGGCCCCGCGCAGCCAGGCGTCGATGTTGCGGGCCGCCTTCTTGCCGTGGCCGACGCCGACCGTGACAGTGCGCTCCGCCGGCACCATGTCGCCGCCGGCGAAGATGCCCTCGTGGCCGGTCATCATGTTCGGCCCGACCTGCACGACGCCGTCGTCGACCTCGATTCCCGGCACGTCGTGGAGCAGGGAGAGGTCGACGTCCTGGCCCAGCGCCAGGACGACCGAGTCAGCCTCCAGCTCCTCCAGCTCCCCGGTCGGCTGCGGAAAGCCCGTCTCGTCCAGCTCCATCTTCTCCAGCACCAGCTTGCCCTCGTCGGCCTGCTTGATGGTCGAGAGCCACTTCATCATCACCCCCTCCTGCTCGGCCTCCTCGACCTCGAAGTCCTGGGCGGGCATCCGCTCCCGGGTGCGTCTGTAGACGATCACCGCTTCCTCGGCGCCGAGCCGCTTGGCGGTCCGTGCCGCGTCCATCGCCGTGTCGCCGCCCCCGTAGATCACCACGCGCCGACCCAGCATCGGCTTCTCCTCGCCCTCCATGCTGCGCAGCAGCGAGACGGCGTCGAGGATGTGGGCGGCCTCGCCGGCCGGGATGTAGGCGCGCTTGCCGATGTGGGCGCCGACCGCGAGGAAGGCCGCGTCGAAACCGCCCTCCCGCATGCTCTCCTCCACGTTGGTGACCTTGCGGTTCAGCTCCAGCTCGACCCCCATCTCGAGGATCCGCTTCACCTCGGCGTCCAGCAGGTCGCGCGGCAGGCGGTAGGTGGGGATCCCGAAGCGCATCATCCCGCCGGTCATCGGGCCGGCCTCGTGGATCGTCACGCTGTGGCCGAGGCGGGTCAGGTGATAGGCGGCGGAGAGCCCCGAGGGCCCTGCTCCGACCACCAGCACCCGCTTGCCGGTCGGCTCGGCGGTGACCTCGACCGTCCAGCCCTCCCGGATCGCCTCGTCGCCGAGGAAGCCCTCGACCGAGTTGATCCCGACCGACTCGTCGAGCTTGCCGCGGTTGCACTCGGTCTCGCAGGGGTGGTAACAGACCCTCCCCATGATCGCCGGGAAGGGGTTCTCCTCCATGATCCGCCGCCAGGCGCGCTCGTACCCCTCTCCCCCGCCCTCCGCCTCGTACAGCCAGGACTGGATGTTCTCGCCGGCCGGGCAGGCGTGGTTGCAAGGCGGCAGCCGGTCGACGTAGACGGCCCGCTCGGTTCGCCAGCTGCCGGTCTTGTTGGCGAGGCTGGAGCCGACGTCGAGGGTGATCGCGAAGGGCTTCTCGCTCATCGCCTGGCCATCCTCACTGGGCTCCGTGATGCGTCTCGGCCAGCAGCCGCATCAGGTTGCTCTCGTCCTCGTTCGGCCGCGCCGCCCTGCTCGAGGGCTCGGCCGCGTCCGTGGCGCTGCCGGGAAGCTCGGCGCCCTCGTCGGCGTCGGCGAGCAGCCCGAACCGCCTGATGTTGCGGTCGGCGATCGCCTGCAGACGTTCGATCACGTCGGGATGCCCGTTCTCGCCGAACAGGTGGGCGTAGCGGCGCTGCAGCTTCAGGTACTCCTCCACCGGCACCGGCCTGCGGATCTTCGAGACCCCGGTGACCTCGCCGTTCTCGGCCTCGAACACCGGAAAGAGACCGGTCTCCTTGACCAGCCGGGCGATCCGGATCGTGTCGCGTGAGGCGGCGCCCCAGCCGAGCGGGCAGGGGACGAAGACGTGCAGGTAGCGGGCCCCGCGGAACTCCATCGCCCGCTCGACCTTCGCCTCCAGGTCGCGCAGCTCGGAGACCGTCGCCGTCGCCACGTAGGGGATCTCGTGGGCCATCGCGATCAGCGGGGCGTTCTTGCCCTGGCCGAATACGTTGCCCGGCTCCTCCCCGACCGGCTTGGTGGTCGCGGTGCGGGCGGCCGGCGGGGTCGCCCCGGAGCGCTGCACGCCGGTGTTCATGTAGGCCTCGTTGTCGTAGCAGACGTAGAGCACGTCGTCGTTCCGCTCGAACAGCCCCGACAGGCAGGCGAAGCCGATGTCAAGGGTGCCGCCGTCTCCCCCCTGCCCGATCACCCGGACGTCGTCGCGGCCCTTCGCCTTCAGCGCCGCGGCGACCCCGGTGGCCACCGCCGGCGCGTTGCCGAACAGCGAGTGGATCCACGGCATCTGCCACGAGGACTCGGGATAGGGGGTCGAGAAGACCTCGAGGCAGCCGGTCGCGTTGGTGGCGATCAGCCGGTCCCCGGCGGCCCGCATCGCGGCGTCGAGCACGTAGCGGGCGCCCAGCGCCTCGCCGCAGCCCTGGCAGGCGCGGTGTCCCGAGGTGAGCGCGTTGGAGCGATCGGCGTTTGCCTGCACCGAGCGCTCCTCCGGGTCGAGCAGCCGGTTCCCGACCACGTAGGTCCCCGCCTGGTACATCTTCAGCTCCTGGTAGGGCATTCCGTCCCTCCTCTCTCAGTGGGGTCGGGCCGCGACGACGCCGATGTCTCGCAGCATGTTCTCCTCGTGCGGGCCGGACGGCTCGCCTCCCCGCGCCCGGGCCAGCTCACGCTCGACCAGCTCCCAGTCCATGTCGAGGAAGGTGAGCGGCCGCAGCCGATCGGCGACGGCGTCGTCGAACAGCCGCCGCAGCGATTCCCTGGTGATCGCCCGCCCGCCGAGCCCGGCGATCACCGTGTAGCCGTGAAGCTGGATCCCCGAGAGCGCCATCCGCACGTTGGCCGAGAGGATGCCGCCGATCCCGACCGCCAGGGCCTTCTCGAGGACGACCACGCGCTCGGCGCCGCCCAGCGCCTCCCGGACCTCATCCAGGGGGAAGGGCCGGAACGACTTGACCCCCAGCGCGCCGATCGGCACTCCGTCGTCCCGCATCGCGTCGATCGTCTCCTCGATCGTCCCCAGCACCGAGCCGAGCGCGACGACGATCGTCTCCGCGTCCTCCGTCCGGTAGGGGCGCAGCAGGCCCCCCGACTCCCGCCCGAACCTCTCGGCGAACTCGGCGGCAATCCCGGGGATCAGGTCGAGCGCCTGCATCTGCTTGGCGTGAGCGAGGTACTTGACCTCGAAGAAGGCCTCGGGGCCGACCATCGCCCCGATCGTCACCGGGTCGGAGGGGTCCAGCACCTGGCGGGGCTCGAACGCAGGCAGGAAGGCGTCGACCGCCTCGGGATCGGGGATGTCGACCCGCTCATAGGCATGGGTGAGGATGAACCCGTCCATGCAGACCATCACCGGCAGCGAGATCTCCTCGGCCAGCCGGTAGGCCTGGATGTGCAGGTCGAGCGCCTCCTGGTTGGTCTCCGCGTAGAGCTGCACCCAGCCGGAGTCGCGCTGGGACATCGTGTCGCTGTGGTCGTTCCAGATGTTGATCGGGGCTCCGATCGCCCGGTTGGCCACGGTCATCACGATCGGCAGACCGAGCCCGGAGGCGTTGAAGAGCGCCTCGGCCATGTAGAGCAGCCCCTGGCTGGCGGTCGCCGTGTAGGCGCGGGCGCCGGCCGCGGAGGCGCCGATCGCGACCGACATCGCGGCGAACTCCGACTCGACCGAGACGTACTCGCAGGGCTCCAGCTCACGGGTGCGGACGAGGTCGGAGAGATGCTCGACGATGTGGGTCTGCGGGGAGATCGGGTAGGCGCAGATCACCTCGGGCCGGCACATCGCGACGGCCTCGGCGACGGCCCTAGAGCCTTCCTCCTGCCTAAGCACCGGCCGGCTCCCGGCGTTCGGAGCGGACGAACTCGAAGGCCGCCTGGGCGGCGCTGACGTTGCGCTCGCCGATCGGCCCGGCGAACTTCTGTCGGATCGCGGCCGCCACGGAGTCGATCGAGATCAGCCCGCTGATCGCCGCGAAGCCACCCAGCAGGACGGCGTTCGGCAACGGCCTTCCGAGATGCTCGCGCGCCAGATCGGTCGCGGGCACGGTGAGTATCCGCTCGGGCTGGAAGCGCTCCTCGAGGTCCTCCAGCCCGAGGTCCTCGATCCCGCGCGAGGAGTTGATCAGGATGTACCCCTCCGGGTGCAGCCCGCTGAAGACGTCGACCTGATGCAGCAGGGTCGGATCCTGGATGATCAGCGCGTCCGGCTCGGAGATCGGCTCGCGCGTGCGGATCTCGCGGTCGTCGATCCGGCAGTAGGCGATCACCGGAGCGCCGGTGCGCTCCGAGCCGAAGCTCGGGAAGGCCTGCGCGTGGCGGCCCTCGAGGAAGCCAGCGATCGATAGCATCTCCGCAGCGGTGACGGCGCCCTGGCCACCGCGTCCGTGGATTCTCACCTCGAAGATGTGGACACCTCCCTAGCCGAGGCGGCGATCTCCTCCGCCAGCGACGCCGCCGCCGCGCTCACCTCCGGCAGTGGCTCCGAGCCGGTCTCGAATCGAGCGCCCTCGATGCCGAGGACCGTCAGCCGTTCCGGCAGCCGGCTCAGGGCACGGGCCAGCTCGATCGCCTCGGGCAGACCGAGGGCGTGGGTCGAAGGACCGGCCAGCCCGGCCGGGAGCGGTGCGGCGCCGGCGTCGAAGCGGTGCACGGTGCCGGGCTCCGCGCCGGAGCTGACCGCATCAGCGACGAGCACCGTTTCCTCCCCGTCGAAGGCCTCGATCAAGTCAACGGGCTCCCCCTCCAGCTCGACCACCCGTACTCCGGGCGGGGAGAGCTCGCGCAGTCGTGCCGCGACCAGCAGTCCCGCCGCGTCGTCGCCGCGCATCGGGTTGCCGATCCCTACGAAGAGGCTCATCGGCGGTCGACTTCCAGTCGCAGGAAGTGGGTCGAGCAGGAGATGCACGGGTCGTAGTTCCGGATCGCCTGCTCGCAGCGCAGCTGAAGCTCGTCGTCGTCGAGGCCGGTGTTGGCGGCGATGAACCGCTCCAGGTCCTCCTCGATCGAGCGCTGGTTCTGGGAGGTCGGAGGCACGATCCGCGCGGCCGCGATGCGGCCGTCGTCGGTGATCTCGTAGCGGTGATAGAGCAGGCCGCGCGGCGCCTCGGTCACCCCGTGCCCGACCGCGGCCCGGGGCTCTGCCTCCACCGCCGGAGCGTCGGGCGGCTCGTAGGCATCGATGATCCGCAGCGCCTCGTCGAAGGCGTAGACCAGCTCGACCGCCGCGGACGACGATGCTCTGGAACGGGTTCAGGGTGCCCTCCCCGATCCCGGCCTCCTTCGCCGCCTCGGCGGCGAGCGGCGAGAGCCGGTCGCGGTTGAGGTTGAAGCGGGCCATCGGCCCGGCCAGGTAGGCGCCGCGCTCCGCGGACTCGGGCGTGGAGCGCGGTCGAGTGCTCGACGTGGAGCTCCTCGAAGACCTCGTCGAAGCGGCCGGCCTCGATGTCGATGCCCCGTGAGGAGACGATCCGGCCGCGGTCGATCGGGTACTCGTCGGCGGCCGCGGGCCGCAGCGAGACGAACTCGTAGTCGTGCTCCATTTCGGGGAACGGGAGCTGCGGCCGTCCAGCGCACCGTCTCCACGGCCTCGGTCGCGAGCCCGCTCGAGCTTCTCCCGCAGCGGCTCCAGCTCACGAGCGCTCGGGCGCCCGGTAGAACCCGCCCACCCGGACGTTGATCGGGTGGACCTCGCGGCCGCCGATCGCGGCGATCAGCTCGTTGCCGGCCTTCTTCGTCCGCAGTCCCCGCTCGACGATCTCGCCGTGCTCGGCGGCCATCGCGAAGCCGCTCTCATACCCGAGGAAGTCAGGCGCGTGCAGCAGGTAGAGGTGCAGGGTGTGGCTCTCGATCCACTCCCCGCAATAGATCAGCCGGCGCAGGTTGCGAAGCTGGCCGCTCACCTCGATCCCGAGCGCGTCCTCCATCGCCTCGCAGGCGCTCATCTGGTAGGCGACCGGGCAGATGCCGCAGATCCGGGCGGTGATGTCGACCGCCTCGCCCAGCTCGCGGCCCGCGCAGCAGCGCCTCGAAGAGGCGCGGCGGCTCGTAGATCCGCAGCTGCACGTCGCGCACCTCGGAGCCGCGCAGGCGCACGTACATCTCTCCCTCCCCCTCGACCCGGGCCAGCGCCGGGGTGCGGATCGTGCGCGGTGCGCCGCCGTTGCCCGGCTTCGATCCGGGCTCACTCACCAGCCGCCTCCTCCTGTATCTCGCTCTCCGCCCGGAAGGCGGGCGAGTTGGCGTTGAAGGTGCGGAACGAGCGGACGAGCTGCGGGCGCTCGGACGCCGAGGCGGTTCCGCATCCAGCCGGCCAGCGAGGCGGTGTTGGGGGTCTCCATCGGCCCGTAGCAGCCGTAGCAGCCGCGGTGATAGGAGGGGCACAGCGCGCCGCAGCCGGCGTGGGTGACCGGTCCCAGGCAGGGGGTGCCGTGGGCGACCATGACGCAGACGTTGCCGGCCCGCTTGCACTCCATGCAGACGCTGGTCGAGGCGATCGCCGGGCGCCGGCCGGCGAGGTAGGCGCCGAGCACCTCGAGCAGCTGGAGCTTGTTGATCGGGCAGCCCTGGAGCTCGTAGTCGACCTGGACGTGGTCGCTGATCGGCGTCGAGGTCTCCAGGGTCGAGATGTAGGAGGGAGTCGCGTAGACGGCGGCGACGAACTCCTCGGCGTCGGCGAAGTTGCGCAGCGCCTGGATCCCCCCCGCGGTCGGCGCAGGCGCCGATCGTGACCAGCCGCTTCGACATCGCCCGGACCTCGCGGATCCGCTCGGCGTCGTGAGCGGTGGTGATCGAGCCCTCGACCAGCGAGACGTCGTAGGGGCCCTCGACGGTGGCCCCCCGGCGCCTCGAGGAAGTAGGCGATTTCGATCTCGCCGGCGAGGGCCAGGATCTCGTCCTCGCAGTCGAGCAGGCTGAGCTGGCACCCGTCGCATGATGCGAACTTCCAGACCGCCAGCTTGGGGCGGGGTTCCGTCCCGGGGGCGCTCACAGCTCCCGCACCTCGAAGATCTCCTCGATGTCGCCGAGCCTCATCACCGCTCCCTCCCGGCAGATGAAGGTCGGCCCGAACTGGCAGCGCCCACAATGGGTGACGGCGCACTTCATGTTTCGCTCCAGCGAGACGTGGATCCGCTCCGACGGGACTCCGCGGTCGCGCAGTGCCCGGGCCGCGAAGCGCATCATCACCTCTGGTCCGCAGAGCAACGCGACGGTCCGGTTGGGATCGAAGTCGGCCCGCCGGATCGGCTTGGTCACGACGCCGACCTCGCCCGCCCAGGCGCCGGTTGCGGTGTCGACGGTGACGAAGAGCTCGATCGCGGGGTCCGCCGTCCACTCCTGAAGCTCGTTTCGGAACAGCAGCTGCTCTGGCTCGCGGCTCCCGTAGAAAAGGAGGACGCGCTCGAAGCGCTCGCGCGCGGCGAGCGCGCCCAAGACGGTCGAGCGGAGCGGGGCGAGGCCGACGCCGCCGGCGACGATCATCAGCTGGGCTCCCTCCGCCTCGGCGATCGGCCAGGAACTGCCGTATGGACCGCGAATGCCCAGCTCCTGCCCCGGTTCGGCGGCGCAGATCGCAGCCGAGACCGCGCCGACGTCGCGAACCGTGTGGATCAGTGGGCCCTCCCCGGAAGGGTCCCCGCTGATCGAGATCGGCACCTCGCCGACCCCGAAGGCATAGACCATGTTGAACTGCCCCGGGCCGAAGGCCATTGGGCCGTCTGCCGCCGAGGGCTGGAGCTCGAGCGTCCAGGTGTCCGGCGTCTCCTGCCGCCGCGCGCTGACCCGGAAGGGCCGCGGCACCATCGGCGCCGCTCCGGCGACGGCTCCCTGCGGGGCGTCAGTCTGCAGTGGCGACTGGGGCATGCCCGTAGATGTCGAGGAGCCGGAACCGAGTCGCCTGCATGCGCTCGATCAACAGCGTGGCGAACTGCTTCATCAGCTCGTAACCGAGGTCGTGGTCGGACTCGCACTTGCCGCGCAGGCAGGCGCCGTCGAAGCCGATCGCCGAACCTCCCTCGACCACACGGGCGTCCATGTGCCAGCGGTAGGGCTCGAAGAGCCAAGACCAGCCGATCACCTCCCCGGGTCCGATCGTCTCCACCGTCACCGCTCCCCGGCCCGGGACGAAGATCTCCAGCGCCACCCGCCCGTGCCGGACGACGTAGAAGGTGTCGGCCGGCTCGCCTTCTCTGAACAGGTGGGCGCCCTGCTCGAGGCTGCGATTGCTGCCGCAGCCGGCGATCAGCTCGAGGTGCTCCGCTCCCAGGTTGTCGAAGGGGTCGATCTCGGAGAGCAGCTCGGCGATTCCCTTCAGCTTCATTGCGGCTCCTTCCCCCGGGTGGCCCCGTCGGTTGCGCGGATCGCGGCGGCCTCCTCGGTGATGTCGATCGCGACCGGGCACCAGCTGATGCAACGGCCGCAACCGACGCACCCCGAGGTGCCGAACTGGTCCCACCAGGTCCCCAGCTTGTGGGTCATCCACTGCCGGTAGCGGGAGCGGGAGCTGGAGCGCACGCTGCCGCCGCCGACGTAGGAGAAGTCGAGGCTGAAGCACGAATCCCATTCCCGCCATCGCTCGGCCTCCTCCCCGCCGAGGGCGGAGACGTCCTCGACCGTCGTGCAGAAGCAGGTCGGGCAGACCATCGTGCAGTTGCCGCAGGTCAGGCAGCGCTCTGAGACCTCATCCCAGCGCGGGTGCTCGCGGTTTCTCTCCAGCAGCTCGCGAAGCCCGTCGGTGTCCAGCTCCCGGCCCATCTCGGCGGTGGCGCGGGCGCTGGCAGCCAGGGAGGCCTCCCGCTCGCCGGCCTCCGCGCCGGTGCTCTCGATCTCGGACAGCACCTCCTCGCCGGCCTCGCTCCCGGTCTCGACCGTGAAGTAGTGCCGGCCGTCGGCGAGGACCTCTGTCAGCGCGAGATCGAAGCCCTCCTCAGCCCGCGGGCCCGTCTCCATCGAGACGCAGAAGCACGTCCCGGCGGCCTGCCCGCAGTTGACGGCGACGATGAAGGCTCCCTCGCGACGGGAGACGTAGCCGGGATCCGGGAAGGACCCGTCGGCCAGGACCCGGTCCTGGATCGCGATCGCGTGCAGCTCGCACGAGCGCACCCCGATGAACGCATAGCGGGGCTCGGAGTCCGGCTCCTCGGTGACCGTGAGCCCCGAGCCCTCTCGCCGGGCCTTGAAGAGCCGCAGGCGCGGAGGATGCAGGAAACGCTTCCAGGAATGCGGCCCCACCGCGTAGCCGAAGAGGGCGTCATCGTCACGCGGCTCGACCCGATACGTGCCCCCGTCCTGGCGGTCAGTCCAGCCGAGGGGGAGATCTGAGGCGGAGGAGATCTCGTCGTAGACGATCGCGGCGTCGCGCAGGACCGGGCCGACCGTGCGGTAGCCGCGGCGCCGCAGGGCCCCGAAGAGATCGTCAAGCGATTCGCGCTCGATCACCCGCATCCACTCACCTCTCCACCACGTTAGCCTGCCGCGCATGATGGCGGTTTCCGCGGTGATCGTCGGCTACGACGGCCCCGAGCACGGGGGCGACGCGCTGGTCCTGGGTCAGGCACTGGCGCTGTCGACCGGAACGCGGATGATCGTCGCCGAGGCCTTCCCGCGCGGGCGCCGCAGGGTCGGCGCCCTCGCACCGGAGGAGCCACCCACCGACGAGCAGGCGGCGGCGCTTGCCGCTGCGGTCGCCTCGATCGAGGGGGTCGAGGCAGAGGCCCGCGCCCTCGGTGGCGACTCCGCCGCCAGGGCGCTCTACGCGCTCGCGGCGGAGAGCCCGGACGCAATCCTCGTCCTCTCCTCCAGCCGTCGCGGGGCCGTCGGGCAGGTGATGCCGGGAAGCATTATCGAGCCGATGCTGCACGGTTCCCCGTGCCCGGTGGCCGTGGCGCCGCGTGGCCTGGCGCGATCCGAGTACGGGCTGCGGGTGCTCGGCGTCGCCTACGACGATTCGCCCGAGGCCCGAGCGGCACTGGCCCTCGCCGGCGAGCTGGCGAGCGGAGCGAGCGCGACCGTGCGCGTGATCGGCGTGCTCGATGCCGGTGAGGCGCCCCCGGGCGCCGGGGCAGGGATCCAGCAGGTCGCCTCCACGGCGCGGGCCGGCCTGCGCGACGCGATCCACGACGCTGCCGCGGCCCTGCCCTCGCAGGTCAGGGCGCTGCCCGTCGTCTGCCGGGGGAACCCGGTGCCGGAGCTGCTCAGCGAGTGCGAGCAGGGCGTGGACCTGCTGGTGATGGGATCGCGCGGCTACGGGCCGGTGCGCAGCGTGCTCCTGGGCAGCACGTCGTCGATGATGGTCAGGGCCGCTCGCTGCCCGGCAATCGTCGTGCCTCGCCCACGCAAGCGCGTCGTGCCCGGCGCGATCGAGGGTCAACCGCCGGCCTGACGGCTTTCGGCGTCCGCGAGATCGCTCAGCTCCCGCAGGGCGCGCTTCATCCCGTCGCGCAGGATCGGCAGGTCGCCGACCGTGTCGCGATCGGCGTTGACGCAGAAGTAGAGGTCGCCTGCATAGCTGAACACCGCTATCCCGACCGCGTGCTCGGCGGCGATCGGGACCAGGGGCCACACGGCCTGCAGCCGCGAACCGAAGGCATAGAGCGGGACGGACGAGCCGGGGACGTTGGTGATCGTCACGTTGAAGAGGCGGGTGGCGAAGAGTGACCTGGCGAGGAAGCTGTGGATCGCCGGCGGGGCCAGGGCGGCGACGTCGATAAGCGTCTTCGAGCCGACACCCTGCCGGCCCGCCTTGAGCTCCTCGGCCTCGGCCACCTGGACCCTGTAGCGACGCAGCGGGTCGGGCTCCGAGACGGGCAGGTGCACGAACAGCGAGCTGACCTTGTTGCCGAGCTCCAGCCGCTCACTTGCCGCCCTGATGTTCATCGGGACCATCGCCCGCAGACCCTTCTCCGGCAGCGGCTCGCCTCGCTGCTCGAGCAGCTCCCGGAAGCCGCCGGCGGCGATCGCGAGGACGACGTCGTTGAGGGTGCCGCCGAAGGTCCGGTAGATCCGCTTCAGCTCGTCCAGCGGGACGCTCATCGTCGCCAGGCGGCGGTGGGCCCCGATCGGCTCGTTGAGGCTGGTGTGGGGAGCGGCGTCGACCTCGTCCCGCACCATCAGCTCCACGACGGCGCGGGAGCGCTCGACCGCGTCCCGGGCACGGTCGGGATGCCTGACCATGCCCGCCCCCGCACCGGCCAGCCGGAGCGGGAGCCGGACCGCACCGCTCGCAACGCCGACGGCCCCCGATGCCAGCGAGCGCGCCGTGCCGCCGATGCCGCCGCCGATGCTATCGCCGGCGGGCTCCTCATCCTCGGAGGTGCCCGCGCCGATCCACCGCCCCCCCGGCGGCACCTGCTCAAAGTCGAGCAGAAGATGGGTGGCGTCGACCGAGCCGACGCCGTCCACGAGGCAGTGATGGGTCTTGCTGACCAGCGCCCAACGCTCCCCGGCCAGTCCCTCCAGGACGACCAGGTCCCAAAGCGGGCGCCGGCGGTCGAGCCGCTGCGAGAAGTAGTCGCCGGCCCATTCGAGGAACTCCGCCTCGCCGCCCGGGGCGGGCAGGGCGGCGCGGCGGATGTGGGCGCCGATGTCGAAGTCCGGGTCGCGCTCCCAGCTCGGCCAGTGGATGCCGCCAGTGCGGGGCTCGGAGAGGCGCTGGTGGTAGCGGGGCATCGCGCCGAGCCGCCGAGTGAGCCGGCGGACCACCTCGTCGGTCGCGGGAGCGGCTCCTTCGGGCAGCGCATCGAAGACCATGACCCCACCGATGTGCATGTGGGCGCTGTCGTCTGCCTCCTCGAGCTCGAGAAAGGTCGCGTCGAGCGCGGTCAGGGTCTCCGCGGCAGCCATCGGGGGATCCCCATTACAGCGCCCGCAGCACAGTCGCGTATCCGTAGCGCGCCGCCGAGCCGATGTGGTTTTCCCCCATGGTGTGGTGAGGCGCCTCATCTGCTGGTCTGGATAACGCCAGCCGGTCCCGTCCACCCCGTCGAGAGGAGAGCACCGTGCAAAACCCCGTCGCCCAGCGGTCCGCCACCGACTTCGTCCCGCAGCTTCGCCGAGCTCTCGCATGACGATGCCGGCGGGTTCGAGCTGTGGGTGATGGCGGAGGTCCCCTCGGTGCTATCGACTCGGTCGACCGCGCCAGGCGACTGATCGGGGCCGCCGAGCAGCGGATGCTGCTCGGCCAAGCCCGCTGACCCCCCGCCGCGGGCTGGGCTCAACGGCCCGCCCCTCAGCCGGGTGGCTCGCCCCAGACGACCTCGCCGCCGCGGATCGTCATCGCGATCAGCGGCACCCCCGGCCGGTAGACGAGGTCGGAGTGCGAGGCGGCGTCGAGGACGACGGCGTCGGCCCGGGTGCCCGGAGCGAGGCGCCCGACGTCGTTGCGCCGCAGGGCCCTGGCACCGCCCAGGGTCGCGGCGATCAGCGCCTCGTCGGCGCTCATCCCCATGTCGCGGACGGCCAGTGCGATGCAGAAGCTCATCGAGGTCGTGTTGCTCGAGCCGGGGTTGGTGTTGGTGGCGATCGCCACCGTGGCCCCGGCTTCGATCACCCGGCGCGCGTCGGGATACGGCTGGCGGGTGGAGAAGTCGGTCGCCGGCAGGAAGGTGGCAACCGTCTCCGAGCCGGCCAGGGCCTCGACGTCGGCGTCCGAGAGATAGGTGCAGTGATCGACCGAGGCCGCCCCCAGCTCGACCGCCAGCCTCACCCCGGGCCCCTCGCCAAGCTGGTTGCCGTGGACGCGCAACCCCAGCCCGGCCCGGCGCCCCGCCTCCAGCACCGTGCGGGACTGCTCTGCGTCGAAGGCGTCACGCTCGCAGAACACGTCGATCCAGCGCGCCAGGGGCGCGCAGGCGTCGAGCATCTCGCCGCAGACCAACTCGACGTAGCGATCGGCCCGTCCCCCGAACTCCGCCGGAACGACATGGGCGCCGAGGAAGGTGACGTCATCGGTGAAGCGGGCGGCGACCTCGCAGCAGCGTCGCTCGGTGGCTACGTCGAGCCCGTACCCGGACTTGATCTCCGCGTGGGTGATCCCGGCGCGAAGCCCTTCACGGCGCCGCGCCGCGGTCAGCGCCTCGAGCTCCTCCGTGCTCGCCCCCCTGGTCGCCTCGGTGCTCACCCTGATCCCCCCTGCTTCATAGGGCCGGCCCGCCATCCGGGCCGCGAACTCCTCGGAGCGATCGCCCGCGAAGACGAGGTGGGTGTGGCTGTCGACGAAGCCCGGGATCACGGCCCGCCCGGCGGCGTCGATGCGCTCGTCGGCCGTGGCTCCGGCGTCCTCGATCGCACTCACCCTCCCGTCCTCGATGACGAGCGCCGCGTCGGCCCGCAGGCCCAGGGGGCCCTCCCCCAGCTCCGGCTCGTTGGTGACGAGGCGGCCGATGTTGTCGAGGACGGTCGCGCTCATCCGGCCAGCGCTCCGATCGAGCTCTCCAGCTCGGCGGGGACGTTGATCGAGAGGTGCCTGCCTTCGCTGACCAGCTCACGTCCGCCGCAGATGACGCCGCGCACGTCGGCTGCTCCGCCGGCAAAGAGGACCGAGGCGAGGACATGTTGGGGAGCGGTCCCGGCGAGGCGGGGAGAGTCGAGCCCGATCGTGACCAGGTCGGCGATCGCCCCCGGCTCGATGCGGCCCGCCTCCGGCCAGCCGATCGCCGCGTGCCCATCCGAGCTCGCCGCCCGCCAGAGATCGGCTGCCCGATGATGGCCTCGGGCGCCGCTGATCAGGCGCTCGTCCATCTCCACCGCCCGCGCCTCCTCGAGGAGGTCGATGACGGAGTTGGAGTCGGACCCAAGGCAGAGGGCCGAGCCGGCGTCCGCGAGCCGGCTGGCCGGGCCGACCCCGTCGGCCAGATCGCGCTCGGTGGTCGGGCAGAGGCAGATGCTGGCCCCGGCCTCGCCGAGGATGCCGAAATCGTCCTCTGCGAGATGGGTCGCGTGGATCGCGGTGAACCGCCGGTCCACCGCCCCGGCCTCCATCAGCAGCTCAGCCGGGGTCATGCCGTGCGAGCTGAGGCACTCCTCGTTCTCGGCCGGCTGCTCGGAGAGGTGGGCGTGGAGGGGGGCGGCGCGCTCGCGCGCCCAGGCGGCGACATCGGCCGCCGCCGCCGGGTCCACGGCGCGGACGCTGTGGATCGCGGCGCCGATCCTTGCGCCCGGCTCGGGGCGCAATTGCTCGACCCGCTCGGCCCAGGCCGCGGCACTGCCATCGCAGAAGCGCCGCTGCGCCTCGTCGGGCTCGCGCCCGATGCCACCGTGGAGGTAGCAGGCGTCGATCAGCGTCATCCGCACGCCCGCCTGGGCGGCGGCCTCGATCACGGCATTGCCCATCGCGTTGGGGTCTGCGTAGCGGCGCCCATCCTGCCCGTGATGGAGGTAGTGGAACTCCCCCACTGAGGTGATGCCGGCGAGCGCCATCTCGGCGAACGTCGCCCGCGCCAGCCGCAGGTAGGAGTCGGGGTCGAGCCGAGCGGAAGCGGCATACATCTGCTCGCGCCAGCTCCAGAAGTCTCCGCGCGCGGCGTGGGTCCGCCCCCGGATCGCCCGCTGAAAGGCGTGCGAGTGGGCGTTCGCCAGCCCCGGGACGGTGAGGCCTCCGAGCCGGGTGGCGCCAGGTGGGGGGCAGCTCGTTCGACGGAGACGATCCGCTCGCCCTCGGTCTCGACCAGGATCCCGGGCTCCGCCTCCTCCGCGCCTCGCCAGGCCAGCTCGCACCAGTAGAGCGTCAACCGGGCTCCCGGGCGTAGGGGGCGATCCGCTCCAGGAAGTCCTCGCGGCCGTGCCGCTCGAACTGCTCCCAGGTCGCCAGGCTGCGGGGATCGGCCCGGT
This sequence comes from uncultured Actinomycetes bacterium, assembly GCA_963738305.1. GTDB lineage: Bacteria > Actinomycetota > Thermoleophilia > Solirubrobacterales > 70-9 > JBBRHQ01. The sequence continues at coordinate 147,992 of CAVTVU010000007.1, read as the reverse complement.
CGACGATCAGCACGCCGTCGAGGTGGTCGACCTCGTGCTGGAAGGTCCCGGCGGTCAGTCCCTGCAACTCCTCCTCGCGTCGCTCGCCCCCGCGGTCCAGGTAGCGCACCCGGACCGCGAGATGCCGCTCTACGTCGCCGCGCAGATCCGGCACCGACAGGCAGCCCTCGTTGATCAGCAGGGTCTCCTCTCCGAGCGGGACGACCTCGGGGTTGACCATGACGGTCAGCGGGATGGGCGGCTTGTAGGGGTAGCGGGGATTGGCGCCGTCCACCTCGGCGACGGCCACCCGGACCGTCTCCCCGACCTGGTTGGCGGCCAGCCCGGCGCCCCCGGCCGAGCGCATGGTCTCGATCAGGTCGTCGATCAGCGACTGGACCCTCTCCGAATCGATCTCGAACTCCGGCACCTCGCGGGCGCGCTCGCGGAGCACCGGGTCGCCGATCACGCGGATCTCGCGAACGCTCATCGCCCCCCCGACCCGCCAAATCGCTCCAGAATCATTCCCTGGACGGATTTGGTCGCCACAGCAACCGGATCCGTCCAACGAAGCACCGGCGCGGCTCTTACCCAGCCCCGTCGACCTTCCCACAGCGCCACCCCTACCCAGCCCCGTCCACCGGGCGTCGGCACTAACCCTCCTCCATCGGAACGCGAACGCCCCGCTCCCTCGCCACCTCTCCGGCCCGCTCGTACCCCGCGTCGGCGTGGCGCATCACGCCGCTGCCCGGATCGGTGGTGAGCACCCGCTCGAGCTTTTGGGCGGCGAGATCGCTGCCATCGGCGAGGCAGACCATGCCGGCGTGGATCGAGCGCCCGATGCCGACACCGCCCCCGTGGTGGATGCTCACCCACGATGCTCCGGCGGAGGTGTTGAGAAGGGCGTTCAGAAGCGGCCAGTCGGCGATCGCGTCGGAGCCGTCGGCCATCGACTCGGTCTCACGGTAGGGTGAGGCGACCGAGCCGGAGTCGAGGTGGTCGCGGCCGATCACGATCGGCCCCTTCAGCTTCCCCGAGGCGACCATCTCGTTGAAGCGCAGCCCGAGGCGCGCCCGCTCGCCGTAGCCGGCCCAGCAGATCCGCGCCGGCAGGCCCTGGTAGGCGATCCGCTCGCCGGCGAGCCTGATCCAGCGCTCCAGCCCGGGGGCATCGGGGATCTCCTCCAGCACGGCGCGGTCGGTGGCGGCGATGTCGGAGGGGTCGCCGGAGAGCGCTACCCAGCGGAACGGCCCCTTGCCCTCGCAGAAGAGCGGGCGGATGTAGGCGGAGACGAAGCCCGGGTAGGCGAAGGCCCGCTCGAAGCCGCCGAGCTCCGCCTCGGCCCGCAGGCTGTTGCCGTAGTCGAATACCTCGGCGCCGTCGTCGAGGAAGCCGACCATGGCCGCGCAGTGGGCGGCCATCGCCGCCCGCGATCGACGCACGTAGGTGTCCGGGTCTGCGACCCGGAGCTCCTCGGCCTCCGCCAGGCTGATCAGGTTCGGCACGTAGCCCACCAGCGGGTCGTGGGCGCTGGTCTGGTCGGTGACGATCGAAGCCTCGAAGCCCATCTCCCGCAGGGTCGGCAGCGCGTCCGCGGCGTTCGCGCAGAGTCCCACGCTGAGGGCGCGCCCCTCCGCCCTGGCTGCCTCGCAGCGGGCGACGGCGTCGTCCAGGTCGGCCGCCTCCTCGTCGAGATAGCGGGTCTCGAGCCGCCGGTCGATCCGGTGCTGGTCGACCTCCACGCAGAGCGCGACCCCGCCGTTCATCGTCACCGCCAGCGGCTGGGCGCCCCCCATACCGCCGAGACCGGCCGTGACCGTGATCGTGCCCTCCAGCGAGCCGCCGAAGCGGCGGCGGGCAATCTCGGCGAAGCACTCGTAGGTGCCCTGAACGATCCCCTGGCTGCCGATGTAGATCCAGGAGCCCGCTGTCATCTGCCCATACATCGTCAACCCCATCTCCTCGAGACGCCGGAACTCCTCCCAGCTCGCCCAGTCGGGGACGAGGTTCGAGTTGGCGATCAGCACGCGGGGGGCCCATTCGTGGGTGCGGAAGACCCCGACCGGCTTCCCCGACTGGACCAGCATCGTCTCGTCGTCGCCGAGCCCGCGCAGGGTGCTGACGAGCGCGTCGAAGGCCTCCCAGGAGCGGGCGGCGCGACCCGTGCCGCCGTAGACCACGAGGTCGTCGGGCCGCTCCGCGACCTCCGGGTCGAGGTTGTTCATCAGCATCCGCAGCGCCGCCTCCTGGGGCCAGCCACGGCAGGAGAGATCCGATCCGCGCGGCGCTCTCACCTCTCTCGGGCCTGAGGTCACGGCAGCATCCTCTCGCTCATCGCATTTCTCCGATCCTTGCCTCCACGGCCCCGAGCAGCCCTCCGCCGGCCACGAGCTCCTCCACGTCCGCCAGCTCCGGGGCCAGCCAGCGATCGGGGCCCGGCCCGGGCACGCGGGCGCGCACCGCCGCCAGCGCCGCAGCCGTCGCCGGCGCCGGCTCGAGCGGCGCCCGCAGGTCGAGCCCGCGGGCTGCGCAGGCGACCTCGACCGCGATGACGCGGCCCAGGTTGGCGACCGAGGTCCGCAACTTCCGCGCAGCCGACCAGCCCATCGAGACGTGGTCCTCCTGCATCGCGCTGGTCGGCAACGAGTCGACGCTGGCCGGTGTTGCCAGGCGCCGGCTGTCCGCGACCACCGCGGCCTGCGTGTACTGGGAAATCATCATTCCCGAGTTGACCCCCGCATCCTCCGCCAGGAACGGCGGCAGGCCGTGCGAGCGGCCGGCGTCCAGGAGTCGATCGGTGCGGCGCTCGGCGATCGCGGCGACGTCCGCCGCGACGATTGCCAGGAAGTCGCATGCGTGGGCCAGCGGCGCGCCGTGGAAGTTGCCGCAGGACTCGACCCTGCCGTCGGGAAGGATCATCGGGTTGTCGATCGCCGCGCCAAGCTCGGCCTCCGCCACCCCCTCGGCGTAGGCGAGCGCGTCGCGGGCAGCGCCGCTCACCTGCGGCGCGCAGCGCAGCGAGTAGGCGTCCTGCACCCTGGCATCGCCCTCCCGGTGCGAGGCGACGATCTCCGAGCCCTCCAGCAGGGCCCGCAGGTTGGCTGCGCTGTCGGCCTGCCCCGGCTGCGGGCGCAGAGCGACCAGGTCCGCGGCGAAGGCCCGATCGGTGCCCAACAATGCCTCGACCGACATCGCCGCGGCGATCTCAGCCGCCCGCAGCAGCGCCCGCAGGTCGTCGATCGCCAGGACCAGCATCCCGAGGATCCCGTCGGTGCCGTTGATCAGGGCCAAACCCTCCTTGGCGATGAGAGCGACGGGCTCTATTCCGACTTCTCGCATGGCTTCCGGTGCCCCCCGGATGGCGCCTCCACGGTCCCTCACCGCTCCCTCGCCGATCAGGGCGAGTGCGCAGTGCGCCAGCGGCGCGAGGTCGCCGCTGGCGCCCAGCGAGCCGTGCTCGGGGACGATTGGGGTGAGCCCCGCCTCGAGCAGGGCGAGGATCGTCTCGGCAAGCAGCGGCCGCGCCCCGGAGAAGCCCATCGCCAGGGTGCGCGCGCGTAGCAGCATCATCGCCCGCACCACCTCGACCTCGACCGGCGGTCCCATCCCGGCGGCGTGGGAGCGGACCAGCGCCCGCTGCAGCTCGGCCCGCTGGGAGGCCGGAATCCGGGTGGTCGCCAGCGAGCCGAAACCGGTGGAGATGCCGTAGGCCGGCTCATCCGAGGCGGCCAGGCGCTCGACGATGGCGGCGCTGCGCTCCATCTCCTCGCGGGCGCGAGCGCCGAGGTTCGCGACGGCGCCGCGGCGGGCGACCGCGATCACCTCGTCAGCTCCGACTCCGGAAGGGCCGATCTCCACGCTGGCGCTCGCGGGCTCCGTCACGCGCTTAGTATCTCGCCCAGGCCGGCAGGCAGCGGCCAGGCCGGACCCAAACGCGAAGGAGTGGGATGACGGGGAAGTCGGATTTCACCGAGGAGGAGTGGCGGCAGATTCTCGAGGCGCCCCCGAGCGCCGGGATGATCGTGATCACCGCCCAGAGCGGCGGCTCGGTCCGCGAGAGCTTCTCGATGGCCAAGGCCTACACGGAGGCCCGCAAGCACCACGGAGAGAGCGAGCTGCTGGACGAGGTCGTCTCGACCAAGCCCGAGGTCGACCACACTCGCGCCGGCTCGGTGGAGGAGCTAAAGGGTCACAACCTCCAGAACCTCCGCGAGGCGATTGGAGTGCTCGAAACGAAGGCGGAGCCGGGGGAGATCGAGGAGTACAAGCGCTTCATCGTGGGCCTTGCCGAGCGGGTCGCCGAGGCTCACCGCGAGGGCTTCCTTGGCCTGAGCGGAGAGCGAGTCAGCGACACCGAGCGCGCCGCGGTCGACGAGATCGCTGCCACCCTGGGCATTCCCGAAACCACAGCCTAGGCCGCGGCCGGAGTACGGCTCCTGTTTTCCCTCGACACTGCATCGTTCTTCGTGATCGTCGCGGTCGCGGCAATCGCGGCGTTGAGCGTCGCGCTCCTCCCTGGCAGGTTCGTGCCTCCGGTCGTCGTCATGGAGCTTCTGCTCGGAATCTTGGTCGGTCCCGATGTGCTCGATATCGCGGACGGAGACAGCTTCATCAAGTTCTTCTCGAATCTCGGGCTCGGGATGCTTTTCTTCTTCGCCGGATACGAGATCGATTTCGAGCGCATCAGAGGCACTCCGCTTCGACTCGGAGCGATCGGCTGGGCGCTGTCGGTGGCGCTCGCTTACGGGATCGGCGGGGCCCTCGAGGCCGTTGGAATCGTCATCTCCCTCCTCTACACCGGCTCGGCAATGGCCACGACAGCGATCGGCACCTTGATACCGATCCTTCGCGACACCGGTGAGCTTCGGACTCCTTTCGGCACCAGCCTCCTCGGGGCCGGCGCGATGGGCGAGTTCGGCCCCATCCTGCTGATCACGCTGGTCCTCTCGACCTCCCATCCGATCGAGGAGGCGCTGATCCTTGCTGCCTTCATCGTGCTCGCAATCGCAATCGCAATCGCCTCCGTGCGACTTGCCACCCCCGGCTGGCGGGTGCTCGAGAGGAGCCTCGAATCGAGTAGTCAGCTCGCGGTCCGGATCGCCGTTGTCCTCGTCTTCGGCCTTGTAGCGATCGCCGGCGACCTGGGCCTGGACATCCTGCTGGGCGGATTCGTCGCCGGCCTGATCACGCGAGTGGCGTTGAAGGGGCAGGAAGTCGAGGTTTTCGAGTCGAAGCTCACGGCGGTCGGCTTTGGGTTTCTGATCCCGTTCTTCTTCGTCACGAGCGGACTGACCTTTGATCTCGATGCGTTGCTGTCCAGTAGCTCGGCGCTGCTGAAGCTCCCGCTTTTCCTTGGCCTGTTCATCCTTGTGCGCGGATTCCCCGCGCTCGTGCTCTATCGGGGAGCGATGCCGTTGCGGGACAGGGTGGCGTTGGGATTCTTCTGTGCCACGGAGCTGCCGTTGGTTGTCGCCATTACGACCATTGCCGTTGACGGTGGCCACATGGAGTCGACGACCTCCGCCGCCCTGGTCGGGGCGGCGATCATCTCCACCCTCGTCTACCCGCAGGTCGGGCTGGCCCTCCGCCAGGGTCGGACCGAACCCAGCGGGCCCCCGGAGCCAGAGGTCACGGCGGCCTCGACCGCCAGCTAGGGCGCTCCCTGTCGGCGCAATCCCCGAGGCCCGACCTCGTCGAGGAACGCCTGCTCGTCTTCGTCGATGCGCGGGTCCCCGGCCCGCATGTACTCGGGGACGACCCGGCAGAGCGCCTCGACGACGACCGGGTCGAACCTGGTCCCGGCTTCCTGCCGCAATTCGGCGATCGCCTCGGTGTGCGAGCGGGCGCTGTCGTAGGAGCGCTCCGTGCGCATCGCGTTGTAGGCGTCGCAGACGAAGACGATCCGCGGGCCCAGCGGGATCTCCTTCCCGGCCAGGCCATCCGGGTAGCCCTCCCCGTCGATCCGCTCGTGGGTCGAGCGCACCACCTTTGCCACCGGCCCCAGGGCAGGGACCGAGCTGAGGATCCGCTCGCCGACCACGGGGTGGCGGCGCATGATCTCCCACTCCGGCTCGCTCAGCGGCCCGGGCTTGCGCAGGATCGAGTCCGGCATCGCCATCTTGCCGATGTCGTGCAGCTCTGCGGCCCGGACCACGACATCGAGCTCCTCCCCCTCGAGGCCCAGCTCGTCCCCCACGAGCTGGGCGAGACGGGCAACCGCGTGCAGGTGCTCGTCGAGGGTGGGCTCGCGCTCGGAGAGGATGCTGAGCAGGACCGCGCGGGCCTCGCGGGTGACCGACCCGGGCCGGCCCTGCTTGTGCGCGTACATCCGTTGGTCCGCCTCGTGGAGCGCTTGCGGAGCGCTCGCCGCCTCCCGCCCGAGCGCGACCGCGCCGTAGGAGGGGCGGACCGAGAAACCGCTGCCGCTGTCCGAGAGCGCCTCGCAGGCGCCGGCGATGATCGCCTCCTCCTTCAGCTCGTCGGTGCGGACCAGCGCGCAGAATTCGTCGCCGCCGATCCGGTATGCCTCGCCGTGGGCCGAGACGGCCGAGCGCAGGTTGGCTCCCAGCCTGGCCAGCAGGGTGTCGCCGGCGGGGTGGCCGAAGGTGTCGTTGTAGCGCTTGAAGCCGTCAAGGTCGAAGAGGATCAGGCTGCGCTGCCTGCCTTCCCCCACCTCCAGCATCGAGTCCTCGAGGTCGGTCATCAGCTTGCGCCGGTTGCCGAGCCCGGTCAGCCCGTCACTGAGCGCGTCGCGCTGGCGCGCCTCGAGCAGGTGCTGGTTGTCGCGGAAGGCGAGAGCGGTGCGCACCACGACCAGGGCAAGCGTGGCGGCCGCCAGCAGCACCGCGACCGGGGCGATCTCCGTGAAGGCGGCGACGCAGAGCAGGCTCAAGGCGAGGCCCGCGGCGAGGAGCGGCGCCACCACACGGCGCGCGTCATCGGGGTGACGGCTCACGACTGGGCGGATCGGGTATGCGGTCGCCAGGCCGAGCAGCAGGGCCGAGGAGACATAGAGCGTGTCGACCGGGCTGCCGCGCTCGAAGGTGCCGCCGTTGGTCGCCTGCACGAGGGCGATATTGCCCACGGTGTTGACCACGATCCCCGCCGAGATCAGCGCCCAGCACCGCCCCGGGCGCCAGCCTGTGAGCGCGATGCTGACGATTACGAGGGCGAGGATCGCGAGGTCGGCAAGGAGGAAGACGGCGGGAGGGCCGGCCTGGTCGATCGCGCCGCCCGAGGAAACCGGGAAGAGCAGGCTCGCGGCAATCGAGGAGATCGCGAGGCCGCCGATCAGCCCGTCCAGCGCCAGCCCCTTGCCGAAGCCGTCGATCCGTTCCCGGGCGAGCAGGACGAGGGTGATCGTCGCCAGGGCGAAGCTGAGCAGCAGGAGCCCCTGCGTGAGCGCCGGGTAGGAGGAGGTCGGATCCGTCTCGATGAGGCGGAAGGAGACCTCGGCGGCGCCCCAGAGCACGACGCCCGCAGCGGCGGTCGCCCAGGGAAGGGCCGGGCCACCACGGCGCCGCTCCAGGCTCGCGCGCAGCGCGCAGGCGAGCGCCGCGAGCGCGAACAGCGCGCAGTAGAGCCAGTCGGCGATCGCGGTGTCGGCGCCGGGATGGGCGATCGTGGCGCCGTGCACGGCATGGACGGCGAGGCCGCACCCGCCGAGCACGAGGAATGCCAGCAGGGCGGTCGACGACCGGTGGGAGGACGACGCTTCTGGGGCCACGCCGTTTCATCGGCCCTCCCCGCGGAGGGCTTGAGCATTACCGGCGGGCCTGCGAGAGTCGGCATCATGGGAGCCATTCACTAGCGCCGGAGCCGGCGGAGGAGGAGAGATGGAAGCCAGCGTGACCAGGAGCACGGCCGGGCCCGAGCTGCCGCCGGTCGAGCACACGATCGCCGATATCGCCGCCCGCGCCGCCGCCAGCTTCGGCGGGGCGACCGCGGTTCGCCACAAGGTCACGGACGGGGAGTGGCGCGAGGTCAGCTACGAGGAGGTGGCCGTGATCGTCCAGGAGATCGCCCTGGGCCTGATCGATCTCGGGGTCGAGCCGGGCGACCGGGTGTGCATCCTCGCCGACACGTCTCCCGAGTGGACCTATGCCAGCTTCGCCGTCTCGGCCACCGGGGCGGTCGTCGTCCCGATCTACCCGACGAACTCCCCAAAGGAGTGCGAGTGGGTCGCAGGGAACTCCGGCGCCGTGGTGGCGATCTGCGAGAACTCGGCCCAGATCGCCAAGCTCGAGGAGGTTCGCGCCGGCCTCCCCGACCTGCGCCAGGTGATCGGCATCGACGACGGCGAGACCACCCTCGAGGACCTGAGGGAGCGCGGTCGAGGCGGCGACGAGGCCCAGCTCGCAGGCCGCGCCGAGGGCATGGGCCTCGACGACCCCTGTGTGTTCATCTACACCTCCGGAACCACGGGCCCGCCGAAGGGCTGCGTGCTCACCCACCTCAACTGCGCATCGCTGGGTCCGATGATCAACGAGACGGATTTCATAGGCGATGACGAGGTCTCCTACCTCTTCCTGCCGCTCGCCCACGTCTTCGCGCAGACGGTCCAGGTCGGCTCCTTCGAGATCGGCGCCACGATCGTCTACTTCGGCGGCGACACCAAGGCGGTCATCCCAGAGCTGACCGAGACCCATCCGACCTACTTCCCCTCGGTGCCGCGGATCTTCGAGAAGCTCTACACGCTCGTCACCTCCCAGGCCGAGCCGGGCCAGATCGAGGGCGCCGTAAAAGTCGGGCTGCGGGTGCGCGAGCTGGAGGAAGCTGGCGAAGAGGTGCCCGAGGACCTCCGCGCCGCCTACGAGCAGGCCGATGAGGCTTTGTTCTCAAAGGTGCGGGCGATCTTCGGCGGTGACGTGCGGCGCGCCGTCAGCGGCGCGGCCCCGATCGCTCCCGAGATCCTCAGCTTCTTCCTCGCCGCCGGCGTTCCGGTGCTCGAGGGTTATGGGCTGACCGAGACTAACGGGGTCGGCACCGTCAACAGGCTCGAGGCCCAGAGGGTGGGCACCGTTGGGCAGCCGATGCCGGGAGTCGAGATCAGGGTCGCGGACGACGGCGAGGTGCTGATGCGGGGGCCCAACGTCTTCCGCGGGTACTGGGGCAACCCGGAGGCGACCGCGGAGGCCAAGGACTCCGACGGCTGGTTTCACACCGGGGATCTGGGCTCTCTCGACGAGGACGGCTTCCTGAGCATCACGGGCCGCAAGAAGGACATCATCATCACCGCCGGTGGCAAGAACCTGACGCCGGCCAATATCGAGAACGACCTCAAGCAATCGCGCTGGATCTCCCAGGCGATCATGCACGGCGACCGCCGCCCCTTCCCGACCGCGCTGATCACGCTCGACGAGGAGGAGATCCTGCCCTGGGCCGCGGACCAGGGTCTTCCGGGAACAATCGCCGAGCTGGCCACGGAGCAGCGGGTGATCGAGCTGATCCAGCTCGAGCTGGACCGCGCAAACTCCAACTACGCCCAGGTCGAGCAGATCAAGAAGTTCTTCATCCTCGAGCAGGACCTCTCGCAGGAGGCTGGCGAGCTGACCCCGACCCTGAAGGTGAAGCGCAACGTGATCAACGAGCGCTACGCGGAGCGCTTCGAAGACCTCTACGGCTAGCGCCTAACGGATCGGGCCCCGCTCGAAGACGTCGAAGTCCATGCCGGAGTCGCCCGCGGTCAGCTTGCCCATCGAGGAGAAGGCGAGCCAGTGACCGTCGGCTGAGAGCGCCGGCAGCTGATGGTCGGCGAGCACCTCCTTGCGCTTCGTGGTGACGCTCGCCCTGATCGTCCGCTTCGCCTTGCGATCGCGGATGTAGACGTCGCGCAACATGCCGCTCGAATCGCCGGGAACAAGCTGCGCGTTCGACTCGAAGGCGACCCGGTTGCCGTTGCCCGAGACAGAGGTCGGGCCGCCGCTCGGGTCCGGCGACTGCGATCCGTCGCTCTTCACGCTGACCCGGCCAATCGCGCCGGTCCTCAGGTCCTTGACGTAGACGTCGAAGGTGTTGTTCGTGTCGCCGGGGACGAAGTCGCCGAATTCATCGGCGGTGAAGGCGACGAATCGGCCGTTCCCCGAGATCGCCGAGAAGCTGTTGTTCTGATTTGCTGCGCCGGCGGCCTCGGTCCCGTTCGGCTTGATGCTGGCTCGCAGGGTCTTGCCCTGCCTGACGTTGCGGACGAAGACGTCGGTGTCGATCTTGTTGTCGTAGTCGGGCTCGGCGGTCATCGTGTCGTCAATGGACTCGTAGGCGATCAGGTTCCCGTCCCCCGAGATGCTGGGCTCTTCGCTGTCGGCGCCGAAATTGATCGCGGGGGTGTACTCGGTCTGGGTGCCGTCGGAGCGGATGTCGACCCGGATCGTCTTCCCGGTCTTCATGTCGTGCCGGAAGACGTCTGAGATCGTGTTGGTGTCGGCTCCGACGAAAGGGCCCTCGGAGTCAAAGGCGACAAAGCGGCCGTTGCCGGAGATCGCTGGGTGAAGGCTGTCGTATGCAAGCTCGGAGCCGTCGGAGCGGATGCTGGCGCGCCTCACCTTGCCGGTCTTCATGTCCTTGACGTAGACGTCGTCCCTGCCGTTGGTGTCCCCGGGCACGAACGCGCCCTCGGCGTGGAAGGCGACGTAGCGTCCGTTGCCGGAGATCGCGGAGTCGTTGGCGCCGCCGCCGGGCACCTGCCGGCCGTTGGACTTGAGGCTGACGCGGCGGGTCTTGCCCGTCTTGCGATCATGGCGGAAGACGTCCTCGGTCGCGATGCTGTCGCCCTTGGTGAACTTGCCGACCGACTCGAAGGTCACGAAGCGCCCGTTGGCGGAGATCGCACCGAAGTCGTTGTCGGCGTTGACCTCGGACCGGTTGGAGCGAACCGAGATCCGCTTGGTCGTCGTCTTCGGCTTGTGAGGCTTCGCCGCGGCGATCGCCGCGAGCCCGGCGGCGAGCAGCAGGGCGGCCAGCATCATCCCGATCCAGCGCCTTCCCCCATGTCTGGCTTCCCCGCGCATCGCTTGGCCCCAAAAGAGGGTAGACGATTTGGGAGGTGGCGTTCGGGATGGGAGCATGGGCTCTGTCCAGTCCAGGTCACGTCCGCAGGGAGGACGCAGATGCGCAATCGGGGAAGCTCAACCATCTTTGCCACCCTCACCATCGTCGCGCTCGCGATCATGGGTTGCGGCTCGGGAGGTGACGACTCGCAATCGCCCGACGAGCTGGCCAGCTCCGCCGGGGATATCTGCCAGCAGGCCGAGCAGCGGGCGGACGCCTTCGCCGATGACTGGGAGTTCGGCGCTCCCCGGGACGCCGCAACCGCCGAGTACTACATCGAGCAGCAGCGCAGGGTCCTGCTCGACGCGGACGCCAAGCTGATCGGCGAGACCGTTAAGAGGCTCGACGCGCTGAAGCCGGACGACGACGCCAGGGCGGACATGAAGGAGTTCCTCAACGCCCAGCGCGACTATTCAGACCAGATCCAGGATCTGGCCGACTTTCAGGGCAGGGTCGCAGCCGAGCGCGATTACGACACCCGCGAGCTTCGGAAGCGGTTCGGCGACTCCTACGTCGCGGACGTCGACCGGGCCCGCGTCGCCGCCGTCCGGGCGTCCCGAAAGACGCTCGGCGGCATGGCCGGCAAGCGCTGCCCGCCCCGACCGCCCAGCGAAGCCGTCTTCACCTTTCCCACTGTCGAGCAGGCCTACATGAGCCGGCTGCGCGGAATCTACGAGGGGACGCTGCGCCAGTTCGGACCAGGCAAGGTGCACTCGCACTTCTTCACCCGCCTCCGGCTGACGAGGCTGGTGCGCGGACGCCGTGGCGGTTACATCGACTACCCCACCTTCCCCTGCTCAGGGGATTGGGTGTTCGGGGGCCTGAAGGGCCGCCGCTTCCACTACAAGGAGACGATCACCCAAGGCCAGGACGAGTGCGCGTCCGGCAAAGTCTCGATCCGGGTGGTCGGCGACCACCTGGACTTCCGCTGGCGCAGCGACGGCGGCACGATCGACGTCGTCGGCACGCTGACCCGGAGCCGGAAGCCGGCCTAGGCCAGGGCTCTCAGATCCTCCTTAGCGATGCGCCCGCAGGTAGGCGCGGGTCTCCTTGCCGACGACCCGGACAAGGTTCCCGAGTGCGATGTTGGCATCGACCAGGTGCAGCCCCCAGGTCGCATCCGGAACCGCGTTGAGCAACGGGGCGCCGCCCAGCGAGGAGATCTGCAGGACGTGGGCGCCGTCGGCGGCCGAGCAGCCGCCGCGATAGCCGCCCTTCAGCTCGTACCACGGGGTGTTCACGTCCGGGGTCGGAGCCCCGACCGCGAGCGTCGCGCCGCCGATGATCGTGCCCGGAGCGAAGGGCTCCGACGGGAAGATCGAGTCGAGCTTGGCCGAGCCGCCCCTGAGGGCCGCCGGGTTGGCGCAGAGGACATCGCGCTTGGCGGGATCGCTGGAGTGGCCGAAGAGCGCGTCGGAAGGGACCGGGGCGTCGAAGGTCGAGAAGGCGATCACGCACCCGGTCTGGCGGGCCGACCGGCAGGCCCCGACGTGCTTGAAGTCGCCGCCGATCTTCTTGCCCTTGGCCACCTCGACGTTGCCGCCGAGCAGGATCGCCGAGAGCAGCCGCTTCCGCAGTCTGGGCTTTGGGTCGATCTGCTCACTGACCAGCTTGCGGAGATGGATCGTGCCCTGCGAGTGGCTGATCAGAACCACGCCGCGGCCGTGGTTGTACTTCTTCAGATAGGTGCGCCAGGCCGCGAGCACCCCTGAATAGGCGATCTGCAGTCTCTTCGGGGTGAATCCGCCTATGCCTTCGGCGAGCAGAGTCGGAACCGTCACCTGACGGTACATCGGGGCGAAGACGCGGCAGAGCCGCGAGTAGCGGGCGGCCTGGTAGAGGGCGATCGAGCGCTCCTCGGGGTCGATCCTGCGGGTCGCGTTGGGCCCGGTCTGGTCACTGACCGTCGGATAGACGTAGAAGCAGTCGATCTTCGGGTGCTTGGCAGGCTTCACGTTCTTGACCCCCTCGATCTCCCCGCTCGGCGAGATCTCGGTCGTCTTCAGGCTCGGCGTGCAAGGGTTGTCGGCGAGTCCAGGGCGGCAGAGCCACTTGGTTGCGGCGCCGGCGTTCGACGGGAAGACCGCGATGCAGGCAGCCGCCAGCAACGCTCCCGCGAACCACAGCAGCGCACGCCGTCCGCAGCTTCCACGACCGATCGTCAACGTCATCCCGGCTCCTCTCGTTGCGCACCTGCCGAGAGGGCAACCTCCCGGCTCCTCGTCCCTGAACACGGACACTAGCCGTTCGGGGCGGCCGGTACTCAACCAGCCTCCCCGGGCAGCCCCATCCAGGAGTGGAAGCGGCCGTCCGGGTCATAGCGATCCCGCAGCAGCTCCAGTCGTTGAAGGCGTCGAGTTGCGGGTCGGCCCATCTTCAGGGCCTGATCGAGCGCGATCGGACCGGACTCGACCGCTTCGAGGATGACCGGGTCGGCGGGCGTCATCGGCCGGCTCAGATAGTCCCCGACAGCGTCCGTCGCCATGGTCGGCCGAGCCTATGCGACCGGAGGGGCTGCTGTCGGCTCTGCGCTAAGCCGGGTCAGCGGTGCCGGGGGACGCAGTAGGCGTATCCCGTGGACTTGGCCGAGCGCTCGGAGATGCTCAGGGCCCCGAACCGCCAGGCGTGCCCGTGGTCGGCGCGCCTGGAGACGACAGCGCCGGAAGCGGTCGCATTCGCCGAGAGATAGATGTTGCCGTCGAACCCGCCCGACAGCGCCCTCATTCGTCGTGGGCAGTGGACCTTGAACGACTTCACCTGGCCGCGCAGGCCGGCCGCCACCCGCTTGTGGCGGACGACGATCTTCGGCGCGTCATCGAGACAGTAGGCGTAGGCGATCAGCGTCCCGGGATGCGGATCGGAGCTGTTGTTGCCGTTGTTGTCGTCGCCGAGGTTGAAGCCCTCGACCCGCCACTGGTTTGGTCCGACCCGCTTCGAGGTCAGGGTGATCACCCGCGGCGCGGCGGCGGCGGAGAACCCGGGGCTGGCAAACCCGCCCGCTACCGCCCTGCTGCTTCCGGGGCAGGTGGCGACCGCGACGCCGGCGGACTGGGGGCCGACGAAGACCTTGTCTGATCCGACCCGGATCCCGCGTCCACGGGGAGAGCAGTAGGCGAGGGACTTGAGAACGCCCGACTCGTCGCCGAAGTTGTATCCGGTCGTCTTCAGCTTGCGGCTACCAACCCGTTGGGAGCCGATCCGCACCGCCGCAGCCTGGTTGTTGCCCGGGCTGAAGCCCGGGGAGTCGAAGCCACCGGCGATAACACCTGTTCCCCGCGGGCACTTGGCGGTGGCCGAGCCGATCTTGTGAGAATCGATCGTCACCTTGCCCGAGGCGCCGCCACGGGCGAGGGCGACCGAGCCGCCGACTGCCAGGGTCAGAAGGGCGCAGAGCGCGAGCAGCCGCGGCAAGCGTGTCTTGCTCGAGGAAGGCATTGGCAACAGGTATCGGCACGCCCGGTCACAGACTTGAGTCGCCGGGCCTCGCGGCCCGTCCCGCGGCGCGCTCTACCCTGGAGAGGTGAGTCAATCAGCAGACACCGAGGCGGTGCGCAACGCGATCGAGCTGCGTGGCGTGGTCAAGACGTTCGGCTCGATCACCGCCGTGGCCGGGCTCGACCTCGACGTGCCCGCCGGCATCTGCCTCGGTCTGCTGGGGCCCAACGGCGCCGGCAAGTCGACCACCATGCGCCTGCTGACGGGCCAGGCGATTCCCGACTCCGGCGAGCTGCGGGTGCTCGAGCACGAGCTGCCGCTCGACGCAAAGGCTGCGCGCGCCGAGATGGGCGTCGTCCCGCAGCTCGACAACCTCGACGTAGACGTCACGGTCGAGGACAACCTCGCGGTATTCGCGCGCCTCTACCGCGTCGCCGACGTGCCCGCCGCGGTCGACCGCGCGCTGGCGCTGGCCAGGCTCCGCGACAGGCGCCGCGATGCCGTCGACGAGCTCTCCGGAGGGATGCGCCGCCGCCTGCTGCTCGCACGGGGGCTCGTCCACGAGCCCCGCCTGGTCCTGCTCGACGAGCCCACCGTCGGGCTCGACCCGCAGATCCGGACCGAGCTGTGGTCGCTGATCGACGGCCTGCGGAACCGCGGTGCGACGATCCTGATGTCGACCCACTACATCGAGGAGGCCGAGCGACTCGCCGACGAGGTCGCGGTGATGGCGCACGGCAAGGTCGTCGCCCGCGGGCGACCCGCCGAGCTGATCGTCGAGCACGCCGGACGTGAGACCGCGGAGGTCTATGGGCCGCCTGACCGTCTGGCCGCAGTGAGGGCGGGAGCGGAGGCCGACGGGCTCGCGGTGCGACCGGCGGGGCCCGCAATCGCGATCGTCGGGGCGGAGCGCTCGAGCAACGGATCCGTGCCCGCCGACGCGGTGCGGCGTGCGGCCTCGCTGGAGGACGTCTTCGTCCTGCTCACCGGGGAGGAGGCGGAATGAGCGCGGAGCGCAAGGCCCGCATGCGCCGGCTCGAGCCGGCGGCGATCACCGGTGTGATGAGTCGCGAGGTCGCCAACTTCCGCACCTTCTGGAAGGCGACGACATTCTCCGCGCCTGCTGGAGCCGACCATCTACCTGCTCGCATTCGGCCTCGGCCTCGGCGCGACGATCGTCAACGGCGTCGACGGTCTCTCCTATGTGGAGTTCGTCGGCACGGGAATGGTCGCCACCGCGGTGATCTTCTCCGCCGCCTTCCCGGCGATGTTCGGCACCTTCGTCAAGCACCGTTTCCAGCGCACCTACGACGCGATCCTCGCGGCGCCCGTCGACGTCGAGGAGCTGGTCACCGCGGAGATCCTCTGGATCTCCCTGCGCGCCGGCGTCTACGGCTGCTTCCCGCTGATCGTCTCCTTCGCCTTTGGCCTCGATCCGACCCCGGGGATGCTGCTGGTGCCGTTTTTCGGGTTCATCACCGCAATCGGTTTTGCCGCGTTCGGCATCGCGGTCGCGGCCACGGTGGCGAAGATCGACCAGTTCAACTACGTGACCACGGTAGTGATCACCCCGCTCTTCCTCGTGGCGGGCACCTTCTTCCCGATCGACCAGCTGCCCCAGGGCTTTCAGATCGCGGCCCAGTTCAATCCGCTCTACCAGCTGGTCGAGCTGGTCCGCGGAGCCGCCTTTGGCTTCGAGGCGGTTGACCTGCTGCGGATCGCCGCCCTGCTGGCCTTCTCGATCGGCGATGTGGCGCCTCGCCGTGCGGCGGATGACCCTCCGCCTGGTCGACTGACGCCGTCAGCGTCCGGCGCCGGACTCAATCACCTGCTCGAATGGCTGGCGGAGGCGCTGGCGCAGCTCGGCCGCCGCGCTATGTCCATCGGGGTCCTCGTCCGGTGGGCCTGTGACCAGGATCACCTCGTCCGCCGGGAACTCCCGCAGCCTGTCCTCGACGGCCTGCACGACGTCCTCGTCGCCCACGGCCGCCTCAGCGGAGACATCGGCCTTGCTGAGCGATGCCACGCTCAGCACCAGCTTGCGCTGCGCCTCCTCGCGGGCCGGCCCCAGGTCGTTCGCCCAGCGGTCGAGCAGCCGGCTGCGGGCCGGCGCAAGGACAAGGACATCAGCGGCACCGGTGGCCTGATCCGCGCGGTATGCCGCAGCGACCCTCCCGATGGCCTGCGGGTCGTCGAGCGCGCGGCTGAGCACGATCAGCAGGTGGCGCCTGTCGTCGCGGGGGCTTGCCGTCTCGATCGGGCCGCGGGGGCGCTGGCGGACGGCGATCCAGACCAGCGTCGAAACAGCGAGGAAGCCGAGCGCGACGCCGAGGGCGGGCCCGGCCACCAGGAAGCCCGCGGTGAGCGGCACCGCGATCGCGGCGACGATCAGCGGCAGGGTCCATGGCTTCAGCTCGATCATCGGATCCTTTCCAACGGTACTCGCCGGTTAGGGTTCGAGGACCTGTGCTCAGAGCAGCTTTCGTCCCCGTCAGCATCCTCTCGCTGGTCCTCGCGGGAGGTTTCTTCGCCGAGCTGGAATGGGCGACGACGCTCTGGCCCTGGCCCGCAGCCCCTCTCTCCTACATCTTCATCGGCTCGATCCTGGCGGCGATTGCCATCCCGCTGCTGTGGATCGCCCTCAGCGGCGATGCGGCGGCGATGCGGGCGGGGGCGCTCGACCTCGCGGTGATGTACGGGGGAATGCTCGTCTACGTGATCACCCTGATCGGCGATCCCGGCCAACCGGACCTGGTGCCCTACGCCATCGTCTTCGGCCTCGCCTGCCTCGGCTCCGCCGTCGCCTTCTCCCGTTCGCGGGAGATTGCGTGGAACGACCCGCGGCCGATGCCTGCCCCGGTGCGCATCTCCTTCGCCGGCTTCGCCCTGATCCTGGTCGCGGCCGGGACGGCGCTGATTCTCCACGCGAACATCTTTCCCTGGCCGCTGACCTCCGAGTCCTCGGTGATGTTCGGCATGGTCTACCTCGGGGCCGCGGTCTATTTCGTCCACGGCTTCCTGCGACCAATGTGGGCCAACGCCGCCGGGCAGCTCGCCGGGTTCCTCGCCTACGACATCATCCTCCTCGCTCCCTTCCTCGACCGCCTCGGCGAGGCGGGGGGCGGCGAGCTGCGGAGCCTTGTCGTCTACTCGGCCTTCCTCCTCTACAGCGGAGGCCTCGCCGTCTACTACCTCTTCCTGGCGGAGCCGACGAGGATCCGGATCCGCTGAGCTGCGCCTGGCCCGTACTAGGCTCCTGGCGATGGGCGATTGGCGCGCTGAGCTCTGTTATGAGTCATACGCGGCCTTCCGCCGGCGCGATGCCGACGCCGCCGCGGCGCTCTATGACCCAGAGTGCGAATGGGAGCTGGGAGCGGCCACCGCCGCGCTGGGCGGGAGCTCCTTCCGGGGCCACCTTGGAGTGCAGGCGTTGATGAGCGAGATCAACGAGGTATTTCCGGACTGGGAACCTACGATCGAGGAGTTGAGGCTGCGCGAGGACGGCGCGGTCTTGGTCCGCGGCCGTGGTGGCGGAACCGCGCGCGACACGGGCATGGCGCTGGAGATACCGATCCTCTCGCAGGTGATCGAGTTCCGCGACCGTCGCATCCTCCGGATCACCCAGACGGACTTCCCCCCGCCGGGCTGGGACGACGCCGCCGGGCTCGACTGAGTTTTCGGGTCACTGCTCCTCCCAGCCGACCACGATCAGCGTGTGGGTGCCGGGCAGGCCCTTCAGCTCGACCTCGCGCGGCTCGGCCAGCAGGTCGGCGGCGCCGGCTGATGCTTCGCCCGCCTCGGCGGTGACTAGGATCTCGCCGCCGCGGGCCTGGTCGGCGACCCGCGCGGCCAGCGCGACGTTGCGGCCGAAGAGGTCGCCGCCCTTCTCCAGCGCGGGGCCGGTGTGGATGCCGATGCGCACCGCAATCGGGGTCCCGCGGAGGCGACGGGGGCCCGAGGCGAGCGAGCGCTGGATCTCCACCGCCGAGCCGATCGCGTCCTCGGCGTGGGCAAAGGCGATCATGAAGCCGTCGCCCTGAGACTTGACTATGTGGCCGGCATGCATTCCCGCGCACCTGCGGACGATCCGGTCGTGCGCCTCGAGCAGCTTCAGCCAGGCCTTGTCCCCCAGCTCCTCGTTGAGCGCGGTCGAATCCTCGATGTCGGTGAAGATGATGGTCAGGGTGCCATCCCGCGCCGCCAGCTCGCGCAACTCGGGCTCGGCGTCCTCGGCCCACCCCGCCAGCTCCTCGAAGGAGTTCCAGAGGGCCTCGCCCAGGCCCTGCTCGCGAACCCGGGTGGCGGCGCCGAGCACAGCCTTCAGTGGAGGCAGAGGCGCCAGGGCCCTCGCTCGGCGCTTCTGCCGCTCGCGCTCCAGCTCCTCCTCGAGGAGCTCGGCCCGGCGCCGCTCACGCTGCCAGAGCAAACCGATGGTGGCCAGAGCCGCGATCGCCGCGACCAACATGATGATCAGGATCTCGAGCACGCCTAGCTTGATCTAGGCTGCAGCCATGCGACGGTTACGGGGACTGCGGGCGATTGGAGGGGCCATCCTGGTGCTGGCGCTGGCGGTGACGCCGAGTGCCGCTGCGCAGGACCCGGGGCGCTGGCTTCTCACCGGGGCCAGCTCGGTGCCGGTGAACTATTGGCAGGGGCTGACTTCGGACCCGGCGCACCGCGACGTCTTCTTCACGGGGTTCAGGCAAGGCCTCTGGAAGACCACGCCAGAGTTCCTTCAGACCGGCGGCGTGCCGAACGCGATTCCGCCCGACGTGCTCGCGGCGGAGGGCTACAACCACATCGGCGACCCGACCTGGAACGCCGGCGACGGAGGCCGCGTCCTTCTGCCGCTCGAGTGCTACGACTCCACAGCAGGCAACACCTGCGGCACGGGCTCCTTCGGGGTTGCCGACCCATCCACGCTGGCCTGGCGCTATTACGTCAAGCTCGACCCCGCCGAGATCCCCAAGGCGATGTGGGCGGAGACCTCCCCGGGCGGGCGGCTGGTCTGGACCAGCAGCGGCGACGACCTGCTCGCCTACCGCTCGCGACAGGTTTCCTTCGCCAACCGCGGGCCCGGCGGACCGGTGCTGCACTCGGTCCGGCGGCTGGTCGGGGCGGTACCGCCGTCTGGCGTGACCGGCGCCGTCTTCCACAAGCGGCGACTGCTCCTCGCGGGCTCTGACGGCGACGCCGACCAGGTGTGGGCGGTGAACACGCGGAACGGGCGGCGCCGGCTCGAGATCGACACGCAGATCTGCGGCGAGTCGGAGGGGCTCGACATCTTCCCGGCGCTCGGCGGCCGGCTCCACTGGCTGATCGGGCCCTTCGACCCCGGCTGTCAGCTCAGCTTCGGCCCCACCAGCGCGCTGCTGCACTTCATCCCCACGCCCGGCCACCGGCGCTTTCGGGTTGACGTCAGATCGGTCGACGCCGCGGCCATCCCGGGGGCGGTCCGGGTCAAGGTCAGGGCGACCTGGAGGGGGCGGCCGCTCCGCCGGGCTCGGGTCGGCTTCGCCGGGGGAAGGGCCCGGACGGACCGCCACGGGATCGCCACCGTCTCCACCGAGCTGGAGACGCCGGGGCGGTTCAGCGCCGTGGTCCGGCGCGGGCGCGGCTACGGCATCTCGGCTCTGGTCTCGGTGGAGATGAGCCAGGCTGCCACGGCGGCACGCCTGCCGCGCCGGAGCGCCGGTTGACTCGCAGGGGATGAGCACCGGGGCGGCGATCGGGGTCGGGGCGGCGGGCGGCCTCGTCGTCGGCATCCTCGTCAGCCTCGCCACCGACCTTCCCCTGGCACCGGAGGCCGGGCTGGTGCTCGGCGGGCTGGCCGGATGGCTCTCGCGGCGGGACAGCTAGCCGCGGCATGCCGGGGGGCGGTGGATGAGCGAGACGGTCACCGGGCTGGTGCTGATCGGCGTCCTCACCGGCCCGCTGTTCCTGATCTCCGCGGCCGAATTCCTCGGCCCCTCTGAGCCGGGCGGGTGGAAGCTCGCCGGCGCGCTGACCCCGATCGCCTACGTCCTCTGGTCCCTCTGGCTGGTGGCGGTGGGCCTGGCGCTGCTGCTCTAGCCGACCACGAGCCCGATCCGCCGTTGACCGGCAACCACCTGCCTCGTAGGATCGGCACACACGGCACCCGAACAGAGAGGAAGCTTCGATGGACACCTACGTCATCCTTCGTCGCAGCGGCTGGCGGTCAGGAAGTGAGCTGGAGGCCGCTGCCGAACGCTCCAGGCAGGTTGGAGACGAGGAAATGTCAGACGACGTCCGCTGGATCCGCAGCTACGTCCTGGAGGAGGGCGAGAGCGCGGTGGGGACCGTCTGCATCTATCAGGCGACGAGCCCCGAGGCACTTCGCGACCACGCCTCGCGGGCCGACCTGCCGATCGACGAGGTGATTCGGGTGGCCGACACGGTGCTCGTCCGTCCCGACCCGGAGGCCGCCGCCGCGTAGTCGATCGCGGTGGCGGTGGCCGCCGGGGGCAGCGCAAGGTAGCTTTCGTCCAGGATGCGTCGCTGGCTGATAATTCCCGTCCTGCTCGCCGCGGCGCTGATGAGCGGCTGCGCCGCGCAGCGACCGGAAGACCCAGTCGTCCTCAAGGGCTCCGATGTACCGAGACTGGCCGCCGCCCAGCCCGGGAAGGTGCTCGCCTACCGCTACCTCAACGGGACCTGGACCCAGGTGCCGGTCCAGGTGGACGAGCGCTCGATGGTCGACCTCGGAACGGTCTACAACCAGACGCCAGACGGGGTGCAGGTGCTGACCTACGACGACCCCGGCACCTTCACGGGCCCCGACCCCGACCCCAGCGTCGACGCCAACGACGAGATCGCCTTCATGGGGATCGATGCCGGCGGCCAGGCGCCGGCGGGGCAGAGCCCGCCAAACGTGGTCGCCGGCTCCGGTGAGGAGATCCGTGTGCACGATCCCGTCGGCGATCCTACCGACGCCTTCATCTACCTGTACCGGCAAACCGGCAACCTCGACCCTGGAGCCGGCCGGAGCTACGTCGATTACCGGTTCAACCTGCTCTCGGGCGACTACAAATCGACCTACCGCCTCACCGACGGGCCCAACCCCGAGGACTCGACGGTCACGACGAGCTTCTACAGCCAGCACTTCTCGGATCGCTGGGCCGACGACGCGCTGCGGCTGCGGACCAAGGGCGCCACCGGGGTCGACATCCTCGATCGCCACAAGGACCTGTTCGCGCCCGGTAACTGCGCGCGCAGCGAGGACACCTTCGACGACGCCGAGGGCGCCTTCATCGCGAACAAGAGCGGCCCGGTGCGGGCGATCCGCTCGTACATCGGCGCCAACAGCGGGCCGCTGACCGTCCGCCAGCACATCTTCTACGAACGCCGCGAGGACATCACCACGTATCTCCGGGTACACGCGATCCCGGGGATCCTCGACTTCTTCGACTACAGCCCGGCGGCGAGCGGCATGACCTACCGCAGCAGCGCCGCACCGGGAGGCGTGACCATCGACGGCTCTCCCGAAAGCCCCACCGCCGGGAAGATCGGGTGGGAGACGGTGGACGGGTCGCAGGGCGGCGTTTCCATCGTCCACGCCATCAACGGCGACGTACCCGGCCTCGGCTGGACCTCCTATTACCTCGACAAGGCCAGCCCCGGGGGCGGAGCCGAGACGCAGTGCACCGGCGACGCTTCGGCCTACGGGTCGAGCGGGCCCTGGATCAACCAGGCGATCCCCAACACGGACCCGCGCACCGCCCCGTTCAACACCTTCACCTCGACCCGCACCCTGTTCTTCGAGCTCCCCGGCAAGACCGACGGGCCCAAGCGCGCCCAACAGGTCGCGACGCCGATGCAGATCTCGGTCGCTCCATTCGGCTGACGCTCCGCAACCGAGGCACCTGCTCACGTAGTGCGACCACTTCGATATTCCATACACGTCACATTGGACGGATGCTGCGATCACCGTGCAATCTCTGCGGACGAAGAGACACATCGTCACGCGACGAAGATTCTCGACCAGGACGACGCTCTCCTCTTCGGCCGGGTGACCTACGAGATGAGGTCGGCACCGAGCCTAGGTGTCAGCTCGTCGCCAGCCCGAGAACCAACCGTCACGTCGGACGGCGCCGCCGGTCTTGGTTGCCGACGATGAGTGAGCGGACCTATCCGACGGCTGGGCCAGGGGGCCCCGGTGAAGCGAGCGACGAGGGGACGCTGCGCGGCTGAGCCGTCCTGGAAGTAGGCGAGTCGTACTGCGACACTAGGGCAGACTCCCAGTTTGGAACTCTGCCTACGCCGATTCCTCACAGCGACGAAGGGATGAGAACGATGGCCACCCCGGTGCTCGGCGCCGCCCGCGCAACCGCGTCGGCGATGGCGCGGGACCTGCTCGGCTTCCGGGCCGAGGATCCGCTGGGCGAGCGCGACCCGCTGTTCATCCGCGAGACCCTGCCGGGCTTGGGCCGCTTGGCGAAGCTCTACTTCCGCCCCAAGGTGCGAGGGCTCGAGCAGATCCCGGACGAAGGACCGGTGCTGCTGGTCGGCAACCACTCGGGCGGGACCCTGATCGCCGACACCTTCGCCTTCGCGTACTGCTTCTACAACCATTTCGGGCCCGACCGGCTGTTCCACCAACTTGCCCACGACCTCGTCTTCCAGGTGCCAGGTCTCGCACCCCTGCGCAAGTACGGAACTATCCCGGCGAACCACGAGAACGCGGTGGCGGCGCTGGGGAAGGGAGCAGCGCTGCTTGTCTACCCCGGCGGGGACCACGAGACCTACCGCCCCTCCTGGCACTCGGGGGAGATCGACTTCGGCCATCGCAGCGGCTTCGTTCGTCTGGCGCTTGCGGCCGACGTGCCGATCGTCCCGGTGGTGGCGATAGGCGGTCAGGAGACCGCCCTCTTTCTGACCCGCGGCGAGCGGCTCTCTCACCTCCTTGGCCTCGACCGGCTGCTGCGTCTCAAGGTCGTGCCGATCCAGATCGCGCCTCCCTTCGGCGTGACGGTGCTGGACCTGCCGGGCCGCGTCCCGTTGCCCTCCCAGATCACGATCCAGGTGCTGCCCAGGATCGACCTGCGCCGCCGGTTCGGCCCTGACCCCGACGAGGACGCTGTCTACCACGCGGTCACAGCGATGATGCAGGAGGCGCTCGACGAGCTCTCGGCCGAGCGCGATCTGCCTGTAGTCGGCACGCTCGGTACCCGCGAGGAGGAGAGCGAGGTCGTCGAGGACCTTGAGCATGGCGGCCTCGAGCGCGAGGTCGAGGCCGCGATCGAGGCCGAGAGGCCTCCGCACGGCTAGGCCATGGACCTGGACGAACGCTCAATTCGCCGCGGAAACCGCCTACCCGAGTTCCTCCAGGCGCGAGACGGTCATCTCGCAGACCTCGCTCGCCCAGGCGGGCGGGTCCCGGGACTCTGTTCGAGACCCAGACCTTTTCGATGCCGAGCTTCGCCATCGCATCCATATGTGAGAGGAACGCGTCGATGTCGTCAAGGGGATTGCGGCCGAAGAGGATTGTCTTCTCGATCGAGCCGTAATCGCGGTTCTCGGCCTCGCAGTGAGCCTTCAGGACCTCGAGCTTATGGGCGACAACGTCGAGGTCGTTGCCGAAGAGATTGCTGGCGTCCCCGTAGCGGGCGACGAGGCGCAGGGTCTTCCTCTCGCCGGAGCCGCCGATCAGCAGGGTCGGCCGCGGCTGCTGGACCGGTGGTGGTGAGCAAAGGGTTTGGGCGAGGCGATAGTGCTTGCCCTCGTAGGGCCCATCGTCCTTGCGCCACATCTGAAAGCAGATCTAGTCGCCTCCTCGAGCCGCTCGAAGCGCTCGGCGATCGGCGGGTAGGGGACGCCGAGGCCTAGATGCTCCTTCTCGAACCAGGCGGCGCCGAGGCCGAGCTGGGCGCGCCCGCCGGAGAGAACATCGAGCGTCGTCACCGTCTTTGCCGCGCCGGCGGGTCAGGCGCTTTCGACGACCTCTCCCACTTCAACGCTGTCGAAGGTGACGCCCTCCCTTGGGGCTTGGGTGATTTGCTCCTTCGAAGCGTGAGCCGCATCCTCAGAATCGAAAACGATGGTGCTTCTGCCCTTGTCGCCACCTTCGATCCTGACCCAGTAGCCGGCTACGAAACCGGGTGCCTGCTTAACGCGGGGCACAATCTCATCTCGCAGCTGGGTGGTCGCCTGCTCGCCGTCTTGGACCCAAATCCTCCGTCCGCTCCTTGT
The DNA here is from genome assembly GCA_963738305.1 of uncultured Actinomycetes bacterium. Lineage (GTDB taxonomy): Bacteria > Actinomycetota > Thermoleophilia > Solirubrobacterales > 70-9 > JBBRHQ01. Next base: position 123,323 of record CAVTVU010000007.1, on the reverse strand, counting down.
TGGCGAGGCGTCCCCGAGGGGCGATACTGCGCAGACGATGTCGGAGGAGAACGTCAGACCTGGTGCGCGCCGCCCTGGGACGAGCGCGATCACCGAACTCTTCGCCGGTGTCCCCGTGTCCGATCTCGACCCCAGCGTCGATTGGTACACACAATTCTTCGGTAGACCACCGGAGCGCCGCGTAGGCGACGAGGTGCTCTGGAAGATCGGCGAGCACGCCTGGCTCTTCAGCGAGCCGAACGCGTCGCAGGCGGGCGCGGGCCGCATCACCCTCGCCGTGGCGGGCCTGGACGGCTGCTCGACTGCCTCACAGCTCAGGGTATCGAGCACGAACCGACAGAGACCTACTCGAACGGCGTCCGCCACGTGAACATCCCTGATCCGGATGGGAACGCGATGGCGTTCGCCGAACCGCCCGACGCCGGGCTCTCGAAGTAGGCGAGGTCGCAGGAGCACGTCGAGATCGTGCGTCGGGAGTACGTCGCGTTCGCTGCCAGGGATTGGGCGGCCTGGCCGAGATCTGGCATCCGGATATCGAATATCAGGCTCTCGATCCGGGGACCTATCGCGGTCACGAGGAGATGAGACACGCCTTTATGGGCTGGTCCGAGAAGTTTGAGGAGTGGTGGGTTGAATCCGGCGAGATGCGCGAGGTCGGCGATCAGGTGGCCGTTGTCGAGCGATTCGGCGGGAAACGTATGAAGGGCAGCGGTGCTGACATCGCGCTTGAACAATCGGTTGCTCGCCTGATCACCTTCAAAGACGGAAGAATCTGGCGGGTGAAGGAATACTCGACCCTCAGCGTGGCCCTCGAAGCCGCCGGGCTTGAGGAGTAGGCGATGTCGTAGGAGAACATCGAAGCACATTGCCCGTCGGTGTGGCCGGCCTCGGGCTAGCGAGGCTCGTAGACAGCCGCGATCACGCCCGCGCCTGTCGCTTGGCTTTCGGTGAGCCGCAGCGCGAGGCTGACTCCATCGTGCTCGAACAGGCGTCGACCTTCGCCCAAAATCAAGGGGTGCAGGAACAAAAGGAACTCGTCGATCAGCGCGTGAGGCAGCAGTGAGCGGATCAGCTCACCGCTCCCCATAATCACGACGTTCCCGCCCTCCCGTCTCTTGAGCTCGGCGACGGTCGCCGGGACATCACCGCTGAGAAGCGTCGAGTTCGGCCACGGAAGCGTCGTCTCTGGGTCGCTCGAGGCGACGTATTTGGTAGCGGCGTTGAGGGCCTCCTTGTAGGGCCCGCCGCGCTCGTTCCAGGCAGCGAGCATGTCCTGGTAGCTGCGGCGGCCGAGCAACATGCTGCCGCCCGGAGGCGACATCCGCTCGCCGATGGCGCCGGTGATGGTCGGGTCCTCCACGCCCGCGGCCCAGCCTCCGTGGCTGAAACCGCCCCGAGTGTCCTCGTCGGAGCGGCCGGGACTCTGCATTACTCCGTCGAGCGTTACGTGGTTGATCACGACGATTCGCATTGGAGTCACGTAGGGGTTACCCCCGAACAGCTGGCTCTACGCGATCACGCGGTTGCAGGTTGTTCTCGGTGCGACAGTCGCGAGAGCCGTGCGTCTCGGATGCCGCGCCATATGAGCCCTACACACCAGCCGGCGGTCCGAACCAGCTCGCCAGCGCCTCAGGAAGCCCCGATTCCGTCCCGTCTCCCGTCCAGGCCACATAGCCGTCCGGGCGGATCAGCACGGCACCGGGAGCGGCGACCGCGCCGAGTACCGGCAGCTCCCACTCTCCCTCGTGGCTTGCGTCGATCAGCCGGACGCGGTCAGCCCACGGAGCGATGTCGAAACCGCCGGCGTGATCGAGGTTGAGCAGCAGCGGCTGGGCGTCGTGCAGCAGGGTGAAGACCCGCAGCGGGCCGTCGGCGGTGATGAGGTCCAGATCGGGCATGCGGCGCCCGAGCAGCGGGTGCCCCTCGCCGAGGTCGTAGTGGATGTCGAGGCCGGACAGCATCGCGCCGAACCGCCTGCGCGGCTCGTCCATGCTCATCAGCTCGGACAGGCTGTCGCGCAGCGCATCGAGACGCTCGTCACCGGGGCGGTTGAGCGCCGTTTGCGCCATCGTGCCCGCAGTACGCGGGCGCCGACCGGGTGACGCTCGGCGTGGTAGCTGTCGAGGAGGCTGTCCGGGGAGGTCCCCTTGACTACCTGGGCCAACTTCCAGCCCAGGTTCACCGCGTCCTGCACGCCCATGTTGAGGCCCTGGCCGCCGTGCCGGGGAATGCACGTGGGCGGCGTCGCCGGCCAGCAGCACCCGACCGTCGCGGTAGGTCCGCGGCCTGCCGGGTCATGTCGGTGAACCTCGAGATCCAGGTGGGACTGTGGACTCCGTAGTCGGTCCCGTAGACGGCGATCAGCGCCTCGCTGAGATCACGCAGGGTGGGTTCGCCCGCGGTGCAGAGGTGGTCCTCGGTCACCATGATCCGCACCGGCCCTTGATCCCCGTAGACCACCTCGCCTTCCCGGATCTCGTACTCCAACCGGCCGAAGGAATGGATGCCGCGCTCGTCCCGGCGGATGCCCAGCTCCGGCTCCTCGGCCATCTCGGCCTCGGCGATCAGAGCGCTGGTCGTCGGATCCCAGCCCGGGAACTCGATGCCGGCTGCCTTGCGGACCAGGCTGCGCCCTCCGTCGCAGCCGACGAGGTACTTTGCCCGCAGCGACTGGCCGTTGGTCATCTCGACGTCGACGCCGCCCTCGTCCTGCGCGAGACCCGTGACCTCACGTCCACGATAGATCTGCACCTCCAGCTCGCCGACCCAACCGGCCAGGATGCGCTCGATGTGGTTCTGCCACAGGCCGAGCCCGTAGGGATGCCGGGTGGGAAAGTCGCTGATGTCCAAGCGGCTCCCGGCGAAGCCCGGACCTGAGCAACCTGTCCCTCGGACAGGAAGCGATCGGCGATTCCCCGCTGATCGAGCACCTCGATGGTGCGCGACGTGGAGGCCGCCTGCGCGGGCGCCGGGCAGATCCTGGCTGGCGCGCCGCTCGATGATGGCGACGTCGACCGCCGCCAGGGCAAGCTCGCCCGCCAGCATCAGCCCGGTCGGGCCGCCTCCGGCGATCACCACCGCATGCTCGGTCTTGGTCGTGTTTCGGCCGGCAGCCACTTTGTGAAGTGCTCTTCGGTATCGCTCACTTGATTACTTCTCCTTGCCGCGATCGCGTCCTGAGATTTCCGCTACGCCAGGCCGGCTCTACGCCGGGCGGCCATGGCCGCCGGACGGCTGGCGCCGGCCGGGGTGCAGGACCACCCCGGCCGGCGTTTGAGGCCGCTAGTCTCACTCGACAGCGGGGGCGGGATCGCCGGGTGCCGGGCGGGCCGCGGCGGGCCGCGGCTGATCGCTTAGCCGCAGCAGCCAGCGAAGCCAGTTGGGCAAGTACCAGTTGCGCTCGCCGAGCAGGGTCATCACCGCCGGCAGAAGAACAGCGCGGATCACGGTCGCGTCGATCAGCACCGCCACCGCGAGGCCGACGCCCATCTGCTTGACGTCGATCGTCCGCAGCGAGGCGAAGACCGCGAAGACCGCGACCATCACCACCGCCGCGCTCGTCACCGTCGACGCGGTGCCGCGGATCCCCCGGGCGACCGCCTCGCGGGTCGACATCCCGCCGTCGACATGCTCCTTGATCCGGCTGACGATGAAGACGTGGTAATCCATCGACAGCGCGAATAGCACCGCGAACAGGAACAGCGGCAGCCAGGTGACGACCGCTCCGGTGGAGCGGAAGTCGAGTGGCCCCTCGAGGTGGCCGTCCTGGAAGATCCACACCAGCACGCCATAGGCCGCGCCGACCGAGAGCAGGTTGAGCACGATCGCGGTCCCGGCGACCACGAGTGAGCGGAACATCACGAGCAGCAGGAGGAACGCCAGCCCGAGGACGAAGGCGAACACGATCGGGGCCCGCGCCTTGTTCGTCTCGTTGAAGTCGTGCGTGCCGGCGGTCTCGCCGGTGACCGCGGTTTCGACTCGCGGCAGGTTGCCAAAGGAGGCCGGGATCAGCCGGTTCCGGAGGGTCTCGAGGGCATGCACGGACCTCGCGTCCTCGCCGTCGCCGGCGAGCGGGATCGCCACCCGGGCGACGCTGCGGTCGGGGTTGACCGCGACCTCGATCGGCCGCTGCATTTCCCCGCTCGCGAGCGCGCGCCGGCGCAGTGAGGCGATCCCGGAGCGGACGCGGGGCGAGCTGACGTCGGGGGCGCTGACCACCACCTGGGCCGGCGTCTGGGCGCCCGGGAACGCGGCCTGGATCCGGTCGTAGGTCCGCACGATCGCGAGGTCCTTCGGCAGGTCGCTGATCCCGGTGAGCCGCGTGTGCATGCTGAACGTTGGCAGCGCGAGGACGATCAGGAGCGCCGCCGCGCCGAGCCCGGCAAGGGCCGGAAAGCGAAGCGCCGGGCGCAAGACGAAGCCCCAGAGACGCGACTCGCTGCCCCCGCCCTTGATCCGCTGCACGAATGTACGCCGGCTGACGAGCCCGTCAAGCAGAGCCGGTCGCCAACCGAGCGGGCGCACCGCCCGCCGCGCCCCGGCGGCGATCACCGCGAGCAGACCGCGATCGACGAGGTCGCCGAGCTTCGCCAACAGCGCCGGCAGCACCGTCAGCGATCCGACCATTGCCAGGAAGACGACGATCATCGCGCCGATCCCGAGCGAGGTGAAGATCTTCGAGCCGGCGAAGAGCATTCCGGCCATCGCGATCAGAACCGTGCCCCCCGAGATCAGAATCGCCTGGCCCGAGGTCGCCGCCGCCCCCGCCAGCGCCTCCCCCGGCCCGCGGCCGCGAGCGCGCTCCTCGCGCTCGCGCTTCAGATAGAAGAGCGAGTAGTCGACGCCGACCGCCATCCCCATCAGCAGAATCACCGACGAGGTCGAGTCGGAGGCATGGAAGACATGGCTGAGGATCGCCGAGAGGCCGATCGAGCCGAGCACCCCCGAGAACGCCAGCAACACAGGGACCCCGGCGGCGACGAAGGCGCCGAAGGCGACAAGAAGGATCGCGAAGGTGATCGGCACCGAGAGCTGCTCGGCGTTGGCGAAGTCCTGGTTGACGGTGTTGTTCAACGCCCGGACCGCGCTCGCTCCGCCAAACTCGGCGATCGTCAGATTCGGATGTGAGTGCTGGACCCTGCCGACTGCGTCGAGCGCGCCTTTGATTCGATCGGAGGCGGTCGTCGCATCGCCGCGGACATTGAAGAGGACGAGCGCCGAGTGGCGATTGGTGGAGAGCTGGCCGCCACCGCCGCCGGCGTAAGGCGAGCGGACGTCGGTCGCCTGACGCTGGCGGTCCAGGGAGCGGACGACGTCGGTCACCGCACTCCGAAACCGCGGGTCGCCCGCCGTGAGGGACCGTGACTGGACGAGCACGGTCTCGCTGGCGGGTGTGTTGAAGCCGGCATCGGCGAGGATCTGCTGCCCGCGGGCGGTCTCGCCGGTCCCCTGCTCGGAGTCGGTGAGCTTGACCGTGCCGACGATTCCTCCGATCAGAGCGGCGAGCACGACGACAGCAATCCAGGCGCCCGTTGCCGTCTTCCAGCGATCGGCGCTCCAGCGCGCGGCGCGCGCCGCGAGATTCGGCGTGGATGGTGCCTCAGACGTCATCGCTGGTCTCCTTGTCTTCTCGCTTTCGTCAGCCGGCATTTGCTCCGTCGAGCTCGGCCCGCAGGGTCGCGATCTCGGTCACAGCGGCAGTGACGAAGTAGCGGTTCCACGTCTCGATCTCAGCATCGAGGTCACGCCGGTAAGCGTCGATGCCGATCGCGTCGTTGGCGATCGCCGCGGCGCGCTCGGCCTCGAGCTCGCTGATGTGCACGCGAGCCTCGACCGCCGTCATCGCCACCACCTGGAGCTCGTCGCCGTTCATGGCGCCAGAATCCCACCGCAGCGCGGCGCCGAAAATGGGGCTGGCTGGCGTCCCGGGGTTCGGCTAACTCGAGCGCAGGCTAGGTGGGCCGGTCGTGAGCGGCGGCCATCGGAGCAAGCGGGATCTCGGCCACGAGGCTCGTGCCCCGCGCCGGCGGGCTGATGATCTCGAGCCGCCCCCCAAGCGCCTCGACGCGGTCGGCGAGGCCGCTGAGCCCGCCGCCCGACGGCGTGCTGGCGCCGCCGACGCCGTCGTCGCGGATCTCGATCCGGGCCCGCCTCTCATCGCGCCTGACGCCGACGGTGACCGCAGACGCTCGCGCGTGCTTGGACGCGTTGGCGACTCCCTCGGCGACGAGGTAATAGGTCGCCGCCTCGATTGCCGGCGGCAACGTCGGCGCCGGTACGTCCTCGAGCTCGACCGGCAGCGGGGCGGCCGTCGCCAACGACTCGAGCGCCGCCGCCAAGCCGCGGTCGGTGAGGACTGCCGGATGAATCCCGCGCGCAAGCTCGCGCAGCTCCTCGAGCGCCTGTCCGAGCTGGTCCTCGGCTGCCTCGAGCCGCCGCCGCGCCGCCTCGGGGTCACGACCGACGTCCGCGCGCGCCAGCCGGAGAGGGAGCGCGAGCGAGACGAGCCGCTGCTGGGCGCCGTCGTGAAGGTTTCGCTCGAGCCGCCGGCGCTCGGAGTCGGCGGCCTCGACGATCCGGGCCCGGGAGGCGGCAAGCTCCTGGCGGGCATCGACGTTGGCGAGCGCGTGCGCGACGAGCTCGGCGAAGCTCGCGATCCTCTGCTCCGTGGACGCCGGGAAGGTGCGCGGCCGACCGCTGGTCGCGACGATTGCTCCCCAGAGCTCGCCGGCGACGGCGATCGGCGTCGCGACCGAAGACGCGATCCCGACCGCCCGGATCCTCTCGGCGAGCTCGTCCTCGACGTCGGCGTAGTCGTCGACTCGCGCCGGTCGACCGCTGCGGTACACAGGCCGCCGCGTCCCCGGCCAGCGGGACGCCGCCGCCGACCGGAAAGACCGGGACCCCGGGCGCGCTCCAACCGGCGAGAACCGTCTGGGTCCCGTCGTCCTCGAACCGGGTCAGGTTCGTGCCGTCGATGCCGAGCACACGTCCGACCTCCTCGCAGACCCGCTCGAAGACCTCCGCCGGCTCGGGCTCTCGGGCGACGAGCGTGGCGACGCGCCGCAGCGCCGCCTGCTCGTCGTGAAGCTTGCGCAACCGCTCGCGGGCGTCGGCGCTCGCCACCGCGTCGGCGACGAGCTCCGCGAAGCCTGCGAGCCGCTGTTCCTCGCGCGGTGGGAACGCCTCCGGTCGCTCGCTACCGGCGACCAGCGCCCCCCAGAGCTCGCCGGCCACAGTGACCGGCGCGGCGACGGCTGACGCGATCCCCGCCTCGCGAAGCAGGTCCGCGAGGTCGCCGCGAAGCTCGGTGTAGTCGTCGCCGCGCTCGGGGCGGCCGCTGCGGCTCACCTTGCCGGCAGCCGTGTCGTCGTCGAGCTGGAATTCTGTGGGCGGCTCGGGGCCGCCGGAAACCGCTGGCGCGCCAAATGGCACAGTCAGGCTCGCCCTGTCCGCGCCCTCGAAGCGGATCAGGTTCGCGGTCCGAGCCCCAAGCAGTCCCGCGACCTCCTCAGAGACCCGCTCGAAGACCGCCGTTGGCTCGGGGCCGCGGGCAACGAGCACCGCCACACGCCGCAGCGCCTCCTGCTCGTCGAGGAGGCGTTGGAGCTGCTCGCGGGCGTCGGTGTTGGCGAGCGCGTCGGCAACCAGCTCGGCGAAGCTCGCCAGTCGGTTCTCGGTACGGGGGGGAAATCCGTAGGGTGAGTCGCTGACGGCCCCGAGCGCTCCCCACAGCCGGCCGGCGACGGTGATCGGCGCCGTCACCGCCGAGGCGATTCCGGCCGCCCGGATCATCTCGGCACGGACGCCGCTGAAGTCCGCGTAGTCGTCTATCCGTTGGGCTTCACCGCTTCGCAGCATCTGCGGCAGCGCGGTGTCGCCTTCCAGCGGGAGTTCCATTCCGACCGGAAGGGCGATGGCCACGCCCGGGGGGTTCCATGCGGCCACAAACGCCTGCCTACCGTGGGGCTCGAAGCGCATCAGATTCGTGGCTTCGCCCCCGAGCACCATCCCCAATTCCTCGCAAACGCACTCGAACACCTCGGTCGGCTCCGGATCGCGCGCAACAAGGGTCGCGACGCGTCGCAGCGCCGCCTGCTCGTCGAGGAGGCGCTGCAGCTGTTCGCGGGCATCGCTGTTGGCGAGCGCGTCGGCGACGAGCTCGGCGAAGCTCGCCAGCCGGTTCTCGGCACCCGGCGCGAACCCGTTCGGGCGGCCGCTGGAAGCGACGAGCGCCCCCCACAGTTTGCCGGCGACGGTGATCGGTGCGCCCGACCGACGATTCGATCCCGGCCGCGCGAATCCGTTCGACGAACGCGCCGGAGGCGGTGGTGTATTCGTCGATGCGCTCCGGTCGACCGCTGCGGCTGATCTTGACCGTCGAGGTCTCGCCCTCGAGCGTCACCTTTTCGCCGGTGCTGAGGACAGGGGCGGCCTCGGGCGGCCAGTGGCCGGTGACGGTCGCCGTGCCGTCACCCTCGAAGCGGAACAGGTTTGTGCTCTCGACCTCGAACAGCGAGCCGACCTCAGCGCACACGCGCTCGAACACGATCGCCGGCTCGGAGACGGCGGCGACCACCGTGGCAACGCGTCGCAGCGCCGCCTGCTCGTCGAGCAGCTTCTGAAGCTGTGCCTGGGTCGTATCGGGCGCTGCGGTCAAGCCCACCCCCTTGCTAGGGTCGAATTATTGCGCCACCGTCGTGATGAGGCGGGTTAACCGCACCCGGCGACGCCTGCTGGCCGTCTTCACGATGCGGGTCGGCGGCGGGATCCTTTGCCCGTGGTCACGGAGGCGACACGAGCCCGGGCGTCCGAGCTCGAGCGCGGGCACGAGGGCGCCCGAAGGCCCGGCTCAGGCGCCGCGATCATCGCGGTCGAGGTCGTACTCCCGATCGCGCTCTATTACGTGCTGCGGGCGGAGGGGACGAGTGTCTACCTTGCGCTGCTTCTCGGCGCCGCTGTCCCCGCTGCGATAAGCGTCGCGACGCTGGTCAGGGCGCGGACGGTCGATCAGGTCGGCGCCTTCATGCTGACCACGATGCTGCTCGGGGTCGCGGTTTCGTTGATCGTCGGAAGCCCCCGCTTCCTGCTCGCGAAGGAGGCCTGGATAACCGCCGCGGTGGGCGGCTGGTTCCTTATCTCGACCACGCGCCGCCGACCGCTCGCCTTCGTCTTCGCGCGGGCGATGCTCGAGGGGCGGCGGTTCTCGGCCGAATCCTGGGACGCGCTCTGGGATCGCTCGCCGAGCTTCCGCCGAACCTTCCGAACGTCGAGCCTGATCTGGGGGGTCGGGATGATCGGGGACGCGGCCGCCCGGATTGCCATGGCCTACACGCTGCCAGTCGACCTCGTGCCAGCGCTGAGTGCCGGCCTCTCCGCCCTCACCATCGTCGTCCTAGCCTTGGTCGACCAGGTCAACTACCGCCGCACCGGCTTCCACCAGGTGCTGGCCGGACGCGCGCCCGCGTAAGCGTGATGACTGTGAGTCGCGAGCCCGTGAGACTGCGAGTCGTGGGCGGGCCGACGCTGGCCCTAGAGCTTGGGGGGCTCAGGCTCTTGACCGATCCCACCTTCGATCCGCCCGGAACCTACGAGCCCGGCCTGGAGTCCACCTCACAAAGACGGTGGGGCCGGCTATGGCGCCGGCGCAGATTGGGGCGGTCGACGCCGTGCTTCTTTCGCACGACCAGCATCGCGACAACCTTGACGATGCTGGCCGTGCGTACCTCGCCCAGGCCCCGCTCGTGCTCACCACCCCCGCCGGCGCCGAGCGACTCGGAGGCTCCGCCCTCGGCCTCGCGACTTGGAGCAGCGTCGAGCTCCCGCGCGCCGAGCGAGGGAGCCTGCGAATTACCGGCGTGCCGGCCCAAGCATGGCCCGAGCGGGACCGAGCACCTGACCGGCGAGGTGAGCGGATTCCTGATCTCCGGCGACGACTCATCCACCCTCTACGTGAGCGGCGACAACACCTCGCTCGCGGTCATCAGGGAAATCGCGCAGCGCGTCGGGCACGTCGACATCGCCATCCTCTTCGCCGGCGGTGCCCAACTTCCGTACGTCGGCGAGGGCCACCTCACGCTGACAAGCGCAGCGGCGGCAAAGGCGACGCAGATGCTCAACCCCCAACACGTCGTCCCAGCCCACATCGAAGGCTGGGCACACCTGACCGAGAACGTCGACGACTTGCGGACGGCTTTCGCTGCTCACGGCTTCGCCGACGGCTGCGAGTCGTCGCCCCGGGCGCGTCGGTCACCCTCTGAGTATGAGGGCGCGTCCCGGAATCAGGCCGCCACGAGCCACTCCTCGGATTGAAGTCACCCCGGCTGGCCGAAAGCGGCTGGGTGGCGTCTCGGGGCTCGGTTAACCCGACCGAAGGTAGGTGAGGACGGCGAGCACGCGCCGGTGATCCGATGCAGCCGGAAGGAGGTCGAGCTTCGAGAAGATGCTGGTGACGTGCTTCTCGACGGCCCGCTCGGTGATCACGAGTTGGTCTGCGATCGCCTGATTCGAGCGCCCCTCTGCCATCAGCGCCAGCACCTCGCGCTCGCGCGGGGTGAGCACGGCAAGGGGATCATCGCGACGCTGGCGGCCGATGAGCAGGACACGACCTGGGGTCCAGCGCCGAGCCGCCATCGGCGACCCGGCGAACCGAGTCCGTGAAGCGCTCGACGTCGGCCACACGGTCCTTCAAGAGGTAGCCGACCCCCTCGGCCGTCGAGGCGACGAGTTCGAGCGCGTAGCCCTCCTCGACGTACTGGCTCAAGACAAGGACGCCGGTCCCCGGCCGCTCCTGACGGATCTCCAGAGCGGCGCGAATGCCGTCGTCGGCGTTCCCGGGGGGCATGCGGATGTCTACCACCGCGGCGTCCGGGTTGTGCGCGCGGACCTTTCGCAGGAGGTCGTCGGCGTCCCCAGCGTGGCCGACAACCTCCCAGCCGGCGTCTTCGAGCAGGCGAGCGACCCCCTCCCTGAAGAGCACGGAGTCGTCTGCGACGACTACGCGCATGGAACCTCGGTTCGCCTGCCGCGCACGGGCCTCATGGGACGAGCGCCCGGACGGCGGCGCCGCTCAGCTCCGACTTCGGGATGAAGCCGCAGGCTGGCGAGTCGCTGAGATCCCCGGCCAGGTAGGAGGCGTCGCGGCTCGAGATGAGGACGATCGCGGGCCTGCCGGCCCGACGGTCGATCTGCTTCGCCGCCTCGACGCCGTTCGTGTCAGGGAGCTGGATGTCAAGGAGGATGACGTCAGGGGCGAGCTCGCGCGCGGCAGTGATCGCGGAGGCGGCGTCGGCGGCCTCGCCGACCACCTCGAAGCCCTCGGCCTCGAGGAACTCGCGTGCGCAGGCGCGAAAGTCCGCGTGGTCGTCGACGATCAGGATTGTCTCTCCCATTGTCGAGCCGATTGTGGCGTTCTCTGAGCCACTGGCAATACGGCTACCCGTACTGCGCCTTCCTAATTCTCGGTGTAGCACCGGGCGGTGCGGTTGCCCGAACACCGGCGGGCGCCGACCCGAACCCAAAGACGCCTGGTGGCCCGCTGTTCGGGGGCGTCCAGCGCCGGCACCCTCCGACCATCAGGCATCTCCGAACACGCGAGGACGAGCCATGAGCCCCCACATGAACTACATCATGGCCAGGCAACGGATCGCCGACCTCGGGCGCACGGCCGCACGAGGGCGACTCGCCGGTCAAGGCCGGGCGGCGCGACGCAACTCGCGCACGTCCGCGGCCACACATCGCCGGCCGCTTGGCCGTATCGCCGGTACGAGGGCTCGCGGCGACTACTTCGCCCCGTAGCCGACGAAGAGGGCGCAGTCCTCCCCCGACCAAAGGAGTCCATGTGGAGACCACACCCGACATCTCGATTTCCGACCTCCGCGCCCAGTTGAACGGCAAGGTGATCACCCCTGACCACCCCGGATATGACGACGCGCGCCGTGTCTTCTTCACCGCGTTCAACCGCCGGCCCGCCGCGATCGTCCGCGCTTCCGACGCATCCGATGTCGCGCGCGTGGTCAACCTGGCGCGGGAGGCAGGCGCCGAGCTCGCGGTGCGCAGCGGTGGTCACAGTCGCGCCGGACACGGGACCTCGGAGGGCGGAGTCGTCCTCGACCTCTCGGAGATGAACTCGATCGAGATCGATCCGGTGACCCGCACCGCCTGGGCGCAGACCGGTGCCAAGGCCGGGGACTACACCACGGCGACCGGCAGGCACGGCCTTGCCACTGGGCTCGGCGACGCGGCCACGGTGGGGATCGGCGGGATCACCCTGGGCGGCGGAATCGGATTCCTGGTCCGGAAGTGCGGCCTCACGATCGACGACGTGCTCGGCGCCGAGGTCGTGACCGCCGACGGCGAGCTCGTCGAGGTCGACGAGGAGAGCCATGCCGACCTGTTCTGGGCGCTGCGCGGCGGTGGAGGGAACGTCGGCGTCGCGACGCGACTGCGGTTCCGGCTCCACGAAATCGACCAGGTGGTCGGCGGAATGCTGATGCTGCCGGCAGGCGTCGATGTGATCACCGGCTTGATCGCCGCCGCGGAGGCGGCGCCCGAGGAGTTGTCGATCATCGCGAACGTCGTGAAGGCTCCACCGATTCCAGCAGTCCCACCTGAGCACCACGGCAAGCCGATCGTGATGGCCCAGATGGTTTACGCCGGCGATGTCGAAGCTGGCCAGCGGGCGATAGCGCCAATCCGCTCCCTCGCGGCACCTCTTGCCGACATGGTCCACCCGATGCGCTATCCGGAGATCTACGACGGGCCGGAGGGAGCGCGTCCGGCGGCCGCCGCCGGAACGAACGTGTTCGTTGATGGCTTGGCCGCGGCGGGGGCGGAGGCGATCCTCGAGCACCTCGAGACCTCGACCGCCCCGATGCCCGCCGCCCAGCTCCGCGTGCTCGGCGGTGCGATGGCGCGCGTCCCCGACGACGCGACCGCCTTCGGGCATCGCGGCGCGAAGATGATGGTCAACATCGCCGCGATGTACGCGAACCCGGAGGACGGCCCTGAGCACGAAGCGTGGGCTCGTGGCTTGGCGACGGGCCTGGCCGATGAAGACGCCGGCGCCTACGTCGGCTTCCTCGGCGATGACGGGGACCAGGGCGTCCGGCGCGCTTACCCACCAGCGACCCTCGAGCGCCTGGTCGAGGTGAAGCGTCAGTACGACCCAGACAACCTCTTCCGCCTGAACCTGAACGTGCCGGCGGTCGGGCAGTGACTCGGTCCTGCCGCCGATGGTCGCGGTCAGGCGACGTCATCCGGCAGACGCGTGCCTAGGGGCGCGGCCGCCTGATCGGCTCGACCAGCGACCGCCGAGCGATTGACGGCCTGTCCACGGCGTCGCCATCGGGCATGACGAGCGGGATGTCGGCCTTGAGCACGGTGCCGTCGCCGGGCGGGCTGACGACGTTGAGGCGCCCGCGAAGCGCCTCGACGCGGTCGGCAATCCCGCGAAGGCCCGACCCTCCGTCGGAATCCGCACCACCGACGCCATCGTCTTCCACCTCGACCCGTGCGTGGCCAGATGGAAGCCTCGACACGCACGACGACGCGGGACGCATCAGCGTATTTCGCGCAGTTCGTGATCGCCTCCGCGATGACGTAGTACGCCGCGGCCTCGACCGCGGCCGGAAGCCGGGCGTCGGGCATGGCTTCGATCTCCACCGGGACCGGCGACCGGTCCGCCAGGGCGGTAACGGCTGCAGCGAGACCCCGATCGGTGAGAACCGCCGGGTGGATCCCGCGCGCCAGCTCTCGCAGCTCGTCGAGAGCCGCGGCGAGCTCGGCCGAGGCCCCCGCGACCTCGCTGCGCGCCCGTGGCGGATCAGCTTCGACCAGAGCGCGCGCGAACCGCAGGCGCAGGGCGAGCGATACCAACCGCTGCTGGGCCCCATCATGAAGGTTGCGCTCCAGACGGCGCCTCTCGACGTCGCCCGCTTCGACGATGCGGGCGCGCGAGGCGGCGAGGCGCTCGTAGGCGTCGGCGTTGGCCAGCGCATGGGCGATCAGATCGGCGAAGTCGCAGAGCTTCTGCTCGGCACCGCGAACGAGAGCTTCGGGCACGGGGGCGGCGGCGACCAGGGCTCCCCAGAGCTGGCCGGACACGCGCACCGGGGCTGCGACCGAGGCCCGCAGGCCGTGGGCACGCCGGTATTCGGCGATAACCCCGCCCGAGCGTGAGTTTTCGTCCACTCGCTGGGACTCGCCGCTGCGGTTGACTCTGGCGACCACGGTCTCGTCGTCGAGCGGCAGGGGCGTGCCGATCGGCAGGCCGCCGTCGCTCCGGGACGGCCAGCTGCCGACGAGAACCGCGCGAACGTCGCTCTCGTAGCGGACGACGTTTGCGCTCGGGACCTCGAGCAGCTCCGCGACCTCCTTGGTCACCCGTTCGAAGACCGCCGCCGGCCCCGGGTCGGCCGCGACCAGCGTCGCCACCCGCCGCAGCGCCGCCTGCTCGGCTGCGAGCCGGCGGTTCGCCCGCTCGCTCGCAACCAACTGCTCCTCAGCCTCACGGCTCTGCGTGATGTCGCTGATAGTCGAGACGACCGCTTCCGGGCGGTCCTCGTCGCTCAGCACCGGGCTCGAGCTCACCGATACCCATGCTTCACCATCGGCACGAGTCAGCCGCGCGATCAGCGCCGGCTCGGGCTGGCCGCCGCGCAAGACGGCCTCCCCGAGGAGGCGATCGCCCGCGAGCTCGCGCCCGCTCGGGTCGACCGCGGACGGCATCACCTCCGCCGGCCGATGCCCACAGAGCTGATCGCGGGCGACTCCCGTGATCCGCTCGGCGGCGTCGTTGCACTCGGTGATGATGCCGCCGCGGTCGCGCACTATCAGGCCCTCGGCCATCGAGCCGACCACCGAGCGCAGCCGCTCCTCGTTCGCGCGCAACGCCGCGGCTACCCCGCGTCGCTCCGCGGTCATCGCGGCGAGCACGAGCGAGGTCAGCGCCGCAACCGCGAGGAACAGCTGGGTTGCGAGGAGGCTGTCGGTGATCGAATCGCGGACGAAGGGTCCAGCACTGTGTCCCGTGTTCCAGACGGTGAGCGACGCGACGACCAGCAGCGCACTCGAGGCTCCGATCGGCCCGAACCGCAGCGCGGCCCAGATCATGACCGGGAAAACGACGTAGAGCACCTCGGTCTGCGAGGGCAGCTCGGTGAGGAGGACGAGGGCGACCGCGATCGTTAGCGCGTCGGCCGAATCGCGGCGTCCGAACCGAGCCGGGCGCGCGACGACCCAGGTCAGGATGACTGGGGCCACGATCAAGGCTCCCGAAAGGTCCGAGAGCCACCAGGTCCGCCAGACGTCGACCACCTCACCCGACGCGATGACGTTTCCCAGGCGCAACGACCCGGTGCCGATAAAGGCGCTCACGAGGGTCCCGACGGCGGCGCAGGCGACGAGGCCGAGCACCTCGGCGACCCGCGTGAGGCCGATGCGGCTGCCGAACAGCCGCCGCAGGAGGACGGCGGCGAGCACGACCTCGAGGGTGTTCGCGACGGTCTGCCCGAGGACGGTGCCGAACGGCAGCGAGAGTCCGACCGAGTCGAGCAGCTCGCCGACGACGATGCCGGGCCAGAGGCGAGGCCCCCACAACACCAGCGCCGCAATGCCGACCCCGACCGGCGGCCACAGTGCCGCCACCTCCCCATTCGGGTAGGCGAGCTGCAGTCCGAGCTTTGCCGCCGCGTAGTAGGCCGCGGCGACGAGCAGGACCTGGACGACGTACCCAGCGGTCGAATGACCGACGACACGGCGAAGCGCAGTCGCGTGGTGGCCCAATCCTTCGCGCCGCGGTCCCGGCTGCATTCGCCATCGACAAGGGCAGAGTTTAGGGGTAGCAAATGAGCCGACGTCCCGCTAGCCGGTTAACCGCCCCCCGTGGTACGGCTGACCGTATTGCGCGCGCCTCCGGGATGTGGCGCCGTTCGCGATGCGCTCGCCGTTCTGACCGCCAGCGAGGTTCCAAGACGTTGAGCTGATCGGCGACAAACCGAACCCGAGGACGCCTGGCAACCGAACCCGAGGACGCCTGCTACCGCGCTGGTCGAGGCGCCACGCGACTGGGATCTTCTCGAGCCATGACAACCGAGATCACAACCACTGACCCCGCCCAGCAATCGAGCCCAGACGGCCGCGCCCGTTGGATCGCGCTCGTCGTCCTCTGCACAGGAATGCTGATGATCGTCCTCGACCAGACGATCGTCAACGTCGCCCTACCGTCGATTCAGGATGACCTCAGCTTTACGCAGTCGAACCTTGCCTGGGTCGTCAACGCCTACCTGATCGCGTTCGGAGGGCTGCTTCTGCTTGCCGGACGCCTCGGCGACCTCCTCGGACAGCGGCGGATCTTCATGGTCGGACTAACAGTCTTTGTCGCCGCCTCAGCTGCCTGCGGGTTCGCCGAGAGCCAGACCGTGCTGGTCGCGGCGCGGTTCATCCAGGGCGCCGGCGGCGCGATGACCTCGGCGGTGATCCTCGGGATGATCGTGACGATGTTCCCGGAGCCACGGGAGCAAGCGAAGGCGATCGGCGTCTACAGCTTCGTCGCCGCCGCCGGGGCCTCGATCGGTTTGCTGCTCGGTGGCGCGATCACGCAGGCCGTCAATTGGCACTGGATCTTCTTCGTCAATCTGCCGATCGGGATCGCGACCGGGTCCCTGGCTTTGCGGCTGGTCCCCTCCGATCGCCCAGTCGGCGTCGGCCGCGGCGCCGACATCCCAGGGGCGGTTCTGCTCGTCAGCGCCCTGATGCTAGGCGTCTACACGATCGTGGAGGCATCGCACTACGGGTGGGGTTCGTCCCACACCGTCGGCCTCGGCGCTGCCGCGCTCGCTCTGCTCGGAGGGTTCCTCGTCCGTGAGGCGCGAGCGGAGAACCCGCTGGTTCCGCTGCGCGTTTTCCGGGTCCGCAACTCGGCCGGCGCCAACCTGATCGTCTCGCTGATGGTCGCCGGCCTCTTCGGGATGTTCTTCCTCGGTGCGATCTACATGCAGAAGGTCCTCGGCTATGACGCTCTCGAGGTCGGCCTCGCGTTCCTGCCGGTCGCAGTTCTGATCGGCGCACTCTCGCTCGGGCTCTCGGCCCAGCTCAATACCCGCTTCGGCGCGCGGGCGACGCTCCTGCCTGGGCTCGGCCTGGTCGTCGCGGGGCTGCTCTGGTTCGCCCGGTCGCCCATCGACGCGAACTACGCGGCCGACCTGCTGCCGGTGATGGTGGTGTTCGGCGTCGGAGCCGGCCTTTGCTTCCCGTCGCTGATGACCCTCGCGATGTCGAGTTCCACTCCGAGTGAATCCGGCCTCGCCTCGGGGCTCGTCAACACGACGACCCAGGTCGGTGGCGCGCTCGGTCTCGCGGTCGTGGCGACGCTGTCGTCGACGCGGACGAAGGACCTGATCGCGGCGGGTCATCCGACGGCATCGGCGCTGACAAGCGGCTTCCATCTCGCGTTTCTGGTCGGTTCCGGCCTCGTCGTCGCGGCAATGGCAGTCGCTGCCATCGTCCTCGAGCCCGTCCGGGCACCGAACAGCACCGCGAGCGATAACGTCCAGCCACACCCTCAACCCGAGCCCGTCTCGGAAGCGGCCTGAGGAGAGGCGGGAAGGTATGGCTTCTGGAAGAGCGATCCAGGTGGAGTCGGCTTCTGGTCGGCTTCCGTCCCACAGAGTCCGTCCCCAGCGTCCTCGCGGCGATCGCGCTCGTCCTGGCATTCGCCTACGTCTTCTCGTGGATCGCGGCGACGATTGGCCTCCTCGTTCGCGATCCCGAGACTTCCCAGGGCGCCGGTTTCATCTGGGTCGCCCCGCTCACCCTCGTCAGCTCGGCGTTCGTCCCAACCGGCTCGATGCCGGGGGCGGTGCACGCCTTCGCGAGCGTGAATCCGGTCAGCCTCGCCGCCAACGCGGTGCGCGGGCTGATGGTGGGAGGACCGGTTGCCGGGTCGGTCCTCGGGACGCTGGCTTGTCTGATGCTGGTCTTCGTGCCGTTTGCGGTTCCCGTTACCGGGCGCTGCAGTAACTCGATGCGTGCCCTCGCGACGTCGGGGCTGGCGCTCGGCGTGTTCGGGCCGTCGCTGCTGTGTTCGGCGCCCAGCAGGTACGCGAGGAGCGCCGCGCGCCCCAGGCACAGACGGCGGCGAATTGTCCCGGAGCCGGAATGAGGACTCGCCGGTGGAAACTCGACGCCAAGCGGGTCTCAGCAGAACCGGGCGCCTATCGAGGTCGTCGAACCGTGAATCGGCTGATCTTGGCCGTGAATGAGCTGCCGGCCAATCCTATGTTGGCCCTGCCCGGGAATGATGCCCTTAGCGGTCCCCTCGCAGTGGCGGGAGCGGAAGCTGGTCTCGTGGCACACCTTTGAGACCGAGACCGAAGCCCTCCAAGCCGCCCTCCCTCCTTTCCTCATTCGGCGGCCTGCCATGTCGCTGCTACCGATTCGGCCCCCAGCTACCACCCCGCTTGCTACTGATCAGCTACCGACTCTCGGCGAGGCCGGCATTCTCAGGCGTGAGTCGCCGTGCCTGGCGAACGCGCCTGAGGCGGCGTTTGTGCCCCTGTGTCGCAGTTTGTCGCGGTCTGACGGGAGACTGAACGAATCGGGGCGACTGGATTTGAACCAGCGACCGCTCGGCCCCCAGCCGAGTGCGCTACCAGACTGCGCCACGCCCCGAGGTTCTGCTGACGATAGCCATTCTGCCACCGCCGCAGAGCGGGCGACCGGACTTGAACCGGCACCGAGAGCTTGGAAGGCTCTTGTGCAACCGTTACACCACGCCCGCGAGGAGGCCGATTATAGGTCGGCGCCCGACCTGCTTCGAGCTCTGCAGGCGCGCCGAAGAGCGGGGGAGCCGGGATTCGAACCCGGATTCACGGTTTTGGAGACCGTGCGCATAGCCATTAACTCACTCCCCCGGGAAGCGGCGGCCCATGCTAGGCCGAATGCGGGCGGAGGGACTCGAACCCCCACGGGCCGAAGCCCACCAGGACCTAAACCTGGCGCGTATTCCAATTCCGCCACGCCCGCGCGAGCCGGATTCTAGGCGCCCGCAGGCACCTGCCCGAGGGCGATGCGGCGAAACTGCGCGCATCTCCGAGAGATTCTATGATCGCTTTGATGGCGGTAGGAGAGGCCAGGCCGGGGTACGAGCTCTGGCGGCCCAACAGGGAGAAGCCTCAGTCGGTCACGACGAAGTTCGTGGTCGTGCTGCTGCTGCTCGTCTCGGCGGCGATCGCCGGCATCGTCACGATCGCCGGCTGGTCGCTGCTCCAGGGCGGGGCGTCGATGGGAATCATCTGCCTGATCTTCTACGTCGTCCTCTACCTGCTGTTCGCCTTCATGGTCGCCCGCTGGCAGAGGGGCGTGCTGCCGGTCGCGGCCGCCTGGGCGATATTGCTGGTGATCTTCTGCGCGGTCGGCGCCAACAGCTGGTTCTCGCGCGACAAGGCCGGGTTCGACGAGGCCCTGATCCCGGTGCCGCTGATCGGTCTCCTGGTCGTGATCCTGATCCCGCTCCAGATCGCCCTGATGGTCCTCGCGCTGATCGCCTTCAACCAGGAATGGCACGTCGAGGAGGAGCGCCCGATCGGCTCCGGCGAGGACTACGGCGCCGGCGCCCCGCCGGGCGACGAGCCACCCCGCGCCGGCCTGACTCTCGTCGAGCGCGACTCGCCTAGGCGGCCAGTGCCGGAGGTGGGATTCGAACCCACACGCCCTTTCGAGCACGGCCTTTTGAGGGCCGCGTGTCTACCGTTCCACCACTCCGGCGAGCAATGCGGGAACGATAACCCGCCGACCCCGCGATAATCCGCCCGTGGACGCCGCCGCCCGCCTCGAGCTGATCGAGAAGCTCTGCTCCTTCGAGGGGCGCGGGCCGGCACCGACGCCGAGCGCCGCGCCGCCAACTGGCTCGCCGAGCGGCTCGCGGGATATGGGCCGGCGGGTCGAGGTCGAGCCCACCTACGTCCACCCCGAGTACTCGCTGGCCATCGCGATCCACGTCGCGCTGGCGATCGCCGGCAGCCTGCTGGCGCTGCTCTCCCCGGCCCGCCCGGCTTCGCCCTGGTCCTGTTCGCCGCGTTCTCGCTCTACCTCGACCAGAACACCCGCCTACTACCTGCTCCGCCGCCTGCTCTTCCGCCGCGCCTCGCAGAACGTCGTCTCGCCGGGCTCTCGACCCCGACGCCCCGGCCCGCGTCATCCTCTCGGCCCACTACGACGCCGCCAAGACCGGCTATGTCTTCAGCGCTCGCTCGGTGCGCGCTCGCCCACCGCCTCTCAGAGCGCGGCCGCGTCCTGCTCGGGCCGATCCGCCTGATCTTCTGGGCCGTGGTCGTGCCGCTTATGCTCCTCACCGGGCCTGCGCATGGCCGGCATCGATGGAACGTGGGTCTCGATCGTCCAGCTGGCGATGATCGCGATCGGGCTGCTCACGCTGTCGCTGCTCATCGACATCGCCCTCTCGGAGATCGTCCCGGGCGCCTGCGACAACGCCTCCGCGGTCGCCGCGGTTCTCTCGGTCGCCGAGCGGCTAGACGCCGACCCGCCCGCCAACCTCGACGTCTGGCTCGTCCTGCCCGGGGCGGAGGAGTGCAACGCCGAGGGCATGGCCCGCTACATGCAGGCCCACCGCCGCGAGCTCGATCGCGAGAGCACCTTCTTCGTCAACCTCGACTCCGTCTCCTACGGCGACGTCCACTACCAGCGCAGCGAGGGCGCGATCGTCAACCAGGCGATGGACCGACGCCTGCGTCGAGCTCTGCGAGGCGATCGCCGAGCGGCAGCGCTCCGGTGAAGACGACGGCCACGGGGCGCGCCCGATCCGCCACCCCTTCCACACCGATGCCCTGCCCGCGGCCGTCCGCGGCTTCCGGGCGATCTCGATCGTCGGCGCCGAGGACGGCGTCGGCCCGCCCTACTACCACACCCCCGACGACACGCCCTCGAAGGTCGACGCCGAGGCGCTGACCGCGCAGTCGAGTTCACCCTCGACCTGGTGCGGGCGATCGACCGCGACGTCGCGCGAGGTCACGGGCGCCGACCCGGCGAGCGCCGCAGCCCCGCGCCGGCCATCGGGTATAAGCGGCCCCGTGGAGCCGGCAGCGGAGCACGGGCAGGGAGAGCTGCTCTGGAAGCCCTCGGCCGAGATGATCGAGCGCTCGCGGATGGCCGAGTACAGGCGCTGGCTCGCCGCCGAGCGCGGCCTCCACTTCGACGACTACGCCTCGCTCTGGCAGTGGTCGGTCGACCGACCTCGAGGCCTTCTGGCGCTCGATCTGGGACTACTTCGAGGTGCTCTCCGACGTCCCCCCCACCGCGCGCGCTCGGCTCGCAGCCAGATGCCCGGCGCCGAGTGGTTCCCCGGCACCCGGGTCAACTACGCCGAGCACGTCTTCCGCAGACCGCGACCGACTCCGACGACCGCCATCCTCCACGCCTCCGAGCTGCGCCCGCTCGAGCGAACTGAGCTGGGGCGAGCTGCGCTCCCAGGTCGCCGCGGCGGCGGCCGGCCTGCGCGCCCTCGGGGTCGGGCCGCGGCGACCGCGTCGTCGCCTACCTGCCCAACATCCCGGAGGCGATCGTCGGCTTCCTCGCCACCGCCTCGATCGGCGCGGTCTGGTCCTCGTGCTCGCCCGACTTCGGCCCCTCCAGCGTCATCGACCGTTTCGCCCAGATCGAGCCCAAGGTCCTGCTCGCTGTCGACGGCTACCGCTACGGCGGTCAGGACTTCGACCGCACCGAGGTGCTCGCCGGCCTGCAGGCGGAGATGCCGAGCCTCGAGCGGACGGTGGTCCTCCCCTACCTCTCCCCCGACCCCGACCTCTCCGCCGCTCGCGCGACGCGATCACCTGGGCGGAGCTGCTCGCCGCCGGCGCAGGGCGCCGAGCTCGCCTTCGAGCGGGTGCCTTCTCCGACCCGCTCTGGGTGCTCTACTCGTCCGGCACGACGGGCCTGCCGAAGGCGATCGTCCAGGGCCAGGGCGGGATCCTGCTCGAGCACCTGAAGAAGCTCAACCTCCACGCCGACCTCCATCCCGGCGACCGCATCTTCTGGTTCACGACCACCGGCTGGATGATGTGGAACTTCCTCGTCTCGGGCCTGCTCACCGAGGCCGCGATCGTCCTCTACGACGGCAACCCCGGCCATCCCGACATGGGCGTCCTCTGGGACCTCGCCGAGAGCGCCGGGGTCACCTGCTTCGGCACCAGCGCCTCCTACATCTCCGCCTGCATGAAGGACGGCGTCGAACCCGGCGCACGGCCGCGACCTCTCCCGCCTGAAGGCGGTCGGCTCGACCGGCTCGCCCCTCTCCCCCGAGGGCTTCGACTGGATCTACGAGCACGTCGGCTCGGACACCTGGCTGTTCTCGACCAGCGGCGGCACTGACCTCTGCACCGCCTTCGTCGGCGGCGTCGCCACGCTGCCCGTCTACCGCGGTGAGCTTCAGGCCCGCGCCCTCGGCGCCGCGGTCGAGGCCTGGGACGAGGAGGGCCGGCCGTTGATCGACGAGGTCGGCGAGCTGGTCGTCACCGAGCCGATGCCCTCGATGCCGGTCTTCTTCTGGGGCGATCAGGACGGCAGCCGCTACCGGGCCGCCTACTTCGAGCACTACCCCGGCGTCTGGCGCCACGGCGACTGGATCGAGATCACCGCGCGCGGCACGGCGATCATCTACGGCCGCTCCGACTCGACGATCAACCGCTCCGGGCGTGCGCATGGGGACGAGCGAGATCTATCGCGCCGTCGCAGGCGGTCGCCGCAGGTCGCCGACGCGCTCGTCGTCGACATGCCCGCGCGACGGCACCGAGGGCTGGATGCCGCTGTTCGTCGTCCTCCGCGAGGGCGCTGCGTTCGACTCCGACCTGGAGCGCGAGATCGCCCGGCGGATCCGCGAGCAGTGCTCGCCCCGGCATGTCCCCGACCGGGTCTTCCAGGTCGCCGAGGTGCCCACGGACGCTGAGCGGCAAGGTGCTCGAGGTGCCGGTGAAGCGGATCCTGATGGGCACCCCGGCCGAGCGGGCCGCCAGCCGCGACTCGCTCGCCAACCCCGACTCGCTCGACTACTTCACCCAGCTGGCCGGCCGGCTTCGCCGAGGCGAGCACTCCCGCGGCGGCTGAGCGGGCTCACTCCTCGGCGGCGGCCGAGAGTGCCGTCAGCAGCGCCGCGCAGACTCCGGCGAGGCCGAAGGCGACGAAGGTCGGGCCGGTGTGGGAGGTCGCGTAGTCGAGCAGGGGGCCGGCCCGCGAGATCGCCGCCACGGCACCGCGCCACCGGCCAGAGCCAGGCCGATCTCCAGCCCGGCGAGGATCGGCGCCGTGCCTCCACCTTGGCTCTTCCGTGCAGCTGCCCGCCGCGCGCAGGCCGGCGATCGCGAGGAAGCCGAAACCCGGTCGCGACCAGCGTGCCTGCGAGGACGTCGCTGGGGTAGTGCCAGGCGAGGATGATCACCGTCACCGAGACGGCGATCGCGTAGCGGCGCCGAGCACCACAGCCGCCCAGCGGTGGCCGCGCGGCGCGACCAGGACCAGCGCCACCGCCATCGACATCGCCGCCGTCGCGTGGCCGCTGGGGAAGGAGACCGGCCCGATGCCGTGACCGAGGCCGGCTGCACCCGCGGATGGGCGAGGACCGACCTTCAACAGCTGGGT
The DNA here is from genome assembly GCA_963738305.1 of uncultured Actinomycetes bacterium. Taxonomy (GTDB): domain Bacteria; phylum Actinomycetota; class Thermoleophilia; order Solirubrobacterales; family 70-9; genus JBBRHQ01. The sequence continues at coordinate 99,677 of CAVTVU010000007.1, read as the reverse complement.
CGTGACGGCGGCGCCGGCGACGGCCGCCAGGGCCGCGATCAGATGCGCGCGGCGGCCCCAGCGCAGGGCGAAGACCGCGAGCACCGCGAGGAAGAGCGAGCAGCGGCGCAGGTTGGCGCTGTGGGCGATCCCGCTCGAGGACCGGCGTCCGGGCGGGGGTGGCGAGGCGGCTCAGGCTCTCGAACAGCCTGGCGTCGAGGTCGGCCGCCCGGAAGGTCCCGTAGACGAGGAACATCACCGCGCCGAAACCCGCCGCGCAGCCGGCCGCAGCCGCGATCGGTGCCCTCGAGAGCGCCCTGCTCATGGACCAAAGGTAGCCGACTCAGGCGGGAGTGACCGGGTTTCGCCGCTTGGCGAAGCCGCGATCCTTGCCCTCGGCGGCGGCGAAGCGCCGGATCAGCTCGGCGCGCAGCTCGTCGGGCTCGATCACCGCGTCGACCACCAGCTCCGAGGCGAGGTGGAGGATGTCGATGTCCTCGGCGTACTCGCGCCGCTTCTGCTCGACGAATCGCTCCCGCTCGGCCTCGTCCTCGATCGCCTGGATCTGGTTGAAGAAGACGGCGTTGACCGCCGCCTGCGGGCCCATCACGGCGATCGAGGCGCTCGGCAGGGCGATGCAGCAGTCGGGCTCGAAGGCCGGGCCGGCCATCGCGTAGAGGCCGGCGCCGTAGGCCTTGCGGACGATCACCGAGATCTTCGGCACGGTCGCCTCGGAGACGGCGCTGATCATCTTCGCCCCGTGGCGGATGATCCCCTGGCGCTCGACCGCGGTGCCGATCATGAATCCGGGCACGTCGGCGAGGAAGAGCAGCGGGATGTTGAAGGCGTTGCAGGTCTGGATGAAGCGGGCCGCCTTGTCGGCCGAGTCGACGAACAGCACGCCGCCCTTCTGGCGCGGCTGGTTGGCGACGATCCCGATCGCCCGCCCGTCGAGCCGGGCGTAGCCGACGACCAGCTCCTTCGCCCAGCGCTCGTGCACCTCGAGCAGAAGAGCCCTCGTCGACCAGCCGCTCGATCAGCTCGCTCATGTCGAACGGCTGGTTCTCGTCGGCGGGGATGATCTCGGCGATCGGCTCCGTCGAGCCCGGCTCGGCGGGCGGCGCGGCGGGCGGCGGCTCGGTCCAGTTCGCCGGCATGTAGGAGAGGTAGCGGCGGGCGGTGTCGATCGCCTCCGCGTCGCTCTCGGCGAGGAAGTGGCCGCAGCCGGAGACGCCGGTGTGCATCTTCGCCCCGCCCATCTCCTCGAGGGTGACCCTCTCGCCGATCACCATCTCGGCCATCCGCGGCGAGCCCAGGTACATCGAGGCGTTGCCCTCGCGCATGATCACGACGTCGCAGAAGGCCGGGATGTAGGCGCCGCCGGCGGCGCTGGGCCCGAACAGCAGGCAGACCTGCGGCACCTGCCCGGAGAGCCGGACCTCGTTGTAGAAGATCCGCCCCGCGCCGCGGCGGCCCGGGAACATCTGCACCTGGTCGGTGATCCTGCGCCCCGGCCGAGTCGACCAGGTAGATCATCGGCAGCTCCAGCTTCAGCGCCCGCTCCTGGATCCGCAGGATCTTCTCGACCGTCTTCGGCCCCCACGAGCCCGCCTTGACGGTCGGGTCGTTGGCCATCAGCGCAACCCTGCGGCCGCCGATCAGCGCCAGGCCGGTGACCACGCCGTCGGCGCCGAGCCCCTCGCTGTCCCAGTTGGCGAGCAGCGCCTCCTCGGCGAAGCTCCGGCGTCGACCAGCCGCTCGACCCGCTCGCGCGCCTCGAGCTTGCCCTGCTCGGCGGTCTTCGAATGATGGCGCTCCGGCCCGCCCGAGAGGGCGGCCTCGAGGGCCGGCCGGATGTCGCTCACTCGACCGCGGGCGCTTCGGTCGTCTCGGCCTCCGACGAGGGGCGAGCCGTTCGCCGCGGCGGCGGCGGGCTCTCCGCGGGCGCGGCTGGCGGTGCCGGCGATGCTGCCGGCGATCTCCTCCAGCTCGGCGAGCAGCTTGTCGCGGCGCTCGCGAGGTCGGCAGATCACCTCCTCGAGGGCATCCCGCGCTGCTCTGCCCGTCGGCGATGATCCTGCCGGCCTGCTCGCCCGGCCTCCTCGCGCATCCGCAGCGCGTAGGCGTCGGCCTTGCCGCGCTCGGCCTGCGCGTACGCGTCGGCCTCGGCCCTCGTTCCGCTCGGCGTAGTCGTCCGCCTCGACCCGGGCGGCGTTCGCCTCGACTCCGGCGCACTCTCGATCGTCTCCGCCGCATCGGCCTCGGCCTCGGAGCGGATCGAGCCTGCGGCCTCGCCGGCCGCGCTGAGCACCCCCGCGGTCTGCCGGCCGACGCTGTCGAGCTCGCGCCGCACGGCCTCGGAGGGCTCGACCTCCGCGCCGCCGCCCTCGAGCCAGTCGGCGAGCTCGTGCAGGAAGGAGTCGACCTCGTCGCGGTCATAGCCGCGACGAGAGATGTTGAAGGTGGCGCTTCGAATGCGATCGACGCTGTCCTGGTCCACTCTCTTCCTCCTTCGTACGGCCCGCTGGGGGTTGCGGGTCTCAGGCCCCGGGCTCGACCGCGACCGGCTTCTCACCCGAGTAGTCGTAGAAGCCCCGGCCCGTCTTGCGGCCGAAATGGCCTGCCTCGACGAGCTTTCGCAGCGTCTGCGGCGCGGCGAAGCGGTCCTCGCCGTAGGAGTCGAGCATGACGTCGGCGATCGAGGCGAGGGTGTCGAGCCCGACGAAGTCGGAGAGCGTCAGCGGGCCCATCGGGTGGCTGGCCCCGGCCATCATCCCGGGGTCGATGTCCTCGATCGAGCCGACGCCCTGCTCGAGGCCGCGGATCGCGTCGAGCATGTAGGGGACCAGCAGCCGGTTGACGATGAAGCCGCGGTTGTCGCCGGCCGCGACGGTCGTCTTGCCGAGCTTCTCGCCGAGCTCGAAGCCGAGGTCGTAGGCCTCGTCGCCGTCTGTCTCGGCGCGGACGACCTCGAGCAGCGGCATCACCTGGGCCGGGTTGAAGAAGTGCAGCCCGAGGAAGCGCTCCGGCCGGCCGGTGGCCGCGGCCTGGTCGGCGACCGACAGCGAGGAGGTGTTGGTGGCGAAGAAGGCGCCGTCCTTGACGACGGCGTCGACCTCCCGCCACATCTCGAGCTTGCCGTCGAGGTCCTCGGTGATCGCCTCGATCACGAGGTCGCAGTCGGCGAGGTCGGCGTAGTCGAGCGTGCCGGTGATCCGCCCGCGGATCGCCTCGGCGTCGGCCTGCTCGAGCTTGCCCTTCTCGACCGCGCGGCCGAGCTGCTTCTCGATCTTGCCGATCCCTTCGTCGAGCTTGTCCTGGTCGACCTCGCGGACGACGACGTCCCAGCCGGCCTGGGCGCAGATCTGGGCGATTCCGTGGCCCATCAGGCCGCAGCCGAGCACTCCTACCTTCTCGATCTCCACTTGCGTGACTCCTGGTTCGAGGTATCCGAGCGGGCGCGGCAGCCTACCCAGAGCGCGGCGCCGAGTTCGCTCGGCCATCGCCTCGGCCAGCGCGTGCAGGCCGCTCATCGGGCGGACCATCACCATCATCTCGGTGATCCGGCCGTCCTCGCCGAAGCGGAGGATGTCGACGCCCTGCAGCTCGCGGTCGCCGACCCGCGCCTCGAACACCAGCACGGCGGCGTCGCCGGTCTCGACCTGCTCGATGTAGCGGAAGTCCTCGAACACCTGGACGACGGCGCCGAGCAGGACCTTCAGCGCGTCGAGGCCCTCGTAGGGCTTGTAGACGACCGGGCTGCGGAAGGTGACGTCGGCGGCGAACAGCTCCTCGACTGCGGCGAAGTCCTTGGCCTCGGCGGCGGCGCGGAAGGCATCGCTGCGCATGGCCGGACCCTACTCCTCCCCGTGCCACTCCACCGGGCCGGCCCGCAGCACGTGGGCGCCGAGCGGGCGGCCGAGGACTTCCTGGGCGGCCCGCGACGCCTCGATCAGCGCCGGGCAGGCGCACCCCGGTCTCGACCCCCATCTCCTCGAGCATCGAGACCACGTCCTCGGTGGAGACGTTGCCGGTCGAGCCGGGCGGGACGGGACAGCCGCCCAGCTCGCCGAAGCTCGACTCGAACGAGCTCACCCCCTCCTCCGAGCGCGGCGAGCACGTTGGCGAGGCCCTGGCCGCGGGTGTTGTGGAAGTGGGCGGTGAGCTGCACGTCTGGAAGGCAGCCGCGGCGCCGCGGCGCGAAGAACTCGCGCACCTGGCGCGGGTTCGCCATCCCGTGGTGTCGCCGAAGCCGACCTCCTCACAGCCCGCCGCCGCCAGCCGCTCGGCGATCCCCAGCACCCGCTCCGGGCGGCACCTCGCCCTCGTAGGGCAGCCGAAGGAGGTCGCGATCACGCCCTCGCAGCGCAGCCCCGCCTCGCGGGCCGATCCCGAGCACGGCTCGCGAGCCCGCTCCAGCGACTCCTCGATCGAGCGGTTGACGTTCTTGGTTGTGGGTCTCCGAGGCGGAGAGGAAGACGCTCACCTCGTCGAAGCGCTCGCGCAGCTCCAGGGCCCGCTCGAGGCCGCGCTCGTTGGGGATCAGCACCGAGAGGGCGACCCCTCGCGCCGCTCGATCGCGGCCAGCACCTCGGCGGCGTCGGAGAGCTGGGGGATCACGTCGGGGCGGACGAACGAGGTCACCTCGAGCCGCCGCAGCCCGCTCGCGCTCAGCATCTCGATCAGCCGCACCTTCTCGGCGGTCGGGATCACCTCGGGCTCGTTCTGGAAGCCGTCGCGCGGGCCGACCTCGCGGATGCCGACCTCGGCGGGAAGCTGCGCGCACACGGCCTGAGCTTAGGGCCCCGACCGGGCGGGGCGGGCAGCGACGACCGAACACTCCAGCGCCCGCAAGGCGGGCAACCACAGCAGAAAGGGTGGCCCCGACCTCGTCTCCAGCAGGCCTCCCAGGCGCATCCGGCATGCCAGCGGCGCGCCGCGCCTACCGGCTCTTCACGCCCCCCACCCCGATCACCCGGCGCTCGTGCGTGCCCACCCCGATCGTCCGCTCCCCCTCGCGCACCTCCACGTCGAAGAACAGTTTGCGCTCGTCGGCGATCTCCCGCAGCTCCGAGCTGACCGTGCACTCGCTTCCCTCCAGGGCGGCGGCCACGTGCTTGACGCAGACCTCGAAGCCGACCGTCGCCTTGCCCTCGGGCAGGTTCTCGAAAGCCAGCACCGAGGAGCAGCGCTCCATCATCGCGATCATCCCCGGAGTCGAGAGCACGCTGGCGCCGATCGTCCCGCCGACGTCGGTGACGAGCCGCTCGCTTACCGTGAACGCCTCGGTTCGCTCGATTCCTGGCTCGAGTCCCATCCCCGCCCCTCCTAGACCATGCCGAGGCCGCCGCTGACGCCGAGCGTCTCGCCGGTCACGAAGGAGGCTTCGTCGGAGGCGAGGAAGGCGATCGCGCTCGGCCACCTCCTCGGGGCTGCCCAGGCGCCGCAGCTGGGTCAGGCCGCGCATCGTCTCGATGATCCTCTCCCCGATCTCGCCGAACTGCTTCGCGCCCATCAGCAGGGGAGTCTCGATCGGGCCGGGCGCGACCGAGTTCGCGGTGATCCCGTAGCGCCCGTTCTCGCGGGCGATCACCTTCATGAAGGCGATCACCCCAGCCCTTGGCGGCCGAGTAGACCGCCGAGCCCTTCGATCCGACCCTGCCCGCCTCCGAAGCGGTGCTGACGATGCGCCCGTAGCCCGCCTGCTGCATCCCCGGGCAGGGCCGCGGCGGTGCAGTTGAAGACGCCGGTCAGGTTGACCGCGATCACCTTCGCCCACTGCTCAGGCGTCGTCTGCGGGAAGAAGCCGAACTCGTCCATTCCGGCGTTGTTGACGAGGATGTCGAGGGTCCCGCTCGCCTCGAGGCGCTGCCTCGGCCGGCGGCGAGGTCGGTCACGTCCAGCTCGACCGCGTGGCAGGAGATCTCCGCGGCCACCCGCTCGGCGCCCTCGACGTCGATGTCGCCGATCCAGACCTCGGCCCCCTCGGCCGCAAGCCGTGCCGCGGTCGCCGCACCGATCCCGCTGGCGCCGCCGGTCACCAGGGCCTTCCGTCCCTCGAGCCTCATCGGCGGGCAGCATAGACTGGCCCGCCTTGAACGAGTCGAAACGGCGAACCGGGCGCAATCGGGGCCGATGAGGGTCGCCCTTCTCGCCGGCGGCACCGGCGGCGCCAAGCTGGCCGCCGGCTTCGGGGCGCTGCTCGGTCCCGACCTCTCGGTGATCGCCAACACCGGCGACGACATCGAGATCCTCGGCGTCCACGTCTCCCCCGACCCGGACCTGATCACCTACTGGCTGAGCGGCGAGATCGACGAGGAGCGCGGCTGGGGGCTGCGCGACGACGGCTTCGCCGCCTTCGATCGGATGGCCCAGCTCGGCGCTCCGGACTGGTTCCGGCTCTCCGACCGCGACCTCGCCGCCTGCCTCTACCGCCGCCACTTCCTCGACGAGGGCGGCCGCCTGACCGATGCCCAGGCCCAGATCTCCCGCGGCCTCGGAGTCAGCGCCAGGGTGCTGCCGATGTGCGAGCAGCCCGTGCGCACCAAGGTCCTGACGGCGGCCGGCTGGCGCGGCCTCCAGGAGTACCTGGTGATCGACCGGGGCGAGGCCGACGTCGAGGCGGTCGAGCTCGAAGGGATCGCCGAGGCCGAGCCGACGCCCGAAGTGCTGCGAGGCGTTCGCCGAGCGCCGAGTCTGATCGTGATCGGGCCCTCGAACCCGGTGATCAGCATCGGCCCGATCCTCGCGATCCCCGGGCTCCCGGAGGCGATCGCCTCCTCGCCTGCGCCGGTGGTGGCCGTCAGCCCCTACGTCGCGGGCCAGGTCGGTGAAGGGCCCGACGGAGCGGTTCATGGCCGCGGTCGGCCGCCCCTCCACCGCAGCGGGCGTCGCCATCCCTCTACGAGGGCCTGATCGACGGGATGGTCGTCGACGAGGATGACCCCGACCCGCCCCCGGCGGAGCATCTGCCTACGAAGGCGCTGCCGACCCTGATGGCGGGGCCCCGAGGCGCGCGGCGGTCTCGCGCGCGAGGTGCTCGACTTCGGCCAGGGCCTGGTGCGAGGGTTGAGCGCCACCGCGATCGTCCCGGTGAAGCGCTTCGGCGCCGCCAAGCAGCGCCTCCGCACCGGCATCGAATGAGGAGCGACGCGGAGTCTCTGATCGCCGCCATGCTGGAGGACGTGCTCGAAGCGATCGGCCGGCGCGAGGATCGTGGAGCGGATGATCGTCGTCACCGGCGATCCCGGCGGCGATCGCGCTCGCCGAGGCCGCGGGCGCCGAGGTGCTCGCCGATCCCATCCGACGAGGGCCACTCCGAGGCGGCCCTGCTGGGGATCGCCCGGGCGCGCGACGCAGGGCGCAACCTGCGTCGTCCTCCTGCCCGGCGACTGCCCGCTGCTCGATCCCGCGCGAGCTCGACAGGCTGCTGACGGCGGTGCCCGAGCGCTACGTCGCCGTCGTGCCCGATCGGCACGGCACCGGTACCAATGCCCTGCTGCTCTCGCCCCCCGACGCGATCCGGCCCGCGTTCGGCGAGGGCAGCCGCGACCGCCACGTCGCCGCCGCCAGGGAGGCGGGGATGCCCTTCGCCGTCGAGGAGCTTCCCTCGCTCGCCCTCGATCTCGACACCCCGGCCGACGTCGTCGCCCTGGCGACCGCGCTCGAGGCCGAGCGCGGCGCGGCCGAGGCGGACGGCCCTGGTGCTGGGGATTTGAGCGCGAGCCGCGAGATCGACGGTCCTCGCCGTCCCCGGGCTCGGCGAGATCGCCGAGGGCGACCGGATCGGCGCGGAGATCGGTCCGCCGGGCCCGGCTCGAGGAGGGCGACGTCGTCGTCGTCTCGCAGAAGGTCGTCTCCAAGGCGGAGGGAAGGGTTCGCCGCCTCTCGAGCGTCATCCCGGGCGCCGAGGCGAGGCGCCTGGCCGCGATCCTGGGCAAGGACCCGGCTCTGGTCGAGCTGATCCTCGAGGAGAGCGCCGAGGTGATCCGGGCCGATCGCGGCGTCCTGATCACCGAGACCCCGCAGGCGGCTGGGTCTGCGCCAACGCCGGCATCGACAGCTCGAACCTCCCGGCGGAGGACTCGGTCTCGCTGCTTCCCGAGGACGCCGACGCCTCGGCGCGGCGGATCCGCGCCGAGATCGCCGGGGAGGCCGGCGTGGCGCCGGCCGTGGTCGTCTCCGACAGCTTCGGCCGCGCCTGGCGCCTGGGGCAGTGCGAGGTCGCGATCGGGTGCGCCGGCCTGCGAGCCCCTCGACGACTGGACGGACCGTCGCGACCGCCACGGCAGAAGCGCTGGAGGCGACGCGCGATCGCGGTCGCCGACCAGGCCGCCGCGGCGGCCGACCTCGTCCGGGACAAGGACAGCGGCGTGCCGGCCGCGATCGTCCGCGGCCTGGCGCACCACGTGCTCGCCGCCGACGGCGCCGGGGCCGCGGCCCTGCGCCGCCGACGCGACGAGGACCTGTTCCGCTAGCCGCCCTCGGACGCGGAGCGGGGGAGGTCGCGCTGCTATCCCGGGAGCCAGTTCGGGTCGGACGGAAGCGGCTGGGTAAGGAGGCCGATAACCGGTGATTGCTTGCCGGCGCGGTGTTAGCGCCGGCACATGCATGTCAGGCGGCGTAGCCGCCGCAAGTTGCTCTGGGTGCGGGCTCCGGCGGAGCAGAGGAGGCCGCGCAGTTCTCAGTGGTGGATGGCCTCCTCGGCCAGTTCATCCTTGAGCGGGACCGCGCCGCCCTCCTCGGTCCAACCGGGAGGCTCGTAGGCCTGGCCCGGCACGCCGCCCAGGCAGAGGAGCCGAACGCCCTCATCCCCGGTCACGAACTTGCGGCGTCTCTCCTGGCCCGACCCGGGCGAACACTCCCGGCTCAAGCACATATGACTCGCCGCCGGCCCGGGCGATGGCCCGCCGCTGAGCGCCGTGTAGACCTCCTCCTGGGCGTCGTGGACGTGGTCGTGCTCGGGATAGAGGTCTGAAGTTCGGGGGCAGCTCGATCACCTGCATCCCGAACGAGCAGACGCCGAGGCCGGCCCGGACCTCGCCGCATCCCGCCGCCGAAGATCGCCTCGAAATCCTCGAGCGACTTCACCGTCACGTCAGCCATCGGACTCCCCTCTCGCGTCAATCGTCACTACCGCTGCGCCGTGAACCCTACCTGCACGGAGGTCCTCCAGCGCATTCTGGGCGCGATCGAGCGGATACTCGCTGACCCGCGTACGAACCGGGACCTCGGGGGCCAGTCGCATGAACTCCTCCCCGTCGGAGCGGGTCAGGTTGGCGACCGAGCGCAGCACGCGCTCCCCCCAGAGGATCTCGTAGGGAAAGGCGGGGATCTCGCTCATGTGGATCCCGGCGCAGACGACGGTCGCCCCCTTGGCGGATGCCCGCAGGGCCTCCGGGACCAGCTCGCCCGCGGGGGCGAAGATGATCGCCGCGTCGAGCGGTTCGGGGCCGGCGCCCCGACCGCCCCCGCCCACTCGGCGCCCAGCTCGCGGGCAAGCTCCTGGCCCTCCTCGTCCGCCTCGCGGGTGAAGGCGAACACCCGCCGGCCCTGGGCGACCGCGACCTGGCAGAGGATGTGGGCCGAGGCGCCGAAGCCGTAGAGGCCGAGCCGCTCGCCGTCGCCGGCCAGCCGCAGCGCCCGGTAACCGATCAGCCCGGCGCAGAGAAGCGGCGCCGCCTGCTCGTCCGGATAGCCGTCGGGAACCGGGAAGCAGAAGCGCTCGTCGGCGACCGCGGCCTCGGCGTAGCCGCCGTCGACGTCGTAGCCGGTGAAGCGCGCCCGTCGCAGAGGTTCTCGCGGCCCGAGAGGCAGTAGCGGCACTCGCCGCAGGTCCAGCCCAGCCAGGGCACGCCGACGCGCGATCGCCGATGCGAACAGCGCTCCCCCTCGCCGACGCTCTCCACGTGCCGACGATCTGGTGGCCGAGGAACGAGCGGCAGCTTGGGCTCGGTCAGCTCGCCGTCGAGGATGTGGAGGTCGGTGCGGCAGACGCCGCAGGCGCGGACGGCCAGCCGGACCTCGCCGGGGCCGGGCTCGGGGAGCGGGATCTCGCCCTCGCTCAGGGGCTTCCCCTGGCTGCTCGAGCAGCATCGCCCGCATCAGTAGGTCTCGACGATCTCGTAGAGCGTCGTGCGCTGGGCCGGGACCCGGCCGCCGGCCCGGGCGGCGGCGATCAGCTGCGATGGCTCCAGCCGGACGCCGTGCTGGGAGCCCGCCATCCGCGAGATGTTCTCCTCCATCAGCGTGCCGCCGAGGTCGTTGACTCCCCAGCGCAGCGACTCGGTGGCCGCGTCGAGCCCCATCTTCACCCAGCTCGCCTGCAGGTTGGGGATCGTCTTGCCGAGGCCGAGGCGGAAGGCGGCGGTGTGCTTGAGGTTCTCCGCGGCGCCGATCTCCTCGATCCCGTGGGTGCGCCCGAGCATCGTGTTGAAGGGGATGAAGCTGAGCGGGACGAACTCGGTGATCCCGCCGGTGCGCTCCTGCAGCGCGCGGACCACGCGCATGTGGCGGGCCAGCTCGCGGGGCTCCTCGATGTGGCCGAACATCACCGTCGAGGTCGAGCGCAGGCCCGCCGCGTGGGAGGCCTCGATGATCTCGACCCAGCGCTCGACCGGGAGCTTGTTCGGCGAGATCCGCTGGCGGACGCCGTCGTCGAGGACCTCGGCCGCGGTCCCGGGGGTCGAGCCCAGCCCGCACTCGCGCAGGTACTCGAACACCGCTCGCGGCGCCCTGGCCCGAGCGCTCGCACATGTAGTGGACCTCCATCGGCGAGTAGGCGTGGAGGTGGATCTCGCGGGGCCGCCTCCTTCGCCAGCCGCAGCCAGCGGCCGTAGTCCTCGAGCGTGTAGTCGGGATGGATCCCGCCCTGCATGCAGATCTCGGTGGCGCCGAACTCGACCGCCTCGCGCATCCGGGCCGGCGAAGTCCTCCTCGTCGACGTAGGTAGGCGTCGGGCGAGCGCCTGCCCTGGCCGAAGCCGCAGAAGGCGCAGCCGACGACGCAGACGTTGGTGAAGTTGATGTTGCGGTTGACGACGAAGGTCGCCGCTCCCCGGCCAGCTCCGCGCGCAGCTCGTCGGCGGCGAGCCGCATCTCCTCGATCACCTCGGGGCGGGTCTCGGCGAACAGCGCGGTCAGCTCGTCCTCGGTGAGCGGCTCGCCCTCGCGCCCGCTCTCGATCGCCGCGCGGCGCCAGGCTCGGGTCGAGCGCCTCCTCGCTGCCGCCGCCCCGAGCCGCGGCGCGGGATGAAGCTCCAGTACTTGAGCTTGATCACGTCGAGCACGCCCTGCTCGATCCACTCGGGTTCCATGTACTGCGGGATAGGCGCAGAGGCGCTCGGTCAGCGCGAAGCCGGCGGGCGTCGAGCGACTTGCGGAGCTGGTGCGGGCTCGGGAAGGCGTGCTCGGGCGAGATGTGGTCGCCGTTGGCGGAGAGGCCGCCGAGGTCGGTCGCGCCGGCCTCGACCAGCTCCACCCACCAGTCGGAGAGGTTGGGCGGAACCTGGACGCCGACCTCGGGCATCAGCCGCCGGCACTCGGCGATCAGCCGCTTCATCTCGTCGAGGGAGACCTCCGAGGCCCAGGCGGGCATTGACGGCTGCTCGGAGTAACCGCCGGCACTCCTCGCTTCGCGTCCGGGGGCCGAGGTTTCCGCCGCCTCATCGCCGCCCGTGCGCCAGCGCTCGCGCGCTCGGTCGGCGATATCCGCCACCTCCGCCCCGTAGTAGCGCGGGTGCGGAACGAAATTCTGGATGATCACCTCCTGGATGTGGCCGTGGCGGGCGTGGGAGTCGGCGATCGCCTCCAGCGAGGCGATCCGCTCCTCCTCGGTCTCGCCGATCCCGACCAGGATGCCGCTGGTGAAGGGGATCCGCAGCTCGCCCGCGGCCTCGATCGTCGCCAGGCGCCTGGCGGGGTGCTTGGTCGGCGAGCCGGCGTGGACGGTCTCCATCAGCCGCTCGGAGGCCGACTCCAGCATCAGCCCCTGGGAGGCCGTCACCTCCCGCAGGCGGGCGAGGTCCTCGCCGGGAGAGCACGCCGAGGTTGGTGTGGGGAAGGATGCCCCGCTCCAGCGCCCGCTCGCAGGCCCAGACGACGTAGGAGGTGAAGTCCGCGTGGCCCCAACGCGCCAGCCGCTCGGCGACCTCGGGGTTGACCTCGGGCCGCTCGCCGGTGAGCACGAGGAGCTCCTTGGCGTTGCGCCGCGTCGCCTCCTCGAGGCGCCGCTCGACCTCCTCAGGCGGGTGGATGTGGGCGCGGTGGGTGGCGAACGCGCAGTACTTGCAGTAGCACTGGCAGGTCCGCGAGAGCGACAGCGTGTAGTTGCGCGAGAAGGTGACCCGACGCACGCCTGTGAAGCTACCTGAGCCGGAGCGCCGGCTCCTCGGCTCAAGCCTTGGAGGGAGCCTTCGACCCTCTCGGGAGGCTCGGTGGGAGCGGGCCCGCCGCCCTCGATGACGAAGCGGAAGACGAGCGCCGCCAGCAGCGAGCCGACGATCGGCCCGACCAGATAGGGCCAGATGCCGCCCCAGGAGTTGCTGACCAGGGCGGGGCCGAACCAGCGCGCCGGGTTGAACGAGCCGCCGGTCAGCGGTCCGCGCGACCATCACCGCGAAGCCCAGCGTCGTGCCGATCGCCAGCGGCGCCCAGTCCTTGACGCTCTTCGTCGAGAACACCGCCGCCAGGATCACCAGCACGAGCACGAAGGTCCCGATCGCCTCGACCACCGCGCCGGCGGTGTTGCCCGAGAGCAGCGAGCTGACCGAGGCGGCGCCGTAGTGGGTGGCGCGGCCCTCGTCGAGCAGCAGCGCCTTGGTCAGCAGGGCGCCGAGGACGCCGCCCGAGAGCTGGGCGAGGATGTAGACGACGGCGTCGATCGGGTCGATCCGCCTGATCACCGCCGCCGCCAGGGTCACCGCCGGGTTGAAGTGCCCGCCGCTGACGATGCCGAACATCATGATCAGCCCGAAGAGGAGGAATCCGTGCACCAGGCCGACGACCGCGAAGTCGGAGCCGAACTGAGCCTGGTTGCCGGTGGCGACGAACAGCACCACGACGCTGGTGATGAAGAAGACCAGCAGGAAAGTGCCGATCAGCTCGGCGATGTAGGCGGCGAGTCCTCGTTCCGGCACTGGGAAGAAACCTCCTCGGTCGGATTGCGCGCGGCAGTCTATCCCTGCAGGACGCCGGACGCGTCCCGGTGGCGGTGCTTGTGCTTTTCGCGCCCTCTGTGCCGCTTCCTCTTCGGCCCGCAGATGCTTTCTCACCAGCGGCCCGATCGGGGTGCAGCGACGGCTGCCCGCGTCGAACGTGCGGCCCGCCGGGAGCGACCTTGTATGCCCACCGGTAGCGCCCGCGCCCGAGGCGCATCCTCAGGAAGCCGAAGCGCTGGTCCTGGCGGGCGCGGCTGTGCGGCGCCGGCCGGCCCAGCTTGAACAGGGAGTGGCCGCCCGTGCCGACCACGAACTCGACCACCCCGTGCGCCCGGTCGAGCCGGTGGCGGGGGCCCTGGGGCGCGAAGCGCTCGTAATCGTGGTCGTGGCCGTTCAAGACCACGTCGGCGCCCGCCCGGTGGAGGATGCGCCAGAAGGTGCTGACGTCCTGGTCCTCCTCGTGCAACCCCGGAGGAGTAGCGGGGATGGTGGTAGGCGGCGAGAACGCAGCGGTTCGGATGGCGGCCGAGGTCGCGGCGCAGCCAGCTCGCCTGGCGCGAGCGGGGCCCGCAGCGAACCCTGGCGCAGTTGGAGTTGAGCACGATCACGTGCCAGCGGCCGAGGTCGCGGCTGTACCAGCCCCGGCGGCGATGGCCGGCCCGGCCGGTGACGTTGCCGCGCCCGTTGAAGTAGCTGAAGTAGCCGCTCGCGTGCGGCGTCTCGTACTCGTGGTTGCCCGGCACCGGCAGGGTCTTCGCCTTGAACCGGCCCCAGACTCTGGCCGTAGGAGCGGCGGAACTTGCGCAGCGCCCCGTTCGGGTACTGGAGGTCCCCGAGGGGCAGCACGGCGCGGTAGCGCCCGCGAGGATCAGCTTCGAGGTCAGCATCTGGCGGCAGTGGTAGCGGTTCCCGATCCCGCGGCGATAGAACCGCCCCAGCGGGTCGCAGGCGATGTCGCCCGCGGCGGCGATCACCGGCACGCGCGCCCGGGCCCCCGCTCGCGAGGCGGCGCCGAGCCGATCAGCGAGCAGCAGGGCAGGCGACCAGGAGGCGGGTGGGTGCCCGAGGCTTACTCGAGCTTCCTCAAGAGCTTCTCAGCCGGCGCCCTCGACCTCGTGTTGCTGCTGCAGCGCCTCCCGTCCTCGATCACCGCGAGCGCCTCCTCGAGGGAGCTCCAGCCTTCGACCTCAACGCCTTGCCCTCGAGCTGCTTGTAGACCGAGAAGAAGTGGGTGATCTCGCGCTGAAGCTGTTCCGGGATGTCGTCGAGGGTCGCGCCGTGTTCCAGCCCGGGTCGTGGGTCGGGACGCAGACGATCTTGTCGTCCTCTCCCTTCTCGTCGCGCATCTTGAACACCGCGACCGGCTTTACCGGGATCACGCAGCCGGGGAATGTCGGCTCCGAAACGCAGACCAGCGCGTCCAGCGGGTCGCTGTCGCGGCCACGATGACCGACCAGGTAGCCGTAGTCGGTCGGATAGACCATCGAGGAGGAGAGGAAGCGGTCGAGGATCACCGCGCCGATCCCCTCGTCGAACTCGTACTTGTTGCGGCTGCCCTTGGGGATCTCGATGAAGGCGAGCAGCTCCTCGGTGAGGTGGTGATCCGCCATGGCGCGGCAAGGCTATCCTGCCGCTTGACGTGAGACGGGTCGTCGCGCTGCTGGCGGCCGTCCTCGCCGCCATCGGCCATCGGACCTCCTGCGGCGGACGGCGGCGCTGAACCGGGCGCGCCTCAGAGGGCGCGACCCTGGTCCTCGACTTCACCCCGAACGCGGCCCACAGCGGGATCTACGCCGCGTCGGCGCGCGGCTTCTACCGCGAGGCCGGCGTCGAGCTCGAGGTCCGCCAGCCCGGCGACTCGACCGACGCCCCGAAGCTGCTGGAGGCCGGCCGCACCGACTTCGCCATCCTCGACATCGAGGACCTCGGGATCGCCCGGGAGCGCGGTCTCGACCTCGTTCGCGGTGGCGCCGATCGTCAACGCCCCGCTGGCCTCGGTGATCGCCCCGCTCGACGGGCCGGTCGCGAGGCCGCGGGACCTCGAGGGGCGAAGCGCCGGGGTCACCGGCCTGCCCTCCGACGACGCCGTCCTCGACTCGGTGATCGCCGGCGACGGCGGCGACCCGGCGACGGTCGGACCGGGTGACGATCGGCTTCGACGCGGTCGCCTCGCTGGCCGCCGGGCAAGGTCGACGCCGCCACCGGCTTTCGCAACGCAGAGGCCGTCGTCCCTGCGCCGCCGGGGAGTCGCGGTGCGCGTCTTCAAGGTGCGAGGACTTCGGCGCCCCCCGGTTTCCCGAGCTGGTCCTCTGCACCTCCGGCACGACGCTTCACGATCCCGGCCCGACCTCGTCCGCAGAGTCGTCGCCGCCACCGACCGCGGCTACCGCTTCGCCCTCGCCCATCCCCGGCTCGGCCTGGCCGACCTGCTCTACGCGGTGCCGGGGCTCGACCGCGGCGATCAGCTCGCTCAGCTCCGGGTGCTGCTCCCGCGCTCTCGCGCCCGTCGGGCGCTTCGATCGCGCGGGCCTGGCAGCCTGGGCACTCGTGGGCCCAGCGCCACGGGGTCCTCGAGCGCCCGCTCGACGTCTCCGCCGCCTTCCGCGCTCAGTCGCCCTGATCGGCGAGCAGGCGCTCAGCGAGCGCGGGCAGCTCCCGCGCCATCCGCGAGCGGGGCACGACGAGGTCGATCCCCGCCTCCTCGGCCCGCCTGCGGGCGTCGACGTCAACGTGGGAGTAGAAGCCGAGCGCCGGGATGCCCATCGCAGCGACCGCCGCCGGATCGACCGCGTCGAGGTCGCAGACCAGCAGGTCGACGTCCGCCTCGGCCGGCAGGGAAGGGGCGACGGTGACCGAGTGACCCGCGGCGGTGAGGCTCGCCCTCGACCCGGCTGGCGAGCATCAGGTCGGCGACGACTGCGAGAACGCGGGCCACGCGGCTCGCTCAGAGGTAGCGCCGCTCGCGCAGCTCCTCGCGAACGCTCTCCGGCCTGCCCCACATCGGCTCCACCTCGGCTCGACCCTCGCGCACCTCGCGCAGGAGCAGGACGCCGGTGATTCCCTCACGGTCGAGCTTGGCGAGTACCCCCTTCACCGTCTCCGCCGCGGCCGCGTGGCCGAAGCCGTTGGCGACGATGATTCGCCAGTGCCACTCGGCCTTCGAGTAGGGATGCGCGTTGATCTGGGTCAGGTCGACCGCCGCCTCGACGTAGCGCGTCTCCTCGTCGATCCGCAGGTCGAGCGCCAGATCCGTCCAGTCGGGCGGGAGCGAGTCGAGAACCTGCTGGAAGTCGTCGGCCAGCGCCACGCGGCAAGGCTACATCTAAGCGAAGAACACCTGCTGCAGGAGGAAGAGGTTGAGGGCGATGATCATCGCCGCCAGGCTGCCGGCGAAGACCGTCAGCCAGCGCGGGTTGGCGAGGCCGCCCATCACCTCGGGACTCGCGTCAGCATCAGCAATGGAACGAGCGCAAACGGGATCCCGAAGGAGAGCACGACCTGGCTTGCGACAAGGGCGTCGGTCGGGTTGAGTCCGATCGCGAGAACGAGCAGCGCCGGGGCCAGGGTCACGGCGCGGCGAACGAAGATCGGGGATACGGCGCCGGATGAAACCCTGCATCACCACCTGGCCTGCCATCGTCCCGACCGAGGAGGAGGCGAAGCCGGAGGCGAGCAGGGCGATCCCGAAGATCGTCGCCGCATTGGTGGAGACCAGTGACTTGAGGCCATCGTAGGCACCCTCGATCGTGTCGATCCCGGCGAGGCCGCTGTCGTGGAAGAGCGCGGCGGCGACGACCATCATCGAGAGGTTGACGACGCCGGCGAGCGACATCGCGATCACCACGTCGATCTTCTCGAAGCGCAGGATCCGCCTCCTCTCGCCCAAATCGCGACCGACGATCCGCCGCTGGGTAAGCGCCGAATGCAGATAGATCACGTGCGGCATCACCGTCGCCCCGATGATCCCGGTCGCCAGCAGGATGCTCTCGGTGCCGCCGAAGCCCGGGACGAAGAGGTGGCGGGCGACCTCGCCTCCGTCGGGATTGGCGTGGAAGAGCTCGATCACGAACGCCGCGACAACGACCCCGACCAGCGCGGTTATCCCCGCCTCGAGGCGACGGAATCCCTTCTGCTGGAGGGCGAGGATCGCGAAGGCGCCGGCGCCGGCGATCAGCCCCGGCCGGGAACAGCGGGATGCCGAAGAGCAGATTGAGCCCCGAGCGCGGCCCCGACGACCTCGGCGATGTCGGTAGCCATCGCCACAAGCTCAGCCTGGATCCAGAGCCCGATAGACGTGCGGCGGCTGAATCTCTCGCGACATGCCTCGGCGAGGTTCTTGCCGGTGGCGATCCCGAGCTTGGCCGACTGGGTCTGGACCACCATCGCGATCAGGTTGGCGGAGAGGATCACCCACAGCAGCAGGTAGCCGAATTTGGCGCCGCCGGCGATGTTGGTCGCGAAGTTGCCCGGGGTCGATGTAGGCGACGGCGGCGATGAACGCCGGCCCGAGAAAGGGCCAGATCCGGTGTAGTCCGCGAGCGTGCCCATCGAGGGAGCGGCGGGCGGCCGCAGCGACGGCGGCCTCCCCAGGGAGGACGTCCTCGATCACCGGCTCGGGGACCAGTGGCTCCTCGAGCGGCGGGGGAGCCTCGGCAACGGGCGGCGGCTTCACCGAACCGCCTCGCTGACCCTGATGCGGCGGACCAGCTCTGCCGCCGAGCGCATGCTCGACCCCGCCCACCTCGACGAGGAGCGGTCCGTCGAACGGCTGGCGGCCGGTGACGACGATCTCCACCCCGGGAACGAGCCCGCGCTCGGAGAGGAAGCGCAGCATCGCGGGATCGCTGTCGGAGACACGGGAGAAGACCGCCCGGCAGCCCGGCTCGACCTCCGCGAGCGGCAGGCTGCCGGCCTCGCCGAGCGGAGCCAGGTCGGGCCCGGGTATCGGGTCGCCGTGGGGGTCGAAGCTCGGCTCGCCCAGCTTCTCCGCGATCAGCGCCTCGAGGTCCTCCGAGATGTAGTGCTCGAGAACCTCGGCCTCGTCGTGGACCCGGTCCCAGGGCATCCCGAGGGCCTCGGACAGGTAGGCCTCGAGCAGGCGGTGGTGCCGGATCACCTCGAGCGCGACCTTTTCCCCCGCCGCGGTCAGCACTGCCCCGCGGTAGGGCTGGTAGCGGACCAGCCCCCGGGCCCGCAGACGCTTCAGCATCGCAGTCGCGGTCGCAGGGGTCACTCCGAGCCGCTCGGCAAGCTCGGTGGTGCCGACGGGCCCCTCGCCGCGGCGGCTGAGACCGTAGATCGCCTTGGCGTAGTCCTCGATCGCCTCCGAGCTGCCGGCTCCGGGGTCGGGGCGGGCGTGGCCGCTGCGACGCTGCTTTTGAACCACCACAACAATTATTTTGACATATCTAAATCGCGTTTGGGCTGCCGGGTCCCTAGCGTAGAATCGGCTCCGTGAATGCCCCGGCCGCAATCGAGCTCGACGCTCAGTACCGGCAGCTGCGCGAGGAATGCGCGCTGCTCGACCGCTCGCGGCGAGGCAGGCTCGCGGTTCGCGGGCCGGAGGCCGCTGAGTACTTGCAGGGACAGGTGACGAACGACGTGGAGAGTCTCGACGAGGGCGAAGGCTGTTATGCGGCCCTTCTCGATCGCAAGGGCCACGTTCAGGCCGACCTGCGAGTGCTGCGGACCGCCGCAGAAGAGTTCCTAGTTGACACCGAGGAGGAGGGCTTCGAGGCGGCCCGCCGACACCTGGAGACCTACAACATCGGGCGCGACGCGGAGGTCACCGACGAAACCGCCGGAAGCGCAATCCTCTCGCTGATCGGCCCGCGCTCGGCCGAGGTAGCCGGGCTGGTGCGGGGTGAGGCTGATGATTGCCAGGCGGCCGAGATCGCCGGAGTCGAGTGCCTGGCGATCACTACCAGGGACGGCATCGACCTCGCCTGCGACGCGGCCGAACGCGACGCCCTTGTGGCGGCCCTGCTAGATCGGGGCGCCGGCCAGATCAGCGAAGCTGCGGCCGAGATCGCCCGGATCGAGGCCGGGGTGCCGCGCTTCGGTGCCGAGATCACCCCTGCGACGATGCCCGCCGAGGCGCACATCGTCGAGGAGGCGGTGAGCTTCACCAAGGGCTGCTACATCGGTCAGGAGACCGTC
Source organism: uncultured Actinomycetes bacterium (assembly GCA_963738305.1). GTDB lineage: Bacteria > Actinomycetota > Thermoleophilia > Solirubrobacterales > 70-9 > JBBRHQ01. The sequence continues at coordinate 80,383 of CAVTVU010000007.1, read as the reverse complement.
GCCCGCCTCCACTACAGGGGCAAGCCGAACCGGCACCTCCGCGGCCTGCGGTTCAACGCGCCCGCAGCGAGAGGGCGACGCGCTGCGGCTCGGTGAGCGCGAGGTCGGGATCGTAGGCAGTGTCTGCGTCTCCCCCGCCCTGGGGCCGATTGGGCTGGCGATCCTGCGACGCGAGGCGGAGCCGGGGTCGACCCTCGTTCTCGCCGGGGGCGAAAACAACGCCGAGGTGGTCGAGCTGCCCTTCCCGGTGGGGCTGTGAGCAATCGCGGGCTCGGCCTCGGCGGAAAGCGCCTGGACGCCGACAGCCCAATTATGGGAGGTCGCGTGCTCGAGGCCGACGAACGGGTGCCGGAGATGGGTGGGGCGCCGGATCCGGGTGCCGGCGCGGAGGAGTCAAACGGTTACCAGGAGCCCTACGAGCCGAACCCCGACGAGCTCAGCCCGCCTCCCGAGCCGTCGCCCGTGCGCGGCCACCTCCCCGACCTGCGGGCGCTGCTGCCGGCGAGCGACGAGGAACGGTCGCTGGATGATTGGGGTCGCTCTGAGCGGATCTTCTCGCTGGTCGAGCCGGCGCTCAACTTCTACTACCGCTACTGGTTCCGGGTGGAGACCGAGGGCGTGGAGAACGTCCCCGCCGAGGGCGGTGCCCTGCTCGTCTCCAACCACTCCGGCGCTCTACCGCCCGACGCGCCGATGGTCATGCAGGCGATTCGCAACGAGCACTCGCACCCGCGCCCCCTCTACATGCTCGGCGAGCACTGGTTCAAGGGGTATCCGGGGGTCGGGATGCTGACCAACAAGATCGGGCTCGTCGCCGCCCACCGCGAGAACGCGCAGCGCCTGCTCTACGACGAGGGCCGCCTCGCGATCGTCTTCCCTGAGGGGCAGAAGGGGTCCCGCAAGGTCTTCTGGCAGCGCTACCGGCTGCGGCGGTTTGGGCGCGGCGGCTTCGTCCGCACAGCGATCCGAGCGCAGGTGCCGATCGTCCCGATCGCGTTGATCGGCGGCGAGGAGGCAATGCCGATCTTCGCCCACCTGCGGACGATGCAGCGCCTCAGCGGGCTGATCTATTTCCCGCTCAACCACGCCTTTCCCCACTTTGGACTGGCCGCGGGCCTGATGTACATGCCGGCCAAATTCAAGATTCGCTTTCTCGAGCCGATCGACATGACCGAGTACGCGCCGGAGATCGCCGAGGATCCGGCCGAGATCCAGGCGATCGCCGAGAGCATCCGCACCCGGATCCAGCTCGAGCTGGACCAGATGCTCGGCGAGCGGCGCTCGGTGTGGTTCGGCTGAACACCCACCACCTGCGGGGGACATGGGGCTTCTGAGCTTCGCCATGCGGGGTTGAAAGGTCCCACGTCGGCGCCTTGAGCAGTTCGCGCGGACGTGGGGCTTCTGAGCTCCGCTATGCGGGGTTGAAAGGTCCCACGTCGGGATGTGGACTACGCGCCGCATCCGTGTGCTTCGGTTAGATTCCCCCGATGGCGCGCGGGAGAGGCAAATCGGCGGTCGCCTGCATGCTGGGAGCAATCGTTGCGGTGGTGCTCCTTGCCGGCTGCGGTGCCAAGGAGCACGCCAACGACCCTCGCCCTGCGATCGCGACCCAGATCACGATGGGGATCAGCCGCGACAAGGTCAGCCTGTCGCCGCGAAGGGTGGGGGTCGTACCGCCCCGGGTTCTACGGCAGGCGATTCAGGAGGGCGTCAAGCAGGACACTCCCCTCCTGGTCTGGATCACTGTCGCCAACCTGACCAACTTCGACAGCCGTATTCAGATCACCGGCCCCAGGAAGGAGACCTCACCCCTCGTGGTCGCCAACGGCACGGCGACCTTCAAGGCCTTCCTGCCGACCGGCGACTACCTGGTCAGCGCCGACGACATACCCGGCGCGATCGCAGCCCGCCTCAACGTCGGCCCCGACCGCAGCTCCTCGGCCAACGATCTCCAGATCCCCTAGATCGGCGCCGGCCGGTCCCTGAAGGCCGCGTGGGCTGACCGATCAGGCCGGGCCGTCGTCGGGAGGCAAGGCCTCCTCGACCAGCGACTCGATCCGCTCGAGGCGCTGCTTGACCGACTCGGCCATCTCTTCGAGGCCGTCCCTTGCCGAGGCGATCCCGTTCTCGGCCTTTGTCAGGTTGAGCTTGATGCTCTGGGCCTGCTTCAGTGCGGAGAGCGCCTCGGCCGCGGCGTCGCGAACCGCCGGAGCCTCCATGTCCAGCTCGCCCTCGCGGTGCAGGACGAGGCGGCAGCGCCCGTAGCGGTAGGCGAGCTCGAGCCCGATCCCGGCCGGCTCGTCGGGATCGACGGCGACGATCAGCTTGTTTCCCTCGTACTCGTGCAGCTGCTCGCGGCCCGCGGGAACCCTGCCCTCCCCGGCGACGACCAGGACCGCGAAGCTCGCCTCGCGCTCGGCCATCGCTCCGTTCAGCTCCTGCCAGGCATCCTTCTTGCCGAGCTTGCTGTTCTTGGCCTCGAAGACGATACGCCCGGTCGCGGGGCCCTCTCCTCCGTCGACCTCGACCACCGTGTCGCCCTTCCTGCTGCCGCCCTTGCCGGGCTCGTCGCCGACGTGGAACGCGGCATCCCCCCGCGCCTCGGCGATCGCCTCGATCGCCTCGTGGACCCGCTCCTCGAAGCTCCGGCCCTTCCTGGTCCCGGCCTCCTCGGCCTCCGCCAGGACGCGCCCGGCCTCGGTCTGCTCGGTGAGCCGGGCGATGCCGGTCTCCAGCGCCCCGAGCTTCTCCCCCATCGCCCTGACCTGCTCCTCCTGGCTCCGTCGCGCCTCGACGACGGTTTGGTTGACGGAGCGCTTGAAGTCGGCGAGCGGGTTCGAGCCGTCCTCGCTGGAGAGGTGACGGACCAATTCCTCGCGCGACTCGCGCATCGCCTTCTCAACCAGCTCGCGCACTCGGTGCTGGACCGCCTCGGTGCTCTCCTCGCCGAAATGGCGGCTGATCTGGTCGGCCAGCTCCCCCGCGTGGGCGTCGAGGGCTTTCGCCATCACGCCCCCCTCATCGCCGAACACGCGTTGCAGCTCACCCTGGACCTTCTCGGTCAAGGCGCCGGCCTGCTCGCCGAACTGCTCGCGCACCCGGCCCGAGGTCCGCTCGAACTCACGCTGCACGTAGTCGACCTCGGCCGCCAGGCCCTGCCGCTCGAGCACCCGCGCCCCGATCTCGATCGCGTCGCGGACCGTGTCCTCGCCGGACTGCCCGGCCTCGATGCGCTCCCGCACGAGCTGCGCAGAGCGCTCATCGTCGACCTCCAGGCGCTCGATCACCAGGCGGTCGTCAAGCGCCCGAACGGTCGGGGCGCTGCGGTCGATTCGGGTGTCTTCTGATGCTTCCATCGGACTCATGAACGTAGTCGGGCGCCCGGACAAGAACCTGACGGCGTTTTCGGGCAGACCGGAATCACTTGCGGCGGCTTTCGCCGCCTTACATGCCTGTGCCGGCGCTAACACCGCGCCGGCAGACCGGAATCACTTGCGGCGGCTTTCGCCGCCTTACATGCCTGTGCCGGCGCTAACACCGCGCCGGCAGACCGGAATCACTTGCGGCGGCTTTCGCCGCCTTACATGCCTGTGCCGGCGCTAACACCGCGCCGGCAGACCGGAATCACTTGCGGCGGCTTTCGCCGCCTTACATGCCTGTGCCGGCGCTAACACCGCGCCGGCAGACCGGAATCACTTGCGGCGGCTTTCGCCGCCTTACATGCCTGTGCCGGCGCTAACACCGCGCCGGCAGACCGGAATCACTTGCGGCGGCTTTCGCCGCCTTACATGCCTGTGCCGGCGCTAACACCGCGCCGGCAGACCGGAATCACTTGCGGCGGCTTTCGCCGCCTTACATGCCTGTGCCGGCGCTAACACCGCGCCGGCAAACAGTCTCTAGGATCTCCGGCTCACACCCGAACCCGGAGGATCCCCCTTGGCCATTGACATCAGCGAAGTCTCGAAGCTCGACGTGGAGCCGGGGACCCTGCCGGAGACGATGGCCGCCTGGGTGATCCGCCCCGAGACCGAGGGAGAGCCCAAGGACGCCTTCAAGCTGGAGCAGATCGAGGTGCCCGAGCCCGGCGCATTCGAGGTGATCGTGCGGGTGATGGCCGCAGGGGTCAACTTCAACAACGTGTGGGCGGCGCTGGGCAAGCCGGTGTCGGTCTTCAACTACGGGGACCACCCCGAGTGGGGGCACCACATCGGGGGCTCGGACGCCTCCGGAATCGTCTGGAAGCTCGGCCAGGGCGTCACCAAGTGGAAGCCCGGTGACGAGGTCGTGATCCACTGCAACCAGGCCTCCTACGAGGACGTCGAGGTCCACGGCCTCGACCCGCTCGCCGCTCCCAGCCAGCAGATCTGGGGCTATGAGACCACCTGGGGGTCCTTCGCCCAGTTCACCAAGGTCCAGGCCCAGCAGCTCCTGCCCCGCCCGCAGAACCTCTCCTGGGCCGATTCCTCCGCCTACGGGCTCACCTACTTCACCGCCTACCGGATGCTGATCGACCAGTGCAAGGTGCAGCCCGGCCACAACGTGCTGATCTGGGGTGCCGCCGGCGGCCTCGGGGTCTTCGCCACCCAGCTTTGCAAGGCGGCGGGTGCCAACGCTGTAGGTGTCGTCTCCTCCGACGAGAAGGGGGAGCTTGTCAAGCAGCTGGGTGCCGTGGACTACATCAACCGCGCCGAATTCGGCGAGATGATGCGGACTCCGGAGAATCTCGCTGACCGTGAGGCCGAGAAGGCGCGGTTCAAGGCATCGCGCGGCTTCGCCAAGCGGGTCAAGGAGATTCTCGGCGATGCACCTGACTTCGTCTTCGAGCACGTCGGCCAGGCGACCTTCCCGACCTCGGTGCTGGTCGTCAAGCCGTTCGGGAAGGTTGTGATCTGTGGTGCGACCTCCGGCTACCAGCTCGACTTCGACGTCCGCTACCTGTGGATGCGCCAGAAGCAGATCATCGGATCGCACTTCGCCAACGCGTACGAGTGCATGCGGGCCAACCAACTGATGGCCGAAGGCAAGGTGCGGCCGGTGCTGTGGCAGACGATGGACTTCGACGGCGTCCCCGGAGCCCACCAGCTGCTGCACGAGAACAAGCACCTCGGGAAGATCTCGATCCTGGTCGGCGCCGAAGACGATGGCGAGGGCCAAAACGAGGAGGGACCCGGCGCGATCCGGGCCGAAGTGGGGGCCTAGGTTGGCCGTCGAGATCTGCGAGATCGACTGGCACGTCGTCCCCTTGCGAGCCGAGCGCTGGTACGAGCTGTGGCGGCCGGCGGCGGCCCGCATGCCCGCCTTCGGCGCGACGAGCTGGTCGCTGACCCGCTCGATCGACGACCCGCTCGCCTTCCGCCAGTCGGGGGCCTGGGCGAGCCGAGAGGACTTCGAGCGCTACTGGTACTCGGAGGAGATCGAGGCCGCCCGCAACTCGATCGTCGACCTCTACGACAAGCCCCTGCTGCCCAACTGGCACACCCTGCTGGTCGCCGAGTAGGGCGCAGACGCGACTACCACGCCGCCCTCAACTGGCGAGACTGATCTAGAACACCGTATTGGTGTCTTATTCACGTCTCGCGAGCGGCGCAGCGTCTAGTGCTGCTCCAGCGGCGCCATCGTCAGCCCCGCCGCCTTCAGCTGCTCCCAGTAGTGCTCGGCGGGCTCGCGGGGGCCTGACCAGACCATCGCCTGGCCGCTGTTGTGGATCTGGTCGGCGAGAGCGTGGCCTTTCTGCAGAGAGACCCCCGGGATCACCGAGGCGAGGGTCCGGGCAACGTGATCGAAGGTGTTGTGGTTGTCGTTGCGGACGATGACCAGCCAGTTGCCCCCCAGGCCCGAGCCGGGGCCACCGACCTGAGGGCGCTCGACCGTGGTCGTCGACATGTGCTGATTATCGGCCTTTCGGGCGCCGGACCCGCTAGAACGGGGCGGGGACCCGTACGACGACGTCGTCGAAGCTCGCCACTGCTCCGTTCGCGCTGTGCTTCGAGCCCACCGAGAAGCCGGAGTAGCGCCCCTCGAGCTTGCCGCCGAGCGGATCGGTGAGCGCCGCCGCGCGCTTGTCGTTGATGAAGGCGATGACGCGGCAGCCGCCCTTGTCAGCGCCGCTCGTGATGTTGAACGCCCTCAGGCGCAGCTTGTTCGCCTGATTGGGCTTGTTGTGGATCCGCTTCACTCCGTTGCCCGCCTTCAGGACCTGGATGTTGCCGTTGGGGAACACTTTGCGGACCGCGAACCTGCGCCGGGCTGGATAGACGGCGAGCTGGTACTTGCCGCCCGCGCCCGCCCGAAGGTCGGCTGCCACGAAGGTCTGCTTGCGCTTCGCCTTCGGGGTGCCACTGAGCAGGCGCGCTGTCGCGAACACCTCCAGGTCGCGCCCGATCACCGGGGTGCGGTAGCTGCACTGGTCGGTGCGCTTGCCAACTGCCACCTTGAGCGCGGCGCTGGACCCGCCCCGATCGCAGTTGGCCCCCGAGAGCTTCACGAACTGTGCCCGCTTTGCGGCCGAGCTCATGTTGCTGGAGTAGATCGCGATCGCGTCCTGAGCGACGGCAGCCGCTGCCACGGCGGCAGAGGCCGCCAGGGCGCACAGCAGGGCGATTGTGATGCGCTTTGCCTTCATCGACAGCGGGCCCCCGTGGACCCGCACAGGGAGCCTAAACACGGGCGAGCCAAAAAGATGCGCAACCGCGACCGTGAAACGGCGATTTCCGGCGCCGCGGCGACAAAGCCGCCCCGGACGGGGAAGCTCGCGCGCAAGACATTCGAGGTTCAAGTGCGCGCGAGCTGGAGCAGAGGAGGCGGCGTTGCTGTTGGGAATGACTTGCGGCGGCTTCGCCGCCTGACATGCCTGTGCCGCCGCTACCACCTCGGCGGCATAACATCTATTGACATGAGCGATCACCGCCTGCCCGAGCCCGACCGGCCGTGGGTGATGCGGACCTACGCCGGCCACTCCGACGCCCGCCGCTCGAACGAGCTCTACCGCCGCAATCTGGCCAAGGGCCAGACCGGGCTCTCGATCGCCTTCGACCTGCCCACCCAGACGGGCTATGACCCCGATCACGTCCTCGCCCGCGGCGAGGTCGGCAAGGTCGGCGTCTCGATCGCCGAGAAGGGCGACATGCATGCCCTGCTCGACGGGATCCCGCTGGACGAGATGAACACCTCGATGACGATCAACGCGACTGCGGCCTGGCTGCTCGCCCTCTACGTCACCGTCGCCGAGGAGAACGGCGTCGACCGATCCCGGCTCAAGGGAACCACCCAGAACGACATCATCAAGGAGTACCTCTCGCGCGGCACCTACGCCTTCCCCCCCGGGCCCTCGATGAGGCTGATCGCCGACACCGTCGCCTTCACGGTCAACGAGGTGCCGAGTTGGAATCCGACCAACATCTGCAGCTACCACCTCCAGGAGGCGGGCGCGACCCCGGTCCAGGAGATTGCCTACGCCCTCTCCACCGGGATCGCGGTCCTCGAGGAGGTCCGCAGCCGCGGCCAGGTCTCCGAGCAGGACTTCCCGAAAGTGTTCGGCCGGATCTCCTTCTTCGTCAATGCCGGCATCCGGCTGATCGAGGAGATCGCCAAGCTGCGGGCGATGGGGCGTCTCTGGAACGAGATCGGCCGCGCGCGCTTCGGTGTGACCGATCCCAAGATGCTGCGGTTCCGCTACGGGGTCCAGGTCAACTCGCTGGGCCTGACCGAGTCCCAGCCCGAGAACAACGTGCAGAGGATCGTGCTCGAGGCGCTGGCGGTGACCCTGAGCCGCGACGCGCGGGCGCGGGCGATCCAGCTCCCAGCGTGGAACGAGGCGATGGGCCTGCCCCGCCCCTGGGACCAGCAGTGGAGCCTGCGGATCCAACAGGTGCTCGCCAACGAGACCGACCTGCTCGAGTACCCGGACGTCTTCGAGGGCTCGAAGGTTATGGACGGGCTGGTCGAGGAGCTGTGCGAGGGAGCGCGGGCCGAGATGACCGTGGTAGAGGAGCACGGCGGCGCGGTGCAGGCGGTCCCCTACATGAAGGCCCGGCTGGTCGAGGCCCAGCGCGACCGGGTGGCGCGGATCGAGCGCGGCGAGCTGAGGGTCGTTGGCCAGAACAGCTACACCGAGACCGAAGAGTCGCCGCTCACGGCCGGCGCCGACGCGGGCATCCTCGAACCCGACCCGGAGGTCGAGCGCGAGCGGGTCGAGGCCCTGGAGCGCTGGCGGGCCGAGCGCGACGAGGGCGCCGTCGCCAAAGCCTTGAAGGGGCTGGAGCGGGTCGCCGGCGGCGAAGAGAACATCATGCCCGCGACGATCGCCGCCGCCAAGGCGGGGACGACGACCGGCGAGTGGTCCGAAGTCCTGCGTCGCTCCTTCGGTGCCTACCGCGCCCCGACCGGCGTGGACGGCGCTGCGCCGCCGGCCGACCCGGACCAGCTAGCCGAGGTCCGAACCCGGGTCGAGGAGGTCTCGGAAGCGATCGGCCACCGGATCAAGGTCCTGGTCGGCAAGCCTGGGCTCGACGGGCATTCCAACGGCTCCGAGCAGGTCGCTCTAAGGGCGCGCGACGTCGGCCTGGAGGTCGTCTACCAGGGCATCCGGCTCACCCCGGAGGAGATCGCGGAGTCGGCGATCGAGGAGGACGTCGACATCGTCGGGCTCTCGATCCTCTCCGGCTCACACCTGGAACTGATCCCCGAGGTCGTCCGCCTGCTTCGCGAGCAGGACGTCGATGTACCGGTGGTGGTCGGCGGCATCATCCCGGCCGCGGACGCGAAGCGGCTGCGGGAGGCGGGCGTAGCCGGCGTCTACACGCCCCGGGACTTCGAGATCAACCGGATCATCGCCGAGATGGTCGAGCTGATAGCGCAGCGCCACGGCTCCCCGGAGCCGGCCCCTGCCTGAGGAGATCGCCTTTCCGGTCGACGGCCTCGACGACGGGGTCGTCAGGCTGAGGTCGAAGCGCGAAGCGGACGTCGCCGCGCTGGTCGTGGCCTGCCAGGACCCCGAGATTCCCCTCCATACCCACGTGCCCTCGCCCTACACGGAGGAGGATGCGCGGCGCTGGCTGGAGGTCAGCGAGGCGGGCCGGCGGGCGGGGACCGACCTCTCGCTGCTGGTCGTCGACCGCGACGACCGGCTGCTCGGCTCGACCGGCCTGCACGAGATCAGCGAGAAGAACCGCCGCGCCGAGATCGGCTACTGGACCGATGCCGGGGCGCGCGGTCGCGGGGTGGCGACCAGAGCCGTCCGCCTGCTCAGCCGGTACGCCTTCGAGACCCTGCCGATCGAGCGAATCGACATTGCGGTCGAGCCCGGGAACGAAGCCTCTCGCCGGGTCGCTGAGCGCGCCGGCTTCCGGAAGGACGGCTTCCTGCGCGCCTGGACGGAGCTGAACGGCCGCCAGATAGACGTGCTCATGCACTCGCTGCTGCGCGGGGAGGAATGAATTGCGGCCGCTTCGCGGCCTGACATGCATCTGCCCGCGCTAACACCGCGCTGGCAAACACATCCATTTGCGGCCGCTTCGCGGCCTGACATGCATCTGCCGCCACTAACACCGCAACGGCCTGGAGAAACCGGCCTCTCCGATCCCCAGCCCTAGAATCGGCACATGCCAGCGGAGCGGACCATCCGGCTCCTGTCGGGGGCGCTCGCCCTGGTCGGGATCGGCGTCGCCACCTACATCGCGATCGCCGAGTCCGGCGGTGGCGCGCCGTCCTGCTTGGCCGGTGGGAGCGGGTGCGAGACTGTCGCGGACAGCGTCTACGCGGACCTGGCCGGAATCAATGTCGCGGTTATCGGGATCGTCGGCTACGTCGCGCTCCTCGGGGCCGCCGTCGCCCGCGGCGACGCCGCCCGGTTCGGTGGTCTGATGCTGGCGCTGGCCGGCTTCGGCTTCAGCGCCTACCTCACCTACCTGGAGCTGTTCGTGATCGACGCGATCTGCCAGTGGTGCGTTGCCAGCGCGGCGCTGATGACGATGCTGTTCGCGCTCAACGCAATCCGCGCCTTCCGCTTCGCCGGCGACGAGCTTCGCCACGAGGAAAACCGCGCTCAGGCGGCGCTTAGCGATTCTGCCTAGGATTCCAGCCGATGGCCAATCGGCAACGAGACGAGCGCAAGGCGAAGCTGCGCGAGGAGCGGCTCCGCGAGGAGGCGGCGGAACAGGCGAGCGAGCGCCGCCAGCGCATGCTCAAGCTGGGCGCCGCGGCGGTGTTCGGGGCGATCATCGTGATCGTCGCCTTCATCGTGATCAGCCAGTCGGGGTCGGACTCGGGCGGCGGCAACGCGAGCGACATCCGGGACGCCGGGCTCGTCAACGGGCAGTTCAACGGCATCCCCCAATCGGGCCTCACGGTGGGCGAGCCAGGCGCCAAGGTCACCGTGATCGAGTTCGGCGATCTGCAATGCCCGATTTGCAAGGAGTACTCCGAGACGGTGATCCCGAAGCTGCTCGCAGGCCCGGTTCGCCAGGGCAAGGCGAAGCTCGAGTACCGCAACTACATCGTGATCGGCCCCCAGTCGATCGATGCTGGAGCGGCGGCGCTGGCCGCCGGCCAGCAGGGCCGGGGTTGGAACTTCGTCGAGCTGTTCTACCGGAATCAGGGCCCCGAGAACTCCGGCTACGTCACCGACTCCTTCCTCGAGTCGGTCGCCACGGCCGCCGGGGTGAACGACATCGGAAAGTGGAACCAGGCCCGTGACAGCGCGGCGCTGCGCAAGGAGGTCAAGGCGACCACCAGGCAGGCGATCGGCTTCGGGGGCGGGGGCACCCCGATGTTCGTGGTCAAGGGTCCGAACGGGACCAAGGTACTGGGCGCGCCCGGGCTCTCGACGGCCCCGTTCGAGTCGGCGATCTCCCAGGTCGGCTGAAGCGGCCGGATAACTTGCGGCGGCTTTGCCGCCTGACATGCCTCTGCCGGCGGGGCGCTGACCGCACCGGCCCACGGAAACTGGCCCCGCTTCCGCCACAATGAAGGCATGAGCGAGCTGGACGGAGACCGCTCGGCGTGGCTGCGCTGCTACCGCTGCTGGTCGCAGAACCTCGAGATCCAGATCCACTACGACGCAATCCGTCGGGTCGATCCCGAGACCGGCGTCCCCACGGAGGGCGTGGACGAAGTGCAGGAGTCCGTCGTGCAGTGCCTGGACTGTATGCACGACCAGCCCCACCTGGCCCTGCAGGGCGACCGCGTGGTCGGGATCGAGGACCGCTGGGAGCGGATGGTCGCGGGCACCCCCTGGGTCGCCTCCTGCACGGTCACGGTGGACCAGGACCACGTCGAGACCTGTTCGGGCCCCGAGGCGGCGGAGTCGCTCACCTACGGGGCGTTCGGCGACGCCGGCACCCGCGAATTCTTCACCCACGTCCGATTCCACAAGCACGAGGAGGACGCCATCGTCGTCCACCTCCTGGTCGAGCTATACGCGCGCTCCGCCGAGGAGGCGACCGATGTGCTCGAGGACGCCGCTCGCGGTCTGCTGGAAATCACCTCGCTGGCCGAGGAGTCACGACCTCCGGCGCACGCCTCCGACGAGGCCCACTGAGCCCGCTTTCCTAGGCGGCGGGCGGTGGCCCTTCGCCGTCGGGCTCGCGCGCGGGTCGCTCCGCGGAACCCGGAGCGCCGGGCTCCTTGACGGCATCCGCGGCGGCCTTGTCCTTGAGACTGCCCTTGCCCTTGGCGACGTCACGCAGCTCCTGCGCATCCTCCGCCTTACATGCCTCTGCCGGCGTCACGTGAGCCGCGCCGGCAATCAACTCTTCCGGGGGACCAGCACCGCGCGCTTGAACTCGGCGACCAGGGTCCCGTCCTGGTTATAAGCACGGGTGTGGACGCGTACGACTCCGCGATCCGGCTTCGACTCCGAGGGCCGGACATCAAGCACCTCGGACTCGACGAACAGTGTGTCGCCGTGGAATACCGGCGAGGGGTGACTGAGCTCGTCCGTGGCCAGGTTCGCGATCGCCTTTCCAGAGATGTCGGGCACCGTCATCCCGAAGATCAGCGAGTAGACGTAGGGCCCCGCGACCACGTTGCGTCCCTGCTGGGATTGCGCCGCGTAGACGTCGTTGACGTGCAGCGGGTGGTGGTTCATCGTCAGCAGGCAGAAGAGGTGGTCCTCGGCCTCGGTGATCGTCTTTGCGGGCCAGTGCTCGTAGACGTCGCCGACCTCGAATTCCTCGAGGTAGCGCCCATAGCGATGGGCACCGGAGGCCTCGCGGGCAGCCTGGTCGGTGTTCAGCTTGTGCGTCTCGTTGCTCATTTGGTGGGCGTTTCTCCTTGGACGGGTTTCACCCTCCCTGCTCCCGGCGCGGGATCGTACCCGCCTCGCCGCCGAGCGGTGTCATGGCTCCGTCCGGGCCGCGTCGATCAACCCCACAGGACGCCCCTCGAAACGCTCGATATCGGCCACCTCGCCCTCGATCGCCTTGCGATCCGCCGCGCCGAGGGCATTCGGGGCCGCCAGCTCCACCTCCACCTGCGCCCCCTTGCGCCTGTAGCTCCAGCCGCCGATCACCACCCCGTCCCGGACGATCACCGGCCGCAGCCAGCCGCCGCCGCCGGCCTTCAGGTGGGCACGGTGCTCGGACGGCAGAGCGAAGTCGCGATCCCGGTAGCCGAGCATGTAGGTGTCGAAGGCCCCGAGCATGCGCAGCTGACCCGCCTTGGGGAGCCGCGGGCGCCTGCCGCGGAGCGAGAGCAGCGTCTCAGGGCCGAGATCGGACTCCTCCAGCTCATCGGCGATCGAGCTCAAGCCCCGGCGCACCTGTCCCAGCGGCAAACCCGCCCAGTAGGCGAAATCCCCGTCAGTGGCTGGCCCGAAGGCGCCCAGGTAGCGGCGCGCCAGCTCGGCCAGCGCGGCATCACTGTCGAAAGGCGGCATCTCGCCAAGCCAGTCCTCGCGTAGCACCAGACATGTGGTTCGGCCGCGGTCGGGGCCCAGACAGGCGAGACCGCTGGTGACCGACAGGCCGATGATGTGCAGTCCGGTCTGCTGGTCCAGGGCCACGCCGGCTGCGGCAATCCGCTCCCGCAATTGGGGCCGCGTGATCGGCGCCTCCCGCTCTAGGGTCCGCTTCGCCACCCTGAGGGCCTTCTCGACGTCCCTGGCGGGCATCCCGAGCTGCTCCAGCCGCCTTCGCGACCACCTCTCGATCCCCGGCTCGAAGATGGGCAGCATCCAGCCGGCGTCCTCTGCCGGGATCAGATGGATCGTCATCCGCATCACCCAGGTGCGGAGTAGCGAGCGCTCCTGCGTGCGGGCCCGGTCCACGTCGGCGAGCCGGATGCGGCGGCTGCGGGAACGAAAGGTGAGCGGGCCGGCGTTGACGTCCTGGGCCTGGGCGCCCCCGATCGCCCTCGCCACGTCGACTGGATCACGCATCGCGGTCGGCCGATGGAGGAGCTGCGCCCCGGCGCGCAGACGCGGCAGCCTCGCGGCCTCGATCCGGGCGACGGCCATCGGCCCGGCTGCTAGCGCGCCTTCTTCAGTCGGGAACGCTGCTCCTGGCGCTCGACCACCTGGGCGATCAGCTTCAGGACGTTGGAGTCGCCCTCGACCTTGACGTGCCCCGTCTCGAAGGCCTTGCGGTAGCTCTTGACGGTGCCGCGCTCCGCGAGCTCGTTGAAGGTGGCGCGGTCGATCTCGATCAGGACGCGCTCGTCGCGAGCCAGGTCCTTGCTCACCTTGGGCCCGGGCACCTCGACCCGGTAGAGCTGGATGTCCCCCCGGCCGCGTAGCTCGAGGCCGAACACGAGCTTGAGCTGCTTCAGCGCCGGCACCTCCTCCTGGAAGCGGGCAACCGCAGTGCTGATCAGCTCCGGTGTCGAGGCCATGGGCGGTGTTTACCAGGGAATCGGCTGGCGGTCTCGGAAGAATCCCCCGCTCGGACCGTCATCGGGCAACGTCGCCAGCCAGACGGCCGTGTCGGCGCCCTCCTCGACCGAGCGGGTCGCGCTCTCACCGCCCATCCGGGTCCTCACCCAACCCGGGCAGAGAGAGTTGACGAGGATGCCCGAACCTGCCTCGTCGGCCGCGAGCACCCGCGTGAGGGCGTTGAGCGCTGTCTTTGAGATGCGGTAGGCCGCCCTTCCCCCTTCCATCTCGGCGAGCTGGCCGGCGCCGCTGGAGACGTTGACGATCCGCCCGCGCGAGCTGGAGCGCAGCAGCGGGATCACCGACTGAGTGAGGCGCCACGCACCGAAGAGGTTCGTTTCGAGCACGGCATGAGCCTCGCCAAGATCGGTATCCGAGGCGCCCGCAGGAGAGCCGAAGTCGCCCGCGTTGTTGACGAGGACGTCGAGGCGCCGGGGGTCTGAGGAGATCCGGGCGGCAGCACTCTCGACGCTGGCTGGGTCCGCGACGTCGAGCTCGATCGCCGAGACTCGGCTGCCCTGCGGCTCGATCGCGGCCCCAGCGCGCTCCCCCGCACCCAGATCGCGCGAGCCCAGCAGCACCTGATGGCCGCCGGCCACCAGTTGCCGCGCGATCTCCAGCCCGATCCCCCGGTTCGCGCCCGAAACCAGAGCTACGGGCAGATCGCTCAAATCTTGTAGCGCTGAAGCAATTTCTTGCCGATCACCATGCGCTGGATCTCGGAGGTGCCTTCGCCGATCAGCAGCAGCGGCGCGTCACGGTAGAGGCGCTCGATCTCGTACTCCTTCGAGTAGCCGTAGCCGCCATGGATGCGGAAGCATTCCTCGACGACCTCCTTGCCGGTCTCCGAGGCGAGCAGCTTCGCCATCCCCGCCTCGAGGTCGGAGCGCTCCCCGGCGTCCTTCATCCGGGCCGCCTTCAGGGTCACCAGGCGGGCCGCCTCGACCTTGGTCGCCATGTCGGCGAGCTTGAACTGGATCGCCTGGTGCTGGGCGATCGGCTTGCCGAAGCTCTTGCGCTCCTGGCTATAGCGGAGCGCCAGCTCCAGCGCGCGCTGGGCGATACCGACCCCGCGAGCGGCGACGTTGACCCGCCCGACCTCGAGCGCGTCCATCATCTGCACGAAACCCTGGCCGACGCCGTCCTCACCACCGAGGATGCGCTCCGGTGCGCAGCGGTAGCCGTCGTAGACCAGCTCGGTGGACTCCACCCCCTTGTAGCCCATCTTCTTGATCTTCGGAGGTATCACGAGCCCGGCGTGATCGCCGCTGTTCTGCTCCGCCCACGGCTCCTTCTCGGTGATGAAGCAGGTCATCCCCTTGTAGGGCGGATCGGCCTTGGTGTCGGTCTTCATCAGCACGAAGACGACACCCGAGCCGAGGCCGTTGGTGACCCACATCTTCTGGCCGTTCAGTTCCCATTTGCCGTCATCGCCGAGCTTCGCGCTGGACTTGATGCCCTGGACGTCGGAGCCGACCTCGGGCTCCGAGAGGGAGAACGCAGCACGGATCTCGCCAGTCGCCATCTTCGGGAGGAAGTAGTCCTTCTGCTCGTCGGTGCCGAACTTCATCAGCAGGTAGGAGCCGATGAAGTGGGTGTTGACGACGCCCGAGATCGAGATCCAGCCTCGCGAGAGCTCTTCCACGATCATCGCGTAGGTGGTCAGGTCGAGCCCCATCCCGCCGTACTCCTCGGGAATCGTCACCCCGAACAGGCCAAGCTCCTTCATCTGCTCGACGATCGCCTCGGGGAACTCGTCCGCGCCGTCGAAGTGCTCGGCATTGGGGATGATCTGCTCGTCGGCGAACTGGCGCACCATCTCGGTGATGTCGCGCTGGATCTCGGTCTTCTCGCTGTAGGCGTCTGTTGCTACTGCCATTTCTCCTGTCCGTGAGGTCGTTTTTGGCGCGCTCCGGGAACCCGCTGCGAGGGGAGGCGCGCGATGTGGGAAGGATACCTGCGCCGAACCGCCGCAGCGGGCCCGGGCGGGCTCACCGACGCGGGCCGTCAGCGTGAGCGCGCCGGCCCCAGCGGCACGGTGCGCAGGATCGCAGGCGCCTGCTCGAGTTGGCGCAACCTGCGGACGATGCGGTCGGCGCGCCGACCGAAGCTGCGCAGCGTCTCCTCCTCGCGCTCGGCCTCGAACGCCCGGCGCCGGGTCGCACGCTCCCTCGCCTCGATCTTCGCCAGCGCCAGCTCGACCCGCTCGGTCAGCTCGCTCAGGCGAGACTCGCGCGTCATCGCCTGCCGCGCTCGCGCGCTGCTCGGCCTCGACCGCGACCTCGGCCGAGGCACGGGCGACGTAGAGGATCTGCTGCATGCGCACCTCCGACTCGTTCCCGGCAAGGAGCGCTCGCTGCTCGGCCTCCGCCGCGGCCTCGGCCGAGGTGCGGGCGATCGCCAACGCCTCCTCGAGCCTTTCGTCGGTGGCTGGCCGGCCGTTCTCCTCGACGAAGCTTTCACGGTCTTCGGGGAGCAGCCAGTCCTGGGTGCTGCCGAGATCGTCCAGAGAACGCCATCTCGCAGCGCAATCTAGCGACCGTTCCAGCGGCAAACCGCGCGCAGGCGAGCAGACCCCGGCGCGAAGCACCCATGTAGATTTCGCCTCCGTGAGAAACCCCAGGGACTTCTTCGCCCCGATGGCGATCGGCGCTCCGCAGCCGCTTCTGGAGATACCGGTCCGGCCGTCGCGGATGATCCACTTCCTCGACTTCTCGAACGAGAAGATGGTCGTCAAGGCGCCCGATATCGCCCGACAGACCGACATCCTCCTCGGCAACCTCGAGGACGCGATCCCGGTCGACCGCAAGGAGGCGGCCCGCGCCGGCCTGGTCAAGGCGGCGAAGGAGTCCGACCTCGGGCAGACGGCGCTCTGGACCCGCGTCAACTCGCTGGAGAGCCCCTGGGTGCTCGACGACCTGACGACCCTCGTCACCGAGATCGGCGACCAGCTCGACGTGGTCATGGTCCCGAAGGTCGAGGGCGCCCTGGGACATCCATTACGTCGACCGGCTCCTCGCCCAGCTCGAGGCCAAGGCGGGCCTGGACCACCCGATCCTCGATCCACGCGATCCTCGAGACCGCGCAGGGTGTTGTCAATCTCGAGGAGATCGCCGCCGCCAGCCCGAGGATGCAGGGAATGAGCTTCGGCCCCGCCGACCTCGCGGCCTCGCGACGAATGAAGACGACTCGGGTCGGGGGCGGGCATCCGGGCTACCGGGTGATGGAGGACCCGGAGGACCCCGAAAACCCGGGCGAGAGCCGGGTCAGCGCCCAGCAGGACCTCTGGCACTACTCGATCGCGCGCATGGTCGACGCCTGCGCCGCGACCGGGATCCTGCCCTTCTACGGCCCCTTCGGCGACATCAAGGACACCGCCGGCTGCGAGACCCAGTTCCGCGCCGCCTTCCTGATGGGCTGCGTCGGGGCCTGGTCCCTGCATCCGGTGCAGATCGAGATCGCAAAGAAGGTCTTCAGCCCTCCGCCCGAGGAGGTGCGCTTCGCCCGCAAGGTCTTGGAGGCGATCCCCGACGGCCGCGGCGTCCACATGATCGACGGCAAGATGCAGGACGACGCCACCTGGAAGCAGTGCAAGGTGATGGTCGAGCTGGCCGACATGCTGGCCGAGAAGGATCCGGAGCTGGCCGAGGCCTACAGGCTCTGAACTCGCACGCTATAGGTCAGCACAGATATAACTGCTAGCTTATAGCCCGGTATGGACGCCGCGGCTATTGTCAAGCGCGCACGTAGGGCCGCCGGCCTCACCCAGGCCGAGCTGGCGCGCCGCGCAGGCGTCAGCCAGCCGGAGATCGCACGGCTGGAGGCCGCGGGGGCGAATCCGAGGATCTCGACCCTGAACAAGGTCGTGGCTGCGACCGGGCATCGCCTCGTCCTTGATCTCGATCGCGCAGCGGGGATCGACGAGACGCTGATCGCTGCCAGCCTGCGTCTTCCCCCCGCCGAGCGGCTGCTCCAGTTCGAGTCCTTCTACGATTTCGCGCAGCGATTCGGCGGCAGGGCTGCCGCTGCGGATGGATCCTAAGGACCGGATCCCCGCAGAATGGCCGGATCTGAACGTCCGGGAGATGCTGCGTCGCTTGGTGGCCGGCGGTGTCGATTTTGTGGTGATCGGGGGGGTCGCCGTGCTCTTGCTCGGCTATCCGCGTACCACTCGCGATCTCGACGTCGCCTTCGCCCATGACCCTGGGAACCTCAAGGCGCTTAGCCGGGTCCTGGTCGAGCTGAACGCCCGCCTGCGTGGCGTCGAGGCCGATCAGCCATTCGTCCCCGACGAGCGGACCCTGCAGGGGGTCGAGCTGCTGACCCTCGAAACCTCGGAGGGTTGGCTCGACGTGCAGCGCCGTACACCGGGTGTGCGCAGCTACGAGCGGTTGCGCCACAACGCCGAGCGGATCGATCTCGACGGTTTCTCGGTGCTGGTCGCGAGCCCCGACGACCTGATCGCGATGAAGCGGGCCGCGGGACGCCCCCAGGACCAACTCGACATCGAGGCGCTGGAGGCGATCAAGCGCCTGCGCCAGCAATAGGCAAATGCCGGCGCGGCTCAGATAACGCCGAACTGGCATGTGAGGCGGCGGGGCCGCCACAAGGTGCTCGTTCCTAAGGCGATCGCCGGCGCCTCGGGCAGGCGCTCGAGCGCCGCCTCCATCTCGGCCTCGGAGAACTCGAGGTCCTCGAGCTGGCCGGCGTGGTAGGCGCTGTAGGCGGCCATGTCGAAGTGGCCGTGGCCGCAGACGTTGACCAGGATCACCCGCTCCTCCCCCGCCTGCTTGGCCGCCTCGGCCTCGTCGAAGGTCGCTCGGATCGCGTGCGCGGGCTCGGGCGCCGGGATGATCCCCTCGCAGCCGGCGAAGCGGACGGCCGATTCGAAAGCGGCGTTCTGGGGGATCGCCTTCGCCTCGACGATCCCGGCCTTGACCAAGGCGCAGAGGCTCGGCGCGTCGCCGTGGTATCGCAGTCCGCCGGCGTGGACAGGCGGGGGCACGAAGTCGTGGCCGAGCGTGTACATCGGCATCAGCGGCGTCATCCCGACCGTGTCGCCGAAGTCGTAGGCATAGACGCCCCGGGTCAGGGTCGGGCAGGCTGCCGGCTCGGCCGCGACGAAGCGCGTCTCCTTTCCCTCGCGCAGGTTGGCCCGGATGAATGGGTAGGCGATACCGGCGAAGTTCGAGCCGCCGCCGACGCAGCCGACGACGACGTCGGGGTACTCCCCCGCCATCTCCATTGCGGCGATCGCCTCGGTGCCGATCACCGTCTGGTGCAGGCAGACGTGGTTCAGCACCGACCCCAGCGAGTAGTTGTGTCCTCGCTCCCGGCGGCGACCTCGACCGCCTCGGAGATGGCGATACCGAGGCTGCCGGTGGCGTGGTCGGCCTGCGAGCGCCCGGCCTCGGTCCTCTCCGAGGGGCTGCGGTGCACGGTCGCGCCCCAGGTCTCGATCATCGCCCTGCGGTACGGCTTCTGGTCGTAGGAGACCCCGACCATGAACACCTCGCACTCCATCCCGAAGAGCCGGCAGGCGAGCGCCAGCGCCGAGCCCCACTGCCCCGCCCCGGTCTCGGTGGCCAGTTTGCGGATCCCCGCCTCGCGGTTGAAGTAGGCCTGGGGGACGGCGGTGTTCGGCTTGTGGGAGCCGGCCGGCGAGACCCCCTCGTACTTGAAGTAGATGTGGGCCGGGGTGTCGAGCTCGCGCTCCAGGCGGCGGGCGCGGATCAGCGGGGTCGGCCGCCAGAGCTTGTAGATCTCGCGTACCTCCTCGGGGATCTCGACCTCGGGCTCGGCCGAGACCTCCTGCTCGATCAGCCCCATCGGGAAGATCGGGGTCAGATCGGGCGGGCCGGCCGGCTCCCGGGTCTCGGGGTTGAGCGGCGGCAGCGGCTCGCCGGGCAGGTCGGGCAGGAGGTTGACCCAGGAGGCCGGAATCGCCTCTTCTGGCAGCTGGAACTTCGTCGTCTCCTCGCTCATGGAGTCGAGTCTATCTCCGCGAGCGGCTCAGCGCGCTCGCGGCTCGTCCCTCGGCGATGGTCGTCGCCTCAGCGACCTGCACGTAGAAGCGCCTCGCGGGTGTCGCTGAACCCGATCGTGACGATCTCCCGCGGGTCCTCGAGGCGCTGCGCGCTGACTACCCGCGTCGGGACGCCGAAGCCCTTGTCGGGCAGCCAGGCCTCCCGGAAGTCCTCGTAGGTCCTGCCCTCGCGCAGGCGGCGCATCAGGATCGAAACGATCACCCGCCAGGCGCTCCTTCAGCCCGTCGAGCTGGGCGCGCACCTCCTCCGGCAGATGGTCCCCGAAGTTCGCAAGTGCTCTTCCATCTGGGGAAGCTGCTCGCGCACCTGGTCGGCGTCGACGCGTGGTCAGCTCACGCATCGCCTCCGCGGAGACGTCAAGGCCCTCGACGTTGATCGAGCCCTCGGCCGGAAGCAGCCCTATCGGCGTCTCCACCGCCCCGGCCTCATCGTCGCAACGGCGGAAGATCCACTCGAGGACGCGGCTGTTCTCGCCGAAGCCGGGCCAGAGGAATCTGCCCTCGGAGTCCTTACGGAACCAGTTGACGTAGAAGACGCGCGGCAGTCGCACGTCGTCGAGGCGGCCGATCCGCAGCCAGTGGCCGAAGTAGTCGGCCAGGTTGTAGCCGCAGAACGGCAGCATCGCCATCGGGTCGAAGCGCAGCTCACCGACGGCGCCGGCCTGGGCCGCTGTGGTCTCGGACGACATGGTCGCGCCCATGAACACCGCGTGCTCCCAGTCGTAGGCCTCGTGGACGAGGGGTAGCACGGTGGCACGGCGCCCGCCGAACAGGAAGGCGTCGATCGGGACCCCGGCCGGGTCCTCCCATTCGGGAGCGATCGCCGGGCACTGGGCCGCGGGAGTCGTGAAGCGCGCGTTCGGATGCGCCGCCGGGGTATCGGAGGCAGGCGTCCAGTCCTCCCCGTGCCAGTCGATCAGGTGGGCCGGCGGCTCCTCGGTCATCCCCTCCCACCAGATGTCGCCGTCGTCGGTCATGGCGCAGTTGGTGAAGATCGAGTTCTCGGCGATCGTCTTCAACGCGTTGGGGTTCGTCTTCGGGCTGGTGTTCGGCGCGACCCCGAAGAAGCCGTACTCGGGGTTGACCGCGTAGAAGCGGCCGTCCTCCCCGATCTTCATCCAGGCGATGTCGTCCCCGACCGTCTCGACCTTCCAACCCGGCAGGCTCGGGATCATCATCGAGAGGTTCGTCTTGCCGCATGCCGAGGGGAAGGCGCCCGCCAGGTACTTCACCCCGCCCTTCGGCGAGGTCAGCTTGAGGATCAGCATGTGCTCCGCCATCCAACCCTGATCGCGGGCCATGACCGAAGCGATCCGCAGTGCGAAGCACTTCTTGCCCAGGAGGGCGTTGCCGCCGTAGCCCGAGCCGTAGGACCAGATCTCGCGCGTCTCGGGGAAGTGGACGATGTACTTGTTGTCGGCGTTGCACGGCCAGGGCACGTCCTCCTCGCCGGAGGGAAGCGGCATCCCGACCGAGTGCACGCAGGGGACGAAGGCGCCGTCCTTGCCGAGCACCTCCAGCGCGCCGGCGCCCATACGGGTCATGATCCGCATCGAGACCGCCACGTAGGCGGAGTCGGTGAGCTGCACGCCGATGTGGGAGATGTGAGAGCCGATCGGGCCCATCGAGAACGGGACCACGTACATCGTGCGGCCCTTCATCGAGCCGCTGAAGAGGTCGTTCAGCGTCTCCCGCATCTGATCGGGATCGGTCCAGTTGTTGTTCGGCCCGGCGTCGCCCTCCTGCTCAGAGCAGATGAAGGTCCGGTCCTCGACCCGAGCGACGTCCTCGGGATCCGACAGCGCCAGGTAGGAGTTCGGGCGCTTGGCCTCCGAGAGTTGCTCGAAGGTGCCGGCCTCGACCAACTCGGCGGCGAGGCGGTCGTACTCCTCCGCCGACCCGTCACACCAGTGGATCGCATCGGGTTGGGTCAGCTCGGCGATCTCCTCGATCCAGGAGATCAGCTCGGCGTGCTTGGTCGGCGCGGTGGCAGCGGTCGTCTGGCTCACGGGTGGGTTCTCACTACTCCTTGTCTAGCTCAGTCCCGACATCTCCCCTCTGTCCCCACAACCATTCTGCCGGACCTCACCTTGCGCCGCGGCCCGACCGCGTCAATCAAGTGACATCCGCTACTTGAGCGGCTTCAGCGCGATGAAATGGACGTCGGCGTCCGAATTGAGGATCCGCAGCACCGCTTCAGCCTGCCTGCCCTTGCGGGTCGTGACCGTGCAGGAGAAGGTGCGCCCCGGGGAGACCTCGACCCCGGTCGGGCACTGCACCGAGACATCGACCCCGGTGTTGTGCTCGACGTTCGCCCTGATCTGGTCCTCCGCCTTGCCGTCGTCGATCACCGTCGCGCCGCACGATGAGAGGGTCAGTGCCGCGATGAGAATTGCGATTGCGCCGGCCGGCGGCGCTGACTTCGGCATCTGCTCCTCCTCGGAGGATGGGCGGGGCAGATTAGCGCCGCGAGGAGGCGGCCGGACCGGCGCGTGCCGGCCCCGGTTGAAGTAGGGTTCCCGCCCGCTCATGCGCTTCTTCGAGTACGAGTCCCGCCGGATCGTCGAGCTGGCCGGCATCCCGGTCACGCAGTACGGGTTCTGCCGCACCGCCGAGGAGGCCCGTTCGGCCGCCGAGAAGATCGGCGGGCCGGTCGTAATCAAGTCGCAGGTGTTGAGCGGCGGGCGGATGAAGGCCGGCGGGGTGAAGTTCGCCGAGACGCCGGAGGAGGCCGAGCGCCATGCGGCCACGATCCTCGAGTTGGAGATCGGCGGGCACATGCCGCGCGGCGTCCTGGTCGACCCCAAGGCCGAGATCAAGCAGGAGTACTACGCGGGTGTCGTCTGGGACGGCACCCGCAAGCAGCCGCTGATGCTGTTCAGCGATATGGGCGGGATCGACATCGAGCAGGTCGCGGAGCAGCATCCCGACCACGTCGGCCGCGGCCATCTCTCCAACCTTCTGCCGATCTCCGATTTCGAGGCGAAGCAGGTGATCGCGGCCACCGGAGTCACCGGCTCGCAGCTGAATCGCGCGACGCCGGTGCTCGCACGCCTGGCGCGGCTATTTCGCGACCGCGACATGACGCTGGCCGAGATCAACCCGCTGGCCGAGCTCAACGACGGCAGCTTCGTCGCCCTCGACGCCCACATGGAGATGGAGAACGAGGCGAAGCCGCGCCAGAAGGCGCTGCTCGAGGGCGAGCTCGGGATCGCCCCCGACGACACGCGCGAGCCGTATGAGCCGAGCGAGTTCGAGCGCAACGTGGCGGCCATCGACGCCGCCGACCACCGCGGCGTGATCCAGGGCAAGGACCACGGCTTCGAGGGCAACCTCGGCCTGGTGATCGGCGCCGGCGGCGGCTCGCTGACCCTGACCGACGCCGTGAGCAGCCAGGGCGGCCGGCCGGCCAACTACTCCGAGATCGGCGGCAACCCTTCGGTCGCCAAGTCCTGCGGATTGGCCAAGGAGGTGCTCGAGAAGGAGGGGGTCACGAAGATCGCGGTGATGATGTCGATCGTCTCCAACACCCGCGTCGACATCGTCGCCCGCGGTGTGATCAAGGCCTGCCTGGAGCTCGGGAGGGACCCGGCGGAGACGATCGCGATATTCCGCATCCCCGGCGCCTGGGAGGAGGAGGGCTTCAAGATCCTCGAGCGCTACGGCGTCGAGTACTGCGACCGCTCGGTGAGCATGTGGGAGGCGGCGGGAAGAGCGGTGGCGAAGATCCAGGGGGCAGCGGCGTGAGCATCCTGCTCACTGAGGACACCACCTTCATCGTGCAGGGGATCACCGGGCGGGAGGCGGTCAACCTGACTCGCGAGTGCCTCGACTACGGCTCCCGGGTGGTGGGCGGCGTCACGCCTGGGCGCAAGGGGCGCGAGGTGCACGGCGTCCCCGTCTTCGACACCGTCGCCCAGGCGGTCGACCACCATGGCGCGCCGGTCGACGGGTCGGTTGTCACCGTCCCCCCTGCCTTCACCAAGGACGCCGTGCTCGAGGCGATCGAGAACGGCGTGAAGCTGATCGTCGTCGTCACCGAACGGATCCCCCGACGTGACGTGGCCGAGATGGTCGAGCTTGCGGCGATGCGCGAGGCCCGCATCATCGGCCCCAACTGCCTCGGCCTGATCGTCCCCGGGGTCTGCAAGATGGGCGGCATCGGCGGTCCCGCGAAGGACGCAGCGAAGGCGTACGCTCCCGGCGCTGTCGGGGTGATGTCGCGTTCGGGCGGGATGACGACCGAGATCTCGTCCTCACTGACGCAAGCTGGGCTCGGGGTGTCAACCGCGATCTCGATCGGCGGCGACGCGATCATCGGCTCCACCTACGCGGAGCTGATGCCCCACTTCGAGGCGGACGAGCAGACGAAGGCGATCGTCATCTACACGGAGCCGGGCGGCCGGATGGAGGCCCAGCTCTCCGAATGGGTGGCGGAGAACGACTCGCGGCTCCCGATAGTCGCCTTCATGGCCGGAAAGTTCATGGACGACGCCGAGATGCAGGGAATGAGCTTCGGGCACGCCGGGACGATCGTCGAGGGCAAGGAGGACACGGCGACAGAGAAGATCGCCCGCCTCGAGTCCGCCGGGATCCGGGTGGTCGAGCGGATCGACGAGATCCCGGCCGCCGTCAAGGAGAGGCTGGAGGCGGCTTGAGCGGCGAGCCGGGCCAGCTCGACGGGACCTTCATCGCGGTCGAGGTAGACGCCTCGGTCGCCGGCGACGCCGAGCTCGCAAAACGGCTGGAGGAAGTCTGCCCGGTCGACATCTTCGAGGCCGGCGACGGCGGGGTCGAGATCGTCGCCTCGAACCTCGACGAGTGCGTCCTCTGCGACCTCTGCGTGGACGCGGCGCCTGACGGCACCGTGAAGATCCACAAGCACTACGAGGAGTAGCCGCGGCGGCGGGGCTGCTGCGGCAGACTTGCGCCCGTGAACCTCGTCGAGGACCTGCTCGAGTCCTTCCCGTCTTCGAAGCTCGGCGTGATCGCCATCGACCGCGAGCACCGGCGGCGCGACTGGCACTTCGGTGAGCTGATCGCCCGCAGTGCCGGCCTCTCGGGCGCCTTCGCGGCGCGCGGGGTCAAACGCGGCGACGTCGTCCTGATGCTGGTCGGCAACCGCATCGAGTGGGTCCTGGCAATGCTCGCCTGCTGGCGGATGGGCGCGGTGGCGCTCCCCTGCAACACGCAGCTTCGCCGCCACGACCTCGAGCATCGCGTCGCCGCGGCCTCCCCCGCCCTCGCGGTCGGCGAGGAGGCGCTCCTGGCCGAGCTGCCCGCCGGGGTCGAGGCGATGACCCTCGGGGAGGTCGCCGGTGCCCTCGACGAGGACCGCCCTCAGGAGACCCCCGCGGAGGCTGCGGAGATGAGTCCCGAGGATTCCGCGCTGATCGTCTTCACCTCGGGAACGACCGGGGGCCCCCGCGGCGTGGTCCATTCCTACCGCTACCTCTACGGGAACAGCGCCCAGGCCGAGCATTGGTTCGGGAGCCGGAGCGGCGAGATCGCCTGGTGCACGACCGCGACCGGCTGGTCGAAGTCCGCCCGCAACGTGTTCCTCGCCCCCTGGCTCACCGGCGCCACCGCGGTCATCCAGGACGGTCGCTTCGACTCCGGTGAGCGGCTCGACCTGGTGGAGCAGATGGGCGTCAATGTCCTCTGCCAGGCGCCGACCGAGTACCGCATGCTGGCCAAGCGGACAGAGCTGCGCCCGCTGCCGGCCCTGCGGCGAATGGTCTCGGCCGGCGAGCCGCTGAACCCCGAGGTAATCGCGCGCCTTCCGCGAGGCCACGGGCATCGAGATCGCCGACGGCTACGGCCAGACCGAGACCGGCCAGGTGACCGGAAACCTGGCCGGGGAGCCGGTGCGGCCCGGACTCGATGGGCCGGCCCCTGCCGGGCTTCGAGACCCGCGTGGTCGAGGGCGAGCTGCAGCTTCGAGCCCCCTCCTGCCCGACCTTCTTCTCCCGCTACCTCGACGGCTCGGGCTTCGACGGCGAGTGGTGGGCGACCGGGCGACCTGGTCCGCGCCGACCGAGGACGGCTACCTCTTCTTCGAGGGCCGCGACGACGACATCATCCTCTCCTCCGGCTACCGGATCGGGCCCTTCGAGGTCGAGTCCGCCCTCCTTACCCACCCCTCGGTCGCCGAGGCTGCGGCGGTCGCCGCGCCCGATCCCGAGCGCGGCTCGGTCGTCCGCGCGGTCGTCGTGCTGCGCGACGGGGCGCGATCGGAGCGAGTTGGCCCGCGAGCTCCAGGAGCACTGCAAACGCGAGACGGCCCCCTACAAGTTCCCCCGCATCGTCGAGTTCGCCGACGAGCTGCCGAAGACCGCGAGCGGGAAGATCAAGCGGGCACAGCTGAGGGAGGAGTGGAACCTTTGAGCCGCCATATGCGGGGGGTTGAAAGGTCCCACGTCACGGTGGTGAGGCCGCTTGTCCGGTTAGGCTCCACGAAACCGAGTAAGAAGGAGACGCATGTCGCGTCGAGAGCAGCACGGGGGCGACAAAGAGCATCGATAGGGAGCGGATCAAGGGCTCACCGAGCAGGAGATGAGCGCCTACAAGGAGCGCACCGGCACCTCCAGCGAGTACTTCCAGCGCGCGACCCGGGTGATGCCCAACGGGGTCCCCTCCTCCTTCCAGGCGACCGATCCCTGGCCGGTCTACATCGAGCGCGGCGAGGGCTCGCGGGTCTGGGACGTGGACGGCGCCGAGTACGTGGACTTCCACAACGGCTTCGGCGTCATGTGCATCGGCCATGCCAACCCGATCGTCGGCGCCGCGGTCAAGGCCAGGGTCGACCAGGGCACCCACTTCGCGGCCCCGACCGGGGGCTCGATCGCGGTCGCAGAGGAGCTGGCCCGGCGGTTCAACCTCCCCCAGTGGCGCTTCAGCAACTCCGGGACGGAGTCGACGATGTCGGCGATCCACCTCGCCCGCGGAGCCACCGGGCGCGACATGATCGTCAAGATCGAGGGCTCCTACGATGGCCACCACGACGCGGTGATGGTTTCCTGTTATCCGGGGCTGGAGGAGCTCGGGCCACGGGAGAGCCCGAACCCGGTCCCGTTCGGCGAGGGGTACCCGAAGGCGATCACCGACCTCACGGTTCCGGTGCCCTTCAACGACGCTGGAATCCTCGAGGGGATCCTCAAGGAGCACGAAGGCAAGATCGCCGGCCTGATAATGGAGCCGGCGATGATGAACATCAACATCATCCCCCCGCGCGAGGGCTATCTCGAGCGGGTCCGCGAGCTCTGCACGGAGCACGGCGTCCAGCTGATCTTCGACGAGGTGAAGACGGGCGCCACGATCGCCTACGGAGGAGCCACCCAGCGCTTCGGCGTCCAGCCCGACATGGTCACCCTGGCCAAGGCCGTTTGCGGAGGCTATCCCGGAGGAGCGATCGGGATGACCGCCGAGCTCGGCGAGGTGGTCGCCACCGACAAGGTGCACCAGATCGGCACCTTCAACGGCAACCCGCTGGTCATGGCGGCTTCGGAGGCGACCCTGAACGAGGTGCTGACCGAGGATGCCTACGGCGAATTGGAGAGGAAGAACGACGCGCTGCTCGAAGGCTGCCAGGGGGTGATTGACGAGTACGGTCTGCCCGCCTACACGCAGGGCCTGGGCGCCAAGGGGTGCGTCATCTTCTCCCCCGAGCCGATGTACGAGTACCGCGACTACCTGACCAAGGTCGACGACGAGCTATCGACCCTCGCCTGGCTCTACCACATGAACCACGGCATCTTCATGACCCCCGGGGTCGAGGAGGAGTGGACGCTCTCGATCGCCCACTCCGATGAGGACCTCGAGCGCTACCTGACGGCCTTCGAGACCTTCGCCAAGGACGTCACGGGCGGCTGAGCCACCGGCGGGGAGCGGTCAGCCCAGCATCTCGGAGAGCTCGGCCGGCCTGCCGAGGTGGAATCCCTGCGCCATGTCGACCCCGAACGATCGCAGCAGGGTCTCGGTGCGCTCGCTCTCCACGTACTCGGCGATCGTCTCCTTGCCCAGGCCGCGGGCGATGCCGACGATCGCCTTCACCGTGAGCTGGTCGACGTCGTTGCTCGGCAGGTCGCGGACGAAGTGCCCATCGATCTTGATCAGGTCGAAGGGCAGGTGCTTGAGGTAGTGGAAGGGCCCGATCCCGGCCCCGTAATCGTCGATCGCGACCTGGCAACCGAACTCGGTCAACCGGTCGGCGAAGATCGCGGCGGTCTCGAGGCCACCGATCGCAGCGGTCTCGGTGATCTCGAAGGTGATGCGCGACGGGTCCGTGCCGCCTTCGTCGAGCCTCCCCTCGATGAAGGCGAGCACCTCGAGGTCGGTGATCGTCGCACCCGAGAGGTTGACGTGGATCGAGATCGGCGAGCCCGCCCGGGCCCGCTCGGCCATCAGCTCGAGGCCGTGCGCCACTACCCAGCGATCCAGCTCCACCACCACCCCGCTGCGCTCGGCTGCCTCGATGAACTCGCCGGCGGGCACGACCTCCCCGTCCGCCGTCTCCATTCTCAGCAGCAGCTCGTGCCGCGCCACGCGCCCGGAGCCGAGATCGACGATCGGCTGGCTATGGAGGAGCAGCCTGTCGGCCGCCAGCGCGTCGCGGATGCGTGCCGCAGCGCTCTGGCCGCGCTCCCGGTGGGGCCGCTCTCCGCCGGCCTGGAACAGCGCCACCCGATCCCCGCCCTTCTCCTTCGCCCGATACATGGCCTGGTCGGCGTTGTCCAGCACCGCCTCGGCGCCGCGCTCGGGACCGCCGAATGTCACGACGCCGATGCTGGCGCTGACCGGCGGTCCATCCTCCTCGGAAGAGCGCTCACCGATCCCCGCCCGCAGGTCCTCCGCGAACTGCATCGCCCCCTCGGCTCCCGACTTCGGCGCCAGGACGGCGAACTCGTCGCCGCCCATGCGGGCGATCAGGTCGGTCGAGCGAACCCGGCCTCGCAGGACCGCCGCCACCCGCCGCAGCACGCTGTCCCCGGCAGGGTGCCCGAAGGTGTCGTTGACGGCCTTCAGCCCGTCGATGTCGATCGCCAGCACGGCGCCGGTGACCCCGTAGCGCGAGTTCAGCATGATCGTCTGCTCGAGCACCCGCCGGAACCGGCGGCGGGTGACCAGGCCGGTGAGCGAGTCGTGGTCGGCGAGCCAGCGGAGGCGCTGCTCGAAGCGCCGTCGTTCGCTGATGTCCTCAACCTGAACGACGCCCCCGGCCGGACGGCCACTGCTCGCGGGCACCAGGGATACCGTTACCTGGCACCAGACGATGTCTCCGGCCTTCTGCACTAGGCGGAGCTGCAGGCTGAAGGAATCCAGCTCGCCCGAGAGCAGCATCCGGCGTTGCTCGAGGTCCGAGCCACGGTCCCCCGGCTCCACCAGATCCTCGAAGTCGATCCCGCGCAGCCGGCGCCGAGGCAGCCCGGTGATCGCCGAGAGAGCCCTGTTCGCCTTGAGGATCCTCGCTCTCCCGTTGTCGAAGGAGACGAGGGCGACGCCCAGCGGGGCGTATTCGAAGGCCTTGCGGAACGGCTTCTTGATCCTCCTGGGCAAGCTTCGACCGTAGTGCCTCGGCGCGAATGCCGCCACTCGCGGGGGCGCTCCCGTGGCTGCGGTTCGCATCTTTTCGGTACCCCGTAGGCTGGATCGGTGAGCAATCGCCTCGCCGCGGAGACCAGTCCCTACCTGCTCCAGCACAGCGACAACCCGGTGGACTGGTATCCCTGGGGCGAGGAGGCGCTGGAGCTGGCGCGCTCGGAAGATCGCCCGATCCTGCTCTCGGTCGGGTACTCCTCCTGTCACTGGTGCCACGTGATGGAGCGGGAGTCCTTCGAAGACCCCGAGACCGCCGAGTACATGAATCGGCACTTCGTCAACGTCAAGGTCGATCGCGAGGAGCGCCCTGACGTCGACGCGCTCTACATGGAGGCAGTGCAGGGGATGACCGGCCGCGGGGGGTGGCCGATGACGGTGTTCTGTGACCCCGAGGGCGTGCCCTTCTACGGCGGCACCTACTTCCCGCCAGAGCCGGCCCAGGGGATGCCCAGCTTTCGCCAAGTGATGGAGGCGGTGAGCCGGGCGTTCGAGGAACGTCGCGAGGAGATCCGCAGCTCGTCCTCCCGGACTCGCGCCCAGCTCGGGGCGATCGGCCGGATCGAGCCGACCTCCGATCCCCTCGAGGCTGCCATCCTCGAAGACGCGGTGGCCGCCCTCCGGGGCAGCGCCGACATGGTCAACGGCGGCTTCGGCGGAGCGCCGAAGTTCCCGCCCGCTGCCGCCCTCGAGCTGCTGCTCGCCCGCGGAGAGGTCCAGATCGTCGAGCGCACCCTGGATGCGATGGCAGCGGGCGGCATCTACGACCAGCTCGGGGGCGGGTTCTCCCGCTACTCGGTCGACGCTCGGTGGCTCGTCCCTCATTTCGAGAAGATGCTCTACGACAACGCTCTCCTCGCCCGCTGCTACCTGCACGGCTGGCAGGTGCTCGGGCACGACCGTTACCGAAGGGTCTGCACCGAGACACTCGACTGGGCCCTGCGGGAGATGCGCGGTCCCGAGGGCGGATTCTTCTCGGCGCTCGACGCCGACTCCGAGGGCGCGGAGGGGCGCTTCTACGTGTGGTCGCAGCCGGAGATCGAGGGGCTGCTCGGCGATCGCGCCCCGGCGGTCGTCTCCCACCTCGGGGTCACGGAGCGCGGCAACTTCGAGGGAGCCAACATCCTGCACCTCCCGGGCGGGGCCGGCTCGCCCCCGCCGGAGGGATTCGAGCAGGACCGCGCCCTCCTTTACGACGTTCGCAGTCGGCGGGTCTGGCCGGGGCTCGACGACAAGCGCCTGACTGCATGGAACGCGCTGATGATCGCGGCCCTCGCCGAGGCCGGGGCCGTGCTCGGACGGGGCGACTACCTCGAGGCGGCGGCAGGCTGCGCGGAATTCGTGCTCTCCGACCTGCGGGACTCCGAGGGCAGCCTCCTGCGGACCTTCAAGGACGGGGAGGCCAAGCTTGCGGCCTACCTCGAGGACCACGCCTTCCTGCTCGAGGCGCTCCTGGCGCTCTATCAGGGGACCTTCGAGCAGCGCTGGTACGAGGAGGCGCGGGCGCTGGCCCGTACGCTCGTCGCGCGTTTCTCCGATCCCGACCGCGGTGGCTTCTTCACCACCGCCGCGGGCGAGGACCAGCTGATCGCCCGGCGCAAGGACGCCGACGACCATCCGATCCCATCCGGCAACTCATCCGCGGCGCTGGGACTGCTGCGCCTCGCGACGCTGAGCGGAGATCGCGAATACGAGAACGCGGCGCTCAGCGCCCTGCGACTGTTCGCGCCCGCCGCACGTCGCCACCCCGATGGCTTCGGCCACCTGCT
This sequence comes from uncultured Actinomycetes bacterium, assembly GCA_963738305.1. GTDB lineage: Bacteria > Actinomycetota > Thermoleophilia > Solirubrobacterales > 70-9 > JBBRHQ01. Next base: position 49,107 of record CAVTVU010000007.1, on the reverse strand, counting down.
GTTGGCGCTCGACTTCCATCTTGCGGCGACCCGGGAGCTGGCGCTGGTGGGCGGGCGGCTGGACGACCTCGCCGCGGTGGCGCGCGCCCGCTTTCGCCCCCACCTGGTGATCGCTGGGGGGCCGGAGGGAACCGAGATCCCGGAGCTGATGCTCGGCCGCACCGAGGTCGGACGGCGGCCGAGTGCCTATCTGTGCGAGAACTTCACCTGCCGAACGCCGGTCACCGACCCCGAGGAACTGAGGGAGGAGCTCGATGACAACCACTGAGAAGACGACCGAGGACCTGGCGCGGGAGTACTTCGCCGCCGCCGCGGATCACGATGTGGAGGAGATGGTCTCCAAATGGGAGCCGGGCGGGCGGGCGATCATCTACGGGATGGCCGAGCTGGAGGTCCCGGGCGGTTACCGCGACTACTTCGAAAACCTCTTTGCGGCCTTTCCCGACTTCCGCTTCGAGGTGCTCGACGTGATCGCCTCCGGCAACCAGGCGGCGGTGCGCTGGCGCGGCACCGGGACGTTCGACGGGGATGCGCGTTTCCAGGGCCTCGCGCCGAACGGCGCTCAGGCCGAGATCGAGGCCTGCGATCTCCTGACCTTCAACGACGAGGGCCTGGCGGTCGAGAACCGCGCCTACGTGAACGGCGCCGACATCGCCCAGAAGCTCGGGGCGCTGCCACCGACCGACTCGCTCGCCGAACGGGCCATGCTCGGCGCGATGAACCTGAAGACGGCAGCGCTGAAGCGGGTCAGCCAACGCTGAGCCGGTAGTCGCGCTCCCCGTCGAGCACCACGCTCCCGCCAACCTCGCCTCGGCCTCCACCGAGCGCCCGCGCAGTGAGAAGCGAGCCCCGCCCCTGGCGGATCGTCAGGTCGCGGCCCAGCTGGACGGCCAGGCCCAGCGCCGCTGAGCCGGTCGCCTCGTCCTCCGGGATCCCGAAATCGGGAGCGAAGGAGCGCGCCCTGATCGTACCGGCGGCCCGGTCGATCCAGGCCCAGGCGTAAACGTCCCCCCCGGTCCCGTCGGGTACCCCGCCGAGCTCGTCGACCTGCGCCGGGCTCTCCAGCTCGACGTCGTAAAACTCAGACCAATCGCCGCGGCCCTCGATGAAGGCGCGATCGCCTTCGATCCTCACCCCGACCTCGTCGGCGGGAGGGCGCAGCGCCGTGGGAGCCCGACCCTCCTCGGCCAGCAGCCAGGCCGTCCCGACCAGCGGGTGGCCGGCAAAGGGGATCTCCACGGCAGGCGTGTAGATCGCCAGCCCGCCACGCTGGGGGTCGTCGAGGAAGACCGTTTCGCTGTAGCCGAGGTCGGCGGCCACCCGCTGGCGCTCGCGCCCGGGCACCGAACGCCCGTCGAGGAAGACGCCGAGCGGGTTGCCCCACTCGCCCTCCTCGTTGACGAAGACGCGCAGGACGTGCAGCTTCGCCATCAGTTGCCCTGGCGAGACGTCAATTCGTCACCTCATTGGTGAATCAGATGCATCTCGCGAGCGCGATGGGGGGTCAGAGGATCGGCAGGAAGTGCTCGAGCTCATAGGGGGTCACCTGAACTCGGTAGTCGTCCCACTCCTGGCGCTTGATCTCGACGAAGCGGCGGAAAGTGTGCTCGCCGAGGGTGCGCAGTACCAGCTCGGAGTCGGCCGCAAGCTCGATCGCCTCGCCGAGAGTCTCTGGCAGCTGCTCGATCCCCCGCTGCGCCCGCTCCTCGGGGGAGAGGTGGTAGAGGTTCTGCTCCATCGGCTCCGGCAGCTCGTAGCCGTGTTCGATCCCCTCGAGGCCAGCCTGCAGCATCCCGGCGAAGCAGAGATAGGGGTTGCAGGCGGGATCGGGGCAGCGCAGCTCCGCTCGGGTCGCGATCTCCTTGCCGGGGTGATAGAGCGGCACCCGGATCAGGGCCGAGCGGTTGCGGCGCGACCACGCGAGGTAGACCGGCGCCTCGTAGCCGGGTACGAGGCGCTTGTAGGAGTTGACCCACTGCGCGAACAGGGACGAAATCTCGCGCGCGTGCTTGAGCTGGCCGGCGATAAACGACTTCGCGGTCGGCGAGAGGAAGTACTGGTCATCCGCGTCATAGAAGGCATTGGCGCCGTCCTTGCCGAGCGATTGGTGGACGTGCATCCCGGAGCCGTTCTCCCCGAAGAGGGGCTTGGGCATGAAGGTGGCGTGCCAGCCGTACTTCATCGCGTATTCCTTGACCACGATGCGGTAGGTCATGCAGTCGTCCGCCATCGCCAGCGCATCCTTGTAGCGCATGTCCACCTCGTGCTGGGACGGCCCGACCTCGTGGTGGGTGTACTCGACATGGATGCCCATCTTCTCCAGCGCCAGCACCGTCTCGCGGCGCACGTCGGATCCCGCGTCGAGCGTGGTCAGGTCGAAGTATCCACCTTCGTCGAGGACCTCGGGCGAACCCTCCGGCGTGGCCGACTTGAAATAGAAGAACTCCAGCTCCGGCCCTACGTTGTAGGCATCGAAGCCGAGCTCGGAGGCCCGCTCGAGCGCCCGCCGCAGGATCCAGCGAGGATCCCCTTCGTAGGGCTCGCCGCCGGGCACCCGGACGTCGCAGAACATCCGCCCGGTCGCGTTCTCGTCCTCGGGGCGCCAAGGCAGCAGGGCGAAGGTCTCCGGATCGGGCATCGCGATCATGTCCGATTCCTCGATCGGATTGAAGCCGGTAATCGACGAGCCGTCGAAGCCCATCCCGCCCTCGAAGGCGTCCTCCAACTCGGAGGCGTTGATCGAGAAGCTCTTCAGCTGCCCGAGCACGTCGGTGAACCAGAGCCGGACGAAGCGGACGTCGCTGTCCTCGCAGATCGCGATTACGTCCTTGGCGCTGCTCGGCTGCTCTGCCATTTCCGTCGTTCTCCCGCGTCGAGTTGCGAGCGGGCAACGATATGCGAAACGGTGAACCGCCGAGGCATTGGCCTGCGTATTCCAGGGTAGGAAAGAGGCAGCGGCAGGCTTGCCAGCCGGTCCGCGAAGAGCTATAACTTACCTCTTGTAAGTAATTGGCCCAAAGTAAAGTAAGGGCCGAGCCGGAAGCAGGTTGAGCGTGACTGTCAAGACAGACGTAAGCAGGTTCCATATCCACGACGAGCTGACCGCGCCGGACGGCAGCGCCCCGATCCTGAAGACGATCCAGGTTGCCGGTGGGGCCGTGAGCAAGTTCGTAGGTGTCCTCGCCGGCGCCCCAGCGGTGCTACGCGCCTACACCCGGATGCGCTCCGAGCTTCGCGGCGGTGTCCTCCCCCGGGCGACGCGGGAGCGGATCGCCCTCGCGGTCGCAGAGCATCGCGGCGACGCCTACAGCATCGCCCAACACGCCAAGTCGGCCCGCAGCGCCGGCCTGGGCCTCGACGAGGTCTCGCGGGCGCGCAGGTTCACCTCCGGTGAGGAGAAGGAGGCGGCGCTGCTGGCCTACCTGAAGGCCGCCCTCGAGGCTGATGGCCACCCCCCCCTCCACCTCCACGAGGAGGCGCGGGAGATTGGCTGGACCGACGAGGAGATCCTCGAAGCGGTCGGCCACCTCGCCCTGAACGAGTTTCAGAGCCTGATCGCCGGCGCCGCTGCGCTCCCCCAGGACCAGGCGACCCCGCGGATACTTCCCTCAGCGGCTTAGCGGCGGCGGGTCGGACCCACGCCGTTAGGGCTGGAGGTCCAGGGTCGCGGTGTACAGCAACCGGAAACCGCGATAGCGGCAGCCGTAGGCACGCCTGGAGTCGGGGATCTGCTGCGGTCGGGAGCGGCGGAGATCGCGGGGGTTGCGGCAGCGACCCGCATGGCGGCTGGCCCGCCAGGCGTTCTTGGCCGGGAGATTGATCCCGAAGGCCGGCGCCCAGGTCGGAACGGTGAGGGCCACGATGTTGCCAGGTTGCACGGGCAGGCCCTTGGCCAGCCCGAATCGGACTCGTTGGCCCAGGTAAGGAGTGAGTACGCGGATCGGGCTCTGGCGCCGCAGCTTGTAGCGAGGGGGGCTGGTGCGGGGAACACGCTTGAGGATCGCTATCCGCGCTTCGGGCGGTGGCCTGAAGAAGTCGTTGAAGAACGAGCGCTGCTTGTTGCTGGGGATGGCGAGCGAGATGCTCCAGGCCGTGATCTCGCCGGCCCTGGTGACGCGGAAGGGCAGGTTGCGCGCCGGCGTGCGGGCCTGAAAGCCGGTCACGCGGCCGATTGCGAGGCATGGAAGCCCGGGGCAGGCCGGCGGGGGGAGAGGCCCGGCGCCGAGCAGCATCGTGGTCCCGCCCGCCTGAGCCCCCGCGCCCGGGGCGAAACCGACGAGGAGACAGGCACAGGCCAGGGCCATGCCGCCCGCCAGTGGCCCCCCTGCCCATCTCGCTGCCCGCGATCTCTTCTTGCTCGATCTCTCCATCAGGGGGCCACGTGGGCCACGCGGCAGCTTAGGCGGTGCAGGCCGTCAGCGCGCGACTGCGTAGCGGATCTGGTCGCTGCCGCCGAATCCCAGCACCCTGCGCAGGCCATTGGTCAGGTCCCAGGCGTTACCTGCGGTGTAGGGGCCGCGATCGATCACCGGAGCGATCGCCGACTCCCCGTGGTAGTAGAAGGTGACCAGGGTCCCGCAGGGGAGCGTCTTGTGGGCGACGCCGATTGTCGCTGCCCGCAGCACCTGCCCGCAGGCGGTCCGGTGCCCGTAGAACCCCGGCCCGTACCAGGTTGCGCCACCGTGCTTCATCGAGCCAGTCAAGCGTTCCGCGGTCGCCCTGGTGACCACGCCGCTCGGCCTCAGGTCGACCCGTCGCTGGAACCTGGCGACCGCCGATGCGGTTGGGCTGGTGAAGCTTCGGCCAAAGCGGACCGCTGTGCCGTAGGGCTTCGACTTGACGATCCCGTTCAACACGGCGACGTCGTCGCCCTCCATGCCGAGTCTCAGCACACGCGAGCCGAAGGGGATCGGCGGGCGGTTCGGCGAGGCGCCGCCACTGCTCGAGATGCCCCCGGTGGCCGCATGCGCAACGGTCGCCGCGGAGGCGGCGAGAAGGAACGTCGCGAGGACAAACAGCGCCATGCGGTTGTATGCGGGTTCCCTCATTCTCTTTCCGGCGCCTACGGGGTTAGCTGACGGGCTCGCGCTGAAAGAGCTGCGCTACGCGGCGGATGCCGGCGATTCGCCCCGACTGACGGGTCCCCCGATCTCCGCATGAGTGGCGGAGATTCAGCGGTAGGTCGGGGCATGCTAACTCAGGGGCCGTAGTGCTGGGCGGAGGGCACCCAGTCAACTCCGCGACCGCCGGCGAGACGGTAGTCGTCGCCCGCCGGGTTGAGGAAGGCGGGGGTGCAATCGGTCGCGGTTGCCGCTGGGGCGCTCCAACCGTTGCCCGTGCAGCGGGTGTTGTTCGAGCCCGTCGTGTTCGTCCCGGTTCCGCCGGAATCGTTCACCGCCAGGACGTCGAACACGTTGTCGGAGAAGACGGCGCCGGTGAATGAGCCGGTCAGGACCGCGGTCCCTCCACCGCGGCCGAAGCCGACGGTGTTGTGCCTGATCGAGGCGTTCTTGATCGGCCCGAAAACCTGGAACGGGCTGAGCTGGAAGCCCGGGCAGAGGCTCGTCGGGCGGCAGGGAGAGTCCTGGTCGACGATCAGGTTGTCCTCGGCGGTCAGCCCGTCGATCGCGCTTGCCTGATCCTTCACGAAGAACCCCTGCCCACCGAAGTCGTGCAGGTAGTTCTTGCGGAAAACGAGGTGGTCGCCGACCCAGACCGCCTGGAAGACGTCGTTGTGATCGCCCTTCTCGACGTTGCCGGTGAACTCGTTGCCCTCGACGAGGAGTCCGTAGGCGTCGGCGTCTCCCGTGTCGTGGTAGCGGTTGGCGCGGATCGCGTCCTCCTCGGACTCCCCGGCGAAGCGGTTGTTCGTGATCGCGACGTCATCGCATGTCGTCGTGCTCGAAGGGCACGCCACCACGCCGAAGCCCGAGTACGCGTTGAGGTCGAAGAAGTTGTGGTCGACGCTGACCCCGGCCGAGCCCGGCTGCACGTCGACCTCGCCGGTAAGACGGAACCGGGCCAGGGTGATGCCGCCCCGCCCATCGAGGTCGGCCCCGGCGACCGTCGCTGCGCCAGGAGTGGCGGCTCGCACGGTGACCGGCTTCGAGGAGCTCAACGAGAGCCTGCCGTAGGAGCCGTTTGCGAGGCAGATCACCGCACCGGAGCCGGCGGAGTCGATGGCCCCCTGCACCGAGCCGGCGCTGGAGACCGTGCTCGAGCAGCCCGCTGCGGGCGGTGCAGGCGACTGTGCTGCCGTAGCTGCCACGACGGCCCAGCTGTAGGTGGGCGGCGTGGCATCGGCATTTCCGGCGGCATCGCTGGCTCGGACCGAGAAGCTGTGCGAGCCGATCGCCAGGCCCGAGTACGCCTTCGGCGAGCTGCACGAGCTCCAGGCGCCGCCGTCGAGACGGCATGCGAAGCTGGAGCCGCTCTCGCCGGAGGAGAAGGTGAAGTTTGCCGAGCCCGACGTGGTGCTCGCTGCCGGAGCGCCCGTGATCGACGTCTGAGGAGGAGTGCTGTCCTGGGTCGTCGCCTTCTCGACGGTCCAGGACCGGGTCGCCACCGAGGTGTCCATGTTCCCGGTGGCGTCGATCGCCATCACAGAGAAGCGATGCGCTCCGGCGGCGAGGCCGCTGTAGGAAGTCGGGGAAGCGCAGGTCTGCCAGTCGCTGCCATCCAGGTTGCACGCGAAGCTCGAGCCGCCCTCGCTCGCGGAGAACGTGAAGGTGGCGGAGGTGGACGTGGTGCTCGCGGCGGGACCGCCGGTGATCGAGGTCTGCGGCGGCGTGTTGTCGCGGGGCCGCTTTGTGCTGCCTGAGCAATTGCGGGCCCACAGCCGCACGCCGGCGAGCCAGAGCTTGGGTGCCCGGTGTGTCGCCAGCCACCAGTAGACCGCGACCCGTTTCCGGACTGTGGTGTTCGAGAGGGCTGCGCAGAAATTGTCGAGACGGCTGCGCTGGGGCTTCGCGCTCGTCCGGACCGTGACGGCCTTGGCGATGGCCATCCTCCCATTTCCGCCGAGGCTTCCGGAAACGGCTCCGCGTTTCGCCGATGCGCTGCTCAAGTGGCCCGAGACCGAGCCCCCCTTCGCCGCCTGTGCGACACCCACGACGGTCAACACCCCAACGAGGCAGCAGAGGGCAAGCGCTAACCGCCTCCGCCGACGGATCGCCGGAGAGGTTGCCGTGTTGCCCATTCTTTGCGCCCTGTGCGGGCGAACGCCATTAGCCATTTCTCTTCCTTCGCTTACGGGGTTAGCTGACGGGCTCGCGCTGAAAGAGCGGCGCTACGCGGCGGATGCCGGCGATTCGCCCCAAACTGACGGGTCCCCCGATCTCCGGATATGTGGCGGAGACTCAGCGGTGACGGCCGGCACCCTAGCAGAGGACCGGGCGTTATGTAAACACGACTCGAAGACACGACCATCGCTGCGATTCTCGTGCCGTGGGAGGACTTCGATGAGTCCCGCAAATATCCTCTCACCATGGCGACTGCGGTTGTCACCGGAGCGGGTCGCGGCCTCGGCCGGGCGATCGCATCGACCCTGGCCTCGCGCGGCCTCACGGTGCACCTGACGGACGTCGAGGAGGGATTGGCGACCGAGGCTGCGGCGCAGATCGGCCGCGGCGCCTTCGCCTCCGGGCTCGACGTCCGCGATGAGGAGGCCTGCCACTCGGTGGCGGCGACGACTGTCCAGATGGCGGGATCACTCGACGTCTGGGTCAATAACGCCGGTGTGCTGATCACCGGCAACGCCTGGGAGCAGGAATCTGATGTCCGCCGGCTGATGGTCGACGTCAACACGATCGGCACCATGAACGGGACCGTCGCGGCGCTGCAGCCGATGATCGCCGCCGGGCGCGGACACGTGATCAACGTGGTCTCACTCGCGGGACTGGTCGCAGCGCCGGGGGAGGTCGCCTACGCGGCCAGCAAACACGGCGCGATCGCCTTCACGCTCGGCACCCAGCTCGACCTGCGCCGCGCCGGGATCGGCGGGATACACCTCTCCGCCGTCTGCCCGGACGGGATCTGGACGCCGATGCTCGAGGACAAGCTCGATGACCCGGACGCGGCGGGTTCCTTCTCCGGAGTGCTCCAGACTCCGGAGGCCGTTGCCGCCGAGGTCGGCAGGCTGCTCGACCATCCCCGGCCGGTGATCGCGATCCCGAGATGGCGCGGGGTCGTCGTCCGGTTGCTCGACGCCTTCCCCTCGCTCGGCACCCGCAGCGTCAGGTGGGTCATGCGTGACGCCGAGCGGCGCCAGCGACGCTATCGCAAGCTGATCGAGTCGGGTCGCTGGCCACCGGCCTGAAGAAATTGTTTGCCGGCGCGGTGTTAGCGCCGGCAGAGGCGGCGAAGCCGCCGCAAGTGAGGCTCGAGGGATGAATGGGAGAGGCCCCCTCGCGGGAGCCTCTCCGTCAGCGGGCCTGTAAGCCGGATCCTGTCGTGAGCGACCATCTGTCTCGCCGGGGCTCACAGCCCCAGCGGGGCGCCGCTTGGGCGGTCGCCCTGCAGCCCACCTGGATCTCGCCGGGCCGGGTCTTCGATCCTGTTTGGCCTTGCACCGGGCGGGGTTTGCCTGGCCGTCGCGTCACCGCGACGCCGGTGCGCTCTTACCGCACCCTTTCACCTTTGCCTGTGCGCGACTCACGTGTGGCCGCGCCATCGGCCGTGTGTTTCTGTGGCACTTTCCCGCGGGTTTCCCCGGGTGGGCGTTACCCACCGCCCTCGCCCTCTGGTGTCCGGACTTTCCTCGAGGGGTTTTCTCTCCCCCCGCGGTCGCTCAGCCCGCACGGTGGATGGTAGTCCTCGAGCGGCCGGCTGCAAGAGGCGGGTCCTAGGATGAAGCTGTCATCTCCTCAGACCGAGACAAGCGGTTGGTCCGCCGCGCGCTGGAAGAGATCTACGCGATGGGCGATCTCCAGCTCGCGGATGAGCTCGTCCACCCGCAATTCGAGGACCACGAACCGAGCCACCCCGAGCAGCCTGGGGGGCCCGAAAGCGTCAAGCAGACCGTGCAGCGCCTCCACTCCGCTTTCGGCGAACTGGCCTTCGAGGTCGAGGATGAGATTGCCGAGGGCGACAGGGTGGTGCAGGTGGTGACAATGAGCGGCCGCCAAATCGGACCGATGGCCGGACACGACCCGACGGGAAGGGCATTCGCCGTCAGGCACGTCTACATCTGGCGGATCGCCGACGGCAAGATCATCGAACACTGGGGGAGCCGCGACGACCTCGGTCTTCTGGTTCAGCTCGGACTCCTGCCCGCCCCCTGGGAGCCCGAGGAAAGCAGCTAGGTTCGCCGGCTCAGCCCAGCTCGGAGCCGCAGTCCTCGCAACCGCTGCTGATCCGCATCTTGCCGTGACAGACAGGGCATTCGGCCGGGTTGCCGGCCGTCAGGTCCTCCCAGACGCCCAGGATCACATCCTCGAGCGTCCAACCCGACGGCTCGAACAACCCCGCCGCCGAACGTCCCGTCTCTCCGGAGGTGAGCTCGGTGCGCTTCATCTCTGCGGTCGCCGCGCCCACCTCAGACCTTCCTGAAGACTCCAACGACCCTGCCGAGCACCCGCGCGTCGGAGGTCCTGATCGGCTCCATCGCCTCGTTCTCCGGCTGCAGCCTGATGTGGTCGGCCTCGCGGTAGATGCGCTTGACGGTCGCCTCGTCGCCGATCAGGGCAACCACGATCTCGCCGTTGTCGGCGTCGTCGCTGGGGCGCACGATCACGTAGTCGCCCTCGAGGATCCCTGCGTCCTTCATGCTCTCGCCCCGCACCTGGAGGATGTAGTCGCCGTCCTCGCCCCCGATCACGTCGGGGATGTCGAGGTACTCCTCGATGTTCTCTTCGGCGACGATCGGCTCGCCCGCGGCGACCTGGCCGACCAGCGGCAGGCCATCGGTGCGCATTGCCTTCTTGGCCTTGTCGAGGAGCAGCTCGATCGCCCGCGGCTTGGACGGATCGCGGCGCAGCAACCCGGCCTTCTCCAGGTTGGCGAGGTGCGCGTGGACGGTCGAGGACGAGTGCAGCCCGACGGCCTTACCGATCTCCCGGACCGTCGGCGGATAGCCGGTCTTGGCCGCGTAGCGACGGATGAAATCGAAGATCTCCTTCTGCCTCTTGGTCAGGTCCACCAGTCGCCCCTCTCCCATTCGGCCACCGTGCCGGGTATCGATTGTTTCGAACACACGTTCGTAGAGTAGCTCCCCCGACGGACGCTTTCAAGGGGTCCCGCAAGAAACCGGCCAGGGCCTGCCTCCCACTATCATCAGCGGCCCTCGAGCGGCTGTGGCGGAACTGGTAGACGCGCAAGGTTGAGGGCCTTGTGGCCCTTTTGGGCCGTGGAGGTTCGACTCCTCTCAGCCGCATGATGAATGCCTGAGCCTCATCTGCGGTGCACCGTGAACGGTTGCAGCCTTATAGGTGCTGAAAACGTTCAAGCGATCTCTCCGCGACTGAATCAGGATGCCGACGACCTCGTCCGCCTCGAAGGCGATCTGGGCGTGCGTGAAGCGCAGTGTCATCAACCCCGCGGCCGCGTGTGCTTGATCGCGGCGGGCGTCGCGAGCCTACTGGGTCGCAGTGCGGTGATAACGGAGCCCATCCGTTTCGACCACGAGACCGAACTGCGGCCAGTAGAAGTCAACTCGGAAGCCGTTGAGGAAAACACCGGTCTGGGGCAGCGGAAACCCGGAAAGCGCGCACAATCCGCAGGAAGCGACGCTCGAGCTCGGAATCGGTGAGCCTGAAGGCCTCACGGTCGAGCAGGGAGCACAGGGCCCGCATGCCGGAGCAGCTCGGCATGCTGCGAATTGGTGGTGGTTTCGATGGCTCTTCGCCGATGCACTCGAATCCCGGACTGCCGCGGATTGCGGCAAGCGGGCACCGAGACCTCGACGTTCCCTTCCCACTCACGCATGCCCCAGAGGGAGCCGGCGCTCCGGTGCGACAGCACCGCACCCGACCCGCAAGCGAGCACGGCCGCCATCCAACGGCCGTGGCGCGGCAGGTCGGGCCGTCCAACTGCGTAGATCCCGCGCCACAGTGGATGGAGCCTGCCCCTGCGGACCCTGTGCCGATTTGCCCGCTCGTTGAAGCCGAGGTCGAGCAGCTGTGACCGCGACACCACGCCGTGCTGCGTCGCCGCCAACGTGAGAACGTCTCCCACCGTCGAACCGCGGCTAGCCGGACCCGCTCAGCAGGGCCAGCCAGACGCCGGACAGCGGGGCGGGCGCGGCTTCGATGCCGCGGACCGAGCGCTCGAGGCCGATCCGGACGCCGGCGGCCGACCCACCCGCCTCGCCCGGGCCACTCGCCACCGCCAGCAGCGGGTCGCGCGCGAGGGACCGCGCCGCCCCCGGCCCGAAGCCCGCTGCCACCCGGACGGCCCCGTCGCGAAGCAGGGCCGCCCGGCGCGCCTCGTCGGGCACGATGCGGAAGACGACCTCCTCGAGGGAGGGGCCGAGCTGCAGATCGCTGCCCCACCACCGACGATTCCGCTCCAGCACCGTTATCGAGGCGACGCGCCCGCGCAGCTCGAACGGTCCCGACCCTGCCTGACGAGCGCCGAGGAAGGAGGCGCCGGCCCCGGACTCCGGCGAGAGCGCCGGTGGCGAGACGATCCCCAGACGCGGGTCGGCGAGGCGCGCCGGAAGGTCGGGCAGCGGCTCGGCGAGGATGAGGCGAATCTCGTCGGGCCTGGGTGCGGCGACCGCGACCAGGCCCGGGACCAGCTTGCGCCCGACCGGATCGCTGCGCCAGCGCTCGGCGTTTGCCTCGACCGCAGTGGCGTCGAGCGACATCCCGTCCTGAAACAGCAGCCCCGGGCGAATCCGCAGGGTCCAGACTCGGTAGTCCCCCGAGTGCGACCAGCCGACGGCGAGGCCAGGCCGTGGCGCCTTGCCCGCCGAGTAGGGGCCGCGCAGCCGGGCGGTCAGGGGCTCGAAGATCTGGCGGGCCACCAGCTGTGCGGAGAAGCTTTCCGCGTGGAGCGGGTCGAGACTTCCCGGGCCCTGGGCGATCGCGTAGAAGAGCCGTCCCCCCTCCCCGGCCCTGGGCGGGCCCGTACCGCCGAAGGGCGGGGCGCCGCCGCCTCCGCATCCGGCGAGGAGCGCGAGCGCGAGACACGCGACCACCGCGTCGCGGACCCGTCGCGCCACCGGGCAGCCCTCAGATCTTCAGCAGGACGAAGGTGTTGAGGACGAAGAGGATGGCGAAGAAGATCGTCGCCCGGTCGAGGTTGCGCTCGACCATCGAGCCGCCGCCGATCGAGCTGCCGCCGCCGCCGATGCCGAAGGCTCCCGAGAGGCCCGCGTCCTTGCCGGAGTGCAGCAGGATGAGAAAGATCAGGGTGACGGCGATGATCACCTGGATGACGCCGAGAATCGTGTACACGGAGAGGGATTCTAGGGGGAATCGCCCTCGCTCCGGCTCCCCGTGCCCTCGGGGGCCCGCTCGCGAGCGCGATCGAGCTGCCTGAGCAGTTCTATCGCGTCGCTCCGCAGCTGCGCGTCCTGGCCCCGGAAATCCTCATCGGAGAGCTTGCCCGCTGCGTGGTCGAGCTGGGTGTCGCGGATCTCGCGGTACTTGGCCTCCTTACGCGCCTCGAGATCGGCAAGGACGGGGTCCTCGCCGCCTTTCCCGTGCTCTTCGCGCCGGTGCAGCGGCCAGAGCACGAACGTCGCCACCAGGGCGAGGAGCAGGGCGCCGATCAGGACCTCCATCGCCGCGGCCGCCGACTAGGCCCGGGAGAGACCGCGCCCGAGACGGGCTCCCTCGAAGCTGGAGACCCGACGGCGACCCGCCCCCGGCGTCGGCCAGATCGCGATCAGAGCCCCGACCAGGGCGATCAGCCCGCCGATCCACATCCAGGTCACGAGCGGATTGACGATAACTCGGAAGGTGGCCGGCGCATCCTCGGTCAGGAAGCCCCGGGCAAGGCGGTCTGCGGTCCTCGACTGCAGGTCGTTGATCTGCGCCAGCGCCACCGGGCGCAGCGACGGGTTGGCAGCTGCGCTCCGCATCAGCGCGTTGACAGCGCGGCACTGCGGGGGCGTCCCGGGGACGGCCCTGACGCAATCGCGGAAGCCCCGGTCGGCCGCCCGCACACTGCGCTGGACGCCGCCGATGTCGGGCTGGACCGCTGTCCAGAAGTCGCTGCGGGCACCGGTCTTCAGCCCCACCTCGCTGGTCGACTCCCCCTCGAAGAAGCTGGCAATGCCGCCGCTCTGCACGCCGGTCGGGCGGAAGTAGCGGCGGGTGGGACTGAGCAGGGCGAACTCCTTGCCGCCCCGCCGCACGTCGAGCACGGCGCCGAAGCTGAGCGCCTCGCGGTCGACGCTCACCGTGGGTCGCTCGTAGGTGACCCGGTAGTCGCCGACGTCGGCGCTCTGGCCGGGCCGCAGGATGACGTCCCGATTCGTCTGGAAGCTGGAGGAGGCAGCGACCCCGATCAGCAGGATCGCCACTCCGGCATGGACGATGTACCCCCCGTAGCGGCGGCGGTTGCGAGCGGCGACGGCGAAGATCGCCACCGGGATCGATCCGCCGGCCACAGCCCGCCGGGCCTTGCCTCCACGCCAGAACTCCTGGGCCAGCGCCGCCAGTGTGAAGAAGGAGAAGACGAAGAGGGCCAGCGCCCAAGGCTCCTGGGCCGCATCGGTCAGCAGCGCGAGCAACACTCCACCGCCGGCCGCGATCGCCGCCGGCCAGACGAATACCCGCCTGGCCACCGACCAGCTGACCCGGCGCCAGGCGAGAAGGGGGCCGATCCCGGTGAACAGCACCAGGATGATCGCCAGCGGCGTGGTGTAGCGGTCGAACCACGGCGCCGCCAGCGACGCCTTCTCACCTGTGAACAGCTCCGAGATGAGTGGGAAGAACGTTCCCCAGAAGATCACCGCGGTCAGCGCCACCAGCAGCAGGTTGTTGACCAGGAAGACCGCCTCCCGCGAAGCGAGCGAGTCGATCCGCTTTTCGCTTCGCAGGTCGTCGAGCCGGCTCGCGATGAGGACCGTCGCCCCGATCAGGACCGCCGCGATCAGCCCGAGCAGATAGGGCCCAACGGTCGAGTCGCCGAAGGCATGGATCGACTGCAAAACCCCTGACCTGACCAGGAAGGTCCCGAGCAGGGCCAGCGAGAAGGTGGCGGTGATCAGCGAGACGTTCCAGACCTTCAGCATTCCCCGCTTCTCCTGGACCATGATCGAGTGCAGGAAGGCCGTGCACATCAGCCACGGCATCAGGGCCGCGTTCTCGACCGGGTCCCAGGCCCAGTAGCCGCCCCAGCCGAGCTCGGTGTAGGACCAGCGGGCCCCCAGCAGCAGCCCGAGGCCGAGGAAGGCCCAGGCGATCAGCGCGAAGCGCCTGGTCGTGCGGATCCAGGCGGCATCGAGGCGGCGGGTGATCAACGCGCCGACGGCGAAGGCGAACGGGATGGTCAGCGCGACGTACCCCGAGTAGAGCATCGGCGGGTGGATCATCATGCTCGGGTGTTGAAGCAGCGGCGTGAGGCCGACCCCGTCAGCGGGCGCCGGGGAGGTGGTCGAGAACGGATTGACCCCCTTGGCGAACAGCATGAGGCCGACGAAGAAGGACGCGATCGCCATCATCACCGCGGTCGCGTACGGGACGAGCTCGCGCAACCGGTTGCGGGTGGCGAACAGCGCCGCGCTGGAGGCGATCGAGAGGACCCATGCCCACAGCAGGAGCGAACCTTCCTGGCTCGACCACATCGCGGCCAGCTTGTAGAAGGTCGGCGTCTCGATCGAGGAGTGCCCGGCGACGAGGTCGAAGGAGAAGTCGTCGCCGGCAAAGGCGATCTCGATGACCGCCACGCAAACGGTCAGCAGGGCACAGAGCGCGTACACCGCGCGCCGCGAGGTGTCGATCCAGCGGCGATCGCCGTGGCGGCCTACAAGGGCCGCGATCACGGCGAAGATCGCGGTCAGGAAGGCAAGCGCCAGGGCGGCGCTGCCGAGGCTATTGATTCTTCGCCTCCGAGAACTTCGAGGGGCACTTGGTGACCAGCGTGTCCCGCTCGCCCACGAACGTGCCACCGTGGAGCTCGCCGGTGAGGACGATCTCCCGGCCCCCGCGGAAGGGATCGGGGATGGTGCCCCGGTATGTGACCGGGAGGCTGCGGCCCCCGTCGCGGTCCGACACTCGGAACCGCAGCGCACCGTCCCCGCGGCGCACCGTGCCCGGCACGACCTTGCCGGTCATCTCGTAGCTCTGGCCGGGCGAGGCGCCCAGCAGCTGCGATGGTTCCTTCGCCTCGGTCGAGGCGCTGAACGACGTGTAGACGAGCGCAGCCGAGAGCAGCACGGCGGCGCCGAGCGCAACGAAGAGGCGGATCTGGCGCTTCTTGCCGGGATCCATGGGGAGGCCTGGATTATCGCAAGGTGGCGATCGGGAGGCGCCGGGCCAAGCCGCCCCCCGACGCGGAAGCTCGCGCGCGAGGCAGTCGATATTCCAGTGCGCGCGAGCCGGAGCAGAGGAGGCGGCGTTGTCCGGGATCGCTTGCGGCCGCTTCGCGACCTTGCATGCCTCTACCGCCGCTGACACCGCGCCGGCAAATACATCTGGGAGAATCGCCGCGATGGCCGCCGACGACCCCGTCCTCCTGATCACCGGCGCGGGCAGCGGGATCGGCGCCGCCACCGCCAGGGCCGCCGCCTCAGGCCGCCGCCTGGTCCTCGCCGGCCGCCGCCCGGAGCCGATCGAGGCGCTCGCGGAGGAGCTGGGCGGTGACGGTCGCGCTCAGGCGGTCCCATGTGACGTCAGCGAGCCCGAGCAGGTGAAGGCGATGGTGAGCGCCTCCCTCGAGCATTTCGGGCGCATCGACGCGGTTTTCGCCAACGCGGGCTTCGGCGCCGCGCGAGGATTCCTGGAGGAGTCGGTCGAGCACTGGCGCTCGATGATCCTGACCAACGTCTTCGGCGTCGCCCTGACGATCCGTGCAACTCTCCCGCACCTGCTCGAGCGCGGCGACGGCCACTTCCTGATCACCAGCTCGGTTGCGGGGCGGCGGGCGCTCCCGGGGTCGCTCTACTCGGCGACGAAGTGGGCGGCGACCGCGATGGGCGAGGCGCTGCGGGCGGAGTTGCGGACGATGCACGAGAACACGGCGATCAAGGTCACCCTGATCGAGCCGGGGATGGTCGACACGCCGTTCTTCGACGATCGCCCCCGCTCGGCCCTGGACGACTCCGACATCGCCCGCGCGGTGATGTTCGCGCTCGACCAGCCCGAGGGCGTCGACGTCAATGAGGTTCTGATCCGCCCCACCCAGCAGCCAACCTGATCAACCGCGTCCCAGCAGGGCGCGGACCAGGGCCCAGTAACCGCGCAGCGCCACACGCACCGGGGCGCTGCGGGCGAGCGGGTGGATGAAAGGGGAGCCGAGATCGGGCGTAAGCCAGCGGGCGAACTCGGCCACGGTTACGGCCCGCTCTGCCTGGATCGCCCGACGCTCGCGCAGCAGACGAGGCATCCAGCCCACCAGGTCCGCGAAGGACCTCAGCTTCGCCGCCCCCCAGCCGCCGGCGAGGGCGACCGGGATCAGCGCCAGCTCTGTCAGCACCAGGGCCGGCGCCAGGAGCGCCAGGAGCCGCGCCGGGAAGACGCGGATCAGGAACGCCCAGCGGTTGCGCTCGAGCCGGCGCCACTTCGCCGCGCCCCCCTCGAACCTGTAGGCGTGGTCGACCACGGCCCGCGGCTCCAGTCCCACCCGGCCCCCCTCGAGCCGGAGCCGCATCGAGAGGTCGACGTCCTCGTGGTAGAGGAAAAACGGGGCCGGGAACCCCCCGGCCTCGCGCCAGCGCCACAACGGGATCGCCAGGCAGGCGCCCGATGCGGCCGCCACCTCCTGCGGCTGGAGACCCGCCGGCATCGGCTCGCCATGGCGCCCGGCCCAGGCGATCCCGGTGAAGTGGACCGGGTTGCCGAGGCTGTTGACCCTCGTGCCGCCTTCACAGGCGATCGCCGCCATCCACGCCTCCCAGTTCCGCTCCTCGACCCAGGGCAGGCGAATTGCCGCTCCGAAGCCCGGCAGCGGCTTGGCGTCCGGGTTGAGAACCACGAGCAGGTCCCCGGAAGCGTGCTCGGCGGCTGCGTCACAGGCCGCCGCGAACCCTGTGTTGGCCCCCAGCTCGAGCGACCTTGCTCGGGGAGCGAGGGAGCGGACCAGCTCACGGCTGCCATCGCCGGAGTCGTTGTCGGCAACGATCAGCTCGTCCTCGGCCCCGAGCTCGGCGACCAGCGCCGGCAGCGTTAGCTCCAGCTCCCCGGCCGAATCGTGGGTGACGATGACGACGCTCAGCGACGGGGCGGGCACGCAGGCACAATACCCGTGCGTTGGCGGTCCGGAGAGCAGCGAGCATCGTTCCCGAGCTGTACGCTGCGCGGCGCAAACGGCTCTTCAAACGACTGTGAAAGGAACTACCTGGTGGTATTAGCCGAGTACACCTTTGGTCAGGTGCTGCTGACCGTCTTTGAGATTGCGCTGTTCGTGATCTGGGTCTGGATCATGATCACGATCCTCATAGACGTCTTCCGCGACCACGAGCTCTCGGGATGGGGGAAGGCAATCTGGGTTTTCTTCCTCGTCTTCGTACCCTTCCTAACCGCCCTGATCTACCTGATCGTCCGCGGCAGCGGTATGCGCGATCGCGCGATCAAGGCGCAGGCCGACCAGAAGAAGCATCTCGATGAGTACGTCCGCCAGACCGCCGGCACCACCGAGGTCGACGAGCTGCACAAGCTCAACGACCTCAAGGACAAGGGCGGGATCAGCGCAGAGGAGTACGAGTCGATGAAGGCCAAGGTCCTGGCCAGGGGCTAGAACCGAACGGCAAGCCGGCCGGGCCGGCCGGGGCCACACGCCCTGGCCGGCGGCGGCTTCGCCGCCCGCCCAGAGCACTTCGAGCAGGTAGCACGAGGTCGGCGATTGGATTCATTGGACGTATTCGGTTGCCATGGCAGCCAGATCAGTCCAATTGGACATCACACGAGCCGCGTTGCTGCTTTGGTCGCATTCGGCCCGTTGAGGGGGTGGGCGAATTTCGGCGATATGGCGGCCGAAATCCGCCCAACCCTTGCTTCCCCCGAATTGAGGACGAAGCGGGGCGGGCGGCGGCATCACGCTTTGCGTCCGCTTCGCGGCCTTACATGCGCCTGCCGGCGCTAACACCGCGCCGGCTGAGAGTTATTTGACGACTCGGAAGGCGCCGCGCATCATCGGGTGGATGCGGCAGAAGTAGGTGTAGGTGCCGACCGGCAGGTTCTTGGGGGTCGACCAAGTCGTCCAGGGCACGGTCGGCGCATCGCCACGGCCGTTCAGGTTGCCCAGCTGTCCGGAGTCGAAGCGGAACTTGCCATTGGGGATCGGGTAGGCAATCCCGGTCGAACGGTTGCAGGGGGCCGCGCAGGAAGTCAGCGAGTGCCACTCCTGGCGAGCCCGGCCGGCGTCCACCAGCTCGCCACGAAGAGCAGCAGAACCGCAATGGACAGCGCGAACCCCCCGTCCGACGAGACAGCCGCATTCCCTTAATTGACGACTCTGAAGGCGCCGCGCATCGACGGGTGGATGCGGCAGAAGTAGGTGTAGGTGCCGACCGGCAGGTTCTTGGGCGTCGACCAGGTGGTGCGGCCGACGGTCGGCGGATCGCCGCGACCGTTCAGGTTGCCGAGCTGGCCCGAGTCGAACTGGAACTTCCCGTCCGGGATCGGATACGCGATCCCGGTCGAGCGGTTGCAGGGGGCCGCGCAGGAGGTCAGCGAGTGCCACTCCTCCTTCGCCGCGTCGGGGGCGCCCAGCTCGAAGGTCAGCGATTGGCCCTTCTCGACCACCGGCGGGCGTCCCGCGGCGCCGGGGATCCGGTAGTCGCCGGCGCCGTACTGGAAGCCGCTGACCAGGAAGGGATCGCCAGCCGTCCCGCCGCTCGTTGTGCCCGAGGGAAGCTTGCTCGGGTTGGGCAGGTCTGATGCCTTGCCGCCATGGACATTGTTCTCGGGATAGTGCCCGTGGGTGACCTGGCCGGGGTAGTCGACCTTGGTCTGGAAGGGGTCGCGGCCGTACTCGGCGCCGGGAGCCCAGTAGACGACCATGATCCCCATCGATTCGTACCAGGAGGCGAGCTTCGTCTCATAGGTCGCCTGGATGTTGAGGGTGTCGCCCTTCTTCACCTGGACCATCCAGTCGGGCGAAGTGCCCTTCATCGCCATGTCCCACGAGATGGGGCCCGCCGGCTCGAAGTACTTGGCGTGGGAGCGGAAGAGGTGGACGTGGTCGCCCTTGACGCGGGGGGCCCGGTCCCGGCAGGCACGGCGCGCCTCCGCCGCGTGCTTCGTATTGCATTTCGGCCCCGCGTACTTGGCTCCGGGCCGCTGCAAGGAAAGATCCGTGTAGAGGCCGCCGGTGTGGACGTGCCCGGCGGTGGAGATCAAGACTCCGTCCTGGGGCAGCGTGTAGAGGTTCTTGTGGACGCCGGCCGGATAGGCGTCGGGGTCGTCACGCGGGTACGTGAACCTGCCGTCCTTGCCGCCGGAGCCCTTGTGCACGTCGAAGACCGGGTAGATGCGGCCGCGCTCGACGTCCATCCAGATCGGCTCGACCGGCTTTATGTTCGCCGCCTCTGGCGCGGTGTCGGGGATGAAGTCGATCGTGTAGCGGATGTCGAGCTTCATCTCCTGCGAGGTGAGGTTGTGGATCATGTGGTTGAGCAACCAGCCATCGCTCTTGTTGTAGCGGTAGCCATAGCCGTCGGGGAACTCCATGATCGTCTTCTCTTCTCCCGTGGCCGCGAACAGCTGACCGAACGGCGAGTTGGCGTGGGCCCCGTAGTTGATCCAGACGCCATGGTGGAACATCACCTTGATCGACTGCGGCGGATGCCCCTTGCGCGGCCCGTTGGCCCAGACGAGGTCGGGCTTCATGCGCACGATCCAGCCATCGACGGCAGGCTTCTCTGCACCGGTCACCGGACGGTAGGCGATCCGGTTCTGTCCCGGAAGGACGTCGATCGGGCCGACGTCGTAGGTAATCCTCTCGGCTCCGTCGGCAAGCCGCTTCACCGGGCCGTGAGATGCCTGCGCGGCAGGTGCAACCACCAACATGGCAGCCGCCAGCGTCAACCCCCCTGCTGCACGCCAAATCCGTCGCATCCCTGGCAGCGTAGCATTACTCCGTGACATGTGTCACGGATCGATGTCGAAATCGATGCCGACTCCTTGGACACTTTGGCGCATGGACCCCGAACCGGCGCGGCGAAGCGGACGACGGGTCTCGAACCCGCGACCTCGAGCTTGGGAAGCTCGCGCTCTACCAGCTGAGCTACGTCCGCGCGCGAGCGGATTCTACGGATGAGGCCGCGGCGGGGAGGCGCCCGGCGATTCGCCCTATCTACGCTGTGACGTGATGGGGACCAGGCCCTTCCTCGCTGTGCTCGCCGTGCTCGCCGTCGTCGGCCTGCTGGCCTTCGGGCTCTCGAAGAAGGGCGCCTCGGGAGCCGAGATCGGCTCCTCGGCTCCCGCCGCCGACTTGCCTCGACTCGACGGTGCCGGCGAGGGCTCAGTCGCCGCTCATCGGGGCAAGTGGGTGCTGGTCAACTTCTGGGCATCGTGGTGCGTCCCCTGCCGCCAGGAGTCGCCGGCCCTCGAGACATTCCAGGAGCGCCACGCCGGCCCGCGCTTCACCGTCCTCGGAATAGACACCCGCGACCTGAGCGGCGACGGTCGATCCTTCGTGCGCGAGCTCGGGCTCACCTACCCGCAGCTCCGCGACGGTGACGGCGGGGCTGCGTCGGACTACGGCACCACCGGCGTCCCCGAGAACTTCCTGGTCGATCCGGCCGGGCGCCTGCGACTGGTGCGGCGCGGTCCGGTGACCGACGCCTACCTGAAGCAGTACGTCGAGCCCCTGATCACCGAATCGCAGGCCCGCGAGTGAGGGGCGCGGCCGCGGTCATGGCGATCGTCGCCGGGCTCTTGATCGCCCCGGGCTGGGCGGGCGCCTCCTCCCGGGCCTCGCTGCCCGACATCGAGGACGAAGTGATGTGCCCGATCTGCGGCACCCTGCTCGAGCTCTCCACCTCGCCCCAGGCCGAGCGGGAGCGGGCCTTCATCCGCCGCCAGATCGCCAGGGGGCGCTCGAAGCAGGGGATCGAGGACGCCCTGGTCGCCGAGTACGGCCAAGAGGTCCTCGCCGTGCCCGACGACTCCGGGTTCGAGCTCTCGGCCTACCTGGTCCCGATCCTCGCCTTCCTCGCCGGGGCTCTGGCGCTCGCGGTGGGCGTGACGCGCTGGCGCAGGCGCGCTGACCGTGCCGGCGATGCAGACCCGGCGACTGCGCCGCACGGAGACGATGCCGCCAGGCTGGAGTCCGACCTGGCGCGTTACGACCTCTGAGCCGGATCACATGCGGATTGCATTACGCCGCCTGACGTGCGTGTGCCGGTGTCACGCAACCGTGCCGGCCGACATCATCAGCCGGCGGCCGCGACGAGGCCGACCGTGCGGGGGAACCACCGGTGCAGCGCGGCGCCGGCGAGCCGCGCCTGCTCCCGGCTGACCGACACCGGGCGGACGCAGACGACGGTCGCGTCGACC
Organism: uncultured Actinomycetes bacterium; assembly: GCA_963738305.1. Classification (GTDB taxonomy): domain Bacteria; phylum Actinomycetota; class Thermoleophilia; order Solirubrobacterales; family 70-9; genus JBBRHQ01. The sequence goes on along the minus strand of CAVTVU010000007.1, from coordinate 27,496 downwards.
AGCGGGATCAGCTGGCCCGGCTGGGAGGGCGCGAGAACCGGCTCGCCGGAGAGGACGACGAAGTCATAGGCCTTGGTCACCTTGGCGACGAAATGGCGGAAGCGGTCCCAGGTTGGTGGCGGCATCGGGTCGGGGCTCCCCTCCCCGGCGGCGATGAAGACGAGGCTGCCGGGCTCCGACCCGTCCCCGGCCGCGCGGCCCCCGAGCTGAAGCGGCTGCAGCAGAGCCTGCGGATGGGCCGCCCGGTTCAGGTAGTCGCCGAGCCCGGGGCCGGCCGGGAGCCTCAGCTCCTGCGACATCCGGCGGCGCCGGAAATCGACCTCGGCGAGCAGGGTGCGCCTTCCATGGAGGGCCGAGACCGTGGCCAGCGCCAGCGCCGGGGAGACCCCGTCGTCAGTCTCGAAACCCTCGGAGACGAAGACGGAGCTCGGTGGCTCACCCTCGGTCAGCGCCGGCAGGCCTTCGATCAGCCCACGGGCGGCTTCCAGCTGTGCCCGGGTCAGCGACGGTGCCGGGCGCCCCTCCTCACCCCCCCAGGCGAGGGCCCCCTGCGGGGCCTCCAGCAGCAGCGGCAGCCCGGTCTCCGCTGCGAGCTGCTCCGCTCCCGAGATCGGCTGATGGGCCTGGCGGCGGGAACGGCGGGATCGGAGGCGGGTGAAAACTGCCATCGGCCCCCTTTTTCGGCGTCCCTCCACCCCACCCCTGCCGGACGCGGCGGTGAAACGAACCTGCCGCTACATGCGCTCCGGGGCCGAGATCCCGAGCAGCCCCAGGGTGCGGGCGATCGTGCTGCGGGCCAGCAGGCACAACAGCAGGCGCGACGCCTCGACCCCCTCCCCGTCTGCGCCGAGCACCTGACAGTCGCGGTAGAAGGCATGGAAGTCGGCCGCGGTGGCGGTCGAGTAGGCGCAGAGCCGGTGGGGCGCCCGGCGCGCCGCGGCCTCGGCGACCTCACCGGGGAGCTCCAGCATCCGCTTGACCAGGACGCGCTCCGCCGGGTCCAGTGGCGCGACCCGCTCCCGCGCCGCCCCGGCCTCCGCGCTGACGGTTGCACCCGCTTCCTCGGCCTTCCGCAGGATGCTGGAGATACGGGCGTGCGCGTACTGGACGTAGTAGACCGGGTTCTCGTTCGACTCCCGGCGCGCCAGGTCAAGGTCGAGGTCGACCGTCGTCTCGTGGCTGCGCTGCAACATGAAGAACCGGGTCGCGTCGACGCCGATGTCGTCGACCAGCTCGTCGAGGGTGACGAACTCCCCCCGGCGCTTGGACATCTGCGAGCGCTCGCCCCCGTCCACGATGTGGACCAGCTGCATCAGCACCACTTCAAAATGTTCGCCGGAACGACCCAGGCACTCGATCGCCGCCCTCATCCGGGTCATGTGACCGCCGTGATCGGCGCCGAGCACGTCGATCAGGCGCTCGTAGCCGCGTTCGAGCTTCTCCCAGTGGTAGGCGACGTCACCGGCGAAGTAGGTGGGCGACCCGTCGGCGCGCAGCAGGACCCTGTCCTTGTCGTCGCCGAAATCGGTCGTGCGCAACCACAGCGCCCCCTCGCTCTCGTAGGCGTGCCCTCCGTCCTGGAGACGATCAAGGGCGGCGGTGACCTTCCCCGTCTCGTGGAAGTGACGCTCGGAGGTCCAGGTGTCGAAATCGACTCCGTAGCGATGCAGCGACGCCCGGATCTGACCGACGTTGCGCCCTACCCCGAGGCGGCCGAGGGCCTCGAGATCGGATGCCTCCACTCCCTCCGCGGCGAGCTCGGTCGCGATCTCGGTGACATATTCGCCCTGGTACCCGTCCTCCGGCCCGGGTTCCCCGCGCATCGCGGCAGCGATCGAGGCAGCGAAGCGCTCGATCTGCCCCCCCTGGTCGTTGACGTAGTACTCGCGGCCGACCTCGTGCCCAACCGCGGCAAGCAGCCTCGCCAGCGCGTCACCGAAGGCCGCGTGCCGGCCGCCGGCCGCGGTCAGCGGCCCGGTCGGGTTGGCGGAGACGAACTCGACCAGCACCCGCTCGGGGTTCTGGGTCCGGCTCGCGCTGAGCCGGTCCCCCGCCGCCGCGAGCGACTCGATCGCTCGCCTGAACCACTCGTCGGATAGGAAAAGGTTGACGAAGCCCGGCCCCGCCACCTCGACCCTCTCGACGCCGCCGGAAAGCTCGTCGCGCAACTCTGCGGCGAGGTCCTCGGCTACCTCGCGCGGGTTGCGGCGCATCGGCGCCGCCAGCAGCATGGCGGCGTTGGTGCTGTAGTCGCCCAGCTCGGGCTTGGGCGGCCGTTCCAGCGAGAGCCCGGTCGCACCGCCAGCCTCTCCGCTGACCGAGGCGGCGGCCCGCTCGACGGCGGCCCGCAGCTCGGAGATCGTGTCGGCCGTCGTCTCGGGCACGCCTAGATCGTACGGTCAGCGGTGGTAACGCTCTCCCGCAAGGATTTTCGAGGCACGGAAGAGCTGCTCGAGCACGATAACCCGGGCGAGCTGGTGTGCGATCGTCTGCGGCCCGAGCGAGATCACCTCGTCGGCCGCCCGCAGCGCCTCCGCCGGGATGCCATCGGGGCCACCCAGAAGCAGGCAGAGGTCACGGGCCTCGAGCCTTCGCTCATCGAGCCAGCGACTCCACTCGAGCGAATCCATGGCCCGGCCGGCGGCGTCGATCGCGACCAGGCGACCGTCGCTCGGCAGCTTCCGCAGCAAGTCCCGCTCATCGCGGGCCTCGATCACGTCAAGAGGCTGGTAGCGCGAGAGCAGCTTGCGGTAATGGGCGAGATCGTCGGCAAAGGGCGGTCTGGTGCGGCCGGCTGTGAGCAGAGTCGTCTTCATCGGCGCGGGTTCCGGGCAACCGGGGCGCTGCGATACTAGGCGGGGAGAGCTCGCGAGAGAGGAGACAAATGCCCGAGGAAGAGCACGGCGAGCGCCACATCAACATCCACAGCTCACCCGAGCAGATGGCCGGCGTCTACGCGAACTTCGCGAACGTCAGCCACTCGGACTACGAGTTCACGATCACCTTCGCCAGGGTCGATCACGAGATCGAGGAGGACGAGGTGCCGGGGGTCGTCGTCTCCCGGGTCGCGGTGGCGCCGCGGTTCATGCGCGAGCTGATCGAGGCGCTCTCCGACAACTACTCGAAGTGGAGCACCACGGAGGGCATCAAGAGCCTCCCCGAGTATCCGGGCGAGCAGGAATGACTCACGGCGGCTTCGCCGCCTTACATGCTTCTGCCCGCGCTAACACCGCGCGGGCATTTCAGGACAACCTGCGGCGGCTTCGCCGCCTTACATGCCTCTGCCCGCGCTAACACCGCGCGGGCATTTCAGGACAACCTGCGGCGGCTCCCCGCCGAAACGCGACCGCTGCGCCGATCCGCTCCATCGTCGAGGGATGCGAGCCGAAGAGGAAGTGCAGTAGTCCGGGGGGGTCGGGGTCGGAGACGTTGCTCAACGCGAGTTGGCGCTGCAGGGCGATGAAGGTCGCCGGGTCGCGGGTCAGCTCGAGGGCGAAGGTGTCGGCGCGCGCTTCAACGCGGCGGGATAGCTGGTTGCCGGGGACCCCCAGGACCAGGGTGGCAAGCGCGACCGAGAGCGCCAGCGCAGGGAGCACCCCGGGCGTCCGAACGTCGTCCCCGCTGCGGCGCGCCAGGCTCCAGCTCAGCAGCTGCACGAAGAGAACCCCGAGTGGAGCGATCAGCGCCACGAAGATGATCCCGTGAAGGATGTCGTCCCGCTTCACATGGCCAAGCTCGTGAGCGACGATCGAGTCCAGCTCGGCCAGGCTCAGCTCACGGATCGCGTTGTCGTAGATCACGACGCGCTTGCTCGAGCCGAGGCCGTCGACGTAGGCGTTGAGTGCCGTCGATCGCCGGCTTGCGTCCACCCGATAGACCTGCCCGATATCGACCCCCGCCGCGCGCCCGAGCCGCATGACGCGCGCCCGGGTCGGACCTCGCGGAAGCTGCTGGAAGTCGTTGAACACCGGCGCCAGCAGGACCGGTGCCAGCCAGGTGACGATCAGCGCGTAGGCGACCACGAGCACGGTGCCGCCGATCCAGAAGCGCCGTCCCAGCCGGCGGATCAGCACGATCGCCGCCAACCCGCCGATCGCGGCGAGGGCCGCGGCGATCCCCGCAGCACGCGCCTGGTCGAACAGCCATGGCCCGAGGCCCTGTGTGGCGAGGCCGAAGTCACGGGCGCGTTCGTGGCCAATGGCGGCCAGCGGCAGCCCGGCGATCGCCAGGACCAGCGAGATCGCCGCGGCGATGGCGGCTGCTCCGATCAGCGGACGGCGCCCCGCAACGGCGAGGGCTCTGCGCAGGGGCCGCGGCCGCCAGAGCGCGAAAACCGTCAGCATCGCCAGCTGCACGAGCAGGGCGCCGAGGCCGATCAGGCGCTGCGGGCCGCTGAAGTCGGCGGCCCGGTCGAGCTGGGCGGCAGTGAAATAGGAGCCGGCCGAGACGTGATCCGGGTCGATCACGTCCCCGTGCGGACCGATCGCCCAGACGGCGATCTCCGCCACCGCGACGGCGGCCAGCGCGACCGCGGCCACCGCTGTTGCACGCCGGCGGCTCGGGTGGGTACGCGCGGCCACTCATCTCTACGATAGACGGCCCCCTGGCCCGCTCGGCGGGGGCGGGCCGGGCCCTGGATTCCACCCGCCAGGCCGGCCGCAGAGCCATGCGCGCCGCGGTGATCAGCGATATCCATTCCAACCTTCCCGCACTCGAGGCCGTCCTCGCGTCGATCGACGATCGCGCGGACGCCTTCGACGAGATCTGGTGCCTCGGCGACGTGGTCGGCTACGGCGCCCAGCCCGACCAGTGCGCGGAGCTGGTCCGCCGCCGCTGCGACACCTGCCTGATCGGCAACCACGACCTCGCCGTGCTCGGGCAGCTCGACGTCTCCTCCTTCTCCTCCGCCGCCGCCGCAGCGGTCCGCTGGACGATCGAGAACGCCGCACCCGAGACGATCGAGATGCTCCGTCCCCTCGCGCCCTCCGGGCTGCGGTCCGGCGTGGCGATCTTCCATGCCTCACCGCGCGACCCCGTCTGGGAGTACGTGCTCTCGATCGACCAGGCAGCCGAGTGCATGCAGCTCCAGCCCGAGCGGATCAGCCTGATCGGGCACTCCCACGTCGCCCTTTACTTTGTCGGCGGCAGTGGCGAGCGCGAGGGCGAGGATTGGGTGGCACGTGGCGCCCAGGCCCCCGACGGCTGCGCAGTCGACCTGGCCGAGGGCACCTGGCTGCTCAACCCCGGAAGCGTCGGGCAACCCCGGGACGGAGACCCGCGGGCCGCCTGGCTCGAGCTCGACACCTCCGACCTGCGGGCGGTCTTCCACCGGGTCCCCTATGACATCGAGGAGGCGGCCGCGCCGATCCTCGAGGCCGGTCTCCCAAAGCACCTCGCCGAGCGCCTTCACGCGGGCCAATGACTCCTCTCTAGACTCGCCCCGTGACTCGATTGGCCCCCTATCTCCTGGTCTTCGCGGCCGGCGTCGTTACCGCCCTGGGACTCGTTTCCTGCGGCAACTCGGACAGCGACAACCTGCTTCCAGGCGACAACGCCTCGGAAATCCTCCACAACCTCGATCAGGTCAAGAAGCTCACTGCAAATGGAAGCTGCGTCGAAGCCGAGCAGGCCGCCGATCAGGTTCGCCTTCAGGTCGAGAAGCTTCCGAGCAGTGTCGATCCGAAGCTTCGCCAGGCGCTCGGGAGGGGCGCGGCGAAGCTGCAGTCGGTGACCGCGAACTGCGTCGAGGCGGCGCCGGAGACCGCCCCCGAAACGGCCCCTGCCACCACCGAGGAGACGACCGAGAGCAAGCCGACCACGAAGGAGACGACCAAGTCGACTTCGACCACGACCTCCAAGGAGCCGACAACGCCGACCGAGCCGACGACTCCCACCACCCCGACCCAGCCCACGACCCAGCCGACCACGCCGACAACGCCGACGACGGGCGGCGGCTCCGGGGGCGTCGGGCCCGGGAACCCGAAGCAGAAGCAGGCGAAGAGGGCGAAGAAGGCGAAGCGGAAGGGATGAGGATGGAGGCCGGGACCCTCTCGGAGCGCTACGAGATCCTCGACCGGCTCGGGTCGGGAGGGATGTCCAACGTCCATCGCGCCACCGATCTGATCCTCGAGCGCACGGTGGCCGTGAAGATCCTCGCCGAGCACCTCTCCGACGACGATCGCTTCGTCGCCCGCTTCCGCCGGGAGGCCTTGGCGGTGGCGAAGCTGATCCACCCGAACATCGTCCAGGTCTATGACACCGGCGTCGACGAGGGCCGCCACTTCATCGTCATGGAATATGTGGAAGGGCGCTCGGGCGCGCAGCTGCTGCAGCGGCACGGCACTCTCGATCCGCGGACGACCGTGGAGATCGGGATCCAGGCCTGCGCCGGGCTCGATTACGCCCACAAGCGGGGGATCATCCACCGTGACGTCAAGCCCGGCAACCTGATGATCGACGGCGGCCCCTCCGGCGGGGCCGAGATGGTGGTCAAGCTGACCGACTTCGGCATCGCGCGGGCGGCGGAGCAGACCCGGATCACCCAGGTCGGCTCGGTCGTCGGCACGGCCGCCTACCTGGCACCGGAACAAGTCCGTGGCGAGGAGGCCACGCCGGCCTCCGACGTCTATGCGCTCGGCGTGGTCCTCTACCAGTTCCTCACCGGCAGGCTCCCATACGAGGGCTCGTCACTGGCCGAGCTGGCGGTCCGCCAGCAGAACGAGCGCCCGCTGCCGCCGAGCACCTACAACGATGACGTCCCCGAGGCGATCGGGGCCGCCGTCCTGAGGGCCCTCGAGGGCAACCCGCTGCGCCGCTTCTCGAGCGCCGAGGAGCTTGCCGGCGGGCTCCAGCGTGGGCTCGCCGGTGAGGACGTGACCCTGCCCCTGGCCGACGGAGACACCCCGACCCGCCATCTCGGCGGCGAAACCGCGACGCGTCCGCTCGACCGGACCGCGGCGACCGAGTACCGGCCGAGCCCGCCGGCGGCGCCGCGGCGCCGCCAACCCAGCTCGCCGGCGCCCGCGGCCGCGGCCGCCCCCCGCCGCAAGCGCTCGGCCTTCGGCCGCTTCGTTCGCGCCGTGATGGCGCTGATCGCGCTGATCCTGATCGCCGGCGCCGTCGCCGTGGCGGTCGTCCTCCTTACCGACAAGGCCGCCGGAGTGCAGCTCCGCAGGGTCGCCGGCGACTCCGTGGACAACGTGGTCAGCGACCTCAAACAGCTGGTCAAGGACAACACCCAGTAGCCCAGGGCGGGGCGCCGGCCAGAACGGCCTCGCGGTAGCCGGCGAATGAGCCGGCCTCGATGGCGCCGCGGGAGCCGGCCATCAGCCGCTCCAGGAACGTGAGGTTGTGCAGCACCAGGAGGCGGACCGCCGTCAGCTCCTCGGCCCGCGAGAGATAGCTGAGGTAATCGCGATCGTGGTTCGCGCAGGCCGGGCAAGGGCAGGCTTCGACCAAGGGGCGCCTGTCCCCCTCGTGCCCGGCCTTGCGGAGGTCGAGACGGAAGCGCCGCTCCGGCTCGGGGGCGAGGGCGACGCCGTGGCGCGCCAGCCTGGTCGGGACGGCGCAGTCGAAGAGGTCGAGACCGAGGGCGACCCCGTCGAGGAGGTCGTCGACCTCGCCGATGCCGAGCAGGTGCTTGGGCGCTTCTGGCGGCAGCAGCGGCGCTGTAAGGCCAAGCACCCCGCGCATCTCCTGCTTGTCGCGCCCAAGGGTTCCGCCTATCGCGATCCCGTCGACTTCGGCCTCGGAGACGAACTGGGCCGAGACCCGGCGCAGGTCCTCGTGAACCCCCCCTTGCACGATGCCGAACACAGCCTGGCGGGCCGGTCCCTCACGGCGATGCCAGGACAGGCAGCGGTCGAGCCAGCGGTGGGTTCGCTCGGTCGAGCGTGCCGTGTAGTCGCGATCGGCGTGGTAGGGCGTGCACTCGTCGAAGGCGAGTGCGATGTCCGAGCCGAGGGCCGCCTGCACCTCCATCGAGGATTCAGGCGAGAGATAGCGCTCAGCGCCGTCGCGATAGGAGCGGAAGCGGACGCCGGCCTCCTCGATCTCGATGATCGCCCCCTGCCCCTCCCCCCTGCGCCCGCTCCCCTTGATCTCCTCGGCGACGTTGCCGTGGGCGAGAGAGAACACTTGAAAGCCCCCCGAGTCGGTGATGATCCCCCCTTTCCAGCCCATGAAGGGGTGCAGCCCGCCCGCGGCAGCGATCCGCTCCGGACCGGGAGAGACGAGCAGGTGGAAGGTGTTGCCGAGCACCAACTGGAAGCCCAGTGCGGCGACCTCGGGCGCGTCCAGCCCCCGCACCGATCCCTTGGTCGCCAGGGGGATGAAGGCCGGCGTCCTGACCGGGCCGTGTGCCGTTCGCAGTTCTCCGGTGCGGGCGGCACCGTCGCGGGAGCCGATCGCGAACCGCAGCCGGTCTGGGTCGCCGCGCATCGGCGGCAGCCTAGTAGGGCGCCGGCGGTGGCAGGCCCCGGGACCGGGCCTGCCTGCCGGCCCTCCCTACTCCTTCTCGCTGCCCGAGCCCTCGACCGCCCCGGCTCCGATCTCGATCCTGGTCGGCTTGCGCTCTGCGGGCTTGGGAATGCGCACCTCGAGCACGCCGCGGTTGAACTGCGCGGTGATCTTCTCCGGGTCGGCCGCCTCGGGAAGGGTCAGCGACCGCGAAAAGGAGCCTGAGGAGCGCTCCACCCGGTGGTAGCCCTCCTCGCTCGTCTCGTGTTCGGCCTCCCGCGAGCCGGATACGTTCAGAACCCGGTCCTTGACCTCGATCTCGACGTCGTCCTCGCTCATCCCGGGCAGGTCGGCCCGCAAGACGAGGTTCTCGTCGGTCTCGGCCAGGTCCATCGCCGGAATCCACCTGCTGCGGGCGTTTCCCGCCCTTGAGCCGAAGAAGCCGTCGAACAGCCTGTTCATGTCCGACTGAAGGCTGTCGATCTCGCGACCCGGGTCCCATCTCACTATGGCCATCTCGATACCTCCTCCTTGCATGCCCTCATCAATGGATGAAAATCTAAGCGCGATCATAGCATATTTATCAAGTCTCGGAGCCGAAGGCCGCCCTTCCGGTGGCCACTGCTTCCGGGAGTATTCGACGATGTGTTACGATATATCGCACACTACCGAAAGACTGGAAGGACAGGGCATGTACGAGAGATACGAACGGCCCCGTTGCCACGGCCCTCATCGCCGCGACCGACGCCGGCACGGCTTCGGCCGGCAATTCGGCCGCGGTGGCCCCCGGGCTCGCCGCGGGGACATCAAGGCCGCCGTGCTCGCGCTGCTCAGCGAGAAGCCGATGCACGGGTACGAGATGATCAAGGAGATCGAGGAGCGCAGCGGCGGGATCTGGCGACCCAGCGCCGGATCAATCTACCCGACCCTGCAGCTGCTCGAGGAGTCCGGCCTGATCAGCGGGGCCGATCGCGAGGGCAAGCGCGAGTTCTCCCTCACCGAGGAGGGCCGGCAGGTCGCAGAGGAGCGCACCGGTGCGCTGCCGTGGGACCAGGTCAGCGCGGGCGCCGACCAGCATGAGGTCCGGCTCCGGGAGTCGTTCTTCGCCCTCCGGGCCGCCGTCCTGCAGGTGGGCCGGGCGGGAAGCGAGGACCAGCGCTCCCGAGCCCGCGAGGCGCTCGATGCCGCCCGCCGGCAGGTCTACGCGATCCTCGCCGAGGACAGCTGATAGCGGTGACCGAGCGTCTCAGCCGTTCAAGAGCGAGCGCCCGGTCATCCCCGCCGGCTGCGGGATGCCGAGCAGCTCGAGCGCCGTTGGGGCGACGTCGGCGAGGATGCCGCCGTCGCGCATTGAAACGCCTGCGACGGTGACGATCAGCGGCACTGGGTTCAGCGAGTGGGCGGTGTTGGGGGAGCCGTCCGGCTCGAGCATGTGGTCAGAGTTGCCGTGGTCGGCGGTCACGATGCAGGCGCCGCCGGTCGAATGGACCGCGTCGACGACCTCGCCCAGGCAGGAGTCCACGGCCGTCACCCCCTTCACCGCCGCCGGGATGACGCCGGTGTGCCCGACCATGTCGGAGTTGGCGAAGTTGATGATCCCGAAGCGGAAGCCGTCATCGCTCCAGGCATGCGCGAACGCGTCCGCAGCGCCCCGGGCGCTCATCTCGGGCTTCTCGTCGTATGTCGCGACGTCACGGGGCGAGGGCACCAAAACGCGCTCCTCCCCCTCCCACTCCTGCTCGCGCCCACCGTTGAAGAAGTAGGTGACGTGGGCGTACTTCTCGGTCTCGGCGACGTGAAGCTGCTTCGCGCCGGCCTCCGAGATGATCTGCGCGATCGTGGTCTGCGGCCGCTCCTCGGGAAACGCCATCGGGTAGCTCCAGCCCTTGCGGTAGGAGGTCATGGTCGTCAGATCGATCAGCGGCGCGCCGGAGCGCGGGAAGCCGTCGAAGCCGGGGTCGGCCAGCGCCATCGTCATCTCGCGGGCGCGATCCGGGCGGAAGTTGACGAAGAAGGCGACATCCCCCTCGCCCATGCCGCGGTAGTCGCCGATCACCGTCGGCTTGACGAACTCGTCGGTCTCGCCGCGCTCGTACGCTTCGGCGATTGCGGCGTCGGCGCTCTCGGCGGTCAGCCCCTCACCGTGGTTGATGGCGTCGTAGGCGAGCTTGATCCGCTCCCAGCGGGTGTCGCGGTCCATCGCGTAGAAGCGCCCCGCGACTGTCCCGATCCGCCCCGCCTGGCGGAGCCAGCGCTCCAGCTCCGCAAGATAGCCTCGGCCGGCCTGCGGCAGGGTGTCGCGGCCGTCCGTGAAGGCGTGGAAGACGACCTCGGGCACCCCCTCCGAGGCGGCCGTCTCGATGCTCGCCTCGAGGTGCTCCCAGCCCGAGTGCACGCCGCCATCGGAGACCAGGCCCAGCAGATGAAGTCGCTTGCTGGGGCTGGAGCGGGCCTGCTCGCAGGCCGCCCGCAGGGCCTCGTTCTCGAAGAAGCTGCCGTCGGCGATCGCATCGTCGATCCTGGTCAGGTCCTGCTTGACGACCGTCCCGGCGCCCAGGTTGAGGTGCCCAACTTCCGAGTTGCCCATCTGCCCGTCCGGCAGGCCCACGTCGCGGCCCTGGGCGGAGAGCTGAGTGTGCGGGCACTCCGCCCAGAGGCGGTCGAACCTCGGCGTCTCGGCGAGGGAGATCGCGTTGCCGGGCCCGTCCGGGGCGATCCCCCAGCCGTCGAGGACCACCAGTGCCACGGAGGGCACCGGCAGCTGCGACGGACCGCTCATCCGGCCGCCGCGACGATCGCCGAGAAGTCCGCCGGGTCGAGCGAGGCCCCGCCGACGAGCGCCCCGTCGATGTCGCCCCGGGCCATCAGCTCGGCCGCGTTCCCGGGTTTCACCGACCCCCCGTAGAGGATTCGCACCTGCTCGGCGTCCCCGCCGCGGGCGCGGAGCATGTCGCGGATGAAGGCGATCGCTTCCTGGGCCTGCTCGGGAGTCGCCGTGCGACCGGTGCCGATCGCCCATATCGGCTCGTAGGCGACCACTATCCGTGACGTCTCGGCCCCCTCCACCCCCTCGAGATCGGCCTGGATCTGGCGCTCGAGCACGGCTTCGGTCTGCTCGGCGTCCCGAGCCTCCTCCGTCTCGCCGACACAGAGGATCGGCTCCAGCCCCGCCGCGAGCGCGGCGGGCACCTTGCGGGCCAGCGCCTCGTCCGTCTCCCCGAACAGCTGCCGGCGCTCGGAATGCCCGAGGATGACCGCCGAGGCGCCCGCCTCGAGCAGCATCGGAGCAGAGACCTCGCCGGTGAAGGCGCCGGCCTCCTCCTCGTGCATGTTCTGCGCGGCGACCCTGACCGATGTGCCTGAGCAGCGGTCGGCCACTGCGGACAGCGCGAGAAAGGAAGGGCAGATCACGACCTCCGGCCCGTCCGCGCCGGGGGCACTCGGCAGGAAGGCGTCGAGGAACTGCTCGGCCTCGGCCACCGTCTTGCTCATCTTCCAGTTGGCGGCGACGTACGGGCGTCTCTCGCTCACCCCTCTCCTCCTTCCTGCGCCGCGGACTCGCGGCCCCTCAGCGCCTCGACTCCCGGCAGCGGCTTGCCCTCGAGCAGCTCGAGCGAGGCTCCGCCGCCGGTACTCAGCCAGTCCACCCGGTCGGCCAAGCCGAACTGCCCCAGCGCGGCGACCGAGTCGCCACCGCCGACCACGGTGGTCGCCTCGGTTTGGGCGACTGCCTCGGCCAGGACCCTGGTGCCGTCCGCGAAAGGCTCCAGCTCGAACGCGCCCATCGGCCCGTTCCAGAGGACGGTGCCGGCGGCGGAGGCCTCGGCTGCGTACTCGCGCGCGGTGCGCGGGCCGATGTCGAGGCCCATCCAGCCGTCGGGCACCTCGGTGCCCTCGGCGACCCGGCACTCCGCATCCGCCGCGAAGCGGTCGCCGAGCACGATGTCGACCGGGAGCCGCAGATCGCAAGCGGATCCCTCCGCCTTCTCCAGCGCCTTCGCGGCCAGCTCGACCCCCTCCTCCTCCACCAGGGAGTCGCCGGTGGAGCATCCCTGGGCGCGGAAGAAGCTGAAGCACATGGCGCCGCCGATCAGGATCGCGTCGGCGTACTCCAGGAAGCGGTCGATCACGCCCACCTTGTCGCTGACCTTGGCACCGCCCAGCACGACCACCAGGGGACGCTCGGGATCGGCTACGACCCGGCCGAGGTGCTCCAGCTCGCGCTCCAGCAGCAGCCCCGCGTAGGCGGGCAGGAGGTGGGCCACCCCCTCGGTCGTCGCGTGGGCGCGGTGGGCGGCCCCGAACGCGTCGTTGACGTAGACCTCGGCGAGGTCAGCCAGAGCGGCCGCCAGCTCGGCGTCGTTGGTGGTCTCGCCGGGCTCGAAGCGGCTGTTCTCGAGCAGCAGCACCTCCCCGGGCTCGAGCGCCGCGGCCATCGCCGCCGCCTGCTCGCCCGCTACCTCGGGGGCGAGCTGGACGTCTGAGGAGATCAGCTCCGAGAGCCGCTCGGCCACGGGCCGCATCGAGAGGGCCGGATCAGGCTGACCTTCGGGTCGCCCGAGGTGGGAGACGAGGATCATCCTGGCGCCGCGGCTGCGCAGCAGCTCGATCGTCGGCAGCGCGGCCCTGATCCGGGTGTCGTCCTCGACCTTCCCCTCGGCGAGGGGCACGTTGAAGTCGACCCTCACCAGCACCCGCTTGCCCGCGACGTCGGCGTCGCGGACGCTTGCCTTGGGCTCGCTCAACGTCGCGGCGAGCCCTCAGGCCCCCGCGGTGACCGGGGCGAGGACCTTGCCCGCCAGCTCGATACAGCGGTTGGAGTAACCCCACTCGTTGTCGTACCAGGAAACGGCCTTGATCATGCGGCCGCCGTCGATCACCATCGTCTGCCCGGCGTCAAAGATCGAGGAGTGCGGATCGCCGACTATGTCTGTCGAGACGATCGCGTCCTCTGTGTAGGAGAGGATCCCCTCCATCGGTCCTTCGGCCGCCGCCCTGACCGCCTCGTTGATCTGCTCGGCGCTGGTCTCCACCGAGACGTTGGCGACAAGGTCCACGACCGAGCCGGTCGGCACCGGCGCGCGCATCGCAAAGCCATTGAGCTTGCCGTTCAGGTCGGGCAGCACCAGCCCGACGGCCTTTGCGGCGCCGGTCGTGGTCGGGATCAGGTTGAGCGCCGCAGCGCGGGCGCGGCGCAGGTCCTTGTGGGGCATGTCCTGGAGCCGTTGGTCGGCGGTGTAGGCGTGGATCGTCGTCATCAGCCCGTTCTCGATCCCGAAGGACTCGTGCAGCACCTTGGCCACCGGGGCAAGGCAATTGGTGGTGCACGACGCGTTGGAGATGATGTGATGGCTCTGCGGGTCGTAGGAGCCCTCGAAGTTGACCCCCAGCGCGACGGTCACGTCCGGCTCCTTGGCCGGGGCGGAGATGATGACCTTCTTGGCGCCGGCCTCGAGGTGCTTGGCGGCGTCCGCGCGGGCGGTGAAGAAGCCCGTCGACTCGATCACCACGTCGACGCCGAGGTCACCCCAGGGCAGGTCGGCCGGATTTCGCTCGGAGAGGATCTTGATCTCCGAGCCGTCGACCGTGATCGAGGCCTCGCCCGCCTCGACCTCCCCCGGGAACCGGCCGTAGATCGAGTCGTACTTGAACAGGTGGGTGATCGTCTCCACGTCGATCAGGTCGTTCAGTGCGACGAACTCGAGGTCCGCATCCGTTGCAAGCGCTGCTCGCAGGACGTTCCGCCCGATTCGTCCGAAGCCGTTTATCCCGACCTTGACAGCCATTCAGCTATTCCTCCTGGGTCTGCGATCTCTGGTCCCTCCGATCTTATGGAGTCAGAGACGATTCAGTCGGGACCGATCGTGACCTCGATGTCGTACCCGTCGGGATCCTGGAGGAACGCCGAGTAGCTACCCGAGCCGTGGCTTCGGGACTCGCCAGGCTCGCCGGTGCTCCTGCCCCCGGCGTTCGTGCCTCCCTCCCACGCCGCCCTGACCGCTGCGATCCCCTTGGCCGAGAAGCAGATCAGGCCGAAGCCCGGGGCCGGCGGATGGTGGGCCGAGACGAAGAAGACCGGCTTAGCGATGCCCCAGCCCACCGTCTCGTCGCGCTCGAAATGCCGCCGCCACCCCAGCGGGGCGAGCAGCGAGTCGTAGAACGAAGCGCTCTTCTCCAGGTCGGCAACCTCGAGGCGGACGTGATGGAGCACGGCGGGCAGGCTATACCGGCGCGGCGAAACGTGTCGCCCCCGCCCGGGCGCTCGGCTCAGCCGCTTCTCGGCGTCCAGCGGAAGAAGCGAACCGCCAGCAGCAGGCCGGCCACGCCCCAGATCGCGACGATCGCCAGGTTGTCCCACTCCACCGCCGAGCCGCCGCCGCCGGCCGGGACGTAGGCGCCGAAGAAGGCCTCGAAGAAATGCCTGATCGGGAACGCGTCGGCGAAGTGGATCACGCCGCTGGGGAGCTGGTCGTCCGGGATGAAGACGCCGGAGAGGAAATAGAGCGGGAGCAGGATGGCGTTGACGATCGGGGCGGCGGCATCCTGGGAGGGGATCAGCGCGGTCAGGGCGATGCCCAGGCAGCAGAAGGCGGCCGTGCCAACGATCAGGATGAGGAGGATCGCCGGCAACCGGTCCCAGGGGACCTCGACCCCGTAGAGGATGCCGCCGATGGCCGCCAGCAGGGCGAGCATCAGCAGCGATACGACGATCGCGTTGCCGACCCTGCCGGCGACGAAGACCCAGGCAGGCATCGGCGTCCCCCGGCCTCGCTTCAGGCGCCCGTCCTCGCGGGCGATCGTCAGGGACATGGCCAGGCTCTGCATCGTTGCCGAGATGACCGAGAGCGTGATGATCGCTGGGACGTAGTAGGTCGTCGTCTTGACTCCCCCTCGAACGTCCACCGTCTGTCCGCCGAACACGGTGGCGAAGATCAGCAGCAGCAGGACCGGGAAGAGGACCGTGAAGAAGACCGAGGCCGGATTGCGCCAGAACGCCTTCTGGTCGTAGCGGAACTGGTGTAGCGCGAGCGCGGCGCCCGTCACTCGCCCTGCTCCGAGGTCAGCTCGAGGTAGATGTCCTCGAGGCTTGGCCTGGCGACCTCGAGACCCTCCAGCTCGATGCCCCGCTCCAGGGCCCAGCCGGTGAGCCGGTTGAGCGCCTCCACCGGGGTGCTGGTGCTCAGCGTCACCTGTCCCTGGCCGTTCGCCGCAGCCACCTGCAGCGGAATCTGCTCCGCCGTCAGGCCCGCGGGGAGCCGGAAGCTGATCCGGGCCGGCTCCTCATCGCGGTTGCCGAGATCCTCGGGCGTGCCCCGGGCGACGATCTCCCCGCGCGCGATGATCGTCACCCGGTCGGCGAGCTGCTGCGCCTCGTCCATGTAATGCGTGGTGAGGAAGACCGTCTTGCCGAGGTCGCGCAACCCTGCGATCACCTTCCATGCCTGGCGCCGGGCGGAGGGATCGAAGCCCGTGGTCGGCTCGTCGAGGAAGAGCAGCTCGGGATCACCGATCAAGGCGATGCCGACGTCGAGCCTGCGCTGCTGGCCACCGGATAGCCTGCTGGCGCGCTCATCCGCCTTCTCCCGGAGGCCGACCAGGCCGATCACCTCGTCCACGGCGCGGGGGCTTCGGTAGTAGCCCGCATAGAGCTCCAGGGACTCGCGAACCGTCAGGTAGGGATCGAGCTTGTTGGTCTGCAGGACGATCCCGATCCGCTCGCGCCACGCGGAGCCGGCACCCTGGGGGTCCTCGCCGAGCACCGTGACCTCCCCGCCGCTGCGGCGGCGGTATCCCTCGAGGATCTCGACGGTGGTTGTCTTCCCGGCGCCGTTCGGCCCGAGGAAGGCGAGGATCTCGCCCGGCTCCACGTCGAGGTCGATGCCGCGTACTGCCTCGACCTCGCCGTAGGACATGCGCAGGTCGCGGATCGAGATCGCGGGGGGCGGCATCGCAGGGATGGATGTTAGGCGGCGGAACGCCCGGCAAGGCCCCGCGCTTGGTCAGTCGTCGAGCTCGACGTCCCGGTGCTTGACTTTGACGATCATGTCCTCGCGCGCGGCGAGGTCGCGGCGGATCCGGTCGGCCACCGTCACCGAGCGGTGGCGCCCGCCCGTGCATCCGATCGCGATGGTCAGGTGGCTCTTGCCTTCGGCGACGTAGGCCGGGACGAGGAACTCCAGGAGGGGCAGCAGGCGGCCATAGAACTCGCCCGCCTGGGTCCCCGACTCGACGTAACGCCGCACCTCCTCGTCGTGCCCGGTCAGCGCCCTCAGCTCGTCGACGTAATGAGGGTTGGGCAGGAAGCGAACGTCGAGTGTCAGGTCGGCGTCGCGGGGGGGTCCGTTCTTGAAGCCGAACGTGAGCAGGGTCAGGGCCAGCTTGCCGCCGGGAACCGCGCTCAGCATCTCGTCGGCGATGCGGCGCCGCAGGGCGCCGGCGGTCAGGTCGCCGGTGTCCATCACGACGTCGGCGCGCTCCCGCAGCGGCGCAAGCATCTCCCGCTCCGCCCGGATGCCCTCGACGATCCTTCCCTCGGGGGCCAGGGGATGGCGGCGGCGCGTCTCCTTGTAGCGATCGACCAGGGTCTCCTCGTCGGCCTCCAGATAGAGCACCTCCAGCGGCAGGCCCTCCCGCTCCAACTCGCCCAGGACCTGGATCAGCTCCTCGAAGTACTCTCCCCCGCGTACGTCGGAGACGACGGCGGCGCGCTCCACCCCGCTGCCCGAGTGGCGGAAGAGCTCGCCGAGCGAGCCGATCATCCGTGGCGGCAGGTTGTCGACGCAGAAGTACCCGCCGTCCTCGAAGGCGGCGATCGCCTCCGACTTCCCTGCCCCCGAGTGGCCGGTGATCACGACCATCTTCACGGCTGTCGGATCGGCCGCACTCATCCGGTGCGGTTCAGCTGCTCGTGGATCTCGCGGGCGACCTTCCCGGGCACGCCGGGGACCGCCTCCAGCTCCTCGCGGGTGGCCGCGAGGAAGCGCTCCGGCGAGCCGAAGTGGTGCAGGAGCGCCCGCTTTCGCACCGGCCCGACCCCCTTCAGCTCGTCCAGCACCGAGCCGGTCATCGCCCGATCGCGGCGCCCGCGATGGTGCTCGATCGCGAACCGGTGAGCCTCGTCGCGGACCCGCTGGAGCAGCTTCGAGGCCTCCGAGTCCGCGGTGAGGTCGATCGGGGCGGAACGGCTGGGTACGTACACCTCTTCCAGCCGCTTGGCCAGGCTGATCACCGTCACGCCACGCTCCGTGAACTCCCGCATCGCACGCATCCCCGCCGCCAGCTGGCCCTTGCCGCCGTCGATCACCACCAGCGAAGGCAGCGAGGCGAAGCTCTCGTCGCGCTCAGCGTCGTGCGGCGAGAGGTCGGTCTGCTCGAGGTAGCGATTGATGCGGCGACCGAGAACCTCCTCCATCGCCGCAAAGTCATCAGGACCTCCCCGACCGGCTCCTCCGCTCCGCGTCCGTCTGGAATCCCTCCGATCGCCTCCTCCGCTCCGCGTCCGGAGGCGATCGGGTTCCTGGCTCGCTGCTACGTCTCCTCTGATTCGGAACCTCCGGTAGTGCGCCTTCTTCGTCGCGCCGCCCTCGAAGACGACCATCGAGGCGACCGTGTGCTGGGCGCCGAGGTTGGAGATGTCGAAGCCCTCGATCCGAACCGGCAGCTCCTCCATCCCCAGCGCCTCGCGGAGCGCCGACAGGGACTCGACCCGGCGCTGCCGCCGGTGCTCGCGGCGCAGCCGGTCCTGGTCGAGCGCGAGCCGCGCGTTGCGGTCGGCCAGCTCGCGCAGGCGGCGCTTGTCGCCGCGCTCTGCGGCCCGCACCTCGACCGCGGATCCGCGGCGCTCGCTCAGCGCCTCGGAGAGCAGGGCGGCGCGCTCGCGCAGGTAGGGACCGACGACGATTGTCCGCGGCATCGCCGGAGAGGCCGAGTAGTACTGGCCGATGAACTCCTCGGCCACCTCGGCGAGGCCGCGCTCACCGTGGTTGTCGAGGTAGAAGCTCTGCCGCTCGGCGAGGATCCCGTCGCGGACCTGGAAGACCTGGGCGTTGGCGTCCGGACCCTCGGCCGCGACGCCGATCAGGTCGGCGGTGCCGACCGAGCCGCCGGCGACCCGCTGGCGCTCGAACAGGGAGCGGATCGCCTGCAGGCGGTCGCGATGCAGCGCGGCGCGCTCGTACTGGCGCGCGGTGGCCGCCTCCTCCATCTTGCGCTCCTCCTCGGCCTCGACCTGGCGGTAGCGTCCGGAGAGGAAGTCGCAGATCGCCTCGATGTTGCGCCGGTACTCCTCCCGGTCGACGTAGCCGACGCACGGGGCACCGCAGCGCTTGATGAAGTAGTCGAGGCAGGGGTTGCCGGAGCGCCGCCCCGGCTCGGGCCCCTCGCAGGTGCGGTACTGGAAGAGCTTGCCCAGCAGGTCGAGGGTCTCGCGCACCCGCTTGGCGCTCGAGAAGGGCCCGAAGTAGGCGCGCCGCGGCCGGTGCCGCTCGCGGGTGAAGTAGACGCGCGGGAAATCCTCGTCGAGGCTGACCCCGACGTAGGGGTAGGACTTGTCGTCGCGCAGGCGGATGTTGAAGCGGGGCCGGTGGCGCCTGATGAAGCTCTGCTCGGCCAGCAGCGCCTCCGCCTCGTTGGCGGTGACGAGGAAGTCAATCCGATCGACCCGGCGGGTCATCTCCGTGTCGCCGCCCGAGAAGTGCGAGGCGACCCGCTTGCGGATCGACCGCGCCTTCCCCACGTAGAGCACCTCCCCGTGAGGGCCGTGGAAGATGTAGACGCCAGGCGAATCGGGCAGCCCACGTCGCTGCTCGGCGACGCGCTCCGCCCTCGACGCCTTTCCGTTGCCTTCGGCCATCGGGTCAAAGGGTAGGCTCCTGGCCGAACGGCCAAACCGGCGGCCGGCCGGACGACGAGCAGGAGAACCGGAGCAAAATGACGACCCAAGCCCTCAGCCCGCCCGAGCTGGAGACGATGCGGCTCGAGATCGACGGCGAGATCGGAACCCTCACCCTCGACCGCCCCGACGTCTTCAACGCGATGAGCCCCCAGATGATCGGCGAGTTCACGGTCGCCTTCGCCTGGCTTGCGGATCGAGCACCGCTCCGGGCGTTGATCGTCACCGGGTCCGGCAAGGCCTTCAGCTCCGGCGGCGACGTCGGTTGGTTCCGCAAGGGGGTCGAGTCGGAGGACTTCGACCTGCCCTCCGACGTCCGCCGGGGAGCGGAGGTCCTGCATCAGGCGATCGTCGATCTGCGCCGCATTCCCTACCCGGTGATCGCCGCCGTCAACGGCCCGGCCGCCGGAGCCGGTTTCTCCCTGGCGCTCGCCTGCGACACGAGGATCGCCTCTGAGAATGCATTCTTCGCCTGCGCCTACGGGCGCATCGGCGCCTCGCCCGACGGCGGCATGACCTACTTCCTGCCCCGTGTCGTCGGCCCCAGCCGGGCGCTGGAGATCATGCTCGAGGACCCGAACATGTCCGCGACCGACGCGCTCGCGGAGCGGCTCGTCACCGAGGTGGTCCCCGCCGAGGAGCTGATGGGCCGTGCCCGCGAGGTCGCCGAGAAGTGGGGCGCCAAGGCCCCCCACTACGTGCGGATGGCGAAGCTGCTCTGCGGGCAGAGCATCGAGAACAGCCTCACCTACCACCTCCAGGTGGAGCGCCACGGGATCGCAGACAGCATGGGCACCGAGGACCTGCGCAACGGGGTGCAGGCGTTCTTCGCCGGCGAAGAGCCCGAGTTCACCGGCCGCTGAACCCGGCCCGCGGCGCTCGCGTATCAGGCTAGAGTCAGGCTCAACCCCATCGAAAGGACCGTGCATGAAGAAGGCAATCGCAGTGCTCGCACTCGCCCTCGCCTCGGTGGCCCTCGTCGCCTGCGGTGGCGGCGGCAGCGACACGACCGGCGGCGAAGCGTCCGGCGGTGGCGGCGGGACCACGACGACGGTCGCCAAGGGCTCGACGGTGAAGCTCACCGCCAACGCCGACAACCAGCTCTCCTATGACCAGAAGACGCTGACCGCGAAGGCCGGCACGGTCTCGATCGACTTCGACAACCCTGCCTCGATCCAGCACGACGTCGCGGTCGAGGACTCCAGCGGCAAGGTGCTCGGGACCTCGGACCTGGTCAGCCAGGGCAAGGTGAACCTGACGATCAGCGACCTGAAGTCGGGCTCCTACACCTTCTTCTGCACGGTTCCGGGCCATCGCGAGGCCGGCATGGAGGGCACCCTCACCGTCAACTAGGCGCTGGCCCCGCCCGCGAGAGTGCAATTTCCTCTCACTATGAGAGGAAGTCGACTGCTCGCGGGCGGCGCCTGACCCCTCAGCCCGGCAGGGCGCGGCCGACGCTGTCGCCGACGCAGCAGGGCTTCTCGGAGCCCTCAACCTCGAGGGTGAAGCGGGTGACGACCTGCCACCAGCCGCCGCCGGCGTCGTCGACCGACACCACCTCGCCCCGGGCACGGACCCGGCTCCCGGCCGGGACGGGGGCCGGGAAGCGCACCTTGTTCCAGCCGTAATTGACCCCGAGGACGAAGCCCGACGAGGCGATCAGGTCGCGGCGGAAGCCGTCGATCAGCGACAGGGTCAGGTTGCCGTGGGCGACCGTGGTGCCGAAGGGGCTTTCCTTTTTCGCCCGCTCGACGTCGACGTGGATCCACTGGTCATCGCCGGAGAGCTGGGCGAAGAGGTCGATGTCCTCCTGGGTGACCGTGCGCCACTCGCTGGGCCCGATGTCCTTGCCGATCAGGTCCTTCAGCCCCTCGATCCCCTCGACTTCCACCAGCGCTGGCACGGCCGGCACCCTACCCGATCGGTGCACCCGGTCGAGTGGACGAATTCAGCAGCACGGGAGAGGATTTCGTCCACTCGACGGTGGTCGCTGCGGGTTCACTTGCGCGTCACCCATTCCGCCGCCGGCTACCGCCCGCCCGGCGGCTAGCCTGCTTCAGCTGATCAGGCGCACCTCGAACGGGGCTACCAGCAGGGCGCCGGCTCCGTCGAGCAGTCCGAGGATGCGGGAAACATAGGCCTGTGTTTCAGGGATATCCGGCACGCAGCCGCAGGCGGCGACCGCGGCGGGGCCGGCGTTATAGGCGGCGAGCGCGAGGGCGGGCGAGCCGAAGCGGCGCACCAGGTCGGACATGAGGTGGGCCTGGGCTTCGATCGCGGCCTCCGGGTCGAAGGGGTTTCGCAGGCCGTAGGCCGCCGCCGTCGAGGGGATGAATTGGGCAATCCCCTCCGCTCCCGCCGGGGAGCGGGCGAACGGGTTGAAGTTGGACTCCGCCATCAGCTGCGCCGCGAGCAGCGCCGCGGAGACGTTCCAGCGCGCCGCCGAGCGAAGCAAGGGTCCGCGGAAGCGGGCCGGAACGAAGGCCGGCAGGCCTCCGGTGCCGGCGGCCCTGCCGTCCTCCCCGGGACCGAGCACCGAGTTGCCGGCCGCGGAGCACGGAGGCGGCCCCCCGTCGAAGCCGAAATGCCAGGGCTCCCACCTTTCAACGGATAAACCGGAGGGCGGCTTGATCCTGCCTGCCATCCCGGTTCTCGCATGACCAAACCGACCCCAGAGGAGGGACCGATGAAGAAGGACAACGACGCCTACCGGAAGCTGATGGAGGAGAGCGACGCGATCGACCGCCGCTACGAGGAGAACGAGCAACGCCACCTGGTGCGTAGGGCCGAGCTCGTGCGCCGGGCGATAGAGGCCGAGGTCGATCGGCTGGTCGGTGCAAACCTTGACGGGCTCACCGCCGACCTCCACGGCCTCTACCAGGAGGTGGCGGCCCGGCTCGGCGAGGACGCGATCCTTGACGACGTCTACCCGCTGATGGCCTTCGACGAGAACGGCGAGGACCGGGCCGTGGCGATCGCCTTCGAGGGTCGCGCCTACCGGATGAAGGGGATCGAGGTGCAGGTGATCCGGCACCAAGGGGGTCGGTTCGAGTGGACCTACCTCGACGAGAACGGTGTCGAGATAGAGCACTACATCGACGAGGAGGGCCGAAGGGTCAAGGGCTGGCGGCTTTACGCCGGTCCCCTGCCCGGCTTCTCCGAGCTGAACTAGCCCGCGTCCCCCGCGCGGGGACTTGCGCTCCGCCGCTCGCGGCCTCAGACTTCGGAGGGAATCGCGCGTTGGGACCCTCAGGAGCAGCCGGTCGCGCAAAACGTATGGAGGTGGTGACCGATGTTGTTTTCTGATCTGAAGTCTGGCCTGGCCGAGGCCGAAACCCGTTTGAGAGAGCTAAGGGCCGAAAAGACCCGGTGCCAGGGCATGGCCGCGACAGCCCAGGAGCTGACCGCTGAGGCAAGCCCGGGAAGCAGTGGCAGACAGAAGGCGATTGAGGCCAAGAAGCTGGCTGACAAGGCGCTACAAGACGTCGAGCAGCGGATCGCCGCTGCGGAGCGGGACCAAGCCGCGATGCTCTCCGAACTCTCAGCGAGCGAAGGACGTGGCGGTCTGGGGCTTCACTCCGTTTCAGGGTGGGATGAAGCGAGCAAGCGACTGGATCTGCAGCGCAACGAGCTCCGGGCCGATGTGCCGGGCCAGAGCCTGTTGCGACGGTCGGTGGCCGCGGCGCTGAACCCGTCCACCCCGAGCGGCGGCAGCACCGCCCCGACGCCTGCGGCGGTGTCGATCCGGCATTTGTACCCGGTATTCGACGTGCAGCCGTTCGGCGCTCTGCCGGGCGACTTGGCGGCGACTGACTTCACGGTCAGCTTCTCGCCGGAGTCGGCTGCGGTGACCGGAGTCGAGATCGCCCCGGCGACCGACACGGAGAAGGCCCGGGTGCCGGCGGCGATCGGCCTGGCCAACCCGGAGGCGCGGACCTTCGCGGGGGTGATGGACTCCGTACCGGCCCGCATCTTCGACAGCCAGGCCTCGCTCCGGGCATTGCTCGAACAGAGATGAGCCGGAGGCTCGACGAGGCGATCGACGATCACGTGATCAGCGCGATCGAGGGCGCGACCCCGTACCACAGCTCGACGGGAAGCGGCCTGGTGGCGAAGATCAGGGACGCGATTGCCGCTGCCCGCGACCTCGGCTCCGAGCCAACGGTGATCGCTCTGACGCCGTCGGATGCCGCGTCGCTCGACCTCGAGCAGGACGGGGCCGGCAACTACGTGTTCTCGGTGAAGATCGCCAATGGCGGCGATGGGGTCTGGTCCCTGCGAGTCCGCGAGGCTCCGGGTGTCGCCCACCCACTGCTCGTGGATACGCAGCGTCTGGGCCTCCTCGTACACCGGAGCCGGATCGGTGCTCTGTGATCCGTACTCTGCCATGACCACCAACCAGGTCAAAATCCGCGCTGAGATAGACGCCAACTTCCGCGTTCGGAACATCGGCAGGGTGCCAACTCGATCAGCAGGCTGGCGAGCAGCGTGCGCGAGCACTTCAGTCCGCTGCCACGTTGCCGGTGGCTCGCGTTGCGCGGGCGCCCGGCTCACCGGGAGGTCCCGCGCCGCCCCCACCTCCCCGGTGGTGCTCGGTACCGCAGGCACCGCCGCACCGCGGCGGTCTGCGCGGCAACGTGAACGCGGCAGAGGACTGTGGATCATGTTGTCACAGGGACATCACCACCAATGACAGTTACCACTTCCAGTGCAGATGGCTGCTGGAGCCAGACCCGCAAGGCCGTCATGCACCTTGCCGGTGGCCTCTCCCTGCCCGCCTCATCACTGCACGGGCTTCCCGGACTCATTTGTCTGCAGTGACCGCCGCCTTCAGGATGCAACGCCAGCACCATTACTGATGCTGAGGCCGATGCTGAGGCACTGTGAGCCGGTGGCCGCGAGAACGGCCAGGAGAGTCACCAGGCCTATCCACCGCCAGGTTCGCCCGACCGCGACGGGAGGCCGCGCACCGCGCCGGGCCTCCCAGGCCGGCGAGGCTGCTGGGGCTGGCCCGCGCATCGGCCGCGGGCGGTGGCCCACCACCACGACCTGGAGCGCGGCCACGCACCGGAAGGCCGACAGACCCTCTCACTCTGGGAGGCCATGGCTTCTTCAGACGTGCACAGGAGGGTAATTTGGGTTTGCTGAGCCGCATAGTGTCGGGTCTCGCGGTCAGTGGAGCGCACGCACAGCCGCTGCGTTCCTCCTCTTGAAGGCTTGGCCCCACGGCCTGGCCCCGCGACCACTGCCCACCAAGATCCTCATCTTGAACACGACGACGTAACCAGGAGCCGGGCTGCTCGGCTTCCCCCCCTGGAGGAGAGCTCGCACGGTCGCGCTCAGACGCTCAAATGCATTTGAATTGGAGCAGTTTTTCACCAGCGTGAGTGCGAGCCGGAAGCAGACGCCCGGATTGCCAAGGAGGAGTCTGACCTTCGCCAAGCAGCGCAGTCCATCCTCGCCACCGGCGTTGGTGCCAAGTGCGAGCAGGGGATTCGCCAGGCCCCTAATCGAACCTGTCGACGGACTGGCGCGGGTTCGACCCCGCCGTGGCCGCTTGCAAGGCCGACGCCGCCGCCGACTAAAGACATACGCAACGAGCGCCATCCTAACGCCCTGCAACCCCGAGGTGGGGTCCCAGCTCACTTGATGTAGCGGGAATCTGCGAGGCCGTGGCGAGGGGGCGGCGTGGACCGGCTCCCACCTGCCCGGGGAGTGCGAGGCCGGCATCGAGGTGCGTCGCCGGCGACTCGCCCGACGACTCTGCCGGAGAACCTGACCTGCCCAGATAGAACAAGGGGGGCCGGCAGCCGGCTGCCGCCGACCCGCGGGGTAGCCTGACTTCACAGCATCGGGCTTCCTTCTGTGGCCCTTGGTTCATCATCCGTCGTGTCGCCGCCTCCGGGCGGCGCTCGACGTTGTAGGGAGCATCCGGGCCGGGTGATTTCATCCCTGGTGATGAGCCACCGCAGAACTGGAAATGCTCGATGGGCCTGCATGACCTGAGCCCCGCCGACCTGGTCCCTCCCGAGACGGAGCCGACTGACCCGGTCGCCGATGAGATCGTCGCCTGCAACACCGGCGGCCCCTCCCGTGCCGAGCAGCTTCGCCGCATCACCCCGGCCCAACGCCGTCGAGGTTTCGCCTCCAAGCTCCGGACGATGGGCGCGAGCAGGACCGAGGTTCGCCGGGCGGCGCGACCGCGGTCGCGGACCCGTGGCGCTCATCGCCGCGCCCACGGCACCCGCTCGACCCGGACCCGGGGCAGCCGCCGCAGCACAAGCACCAGCAGCCGCCGCGGCGACCCTCCCGGTGATCCTGAGCCGCCGGGCGGCCTAGCTCCGCAGGCCCGGCGGCAGACAGCGGCGGCGGTGTCATGACCGCCCGCGTGACACGGTGGGTGGACTGCTCGCGTTGCAAGTCGCGTGGCGGCGACACGAACCGCTGTTCGCCCAGTGGGATGAGGACGACGAAGAAGCCACGATCCTCTGTCAGGGCTGCCTGAATGGCGACGGGCCGCCCAGCACCTCCGGGCTTCGTGTCCGTGGCGTGATCGAGGAGCGAATCAGGCCGATCCGGTGGCTCTGGCAGCGGCGGTCCCTCTCGGCCTCCCGTCCCTGGTGGTCGGCGAGGAGTCGATCGGCAAGGGCACGGTCATGGCGTGGATCGTTGCCAAGGCGACGCGGGGCGAACTCGACGGCGACCTCGCTGGTGAGCCGGTGAACGTCCTCATCGTCGGCGACGAGGACGGCTTCGAGTCGGTGTGGGCACCTCGGGTCCATGAGCGGGCGGCGATCTGGGACGGCTTCTGACCCTCGACGATGGCGAGTACCTGGACGACCTCACCGCACGCGCCGACGACCTGGCCGGGGCCGTCCAGGAGGAGGGGATCGGGCTGATCGTGCTCGACCAGCTCCTCGACCACGTCAGCAGTGGCAAGGACGGCGGCGGCGTCTACAACCCGAAGAACGTCCGGCAGGCGATGATGCCGCTGCGGCGGGTGGCCGGGGAACGCGGGATCGCGGCGGTCGGGCTGCTTCACCCGGTCAAGGGTCGGCCCAAGACCTTCCGCGACCTGCTCTCCGGCTCGCACCAGTTCAACGCCGTGTCGCGGTCGAGCCTCCTGCTCGGCAAGGACCCGGACGACGAGGATCGGCGGGTCCTGGTTCGGGGCAAGGGCAACCACTCCGCCGCCCCCCGCTCCTTTGAGTTCCGGGTCGGCGTCGAGTCCTTCGACCTGGCCGGCCACCGTTTCGAGATGCCTGTCGTCACCGACGTGGAGGAGGGCGATCGCTCTGTCGAGGACCTGCTCGTGCCGCCCAAGGATCCGGTCGCGGGGCCGCTGGCCGAGGAGCTGGCCGACCTGCTCACCGACGAGCCCCAGGCGCTGGTTGGCCGCCAGGGCCGTGGGCCGGAAGCCGCAGGACGGCTCGGTCCGAAACGCGCTGAAGAAGCTCAGGGAGCAGAAGGCCGCCATCAAGACCTCGAAGGGATGGACCCGGTGAAGGTGGAGGTGCTTCCTCAGGGCGGGTTGAGGGTGCCAGGTGCAAACCCCCTAAGGGGTTGCACTTGCACTCCCCCGGAAAGCTGCCATGGCCAGGGTGCAGATCGGGTGCAGGTGGCGGATGAAACGGGCGGTGCCACGCCCGAGGGAGTGCTAACCACCCACGTCGGACACCGCCCGCTCGGAGGGTATTCTTCTTGTGCTAACCACCCACCCTGAGGAGTTGAAATGCCCGAGAAGTTCGCGCCCAGACGGGCGATGACGATGGCTGCTTCCCGCGCCTTCATCGAGTCGGTGCCCTGGCGTCCGGTCCGGTCCCTTGCGGTGAGGCTCGACGGCCGCGACCCGTGTGCGCCCAACGACCCGCCCTGCGAGCACCAGCGCGAGATGTTCGGAGATGAGCCAGTGGGCGACCCGCACTGGTATGTGATCCAGGAGTGGGACGAGGTCGGCGGCGAGCGGTTCCAGGCCTTTGCCGCCCTGATCCGGGCCGAGGGCCACAAGGGCCGCTACATCCGCCCCTACAACCCGCGCCCGCTGATCAACCACTACCTCGAGCTCGGCGACGGCTTCGTCTACTGGTACATCCACCCCAACCAGCTCTGCCGGACCAGGATCGAGTGGCAACAGCACGAGCCGATCCC
>CAVTVU010000006.1:0-397354 GCA_963738305.1 uncultured Actinomycetes bacterium | reverse complement strand
CGGCGGAACGATCCTCGGCACGTCGCGGACCAACCCGCCCGGCGAGCCGGACGGGATCGAGCGGCTGCGGGCGAACCTCGCCGACGACGGGGTCGACGGCCTGATCGCGATCGGCGGCGAGGACACGCTGGGCGTGGCCGCGCAGCCTCGGCGAGGCCGGGATCAACGTCGTCGGCGTGCCGAAGACGATCGACAACGACCTCGGGGCCACCGACTACACCTTCGGCTTCGACACCGCGGTCAACATCGCGATGGAGGCGATCGACCGCCTTCACACGACCGCCGAGAGCCACCACCGGGTGCTGATCGTCGAGGTGATGGGCCGCCACGCGGGCTGGATCGCCTTCCATGCCGGGCCTCGCCGGCGGCGCCAACGTGATCCTCATCCCCGAGCAGCAGTTCGACATCGAGCGGGTCTGCAAGCTACATCGAGCAGCGCTTCAAGAGCCAGTACGCGCCGATCATCGTCGTCTCCGAGGGCGCCGAGCCGATCGGCGGTATCCCTGATGCAGACGAGGCACCGACCGACGCGTTCGGCCACGTCCGCCTGGGGGGCATCGCCCACTGGCTGGAAGGCGAGATCGCGCGCCGCACCGGCAAGGAGGCCAGGGCGACCGTGCTCGGGCACGTTCAGCGCGGCGGCACGCCGACCGCCTTCGACCGCGTCCTCGCCACCCGCTTCGGGCTGCACGCGATCGACGCCGCCCACGAGGGCGCCTGGGGGAAGATGACCGCGCTGCGCGGCACCGCGATCGAGCTGGTCGACCTCGCCGAGGCGACCGCGGAGCTGAAGACTGGTCCCGGAGTCGCTCTACCGGGAGGCGGAGGTGTTCTTCGGCTGAGGCGCTCGGGCGCCCTCCTCGGGGTCCTGGCCGCCGCCCTCCTCTGCGTCCTGGCAGGCTGCGGCGACGGCTCGGACGATCGGCAGGGCGAGGCTGACCGTCTACGTCAGCCTGCCCCTGCACGGCGAGCGCGCCGGCGAGGGCCGCGCCGCCGCCGAGGGCGCCCGGCTGGCGCTGGCGCGGGCCGAGGGGCGGGTTGGCAAGTCGACCGTCAGGGCGAGGTACCTGGACGACACGGGCGGCGGCCGACGGTGGGACCAGGTGGCGACCGCCGCCAACGCCCGGCGGGCCGCGCAGGACTCGACCGCGATCGGCTTCATCGGGGACATCGACTCCGGCGCGACGCGGGTTTCGCTGCCGATCACCAACGAGGCCGAGATCCCGCAGATCTCGCCCGGTGCGACCGCGTCCGACCTGACCGGGCGAGCGCTACCGCATCGGCGACC
This sequence comes from uncultured Actinomycetes bacterium, assembly GCA_963738305.1. GTDB lineage: Bacteria > Actinomycetota > Thermoleophilia > Solirubrobacterales > 70-9 > JBBRHQ01. The sequence continues at coordinate 396,066 of CAVTVU010000006.1, read as the reverse complement.
GGCAGACCTTCGCCCGCGTCGTCCCCAGCGCCCGTGCTGGAGCGCGCCGCGGATCGCTTCGCCGCGAGGGTCGGCGTGGCGCCCGGGCGGGTCGCCGTGGGCGCCCCCGACCCGGCGACGCTGGCGGGCTGCCGCGAGGACCGCGGCCCCCGCTACCTGATCTCGCCCTACCGCGAGCCGTCGCGGTCCGGCCCGAGCGGCGTCGCCTTCGATCGCGCTTTCAGAACGCGTTTCGGCCGCCCCGCCGAGCCCGCCGCGGCCTACGGCTTCGAGGCGATGTCGCTGCTGCTCAGCGCGATCCGGCGAGCGGGCGGCGATGGGAGCGATCGCGGCTCCGTCGGCTCGCAGGTGCTCAGCACCCGCGATCGCAACTCGGTGCTGGGCGAGTACTCGATCCGGTCCTCGGGCGACACCACGCTCGAGGTGGTCACGGCCTACTCGCTCCGCGGCTGCCGGCTCGCCTTCTCGGCCGAGGTCTCGGGACGCTCGGGCTGACGCTCAACCCAGCAGGTCGCGCAGCGCCGGCTCCAGCTCCGGGTGCTCGAAGGCGTAGCCGAGGTCGAGGGTGCGGCGCGGCATCACCCGCTGGCCCCCGCGGACGGTCTCGGCGAACTCGGCGCCGAATTTGAGGTTGAGGGCGAAGCCCGGCACCGGCATCGCCGCCGGACGATGCAGGACCCGGCCGAGCGCCTTCGAGAGCTCGCGGTTGGTCACCGGGTTCGGCGCGGTGGCGTTGATCACGCCGCTGACGCCGTCGCTGTCGAGCGCCCAGAGCAGGATCCCGATCTCGTCGTCGATGTGGATCCACGACATGTACTGATCGCCGCCGGCCAGCGGGCCGCCGACGCCGAGCCGGAACGGCGTCAGCAGCTGCTTCAGCAGCCCGCTGGCCGGGTCGAGGACGTGGCCGGTGCGGACGATGACCAGGCGCACGCCGGTGCCGCTGACCTCGTCGGCGGCGCGCTCCCACTCCCGGACGACCTCGGCGTCGAAACCCTCGCCGGGGGACGTCGACTCGTCGACCAGGCTCTCGCCGCGGTCGCCGTAGTAGCCGATCGCCGACTGGCTGACCAGCACCTTCGGCTTGCGCTCCAGGGCGGTGATCGCCTGCACCAGGTTGCGGGTGCCGGTGCGGCGGCTCTCCATGATCCGCGTCTTGGCCTCCTCGGTCCAGCGCTGGTCGATCTGCTCCCCGACCAGGTTGACGACCCCGTCGACGCCGTCGAAGGCCTCGGCCGGGGGGCGTTCCATGCGCGGCTCCCAGCCGTGCCAGCGCACCGTGGGGTTGGTCTCGCGGGCTCGCTCCGGGTCGCGGGTGAGCCCGACGACCTCGTCGCCCGCGGGCGAGCAGCGCGTCGCAGACGGCGGAGCCGAGCGAGCCGCTGGCGCCGCTGACGAGGACCCTCACGCCGGCACCGTCTGGAAGGTCCCGGTCTCCTCGCTGAAGCGGGCGATGCCGTCGCTCTTGGCCTCCTCGACCACCGCCTCGGCGACCTCCGGGGCGACGTCGCGGTTGAAGACGCTGGGGATGATGTAGTCCTCGGAGAGGTCGTCCTCGGTGACCGCCATCGCGATCCCCTTGGCGGCGGCGAGCTTCATCTCCTCGGTGATCCGCGGGGCGCCGGCGTCGAGGGCGCCGCGGAAGATCCCGGGGAAGGCGAGGACGTTGTTGATCTGGTTCGGGTAGTCGGAGCGCCCGGTGGCCATGATCCGCACGTAGGGAGCGGCGTCCTCGGGCATCACCTCGGGGTTGGGGTTCGCCATCGCGAAGACGATCGCGTCGTCGTTCATCTTGCCCAGCGATTCCGGGGTGATGATCCCCGGCCCGGAGAGGCCGACGAAGAGGTCCATGCCCTCGATCACCTCGTCGGGCTGGCCGCAGCAGCTGGTCGGGGTTCGAGTTCTCCGCGTACCAGCGCTTGATCGCGGTCATCTCGCCCGACTCGTAGTCGCGCTCGGGTGGTCGAGAGCGCGCCCTGGCGGTCGCAGCCGACGATGTGGGTGACGCCCGAGGCGAGCATCATCTTCGTCACCGCGACCCCGGCGGCGCCGAGGCCGACCATCAGCACCCGCAGCTCTCGATCGGCTTGCCGACGATCTTCAGCGCGTTGAACAGCGCCGCCATCGTCACCACCGCGGTGCCGTGCTGGTCGTCGTGGAAGACGGGGATGTCGAGGGACTCCTTGAGCCGATCCTCGATCTCGAAGCAGCGCGGGGCCGAGATGTCCTCGAGGTTGATGCCGCCGAAGGTCGGCGCGATCAGCTCGACGACGCGGACGATCTCGTCGGCGTCCTGGGTGTCGAGCGCAGATCGGGAAGGCGTCGACCTCGGCGAACTCCTTGAACAGCATCGCCTTGCCCTCCATCACCGGCATCGCCGCCTCGGGGCCGATGTTGCCGAGGCCGAGCACGGCGCTGCCGTCGGAGACGACCGCGACGGTGTTCTTCTTGATCGTGTACTCGAACGCCTTCGAGCGGTCGGCGTGGATGTCCTGGCAGACCCGGGCGACGCCCGGCGTGTAGGCCATCGAGAGGTCGTCGCGGGTCTTCAGCGGGTACTTGTTCCGCTGCTCGATCTTGCCGCCGCGGTGCATCTGCATCGTGCGGTCGATGTAGTCGAGCACCCTGGCGCCGCGGGTCGAGCCGATCGCGCGCAGGATCCGCTCCCAGTGCTCGCGGTCCCGGGCGTCGATCGTGAACTCGCGCACCCGCTTGCCCTCGCCGCCGGCGCCGGGAACGAGGTCGACCCCCTGCAGCTGCCCGCCCGCCTCGGCGATCGCCGCGGTCAGCTTGCCCAGCGGCTCCTGCCGCGCATCGAGCTCGACCCGGATCGTGACGCTGTACTGGGCGCTGACGGCCATGGCGGCGGATTCTATGCGGGCGCGAGCCAGCGGCAAGCGGGGTTCAAATCCGGCCATTGTCGGCCGGATCTCACCGTCGGGGCGAAATGTTTGTCCGGGCGGGGCGGAACCTCGGCTGGGGCGGCTTTGTGTCGTTATCCGAGACGAACCCGCCCCGGATAAGCAGGGAGGGTCGTTGGTGTCCCGCAACCACCTCACCGCCACCGGAACATTCCGGTGACCACCCCCGTCCGCACGATCGCCGACATGCGCCGCGTCCTCTCCCCGCCCCGCATTCGCCAGGCGATTCGCCAGGCAGAAGTACCCGGCTATCCACTGATTCGGTGCTCTCGGCGTCCGGAGGAACGGCCCTGCAGCGGAGATCTTCGGGCTAGTCCACTGACTAGAGTCAACCCGTGGCCGCGAACGGCGACAAGGACCACGGCGAGCTATTCCTGCTCGACGGCAACAGCCTCGCCTACCGGGCCTTCTTCGCCCTGCCCGACTCGATCGCCACCTCCGACGGGCGGCCGACCAACGCGATCTTCGGCCTCGCCTCGATGCTGGTGAAAATCCTCACCGACCACCGTCCGGCCGGGCTGATCGCCGCCTGGGACGCGGGCATGTCGGGGCGCGAGGCCACCTACGCCGAGTACAAGGCGCAGCGAAAGTCCCGGCCCGACCTGCTGCGCGAGCAGTGGCCGCACCTGCTGGAGGTGGTCGAGGCCTTCGGCTATTCCAATGTCAAAGCCGAGGGATACGAGGCCGATGACGTGATCGCCTCGATGACCAGGGAGGCGAGCGAGCTGGAGATCCCGGTGATGGTCGTCTCCGGCGACCGTGACGTCTACCAGCTGGTCTCCGACCGGGTGCGGGTAATGACCACCTCCCGGGGTGTCACGGACACCAAGGTCTACGACCGCGACGGGGTGATCGAGCGCTACGGCGTCGCTCCCGAGCTGGTCCCCGACCTGATCGGGCTCAAGGGGGACACCTCGGACAACATCCCCGGCGTCCCGGGCATCGGCGACAAGACCGCGGCGCAGCTGCTGCAGAAGTTCGGCTCGCTCGAGGGGGTGCTGGACAACGTCGAGCAGGTCTCCGGCGCCAAGCGCAAGCAGAACCTGGTCGAGCATGCCGACGACGCCCGCGTCTCCAAGGAGCTGGCGACGATGAAGTTCGAGGTCGAGACCGGCGTCGACCTCGGACAGGTGATGGCGACGGAGCCCGACCGCAGCTCGCTGCGCGAGTTCGCGCGCGAGTTCGAGCTGCGGGCGATCATGGAGCGCCTCGAGGAGGGCCTCCCCGACGGGGAGGCGGTCCCCGGCCGTCGGGTCGAGCGCGAGATCGAGGTCGAGCCGGTCGAGGGCTCCCCGGGCGAGATCGCCTCGGCCGGCACCCCCGTCGGGATCGCGATCGAGGGCGATCACTGGGCCGCCGCCGACTCGGAGCAGGTGATGGTCGGCGAGGCGAGCCTGGACGAGCTGGCGGTCGCCTTCGACGGCTGCCCCCTGATCGCCCACGACGCGAAATCGCTCGGCGGCGGCCGTCACGGCCTGCTCGCCGCCGCGGTCCGCGAGGGGACCGAGGTTTCGATCGAGCACGACACCATGCTCGGCGCCTACCTGCTCGAGCCGCAGCGCCGCAGCTACGAGTTGCTCGAGCTGGCGGCGGACGCCGGGATCGGGATCGCGGAGGCGACGGCGGAGGCGGCAAGGAGCGCGGACGGGAACGGTGAGCAGCTGGCCCTGGGCGATGAAGGCGAGGCGAGCCTCGACCCCGCCGAGGAGGCGCGGATCGTCGTGGAGCTGGCGCGATGGCAGCGCGGCAGGCTCGAGGAGTGGGAGCTGGATCGCCTGCTCGGCGAGGTCGAGCTGCCACTGATCCACGTGCTGGCCGCGATGGAGCGCGAGGGCCTGAAGCTCGACGTCGAGCGCCTGGCGGAGATCGGCTCCGGGATCAACGAGGAGGTCGAGCGGCTCGAGTCCGAGATCCACGACCTCGCCGGGCACGACTTCACGATCGGATCGCCGCAGCAGGTAGGCCAGGTCCTGTTCGAGGAGCTTGGCCTGACCCGGAAGCGCCGGGGCAAGACCGGGTTCTCGACCGACGCGCGGGTCCTGGCCCAGATCCGCGACGAGCATCCGATCGTCGAGAAGATCGAGACCTGGCGGGAGCTGACCAAGCTGAAGAGCACCTACCTGGACACGCTCCCCGACCTTGTCGACCCCGAGAGCGGCCGGATCCACACGACCTTCAACCAGGCCGCCACCACGACCGGTCGCCTCTCCAGCACCAACCCGAACCTCCAGAACATCCCGATCCGGACCGAGATCGGGCGCCCGGTGCGGGCCTGCTTCGTCGCCGAGCGCGGGGCGCGGCTGCTCTCGGCCGACTACAGCCAGGTCGAGCTGCGCGTCTTGGCCCACGTCGCCGACGAGGATGTGCTGAAGGAGATCTTCCGGGCCGGCGACGACGTCCACGCTGCCACCGCTGCCGAGGTCTTCAACATCCCCCGGGACCAGGTGGACATCGGCCAGCGCTCGAAGGCGAAGATGGTCAACTTCGGCATCGTCTACGGGCTCACGGGCTTCGGCCTCTCGGACCGGCTCAACATCCCCCGGGGCGAGGGGGAGGAGTTCGTCGCCCGCTATCTGGAGCGCTTCCCAGCCGTGGCGGACTTCCGGGAGGAGACGATCGAGCGGGCCCAGGCCGAGGGCTACGTGACCACTCTGATGGGTCGCCGCCGCCAGATTCCCGAGCTGCGCTCCCCGAACCCCAACACCCGCCGCCTCGGCGAGCGGCTGGCGGTCAACACCGTGATCCAGGGGACCGCCGCTGACATCATCAAGGTGGCGATGGCCCGCTGCCACAACGCGCTGCGCGAGTCCGGGGCCGAGACGCGCCTCGTCCTGCAGATTCACGACGAGCTGCTCTTCGAGGGTCCGCCGGGCGAGATGGACGCGGCGACCAAGACCGTGAGCCACGAGATGTGCGCCGCGCAGGAGCTGGACCCGCCCCTCGAGGTCGAGGTCGGAGTCGGGAAGAACTGGCTCGAGGTGAAATGAAGAGGCGCCCCGGCGGGCGCCTCTTCAGATCGCTTCTGCGGCCCCGATCAGGTCGTCGAGTCGCTGCTCCTGATCAGCACGCCCGAGTTGTCCTCGCCTTCTCATGGCCGGAACCACGGCGCTGGTGGCCCCTGCGGTCGGTGTCCGACGGGTTCTCGCTCGAGTCGTCGTCCTCGGTCTTGCACTTGATCCTCGTGGCGTCGGTGACCAGGCCGGAGATGACCACCCGCGGCGAGGTTGATGGTCAGCGTGGTGCCGTCAACTGAGGCACCGTGCCGGCGTTCTCGTCGCGTTCCTCGTGCCGTCGTTGTCGGTGTGGTCGTCAGCCGGGTCGTCGCCGACCCGGCACAGCGGGAAGGGCTCTATTGTCAAACCCGTGGCCGGGCCGAAGGTAACGCTCAGGGAGGCGATTGATCCTGCGGCGCTCAGGCCCGGCCGGCGGCGACCTGCGCCGGGGACGCAGGTCGTCCACGGCCGGCCGGGGACGCAGCGAAATCGGGCGGCGCGATCTGCAGATAGTGGCCGAAGGACCAGTCGACGAACCGCTTGCTCTGCATACCGTCGAGCAGGCGTGCGAGCAGGCGGGGCGGCACCCGCGGGACGAGCTGCTGCACGCGCAGCATCGACTCGAACCTCCAGCGGTGAGAGCTTGAGAACGCTTCGTAGTCGGCGAGGGCACGACCGCGCGCCTTCCTGCCTTCGAGCACCGTCCGCAGCTCCCGCCCGCAGGCGATCGCAAAGTAGAACGCGGTGCGTATCCCCTCCGCGGTCAGGGGCAGGCAGTGCCCGGCGGAGTCGCCGGCGAAGAAGACGCCGGTGTCGGTCGCCGGGCGAAGCCGATGGGGGATCCAGTTGCCCTGGTAGCGGACGCTCTCGACCCCGAGGCGATCGGCCAGCTCCACGGTCGGTTGCTTGACGTGGAAGCGGGGATCGAAAGAGCCAACACCGACCCTCACCTCCTCCGCAGCCGGGAAGCTCCAGCCGTATCCGGCCGGGACGACGCCCCGCTCGATCCAGATCTCCAGCTCCCCGGAGCTGCTCGGCGGATGGACCTCGAGCCCGCGTGAGAGCCGGGCGTCGGGCGGCTGGACGTTCTCGCCGCTGCCGAGGACGCGGCGCCAGCCGAGGCAATCGACCACGAGGGGCGCCGAGACCACGCCGCGATCGGTGGCGACCGCGATCGCGCCGTCCCCGTTGGCGCTTTGGGCGCGCCCCTCGACCTTCGCCGTCTCGAAACCGGCCTCGCATCCCTCCCAGAGGCTCATGCAGAGGGTGCGGTAGTCGAAGGTCGAGAACGTCCACGGGAGGTCCATGCGCGCCGTCGTGTGGGGCGTGTGGATCACCAGCTCGCCGAAGGTCTGGCGAATCGAGTCCTCGAGGCCGAGCGCGCTCAGCCATGCGGTCGGGGCGGCGCAGGCCGAGGTCTGGCGCTCGCCAATCTCGTAGCGATCGCAGACCAGCACGTCAGCGCCCGTGCCCGCCAGCTCGCGGGCCACCGTCAAACCGGCGAAGCTCGCTCCGCAGACCAGCACGTCGTGGCTGCCGGAGAGCGGCGTGCGCTCTTCACCGCGTTTGGTCTCCCGGCGAGGCATGGGAGGAGGGTAGAGGTTGGTGAACCGCCGGCCGGCCCCCGGGGCGCCTCCCCGGAGCGGCAGCCCGGCGGCGGCGATCAGCGACTCCCAGCCGCCTTCTGCCACAATCTCCGCCGTGTCCCCAGCCGACGCATTGACCGTGCCTGCCCAGGAGGGCACCCCAGTCGAAGGATCGAACGGCCTGCTGCTCGAGGTCGACGGCCAGGTCGTGCCCAACTACGCCGCGACGATGGTCACCTTCGACGAGGGCGACGTCGTCACCGGCAACGTCGTCCGGATCGACAAGGACGAGGTCCTGGTCGACATCGGCTACAAGTCGGAGGGCGTCATCCCCTCGAACGAGCTCTCGATCCGCAAGTCGGTGGATCCCTCCGAGGAGGTCGAGCTGGGCGAGGAGGTCGACGCCCTGGTCCTGACCAAGGAGGACCAGGAGGGTCGCCTGATCCTCTCCAAGAAGCGCGCCCGCTTCGAGAAGGCCTGGCGCCGCATCGAGGCGGCCGCCGAGTCGGGCGAGCCGGTCGAGGGCACGGTGATCGAGGTCGTCAAGGGCGGGCTCATCCTCGACCTCGGGGTGCGCGGGTTCCTGCCCGCCTCGCTGGTCGACATCCGACGAGTGCACAACCTCGACGAGTTCATGAGCCAGAAGCTCGAGTGCAAGGTGATCGAGCTGAATCGCAGCCGCAACAACGTCGTCCTCTCCCGCCGCGCCGTCCTCGAAGAGGAGCGCAAGGAGGTGCGGGAGCAGATCCTCGGCAGACTGCAGCCCGGCCAGGTGGTCGAAGGGAAGATCTCCAACATCGTCGACTTCGGCGCCTTCGTCGACCTCGACGGGATCGACGGCCTGATCCACATATCCGAGCTTTCCTGGAGCCACGTGAACCATCCCTCCGAGGTGGTGGCGATCGGCGACACGGTCCGCATCAAGGTGCTCGACATCGACCGGGACCGCCAGCGGATCTCGCTCGGCCTCAAGCAGACGCAGGAGGACCCCTGGCAGCGGGTCGTCAGCACGCATCGGCCCGGCGACGTGCTCGAGGGAAAGGTGACCAAGGTCGTCGCCTTCGGCGCCTTCGTCGAGATCCTCCCGGGCGTCGAGGGCCTGGTCCACATCTCCGAGCTCGCCGACCACCACGTCGAGAACCCGAGCGAGGTGGTCGAGCCGGGGGCCGTGCTGAACGTGAAGATCCTCGAGATCGACGAGGAGCGCCGCCGGCTCTCCCTCAGCATCAAGCGGGTCGAGGGCCAGAACATGCCGCTGAAGGACCTCGGCGCGGCGGTCCAGGAGGCGCAGGCGGCGACCGTCGATCCGACGCCGACCGAGACGCCCGATCTCGACCTCTCCGAGGAGGTCTTCGCCGAGCCCCCGCCCGAAGCTGTCGAGGAGCCCACCGACGCCTCCGCCGAGGGCGCGGACGCCTCGGCCGCGGGTCCTGTCGCCGAGGAGGACGCCTCGTCCTCGCAGGCTGCGGGCGAGGCGCCCACCCCGGCGCCACCCGCGGAAGAGACGCAAGAGCCCGAGGCCGAAGCAGCGGACACCGAGGCCGAAGCTTCCGAGCCCGCGGCCGAAACGACGGAGCCTGAGCCGGAAGAATCTGAAGACCCGGGCGATGCCCACGAGGGCGAGTCGGTGGTCGAGCGGCCCGATGCCCCCGACGACGTCGAACCCGCCAACGACCCCGACGCCCCCGGACGCGAAGCGGAGGAGGCGTCGGGCAGTAACTCCTGAGCGGGCGCGATGGCCCCCGTGAAGATCGGGCTTACCGGGGGGATCGCCGCCGGCAAGTCCGAAGCCCTGGCCGCGTTCGGGCGCCTCGGGGCGGCGACCGTATCCAGCGATGCGATCGTCCATGAACTGCTCGACGACGAGCCGATGCTGAGCGCGATCGGCGAGCGCTGGGGGGACGAGGCGACCGCGGGCGGCTCTGTCGATCGCTCCCGCGTCGGGCAGATCGTCTTCGCCGACCCCGGGGAGCTGGCATGGCTGGAGCAGAGCGTCCATCCCCTGGTCGGCGAGCGGATCGCCTCCTGGCTCGACTCGCTGCCGGCCGACACGCCTGCCGCGGTGATTGAGGTGCCGCTGCTGTTCGAGACGGAGATGGAGGGGCTGTTCGACGCGACCGTCAGCATCCATACCCCGGATGAGGTTCGGCGCCGGAGGGCGGGAGAACGCGGTCACGCACTGGTGGAGGAACGCGAGACCCGCCATCTGCATCCTGATGAGAAGGCGCGCCGCGCCGATCACGTTGTTCTCAACGACGGCACCATCTCCGACCTGGAGGCGAAGCTGTCCGCCCTGATCGGGAGCCTCACCGGGTCCGCGGAATCCGCCGGGCTCGACCCGCTACAACAGTAGAGCCGCCATGGCAGCGTCCAGCACCCAACGCCGCCCGGCGCGAAGCCGGGCCTCCGCACGCGCCGCCGACCGCCGGCGAAGGATCCGCCTGCGCCGGGCAGTCGCGCTGGGCGCCGCTGCCCTGGGCGGCCTGGCGATCGCATTCTTCCTATTCCGCGGCAGCGTCGACAAGGTGATCGAGGAGCTGACCCTGCCCCTTCGCCACGACGACATCATCCGCCAGCAGGCCCGGGAGAAGGGCGTCGACGCCTCGCTGATCGCCGCTGTGATCTACGCCGAGTCGCGCTTCAGCGACCAGACTTCGTCGGCCGGGGCTCGCGGTCTGATGCAGATCACGCCAGCGACCGCGAAGGACATCGAGAGGCGCAGCGGCGGCACGACCTTCACCGTCAGGGACCTCTCCGACCCGCAGATCAACATCGCATACGGGACCTACCACCTGCGCGACCTGCTCGACCGCTACTCGGGCAACGAGGTTGCCGCACTGGCCGCCTACAACGCCGGTCCGGGCATGGCCGACGCCTGGGGCGGCTCGGAGATGACGCTCGAGGACATCGGCTATGCCGAGACCCGGGCCTACGTCGAGGACGTGCTCGCCAAGAAGGACGCCTATCGCCGCAAGTACCCGAAGGAGCTGGGGTACTGAGGCGCTGGGCCCTGGCGCTGGCCGTGGGGCTGGTGCTCGCAGACTCCTCGGTCGTCGTCCTGGCGCTGCCGGACATCTACCGTGAGCTGGACGCATCCATCTCCGGCGTCACCTGGGTGCTGGTCTCCTTCAACCTTGTCCTCGCCCTGGCCGCGGTTCCCGCTGCACTGGTCGCCCGTCGCTTCGGCCCGGGCCGAGTGGCCGCGGGCGGGCTCGCCGTCTTCGCCGGAGCGTCGCTTGCCTGCGCCGCCGCCTCCGGCCTGGAGACCCTGATCGCCGCCCGCTGCGTACAGGCCCTGGGCGGCGCGGCCGCGGTCACCGCCGCCCTGGAGCTGATGCCGGAAGTGGTCGGCTCCGAGCGAAGCGCAGCGGCGTCCTGGGCGGCCGCAGGAGCGACTGGCGCCGCCCTCGGCCCGGCGATCGGCGGCCTGCTGACCGAGCTCGTCTCCTGGCAGTCGATCTTCCTGGTCGAGGTGCCGCTGGCGCTGGCCGCCGGGGCGCCGCTGCTCGTCGTCGCCCGCGAAGAGGGCGAGCCGGGAACCGTCGGGCGGGAGCTGGGCCGCGCCGGGCGCCCTCATCTCGCCGCCAACGTCGCCCTCGCCCTCGTCTCCGCGGCGATCGCCGCGGCCCTCTTCCTGCTCGTCCTGCTGCTGATCGAGGGCTGGCGCCTGACCCCGATCGCGGCCGCGGTCGTGGTCACGGTGATGCCGCTCGCCGCGCTGGCGGGGACACGGGTCTCGGCGCTGGTCCCCAGCCCTCGAGCCCGCGCCGCCGCCGGGGCGATCCTCGTCGCGGGCGGCCTGGCCGGGCTCGGCTGGCTGCCGAAGGCGACGGTGCTGCTGACCCTGCCGCCCCAGGTGCTGGTCGGAGTCGGGCTGGCCCTCGTCCTCTCGGCGCTGACCGAGTCGGCGCTCGAGGGTCGCTCGCCGCAGGCGATCCACGGCGGCTGGACGATCTCCGCACGGCATGCCGGGGTCGTCGTCGGCCTCTTGGCGCTTACCCCGGTTTTCACCTCCGACCTCGCCGAGCAGCGCCGCGACGCGATCGACGCCGGCACCGCGGTCCTCCTCGATGCTCGAGTCGACCCGGTGCTGAAGATCAGCCTCGCCGGCCGAATCGCCGACCGGCTCGACCGGGAGCGCGGCAAGGTGCCGGTGATCGACCCCGCCTTCGAGCCGCTGCCTACCGATCCGGACGAGCGTTCCGACGTCCTGACGTTGAAGGCGGACCTGCAGGACCAGCTCGACCGCGCCGCAACGCACGCGTTCAGCGCCTCCTTCCTGATCGGCGCGCTGCTTGGGCTGGCAGCGCTGGTCCCGATCGGGCTCTCCCGGAGGGTCGAGCTGTGAGCCCGGCGGCGCGCTCCCGAGCGCTGGTAGCCGGGGCAGCTGCCGCCGCCGCGCTCCTGGCCGGCGGGTACCTCGCGGCCGGCGGTGCCTCCTATGAGCCGGCGAAGACGCAGGACCCCTGCAAGCCCCGCGCCTGGCGCTCCCCGGATGGGGTCAAGGAGATCGTCGAGCAGTTCTCGCTCTCCGCCCTCGACGGAGCCGCCTGCGAGCTCGGGCGTTAGCCGCGAGACCCTGGCGCGCGCGCTGGCCAGCGAGGAGGCGCGCAAGCGCTTCGCCGAGCGCTACGGGATCGATGACGCGAAGCTCTCCGACGCCGTCCACGCCGGCCTAGTCCGCGGGATCGACGACGCCGAGGACGCCGGGGCGCTGAGCCCGATCGTCGCGGTCCCGCTGCGCGAGCTGGCGAAACGGGTGCCGGTCCAGGAGGGGATCGACCTGATCAACGACGCCAGCCCGCTGTTCGACAATGCCCAGGGTCTGCTGGGACTGCTCGGGGGCCAGAATCTCGGTGGCCTCGGCCAGCTGATCCCGTAGGGCTCAGTCCCGGGTCGCGCGCCAGACCCAGAGCGCCGCCAGCGGCTGCAGGGGCAACCGGGCCCAGAGCAACCAGCCGGGAACCCTCTCCAGCCCCCTGATCTGCTCCCTGTGGACTGCCATATGGAGGTTGGCGGGGAAGACGGCGACCAGCAGCCCGGTCAGCCACCAGCGGGCCAGGGGCCGGGTACGGGGCGAGTGACCGCCACGGCCCCGACGATCTCGGCCAGGCCGCTGATCACCACAGACTCCCGGTGCGCCGGGAAGCTGGGCGGCATCATTGCCTCGTAGCGGCGGGGGATGATGAAATGCATCGCCCCGGCGAAGGTGAAGAAGGCGGCGAGGAGTCGCTGAGATCGGCTCACGCGCTGTGATTCTGCCAGCGAAACGCCGCCTGCCGGCGAACTGAGGTCATTTCCTGGTTCGCCACCGGGTGCGGACCGCTCTACAGTGGGAGCACAGTGGGAGGATGTGCTTCGGCGCCACTCGAAGCGTCTGCCCGGCGCCGCCCGGGGATGGGGGCGCTTCTCGTCCTCTTGTTGCTCGGTCTTCTCCTGAGCGCCTCCGCCCACGCAAGGCCGGAGCACCACCACAAGTGCAAGCGCAGCCAGGCGACGGTGAAGGTCCACGGCAAGAAGAAGTGCAAGCCGCTCCGCTCGGTCTTCCCGAAGCCGCGAGCCGGCGACGAGCGGATCGCCGCCTGGAAGACGCTGCTCAATCCGGCCGCCGGTCTTCGCGACCGCCGGGGGCGCAGACTGCTCTCGCTGCTTCGGGGCCACGGCGGTGCCGGGCGGAAGCTGTACAGGGCGCTCGTCGCCACCATGCCCGAGGGCTTGGCTCGCCTCGATGCACTCGGCCAGCCGGCGCCGAGAACGCAGGCGGCCCGCGCCGGCGCCGCTGGATCGCCCTGCGGCGGCTCACCGATCCCGCGAAAGGAGAGCTTCGTCTCCGGAAAGGTGGCCGGAATCAGCGTCTCTGGAGAGGAGTACTCATCTTCGGATGGCAAATCTCTCGTCTTCAGGGCCAAGAAGGGTGACAAGTTCGTGCGGACGTCGGTCGAGGACTTCAAGTGCCGAATCACACCCCCGCCTTCGTGTCCGACCGCGGCCGGCGACCTTGCCGGCAAGAGCTTCGGCAAAAGGCGCATCACCTTCCTGTTCTTCGAAGATGGCGCGTTGGTCGGATCCACCGCTTCTACCACCGAGAGGTCGGCCATCACGAGCGGGCGCACGGCAGCCGACGCCAGGCTCGACTACATCGACATCGACTACACGGCGCGGTCCACGCTGAGCAGTGGCCCCGCCTCGGCGATCTCGACCGAGAGCGCCACCGAGAGGCGCGGGGTGCGAATCAAAATGCGCGCCCGTCCGGAGTCCTACGAGCCGGGCAGCGCGTCGCTCTCGGCGACGGGCGCCGCAAAGCTCGCCGAGATCGACGAGGAGACCTTCGCGACGTTGGTCGGCAACCAGATCAAGATCTACCGCTCGCGGGAGGTGGGCGGCGGCTTCGCCGACACCCCCGGCAAATGCGCCGACCTGAAGTTTTCGCCCGCATCCGACACGCTGAAGCTGAAGAAGGGTCAGCGGGGCAAGGTGAACGTCAGGGTCGAGTCCAATGGCAAGGCCGAGAACCCGCGGGCAACGGCGGCGAAGAGCGCCATCGACCTGACCAGCAAGGCGAACGCGAACATCACGCCCGGGAGCGGCAGGGGGAGCGTGGTCCCTTTCGATTACACCGTGACCACGGACGGCGCGGGGATCAAGGTCAGCGCCGGCTTCCAGGCCACTTCGACCGCCGGCCTGGCGGCTCCCGCCACCTGGACGCAGCCGACCAAAGCCGGCGAGCCGCCGGTGAAGCGGATCACCGGCACCTTCAGCGGCTCCTGGGACTACAACGGCGCGCACATCGGCTGGAGCGGCACGGTGACGCTCACCCGGCGCAACCCCGGCGATCCCGGGGCGCAAGGCCAGTACACGCAGACGGGCGGGTCAGTCACCTACACAGTGTCCGGGCTGGACCCCATCTATCAGGATTGCTCGGTCAGCCAGACCCAGCAGTTCGCCTTGCCCAGCAATCCCGGCTACGGCATCGCGATGGTCAACGGCACCGCCCCCGACTTCGGCGCTCCATACAACTACGTGTTCAACGTCGTGCCCAGCAACACCGACTACATGAGGCTGGCGCTCTCGAACTGCAGCAGCGAAGGGACCACCGAGGACTTGTACTTCGGGGGCGGGCAGGATCCGATCAACACCGGGGGGAGCCTCCAGGACCAGACCTCCCCCGACGGGATCGTCTACGACGGTCAGGAGACGCTGCGGTACAGCCACTGGAGCTGGACGCTGCGCGGCCAGACCTCCTGACGTGGCCCCCGCTCCCGCTATCTTCGGCGGATGCCCGATTTCAAGCTGAATCCCGCCTACTCGGCCACCGCCGACCAGCCGCAGGCGATCGAGAGGTTGGCAGAGGGGCTGGCTGCCGGTGAGCAGTTCCAGACCCTGCTCGGCGCAACCGGCACGGGTAAGACCTTCACGATGGCCGGTGTGGTGGAGCAGGTGCAGCGGCCGACCCTGGTGATCGCCCACAACAAGACGCTCGCCGCGCAGCTCTGCAACGAGTTCCGCGAGTTCTTCCCCGAGAACGCGGTCGAGTATTTCGTCAGCTACTACGACTACTACCAGCCCGAGGCCTACGTGCCGGCGCAGGACCTCTACATCGAGAAGGACTCATCGATCAACGACGAGATCGATCGCCTGCGCCACGCGGCGACGGCGGCCCTGCTGGCCCGGCGTGACGTGCTGATCGTCGCCTCGGTCTCCTGCATCTACGGGATCGGCTCCCCGACGCTCTACCAGCAGCAGATGCAGCTGTTCAAGGGCGGCGAGGAGATCGACCGCGACGAGGTCCTGCGCAAGCTGGTGAAGATGCAGTACCAGCGGAACGACGCCAACCTGGCCCGGGGGACGTTCAGGGTGCGCGGTGAGGTGCTGGAGATCATGCCCGCCTACGCGGAGTCCGCCTACCGGATCTCCCTGTTCGGCGACGAGATCGAGGGTATTCAGCACTTCGACCCGCTGACCGGCGAGGTCCTCGACGAGATCGACCACGTCGCGGTCTGGCCGGCAACCCACTACGTCACCGCCGACGAGACCATCGACCGTTCGGTGGCCGAGATCAAGGCGGAGCTGGAAAGCCGCACCGCCGAGCTCGAGGCCGAGGGCAAGCAGCTCGAGGCACATCGCCTGCGCCAGCGCACCCTCTACGACATCGAGATGATCAAGGAGCTGGGCTTCACCTCCGGGATCGAGAACTACTCGCGGATCCTCGACGGCCGCCCGCCGGGCAGCCCGCCGCACACGCTGATCGACTACTTCCCCGACGACTTCGTCGTCTTCGTCGACGAGTCGCACCAGACGATCCCCCAGATCGGCGGCATGTATGAAGGGGACCGCTCCCGCAAGCAGACGCTGGTGGACTATGGGTTCCGGCTGCCCTCGGCGATCGACAACCGGCCGCTGAAGTTCGACGAGTTCCTCGACCCGGGTCAACCAGCTGGTCATGGTCTCGGCCACGCCGGGACCCTTCGAGCGCGCCGAGGCTTCGCGGACCGTGGAGCAGATCGTCCGCCCGACCGGGATCGTCGACCCCGAGATCGAGGTGCGCGAGACACGCAACCAGATCGACGACCTGATGAACGAGATCAAGCGGCGTGCGGAGGCCGGCGACCGGGTGCTGGTCACGACCCTGACCAAGAAGATGGCCGAGGACCTGACCGGCTACCTGCTCGAGTACGGGGTCAAGGTCCGCTACCTGCACTCCGAGATCGACACGCTGGAGCGGATCCAGATCGTCCGCGACCTGAGACTCGGCGAGTACGACGTGCTGGTCGGGGTCAACCTCCTGCGGGAGGGCCTTGACCTGCCGGAGGTCTCGCTGGTGGCGATCCTCGACGCCGACAAGGAGGGCTTCCTGCGGGGCGAGACCAGCCTGGTGCAGACGATCGGGCGGGCGGCGCGCAACGTCGACGGCAAGGTCTTGATGTACGCCGACAAGGAGACCGATGCGATGCGGGCGGCAATCGGCGAGACCGATCGGCGCCGCGCGATCCAGCTCGCCTACAACGAGGAGCACGGGATCACCCCGGAGACGGTGCAGAAGGGGATCTCGGAGATGACCGAGTTCCTGGCGATGGAGGACCGCGCGCCGCGCAAGCGCCGCCGCCGGCGCGAGGAGGAGTTCGCCGGGCCCGAGGAGCTGGAGCGGACGATCGTCGAGCTGGAGGAGGAGATGATCGTCGCTGCAGAGGACCTCCGATTCGAGGAGGCGGCGCGGATCCGCGACGAGCTGCGCGAGCTGCGCCGCGACCTGGAGGGGATGCGGGCAGGGGCGTAGGTGTTCTGGGCCGGCGCGGCTCACATGACGCCGGCAGAGGCAAGTAGTGGCGAAGCCGCCGCAAGTCATTCCCCGGACCGCCACGGCGGCCCCGCTAGGCTGGAGTCGAAGATGCCCATCTCCCGGGACGACATCCTTGGCCAGGTTTCCACCGCGATCGATGCCGCCGAAAAGGGAGCGGCCGAGATCGAGCGCGAGGCGCGCAAGCAGGCCGAGAACATCCTCGCCGAGGCGCGCGCCGAGGCGAAGCGCATCCTCGACCGCGCCCAGTCCGCGGTCGCCGGCCTGGCTGCTGAGATCGGCGGTGAGGTCCCCGAGCCGCCGGCCCCGGCGCCGGAACCTCCCCAGGAGCCGCCCGAGCCCACGCCGGACCCGGTTCCCGAGCCGGAGCCCCCAACCGATCCCGAGCCGTCGCCGGACCCGGCCCCCGAGCCCACGCCCCTGCCGGAGCCTCCCTCCGAGGAGCCGCCACCGGCGGCAACTGGGTCCTCGAACGGGAACGCCGACGGAGCTCGCCTCGTGGCGATGAAGATGGCGCTGGAGGGCACCTCCCGGGAGGAGGTGGCGGCGCACCTCGCCGACGCCTACGGCCTCGACGACAGCGACGCTCTGCTCGACGACGTCTTCGCCCGCGCCGGCGGCTAGCTGCGGCCAGATCGCGCCCTGCGCTCCCCACCCGTGGTTCCGTCTCACCCGGAGCTGAGTTCCTGCCTGGCGGCCGGTGTACCCGATGAAGCCGTCCCTGACGCGAAGCCACTTTCATCTGACGGGCAGCAACCACCCATGTTGCCGCGCCGCAAGTACCGCAAGCCGATGAGTTCGCCGTTTTGGGTCCATGGAACCCAATAGTGCGAACGCGACCGCGTTTGCCCCCCGGCTCAGCCCGGCCGCCATGACGGGAACAGCCGTTCGCCTCCGTAAACTGCCCGGGATGCCCCGTTCCGACCGCATCGTCGTCTCCGGCGCCCGCGAGCACAACCTCAAGGACATCGAGGTGGAGATGCCCCGTGACGCGCTGATCGTCGTCACGGGGCTATCCGGATCGGGCAAATCGAGCTTGGCCTTCGACACGATCTACGCCGAGGGGCAGCGCCGTTACGTCGAGTCGCTCTCCGCCTACGCCCGCCAATTCCTGGGGCTGATGGAGAAGCCGGACGTTGACTCGATCGACGGGCTCTCGCCGGCGATCTCGATCGATCAGAAGACGACCTCGCGCAACCCGCGCTCCACGGTCGGCACCGTGACGGAGATCTACGACTACCTCCGCCTGCTCTGGGCGCGGATAGGGACCCCCCATTGCCCCAATTGCGGCGAGCCGATCACCGGGCAGTCGCTCGAGCAGATCACCGACCGGCTGATGACCCTGGAGGAGGGGCGGCGCTTCATGGTCATGGCGCCGGTCGTCCGGGGGCGCAAGGGGGAGTACGGGAAGCTCCTCGAGCAGATGCGGCTCGAGGGTTACTCGCGGGTCAAGGTGGACGGGGAGCTGCGCCGCCTCGACGAGGAGATCAAGCTGGACAAGAAGTACAAGCACGATGTCTCCGTCGTGGTCGACCGACTGGTGATGAAGTCCGACCTCCGCCGCCGCCTCTCGGAGTCGGTCGAGGCCGCCGCGGCGCTCTCCGGAGGCCTGGTCCAGGCCGAGCTGGTCTCCGAGAACGGGGCGGTTGACGAGGAGCTTGTGTTTTCCGAACAGTTCGCCTGCCTGAAGTGCGGCACCTCGATCCCCGAGCTGGAGCCGCGGATCTTCTCCTTCAACTCGCCCCACGGGGCCTGCGAGCGCTGCCACGGCCTCGGCTTCCAGCGGGTGATCGATCCGGAGCTGGTCGTCCCCGACCCGACCCTCTCCCTGGAGGAGGGTGCGCTCCAGCCCTGGCGGCTCGGCCACTCGCGCTACTGGAAGCGGGTGGTGGAGGCGGTTGCCGAGAGCCGCGGCGTGGATACGGCGACTCCCTGGCAGGACCTGGCCCAGGAGGAGCGCGAGATCTTCCTCCACGGCACCGGCTCCGAGCGGCACAAGGTCAGCTACCGCAACCGATTCGGGCGCAGCCGCTCCTACAGCGTCCGTTTCGAGGGGATCGTCGACAACCTCGAACGCCGCTACGGGGAGACCGACTCCGAGCGCGTTCGTGAGCGGATCGAGGGGTACATGGCGGAGCAGCCGTGCCCCGATTGCGACGGGGCCCGCCTGCGCCCCGAGACCCTCGCGGTGAAGGTGGGCGGAGCCAGCATCGCCGAGTTCTGCGACCTCTCTGCGCGGGCCGCGGGGGAGTGGATCGGGGAACTGGAGATGAACGAGACGGAGCGGGCGATCGCCCGCCTGATCGTGCGCGAGATCACCGAGCGTCTCTCCTTCCTGGAGAACGTAGGCATCGGCTACCTGTCGCTGGCCCGCTCGGCTCGCACCCTCTCCGGGGGCGAGGCCCAGCGGATCCGGCTGGCGACCCAGATCGGCTCCAGCCTGGTCGGGGTGATGTACATCCTCGACGAGCCCTCAATCGGCCTTCATCAGCGCGACAACCAGAAGCTGATCGACACCCTCGACCGCCTCCGCGACCTCGGCAACACGGTGATCGTCGTCGAGCACGACGAGGGGACGATGCGCGCCGCCGACCACCTGATTGACCTGGGGCCTGGCGCGGGCGAGCACGGCGGCTACGTGATCGCCGAGGGGAGCCCGGCGGACGTCGAGGCGACCCCGGCGTCGCTGACCGGCCAATTCCTCTCCGGCGAGCGGCGGATCGAAGTCCCGTCCCGGCGCCGGAAGCCGGCGGGAGAGCTGACCATTCGCGGGGCCCGTCAGCACAACCTCAAGCGGGTCACGGTCGAGATACCCCTGGGGGTCTTCTGCTGCGTCACGGGCGTATCGGGCTCCGGCAAGTCCACCCTCGTCAACGAGACCCTCCATCACGCTGTGGCCAATCGCCTCCACCAGGCGAAGCTGCGCCCCGGCTCGCATGCCGGCATCGACGGGCTCGAGGCGATCGACAAGATCATCAACATCGACCAGTCGCCGATCGGTCGCACCCCGCGCTCCAACCCCGCCACCTACACCAACATCTTCGACCACATCCGACAGCTCTTCGCCCAGACCCAGGAGGCCCGCGCCCGCGGCTACAAGCCGGGCCGGTTCAGCTTCAACGTCAAGGGGGGGCGCTGCGAGGTCTGCAAGGGCGACGGGCAGATCAAGATCGAGATGCACTTCCTCCCCGACGTCTACGTGCCCTGCGAGCAGTGTCACGGCAAGCGCTACAACCGGGAGACGCTGGAGGTCCGCTTCAAGGGCAAGAGCATCGCCGACGTGCTCGAGATGTCGGTCGCCGATGCGGTCGAGTTCTTCGAGAACGTGCCGAAGATCGCTCGCAGGCTGCGCACCCTGAACGACGTCGGCCTCGACTACATCCGGCTCGGCCAGCCGGCCACCACTCTCTCCGGCGGCGAGGCGCAGCGGGTGAAGCTGGCGACGGAGCTATCCAAGGTGGCGACCGGCGACACCCTCTACATCCTCGACGAGCCGACCACCGGGCTCCACTTCGCCGACGTCCAGAGGCTGCTCGACGTCCTCGGGCGGCTGGTCGACGCCGGCAACACCGTGGTCGTGATCGAGCACAACCTCGACGTGATCAAGACCGCCGACTGGCTGATCGACCTCGGTCCTGAGGGTGGCGAGGAGGGGGGAGAGGTGGTCGCCACCGGCACCCCCGAGGACGTCGCCGCGATCGGCGCTTCCTACACCGGCCGTTTCCTCGCCGACCTGGTCGAGCCGAAGGTGAAGCGGACCCGCCGGCGCAAGCGCGAGCCGGTCGCCGCCTAGGCCCCGCCGGTCCGGCACCGAACGCGGCGTCTGCACCAGTCAGCGCCTGAACAGCAGCGAGGCGCCGATCGCTCCGCCCAGGTCGCCCAGCGCCGCGACGTGAAAGTCCGGGGGATCGGAATCGGTGAAGAGGTGCTTCTCCATGTGGGAAGTGATCTGCTTCTCGTAGGAGTCGCCGAAGCGGACACCGAGGCCGCCGCCCATGATCACCGCCTCCGGGTCGATCAGGTTGCAGGCAGATGCGATGCCGGCCCCCAGGGCAAGGATCGCCCGGTCGATCAGGTCGACCGTCAGCTTGTCCTCCTTCTTCAGCGCCCGCTCCCAGATGCCGCTGGTCAGGCGGTCACGGTCATGCTCCTCCATGATCTTGAAGAGGTCGGTCTTTTCGCCATCGTCATGGCGCCGGCGAGCCTCGGCCTCCATCGCGGCCCGTCCGGCGTAGGCCTCGAGGCATCCCCTGCGCCCGCAGGGACAGCGGGCGCCGTTTCGCTTCACGACCATGTGCCCGATCTCGCCGGCGGCACCCCTGCCCAACCACGGCTTCCCGTTCAAGACCAGCCCACCACCCACGCCGGTGCCCCAGAAGACTCCGATCACCGTCTTGTAGGGCTTGCCGGCACCGAGGTGGAACTCGGCCTCGGTCGCGACCTGGACGTCGTTGCCGATCCGCACGTCGGCTCCGAGCGCCTTCGAGAGGCTTTCGGCGAGGGGGAAGCTGCCCTCCCAGCCGGGCAGGTTCTTGGCGGCGCTGACGACGCCCGTCTTCTCGTCGGCGTCACCCGGGGAGCCGACCCCCACGCCGGCCAGATCCGACGTCTCGACCCCAGCCTGTTCGGCGGCCTCGCGCAGCGCCTCTG
This sequence comes from uncultured Actinomycetes bacterium, assembly GCA_963738305.1. Taxonomy (GTDB): domain Bacteria; phylum Actinomycetota; class Thermoleophilia; order Solirubrobacterales; family 70-9; genus JBBRHQ01. The sequence continues at coordinate 374,621 of CAVTVU010000006.1, read as the reverse complement.
CCATCTCGCGGGCGACGTCTTCAGGCCCGCCCTCGGTCGGCGTTGGGCGGCGGGACTGGCCCGAGACCCCACCGCGCGAGCCGACGATCGCGGTCTGGATCTTGGTCCCGCCGAGGTCGATGCCTCCGCGGAGCTTCGCTGCCGAAGTCACGGCTCCACCTCCTCGGGCACCGGCACGGAACTTCCAATGCGCGGACCCTCCTCTTGATTGCGTGCGGACCCTACTGCCGCCGGCTCTGGAAAGCTAGGCGCATGGCGGAGCTGCGGGGTTGGAGGCTGTGGTGGGCGAAACGCCGCCATTACGAGCGGAACCGACGCCCGATGCGGCGCTGGCGTATCAACCGCCACATGGCGCGGGCCGGGGCGTTCATCCGCTTCCCTGTGGAGGGGGAGGTGCTGGAGGCACTCGACGAGGGGAGGCTGAGCATCGGCAACGGGACGCTGCTCGAGCCGGGCTGCTGGATAACCATGTCGCCGCAGGCATCGATCGCGATCGGCGAGGGGTGCTTCCTCAACCGCAACACGATGCTCGCCGCCCACCGGCGGATCGAGGTCGGGGATCACGTGATGTTCGCCAACGGCTGCTTCGTCGGGGACGCCGCGCACCGCTTCGACGACCCCGAAAGGCCGATCACCTGGCAGGGCTTCACCTCGCAGGGCCCCGTCAGGATCGGCTCCAACTGCTGGTTCGGCGTCAACTGCGTGATCACCGACGGCGTGACGATCGGCGAGCGTTGCGTGGTTGGAGCCAACTCGGTCGTGACCGAGGACCTGCCGCCGCGGACGATCTCCGCCGGCGCCCCGGCCAAGGTGATCCGGGAGATCGAGTTCCGGGAGCCAGAGGAGGGCGGAGCGAGTGAAGCGTGGGAGGGAACAGGCGAGTGAGGCGAGTTCCTTGCGCATAGCGACAGGAAGTCGCCTCAGGGCGCTGCTTGCCCTCGCGGCGCTTCCGGTTGCCATGGGCGGTTGCGGAGGGTCGAGCGAAACCGTGTCCAGCGGCACCAAGCCGCTGGACACGGTCACGAGCACCCAGCAGTCGGTCCCAGCAGCCCCGAAGAAGAAGACGATCCCGTCGCACACCGGCACCCCTTCGGGCATCGTGTCGAAGGATCCGAAGAAGGCGATAGAGGGGGCGATCGAGGGCGTCCTCGCTCCCCAAACGCCAGGGCTAGCCGTCTACATCGCCTGCGGGTTCTACGTCACCGATCGTTACCTGAAAACCACCTACGGGGGTCGCCGGGGCTGCGTGCAGGCACAGATCCCGGGCAGCGCAGCGGACTCGGTGAAGGTCTCAAACATCCTGCTCGACGGAGATCGCGCCACTGCCCGGGCGATCCCACGCGGCGGCCCATCCAGCGGCGAGACGATCACCGTGCACCTGGTGCGGTACAGGTCCTACTGGAAGGTCGACTCGCTTCGCTCCAACGCCCCGGTCGGCCCCTGAAGCGCCGGCTCGGGGCGGGTTCGTATCGCATAGCGAAACAAAGCCGCCCCAGCGCGTCCGGCCGTCCTTACTTGCTGCTGTTTTCCCTGCTGTTGCTCAACTGACCACCTGCACGGTCACCCTCCGCTCGCGGGGGCGGTCGTCGAAGTCGACCAGGACGAGCTGCTGCCAGGTGCCAAGGGCAAGGCGGCCATCGCTGACCGGTACGGCCTCGGAGGACCCGATCACCGAGGCCCGCTGGTGGGCGTGGGAGTTGGTGTCGTGGTTGAGCCGGTTGTGCTCGTAGTCGCCGGCCGCCGGGATCAGTCGGTCGAGCATCGCGCCGAGGTCGTGGACACCGCCGGGCTCGTACTCCATCGTCGTGATCGCCGCCGTCGATCCGCGCACGAAGGCGAGCGCCTGCGCCACGTCGACCCCGGCCCCGTCAACGATCCGCTGCACGCCGACGGTGATGTCAGTGATGTCCCCGTCCCCCTGCGTGGAAACCCGAATCTCACCGGTGTGGATAGCCACGCTCGGAAGCTAACCCATCGCGCCTGAGCTGCCAGTGCTGAATGCCGTGGCGGTGCCTGGGACCGAGGGCTGCTGCTGCAAACCCCTCTCGGGCGGGTGGCATGGGATGGGAGGACCCATTGCCGAGCACGCTTCAGCCGCCCTCGGCACGAAGTCCGCCTAAGGCAGCGGTTCCCAGTCCCAGCTCGCCGCCGAGCTGAGGTCTCCCTGGTCGAGGTAGCGGGTCAGCTCGGACAGCTCGCCCGGCTCCACCGCGTAGGCATGCTGCGGGCCCGGGAACTCACCGGAGCGGACCTCGGCGACGTAGTTGCGCACCCCTTGGACCATCGTCTTCCGGGCCTCGGCATAGCGCTTGACGAACTTCGGCAGGCGACCCTCGGTGATCCCGAGCAGGTCGTGGAAAACGAGGACCTGGCCGGCGGTCGAGGGACCGGCGCCGATCCCGATCGTCGGCACATCGAGCCGCTTGACGATCTCCTCGGTCACCGCCGCGGGGACAGCCTCGAACACGATCGCGAAGCAGCCGGCCGCCTCCAGGGCCATCGCCTCAGCGGCCAGCCTTGCGGCGCGCTCGGCGGTTCGCCCCTGGGTCTTGTAGCCGCCGAGCGCGGTGGCGCTCTGGGGGGTGAGGCCGACGTGGCCCATGACCGGGATGCCGGCGCTGACGATCGCCCGGGCGCGATCGACGGAAGTGCCGCCCCCCTCCAGCTTGACCACCTTGCAGCCGGTCTCCTTGACCAGGCGCTGGGCGCTCTCGATCGCCTGCTCGTTCGAGACCTCGTAGGAGCCCATCGGCATGTCACCGACCATCAGCGGGGTTTCGAGGCCGCGGCGCACCGCCCGCCCCAGCATCGCCATCTCATCCATCGAGACAGGCTCGGTCCCGGGGTAGCCGAGGACCGTGACGGCGGCGGTGTCGCCGACGAGGACGATGTCGACGCCGGCCTCCTCGGCGACTCGCGCCGAAGGGAAGTCGTAGGCGGTGACCATCACGATCGGCTCGCCGGCCGCCTTCATCTCCGCCAGCCGCGGCAGTGTCACGGGCTGCCGCTTGTTTCCATCGGTTGCTCTCATCGTTTCTCCCTTCGCACTTTCAGGGCTCCACTAGGAGGTTGTCTATGAGGCGGGCGCGCCCGACCCGGGCTGCCACCGCGACCAGGACCGGGCGGCCGTTCAGCTCGGTCACCGGGGTGAGGTCATCGGGATCGCGAGCCTCGAGGTACTCGGGGTCGATCCCGGCGGTCCGGAGCTCCTCGCGGGCCGCCTCGAGCCCTGCCTGCAGGGAGCCGGCCCGCGCTTCGGTCTCGGCGGTCCGCAGGGCCCGAAAGATCGCCGCGGCCCGCTCGCGCTCCCCCTGCTCGAGATAGGCGTTGCGCGAGCTCATCGCGAGACCGTCGGTCTCGCGAACGGTCGGGAGGACCTCGACCCGCACCGGGAAATCGAGGTCGGCGGCCATCCGCCGGATCACCGCCGCCTGCTGGGCGTCCTTCTGCCCGAAATAGGCGACGTCAGGATCGACGGTGTTGAAGAGCTTCGCGACCACGGTGGTAACGCCGCGGAAGTGCTCGGAGCCCCGGCTGGCGGGGTCCCCGCAGAGGACCTCGGTCAGGCCACCGACCTCGACGTGGGTCTCGAATCCGGGCGGATAGACCTCCTCGACCGCCGGCGCGTACACCAGATCGACGCCCTCTCGCTGCGCGAGCGCGAGATCGCGCTCCTCGTCGCGCGGGTATCGCTCGAAATCCTCGCCGGGGCCAAACTGACCCGGGTTGACGAACAGGCTCATCACGACCAGGTCGCACTCCTCGCGAGCACGCCGAAGGAGCGACACGTGGCCCGCGTGCAGGCAGCCCATGGTCGGGACTAGGCCGATCCTCGCGTTCGCGATGCGCGGCTCTTCGAGCTGAGACCGCAGGTCTCCCTTGGTGCGCGTGACCCTCACCCGATCGTCTCCTTCTGCCGGCGCCCGGCAAGCGAGGCGGTCCGCTCGGCCAGGGCCCGGTACAGCCCGAGCAGCTCCGGGTCGGCTTCAGCGAGCGCCTCGAGGTGGCGCGCCACCGTCTCCTCGTCCCCGCGCGCGATCGGCCCGGTGAGCGCCTCCGCGCCGTGCTCGGCCCAATTGACCGCCGAGCGGAGCACCAGCGGCGCAAGCAACTCGCGGGCGTCATCGATCCCGCAGCTGGTGAGCAGCTCGGCCGCCGACTCCTCCAGCGCGACGAGAAAGTTCGAGGCGATGGCCGCGGCGGCATGGTAGGCGGCGCGCTTCTCCTCGGCGACCTCGAACGGGCTCATCCCCAAGCAGCGGGCAAGGCGCTCGGCGAAGGCAATCGCCTCGCTGTCCGAGCCGGAGACGGCGCAGAAGGCGCCAGCCAGGTCCGAGGCATCGCCGCGGACCGTCTGCAGGGGATGGATCGAGAAAACGGATGCCCCGATCTCGGCCGCCGCTCCGAGCGCATCGAGTCCAGTGGCGCCGCTGGTGTGGCCGACGAAGCGGACCTCGCCCAGCTCGTCGACGAGAGACCCGCAGGCGGCCTCGATCGACGAGTCGGGCACGCAGAGCAGAGCCGCCTCGCCGCGGACCGGAGCGGAAGGCCTTCGCGCGCCCGACGAGGACCACCTCGATGCCCGCTGCGGTGGCTGCCGCAGCCATCGCCCTGCCCACCCGTCCAGGGCCGACGATTGTGAGCGCGCTCGGCGCTCGCGGTTTTCGGTCTCTGTCCCGTTCCAGTTCCCGCATGCGAGATACCAGACGGAGCTCTGTCAAGCTCGGTTGCTCAGATGCCGGCGAAGCCGGCCGGTCCACGCCTCTCGGTCGCGGCCACGGCCAATTATAGAGCGCGGCTGACGTGTCCGCGCCGACTACGATGAGCGGCGGAGGGCCGAGATGCCGATCTACGAGTTCCACTGCGAGCATTGCGGGGCCCGCTTCGAAGAGCTGGTCGGGGCGGGGGCGGACCCCGTCCCCTGTCCCGAATGCGGGTCGGAGCAGACCCGGCGCGCCGTTCCATCCTCGATCTCGCCGCCGGGCCGCCTGCCGCGAGGTGCCGGGGTGCGCGACAGCGAGTCTCGCCGGCGCGAGCGCGAGGCGGCGCGATCCGAGCGCCTGGCGGAGACGCGCAAGCTGCGCGAGGCGGGAGGGGTCCCGCCTCCTCGCAGGGGGGCGAAGAAGCGATGAGCGCCGGGCCGGCGCCGGCCGAGCGGCGCGAGAAGCTGGTCGAGGTCTTCAACGAAGCCTCGGGATGCCTTCGCTGCCCGCTGTCGGAGACGCGCACCAAGGTCGTGTTCGGCGCCGGCAACGCGGACGCCGACCTGATGTTCGTCGGGGAGGCTCCGGGGGCGGAGGAGGATCGCCGCGGCCTCCCGTTCGTCGGCCGGGCGGGCGGCCTGCTCAACGAGATGCTTGCCGGGATCGGGTTGTCGCGCGACGACGTCTTCATCGCCAACGTCCTCAAGTGCAGGCCCCCGGGAAATCGCGACCCTCAGCCGCTCGAGATCGAGACCTGCCGCCCCTACCTGTTCGAGCAGGTGAGGCTGATAGAGCCACGTGTCGTCGCCACCCTGGGCAACTTCGCGACCAAGCTCCTCAGCGGCAACCCGACCGGGATCACCAGGGTGCGCGGAACCCCGCAGCTCCACCAGCTTGGGAGCCGCACGGTCTTCCTGCTGCCGCTTTTCCACCCGGCCGCCGCGCTGCGGACCCCCTCTGTCGCCGAGACCCTGCGGAGCGATTTCGCAGCGATCCCGGATCTCCTGACCATGCCGCTGCCCGGCCTGGGCGAGGACGAGCTCGGGGCCGAGTCGACCGAGAGCCTGGAGATGGAAGAGGGGGCCTCGCCCGAGCCGGATCAGCTCGGGTTCTTCGGTTGAGCGCCGGCGGCGAGACGCGCGAGACCTCGTCGGCGGAGGAGACCGAGGCGTTCGGCGCCCGGATCGCCGCCGGGCTCGGGCCGGGCGACGTGGTCCTGGTCAGCGGCGAGGTCGGGTCGGGGAAGACGACGCTGATCCGCGGCGCGTGCGGGGCGCTCGGCGTGGAGGGACCGGTGACCTCGCCGACCTTCACCATCGGGCGCCGCTACAAGAGCGCCAGAATCCCCGTCTCCCATCTCGATCTGTATCGCCTCGAGAGCCTCGAGGAGGAGGACCCGGCGCTGCTTGAGGACTACCTGAGGCCGGACTCGGTTGCCTTCATCGAGTGGTCTGCCCCGGCCGAGCCCCACCTGGAGGGACGACCCCTGCGGGTGGCGCTCCGGCACGCGGGCGGAGACCGCCGCCTGATCGAGGTCTCGGGCGCCCTCGATCAGTAGCCGGAACCGGCCTTGTCGATCGCCTTCTGGGCCTGCTTGGTGGCCTTGTTGGCCTTGTTCTCGGCCTGGTTCAGCTTCTTTTGGGCCTCGGGAACCTTCTCGTTCAGCTTCTTCTGCGCCTTGTTGATCTGCTTGTTGGCTTCGTTCAGGGCCTTGTTGGCCTCGGTCTGCGCCTTGTCCAGGGCGGTGCTGACGTCATCGGTGCTGCCGCAGCCGGCCAGGGCCAGGGCGCCACCGACGGCGGCGAGAGTCAGCAGCGCCGCCGGCCTGCTCTGCCTGATCCCTCTCATCGGACTTGCCTTTCGGGTGGGGTTGCGGATTGGGCCGCGGATCGGACGTACCGGGGCCTCGACTCGGGCCCCAGCGTACAGGGGTCCGGGCGCATCTTTGCCGCCGCGCCGGTGTTCGATCAGGTGCCGGTAGCATCACGCGCCGGCGTTCTCCGAACGCGACCGCAGCGAGGGATACGAGCAGTGAAGCGAGTCACGACCATAGCCGCCGCTCTGCTGCTCGCGGGCGCCCTCCTCTTGCCGGGCTCCTCTGCCGGGGCCAAGCAGGCCCCCTACCGGGTCTACGTGGTCTGCCCGCAGCTGGGTCCGCAGCCGACCACGGCGCTGATCAAGAGGAAGATGGCGGTAGCGCGTCCAAAGCACCGTTGCGCGGCGACCACCACCAAGGCGGCGATGTTCCGCAGCAACCTCCACAACGTCTCCTACAAGATCTGCATCAAGTTTCCCTCGCAGCCGACCCGGCCGTGCGCGTCCGAGCAGGCCACCAAGGGCGTCCTCTACTACAACATCATCAACTCGAACGTGCCGGGAGTGCACAGGGTCACCTGGTTCGTCAAGGGGAAGCGGATCGGCCGCAGGAAGTTCCGGGTGTTGCCCTCCCGTTGATCCGCTCGGGATTGCGACCTCCGCTCGATGCCGCCGCGGGGAATCGGTGCTCGTAATCGGCTTCGACACGGCGACCGACGACACGGCCGTCTGCGCCTGGGAGGACGGCGAGGTGGTCGATGAGACTGTCGTCGGGCCGGGGCCGCCGGGAACCCGGCCCGTCCACGCGAGTGCCCTCTTGCCGGCGATCGAGCGCGCCGCCGAGGTGGCCGGGGGATGGGCGCGAGTGGCGAGGATCGCCGCGGGGACCGGACCCGGCTCGTTCACCGGGCTGCGGATCGGCGTCGCGACCGCGCGGGCGCTCGCGGCCGCGCTGGGGAAGCCCGCGATCGGCGTGGGATCCCTCGACGCGCTCGCTCTCGGAATGACCGAGGCCGCAGGGGGAGAGCGACAGCTGCTGGCGGCGCTCGACGCCAGGCGTGGGCAGATCTTCGCCGCGCTTTATGACGCCGACGGCTCGCCGCTGCGGGAGCCGTTCCTGGCCGGTCCGGGCGAGCTCGCCGAATTCGTCTCGGGCCTCTCAGGATCGCCGCTGGCCGCCGGTTCGGGGGCGCTACGATTCCGGCTCGAGCTCACCGGCAGCGGCGCCGAGATCCCGGGGGAGTCCGATCCCGTTCATCGAATCGCCGCCCGGCACGTCTGCGCCCTCGGAGCAGCCGATGCCGGGGAGGGGACGCTCGAACCGAGATACCTGAGAGAACCCGACGCGAAACGCTGGCGTGAGCGAGACACTCCACCGAGATCCCCGGACTGAGTTCGGCGCGGAGATCCGGCTTCGCCGGCTCTCCTACAGCGATCTGCCCGCGGTGATCGCGATCGAGCGGCGCTCCTTCCCGACCGCTTGGTCGCTGGCGATGTTCGTGCTCGAGCTCTCGAAGCCGTCGGGAATCTGCCTGGCGGCGACGGCGGGCGATCGCCTGCTGGGCTACCTCGTCTGCTCCCGCTACGAGCAGGTCTGGCACCTGATGAACGTCGCCGTCGCCCCGGAGGAGCGCCGCAGCGGGATCGCCACCCGATTGATCCATCGTCTCTTCGAGGATGCCGGCGAGGGCTTGCCGTTCACGCTCGAGGTGCGGACCTCCAACCGCGAGGCGATCACGATGTACGAGGGCCTCGGCTTCCGCTCCGCCGGCGTCCGCCGCCGCTACTACCACGACAACGGCGAGGACGCGATCATCATGTGGTCGGACTCGGCCTGATTTGAGTCCGCGGGCGGATTTGCTCCTGGCGATCGAGACCTCCTGCGACGACACCTGCGCCGCCGTCGTCGACGGCACGCGAATCCGCTCAAACGTGATCTCCTCGCAGGCGGCCGCCCACGAAGGGTTCGGCGGCGTGGTGCCCGAGGTGGCCGCCCGTCATCACCTCGAGCTGACCGTGCCGGTCGTCGAGGCGGCCCTGCGGGAGGCGGGGATCGGGATCGAGGAGGCCGGATCCGTGGCGGTCACCGCCGGGCCGGGGCTGATCGGGGCGCTCCTCGTCGGCCTCAGCACGGCGAAGGCCCTGGCTGCTGCCCATCGGCTGGCGCTGACCCCGGTCGATCACATGCAGGGGCACGTGGCGGCGAACTTCCTCCAGCCGGAGCCGCTCGAGCCGCCCTTCGTCTGCCTGCTCGCCAGCGGCGGGCACACGCTTCTGGCGGCGGTCCGCGACCACCGCGGCCACAAGGTACTCGGCCAGACTCTCGACGACGCCGCCGGGGAGGCGCTGGACAAGGGGGCCCGGATGCTGGGCCTCGGCTACCCCGGCGGCCCGGCCCTGGAGCGGTTGGCGGCCGAGGGGAACGAGAGCACGATCGACTTCCCGCTGGCGATGAGCAGGAATCCGGGCCTCGACTTCAGCTTCAGCGGGCTGAAGACGGCGCTGGCCTACCGGTGCCGGGACCTTGGGACCGAGGGCGTCGCCGAGCGGCGAGCCGACCTCGCCGCGGGCTACCAGGCCGCCGTCGTCGAGCAGCTCGTCGCCAAGCTCGAGCGCGGCCTCGAGACCGGCGAATGGGAGGCGGTGGCGCTCGGCGGCGGGGTCGCCGCCAATGGGCCCCTGCGGCGACGGGTCGCCGAGCTCTGCCGCAAGCGCGGGCTGCGCCTCAAGCTCCCGCCGGCCGAGCTCTGCACGGACAACGCCGCGATGATCGGCTCAGCGGCCCGGTTCGCCCCGTCGATCCCCTACCCGGACTATCTGCGCTATGACGCCTTCGCCTCCGATCCCCAGCGGGCCGCGGCTTGATCCTCACCGTCTACTCGCGCCCGGGCTGCCACCTCTGCAAAGAGGCCGTCGACGCGATCCTGGCCTTGCGGGCGGAGGGCTACCGCTTCGAGATGCGCGAGATCGACATCGACTCCGACGAGCGCCTGCTCAGGCGCTATCTCGAGCGCATCCCCGTGGTCCTGCTCGACGGCGAGGTCGTCTCCGAGCTGGTGCTCGATCCGGTCGCCCTGCGCTCCAGTCTCGATACTGTGACGGCATGATCGATCCGGGCACGATCGAAACGGTCGGGGACGCAGCGGGGTTCACCGCCGATGGCGAGCGACTCTCGCTGGGCGTCGCCGCGAGGCTCTCTCGCTACCTGCAGGTGCTGACCCAAGCCCGCAAGATGGGCAGGGAGACGATCTCCTCGCAGGAGCTGTCCGAGTACACGCACATCAATCCCACCCAGATCCGCCGTGACCTCTCCGGCTTCGGCAAGTTCGGCAAGCGCGGCGTCGGCTACAACGTCGACTCGCTCGTCTCGGAGATCCGCAAGATCCTGCGGACCTCGGGCAAGCACAACATCGCGCTCTTCGGGGCCGGGAACCTGGGCCAGGCGATCGCCAGCTCCGACATCTTCGCCGATCACGGCTTCCAGATCGTCGCGATCTTCGACGTCGATGCCGACCTCGTCGGGATGCAGGTGGGGGAGATGCGGGTTCGCGACTTCGGGGAGATCGACGACGTCGTCTCCGAGGAGGAGATCGTGGTCGGCGTCCTCGCGGTCCCTGCAGACGCCGCCCAGGCGGTCGCCGACCGCCTCGTCGACGCCGGGCGTGAAGATCATCTTCAACTACTCCGAGCAGCTTCTTCACGTCCCCCCGGAGGTCACCGTTCACACTTCCAGCCCCGCCGTGGACCTGCTCTACGCGCTCTACTTCTACCTCGCCTGACCAAGTTGGCCGACGCCGGCCTCGATCTCGATCGCGCTCGCGAGACCTTCGAGGAATCGACCGATTTCACGATTGGCCTCGAGGAGGAGTTCGCGCTGGTCGATCCGCGCTCCCTCGAGCTTCAGCACCGCTTCGAGGAGCTGCATGAGGCCTGCCTCGCCGACGAGCTTCTCGCGGAGTCAGCTGCCGGGGAGCTGATCGCCGCCGAGTTAGAGATCCGCTCGGGCCGCTCGGAGACCTTCGCCGAGGCGCTCGATCGCCAGCGCGAGCGTCGCGCCAGGCTGTTCGGGCTGAGCGCCGAGATGGGGATCGCGCTGGCCGCGACCGGGACCCACCCCTGGGCGAACTACCTCGACCAGGTGATCATCGACACTCCCCATTACCAGCGCCTCCGAGAAGACCTCGGCTGGGTTGCCCAGCGCAACAACACCTGGAGCATGCACGTCCACATGGGCGTCCGGGGGGCGGACCGGGCGATCGCCGTCTGCGACTGGCTGCGCGAGCTGCTGCCGCTGCTCCTCGCCGCCTCCGCCAACTCGCCGTTCCTCGACGACCGCGACACCGGCCTGCATTCGGTTCGCACCGAGATCTTCACCCGCACCTTTCCCCGCTGCGGCATCCCCGGCTGCTTCGGCAGCTGGGAGGATTACGAGCAGTTCGTCTCGACCCTTGAGCGGATGGGATCCGTCATCGAGTCCACGCAGCTCTGGTGGAGCGTGCGGCCGCACCATTCCTTCGGCACGGTCGAGGTGAGGATCTGTGACGCCCAGAGCCGGGGCGAGGAGTCCTTCGCCCTGGCCGGGCTGATCGCCTCTTGCATCGCACAGACGGCGCTCGACTACGACGAGCACGGCTACGAAGGGGCTGGAGCCCCTCTGCGCGACCGCGAGATCGAGGAGAACCTCTGGCGGGCGATCCGCTACGGGATGGACGGCGAGATGATCGATTTCCGCCGTGGCGAGACCAAGCCCGCCCGCGCCGTCCTGGACGAGGTCCTGGCCTGGACCTCGCCGGCCCGCGAGCGCCTCGGGATCGAGGTCGCCCTGCCGGAGGCCAACGGCTCCCAACGGGCGCTGGCGGCGCTCGCCGAGGGGGCCTCGATCGAGGAGATCTTCCGCGATTCGGTGGCCGAGACCCGCGCCAGCTACGGGATAGGATCAGCGGTCCGATGAGATCCCGCAGGCAGGCGCCGTCAGGCGCCCAGAGATGAGCGACACCGGAGAGAGCCCGCTGCCCGGGTCCGAAGGCGAGGCGCCGAGCGAGGAGGAGATGCGCGCAGCCCTCGAGGAGCAGATGCGCAAGGTCCGGGTCGAGGACCTGCTGCTCCAGAGCGTCGCCAGCATCATCAACCTGGCCGCTCGGAGGATCGCCAAGCCCGACGAACAGGACCTTGCGCAGGCCAGGACCGGGATCGACGCCGTGACCGCGCTCGCCGACCTGCTCCCCGCCGAGGCGGCCGGGCAGGTACGCAACGCGCTCTCAGAGCTACAGGTCCTCTACGCCCAGGCCGCCGGGGGCGCCGGGCCGGCGGGGGAGGGAGGCGAGTCCGGAGGCGACGATGGACCGCCTGGCGGCCGGGAGGGAACGCGCAGTGGTGGGGAGGAGCCTCCACCCTCCTCGGATCCCCGCCGGGAGCCGCCGCCACGGCTGTGGACTCCGGGTCAGTGAGCGGTCGCAGGGCGCGACGACCCCCCTCGCAGATAGACTCCCGCGCCGCCTCACCCGGGTCCCTGCCCCGGGGTACCCCACCTAGGAGCCGAACTTGACCGATTTCCTCACCGACTACGGAGTTGTCGTCGCGCTCGTTTGCGCCGGGGCTGCCGTCGTCTACGGACTGGTGATCACGCAACGTCTGCTCGCCCGCTCACCCGGCAACGAGCGGATGCAGGAGATCTCGCACGCCGTGCAGGAAGGCGCCAGCGCCTATCTGCGCCGCCAGTACCAGATCATCGGCCTGGTCGCGATCCCGCTGGCGATCCTTCTGTGGATCGTCCAGGGCGACGTGCTGCCGGCGATCGGGTTCGTGATCGGCGGCGCGCTCTCGGGCGCCACAGGCTTCATCGGCATGAACCTCTCCGTCCGCGCCAACGCCCGCGTCGCGGAGGCGGCGCGGGGAGGCGTGCCGCCGGCGCTGGACGTCGCCTTCAAGGGTGGCTCGGTGACCGGGCTGCTGGTGGTCGGGCTCGCCCTGCTAGGCGTCGCCGGCTACTTCGGCATCCTCGTCCTCACCGACCACACCGACAAGGAGGCCGTCGATGCGCTCATCGGTCTCGGGTTCGGCGGCTCGCTGATCTCGGTCTTCGCGCGGCTGGGCGGCGGGATCTTCACCAAGGCCGCCGACGTCGGCGCCGACCTGGTCGGCAAGGTCGAGGCTGGGATCCCCGAGGACGATCCCCGCAACCCCGCGGTGATCGCCGACAACGTCGGCGACAACGTGGGCGACTGTGCCGGGATGGCGGCCGACCTGTTCGAGACCTACGCGGTCACCTCGGTCGCCGTGATGCTGCTCGGCGTCCTCACCTTCACCGGAGAGTTCTCGCGAAACGTCGCGATCTTCCCGCTGGTGATCGGCGGGGTGGCGATCATCGCCTCGATCATCGGCGCCCTCTCGGTGCGGACCAAGTCCGATCGGGTCGAGGGCGCCCTCTACCAGGGGCTGATCGTCTCCGGGGTCCTCTCGATTGCCGCCTTCTACCCAATCACGGACTGGCTGATGAGCGACCCGCTGCGGCTCGGCTTTGCCAGCGCCGGTGCCGAGGCCGTCAGCGTGACCGATCTCTGGCTCTGCGCGGTGATCGGAGTCGCGGTTACCGCGCTCCTGTTCGTGATCACCGACTACTACACCTCCACACGCTTCCGCCCCGTGAAGACGATCGCCGCCGCGTCGGAGACGGGGCACGCGACCAACATCATCCAGGGCCTCGCCCAGGGGATGCAGTCGACCGCTGCGCCGGCGCTGGTCCTCGCGCTGGCGATCCTCGCCGCCAACGAGCTGGCCGGGATCTACGGCATCGGTGTCGCGGTAATGGCGCAGCTCTCGCTGACCGGCCTGATCGTCGCCCTCGACGCATTCGGCCCGATCACCGACAACGCCGGCGGGATCGCCGAAATGGCCGATCTGCCCGAGGACGTCCGCAACGTCACCGACCCGCTCGACGCCGTTGGCAACACGACCAAGGCCGTGACCAAGGGATACGCGATCGGCTCCGCGGCCCTTGCGGCGCTTGTCCTGTTCGCCGCCTTCAAGAGCGAGTTGAGGAGCGAGGCGCCCGCCAACTTCGACCTCAACGGCCTCTTTCACCTGACCTCACCCGACGTCCTGATCGGCCTGATCATCGGCGGAATGATGGTCTACCTGTTCACTGCGCTGGCGATTGAGGCCGTGGGCCGGGCCGGCGGCCAGGTGGTCGAGGAGGTACGCAAGCAGTTCCGCGAGCACCCGGGGATCATGGAAGGGACTGAGAAGCCCGAGTACGGCAAGACGGTCAGCATCGTCACCCTGGCCGCGCAGAAGGAGATGATCCTGCCGTCGCTGATCCCGATCGCGGTCCCCGTTGTGGTCGGGCTGCTCAGCGTCGACGCCCTCGGCGGCCTGCTGATCGGGGTGATCATCGTCGGCCTCTTCGCGGCGATCTCGATGACGGCCGGAGGGGGCGCCTGGGACAACGCCAAGAAGCTGATCGAGGACGGCGCCTACGGCGGCAAGGGCTCCGAGGCCCACGCCGCCTCGGTCACCGGGGACACGGTGGGCGACCCCTACAAGGACACGGCGGGGCCGGCGATCAACCCGATGATCAAGGTGGCGAACATCGTCGCGATCCTGATCATCCCGATCGTGCACTTCTAGCCGGCGCGACCGCGGCAATGACTGGGGTAGGGCGAATTTGGCGGCATAACGGCGGCAAATCGCCCCAACCCTCGTCTCACGGGATTCGGCGCTAGGGTGCTCGCGTGCCCGAGGCCTGGGAGTCCGCGGTCAACCTGGCCGACTTCGAGCGGATCGCCTCGGAGCGTCTAGACGCCGGAACGCTCGGCTACTTCGCCGGGGGCGCGGGCGACGAGATCACCCTGGGCGACAACGTCGCCGCCTGGCGGCGCTGGCGGCTGCGGCCGCGGGTGCTGGTCGACGTCAGCGACGTCGGCACCGGAAGCGAGCTGCTCGGCGGTCCGGTCTCGATGCCGGTCTGCGTCGCCCCGGTCGCCTTCCAGCGGCTGGTCGACCCCGATGGCGAGGTGGCGATGGCGCGGGCCGCGGCCGCGGCCGGAACGGTGATGTCCCTCTCGACGCTCGCCACCGCCCGGCCCAGCGAGGTCGCCGCCGGCGCGCCCGAGGGCCGGCGCTTCTTCCAGCTCTACTGCTTCCGCGACGAGGCGATCACCCGGGCGCTGATGGAGGAGGCGGTCGAGTCCGGCTTCGAGGCCATCCTCCTCACCGTCGACGCCCCCGTCGGAGGTCGCCGCGAGCGCGACGCGCGGACCGGCTTCGCAGTCCCCGCCGACATCCGCGTCCCCAGCCTCGACGCCGCGCTGGGCGGGCGAACCGCCTTCGTGCCCGAGGTCTTCGAGCAGGTCGATGAGGCGCTCGACTGGCAGGACCTCGGGGATCTCGCCTCCGAGTGCTCGATTCCCGTCCTGGTCAAGGGGGTCCTGACGGCCGAGGACGCCTCGCTCTCGATCGAGCACGGCGCCGCCGGCGTCGTCGTATCCAACCACGGCGGCCGCCAGCTCGACTGCGTGCCGGCCACCGCCGACGCCCTGCCCGAGGTCGTCGAGTCGGTGGAGGGCCGCGGCACGGTGCTAGTCGACGGAGGGATCCGCCGCGGTACCGACGTGGCGATCGCCCTCGCCCTCGGCGCCGACGCCGTGCTGGTCGGCCGGCCGGCGCTCTGGGGGCTGGCCGCCGGAGGGGAGGCCGGTGCGCGCCGGGTGCTCGAGCTTCTGCGCGAGGAGCTCGAGCTGGCGCTCGCGCTATGCGGCTGCCGCTCGCCCGGCGAGCTGAGCCGCCGGCACGTCGGCAGGGGACCCGCCGGCAACGTCTGAACAGGAGCCGCCGGGCACCGTATATTCGGTTCGGATGGCAGACCATTTCCGCAGCCCCGATGGCCAGGCGGATCCCGCAGGACGAATCGCTGAGCCGGGTCCACGGCGTCGGGGCGCTGTTCGCCGCCGCCTACGGCAACGTCGGCTCCTCGATCTACTACGCGCTCGGCGTCACCGCCGCCTTCGCCCTCGGGCTGACCCCGGTCGCCTTCGTCATCTCCGGGCTGATCTTCGCCTCCACCGCCGCGACCTACGCGGAGGCGACGGTGATGTACCCCGAGGCGGGTGGGTCCTCGAGCTTCGCCCGCCACGCCTTCAACGAGCTGGTCAGCTTCTTCGCCGCCTGGGGGCAGATGCTCAACTACACGATCACGGTCGCGATCTCGGCCTTCTTCGTGCCCCACTACCTGGCCGTCTTCTGGGGGCCGCTGGGCGACAGCCCCGGCGACATCATCGGCGGCGCGGTCCTGATCGTCGTCCTCGCCGCCCTCAACATCCGCGGCACGCAGGAGTCGGCGAAGCTCAACCTGGTCCTCGCCGTCGCCGACCTCGCGACCCAGGTCGTGCTCGTCGGGATCGGCCTCTTCCTCGTCTTCAGCCCGCAGGTCCTGGTCGACAACGTCCACCTCGGCGTCGCCCCGACCTGGAGCGACTTCGCGCTCGGGATCGCGGTCGGGATGATCGCCTACACCGGGATCGAGACGATCTCCAACATGGCCGAGGAGGCGAGCGACGCGAAGCGGACGATCCCGCGCGGCGTCGGTTACGTGGTGATCGCCGTGCTCGGCCTCTACCTGCTGATCCCGGTGGTCGCGCTCTCGGCGATGCCGGTCACGCACAACGCCGCCGGCGACTACACGACCGCGCTCGGCACCACCTTCGCCGACGACCCGATCCTCGGCATCGTCGAGAACCTCGGCCTCGGCGCCGGGCTCACCGAAGTCCTCCGCTTCTACGTCGGGATCCTCGCCGCGGTGATCCTCCTGATCGCGACCAACGCCGGCCTGATCGGCGTCTCCCGGCTCACCTACTCGATGGGCCAGCACCGCCAGCTTCCCGAGGGCCTGCGCCAGGTCCACCCGAACTACCGCACCCCCTACATCGCGATCATGATCTTCGCCGCGATCGCGATCCTGACCCTGCTCCCGGGGCAGACCGACTTCCTGGCGACGATGTACTCGTTCGGGGCGATGCTCTCGTTCACGATCGCCCACGTCTCGGTGATCCGGCTGCGCCGGAAGCAGGCCGACGTCGAGCGCCCCTGGAAGCCGCCGCTGAACTTCCGCGCATTCGGCTTCGAGGTGCCGCTGACCGCGGTCCTCGGCGGGCTCGGGACCTTCGCCGCCTGGATCGTCGTGATGGCGCTGAACCCGCGGACGCTCTTCGTCGGGATCGGCTGGATGGTCTTCGGGATCGCCCTCTACGTCCTCTACCGAAAGCGACAGAAGCTGCCGCTGACGAAGACGGTCAAGGTCATGCTGACGGCGCCGCTCGGGGTCGAGGAGATCGAGTACCGCAGCGTCCTCGTCGCCTTCGAGGACGACCAGCCGTTCTCGGAGGAGATGGTCGCGACGGCGGTCAAGCTCGCCTCGAAGCGCCGCCGCGGGATCCACGTCCACTCGATGCTCGACGGTCCCCACCCACCTGCCGCTGGACGCCGAGATGAACGTCAGGAGGCCGAGGCGCAGAGCAAGGTCGAGCAGGCGAAGCTGATCGGCGGCCAGCGCGTCACCGGCCACGTCGACCGGGTCCGGCCCGGCCAGGCCGGCTACTCGATCGCCGAGGAGGCGAAGCTGATCAAGGCCGCCGCGGTCGTCGTCGGCCTGCGCTACCGCAACGGCACGCCGCTGTACGACAAGACCCTGCAGACGGTGCTCGGCGAGCGCCCCTGCCGGGTGATCGTCGTCTCCGAGGGCGGCGGGCAGCCGCATCCCGGCCCCGCGCCGCTGCTCGTCGGGGCCTGAGGCCCGCCCCGCTTTCTAGAATCGCGACGATGGCCTCGCCCGAGCGGATCTACCGCGGCTCCGTGCGTGCCTTCTCGGTCGTCTTCATCGCGCTCGGTGTCTTGGTCCTGGCCGTGACGCTCGGCGCCGGCGGCGGGCCGCTCTCGGTCGGGTTCCTGATGGGGGTCGCGTTCATCGCCGTCGGCGCCGGTCGGCTCTGGGCGGCATCGCGGATGCGCCGGTGAGCGAGCCCGCGCCGGCCCCGACGGCCGCGCCGAGGCCGACGGGGCGACCCCGGAGCCCGAGCCGCTGCCCACCGACTGCTGCGCGGCGGCGCCGGCGTGCCCTGGCTCTTCGCCGCCGTCTACTCGGCGGTCGGCTTCTCGATCTACTTCGCGCTCGGGCGTCGTCGCCGACCGCGGGCTCGGGCTGACCCCGCTGATCTTCCTCGCCGCCGGGCTGCTGTTCGTCGCTCACCACCCTCAGCTACGTCGAGGGCGGGGCGATGTTCCGCGAGCGCGGCGGCTCCTCGACCTTCGCCCGCCACGCCTTCAACGAGCTGATCGCCTTCATCGCCGGCTGGGCGATCCTGATCGACTACCTGATCGTCATCGCCCTGGCGGCGATCTCGGTCCCGCACTACCTGGAGCCGATCTCCTCCGACTTCGGCGAGCCGGGCTGGGAGATCGCGATCGCCGCCGGGGTGATCGGCGGTCGCCTGCCTGCTCAATGTCCTCAACGTCAGCGGCCGCGAGCGCCAGCGCGCGCTGGCCGTGCTCGCGCTGGCCGACCTGCTGGTGCAGCTCGCGGTGATCGCCGTCGGCGCGCTCGCCGTCTGGCACCCCGACCGGCTCACCGCCCAGCTCGACCTCTTCACCAGCCCGGACTTCGTCGACATCGTCTACGCGGCGGTGGTCGCGATGCTCGCCTACGCGGGGATCGAGGCCGCCTCCGACCTGGCGCCGGACATCGACGTGAGCAGCCGCGATCTGAAGCGGATCGTCTCGGTCGGCGCGGTCGCCGTGCCGCTGATCTACGCCGGGATGGCGGCGATCGCGCTGATGGCGGTCCCGGTCGTCGCCGGGCCGACTGGCCCCGAGACCGCGCTCGGCACCAAGTTCGTCGAGGACCCGGTCCTCGGCGTCGTCTCCTCCTATCACCCGGGCTGGGTGGCCGACGTGATGCGCTGGATCGTCGCGCTGGTCGCCGCGCCGGTGCTCTTCTGGGCGGCGGCGACCTCGATGCTCGGCGTCTCCCGCCACATCTACACGCTGGCGATCAACCGCCAGATCCCGAGCTGGCTGGGCAAGCTGAACAGCCGCTACGCGACCCCGCACGTCGCGATCGCGATCTCCGGCGTGATCGCCCTCGGGCTGGTGGTGCCGACCGACGTCAAGCTGCTGGCCGGGATCTACGCATTCGGCGCCACCCTGGCGCTCACGATCGCCCATCTCTCGATCATCCGGCTGCGCGTCACCGATCCGGAGCGGCCCGCGGCCGTTCAGAATCCCGTTCGGGATGCCGTGGAGGGGGCAGGAGCTGCCGATCCCGGCGCTCTTCGCGGCGCTGGCCAGCGGCCTGGCCTTCGTCAGCGTCCTCCTCTACCACGACCGCGCCCGCTGGGTCGGCGGTGGCTGGATGCTGTTCGGGCTCGTCGGCTACGTCGTCTACCGGCGCTTCTTCGAGCAGACCAGCCTGACCCAGCGGGTCTCGGTCAGTCCGGAGGCGCTGACCAAGCAGGTCCCCGAGGTCGAGTTCCGCAACATCCTCGTGCCGGTCTTCGGGACCGAGCTCGACGACGACATCGTCGGCACCGCGGGCCGGCTGGCCGCGGCCGAGCAGGAGGAGGGCACGCTGAGGATGCCGCAGGGGTTCGGGAAGCGCTCGAAGGAGCGCACCGGCGCCTCGCTCACCGTCATGCACGTGATCAAGGTGCCGCTGAGCCTGCCCGAGGACGCGCCGCTGAGCGAGGAGGAGGCGGAGGCGGAGCGATCCTGGAGCGGGCCCGCGAGGTCGGCGAGGAGTACGAGAACGTCAGGGTGAACAAGCTCGACGTGCGGGGGCGCGAGGTCGGGCCGAAGATCGTCCAGGTGGCACGCGACCTCGGGGTCGAGGCGATCGTCATGGGCGGCGAGCCACCATCGAAGATCCGCGGCGGCGCCATCTTCGGCGGGATCGGCGGCACCAGGCCCCCGGAGGTCGGAGCGGCGACCGAGTACGTGCTGAAGAAGTCGCCCTTGCCGGGTGCTCCTGACGGCCCCTCCGGAGAGCGTTGTGGACGAGGCGGCCGAGGTGGAGGCCGAAGAGGGCGACGCCGGCGCCGAGGCCGAGGAGGGAACGCCGGCTGACGGCTCCCCCGCTCCTGATTAGGCCCCGCCCGGCTTCTCTAGTATCCGCTCAATGTTCATCCTGATCGTCGGTTGCGGACGGGTCGGCTCCAACCTCGCCCGGAGCATGCTGCAGGACGGCCACGAGGTCTCCTGCCTCGACGAGGACCCCGAGGCGCAGGCGCGGCTCGAGGTCGGCCTCGAGGAGAGCTGGGAGGACTCGGGGGGTCAGTTCACCGTCGGGACGGCCCTCGAGACCGACGCGCTCGACGCCGCGGGGATCGCGCGGGCCGACGCCTTCATCGCCTCCACCGACGGCGACAACACCAACATCGTGATCGCCCAGATCGCCCAGCGGCGCTACAACGTGCCGACCGTGATCGCGCGCATCCTCGATCCGCTGCGGGCGGAGTGGTACGCGCACCAGGGGGTGCGCACGGTCTGCCCGACCAAGGTCGCGATCGAGATGCTCGGCAGTGAGGTCAGGGCCGCGGCGGAGAAGGCCGAGGGCGCGTCCGGCGCCGGGGAAGCCGCCTGACGGCGAGAGGAGGCAGACGTGTACATCATCATCGTCGGCGCGGGGAAGGTCGGATGGAACCTGGCCCGGGAGCTGCTCGACAAGGAGCACGAGGTGACCCTGATCGAGAAGGACCGGAACCGCTACCTGACCGTCGAGCAGGAGCTCGAGCACAACGTCCAGTACGGCGATGCCTCCGAGCTCTGGGTGCTCGACCGGGCCGGCGTCCAGCGCGCCGACATGATGATCGCGGTCACCGGCGACGACGAGGACAACATGCTGATCTGCCAGGTCGCGCGGGAGAAGTACATGGTCGAGCAGGTGATCGCCCGGGTCAACAACCCGCGCAACCGCCCGCACTTCGACCTGCTGGGGATCAAGCCGACGGTCTCGGCGACCGACCTGATCCTGCGACTGATCGAGCACGAGGTGCCCGAGTACGGCCTGGTCCACCTGCTCGACCTCGAGGAGGAGCGGCTGGAGATCATCGAGATGCAGATCAAAGAGGGCTCGAACGTCTCCGACAACCGGGTCGGGGACCTGCGGATGCCCGAGGGCAGCCTGCTGATCTCGGTGCTGCGCGACGGGCGCGGCTTCGTCCCGGGCCCCGACACGGTGCTCGAGGTGGGGGACGAGGTGCTGGCGGTGCTCGACCCCGGCAAGGAGGACGAGCTGAAGGCGCTGTTCGGCCCCGACGGCGACTCCGCGGAGGGCTGAGGCGGCGTTGGCGGATCGAGACGTCGAGTTCCTGCTGATCGGCGGCGGCATGGCCGCCGCGAATTGCGCGGCCGAGCTGCGGCGGCGCGGGGCGGAGGGGGCGGTGACCCTGGTCGGCCGCGAGCCGGAGCCGCCCTACGAGCGGCCGCCGCTCTCGAAGGAGTACCTGCGGGGTGAGGCGGGACGCGCCGACGCCTACGTCAACCCGCCCGAGTGGTACGAGGAGAACGACGTCGAGCTGCTGAGCGGCCGCAACGTGATGTCGCTCGACCCCGAGGGGCGGGCGGCGAAGCTGCAGGGCGGGGAGGAGGTGGGGTTCTCGAAGGCGCTGCTGGCGACCGGCGCGATGGTCAACATCCTCCGGGTCGAGGGGGCCGAGAACGAGGGCATCCACTACCTGCGGGCCTTCGGCAACTCCGACGCGATCCGCGCCGAGGCGGAGGCGGCCGAGCACGTCGTGCTGATCGGCGGCAGCTACATCGGCACCGAGGTCGCCGCCTCGCTGACCGCGCAAGGGCACCCGCTGCACGATCGTCTGCATGGAGGACGTCCTCCTCTCGCGGACCTTCGGCGAGGAGGCGGGGCGCTGGTTCCACGAGCCTCGTCGACTCCAAGGGGGTGACCGTGCACGGCGGCGAGGAGCTGGAGGCATTCGAGGGCGACGGCCGGGTGCGAGGCCGTGGTGACGAAGAGCGGCCTGACGGTCGAGTGCGACGCGGTGGTGGTCGGGGCGGGCGTGCGGCCCGACGTGATGCTCGCCGAGCGGGCCGGGCTCGAGGTCGACGACGGGATCGTCTGCGACTCCAAGCTCCAGACCTCGGCGCCGGGGATCTACGCGGCGGGCGACTGCTGCAACTACGACAGCGTCGTCCACGGCCGCCGGCTGCGGGTCGAGCACTGGGACGTGGCGATGCAGCAGGGGATCGCCGCGGCGGCCAACATGCTCGGGCGACGAGCGCGACTACGACGTCGTCCCCTACTTCTTCAGCGACCTCGCCGACTGGGCCAGTCTCGAGTACGTCGGGCCGGCCCACGAGTGGGACGAGGACGATCTGGCGCGGCGACCGCGAGGCGGGCGAGTTCCTCGGTCTGGTACCTGAAGGACGGCCGGGTCGCGGGGGCGCTCAGCGTCGAGCGATCCGAGGACCTCGCCGAGGCGCGGCGGATGCTGGCCGACGGTGTCGACGTGTCGGGGGCTAGGGACGCGCTGGGGGACCCCGACAGCGATCTGTCGAGCATCGTCTAGCTATTCTCACCGTCACGAGATTCACCACAAATTGCGCCCTGGTGTAATTGGAAACACGCCAGTCTCTGGAACTGGAATTTGGGGTTCGAGTCCCTGGGGCGCAGTTCGAATTGAGCGGTCTTTCCGTCCGACACTAACGGGAACATATGTTCGCGATGACGAGCAGACGGCTTATGACAGTGGCTTGACGGTCCGGCAATGCGCCGAGCGTTTTGGGTTTCATCTGTGCTCCTGGAGCGCGGCGGTGAAAAAGAGGCGACGTCGTTTCTCGTCCGCGCGAGATTCCGATTGAGTCCTATCTCGTCCTTGGACGAGCTACGTCGAGAAGCCATCTCAGGCTGCGCCTGATCGCTAATGGGTTGGAGGACAACCGATGCGAATTCTGCGGCCTGAGCGAGTGGCGGCGGCAACCCCTCAGATCACTCTGCACCACATCAACGGCGATGGCAGGGACAATCGCTCGAGAACCTGATGATGCTCTGCCCCAACTGCCATGCGCAGACCGAGAACTTCGCTGGAAGGGGAATGGGTCGCCGGAGGACGGGCCGCTCCGAGAACGACAAAGACCCCTGCTAACTGCGGGATTCCTCTGCTACCTTCGCCGTCCAATGAGTATCCGCGCACATGCTCTTGCGGCGATGTCGATCGTCGCAATCTTCGCGGTCGGTTGCGGTGGCGGCGATGATTCCTCCACCGATACCACGGCCGTCACCACCACCGGTAGCCTCGACCCTGACCAAGGAGCAGTTCATCCAGCAGGGCGACGGGATCTGCGCCGAGGTCAATGCCGCGGTGGGCACGATCGAGTCCTCCTCGACCGATCAGGCGGCCAAGCTGACCCAGGAGGCCGACCTCTACTCGGGGATGATGGATCGGTTGGAGGGCCTCGGGACGCCCAAGGACTCTGCCGGGCTCGATGCCGTCCTGAGCGCGGGCGACGACCTCGTCCAGGCCCAGAAGGACGCGCAGCTCGCGGCCGAGCGAGGCGACGATGCCAGCCTCACAAGCGCCGAGTCGGATGCCGCATCCGCCCTGAGCTCCTTCCAGGACGCCGCCGAAGTCGTTCGGCTTCGAGGAGTGCGGCCAGGCTGCAGTGGCTCCCCAGGCCACCGGTACTACTCCGGCCACCACCACCCCGGCCACTCCCGTCACGCCCGCGACGACGACCCCGACGACTCCCGCCGCCCCCGTGGCGCCCGCGCCCGCGCCGGCACCAGCTCCTTCGCCCGACCGGCGGCGGCACCTCCGGAGGCACGAGCGGCGGCGGCACCTCCGGAGGGTCGAGCGGCGGTAGCAGCGGCGGCGTCGGCCCGGGCTAGCGAACCGCTCACCGTCCCATCGCCGGGGGTTGGGAGATTTTCGGCGACATACAGGCCGCAATCGGCCCAACCCCCTCGGTCAGGCGTTGCGATGTCGGAGCCGTCTGTACCCCTCCGTGGTCAAGCCGCCGCCGACTCCGCCCAGGCCCCGTAGAGCTGGGCGTAGGCGCCGCCGGCCGCGATCAGCTCCTCGTGCGTCCCCTGCTCGGCGATTCGGCCTCCTTCGAGGACGACGATCTTGCCGGCCCGACGGATCGTCGAGAGGCGGTGCGCGATGACGATCGCCGTGCGGCCGACCAGCAGGCGCTCGAGGCCGCGCTCGATCACCTTCTCGGTGCGCACGTCGACGTTTGAGGTCGCCTCGTCGAGGATCAGGATGCGCGGCTCGGCCAGCAGCGCCCGAGCGAAGGCGACCAGCTGGCGCTGACCGGAGGAGAGCTGCACGCCCCGCTCGCCGACCTCGGTCTCGATCCCCTCGGGGAGGGCGGCGATGAAGTCGGTCGCCCCGACATTCGCAGCCGCCTGCTCGATCTCCTCCAGGCTTGCCGCCGGGCCGCCCGAATGCGATGTTTTCCCTGACCGTTCCCGAGAAGAGGAAGCCCTCCTGCGGGACGATCCCGAGTTGCTCGCGCAGAGCCTGTCTGCTGCACGCCCCGCAGGTCGTGGCCGTCGATCCTCACCTCGCCCGCCTGCGGGTCATAGAAGCGGGCGATCAGCTTCGCGAAGGTCGATTTGCCGGCTCCCGTCGCCCCGACCAGCGCCAGCGTCTGCCCGGCCGGCACCACCAGGTCGACGTCGCGGAGCGCCCACTCGACCTCTCCCCCGGCCGCCTCGCGCTCGAAGGCGTCATCCACATAGGAGAAGGAGACACCCTCCATTTCGATCTCGCCCCGCAGCTCTCCCGGGTCGATCGCCCCGGGTGCATCGACCATGTCGGGCTCGATCTCCAGAAGATCGAAGATCTTGTCCAACGCCGCCATCCCCTGCTGGTAGGTGGTGTAGAGCTGTGAGAGCTGCTGGATCGGGTCGAAGAAGGTCTGCAGGTAGGCGACGAAAGAGACGATGACACCGACCTGGATCGCCTCGTCGATTGCCTGGGTGCCGCCGTAGAGCAGGATCACCGCGGTCCCGACCGCCGAGAGCAGCTCGACCGCCGGAAAATAGGAGGCGTTGAGGTAGACGGTCTTCATGTTGGCCTCACGATTGAGCTCGTTCAGCTCCGTCATCCGATCCCGGTGCCGGTCCTCCTGGCCAAAGCTGCGCACGACCCGCACCCCGCTCAGCGTCTCCTGCAGGTAGGCGGTGATCGCGGCGATCCGTTCCCGCGTTGCCCGGTAGGCGCCGGTCGAGTAGATCCGGAAGACGACGCTGGCGATCGCCAGCAGCGGAAAGGTGAGGAAGGTGACCAGAGCCAGCTTGACATCGAGCAGGAGGAGGATCACCACCACGCCGATCAGGGTCAGGGTGCTCGAGAACAACGTCACGACGCCGTCGGTGACCAGCTGGTTGAGCGCCTCGATGTCATTGGTCATGCGCGAGATCAGAACGCCGGGGCTCCGCCTGGTGAAGAAGCCGATCGACATCCGCTGGATGTGGACGAAGATCCGCCCCCGCAGGTCCTGCAGCGCCCTCGTCCCGATCCAGCCGACGAGGTAGGTCTGCAGGTATGTGGCGCTGGCGTAGAGCAGCGCCGTGCCGATGAACGCGGCGACGATCCGGTTGAGCGCTGCACCGTCCTCGGGGATGATCCCCGAGTCGATCGCCTTTCCTGCCAGGTACGGCGGCGCCAGGCCGGCGGCCGTTGCGATCAGCAGGGCAATGAACATCAGCGTCACCCGGCCCCGGTACGGACGCAGCAGGCCGACCATCCAGCGCACCTTGCGGCCGCGTTGGTCATCGCCTCGCAACAGCCGCCAGAGCGCGCTGAACAGCAGGAAGACATTCTGCAGCCGGTTGCGCTCGGGCGAGTAGGCCGCCTGCTCCTCCTCGACCTCCTCGGCGGCGCGCACCTCCTCGCGGAGCTCCCTCTGGCGGGCATCCTCCTGCTCCTCCTTAGCCCAGCGCAGATCGCTCTCGCGCTCGCGCTCGCCGCCGTCGGTCGCCAACCGCCCGGTCCGGCGCTCCGGCCTGTCCCCGTCCCGCCCGCTCACAGCCTTGCCATCTCCTCGCGCTGCTCGAGGTCTCGCTGCAGGAAGACGGAGTCGGCGAGCCCGTGCTCGGCGATCTCCGAGTAGAAGCCGCAGCGCTCCAGCAACTCGTCGTGGGTACCCCGATCGACGATCTGCCCGCCGTCCATCACCACCACTTCGTCGGCCAGCGAGACGGTCGAGAGGCGATGGGCGATGACCAGGGTGGTGCGACCCTCCATCACCTCGCGCAGCCCTTCCTTGATCGACCGCTCGGTGGTCGCGTCAACCGAGGAGGTGGCGTCGTCGAGGATCAGGATCCGCGGGTCGGCTAGCAGCGCGCGGGCGATCGCGACGCGCTGGCGCTGTCCCCCCGAGAGGGTCAGCCCGCGCTCGCCGACCACCGTGTCGTAGCCGTGGGGCAGCTCGGAGATGAACCCGTCCGCCTGGGCGCGCCTGGCGGCAAGCTCGATCTCCTCGCGCGAGGCTCCCGGCCGCGCGTAGGCGATGTTCTCGGCGATCGGTGCCGAGAAGAGGAAGCTGTCGTCCGCGACGAAGGCGATCTCCGAACGCAGCGAGTGCAGGTCCACGCTGCGGACATCGGCGCCGTCGACGAGGACCGTGCCCTCGCTGGCGTCATATAGCCGCGCGATCAGCGCGACCAGGCTGGTCTTGCCCGATCCCGAGGGGCCGACCAGGGCGACGGTCCGGCCGGGCTCGATCTCGAGGTCGACGCCGCTGAGGGCAGGCTCGGAGCCGTTGTAGCGCAAGGAAACGTCTACGAGCCGAACCCTCCCGCCACCCTGCGGGAGCGATCCCGCTCCCGCAGGACTCTGTATCTGGGGCTCGCGATCAAGGATCTCGAACAGGCGATTCCCCGAGGCCACCGCCCGCTGCGCCATCCCCAGGGTCACCCCGAGCATCCGCATCGGGGAGGCCAGTATCACCAGGTAGGTGTAGAAGGCGGTCAGGTCTCCGATGCTGAGGCTGTGGTTGATCACCTCGTGGCCGCCCACCAGCAGCACCAGACCCGTGCCGATCTGCGGCAGCAGGCCGATCAGCGGCGAGAAGAATGCGGCCAGCCGGGTCGTGTAGATGCTCTGGTCGAAGACCCGAGCCACCGCGCGGTTGAACCGATGAAGCTGGTGCTCCTCCCGGGCGAAGGCCTTGATGATCCGGATCCCGGAGACGTTCTCTTCCGCCTCCGCGGTCAGCTCGGCGATGCGCTGCTGCACCTCCTGCAGAGCCGGGCGCGAAAGGTTGCTGTACCTGGCGGCGGTGAGGATGACGAGCGGGGCCGGCGCCAGCGCCAGCAGGGCCAGCGGCGGGCTGATCACCACCATCACGGCTGTGGCCAGGGCGATGGTCAGCAGGTTCTGGGTGATGAAGATCAGCCCGTAGCCGAGGAAGAAGCGGATCGACTGCAGGTCGACCGTCGCCCGTGACATCAGCTGGCCGGTCTGCTGGTGGTCGAAGAAGCTCAGCTCGAGCGCCTGGAGGTGGTTGTAGAAGCGTTGGCGCAGGTCGAACTCGACCGCGAGCGAGACCTTGCCGGCGACCAGCCGGCGGACGACCGTCAGCCCCACTCGGAGGATCGCGGCGCCGAGGATCGCGGCCGCCAGCGGCAAAAGCGCCGGCTTGTCCCCGTCCTTGATCGCATCGATCGCCTGTCCGACCAGCCAGGGAATCAGCACCGTCATCCCCATCGCCAGCCAGGCGAAGACCAGCGATCCCCAGAGCTGCGCCCGGTACGGGCGCAGGAATCCCATCAGACGGCGCAGAGTCCCCATCTGCATCGACTATACAAAGTGAAGTAAAGCCTCACTCCATACTCTGCCCATGCATGACACCGACCCCGGCCTCTGCTCGAGCTGTCGCCACCAGCAGCTTGTCCCCAACACCCGGGGCTCGACCTTCTCGCTATGCCGGCGCTCTCGCGAGCAGTCGGAGTACCCCCGCTACCCGCGGCTACCGGTCCTGCGCTGCCCGGGTTACGAGCCTCACCCGGACCGGCCCCGCGGCGAGGTCTAGCTAGCGGATCGCCTCGGCCGCGGCGGCGCTCGACACCTTTCCCTTGCAGTCCTTGGCCGGGGGCGCCGGGAGCCGCGGATCTCGGACGATCTCGAAGGTCGTGACCGTGTGAAAGGGAGTCGAGGCGCCGTTGTTCTCGGCCAGGGTGATCACCAGGCGGTAGAAGCCACTCGGCAGCCGCTGGTAGAAGATCTGCGGCCGGGTCGCCGGGGAGTACAGGCCGGCTGTGCCGGTCCGCTCCGCGAGGACGCCGTTGGGCCCCGCGTACTTCGGGTAATCGTAAGAACGGCCGATCAGGCGGCCGCTGCCGGTCGGCCGGTTCACCGCCCGCTCGAGCTTGGCCTTGTCGACGCAGTTGGGGACCCGGTTCAGGGCGAAGCGGATGTGCCCCTCCCCGAACTGCGGTGCGTCGCCGAAATGCCGTGGCGCCAGTCGGAAGTTGGCGACGTCGACCTTTACCACCACCGCATGCGAGGGCTGGATCGAACCGTTCCGTGGCGATACCACCGACACCGTGGGCTGACCGGGTGCGGCTCCGGTGACCGGGGGCTGTCCGTCCTCGCCGCCGGAGGTGAGCATCGTCACGAGCGCCCCCGCGGCAAGCGCGAGGAGCGCTGCTGTCGCGCAGAGCTTCAAGGGGGCGGAAGATTACGCGCCCGGCTCCCCTGATCGGTTAGGTTGCGCGATGACCCCGAGGGAGAGGACGGATGGACGCCACCCAGCTGAAGAGGATCCGGATTTTCGAGGACGTTCCCGACGACGACCTCAGAGTCGTCACGACCTTCGCAACCTCCGACGAGGTCCCCGAGGGTACGGTGATCGTCAAGGAGGGCGACTACGCCAACGAGTTCATGGCGATCGAGGAGGGGACGGCGAAGGTGACCCGCGGCGGCCAGGAGGTGGCGCAACTCGGCCCCGGGGACATCTTCGGGGAGGTCTCGCTGATCGAGAAGGAGAAGCGGGCGGCGAGCGTCGAGGCGACCTCCCGGGTCAGGTTGATCAAGATCGAGCGCTGGGAGCTGGAGCGGATGAAGAAACGTCTGCCCGACGTCTTCCGGCGGATCGAGCAACTCGCGGACGAGCGCCGCGAGTCCTAGGCCCGACCAGCTCACCTGGTCGAAACTCCGGCCGCTCCTGGTCGGCGCGCTGCTTGGGGTCGACGCGTTAGTTGTCGCGGTCCTGGCGATTGCCCGGCCCGCCGGTTGGGTCCCGCCCCTGATCGCCTTCGGGTCGATCCTTGTCGGCCTGGTGGCGCTCCTGCGCTGGTCGCTCCACCACCGCGGGGACGGTTAGCGCAGCCGGGCCTCAGATGCAGTACGCGTAGGCGCTGAAGAACGCGTCTGCGTTCAAGGGCACGCCGGTGGAGGTCCAGCGGCGCTCTCCCACCGGGTGGGAGGTGACGGGGAACATGATTCCCATGGCGGCTCCCATCGGGTAGTGGGCGAGGAAGCCGCCGCTCGCGGCAGTCATCCCCCGCGGGCAGAAAGGGGTCAGCCGGTGTGGCCGCGACCGCCGGGAGGTGGGGAAGACCCCGGATATCCCCCGCTTGAAGGGCCGTTCGGGCGTGCAGTAGGCGAAGGCGGTCAGCTTCGACGAGCCGCTCGACGCGAGGCGCGTCGCAGTCACGGCCCACGCGTGACCTTCGGCCCGTGAGCCGAAGACGACTGCGGCCGGCGGGCCGTTGGGGTTAGAGCGGCCGGGGACGGTCAACTTGAAGCCGCCGGAGAGAGCGAAGTCGTCGCCGGGGCAGCGGGGTCGCAGCGTTCGCAGGGCGACGTGGCCGGGCGGCGCGGGCACGTTGACCTTCTCACTGGTGCTGCGCAGCGCGGGAAAATCGCCGCATTTCGCGTAGACAGTCAGCTTCAGATTGCCGCCGCCCCCTCCGACCCGGTATGCGGAGACTCGCCAGGTCCGGGGTCCGCTTCGCGTCGAGGCATTCGGCAGCAGAGCGCCCGAGCGGAAGGTCGAGTCATAGCCGCCGGAGAGAACCCGTGTGCCGCGCGGGCAGCGGGCCGTGGCGGCTCCGATCGTCCCGAGCGGCCCGCGGACGACCTTCGACGCGCTCACGGTCGTGATCGTCGGTGTCTCGCTTGCGGTGGCGGCGGTCGGCGCGAGCGCTGCCGTGCCGAGCGCGAGCAGGCCAGCTGCAAGGCACTTACGGGTGGTCCGGGCGGCCATCAGGACCTCCGCAGGCAGTAGGTGAACCCGTTGAACGGGGCGTTACTTCCCTGCACGGCGACGGCGCCGAAGCTCCACCGGCGGGTTCCGTGCGGCTTCGAGTAGGCCGGCAGGCTGCTGCCCTGCCCGGGCC
Organism: uncultured Actinomycetes bacterium; assembly: GCA_963738305.1. GTDB lineage: Bacteria > Actinomycetota > Thermoleophilia > Solirubrobacterales > 70-9 > JBBRHQ01. Next base: position 344,747 of record CAVTVU010000006.1, on the reverse strand, counting down.
CCATCGGGAAGCGGGCCGAGTAGCCGCCGCTCACGGCGTACCAACCGAGCGGGCAGCGCGGGGTGATCAGCTGGTCGATGCCGACGGGACTGCGCTGGTGCATGATCCCCACCTTGGGCCGGCCGAGCGGGCGGACCGGATAGCAGTAGGCGAACGCGGTCATTTTGGAGCGGCCGGTCCCGACCCGGGCGCCGGTGACGGCCCAGTCGCGCGCAACCGCCCGCGAGCCAATCACCATGCTCACCGGCGGCGAGTCCGAGGGATTGGTGGAGCGGCCGTTGACCGAGATGTGGTATCCGCCGGCCACGGCGAAGTAGTGATGGGGGCAGTGCGCGGTGGCGTTGCCGGGGTTCGGGTTGTTCGGGGTTGCCAAGATCGAGCGCTGGCTGATCCTCACCTTCGGCCGCCCCAGCTCTGAGCTGCAGTTGGCGATCGCGGTGAGCGAGACCGGATCGCCGCCACCGAGCTGGTAGGCCGTGACCTTCCATGCCCCAGGGCCGAGCCGCCTCGAGGTGTTGACCAAGAGCGCCGTGCCCGAGCCGTTGGGATGGAAGACGAAGGTCGGGTCATAGCCGCCTGCAACGGCCCGGGTGCCGCGGGGGCAGTGTGCGGTGACTTTGGCCAGGGTCCCGGTAGGCCCGTCGACCTGGGTGGTCGCGCTCACGGTCTTCAGGGGTGGGCGCGCCGCAGCAGCGGCCGAGCCGGTGAGGCCGAGGCCCGCGAGGGCGATCAGGCCGGCGGCGGCCAGGCGCGCCGGGCGGGTGGGGAGGACGCTGGGAATGACCTCTCGAAGCGATGCCATCGCGCAACGCATCGGCCCCCGGCGCTCTGGCTTGAACCCGGAAACGAGAGTGCCAGCCCAGTGCAGCCGGCGAGCGCGCGCCGTGTGCGCCGGAATAGACTTCCGGCAGGGTGCTTCGGAGAGCGAAGGAGCCGAGATGCGGCGCGTGATCATCATGGGAGCCGGGGGGCGCGACTTCCACGATTTCAATGTCCTCTACCGCGACGACCCCGAGGTGGAGGTGATCGCGTTCACCGCAACCCAGATCCCTGGGATCGCCGACCGCGTCTATCCGGCGCCGCTCGCCGGGTCCCGCTACCCGCAGGGCATCCCGATCCGCGCCGAGGGGGACCTGGCGAAGCTGATCGCCGCCGAGCAGGCCGACGAGGTGGTCTTCGCCTACTCCGACGTCAGCCACGCGCACGTAATGCACACGGCCTCGGCCGTTCTCGCCGCGGGGGCGGACTTCAGCCTGCTCGGGCCCCGCTCGACGATGCTGAAGAGCAGCAAGCCGGTGGTTTCGGTGTGCGCGGCGCGGACCGGCGCCGGGAAGAGCCAGACCAGCCGCGCGGTGGGCCGGATCCTGCGCGAACGGGGCCTCAGCGTCGGCCAAGTCAGGCATCCGATGCCCTACCACGACCTCGACGAGATGCGGGTCCAGCGGTTCGCCAGCATCGAGGACATCGACGCCTCGAACCCGACCGTCGAGGAGCGCGAGGAGTACGAGAGGCCCGTCGAGATGGGGATCGTGACCTGGGCCGGCGTCGACTATGAGGCGATCCTGCGCGCAGCGGAGGCCGAGGCCGACGTGGTTATCTGGGACGGCGGCAACAACGACTTCTCCTTCTTCGAGGCCGACCTGCAGATCGTCCTCGTCGACCCGCTGCGCGCCGGGGACGAGTTCCGCTATCACCCGGGCGAAATGAACCTGCGGATGGCCGACGTGCTCCTGGTGAACAAGATCGACAGCGCATCGCCGGAACAGGTCGAGGAGGTCCTGGCCGGTGCCCGGGAGGCCAACCCTGACGCGACCGTGATCCAGGCACGCTCGCCCGTCACGCTGGAGGACGGCGAGTCCCTGAAGGGCAAGGCGGTGCTGGTGGTCGACGACGGGCCGACCATCACTCATGGCGGGATGCCCTTCGGCGCCGGGACCGTCGCCGCGCGAGAGGCCGGTGCCGCGACCCTGGTCGATCCGCGACCGCACGCTGTCGGCTCGATCGCCGAGACGCTCGAGCGCTTCCCCCACATCGAAACCTGCCTCCCGGCGATGGGCTACTCGAAGGAGCAGCTCTCAGAGCTCGAGGCGACGATCAATGCGACCGAGTGCGACGCGGTGATCGCGGGGACGCCGATCGACCTCGGGCGCCTGATCGATTCGCGTCACCCGATCCGCCAGGCGATCTACAGGCTCGAGGTGGTCGGCGAGCCGAACCTGGAGCAGGTGCTGGAGCCGGTGATCACTGCCGCCGGCTGAAACAGGGTCGGGCCGATCCGGAGACTCAGAACGGTGTCCGAGGAGAGCATCGCGGCAGCACAGGAGATGGTCGCGGCGTGGGAGCGAGGTGACATGCAGTGGCTGCTCGACCGCTCCGATCCCCGCGATCGTCGTGGTTCAGCCGCCCGAGGTCCCCGACGCCACGAGCTATCACGGCCCAGCTAGAGTCGGTCAGCGCTCCAGTAGCGCTCGATCCGCTTGACGAACCGCTTCGGTTTCTCGGCGAGCAGGCGCTCCCCGTAGGCGAAGGCCTCGTCCTGGAGCTCCTTGCGACGCCTCGCGATCAGCTCCGACAGTTGTGATCGCTGCCCAGCGGTCAGAGCCGGCTCGGTTTCCTCACGGTGCTCGTCGAGGACGACGAGGTCGTGGTCGTCACCGAGCAGGTCGGAGAGCTCGTGCGCCTCGTCGGCCGTGACCTTGACCACCGCCGGCCAGGCAAGGCGCACGAGTCGCAGTTGGTACCAGAGGTCCTTCGATCGCTTGCGGAACTCGTGCAGCGCCTCGTCGGTGGGCTGCTTACGCGCCTTGCGAAAGGTCTTTCGAGCGCGGGCGTAGGCGCGCTTGAGCCCGGGGCGAAGGAGCCCGAACCCCTCCGCATCGAGAGGCCAGGAGTCGATCTTTTCCTCGCCGGCGGCAATCTCCGCGGCGGCGCCCTCGCGGACCGACTCGAGCTCCTCCCTCGCCGGCACGTCCTCGCCGGCCAGCGCTGCCCGCACCGCCCACCAGCCGCCGTCGGGCGGTTCGTCGTCGAAGCGCTCGGCGAGGGCGTCGATGCGTGTCCGCGCGGACCTGGGCATCGCGTGCATCCGAGAGGGCGCGACCGGCGGCGCGGAAGCGCTTGTTCTCCCGACGGTAGGTGGCATCGCCGACCACGGGGCGGACCAGCCTCAGCGTCGCCCGCAGCTTCTTCATGTCCTTGCGCGCCCCGTGAACCGCCTCGGCCGGGTCGGCGTCCTCATCGCGCAGGAGCTCGACGGCGTTCCCCGCCCGCTCGTGGGCGACTCGCCGGATGCCGTCCTCCTCGGACTCCTTCTTCCTCAGGCGGAAGGTGGTCACCGCGGGATCCCCTCGGTGGCGAGGGTCTGGTTGAGATATCCCCGCTCTCCGGTGACCTCCTCGCCGAACCACTTGGGCTTCTCGAAGCCCTCGGCGGCCTCCTCGTCGGGGAACTCGACCTCGGCGATCAGCAGGCCGTCGAGGTCCTCCCGGTAGACGTCCAGCTCGATCTCGAAGCCGCCGTGGGAGATCAGGTGGCGCTCCTTGCTGAGGCGGCGACCCTCCGTGAGGGGCCAGAGGGACTCAAAGCGCTGGCGGTCGAGAGACAGCTCCTCCTCGCTGCGCGATCGTCCCGCGCCGCCCTTGATCGTCAGCAACAGCTCTTCGTCCTTGCGCCGCAGGCGGACTTCGACGCCGGATTTAGCATCGAGCGCCAAATAGCCCTGCTCGATTCGAACCGACGGCGAGCCCTCGGGGGGCGGTTGCTCCGCGACGAGAAACTTGCGCTCGATCTCCATTTGCTGTCCGGTTACCCGATCTCAGCTGCCTGATATCACGTCCCCCGTGAGCTCGGCGGCCGCGAGGGCCTCGCGCTTCGTGAAGTAGACCTCGGTCCGGACCATCCGGCCGTCGTGGCAGGTGGTCAGATAGGCCCAGCGGCCCTCGACCCTCGCGTGGCTGCCGCTCAATCTCCCGAAGTTGCGCGTCACGACGATGACGCGATCGCCACCGTCGATGGTCTCCTCGACCTCGAGATGCAACTCGTCCCAGACCCCGATCCAGCTCTGCAGCAGCTCGGCCACAGCATTCCTGCCATGGTGGCGCTGCTCCTCGGGCCAGAGCCCGGGAGCGGTCGAGAAGTCCCAGACGTACTCGGGTGCGAGCAGCTCAAACCGGGGCGCCCCGGCGGCAACCGCGAGAGTGGCCTCGAGCACGAGTTCGACGTTGTCGCTGGGCATGCCTACGGGGTACGGCACGACGGGGCCGACGTTCAGATCCAGTCCCCTAAAGTGACCGATCGCACGGTTGTCGACTTGGTCAGGGGATGTAGCCTCCTTCGGTGACGAGGTAGTGAACCCCGGCGATACAGCATCAGCCAACGAGGAAGCCGTGCGGGCCTGGGATACGGTCCTCTATGAGAGGTGGAAGACGAACCGCGAGGTGTTCGTAGGGGCGCTGAGCGAGATCACCGGGGAGGTCTTCGAGCGGTTCATGCCGCAGCCCGGGTGGCGGTGCATCGACATCGGTTGCGGGTTTGGAGATACGACCCAGCAGCTCGCCGACCTCGTCGGCCCTGAGGGTTTGGCGCTCGGCACCGATTCCTCTCCGCGGTTCATCGAGAGCGCCCGCCAAGAGGCCGCGGCAGCAGGCGTCGAGAACGCCGAGTTCGAGGTAGCTGACGCGCAGACGGCGCAGTGGGAACCGACCTTTGACTACGCCTTCTCGCGTATGGGTACGCAGTTCTTCGCTGCGCCGGTTCCGGCGATGCGCGCGATTCGCGGAGCGCTCAGGCCAGGCGGCGTGCTGCGCAAGGTCGTGTGGCGGCGCAAGGACGAGAGCCCGATCTGGTCCGAAACAGAGGAGGTCGTCCAACGCTTCCTCTCTCGTCCCGCGGAGTACGACGCCGACACCTGCGGCCCGGGGCCCTTCTCCCTGGGGAATCCCGATACGGCTCGCGGAATCCTCGAAGCGGCCGGTTTCGATCAGATCGAGCTTCACCGACGCGACTTCGACTATCTGATGGGACGGGATATCGATGAGGCCGTCGAAGCCATGCTCGCAATTGGGCCCGGAGCCGAGCTGATCCGGCTCAACGGGGATTACGGGGAGAGCCGCCGCCCCGAGATAGCCGAGGCGCTCGCCGACCGATACGCGGCCTGGCGCCAACCCGATGGCTCCATTCTCGGGCGGGCGTCGGTCTGGATCGTCACCGCAACAAACCCGGTCTAGTTCCGCCACGACGGGCCGAGGAGCCCGGTGCGTGGATCATGCCGGGGGAGGGACTCGAACCCCCGACACGCGGATTATGATTCCGCTGCTCTAACCAGCTGAGCTACCCCGGCGGGGAGGGGAATCGTAGCGTCGGGTCGGGGCTATCCCCGGGCGGGGAAGTCGACCACATCGAGTCCCAGCGGCAGCTCGTTGCGGCGCGGGCCGGCGGTCCTGCGATCCACCGGCACGGGCTTCTCGGCTTCGATGATCGGGACCATCGCGTCGAGGCTGGGGGTCTTCCCGCGCAGGTAGAACCGGTCGAAGACGAAGGGAAGGCCGTCCGAGTCGAGGGCCGAGGGTCGGTTCATCACCTGAAAGTGCAGATGGGGACCGGTCGAGCTGCCGGAGTTCCCGAGCCGGCCGATCACCTGCCCCTCTCGAACGTGCTGCCCCGCCCGGACCCGGACGCTGCCCGCCTCCAGGTGGGCGTAGAAGGCGAAACGATGCTGGCCGAGTGCGAGGATCACGTAGTTTCCGTCTGCCTTCCGGATTCCGACCTTCGTCGGGTGGTTGGGAATCTGATCGGGCAGCCGGTCGAAGGCCTTGACGACCCTGGCCTCGCGGACCGCCACCACCGGCTTGCCGAAGAAGGTCCAATTCCTGTTGACGTCCTGGTCCCCCCGGACGAAATAGCGCCGCCGGTCGAAGCCGTTCCAGTCGATCGCGAAACGCTGGCCGAGCCTGAGGTGGCCGTTGACGGGCTGGATCGAGCGACGGTGAGGACCGTCGCAGCAGCTTCCGACCGCGATCCAGCCGCGGCCGCGGAGCATCGGCCCGAGCACGATCGGCGGACGCTGGTCCACCCGAGCACTGGCCCCGACCGTCGTGATCCTGCGCGAAACCGGCAGACCGGGAGGGACATGCACGGTCAGGGCGTGCTTGACGGTCTCCGGTATCCCGGCGCGGCGCTTGAACGTGAGGTCGACATAGACGATCCCCACTGACGACGATGGAAGCGTCCTCGTCGGGTTCGACGGCTCGGCCAGCAGGGACATCGACTGCCTCAGTCGCGCCCCCTTCAGCCGAGCCAGGGTGCGGTGCCGCCGGGGATCCCGGATCCGCAGCCCCGTGACCCGGATCGGCACCGGGAAGCCATTGATCAGCCTCAGCTCGTAGGCGAGGTGGATGCGGTGGTCCGCCCCCCTGAACCAGCGCGGCTCGCTGAGCACCGACTGGACCACGGGCGTGTAGTGGTCGCGCCGCTGAAGGTGCGAATGCGCCCCAGAGCCCTGCGCCGCCGTCGCCACGATCAATCCCCCTAGCACCATGGACAGGGCGGCGATGCCGCCCTGTCTCGATCCTTCATGTCGAGTCCGACTCCCCACGGCTCGCTCACCTGGCATCGTCTCACAGGAACTGTCGCGTCGGAGTACCGAGGGGTGGAACCGAGGTGCGTCAGTTCGCGGTCGCCGCCTCTTCTAGGCTTGCGCCCGATGAGCGAGGCGCTTGACCGATCCGCCCGGACCGTCGTCCGCGACTGCCTGGGGGTGAGCGAGGGCGAAGAGGTCCTGGTGATCTGCAACAAGGCCACCGAGAGGATCGGCGGGGCGCTCGGCGATGCGGCCGCGGAGGCCGGAGCCGAGGCGATCCTCGCTTTGATGGCCGAGCGGGCTTCGCACGCTGGCGAGCCGCCTGCTGCGCTTGCGGCCGCAATGTCCGCCGCCGACGTAGTCCTCGCCCCCACGGTGCAGTCCCTCTCACACACGGCTGCGCGCAAGGCCGCAAGCGAGGCCGGCGCTCGGATCGCCACCCTGCCGGGCGTCACCGAGGAGATGCTGGCGCGCGTCATGAGCGCCGACATCGAGCGGCTTCGCCGCCGCGGAGCCGCCGTTGCCGCCGCCCTCGACGCAGGCTCAGAGGCGCTGATCACCTGCCCTCTGGGCAGCGACCTGCGGCTGGGGATCGAGGGCCGCGACGCGATCCCGGACACCGGCGAGCTCACCGCTCCTGGGGCGTTCGGCAACCTGCCGTGCGGCGAGGGGTTCATCGCCCCTGTCGAGGGCACCGGCCGGGGAACGCTTGTAGTTGCAGGATCGATCGCCGGGATCGGCAAGGTCTCCGAGCCGGTCCGGCTCACCGTGGCCGACGGACACCTCCGCGAGGCGAGCGGTGCCGAAGGTGAGCGGCTGTTCGAGTTGCTGAGCGCGCACGGCCCCGACGGCACTAACGTCGCCGAGCTCGGCGTTGGGACCAACGAAAAGGCGATCCTGACTGGTGAGATCCTCGAGGACGAGAAGATCCTCGGCACCACACACGTGGCCTTCGGCGCCTCGGCGGGTATCGGTGGCACGGTCCAGGTTCCGGTCCACCTCGACTGCGTCGTCCTCGATCCTGACGTCACCGTTGACGGCGAGCCGCTCGTCCGCGGCGGGGAGCTGCTGGTGTAGTTGGCGCTGCTCGCGGTCCCCAACGTCTCCGAGGGCCGCGAGGCCGACCGCATCCTGGCGCTCGAGTCGGCGTTCACCAGCGGCGCCGTCCTGCTCGACCGCCACACCGATGCCGACCACAACCGCTCCGTCTTCACCCTGGCAGCCGACCCGGGGTCGCTCCGAGGCGCCCTCGCATCAGGCGCCGACGCCGCGCTGGAGCTGATCGACATCACCCGGCACCGGGGTCTTCACCCCTGCGTCGGCGCCCTCGACGTCTGTCCCGTGGTCTGGTTGGACGAGGCCGATTACGATGCCGCGCTCGCCGAGGCTCGGGCCGTCGCCGAAGCGATCGGCGAGCTGGGGATCCCCGTGTTCGGCTACGGCGAGCTGGCCGGCGCTCCCGAGCGGGCCGAGCGCGCCTTCTTCCGCCGCGGCGGGCCGAGCGAGCTGCGCCGGCGGATGGAGAGCGGCGAGCTGGCTCCCGACTGGGGCCCCCCGGTCGCGCACCCGAGCGCCGGCGCGACCCTGGTGACCGCCCGTCCACCGCTCGCGGCTTTCAACGTGGTCCTCGACCGGGGTGACGAGCCGACGGTTCAGCGAATCGCCGCCGAGCTGCGCGAATCCGGAGGAGGGCTGCCCGGGGTGCGCGCGATCGGGCTGATCCTCTCCGGTGGCCGGCCCCAGATCTCGACCAACGTCCACGACCCGCTCTCCGTCCCCCTGGCCGCAGTGGTCGCGCGCATCGCGGAGCTGGCCGTCCCCGCCGGCGCCAGGCCGCTGGAGGCCGAGCTGGTCGGGCTGATCCCCGAGGCCGCGCTGGAGGGCTATCCGGATGAGGTGCCGATCCGCGGCTTCGATCCCGATCTGCGGGTGATCGAGCGCGTTCTGCCCAGCGCGGGCGGCGGCGGCTCCCGCTAGATTCCCCCCATGGCCCAGACGCGCAAGAAGCGGCGTCGCAAGCACCGCGGTACCCAGGGGGGCCGGATCGATGCCGGCAACCGCCGCAAGGCCCGCCCGCGCACGCGCGAGGAGGCCCGGGCGCGTGCGAGGTCGAAGCGAAGCGGGGGCGGCCAGAGCCGCGTGGACCGCACCCCGAGCTGGCGCTCGGCCGCCGTGCGCGGGTTGATCGCCGCTGCCGTCTTCTTCGTCCTCCTCTTGGTCGGCTTCAAGCGGCCCGCCGGGGAGGCGATCGGGTTGAGCCTCTTCATGCTCGCCTTCTACATCCCGGCCGGCTATTACATGGACCAGATGATCTGGCGCCGTCGCGAGCGGGCGAAGATGCGCGAGGGAGGCGATTAGATGGACGTTCGCATGTTCACGGTCGGCCAGGTGGCGGAGAACTGCTTCGTCTTCCGGCGCGACGGCTCCGAGCGTGCCCTGATCGTCGATCCCGGTGACGAGCCGGAGCGGATCCTCGCTCCGGTCGACGAGCTGGGCCTCCAGGTCGAGGCGATCCTGCTCACCCACTGCCATTTCGACCACATCGGTGCCGTCGCCCCTGTCGCGAAGGCCACCGGCGCGCCCGTCTACTGCCCGGAGATCGAGGTGCCGCTGCTGGCCGACATCATGGCCTTCGTTCCCTGGCCGGGTTTCGGCCCCTTCGAAAGCTACGACGCCGACGAGACGGTCGCCGGTGGCGAGAGACTCGACCTGGCCGGTTTCGAGATCGACGTCATCTTCACCCCTGGGCACAGCCCCGGCCACGTGACCTACTCGGTCCGTGGCGAGGACGCGATCTTCTCCGGGGACGTCCTGTTCCAGGGCTCGGTGGGCCGCACCGACCTCCCCGGGGGCGACTGGGGCACCCTGTTGGAGTCGATCGGGACACTTGTCGAGTCGCACTCCCCCGAGACGACGGTCTACCCGGGTCATATGGGTGTCACCACGATCGGGGCCGAGCAGGCCTCGAATCCGTTCCTGGCCGAGCTGGCGCGCTGAACGGGCGCCGTCAGCCGATGAGCGCAGGCGCCCAAGCACCGAAGGGGACCTTCGACGTCCTTCCCGCCGACGCGCGTTCCCGCGACCGCCTCGAGCGAGTGGTGCGCGCCGTCTTCGAGCGGGCCGGCTACGGGCGGATCGAGACCCCGATCTTCGAGGACACCGAGCTGTTCGCGCGGGGGGTGGGGGAGGCGACCGACGTAGTCCAGAAGGAAATGTTCACCTTCGAGGATCGCGGCGGGCGCAGCGTCAGCCTCCGCCCTGAGGGCACGGCCCCGGTTTGCCGCGCCTACGTCGAGCACGGGATGCACAAGCTCGCGCAGCCGGTGAAGCTCTTCTACTGGGGCCCCTTCTTCCGCTACGAGGCGCCACAGGCCGGCCGTTACCGCCAGTTCCACCAGTTCGGCGCCGAGGCGATCGGCTCCGATGTGCCGCTGGTCGACGCCGAGGTGATCATGCTCTTCGACGAGATCATCAGCGAGCTGGGGGTGCCCGGGGTGACGTTGCGGCTCTCCAGCCTCGGCTCGCCCGAGTCGCGCGCCTCCTACCGCGACGAGCTGGTCTCCTACCTGCGCGCCAACGAGACGCGGCTGGCTGGCGACGTGCGCGAGCGGATCGACGCCAACCCGATGCGCGCGTTCGACTCCAAGGACGAGGGAACCCGGGAGGTGATGGCCGGCGCGCCGCGGCTTCTGGAGCGCCTCGACGGCGACGACGCCGAGCACTTCGCGACCGTCCGCGGGCTGCTCGACTCCAACGGCGTCTCCTACGAGATCGACGACACCCTGGTGCGTGGGCTCGACTACTACACGCGCACCGTGTTCGAGCTGGACTGCAGCCACCTCGGTGCCCAATCCCAGATCGGCGGCGGCGGCCGCTACGACCGGCTGGTGGAGCAGCTGGGCGGCCCGGCGACACCCGCCGCAGGTTGGGCCGCGGGAATCGAGCGGATCCTGCTGGCGATGGGCGCCGAGGCGGAGGTCGCCCCGGAGCCGCGCGACGCCTTCGTCGCCGTCACCACCGACGAGGGGCGCCGGCGTGCGCTCGCCCTGGTCTCGGAGCTGCGAAACGCCGGCCTCACCGCCGAGTTGGACCTCGGTGCACGTGGGCTTAAGGGCCAGCTCAAGCAGGCCGACCGGGTCGGCGCCAGAGCAACGGTCATCCTCGAGGAGGACGGCACCGCCCAGCTCCGCGACATGCAGAGCGGCGAGCAACGCCCGCTCGACCCCGCCGAGGCGATCGAGCGGCTCGAGGAGCTGAGAAGGGACGGCCCGTGAGCGGGCCGATCCCGTTCCTCAGCTCCAACGCCTACCGCGACGCCTGGTGCGGTGAGGTGCTGCCCGACCGGGTCGGCTCGGAGGCGCGGGTGGCGGGCTGGGTCCATCGCCGCCGCGACCACGGCGGGTTGATCTTCATCGACCTGCGGGACCGCACCGGCATCGTCCAGCTCGTCTTCAATCCCGACGCTGCGGGGGAGGCCCACCAGTTGGCGCACGGGCTGCGGGCCGAGGACGTCGTCACCGCCTCCGGCGAGGTAGTCCGGCGCTCGGAAGAGGCGGTCAACCCGGACCTGCCCACCGGTGAGGTGGAGGTCCTCGTCGCCGAGGCCGAGGTGCTCGCCGACGCGGAGACGCCACCGTTCGAGATCGAGGGCTTCTCCGGCGAGGTCGGGGAGGACGCCCGCCTTCGCCACCGCTACCTGGACCTGCGCCGCGAGCCGATGCAGCGAGCACTGGCGCTGCGCCATCGCGTCGCCGCCTCGATGCGGAGATTCCTCGACGGCGCTGGGTTCTACGAGATCGAGACCCCCGTGCTGACCCGCTCGACACCCGAGGGGGCCCGTGACTTCCTCGTCCCCAGCCGCCTTCAGCAGGGTTCCTTCTACGCGCTCCCGCAGTCTCCGCAGCTGTTCAAGCAGCTGCTGATGATCGCCGGGTTCGAGCGCTACTTCCAGATCGCACGCTGCTTCCGCGACGAGGACCTCCGCGCCGACCGCCAGCCGGACTTCACGCAGCTTGACCTGGAGATGTCCTTCGTCGGGGTCGAGGACGTGATCGACCTGAACGAGCGGCTGATCGCCCACGTCCTCGGCGAGATGGGGATACAGGTCAGCCCGCCGTTCCCGCGGATCGCCTACGACGACGCGATCGCCCGCTTCGGCACCGACCGCCCTGACACCCGCTTCGGGCTCGAGATCGCCGAGCTCACCGACATCCTCGTGGGCACGGGGTTCAACGCCTTCGGCTCGGTGATCGGCTCCGGTGGGGTCGTGCGGGGTTTCAACGCCGGGCAGAGGGACCTTTCGCGGGCCGAGCTGGACGGGCTGATCGACGAGGCGAAGGAGCTTGGCGCCAAGGGCCTCGTCTGGGCATTCCGCGAAGGCGACGGATGGCGGGCGCCCATCGCCAAGTTCCTGAAGGCGGAGGAGCTGTCCGCACTCAACGAGCGCCTCGGCGCGGCCGAGGAGGACCTGATGCTGATCGCCGCCGACGAGCCGGCGCGGGCCGCGGCGATCCTCGGGGGGCTGCGCCAGCGCCTTGGGCGACGCTGGGACCTGATCCCCGAGGGCGCGAACGAGCTCAGCTGGATCGTCGACTGGCCCCTCTTCGAGCATGATCCCGAGGAGGGACGCTGGGAGGCGCTCCACCATCCCTTCACCGCCCCTGCGGAGGGAATCGACCCCGCTGATCCGGGCGCAGCCCGGGCGCTCGCCTACGACATGGTCTGGAACGGGGTCGAGCTGGGCGGGGGCTCGATCCGAATCCACGACCCCGAGGTCCAGCGGGCGGCCTTCGAGGTCCTGGGGATCGGCCGCGAGGAGGCCGAGGAGCGCTTCGGCTTCCTGCTGGAGGCGCTCCGCTACGGCGCTCCGCCGCACGGCGGCATCGCCTACGGGCTCGACCGCTGGGTGGCGTTGCTGCACGGCAGCGACTCGATCCGCGATGTGATCGCCTTCCCCAAGACCGCCTCGGGCGGCGACCCACTCACCGCCGCACCGGCGCCCGTCGACGAGCGCCAGCTGCGCGAGCTGGGGCTACAGGCGCGCGTCAAGCGGCCGGGCTGAGTCGCCGGGAGTTCCGGTTTGAGCGAGGAGCCGAGGAGCCCGTTCGAGTGGCTCCGCGACCGCTGGCGCAACCGCGCCCCCGGCCCGGGCCAGACCCCCGTGCACGTCGGCGATCCCCGCTTCGACGGCTGGGAGGTGGTGCGCGACTTCGGGGACGTCGCCACCGCTCGCGCCTGGCACCAGTCGCTGCGGGAGGCCGGGATCGACGCGGTGCTGACCGCGGATTGGGAGCCGGACCGCCTCGGGCGCGGCGACATCGCGTTGCGGGTGCCGGCTGAGAGCTGGAGCGAGGCCGAGATGCTGCTCTCCAACATTGAGTGATCGATCGAGTGGTTGGCGCCGGCGTTGCTACCGTTCCCGGTGGCTCGAGCCCGTGCGCCAGCCATCCCACCGTTTGACCCAACACAAACGGCTAGGGAGCCGGTATCTCCGGGCCCCGTGGGGTTCGGAGTAGGCACCCACCTTCTCTGAAGGGATCAAAGCCAGGGGTGGTAACGGCGGGTTGGAGCCTCTTTCTTCGTGAACGAAGCATTCGAGAGTCAGCTAGCCGAGACCTCGTGGCTCGGGCCGCCGGTCCCGGGCTCGTTCACCGGAGCCGCCGGAGGCGCGGCATGCGGCGATCTGGTCCGGATCTCGCTGACGATCGAGGCGGGGCAAGTGTCAACCGTGACCCTGGACACCGAGGGATGCGGCGCCACCCGGGCGGCGGCCAACGCCGCGGCCGAGCTGATCGAGGGCATCCCGGCGCTCGACGCTGCGGCAATCGGCGCGGCTGACGTCGACGCCGCGCTCGGCGGCCTCACTCCAGGCAAGCAGCATGCTCCACGGCTCGCCGCCGACGCGTTTCACCGCGCCCTCTCGGAGGCCGCGGGTTCGACCGCCCGCCTCGGCGAGCCCGATCCCACCCGGGTCCTGGTCGCGCTCTCGGGCGGCGTCGACAGCGCCGTCGCGGCGCTGCTCGAGCGCGAGCGGGGGGCGGAGGTGGTCGCCGTGACACTGAAGCTCTGGGCTGATCCGGAGACCGACGGGACCCGGGCCTGCTGCTCGCCCGAGGCGGTGCAGGGGGCCCGGTCGCTCGCCCACTCGCTCGGTCTCGCGCACCTCACGCTCGACCTCGAGGACGTCTTTCGCCGCCGCGTGGTGGGGGAGTTCCTCTCCGGGTACGCGGCCGGCGAGACCCCCAACCCCTGCGTGCTGTGCAACGGAGAGGTGAGGATCGCGGCGATGATCGCCCTGGCCGAGCGGATCGGAGCGGTCGGTCTGGTGACCGGCCACTACGCCCGCACAATCGCCGATTCCGAGGGGGACCTGCTGGCGCCCGCAGCCGACTCCGCAAAGGACCAGAGCTACATGCTCGCGTCCCTGGCCCCCGAGCTGCTGGCCCGGCTCCGCTTCCCGCTGGCCGAGCGCCCCAAAGCCGAGGTCCGGGCGCTGGCCGAGCGCCACGGGCTGCCGGTTGCCCGCAAGCCGGAGAGCCAGGACCTCTGTTTCCTGGCTGGGCAGGGCAAGCGCGCCTTCCTGCGCCGGCACGGGGGCCTCGCAGATCTTGAGGGGGACCTCGTCGACCAGGACGGGCAACTGCTGGGACGCCATCGCGGCCATCATCACTTCACCGTAGGCCAGCGCCGCGGCATCGGGTTGCCGTCGAAGGCGCCGCTCTACGTTCTCGCGACCGACGCCGGGGCCAACACCGTCACCGTCGGTCCGGCGGCCGAGCTGGCGAGCCGCGAGGTCCACCTCCGCGACGCCGTCCTGCACCGCGATGGCGGCTGCGTCGACGCCGTTCGCCTGCGCTACCACTCCGAGGCGGTGGGCGCCGCGATCGAGGGCAGCGCCGGGGCCGGGCGGCACCGGCGCCTCCGCCTCCGCCTCGCTCATCCGTTTGCGGGGCCCGCGCCCGGGCAGACGGCGGTCCTGATGCGCGGCGAGGCGATCGTCGGGCACGCGACCGTCGCGGCCTAGCTCGCCGACGCTTTCTAGCCTTAGGCTCTCCCCTCGATGCGAGCCAAGGACATCCGAGAGACATACCTCTCCTTCTTCGAGCAGAGGGGTCACCTGCGCGTGCCGTCGGCGTCGCTGGTGCCCGCCTCCCACGATCCCTCCGTCCTGCTCACGACTGCCGGGATGCAGCCGTTCAAGCGCAGCTTCCTCGGCCTCGAGGCTCCGCCGGCGCCCCGGGTGACCGACGTGCAGAAGTGCTTTCGCACGACCGACGTCGAGGAGGTCGGCAATACCGCCCGCCATCTCACCTTCTTCGAGATGCTCGGCAACTGGAGCTTCGGCGACTACTACAAGCAGGAGTCGATCGAGATGGGCTGGCAGCTCTCGATCGACGGCTTCGGGTTCGACCCTTCCCAGATCTGGGTCACCGTGTTCGCCGGCGACGAGGAGCTGGGCCTCGGCCTCGACACGGAGGCACTCGAGATCTGGAAGGGGATCGGCCTGCCGGAGGAGCGGATCGTACCCCTGCCGCGCTCCGAAAACTTCTGGCAGGGCGGCCCGACGGGCCCCTGCGGTCCCAGTTCGGAGCTCTATTACGACCGCGGGGAGGAGTTCGGCGGGGCCAACGAGCGGCCCGGCGACGACACGGACCGCTTCCTCGAGTTCTGGAACCACGTCTTCATGGGCTACGAGCTGGCCGCGGACGGCAGCCTCAGCGAGCTGCCGATGCGAAACATCGACACCGGCATGGGGCTGGAGCGGATGGCGGCGATCCTGCAGGACGTTCCCTCGGTGTTCGAGACCGATCTGCTGCGGCCGCTGATCGAGCTGGCCGAGGAGATCTCGGGCCGCTCCCACGGCGAGGACGAGACGACGACGCGCGCGATGCGGATCGTCGCGGATCACTCGCGCGGCGCCGCCTTCCTGATCGCCGACGGCGTCGTCCCCTCCAATGAGGACCGCGGCTACATCCTGCGCAGGATCATGCGGCGAGCGATCCAGCAGGGCCGGACGATGGGTCTGGAGGCGCCCTGGCTGGGGCGCTTCGCCGAGCGGGCGATCGAGGTGATGGGGGAGGCCTACCCCGAGGTCGTCGCCGAGCGCGAGTCGATCGCTCGCTGGGTCGCCGACGAGGAGGAGAGCTTCGGCCGCACCCTGGAGCGCGGCACCGAGCTGCTCGAGCGCCTGGTCATCGAGGCGCGCGAGTCGGAGACCTCGTGGATCGAGGCGGCCGACGCCTTCAAGCTCCACGACACCTACGGGTTCCCCTACGACCTGACGAAGGAGCTGCTGGCCGAGCAGGGCCTCTCGGTCGACGACCAGGGCTTCGAGGAGCTGATGGAGGAGCAGCGCCAGCGCGCTCGCGGAGGCGCGGCCACAGCCCATGGCTCCGAGGACCACCATGGGAAGGTGCTCGGCTTCGTCGCCGGCGCTGCCCCGACCCGCTTCGTCGGCTACGAGGCGCTGCGGGCCAGCACCGGGGTTGCGGCCCTCGCCCCGGACGGCGAGGGGGTGCTGGCGAAGCTCGAGGACAGCCCTTTCTACGCCGAGGGCGGCGGCCAGGTTGCCGACTCCGGGACGGTTAGCTGGGAAGGCGGCGAGGCGAGGGTCCTCGACGTGTACCGGGTGGGCGAGGACCAGGCCCTCGAATTAGTGCCATCTGCCTCCTCCCAGGGAGCGTCAGCGACCGGTGATCCCGGCTCTGCCGGGATTCGTCCGGGGGCAGATGTGTTGCCGACGGGATTGCCAGAAGTGGGCGCGAGGGTCGAGGCAATCGTCGATCGTGAGACGCGGCACGCGACGATGCGCAACCACACCGCGACCCATCTGCTCCACGCGGCGCTGCGGGAGCGGTTGGGAACTCACGTGCGCCAGGCCGGCTCGGCGGTACGGCCCGACAAGCTGCGCTTCGACTTCACCCATGGCCATGCCCTCGGCCCGGAGGAGCTGCGGGCGCTCGAGGACCGCGTCAACGACTGGATCAAGGCGAGCCGGCCGGTCCGGTGGCTCTACATGGATCGGGGCGAAGCGGAGCGACTGGGGGCGATGGCGCTGTTCGGCGAGAAGTACGGCGAGTGGGTGCGGGTGGTCGAGGTCGATGACGTCTCCCGCGAGCTCTGCGGCGGAACTCACGTCGCCAACACCGCGGAGGTCGGGATCTTCAAGCTGCTCAGCGAAAGTTCCAGCGCCGCAAACGTGCGCCGCATCGAGGCGCTCACCGGACCCGCCGCGATCGACTGGTTCCGGCATCGCGCCGACGAGCTGCGCGAGGCGGGCGAGCTGCTGGGCACACCGCAGGATCCGCTGGCGGGAGCGCGGAAGGCGGCCGACGCGGTCAGGGAGGCGGGCACGATGGCCGGTGACGCGCTGGCCCGGAGCCTGGGGGAGGAGTCGAAGCGGCTGCTCGACGAGGCGACGGAGGTCGGCGGGATCAGCGTCGTGACGGCCGAGACCGGCTTCTCCGACCAGAAGCAGCTGCTCGAGCTGGCCAACCGGATGCAGTCCTCGCTCGACGGCTCGGCCCTGGTCCTCGGCGGCGCCGGGGAGGGAAGGGTGGCGCTGGTCGCCCTGTTCTCGCCTGGCGCGGTGGAGCGTGGTCTCTCGGCTGGCGCCGTCGTTCGAGAGGCCGCCGCGGTGGTCGGGGGTGGCGGGGGCGGTCGCGACGACATGGCCCAGGCCGGCGGGCGCGACCTCGAGAAGCTGGGTGAGGCGATTGCGACCGCGCGTAAGGCGATTGAGCGGGGACTTGGCTAGCCGATGCGGATCCTCGCCCTCGACTACGGCTCGGCCAGGATCGGCTGCGCCGTCTCCGATCCCAGCGGCACGCTGGTTCGGCCAGTCGCCGTGATCGAGCGCGCCGGTGTGCGCGAGGTCGCCCGCGTGGCCGAGGACCTCGGCGCGGAGCGGGTGGTGGTCGGGCTGCCGCTCAACATGGACGGAACCGAGGGCGCCCAGGCGCATGCGACACGAGCCTTCTGCGAGCAGCTAGAAGGCGCCCTCTCGATACCGGTCGAGACCTACGACGAGCGCCTGACCACGCGGATGGCCCAGGCGAGCCGGAAAGCAGGGGCGGGCGCCGCCGAGGACTCCCTGGCGGCCGCGCATCTGCTCGAGGCCTACCTCGCGTCGGTGACCGGAACCGGAGGAGAGCACGGCGATGGCGCCTGAGGACTGGCTCGGGGACGACCCGTTCCTCGATCGTGACGACCCCGCGGCCGTGGAGCGGGCCAGGCGCCGCCGCGAGCGTGAGGAGAAGCGCCAGGCGCGCGAGCCCGCGAGCCCGCCCGATCCCGATCCCGATCCCGAACCCCCACCCGAGCCCCCGCCCCCGCCCGAGCCCGAGCCCGAACCCCCACCCGAGCCCCCGCCCCCCGCAGCCGTGGTCTCCGAGCCGGTCCCCGCTCCACCCGAACCGGCCCCGGCGGCCACCGAGCATCCGGAAGCAGGCTCCGAGCCGCCCGCTCCCGCCCAGGCTCCCCGGCGCCCTGCCGAGCCTCTCCCACCTCCGGAAGAGGTCGAGGAGGGCTCCGTTCTCGCCGGCGACCCCCTGCCCCCCGAGGAGCGGTTCTGGGGACCGGACGAGTATCGCGAAGAGCCGCTACCTGAAGCGTCCCGCGGAGCGCGGACGCGCCGGCTGCGACGCCGGATCGCACTGGCCGTGCTGGGGGTCGTCCTGTTGCTCGCAGCCGCCTTCGCCTGGGCGCTGTTCCAGCCCTTCCACGGCGACGGATCGGGGCGGCCGTTCGCCGTGCGGGTGCCGAAGGGGTCGAGCGTCAGCGAGATCGGTGACCTGCTCGCCGACCGTGGCGCGATCTCCAACTCGACCCTGTTCCAGATCAGGGTGACCCTGGCCGGCAAGCGCTCCGAGCTGTATCCGGGTCGACACCAGATGCGTAAGGACATGAGCTACTCCGCGGCGATCGACGAGCTCTCCCAGGCGCCGGTAAAGCAGGTCGTCAACGTCGCCGTGCCGGAAGGGCTCAGCCGGCCGCAGATCGCGGCGATTGCACGTCAGGACGGCCTTCGGGGGAGCTATCTGAGGAGCACGATCTCGGCCAAGGGCTTCCATCCGAACGCCTACGGTGCCCAGGGCCGCGCCCGCAACCTCGAGGGCTTTCTCTTCCCCGCCACCTACGAAATGCCCAAGGACCCGACCGTCGACGACCTGGTCCAGCGCCAGCTAGACACCTTCCGCCAGAGGATTGGGGGCGTCGACTTGAGCTATGCGAAGAAGAAGAACCTGACCGTCTACGACCTCCTGATCATCGCCTCGATGATCGAGGACGAGGGTGTGCAGCAGGACTACCGCGACATCGCCGCGGTGATCTACAACCGCCTGCACGGCGGCATCGCCCTGGGAATCGACGCGACCGTGCGCTTCGCCGTCGGCAACTACGACTCGCCCCTCACCAAGTCCGAGCTGGAGACCGACTCTCCCTACAACACCCGCATCAACAGCGGGCTGCCGCCGGGTCCGATCGGCAACCCCGGCATGGCCGCGATCAGGGCCGCCGCCAACCCCTCGCGGGCCGGCTACCTCTACTACGTGACCAAGCCCGGGAGCTGCAATCGGCTCAGCTTCTCCTCGACGAACGCCCAGTTCCAGCGGGACGTCGCCGCCTACAACAAGGCCCGGGCGGCGGCTGGGGGCAACTCGCCGACCGACTGCGGATGAGCGCCGCCGAGCGGCCGGAGCGGCGCCGGTTGGCCGTTCTCGGGCACCCGATCTCCCACTCGCGCTCGCCGGCGATGCAGAGCGCCGCGCTCGCGGCTCTCGGCCTGGGGGAGAGCTGGAGCTACGAGGCGCTCGACGTGACGCCCGAGGAGCTTGAGGGGCAAGTGCAATCGATGCCGGACGAGGGCTTCGTCGGTGCCAACGTCACGGTTCCCCACAAAGTTGCCGCTCTGGCGCTAGCCGATGGCTCCTCGCCGGTGGCCCGTGGGATCGGGGCAGCCAACACGCTCTGTTTCGAGGAGGGATCGATCCGCGCGGACAACACCGATGCGATCGGCCTGATCGCCTCCCTGCCCCGATCCGTGGCGGGGTCGAGGGCGCTGGTCCTGGGCGCCGGCGGCGCTGCTCGGGCCGCCGTGTGGGCGCTGGTCCGCGAGGGGGCGGAGGTCGAGGTCTGGAACAGGACGGAGTCGCGGGCGCGGGAGCTGTGCGATGCCCTGGGCGGCAGCCCGGTCTTGACGCCTGAGGCGGCTGCGCATGACCTGATCGTCAACTCGACCGCGGTTGGGTTGCGGGGGGAGGACCCCTTCACCGAGCTCCCGCTGCGCGCCGGGGACCTCCATGGCGGCCAGGTTGTCGTCGACATGGTCTACGGAGAGGGACGCGGGCCGCTGCTCGAGGCGGCGGCGGCGTCCGGCGCCAGGACCGTGGACGGGATCGAGCTGCTGGTCTGCCAGGGAGCGGCCTCCCTGGCGATCTGGACCGGCCGCGAGCCGCCCCTGGACGTGATGCGCGCCGCGGCGCGCCGCGGCTGAAGCGCGAAGGGCTGCTGGCGCCCGCAGTCGGCGGCCAAAGCCGCTGGACCCAACCTTTCGTGCCCATTGGGGACTCAACCTTGCGTTCGGCCGGACCGTGCGGCGATCCTCCCGACCGGGCCGTCGGTGCCGTAGGCCCGGATCGGGAAGATCCCGGCCCGATCGACGATCAAATCGAAGCGGGCCGGCGCGCTCGGCGTCATCGTCTCGGTCAGCCCGAAGGCCGGAATCGAGATGTCCTCGCCGATCGGCCCTACGACGAGCAGCACCAGCCGCTGTCCGGGCTTCACCTTCACCGTCTCGGGCGCGGCGGCGGAGACCGTGATCCGCGCCGCGACGGTACCGCCGGCCCGGGGCGCTGCCCCGTCCTGCCCTCGCCCCGGCCCCGTCCCCGGGGCGGGGCCGGTTCCGCCTCCGGGCCCGCCTCCGGATGGCTGCGGCGCGGGAACGAGTGCCGCCACCAAGGTCGAGAGCCCGAGCAGGACCAGCATCACCACGATCAGTCGGCGGGCTGCCATCAGTCGGTCAAACGCGGGGAACGAAGGTCACGGCCTACGCATTAGCCTAGGCGCGGCAATGGCATTCCGCTTCACAACCGCCGGGGAGTCGCACGGGCCGGGCCTGGTGGCGATCGTCGAGGGCATGCCGGCGGGGCTGGCGCTCGACCGGGAGGCGCTCGACCGCGACATGGCGCGGCGCCAGCTCGGCCACGGCCGCGGCGGGCGGATGAAGATCGAGTCCGACTCGGTGGAGATCCGCTCGGGGGTCCGCCACGGGCGCACCCTCGGCAGCCCGATCGCGATCCTGGTCGCGAATCGTGACTACGCCAACTGGGAAGAGCGGATGAACCCGTGGCCGGTCTCGGCCGAGGTCGAGGAGGTTCACCTTCCGCGCCCGGGGCACGCGGACCTGGTCGGCATGCAGAAGTACGGCTTCCGGGACGGGCGCAACGTGCTCGAGCGCGCCAGCGCCCGCGAGACCGCGGCGCGCGTCGCCGCCGGCTCGATCGCCCGCGGGCTCCTGAGCGCGATGGGCGTCTCCGTCCACAGCCATGTGGTCGCGGTCGGCTCGGTCACGGCCCCCGAGCGCGACGACCTCGGCCCGGCCGACTTCGAGCGCGTCGACGAGGACCCCGTCCGCTGCCTCGACGCGGACGCCAGCGCCGCGATGGTCGACGAGATCGATCGCCTGCGCAAGGCAAACGAGAGCCTCGGCGGCAGCTTCGAGGTGGGCGTCTTCGGGCTGGTTCCGGGCCTGGGCTCCCACGTCTCCTGGGAGGAGCGCCTCGACGGGCGCCTGGCCGGCGCCCTCGCCTCGATCCAGTCGGTCAAGGGGGTGGCGATCGGCGAGGCCTGGGAGGTCGCCGGGCGGCCCGGCTCCGAGGCCCACGACGAGATCTTCCACTCCCCCGAGCGCGGCTACTTCCGCGAGACCAACCACGCAGGCGGCCTGGAGGGTGGCATGACCAACGGCGAGCCGCTGCGCGTGAGGGCGGCGATCAAGCCGATCTCGACCCTGACAAAACCGCTTCGCTCGGTCGACACCGAGACCAAGGAGCCCGCGCAGGCGCTCCGCGAGCGCACCGACTCCACCGTCGTCCCGGCCGCCGCGGTCGTCGCCGAGGCGATGGTCTGCCTGGTCCTCGCGCGCTGCTATCGGGAGAAGTTCGGCGGCGATCACATCGACGACGCCCTGGCCGCCCTGGAGGCCTACAAGCGGCGTATCGACTGGCGTGACTGAGCCGGCGATCGTCTTCATCGGCTTCATGGGCGCCGGCAAGTCGACCGCGCTGGAGGCCGCGCGGGCGGTGGGGCTGGAGACGACCGAGATCGACGATCTGATGGAGGCCGACCTCGGGATGGGGATCGCAGGAGGCCTTCGAGTCGGATGGCGAGGAGGCGTTCCGCCGGCGCGAGGCCGAGGTCGTCGGCCGCTTGCTGGAGACCGCCAGCGGGGGCGCGATCGCCCTCGGCGGCGGGCAGCGTCCTCTCGCCGCGGATCCGCGACGCGCTCGAGCGCCACCTGGTCGTCTGGCTGCAGGTCGAGGCCGGGGAGGCCTGGCGGCGGATCGAGGGGAGCGCCGAGGCCCCTGGCGCGATCGGCCGAGGACGTCGCCCAATTGATTCAGGTCCGGGAGCCGATCTACGAGGCGCTGGCCGATGCGGTCGTGATGCCAGGCCCCCCGGGGGTCATCGAGCGAGCGATGCCGGCGATCCAGGCCCTCCGGAGCCTGCCCACGAAGACCCGGCTGCTGTGGGCCGCGAGCGCCTCCGGCGAGTACCCCGCCTTCGTGGGTGAGGGACTGCTGGAGTGCGATTGGTGGCCGCTTGAGGGTCGCCGCTTCTGCCTCACCGACCGCGACGTCGCCAGCATCTACGCCGGGCGGATCGAGCCGACCGTGGCGCGGATCGAGGTCGATCCGGGGGAGGGGGCGAAAACGATGGCATCCGCCGAGCAGGTGCTGGAGCAGCTGAGCGAGGCCGGGATGACCCGCGCCGACCACCTCGTCGCGCTGGGAGGCGGAGTCGTCGGCGACCTCGGCGGGTTCTGCGCCCACACCTACCAGCGCGGCGTCCCGGTGGTCCAGGTCCCGACCACGGTGGTCGCGCAGGTCGATTCCGCCTACGGGGGCAAGACCGGGGTGGACCTGCCCCAGGCGAAGAACTACGTCGGCGCTTACCATCTCCCGGCCGCGGTCATCGCCGATTGGGCGACGATCTCCACCCTGCCGCCCGCGGAGCTGGCAGCCGGTTTCGTCGAGGTGCTGAAGACCGCGCTGCTGGCCGGCGGCGAGCTGTGGGAAGGGGTGCGCGCGATCCCGGAGGGCGAGCTTGGCGACCATCCTTCGGTCGCCTTCGCCTGCGCCCGCTACAAGTGCGAGGTCGTCGCCGCCGACGAGCGCGATGCCGGCCTCGCGCCAGGTGCTCAATCTCGGCCACACGGTCGGCCACGCGATCGAGGCCGCGAGCGGCTACCGGCTGCTACCGCCACGGCGAGGCGATCGGGCTCGGGCTGCTTGCGACCCTGCGGCTCTCCGGCGGCGGACGAGCTGCGCGGGGAGGTCGCTGCCTGGCTCGCGCGCCACGGCCTGCCCACCGGGCTCGACCCCGGCGTCGGGATCGAGCGAGGTGCTGGCGGCGATCGGGCGCGACAAGAAGCGGGCCTCCGACGGGGTCCCCTTCGTCCTCCTCGAGCAGCCGGGACGGCCGCGGACGGGCCAGGTGCTCGAGCCGGATAAGGTCGAGGCGGCGGTCGAGGAGCTGTACGGATGAGAGCTGCCCACAACCGGATCGAGGTCCTGCACGGGCCCAACTTCGACGTGCTCGAGCGCCGCGACCCGGAGATCTACGGCGGTCACTCGCTGAACGAGCTGGAGCGCCAGATCCGCGGCTGGGCGGACGAGCGCGGGCTCAACGCGCGCTGCTTTCAGACCAACTCCGAGGGCGAGTTCATCGAGCACCTGCACCGCCTGCCCGAGCTGGCCGACGCGCGATCGTCAACGCCGGCGCCTGGACCCACTACAGCCGGGCGATCGCCGACGCCCTCGAGCTGGCCGGCCTCCCGGCGGTCGAGGTCCACATCTCCGACGTGGACTCTCGCGAGGAGTGGCGCCGGGTCTCGGTCTTCGACGGCCTCGTCCTGGCGAAGGTCTCGGGCAAGGGCCTCGACGGCTACCGGGAGGCGCTCGATCTGCTTGCCCGCGAGCTCGGCGCCGGCAGCGCGATGAGCTCCGGCCCGGACGGCCGGGGCGAGCGCCTGGCGGAGCTGGTCGCCGGGCGGGAGGTGGATCGTCTGCTGGTCACCAACCTGGTCAACGTCCGCTACCTGACCGGCTTCGGCGGGACCAACGGAGCCTGCCTCTGCGGCGCCGAGGAGCGCGTCTTCCTCACCGACTTCCGCTACACCGAGCGCGCGGCCGAGGAGGTCGAGGGCTGGGAGGTGGTGACGGTCGGCGGCGACTGGTACGCCGGGCTCGCCGAGCGCCTCGAGGGGAAGTCCGGGTTCGAGGACGACCACCTGACGGTGCGGGCGCTGCACCGGCTCGAGGAGGAGATTGCCCGAGGGCGCCGAGCTGGTCCCCTGCGGCGGGCGCGGTCGAGCGGCTGCGGCGGGTCAAGGACGAGGCGGAGCTGGAGGCGATCGCGGCCGCGGCTCGCCTGGCCGACGAGGTCTACGCGCTTCGCCCTCGAGCGCGGGCTCCGCGGGCGCACCGAGGCACGATGTCGCCGCCGCCGCGGTCGCCCGGATCCGCGAGCTGGGCGCCGAGCCCTCGTTCCCGCCGATCGTCGCCGCCGGCCCCAACGGGGCGCTCCCGCACGCCGAGCCGGGCTCGCGGGAGATCGGGCCCGGCGAGCTGGTCGTCTTCGACATGGGCGCCCAGCTCGACGGCTACTGCTCCGACTGCACCCGCACCTTCGCCACCGGCGAGATCGGCGAGGCCGGCCGCGGAGGTCTACGAGCTGGTGCGCTCGCGCCCAGGCAGCGGTCGCTGGCGGCGGTCGAGGCCGGCGCCGAGGGCAAGGCCGTCGACGCCGTCGCCCGCGAGATGATCGACGCCGCCGGCCACGGCGAGCGCTTCGGCCACGGCCTCGGCCACGGCGTCGGGATCGAGGTCCACGAGGCGCCGCGGCTCTCGACCCGCTCCGACGACGTGCTCGAGGTCGGGGGAGGTGGTGACGATCGAGCCGGGCATCTACCTGCCGGGCGAGCTCGGGGTCCGCATCGAGGACCTGGTGGCGGTCACCGCCGATGGCTGCCGGAACCTCTCCGGGCTCCCCAAGGAGCTTCAGGTCGTCGATTGAGCCGAGGCCCGCCGTGCTCAGCGGCTGAGGTCGACGTCGGCGTCGAGGCCGGCGGCGAAGGCGACGATCAGCTCGACCGCGGCCTCGAGGTCGTCGAGGTCGACCAGCTCGACCGGGGAGTGCATGTAGCGCAGGGGGATCGAGACGGTCCCGGTGGGGATCCCCGTGCGCGAGATCTGGATCGCGTCGGCGTCGGTGTGGGTGCCGCGGCCGCTGGCCTCGATCGTGTGCTCGATGCCGGCCTCCTCGGCGGCGGCGACAAGCAGCTCGAAGACCTTCGGCGAGAGGGTGGAGCCCCGGCCGATCACCGGGCCGGAGCCGAGCGGGTGGCTGCCGGTCTCCTTCTCGTCGATCCCGGGGGCATCGGTGGCGTGGGTGACGTCGACGGCGACGGCGATGTCGGGGCGCAGGGCGAAGGCCGAGGTGCGGGCGCCGAAGAGGCCGATCTCCTCCTGGACCGCCGCGACTGCCGCCATCGATGCCGTCAAGGAGTCGCGCTCGTGGCAGCGGCGCAGCGCCTCGAGGGCGACGTAGGCGCCGATGCGGTTGTCCATCGAGCGCGAGACCAGGCGGGTGCCGGCGAGCCGCACGGGCGCCGCGTCGACCACCGCCGGGTCGCCGACCCTGATCAGCTC
The DNA here is from genome assembly GCA_963738305.1 of uncultured Actinomycetes bacterium. GTDB lineage: Bacteria > Actinomycetota > Thermoleophilia > Solirubrobacterales > 70-9 > JBBRHQ01. The sequence goes on along the minus strand of CAVTVU010000006.1, from coordinate 319,241 downwards.
CGCGGCTGCGTCTCCGTCCTCGGCGCCGATGTCGATGTGCAGCTCGCGCAGCTCGACGACCTTCTTGCGCTGCTCCTCCTTCAGCAGATGGATCGGCCGGCGGCCGACCACGCCCTCGACGGGACCGCTCGCGACCCTGCACCTGGACGCGCTGGCCGACGAGGATCTGCGGGTCCCAGCCCCCGATCGGGGCGAAGTAGGCGAACCCCTTCTCGTCGATGTGGGTGACGACCAGGCCGATCTCGTCGATGTGGCCGACGATCGCCAGCAGCGGCTTCGCCTCCGCCTCGCCGATGCGGGCGATCGAGGAGCCGATCCCGTCCGTGCTCAGCTCGGCGAACGACGCCGCCTCGCGCCACGACGGCCGCAGCCGGGCCCTCGTAGCCGGAGGGCCCGGGCGCGCGCAGTAGCGCGTCGAGCAGTGATGGGGTCTCGCCCACGGTGGCGCAGTATGCCAGCGCGCTGGCACTCGGCGACCGGAGGGGCTACCTTGGCTGAGTGCGCAGGGTGTTGAAAGGGGCTAGCGGATCGATGCTGGCCGTTGCCGGGCTGACCGCTGCGCCCGCGAGGGCGTCGGCAGACTGCACGATCCCGGGCTCCGCCGATCCGACTTTCAGCGCGTCGGAGGACTTCAACGGCAGCTTCGACTCCGCCCTTGCAGGGGAGCTTCGTGCAGATCCCCTTCGACGTGCCCGCGGGCACCACAGCGATCCGGGTCCGCTACTGCTACGACAAGCCCGCCACCGACGGCGGACCGAACAACACCCTCGACATGGGCGTCTACGAGCCGCTGAAGTCCGGCGACACGGTCTGGGGCCCGAAGGAGCGCCGCGGCTGGAGCGGCAGCGCCGTCAAGGACCTGGCGATCTCGAAGAACGGGTTCACGCCCGATGACGTCTACCTCGCCAACGGCGGCGCCGACCGCAAGAAGTACGTCTCCGGCTACACGACCCGGGCCTATGAGCCGGGGCCGATGCCGGCCGGGAAATGGGCGGTCGAGCTCGGCCTGGCGGCGATCGCGCCTCCTCCCGGTGACCCAGACGGCATCGCCTGGCGGGTGCGGGTCGAGACCAGCTCGGACAGCTCCTGGTCGAATCATCCCTACGACCCCGTCCCATACGACCCGACGCCGGCCTCCACCAAAACCGGTTGGTACGTCGGCGACCTCCACGCCCACGGCGAGGAGGAGCCCGGCAACGCGACGATGAAGCAGACCTTCGACTACGGCTTCGAGCCGATCAGCCAGGGTGGCGCCGGGCTCGACTTCATGACCCTGGTCGACCACAACAACGACGTCGCCCACATCGGCGAGATCGGCCGCCACCAGCCCGACTACCCCGGCAAGCTGATCCTCCCGGGGACCGAGGTGACGACCTACAAGGGTCACTACAACAACCAGGGATCGAGCTACTTCGCCGACTTCAGGGGCGGGCCTGTCTACCTGTTCGACGTCTCCGACTACCCACCCTCATTGACCAAGACCCAGGACCCGGTCGTTCCCGCGAGCCAGTTCGGCGCGATCCGGTCAGCCGGTGGTTGGACCCAGATCAACCACCCGACCGTGGTCGGGGGGATCGATCTGCCGTGGCTGCCCCTGGGACTGGACCGACGCCGAAACCGACTACTCGAAGGTCGACGCGGTTGGAGATCCAGAACGGGCCGGCGGACGATCGCCGGCACCTCGAACCCGTTCACGGCCACGCGATCGCCTTCTACGAGAGCCTGCTGGCCAGCGGCAGGCACATCGCCGCGGTCGGCTCCAGCGACTCCCACCAGGCCGACGTGGTCGATGGCGTCCTCGGCAGCCCGATCGGCCGGGCGGCGACCGCCGTCCACGCCACGAAGCTCTCGAGGCCGGCGATCGTCGCCGGGGTGAAGGCCGATCACACCTATGTCAAGCTCTTCGGCAGTGACGGTCCTGACATCCGCATGACCGGCACCTCTCCCGGGGCACCGGATGCGATCTTCGGCGACTCCCTTCGGGGCCCGGTCGCCAGCTTCGAGGCCAGAGTGACCGGGGCGGGCCCGGACGCCGCCCGACCGGGGAGCTACCTGATGAAGCTGCTGCGAGACGGGACCGAGGTCGCCAGCGTGCCGGTGGTCGGGGACGACTTCAGCCACACCTTCTCGGAGAAGCACCAGCGGGCGCTACTCGCTGGAGATCGTCCGCGAGAACCCCACCACCGCCGCGGATCGAGGACTACTCGAGCCCGATCTGGTTCACCCAAGCCGACCTTCCGAACCGGTGCACTCTGGGCAAGCTGAAGCTGAATCGTCACAAGGGAAGCGGGTCGCTGAGTGTGGAGGTGCCCGCCCCGGGCCGGATTCGCCTCAACGGAGCCGGCCTCCGTACCTTCAAGCGCAAGGTGGACGCGAAGGGCACGGTGAAGCTGCCGCTGAAGCCGAAGGGAAAGGCGCTGCGCTCGTTGAACAGGAGGGGCAGGGCCAAGGTGAAGGCGAAGATCAGCTTCAAGCCTCCCTACGGCACCGCGAGAACCGTGACAAAGCGCATCACCCTGATCCGCAACTAGCCACACTCGGCGCGCCCCGGGCGCAATCGCCTCGTCCATCCTGGGGCCGTGCCCGCCGAAACGTCAATTTCCTCTCATAGTGAGAGGAAGATGCAGTCTCGCCGGCGGGGTTGGGAGATTGCAAACCTTGCTCGGGTCCAGCACGGCGTTATCTCGCGCGCGCAACTTGGACAGCTCGGGCTCACTAGCGCTGCGGTGGACAGCATGGTCGACCGGAGTCGGCTTCATACCGTTCATCCAGGTGTCTATGCGGTAGGTCATACGAGCCTTTCCCGCCGCGGGCGCTGGACGGCAGCGGTTTTCGCCGCCGGGATCGGAGCCGTGCTCAGCCATCGCTCCGCAGCTGCGCTTTGGGAGGTAGTCGGGTTTCGGGGCCGGCGATAGACGTGACGGCTCGACGGCAGCACCGAGTCCGCGGAGTGATCGCCCACCAGCGCCGGTTGCTGCATGACGAGATCGCCGAGCGCGAGGGAATCCCGGTGACATCGCTCTCTCGCACGCTTTTCGACCTTGCAGCGGTTCTGCCCCGCCGGGCGGTGAAGCATGCCCTGAACGAGGCTGAGGTCCGCGGCCTGTCCCGCTCGCGCAGCGAGCTGGAGGCCCGCTTCCTCGGGCTGATCAGTGCTTCGGGGCTGCCGGCGCCGGTTCTCAACACGGCCATTGAGCTCTCGAGTGGCTGGGTCGAATGCGACTGCGTATGGCGAGACCGGCGGCTGATCGTCGAGCTCGACGGCCACGCCTTCCATAGCACCACCGCCGCCTTCGAACGCGACAGTCTCCGCGACCGCAAGCTGCGTGCGGCCGGCTGGACGGTGGTTCGCGTGACCTGGCGCCAACTCCACGAAGACCGGGAAGCGCTGGTGGCTGATCTTCGTCGCATCCTCAATGACCGAAGTCCGCCGCGGCGCCGAGACTTCAATTTCCTCTCATAGTGAGAGGAAAACGCATTCTCGCGAAGGCGGATTTGGAGCCCAGGCGCGGCTTGTGCTCTCGGCGCTACCCTTCGCCGCCGTGATCTCCACCAATCAGTTCAAGAACGGCAGCCACGTCGAGGTCGACGGGTCGGTCTACCGGATCCTCGATTTCCAGCACGTCAAGCCCGGCAAGGGCGGGGCGTTCGTGCGCACCAAGCTGCGCAAGATCGCCGACGGCTCGGTGATCGACAAGACCTTTCGCGCCGGGGAGAAGTTCCGGCCGGTGCGGACCGAGTCGCGCAAGATGCAGTACCTCTACGACTCGGGCGAGGCGGCGGTGTTCATGGACAGCCGCGACTACGAGCAGATCGAGATACCCCGGGAGCTGGCCGGCGATGCGATGCGCTGGGTCCTCCCGAACGACCAGGTCGACGTCCTCTTCGTCGACGAGCGCCCCAGCGACGTGCAGGTGGCCAGTGCGATCGAGATGAAGGTGACGGGGACCGAACCCGGGGTGAAGGGCGACACCGCCTCCGGCGGCGGCACCAAGCCGGCGACGCTCGAATCGGGGGTCGTCGTGCAGGTGCCGCTGTTCATCGAGGAGGGCGAGAGCGTCCGGGTCGACACGCGCAGCGGCTCCTACGTCTCGCGCGCGTAACCTTCCGCCCATGCGCCGCTCAGACCAGCGCCGGGACGCCGTCTTCGCCTGCTACCAGCGCGACGTCACGGGCCGGCCCCTGGACGAGCTGATCTCCGCCGCGCGACCTTTCACCCGGGAGCTGGCCGAAGGAGTCGAGGCCGAGCGGGACCGGCTCGACGCCGAGATCGCCGGCCACGCCCGTGGCTGGGACCTCGATCGGATCGCGCCGCTGGAGCGAAACATCATGCGCGTCGCGCTCTTTGAGATCGAGCACCGCGACGACGTCCCCGCGGAGGTCGCGATCGACGAGGCGATCGAGCTGGCCAAGCGCTACTGCGGCGCCGACGCGCCGGCCTTCGTCAATGGCGTCCTCGGGGCGACGCTGCGCGCTTCGCAGGAGGCAGCCGGCGGCGCCGCGGTGAGCCAGACCCCGGGGCGAGCATGGCTGAGACCGATCGCCTGCGCGAGATCGCTTCCCGACTCGAGCAGATCACCGCTGCGCTCGGGGACGCAGAGCACCAACGACGAGCGCGCCGCCGAACTCAGCCGGGAGGCGGCCGATCTGGCCTCCGAGGCCGTCGAGGAGGCGAACCGGCTGCTGCGCGGGGCCGACGCTGGGTGAGCTACCCGGACGACCTGCGCGAGCTGGTTGACGCCCATCTGGCTGAGCTGCGGTTCTCCCTTCGCCGATCGACAGCGGGCCTCGAGGAGGCGATGCGCTACTCGCTGCTCGCCGGCGGCAAGCGGATCCGGCCGGTCCTGGCGCTGGCGACGGCCCGGGCGCTCGGCGCCGAGCCGCAGGGCTACCTGCGCGGCCGCGGCATCGATCGAGCTGATCCATACCTACTCGCTGATCCACGACGACCTACCGGCGATGGACGACGACGATCTCCGCCGGGGCCGGCCCGACCGCCCACGTGCGCTTCGGCGAGGACGTCGCGATCCTCTCCGGCGACGGGCTCTTCGCCGAGGCCGTGCGCCTCTTCTGCCTGCAGCCCGGCGACCCCGACCGGGTCCTCGGCGCGCTGCGCGAGCTGTCCGCGGCGACGGGGATCGACGGCATGGTCGGCGGCCAGTACGTCGACGTCACCCAGGCGGAGCTGGGCGCCGACGAACTGCGGGCGCTGCATGTTCTGAAGACGGGGAGACTGATCGCCGCCAGCGTCGGCGTCGTACTGGTGCTCGAGGGCGTCCCCGAAGGTGAGACAATCCCCTATCGGCGGTTCGCCGACGAGGTCGGCGTCCTGTTCCAGATCGTCGACGACATCCTCGACGTGACCGGAAGCGAAGAGGAGCTGGGCAAGCCGCACGGCAGCGATGAGAAGCATGGCAAACTCACATACGTCAGCCTCTACGGGCTGGAGCGCGCCCGCGCGCTCGCAGCCGAGTCGCACGTCGCTGCCCGCGAGGCGCTAGCCGAGGCCCCGGGCGACACCGGCGACCTGGAGCGGATCGCCGACTACATTTTCACCCGACACGAATGAGCGAGAACCGAGAAGACGAGCAGAGCGCCGCGGGGGCGCCGACCCTCCTCTCCGGCATCGACTCGCCGGCCGACCTGCACGGGCTCGACGACGCCCAGCTGCAGCAGGTCGCGCAGGAGATGCGGACCTACATCATCGACACGATCGGCGAGATCGGCGGCCACTTCGGCGCCAACCTCGGCACCTGCGAGCTCTCCGTCGCCCTCCACAGCATGCTCGACTCGCCCCGCGACAAGGTGCTCTGGGACGTCGGCCACCAGGCCTACCCGCACAAGATCCTCACCGGCCGCCGCGAGCGGCTGCGACGATCCGCCAGTACGAGGGCCTGGCCCCGTTCTGCTCGATCTTCGAGTCCGAGCACGACATCATGGGCGCCGGCCACGCCTCGACCTCGATCGGCTACGCGGTCGGCCTGAAGGAGGCGATGCGCAAGGGGATCGGCGAGGACGGCAAGGTCGTCGCCGTGATCGGCGACGGCGCCCTGACCGGAGGCGTCGCCTACGAGGCGCTGCATGCCGCCGGCGGCCTGCAGACGCCGATCGTCATCGTGCTCAACGACAACGGGATGTCGATCTCCCCCAACGTCGGCGCGCTCTCCCGCTACTTCAACCGGGTCCGGCTCAACCCCCGCCTCTACCACGCCCGCGAGGGGGTCGAGGACCGGCTGACCAAGCTGCCGCTCGGCCTCGGCAAGCGGATCGAGCGGCTCGGGCCCGAGATCAAGTCGGCGATCAAGGCCTACTGGGCGCCGGGGCTTCTCTTCGAGGAGCTCGACCTCGCCTACGTCGGGGTGATCGACGGCCACGACGTCGCCGATCTCGCGCGAGGCCCTGCGCGAGGCCTTCGAGGCCGACCGGCCGGTGGTCGTCCACATCCACACGGTCAAGGGCAAGGGCTTCGCCGCGGCCGAAGAGGGCGGCCTGGAGGGGATGGAGAAATGGCACGCGGCGAAGCCGAAGAGCATCGTCGACGGCGCCCCGGCGCCGAAGCCGAAGACGGTGGCGGTCAAGGAGTCCGACTCGCCGGAGTCGATCGCTCCCGAGCGACTGGAGAAGCCGGCGCCGCCGAGCGCCCCGCCGCAGTACACCGAGGTCTTCGCCGAGGCGATGGTGGCCGAGGCCGAAGCGCGACCCGCGGGTGATCGGGATCACCGCGGCGATGGCGGGGGGCACCGGCCTGCAGAAGCTCGCCGACGAGAGCCCCGAGCAGTACTACGACGTCGGCATCGCCGAGCAGAACGCCGTCCTGCTCGCCTCGGGGCTGGCGCTCCAGGGAGCGAAGCCGGTCTGCGCGATCTACTCGACCTTCCTGCAGCGCGCCTACGACCAGATCATCCACGACGTCGCCCTGCAGAGCCTCGACGTGACCTTCGCGATGGACCGGGCCGGCCTGGTCGGCGACGACGGCCCCACCCACCACGGCGCCTTCGACGTCTCCTACTTCCGGCCGATCCCCAACGTCGTCGTGATGGCCCCGCGCGACGAGGCGATGCTGGTGCACATGCTGCAGGACGGCGATCGCCCACGACGGCCCGGCGGCGCTTCGCTACCCGCGCGGCGCGGCGGAGGGCGTCGGGGTGCCGGGCAGGCCGAGGTCCTGCCGATCGGCACCGGCGAGCTGCTCGCCGAGGGCGAGCGCGTGGCGCTGCTCGGCTACGGCTACGGCGTCCAGGTGGCGCTCGACGCGGCACGGATCCTCGGCGAGGAGGACCTCGCGGTCACCGTCGCCGACGCCCGCTTCGCCAAGCCGCTCGACACCGAGCTGGTCCACCGCCTCGCACGCGAGCACGAGTTGCTGGTCACGATCGAGGAGAACGTGCTGCCGGGCGGCTTCGGCTCCGCGGTGCTCGAGCACCTCGAGGACGCCCTCGGTCGGCCCCGGGCTCGAGGGCCCGGGTGGCGCGCATCGGCCTACCCGACCGCTACGTCACCCACGGCAAGCCCGCCCTGCTGCGCGAGGAGGTCGGGCTGACCGGCGAAGCGGTCGCCGAGCGGGTCCTGGCCGAGCTGCGCTCTCCTCAGCCGGCCCTCGACTGAGCCGCGCGCCCGCAGGCAGAGCCACCCGGGCTTCGCCGCCGCGAGTGGCCCTCATGGTTTGATGACGAAGTGCCTGCGCCGCTGGATCGTCTTGCCTGAGGACGACCTGAAGGTGGAGACGACGGTAAGCGGGAGCCGCTTGTGGTGCTTGGCCGACTTCTTGAGGATTCTTCGCGCCCGCTTGGTCGGCTTCAGGTCGAAGCCCTTGTAGCCGGGCTTCGAGAACGTCATCGAGGCGGCCGCGACCCTGAGGACCTTGACCTTTTTGCGCGGCCTGCGGAACTGCGCGGCCCGGCGGGCGTGAGAGGCGCGCGGTCCGAACGAGCTGCCGATCGTTTGCGGACACACCGGCAATGTGCCGTAGATGAACGACCATCCGGTCGTGAACATGGTGCACAGGTAGACCTGGGTCTTGACTTTGCCCGGATGCGCGGCGTAGTAGAGCTGGTTGCAGTAGAAGGTGGTGCGCTGGTAGAAGGCGGTGTCGCTCATGCATTTGACCAGCACACTCGAGACCGAATAGGGCGCGAGTGGGCTCGGGAGCAGGCCGACCCGGAAGAAGTTGTCACAGAACTGCGCACCGCCACCGGGGGGAGTGGAGCAGTATTGGCCGCTGTCGGGCACGGACGCGAAGGTCCACTGTGCGACCCCGAATCCCGCGGACATGCAGGGGTTGGTGTAGCTCCAGACCATCGACCCCGGGAACCTCCAGGAATTCGGCGGGACCGTGATCGGATCATTGACCCGCCAGGCTTCGCTACCGACCCGCAGCGGACAGATACTGTCCGGGTCGGGACTGACGATCGTGCCGCTGAAGTGCGAGCCGACGCTTCTGACGTGGATCTCGCCGAATCCCGCTGCCTCCCAATTTCCGAGAATGGGCGGCGGCTCGGCCCTCGCGGCGACGCTGCTCGCCGGGACCGCGCCCAACAGGACCACTCCGAAGAGTGTCAGGCAGCCGGCCCTCCCCAAGGCGCGGCCGATGCGGATCCTCCCTGCACCGTGCGGCATCGGTACGAAGGTAACCACCCAGGCTCGTTCTGGCAATACCCAAAAACGTCCTAGTCCGGCTTCGGGGGAAAAGTGACGCCCCGCCGAGGCGGGGCGTCACCGGGTGCTACAGGGAGGAGAGATGCGGCGGACACCGCTTGCCATGCGGAAGTTGGCTTGCTAGAGCGAAATCGGAACCGCTGAGAACCGCCACTAGCCGCTGGAATCCGCATCTGACTGGCGCACCGCTGGCGCACCGAAGTGGCGGTGCTGCAATCGGCGAAGCCTGTTCCACGGCTGAGTCCGTCAGCCGCTGGTGGTCAAGGTCGGCGCCGCTTCCCGCCATTGCGCGACAGAACGGCGCGGGCACCGGGATTTCAGCTGTTTGAGCAGGGCCTGTGAGGCATGCGTAGAAATGGGTCCGACGGAGTGCAACCGGTGGCTGGCTGGTAGCAGGCAGGAGGTAGCGGGACCACGAACTGGTAGTAGGGCGCGCCGGCGGGGCGCTGACTCAAATTCAGTCGCCCCGATTTCATCAAGTCGGGCACCAGGCGCGGGATCCCTTTTGCGACGGGGCATCGCCCCGCCTATCGGCGCATCCGCGTTCTCCGAGCGAGACACACCGCAGACCCGATGGTTTTCCAATTGAGACTTATGGGATGTTGTGGTCCCACGGGGTTGCCGGTTCAGTCCCGTCGCTCACCGTCTTAGAACCACTGCCAAGCAGGGTAGTCGGAGTCGACCGACGGGTCTCGGTGGTTCCCCGTGGCTCCAATTCACGAGTATCCGAGGGCTCATAAGCCGAAGGTCGCGGGTTCGAATCCCGCCCCCGCTATAGGCGAAACCCCGCTGGTCAGCGGTTTCCTTTTAGGGCCTCTCGGTGATGATCGTCGGCCGCTCGACACCTGTCTCGGCCCCCTTCAGGGTGCCCGCCAAGGGCTGGCGCACATGGCGTGAGACAATGGGCGGAGCGTGAACGCCGCCGACTTCAAGAGTGCGAGCCGTTCCGTGTGGGAGGCGATGGCACCGGGATGGGACAAGCGCCACGCCTACATCGAGGAGGTCGCGAGGCCCGTAACCGACCGCATGCTGGAGCGGCTCGAACCGTCCGCCGGAGAGACAATCCTCGATCTGGCGGCCGGGACAGGAGTCGTTGGGTTCTCAGCGGCCAGGCTCGTTGGGCCGAGCGGACGTGTGATCGTCAGCGACTTCGCCGAGGCGATGATCGAGGTTGCGAGCCGCCGCGCCCAGGAGCAGGGTCTCGAGAACGTCGAGTGCCGCGCCCTCGACGCCGAGCGGCTCGAACTACCGGACGGCTCCGTCGATGGCGTCGTCTGCCGTTGGGGGTACATGCTGATGGCCGATCCGGGCGCGGCACTCCGAGAGACACGCCGCGTGCTGCGAGCCGGCGGCGGGCGGGTGGCGTGCGCGGTCTTTGCGGGGCCGGAGCAGAACCCGTGGGCCGCGCTACCGTCGCGTGTGCTTCAGGAGCGCGGTCATATGCCGGCACCGGAAGCCGGTGCTCCCGGAATCCTCGCGCTCGCCGATCGAGATCGCTTGCGCCATCTCTTCATCGAGGCGGGCTTTTCGGATCCGTCGATCGACGAGGTCGCCTTCGCCTTCCGGTTCGCCGGCGTGGACGAGTACTGGGAATTCCTCAACACCGCCGCCGGCGCTATCGCGATGGTCCTCGACGGCCTGGGCGAGGAGGAGCGAGGGCGGATTCGCGAGGAGATGGATGGAGCAGCTCGGGGCCTTCGGCGGGCCCGGTGAGATCGAGCTGCCTGCCACCTCGCTCGTCATCTCGACCTCCTGACGCGTCTGGAGGGGCCCCCGCTCGGATGCTCGAAGGGTCCGCGCCCCGCCGCTCCGTCCTGGCGGACACGATGCTAAAAAGCGGCCCGGGTGCGCGTTTCGAAACGGAGCCCGCCTCTTTGCCCCGAGATGACGGTCGAGCACCCCGTCTACCGCTTCAACATGACGGGTCAGCAGCCGATGATCCTCGATGGCCGCGAGCAGGTGGAGCCGCTTTACCGCCTCTGGGCGGAGACGAACCAGTGCATCTTCTACAACGAGAGCGAGACCGTGGCCGTCGGCGACTGGATGGTGGTGAGCACGATGGTCGGCTACCAGCAGACTCTGGGCTCCGCCCTTGTCGCCGGCCGGGATCGAGGCGCACGAAGACGCGATGTATCTGCTCCGGGGCCGTGTGGCGATGATCTGGCCTTACGACGAGCGCTGTCGCTTGGTCGGCGAGAACGTCTGGGAGTACGACGAGACCGAGCATGAGCTGATCAAGCTCGATCCAGCCGACGTGCTGACAACCGAGCGGGCCGCCGAGCTGCTCGAGCCGCTGATCAAGCCGCCTCCCCCCTTCGACGACAGCCTGCTCCCGGCGTGAGTGCACTGCCAGCATGAAGGCGGTCGCTTGCGAGAACACGAAGCTCGACGTCGTGGATCTGCGAGAGCCCGAGCCGGGCGACGGTCAGGTTCTCGTGGATGTTACCCGCTGCGGAATCTGCGGTTCCGATCTCCACGCCCGCCACCACGCAGACCAGCAGGCCGACGTGCTCGCGGAGGCAGGCTACGACGGCTTCATGCGCCCTGATCAGCGAGTGCGCTCGAGTTTCGCGACACCCTGCACATGCTCGCCGAGGGCAAGGTAAAGGCGGAACCGCTCGTCACCGGAACCGTCGGCCTTCCAGGTGTGGAGTGCGCCTTCGACGCGCTTGCCGATCCCGAGACCCACGCCAAGATCTTGATCGATCCCACCAGCCAGATCGACCAGCCAAGGTCGGCCCCAGCCGGGTCGGCCGCGTGAGTTCGGGGCCCGACCCGCGACTGGTCCCGGCCGTAGAAGGGCGTGCCGCGTGCGCTCCCAAGACGCCGGCATCGCCCTACCGGGCCCGGCGCCCCTGAGCCCGCACTGCCGACCGAACGCTCACGACGGTTCCATTCGTCTGGCCTCGGATGCTCGATCACCACTCTCTTCGGCTAGCTTCTCTTCAAAGGCGGCGATCTGCCTTTTGAGGCGACCAGAGGCGAGCGGGCCGAACCCGGGGGCGGAGACAGCGACGACCACAGTTGTCCGCTCGGAGCTCACCGGATGGAGGTCGATTTGGATTTGCGATGGCGCCGCGCGGCAGTCCAGGCGCCACGGCTCCTCCTCCCCGGCGACGTGTCCATCCGCGTTCTCGGAGATCTCCCAGCCGAGGCGGAGGAGGGCCTGGCGGCAGGCGGTCAGCGCCTCGGCCCTGCTCAGCGCGAGACAGATGGTCTGCTGGCGTCGTGCCAATTCCCGTCCACCGTCCTACGCGGAGTTCGGAAGGTGTGTGGGTGCCGCCGCCGTCCAACGAAACGCAAAACCCTTGGTGATCGGGCAGGGAGGCCGGGCCCGCCCTCCGCGGGGCCGCCCGAGCTGCTAACCACGCTTGGTCCTTCCTACCGGTCCCAGCTCCACCTCTGCCGGATCGCCGTAGGAGCGCCAGCCGATAGCCGTCCCGTCGCGAATCGCCCAGACGTGGGCGAGGCGGGCCTCGACGACGATTCCGCTGGCGCGGCCGCGTCCCGATTGATTGACGATCGCAATCAGACGATTGTCACGCTCGGTGACTCGCTCCGGATCGACCCGGAACTCATCGAAGCTGTCAATCCAGCCGCCCAGGAAGCGAGCGAAGCTCTCTCGTCCACGGTGGATACCAGCCTCTGGGCTGGGACTGGGCTCGTGCCACTCGATTCCCGGGTCAATCAGCCCGATCACCACGGAGAGATCCCCGCGGTTCAGGGCCTCGTAGCCCCGCAAGAGAAGATCGATGTCGGCCTGACTCACAGGCAGAGTATGTCCCCTCCGGTAGGGCCTGTCGCGATGACGAATCGACGGAGCAGGCAAAGATCGGTTCGGCGATCCGTCGGTGGCCGCGAGAGTCGTATCCCGCCCCGCTATGTACGAAAAAGCCCGAGAACGCGGACCTTGGCATGTGGAGTTCTTCCCACCGGGCAGCCTCATGAGAATGGCGCCCGCCGTCAGGCCTTCGCCTTCATTCCATCAGGATCGCGAGGCCGCCCAGCACGGCCAGGTCAACGAGCATCAACAGGGATTCCGCGCTTCGAGGCGCGAGAATGCTCCAATGGCAAAGGCGCTGGAAGAGGTCGAGTCCGATCCGCTTTTCGGCCGGCTGGGCTCGGCTGGCGGAGGGAGAGTGGGCGGCCGCCAGGGCCTCGTTCGCCGACGCCCTCGCTCGCGAGGAGATACCTGAGGCGTTTGAAGGTTTGAGCTGGGCCGCCTGGTGGGTCGACGATGCGGAGACCGTGTTTGACGCTAGGCAGCGGGCCTACCATCGATACCGCCGTCGCGGGGACCCGGGGAGCGCGGCGCGGATGGCCACTTGGCTCGCAGCCGACCAGCTCGACTTTCGGGGCGCCGTGGCGGTGGCCCGCGGCTGGCTGCGTCGGGCCAGGCGCCTGCTCGATCCGCTCGATTACTGCCCGGAGCACGGCTGGCTGGCCTTCCATGAAGGCTACATCGCCCACCTCTCTGGCGATACTGCACGAGCGGCCCAGTGCTGGCGCTCAGGCGGCCGAGGCCGGGCGGCGGTGTCGACGTCGCCCGACCTCGAAATGCTGGGTCTCGCTCTGGAGGGAGGCGCTCTCGTGGCCTCCGGTCAGGTCGCCGACGGGATGAGCTGCCTCGACGAGGCAACCGCGACGGCCCTGGCCGGGGAGGCGGCGATCCCGATCTCGGGGGCCTGGGCCTGCTGCTTCCTGGTCTCCGCCTGCATCGCAGTGCTCGACTACGAGCGCGCCTTCGAGTGGTGCGATCGGATCGCCGAGTTCGCGGAGCGCTACGGGAGCCGCTACATGCTCGCCTTCTGCCGCGCCGAGTATGGGGCCGTCCACCTTTGGCGCGGGCGGTGGGCAGAGGCCGAGGAGATGCTGGCGGCCTCGGTCAAGGATTTCTCGCGCTCGCGCCCGGCGATGGTGGGGCCCCCGCTGGTCGCCCTCGCGGAGCTAAGACGAAGGCAGGACCGGACCGAGGAGGCGGCGCAACTGCTCGAACGAGCGGGGCAGTCCCCGTCGGCGCAGCTCTGCCGCGCCCGCCTGGGACTCGACCGGGGCGAGGCCCGCCGCGCGGTCGAGCAGCTGCAGCGCCTGCTGCGGCAGGCACCGGCTGAGCGCAAGCTCGACCGCATTCCTGCGCTCCAGGTGCTGGTCCGGGCCCGGGTGGCGCGGGGCGAGCTCGAGGAGGCCCGCGGGGCACTCGGGTCGCTGCGCGAGGTCGGGCGGCTCGCCGGGACCGAGCCGCTGCGGGCCTGCACCGAGCTGGCCGAGGGGCTGCTCGAAGCCGCGGGTGGCGACCACGAGCGGGCCAGGACCCTGCTCGAGGACGCCGTCGATCGCTTTGAGCGGAGCGGCGCACCGTTCGAGGCCTCGCAGGCGCGCGTCGAGCTGGCCATCAGCCTCGCCGCCCTTGATCGGATCGAGCCGGCCAACCGCGAGGCGAGCGCCGCCCTGGAATGCCTGCTCGAGCTGGGGGCCGAGGCGGAGGCCGAGCGCGCCCGCCGCCTGATCGAGGTCTCGATTCGCGCCAGCCACGGTGACCCGGCGACCTCCCCGTCACCCGGCGGCGAGCGGGAGGTGCTGGGCCTTCTCACCGAAGGGCTTACCAACCGTCAGATCGCGGAGCGACTGGTTGTCTCAGAGCACACCGTCCATCGCCACGTCACCAACATCCTGAGAAAGCTCGACCTCCCATCGCGCACTGCCGCGGCCGCCTGGGCGGTCCGCTCGGGCCTGCTCGACGAGCGCTGGCAAATAGCCAGGTATGGCCATAGCGGGGGCTTCCGAAGTTGATTGGTTCGGGCGAAGTCGGGCGGGCCGCGAGGGTTACGGTCGTAGAAATGGAGAGTCGGGCCCAAGCGGGCGGACGACGGCTGATCGAGGCCGCGGCGCTCGCCCGGATCGAGCAATTGGCCGAGAGCAGCGCCAGAGGGGAACGGAGGAGCCAGATGCCGAGCTACGAGGAAACCGAGGTCTCAGCGGCGACCGAAGCCGACCGCGAGCTGAAGGCCGCAACCCGAGACGCCTGGGCGCTGGGCGATTACCACCGGTTCGCTAAGGAGACGGTCTGGGAGCTCGGCGAGGTGCTGGTGCGGGCCTGCGGGATCTCGACCGGCCAGCGCGTGCTGGACGTCGCCGCCGGGACGGGCAATACGGCGATCCGTGCCGCCGAGGCCGGGGCCGAGGTGGTGGCCTCGGACTTGACGCCGGAGAACTTTGAGGCGGGGCGGCGTGAAGCGAAGGCTCATGGTGTGGAGCTCGAGTGGGTTGAGGGCGATGCCGAGTCGCTGCCGTTTGGCGACGGCGAGTTCGACGTCGTCACCTCCTCGGTTGGGGCGATCTTTGCCCCCAACCACCAAGCGGTGGCCGACGAGATGCTGCGTGTTTGCAGGCCCGGAGGCACGATCGGAATGGTCAACTTCACTCCCGAGGGATTGATCTCCGACTTCTTCGGCGCTCTCGAGCCGTACATGCCCCCGGCTTCGCCCGAAGCGCTCCCGCCGCCGCTGTGGGGCAGCGAGGGGCACGTGCGGGAGCTGTTCGGCGACCGGGTCGAATCGCTTCAGATGGCACGTGACAGCTACGTCGAGAGGGCCCGCAGCCCGCACGATTACCGCGAACTCTTCAAGCAGACGTTTGGCCCGGTGGTCGCGACCTACGCAAGCCTCGCCGACGATCCCGAGCGCACGGAGGCGCTCGACCGTGCCCTGATCGAGTTCGTGACGCGCGCGAACGGCGGACCGCCGGAGGGTGCGGCGGAGTATCGCTACGAGTACCTGCTTGTCGTCGCCCGCAAGCGGGCTGAGTAGGACGATCCGAGCCTGGCGAAGCGGTCGGCCCATGGGCGCGGCGCGCTGCGAAGCGGCGCAGCTCAGGTCGTTGCCTGCAATGCGCCTGTCGTCAGCGCCACGAAGCGCTCTGGTGTTGTCAGGCAGGCTCTCGGAGCCTTGTGTGAGCCGAACCCGGGGCCTCCAAACGTGCCAACGCATCTCGGTCGACGGCAGCTCGTTTTCCCAGGCTCCGGGTCCGAAGGCGACCTCCTCGACGAACTGGCGGGCGGCGCCCTCGTGATCGCCCTCCGCGATCGCCGGCTCACCTGCTGGAGGCTGTCGGTCTCCTGCCGTACCATCTTCTCGCCCTCGACGTCGCCATCGAGCAGTCCCCACAGCGGAGGCTCGTGACAGCAGAGGGAGCGAAATAGCCCGGGACGCCGGGTCGCCAACCGCAGGGCGATATTGCCGCCCCAGGAGCTCGTCACGACATGCGCAGGCGCCAGGTCGAGCCCCTCGAGGAGGGCGGCGAGGTCCGCGCCGTCCTCGTCAACGCTTCCGGGCATATCCAGCCGCTCGCTTCGCGAGTGGCCACGGCGGTCATAAGCAAGCACGAGCTTCCTGCGCCCGGTGAGCGGTCGCCATGCTCCGGGTCCCAGCAGCGAAGATGTGAGGCTCGATCAGCCGATGCGCCGCACCCACCAGCACTCCATCGAGCCCGTCGACAGGCGGGCATTCAGCCAGCGCTTCGACCGCCTGTACTCCCGCTTCGCTCGCCCCTATGACCTGGCGGTCAAGCTGCTTCGCATCTGGCGGCGCTGGCTTGGCCATGCCCTCCCTCACATCCAGGGACCGTGCGTGCTGGAGGTCTCGCCGGGAACGGGCTGGCTGCTGACACAATACGCGGCGCGGTATGAGACGCACGCCATCGATCTGAATCGGGACTCTCGCTTACCACCCACGGATAGTCGAGCGCGTGCGGCTCCGGGCGTGACTCCTGCCGGTCTTTTGGGTGCTCGGCCATGAACAGCCGATCCTTGGGCAAGGTGTGGTGTGAGAGAGGTCGATTGGGGCGCTTGAACAGGTCGCCGGTCCACCTCCGTTGGCCGCGATTCAGCGCAAGTGCTGCCGCGCTGCTGGAAGAGCCGGGGGCGTGCCCGAGTCGATGCGCCCGAGGTCGACGCATGACGGCGTGAAGACTCCTTCTTCGGCGACGTCAGAATCGTCGGCGGCCCAGGCGATCGCGATGTCGGTGACATTGCACTTCAGAAAAAGCATCGGCTGCGGATCCGTGGGTAGTGGAAGGAGATGAGCGATCATCACCCCGCTGTCGACGTGCGCCGGCTCGCGGCCGTCGACATGCACGCATTGCGAGGAACTGACACCCGCCGCCGCTGATCCTCGCCGAGTTCGTCCTCGGCGCGATTGGTGGGGTCGGCATCGGCACCTTCCTGCTGCTCTTCACGGCCGGCGCCCTCGGCACGGTCCTCGGGGCCTGGGCGGTCGGCGTCGGCCTCAACTACGTGCCACTAGCGATTCACGCGCTGAGTCTGCGCTCGCGGGCGGGGCTGCGGCGCGAGCTGCGCGGCGTCGACCTGCGCGCTGAGCTGCGGTATTACACCCGCGCCCAAATTTGGGTCTTCGTGCCGCTGAGCTTCGTCTGGTTCGCTCTGCGCACGCCGCGCGTCTAGGTGGAACCAGCGGGAGGCCCGCCGGTTCCACCGGACCATCCGCATGGACGCGCCGACCGTGGGTAGTAGATCGACGAGTCGATCCCAACTGACCCGGTGGGGTGACGGCCGTAAGTCTCACCGTCGACTCCGACTAGGGCTACCCGTTTACCCTCGGTGAGTGGCGGGTGATCCACCGAACGTCGAGGGAGTCCGCGCCGCGGAGCTGATCGCGGCGCTGTGTCTGGCCACCGACCTGGGCCATGGCTTTCCGTTCGAGCACGGGCTGCACGGCACCCTCGCCGCGATGCGGCTTTGCGATCGCCTCGGGGTCGACCCCGAGACTGCGTCGCAGACCTACTACACCTGTCTGCTCGCCTACTCGGGCTGCACTGCCGACGCCGAGGTCGCCGCCGAGATCTTCGGTGCCGACATGACGCCGCATCTGATGCCGGTCCTCTACGGCTCGGCCGGCGAGAACCTGGTCGGGATGCTGCACGCACTTCCGTCGCCGGGCATCTCCGCGCCGGCGCGGGCGTTTCAGGTTGCCCGGCGGCTGCCGAGGGCGGCTAGGACGCACACGCCGCACCTCATCGCCGTCTGCGACGTCGCCCGGATGCTGGCCGAGCGCCTCGGCCTTCCGAGATCGGCGTCGGACCCCCTCGCCCACCTCACCGAGCGCTGGGACGGAAAAGGCCGGCTCGACCGCGCCAGCGGTGAGGAGATTGCGCTTCCCGTGCGGATCGCCCAGATCGCGCGCGATGCCACCTTTCAACACCTGCTGGGGGGGATCGAGCAGGCGGTACGCGTCGTCCGGGAGCGCGCCGGGCATGCGTTCGACCCCGAGATCGCCACCGTCCTAACCGATGAAGCGGCGGAGATCCTCGCGTTCGACTTCGACTCCTCGGCTTGGGGGCGGACGCTCGACCGCGAGCCGCAACCCCGGTTGACGCTCGCGGGGGAGGCGATCGATCGCGCGCTGGCGGCGATCGGAGACTTCGCCGACCTCATCTCCCCCTATCTGGCCGGCCACTCGGCAGGCGTCGCCGGGCTGGCCGCGGGGGCCGCCGAGACGCTGCCGGATGGCCCCCGACGCGGTCGTAGAGGTCCGGCGGGCGGCGCAGGTCCACGACGTGGGACGCGTGGCGATCGGAGCCCGGTGCTGGCAGAAGCCCGGCCCGCTGAGCGCCGACGAATGGGAGAAAGTGCGGCTCCACCCCTACCACACCGAGCGGGTCCTCTCACCGTCACCCTTCCTCGCCGCGCTGGCGCCGATTGCGGGTGCGCATCACGAGCGCCTCGACGGTTCCGGCTACCATCGCGGCTCCTCCGGCGCGGAGCTGACCGCACCTGCTCGCCTTTTGGCCGCGGCCGACGCCTATCACGCGATGACCGAGCCGCGCCCGCACCGCCCGCCGCTGTCGCCCGAGCAGGCCGCGAAGCTGCTGGGCGACGAGGCGCGCGCCGGGCGGCTCGACGTCGATGCCGTGGCGGCGGTGATCGCTGCGGCCGGGCAGCCGGCGCCGCGGATCGAGCGGCCGGCCGGTCTGACCGAGCGCGAGTCCGAGGTCGTCGGTCTGCTTGCGCGCGGCCTGCAGACCAAGCAGATCGCGCGCGAGCTCGGGATCTCGGTCAAGACCGCCGACCGCCACATACAGAACGCGTACGGCAAGATCGGCGTCTCGAGCCGCGCCGCGGCGACCCTGTTCGCGATGGAGCACGGGCTCGTCGCATGGGGAGAACTCCCGATTGCGCGCGCCAGCCCCCGACCGTAGGGTCCCGTTCGACGGCAGGCGCTCGACCGAGCGACGCGATCAGCGAACGAAGGAGGGCATCGATGACCACCGACACGATCGAGGAGCTCCAGCGGGCCACCTTCGAGATCGCCGAGGCGATCGCGCCAACGCTGGGAGAGCCGGCGGGTCGAGGTCGAGCGGTTCTCGGCCCCGGTGCGCGAGTGGCTGCTGGGCGAGCTCCGGCCGCGGTTGGGCGACACGGTGCTCGAGCTCGCGGCCGGCGTTGGGGACACCGGCTTCGAGGCGGCGGCCATCGTCGGCGAGCGCGGGCGGCTGATCTCGACCGACTTCTCGCCGGCGATGCTGGGGCGGCTCGCCGCCGGGGCGCCGCGCTCGGGCTCGCGAACGTCGAGTACCGGGTGATCGACGCCGGGCGGATCGAGCTCGAGACGGACTCGGTCGACGGCGTGGTTTGCCGCTACGGCTACATGCTGATGGTCGACCCCGCCGCTGCGCTCGCCGAGACTCGCCGCGTGCTTCGTCCGGGTGGGCGGCTGGCGCTGGCGGTTTGGGGTCCACCGGAGCGCAATCCCTACTTCACCGCCGTCGTCGGTGGCCTCGTCGCGGGGGGGCCACATACCGCCGCCCGATCCCGACGGGCCGGGGGTCTTCGCGATGGCCGGCGCGGAGCGCACCACTCGGTTGCTCGAGGGGGCCGGATTCGGCTCGGTGCGCACCGAGCAGGTTCCGGTGCGCTTCGAAGTGCCGGACATCGACGGGTACCTTGATCTCGTCGCCGACACCGCGGGTCCGATCGGCCTCGCGATCCAGAGCCTCACCGAGGCGGCCCGGGATGCCCTGGAGGCACAGGTCGAGACGGCGCTCGAGCCGTTCGCCGACGAGGACGGGCTCGAGATCCCGGGGGTTGCCCTCTGCGCCGTCGCGAGCTGAACCCGTTGGCGGCGTCCTGGCATCCCACGGAGCTGTACCGCCCGGTCCCCGCCTCACGCCGGTCCGAGCTCGTCCTCGACCTCGTCGAGCCAGGCGATGAAGGCCTCGAGGATACGGCGGCTGAGGCGATGGTTGATCCGCAGGTAGCGCTCGCGATGCGGCAGGGCGCCAGCCTCGTCCTCGGCTCGCGCGAGCCAGGCGAGCTGCTCGGCGATTTGCGGCCGGATCGCGGCGAGGCTGCGGGCGACCGTGGCCTCATCGGCGGCGAGGTCGGCGCCGTTGAGGCGGGCGGCGGGCTCGTTCTGGATCCGGATGAAGCCCGATGGCTCGGCGAGCCAGTCCGCGATCGCGCGGCGGCCTCGCGCGGTGAGCGTGTAGAGGGTGCGCTCGGTCGTCTTGCCGGGCTCGCGCCGGGCGCGCAGGTAGCCGAGCTGGGCGAGGCGCCGGGGCTCGGAGTAGAAGCGGCTCTCGGCGGCCGTCCAGTAGATCCAGTTCCCCTGCCGGTGCATCCGCAGCAGGTCATGGGGCGCGGCGCCGCGGGAGCCGACTAGGAGCAGGATCACGTGGGAGAACGGGGTGAGGCGGTCATCCGACACGCAATCGGGCAAGGCGATCATGGGCGTCCGGGGAACTGGAGGCGATCACCCTGCACGAGTGCCGCCACACCTTCGCGTCCCTGTTGATCGATGCCGGAGCCAACCCCAAAGCGATACAGACGTTCATGGGCCATTCGAAGATTCAGACGACGTTCGATACCTACGGCCACCTGCTCCCCGGCAGCCAGGACGAGGTTCGGGAGCGGATGGACGCCTACCTAAGCGCTGCCGCGGCGGATCCGGCAGCTGCATGATCAGTGTCTGACTGGCGCACCGACTGGCGCACCGCCGCCTCGGGAGGCTCCGGTCGGCGTTGCTGCCTTCGGCGTTGATGGCTCTAGCAAGCCAAAAAACGCCCCGCCTCCTAGGAGGCGGGGCGCTCGGGTGCTACAGGGAGGAGAGATATTCATCTCTATATATGTGGATCTATGGGAGGTAGGTGGGTCCTCTCATGCGCCGCGGGCACTGAACCGCGTCAAGGCGGTCAGGGCCATATGGGCGGCGCCGAACCCGACCAAAAAGGCTGTTGCGATCGCCTCGCCGGTGAGGATCCCGACCGCGAGGCCGGTGAGGATCGTCAGCGTGGCGATCGCGTAGTCGAAGCCGACGTGGGCGCTCAACGGAATCGTCCGATGCTCGCTCGCGGCTGAGATCGCGAGGCTCATCAACAGGGCCCCCAGCGCGAAGGTGATCGCCCCGCTCAGCAGGCCGAAGCCGAGCAGAAACGGGGCCACCATCAGCAGGGGGGCGGCAAGCAACTCGATCACCGTGTGGGCTGTGACCGGGATGTGGGTGGGCCTGATGCTCATCACTGGCTTCGAGAGTACGAACGTATGTGCGATCGGTGTGTGAGCGAGGTCACAGAGTCGTGATTTGCCGGCGCGCTGTTAGCGCCGGCACATGCATGTCAGGCCGCAAGGCCGCTGCGCGTGATGCGGGTGCCGCATTCAACGCCACTGGAAACACCACAATGGGTCGCGTTACGGTTCCCCGGGTGAAGAAGCTGAGAATCGACGCGGTGCTGGCCGAGCGCGGGCTGTTCCCCTCGCGTACCGCCGCAGCCGGTGCGGTGCGGGCCGGCGAGGTGCGGATTGGCCCCGACGGCCCGATCGCGCTGCGCCCGAGCGAGCCGGTCGGGCCCGAGGCGGAGCTGATCGTTGCCGAGCGCCCTCGCTTCGTCTCGCGAGGCGGTATCAAGCTCGCCAACGCCCTCGACTACCTCGGCCTCGATGTCGCCGGCCTCGATTGCCTCGACGTCGGCGCGTCGACTGGCGGCTTCACCGATTGCCTTCTGCAGCGCGGGGCGGAGCGGGTGATCGCCCTCGACGTCGCGCGGGGCCAGTTGGACGCGGGCCTCCGCGAAGACCCCCGGGTGGCGGTGGTCGAGCGCCGGAACGCCCGTGGACTTGAACGAGCCGAGCTGCCCTTCGAGGCGCGGCTTGCCACGATCGACGTCTCCTTCATCTCGCTGACCAAGGTGCTGCCGGCGGTCGCAGCCTGCCTGGCGCCGGGGGGCGAAATCCTCGCGCTCGTCAAGCCGCAGTTCGAGCTGGGCCGCGGGCGGGTCGGACGCGGGGGCGTGGTCCGCAGCGCCGCGGATCGCCGGGAGGCGATCCGGACTGTCGCGAGATTCGCCGAGGAGCAGGGCCTGCGGGTCGGCGGTCTCGTCTCCTCCGGCCTACCGGGCCCCAAGGGCAACCTCGAAACCTTCGTCTGGTGCGGGGTCGACGTCCCGCCCGTTCCCGACCTCGAGGGCGCACTCGCCGGGGTCGAGCCTTGAGCGCCGCCGGGACCGCGTCCGCGGACCCCCCGCGGACGGTGGCGCTAGTCACCCACTCCCACCCGTCGCTCACCTCGAAGGCGGTCTCCGCTGCCATCGCGGCGGCCGCCGACGCCGGCGCCGAGCTGGCGGCGACGACGGAGGAGGCGGAGAAGCACGGCGCAGCGGCTGAAGGCCTCACCGTCGCGGGAGAGCAGCTGCCGGAGCGCCCGGACCTGTGCCTGGCGCTCGGCGGCGACGGCTCGATCCTCTGGGCGCTCCGCCGCTACGCAGGTACCGGCGTCCCGGTCTTCGGCGTCAACTTCGGGACGGTCGGCTTCCTCGCCGCGGTGGAGCGGGAGGGGATCGAGGACGGCCTCCGGCAGGCCTTCGCCGGCTCCTATGAGGCGATCGAGCTGCCCGGCCTCGAGCTGGGCGATGGCGGCGTCACGGCGCTCAACGACGTCACGTTCACGCGGCGGCCACACTCGCGCCTCGCCGAACTGAGCTACGCGATCGCCGGAGAAGAGGTAGGCAACGTGCGCTGCGATGGGCTGGTCGCCGCGACGCCGGTCGGATCGACCGGCTACAACCTCGCCAACAGCGGCCCGATCCTCGCCTGGGGGGTCGAAGGCTACGTCGTCAGCTACATCGCGCCGCACTCGCTGACGGCGAGGGCGCTGGTGGTCGCGCCCGGCGACGTGCTCCGGGTCGGCAACGAGACCGGCCGTGACCCGGTGGACGTCGCTGTCGACGGCGACCCGGTCGCCGAGCTCGTTCCCGGTGCGCAGTGCGAAGTGCGCTTCCGCAACGGAGTAGCCAGGCTGGCGCAGATCCCGGGATCGAGCTTCTACCATCGGATCCGCGAGAAGTTCGGGCACCTCGCGGTTTGAGGCGCGCGTTTGCCGGCCGGCGACCTGGGCAACCAACTTGCGGCGGCTTCGCCGCCCTTCATCTGCGCTGACACCGCGCAGCCCTACGAGGAAAGGACGTGATGGAGCGCAAGTGGTGGACATTGCTGCTGATTTCGATCGCGACGTTCATGCTGCTGCTGGACATCACGGTCGTCAACGTCGCCCTGCCCGACATCCAGCGCGACCTGGGCGCCAGCCTCTCGAGCCTGCAGTGGGTGGTCGACGCGTACTCGCTGATGTTGGCCGCATTCCTGCTGACCGCGGGATCGCTCGGCGACCGTCTCGGTCGCCGGCGGGTCTTCTCGCTCGGGTTCGGCATTTTCACGGTGGCCTCATTCCTCTGCGGCATCGCCGGGGACCCGACCTTGCTGAACCTCGCCCGCGGCCTGCAGGGTGTGGGCGGCGCGGCCATGTTCGCGACCTCACTGGCCCTGATCGGGCAGGAGTTCCACGGTTCGGACCGGGCCACGGCGTTCGGCGTCTGGGGAGCGACGATCGGCGGTGCCGTGGCGATCGGGCCGCTGGTCGGCGGGCTGATCACGGAGCACCTGGGATGGGAATGGATCTTCTTCGTCAACATCCCGATCGGGGTCGTGGCAATCGTTCTGGTCGAGCGCCGCCTGGCCAACGTCGCCGCCCAGGACCCTGAGCCGATCGACCTGCCCGGCCTCCTCACCTTCTCGCTCTCGCTGTTCCTGCTGATCTTCGGCCTGATCCGTGGCAACCCGGAGGGATGGGGGAGCCCGCTGATCCTCGCCTGCCTGATCGGCGCCGCGACGCTGCTCGCCCTCTTCGTCGCAATCGAGCATCGCAGCCGCCATCCGATGCTCGAGCTTGGCCTCTTCCGAAAGCCCGCCTTCAACGGGGTCTCAGCTGTGGCCTTCTGCCTCTCTGGCGGGATGTTCGCGTTGTTCCTCTACCTGACGATCTACCTCCAGGGTGTGCTCGGCTACGAGCCGCTCCAAGCCGGGCTGCGGTTCCTCCCTCTCAGCGTCATCTCCTTCTTCGTGGCGCCGGTGGCGGCGCGGCTGGGCGAGCGCATCGCGCCCCGGTTCATCCTCGGCACGGGCCTCGCCACGGTCGGTGTCGGGCTGCTGCTCATGCGCGGGCTCGGCCCCGACTCCGGTTGGACCGCGCTCCTCGCCGGGCTGATCGTCGCCGGGGTCGGTATCGGGATCACCAATCCGGGCATCGGCTCGACGGCGATCGCCGTCGTCCCCGCCGCGAAGTCGGGGATGGGATCGGGGATCAACACGACCTTCCGCCAGGTCGGGATCGCGACCGGCGTCGCCGCGCTTGGGGCGGTGTTCCAGTCGAGGGTGGACGACAGGCTCGCGGAGATCCTGCCCCGGGCCCCGAAGGGGCTCGGCGAGATCGTCTCATCGGGCGGTTCGCAGGCCGCAGCGGCGGCGACGCCGCCGGGTGCCCGGTCCACGGTGGTCCACGCCTCAACGGTCGCCTTCACCAGCGGAATGAACGAGATCCTCCTGATCGGTGGCGTACTCTCCTTCACCGGCGCGGCGCTTGGGCTTGCGCTCACCCGCTCGGAGGACCTGGTCCCCGCCGGAGGGCCGGAGCCCGCCGATGCCGTCGCCGATCCCGCGCGCGCCTAGCATCCAGCTCGCTGGTCGGTCCGCGCCCGTTGCTAGACAGGGTCGATGCTGCTCGAGCTGAGAATCGAGAACCTGCTCCTGATCGAGCGGGCGGAACTTCGCTTGGGCCCGGGCCTCAACGCGATCACCGGGGAGACAGGAGCAGGCAAGACGATCCTGGCGCACGCGCTCGACCTGCTGATGGGAGGTAAGGCGAGGACCCAGATCGTCCGGCCGGGGGCGGACGAGGCTTGGGTCGAGGGGACCTTCGAGCTTCCCCGTGGCTTCCTCTCCGAACCCGAGATCGAGGAGCTGGCCGAGCGCCTGCCTCCGGGAGCCGAGGAGATCGTGATTGGGCGCAGGGTCTCGGCCTCGGGAAGGACCGGTGCGTTCCTGGCCGGTCGATCGGCGTCGGCGGCGGACCTGAGGCTGCTGGGCAACAGGCTGCTTGCCTTCTACGGCCAGCATGAGCACCGGCGACTGGCGATCTCCTCGGCCCAGCTCGAGATTCTCGACGGTTTCGCCGGCGCCGAACAGCTCTCCAGGCTCCGCAGCTACCGCTCCCAGCATCGCCACTGCGTCGACCTCGGTGCGGAGCTGGCCGAGTTGCGCGAGCGCGATGGCGCCCGCGAGCGCGATCTGGACCTCCTGCGCTACGAGCTTTCGGAGATCGAGGCCGCCGCTCCCGACGGGGCGGAGAAGGGCGATCTCCTCACTCAGCGGGAGCGCCTCCGCCATGCCGAGGGGCTGCGCGTCGCCGCCGCCACCGCCGCGGCAGCGATCGCCGGCGACGGAGAGGGGGAGGGGGCCACGGTGCTGATCGCTGCCGCGCAGGCCGCCACGGGGGAGGCCGCTGGGCTCGATCCAGATCTCGACGAGCAGGGGGAGCGGATCGCCTCGCTCGCCGTCGAGCTTGGAGACGTGGCGAGCGAGCTGCGCTCCTATCTGGAGCGGATCGAGGCCGATCCCGAGCGCCTCGCCGGGGTGGAGGAGCGGCTCGCCGCCCTCGATCGGCTCGAGCGCAAGCACGGGGGAAGCATCGAAGCGGTGCTGGAGCACGCAGAGCGATGCCGGGTCGAGATCGAGCGGCTGGAGAACGCAGAGGATCGCTCGCTCGAGCTGGAGGGGGAGCTGGCGCAGGCCGAGGAGGACCGGGCCGAGATCGCCGGCGCGCTGAGCCGGGCGCGGGCGAAGGCGGCGAAGGCCCTGGTATCGCGGGTCGTCGCCGAGCTCGATCAGCTGGCGATGCCCGCCGCACAGTTGGACGTGGTGCTCGAGCCCCAGCCCGCCGGCTACGGTGCCGACGGGGCCGAGACGGTCGAGCTTCGGATCTCGACCAATCCGGGAATCGAGCCGGCGCCGCTGCGTGAAGCCGCATCCGGCGGCGAGCTGTCCCGGGTGATGCTCGCGTTGAGCGGGCTGAGCGCCGAGGGCGGGGCCGCGACGCTCGTCTTCGACGAGATCGACGCCGGCATCGGGGGCAGGACGGCGATCGCCGTCGGGGAGCGGCTGCGGGCTCTGGGGAAGGGTCGGCAGGTCGTCTGCATCACCCACCTGCCGCAGGTCGCCTCGCTGGCGGCGCGGCATTTCCGCATCACCAAGGAGGCTGCGGACGGCGGGACGCGCGCCAGCGTCGAGCGCGTCGACGGGGACGAGCTGATCGCTGAGATCGCCCGCATGCTGGGCGGCGGGAACGGCTCCGACGATGCGGCCAGCCGGCACGCCCGCGAGATGCTGGCGGCCGCATGAGTCCACTCCTCCTCCTGGCGGTCGGGGCCGGGTTCGCCTAACCTCGAACCGTGCAAACGGCAAGCCGCCGTCGCTTCAGGGTCCGGGGTTCGCGTCGCAACGGCGCCGCGGAGGGCTCCGCGATTCACGGGACGGCGCGCCTCGGGCGCAAGACGAAGGACCTCGTCAAGCGCCTTGGCGCCGCGGACATCGCGGTCATCGACCACACGAACATCGACCGGATCGGGGCTGAGGAGCTGATCGCGACCGGTGTGCGAGCAGTGATCAACACCTCGGACTCCTCGAACGGGCGCTATCCGAACTCGGGGCCGTTGCTGCTCACCGAGGCTGGGATAACGGTGATCGACGCGCCCCGCTCTGCGCTCTTCGACATGCTCAAGGATGGCGACCCCCTGACGATCGAGGGCGGCACGATCCTCAGCGGAGGGGAGGAGATCCTGACCGGGCGGGTGCTCGAGGCGGGCGAGCTCGCCGAGCAGCTCGAGCGCCAACGCCGCGAGATCGACGCGGCCCTGGCCGACTTCGCCGAGAACACGGTCTCCAGGGTGCGCGGCGAGGGCGACCTCCTGATGGGCGGCATCGACTTCCCCATCACGAGGACAAGCTTCCGCGACCGCCATGTGCTGATCGTGGTGCGGGGGCATCGCCATCACCGCGACCTGCAGGCGCTGCGCGCCTACATCCGCGACGTCAAACCGCTGCTCGTCGGTGTCGACGGCGGCGCGGACGCCCTGCTCGAGGCCGGCCTGACCCCGAATGTGATCCTCGGCGACATGGATTCGGCAAGCGACGCGGCGCTTCGCTGCGGGGCCGAGCTGATCGTCCACGCCTACCCCGACGGGACCGCACCGGGCCGCGAGCGCCTGCTCGACCTCGGGCTCGAGCACACCACCGTCCCCGCCCCGGGGACAAGCCAGGACGTGGCGATGCTGCTTGCCTCGGAGAAGGGGGCTTCGCTGATCGTCAGCGTTGGCGCCCACTTCAACCTGATCGAGTTCCTCGATAAGGATCGGGAGGGGATGTCCTCGACTTTCCTGACCCGGCTGCGGATCGGCGAGAACCTGGTGGACGCGAAGGGAGTGAGCCGTCTCTACAACCCCGGACTCGAGCTGGGGTACGTGGCCCTGTTCGGGATCGCCTTCGCGGCGCTCCTGGTCATCGTGATCGTCACCTCCCCGGCGCTCGACGACCTGGTCCAACTGATCTGGCTGAAGATGAAAATCTGGCTCGGGCTGTAGTGGGCTTCTCGGCTAGATGGGCGATGCCTCATTGACGCACCCCCGATGACTGCGCATGCCGGCGCTGGATCACCACTCACGCCCTCGCAGGTAGCGCCGCTACCTGCTTCGGCCGCGTGCGGCGCCCAGCTTGGCCTGCGCTGCCCCCGGTGGCGCGTCAATTTCGGACCGACCATCTAGCCTGCCGGGATCGGTTACTCAGCTCGCTATCACGCCGCCTCTTTGGCGGCTGTCTTTCTCGCGCTGGCGATTGGGATCTTGATCGGCGCCGAGTTCGGCGGCGACGTCGTCTCCAACACCCGCAAGGACCTCGAGAAGAGCATCACGGCCGACCTGGTCGACGCCCGCGGCAGGGCGGACGAGCTGGCGGGGCAGCTCGGCCGAGCGAACGAGTTCGCGGACCGGATCTATCCCGTCCTGGTCAGGGACAGGTTGGCCGGTCGCAGGATCGGGATCCTCGGGCTCGGCGGGCTCCCGAGCGGCCTCTCGAACGAGATCGAGTCGGCGCTCGAGCCCACCGGGGCGAATCTGGTCGCCGTCGGGGTGATCCGCGAACCCCCCGATCTGGAGGCGCTCTCAGGCGACCTCTCTGCGACCCGCTTCGCCGACATCTCCTCCAACCCCGACACGGTGCAGGCGTTCGGTACCGGGTTCGGGCGCCAGCTGGTGATTGGCGGCAACCTGCTGGACAAGGTCGGGAGCAAGATGTTCTCGCGCGTCAGCGGACGCTTCGGAAACCTCGACGGCATCGTCGTGGCCCGTGAGACGCCGCAGCCGCTCAACAACGCCGAGGAGGAGAGCGTCTCACGCCTCGACAGCGGCCTGCTCGACGGGGTGAGCGCCACGGCCGTCAACGCGGTCGGCGTCGAGGCAAGCGACGCCGACCCCTCCTCGGTCTCCTTCTTCGCCGACCACAACCTCTCGACGGTCGACGACATCGACCTCAGCTCGGGCAAGGTGGCCACCGTGTTCGCGCTGCTCGGTGCGGAGGGCAACTTCGGGATCAAGGGCAGCGCCGACCGCCTCCTTCCAGACCTCCTGGCACCAGGCCCGGCCGTGCCGTCGCCGGCACAGGGGGGAGGCGCGGGTGGTTCGGCGCCCGGCGGCGCGGCGTCCTCCGGCCAGGGCAAGTGACCTGGCTCGGCTTTCCGGTGGGGATCGCGGTCGGGATGCTCGTCGTCCCGGCGGGGATCCGCGGACTCCTCGACGCCGGCCTGACCCGCGCTAACTACCGCGGGAGGCTGACCGCCTTCCCACTCGGAGCGGTGATCGCGACCGCGGCGCTGGTCGCGCTGGCGCCGCTCGCCTTCCTCGACGATCGCGCCGACCTGGACCTGCTCGAGCCCAGCCTGAGGCGCTGGATCACCTACCTGATCGGTGTCGCCTTTCTCGGCTTCCTCGACGACTCGCTCGGCCGGGCGGGATCGGAAGGCTCGCCACGGGGCTGGCGAGGCCACACAGAGGCGCTCCGTGCCGGTCGCCTCTCGACCGGAGCGATCAAGGCGGTGGGTGCCCTGGCGCTGGCCGCCTACGCGATCAGCGGCACCGGCCGCGAGTCGTTCTCCTACCTGGCGGACGTCGCCCTGCTGATTCTCGCCACCAACCTCTTCAACCTGCTCGACCTCCGGCCCGGGCGTGCGGAGAAGGGGCTGGCGCTGCTCGGCGCCGGACTATGCCTCGGGGCCTGGACGATCGAGCCGATCGAGCTGCTTGGCATCTTCGCCGGCCCGATCCTCGTCGGCGCGGCCTTCACCCTCCGGGAGCGGGCGATGCTCGGCGACACCGGGTCGAACCTGGTCGGAGCGGTCGCCGGGGTCTGGCTCCTCACCACCCTTGGCGAGACCGGGCGGCTGATCGCCCTCGGGTTGATCGCGGTGATCACGCTCTATGGGGAGTTCCGCTCGATCTCCGAGGCGATCTCCTCGATTCCGCCATTGCGCTCATTAGACTCGCTCGGGAGAGCTAGATGAGCAGAGCGCGACAGGGAGACACCCGCTTCATCTTCGTCACCGGCGGGGTCGTCTCGGCTCTCGGGAAGGGCATCGCCTCGGCTTCGATCGGCCGCCTCCTGGTCTCCCGCGGCTTCCGGGTGCAGCTGCAGAAGTTCGATCCCTACATCAACGTCGATCCGGGGACGATGAGCCCCTTCCAGCACGGCGAGGTGTTCGTGACCGAGGACGGTGCGGAGACCGACCTCGACCTCGGTCACTACGAGCGCTTCACCGACGAGAACACCTCACGCGCCTCCAACGTCACCGCGGGCGCCGTCTACAACTCGGTGATCAGGCGCGAGCGCCGCGGCGACTACCTCGGCGCGACCGTTCAGGTGATCCCCCACATCACCGACGAGATCAAGAATCGGATCCTGATCGTCGCCGAGTCACAGGCGGTGGACTTCGTCATCACCGAGATCGGCGGCACGGTCGGCGACATCGAGTCGCTCCCCTTCCTCGAGTCGATCCGCCAGCTCTACACCGACATCGGCCCCAAGCGCTGCATGTTCGTCCACCTCACGCTGGTCCCCTACATCGGCCACGCCGGCGAGCTGAAGACGAAGCCGACCCAACACTCGGTCAACGAGCTGCGCAGGATCGGGATCCAGCCCCACGCCCTCGTTTGCCGCTCGGAGGGCGGGCTCGACCGCGAGATTCGCCGCAAGATAGCCCTCTTCGCCAGTCTCCCCGAGGATGCGGTGATCTCGGCTCGCGACGTCGACAACATCTACAAGGTGCCGCTCGTCTACCGCGTCGAGGGCGTCGACGACCTCGTCCTCGACCACTTCGGCATGGACGCCCCGGCGCCCGACCTCGCCGACTGGGAGGCGATGGTGCGGCGCGCCGACGCCGCCCAGGGCAGGGTGAAGATTGCCCTGGTCGGCAAGTACGTGCAACTCGCCGACGCTTACAAGTCGGTGATCGAGGCCCTCGCGCACGGCGGCTTCCACCACGGGGTCGAGGTCGAGGTCGAGCTGGTCGACTCCGAGGAATTCGACCCCGAGCGCCTCTCCGATGCCGACGGCATCCTCATCCCCGGCGGCTTCGGGGAGCGCGGCATCGAGGGCAAGGTGGGGGCCGCGAAGATCGCCCGCGAGCGCTCGATCCCCTACCTCGGGATCTGCCTCGGGATGCAGATCGCCGTGGTCGAGTTCGCGCGCTCGGTCACCGGAATGGACGGCGCCAACTCGGCCGAGTTCGATCCGGAGACTCCCTACGCGGTCGTCGATCTCCTCCCCGAGCAGAAGGAGGTCTCCGACATGGGCGGCACGATGCGCCTCGGCGCCGATCCGGTCAAGCTCCACGAGGGCACCAGGGCCCGGGAGATCTTCGGCGAGGCCGTGATCTACAAGCGTCACCGCCACCGTTACGAGGTCAACAACGTCCACCGGGCCCGGCTGGAGGACGAGGGCCTGGTCTGTAGCGGGACTTCCCCCGACGAGCGCCTGGTCGAGGTGATCGAGCTCCCCGGCCATCCCTTCTTCGTCGCCTCGCAGTTCCACCCCGAGTTCAACTCGCGCCCGAACCGCCCCGAGCCGCTGTTCCGGGAGTTCGTCGGCGCCGCGGCCCGCCACGCCGGGGAGCGCCCGGCCGACAACGTGGTGGTAGAGGTGGTCGAGCCGGAGCGGGCCGAGGGCCAGGACGTCGGCGCGCGTCGCTCCTGAGCGCAAGTCCTACCTTTCCCCAGATGGGTGGCCGGATCTCGGACGAGGACCTAGCGGATCTGAAGCGAGAGTTCGACCGTTGGGGTCAGTCGGGCGACCGCGGCATCGATCTCGATGGGCTCGATCCCGAGGTCGAGTTCCACACGCCGCTTTCGTCCACCCGCGGAGTTCCCTACCGCGGTCACACCGGGGTCGGAGAGTGGCTTCGCGACATCAACGACCAGTTTGCTGTCTGGTACAACCGGGCCGACGAGTGGGTGCCCTTGGAGGACGGACGGGTTCTGGTTTTCGGCCAGCTCCACCTACGCGGGCGCGAGAGCGGGGTCGAATTCGATCAGTCGATGACCTGGCTATTCACGCTGCGTGAGGGCAAGCTGCTCCGCTACGAGGTGTTCGATGACCGCGACGAGGCCCGGCGCGCGGCGGGGCTCGGGTAGTCCATTGTTTGGCGCCGTGAACCGGACTCGCCTCCACGAGCGCTTCGTCCGCCTCTGCGAGATCCGCAGCCCGAGCGGAGAGGAGCGCGAGGTCGCCGACGCGGTCGCGACTGAGCTCCGCCAGCTCGGGCTCGAAGTGAGCGAGGACGGCTGCGCCCAAGAGGCGGAAGCCGGCGCCGGGAACCTGCTCGCCCGCCTTCCTGGGCGGAGCGAGCGCTTCATCATGTTCAGCGGCCATCTCGACACCGTCCCGCATCAAGGAGGGGTCGACGTCGTGCTCGAGGACGGCGTCTACCGCAGCGCCGGCGAGACGATCCTCGGCGCCGACGACAAGGCGGCGGTCGCGGTGCTGCTCGAGCTGGTGGCTTCTCACGCGGACGATCCGCCGGAGGTGGGTATCGAGCTGCTCCTCACCGTCGCGGAAGAGAAGGCGCTGCGGGGAGCCAAGGCATTCGATGTCTCGGCGCTCCGCTCGGAAGCGGGCTTCGTCCTCGACCACGCCAGCCCGATCGGCGAGGTGATCACGGCCTCGCCCAGCTACCAGCGCCTAGACATCGAGTTCAGCGGCACCGAGGCGCATGCGGGGATCCGGCCCGAGGAGGGTCACAGCGCGATCGCCGCTGCTGGCGCGGCGATCGCAGCTATGGAGCTGGGGCGGCTCGATCCGGAGACGACCGCGAACGTGGGGGTGGTGGCCGGCGGCACCTCGGCCAACGTCGTCCCCGGCGCATGCCGCATCGAGGCCGAAGCGCGGTGCATCGACCCCGAGCGGGCGGCCGACGTGGCGGGACGGATGTCGGGGGCGTGCGCCTGGGCGGCCAGCGAGCACGGTTGCGACGTCGATGTGCGGATCTCCGAGCTCTTCCGCGGCTACCGGCTCGCCACCTCATCGCCCGCCCTGGCGATCGCCGAGGCGGGGCTCCGCCGCTGCGGATTCGAGCCCGCCAAGGTCTCGACGGGCGGTGGCAGCGACGCCAACGCGCTGCGCGCGGCGGGGTTCGACTGCGTCCTGCTGGCCAACGGCACCGAGGCCAACCACACCAGCGAGGAATGCGTCCCGGCGGCCAACCTCGATGCGATGTTTGCGGTCTGCGAGGCGATCGTGCGAGAGGCCGCGGCGTGAGGCTACGGCGATGCTGAAGCTTCGCCGCGGCGTCGTGGTCGAGGAGGCGCCGCTGACCGTGGAGGTGGACGGCGAGCGCCGAGCTGCCTGGGCGGACGAGGGGCTGGTTGGGGAGATGCGCGAGGGCGACGAGGTCATCGTCAACGTCGAAGCCCTCGATCTCAGGTTGGGATCGGGCGGGATCGACATCGTCCACGTCAACCTCAGCCGCGGCCTGGCCGGGGAGGGGGCGGGCGGCCCGGATGTGATCAAGCTCAACTACACCTCGATCCAGCATCCCGTCACGCCGGTGGAGCGCCGCGAGGAGGAAATTTCCGCCGACGATGACAGGAGCCTCCCGGTGCTGGTCATCCCCCTGCACGGGCAGCTCGCACCGTCGGCCTGGGCCGCGGGTCAGGCCGCGCCCGGACTGCGGATCGGTTACGTGCAGACCGCCGGCGGGGCGCTGCCCGGAAGGATCTCGCGCGATGTGGCCCAGCTACGCGGCCTTGGGATCCTCTGCGGACACGTCAGCGCCGCCCCCGCATACGGTGGCGAGCTCGAGTCCCTGAGCGTCGCCGGGGCCCTCGACGCGGCGGCGCACCGCCTCCGCTGGGGGGCGGCGATCGTCGGGCCCGGGCCCGGGATCATCGGCTCCGCCACGCACTATGGTCACGGCGGCATGGAGGCCCTCGACAACGCGCATGCCGCACTCGCCCTGCGGCTGCCGACGCTCCTCTCCCCGCGGCTATCCGAGGCCGATCCGCGGCCCCGGCATCGCGGGGTCAGCCACCACACGGCGACCGTCATCGGGCTGCTGCTCAACCGGGTCGAGGTGCCGGTGCCGGCCGGCACCGGGGAGGCCGAGGCGAGCCTGCGGGCGCTTGCGGGCGAGCGCCACCGCGTGCGGAGCTACGACGCCGACGTCGAGGGCTATGCCTCCAGCGGGCTCCCGACCCGGACCATGGGTCGCGAGATCGAGGAGGACCGGCTCTTCTTCGCCGCGGCGCTGGCCTCGGGGCGGGGGTTGGCCGCAAGCGTTACCGGAGCGGGACGATGAGCTACGAGCGGCTCAGCTCGGAGACGGCGTTCGAGGGCAACTTCTTCGACGTCGTCCGGGAGCAGGTCCGCTACGCGGACGGCTCCGAGCACGAGCGCGAGTTCGCCCGCCACCCCGGAGCGGTCGCCATCCTGGCCCACGACATCGATCAGATGTACTTGGTCCGCCAGCCGCGGGAGTCGGTTGACGAGGCGGACCTGCTCGAGCTGCCCGCGGGGAAGCTCGACGCCGAAGGAGAGTCGCCGCTCGATTGCGCCCGCCGGGAGCTGCGCGAGGAGGTGGGGCTGCGGGCGGCCGAGTGGTCCGAGCTCAAGCGATTCTACACCAGCCCCGGTTTCACCAGCGAGGAGGTTCATCTCTTCGAGGCGACCGGCCTGGAGACGGTCGGCACCGAGCCGACCGAGGGAGAGCGGATCGAGGTCGTCGCCCAGCCGATCGCCGAGATCGACGCCGTGATCGAGAGCTGCTTCGACGCCACCTCGCTGATCGGCCTGCTGCTGTTCCGCGAGCGCCTCACGCGCTGAGCGGGGCGGGCGCGCCGTTGCGGCGCAAGGGTTGCGGAGCGGTGGGCCGAACCTGCGGCCATGGCAATCACCGTCCGCCGGCAGGAAACCGTCCGGCCCGCTCCCGAGGTCGGCCCCAGGTTCGAGGGCCTGGTCCTCGACTTCCTCTCCTACCTGGAGCTGGAGAGGGGGCTCTCCCGGAACACCCTGAACGCCTACCGCACCGACCTCATGCAGTTCGGCGAGTTCCTCGCGGGCCGTCGCACCGACGCTCTCGCGGTGCGCCCTTCCGACATCGCCGATTTCCTCGCGGAGCTGGCGACCGGGAACGGGCGGCCCGCGTGCTCGGCCTCGACGATCCATCGCAAAGCGGCCTGCCTGCGCTCCTTCTACAAGCACCTGCGCCGCGAGGAGCTGATCGGAGAGGACCCGACCGCAGCGTTGAGCGCCCCTCGGCGCTCGAAGAAGCTCCCCCACGTGCTCAACTATGCCGAGGTGCAGAAGCTGCTGGCCGCCCCTCGCGGCGACGAGCCGACCACCCTGCGCGACCGGGCGATCCTGGAGGTGATGTACGCGTGCGGGCTGCGTGCGTCGGAGACCATCGGGCTCGAGCTTGCCGACATCGATCTCCGCCAGGGGTTCCTGCGGGCCCGTGGGAAGGGATCGAAGGAGCGCCTCGTCCCGCTCGGGCGCCAGGCGATCGCCGCGGTCAGCGCTTATCTCCGCGGAGGCCGCCCGAAGCTGGTCGGCGAGCGGCCGGAGCGGAAGCTCTTCGTCAACTTCCGCGGTGGTGCGCTGACCCGTCAGGGCCTCTACAAGATCGTCCAGCGCCACGCCCGCGACGCCGGCCTGGGGGGCAAGATGAGTCCCCACACGCTGCGCCACAGCTTCGCCACGCACCTGCTCGCCGGGGGCTGTGACCTGCGGGCCGTGCAGGAGATGCTTGGCCACGCCGACATCGCCACGACGCAGATGTACACCCACCTCTCCGGCGACAAGCTCAAGGAGGTCTATTTCCAGGCCCACCCACGAGCGGTCGCGCGGTAGCTTTATTCGCGGCGTCCCAATGGATGGGAATCAATTGCGGCGGCTTCGCCGCCTGACATGCCTCTGCCGGCGCTAACACCGCGCCGGCTGGAACACCTTGCCCGAGCTGCCCGAAGTCGAGACGATCCGCAGCCAGCTCGAGCCCGAGCTGCGGGGCAGGCGGATCGAGTCGCTCGAGATTCTTGACGAGCGCTGGTCGCGACCGCTGGTCCCCACGACGCTGGAGGCCGCGGTCAGCGGGCGCCCGATCGAGGGCCTGGGACGTCGCGGCAAGTACCTGCTGATGCGCCTCGATCGCGGCGACACCCTGGTCATGCACCTGCGGATGACCGGCAACCTTCTCCTGATCGATGACGGCAACGCCCGGTCGGGCGAT
This sequence comes from uncultured Actinomycetes bacterium, assembly GCA_963738305.1. Classification (GTDB taxonomy): domain Bacteria; phylum Actinomycetota; class Thermoleophilia; order Solirubrobacterales; family 70-9; genus JBBRHQ01. The sequence continues at coordinate 283,431 of CAVTVU010000006.1, read as the reverse complement.
CGCCGTCTATACAGGGCGGAGGGCGAGGAGCGCCATCTGCGAGCCCGCTTCCTGCTGGATGACGGCCGCGAGCTGTGGTTCACCGACGCTCGCCGCTTCGGGGAGGGCTTCCTTCTCGGCGCCGACGCCCTCGAGGAGCGCTTCAGCGGCCGGCTCGGTGTGGAGCCGCTCTCGGACGAGTTCACGCCCGAGGCGCTCGCCGCGCTCGCCGCGGGGCGCACGGCTCCGCTGAAGTCGTTCCTGCTCGACCAGTCTGCCGTCGCCGGGGTGGGCAACATCTATGCCGACGAGGCGCTCTTCCGCGCTCGCCTCCACCCGCTCTCACCGGCGGGCTCGATGCGGTCGGAGCACCAGGCCGCGCTGCACGAGGCGATCGTCGAGACGCTGGAGGCTGGGATCGCTGGCGGGGGCGCCTCGATCGACGATTACCGCAACGCCCGTGGCGAGCGTGGCGCGGTGCAGGAAGAGTTCCTCGTCCACACCCGCGAGGGGCTGCCCTGCGTGAACTGCGGGGAGCCGGTGCGACGGATCGTCGTCGGCGGGCGCTCGACCTACTTCTGTCCCCAGTGCCAGGTGCGGCTGCGCCGGAGGCGCCGGCGGTGAGCCCGGGCAGCGTTCTCCCCGAAGGGTTCTCGGTCGGCCACTGGAGCGATCAGGATGCGGCGACCGGGTGCACGGTCGTGATACCGCCGGCCGGCTCGCGCTGCGGGGTCGATATCCGCGGCGGCGGACCGGGTACCCGCGAGACCGATGTGATCGCCGTTGGGGCCGGCGCTCACGACGCGAGCGCCGTGCTGCTCTCCGGGGGGAGCGCCTTCGGCCTCGCCGCCGCCGACGGCGTCATGGCCTGGCTCGAGGAGCACGGGCGCGGGCACCCGACCCCGGCCGGGAACGTGCCGATCGTCCCGGCCGCGGTGATCTACGACCTCGCGGAAGGAGAGGGCGGGGTCCGGCCCGGGCCGGAGGAGGGCCGGACGGCCTGCGAGGCCGCCTCGGCCGACCCTGGAAGCGGGCGCATCGGCGCCGGGACCGGGGCCGCGGTCGGCAAGATCCTCGGTCGCGAGCGGGCCTGCCCGGCGGGCATCGGAGTGGCTGCCGCGACCACCGGTCGCGGAGAGAGGGTGACCGCGCTGGCGGTTGCCAACGCCTTCGGCGACGTCCTCGCCGAGGACGGCTCGCTGCTCGGGTCGGCCCGGGACGAGGCCGGCGTGCCCGTGCCGGCCGCGAAGGCGATCGCGGCGATGGATGTCCCGCCCGACTGGAGCCGCATCGAGGAGCGGAACACGACCCTGGTCTGCGTGGTCACCGACGCTGGGCTCGAGGCGGGCGCCTGCGCCCGGGTGGCGCGGATGGCGACCGCCGGGGTCGCCCGCGCGGTGGAGCCGGTGTTCTCCGACGTTGACGGCGACGTCGTCTTCTGCCTCTCGGCCGGCGAGCCGCGCGAGGACCGCTTCAGTGCCCTCGCGGTTGGCACGGTCGCCGCCGCGGTGACCGCTGAGGCGATCCGCGCCGCTGTTCGCTGCGCTTGAGGCGCCCGAGCGCGATCCGCGCGATTTGGCGCAACTCTCGCCAACCGCCCCATGAGGTGGGACCTTTCAGCCGCGATATGCGCAGTTCAAAGGTCCCACCCACGGCGGGGGCGTCCGGGGGAGGGGTCATCGTTTCTGGGTCATGCCCGGGATTCTCAAAACGGAGGCCGTCGTCCTGCGCAGCATCCGCTTCGGGGAGGCTGACCGCATTCTCCACCTCTACTCGACCGCGCGCGGTCGGATTGGCGCGATCGCCAAGGGCGCGAGGCGGCCACGCTCGCGCTTCGGCGGCCGGCTCGAGCCCTTCTTCCGCCTCGACCTGGTACTCCACGAGGGTCGCGGGGACCTCGCGACCGTGACCTCGGCGGCCACCCTCGACGGCTACCCGCGCCCTGCGCGCGAGCGGCCCGGCCCTCGCCGCAGCGGCGCGGGGGTGTGACGCGGTCCTGCGCCTGCTCGACGCCGCCGATCCCAACCCTCCCGCCTACAACCTGCTCTGCCGCTACCTGGCGCTGCTCGATGGCCCCACCGGGGGCTCGGCCTCGCCCGAGGCCGCCCTCGCCTTCCGCCTCAAGCTGGCGCTGACGGCCGGCTTCTCGCCCGAGCTGGCCTCCTGCGCGCGCTGCGGCGAGTCCGAGCACCTGAGCGGGTTCTCCGGTGCGGCCGGGGGAGTGGTGTGCGCCGGTTGCGAGCAGGGGTCCTTCGACCTCGGTCCCGAGGCCCACCGGTTCATGGTGGACGCGCTGGGCAAGCCGCTCTCCGAGGCGCCGCCGGCCACGGAGCGAGCCCTGCGCCAGGCGGAGCGGGCGATCACCGAGACGCTCGAGCACCACGCACACGTGCGGCTGCGGGCAGCAGCCTGAGGCGCCGACGAGTTTAGAATCGCGGCTGAGGGAGCCGCCGCCTTTGCCCGAGACCAGAACCGAGACCCGCTTCGTCTACGAGTTCCCCGAGGGCTCGCGGGAGATGCGAGAGCTGCTCGGCGGCAAGGGCGCCAACATCGCCGAGATGACCAAGGTCCTCGGCGCCGAGCGGGTTCCGGCCGGCTTCACGATCACCACCGAGGCCTGCGTCGCCTACATGCGGGACGGCGAGGTCCCCGGGCTGGACGCGCAGGTGGACGAGGCCCTGGGGGCGCTCGAGCAGCGCACCGGCAAGCGGTTGGGCGATCGCTCCGATCCGCTCCTCGTCTCGGTCCGCTCCGGCGCACGGGATTCGATGCCGGGAATGCTCGAAACGGTGCTCAACCTCGGTCTCGGTGACGACGCCGTGGAGGGGCTGGCCGAGCGCACCGCGAACCCGCGCTTCGCCTGGGACTCCTACCGGCGCTTCGTGCAGATGTTCGGCGACGTCGTCCGCGGCATTCCCTCCGAGCGCTTCGAGTCGGCGTTGCGCCAGGCCCGCGAGGAGAAGGGGGTCGAGGAGGACACGGGCCTCGACGCCGACGACCTGCGGGACCTGACCGCCACCTTCAAGGGGATCTTCTCCGAGGAGGCGCGGGAGGAGTTCCCTGTCGAGCCCAGGGAGCAGCTGCGTCAGGCGATCCATGCGGTGTTCGACTCATGGAACGGGGACCGGGCGGTCACCTACCGGCGGCTCAACCGCATTCCCGACGATTGGGGAACCGCGGTCAACGTGCAGCAGATGGTCTTCGGCAACAAGGGAAAGTCGTCCGGCTCGGGGGTCGCCTTCAGCCGCGACGAGCGCACCGGGGAGCCGACCCCCTCCGGAGACTTCCTGCTGGACGCCCAGGGCGAGGACGTTGTCGCCGGGATCCGCACCCCGGAGGACCTCTCGGCGCTGGGGCAGCAGATGCCCGAGGCGCATGCTGAGCTGCTCGAGATCCTGCGCCTGCTCGAGCGCCACTACCGCGACATGCAGGACGTCGAGTTCACGATCGAGGAAGACCGCCTCTACCTGCTGCAGACGCGCAACGCCAAGCGCCCGGCGCAGGCGGCGGTGCGCTTCGCCCACGACGCTGTGCAGGAGGGGTTGCTCGACATCGAGGGCGCAATGGGAACGATCGATGCGGGCTCGCTGGACGCGCTGCTCCATCCGGTGTTCGACCCCGACTTCGACTATGAGCAGCTGACCGTGGGGGTAGCGGCCTCACCGGGCGCCGCCAAAGGCCAGATCGTCTTCAGTGCCGCGGATGCGATCCGCCGCGCCGAGGACGGTGAGGACGTGGTGCTCGTCCGCGCCTTCACCGAAGCCGACGATGTCGCCGGCTTTCACGCGGCCCGCGGGATCCTCACCGCCGAGGGCGGCAAGGCCTCCCACGCGGCCCTGGTCGCCCGCGGAATGGGGAGGCCCTGCGTCGCGGGAGCCTCGGCCCTTGCGATCGACGAGGCGGCCGGGGTCGTCCGCGTCGGCGAGGTCGAGCTGAAGGCGGGCGATCTGATCGCGATCGAGGGCTCGAGCGGGGCGGTCACCCTCGATGACGTGCCCCTGATCGACCCCGAGATCAGCGAGGAGTTCGAGGCCGTCCTGGGTTGGGCCGACGAGAAGCGCCGCCTGAAGATCCGCGCCAACGCCGATACCCGTGCGGACGCTGCCAAGGCGCGGCAGTTCGGCGCCGAGGGGATCGGCCTCTGCCGCACCGAGCACATGTTCTTCGGCGAGGATCGGGCCGAGCTTGTCCGGGGGATGTTCATCGCCGCCGAGCGCCGCCGCCGGGCCCGCCTGCAGGCCGACGAGGAGCCCGGTGGGGGGTCGCGGGAGCTGCGGACGACCGAGCGCGAGTTCACGGAGGCGCTGGAGCGCCTCGGTGAGCTGCAGCAGGCCGACTTCGAGGCGCTCCTCGAGGAAATGCGGGGCCTGCCGGTGACGATTCGCCTCCTCGACCCCCCGCTGCACGAGTTCCTCTCGCTCGAACAGTTCCAGGAACGGGTGCGGGGGGCGGAGGAGTCCGGCGATGAGGCCCGGCTCGAGGTGGCCAGGGAGGAGGCCGAGATCGTCGGCGACCTCCAGGAGGCGAACCCGATGCTGGGAATGCGGGGAATTCGGCTGGCGATCAACTTCCCGGAGGTGTACGAGATGCAGGTGCGGGCGGTGATCGGAGCCGCCGCCGCCTCGGGGCGCGGGGGCGACCCCCCGATCCTCGAGATCATGCTGCCGCTGATCGCCTACGAGGCGGAGCTCGAGGTCCTGGAGAGCCGGGTCAAGGCCGTCGCCGAGGAGACGATGCGCGAGGCCGGGGTGGAGATCAAGTTCTCGGTCGGGACGATGATCGAGCTGCCGCGGGCCTGTCTGATCGCCGAGCGGATCGCCGCGCACGCCGAGTTCTTCAGCTTCGGCACCAACGACCTCACCCAGACGACCCTGGGTTTCTCACGAGACGACGTCGAGTCGAGCTTCATGCCGGCCTACCTGGAGACCCGGATCATCGATCGCAGCCCGTTCGAGACGCTCGACATCGACGGGGTGGGGGAGCTGGTCAAGATCGGGGTGAGCGGCGGGCGCAGGGCCGACCCGGCGCTGAATTGCGGGGTCTGCGGCGAGCACGGGGGAGACCCCGACAGCATCCGCTTCTTTGACTCCAATGGGATCGACTACGTCAGCTGCTCCCCGTATCGGGTGCCGATCGCGAGAATCGCCGCGGCCCAGGCGGCGATCGCCCGAGGGAGCTGAGTGACCGAGATCGCCGCCGCCACATCGCTGGAGGACCGCGTTCGTTCCTGGGAAGCGGAGTACCTGGCGCCGGAGGCGGTCCGCTCCTACCCGGCCCAGCGCCGTGAGGCCGAGGACGACAGCTGGGTGCGGACCCCTTTCCAGCGCGATCGCGACAGGATCGTGCACTCGAAGGCGTTTCGCCGCCTGATGCACAAGACCCAGGTCTTCGTCGCCCCCGAGGGCGACCATTACCGGACCCGGCTGACCCACACGGTGGAGGCCTCCGGGATCGCGCGGACCGTGGCCCGGGCCCTGGGGCTGAACGAGGACCTGACCGAGGCGATCGGCCTCGGACACGACCTCGGGCACCCTCCCTTCGGCCACATCGGCGAGGAGGCGCTCGACGAGGCGCTGCGCGAGCGCTGCGAGCGCGGCTTCAAGCACAACGTCCACTCGCTGCGGGTCGTGGACGTGCTGGAGCGGGAGGGGCGGGGGCTGAACCTGACCGAGCAGGTCCGTGACGGCATCCTCAACCACACGGGCTCGCGGAAGCCGGCGACGCTGGAGGGGCGGATAGTGCGGATCGTCGACCGCGTCGCCTACATCAACCACGACATCGACGACGCCCTGCGTGCAGGGATCCTCAGCTCGGCCGACCTGCCGCGGGAGGAGATCGAGCTGCTGGGGCCGACCGGGGCGAAGCGGATCGACCGTCTCGTCACAGACATCGTGGGACGCTCGGCCGGTTCGGGGGACATCGTGCAGAGCGAGCAGCTGGGAGGGGCGATGCTGCGCCTGCGGAAGTTCATGTTCGACCAGGTCTACCTCGGGCCGGCGGCGCGCCGCGAGCACCAGAGGGTGCAGCGGACCATGCGCGGCCTCTTCGAGCACTACATGGAGCATCCCGAGGAGGTCCCGTTCGCCGATGCGGGCGCCGATGGCTGCCAGCGAGTCACGGATTACCTCGCCGGGATGACCGACCGCTACTGCATCGCCCGCTTCACCGAGCTGGCGATCCCGGAACAAGCGAGATTCTGAGCCCGGCCGTGCCGGGCGGGCCGCTACGGTGAGCCGATGGCCCTGATCAGCGCCGAGAGCTTAGAGCGGGTCAAGGAGGCCTCCGACATCGTGGAGGTGATCCAGGCGCACACCGACCTGCGCCGTCAGGGTTCGCGGATGGTCGGCCTCTGCCCCTTCCACGAGGAGCGCACGCCGTCCTTCTCGGTCGAGCCGACCGAAAAGCTCTACCACTGCTTCGGCTGCGGCGTCGGTGGTGACGTGATCAAGTTCGTGGAGGAGAAGGAGGGGGTCGGGTTCGGCGAGGCGGTGGAGTTGCTGGCCGAGCGCTACGGGGTCGAGCTGCAACGGGAGAAGGAGGATCCCCGGGAGGAGGAGCGGCGACGGACGCGGCAGCGACTCGGCGAGCTGCTGGGCCGCACCGCCTCGTTCTATGAGAGCTTCCTCTGGGAGGCGCGCGAGGCGGCGAAGGCGCGCTCCTACCTCGAGGGGCGGGGGCTGGGGGAGGAGGTGCTCAAGGCTTTCCGGGTCGGCTACGCGCCGAGCGCCTGGGACCAGGTGCTGACGCGCGGTCAGCGGGCGGGGTTCGGGGTCGCCGAGATGAAGTCGGCGGGCCTCGTGCAGAGCGGGCGGCGCGGCGGGGAGTACGACCGCTTTCGGAGCCGGATCATGTTCCCGATCTGCGACCGTCGCGGAAGGGTGCTGGGGTTCGGGGCGAGGGCGATGCGCTCCGAGCAGGGGGCGAAGTACATCAACACATCCGAGACGGACCTCTTCCGCAAGAGCCGCATCCTCTACGGAGTGGACCACGCGAAGACGGCGATCGCGAGGGCCGGGCGGGCGGTGGTGGTGGAGGGATACACCGACGTGCTGGCGCTCCACCAGGCGGGGATCGAGGAAGCGGTGGGAGTGATGGGGACGGCGGTCACCGAGGAGCAGATCGCAGTGCTCTCGGGAATGGTCGAGGAGGTCGTGCTGGCGCTCGACGCCGACTCGGCCGGGCAGGAGGCGATGCTGCGGGCGCAACGGGTCGCTGAGGGACGGAGGATGAGGATCCGGATCGCGCCGATGCCGCCGGGCGAGGATCCCGCGGACATGGTCGCGGCCGAGGGCGGGGCGGGGCGCTTCCGGGCCGTGCTGGAGGGCGCGGTGGAGCTGCCCGAGTTCCGGGTGATGCTGGCGTTGGAGGGGGCGGATGGGCTCTCGCCCGCCGAGCGCGACCGGGCGCTCGCCGAGGTGGCGCCGGTGCTCGGCGCGATGGGGGAGTCGGTGAGCCGCGACGAGCTGGTCCGAAGGGTGTCGGAGCGGCTCGATCTCGAGCCGGCGATGGTGCTGCGGCGCGCCAGCGCCGCCCGCGGGGAGGGCCGGGGGAAGTTGACGTCGGCGCCGGGGCCCGAGCGGGCGCCCGCCTCGATTCCGGTGCTTGAGCTGACCCCGCGCGAGCGGCGCGAGCGGGCGCTGCTGGCGATGTGCATCGCCCTGCCCGCCGACGGGGCCTCCTACCTGGAGCGGCTCGATGACGAGCACCTCTCGGCGGCCGGGGCGAGGGCGAGGGACTGGCTTCGGGATCACCTCGACCGATCCCGGCGCGGACCTGCCCCACGATGACCCGGAGCTGACCGGCACCGTCACCGAGCTGGTGATCTCGTCCCGCACCGAGCCGGCCTCCGTGGAGGCGATGGAGCTGAACTTCCTGCAGCTCGAGCAGCGCCGCCTCGAGGCCCAGATCGGCGCCGCAGGCGAGGATTTCCAGCGCCGCGCCGAGCTGAGCCGCGAGCGCGCCGAGCTGGTCCAGCGGATCGCCGAAGCCCAGCAGGTCGCGGGTTAGCACACGAACACACGTTCGCTTTCCGTCCTGCGCGAACTGTCACGCCGAAGTCGAGGCCGGTATCCGAGGTTGCGCGAGCGCTCCAGCGCCAGAGGAACAGCTCCCCTCCTCGACCCCGACTAAAATGCCGGGCCGGTCGCAATTCGGCCAAGATCCCCCGTGATGTAACGGCAGCATGACTGACTGTTAATCAGTTCGTAGTGGTTCGAATCCACTCGGGGGAGTCTCTGCAACAGAAGTCATGAAGGCGGGTTTTTGGGGTCCCTCCCGGCGCTTCTGGCCGCCAGATCCTCCACCAGCTCGGCCCCCCGCGCCGCCCCGTCGTTGCGCCGTCCCCAGTCAGCGATCGCCTCGGCCCGCATCGCGTAGCGGGGATCCCCGAGCAGCTCCCGCGCCGCCCAGCGCAGCGGTCCCGGCCGGCAGAATCGCCACGGCACCGATAGCCCCACACCGGCCCAGGCGATCCGCGCCGCGGTCTCGTTCATGTCGCCGGCGACAGGCGTCGTCAGCACCGGGACTCCCTCGCCGAGCGCCCGCGCCACGGTGCCGTGGCCGCCATGACAGATCACCAGCGCCGCCTGCGGCATGACCTGGCTGTAGCTGAGCCAATCGACCAGCACCGCGTTCGTCGAGACCTCCGGCGGCTCGCCGGTCGCGGCGCGGTTGACCGTCGCGACCACCCGCACCGGCTCTTTGGCCAGCGCCTCCAGCGCCGACCGTACCAGCCGGTTCTCCGGGTCCTGCGAGGTGCTCGGAGCGACCAATACCAGCGGCGCGTCCCCGGCCGGCAGGTCCACGTCCGGGTAGGGAAGCTCGAAGCTCATCGGTCCGGTCACCTCGACCCCGGCCTGCCAGGCTCGGCGGTACTCGAGCTGGGGGAACGTCGCGACCATCGCCAGCTCCTCGCTGATTCCTCCGTGGAAGCGCTCAAGCGGCCCCAGCCCCAGCTTTGCCCGCTGCTGGTTCAGCTCGCGCCGCCCCCGCCGCAGGCCGGTCTCCAGCAGCGGCAGCGCCCTCGTCCACATCGCCCGCCCGCCCGCCGTGCGTGGCGGGTGCGCGCCGAGGGCGAAGAAGGGCCGCCCCGGCTCGTGTACCGGGTAGACATGCGGGATCAGGGTCGCTCGCGGTATGCCCGCCACCTCCGCCGCCAGTGAGGGCGCCAGTGTGAGGATGTCGCTGACCACGACGTGCGGGCGCAGGCCCTCGAGCAGCGGCGCCAGGGCGCGCGCCGCCTCAGCCGCGTCGGCACCCTCCGGCGAATCTGGTCGGGGCGGGGGAAACGTCCGGTACTCCTCCGCCGCCGTGAACTCCAATCCGGCGCCCGCGACCGCCTCGCGCCAGCGCTCCCACGACTCCACGACCACCCGGTGCCCGCGTCGTCGGAGCGCCAGGGCCAGCGCGATCGCCGGATATGCATGCCCCGGATCACCGAAGGCGGCGACCAGCAATCGCAGCCTCTCCGCTCCGGCCCTCATCGGCCTCCCCGCCGTCCGAAAGCTCCGGCGCCCCCGTCCTTGAAAGTTCCCGTTCGGCGCCTCCGCCGCCCCTCACCGGGTGGGCGGGAGTCGCTATCCATCCCCCCATGTTCACCAGGGCAAGCCGCCGCCGGCGCTCCGCCCGCCTGCGCGCGGCGGCACAGGGCCTTCCCCGCCACACCCGCGAGGCGATGCTCCGCGGCATCGACGCCAACGAGATCATCGTCGGCGCCTACACCGACCGCGACGGTGGCGTCTGTCCGATGCTGGCCGCTCACCGCAACGGGGGCCGGACCGACTTCGCCTCCTTCGCCCTCGCCTGGGACGAGTTCACCGGCGCCGGCAGGCGCTCCCGGCGAGCGACCCGCCGCGAGCTGCGCGCTCTGCGCTCCTACCTCGAGCTCAGCCTGCTTGCCGATGGGGGCCGCGACGCGCCTCGAACGGCCGCAGCACCCCCGACGCGCCCGCGGGATCGCTTCCGCGTCCACGACCTGCGGCGTCTCCGCCGGCGTGCCCGGCCACCCGGCGCCGCCCCGCAAACGCCCGAGCGGGAGCCCGCCCGAACGCCCTAGAGCCCGTCGCCGGGCCGCATGAAGACGATCTCCGGCACCAGGCAGTAGCGCGAGGTCCGCAGCAGGAACCGCACCGCCTCGCCGAGGTCCTCCGGCTGGATCATCTCCTCGGCCTTGACCTGGTCCTTGACGAACTCGGTCATCGGCGTGTCGACGAAGGCCGGCGCCAGGGCCGTGCACTGGATCCCGGCGTCGCCGATCTCCTTCTGCGTCCCCTGGCTGAAGTTGATCACCGCCGCCTTCGTCGCGGCATAGACCGAGAGCCACCCCTGGCCCGTCTTGCCCGCGATCGACGCGGTGTTGACGATCAGCGCCTTTCCGTGCTCCTCGCCCGCCGCGCGCAGCAGCGGCAACCCCTCGCGGGTGCCGATGATCAGCGCCCGAAGGTTGACGCCGAGCTGCATGTCGAGCTGCTTTACGCCGATCTCGTGGACCGGCTGGCCGATCCCCACGCCGGCGTTGTTGACGAGCACGTCTAGCCGCCCGTAGGCCTCCTTGTGCCGCTCGAAGACACCGACGATCTCTTCCTCGGACGTCATGTTTGCCGGCACGCTGAGTACCTCGAAACCCTCCTCGCGCAGTCCCGCCGCCGCCGCCTCCAACTTCTCCGGTCTGCGGGCGGCGACGGTCAGCGAGTGGCCCTCGTCGCCGAGCGCCCGCGCGATCGCCAGCCCGATCCCGCTCGATGCCCCCGTTATGAGTGCCGATCGCTTCGCCAAGATGCGCTCCTCTCGCTCGTCTCCGGATCCGCGCCACCCTAGTACGCGGGGGCGGAGTCCGCGCCGTGGCACGCGGCGGCCGCCCGGCTGCGCAACTAACATGGCCGCGTGCGTTCCCTCCGAGTCGCCAGCGCTTCACTCTGCCTGCTCGCAACCGTTGCCCTCCTTCCCGGCTGCGGCAGCTCGGGATCCTCCGACTCGGGCTCGGCCACCGCCGCGGACCGCCCGGCGCCGCCTGCGAGCAACTTCCCTCCGGCAAAGGGCAAGGCGCTGGGCGAGGTCCTGAACTCGGCGTCCGGTCCCTCGAACCTGGTCGTCTCGCCCGCCTCCCAGGTCTTCTACGAGGGCGAAAACCGCTACTCCTTCGGCGTCTTCGAGCGCGACCGCACCCAGGTGCCGGACGCGGACGTGGCGCTCTACATCGCCGAGAGTGCCGGCGCCGGCGGGGCGGCAAGCGGCAAGCGCTGGGTCGAATTCGAAGAAGTCCGTGGCCAAGGCGCTTGGCCAGCCGGCCGAGGGCCCGTTCACCGCCTCAGTCGAGAGCCTCGAGACCAAGCCCGCCTTCCGGGCAGCCACCACCTCCAACGACCCCGACTCCGCCACTGCCGTCTACGTCACCCACCTCGACTTCCCCAGCAACGGGGAATGGCGGATCGCGGCGATGATCAAGCGGGGCGGCAAGCTCGAGGCAACCCTTTTGCCGAGCGCGATCGTCGGCCAGTTCACCGGCGTCCCCCGGGTCGGAGAGCGACCGCCCCGCATCCACACGCCGACCCCCGAATCGGTCGGCGGCGATCTCTCCAAGATCACGACCCGGATCCCTCCGGAGTCGATGAACCACTCCGACTTCTACGACTCCCTCGGGAAGAAGCCGATCGTGCTGATCTTTGCGACACCGCAGTTCTGCCAAAGCCGGGTCTGCGGTCCCGTGGTTGACGTGGCCGCCCAGTTGCAGGAGAAATACGGCGACAAGGTCGATTTCATCCACATGGAGATCTACAACGACAACGACCCGAGCAAGGGCGTGCGGCCCCAGGTTCGGGCCTTCAACCTGCCCGGCGAGCCGTGGCTCTTCGTGATCGACCGCAACGGCGTGGTCCGGACCGTGATAGAAGGCGCATTCGGCGTCAACGAACTGGAGAGGGCCGTGGAGGGGGTTGCCGGCAAATGAGCGAGACGGATTCCGAGGCGGAGCTGAAGAGTTCCTTCGCTTCCGAGGCACGGCGCCGTTGCGACGTGATCTCGGCCGGGCTCGAGACCGGCACCACCGACTTCGAGACGCTGCGCCAGGAAGCGCACGCCCTGAAGGGCACGGCCGCCGTCGTCGGCTTGCAGCGACTCGCCGAGCTGGCCGGCCTGATGGAGTCCGACCTGGCCGAGGCGGGCAAGGCCAACGAGCTGCGTCCCGGCCGCGCCCACCAGATCGCCGACGCCGCCAAGGCCCTCGCCGACGGAGCCGCCGCGGCGGCTGAGGGCAACGAGGAGCCGCCGGACGTCGGCCGCTCCCTGGCGCAGCTCTTCAGCGTCTGAGCCGAGTCGGTTCGGCCGCAGCCGCGCAGCGTTCTCCTCAGCGCACCAACGACTCCAGGGTCTCGAGCACGACAGGGTCGGCGGGCTCCTCACCCATTCTGGCCAGTGCGCCCGCGATCAGCTGCACGTCGCCCAGCGAGGCCCGCCGCTCGGCGGCGTAGCGCTCGACCCAGCGGCCGGCGAGCCGTGGGTAGCGACGATCGCCGACCTGGGCGAGGAGGCGGAGCAGCTCGAGCGCGTCGAAGAGCGGGACCACCTGCATCTCGGCGGCGGCCTCCAGCGCCTCGCGGGCGTTCCCCGCGTTCAGTGCCCGTCTGAAGCGTCCGCTCGCCGTCCCGTCCGAGGTCACGAACACATGTTCGCATACCGATCAACCCCTCGCGCAAGCAAATGCGCTCCAAAACCGTTCTTTTCCAGTAGGAGCCCCACGCGCGCGTTGCGCGGCACTGGGGTGGGGGGCTCCTCGGCGGACGGCCCCCAGAGATGGGGGCTTTCCGCTGTTCGGGGCAGCGATAATGCGGTCAGCGGGCCGGTAGCTCAGCTGGTCAGAGCAGCGGACTCATAATCCGTCGGTCGGAGGTTCGAGTCCTCCCCGGCCCATCGCATTACAGAGCGGTTTGCGCTTGTGCCGCCCTGCCACTTGGCCCCAAACGTGGCCCCACGCCAGGCGAGTTAGGGTGCATCGCGGCGCGGTCTCTGCGGGTTGCCTTGCAACTTGCCCCAGGGCCGCGCCGTCGTTCCCGCCGGGAGCCGCGCTTCGGTAGCCCGCGCACGCCCGGTAGCCCGGTCTGAGCGCGTTGGGCTCCGCGCAGCCGCAAGTCCAGCCCAACCTCAGGGCCCTGTCCCTTACCGATCCCGGCAGTTATCCGGAGCGAAATGAACAGCGCCCTCGGCGGCCCAGCCTCAGCGTGAGGATGCAAGTGGGACCGAGGGCCAGTTCCCCTCCGAGGGAGGGGATGGGATGGCAGGGCCACACCACGGTGCCGGTGACCGATACGTGATCCGGTGGCGGCGTAGTAGCTCGTTGAAGCCCGGAGCTTTGCCCGAACGATGGTCGGGATTGCGTGGCGGGTGGAGAGCGACCGGCCTAGAACCTGCTTCGGACTCCCGGTGCCTGTTGAAGTGGCCCCAGCCCTTTGCGCCCGACGACGGATCGCAGGCGCTGATGATCGACGGCGGCGGGATCGACGGCAACAACGGCTTCACGGTCGCCACCCGCGGCAACGATCTTCACTTGGTGGGCCCGACCGCGCCGCTGATCCCTGGCTACATCGGGTGCGTCGTGGTTCCGCCCGATGGCAGCTGCCATCGGGCCCGGGCCATGCCCGATCCGTTGGCGCAGCAGGAGCCGGATTCTTAGAGCGGGACGCCTGGTCACCGCGCCAATGCGCCCACCAAAAACGCCGTCTAGGACGTATATGGCAGGTGCACGTCGGCCCGGGTTGCGCTGGAAGTAGTCCTGGTCTTCGGGCTCGGCCTCCCAGAAGCGGTGGCCTCGCTGATCTTGGTCACGACCTTGCCGGGGAAGAGGTCTGAGGCGTCGACGTCAGCGACCGTGCTACTGGCGACACGGCGCTGCTCGTCGCTCCTATAGAAAGAGCGGTAGTCGGACCCGACGAGGCGTTCGCCAAGGTCAGGTCGGTGGGCCTGGAAGAAGAACTCGAGGATTCCCGGTAGGAGACGCGCCCGGGATTGAAGACGATCTCGACCGCCTCGGCGTGACCGGATGGTTCTCGTCGGTCGGGTTGTCGTTCTCCCCACCGGTGTATCCGACCCGGCTGGAGATGACTCCGTCTCGGTGGCGCAGCAGCCCCTGGACGACCCAGAAGCAGCCTCCCGCAAGGATCGCGGTCTCGGTGTTGTTGTTCATCACGCTGTTCCCTAGACGCCGCCGATAGTTACAGCAGGGCTGTAGGCGACCTCGACTCGTATCCCATCGGGATCGAAGACGAACATCTCGTAGTAGCCCGGCATGTCCCGATCCTCCTCGGGCGGGAAGTGGATCCGTGCGCCGATGTCCAGGCAGCGCCTGTAAGCGGCATCGACGTCTTCGGGGGCGTCGACGTAGAAGGCAATGTGCTCGAGACCAACCTCGTAGTAGCGGTATTCGCCGCCATCCGCCTGCCGGAATGCGATGAACTGGTCGCCCCAACGAAGGTAGATGACATCTTCGGTGCCCCTGTAGGTCGGGTAGACATTCTCGTCTCCCTCCCCATCCGTGACCGGTCGTACGTGGGAGCCCAGCCCAAGCGGACCGAGTATCGCGAGGTAGAACTCAAGCGAGCGTTCAACATCGCTAACGGCGAGATCAACGTGGTGAATCATTAGTGCTGGCATTCTGTCCTCCTCACCTCCGACTCTATCGCCGAAAGGACAAAGCGCCTGACGATCACTCGGACGTCGATCAGCGGTGCATCTCCGGCGATCGGTGGCAATCGCGGCAGAGAGGGATCGTGTTCTGCATCCGGTTGTCGAACGGGTCGCCATTGACGTGATGGACCTCGAGCGGGACATCTGAGCGGCCGCAGTCGCGGCAGCGTCGCCCGTAGGTGGCGAACACTCGAGCCCGGAGCTGTGCAGGTTCGCGGCCACCGGGCCGGCGGGGCCGATGGTCGGCACAGTAGGAGCCATCGGTGAGCGCTCCGCAGCGCAGGCAGGGCCGCTTCAGAACTACCCGACCAACCTCGTGGGCTGGGGCCGGTTTTCGAGCCGGTCGAGCGCCATCGCCAGGGCGACGACGGCGTCGATCGTGTCGCCCCGGTTCGCCTTGTCGATCCGCCAGCCTCGCCGCCCGTGGCGGGCCACAGCGCAAAGCTTCAGAGCAATCTGAACTGCCCAGGGGACGGCATCATCATCGGTGCTGATCGGATCACCCTGAACCTAAACGGGCACACGCTGCACGGCCCGGTTTGCCAACAGCCCCAACAGCCCCAACAGCCCCAACAGCCCGATCCCGACTGCCTGGCCAACACCGGTGAGATCGGCATCGAGAACAGCGGCTATGACCGCGTGCGAATCGTCAACGGCACGGTTCTCGGCTTTGAGCGATCGATTCTCCTCGCGGGGGCCGATGGCAACACGCTATCCAACCTCAACGTCGAACCCTCGCCGGCCGACGGCGAGCATCGCGTCGGGCTGATCCTCTCCGACTCCTGGAACAACGTGATCCGCGACAGCTCCATCTTTGGAGGCGACCCCGCGGTAATGCTGAAAGCCTCATCCAGATGAAACAAGTTCCTCCGAACCGCAATCAGCGGATTCCGATTTCTCGGACCAGGACATTCGGGCGACGGGATGGTGATTGAAGGCAGATCAAACGCCAACGGAGTCATCGATAGCGGGGTCGATGGCGCGGGGTTCGGCCTAAGAATCGATTCCTCGGCTGGCAATCAACTGGTCCGCGATCAATTCTACGGTGACGCAGACGCAATGAACATAAGCCGTGCCGTAGGAATGGTCATTAAGGGCAATACCACGAGCACGCAGTTTGGAGTTGGCATCGACGCTGCGGTGGACCAAAGCGAGATCTTCCACAACACGTTCGGGGGCGGTTTGGCCATCGGCGGTGATCGCAACCACATTGCCTCTAACCACATAACCGTCAGTTACGCCATCGAGGCAGAACTTGGGGGCAACGACAATCTCGTCGAGTACAACAACATCGATGCTAGCTCCGGGGTGGGGCTGCCGGCGCTCGAACTCCTGGATGGGAACGGCAATGTGCTGCGCTACAACTCGCTCTTCGGAGGCGCCGGGGGTAACGACGGGATCGTAGTCAGACCCACTCCGACAAACACGCGGGTCGTGGGAAATACGGTGGACACCTTCGCCGACGACGGCATCCAGGTCAACGCCCCGGACACCTTCATCGGCTGGAACACCGCGACCAACAACGGCAACCTAGGGATCGAGGCAGTTCCTGGCGTAACCGATGGCGGCGGCAACCACGCGAGCGGTAACGGCAACTCGCTCCAGTGCGTCAACGTGAGGTGTTCGCCTTAGCCTTATGCACGGCCGGCGGGGGAGGGAGCTCACGCCTCGCTGGGAGCCAGGTCCTTAGATAGCCCCTCAGCCGCAACCCCCCAACAAACGCGCCTGGGTGCCTGCCCGTTGGAGAGCCCCGCGGAACAAGACGGGACTCGCCGATTGGGCGGCAAGATAGGAGGCAGGCCGGCACACCCGACAGCGCCGCGCTCTCAGTTTGAGTTCTCTAAGGGCTCGACTGCCGTGATGGTGTAGCCGTCTGGCGGCAGGGCTTCCCGCACCCGACCCTCAGCTGCCAGAGCGGTTTCGGCCTCAAGCACCGCCTCGATGTGACGAGCTTCGACGTCTGACCCCGCGCCCTCGATAAACCGGCTGGATGCTGGGCCCCACGTCTGCGAAATATCGGCGTGCCGCCCCAGGGCTTCACTTGCCCGCTTCAGGTTGGATCCCTCGATGTTGACCCTAAATGGCGGCACGGTACCGAGTCTAAGCCCGATCTAGAGGGGTCCAGAAGAAACGCCCGTCCGTCGGCTCCAACCTCAGCGATACTGCGCAGGGGATGTCGCAGGAGAACGTGGAGATCGCCCGCCGCTCCTTTGAAGCCTGGCACCGCGGCGACGTTGACGCTGGGTCCGAAGACTTTGCGCCAGATTTCGAGCTCGACACTTCGCGAGCGATCGGCATGGACCGAGGCATCTACAGCCTCAACCAGATGCGACGTCTCTCGGAGGAGTTCTGGGAGGCCTTCGACGTGGTTCAGCTCGGGGCCGAATACATCGATGCCGGGGAGCACGTGGTCATGCCTTTCACGAACCGCCTGCGGGGCCGGGACGGGATCGAGGTGCAGGTTCGCGGGACCTGGCTCTGCACGATCCGCGACGGGTTGATCGTGCGGATCTGCCTCTATCAAGAGGTTCAGGAGGCCCTCGAAGCCGCCGGACTATGAGCACGGGTGCGGCAAAATCCTCGTTGACCTTCGCGCAGCAGACCCCAAGGCTGCGGAAGCCGCCGTTGTCGCTCGTTTGCCCAAGGGGAGCGTCACGGTTGAGTCCACCCAGAAGGTCCCTTAGGTTCGTTCCAGAGGGACCCTCGAAACCGCCGGGCTGTCGGAGTAGGCGATGTCGCAGGAGAACGTGGATCAATTCGTCAGCTCGACGCCGCTGCCCTTTGCCGGTGAGGCGGGCGTACGTTGCCGCCGAAGCGCATGCGGGCGACGCTGCGCTGAGACTGCTACCCAACTGCAACCCTACGGGCGGCAAAGCGGGGATTCTTGCGGACACCGGAGGAACCGATCAAGCGACGCAATCCGCACTACAGAGCCGTAAGCGGACAGTCGAGGACACCGGCGGATATGGCGCGGTACGGACTCATAATCCGTCGGTCGGAGGTTCGAGTCCTCCCCGGCCCACTACTGATGTCGAAGTCGGGAGCCGCCTGCGTCACGTCGGACCGGATGACCAGGGATTGACGACGGGGAGCCCGAGATACCCTGAGACCCATGGCACTGCGAGACAGGAATTGCGAACAAGTCCTTGAGGACCTACCCGAAGGAGCCTCCCTCGAGGACATCAAGTACCACCGTCATGTCCTACAGCGCATTCAACGGGGCCGTGACGATGTGGAAGCCGGGTGCGTGATTCCGCATGGCGAGGCTGGGCAGCGCCCGTTGAAGGGGAGCGCGTCGTAGCACCCGCCCTCTCACGCGAGCGCGGGACTCCGAGCCCGTGAGGGGCACGCGGACGTTGCATGTCGGTCTGCGGGTGACCGACCGGGAGCGGTCATTGGCCTTCTATGTCGCGGTCGGCTACGAGGTCGTCGGCGAGGTCGCCGAGACCTCGATCGGCCACCTCACCATGCTCAAGCTCCCCGCCGACGACTTTGTGACGTTGGAGCTCGTCCACGACCCGGCTTCTGCCGTTGAGCTTGGCACGGGCCTGAGTCACCTCGTCATTCGGGTGGAGGCCATGGACGCCGCGCTGGCCTCGCTGGCCGCGCAAGGAATCACCGCCGAGACGCCCTCGTCACCGAACGACTCAGAAGACTTCCTGACGAGCTGGATCACAGATCCTGATGGCCGGCGCATCGAGCTGGTCCAGTGGCCACCCGGTCATGCCGATGGCATGACAGCCGCAGACTTTCCAAAGCGCAACGACTGATCTGACCAGGCCAAACTGTGCCAGAGTCGTGCGATGCTCTCGGCGAAGGAGGTTGCGCAGGCCTACGCTCGTTGGATCGCCTCAGGCGAGCCCGATTTTCAGGCCATGATGAGTCGCGATCTGCACGATCACGTCAGCGGGCAGACGGGGCCGGAGACGTGGAACCTGGTTTGGAGCTGGATCGAGAGCAGCTTCGACGAGCGGCGGGCTGAGTTGCACGGTTGGGGCAATCTCGACGACGGTCGAATCGCCGTCTGGGTGACCCTGCACGGCAAGCATGTCGGGAGCGAGATGCCGTGGCTCGGAGAACGTCCGCCCAGCGGGGCCCGGATTGCCTGGAAACAGCTTCATATCTTCGCCGTCGAGGGTGATCGCCTGACCGAGCACTGGGCCGTGCGCGACGACCTGCGCGTGATCGAAGCGATCGAGGCGCTCATCTGAGCACGTCCGAACCAGGCGCCGCCGACTGCGCCGCTGCAGACCCGCGAGGATCGAGGCTGAAACTTTGTCCCGAACTTTGTCCCCGACTCCAACGAACTCCCTGGTCACTTCTCGGCCGCTCTCATAATCCGTCGGTCGGAGGTTCGAGTCCTCCCCGGCCCACTATCGATGTCGGAGGCGAAGGGCTACTGCGTCACGACGATGTGGCGCCGGGCCTCTTCGTAAAGGGGCTCCGGGGCCATGTCGAGGTCTCCAGGCCAGGAGATCGTTCCCGATTCAGGGTTGACGGTGACCTGCGCAAAGGCGGTCGGATCCGCGAGAGGCTCGAGGATCCCTCGCCATGTTCGGGCCGAGAAATCGACATCGCCAACTGTCCCGTCGTCAAAGCTCAGACGAAGCCGGTGCTCACCGATCACCTCTACCGCGGTGATGTCGTGGAGCTCGTTCATCGCTGAAATCTTACGGAAGGGGGTCGATGCTGCGCAAGCGTTCTTCATTGCGAGCGCGCTCCCAGTTCTCGGCCAGCTCGCCGCGGACGCTCTCGGCAGAACTTTGTCCCGAACTTTGTCCCCGACTCCACCTAACTCCCTGGACACAATCGATCCAGATCGATCCCCTCAGGCGGGACCGCGCTTCCTGGACATCTTCCGGCCGCTCTCATAATCCGTCGGTCGCAGGTTCGAGTCCTGCCCGGCCCATCGCACGCCCTGACAGCATCGTTCCCGAAGTCCCTGGGTAGGCTGCGGCCGTGCCCTTCACGCACAGGAACCTCAAGGAGGACCTGGAGGACGTCGGATCGAGATTCGACGGTGCGCCGGACCTGGAGTTTCGCTTGGCGACCGATGCGCTCGAGCTCGAACAGTCCGGTCTGAGCTTGCAGTGCGTCCCGCCCGGTTATCGCTTTCCCTACGGCCACACGCACGAGAAGCAGGAGGAGGTGTACGTGGTCGTGCGCGGGAGCGGGCGGATGAAGCTCGACGACGAGATCGTCGAGCTCGAGGAGTGGGATGCGGTGCGCGTCCCCCCCGGTACGTGGCGAGGCTACGAGGCTGGGCCGGAAGGCCTCGAGATCATCGTCATCGGCGCGCCCAGTCTCGGGGAGGGCCGGCGCGACGACGTCGAGGGCCGGCGCGACTGGTGGGCTGACTAGCACCCGGAGATTCGGTTCGAGTCAGCCCGCCTGGATGCCCAATCAGGCTGAGGCAGAAGCGCGGGCCGGCTTCAGTCCAGCCCGGCGGCCTTCATCGCCTCGGCGCGGCTGACGTGGACCTCGAGCCGCACGGCCCTGCCGTCGCGCAGCTGCCAGATGTGGCCACCGTGAAGGTCGACCCCTGCGCCGCTCGCCAGGCCATGTCCGGTCATGTGGTAGGTGGCGACGACCGCGCCGCCGGCGGGTATCAGCTCCTCGAGCTCGAACCGCAGGTCCTGCCAGCTCTCGAGCCAGCCGCGGAAGCCCCTGCCCATCTCCTCGATGCCGTGGTAAGTGCCGGGGTCCGGGAGGCCTGGGCCGAGAACGAAGACGATCTCGGGGTCGTAGACGTTGGTGTTCCAGAACTCCCCGCGTGACCACTCTCCGTAGACGCGGCGAATCGTCGCCAAATCCTCGGGCCCCGGCATCAGATCAGTTCTTCCCGAGGCCCGCTTAGCCGGCCTCGACCCCGACCGCGAAGTCGATCTCGGGGTCGAGGATCTGATCGATCAGCTCCTGGTCCGGCGTCACGCCCATCTCCCGGCAGCGATTGCGGTAGTGGCGGACCTTCTGGTCCTGGTACTTGTGGACCTCGAGGCCGGGGACCGCCTTCTGATACTCGACCAGGCCGACGACGTTGCCCCGGTAGGCGTCGAAGACCTCGTGGACGATCGCCTCGTAGTCGGGGTTCTTCTCGATCAGCGTGCGGCAGGCGCCGGTGCCGAAGGTGATGTGCCGGCCCTCGTCAAGCAGAATCAGCCTGAAGCCCTCGCGCAGGGTCGGGAAGGCCTCCCAGAGGAGGGTGGTGTCGATGACGATCTCGTAGGAGGGCATCGTCAGCACACCCTCCACGAAGGCGTTGTAGGCGGCGGAGAAGCGCACGAAAGCGCGCTCGATCTCCTCCTCGCCGCCATCCATCGCCGCGTCCAGCAGCGCCCTGCCGTACTTCGGCAGCGCTTCGTGGAGGACGTCGCGAACCTCGAATCGCCCACTCGGATCGACTGTCTTGCCGCGGACGAGGAAGTGGGCGGCGACCTCCTCGGGCTCGAGGATGCCGACCACCTCGCTGTGCCAGCGCATGAAGAACTCGGCGTGCTTGGCCTCCTCCATCAGGAAGGTTGAGAGGTAGGTCACCCAGTCGAAGCGTCCCAGGGCATTGGAGGCGGCGATCATCGGCACCAGCTCGTCGGTTACCGCCTGCTCGCCGGCGAGGAAGCGAATCGTCACGCCGAGAAGCCCCTCCCGCTGTTCGGGCGAGATTCGCTGCCAGTCCTTCGCGTCGGGAGCGAAGTCGAGGTCGTCGACGTTCCAGACCCGGTTGATCGCGAACTTGTACTTGCGGTAGACGGGCCCCGTGACCATCTCCCTGGTGAAGTGGAAGCGGCGGAGGACGTCCGGGTCCGGAGCCCCATTCTTCGTCGCGGCAGTTGCGCCCATCAGTGCTCCTCCTCTGCCTCGCTCGCGTCCTCCGACATGTCGATGATCACGTCCTCGAGCTCGAATGAGTCGTGCTTCTCCGCCATGTGGCGCTGCACGGCCTCGACCAGCGATGCCTCGTCGCCGGCCACTATCACCTCTCCGCAACCCCGGTCGAGGCACTCGTACCGTCGCGCCATGATCGCCCCAAGCCTAGCCGCTTATGCGCTCGAGGCCGCCGGGCTCTCGGAGTAGGGCCACGCGGTCTTGGTCCGCCGGGTTGCCGGCCGGGCCCGCCAAAGCAGATAATCCCGGGGTGGTGCGTTCGAGCCTTCCCCCGGCCCCTGTACGACCCCTGCCGCCAGCCACGGTGCGGCCGCCTCCTCGCAATCTCCCTGCTCCGGTCCTACTCCTCACCGGCGCGGCGCTGGTCTGCTGGGCGATGCTGCTCGTTCTCGGTTCCCATCTCACCTTCCTCACGGACGACTGGGCCTTCCTGCTCCTCCGCAGGGGCTTCGGCGCACACCAGATCCTCGACCCCCACAACGAGCACATCGCGGTGGTCCCTGTGCTGATCTACAAGGCCGTCCTGGGGGTCTTCGGGATGACCTCGCAGCAGCCGTTCCGAGTGTTCTCAGTCCCTGTCTTCATGACCAGCGTCGTGCTGCTGTTCGTGTGGCTGCGGCGCCGGGTCGGCGACTGGCTCGCGCTCGCCTGCACTCTGCCGATCCTCTTCCTCGGCTCGTCGGGGGAGGTCCTGCTGTGGCCCTTCCCGCAGCTCGGCTTCTGCGGCCCCATGGCGGCCGGCCTCGGCGCCTTCCTCGCCCTGGAGAGGTCCGATCGGAAGGGCGACAACGCTGCCTGCGCGTTGCTCACACTCGCGGTCCTCTGGGGGAGCCTCGGCCTCTCGTTCATCGCCGGGGCGGCGGTCCATGTCGCCTGGGACGGGGCGCGACGGCGGCGGGCCTTCGTCGTCGCGGTGCCGCTGGGCGTCTATGCCGCCTGGTGGCTGGGGTGGGGTCATGAGGCGGAGTCCCACGTCTCCCTCCACAACCTGGCTCTCGGCCCGCTCTACGTCTTCAACGGGCTCGCCTCCGGCATCGCCTCGCTCCTCGCCCTGCCGGAGCTCGACCTCTCCGTGATCGGACCAGTGGACCCGGGGGCGCCGGTGCTGGTACTGCTGGTCGCATTCGCCGTGCTTCGCGTCCGCCGGCTCGGTCACGTCTCCCGATGGCTCGCGGTGGTCGCGGTTACGACGCTCGCCTTCTGGATCCCCGCTGCGCTGATCGCCACCGACGCGCGCCACCCCAGCGATCCTCGCTACCAGTACGCGGCGGCGATCTTCACCCTGTTGATCGCGGCCGAGCTGGCGCGCGGGGTCCGCCTCGGCCGGCGGGCAATAGCGGCCGCGTTCGCGATCGCCGGCCTCGCAACTCTCGGCAATCTCTACTTCCTGCGCGAGGCATATGACTTCGAGCGCTCGGTCGGGCACCGGATCCGGGGAGGGCTGGCCGGCCTGGAGATCGGGCGGGGCTCAATCGACCCCCAATTTGGCCTGATCGGCGAGAACTCGGGGGTGACCGACCTGCGGCTCGTCTCGGCCGGCTCCTACTTCTCGACGATCGACGAGTACGGCTCCCCCGCCTACCCCCCTGCGACGCTGAGCAGCGCTTCAGAGGGGGCGCGGGTCGCAGCGGACAGGGTCCTCTGGCGGGGACTTCCCGCCGCGATCATCTACGGTGAAACAGCCCCGAAAGGGCCGGCGCCGAAGCTGATCAGCGGCGGAACCTCAATGCTCCGAGGCAGTTGCCTGACGGTACGCCCGAGCGGTGCAGGCCCGATCGTGCTGGCGCTTCCTCCGGGGGAGCCTTGATGCGCCTTAGCCCCGACGAGGTGGCGACGATGCGGGTGCGCCGCTACGCCGATCAGACGATGCCGGTCGAGGACAGGGCCGCCAGGGGCGGGGCGCTGGTGGTGTATGTCCCGACCGACCGCTCAAGTGTGCCCTGGCAGCTCACATTCGATGCTGCCAGCGCGAAGTCGGTCTGCGGCATCGGGCCCCACCACTAGGGGCCGCTGAGGGCCCAGCTCGGATAGCTGTCGAGCCCGGTGGCGTTGGTCAGCCGCGTCTGGCCCGAGCCGTCGGCGTTCATCGAGTAGATCTCGTCGTTGCCGTCGCGGTTGGAGTCGAAGGCGATCTTCTGCCCGTCGGGTGAGAAGGCGGGGTAGGACTCGGAGGCGGAGTTGGTGGTCAGGCGGGTTTGGCCCGAGCCGTCGGCGTTCATCGAGTAGATCTCGAGGTTGCCGTCGCGCTGGCTGGTGAAGGCGATCTTCTGCCCGTCGGGGGAGAAGACAGCCAGCAGGTCGTAGGCGGTGTTGTTGGTCAGCCGCGTCTGGCCCGAGCCGTCCGCGTTCATCGAGTAGATCTCGAAGTTGCCGTCGCGCAGACTGCTGAAGGCGATCTTCTGCCCGTCGGGGGAGAAGGATGGCCAGCCGTCGAAGGCCGAGTTGTTGGTCAGCCGTGTTGGGCCCGTCCCGTCGGCGTTCATCACGTAGATCTCCGAGTTGCCGTCGCGGGTGGAGGTGAAGGCGATCTTCTGCCCATCGGGGGAGAAGACCGGGTAGGCATCGCTGCCAGGGTCCGTGGTCAGCCGCGTCTGCCCCGTCCCGTCGGCGTTCATCGAGTAGATCTCGTCGTTGCCGTCGCGCTTGGAGGTGAAGGCGATCTTCTGGCCGTTCGGCGAGTAGGAGGGGTCGTAGTCGGAGGCCGGATTCGTGGTCAGCCGCGTCTGGCCCGAGCCGTCCGCGTTCATCGAGTAGATCTCGTCGTTGCCGTCGCGCTTGGAGTTGAAGGTGATCTTCTGTTGGGGCGGCGGAGGCGGGGAGTAGCTCGGATAGCTGTCGAGCCCGGTGGCGTTGGTCAGCCGCGTCTGGCCCGAGCCGTCGGCGTTCATCGAGTAGATCTCGTCGTTGCCGTCGCGGTTGGAGTCGAAGGCGATCTTCTGCCCGTCGGGTGAGAAGGCGGGGTAGGACTCGGAGGCGGAGTTGGTGGTCAGGCGGGTTTGGCCCGAGCCGTCGGCGTTCATCGAGTAGATCTCGAGGTTGCCGTCGCGCTGGCTGGTGAAGGCGATCTTCTGCCCGTCGGGGGAGAAGACAGCCAGCAGGTCGTAGGCGGTGTTGTTGGTCAGCCGCGTCTGGCCCGAGCCGTCCGCGTTCATCGAGTAGATCTCGAAGTTGCCGTCGCGCAGACTGCTGAAGGCGATCTTCTGCCCGTCGGGGGAGAAGGATGGCCAGCCGTCGAAGGCCGAGTTGTTGGTCAGCCGTGTTGGGCCCGTCCCGTCGGCGTTCATCACGTAGATCTCCGAGTTGCCGTCGCGGGTGGAGGTGAAGGCGATCTTCTGCCCATCGGGGGAGAAGACCGGGTAGGCATCGCTGCCAGGGTCCGTGGTCAGCCGCGTCTGCCCCGTCCCGTCGGCGTTCATCGAGTAGATCTCGTCGTTGCCGTCGCGCTTGGAGGTGAAGGCGATCTTCTGGCCGTTCGGCGAGTAGGAGGGGTCGTAGTCGGAGGCCGGATTCGTGGTCAGCCGCGTCTGGCCCGAGCCGTCCGCGTTCATCGAGTAGATCTCGTCGTTGCCGTCGCGCTTGGAGTTGAAGGTGATCTTCTGGCTCGGGCTCGATTGCTCCACATAGGTCACCGCTGCAGAGCATTGCGAGGTGTTACCGGCTGCGTCCGTCGCAGTGGCGCGCAGCGCGGTTGTCGAGTTGTCGGCGACGGAGACTGTGATGCCCGCGCCCGCGAGCTCTGAGGCGCTGCCGCTCGCAAGCTGCGAGCCCGAGCAGTCGGCGGTGGGATAGATCCGCACCGTCCCACCCGCTTCGGCGCTGCCAACGACCTTGGGGTTGTTCTCGTTGGCCGGAGAGACGGGAACGGTACCCGTGAGACTCGGCGGGCTTGGGGCCTGGGTGTCGACAGTGAAGCTGCGGACGTCGGGGGTTGGGTCGGTGTTTCCGGCGGCATCGGTGGCCCGGACGCGGAAATTCTGAAGGCCCTCGGGGAGCGGGCTGGAAGGTGTGTGCGCGGCACCCGGACCCGAGCAGGGGGCGAAGCTCGCCGTACCGATCGAGCACTCGAAAGTCGACCCTGGCTCGGTCGAGTGGAAGGTGAAGGTGGGCGTTGAGTTCGAAGTCGGGCCTGAGGGACCGGAGTCGATGATGGTGTCCGGAGCAGTCGTGTCGGCTGCCTTCCAATCCGGAT
This sequence comes from uncultured Actinomycetes bacterium, assembly GCA_963738305.1. Classification (GTDB taxonomy): domain Bacteria; phylum Actinomycetota; class Thermoleophilia; order Solirubrobacterales; family 70-9; genus JBBRHQ01. The sequence continues at coordinate 257,708 of CAVTVU010000006.1, read as the reverse complement.
AGCTGTCCACCCCCGCGGCGTTGGTCAGCCGCGTCGGATTCGACCCGTCGGCGTTCATCGAGTAGATCTCTTCGTTGCCGTCGCGGGCCGAGTCGAAGGCGATCTTGCCCGAGTCCGGCGAGAAGGTGGGGAGGATGTCGGAGGCCGAGTTGGTGGTCAGCCGCGTCGGATTGGACCCATCGGAGTTCATCGAGTAGATCTCCGAGTTGCCGTCGCGGGTCGAGGAGAAGGCGATCTTCTGGCCGTCTGGGGAGAAGGTGGAGAAAAGATCGCAGGCGGGATTGTTGGTCAGCCGCGTCGGATTGGAGCCGTCGGCGTTCATCGAGTAGACCTCGAAGTTGCCGTCGCGCAGGCTGGTGAAGGTGATCTTCTGCGAGTCCGGCGAGAAGGAGGGCCAGCCGTCGAAGGCCGAGTTGTTCGTCAGTCGCGTTGGCCCGTCCCGTCGGCGTTCATTACGTAGATCTCCGAGTTGCCGTCGCGGGTCGAGGTGAAGGCGATCTTCTGCCCGTCGGGGGAGAAGGCCGGGTAGGCGTCGCTGGCCGCATTCGTTGGTCAGCCGCGTCTGGCGCGGTGCCGTCGGCGTTCATCGAGTAGATCTCGTCGTTGCCGTCGCGCTTGGAGGTGAAGGCGATCTTCTGGGTGCTCGATGAGTAGGCGGGGTCGTAGTCGGAGGCCGGATTGTTGGTCAGCCGCGTCTGGCCGAGTCCGTCCGCGTTCATCGAGTAGATCTCGTCGTTGCCGTCGCGCTTGGAGGAGAAGACGATCTGCGGGCCGCTCGGCGGGTGGCGCAGGGGTTCGGGTGACCTTCACCATCTTCGAGACCGGAGGGACCCCGTTCGAGTCGATCACGAAGAGCATGTAGATAGCCGGGGGGTGCGATGTTGGCGTTGGCGGGCGACTCGCGTTCAGCGACGCCGCCGCCGGCCGAGTAGGAGAGCGGCACGTAGCGCTGCTCCATGTTCACCGAGTGGGTCACCGCTCCGAGCCTGACCAGAGCCACCTTCTTGATCGAGGCCGGATTCGGCGGTCGAGATCGAGAAGGCCGCGTTGTAGCCGACCTCGCCTGGAGCGGAGGTGATCTGGGGTCGTGGCGCGAGTTCGCCCGAGCCGTCCTTCTTGAACAGGTAGGGCGGGGAGAAGACCTCGGCGTTCTTTCCCAGATAGCCGACCGAGTCGCAGGTGCCGCAGACCCCGCCACCCGCCGAGAGCACCCGCCCGTCGGGAAGCAGCAGCGCGGTCGAGTGGTACTGGCGGGTCACCTGCTCGCCGCCATCGTCTTCCATGTCTGCGTCGCCGGATTCCACTGCTCGGCCGTGTAGACGCCGTTGTTGAGGTCCACCAGTGGCGCGCCGGAGGAGTTGCCGCCGGTGGCGAGCACCGTGCCGTCGGCGAGCACCGTCAGGTTGAACTGGCGGCGCCCTGTCGCCATCGGGTTGGTGGCGCTGACCTGTGGCGTCGGCCCGTTGAGTTGATCACCCGGGCGCTGGTGCAGAGAGAAGGCGCCGCCGGCGACGAGGATCTTGCCGATGTCATACATCGCGTGGCTGCCGTAGTGCGGCCCTCGGAGTCGCGCTGGCCGAAGCTCTGCCAGGAGCCCCCGCCGGCGGTGTCGAGGCTGCGCATCGTCCGTCGGGACCGGAGTAGAAAGCGCGGCCATCGGGCGCGACGTCGAGCCAGGGGTAGAGCGGCAGGTCGAGCGAGGCGGTGTTGAGCGAGCGCAGGGCGCCGTCGGTCTTGCGCACCTCGGGCGTGTCGTCCGGGTCCGCCCTCCGGTGATCAGCGTCTCGCCGTTGCTCAGCGGGGTGACGCTCGGGTACCAGCGACCCGGCGTACATGTTCGGCCCCAGGCTCCAGGTGTTGGTGTTGGGGTCGAAGATGTGGGTCTGCGGGATGCCCGTTGAGCTGCTGGTCCTTGTTCCCGCCGGCGACGAAGATCGAGCCGTCCATCAGGTGGGCGAGGCCGCTGCAGAAGATGTTGAAGCCAGTCGTCACGTTGACCGGGGTCTGGGTCCCGGTGGCGGGGTCCCAGACCGTGGCCCTGCTGTGATCCTGAACCGGATAGGTCTCGGTTGCCTTGTCTCCGATCGAGTCGTAGGCGAGCACCTTCCCGTTCGGGAGCAGCGCCGCGTGCACGGCCACGACCGGCCAGTCGACGACCGGCCCCCACTGACCTACCTGGCCCGGGTCCGGGCTCACCGCGGCGGCGGCCGCTGCGGCGTCCGCGGAGCTCGCCGCCATCGTCTGGCGCACCAGAGCGCGCTCCTCCGCAGGCGTGTGGACGACCGAGTCCTCCGCGTGTGTGGCTCTGCACGGTGCTCAGCGCCGGTTCGTGCGCGAGGCGGGGCGGGCAGCGATCGCCGCCCAGGAGAGGACCAGGGCGAGTGCCGGCAGGGATCCGTAGAAGCAGGTCGAGCCATTTGCCAGGGAAGGCTGAGTTGTGCTTGCCAAGTCGCGCCGCCCCCGGCGCACCCGACATGACTATAAGCCTGACCGCTCGAGGACGTAAAGGGTCCACTCAGCTATCCGCGCACGCGGTACCCGCTTTTGATGACCACGACGGAAACCAGCGGGACGGATCGGCCGCTCGCGGCCGCGACTAAAGCCGCTCGGGTCCGCAAGTCGATGTTCCCTCAGACGTTTGTCTAGCCGTCCCCCGTAGGGAGGAGGTGGCAGGTGATCGGTTTCGTCGCACTCGGCATCGTCATGCTCATCTGGGTGCTCACCTGGGAGGGCGCTGAGGAGCCTGAGCTGGAGCCCGAGGTTCCGCCGCAGGGCCGGATAGGTTGAGCCACGTGGATGATCGTCGCGCCATCTGGCTGCTGGTCCTCGGTGCCCTGGCCTTCGTCGTCGGCGTGGTCGCGCTGCTGATCGCGATCGACGCCAAGAACAACACAACCAGCGACGCAGGACCTCGCGAAGTCGGTGCAAGTCGGAGATCAGCCGGCAGGTGCCGCAGCTTCAGAAGGCCGCTCTCGGCTCAGAGCCTGCAAGGTGACCGCTCGGGCTCCGGCAGGCCGGCAAGTGCGCGCAGCCAGGCTGCAGGGAGGCCAGGCGGTCGACCGTGGCGACCTGAACAAGATCTCGGCCCAGATGAAGGCGACCAACGCCCAGGTCGACCACCTCAGCGGCGACGTCAACGGCCTGACGAACGAAGTCAACGCGCTGAAGAACCAGCAGGACCGCACCCGCGACACGATCGGGACCCTGACGTCGCAGGGTCAACCGGCTTCAGGACCAGGTTCAGAACAAGAAGAACAAGTAGTGCCGCGCCTCGCTCCGCCGGGCGCGGGTCTGCGGCGCGAGCGTTTCTGCGACCATGCCGCGCCGATGCAGGCATGGCGCGGCGCACCCCGGATGGCTGAGCTCACCGAAGGAGCCCTGTTCGCGGGCTACCGGATCGGGCCGATCCTGGGCCGCGGCGGCATGGGCGCCGTCTACGAGGCGACCGAGACCGCCCTCGACCGCCGCGTCGCGCTGAAGGTGATCGCCGCCGACGCCGCCCGCGACGAGTCCTTCCGCGAGCAGTTCGAGCGAGAGTCCCGGGTCGCCGCCAAGGTCGACGACCCGCACGTGATCCCGATCTACAGGGTGGGTCGCGAGGGCGAGACGCTGTTCATCGCGATGCGCCTCGTGCGCGGGCTCGACCTGGGCGAGAAGCTGGCCCGCCGCAGGCTCGGGAGCCGGCCGAGGCGGCGGGGCTGATCGACCAGGTCGCGCAGGGGCTCGACGCGATCCACGAGGCTGGGCTGATCCATCGCGACGTCAAGCCCTCGAACATCCTGCTGGCGGGGGAGGAGGGCTCCGAGCACGCCTACGTCGCGGACTTCGGCCTCGCCAAGCAGGCTGCGACGAGCAGCGGGCTGACCCGTCACGGGCGGGTCGTCGGCACCCTCGACTACGTCTCGCCCGAGCAGATCGAGCAGCTCCAGGTGGACGCGCGCGCCGACGTCTACTCGCTCGGCTGCGTCCTCTATAAGGCGCTGACCGGGACGGATCCCGTTCGAGCGCGACACCGACGCGGCCAAGCTCTGGGCCCACGTCCACGACGACCCGCGGCCGCCCTCCGCGCTTGGCGGCGTGCCCAGCGCCTTCGACCGGGTGATCGAGCGGGCGATGGCGAAGCGCCCCGAGGACCGCTATCCCTCGGCGGGCGACCTCGGCCGGGCGGCGCTCGCGGCCGCGGCGGGCCGCGAGGTCACGGCCTCCGAGCGCTGGGTTGCGACCGGCGCCGCCGCCGGGGAGGCGCCCAGGCTGATGTCTCGAGAACGAGGAGGGCTCGACCGGCGACCTGGCGCGGCGTTACGCGCACGAGGAGCCGACGCCGCGGCTGGGGACGGGAGCAGCCCCGTCGCCGGAGCGCCCCAGGGTACCCCGGCGCTGATCTTCGCCCTGATCGGCGCCGCCGTCGGCGTCGGCGTCTATCTGGTCGAGCGCCCCGGCGACTCCGGGCCCTCGCCGGAGCTGGAGCGGTTGATCAGGCGCGCGGATCGGATCTGCAACGAGACCCGCGGCGCCTTCATCGCCGCAGCCGCGGGACGAGTCGAGACCTTCGAGCAGGCTGCGCGCCAGGTGGAGCGCCAGCGGGTCGATCTCCGAGGCTGCGATGCGGCGCCTGCGACGGCTCGAGGCTCCGCCCGAGATCGCCGCCGAGTGGTCGGCCTACCTGCACCTCGGGGATGCTCAGGTCCGCCGGCTGCGCCAGGCCAGAGACGCCGCCAAGCGGGGCGACAACCTCGCCTACCAGCGGGCGCAGCGGCTGCTCGCCGAGGGGCCGGCAGGCACGGTTCGAGGTGGCGCGGAAGGTCGGGCTCCGCCAGTGCAGCCGCGGCGCCTGAGCGGCCGGGGCAGCCGAGGCCACGGCCCGATGGCCTCGGCGGCTCGAGCTAGGGTTAGCGCATGAGCGAGGGCGAGGTGCGGTGGGCCGAGCTGGGGGAGGGCGCGGAGTTCGCCGGCTACCGGATCGAGCGGCGCCTCGGCCGGGGCGGGATGGGCATCGTCTATCTCGCGGTCGAGCCCGGGCTCGACCGGCGGGTCGCGCTGAAGCTGGTCGCGCCTGACGCCGCGGCGGACGAGGTTTTCCGCGCCCGCTTTTCCCACGAGTCGAAGATCGCCGCCTCGATCGAGCACCCCAACGTGGTCCCGATCTACGCTGCCGGCGAGCACGACGGGATTCCGTTCATCGCGATGCGCTACGTGTCCGGCTCCGACCTGGGCCGCAAGCTGATCTCGAGCGGCCGGCTTGGAGCCGGCGCGGGCGGTGGCCCTGATCGGTCAGGTCGCGGCGGGGCTGGACGCGATCCACGCCGCCGGCCTCGTCCACCGTGACGTGAAGCCGGCGAACGTGCTGCTCAGCGGCTCGGATTCCTCCGAGCACGCGTACATCACCGACTTCGGGGTCGCCCGCAACGTCGCCTCGACCTCGGGCCTGACGAAGACGGGGCGTTTCGTCGGCACCCTCGATTATGTCGCGCCCGAGCAGATCCGGGGCGGGGAGGTGGACGCCCGAGCCGACGTCTACGCGCTCGGCTGCCTGCTGTTCAAGCTGCTGACCGGAGAGGTGCCCTTCCCGCGCGACGGCGAGGCCGCCCGGCTCTACGCGCACCTCAACGATGAGCCGCCGGCTGCGTCGCTGTTCACGCCGATGGTGCCGAAGGCGCTCGACCGGGTGATCGCGCGGGCGATGGCGAAGAGCCCCGGCGAGCGCTACCCGTCGGCGGGGGACCTGGGCCGGGCGGCGGCCGCCGCACTCTCCGGGGGCGAGCCCGAGCTCGAGCGAGCGCACGGTGGCGACCGGCGCCGCGGCGACCGGCACCGTGGAGACGCCGCTGAGCGAAGAGCCGGGGCCCGGCTCGACGGCGACGGCGCCGATCTCCGCGACGACCGAGACTCGCGCCGCGACCGCGCCGCCTCCGCAGCCGGCCCAGGGCACCGGCGCGCGCCGCAGATGCTGGCGGTGATCGGAGGGATCGTCGCGGTCGCCGTCGTTGCCCTTGCGGTCGCCCTGCTCTCCGGCGGCGGCAAGGGAGGATCGCAGGAGGCGAGCAAGGGCCAGGGCGGGCGGCCAAGGGCAGGGGAAGGCGGGGGGAGGGGGGAAGGCCAAGCCCACGCCGTTGAAGAAGGACGCAGTTCATCAGCAAGGCCGACGCCTCCTGCGTCCGCGCCCAGCAGAGCTTCATCGACGCCGCCGCCAAGTTCACCAGCGGTCAGCTCGGCGACCTCGCCATTCGCCCGGATCCGATTCGGGATCTCGAAGCGGCAGGTGAGCGAGCTGAGCGCGCTCGAGCCCCGCGCTCCGATCTCGGTGCGGGGCACGTTCCGCAAGTACGTGGAGGCGATCGTGCAGGGTCCACCGTTTTGACCGCCAGGCGCTCGCCGCAGCCAAGAAGGGCGACAGGGCGGGGATCGAAACGGCCAACGCCAAGAACCTCGGCGAGGCAAGGGAGCGCTACGACCTGGCCCGCCGCATCGGGCTTCTGAAGTGCAGCACGAACCCGAACCCGAAAGAGATCTGATCAGCGCCGCGAGAGCCAGGCGAAGCCGCCGGCCATCGCCAGGTTCGCGACCCCGGCCAGCCGCAGCCCCGCCTTCGCTCCCGGGCGACTGACCGCGGGCGAGGAGGCCCAGAGAGCGTCGGTCGCGATCTCGGTACCCCGCAGCCAGGCGAGCGCCCACCAGTCGCGGGACTCCCCGCGCCGGGCGGCGACGGCGTGGGCCGCCGCGAAGGTCAGCCAGATCGGTCCGCAGCGGCGGAACAGGTGGGCCGCCTCGGGGGCAGGCTCGTCGTGCCCGATGACCCGCAGGGTCGCCTCCGGCGCCGCGATCGCGGCGGAGCCGAGGATCAGGTCGAAGGCGATCATGTTGCGGTTGGTCTGCCGCAGGGCCTCCTCGAGGGTCATCTGCGCCCATCCAACCACACGGCGGCCCGGTGCCTGCACGAGCGCCTTCAGCGGATCGTCTAGAAGGGAATGCCGCGACCGGGGCGAAATCCACCGCCGTGACCCGGACTGCGACAAAGGCGCTCCCCGAGCGCAAGAGCCTCTCCGCCTACATCACCGAGCGCTTCGACGAATTCTCCCGCTCGCAGAAGGACGTCGCCCGCTACATCGTCGACCACCTCGACGAGGCCGCCTTCCTCACCGCAGAGGAGCTGGCGCGCCGGGCCAGCACCTCCTCCTCGACCGTCGTCCGCTTCTCCCAGGCGCTCGGCTTCGAGGGCTACCCGGAGCTTCAGCAGGCGGCGATCGAGGAATACCGCACCGCCGACCGCCAACGGCGGCGCCGCCCAGGGGCAGGGCAAGGGCTCCGACGGGCCGCTGTTCGCCTTCGACCACTCCGAGTTCGAGGCTTCGCTGGGCGCCGACCACGCCAACCTCGAGGAGACCGCCCGCAACCTCACCCGCGAGCAGATCGAGGCCTCGGTCTCGGCGCTGGCGACCGCCCACCGGGTCGTGATCGTCGGCGTCGACCAGATGGCCTTCTTCGCCAGCTATCTGCGCCACATGCTGAGCCTGCTCGACATCCGCGCCGAGATCGTCGCCAGCACCGGCGGTGAATCTCTGCAGCGCCTCGGCCGGATCGACGAGGACACCCTGGTCATCGCCCTCTCCGCCGGCCGCGCCCACCCGCTCCTGCAGCGGGCGATGAAGCTCGCGCTACACCGTCGCGCCCGCACCCTGGCGATCTCCGACGCGACCCTCTCGGAGATCGCCGAGCACGCCGAGCTGACCCTCTACTTCTCCTCGAACAGCCCGTCCTATGCCCGCTCGAACACGGCGCTGATGGCGCTCGTCCAGGCGATCGCACACGGTGTCTACGCCCGCGACGAGGCGGCCCACCGCGACCGGATCCGGGCCTACAAGCTGAAGTAATCCCCAACGATCGCCCATTCCGAGCCAGGCCAAGGGGCCCGCGACGCGGGCCCCTTCGCCGCCGCGCGCTGCAGGTCGGGCCGAATGGCGGCCCCAAATATGCTCGCCGGGGCGCGCGCTCTATATTGGTCGCCATGAGCGAACCCGCCAGCTTCGGCTCAAGACCGGCCTCGCAGAGATGCTCAAGGGCGGCGTGATCATGGACGTCACCGACGCCGATCAAGCGCGGATCGCAGAGCGCACCGGCGCCTGCGCGGTGATGGCGCTGGAGCGCGTCCCCGCCGACATCCGCGCCGAGGGCGGCGTCGCCCGGATGGCGCCGACCCAGAAGATCACCGAGATCCAGGCGGCCGTCTCGATCCCGGTGATGGCGAAGGCCCGGATCGGGCACTTCGCCGAGGCCCAGGTGCTGCAGTCGCTCGAGGTCGACTACATCGACGAGTCCGAGGTCCTGACCCCAGCCGACGAGTCCCACCACATCGACAAGCTCGCCTTCGACGTGCCCTTCGTCTGCGGCGCCACCAACCTCGGCGAGGCCCTGCGGCAGGATCGGCGAGGGAGCGGCGATGATCCGCTCCAAGGGCGAGGCCGGCACCGGCAACATCGTCGAGGCGGTCCGACACATGCGCGAGATCACCGAGCGGGATCAAGGCGCTCGCCGGCCGCCGGTCCCGGAGGAGCTCTCGGCGGCGGCCAAGGAGCATCGGGCACCGCTGGAGGTCGTCCGGGTGGTGGCGGAGGCCGGCCGCCTCCCCGTGCCGCTGTTCTGCGCCGGCGGCATCGCCACGCCGGCCGACGCGGCACTGATGGTGCAGCTCGGGGCCGAGGGCAACTTCGTCGGCTCCGGCATCTTCAAGAGCTCGGACCCCGAGCGCCGGGCGCGGGCGATCGTCGAGGCGACCACGCACGCCCACGATCCCGAGCGGGTCGCCGCGGCCTGTGCGGAGCTGGGCGAGGCCATGCCGGGTCTGGAGATCTCCGAGCTGGCCGCCGCCGACGCGCTGCTCCAAGACCGCGGTGCCTGATCCAGCTCCGACCCAGGCGCACCCGGACGCTCACCCGAGGACGCGCCTGGCGATCGGCGTGCTGGCCGTCCAGGGGGATTTCGAGGCCCACGGGAAGATGCTGCGCGGGCTCGGGGCGGAGGTCCGAGAGGTTCGCGACCCAGGCGAGCTCGAGGATCTCGACGGGCTGGTCATCCCCGGCGGCGAGAGCACGACGATCACCATGGGCATCTCATCGGCGGGGCTCGAGCCGGGCATCCGCCGCCATCACGCCGCCGGGCGACCGATCCTCGGCACCTGCGCCGGGATGATCGTCTGCGACGACGAGCACCTAGGCCTGATCGACGCCCACGCGCGGCGAAACGCGTTCGGCCGCCAGCTGCAGAGCTTCGAGGCCGACTTGCTGATGGAGGGACTGGGCGACGAGCCGCTGCGCGCAGTCTTCATCCGGGCCCCGTGGATCGAGCGAACCGGGCCCGGAGTCGAGGTGCTCGCCTCCTACGGCGGGCACCCGGTAGCGATCCGCGAGGGCTCGGTGCTCAGCTGCGCCTTTCACCCCGAGCTGACGGACGACCCCCGCGTCCACGCGCTGTTCATGGCAATGGCGACCTCCGCGGCGCAGCGGAGGTCGCCCCAACCGGAGGAGGCGAGCAGTTGAAGGACCCCCGTGTGCAGGGGCTGGCGAGGATCCTCGTCGGCTACTCGACCAAGGTCAAGGCAGGGTGAGATCGTCTCGATCGACGGCGAGAGCGCCGGCGAGCCGCTGCTGGCGGCCGTCTATGAGGAGGTGCTGAAGGCGGGCGCCCATCCGATCCTCAACATGAGCCTCGACGGCCAGGCTGCCACCTACTTCAAGCACGCCGGCGATGCTCAGCTCGACTGGGTCTCGCCGGTTGCCGAGTGGATGGTCGAGAACGTCGACGTTCGGATCTCGGTCGGGGCGAGCACCAACACACGCGAGCTCTCCGCTGTTCCGCCCGAGCGCCAGACCCGCCGGCAGGCGGCGATGGGCGAGCTGATGGGCAGGGCGATGGACCGCAGCGCCGAAGGGGCTTACCGCTGGTGCTACACGCTTTTCCCGACCGGGGCCTACGCCTCCGAGGCGGAGATGAGCACGGAGGACTACGAGGACTTCTACTACGGCGCCTGCCTGGCCACCGACCCCGACCCCCTGACCGCCTGGGAGCGCGCCTCAGCGGACACGAGGCGCCTGGCCGAGTGGATCGAGGGTCGCGAAGAGGTCCACGTGACCGCACCGGGGACCGACATCCGGCTGGGCATCGCCGGGCGCACCTTCATCCCATGCGTCGGGGACCACAACATGCCCGACGGCGAGTTCTTCACCGGCCCGATCGAGGACTCGGTCGAGGGAGAGGTCAGCTTCCACCTCCCGGCGGTGATCGGGGGCAGAGAGGTATCGGGCGTGCGCCTGCGCTTCGAGTCCGGCAAGGTGGTTGACGCCGAGGCGGAGCGGGGGGAGGAATTCCTCGTCAAGCTGCTCGATACCGACGAGGGCGCGCGCCGGCTCGGAGAGCTTGGGATCGGCACCAACTACGGGATCGATCGCGGCACGCTCGAGGTCCTGCTCGACGAGAAGATCGGCGGCACGGTCCACATGGCGGTCGGTCGCAGCTACCCCGAATCCGGCGGAGTGAACGAGTCGGCGGTGCACACCGACCTGGTCTGCGACCTGCGCGGGGGCGGAAAGATCGTCGTCGACGGCGAGGAGCTCTCGGTCGACGGCAAGTTCGTGGTTTGAACAACTGCGCCCCCTCCTCTGTCCAGCCGGGGCGCGCCCGGAATCACCGAGAGCCTCGCGCCCCGGCTTCGCGTCCGGGGGCGGCTTGCTCGCAAGAAAACCTCATCCTGGCTCAAACCGCCGCACGCCCGGACGCGGGAGCGAGGCCTGACAGCATCATTTGACTCTGAGTGTCGGGCCTCGCGGGAGCGGAGGACGTGCGGCGCAGTTATTCAGGCCCTCGGCAGCGACGAGCCGGCGAGGAACAGGAACCAGACGGTCAGGGCCACGGCGGCCAGCAGCACCGAGCCGACCAGCACCACCTCGACGATCGTCCACGAGTGGTTCGAGGGCGTGTCCCGCATGCTGCGCAGCCAGGCGGAGCGGATCGGGGCGGCCGAGTTGGTTCCGGTGATGCGGAAGTAGAGGTTGTTGAGACGCCCGATCAGCCAGGCGACGATCAGGATCGAGACGACGATTCCGACGAGCACGATCATGTAGGGGCCGCCGCTGGGGAACTGGGTCTTCGAGAGCCTGGAGCCGATGTAGATCCACGTCAGGGGTATCGCGGTCCACATCGAGAGCGCGGCGATGAGCATCGCCGCGACGACCACCGTCGCGGCGACCCCGCTACCGCGCCGCCTCTCAGAAAGCTCGTCCGCCATCTGTGTCCTCATAGAATCGCAGGCGTGTCCGGGCACTCCAAGTGGTCGTCGATCAAGCACCGCAAGGCGGCTGCGGACGCCAAGCGCGGTAAGGCCTTCACCAAGCTGGCGCGCGCGATCACGGTGGCCGCCCGCGAGGGCGGCGGCGACCCCGACGCGAACCCGGCGCTGGCGACGGCCGTGCAGAAGGCCCGCGACCTCTCGATGCCCAAGGACAATATCCAGCGGGCCATCGATCGGGGCACGGGGGAGGGGAGCGATGCCGAGGCGATCGAGCGGGTCGTCTTCGAGGGTTACGGACCCGGCGGGGTTGCCATCCTCGCCGAGGCTCTGACCGACAACCGCAATCGCACGAGCGCCGAGGTTCGCCACGCCTTCACGAAGCACAACGGCAGCCTCGGCGAGCCCGGATCGGTGTCCTGGATCTTCGAGAAGCGGGGCGTCGTCGTCGTCGATGGCGGCCGCTACGGCGAGGACGACCTGATCGCCGCGATCGACGCCGGGGCCGACGACGTCCAGCGTGACGACGACCTCCTCAAGGTGATCTCGGACCCGACCAGCCTCAGCGCGGTGCGGACCGCGCTCGAGGCGGCGGGCGTGGAGATCACCTCGTCCGACATCGCGATGGAGCCGAAGAGCACGGTCGAGCTTGGCGAGTCTGACGCCGGCTCGCTGCTGCGCCTGCTCGACGCGCTCGAAGACCAGGATGACGTCGACGGGGTCCACGCCAACTTCGACATCTCCGACGAGGCCATGGAGAAGGCGCTCGCCTGAGCCGACCCCCGGGAGGCATCCGGGCCTCCCCGCAGAATCCAGACCCATGCGAGTGGTGATGGGCATAGACCCCGGCGTCGCAAATCTCGGCTTCGGCGTGGTCCGAGTCGAGGGGGCGCAGATGGTCGCGCTCGACGGCGGCGTGGTCGAGACAGCCTCAGAGCAGCCGATCGAACGCCGGCTCGAGCGCATACATCGCTCCCTCGACGAGCTGATCGAGTGGCACGAGCCCGAGGCGATGGCGCTCGAGGACCTCTACTTCGGTCGCAACGTGCGATCGGCGATGACGGTGGGAAGGGCGAGCGGCGTGGCGATGCTCGCCGCCGCCCAGAGGGGGGTTCGCTGCTTCACCTATACGCCGCAGGCGATCAAGCTCTCGGTCTGCGGATCGGGGTCGGCCGGGAAGGAGCAGGTCCAGCGGATGGTCGGCACGCTGCTGCGGCTGCCCGAGCCGCCCTCCCCCGACCACGCTGCCGACGCCCTGGCGGTGGCGATCTGCCACGGCGGCAGTGCCGGACGCCGGCAGGCGATGGCAGGGCTCGATCGTGAACGGCCGACAGAGCCGTTGAGCGGGCAGTACGCGTGATGATCGCGGCTGTGCGCGGAGAGGTGATGGTGCGGCGAGCCGACCACGTTGTCCTCGACGCCGGCGGCGTCGGCTATCGCCTCGCCGTCTCCTCGGAGACCCTGAAGGCGGTACCCGCCACCGGGCGCGAGGCCTTTCTGCACGCGGAGCTGATCGCCCGCGATGACGCACTCTCCCTCTACGGCTTCGCCTCCGAGGAGGAGCGCGACCTCTTCCGCGAGCTGATCTCGGTCAGCGGCGTGGGCCCCAAGGTCGCGATCGCCACCCTCTCGGGCGGCGCGACGCGCGAGCTCCTGCGGGCGATCGCGGCGGGTGACGCCAAGCGCTTCCAGGCGGTCCCGGGGATCGGAAAGCGCACGGCGGAGCGGATCATCGTCGAGCTGCGGGAGAAGGTAGCGGGGGCGATGGAGGAGGAGGTGACGTCGAGCGCCGAAGGCGAAATCGAGCGCCCGCTCGCTCGCCCGCGACGGCCTCGTCAACCTCGGCTACGCGCCGCTCGAGGCCGAGCGAGCTGCTCGCGGCGCTCGACGGCGACGATCCTGAGGAGCTGATCGCCGCCGCTCTGCGCCGCGCCGGCGAGTCGAAGTCGAGGGCCGCATGAGCGAGCCTCCGGAGATCGGCAACGGCCCGCGGATCCGTACCCCGGGGATCGAGCCTGGGACCGATCCCGACAGCGGCGGGCCTACGCGTCCGGGTGCCGACGCGCGCGCCGATCGCGCCGACGAGGACCTCGACCGCTCGCTGCGGCCGCCGCGGCTGGCCGAGTTCGTCAACCAGCGGCAGGTGACCGAGCAGCTCGGGCTCTTCATCGAGGCCGCCCGCAGGCGCAACGAGCCCCTCGACCACGTCCTGCTCGCCGGGCCTCCGGGCCTCGGCAAGACCTCCCTCGCGTTCATCGTCGCCGCCGAGCTCGGGGTGCCGATGGTGCAGACCGCCGGCCCGGCGCTCGAGCGCAAGGCCGACATCGCCGCCTTCCTCACCGCGCTGGAGCCCGGAAGCGTCTTCTTCATCGACGAGATCCACCGCCTTGGCCGCGCCGTCGAGGAGACCCTCTACCCGGCGATGGAGGACTCCTGCCTGCCCGTCGTCCTCGGCCAGGGCGCCGGCGCCCGCACCGTGACCCTGCCGCTGCCCCCCTTCACCCTGATCGGCGCGACCACCCGGAGCGGGCTCTTGACCACCCCGCTGCGGGATCGCTTCGGCGTCTGTCATCGCCTCGAGCACTACAGCGCCGAGGACCTGGCCGAGATCATCGTCCGCTCCGCCGCGATCCTCGAGGTCGAGATCGACGCCGAGGGCGCGGCGACGATCGCCGAGCGCTCGCGCGGGACTCCGCGGGTCGCGAACCGGCTGCTGAGGCGGGTGCGCGACTTCGCCCAGGTCAGGGGAGAGGGCCGCGTTGACGCGGAGATCGCCGATCGCGGCACTCGACATGTTCGAGGTGGACGAGGCCGGCCTCGACCGCAGCGATCGCAGCCTGCTGGCGACGATCGCCGCCAAGTTCGGCGGCGGGCCGGTCGGGCTCTCGACCCTGGCGGTCGCGATCGGCGAGGAGCAGGACACGATCGAAGACGTCCTCGAGCCCTACCTGCTGCAGCAGGGCCTGCTGAAGCGGACACCGCGGGGAAGGGTGCTGACTCGGCGGGCCTTCGAGCATCTCGGACCTGCCCGTGCCCGAGGGCGCGGCGACGCTGTTCTGAGCCGGGCGCCATTCCCGCCCCAGTTTGTAGCCTGTCTGCTCGATGCCCTTCTTCATCTGCCCCAACTGCGGGAACAGGGAGCTCAGCGGCGAGCGGACAGCGGGTTTCAGTGCCCGGCCGAAGGGCTGCTCGAAGTGCGGTTTCGGCTTCGTCTTCGAGCTGCTCGACGACTACTACCCGGCTCCCAACGCCGCCTTCTTCGTCTGCGACGGGCAGGCGCGGGTGATCGACGCCGGCAAGGGCAGCTTCGAGCTCACCGGGCTGACCGACGAGGACGTGATCGGTCGGCCGGTGCGGGACGTGCTCGGCCTGCGCTGGATCGAGGAGGGCGACGGCGGGGAGAGCGCCGACACCAACGGCGACGGCTTCACCGACCCGATCGAGACCTCGCTCGAGTGGGGGGTGCGCTCGCTCGGCAAGCGCGTCTCGGTCAACGCCGAGGGGGACCTCCCGGCCGACGCGGTCGCGGACGTCTTCCCGGCCTACGACGACGACGGCGGCCTGCTGATCGTCCTCACGCCCGAGGGATAGCCACCGCGATGGGCAGCCGGCGCCGGCACCTGTTCATCCTCCTGTTTGTCCTGGGCCTGGTCAGCGTCTCGGCGCTGGTCATCGTCTCCAAGCCGACCAAGCTCGGCCTCGACCTCAAGGGCGGGGTCGAGCTGGTCTATCAGGGCAAGCCCTCGGGCCAGGTCAAGGAGGTGAGCGGGGGCGACATCGACCGCTCGATCACGATCATCCGCGAGCGGATCGACGAGCTGGGCGTTTCCGAGCCGGAGGTCTCGCGGCTCGGCAACACGGAGATCTCGGTCAGCCTCCCCGACGTCACTAACGCCCAGCGGGCGATCGACCAGGTCGGGACGACCGCCCAGCTCTACTTCTTCGACTGGGAGCCGAACCTGATCGGCCCCGAGAAGGTGATCGGCGGCCACCCCGGCGTGAATCCCCCGCAGGCGGCGCTGAAGGCGTCGAACAAGCGCTGGCGCGACGCAGGACGCGACCCGACGGAGCCTCTGGCCCAACAGCTGGTCCTCTCCGGCGCCTACCCGAACGCCTACCAGGCTGCGCAGCTCGCCAGGAAGCAGGAGCCGCAGCCGTGCAACGACTGCACCGCCTCGACCCCGCGTTACTACCTGTTCGACCAGGAGCCCCCGCACAAGCTGATCGCGGGTCCCGAGACCTCCAAGCACGACCTCTACGTCAGCCCGACCGGCCAGAAGCGCCCCCGCGACGGGATCATCGTCAAGGTGCCGGTGGGGACGATCGTCGCCTCGGAGTCGCCCAGCGACTCGGACGGCAAGGTGGTGCCGCCGGAGGAGTTCCAGCCCGGCTGGTACGCGATCCGCGACCGCCCGTCGCTCTCGGGCACCGATATCACCAACCCCAAGCAGGGGTTCGACCAGAACAACGCACCCAACGTCACGTTCGACTTCACCGACCAGGGCCGCTCGGCCTTCCAGGACGTGACCAGGACGATCGCCCAGCGAGGCGCCAACAGCGCCGCTGCGGCGGGCGCGATCGGCTCGGTCAGCCCCGATCAGGCGGCGGCCCTCTCAGGGCACTTCGCGGTGGTCCTCGACAACGTCGTCAAGACGCGGCCGATCATCAACTTCGCGGAGAACCCCGATGGGATCGACGGCCGCACCGGGGCCGAGATCTCCGGCGGGTTCAAGGACATCGGCGAGGCCCAGGACCTGGCGACGACCCTCCAGATCGGCGCCCTGCCGATCAACCTCAAGCTGATCAGCCAGACCCAGGTCTCGGCGACCCTTGGGCAGCAGGCGCTCGACGAAGGCGTCAAGGCGGGTGTCCTCGGCCTGATCGCGGTCATCCTCTTCCTGCTGGTCTTCTACCGCTTCCTCGGCCTGATTGCCTCGATCGCGCTGGGCGCCTACGCGGTGATCTTCTTCGCGCTGATCAAGCTGATCCCGATCACGCTGACCCTGCCGGGCATCGCCGGCCTGGTGCTGACGATCGGGGTCGCCGCGGACTCCAACATCGTCATCTTCGAGCGAATAAAGGAGGAGGTGCGGGCGGGCAGATCGATGCCCTCCGCGATCGCCGCCGGCTACCGCCGGGGGATCGCGACGATCATCGACGCGAACGTCGTAACGCTGCTGACCGCGTTCATCCTCTTCGTGCTGGCGACGGCCGGGGTGAAGGGCTTCGCCTTCACGCTCGGGGTCGGGACGATCGTCTCGCTGCTGACCGCGGTCGTCTTCACCCAGGCGCTGCTGGGGACGATGAGCCGCAGCCACTTCCTCAACGCGCCCAGCATGCTCGGCGCCGCCGCCAAGGAGCGGATGCGCTGGCACTTCGACTTCATGCGCGCCAGCCGCTGGTTCTTTTCGCTCTCCGGCTGCATCCTGCTGATCGGCGCCCTCTCCCTGGCCACCAAGCAGCTCAACTTCGGGATCGATTTCGAGTCGGGGACCCGGATCAAGGTGGCACTGGTCAAGCCGACCGACGAGGACTCGGTCCGAAGCACGCTCGAGCGGCGCCGGAATCGACGGCGAGGAGATCCAGAAGGTCTCCGACCCGGTGCTCGGCGACAACGTCTTCCAGATCCAGACGACCCAGCTCCAGCCCGACCGGGTCAAGGACGCCCGCAAGGCCCTTGCCGACGCCTACCGGGTCGCCCCCGACGGCTTCGACAGCACCAGCGTCGGGCCCACCTTCGGCCAGCAGGTGGCGAACAGCGCCCTGCAGGCCCTGATCCTCTCGATCCTGGTGATCGGCGCCTACATCGCGTTCCGCTTCCAGCCCAAGTTCGCGATCCCGGTCCTGATCGCGCTGCTCCACGACATCCTGATCACCGCGGGGATCTACTCGCTGACCGGTCGTGAGGTGACCACCGGCACGGTGGCGGCCTTCCTGACGATTCTCGGCTACTCGCTCTACGACACGATTATCGTCTTCGACCGAATACGCGAGAACCTGCCGCGGATGCCGCGGGCGGCCTTCTCGCAGATCGTCAACCGCTCGATGAGCGAGGTGCTGACCCGCTCCCTGGTGACCAGCATCTCGACTCTGTTCGGCGTCGTCTCGCTGTTGATCTTCGGCGGCGTGATCCTCCAGGACTTCGCCTTCGCGATGCTGGTGGGGATCGCCTCGGGGACCTACTCCTCGATCTTCATCGCTTCGCCGGTGCTCAACGCCTGGAAGGAGCGCGAGCCCGCCTATCGCCGCCGTCGGTCGCGGATCGAGCAGATCGAGGGCAGGGTGCCGGCCTTCGCCGACGACGTCGAGGTGGCGAAGCTGAGCAGCGACGACGAGACCGACGAGGAGATCGAGGCCGGTATCGCCGCGAAGCGGCGCGGGGGGGACGGAGTAACGGCGACGCCGGAGTCAGAGGAGGAGCCGAACGAGCGCGAGGTGGTTGCCCCGGCCGCGCTGGCCGAGGCCACGGTGCCCGACGGGGCCGAAGGTGACGGCGCCGAGGCCGAATCCGAGGTCGGCGACGAGACGGGCCCGGAGCCCGAGCCCGGATCCCGCGATGCCGAGCGGGCAGCGCGCCGGGAGCGCCGCCGAGCAAAGCGCGGTGGGCGACGCAAGCACGGGAGCAACAGATAGCCATGGCGATCCTGGTCTGGTTCACGATGGGTATCGCGCTCTGGCACTTCACCGTGTTCATTCCGGATCGCTTCTGGCAGGGCATCATCGGGGCCTTCATCGGCGCCGTGATCGGGTCGGTCGCCTTTGGCGCCGTCATCTGGGCGATCAGCGGCCGGGGCCTCGGTGACACCGACCTCGGCACGGCCCTGCTGGCGATCCCCGGAACGCTGATCGGGCTGGGGGTGATCTACGCGCTCGGCATCCGACAGGAGCGCCTCGAGTCCAGCTAGGGCCTCCGCCAGGCGACCCGGGGAATTCCCGCCTGCACGACGCGGGCACGTGGGACCTCTCAACCGCGCTATGCGCAGTTCAGAAGCCCCACGTCCGGTGGCGGGCGGGATGGGAGTGCGAAGTCGCCGCAAATTCGGGGTGGCGAGGGGAGAAGTGATGTCGGGGCCGTTACTTAGCCTCGGTGCATGGCTCAGATCGCCAAGGCCTTTGCGGCCGAGCCCTACTCCTACGCGGATGCGCGGACGCTCAGCCAGGATCTCCGCCTCAGCGAGCCGGTAGCGATCGCGCTGGTCCGACGGGGCTACCGGACCCCGGAGCAGGCCCGCTCCTTCCTCGAGGCTGACGAGTCCCATCCGGCGGCCGCGTTCGAGCCGATGGGGGAGATCAGCGCCATGCTGCTGGAGGCGATCGAGGCGGGTCGCAGGATCACCGTCCACGGCGACTTCGATGTCGACGGCGTCTGCGCCACGGCGATCGCCGTCGGCGCCCTGCGCGAACTGGGGGCCGAGTGCGACTGGCTGATCCCCGACCGGGTGGCAGACGGCTACGGGCTCACCGAGGCGGGCGTCGATGCGCTGGCCGCGCGCGGCACCTCGCTCGTCCTCACCGTGGACTGCGGGATCACCGCCATCGACGCGGTCGCGCGGGCCAGGGAGCGGGGGATGGAGGTGATCGTCACCGACCATCACCAGCCCGGCCCCGAGCTTCCCGACTGCCCGATCCTGCATCCGTCGCTGAGCGGCTACCCGTTCGATGGGCTCTGCGGGGCGGCGGTCGCGTGGAAGCTGACCGAAGGCCTCCGTGAGGCCGCCGGCGGCGACGCCGGCGCTGCGGAGCACGACCTCGACCTCGTCGCGCTGGCGACGGTCGCCGACGTTGTCCCGCTGCGGGGCGAGAACCGCTCGCTGACCCGGCGCGGGCTCGAGATTGCGCGGCGCGCCAGGCGCCCGGGGCTGCGCGCCCTGATCGAGGTCGCCCGCTGCGAGCCCTCGAGCCTCGACGAGGGAGACCTGGGCTTTCGCCTGGCGCCGAGAGATCAACGCCGCGGGGCGTCTCTACAGGGCCGACGCGGGAGTCGAGCTCTTCCTCACCGGCGATCACGAGCGAGCCGGGGCGATCGCGGCCGAGCTGGATCGGGCCAACACCGAGCGTCGCCAGACCGAGAGAGAGGTCGAGGCCGCCGCGAATGCCGCGCTCTCCGGGCTGCCCGACCGGCTGCGAGAGGCCGGCGCGATCGTCCTCGCCGGGCCCGGCTGGCATCCGGGCGTGATCGGCATCGTGGCTTCGCATCTGGCCGAGCATCACATGAAGCCGGCGATCCTGATCACGCTCGACTCCGAGGGGCGCGGGCGCGGCTCGGGGCGCAGCGTGCAGGGCTACGACCTCCTTGAGGGGCTGCGGGCCTGCTCCGAGCACCTGGAGCGCTTCGGCGGGCACCGGGCCGCCGCCGGGCTGGAGACCGTGGCAGGCGGGGTCGAGGCCTTCCGGGAAGCCTTCGTGGCGCATGCCGCGGCGACCATCGGGCCCGGCCAGCGGGTCCGCACCGAGCGCATCGACGCGGTCGTGGGGGGCGATCGGATCGGGCTCGACCTCGCCGAGGAGCTGGAGCGTTTGGGTCCCTTCGGGGTCGGCAACCCGGGCGTCAGCCTGCTCGTCCCATCGGCTCGCGTGCGGGACGTCCGCGGCATGGGGGACGGCAAGCACTCCCGCTTCAACCTGCACAGTGGCGTCAACCGGGCGCTCACCGTTGCCTTCGGCCGTCCCTCGATTCCGGTGGCCGAGGACGAGGCGATCGACGCCGCGGTGCGGCTCGAGGTCAACCAGTGGAACGGAGCGCTCGAGCCCCGCCTGGTGCTGCGGGAGATGTATCGGCTGGGCGAGGGGAAGTGCACCGCGACAGAATCGGAGCACCGCTGCGAGCTCGCCGCAGCCGAGTGGTGGGAGCGCTTCGAGGCCGAGACGGCCCGCGGCCCCCTCGCGGCAGTTTCCTCGCCGCCCGGCCCCGAGGGGCGCGAGCGGGTGTGGCGCCGTGGCTCGGCGGCAGCGATAATTGCCGAGTTGGTCTCCAGCGGCGACTCGGTGCTGGTCCTCTCGGCAGATGCGTCGCGAAGGAGCCGACTCGCCACCGGCGCCGCGGGCCTTGCCCGGTTCGGCGCGGGGGCGCCCCGGATCGCCTGCGGGCGTTGCTCGCGAGAGGCGATCGGGGCCCTGCGGCGCCCCCGGCCGGGGGGTCTGGCGCTGACCGACTACGCGGCTCTCCGGCTGGTGCCCGAGCTCGCCTCGGACCACGTCCACGTCGTCCTCGTCGACCCGCCCCCCTCGGCCGGGCTGATGGAGCTCGCCGAGGCCGGGCGCGTCACGGGGCTACCTGCATCCGGTCTGGGACGAGCCCGAGATCGCCTTCGCCCTCTCGGTGCTCGAGGAGCAGTGCGGGCTGCGGATGGCGCTTCGCTCGCTGTTCGTCGAGCTGAGGAAGGCGGCGCCGTGCGAGGGAGAGGGGCTGCGGGCCGCCCTGCGCGGGGGCGGTGAGCATCACCGCAGCCCCGAGCTGGCAGCGCGATGCGCTTCTGTCCTCGGGGAGCTTGGTCTCGCCGAAATAAGGGTGGAATCGGGTGTTCGGCGCCTTGGGGCCGTATCCTCGGACGGGACAGATCTGGAGCGTTCAGCGGCATTTCGAGCCTGCGGCGCCCGTCACGAGGAGGGCAAGAGATACCTCGAGAGTCTGAGAGATCGCTAGAGGAGCCCGCGGCCGCGACGGCCGCGGAGGCCGGGCTGCCCCCAGCGTCGGGAAACGGGGCCGAGGAGCTTGAGGACCGCACCGGACACACCAAGGTCGGGGCGGTCCGCGAGCATGCCACGGCGCCGGTCGACGAGCAGACCCGCGGCCTCAGTGCCGAGCAGCGGACGCTGCTCGGCGATCTGCTGGCGCTGGTCGAGGAGTTCGACTCTTCGCTCGACGGTGAGCCGCCGACGCCGTCGGAGGTCGATCGCCGCGCGGTGGAGCGGGCGTTCGCCTTCGCCTGCGAGCGCCACGCCGACCAGATGCGGAAGTCCGGGGACGAGTTCATCACCCACCCGGTGGGCGTGGCGCAGGATCTGCGCGGGGATGCGCCTCGACACCGAGACCCTGTGCGCGGCGCTCCTCCACGACACGGTCGAGGACACCAGCGCCAACCTGGAGGAGATCGACTCGGATTTCGGCGAGGAGGTGGCGCAGCTGGTCGACGGCGTCACCAAGCTGACCGGGATCACATTCGAGAGCCGGGACGAGCGTCAGGCGGAGAACTACCGCAAGATGATGGTCGCGATGGCGAGCGACGTCAGGGTGATCCTGATCAAGCTCGCCGACCGCCTGCACAACATGCGCACGCTCGCGGCGCTCCCCAAGCAGAAGCAGATCGCCAAGGCGCGGGAGACGATCGAGATCTACGCGCCCCTTGCCCACCGCCTCGGGATCCACGCGATCAAGTGGGAGCTGGAGGACCTGGCCTTCGCCACCCTGCACCCGCGCAAGTACGAGGAGATCAAGGACCTGGTGGCCCAGCAGCGGGCGGAGCGCGAGAGCTACGTGAAGGACGCGGGCCACTTCCTGGCCGAGGAGCTGAAGCAGGTTGGGATCGAGGCGCAGATCTCGGGCCGCGCCAAGCACTTCTACTCGATCTACACGAAGATGACCAAGAAGGGGCGGGAGTTCAACGAGATCCTCGACCTCACCGCGATGCGCGTGATCGTCGGTTCGGTCAAGGACTGCTACGGCGCGATCGGCGTCATCCACTCGCTTTGGAAGCCCCTGCCGGGCCGCTTCAAGGACTTCGTTGCGATGCCCAAGGCGAACATGTACCAGGCGCTGCACACGACCGTGATCGGCCCGGAGGGCAAGCCGCTGGAGATCCAGATCCGGACCGCCGAGATGCATGAGCTGGCCGAGTTCGGGATCGCCGCCCACGTCGCATACAAGGAGGGCGGCAACGGCGACCCGAGGCGCGAGAAGATGACCTGGCTGCGCCAGCTCGTCGAGCACGAGGGCGAGCAGGACCCGGCCGAGTTCCTCGAGTCGCTCAAGGTGGACCTGTTCGAGGACGAGGTCTTCGTGTTCACGCCCAAGGGCGAGGTCAAGAACCTTTCGGGCGGCTCGACCCCGCTCGACTTCGCCTACGCCGTGCACACCGACGTCGGGCACCGCTGCGTCGGCGCCAAGGTGAACGGCAAGATCGTCCCGCTCCATTACCAGCTCCGGTCCGGGGACATCGTCGAGGTGTTGACCGCGAAGCGCGAGCGCGGCCCCTCCCGGGACTGGCTGAAGCTGGTCCGCACCAGCCGCGCGCGCAACAAGATCCGCGCCTGGTTCAAGGAGGAGCGCCGCGAGGACGCCGAGCGTCGCGGACGGGAGGTGCTCGAGCAGGCCCTGCGGAAGCGCAACCTGCCGATGCAGAAGCTGGCGATGTCGCCACTGCTCGCGGACGTCTTCCGCGAGATGGGCTTCCGCAAGGCGACCGACTTCTACATCGCCCTGGGGCAGGGCAAGATCACGGCGAAGACGGTCGCGAACAAGCTGATGCAGCGGCTCAAGGCCGGAGAGGCGGTGGAGGAGAAGGCGCCGCTGGGGCTGGACTCCAGCCGCGAGGATGCCGCCCGCCGCACCAAGGAGGCGTCGAACTTCGGGATCCAGGTCAAGGGGGTCGAGGACGTGGTGGTGAGGTTGGCGAAGTGCTGCCGCCCGGTGCCGGGCGACGAGATCATCGGCTACGTCTCGCTTGGCCGCGGGATCACGATCCATCGCGAGGACTGTCGCAACGTCCGGGCCCTGAAGAAGGCGCCGGAGCGGTTCGTGGACGTCAGCTGGGACGGGGACAACGAGGCCTCCTATCGGGTCGAGCTGCAGGTCGATGCCTGGGACCGCACCCGCCTGCTCGAGGACCTCTCGAGGACCCTGGCCGAGGCCGGGATCAACATCCTCGAGGCGAGCTGCACGACCAAGCACCCGATGGTCAAGAACCGCTTCGTGGTCGAGGTCGGTGACACCCAGCAGCTGAAGCAGTGCATCTCGCGGATCCGCAACGTGGAGTCGGTCTTCGACGCCTACCGGGTCACGCCGACCGGCTAGCGTCGTCGGACCCCGCACCGAGGGCGACAATGGGCGGCCCGTGAGTGGCCTCTCAGAGCATGTGGAGGCTTGGATCGAGGCCTACAACGACCGCGATCTCGTGGCGATGACCGCGCTCGCCGACCCCCCGGGGAGCGGGGACAGCGGCGCCGAGGGGGCGAGGTGAGGATCGCGACGATCTCGACGTCGAGGAGGGGCGCGCGGTGAGGGTCGAGGAGTTCCTCGATCCTGAAGACGCGAGAAACGCGCTCACCCTGGACAACTCTCCGAGTAATGGGGAGGATGGCGGCCGCCCGGCGAAATAACATGGTTCGCCCAGTCCGCCTTCGCCAAGACAAGAGAGAGTAGCCATGCCGCGGATCGTCAACGTCGTCCTCGGCGAGATCAGCCTCAGGGCCCTGCGTGGGGAGGGCAACCCGGAGTCGACCAGCCTCGGGCCTGCCCTTGAGCTGGCGATCCGCTACTACCTCACCGAGAAGGACTCCTATGCGCCTGGCTGGGCTTATCCCCGCTTCCGCCGCGACCTGGTCGAGGGGGAGGGCGTCAAGGTGCAGATCACGATCGACGACGCTCCCTGGGAAGCGCTCGAGCGCGAGGCCGACCGCCAGGGCGTCTCAGCCGCGCGCCTGGCCGAGCACGCAGCCCTCTATTTCGCCGCCCACCTCGAGACAGGCCGGATCAGTCGCAGCCTGCTGGACGATTGATAGTAAACGCGGCCTCCTCTGCTCCAGCCCGATCGCGCTCACAACCACCGGGAGCCTCGCAATCGGCCTTCCGCGTCCGGGGGCCGCTTGGAAAACGCGGCCTCCTCTGCTCCAGTCCGATCGCGCTCACAACCACCGGGAGCCTCGCAATCGGCCTTCCGCGTCCGGGGGCCGCTTGGAAAACGCGGCCTCCTCTGCTCCAGTCCGATCGCGCTCACAACCACCGGGAGCCTCGCAATCGGCCTTCCGCGTCCGGGGGCCGCTTGGAAACGCGGCCTCCTCTGCTCCAGTCCGATCGCGCTCACAACCACCGGGAGCCTGGCGATCAGGCTTCCGCGTCCGGGGGGCCGCTTGCTAAACCCCCGGGAAGACCACCGGCGCCGCGCCCAGCTCGACCAGCGCCGATTGCAGGGTGCGCCGGCCACGATGGTGAAGCCCGTGCACCGAGCTCTCGGTCTTGCCCAGCGCGTCGGCGATCTCGATCGGCGAGAGCCCGACGATGTGGCGCAGCACCAATACCTCGCGCTGGCCCTCGGGCAGCTCGTCGAGCGCCTGGTTTAGGTCGTTGACCCGCTCGGAGCTGATCTGGCCCGCCCCGGAGTCGCTGACCCGCACCTCCTCGGTGGGGATCGCCCGCCGAGCCCGCATCCGGTCCAGCGCGGCGTTTCGCGAGACCCGCAGGATCCAGGCCGCAAAGGGCACGTCCTGGCGCGGCTCGTACTTCTTGATCACCGTCATCAGCTTGATGAAGACGTCCTGGGTGATGTCCTCGGCCTCGTGATGGTCCTTGACGATGCTCATCACGTAGCCCAGCACGTCGGGCGCATAGCGGACGTAGAGGAAGTGAAGCGCCTCCGTGTCGCCTTCCTTTGCCCGCGAGACCGCGTCGGCGACCAAGCGACTGTCGCCCGACCCCGACCCCGGATCCTCGTCGCGTACCCCGGCCCCCTGCACTTCGATGCCGTCCCTGATCGCCCCTATCCCTTCCATTCGCTCCTATTCCCCTTCTAGATCTTACCCACCGGAACCAAGAAGCCGCAAACTGCGGCATCAGGCCTAGTCACTCTCCCGACTTGAGCCAGGCTTGTCAAGTCCGAATATTCGTCCAATT
Source organism: uncultured Actinomycetes bacterium (assembly GCA_963738305.1). GTDB lineage: Bacteria > Actinomycetota > Thermoleophilia > Solirubrobacterales > 70-9 > JBBRHQ01. The sequence continues at coordinate 232,608 of CAVTVU010000006.1, read as the reverse complement.
CCTATTCTCACGCTCAAGTAGTCGGATTTCCGACAGCAATTGCACAGGTCCCGGGCCCAAACGTCGTGGTCATCCGGTTAACAGAATACTGGATCGAATTGGTCAAGAAATCTATCCGGCTGGAAAAGGGAGGAATCTCGAACCTTTGAGCAAGTCGCGCCAGGTGGGGATAGTTGGTCGACCGTGGGAGAGAAATGAGGGTGGTGCTAGGACATTTCGCTCGCTCGGGGATCGAGACCCATGTGGGAGGCGACCTCTCGGGGGGGGTTCAGGCTGCCCTGCGCCACTACTGGCGCAGGCTCAGGTCGGGCAAGCAGCCGGTCGAGCTTCCCCGGGGCTGGCCGGGCTCCCCATCCGGGGGAAACGGCGCGAGCTTCGAGCTGCCGGTCGACAGGGATATAAGGCTGATCCTGGAGCACGAGGCCGAGCGCCAGGCGACGACGGCGGACCGGGTCGTGCGGCATGCGGTCCTGGTCTACCTAGCGGACCTCGATGCCTCCGCGTCACCGGCGTCACTGCTCGACGGGCGCGGCAACGGCCTCAGCCCCCGGTAGAACTCGCGCAGCGGGGTGCTGCGACCAAGCGGGACCCGGCACCGGGCAACCGGCTCTGCGGGGTTGCCGCGGACCATGGTCAGCGGGGGCACGGAGGTCGTCACCACGCTGCCCGCCGTCACCACGGCGCCGTCGCCGATCGTCACGTGGGGCAGGAGGATCGACCCGGGGCCGATGAAGACGTCGTCCCCGATGCTCACCGATGGGGTTCCCTCGTCCGCGTGCTCGCCCTGCTGGTGGGCGACGATTGTCGTCCGCATCCCCAGGTCGACCCGGTTCCCGATCTCCACCAGATGGGGAAACGCGGTCTCGATGATCACCGCCGTGCCGATGAAGCAACCCGATCCGACCCGCACTCCCCGCATCCGGTGCAGTCGAACGCGCGTCGTCTCCGCCCCCGGGCCGTAGAGCGCGAGCAGGGCGAGGATGCGCCTACGAGCGCCCGCGAGCGTGCTCTCGTACCTCAAGGGGCCCTTTCGCCCGTTCATCGCCTGCTCGTGGACATGCCGGGATAGGGGCCCGAGCACAGTGATCTTCTCGGGGTCGAGGTCGTCGAAGTCCAGCTCGATGCCCAACTCGTCCTCGATTGCCGCGATCAGCTCGATGAACCCCAGCGAGTCGATCAGGCCTCCGGCCCGCAGGTCGAAATCGTCGGCCGGCTCCGGGGCCAGGGTCCCGCCCAGTGCCGGGCGGGCGATCGAGAGGATCAGCGCGCGGACCTCAGCCAGGCTCGGCGCCGGGCCGCCGTCGCCGTTCGGGTTGTAGGAGCTTCGGATCTCTCCAGTCGGACGCAAGCTCATATTCCATCAACGCGGCGAGGGGAGGATTACTTGCCGCCTGCGTCCGGCGCAGCAAGCCCGCCCGGCACAAGAAACGTCGCAGGGAAGGCGTTCGTTTGACGATGGCCGCAGAGGCGAGAACGACCCTCTTCTCGGGGTTCGCCCGCTCACTCGAGCGCTTCGCGGACCGGCCCGCGCTCGAGGTTTCGGGCGAGAGGTTTACGTACGGCGAGCTCGACGCTCTCGCGGCGGGGATCGCCGGCAGGATCGCGGACCGGACCCCCGAGCACGCGCCGCCGCTGACCGCGGTCTTCGCGTCGCGCAGCCCAACCGCGTTCGCCGGGGTCCTGGGCGCACTGCGCGCCGGCCACGGCTACGTCCCGCTCAACCCGGCCTTTCCGGCGCAGCGCTGCCGGGACATGCTGCTGCGCTCCGCCTGCCGCACACTGGTCGCCGACGTCGCGGCAGCGCCCCTGCTGGAGGAGCTGCTCGACGGAGTGGACGACCCACCCGCCGTGATCGGGCCCGGCGATCCGGCTTCCGAGGAGGGTGAGACCCCGGCGCCGGCCTTCGCGGCGCCGCCGCCGGAGGCGATCGCCTATCTGCTCTTCACTTCTGGCAGCACCGGCCGCCCCAAGGGCGTCGGGGTAGCCCACCGCAACGTCGTCACGTTCGTCAAGGCGGTGGCCGATCGCTACGGGATCGATGAGCACGACCGCTTCTCGCAGACGTTCGACATGACCTTCGACCTCTCCGTGTTCGACATGTTCGTCGCCTGGGAGCGCGGCGCCTGCGTCTGCTGCCCGTCTGACCGCGAGCTGATGGCGCCGAGCCGCTTCATTCGCGACTCGAAGCTGAGCGTCTGGTTCTCGGTGCCGTCGGTCGGCGCCTTCATGCGCCGGTTGAGGATGCTGAAGCCGGGCTCCTATCCGAGTCTCAGGTGGAGCTTGTTCTGCGGTGAGCCGCTCCCCGGTGAGCTCGCCCGCGCCTGGGCGGAGGCGGCGCCGGAGTCGATCGTGGAGAACCTCTACGGGCCGACCGAGGCGACCATCGCCTGCACCGTCCATCGCCTCGATCCCGCCGACCACGACGACGAGGTCAACGGGATCGTCCCGATCGGAGATCCGATCGGGGAGATGCGAACCCTGGTGGTCGACGAGCGGCTGCGGGAGGTCGAGGCGGGCTCGGACGGCGAGCTGCTCGTGGTCGGTCCTCAGGTCACCCCCGGCTACTGGGAGGACGCAGAGAAGACAGCGGCCGCCTTCGTGATCCCGCCGGGCCTCGAGGAGGTCCACTACCGCACCGGGGACCGGGTGCGAAGGCCGGTGCGGCCGGGAGAGCCGCTCTCCTACCTTGGGCGCCTCGATCACCAGATCAAGGTTCTCGGCCATCGGGTCGAGCTGGGAGAGGTCGAGGCGGCCCTCCGCGAGGAGTCCGGAGTCGACGCGGCGATCGCGGTCGGCTGGCCATTGACGGACAGCGGCTGCGGCGGGATCGTCGCCTTCATCGGGGACTCCCAGGTGGATCTCGCCAAGCTTCGCGGCGTCCTCGAGCATCGCTTGCCCGAGTACATGGTTCCGCGCCGCTTCGAGCTGCTCGAGCAGCTGCCGCTGAACGCGAACGGCAAGTTCGACCGCAAGGCCCTGCTGGCGATGCTCGAGGACGAGGGCAAGCCGGCCGGCGTCCTGGCCGGCTAGCCGCAACAGCCAGCCACACCCGCCCCAGGGACGTGGGGCTTCTGAGCTGCGCTATACGGGGTTGAAAGGTCCCACGCCCGTTGGCCGCCGGGGTGCGGGCTAGGTGGCGCCGGTCGGGGCGACCCGTCCGGGGCGCTGACCGTTGCCGTTGCCGTGACCGTTGCTGGTCGCCGCGGATGGAAGACCGCCGGCCAGCGCCTCGTCCACCGAGGGGATCGGCTGCGGCTCGCCGCGTGCGTGCAGAGACTTCTCCAGCGCCTCGAGGGCGATCACGATCTCCAGCCCGAGGCGGGCGTTGGAAACCGGCGTGGTGCCCTCGCGGATCGCAGAGGCGAAGTCCTTCAGCTCCAGCCCGAGGGGCTCGACCGCCTCGATCCGGGGCGCAACCATGTCGCCGGTCCGGTAAGTGAGGCGGTACTCGCCGAAGTTCGCCGGGGGCTCGGAGAAGTCGAGGCCGCGGTCGTAGATCCGCACCGAGTCGTCTGCGGCCGTGTCCTCGTACTGGATCATCCGGCGGCTGCCGACCACGACCATCTGCCTCATCTTGCGGGGGGCGAGCCACGAGACTTGGACGTTGGCCTGGGTCCCGCCCTCGAAGCGCAGGGTCAGGAACGCCGTCTCGTGCACTCCCTCGTGGAAGACGCTGCGGCCGTTCGCGGTCACCTCGACCAGGGGCTTCCCGAGCCAGTGAAGGAGGATCGAGAGGTCGTGGGGCGCCAGGTCGAGGACGACTCCGTCCTGCTGATAGAGGCCGAGGTTCATCCTCGAGGAGGTGATGAAGTAGATCTCTCCGAGGACGTCGGCTCTGATCAGCTCGCGCACCTTGTTCACCGAGGGGCTGTAGACGAAGGTGTGGCCCGGCATCAGCACCTGTCCGAGCTGCTCGGCGAGCCTGGATCAGCTCGACCGCCTGGCCGGGGGCCCGGGCCAGCGGCTTCTCGACCAGAACGTGCTTGCCCGCCTCCAGGGCGCGGCGGGCGACGTCGAAATGGGTGTGGGGAGGGGTGGCGACTGCCACCGCCTCGATTCGCGGATCGGCCAGGGCGGTGTCGAGGTCGCGGCTCGACCCAGATGCCAGGGTGGCGGCGCCGGAAGTCGTCGATCCGCTTCTCGTCGAGCTCGCAGAGGCCCATCAGGCGGAACTCGGGCCGCTCGACCACGTTGCGGACGATGTTGGGGCCCCAGTACCCGTAGCCGACGACCATCGTGCCGATCGGGTTCGTCCGCCATCACGCCACGCCCTTCCTGCTCAGCAGCGTCCACGGGGTCCGCAGCAGGATCGAGAGATCGAGCAGCAGGCTGCGCCGCTGGCGTACTCGATGTCCAGCCGCACCATCTCCTCGTAGGTGCGCCGGTTGCGCCCGCTCACCTGCCAGAGGCCGGTGAGTCCCGGCTTGACGGAGAACCTGCTGCGGTACCAGATCGGGTACTCGGCCACCTCGTAGGGGATCACCGGGCGTGGCCCCACCAGGGTCATGTCGCCGCCGAGGACGTTGAAGAGCTGCGGCAGCTCGTCGAGGCTCCACTTGCGGATGAAGCGGCCGACCGGGGTGATCCGGTCATCGACGGCGAGCTTGTAGAGGCCGTCCTTGCTGCCGTTTTCGGGCACGCGGCCGTTGCTGCCGTTCCCCGAGCCGTTGTGGATCAGCGCGGTGACGTAGTCGCGATGGAGCTTGGGGTTGGCGTCGACCCGCATGCTGCGGAACTTCAGCAGCGTGAACTCACGCTCGCCGCGCCCGATTCGCTTCTGGCGGAAGATCGCGGGGCCGCGGCTGTCGAGGCGGATCGCGATCGCCACAGCGATCAGGATCGGGGAGGTGAGGAGCAGGGTCAGACCTGAGACGAGGATGTCTGCTATCCGCCGCACCGCCGCCTGCCAGGTGGAATCGGGCACCACCGTGGGCATCGCGGGCAGGTCGCGCGGGCGGTGTCGTCTGTTGTGTGATCCCCCTTGCTTCCATCTCCACTGTCCGACCAACGGGTGACGGCGCGGCTACTTGCGCAGGGTTGCTCCGAGAGGTCGGAAAAACGTAGGAAAAGCGCCTGGGAAGCCAGCTTCCGGGCGGCAAGGGCCGCTTCGGAAAACGTGGAGAACCCCGCGGGTGCGCCGGATCCGCGATTCGCGCAAAAACTCGGGCCCCGCACTGCCCGTTGCTCTGGCGATGGCACCCCGACTCGTCTCGATCATCGGCTCCCGGCCCGAGATCATCCAGGCCGCCCCTCTCTCCCTCGCCTACAGCGGCCGGGTCGAGGAGATCCTCGTCCATACCGGCCAGCACTACGACCCCGGGATGTCGGACCACCAGATCGCCGACCTGAGGCTGCCCCTGCCCGAGTACAACCTCGGCGTCGGCTCGCTGCCCAACCGCCGCAGCGTCGAAGTCGCGCAGAAGCGGATCGCCGGGGTGCTCGAGAGCGAGCAGCCCGACGCGGTCCTGGTCCGCGGCGACACCAACGCGACGATCGCCGGCGCCCGCGCGGCGGTGGCGGCGGAGGTGCCGCTGCTGCACGTCGAGGCGGGGCTGCGCAGCTACCGCGACGACATGCCCGAGGAGCACAACCGGATCGAGACCGACCGGCTCTCCGAGATTCTCTTCGCCCCCTGCGACCACGCCCGCCAGGTGCTCGTCGAGGAGGAGCGTCGCGGGCACCGTGCACGTCACCGGCGACGTCCTCGCCGACGTCCTTCTCGCCACCCGGGGCCGGCTCGGGGAGAGCGGGGAGGAGGGCGACTACGTGCTTGGCGACCGTGCACCGCAACTACAACACCGACAGCCCCGAGCGGCTCGGCGCCGTCCTCGCCTGCCTCGCCACGGCCGAGTGCCGAGTGATTCTTCCGCTGCATCCGCGGACCCGGAAGTGCCTCGAGGAGTGGGGCCTGGCCGGTCCCGCCGAACGTCGAGGTGCGCGACGCGGTCACCTACACCGAGATGCTCGCCCTGGAGCGGGACGCGCTGGCGATCGCCACCGACTCCGGTGGCGTCCAGCGGGAGGCCTATCTCTGGGGGGTCCCCTGCATCACCCTGCGGGAGGAGACCGAGTGGGTGGAGACGGTCTCGACCGGCTGGAACACCCTGGTCGGGCGTCGATGCGAACCACTTCGGGCGGCGCTGCGTGCAGCCGCGGCCCGAGCGAGCATCCGCCGATCTTCGGCGACGGCCGGGCCGCGGAGCGGATCGCGGAGCTGACCGTTGCCCAGTTCGAGCGAGCGCTGGAGGAATCCCCTGTCTGAGAAGCTGAGAGTCGGCGTGATCGGCTGCGGCCGGATGGGGGCCTTCCACATCCGCAACTACATGCAGCTCGATTGCGCGCGGCTCGTCGCCGTCGCCGATCCCGACGAGAAGGCCCGCAGCGCGGCGCTCGGCGGGATGCCGTGCCGCCGAGTACGCCGACTGGCGGGAGCTGATCGAGTTCGGATCCCGGGAGCTGGACGCGGTCTCGATCGCCTGCCCGTCCGAGAGCCACGCCGACGGTGGCGCTGGAGGCGCTCGCAGCCGGCCTCCACGTGCTGGTGGAGAAGCCGATCGCGACCACCCTGCCCGACGCACTGAGGATGCGCAGCGCCGCGCTGGAGTCGGCTCGCAAGCTGATGGTCGGCCACGTCGAGCGCTTCAACCCGGCGGTCGAGAAGCTCCGGGAGCTGGTCGGCGAGGGCCGTTTGGGCAACGTCTACCGGGCCCACGCCACCCGGGTCGGCCCGCTGCCCAGCCGGATCCACGATGCCGGGGTGGCGATCGACCTCGCCACCCATGACCTCGACATCATGCAGCACGTCCTCGGTCTGCACATCAGCGAGATCTACTCCGACGGAGGCCGCTTCGTCCACAGCTCCCAGGAGGACCTCCTCACCTGCCTTGCCCGCTTCAACGGCGCCGGAGGCGGGACCCTCGGGCTTCTCGACGTCAACTGGCTGACCCCCGAGAAGAAGCGTGAGGTGGCGCTGATCGGGGAGAACGGCCTGCTGCGGGCGAGCTACATAACCCAGGACGTCTGGTTCGTCGAGTCGCCGACCGCTCCGCTCGCCTGGGACGGCCTCTCGGTGCTGCGGGGCGACGGCGAGGGAGCCGCGGTCCGCTTCTCGCTGGCCAAGACCGAGCCGCTGCGGGCCGAGCTGGAGGCGTTCTGCCGTTGCGTGCTCGACGACGCTCCCGAGCCGATCTCCGCCCACGACGGCGTCAAGGCGCTGGCTGCGGCCCTCGCGGTGCGCGAGTCTGCCGCGGTTCGCCGCCCGGTCGAGCTGCTGGACATCCCCGCACCCCGCCCGCTGGAGGTCCTCGCATGATCCGCTTCGTAATCCCGGCCTACAACGAGGTCGAGAACATCCCGCGGCTGCTCGCCGATCTCGCCCCGGTCGCCCGACGGCTCGGTGCCCGGGTGATCGTCGTCGACGACGGCTCGACCGACGGAACCGCCGAGATGGTCCGCGAGCACTCGCGGGACATGCACCTGGCGATCGTCACCCACACCGTCAATCGCGGCCTCGGGACCGCGATCAACACCGGCATCCGGGCGGCGCTCGGCGAGTCCTCAGACGACGACGCGATCGTCACCCTAGAGGCGGATACCACCTCGGACCTGCGTGACCTGCCGAAGATGCTCGAGCTGTTCGATCGGGGCGCCGACGTCGTGCTCGCCTCCGTCTACGCGCCCGGCGGGAAGATCGTCGGGGTGGCCGGTTGGCGGCTCGCGGCGAGCAAGGCGGTGTCCAACACCTTTCGCGTCCTCGGCGGCCTGCGTGAGATGCACACCCTCTCCTCGCTGTACCGGGTCTACCGGGCCGGCACGCTGCGCCGCGCCGCCGACACATACGGCTACCTGCTGGTGCGCGAGCCCGGGTTCGCCGCCAACGTCGAGCTCCTCCTGAAGCTCTACAACGCCGGTGCGGAGATCGCCGAGGTGCCGACGGTTAACGACTGGACGACCCGGATGGGCGAGTCGAAGATGCAGCTGAAGCCGACCGTGCTCGCCTACTTCAGGGTGATGGCGGCCCACATGGTCGGCCGAATCCAGCCGCCGCCTGTCTCACCGCTCGCCGAGGTGACCGCGCCCGCCCCGGCGGCCCTGCCCGAGGCCAACGGACAGGCCGCCGGCGAGCGCCCGCTGATCCCGGCCGGATGAGCATGACGCCGCGAGTCGGAATCGTCGGAGGTGGGATCCTCGGCACCTCGCTGGCCCTGCGCCTGGCTCAGGCCGGCGCGAAGGTCACGGTGATCGAGCGCGGCCCGGAGCTCGGCGGCCTGGCCGGCACGATGGACTTCGGGGGCCACAGGGTGGACCGCTTCTACCACGTGATCACCCCGGCCGATTCACGCATGCTCGCGATGGCCGAAGAGCTCGGCCTCGGTGGAGAGGTGCGCTTCCGACCCGTCGGGGCCGGCTTCTTCGCCGACGGCCGGATGCACGACTTCAACGGCCTGCGGGACCTGCTCACCTTCGAGCCGCTGAGCCCGGCCGGCCGGGCCCGGCTCGGCTGGTTCGTCGCCCAGTGCCAGCTGCGACGAGGCTACGACGCGCTGGAGAACCTCCCGCTGGAGGCCTGGCTGCGCCGCCACTGCGGTCAGCAGGTGCTCGAGCGCATCTGGCGGCCACTCCTCAACTCGCGCTTCGACGGCGAGTGGTCGGAGCTGCCCGCTACCTACCTGTGGGCGCGCACGCGGCGGATGTCGGGGGCTCGCAGCGGCAAGGCCGGGGGCGCCGAGGAGATGGGACACATCGTCGGCGGGCACCAGCGATTGATCGACGCGATGGCGGGGAGGGCCGAGGACCTGGAGGTGGAAGCGCTGACCGGCGCCCCGGTGCAGGGCCTGACGATCGGCGACGACGGCTCGGTCACCGGAGTCCAGCTCGACGGCGAGTCGCTGCCCTTTGACCTGACGATTGCGACGCTGCAGCCCCCGGCGCTTCGCTACCTGCTGCCGGAGCACCTCGGCGGCCTGCTCGTCCACTACCCGGAGCGCTGGTTGGGAGTGGTCAGCGTGATCATCAAGGTCCGCCGCTCGCTGCTGCCCTACTACGCCGTCAACATCACCGAGGAGACGCCGATTACCAGCGCGATCGAGACCTCGCACGCGCTCGGGACCGAGCACACCGACGGCCTCCGGCTCGTCTACCTGCCCAAGTACTGTGACCCCGACGCTCCGGAGCAGCGGGAGGACGACGAGTCGGTGTACCGACGCTTCACCGACTACCTCGGGCGCCTCTCTCCGGGCTTCAGCCGCGACGAGGTCGTCGACTGGACCGTGCAGCGCGCCAAGTTGGTGGAGCCCGTCCACGGGCTCCACAGCGGCCCCTGGAGCCGCATCGCGCCGGTCTGGCCGGGTGTCGAGGGCCTCGCGCTGGCCTCCAACGCCCAGATCTACCCGGAGCTCCTCAACGGCGACTCGGTGATCGGGTTCGCCGAGCGGGTCGCGGCCGAGGTCGGCGAGCGGCTGGAGCTTCCCGGCTCACCGGCCCCCGCTCCCGCGGTCGAGCGCCTCGCGGTCTAGGGCCGCTCAGTACTCGAAGGGAAGCTCGGCGGCGATCTCACTCAGGCGCGGTGCGCCCGCGTCACGCTCCGAGGGGATCAGCTCGATCCCCCCCGGCCACTCGACCCCCACCTCGGGGTCGTTGTAGGCGATTCCCCGCTCGATCGACTCATCGTAGTAGCCCGAGCACTTGTACATCACGTCGGCGATCTCGCTGGTCACGCAGAACCCGTGAGCGAAGCCGACCGGCACGTAGAGCATGTGCAGGTTCTCGTCGTTGAGGGTGAAGCCCTCCCATTCGCCGAAGCTCGGGGATCCACGCCTCAGGTCGACGACGACGTCGAGGATCGCCCCCCGTGCGCAGCGGACCAGCTTGGCCATGCCGTCCCCGACCTGGAAGTGCATGCCGCGGACAATGCCGTGGCCCGACCGGGAGTGGTTGTCCTGCACGAACTCCTCGCCGACTCCGAACTCCGCGAACACGTTGCGCCGGTAGGTCTCGTGGAAGAACCCCCGATGGTCGCCGTGCACCTTTGGGCGCACCAGCGCCGGTCCGTCGATTCGGCTTTCGAGTCGTTCCATGAGCGGATCTAACGTCCCTGGGGGGCGGCGACTTTTGCCGTACCCGGAAGTTGGGGAGCGAGCACGGCGTTCACTTTTGCAGATGAGCGCTGCGACTCTCGAAGCCCATTCGGAGGGGCGCGAGAACAACTTCGACGTTCTCAGGCTCGGGGCGGCGACGGCGGTCCTGCTCTCCCACTCCTTCGTGGTCACCGGAAGGGCCGAACCCCTGATCGGGCACTGGCCCCTGGGCACGCTCGGGGTCGAGATCTTCTTCGCGATCAGCGGATTCCTGATCGCGATGAGCTGGTGGAGGCGCCCGGGCCTTCGCAGCTTCTTCGTGCGGCGCGGGCTGCGGATCATGCCGGCGCTGATCGTCACGGTGATGGTCAGCGCCTTTCTGCTCGGGCCGCTGGTCACGACCCGGACGACCTCCGAATACACAGGCGCCGCTGCCACGCCCGAGTACGTGACCGACAACGTCGTGGCCGTCGGCACAGCGGGGGTCGCCCACCACGTCGCCCTCGACCTCCCAGGTGTATTCGAGTCGAACCCCGATCGATCAGTCAACCGCTCTCTCTGGACCCTCCCGATCGAGGCCGAGGCCTACGTGATACTCGCCCTGATTGGGCTCGCCGGGCTCCTCACCGGGTCGGTGGCACTGGTCGCCGGCGGGTTCTTCCTGCTCTCGGTGGCGCCCGCCGGAGTGACCGATCTGCCGGTGATCGGATCGGGGCTGGATTTCCTGCGAGGGTCGGACGGCCTCACCGCCCATTTCGTGGCCCTTTTCTTCATGGCGGCCCTGCTCTACCGCTGCCGCTCGAGGATCCCGCTGCGCTTCGACCTCGCAGCGCTCGCACTTGGAGCGCTGGTCCTCTCGCTGGGAACGCCGGCCGAGCGGCCGGTGCTGCTGATCTCGATCCCCTACCTGGTGCTGGTCGCCGCCTACAGGACCCCTGACGGCCTGCGCCGACTGACCAGGCCCGGCGATCTCTCCTACGGGATCTACCTGCTCGCCTTCCCGGTGCAGCAGACGATCGTCTGGCTCTGGGCGGGTTCACTCCCGAGTCCCCTCGCCGTGGCCGCGATCGCCCTCCCGGTCACCTACCTGCTCGCCTTCGCCTCCTGGCACGGCCTCGAGAAGCGGGCGCTGGTCCTGAAGCACCGCTTGTCCGGAAGAAAGGCCCGTTCGGGGGCGAGCAAGAGTGAGGCTCCCCGAGCCGTTGTTAGTGGGCAGCACCAAACCGAGCCCGAGAAAGCCCTGATGGAGGTCCAGACATGAGCGAGAATCCGCGAGCGCAGAACGGACGGCTGCCCGGCAGGGTCACCCGCTCCAACGGACTGCCCGATGAGCCGCCCGAGCCGGGCGGGACGGTCTTGGTCACCGGCGGGGCCGGATACATCGGGTCGATTCTCGTTCCCAGGCTCCTCGAGCGTGGCTATGAGGTCCGCGTCCTCGACCGCATGTACTGGGGGGAGGAACCGCTGGCCGACGTAATCGAGCGGATCGAGCTGGTCCTGGCGGACGTGCGCGACATGCCCGCCACCTCCCTCGACGGCGTCGACGCGGTGATCCACCTGGCCGGCCTCTCCAACGACCCGACCGCCGAGTACGACCCCGAGGCCAACTGGCAGATGAACGCGATCGCCACCGAGACTCTCGGGCAGGCCTGCCTGGACCGCGGAATCGAGCGGCTGGTCTTCGCGTCCTCCTGCTCGCTCTACGACGGCATGCCGCCGGGCATGCACGACGAGACCGCGGCGATCGAGCCGCGCGGGGCGTACGCGACCTCGAAGCGCTACGGCGAGGAGAAGCTCCTGGAAATGGTCGGGGACGGCCTCTGCCCGACGATCCTCCGCAACGGGACGGTCTACGGGCACAGCCCCCGGATGCGCTTCGACCTCGTGGTCAACACCTTCGTCAAGGACGCCCTGGTCAACGGGCGTCTGCAGCTCCATGGGGGCGGCTGGATGTGGCGGCCGTTGGTCGACGTGCGGGACTGCGCGGAGGCCATGATCGCCGCGATGGAGGCGCCGGCGGAGCTGGTCCGCGGCGAGATCTTCAACGTCTTGCACTCCAACTACCAGATCCGCGAGCTGGCGATGCTGGTCGCCGGATCGGTGCAGATCCTGGGAAGCCCGGTCGACCTGAGTGAGGCGCCGGCGCCGCCGCTCACCCGCAACTACGAGTGCTCAAACGCCAAGCTCGCCGGGAGGATCGGATTCATCCCGAGTCGCTCGGTGGTCGATGCGGTCGCCGATCTGCTCGCCCGGATCGACCCCTCCGACACGGTTGAGCTGACCGACCCACGGCACTACAACATCCGCTGGCTCGAGCTGCTCAACGAGGTCCGGCCTCGCGTCGAGCAGTTCGGCTCGGTGCTTTGAGCGGCCGCACCCTGATCACGGGAGGGGGCGGCCAGCTCGCCTCGGACCTCGAGCTGCTGCTCGGGGCCGAGTGCGAGCTGCGCCTGCGCACCCGTCAGGAGCTCGACGTCACCGATGCCGCCGCGCTGGAGCGGGAGATCGCCGAGTTCCGGCCCGAGGTCCTCTACAACTGCGCCGCCTTCCACAACGTCGAGGTCTGCGAGCGCGAGGAGGCGCAATCGTTCGCGGTCAACGCCACCGCCGTGAAGCGGATGGCGAACCTCTGCGCCGAGCACGGGGTGAGGCTGGTCCACCTGAGCACGAACTACGTCTTCGACGGCACCGCCGACCGGGCCTACCGGGAGGACGACACCCCAGGCCCGGAGAGCATCTACGCGATCTCCAAGCTCGCCGGGGAGCATGCCGCCCTCGCCTACGCTCCCGCGGCCCTCGTGGTCCGGACGGGGGGCTCTACGGGAGTGGCGGCAGCGCCTCGAAGGGCGGCAACTTCGTCACTCGGATGCTCGATCGGGCCCGAGAGCAGGGCGAGCTGGCGGTGGTGGCGGACCAGCGCCTCAGCCCGACCTGCACGGCCGAGCTCGCCGCGGCCCTGGCCGAGGCGGTCGACGCGAAGGCGAGCGGGGTCCTGCATCTGACCGCCTCCGGGGCCTGCTCATGGCACGAGTTCACCGAGGCCATCGTCGAGCTGGCGGGGGTCGAGGTGGAGGTCAGGCAGACCCGGACCGAGCGCCCGCCAGGCGGGGCCCGCAGGCCGCTGAACGGCGAGCTCTCTCGCCCCCGCGCCGACGCGCTTGGCCTCGCCCCGCTCGCAGGATGGCGCGAACAGCTCGAGGGCTATATGGAGCGGGCAGGCCTCGCCCAGCTGGCCGCCCGCCGCTGAGCCGAGACCCGCCGGCCTTCGACACCGTCCAGCTCTCCTTCACGGTGAGGAGGGTGCGAGAAACGGACTAGGCGGACCGTTCAATCAGGGAAGCCCCGTGTACCAGGTCGAAGCCTCCAAAGCCCTGCTGAAGCCCCGCCTCTGGGCAGGCCGGTCAACGCGCCTACAGGTCTCGAGGAACGTGATCCTGCTGGGTCTGGTCAGCCTGCTGACCGACGTCTCGGCGGAGATGGTGGCCACGGTGCTGCCGCTCTACCTGGTCTTCTCCTTGGGCGCGAGCCCGCTCGTCCTCGGCGCGATCGACGGGACCTACCGCGGCGCCGCGGCGCTGGTGCAGGTCGCCGCCGGCCTGGCCTCGGACCGCTGGCGCCGGCACAAGGAGACGATGGAGGCGGGCTACGGCCTATCTGCCGTGTGCAAGGTCGGGCTCGTCGCGGCGAGCGGCTCGATCGGCGCGGTCGGGGCGATCGTCGCCGTCGACCGGATCGGCAAGGGGATCCGCACCGCGCCCAGGGACGCGCTGATCTCCCTCTCCAGCACGAAGGCCGGTCTGGCGACCGCGTTTGGGGTCCATCGCGCCATGGACAGCGCCGGCGCGATGCTCGGCCCGCTGATTGCCTTCGGGGTGCTGCTCGCCGCCCCGGCCCGCTTCGACGCGGTCTTCGTCGTCAGCACGCTTTTCGGCCTGCTCGGGATGGCCGTCCTGGTTCTCGCCGTTCAGGGGAAGCCCTCCAGAGCGCCCGCGGACGACAGTGCCCAGCCGTCGCTCCCGGCAGCCCTGAAGCTGGTGCGCGACCCGCGATTCGGGCTGCTGCTGATCGCCGCCGGCGGCCTGGCGCTGGCGACCATCTCGGACTCTCTCGTCTACGTCGGCCTCCAGCGCCGGATCGACTTCGAGCCCGCGGTGTTTCCCCTGCTCTACGTGGTGACGGCGGTCGTCTACATGCTGTTGGCGATACCGGTCGGGCAGCTCGCCGACCGGGTGGGGCGGGTGCCCGTGCTGCTGGGTGGCCACGCTCTACTCTTCCTCGTCTACGGCTCTCTGCTCCTGCCATCCCTCGGATACGTCGAGCTGGTTCTTTCCCTCTTCGCACTGGGTGCGTACTTCGCCGCCACCGACGGGGTCATCACCGCGCTCGCCGGCGCCGTCCTCCCGGCGAAGCTTCAGGCGAGCGGGATCGGGATCCTGATCACCGTCGTGAGCCTGGGCCGGCTGCTCTCCTCGCTTGCCTTCGGGGCGCTCTGGTACACGATCGGCCTGCACGATGCGGTCGTGATCTACGCGGTGGCGCTGGCGATCGTGATGGCGATGGCAGCGCCACTGCTGTTCCGGACCCAGCGGGAGCCCGCGGTTGGATAGGCGTCGCCGCAATCTGCTGGTGGTGATCACCGTGGTTTGCATCGTGGCGGGCGCCGCCTACGTGATCGCCGCCGGGCCGCAGGACCTGAGCACCGACGCTCGCCCCCAGGGCGACGCCGGCAACCTCGACGGCGCCAGGCTGATGGTGCGCGGCGTCGAGAGCTCCGATCCCCGCCTCAACGGGAGCGTCTTCCTGGTCAAGGACGGCAGGCCGGAGCACCCGCCCGGCAGCAAGTTGGCCTGCGAGCGCGTCTACTACGCCGACGGGCGCGGGCTCTGCATGGCGATCGGCGCCTCCGGCGTCGACTACCAGGCGACGATCTTCGATTCCTCGTTTCAGCCCGTCCACGAGTTCGCGCTCACCGGCCTCCCCTCCAGGGCACGGGTCTCCAGTGACGGGCGCTACGGGGCGATGACGGTGTTCGTGGCGGGCCACGCCTATCTGGGCTCGAGCGGCGGCTTCTCGACCACGACCACGATCGTCGACATGCAGAGCGGCAAGCAGCTCGGCCA
The DNA here is from genome assembly GCA_963738305.1 of uncultured Actinomycetes bacterium. Taxonomy (GTDB): domain Bacteria; phylum Actinomycetota; class Thermoleophilia; order Solirubrobacterales; family 70-9; genus JBBRHQ01. The sequence goes on along the minus strand of CAVTVU010000006.1, from coordinate 217,412 downwards.
GCTCGAGCAGTTCCACGTGACGAAGGACGGAAAGCCCTTCGACGCGGTGGACTTCAACTTCTGGGGGGTCACCTTCGCCAAGGAATCAGACCGCTTCTACGCGACTCTCGCCACCGGCGGACATCACTATCTGGTCGAGGGGAGCGTCCGAGGTCGCAGCATGAAGGTCCTCCGCGACGGGGTCGAGTGCCCCTCGCTCTCGCCCGACGGCAGGCAGATCGCCTTCAAGAGCCGGATCGGCTCCAAGACCAGGTGGAGGCTGAAGGTGCTCGATCTGGCGACGCTGAGAGACCACCCGGTTGCCGAGCACCGCTCCATCGACGATCAGGTCGAATGGCTCGACGTCGACACCCTGGTCTACTCCGACGGCGTCAACGTCTACACGGTTCCGGCCGACGGCAGCGGAGAGCCCCGGAGGATCCTCCGCCACGCCACCTCGCCGGTGCGCCTCTAGCGGGCTCGGGCCAGCAGCGGACGCATCCTGTCCCGTCCCTCTCCGGCCATCCGACGGGCCACCGCCAGGGGGCGGGACCGCCTCGTCTGAACACTGCGGTAATCGATCCAGCGGTCGTGCCGGAGGCAAACCTCGACGGTGGAGGAAGCGCCGACCTCGACCGGCTCGGCCGCCACCCGGCCCTCCAAGGGCAGGGGGCGTCCCGCGACGCTCACCCCCTCCGCGATCGGCTCGTCGTGGGAGGGGGAAAGCTCGATGACCATGCGCTCGGTGCCGGCGGGAATCTCGACCCGCGCCCGGCGGGTGAGCATGCGAACCCGCAGGGTCGCGCCCTCCTGGCGGCTCTCGTAGGAGCCTGCGGCAATCTCGCCCAGCGACCCCCAGCGGGTCGGCTGAAGCGAATTCACGTCGTCAGCCGCCTCGGAGAGCACCCCGAGACCGGCCTCGAGGTCATCGTGGTGCCCGTAGAGGATCAGGGGCTGGTCGAGGAACGCCCGCAACCTGAGCTCGGTGGGCGTGCGGCCCGTCAACGGATGGCGCAGCAGGAGCGGCAGGCCGCCGGCGATGTAATCGGCCGGGCGCCAGCCGATCAGTGGATCGGAGCCGTCGGGCTGGGAGAGCCAGGGTCGCGGCTCCAGCGATGCCCACGGAAACGGCCGGGTCATCGAAATCGCCTCGAAGCCGCAACGAAGCAGTGCCCTGACGGCCTGCTCCGAGCAGGCCTCGTGGGGCGGCGCCATTATCCGGTCCACCCCGATGCCGGAGCGCTGCTCGAACGCCTCGATCCTGCTCAGCGCCTGGGCGGCGAGCTCGACCGCCTGATCGTCGGTGGCCGGCCTCCCCAGCTCGCCCCCGTTGTGGTCGTTCCCGTGGACGCACAGCGAGAGCGCGCCGCCGCCGTCGGAAAGGGCCCTGACGGCCTTCGGATGGGCGAACCAGCTGTCGAGGGGAATCATCGCCAGCGCGAGGTGATATTCGCGCTCGCGGGCGTGGGCGACGAGCTCGTCGAGCTTGATGAACCCGTAGGAGGGCCAGTGGAGGTTGGGATCGTCGAGGAGAAAGGTGGCGCGGGCGGGGGGAGGGCGCCAGCGCCGTTCCTCGGTGAGCTCGCGGAGGAAGTGGACGAGGGGCAGCAGGGCTGCGCAGCGACCGACCTGGAGGCGCTGGCGGAGCGGCTCGCCGGCCTCCAGCTCCTGTGGGGCGAGCAGGGCCTGATCGAAGCTGCCCGACCGCGTCCAGAAGGGCAGTCCGTCGAAGCTCGCGAGCACGGCCTCCCGGTGGGCGGGAGGGTCCGGCGCCTGGCCGGAGGGCACGCCGCCACCGAGGTGCCGATCCGACAGCGCGGCTCCGCGAAGCCTGGAGTCGAGGGCCAGGGAGGAGGACAGGTTCAGCAGGCCCGCCCGGGGCCCGGGGCCCGGCTCGGGGGCGACCATCGAGAGCGCCATGATCCCGGCCTCGGCCACGGCACGAGCCTCCTCCGAGCCCCCGATCTCTAGCGCCGCATCCAGATCGCGCAGCTCGCTCGGGCGCCTCGCCTCGAAGCGGACGGGAAATGCCTCCTCCAAGATGCCGAACAGGGCCCGATGTCGGGCAAGCGCGTCCGCCGGGAAGACACCGATCGTCCTGGCATCCGCCGTCGGGCCGCTCATCGCGGCGCCACCGGCCTCAGACCGCGGTAGAACTCGCGAAGGGGGGTGCTGCGCCCCAATGGCACCCGGCAGGTCGCGAGGACCTGAGCGGGGTTGCCCCTGGCCATGGTCAAGGGGGGGATCGAGGTGGAGACGACGCTGCCCGCCGTGATCACGGCACCGTGGCCGATTGTCACGTGGGGAAGGATGATGCAGCCCGGGCCGATGAAGACGTCGTCCTCGATGCGCACCGTCCGCTCGCTCTCATCGGCGAGCTCCCCGTGCTGGTGGGCGATGATCGTCGTCCGCATCCCCAGGTCGACGCGGGCGCCGATCTCGATCAGCTGCGGGTAGGCGGTTTCGAGGATCACCGACGTGCCGATGAAGCTCCCCGGCCCGATCCGCACGCCCCTCAGGCGGTGCAGGCGGACCCTCGTGGTCGGTCCGCCCGGAGCGTAGAGGGCGAGCAGCGCGAGGACCCGGCGACGAGCGCCGGCGAGCATCGGCTCATTCCTCACGCTCGCCCCCCGCTGCGGCCTCGGCCTGTGCATGCAAGTGGCGCGCCAGGGGGCCAAGGACGGTGATCTGATCGGGGTCCATTGCCTCGAAGTCGACCTCGATCCCGAGGGCGTCCTCGACCGCCGCCACGAGCTCGATGAAACCGAGCGAGTCGATCGCGCCGCTGTCGCGCAGGTCGAGGTCATCGGCTGCGCCGGAGATCGCGGCCTCGCGGTCGGATACCGGTGCCCCGCTCGCCGAGAGGATGAGAGCGCGCACCTCCTCGAGCGGAGGTGAGCCCGTGGGGGGAAGACCATTTTCGCCGCTTGGCTTCATCTTTGCCTCCGCCGGTTCAATGACGGGAAAGAGGGGCCTGCGCTCCCCATCACGGCCCGATTCGGTAGACAGTGTACGAACTGGAGGGATTGGTGCCGGGTGCGGCCGGTTGGCCCTGGCCGAACCTGGCGACCGGGGGCCGGCGCTCGACGAAGCCCGCGAACAGGCGGTTGTAATCGACGCCGAAATGGCTGAAGCCGTAACCGTCGAAGCGCCGCTTGCTGACGATCGCGTAGCGGATGCCCTCCCTGCGGAGCCGGGCGATCGCCTCCCGCTCGTCGGCGCGCGAGTCGAGCAAACCGGGGAAGAACATCACGTCATAAAGCGGCGGGGGACGGTCGGTCATGAAGTTGAGGCCTGCGTCGGAAGGGAGGTCGAGGGTCGGCTCTCCGGGCGCGGTGTGGGTCCGGATGAAGTCGATCGTGCGCTGGAGCGCCGGCGCTGCGGCCGCGCGTCGTCACGAAGCTGCCGCGGGCCGTGTGGACCGTGGCATCGTCGTCGGGATAGAGGGCGACCTGCGCGTAGGCGGCCAGGCCCACGGCGACCGCGCCGAGCGTTCCCATGGCGGCGGTTCTGGTCTGCGGCCAGCGTTCTGCGAGCCGCTGGTGGAGCAGCGCCAGCAGGAGCACGAGCGGCGCCGCGTAGTAGGGGGCGTAGGAGACCCTCGCGGTGAATGCGTCGTAAGCACGGGCGCCGAGCAGGACCGCGGTGGCGATCAGGGCGAGATCGAAACCCCACGAGCCCGACAGCGGAGGCGAGTCCCCGCGCCGGAGCCGCACCAGCGCGTAGGCACCGGCGGCGAAGCCGAGGGCGGGAAGCCAGCTCATCCCGATCAGCAGGTGGCTGATCTCGTACCCGACGGCTGAGGCGGCATCGGCGAAGAGACCGCTCGCGTGCCAGGCTGCGCCGATCAGCAGCAGGGCCGCCAGCGCGGCCCCGATCGGCCAGAGCGCGCGGAGTCGCTCCCTGGCGTCCGGCTGCATCTGACCAGCAGGACGGCCGAGACGAGGAGCGAGGCCAGCAGCGAGCAGTAAACGATCGCGCGGGCAGCGGTGGCGACCACGCTCTGAAGGTCGAAGGGCGCCCAGTCCGCCTGCGACCCGAAGCCGGTGACCCGCAGGAAGTCGACCGGCCAGAGGTTCTCGGTGAACAGGTTCGCAGCCCCGGCGTCGCTCGCCAGGATCCCCAACACCGTGCCGGCCACGGCGATCGCGGGAAGCGACAACCACGGCAGGGCCCGAAGGGCGGCGCCGAGGCCGTGCTGGCGCCAGCATCCGATCAGGTAGGCGCCGAGGGCGACCGCCGCAACCGCCGCGAACTCCGGCCGGGTGAGGCAGACGACCCCGCCGGCCAGCCCGGCCAGCAGCAGCCGGTCGCGGCAGAGGGCGAGCAGCATCAGCAGGGTGAAGAGGATGCCGAAGGTGGCCGAGTTGGTATGGGGCAGGACGAAGTTGAAGGCTGTCCCGGAGAAGCCGATTGCGGCGAGGATGGCGGTGGCGAGGAAAGCCGGCAGGGCGCTGAGCAGCTGCCGGCAGAGCGCGTAGAAGGCGCCGAGGATCGCCATCGCCTGCACCAGGCCGAAGGCGAAGGCGGTTGTGAACCCGGTGCCGAAGAGGGCGAACGCACCGGCCAGCGAGTAGACACCGACCGGGCCGTAGAAATAGCGGATGTCGCGGTAGGGCTCCGAGCCGTGGGCGATCGCATCGGCCATCGTCAGCTCGTGTCCGGAGTCGACCGACGGTACGCCCCACTTCTGCCAGCTCAGCGCCGCGAGGACTGCGAACACCAGGGCCAGGCCGGCCAGCGCGCGGATGTCGGCGTTTGACGCCAGCCGGCGGGCCCGATCGAGCGCCGCTGCCGCCCAGCCTTCGCGGGCGTTGGCGGTGCGAACCGCTACGTTCATGCCGAGGCCGGGCGCACGGCGCCGACCAGCAGCCGCATCTGACGCGGCGCGAGCCGCGAGGTCAACAGCCCGTAGAGGAGGCTGCCGATGCCGATCGCCAGCAAGGGCGCCGCCAGGCCGCCGAAGGCGGCGCCGATCGCGGCGCCGACGCCGAAGCAGACCAGCGAGAGCAATCCGAAGCGCAGCCCGTCGCGGCCCAGCTCGCGAAGGATCTGAGTGCTGCCCCGGCCCGCCCCGACGACCAGCAGGACGCCGGCGAAGACGCTGGGAACGATGAAGAATGCGCCGACCACCCCGTTGGCGCCGAACAGGCCGCCGGCGACGGCGGTGACCGCGACGTGGACCACGACGATCACCGGGGCGAGCGCGTTGACGACCTTCGCCCGGTCGAGGGCGAACATCGCCGGAAGCAGGAGGTTGACGAGCAGCGCGGCGACCGTCCACAGCACCAGCAGCGCCGCAAAGACCCGGAGCTGGGTGACGTCGGCGCTGTCGAAGCTCGAGGGGAGGAGCTCACCCATCAGGGTGGCGCCGCCGGCGATCAGCGCGGCGAGCCCGGGAGCCACCAGCATCATCGCGTAGCGGAAGCCGGCGGGCACCGTGTCGGCGATCACCTCGCGCCAGTCGGTCAGCACCCCGCGCCGCATGTCGGCGATCCGGGACATGCCAAGGGCGAAGCCGGTCGCTGCCACCAGATAGCTCGAGAACAGGTAGACGTAGGAGAGCAGCGTGGCATCGCCCGGGTCGTAGTTGCTCGCGAAGGCGAGGGTGACGACATAGAGGCCGTTGAAGGCGAGGTAGACAGCGGTGCGGCCGAGGACCAAACCCACCGAATGGGCGAGGCGTCCTGGCGTCGATCCGCCGCTTCGGCGCCGCGGACTCCTCGCCCCGGCTGGCCCGGACCCCGTCCAGCATCGCCGCGCAGGTGACGACCGCCATCGCCAGCATCGACCATCCGAGCGAGAGCTCGCCGGCGGTGCGGTAGATGGCGACGTAGACGAGGAGGCCGACGACCGCTCCGGCGATGTAGGCCAGGGCAACGCGGTCGAAGCGGTCGCGGATGGCCAGCACGGTCGCGCCGCCGGCCGCCCAGAGCTGGAGGACCATCGCGCATCCGAGAATCGGCAAAGCAGACGCGGTCACATCCTGAGCGCCCTGATGGAGGCCGGGGGCAAGCAGTTGCGCGGTGAGGCCGGCGAGGGGCACCGTGAAGATCACCACGGGAACGGCTATGGCGAGCAGTGCGACCGCGAACTGTCGCGGAGTCATCCGGGGGTCATCCCCGACCATCATCGGGGCCGACGTGATCCGGATGCTCTGGCTGAAGACTCCGAAGATCGCATACAGCGAGAAGGCGACGAAGAACCCGTCGGTCCGGGAGTCGACGCCGAACTCGCTGACGTAGAGAAGGGCCTGGATTCCCGAGGTGAGCGCCATCGCCAGCGTCGCTACTGCCATCGCGACGCCGGCGTGGGCGTGCTTCGATCGCAGATCGTCCTTGTGGTCGGTCGACTTCGCCTCGACCGGCTCTGGCGTGATGGCCGCAGGGGGAGCGGCAGGGCTCGCGCTCATGCCCGACAAACGGCCCGACACCCCGATTTCTTGCCGTCCGAAGCCAATTTTTGTCAGGGGCCGTAGTGCTGGTCGGCGGGCCGCCAGGTGATTCCCGCATTGCCACCCCTCAGCCGATAATCGTCGCGGGCGGGATCGAGGAAGTCGGGTGAGCAGGTCCTCCGGGTCGAGGGGTCGGTGGCGGGGAAGGTGCCTTCCCGGCGGCAGATCACGTTGTCGGTCTCCTCATACGTCGGAAAGCCGCCCGTCCAGTCGCTCCAGAGGCGGTAGAGCACGTTCCGGTCGATCTCGACCTTCCCGAACGGTCCGTCCCGCAGGGTGAAGGGAGAGCCGTTGCCCGCGGTCCAGATCGTGTTGCGGGTGATCGCGATGCCGTCGATCGGGCCGAACACCTGGACAATTGAGGGAGGGCCACATCCCGATCCCGGTGGATCGCAGGGGGCGGCGTCGCGGAGCAAGAGGTTGTCGTCGATCGAGATGACCTTGATCGGCGAGGCCTGGTCGCTGACGAAGAAGCCCTGGCAGCGGTTGTCGTGCAGGTAGTTGCGCCGGAAGAAGAGATGGTCGCCGACCCACGCCGTCTGCAGGCAATCCGAGTGGTTGCCGTTCTCGCGGACGCCGGTGATCTCATTGCCCTGGATCAGGATCCCGTAGGGGTCGGGGTCCCCGGTGTCGTGGTAGCGGTTGAGCCTGATCGCATCCTCGCCGAACGGCCCGACGAACTCGTTGCCGGTGATCGCGACGTCGTTGACGGGGGTCGTGGACGTCGGGCCCGCGTTCACCCCGAAATACCCGCCGCTGATCCTGTTGTGGCTGACATCCATCCCGGTTGAGCCGGGCTCGACCGTGACTTCTCCGTCGATCTCGAAGCGCGAAAGGGTCAGATGCGATCCATCGAGCGTCGCGCCGGTGAGCTTTGCCCGCCCCGGTCGCTCGGCCCGGATCGTCACCCCGGGCTCCTGTGGCGAGGCATCGAGCGAGAGGCTGCCGTAGGAACCGTCCGCGAGGCAGACGGTAGCCCCCGGATCAGCGTCCGCGACGGCGTCCGCGACGGCTTTAGGGCTCGACTCCACGCTCGAGCAGGTTCTGCCCGACGGGGTTCCGGCTCCCGCGGCCGCACGGTTCGCGGTCCCGGTCTGCCCGCCGCCGCCGCAGGAGGCGAGGGAGAGGGTCGCCAGGATCGCGGCGCCGATTGCGCCGGCCCACCACCCAGGCAGCGAACGGCGATTCCGTCTCCTGCTCATGCACGATCAACGTGCATGGAGGGCAATATTTGTCAGGGACCGAAGTGCTGACCCGCCGGGCTCCAATCGACCCCGCGGCCGTTGCCGAGCCGGAAGTCGTCCCCGCCAGCGAGCGTCGGCGCCGGGAAGGCGGGCGAGCAGGCCGTGGTCAGGTTGGTCGCAGGCGGTAGCACCCCACCGGAAGCCGTTTCGCGCTTGCAGTAGGTGTTGTCGTGATCGCCGAACGAAGAGAGGTTGGCGTCAGTCCAGAGCCGGTAGACGACGTTGTGGTCCAGCTCGACGTTGGTCCAGCCGGAATCGCGGAAGGTCATCGGGCTGCCGCTCTCGGGAGTCCAGATCGTGTTATTGAAGACGTGGACATTCGCTTCGGGGGCGAAGAGCTGGAAGTAGCTGGGCTGGCCGCAGCCGGGAGCGTTGTCGCAGGCGGCCCCGTTGCGGACCAGCAGGTTGTCGGACGCGACGACGTTGGTCACGGTCGACGGCTGGTCCTTGATGAAGAACCCTTGGCATCGATTGTCGTGCAGGTAGTTGCGGTCGAAGACCAGGTTGTCGCCCCCCCAGACCGACTGCAGGCAGTCGGAGTGATTGCCGTTCTCGCGCACATTGGTGATCTCGTTGCCCTGGACGAGGAGGCCGTACGAGTCGGCGTCGGACGTGCTGTCGTGGTAGCGGTTGGCGCGGATCGCGTCCTCTCCGAAGGGCCCCTGGAACTTGTTGCCGATCACGCTGACGTCGTTGACGTAGGTGCTCGAGGTGGGACCCGCGTCGACCCCGAAATACCCGCCGGAGATCAGGTTGTGATCGACCACCATCCCAGTCGACCCCGGCTGGACCGTCACCTCGTCGCCGATCACCCGGAACTGCGACAGGGTCAGGCGGGAGCCGTTGAGCGAGGCCCCGGCGACGGTGGCGCCGCCGGGATGCTCGGAGCGCAACTCGACGCCGGGCGCCGCCTTGCTCGCGTTCAGTGAGAGCTTCCCGTAGGAGCCGTCAGCGAGGCAGACCACCGAGCCCGGTGAAGCCGCCGAGACGGCGGTCTGGGCGGCGGAGACGTTGGCTACAGTCGTGTCGCAGCCGCTTGGTGGGGGCGGGGGCGGGGGCGAGGTGATCGTCCAGCTCTGAGTGGCCGGCGTCGGGTCGGTGTTCCCGGCCGCGTCGCGGGCGCGGACCGAGAACTGGTGGGAGGCGATTGAGAGGCCGGTGTAGGCCTTCGGAGTGGCGCAGGCGGCCCATGAGCCGGCGTCGAGCTTGCACTCGAAGGTGGACCCCGGTTCGGTCGAGGCGAACGAGAAGCTCGCCGACGTGCTGGTGGTCGAGGCGGGGGGGCCGCTGCCGATCGAGGTGTCAGGCGGCGTCGTGTCGGGCGGGGGCGTGATCGTCCAGCTCTGAGTGGCCGGCGTCGGGTCGGTGTTCCCGGCGCCGTCGCGGGCGCGGACCGAGAACTGGTGGGAGGCGATTGAGAGGCCGGTGTAGCTGAGCGGCGAGGAGCACGCCGTCCAGTCGCTCCCGTCGAGGCTGCACTCGAAGGTCGAGCCTCCCTCGCTGGAGTCGAAGGCGAAGCTGGCCGAGGTGGTCGCCGTCGAGGCGGGGGGACCGGCCGTGATCGACGTGTCCGGCGGGGTGTTGTCGGGTGGCGGCTCGACCACGGTCCAGTCTGCCTCCGCCGGCGTCTCGTCGACGTTGCCCGCTCCGTCGGTGGCGCGCACCGAGAAGCTGTGGTCGCCGACCGCGAGATCGCTGACGGCCTGCGGTGAGAAGCAGGCCGTCCAGTCGCCCCCGTCGAGGCTGCACTCGAAGCTCGAGCCCGTTTCAGTGGATTCGAACGAGAGGCTCGCCGACACCTCGGTGGTCTCGCCGCTCGGCCCCGCCGTGATCGACGTGTCCGGCGGAGTGGTGTCGGGCGGAGGCTCGACCACGGTCCAATCCGCCTCCGCAGGGGTCTCGTCCGTGTTCCCGGAGCCGTCGCGGGCGCGCACCGAGAAGTGGTGGTCGCCTAGCGCGAGGCTGCTGTAACTCTGTGGCGAGGAGCAGGCCGACCAGTCGCTGCCGTCCAGGCTGCACTCGAAGCTGGAGCCGGCCTCGCTCGAGCCGAAGGAGAAGCTCGCCGAGGGGTTGCTGGTCGTGACATCGGGAGCGCCGGTGATCGACGTCTCCGGCGGAGTCGTGTCAGGTGGGGGAGGCGGGGGAGGAGGAGCGGTGATCGTCCAATCGCGGGAGGCCGGCGATTGGTCGAAGTTGCCGGCGGCGTCGCGGGCGCGCACCGAGAAGTGGTGGTCGCCGACTGCGAGGCTGCCGTAGCTCTGCGGCGAGGAGCACCCCGACCAGTTCCCGCCGTCCAGGCTGCACTCGAAGCTGGAGCCGGCCTCGCTCGAGCCGAAGGAGAAGCTCGCCGAGGTGTTGCTGGTCTTGGGATCGGGACCGCCGCTGATCGAGGTGTCCGGCGGGGTGGTGTCCGGAGGGGGCGGGGGGCTCTCCACCGTCCAGGTCTCGGTTGCCGGGCTGTGGTCCACGTTGCCCGCGGGGTCGCGGGCGCGGACGAGGAACCGATGGGTGCCGGGTTGGAGCGACGAGTAGCTGCGAGGCGAGCCACAACGGCGCCATTGCGAGCTCTCGCGGCGGCACTCGAAGCTCGAGCCGCCCTCGCTCGATTTGAAGGTGAACGCTGCAACGGTGCTCGAGGTCTTCGCCGGCGGCCCCCGGGTGATCGTCGTCTGGGGAGCGGTCCTATCGGCCTTCTTGCGGCTGCACCTGGCGCGTGCCGGGGAAAGGCTGGCGTGGACCCGAGCGTCCGCCCGCGAGCGGGCCGCGTGGGCCTGCCGCGTCGGGCAGCCGGACCGGGCGAGCTGGCGCTGCTTGCCGCCGGTCGCGATCGCGATGCTCGCCGCCGTCGCGGCGAGTGCGAGCGTAGCGAGCAGCGTCATCCATAACCGATTTGGCCTCCTTGCCCCCAACACGCGCAGCAACTGATCTCCTTTCGGATCGTTGCCGTAGCGTCGGCCGCGCCGCGTGAGGTGGAGAAATCCCCTGCCGAGGGTGGACGCATGTTCGGCGGTGAGGAGTGACCGTGGGCCAGCTATGGCACCGCGGTCCGCCTCGGCTCACGGTCCGTAGTGTTGCCCGGAGGGGCGCCAGTTGACGCCAAGCCTGCCGTGGCGGAGGCGGTAATCGTCCTTGCGTGGGTTCCTGAATCCGGGCTTGCAGGTCCTCTTGGTCGACAGCAGGCCGACCGGGAAGGTCCCCTCGCGACGGCAGATGACGTTGTCCTTCGAGGTGAGCCCTGGGAAGCCGCCCCGCCAATCGCTCCAGACCCGAAAGATCACGTTGTCGGTCATCGACAGCCTCCCGAACGGTCCCTCACGAAGGGTGACCGGGGATTCCTCTGCGGTGGTCCAGATGGTGTTGTGGGAGAGCTTGATTCCGGCGGTGGGGCCGAACACCTGCCAGATCGCCGGCACCCCGCAGTCCAGGCCGGGGGGATCGCAGGGGGCGTCGTTACGGAGCATCAGGTTCTGCTTGACGACGATGTTCGAGACGGCGGCGGGCTGATCCTTGATGAAGAAGCCCTGGCAGCGGTTGTCGTGGAGGTAGTTGCGGCGGAAGTACAGGTCGTCGCCGCCCCAGACCGACTGCAGGCAGTCGGAATGGTTGCCGTTCTCACGGACCCCGGTTATCTCGTTGCCGACGATCAGGATCCCGTAGGGGTTGCGATCGGGGCCATCGTGGTAGCGGTTGAGCCGGATCGCGTCCTCCCCGAAAGGCCCGACGAACTTGTTGCCGCGAATCGTCGTGTCGGAGATGTTGGCTGAGATGGTCGGTCCCGCGTCGAGCCCGAGATAACCGCCGCTGATGCGGTTGGACTTGATCGTGATCGCCTTCGAGCCGGGCTTGATGACGACGTCCTCGTCTCCGAACCCGCCGCCCGAGTCATGGCCGCCATTGGTGATCCTGAAGCGTGCCAGAGAGATGTGGCTACCCGAGAGCGTCGCGCCGGTGATCGTCGCCCGGCCGGGGTGTCGGGCCCGCAGCGTGACCGTGGCGCGCTTCCGCGCCCGCAGGGTGACCCTGCCGTAGGAGCCGTTGGCGAGGCAGATGACCCTTCGGGGCTTGGCGCCGCGGACCGCGGCGGCGGCGGCCGAGGCGCTGGATACGACCTTGTCGCAGGGGCCGCGATGCGGACGTGCGCCCGCGTCGACGGCGATCGTGTAGCCGCCCGCGGATCCGGCCAGGACCAGGACCGGACCGCGAGGCCGCGAATTCGGGTTGGCCCGATCCCCATGTGGCGGTCGATGTTAGCCGCCTCAGCGGGCGGCGTAATGCTGGGCGATCGTCGCCGCGCTCAGCTTCGTGTTGTAGAGCGCCACCTCGTCGAGCGCCCCGGCGCCGAACAGCGAGGCGGCGTTGCGGGACATGAAGCTGAGCGTCGAGTTGGCGAACGTGCCGGCGCCGGTGCCGCTGCCGCCCTTCACGTAGGAGACCGGCACTCCGTCGACGTAGGGGACGACCTGGGTGGCTGCCGGCGCGGTCGAGTCGAGGACGAAGGCGTAGTGATGCCAGACCCCGGCGCTCGGGCGGTTGAAGTACGACCGCGTTGCGGGAGCGCGTTGCGACCGATTCCGACCGCGAATCGGTTGCTGGTGCCGCTGGCGTTCGGGTCGATGAAGAAGCCGCCCGTTGTTCGTGGTTGGTAGTTGGGGGTGAACTCCATCGCGAGGTCGTCGTTGCTCGAGAACGACGTCCACCGCATCCAGAACTCGACCGTCAGCTGGGGGTCCCGGAGAGGTTGATCGCCGTCGTCCTGCGCCGCGTCGTTGTTGCCGTCGAAGGCGGCAGCGGTGTTGGAGTCGTTGGTGAGCGGATCGGCCACGCCGAGGGTCACCCCGCCCTGGGCGGTGGCCGTCCTGGCGCCGATCGTGTCCGCCAGGGCCGTGCCGGAGGTCTCTCCGAGGCGCCAGTAGTCGATCAGGCCGGTGGTCCCGAGCACGGCGGCGTTATAGGTGCCGCGCACGGTCAGCGACCGGGTCGTGGTCGCGGTGGCGTTGTTGTTGTCGGTGACCCGCAGGCCCACGGTGATGGTCGCTGCGGTCGTGTAGGTAGCGGCTGGTCGTCGCGGTCGTCCCGGTGTTGGTCTCGTAGGACCCGTTGCCGTCGAGGTCCCACTCGTAGCGGGCGATCGTGCCGTCCGGGATCGGAGGAGGCCGAGCCGTTGAAGCTCACTGTCGCCCCGGCCGTCGCCGGGTTGGGCGTGACCGTGAAGGAGGCTGTCGGGGCCCGGTTCTGCACGGTCAGCGAGCGCGTGGTGGTGGCGGTTCCGCCGCTGTTGTCGGTGACCCGCAGGCCCACGGTGACGGTTGCCGCGGTGGCGTAGGAGCGGCTGGTCGTCGCGGTAGTCCCGGTATCGGTCTCATAGCTGCCGTTGCCGTCGAGGTCCCACTCGTACTTGGCGATCGTCCCGTCGGGATCGGAGGAGGCGGCGGCGTTGAAGCTGACAGTGGCGCCCGTGGAGACGGGATTCGGGGCGGCCGTGAAGGACGCGGTCGGGTTCTGGTTGGGCGCCTGAACCGTCACGGTGCGCGTCGTCGTCCCCGTGCCGCCGCTGTTGTCGGTGACCCGCAGGCCCACGGTGACGTTGCCGGCGCTCGCGTAGGAGCGGCTGGTCGTCGCGGTGGTGCCGGTGTCGGTCTCATAGCTGCCGTTGCCGTCGAGGTCCCACTCGTACTTGGCGATCGTCCCGTCGGGATCGGAGGAGGCGGCGGCGTTGAAGCTGACGCTGGCGCCGGTGCCCACCGGGTTGGGCGTGACCGTGAAGGAGGCCGTCGGGACCTGGTTTTGGACGGTCAGCGAGCGGGTGGTGGTCGCCGTGGCGCCATTGTTGTCGGTGACCCGCAGGCCCACGGTGACGTTGCCGGCGCTCGCGTAGGAGCGGCTGGTCGTCGCGGTGGTGCCGGTGTCGGTCTCATAGCTGCCGTTGCCGTCGAGGTCCCACTCGTACTTGGCGATCGTCCCGTCGGGATCGGAGGAGGCGGCGGCGTTGAAGGTCGCGTTGGACCCGATGCCGACCGGGTTGGGCGAGACGGTGAAGGAGGCCGTCGGGGCGCGGTTCTGGACGGTCAGCGTCCGGGTCGTGGTTGCCGTCGCCCCGTTGCTGTCAGTGACACGCAGGCCAATCGTGCGGTCGCCCGAGGTGGCGTAGGAGCGGGTTGTCGTCGCGGTGGCCCCGCCGTCCGTCTCGTAGCTGCCGTTGCCGTCGAGGTCCCACTCGTACTTGGCGATCGTCCCGTCGGGATCAGATGACCCGGTGGCGTTGAAGCTCACCGTCGCGCCGGTGCTCGCCGGGTTGGGCAAGGCGGTGAAGGAGGCGGTCGGCGACTGGTTCCCGACGTGGGCATTTGCGTGGGAGGAGATGGTCGACGCGTCCAGGGCGCGGTCATACAGCGCCACCTCGTCGAGGTCGCCGGCGCCGTTCAGCGCCGTCCCTCCGCGCGACATGAGGTAAAGAGAGGAGTTGGCGAACGCACCGCCCCCGGAGCCGAAGGAGATCTGGGAGAACGGGACCTGAGCGCCATCGACGTACGGGCTGATCTGGGACGCGGCGGGCGCCGTCGTGTCGAAAACGAACGCGTAGTGATGCCAGGCACCCGCGCTCGGTCGGTTGAAGAGGATCGTGCTTCTCGCGGCACCCCGTCCCACCGCCACGCCGAACTGGCCGAAGCTGCTGTTCGGGTCGATCAGGAAGCCGCCATCCTGGTCATTGAAGTTCGGCGTGAACTCCATCGCCAGCCGGTCGTCGTTGGCGTAGGCGTTCCACTTCATCCAGAACTCGACGGTCAGCTTGTTGGTGCTGGAGAGGTCGAGCTGGGCCGAGGCCGAGTCGTCCGAGCCGTCGAACCGAGCGGCGGCATCGGGGTCTCCGGGGACGCCGCCGGGGACGCCGAAGGTGACGCCGCCGGATTCCGTTGCCGGGGCGTTGCCGACGCTGTCGGCGAAGGTCGGCCCGGCGTTCTCGCCCATCCTCCAGTAATCGGTCACACCCGGCGTGCCGGTGACCGCCGCCGCGTAGTCGCTGGCCCCGTTCGGGCTGACCGTGATCGGGGTGACCTTGGTCGCGCTCTTGCCGCCGTTGTCGGTGACCCGCAGGCCGACGTTCACGGTGCCGGCCGCCGAGTAGGTGTGGCTGGCGGTCGGGCTCGCCCCGGAATCCGTCTCATAGGTTCCGTTCCCGTCGAAGTCCCATTCGTACTTGGTGATGGTCCCGTCCGGGTCGTCGGAGGCGGCGGCGTTGAAGTTCTCCTGCTGGCCGACCACCGCCGGCGTGGGCGAGGCCGTGAACGAGGCGGTCGGAGGTTGGTTGGCGACGACGCTCACGGTCTTCGAAACGACGTCGGTCCCGGTGAGGTTGTCGGTGACGCGGAGGCGGACGTTGTAGTCGCCCTCGGCCGAGTAGGTGTGCTGGACGACCGGGTTCGAGCCGCTGTCGGTCTCGAAGCTGCCGTTGCCGTCGAGGTCCCACTCGTAGTTGACGATTGAGCCGTCCGGATCGTTGGAGGCGGCGGCATTGAAGCTGACCGGGACATTGACCTTGGGAGCGGCGGGCGAGCTCGAGAAGTCGGCCACGGGTCGGCGGTTGGTGCCGTAGCTGCCGTAGTGCTCGGCGATCGTCGAGGCGCTCAGGGCGCCGTTGTAGATCGCCACCTCGTCGAGGTCCCCGGCGCCGAACAGGGAGTTGCCGGCCCGCGACATCATGTAGAGGGTGGAGTTGGCGAAGTTGCCTGCGCCTGTGCCGCTGTTGAGCTTCGTGTAGGGGACGGCCTGACCGTCCACGTAGGGAGTGATCTGGGTCGCCGCGGCAGCGCTGGAGTCGAGCACGAAGGCGTAGTGATGCCACTGACCGGCCGAGGGACGGGCGAAGAAGAGGTTGTTGCGGGCGCTGTCGTTGATCCCGACCCCGAAGGAGCCACCCATCTGTGGCGCGTTCGGGTCGATCAGGAAGCCGCCGTCCCCGTTGTTGAAGTTGGGCGTGAACTCCATCGCCAGCCGGTCGTCGTTCGCGTAGGCGTTCCACTTCATCCAGAACTCGACCGTCACCTTGCTGGTGCCCGAGAGGTCGAGGGGCGCGGAGGCCGAGCTTGTAGAGCCGTCGAACCGCGCGGCGGCGTTGGGATCGTCCTGGACTCCGCCCGGGACGCCGAAGGTGACGTTGCCGGAGGCGGTCGCGGGGCTGGAGCCGACGCTGTCGGCGAAGGTCGGCCCGCTTGACTCGTCCATCCGCCAGTAATCGCGCAGCCCGGGGGTGTCGAGCACCGCGTCGGGATAGCTGCTCACCCCGCCCGCCTTCACCGTCAGCGGCACGGTCGCAGTCGAGGTCTTGCCGCCGTCGTCGTTGACCCTAAGGCCGACGTTGACGGTGCCGGCCGTGTTGTAGGTGTTCTCGACCGTCGACGTGGTGCCCGTATCGGTTTCGTAGGTCCCGTTGCCGTCGAGGTCCCACTCGTACTTGGCGATCGTCCCGTCGGGGTCGTTGGAGGCCCCGGCGTTGAGCGTCGTCGGCTGTCCGGCGATCACCGGGCTCGGGTTGATCGTGAAGGACGCGGTCGGCGGCTGGTTGGCAAGGACGCTGACGCCGTGGGTGACTGTGTCGGTGCCGGTCAGGTTGTCGGTGACCCGCAGCCCGACGTTGTAGGAGCCCTCGGGCGCCTCGGCGGTGTAGGTATGGGTGACCACCGGGTTGGTGCCGCTGTCCGTCTCATAGGTCCCGTTGCCATCCAGGTCCCACTCGTAGCGGGTGATGGTGCCGTCGGGGTCGTGGGAGGACGAGGCGTCGAAGGTCACCGGCTCGTTCGGCGCGGGAAGGGCCGGCGAGGTCTGGAAGTCGGCCACCGGCCGGCGGTTGGTGCCGTAGCTGTTGTAGTGCTCGTTGATCGTCGAGGCGCCGAGCGCGCGGTCGTAGATCGCCACCTCGTCGAGGTCGCCGTTGCCGAACAGCGAGGTGCCGGCCCGCGACATCATGTAGAGGGTCGAGTTGGCGAAGTTGCCCTGCCCCGGTGCCGCTGTCGAACTTCGTGTAGGGGACGGCCTGGCCGTCCACGTAGGGAGTGATCTGGGTCGCCGCGGGAGCGCTCGAGTCGAGCACGAAGGCGTAGTGGTGCCAGGCTCCGGAGCTGGGCTGGTCGAAGTAGGCGGTGTTGCGGGAGCCGTTGCGGCCGATCCCGACGGCGAACTTCGGCCCCAGCTGCGAGGGCGAATTCGGGTCGATCAGGAAGCCACCGTCGTTGTCGTGGTAGCTGTTGGTCAGCTCCATCGCGATGCGGTCGTCATTGGCGAAGTTCCACTTCAGCCAGAACTCGACCGTTACCTTGTTGGTGCCGGAGAGGTTGACCGGGGCCGAGGCGAAGCCGGTCGATCCGTCGAAGCGGGCCGCGGCGTTGGGGTCGCCCTCGACCCCGCCCGGCACGCCGAAGGTGAGGCCGTTCGCAGAGGCGGTGGCCGGGCCCCCGCCGGCGCTGTTGGCGAAGGTCGGGCCGTTCGACTCCCCCATCCGCCAATAGTTGACCAGGCCGGGGGTGTCGAGCACCGAGTCGGGATAGCTGCTGATCCCGTTGGGCTTGACCTGGACCGCGAGGGTCGTGGTCCCCGTCTTGCCGCCGTTGTCGGTGACCCTGAGGCCGACGTTGACGGTCCCCGGGTTGCTGTAGGTCTTGGTGGCGGTCGGGGTCGAGCCGGTGTTGGTCTCGTAGCTGCCGTTGCCGTCGAGGTCCCACTCGTACTTGGTGATCGTGCCGTCGGCGTCGCTCGACCCGGAGCCGTTGAAGGTGGCCTGCTGGCCTCCGAGCACGGGGTTCGGGTTGACCGTGAAGGAGGCCGTCGGCGGCTGGTTGTCGATCACCGTCAGGGTTCGCACCGCCAGGTCGGTGGCCCCACCATTGTCGGTCACCCGCAGGCGCACGTTGTAGGTGCCCTCGCCCTGGGCGGAGTAGGTGTGGGTGACGATCGGATTTGTGCCGCTGTTGGTCTCGAAGCTGCCGTCGCCGTCGAGATCCCACTCGTACTTGACGATCGAACCGTTGGGATCGCTCGACCCGGAGGCGTTGAAGGTGACCGTCTGGGTCGACTTGGCCGGGTTGGGGCTGACCGTGAAGGTGCTGATCGGCGCCTGGTTGGAGCCCCCCGGGTCGACCGTGATGTCATCGCTGGGCGTGGCCGGCTGCGCCCCCATGTCGGAGAGGATGTTGTAGGTCGCCTGCTCGATCCTGGGATCGGTGTCGTCGGAGAGGCCGAGTGACCACTGCATCGTGCCGCTGGCGAATACCCAGTGCGCCGCTCGATGCCCGGTACTTGGCCGCGCCGACGGTGTTGGGCTGGCCCGGCGGTGGAGTCGTGTTGCGCAGCCGGCCCTCGTCCTGAATCCAGCGAGTTGTCGGAGGCGACCTGGACATTGGTCCCCGAGAGGCGGATCACGTTGGCGGGCTCGCGGGAGGTGTACTGGGCCTGGGTCGGGACCGCGTCCCACTCCCAGCCGACCAGGTTGGTGCCGATGTTGGTGGAGGAGTTCTGTGCGATCCCGGTGTTGCGCCAGACCCGGTCGGCCGCGAACTCGCCGTTGGCGTTGCCGGCCGGCACTGTGACGGGGAAGCCGCGGGCGTCGTTGTCGCCGACGTACATCACCCCGAAGAGCTGGTTCTCGGGCTGGTCGGGCCCGACCCGCCCGCCCGGCGGAGCCCCGGGGTCACCGGGCGGCGCACCGTTGTCGCGCCAGGTGGTGGTCGAGTTCTGCGGGTTGTCGTCGGAGGTACCGGCGACCCCGTCGGCGCCGAGCGCGTCGTCGGCGGTGCCCTGCAATCCATCCGGGCCCCAGTCGTTGGCGCTGATCGCCCCCGAGCCTGAGGAGCCGCCGCCCTCGATCGTCTTGTAGCAGACCAGGGTCCGCTGGCCGTCCTCGTAGCGAACCTTCCAGTAGGCGGTGTTGGCGCTGAACGAGGCGATGTTGATGCCGGCGTCGCGGGCCGCCTTGACGCCGTCGAACTGCCCCTTGCTCCAGTACTCGGAGTGCCCCGAGATGACGGTCGTGTTGTGCTGGAGGAGCTGCTGGGGGTTGGCGGCGATCTGGACGTCGTCGGTGTAGGAGACGTCGTATCCCTGCTGCTCGATCCACGGGAGCAGGTCGAAGTCCGGCCCGAAGAACCAGTCGTGCGACTCGCCCGCCCGGACCAGGGGCCGGTTGAAGGAGACCTTGACCGCCCGGCTGGTTCCCGAGACGGTGTTGTCGCCCTCGGTGCCGAAGTAGAGCGACTTGCCGCCGAACGTGTTGTAGGCCTGGTAGGTGTCGACCGGGAGGACGTAGAGCAGCCGCGAGCTGGGCGTGCGGTTGTCGTCGCGCACCGTGAACACGACAGCGGTCTGCTCCCCGGTCGTGGCGGTCAGCTTGGCCAGGTAGACCCCGGAGGCCGGCAGGGCGCTGCCCGGGATCGTGTAGGTCGTGCTCCAGTTCCCGCAGTCGACCTTGCCGGTGGTCGGGTCCATCGGGTTGCAGGTGTAGTTGTTGTTGATCGCGACGTTGCTGGCGCTGTGGACGAGGCGGCCTCCGAGGCCGTCGTAGTAGCCCATCCGGTAGACGGCGATGCTGACCTTGGCGTTGGAGGAGACCGGCGCGTTGCGGGCGATCTTCAGCGAGACGCTCTGACCGAGGTTGACGCTGGTCTGCGTGGTGAAGCCGCCGAGGTCGGGGCTGTAGTCGTTGATCTCCCAGGCGGAGGTGCCCGTGTGGCACTGGTTCTCGTCGACCACCGGGTTGGAGTTCGGGCAGGTGACCGCGGCGCCGGCGGAGCCGGGTCCGGCGGCAAGCCCGAGCAGCAGGCAGGCGAGTCAGCGAGGATCCCCAACCGGCCCGCATGCCGCGGCAGTCTGACAGCCGCCAGTGTTTCGCTGATCCGGAATCCCACGCCTGCCATTGTGAGCGGATAGAAACCTCTCCGACGACTGAAAAACGGGCATATCGGGCTTTGCAGGCACCAAATCTAAACCTCTAGTAGTGGGTTAGAGTTAGGTGGTCCGGGTTGCAGTGCCAGGGCGATCTCGAGCAGGCGCTCGAACCGAGCGCTCCAGGCGTTCTCCGCGATGAACCTCCGTCGCGCCGCCTCGGCCATCCGCCCAGCTCCAGCGCGCCCTGCACTGCGTCCGGAATGCGGGCTCCGCCGGTGGAGGAGAGGACGGTGCGCTCCGGGCACACCCCCCGACTCCCGGGAAGGTCGACCGCCGCCACGGGGGTGCCGGCGGCGATGTACTCGTAGAGCTTCAGCGGGCTCATCGCCTCGGTCTGCTCGCTTCGCACGTGCGGGATCAGGCCGACGTCGGCGGCCCCGACCAGGCCGGGCAGCTCGATCTCGCGGCCACCGATGTTTGATCGTCACCTGTGGCAGGGAGCGCAGCGTGGCGAAGTGGGCGCTTTCCGGCGCCCCGGCCGACCAGGATCAGCGAGCCTTCGGTCACGCCTCGGCGATCGTCCGCACCGCCTCGAGGTCGATCCGCTCGTCGAGGGTGCCGACGTAGAGCAGGCGCAGGCCTCGGCAGCTCGCGAAACCAGGGGGCGGCTCGCCGGGCTCGATCCACTCGGTCGGCTCGATCCCGCAGGGAACTATCGCGGCAGCGCCGCCCGGGGCGATCGCTCTGCAGGGACTTCGGAGTCAGGGCCACGGCCCTGCGGCCCTCTGTCGCGCATCCGGGCGAAGGAGGCCTCGATCGCCGGGCGCCAGCGGGCCAGGGGAGGTGGGCGGAGAGGTCGTCGTTTGCGTAATAGGTGACCGGGTCCCGACCACTCGAAGCGGCCGAACCCCGCGATCAGCGGATGGGTGGAGATCACAGCCGGCCGGATCAGCCCGAACCTCTCGGCTGCGGCTCGAACGCTGCGCTCATATGCGGCGCAGCTCCGCTCGACCGCGGCGAGCGCTGGTCGGATCGGTTCGGCGAAGCCGGGTGGGCTCGTGCAGCCGGCGATCTCTCGGAGGCAGGAAACGGCTCCGCATCGGCGCCCAGCGCCGAGCGCACCAGCTTCGCGGGCAGCGAGCGGAAGGGGTTGCAGACCAGGACTCGACCGACCCGGTCGGAGTCGATCAACTCGAGCGTCAGCCGATCCTCGGGCGTGGACCCGGCCGCGCCGCGCCGCGCCGGCCCAGGAGGTGTAGCCGAGGATCATCACGACGTCGCGGATCGGCTCCGGAAGTGCTCGTCGCCGCCAAGCCCGGACTGGTCGTCGCTGTCGTCGCCATCGAACAGAGCAACGGGAGCGGCGCGGGCAGGCTTTTGCGCCGCAAGCTGTCCTTGCGCCGGCGCCGTTCATTTGAGCGATGGAGTCCGGGCCCGCCGAGCCGAGCTACGAGACGCTGCGCGAAGCCGCGGTCACCGGCGTGCGCTGGATGGTGATCGCCCGCGTGGCTCGGCGAGGGGGGACAGCTGCTCGCGACCGTCGCCCTGGCGCGGATGATCAGCCCGGCCGAGTTCGGCCACGCCGTGATCGCGCTGATCCTGGTGCCGCTCTCGGCGATCATCACCTTCGAGGGCTTCGCCAGCGCCCTGGTCCAGCGCAAGGAGATCGAGCCGGAGCACAAGGAGACGGCGATGCTGGCGAGCCTCGTCGCGGGGGCCGGGCTGAGCGTGATCACCTTCCTGCTCGCGCCGCTCCTCGCCGCGCCGCTGTTCGGCGATCGCACCTCGGACCTGATCCAGCTCGCGTCACCGCTGTTCCTGCTCGCCGGGATCTGCGCCGTCTCCCGCTCGCTCCTCTGGCGGGAGCTCGAGTTCCGCAGCATGAGCCTGATCGAGTCCGGCTCGATCATGATCGGCGCGGTTGCCGCGGTCGTCGCTGGCGGCGCTCGGGCTCGAGGGCGAGGCGATCGTGATCGGCGCCTTGATCACCGGCCTCGCCGCGATCGTCTTGCTGCTCACGGTCGAGCCGCCCCCACGTCCGCGCTGGCACGGACCGCAGCTGCGCCAGATCGTCGGATTCGGCGCGCCCGCCTCGGGCGCCGGTCTCCTGCACGTGGCGATCACCAACATCGACTACACGATCCTCGCCGCTCGGCTCAGCGCGGCGCAGGTCGGCCTCTACTGGCGGGCCTTCCAGCTCGGCGTCGTCTATCAGGACAAGATCAGCGGGATCATGCTGCGCCTCGCCTTCCCGATCTACTCTCGGACCCGCGACCTCAAGGAGATGGGTTCGCCTGCACGAGCGGGCGACGCGGGTGCACGGGGCGGTCGTCGTGCCGCTGCTCGCGATCCTGATCGTCGTGGCGCCGGTGCTGATCCCCTGGCTATTCGGCGCGCGCTGGGAGCCCTCGGTCCTGCCGACCCAGATCCTCGCGGTCGCAGGGATGATCGCCGCGATCCTGACCGGGTTCGCGCAGGTGCTGCTCGCGGCGGGTCATCCGCGCGAGCTGATGCGGTTCAACGTCGTCGTGCTGGCGGTCTACGCGGCCGCCGTCATGGCCACCGCATCGCAGGGCATAGTCACGGTTGCGATCGCGGTGGTCGGCGTCTACGTCCTGCAGCTGGTCGCCGTCTACGCGGTGCTCTTCCGGCGCATCGTCGGCATCCCAGTCGGGCGTATGGTCGGCGACCTGGCCCCCGCCGTGCTCGGTGGCGTCGCGGTGCTGGCGGCCGGCTTTCCGATCGCCCACCTGCTCGAGGGCGCCGGCGCCTCAGCGCTGCTGATCGTCGCCGCGGTCTCCGCCGTCGGCCTGCTTCTGCATTGCGCCATCCTGCGCCTCTGCTTCCCGGCCGTCTGGCACGACCTCTACTCGCTCGTGCGCCGCGTCCTCCCGTCGCGGCTGCCCGAGCCGGCCCCGCCCAGCGCCGGGGCGCTCAGCGCTCAGCAGTGAGGTGCAGGCAGTCACCCTCGGCGAGGCGGTCGGTGAGGGCGAGCAGCGGCGCCAGCGCCCAGGCGAGGATCCGGAACCCGCGGCCCTCGTAGCGCAGCCGCCCGAAGGCCAGGTACTGGAGGCTTCCGAGCGGACTCGGCCGCATCGATGCCGCTCCGACCGACACCGGCCGCAGGCCCGCGCGGCGCACCAGCGCGGCCAGCGAGCCGCGATCGAAGTGCTGCAAGTGCCGGGGCAGGTCCAGCTGGAACCAGGCCGAGCCGAAGGCGCGGCGATGCCAGCTGCCGAAGTTGGGCACGGCTATGGCCAGGAGGCCGCCGGGTCGCAGGAGCCGGGCCGCCTCGACCAGCGCCGCGGCCGGGTCCTCGATGTGCTCGAGCGAGTGGTTGAAGACGATCGCGTCGAAGGAGGCGGGCGGCCAGGGCGCGTCCGCGAGGGTTCCCGTGATCGTCTCGGCCCCGACGGCTCGTGCGTGCTCGGCGGCCTGCGGCGAAGGCTCGATCCCGGCCACGTCCCAGCCGTGGCGCAGGAAGACGCCGGCCAGGTGGCCCGCTCCGCAGCCGACGTCGAGGAGGCGGCCCGGAGGCCGGCGCCAGATCCTTCGGAACGGCCCGAACCTGGCAATCGCCTCGAGGCGCAGGATGTCCAGGAAGTCTCCCGGCGTGCGCTTGCGCCCGTGTGCCCAGGCGGGGGCGTCATAGGCGCTGTAGCTCTGCGGATAGTAGACATCGAAGTCCTCGGGGCCGAGCCGCGGCAGCGTGAAGGCGAGCCCGCAGCGTTCGCAGGCGACGACGGCAAAATCACCGTCCGCGCCGGTCAGTCGATCGCCGCCGCGCAGCAGAACGGGGGCTCGCTCCTGCCGCGCTCCGCAACCGGGGCAGCGCCCCGCGGTAGGGCGGTCGGCGGCTGTCGCCTCGAGCGTGGGGCCCACGATCAGGGCCCTCCTCCGACGCCGACCCGCGGCTCGGGCACCGTGCTGGGATCGATCGAAGTGCGAGGCGGGAGGCCGAACGGGGGCTCGCCCCGCCCCAGCACCGATTCGAGCGCCGAGCGGGCCGCCGCCCGGCGCTGCGAGTCTCGGGAGATCGAGGCCCGCAGCCCGTACCTGAGCCCGAGCGCCCCGATGTAGAGCGCCCGGTGGGTGCGGCCGAAGTGCTTCTCCGCGTACAGGCGACGGGCGAAGGCCTCCTGAGCCGCCAACCGCGGCTTCACCCCAGCCTTGCCGGCATGGTGGACGATCGTCATCGCGGGACTGTGCAGGATCCGCCAGCCTGCCTGTCGCATCCGCAGGCAGAGGTCCGGCTCATCGGAGTAGAGGAAGAAGCGCTCGTCCATGAATCCGCTGCTCAGCAGCGCTTCGTGGCGGGCGAGCATGAAGGCGCCGACCGTCCAGTCGCACTCGCGCTCCTGCTCGTACTCGCCGGGCTCGAGCACCCGCTCGCCGACCCACGAGGGCCGTCCCGGCATGCTCTCCGCGGTGAGCGCCTCTCCGAGGGCGCGGCCGGCGTTCGGGAAGCGCCGGATGGTGGGAAAGAGCTCACCGTCCCCGGTCAGCTGCCGGACGCCGAGCATGCCGACCTCGGGCCGGCGGTCGAGCAGCGCCACGAGATTGCCGAAGGTGCCGCTGACCACCTCGGTATCGGGGTTGAGGAAGAGGACGTAACGCCCCATCGGGGTCATCAGGGCCCTGTTGTTTGCGTGGGGGAAGCCGCGGTTCGCGCAGCGGACGACCCTCGCCTGCGGAAAGCGGCCCGCGACCAGCTCCGAGACCCCGTCGCTGGAGTCGTTGTCGACGACCGCGACGTCCAGCGTCACGCCGCCGGCGCTCTCGTAAACGGTCCCCAGGCAGCGCTCCAGCCAGTGCGCCTCGTTGGTCGAGACCACGATGATCGAGAGGTCAGCCGGCATGGGCAGCCCTTCCCTTCGCGTCGCGTCCGAGGACGACGGCGATCGCCGCGACGAAGCAGAACATGTAGGCGAGTTGGGGGAGGGAGAGGAAATCGAGCAGGCCGCTTGCCACGAACACCGTGACGATCGCCGCGGCCGCGGCGATCCCCGGCGGTGCGCGCTGCGGATCGCGGGAGCGCGCCGCACGGTTGGCCAGGACGAACGAGGTCCCGAGCAGGGCAAGGTATGCGGCCACCCCGAGCAACCCCACCTCGATCGCCAGCGTCAGGTACAGGTTGTCGAGGATCCGGTGCTGCTGCTGGTTATAGCCTCCCCAGCCGAGGCCGAGGATCGGGTTGTGGGCGAGGTCCGGGGTGACGGCGTCGTAGTCGCGGACGCGGTCCTGGACCGTGTTGACGCGGTTCAGCGATGACGGGTTGAACTGGTCGACCACCCCGCCGATCGCGCCCGGGGTGAAGAGATGGACCACGATGAGCATCAGAGCCCCGAACGGCAGCAGGCGGGCCATCTGGCGGGGCCGGTAGACGAACAGAACGGCAAGGCCGGCCACCGCGCCCACCAGGCCGGTCTTTTTCTCGGTCGCCAGGGAGCCGGTGAAGATCAGGAAGATCGCGATCCCGTAGAGCCAGCGCTGCCGCCGCTCGGTCGAGTTGAGCAGGTTGATCAGCGCGAACGGCATCGCCATGACCAGCATCGTCGTCACCGCCAGCGGCTGCACGCCCGGGCCGAGGACCTGCTTGCGGCCGATCGAGTCGAGGATCCCGATCCCGAAGGGACGGGTGTAGCCGGGGAAGAGGGGCCCAATCCAGTCGTGGAAGACGTTGATGGAGAAGCGGTTCTCGATCACCACGGCGACCCCCGTCACCGTCGCCAGGACGATGACGAGCTTGACGAACTTCGCGACCTCCGTCGGGCGGAGGATCGAGGTGGCGAGGACGAAGAAGAAGAAGTAGGAGGCGAGCAGGGCGATCTTCTTCACCGACGAGTCGAGCATGTCGATGCGAACCAGCGTTTCGGCGTTGATCAGGATGCTGAGCACGGCAATCACGAGGAAGGCTCCGAACGCCCAGTGGACCGGGCCCGTGCGGGGCTGGGGGGCCCGGGCCAGGCTGCCGCTGACCAGGAGCCAGACGCCGCCGAGCAGGATCAGGAGAGGCCGGTCGAGGGTGATGTCCACCGGTCCGCCGAACGGCAGGTAGATGCTGTCGAACGGGGTGCACCAGAGGACGACCAGGAACCCCGCCAACCCCCAGGGGAGCAAGCGAGTCGTGTTCGGCCAGTCCGCCTCCCGGCTGGCCGCCTCCGACGGCGTCGCCAGGGCACGGAACTCGCCGGGACCGAGGAGGGCGCGACCGCCGGCGGCGGTTTCCATCAGGGCGAAGGCGCCGAGCGCCCGGTCAGGGTCTCTCGTGTCACCTCAGCCGGGTGCCGTGACTGCCCGCCGTTCCCCGGAACGGCCGCTCCTCTGGCTCGGTGAGAAGTCCCAGCGCTCTCCTCGGCGCCGTTCGCGGCACCGTTCGACCCGCCGAGCCGTGCCGGGACGGCCTCGCGCTCGATCTCCTCGAGGCTCCGCCAGCGTCGCAGCCCTCTCGGGACGATGATGATCGCCGCGCAGCCGAGCAGGAACACGGTCCAGAAGGCGAGGAACATCAGGATCTTGTCGTTCGCCCCGCCGATTACCCCGCCCTCCGGGGTGCCCAGCTCGCGCACGGTCACGCCCTTCAGCGCGGCCTTGGCCTCCGCGTTGGGGCCCGTTCTCAGGGTCTGCTGGTACTCCTTGCTGTTCTTCAGCTGGTGGACGTAGCGCTTCAAGGTGACGAAGGAGGCGATGGCGAGCTTCGCGGCGCGGTTCGCGGTCGGCGCCTGGGAGTCCACCGAGATGATCGGGACGCCCTCCTGCGCGGTGAACACGAGGCGGTTCGGCGCGCCCTGGTCGACGAGCTGGTTGGCGCGGTCCTCGGAGCTCTGGCCCGAGTAGCTGTTCTGGGCGACGTCGGTGCTGAAGGGCCCGGCGGTGGCGATCGTCCCGGGCGGGACCCCCGTCAGCTTGGCGATCTTCGCTCGCGCCTCCAGGCTGCTCAGGTACTGGCCGTAGATCTGCGCCCTCGTGGAGAGGGCGTCGAATGTCCCCACGCTGGCCCCCGCGACCAGCGCCGATCCCGGAGAGTCGACGAGGATCTGGCTGGAGGCGGCACCGACCTGAAGCGAGCGCCTCTCCAGCCCGGCGGACGTCACCTTGTAGGCGCTGAGGATCGCGACGATCGCAGCGAAGATGACGACGATCGCGAGGTAGATCTTGTGCCGCCAAAGCTCTCTGACGATGCCCAGGGGGTCCATGCTCTTTCACCGACTTCCGATTCGGGGTGGCTCTTCCGGCTCTCGAACGTAGGAACGCACGAAAAACGGGCGAACTTGCGCCGGCTGGGGAGTTCCGCCGCCGGCGCCGAGCAGGCGCCGGGGAGCGGCCCGCAGCCGGCCTCGGAGCTCAGATGCGACGAAGCGGCGGAAGCCCTCATCCTCGACCCGCGGCGCCCTGTGGAGGGCCGCACGCAAGTAGCCGTAGAGGAAGGCGATACCGGACAAGCCCCGGGGTCGCGAGCCGGCCACCTTCAGGGATCGCAGCAGCACCCAGCCGGCCCCGTAGCGCACGATGTAGGCGCACTCCCCGTGGCGGGCGCGGCCTCGTAGCGCCCCATCGGCGGTGGCTACCGGACGATGGTGGCGGGCGAGCAGATCGCCGAATGTCCGGGTCTCATAACCCTGCATGCGCGCGTAGGTCTCATCGATCGTGTCCCACCCGAGGCGCTCCTCAACGCCCCCGATCTCCTCGAAGCATCTCCTGCTGTACAGCTTCATAGCGCCCCGCACGTGGTAAGCCGGGACCCTGGCGCGCTGCCAGCCGCGCGAGCTCGGCTCGAGCAGGTCTCCGCCGGCGATGCCGAGGCTCGGCCGCTCCGCGAAGCGTTGGAGGAGCTGGGCGAAATACTCGGGTGGAAGCTCGATGTCGGCGTCGAGCTTGCCGAGGTGGGTGAAATCATCCTCCCCGGCCCGCTGCAGCCGCCCAGTTGAACGCTCGCGCCTCGGCGGCGAGGGCGAGACGGTCGGCCGCCGGCGCGTGGCCCGATTGCGGCGCGCTGAGCACCTCCAGGAAGGGCAGCTCGGCCTCGAGGTGGCGCAGCAGGGCGGGTGTCGCGTCGGTGGAGCCGTCGTCGACGACCAGCCATCGGTCGGGCCGCCGCGTTTGAGCGGCGACGGCGGCGGCGGTCCGCTCGATGTGCGACGCCTCGTTGCGCGCCGGCGTGATCAGCACCAACCGGCTCATCGCAAACCCCCTGCCCGGGTGCCGACCAGCTCGTCGACCAGCCCGAGATAGTCCTCGCGCTGCTTTCTCCACTCGATTGCGGCGAGCCGCCGCGAAGCTCCCTCGGCGCGCTTCCGTGCCCCCTCCGGATCGCGGCGGATCGCGTCGATCTCGGTTGCGATCGACCCGGGGTCGCCGGGCTCCGCGTAGGAAACCCGGTCGCCGAAGTAGCGCTCGATGACCGGGAGCCGCGAAGCGACTGCCGGCAGGCCCATGTGGACGTACTCGAGCAACTTGACCGGGAGGAGCAGCTCGGTGAAGGGGTCGCGCAGGGTCGGGACGACCCCTACGTGTGCGGCCGCGAGGCGTCCCGGAATCTCCTCCACGGCGGTCGGCCGGGGGGCGACGCTGACACCGGACGGGGCCAGGCTGCGGGCGATGGAGGCGAGCTTGGCGGCGGCCGCGGCGTCCGACCCGTAGACGTCGAGCACGATCGGCTCGCCGCGCTCCCGCAGCAGTGCAACGGCGCGGACCAGCGTCTCGACTCCGAAGCGATCGGCGAGGCCGCCGTGGTAGATGACCCGCAACTCGCCCGAGCCCGGGGGCGTCAGGGCCTGGCGTCGGCGGCCGAAGACCTGCTCGTCGGGAGTGTTCATCACCACCTGCGACCGAGGCGTGCTCACACCGCGGGAGCGGAGTAGGTCACGAGCCTCGCCGGTGACGAAGATGTGGCAGTCGGCGAACGCCGCGCTGAGGCGCTCCTCGCCCCGGATCAGCCGGACCAGCGGATGGCGCGGCGAGCGGTCGAAGAGGGTCGCGAACAGCTCCGGAAAGGTGTCGTGGAAGTTGAGCATGATCGGCACGCCACGGAGCTTCGGCCGCAGCGCCGCGAAGACGAGCGCGTCCGGCATGTTGTGGATCTCGACCAGGTCGTAGCCGCGGCGGCGATCGAGCGCCGGTGACCCGCTTCGCCGCTCCGGCGAGGAAGCGGGCGTTGCCCTCGACGTAGGCGCGGGCGCCGCCCCTCGGCTTCTCGGACGCGGCCCGGTGCAGGCGGATTCGGCCCGCGCCCACCTCCAGGTCGGCGTCATCGCTGAGGCAGACGCAGTCGACCTCGTCACCGCGCTCCGCCAGGGCCCGGGCCTGTCGCTGGATGCGCGAGTCCACCGTGAAGTCGGAGTAGTGGACCATGCAGACGCGCAGGCCGCGCCGGACCCCCGGAGTGGCTGTGGTGACGCCGTTCGCGGAGGCGCCGTTAGCTGTCGAGAGCGTCGCCAAAGCTCTCGACCGCCTCCGCGATCTCGGCGATCTGCCACTCCTCGATCGCAGGGAAGATCGGCAGCGAGCAGCTCTCGTCCGCGAGCGTCTCGGCGTTGGGCAGGCTGCCTCGACCGAGCCCGAGCTGGCGTAGGCGGGCTGGAGGTGGATTGGGGTCGGATAGTGGATCGCGCTGGCGACCCCGCGGTCTTGGAGATGGACGCGGAGCGCGTCTCGGGTCGCGGTTCGCACGACGAAGAGGTGGTAGACGTGGTCGCCCGCAGTGCTCGGTGGCGACGGTAGGAGCAAGTCGCTGCGCTCCAACGCGGTGGCCAGGGCGGCCGCCGCGGCGCGGCGGCTCTGGTTCCACCCCTCCAGGCGGCCGAGCTTCACCTGGAGGATCGCTGCCTGGAGCGCGTGCAGGCGATCGGTGCCCGCGGGAAGCTGTGGTCGTGGCGGACCGCCTCGCCGTGGGAACGCAGCAGCCGCACTCTGGCGGCGAGGTCGGGTTGCTCGTCACCAGGGCGCCGCCGTCTCCCCAGGCGCCAAGGTTCTTGGTCGGGTAGAAGCTGAAGCAGCCGGCGTCCCCGAGCGAGCCGACGGGCCGGCCGCGGTAGCGGGCTCCGTGGGCCTGGCACGCATCCTCGACGACGTGGATGCCCCGCGCCCGGCAGAGCTCGAGGAGCGGGTCCATCTCCACCGTGCGTCCGAAGAGATGGACTGGGATCGACGCAGCGGGTTCGCGGGCCGAGTGCGGGCTCGACGATCTCTGCGCTGATCAGCGGCCGTCTCCGGGTCGACGTCGACGAGCACCGGAGTCGCACCGGCCGCCGTCACGGCTTCGGCGGTCGCGATGAAGCTGTAGGTGGGGACGACGACCTCGTCGCCGGGGCCGATCCCCAGGCCGCGGAGCGCCAGCTCCAGCGCCGCCGTTCCGGAGGAGACCCCGACTGCCTCGCTCGTGCCGCACTAGCGGGCGAAGTCCCGCTCGAAGGACTCGACCTCGGAGCCGAGCGTGAACGCTCCGTCCCGGCCGACCCGCTCGACGACCTGCATGAGCTCGGCGAAGAGCTCGGGGTCGGTCTCGTCGAGGCGGATGAACGGCACCCGCCCACCGACGTTCGCCGCCGCCGATGGCAGCGTTGCCGACGCGGCCGGAGAGTTCATGCGATGCCTTGCCCGTTGCCGTCGAGGTCGGCCGTCGGCCCTGCGATCCCGGTAAGAGCCCGGTTGGTCGCCTGCTCGAGCTCGAGGAACAGCGCCGCGGCCTCCCAGCGCGAGCGGACGCCGAGCTTGCCGAAGACGGAAGAGAGGTGGCTCTTGATCGTGCTCTCCGAGAGAAAGAGCCGCTTGGCGATCTGGGCGTTGGTGAGGCCCGCCGGCGACCAGCGCCAGCACCTGGCGTTCGCGATGGGAGAGGGCGGGGCGCTCGAGGCTGCCGCGGACCTTGCGCGGGACCACGGATTGGCCGCTGGCGACCGCGCGCACGGTCGCCGCCAGCGTCAGCTCGAGGTTGGACTCGAACACGAAGGCGTCCGCGCCGGCCTCGAGGGCCCGGCGGACCCCGGTGCCCGTCGCGGGCGGCGAGATCACGACGATCGGGGGCTGGCGCCACTCCCGGCGCAGGCGACGCAGGGTCGCCATCTCGCGCGGCGCGTCGACGTTGCAGACGAGGACGATGATCGCGGAGGGGTCGAGATCGCCGTCGGCGATCCGCTCGCTACCGTTGTCGTGGCGACGCGGCTCGAGGCCCTCCGAGGAGAGCGCGCCCTCGACCCGCCGATGCATCGCCGGGTCGTCGGCGCTCATCACCAGACAGGAGATCTGCTCCTGCGCGACGGCCGCCGCCCCCGGGTGAGTCAGCACCTCCATACGCAAGCAACGGGGCGACCGCCGGGAAGCTTGCGCCGCGGTTCCGGCAAAAATTCCTTCGCCCGAAGTCGTTCTCTCTGCGATGGCGGAAAGCAGCGCGACAGGGCTCGAGCGAGGCGCGGATCCGGAGGCGGGTGTCCCTGCGAACGATGCCCCCTACCGGCAGCTGATCGATGTCTCGTTCGGGGAGGACGTCGTCGTCTACGCCTTCGCCAACCTCTACGGCTGCCGCATCGAGTCGCACACGCGGGTCGGTGCGTTCGTCGAGATGCAGGCGGGCGTGACGGTGGGAAGGGCCTGCAAGATCCAGAGTCACGCGGTGATCTGCACCGGCGTGAGGATCGAGGACGAGGTCTTCGTCGGACACGGCGCGATCTTCATCAACGACAAGTACCCCCGGGCGACCAACGGGGACGGCGTGCTTCAGACCGGGGACGACTGGGAGCTGCTCGAGACGATCGTCGAGCGGGGCGCCTCGGTCGGTTCCGGCGCGATCATCCTTGGCGGCATCCGCATCGGGGCCGGCGCGGTCGTAGGGGCCGGGGCCGTCGTCACCAAGGACGTGGCGCCGGGTACCACCGTGGTCGGAAACCCGGCCCGAGTCCTCGAATAACCACCCCGCCTTCTCTGCCCCGCGACAGGGGTACCGGGGGAACCACCCCCGGACGCGACGCCGCGAGCGGAGGCGCTGGTGGTCCCTCACCCGCCAGGCGCGGCGCGCTGAGTGTCCGGCGGAGGAACCCCCGGCACCCTCCAAGCCCAGCAGCGGCTCGGCTGGCGGGCGGGCTGCGGTGGGGTCAGTCTCCCTGGACCGCCGCACGCCCGGACGCGGAAGCGAGGGACGTCTGGCGGTTTGCGGCGGGATGGGGTCTGCGGGCAAGCAAGCCGCCCCCGGACGCGGAGCGAGAGCCCGCACCCAGAACAACTCGCGGCGGCTATGCCGGCTGACACGCATGTGCCGGCGCTAACACCGCGCCGGCAGTTAATAAACCCCGGACTGGCCGGCGGTTCCCAGGCCCTCCAGCAGGCGGGCGACGCGCTCGAGCGTGGTCGCGTTCGCCGGTTGGCGGCTGAAGCCCGACTCGGGCTCGACGTTTCCGGATTCCAGCTCTGGCGCCACCTCGGCTCCCGCTTCGAGGGCGCCGTCGATCATCGGGCGCAGCAGGGCGGAGATGCCGATCACCACGGCGACGGTGCCGAGCTGGTCGAGAGCGGCGCCGGCCCGGGTCCGCACCGTCAGCTCCGAGTCCTGCGTGGCCCTCAGCAACGGCTCGACGGCGGAGGAGTCGCGCAGCTCGCCGAGCGCCGCACAGGCCGCGGCCCGCGCTCTGGAATCGCTGTGGTCGAGCGCCTCGATCAGCGGCTGGAGGGCGCGGGCGTCCTTGATCTCTGCCAACCCGACCGCGGCGTGGTGACCCGCCCCCGGGTCCGGCAGGGACTCGATCAGGGCGTCGACGCTGTCCGGCGCCATTCGGACCAGGAGCTGGACCGCCCGGTTGGCGACGAACTCGTCCTCATCGCGCATCGCCGCGGCCAGGAGCTCGACCACCTCGGCCTTCGCCGCGGCGTCTTCGCCGTCTGCAAGGAGATCGTCGAGCGCCGCCATGTCGTCCTCGGCGATCGGCTCGTCAGCATGCTGGTGGACGAGGGCATCGGCCACCTGGAGAGCGCTGCCAGGCTCGCGCAGCTCGAGCAGTGCCCGGACGGCCAGGTTGCGCGAGCTCCCCTCCCGGGGCAGCCAGCGGAGGCCGTCGGCGATCGGCGCCGCCTCCCGGTGCTCGAAGAGGACGACGATCGAGGCGATCCTGACTCTGTCCTCGGGGTCGGTGAGCGTTTCGACCACCGCCTCACGGGCACGCTTCCAATCGAGGTCGCCCAGCGCGTAGATCGCGGCGACCCTGGTGCGGAGGCCGAGGTCCTGGACCTCTCCTTCGGCGGTCGAGCTGAGCTGCGTGAACCTGCTTGCCGCGATCAGGCCATCGACGTCTTTGGCGCGGACCAGCGCCTTGATCCTCGGCTTGCGGTTGAAGATGCCCATTCGTTTGGAGGCTCGAACGCGACGTCGCCTCGAACCCTTCGAAACGAAACGTCCGTGCGCCTCGATCTTTTACGGTACTCCCCGAGGCACGGCGCGGGATTCGATCCCGGATCGAGGCCTAGACTGAGCCGGTGGCGCTGACCGTTGCGGTGACCGGCCCGACCGGCGAGATCGGCAAGCCCCTGCTCTCGACCCTGGAGCGATCGGAGGCGGTCGAGCAGGTGATCGGCATGGCCCGTCGGCCCTTCGATCCCGGAGCCGAGGGCTGGGAGAAGGTCAGCTACCGCCAGGGTGACATCCTCGACCGCATTGCGCTGGACGAGCTGCTCGACGGCGCCGACGTCGCGGTCCATCTCGCCTTCGTCATCTTCGGCTCCCACGAGGAGACCCGCAGGGTCAACCTCGAGGGCACTCGCAACGTCTTCGAGGCGGTTCGCGCCGCCGAGACGCCGCGGCTCGTATACACGTCCTCCGTAGCCGCCTACGGCTTCCACGGTGACAACCCGCAGCCGTTGACGGAGGACGTTCCCCCGCGAGGCAGCGAGGGCTTCTACTACTCGGCCCAGAAGGCCGAGCTGGAGGCCCTGCTGGAGGGCGAGCTCCTCGGATCCGCCACCGAGGCCTATGTCTTCCGGCCGTCGATCGTCGCCGGGACGCGGGCGACCATGCTCGTCGAGCAGGCGCTGAAGCAGGTCAGGATCGGCGCCCGCCTCCCCGTCGTGGAGCGGGCGATGGAGCTGCTGCCGTCGCTGCCGTTCCTCCGGCCCGTGCTTCCGGACACCGGGGTCCCCTTTCAGCTCTGCCATCACGACGACGTCGCATCGGCGCTCGAGGCGGCGATCGCGGGGCGAGGACCCGCTGGTGTCTACAACCTCGCCGGGGACGGGCGAGATCACCCTCGCCGACATGGCCCGGGCGCTCGGCTGGTACTCGGTCCCGGTGCCGGCGCCGGCGGTCGGCGTCGCCGGGGGGCTGGCGGGTCGGCTCTCCTTCCTCTCGGCCGAGCTGGAGTGGGTCAACGCCCTGCGGGTCCCGGTCTTCATGGACACCTCGAAGGCCCGCCGCGAGCTCGGCTGGGAACCGCTTAGCGACGCCGGGCAGACACTGCTGGAGACGGTCGAGGGCGCTCAGGCAGCCGGAATCCTCGGCTAGCCGAGGAATTAACCACGCCACCTCCTCTGCTCCGCGAGAGCCCCCCGCAACAGGGGTGCCGGGGGAACAGCCCCGGACGCACGCCGCGAGAGTAGTCAACGGCATGCCTCAAGCCACGCGGGCGCGGCGCGCTGAGTGTCCGGGGCGGCACCCCCGGGCCCCTCAGACCGGAATGGGTTCGCCCGAGCAACGCAGTTATTCCTCCAGCGCCGCGGCGATCGCCGCGCGCACCTCCTCCATCTCCTCCGCCGAGGAGTACTTCGTGCGCGGCCAGAAGAACCCGCGCAGGCCGTCCTTGGGCCGACGGGGGACGACGTGGACGTGGAGGTGGGGGACGCTCTGGCTGACCACGTTGTTGAGCGCGACGAAGCTCCCCTTCGCGCCCATCGCAGCGGTCACCGCCCGGGCGAGCCGCTTCGCGGTGACGAACAGCGGGCCGACCTCGGCATCGGGCAGCTCGAGGAGCGTCTCGACGTGGGGGCGGGGGACGAGCAGGCAATGGCCGTGAAAGAGCGGGCGGTGATCGAGGAAGGCGACGGCGCCCGGCTCGTCGAGGACGATCGCTGCATCGGCGTCCCCCGAGGCGATCGCGCAGAACAGGCAGGCCCCGCTCAGGCAACGACCGTCAGCGCCCCGGGGAGGACCCCGATCCTCACGCGCTCGTGCTCGCCGAGATAGTCGCCGTCGACCTGGACCGGGAAGGCGCGGCTGGCGCTTTCGACATCGTTCGGCGATCGAGGTGACAGTCGCCTCGGTCACCCCGTCGATGACCTCGACTGCGCGGTGACCGTCGAGGTAGCGGCCGCTGACAGGAGCCGCGAGACCAGGGTCGCCTCGTCGCGCTGCCTGGCCCGGGTCAGCACCCCCAATGCGAGCTTGCCGTCGTCGATCTCGATTCCCTCGCAGATGCGGATCGGGCGCCGGGAGAAGTAGGTGAAGGGGTCGGAGTTCTGCGCCAGCGCGGTCACCCCCTCGAGCGAGCGGCCGTCGCTCGACCTCGACCCGCAGCCGGACCGGGTTCCGCAGATAGCGGCGGTAGAAGCCGCGACGACCGCCGAGTAGACATAGAAGTAGGGGCCCGCCCTGCGCCTTCATCGGGGGGTTGGCCTCGACCCGTTCGACGACCGAGGCGTCGATCCCGGCCCCGCAGGAGAAGACGAAGTGCCGCCCCTCGACGATCCCGAGGTCGATCCTGCGGGGGCGGAAGTCGTCGGCGATCGAGAGCAGGTGCTCGGTCGCGTCGACGACGTCGTTGGGGATCCCCAGAGTGCGGGCGACGACGTTGGTCGAGCCCCCGGGAAGCACCGACACCGGGACATCGGTGCCGGCGAGGCCGTTGGCGACCTCGTTCAGGGTGCCGTCCCCACCGAAGGCGACGACGATGTCGTAGCCCCCGTGGCGGGCCTCGCGACCGATCTCGATCGCGTGATCAGCGGCCTCGGTGGTGACGGCCTCCACCTCGTAGCGGCCCTGGAGCGCGTAGACGACGAGGTTCTTGAGCCGGTCGGAGACCGTCGTCGCGTAGGGATTGACGATGATCAGCATCCGCTTCTTGGCCCGGCGCCCCCCTTCAGCCACTGTCGCCTCACCGCCTCGTAGCGGATCACTCGTGCCGTCGCCATCCTCGACGACCCGGCCCTCGTCGAGTAGCAGGTCGACGTGGCCGATGATCTCCGAGAGCGTCAGGTAGGCCTGGGTGACCGCGACGTTGCCCCAGATTGCCTGGGCCAGCTCGTAGCCGGTCCGCGGCTGCTCGGCGATCAGGCCGTGGATCTTCTCCTTGCGCCGCTCGTGCTTGGCGATCCGCTCGTCGATCAGGGTGACGTGGTCGGTGATCGGCTCGCCGTGCCCGGAGAGCACGATCTCGGCGGGAAGCTCGCGCGTCCTCCGCATCGACTCGAGGTAGGAGACGAGGGCACGGGTCCGGCCCTCGGAGCCGTCGAGCGGGCGGGTGACCAGCGGGTTCGAGGAGATCCGTCTTGATCAGGTGATCGGCGGCGATCAGGATCCTCCGGTCCTCGTCCCAGAAGATCGTGTCGGAGGGGCTGTGCCCGGGCCGGTGGAAGACCTGCAGGGTTCGCTCGGCGAGGTCCATGCGCTCGCCGTCGGCCAGCGGGCGCGTCACCCGGGCCGAGGCCCCCCAGCCGCGGAAGCCCGCCGGTCACGGTCCGCAGCACCGTGACGACCTCCTCTGGCACGCCGTGGCGGCGCATCAGCTCGGCCGCGAAGGCGTCCTCTCGCTCCGCGTCCTCGCCGAAGTTGGCGAGGCGCGCGGCGGCGACTCCGATCGCGGCCACCTCCGCCCCCGAGTGCGCGCAGATGATCTCGATCAGGCCAACGTGGTCGATGTGCTGGTGGGTGAGGATGACCAGCTCGAGGTCGGATAGCGAGTGGCCGCGCTCGCTGAGCTGCGTCTGCAGCTCGTCGAGCGCCTTGCCCGAGTTCGGCCCCGTGTCGACCAGGGTGAGGGGTTCGTCCTCGATCAGGTAGCAGTTGACCCGCCCGACGGCGAACGGGGTCGGGATGCGCAGGCAATGGATCCCGGCTTCCCGGGCCCGCTCGAGCGCCTCCTCGGGGCTCACTCCCTGATCAACCCCAGGACCTCGTCCCGCTTGCTCTCCATGTGCTCGGGTGAGACCAGCGACTCGAGGTTGAGCCGCAGCAGCGGCTCGGTGTTGGACGGGCGCACGTTGAAGTGCCAGTCCGGGTAGTCGACCGAGATCCCGTCGAGGCGGCCGATCTCGCCGTCGCCATAGCGGTCGAGCGATCGCCGCCATCCTGGCCTCGGTGTCGGATACCTCGGAATTGATCTCGCCGGAGATGAAGTAGCGCGAGCGGAACTCCGCCATCAGCTCGGCCAGGGTGAGGTCGGAGCGCGAGAGCAGCTCGAGCATGAACACCGCCGGCATCGTTCCCGAGTCCGCGTTCCAGAACTCGCGGAAGTAATAGTGGCCCGAGACCTCGCCGCCGAAGGCTGCCTGCTCCTCGCGCATCCGGGCTTTGAAGAAGGCGTGGCCGACCCGGGAGAGGGCTGAGCGCCCGCCGGCCTCGGCGATCAGGTCCGGCACGGCGCGGCTGGAGCGCGGGTCGTAGAGGATCGTCGACCCGGGGCTCTTCGCGAGCGCCGCCTGCGCGAGCAGCGCGCAGACGAAGTCTCCGTCGCAGAACTCGCCGGAGGAATCGATGAAGAAGCAGCGGTCGGCGTCACCGTCCCAGGCGATGCCGAGGTCGGCACCCTCGCTGCGGACCCGGTCCATGATCAGCCTGCGATTGGCCTCCAGCAGCGGATTGGGCTCGTGGTCGGGGAACTCGCCATCGGGCGCGAAGTACATCTCGATCAAGTCGAGGCCGAGGTCCTCGAGGATCGGTCCCACCATCGGGCCCGCCATCCCGTTGCCGCCGTCGACCACCACCCGCATCGGCCGCACCCCGTCGGCGTCGATGAAGGAGGCGGCGTGACTGCGGAACTCCTCCCAGATGTCAACCTCCTCGAAGGCGCCGCGGCCGGGAGCGGGGCCTAGGCCCGCCTCGATCTCGGCCTGCACTTCGCCGATGCCGGCATCGCCGGAGAGTGCCAGCGCCCCCTCGCGGATCAGCTTCACGCCGGTATAGGCCTTCGGGTTGTGCGACGCGGTGACCATGGCGCCGCCGTCCAGATCTCGCGAGCCGACGAGGAAATAGAGCATCTCGGTCGCGATCATCCCGGCGTCGATCACGGTGGCCCCCTCGAAGATCAGGCCGTCGCGCAGCTCGGCCGCCATCGCCGGCGCCTCGAGGCGCATGTCGCGGCCGAGACCGACTCGCAGCTCGCCGGGCTCCTTGCTCCGCAGCCTTGCGAGGACGCGGGCGAAGGCGCGGCCGATCGCGTGCGCGGTCGTCTCGTCCATCTCGCGGCCGTAGAGCCCGCGGATGTCGTAGGCCTTGAAGATCGCGGACGGCGCGAGCGGGGGTCGTGAGGTCAAAAAGCTCCCTTCAGCGCCTCAAAGCTCTCCTCGAGGCTCTGCGGCATCACCCGGGCGTCGGCGATCACCGGCATGAAGTTGGTGTCGCCCTCCCAGCGGGGCACGATGTGCATGTGGATGTGGTGCTCCACCCCGGCGCCGGCAGCTCGGCCCTGGTTGAAGCCGACGTTGTAGCCCTGCGGCGCGTAGATCTCCTCCAGCCGGTCCATCGCCCGCTGGGCCAGGCCCATCATCTCGGCGACCGTCTCCGGCCCGAGGTCCTGGAGGCGGCCGCGATGCTCGTAGGGGGCGATCATCAGGTGCCCGTTCGTATAGGGGAAGAGGTTGAGGAGGACGAAGGAGCTGCCGGCGCGATGGACGACCAGATTCGCCTCGTCATCGTCCTCCGCCGGCTTGGCGCAGAAGATGCACTCCTCCTCTGTCTCCTTGGAAGCGTCCTTCACGTAGGCGAGGCGCCAGGGCGCCCAGATCCGCTGACTAGCCACGGCCCCCGATCCTACGTGGCCCGGTGGGGGTCAGGCGACCCGCTGGCCCCGGACGCGAAGCGAGCGAGCCGAAGTGGGGGCCATCCCGCCCGCCACCCGCTCGAACCGGACGCGAGAGCGAGCGAGCAGGCTTCCAGTGCTTGTTGATGCGAAGCGAGCGGAAGCGGAGGATTCGAGCGGAATTGACTCTTCAGAGCCAGCCGCGCTTGCGGAAGTAGCCGACCATCGCGATCAACATCACCAGCATCACGCCGACGATCACGTAGAAGTCCATCGCGTCACCCTCGCCGGGGACTCCGACGTTCATGCCCCAGACGCTGGCGATCAGGGTCAGCGGCAGGACGATCACGCTGATCGAGGTCAGCACGCGGAGGATGTCGTTGACGCGGTGGGAGATCACCGACTCGTTGGTCTCCTCGAGTGCGACGACGACCTCCTTGTAGTTCTCGAGCATGTCCCAGATGCGTTCGTGGGCGTCGACGACGTCGTCGAAGTAGATCTCGAGGTCGAGGTCGGGGGCGAGGTAGCGCTGCTTGACCGACTCCAGGTCGCGCAGGACGGGCCGCTGGGGCCGGATCACCTTGCGGAAGTTGATGATCTCCTGCTTGACGTTGGAGATGTCGCGGACGACATCCTCGCCTCGGCCCTCGAAGATCTCGTCCTCGAGGTTGTCGAGCTTGTTGCCGATCTTGCGAAGCATCGGGAAGCAGTAATCGAAGCTGTCGTCGACGATCCTGTAGAGCAGGTAGCCGGAGCCCCGCGCGAACAGCTTCTCCCGCAGCTCCTCCTTGGAGCGGCAGCTCTCGAACAGGTACTCGACCGGCTTCAGCGGCTGGTTCGGGATCGTGACGACGAAGCCGGGCCCGACGAAGAGGTCGAGCTCGCCGGTGCCGAGACGCCCCGCCGCCCGATCGAAGACCGGGAAGTGGAGGACGATGAACAGGTACTCGTCGTAGGTGTCGATCTTCGGCCGCTCGTTGCGCGAGAAGACGTCCTCGAGGTCGAGCGGGTGGAAGTCGAACTGCTCCGCGATCCAGGCCCGCTCGAGGTTGCTGGGATGATCGATGTTGACCCAGCGCAGGCCCTCGGCGTCGATCTGCTCGACGTTTGGCGTGCTGCGCTCAGGAAGGGGTGCCGGCGCGATGAGCTCGCCGCGCCGCGTCGGCCGTCGCAGCCTCGGCTTTGGAAGGTTCGGCATCGCTCTTGCTCATCTTCTCGCACGGCACAGTCATCACCAGTGAAGACAGGTTAGTGGGCGGGCCGCGACGCCGAGCACGATCGTTGTCACGATTTCCCGGACATTCCGGCGATCGCCCCGCGAGGCGATGGTATAGTCGCCGGCCACATATAGCGCCACATCTAGAGGGGTGGAGGGACTGGCCCGATGAAGCCCCGGCAACCACTCGGACCGCTCGGTTCGGAGAAGGTGCCAAGTCCAGCAGGCGAAGTTGGAGGCCTGGCAGATGTGGGGAACGTCCGATCGGACCTCTGCCCCACACAGGCGGAGGTTTTTTTTCGAGGGCAGCAGCAGAAAGCGAGATCGGATGTCAGTTGAGAGCTTGAGGTGCAAGGAGTGCGGGTCGGCATATCCGCTGGAGGCGCTGTTCGTCTGCTCGGAGTGCTTCGGCCCGCTCGAGGTCGCCTACGACCATTCGGGCCTCGACCCGGGCGAGGCAAAGAGGCGGATCCAGGCCGGCTCCAGGGGGATCTGGCGCTACGCCGACTTCCTCCCGTTCGCGAGCCGTCCTGCCGATCCGCTCGAGCCGGGGCTGACCCCGCTGATCCGCGCCGATCGCCTCGCCGAGCGGCTCGGGCTCGACGCCGAGGTCTGGGTCAAGAACGACGGTGCGAACCCGACCCACTCCTTCAAGGACCGGGTCGTCGCGGTTGCGACCGCCAAGGCGCGCGAGCTCGGCTTCGAGACCGTCGCCTGCGCGTCCACCGGCAACCTCGCCAACGCCGTCGCCGCCCGCGCCGCCGCCCTCGGTTTGGATTCCTACGTCTTCGTGCCCGCCGACCTCGAGGAGCAGAAGCTGATCGCGACGGGGGTCTACGGCACCAAGCTGGTCGGCGTGCGGGGGAACTACGACGACGTCAACCGGCTCTGTACCCAGCTCGCCGAGACCCGTCCCTGGGCGTTCGTCAACGTCAACCTCCGCCCCTACTACTCCGAGGGCTCGAAGACCCTCGCCTACGAGACGATCGAGCAGCTCGGCTGGGAGCTTCCCGACCGGGTGGTCGCCCCGATCGCCTCCGGGTCGCTCTTCACCAAGATCCACCGCGGCTTCGGGGAGTGGCTCGAAGCCGGCCTCGTCTCCGGCAGCCAGCCGATCTTCTGCGGGGCCCAGGCCCGCGGCTGCAGCCCGGTCGCCACGGCCTTCGAGCAGGGCTGGACGATCTGCAAGCCGCAGAAGCCGCAGACGATCGCCAAGAGCCTGGCGATCGGGGACCCCGCCGACGGCCCCTACGCGCTCGAGCAGGCGCGCCGCAGCGGCGGTTCGATCGACGCCGTCTCCGACCGGGAGATCCGCGACGGCATCCGGCTGCTCGCCGAGACCACCGGGATCTTCACCGAGACGGCCGGCGGGGTCACGGTCGCCGTCCTCGCCAAGCTCGCTCAACGGGGCGATATCGGCGAGGGCGAGCGGATCGTCGCCTACATCACCGGCGAGGGACTGAAGACGCTCGATGCGGCACGCGATAGGTTCCACATGCACGAGATCGACCCTGATCTCGCCAGCTTCGAGACTGAGTTCACACAGGAGGTTCCCGCCTGATGGCAGTGAAGGTCAAGATCCCGACCCAGCTCCGGGCCGCGACGGGCGGCGAGTCGGAGCTGGAGGTGGAGGGCGCGACGGTCGGGGAGGCGCTTGACGCGGTCTTCGACGAGCACGACGGCTTGCGCGAGCGGATCACCCAGGACGGGGATCTTCGGCGCTTCGTCAACGTCTACGTCTCCGGCGAGGACATCCGCTTCACCGATGGGCTGGAGACCGAGATCTCCGACGGCGACGAGGTGACGATCCTGCCCGCGGTCGCCGGCGGCTGATCCGGCCGCGTCGGCGAGAGCTCACTCGACTCTCACCGTGAGAGGAAATTGAAGTCTCGCGGAGGGCGGCCTCCGGTCGCCATCCTCTGCGGCGGCCGCGGCACCCGCCTGCGCGAGAAGACCGAGACGATGCCGAAGGCGCTGGTCGAGATCGGCGGAAGGCCGATCCTCTGGCACGTAATCGAGATCTATGCGCGCCAGGGCTTCGAGCGGTTCATCCTCTGCACGGGCTATCTGGGCGAGACGATCCAGCGCTTCGCGAGCGATGAGGCCTGGCCGGCGCACCTGAGCGTCGAGTGCCTGGAAACGGGCACCGGGACTCCTACCGGGGGCCGGGCCCTGGCGGCCGCGAGGGCCCTCTCCGGTGAGGCGTTCTGCCTCACCTATGCCGACGGCCTGGCCGACATCGACCTCGGTGAGCTGCTCGCGCACCACCGCTCCCGGGGTTCCACGGCCACGGTGACCGTGGTGAGGCCGAACCTGCAGTGGGGTGTGGCCCATCTCGGGGAGGGTGACCTGATCGAGGGGTTCACCGAGAAGCCGCGCAGCGATCACTGGATCAACGGCGGCTTCTTCTGCTTCGAAGCCGGGATCGAGGACTACCTCGCGCCGGAGAGCGTCCTCGAGCGTGCCCCGCTGGAGCGGCTCGCCGCCGAGGGCGAGCTGGCGGGCTATCGCCACCGGGGCTTCTGGGAGTGCCTCGACACCTACAAGGACGCGGTGACGCTCAACGACCTCTGGCACTCCGGCGCGGCGCCCTGGCTGCCCGTCGCCTGAGCGGGTGCGGGCGCCCCCGGCGGCCGCAGCCGCCGCGCTCTATCCTGCCGCCCTTGCCGCCCCGTTTCCGCGCATCCGAGGACCGTTCGCGATGAAACGCTCGCTGATCACCGGCGGGCACGGGTTCATCGCGTCCCACCTGGCCACGGCCCTGCTGGCGCGCGGCGACGCCGTGACCGTCATCGACCGCGGCTCGCCGCCGGTATCCGGCCTGGCGCTGCAGGGAGTGGAGGCCCAGGTCGAGATGATCGCCGCCGACCTCTGCGACGCCGAGGTCGTCGACGCCGTGGTCTCGGCCGGTGAGTTCGACGCCGTCTTCCACCTTGCTGCGCAGACGCTCGTGGGCAGTGCGATGGCCGCTCCCGCGGCGACCTTCGAGACGAACGTCCGGGGCACATGGACCCTGCTGGAAGCCTGCCGTGGGGCTGACGTGCCGGCGGTCGTGGTCGCATCCTCGGACAAGGCCTACGGGCCGCAGGAGGAGCTTCCCTACCACGAGGGGCAGCAGCTGCGGCCGGCCAGCCCCTACGAGGCAAGCAAGGCCGCGGCGGACGTGATCGCGCTCAGCTACTGGCGCGGCTTCGGACTCCCCGTGGCGGTCACCCGCTTCGCCAACGTCTATGGGGGCGGCGACCTCAACCTCTCCCGCCTCATTCCCGAGGCAGTTTGCGCGATGCTCGATGAGCGCCGCCCGGTGATTCGATCCGATGGCAGCCCCGAGCGCGACTTCCTCTTCGTCGACGACGCCGTCGCTGCCTACCTGGCGATCGAGCATGCGGTCGGCGCCGGTGGGCCGGCGGCGGGGGAGGCGCTCAACGCCGGCGGGGGCGAGCCCCACGCGGTGCTGGAGGTGCTGCGGTTGCTCGGCGAGGTCGTCGGCACCGAGATCGAGCCCGAGATACGCGGTCTCGGTAACCCGGAGGGCGAGATCGATCGCCAGTACGTGGACCCGGCGAAGCTGCGGCAAATGACCGGCTGGTCGCCAAAAATCCAATTGCGCGATGGTCTCACCCGCACGGTCGAGTGGTACCGGGAGCATCCGACGCTCCGCGCGGCCCCGGCTCCCCCCGCCGGGCGAAGCGCCTGAGCCTGGCCTGATGGGAGACTGAGGCCATGTGCGGACGGTTCACGGTCACCACCAAGGACAACAAGAAGGTCGCCGACCGCTTCCAGGTCGAGCTGGAAGAGGCCTTGGCCGGCAAGGGGATGGAGTCCGCCGGCGGCCGCTTCAACGTCGCTCCCACCCAGGAGGTCCTAACGGTCCGCTCCTCGCCGGACCCCGGGGAAGCGGCGCAGGGCGAGCGCGAGGCCCTGATGATGCGCTGGGGCCTGATCCCGATCTGGGCCAAGGACCTGAAGGTCGGCTACCGGATGATCAACGCGAAGACCGAGCGGTTGCTGGAGAGCAAGGCCTACGCGCCCCTGATCGGCAAGTTCCGCCACCGCTGCCTGATCGTCGCCGACGGCTTCTACGAGTGGTTGAAGGCCGAGGATCCCAAGCAGCCGCGACAGCCCTGGCGCTTCACGGTCGACGGCGGCGAGCCCTTTGCCTTCGCTGGGATCTGCACCCGCAAGGAGTGGGAGGGCGAGTGGCTCTACAGCTGCACGATCATCACCACCACTCCGAACGACCTGGTCGCCAAAGTCCACGACCGGATGCCGTCGATCCTCCCCGACCCC
The DNA here is from genome assembly GCA_963738305.1 of uncultured Actinomycetes bacterium. Taxonomy (GTDB): domain Bacteria; phylum Actinomycetota; class Thermoleophilia; order Solirubrobacterales; family 70-9; genus JBBRHQ01. The sequence goes on along the minus strand of CAVTVU010000006.1, from coordinate 173,432 downwards.
GAGGCGGAGGCCGCCTGGCTCGACCCCGGGCTGAGCGCCGAGGAGGCGGTGGCGATGTGCGGGCCGCTGGAGGCGTCGAGGATGGAGAGTGCTCCCGCCAACCCGAAGCTGAACAAGGTGGGCAAGGGGATCGAGGGACCGGAGCTGCTGCTCGCCCCCGCCTGATCAGAGCCCGCCGCCGGTCCGCGCCGCGACTCGCTGGCCCCCGTCTGTCACGCGGCAGGTGATCCTCGCCCCCGGCCGCGCGGTCGTCCGCCACAGCGTCGCGAAACCGAGCTGGACGACCCGCTGGGGGCGCGCGACGCCCGTGAGGACCCAGTTCCAGGTCTGTTCGCCCTGCCGGTAGGGCCCCCACTCGACCTTCACACCCGGGGCCGTCGTGAAGCTATCGAGGGCGTCGCTGAGGGGGACGACGACGATGTCGGTGCCCTTGGCGTAGAAGCGCACGATCGAGCCCTCCGGCACCAGCTGGTCGGCGAGCTCCTCGCTCGGTAGGGGATAGGAGGCCCGCTTGCCCGGGGTGCGGCCGAGCACCGAGCGCGACGGCACCGAGATCGTGCATGTCGCGAGGGCCCGATCATCGTGGCGTGGAGTCTCGAGGCGGAGCCGGCCGTTGACCTCGTAGAGGCGGTAGCCGCTGGCGTTCGAGCGGGTCGTGTCGATCTCGGCGCCGACGATCTTCGCCGAGACCCCGCCGGCCTCCGAGGGCGCCGAGTCAGCGATCCGGGCGGAGTCGTCCCACTCGAGGTGGACCCCTCCCGCGAACTCGTCCGTGGCCAGCAGCGCTGTCGCGGCGCTCAGGGCGACGCCGGCGAGGACGATCGCGATCGCCCCAAGGGGAAGGTCAAGGTCCGCACGGCGCACCGGGCCGGGAAGATAGCCGCGCCGACGATCAGCCGCGCAGGCGCTCGGTCTCGCGCTGGATCTCGGACTCGCTGATCGGCTTGCGCCCGTAGACGTCCCAGGCGTTGGCGGCCTTCCTCAGGCTCCCGATCGCCTGCTCTCGGAGCTCGTCCTCGGACCTGGGTGCCACATCCTGCTCCACTCCTTCATTTCTAGCACCGGGGCTGCGCGCAAGCGCGGCCCACCCGGTCCCGTTATCCGGGAGAACGTCCCCGCCGGAACCCTTCAATCGGCGGGGGCGAATGCGCGAGAGGCCCCTTCCGCGGGAGGGGCTTCCGTGCCGCTTGAGAGGGGATGGCCGGCATGGAATGCCTATGTCGCTGCCTGCTGGGACTGCATCTCGACGCTCACCGCGTAGTTGCGGCTTGGCCCGAGATACTCCCAGAGCAGCTCCTCGGCGGCCTCGCAATCCCTCGCCGTCGCGACGACCACCATTCGCTCCGCCGCGGGTCCGGCGCCGGGACCGCGGGCGATGTGGGGACCCAGCACCGCGACGAAGTCCGAGCGCTCCATTTCCGCCAGCGCCGAGCCCAGACCGCGGCCCTCGATCACGAAGGTGAACTCGCTCACCGCCGGAACCTATCCGGCCCTCTCCCTGGAGGAAAAGCATGTCCGTCCATCTTTCGTACTGCCGTTATCTTGGCTCGATGGGCCGCCCCCGCCGCTCCGGACCGCGCCGCCGCCTGAAGCGGCCGCCGGCGGTGCTCGGCATCGTGGCGCTGGCGGCGGCGATCGGCGCCGGCGCCCTGGCCGTGCTGCTCTTCGGCGCCGGCCAGGAGGGGGCGAGCGGAGCCCGCGCCGTTTGGAGCCCCGCGCCCGGCACCAGCTGGCAGTGGCAGATCGTGGGGCGGATAGGTCGCCTGCGGGGGGTCGACATGTACGACGTCGATCTCCAAGACGCTGTGCCCTCGGCTCGGGTGGTGAAGGTGCGGGGCTTTGGCTCGGCTCGCTGGCCGAAGGGCGTCAACGCGGGGATCGTCAGGCGTCTGCATTCGCGGAGGAAGATCGCCATCTGCTACCTCGACACGGGGGCCTGGGAGCGGTACCGGCCCGACGCGAACCTCTTCCCGAAGTCGGTGATCGGACGCTCCACCGGGTGGTCGGGCGAGCGCTGGCTCGATATCCGGCGCTCCGCCTGGAGCCGATTCGCGCCGATCGTCTGGGCCCGCCTGCGTCTCGCCCGATCGATCGGTTGCGACGGGGTCGAGCCCGACGAGAACAACCCGCTCGGCAACCATCCCGGGTTCGCGATCCGCAAGCCGGCTGAGCGGGGCTGGTACCTGAAGGTGGCCCGGGAAGCGCACTCCCGCGGGCTCTCGGTCGGGATGAAGAACGGTGTCGAGGTGCTCGACCGTCGCATGGCCAAAGCCTTCGACTGGTCCCTCAACGAGGAGTGCTTCTACTACCACGAGTGCGATCGCGAGCAGCCGTTCATCGACGCCGGCAAGGCCGTCTTCCAGACCGAGTACGTGGACGACTGGAAGCACCGCGGCCTCCGTGCCCCCGCCGCGATCGCGCGCCGCGTCTGTCCCGCGTCGAGGCAGCTGGACTTCTCCACGCTGGTCAAGAGGCGCGTTCCGGACGCCGGTTTCACCCGCTGCTGACGCCGCCAGGGACGCTTCCGAGGCTCCAGGCTCGTCCCTTTCTCGCACCCGGACCCCATTTTCAGGGCTACGATTTAGATCATGTCCCTGGCAGGAGGCAAAGCGGGCTGCCCGCTTCGGTTGCGATGGTCGCCGCGCGGAGCGCGGGGGATGCTGGTCCTGCTGTGCCTTTCGCTCCTCGGCGCGGCGCTGCTCCCACCGTCCGCCCCTGCCTCGGAGTCCCTGCAGAAGAAGCGTGAGCGGCTCCCGGCCAGGTTCTTCGGAGTCAGCCCCAACGAGGGCCTGCCGACGGCCGAGGAGTTCGCCCAGATGCGGCGCGGGGGCGTACGGAGCGTCCGGGTACCCCTGGGTTGGAGCACGGCCTGGCCGAACCCGGGCAGGTTCAACTGGCAGGCCTTCGACAGCCAGGTCGCCGGGGCTGCGGCGGCCCGGATCAGTGTCCTCCCGATCATCTATTCGACCCCGCGATGGGTGGGAACGAGTACGGCGATACTGCCGGTCGACTCCCTGGTCCAGCGCGACCTCTGGGAGGTCTTCCTCGAACGCGCAGTTGGTCGCTACGGACCGCGTGGCAGCTTCTGGTCATCCCATCCGAAGCTTCCCTACGAGCCGATTCATGCCTGGCAGATCTGGAACGAGGAGAACGGCGTCTGGTTCACGGACCCGGTGTCGGTGTCCAGATACGCGCAGTTGCTTCGGATCTCGAGCAGGGCGCTGCGGAACGCCGACCCGAACGCGAAGGTCGTGATCGGCGGCCTCTACGGCCGCCCCAGCTCGACCGGAGGGGCCCTCTGGGCGAAGGACTTCCTGACCCAGCTCTACAGATTCAAGAGGATCAGGTCCACCTTCGACGTCGTGGCTCTGCACCCCTACGCCGGTGACGTCGATGAGATGCGCTCGCAGATCGTCGAGATGCGGAAGGTGATGAACAGCCATCGGGACAAGACCACCCCGATCTGGATCGACGAGTTCGGGTGGGGTTCGGGGGATGAGCGGCTCAGCTTCGACAAGGGCCCCGAGGGGCAGAAGACAACCCTGGTCGCCGCCTACAAGATGCTGATCGACAATCAGCGTCGCTGGAAGATCGGCCGGACCTACTGGTTCCCCTGGGAAGACGATCCGCCGCCTGCCTGCTACTACTGCGTCACCGGCGGCCTGTTCACGACGGGCCTGCAGCCGAAGCCTGCCTGGTACGGATACGTCGAGGTGACCGGCGGCCAGTCGTAAGGGGCGTGTCATCCGCCCTGTCGATCGGGTGGCACTGGTTCCTCTGCCGGGAACCAACGGGGCCCGTAGGATCGCGGCTCGATGCTCCCCTACCTGAGCGACCTCCAGTTCTCCCCGCCCGGAGCGGCGATCCTCATGTCTGTGGTCTGTCTTGCAGTCGTGGCCTTTATCGTCATTGTCATGGTCAAGCGGGGCGTGGAGCTGACCTGCCCCGGTTGCGCCGAGCGGGTCGGGCGCAGCGAGGTCGAATGCCCCCGCTGCGGCTTCGACTTCCGGACCAGCGGCGCCAATTCCTCCTAACGGTCGGCTTCGATCGGCGGCTCGCAAATCTCGGCCCCACGCGTGGCGGGCGATCTGTTCCCCGCGGAAGGTCAAGGTTGGCGCCAGGAGCGAGGGGAATTGCCGGGATCACGGGCGGCAAGAACGCGCCCGACAGGATTCGAACCTGTGACCTCATGCTCCGGAGGCATGCGCTCTATCCAGCTGAGCTACGGGCGCGGAGCCGTCGAGTCTAATCCTCGGCGACGCGAGGTCGACAATGCCTACGGAGACTCCTGGTCCTACCGCTCGGGCGCTTGGGCGGATAGACTCGCGGTTGCGGCGGCTTTTTGAGGAGGTCATATGAGAATCCGCAGCAGGCTGCACCATAGCTTCCTGGCTCTCGTGGTCATCGCGGGTGTCGCAGCTGCTTCAGCTCCGACAGCCGGGGCGGCTGCATCACCGAAGATCGTGGGTGGCTGCTTTCAGCGGGTCTACAAAGCCGGCGTCAAGTGGAATGTCCTCACCACCCAGCGGGCGAACGTGAAATTCCACCTCGTCTTCGTCAATGGCCGTGAGACCGCCTGGCAGTTCGGAGACCTGTGGGGAGCCGTCGGTCCCAATTGGCGATATGAGAATTTTTATGGCTGGCCGTATACGGGCGGCAACGCCTACTTTCGAGCCTATATCTGGAATCAGAACGGATCCGACGGAGCCAGCTGGGGCCCCCATAGTCTGGGATCCAATGCCGACCCGCCCTGCGGCTGAGCGGGACCCGTTTACGGCACTCAGTTGGATCAACCAAGGCCGCTTCAAACGACGTGAACGGCCCCGCGCGCCTCTAGGCTGCGCGGATGGACCTCTCGGTCGCCTTTCTCGGCACGGGCGGCTCGGTGCCGACCGCGCGCCGGGCCACCGCCAGCGTGCTCGTCGCGCGCGGGGGCGAGCGGCTGATGTTCGACTGCGGCGAGGGGACGCAGCGCCAGATGCAGCGGTCGCTGGGGCTGGTCCAGGTCGATGAGATCTATCTGACCCACTTCCATGCCGACCACTTCCTCGGCCTCCCGGGTCTGATCAAGACCTACGACCTGACCGAACGGGAGCGGCCGCTGCGGATCCACGGCCCGCCGGGGCTCCCGGAGCTGTTCGACGTGCTGCGCCCGATCCTCGGCCGTAACCGTTTCGAGATTACGCTGGCCGAGATGGGGCCGGGCGATGCGATCGAGCACGACGGCTACGCGATCCGCGCCTTCGAGGTCGAGCACCGCGTCCGCGCCTGCGGATACGCGCTGGTCGAGGAGGATCGTCCCGGCCGCTTCGATGCCCAGGCAGCGATCGCGCTCGGAGTTCCCGAAGGACCGCCCTTCGGCCAGCTGCAGCGTGGCGAGAGCGTCGAAGGCGCATCCGGGTTCGTGACCCCTGGGCAGGTCATGGGGGAGGCGCGCTCAGGGAGGACGGTGGTGATCAGTGGCGATACCGCGCCGTGCGTGGCGACTGCCGAGGCGGCCCAGGGGGCCGAGCTGCTCATCCACGACGCCAGCTTCGCCGAGGAGGAGGCGCAGCGCGCCGCCGAGACCGGCCACTCGACCGCCGGCCAGGCGGCGGCGCTGGCCCGCGAGGCGGCGGTGAAGATGCTGGCCCTGGTCCACATCTCCTCCCGCTACCACGTCGGCGAGGTCCTCGAAGAGGCGCGGGAAGAGTTCTCCAACTGCGTTGCGCCTCGCGACTTCGACCTGGTCGAGATCCCGTTCCCCGAGCGGGGCGATCCGGTGCTGATTCCGAACGGGGCCAGGGAGCGAACGGAGCAGCCTCCCGAATAGCCGGCGCACGCCAGACCCCGTAAATCGCGCTCAGTGGCGTCGCTCACACAACCTCGACCGGTGGGATGAAGACAGGGCTGCGGCCCGTCTTTGGCTGCATATGTCACCGCGTCCGCGCTGCGGCCGCCAGAGATCGAGGGAGACGAAGTGAACGGGATCGGAAACACCACCTGGGAGACCCAGCCTGGAGCGAGTCGACGTCCACGACGCACCCGCCGCGGGATCGGCTGCCTGATCGGTGGGCTCGCCCTGCTCACGTCGATCCTCGCGAGCCCCACCACCAGCCTCGCGGTTCCGGTCGCGCCCGGCCAGAAGGTCGAGCTCGGGCAGCCCTCGGGCGCCACGGTGGCGGCGAAGCCCTTCGGCGACGAGTGGTACCACGGTTTCGAGACCCGACAGGGCTACACCGTTCTCAAGGATCGGCAGTCCGACGTCTGGGAGTACGCGGAGCACCGGGGGGATGGTCTGGCCCCCGGTGGCGCGCCCGCGAATCGCCCGGCACCCGATTCGGTCGAGCCCCATCTTCGCGACGAGGGGCGGATCGACCGCGCCGAGCACCTGGCGGCTGAAGAGCCGCCCGTCGAGGACAGCGCCGCGGCCGCCTCAGGGGACGGCTCGGCGGAGGAGTCGCCCTCGCCGGCCAACACCGGCACCCAGCACTCGCTGGTGATTCTCGTCCAGTTCGCCGACCAGGACAGCCTCGGGACCTCTCCGAGCCAGTGGAGAGACCGGTTCTTCGGGGCCACCGACAGCGTCAGCGACTATTACGACGAGGTCTCCTACGGGAAGTTGAAGATCGCGCCGGCTGCTGACAGCTTCGGCGCCAACGACGGCGTGGTCGGCTGGGTCACACTGAACCGAAACCATCCGCGCGCGGATGGTTCGGAACGGCAGGCGACGGTTCGCGACGCGGTGATCGCCGCGAACCCCTATGTGAACTACGCGTCCTACGACCGTGACGGCGACGGAAGAGTGAGCGCAGACGAGCTGCATATCACCGTGATCCCCGCCGGATGGGAGGAGTCCTCGTGCGTCAACGTCTCGGGCGCGACCCCCGCGGTCTGGGGGCACCACTGGGTGACCGGCGACTACACCCCCGCAGTCGACGGCGTCTGGGCGGCCTCCGAGTACACGATGTTCGGGGAGATGCACTGCGGCGGCGGCGCTCACATGGCCACCCTGGGGATCATGGCCCACGAAATGGGCCACGACCTCGACATGCCGGACCTCTATGACATCGACGGAAGCTCGAGCGGGGGCGTCGGCGAGTGGAGCGTTATGGGCAACGGGTCCTGGCTCGCCGCCCCCGGCCGCTACGCCGGCAGTGACCCTGCACATCCGGACGCCTTCCTCAAGTACTACCAGGGTTGGACCGATCCGCTCCCCGCGGGCAACGGGCGCAGCTCGCTGGGTCAGACGGAGACGACACCGGCGGCAATCCGCATGCTCGACAATCCCGGCAGCGTCGACTGGACCTTCGGTGAGCGCAGCGGATCCGGCGAGTACTTCCTGGTCGAGAACCGCCAGCGGGTCGGGTATGACCGGGCGCTCCCCGGCTGCGGGATGCTGATCTGGCACGTTGACGAGACACGCACCTCGGGGAACTCGGCCAACGCGACCGAGACTCGCCGCCTCGTCGATCTGGAGGAGGCGGATGGCGACCCGGATGTCGCCGGGTCGAGGTGGGAAGGGCCCTTCGACTCGACCGATGCATGGCTCGGCGGCAGCTTCGATGGCGGCTCGACCCCGAGCAGCCGGCTCTACGATGGGTCGGCGAGCGGCATCAGCGTCTCCGGCTTCGACCGCAGCTGTGCCTCGACGATGTCCGCGAGCTTTTCGGACGGGGGTTCCAGCCCCGGGCCTGTGAACGATCAGTTCGGAGCGGCGCAGCCGCTCGCCGGGACCGACGTTTCGAGGAACGATGCGAATGTCGGCGCATCGAAGGAGCAGGGCGAGCCGCGCCACGCCGGCAACGAGGGTGGTGCCTCGGTCTGGTACCGCTGGACCGCTCCCGGCTCGGGTACGGTGGCGATCGACACCCGAGGCAGCGATTTCGACACCGTCCTCGCCGCCTATACCGGTAGCTCGCTGGCTACGCTGCATGAGGTCGCCAGCGACGACGACATCGTCGACGGGCAGGATCAGGACAGCGAGATCTCGTTCAGCGCGAACGCCGGGACGACCTATCGGATCGCCGTCGACGGATTCAACGATGAGGGAGCGGGTCCCGCGACGGGCAGCCTGGTGCTGCACCTGAGTCAGGCCTCGGCCCCAGCGGCGGCTCCGGACACCTATTTCACGCAGCGTCCGCCGCACGTCATCCGCAAGCGCTCCGCCACCTTCGCCTTCGGCTCGAACGCTCAGGGCGCGTCATTCGAGTGCCGCTACAGCACCGGATGGCGGAGCTGTAGTTCACCGGTGACCTTCCGCCACCTGTCCGCCCGACGATACGCGTTCAAGGTGCGGGCGGTGGCCGATGGCGAGGTCGACGCGACACCGGCCTCCTGGAGCTTCCGGGTCCGGCCGCGACGCTGAACCGAGACCACACCAAATCACGGAACCCAAAAGGAGAACCAATGACGTTGATGAAGCATCTGAAGAAAAGGCCCGGAATCGCCAAGCTCGGGATCCTTACCGCGATCGCCGCCTTGGGTCTGGTTGCGGTACCGAGCGCATCGGCCTACCCGACCCACTACTCGCGGTCAGCCAGCTGTGGTCCGGGGGCGATGATCGCCTCGCCTCCGCCGTACCGGATGGACACCTGGTACGGGCGCGGCTGGGAGACCGTCAAGTGGTCGCCCGATCTCTACAAGTGGAAGCGCCATCGCTGGCGGCTCGTCGATGGCACGCAGCCCTGGCTGGCCAGTGAGGTGGACCAGTACGGGCGCCTCTCCGCCTGGAGATACCCGAACAACTTCCAGGCATCGACCGGCGGCCTGAGGTTCCCGGCGTCGGGACAGCTGAGCAGTGGCTACTACGCCGTCAAGGAGTACTACTACTGGGCCAGCTCCGGCGTCAAACTCGTTCACTGGTCGTACTTCAACGACAACGGGTCCTCGACGATCTGCCAGATCCCGTGATGGGTGTGGACAGGGCTGGGACGAGCGCGTCACCAACCTGACGACGTGCAGCGGGCCGCTCCCAAGGAGCGGCCCGCTGTCGTCAGGGGCTCGGGTCCTCCCGGGTCGGCCCGGTGATCACCTCGGGGCTGGGCGGACCCTGCGCGCGCTCGCCCCCTTCATTCTCAGCCGGGCGGCGCGCGTCCTCGAGGCCCAGCGCCGATAACGCCAGGTCGGCGAAAAGGCGCGCCCGCTCCACCTCTTGGGTTCCGTAAGAGCCTCCGTCACGGCGATCCAGCAGCGACAGGACCCCGACCACCTGACCGGCCCGTTCGAGCGGTACGACCAGCATCGTGTTGGGGACATAGCCGGTCCCACCGGCCACGTCGGCGGCGAAGCGGGGTCGCCGGCGCAGTTGGGGATGACCGCCGCCGCGCCGGTCGCGATCACCGCCCCAGCGATGCCCTCCCCCGGCCCGAGCCGGACCCCAACGATCTCCTCTGCACCGGCGCCCCAGGCGGCCTGGTAGACGAGCTCGCCGCTCGCCCGGTCGGCCAGGGCCACCGAGGCCGACGCGGCATCGAAGACGCCGGCGGCGGTGCGGACGATCCCTTCGAGCAGCTCGCGCGGTGCCCTCGGCCGGGCCACGCTGAGAGACGAGCGGCGCGCCCTTCGATGGACCCCGAGGGGAGCCGAGAGCCTTGGCGAAGGCCTCTGCCGAGGGGATCCGAGCTCGGGCACGACCTCGAGGCCGGCACGCAGCGTCTGCTCGAGCTCGGGAGTGACGGCGCACCATCGTTGATATCGACGGCAGCGGGCCGTGGGGCGGACGCCTGCCGCCGATCAGCATCCACAGCGTTGCGGCCAGCCCGTAGACGTCGGTTCGCGGTGAGGCGGCACCTCCCGAGAGCACCTCGGGGGCCATGAAGCGGGGTGTGCCGATCCCGATCGTCGCGTCGCCTTCGGCGGCGAACTCGCGGGCGATCCCGAAGTCCACGAGGACGACCCCGTCTTCGCCGGCGATCAGGTTGGCGGGCTTCAAGTCGCGGTGGACGATCTGCTGCTCGTGGACGTAGCGGAGCGCCTCGCAGGCCTGTAGCGCCCAGGTCACCGCCTCCCTGACCGGCAGTCCCGGATCGCCCCGATGCCTCAGCGCTTCGGCGAGGTCCTCTCCTTCGATCAGGTCCATCACCAGGTACATGCCATGCTGGTCGCTGAAGTGGTCGAGGACGCGGACCACCCGGGGGTGCTCGAGTCGGGTCAGCAGGCGGGCCTCGATCTCGAAGCGGGCTCCGTGGGCCTCGGTGACGTGCTTGACGGCGACCCGGCCGCCCGCCTCCGCATCGATGGCAGCGAACACCGCTCCCATGCCGCCGCTCGAGATCGGGGCCTCGATCGTGTATCGGCCCGCCAGCTCGGTTCCCGATGCGAGCGTCGGGGCCACTCGCTCCCCACTCACGTGGTGAGTGTAGTCGCAGCGCGGCGCATGGAATCGCATCGCGGCTAGGCTGCGGTCGCAATGAGAGGCGAGAACGGTATCCCGGTCACCCGCGTGCCGATCGAGGGCACCAGGGCAACGACGGCCCTGGTCGCGTTCGCGGCGGGAGCCCGGGCCGAGTCGGCCCGGGAGAACGGGATCGCCCACTTTCTCGAGCACCTGGTCTTCAAGGGCGGCGCCGACTACCCGACCCACCGCGAGATCAACGAGGCCGGGGAGCGGATCGGCGCCCGGGTCGACGCCTGGACATCGCACGAGATGGTCGCCTTCAAGGTCCGCTCGCGGGCCGAGGTGGCGGCCGAGGCAATCGACCTCCTTACCGATTCGTCGGGCGCCCGGGACTCGATCCCGAGGAGCTGGAGCGCGAGCGGGGGGTGGTGATCCAGGAGATCGCGCGCTCCAAGGACCGTCCCGAGGACCGCGCCGACGAGCTGATCGACCTCGCCGCCTTTGGCGATCACCCGCTCGGCCGGCCGGTGCTCGGAACGGAAGAGCGCCTGCGGGCCTTCACCCGCGACGACGTGATCGCCTTCCGCGAGCGGCGCTGGTGCCGGCAGCGAGGTTGCGCCCTCCTGGTGGGCAATCTCGATCACCTGCCCTCCGATCGCGAGCTCGATCGGCTCCTCGAGCGCTTCCCGGCGGCGCGCGTCCCCGAGCCCTACGCGGCGCCCCCGGCCCCGAGCTCGGAGGTGATCGTCGAGGAGACCGACTCACACCACTCCCACCTGCGGCTCCTCTACCGGCCGGAGATCGACTTCGACGATCGCCGGATGAGGGCGGCTCTCGCCGTCTATCGCACCCTGCTCGGCGGCTCGCAGGGCTCCCTGCTCTTCGAGGAGCTGCGCGAGCGCCGCGGCCTTGCCTACTCGACCACGGCGCTCGAGGCGGTCAGCTCGGACACGGCGATCCTCCAGATCGACGCCGGGCTCGAGTCCGAGCAATGCCCCGCCGCCCACGAGCTGATCCGCGAGCTGGTCTTGGATCTGGCCCGGGAGGGCCCCGACCGCGACCACGTCGATCGGGCGCGCTCCTACGCTGCAGGACGCCGGGTGCTCGCCTTCGAGAACAGCAACGTCCTCGCCGACCACCTCGCCCAGGAGGCGATCCTCCACGGCGGGGCGGGCCGACCGGAGGAGGAGATCGCCGTCCTCGACGCCGTCGGCTACGACGAGGTCGCGGACGTCGCGGGTCGGATCGGGGATGCGCCCGCCGTCGCTTGCGTCGGGCCGCACACGACTGCGGACTTCAGCTGACCCGAGCGCTCCTCCTGGGGCTTGACGACCAGCACGCTTCAGCCTTCGGACCCGAGGCGCGCCCTGGCGCCCCGAACGAGGCCCGGCTCGGGGACGAACCCGGCGTTCTCGATTGCTGATTCGAGATCGTCGATCAGCGCCGCGCGGAACTCGGCGTCGGTCTCGGCGAGGGCGAGGATCTGTGCCAGCCCACGCTCGATCCTCGGCAACTCCTTGGCAGCCTCCACCCACGCCTGGGGCGCCGGCTTCAGCAGAGCGAAGAGCTCTCCCAGCCCGGTCTCGTCGTATGGGCGATCAGATTTCATCGCTTCCAAGACACGTGCGAGGGGTGGGTTCTTCCCCAATGCTCCAGATGCGCCGCCGGCTGTTGTAGGAATCCCTGCTGGCCCGTCAGGCCGGCCCAGCAGCGGCGAGCGCCGCCGGCCGCGCCCTGCCCAGCCGGGTGCCGATGATCGCCTCGGCGGCTGCGCCGGAACGGGTGTTGCCCGTCACCGCGTCGATGAAGTCCGGGCGTTCAAGCGTGAAGAGCTCGACGTCGGTGCGGGCGGTAACGGTTGCGGTGCGCGGGACGTCGCGAAGCAGCGCGATCTCGCCGAAGTGCGCACCGGCTCCCTCGGTCTCAACCTTGCGCCCGTCCACCATCACCTCAACGTCGCCCTCGGCGAGGACGTAGAAGCGCTCCCCCGCCTCGCCCTGGCGGACGATCTCCTCGCCGGCGCCGACGCGCAGCTCCTCGAGCCTCGCCGCCAGCTCTTCCAGCGCCACCGGGTCGAGTGGCGCGAACAGCGGGATCGCCTCGAGGAGCTCGAGCCGTCTGGTCGGCGCAGGGGCGCTGGCGTCGACCCGCGCAAGCTGTCCCCAGGCGGCGATTGCCAGCAGCGGGAGCAGCCCGCCGAAGGCGACGAAGGCCTCCCGCGCCCCGATCAGCTCGATCAGCAGCGGGGCCATCAGCGAGCCGAGCGCGACCGAGGCGATCAGCAGCGTCTCCATCACCCCGAAGACGCGCGCCACGACCTCCTCCGGTGCGATTCGCTGCAGCAGGGTCAGGGCGCTGACGTCGACGATCGTGTTGGCGAGGCCGATCGCCGCCAGCATCGCCAGCGCGACCCCCTCGTTGACGAGCAGCCCGATGACCACCATCGGCAACCCCCAGAGGGCGACCCCGATCCCCAGGCTGCGGGCCAGCCGGCGGTTGCCGACCAGCGCCAGCGCGAACCCGGCGCCGATCAGGGCCCCGACTCCTTCGGCGGCATTGAGGAAGCCGAGGCCCGCGTCGCCGAGGTCGAGCAGCTCCAGGGCGAGGACGACGCTGAGCACGGAGAGGCCGCCGAAGACGAAGGTCTGGGCCGTGAAAAGGCCAAGGACGAGACCGAGGCGACGGTCGGTGCCGATCGCCCGGAACCCGGCCAGCGCATCGGCGAGGAAGCGGCTGCTCTCGGCCACCTCGGATCTGCCCTTGGGCGGCGCCGAGCGGACCCGGGCGACGAACAGCGCCGACCAAAGCAGGCAGGCGGCGGAGACGAAGATCGCGACAGCCGGGCCCGAGAAGCCGAGGATGGCGGCGGCGAGGAGCGGGCCCAGGAATACGCTGACGCTCTCGATCGTGCTCGAGGCGAGGTTGGCGGCGGTCAGCTCCTCCGGGGTGCGGGCGAGGTCGGGGATCAGCGCCGACTTCGCCGGCTGGAACGGGGTGTAGAGGACTCCGGCGATCCCGGCCAGCACGACCGCGACCGCGACCGGCAGGTCGGCGAGGATCGCCACTGCGGTGAGCGAGAGAACCGCCGCCCGGGAGAGGTCGGAGGCGACCATCACCGCGGAGCGAGAGTGGCGATCGGCAAGGGTCGCGGCAAACGGCGTGGCCAGCGCCATCGGCACCATCCGCGCCGCCGCGGCGATCCCCACCGCCGCCGCGCCCGCCGCGTCGAAGACGAAGATCGAGATCCCGAGGAAATAGGCGAAGTGCCCGACGTTGGCGCCGAGAGAGGCGATCTGCACCCGCCTCAGGCCCGGATTGGCGAACACCGACCGCAGGGCGGCGAGGGACTGGCCGACCCGCGCCTTCATCGGCTCCGCCTCCCCTCGCCACTCTCCACCGGGCGATTCTCCACCATACCCGTCTCGCCGTGGGAAGATTGTCAGGCGCGCAGCCGTCAAGGGGTAAAGCCCGCAGAAGCGGGCACAACGACGACGAGGGGGGCCACGATGCCCAGGATCCATTTCAGGAACGACGATGAGCAGGACCAGGACGCCGAAGGGCACGGGAAGTACATCCACCGCAGTGAGGAGGACACCAGCGAGGACGCCGAGGCGCATGGGGGGCGTTTTCCCCGCAGTGAGGAGGACACCAGCGAGGACGCCGAGGCGCATGGGGGCGTCTTCCCCGCAGTGAGGAGGACACCAGCGAGGACGCCGAGGCGCATGGGGGGCGTCTCCCCGCAGTGAGGAGGACACCAGCGAGGACGCCGAGGCGCATGGGGGGCGTTTTCCCCGCAGTGAGGAGGACACCAGCGAGGACGCCGAGGCGCATGGGGGGCGTTTTCCCCGCAGTGAGTCCGAGGGCGAGGGTCATGGCCGCAGCGAGGAGGACGCCAACGAGGACGCCGAGGGCCACGGCAGGAAGTTTTCCCCCCGCTCCGAGCAGGAGGACGCCGAGGGCCATGGGAAGAAGTACTCACCCCGCTCCGAGCAGGGGGACGCCGAGGGCCATGGGAGGTGGGTCAACCGCAGCGAGGACGATGGCGAGGACGCATAGGGCAACGGTGCAAGAGACTAGGTCTGAGTCTCCGCCTCACCCGAGGTGACAAATCCCATTCGCGCAACGAGCCACTCGACCGGAGTGGCTCGTTGCGCGTCGTCGCTCATCAGTCGCGGGTGTCGAGCGCCCGCTCCGCGGCGCCCTGCGCCGAGGCAGAAAGGGCCCTTGCCCGGCTCGCGCGCTCGTCCTCCGGCCCCACTGCGAGGTTGACCTCGACCAGAAGCGCGGCGGTCCGGGTGGCGGCGGCGGCGATCCCCGCGGCGGCGATCGCGTCCGCCTGGAGCTCTGCCCTCCCGTTGGCCGCGACCTCGGCGGCGAGCTCGGCGATGGCCCCGGCCTGCCCGGCGATCCCAAGCGGCACCGACGCGGCGGCCTCGAGCGCCTCGCCAAGCGCCCGGTCCCCCTCGCCCTCCCCCCGCGGGCGGGCGAGCAGCTCCAGCGCGGCGTCGTAGGCGCCGGCATTCTCGCCCGCCAGTGCCCCGGTGCGGCGCCTCAGCGCCTCGGCTTGCGCGGCGGCCCCGCCGGCCTCCTCCCAGGAGTCGCGGGCCGCTTCAGCCGCCATCGCCAAGAGCGCCGCGGCAAGAGAGGCGCAGACGGCGGCAACCGCGCCGGCCCCGGGCTCCGCCCGCGAGGTCGCGACCCGGGTCAAGAGATCCTCGACCGATAGACCCAGCAAATTCTCGCGCGAAACGCCCACGGCGCCGATTCTCTCGCAGAGGTCGGCCCCCGGGTGGGAAGATTTCGATCAGTCGGGCCGTCGAGAGGTAAAGCCCGCAGAAGGCGGGCGCCGAAAGGAGTGGGCAATGGAGCACGAGAAGGAGATCGAGTCGCAGGACGCGGAGGGCCACGGGCACAAGCTCCCTCGCAGCGACGACGAGGACGCGGAGGGCCACGGGCACCACCTTCCTCGCAGCGACGACGAGGACGCGGAGGCTTCCGGCGACGACACCACGGAGGCTCACGGTCGCGGCCTTCACCCCCGCTCCGTGGACGAGGACGCGGAGGCACACGGGAAGAAGCACGCACCTCGCAGCGAGGACGAGGACAGCGAGGGTCACGGGAAGAATTTCGGCTGATCTAGTCCACCGATCCATCGGGCGGGGCGGGGGCAAGGGGCTCCCGCCCCGGCCGCCGATCGAAAGTAGGATCGCCCGGTGGCCGCGACAGAAGCGGAATCGCTTCCCTCCTACAGCCTCCCGGCCGAGCGCGTCGCCGAGATCGCCCTGCCGGCGAGCTGGCCCTGTGAGGTGACGCCCGAGTGGGCCTGGGGAGGGTCCACCGGGGCGGGGGTTCGGGTATGTGTCCTCGACTCGGGGGTCGACGCCGGGCTGGAGCGGGTCGGGAGGGTGAAGCGCTCGGTCGTCGTCGAGGCCGATGAGGATGGCAACGCCCGCGTGATCGAGGACAGCGAGGGCGACGTCTTCGGCCACGGCACCGCCTGCGCCGGCATCATCCGCTCGATCGCCCCCGAGGTCGAGATGACCAGCGTGCGGGTGCTGGGCCCCAACAACCGCGGCAGCGGCGAGCTGATGATGGCCGGCCTCGGCTGGGCGCTCGAGCAGGGCCACCAGGTGGTCAACATGAGCCTCTCGACACTCCAAGACAGAGCTGCTCGCCGGGTTGCGCCGGCTCGCCGACGGGGCCTACTTCCAGCGAGCGACGATCGTCGCCTCCGCCCACAACGTCGCCGCCGACAGCTACCCCTGGCGCTTTGCCTCGGTGATCTCGGTCGGCAGCCACGAGGTCCCCGACCCGATGCGCTTTTACTGCAACCCCGACCCGCCGGTCGAGTTCTACGGTCCCGGGCTCGACATCGAGGTGGTCTGGCGCGGGGGGGAGATGGTGCGCACCTCGCGGCAACAGCTTTGCCACCGCGCATCTCAGCGGCATCTGTGCCCTGATCCGCGCCAAGCATCCCGAGCTGACCGCGTTCGAGCTGAAGAGCGTCCTGCTGCCTGACCGCCGCCAATGCACGGCAGCCCGCGGCATGAGCGAGGAAGGATGGGATCGCCTCCGGACGGCCGTCGCCGCCTCGGCGCTGGCCGGCGAGGATGCCCAGCGGGATCTCTTCCAGCTCGATCGTCGACGTCGCCCGGGCGATCTTCGACGCCAAGGCTGCCTCGATCACCCGCTTCGACGCGGAGTCAGATCAGCTCGTCTTCGAGGCGGTCTCCGGCGAGGGATCGCGAAACCTGATCGGCAGCCGCTACTCCTCCAGCGAGGGGACTTGCGGCGGTTCGTCCTCACCTCGCGCGAACCCCTCGTCCTGGATGAGGTTGACATCGGACCCCCGCTTCTCCCGCGACATCGCGAGAGCAAACCGGCTACGTGCCGAAGGGGCTGATGGCCGCGCCGCTGCTTCGCGGCGAGGAGGCGCTCGGCGTGCTCTCGGTGCTCGATCGCTCCGCTGCGCGGGCCTACGGCCTCGCCGAGATCGACCTGCTGGTCCTGTTCTCCCACCAGGCCGCCCTGGCGCTTCAGGTCGTCGAGAAGGCGCGCGCCGCAGGTGCGGCGCTGGAGGGTGGGGGCGAGATGGCGATCGTCGGGCGGATCGCCGAGGCGGTTGAGCGACAGGCGGGCGCGAAGCGGGAAGCCGGACTGCGACTCCTCGCCGCGCTCGAGGAACTGCTCGCGCCGTGAGGGCTGCGGGGGAGTGCGGGCGGCGCGGGAAGATGCGCCGCCCCTGTGCCGTCCTGTTCTCGGAGCCCGCGGACAGCGGGGAGCAGGCGAGAGGGGCAGCGATGGTAGTCAGCGACGCGCAGAGCATCGAGAGGGACCTCGCAGGTCAGACCGCTGACCAAGGCAAGCGCCGGATCTAGCCGGGCAATGTTCCCCCCGACGAACCCGGTGGCGGGCCGGAGGCGGGCCCGGCCGCCATCCAGTGGCTGGAGGCCGTTCAGGACGCTGAGCGGCGCGGCGAGTTGCTCCTCGCCGTCGACCTGGCTGAGAGGGGCCTGGCGGAGCACCCCGAGCACCTTTGGCTGAAGTACCGGGCGGTGCTGGCGCTGGCGCGCTCGGGCTCGACCGCCGAGGCCGCCAAGCGGTTCGCCGCTTACGGCCTAGCCGCCGAGGCGGACGAGGAGGACATCGGCGGACTCGGGGCGCGGATCGCCAAGGACGAGGCGCTCGGCGCGGGGGGCCCGGAGCGCCCCGAGCGGGCCCGGCAGGCGGCCGAGGCCTACCGGCGCGTCTTCGAGCAGACCGGCGGCTACTACCCGGCCATCAACGCCGCCACCCTGATGCTTGTCGCCGGCGAATCCGAGCTGGCGCGGGAGCTGGCGCGGGAAGTGCTTCGGCTGCTCGGCGATCTCGGCGAGGGGTCCTACTACGCCGCCGCCACGGAGTCCGAGGCGCGGCTGATCCGGGGGGAGGAGGGGGGCGCCCGGGAGGCCCTGGAGCGGGCTGCGCACCTGCACGGCGACGACTTCGGCGCCGTCTCGACGACCCGACGGCAGCTTCGCCTGGTCTGCGAGCTGTCCGGGGTCGATCCGGCGATCCTCACGGTCCTCGCCGGCCCGGCGGTCGTCCACTACTGCGGACACCGGATCGCCAGACCCGGCGAGGACGGTCGCTTTCCGGCAGAGGAAGAGCAGGCCGCTGCGGCGGGTATTGCCGCCGAGGTGGCCCGGCACCCCGCCCGCTACGCCTACGGCTCGCTCGCCGCCGGGGGCGACATCCTCTGGGCCGAGGCGCTCCTGGACAGCGGCTGCGAGCTTCACGTCGTCCTGCCCTTCGCCCTGGAGGAGTTCGTCCGCTGCTCGGTCGAGCCCTCGGGCGGAGACTGGGTCGAGCGCTTCCACCTCTGCGTGGAAGCGGCGCGGGAGGTCAGATACGCGACGGACGACGCCTTCCTCGACGACGACGTTCTCTACCGCTACGGAGCCGAATACGCGATGGGATTGACCCTGCTCCGCGCCCGCTACCTCGACAGCGAAGCTCGCCAGTTCGCCCTCTGGGACGGCGGCCCCGCCAAGGGGGCCGCGGGGGCGGCGATCGACATCGCGACCTGGCGTAAGGGTGGGCGGGTGATCTCGATCGTCTCGCCCGCTGCTCCAGGTGACGCGACTGCCGCCACCGGGCCGACCGTCTCCCCTCCGGAGCGCGAACGCCGGCGGGTCGTCCGGGCCATGCTCTTCGCCGACGTCAGGGGATTCTCCAAGCTCACCGACGAGGAGCTGCCCCGCTTCGCCGAGCACTTCCTCGGGGCGTTCGCGCGAACCCTCGAGCGCCACGCCGGACGGATTGGGCACAAGAACACCTGGGGCGACGCGCTTTACGTGGTCCTCGATGACGTCGAGTCGGCCGCGGCCTGCGCCCTCGACCTCCAGGAAGCGGTGGCCGGGCTCGACCTCGCCGCCAAGGGGCTGCCCGAGCACCTGGCGCTTCGTCTGGGCGCACACGTCGGACCCGTGTTCCCCACCCGCGACCCGGTCACCGACCAGCTCGCCTTCATGGGCTCTCACGTCAGCCGCACGGCGCGGATCGAGCCGGTCACCCCACCGGGGGTCGTCTACGTGACAGCCGCCTTCGCGGCGGCCCTGACCCTGAGCGGTTCCGAGGATCTCGGCTGCGATTACGTCGGCCACATGCCCGCCGCCAAGGACTTCGGCCGAATCCGGATGTACAGGTTGCGAAGGCGAGACTCTGTGTTAGGCTCGCCCCCGGCAGGATGGAGCTAGGGGCAGGGGGAAGCTTGGGGATGTTTGGCGTTCGGATCAGCGATGGGGGCGTGCGCGGGGTCGCCGTGGCGCTTGTCCTCGCTTGCTTCTTGCTGCCGACCGCGGCGCGGGCCGGGGCGAGCGGCCCGAGCGGCGACTCCCTCGATCGGTTGAGAGAAGCGGGTGCCGTCGGGCCCGCTCAATACGCGCTGGCCCGGGCCCGCTCGCTCTTCGATCTGGATCAGGTG
This sequence comes from uncultured Actinomycetes bacterium, assembly GCA_963738305.1. Classification (GTDB taxonomy): domain Bacteria; phylum Actinomycetota; class Thermoleophilia; order Solirubrobacterales; family 70-9; genus JBBRHQ01. The sequence goes on along the minus strand of CAVTVU010000006.1, from coordinate 154,149 downwards.
CGGAGCCGCTACGGACGGGTGCGGGCCCCGGCGCCGAGGGCCGCGACCCCGATCCTCGAGCGCCTGGCGGCGGCGCTCCCCTCGCTGTCCCCGCACGCCAGGCGCACCGCGAAGGGGTATCTCGGCCGTCCCACGGACGGCGCCTCCGACCAGCTCGGTGACGGCTATGAGCATGGGGCGCGGGGGGTGCACCACCGTTGTTTCGCGGTCGGCGCGCGGGGCAAGCGGCACCTCTTGTGCGTCCACTGGGTCAGGCGCACCCGGGATCGGTCATCGTCAGCCGAGGTCGGCGCGACGATCCGCACCCTCAGGCACGTCTGGAAGGTCGAGGTTTCGAAGATGGGCTACCGCGCGCCGCTCGCGGACGTCGGGCCACGCTTCGGGCAGGGCCCCAACCGCGGCCTCGACATCTACCTCGAGGACGTCGGCAGCGACGGGCTCTACGGCTACTGCATCGGAGACCCTCCGAGGAAGCGCTCCGCCGAGCGCCGCAAGCGGGGCCGCGCCCACGCCTACTGCGTGCTCGACAACGACTTTGCAACCGCCCAGTTCCCCGCCGGCGTCTCCGGGCGGCCCGCCCTGCGCGTCACGGTCGCGCATGAGTTCTTCCACGCGATCCAGTCGGCCTATGAGGCCGCCAAGAGGGACCGCTGGCTGCGAGAGGGGACCGCCACCTGGATCGAGGACGCGGTCTTCGACGGCGTCAACGCCAACTACACCGTCCTCCCCGACAGCCCCCTGAGCGAGCCACAGGTGCCGCTGGACGCATTCCAGGCAAGCGACGACGGGCAGGACTTCGAGTACGGATCCTGGATCTTCTGGCGCTTCCTCTCCGAGTACTACGGATCCCGGGCCGTGATCAGGAAGGTCTGGGAGCAGGCCTCTCCCCGCAAGGGACGAAACCTCGATGCGCTCGAGGCGGTGCGGGCGGTTGTGGGTCACAGGGCACGCCGGCCCCGCAGCTGTCTCGTGATCTGCCGTCCGCGCAGCTTTCGCGATGTGTTCGCGGAGTTCGCGGCGAGGGTCCGCGCCTACCTGATCCCCGAGGCATTCTCCGAGGGGCCCCAGTACTTCCAGGCACTGCACGGGCAGCTTGCAATCAACGACGCCGATTTCCTGCTCATCGAACCAGGCGAAACGACCGGATACCGGCAGCTCAGGGTCGACCACCTCAGCAACCGCGAGGCGATCGCGACCCTCAACTCCAACACGCTGACCGACCCGTCAGTTCGGGTCACGCTGGATCTGCCGCGCCGGGCAGCGCCATCCGCCGTGGTGTTCGCCTTCCATCCCGACGGAACTGCCTCGCCGCCCGTGTCGATCCCCCTCGACGACCAAGGCAACGGGTCGGCGGTCTTCGAAGCCTCGGAGGTCTGGCTGATCCTCGCCAACGCGAGCGGAGATCGAGACGGTCAGCGCTTCCGCTATCGGTTCGAGGTGGAGCCTTGAGCGCTCGGAAGGTTCGATGCATCCTCCCACTGGCGGCGGTCATGCTCTGTTCCATCTTTTTGCCGGCGCTTGTTCCGGCCGCTTTCGGTGACGGTCCGTGCGCCACCACCCCTCCACCCGGGGCGATCGTCGACGCGGCGGGCGATGGCGCCGGGGTGGTCGTCGGCACGAGCGGGGATGACGTGATCTACGGCCTCGGCGGGGATGACGTGATCTACGGCCTCGGCGGGGATGACGTGATCTGCGGTGGGGACGGGGGCGACACAATCTTCGGCGGCAGCGGGGACGACGTCTCTCCCGACGGAGACGATCAGATCTATGGCGAGGCGGGAGACGACCCGATCCTCTGGGGCGAGGGGGGCGCGGACACGATCGACGGGGGTGCGGGCAGCGACGGGGGCGACAACTACGTCTACGGCGGGGATGGGCCGGATACGGTCCGCGGCGGCGATGGCACCGACTTCCTCACGGGTGGAGCCGGTGCGGACATCGTCGAAGGGGGAGGCGCTGGAGACGCTCTCTACGGTGATCTCGGCGCATCCGATGCGGCGTGCGCTGCCGACCAGCCATCCTGCGACGACACGCTCTCGGGCGGAGATGGGAACGATGCGATCTCCGGAGGCCCTGGTGAGGATGACCGGGCCAGCTATGCAGGCGCGCCGGCTGCGGTCACGGTGGACCTTGCCGCAGGCACCGCCACGGGTGGCGACGGGGGGGATCTTCTGGCCGGGGTCGAAGACGTCTCGGGATCGGCTCATGGCGACACACTGCTGGGCGATGACGGTAACAACGAACTGATCGGCGAGGGCGGAGAGGATACGCTTGCCGGAAGAGGCGGGGGCGATCGCGTTTCCTATCCCGACGCCCCCTCGGGCGTCACCGTGGACCTTGCCGCCGGCACTGCCGTAGGCGGCGACGGCACCGACCAGATATCCGGCTTCGAGCAGATCTCCGGATCCGAGCACGGCGACAGCCTGCTCGGTGACGATGCGGAGAACGGAATCTTCGGCCGGGGGGGCGACGATGTGATCGACGGCAGGGGCCAGGGTGATTCCGAGGGCGACGCGGCGCTCTATTCAGGCGCCCCCTCAGGAGTCACGGTTGACCTGGCAGCCGGCACCGCCAGCGGCGGTGGCGGCAACGACCAGCTGTCCGGCATCGAGCGGCTGGGGGGCTCGGGGCACGACGACACGCTGCGGGGTGATGAGAACAGCAATGCGTTCTTCGCTGATGGGGGGGACGACGTGATCGACGGTAGAGGCAAGGACGACGGAGTCAATTTCGGTCCTGCGTGCACCGGCGTCTTCGTCAACCTGACCGGAGGGACCGCGCTGGGTGGATGTACCGGTTCGGACAGGCTCAGCAGTATCGAGACGGTCTCCGGTTCGGATTTCGGCGACAGCCTGGTCGGCGACGACCGGACCAACGTTCTGCGCGGTCTCGGCGGCGATGACCAGATCTGGGGCCGTGGCGGAGGGGACACGCTGAGCGGGGGCCCCGGCACGGACGACCTGTTCGGCGGGCCCGGGGTCCTCGACACCGCCGACTACACCGGGGCACCATCTGCGGTTGACGTCAATCTCGCCACCGGCCAGGCCAGCGGTGGCGATGGGACTGACGCTCTCGCCGGCATCGAGGGTATCTACGGCTCTCCCGGGGACGACAAGCTGATCGGTGATGAGGGGGAGAACTACTTCATGGGTTTCGACGGTAAGGACCAGATAGACGGCGGGGACATAGCGGCGAGCCCGGGCGATATCCGGGTGCTTGACACGGTGCTCTACTTCGCCAGCAACGGGCCGGACGGGCGGGTCGATTTCGACACCGGCCCGGTCAAGGTGAATTTGACCAAGGGGGCGGGGTTGAACCAGGCAGACAGCTCCGGTCCCGACACGTTGAGCGGCATCGAGGACGTGATCGGCTCGACGGCCGATGACGTGCTGATCGGGGATTCCCGGCCGAACTCCTTCCAGGGCGACGCCGGCGATGACCACATCTTCGGACGGGGGGGCAATGATTCGTTCTCCGGAGACTCCGGAAACGACGAGTTAAGGGGAGGGCCGGGACGATATGACTTCGTGCACTACCTGTTCGATCCGGCGGTGAAGGCCGACCTGGCGAGGGGAGTGGTCTGGGTTCGAAGGGGGATTCCGGGCCGTCGGGTGCGGCAACCTCATCCGTGGAACGAGAAGGATTCGGTGACGGGGATGGAGGTGCTAGCCGGCAGCTCCAGGAGCGATGTCCTGCTCGGTAGCGGCAGGCCTGATTTCCTGATCGGCGGGGCCGGGAGGGACACCATCCGCGGGCGGGCCGGCAATGACACCCTCAAAGGCGGGGGAATCTTCCGCCTCCGCCCGCCGTCCGCTTCGGCTCGGCGCTTTCCGGATTTCCTGCTCGACGGCGGGAGCGGGCATGACCACTGTCTCGATCGGGCGCGGCGGCGGCGCCACTGCGAATCGAGGTCGCTGCCGGCCCACCTCCAGCGCCAGCTCGATCAGCTGATCAGGGCGCTGCAGGCCGACATCCAGCAACACAGGCACAGGCGCAGATCACACCTCTAGTCGCTGGGGGAGGACTCGGCCAGCAGGTGTGCCCGATCCTGGGGCAGCAGCACTGAGTCGACGCGACTCTCTGCGCGCTTCAAGAGGCGGTCCGGCGAGACGCAGAGACTGCAGCGCATGATCCGCGCAGTGTTGTCGTAGCTCGCCCCGAGGACGCGATCGCCATGCAAACCGAAGGCAACGCTCTGCACACCGTCCCCGAACCCGTGCAACACATCGAGCTGCTCCCCGGACGGGACCTCCCAGACTCGGATGGTTCGGTCAGCGCTTGCTGTGGCGATCCGCTCGCCGTCCCGGCTGAACGCGATCCCAAGGACGCCGCCGCTGTGACCATTCAGCACGCCCAGTGGCCTTCCGGTCGCCGCGTTCCAGATCCGGCCCGTGGTGTCCTCGCTGGCCGTCGCCAGATACCGTCCGTCGGGGGGACTGAAGGCCACATCCCCGACGAAATCGGTATGGCCGCGGAGGACCCTGGGCTTGCCTGACGAGAGTGACCAGAGCCGCGCCTTCGGGCCCCCGGTGGCGATGCTGTCGTCGTCCGGATTCCAGTCGACCGAGTTGAAGGAGATATCGCCCGGTACGCGATCGAGTGTGCGCAACAGCTCGCCTGACCGCGACTCCCAAATCCGGACCGTCGAGTACCGGGCCGGCGAGTCGGAGCCCACTGCCCCCGCGGTCGCCACCCGGGATCCGTCGGGGCTCCAGGTCGCCGAGTAGGCGAAGCCAGGGGAACAGCAAAGCGCGGACAGCCGCTTGCCGCTTTCGGCGTCCCAGATCCGGGCGACCCCGTCATCCCCCACGGTGAGAATCCTCCTTCCGTCGGGACTGAACTCGCCACTCCAGACGTAGCCGCCGGTCTCGGGATGGATCGAAAGAAGTCGCCGCGTCCCCGTCGCGTTCCAGATCGTCGCAAAGTCTCCCTCGCCCGTGGTGAGGATCCGCGCTCCATCCGGTGAGACATCACCCGACACCACATCTCCGCGCTCCGCAGCAGCCTGATGGTGTCGTCGTTGACCGAGCGCCAGACCCGCATGGTGCGGTCGTCGCCGGCCGTGACCACGTACCTTCCGTCGGGGCTGAACGCCGCCTTCACCACCCCGCCCGTGTGACCCAGAAACGTGCTGATCAGCCGCGGGCGCCGTGCTCCCAGGACCTTGTAGAGGCGGGCCGCTCCGTCGAGCCCGGCGGTGAGGACGTAGTGACCGTCGGGGCTGAAGGACGCCGAGTAGAGGAGATCGTCGGCTTCCGGCAGGACGAACTGGCGATGGCCGTTGCGCACGGACCAGATGCGCGCCTTGCGGTCATCGCCGCTGGTGATTGCCTCCTGGCCGTCGGGGCTGAACGACGCGGAGTTGACCTCACTGTGACCCGCAGAGAGCCTCCGGATGACCTGGCCGGTGCGGGCATCCGAGATGTATGCGCCGCCACTCGCAGAGGCGGAGATCACCATCTTCCCGTCCTGACTGAACTCGGCGTCGTAGACACTCCTTTCGTTCTTCTTCCAGCGGTCCGGCGCCCTATAGAGCACGCGCATCAGCTTGGATGAGCGCGCATCCCAGAGCCTCACGGTGCCGTCGGATCCCGATGTGAGCACGAGCCGACCGTCGGGGTCGTAACGGGCCGAGTTGACACGTCCCTCGTGTGCCTTCCAGCTCGCCACGGGCTTGGAGGAGGCGGGACGCCAGATCTGGACAAAGCCGTCCTGGGCACCCGTGACCACGTACCTGCCATTCGGACTGAAGCCGACGGACCGCTGCTCGCCGTGGTTGGAGCGAAGCACCTGAATCAGCTTCCCGGTCGCCGGGTTCCAGATGCGATCCGTCCCATCCGCACTCGCGGTGACGACCTCGCTCCCGTCAGGGCTGAAGGCGGCGTCGAGCAGCGGGCCATGATGACCCCGCAGCACCCGGCGGATCTGGCTCGTCTCCTCCAGGGACTGGCGGATCGCCTGCTCGGCCTCCGGCGTTCCCGCCGTCCGCTCTGCCTCGACGCTGAGGAGGAGGCTTCGCTCGGGATCGGTCGCGAGGCCGAGGAGCGCCGATGCGGCCAGCTCTCGCGAGCGGGAGTCGTGCGCCTCGTTCTCTGCCCGGTTTCGTTGAAGCAGGGCGAACGCGGCAAGCGCCAACGCAACTATCAAGCCGCCGACAAGCGCTCCCGTCCAGATTCGCTGCCCCCTGGTGGCCGCCCGGCGACTGGCGAGGACGTACTCGGTGTGAAGGGCAGTTGGCTGGGGGTCCTTGCGCTCGTCGACCTGACTGAGCCACCGCTCCGCCTCGCTGAGGTCCCGGCCGCGGAGGACGAAGCTCCGGTCGCGGTCGTGCTCGTCCCACTCGATCGCGCGGACCTGAAGGCGGGTGTGGTCACGCACCCAGTCGGGATCGGTGTCGAGGGCCTCCGCGAGAGACCGGACGGAGGCCTCGAAATCGCTCTGATCGGTGAAGAAGATCCAGTTCCGGGCCCTGGCGGCTTCGGGCACCTCTTCGGCCGGTACCTCGCGGCTGACGATCGGCAGGATTCGCTTGTTGAGGCTCGCCGCGTGCTCGATCTCTTCCCGGCAGACGTCGGAGACGACCGAGTCGGGGCTGATCACGAAGACGAAGGCCTCTGCGCTCTCGATCGCGGCCCGCACCTCCCGCATCCACTCCGCGGTGGGCGGGATGTCGTGCCAGTCGATCCAGCAGCCGTGACCCAGCTCCCCCAGGGCCAGGTGCAGGCTGCGAACGAACTCCGAGTCGCGACGCGAGTAGGAGATGAAGATCTCGCCGCCGCCAGCGGGCCCCCCATCCACAGCCTCCTGTTCGACTGCGCTCAATAGACCTTCTCCGCCTCTACGTGGCCCGCCATTCTCACGGCGGGCGCCGCGCCAGTACCGGCGACTCTACTTGCGTGCCCACTGGCGAGTCCAGACCGAGCGCTCCGACCGAATTCCGGGAGCTAGGCGCCTGACCAGTACCGGTCCACGCACAACAAGACGCCCGCACGAGCGGGCGTCTTGTCAGGTCGCTGAAATTTGTCGGTCAGGTCTGATCCGGGAGATCCGCCAGCGAGTGAAAGCCGTGTCCCTCGGCGTCCTCCTCCTCGGAGTCGTCGCGGTGGAAGAGCTTCCCGTGCCCCTCGGCGTCCTCGGCCTCCTCAGAGTCCTCGCGGTGGTAGAGCTTCCCGTGCCCCTCGGCGTCCTCCTCCTCGGAGCGGTGAAGGACTTTCCCGTGCCCCTCGACATCGCCGCTGCGGGGCGTGGTCCTGCGCTCCTGCTCGCTGTCTTCGTGGTGACTTGACATCTGATCCGCCTTTCGTTGCGTTTTCTTTCGATCGCTTGACGGGACAAGGCCGACCGATCTTCCGTGTCGGAAGCCAGCGACCGGTTTCAGTCCTCGCGCCCGAGCCGCTGCCGGACCCCCCGCACCAGCTCCGGTTCCGCCGTGAACCCCGCCTGCTCGATCGCCCCCGCTAGGTCCTCGGTCAGGGCTTGGCGGAACTCGACGTCGCTCTCTGCCAGGGCGAGGATCTGCTCCAGGCCGCGCTCGATGCGGGGCAGCTCCTTGGCCGCCTCGATCCAGGCCGCGGGAGCCGGTTTCAACATGGCCAGCAGCTCGCCCAGTTCTGTCTCGCTGTAGGTGTGATCGAGCCTCATCGGCTCCAAGACGCGGCAGCGGTCGATTTCTTCCCTCAGGTCGAGAGGTCCTCGCGGAGCTTCGCCAGGCAGCGTGAGATGCGGCTGGCGATCGTTCCCTGCGGGATGTTCATCTGTTCGGAGATCGTCCGGTAGCTCTGGTCCCGCGCGAAGAAGCGATCCAGGACCTCCTGGCATTCCTCCGAAAGGGAGGTGAGCGCATCGCGGAGGCCCATCGCTTCGTCGATGCGGTCGAACAGCTCGGAGTCCTGATCCTCGTGCAACGCCTCGACCTCATCGCTCGGGCTGACCCGGGCGCTTTGGCGCAGGCGATCGACGCACAGCCGCCGGGTGAGTTGCGCCAGCCAGGGCCGGATCGCGGCATCGTCGCGAAGCTTGTCGAGGTGTTGGTAGGTGCGGGCGAAGACCTCCTGAAAGACGTCCTCGGCGTCAGCTTTCGAGAGGCGGAAGCCCTGGGTCGAGATCGCGTAGATGTAGCGGGAGAAGCGCTCCACCAGATCTGGCCAGGCCCGCTCCTCGCCGGCCCGGCAGCGGGCGACGAGCACTGCGTCTGCTGAAGCCGATGGGGCCCCTGCGGCACCGCGGGAGGGAATCCCCTCCTCCATGGAAACCACCCTAACCTCGGGTTGTCCAAGGTGTCCATACCTGATTCTTGGTGCGCCGTGTCTCCGATTCCACGGCAGACGGCACTTGGGCAGTGGCTGAGTCGGCCTGCCGGTCTGGAGTGCCCGCTCCTCTGATCTCGATGGAGCTAGCCGCGAGTGTGATTCTGGTCACGGCGAGGGTGCGGCGGGGAACAAGCCCCTCGTCCCTCTCGTCCTGGTTTCGATCCCGCCTCGAGCGGGCGCAACCGAAAGGACGAGTTGATGAGAACACAAAAAAACACTCAAGACGGGGTCGTAGGCCTCGTTCCCCGGGAGCGGCCGCGGGCGCTCGCCGCGATCGCGGCGCTTACCGCCTGCTTGCTCCTCTCAGGTGTCGCCGACCAGGCCAACGCTGCGTCACGAGCGGCGAAGGTAGTCGACATACCCGCGAACGCGGCAATTCACGCGGTCAAGGCTCCGCCGATCGATCTCGACGCGAGCGCGGGCAAGCCGGAATCAGGGGATCCCACCCGGGTCTCGGGCACCTCGCCGGTCGGCGGCCCCACCGCTCGCGGCGCGTCGGCCTCTTCTCAGGAGGCGAGCTACCCGTACAGCACCACGGCCAATCCGGCCCGCCAGGTCGGAAAGCTGCGCCTCCAGGAGCCCAACGGGTCGTGGAGCTGGTGTTCGGCTTCGGTCGTGGCAAGCGCGAACAAGTCGACTCTCGTGACCGCGGGCCACTGCGTCAAGGACGAAAACGGGCGCTGGGCGAAGGCAGGGTGGTTCTGCCCCGGATACCAAAATGGCCGATGCCCCCTGGGCTCGTGGCCGGTTCGCAAATTCGCGACGACCAACGAGTACGCGAATTCCCGCGACTCCCGCTACGACTTCGCGCTGGCGCTGACCAAGGCCAGCTACCGTCGTAACGGCTCCTGGCATTCGGGAACCGTGGGGACGATTGCGGGAACCCAGGGCATCACCTTCAACCAGACGGCGACCGCCTACCGGTGGGCCCTCGGGTACCCCACCACCGATAGCCGCTGGCCCGGGTCGAGGTATGACTCGCGGTACCTGACCTGGTGTCCGCAGCGGCAAAGCAGTTGGCAGTCCGGTCAGGGAATGCTGTTCATATGGTGCGGCATGACCGGTGGATCGAGCGGAGGGCCCTGGATCAGCTGGCCCAACGCCGATTGGATCGGCTACGTCAACTCGCTTCAGTCCAACAAGGGCTGCACGGGCAGTCGCTGCGCCGACTACGACTACGGCCCGTACTTCGGGAGCACGATCGAGTCGGTCTGGGACTACTGGCAGAAGCGGTAGCGCCGGCGTCCTGACCGCCCGACCGCCTGGACCGCCCCGCGGAGCAAGCGCGGGGCGGTCCGGTGGTTCGTCCGGCTTCGGCCGGCGAGACGCGGCCCGGGGGCTCCGCTCCGGACGCGCTGCTAGGCTCCTCCCGTCGGTTCCTTTAACCGGGTCCTGCGAGGCCAGTAAGGAGCGAGTTTTGAGCGAGACGGTCGTGCTCGAGCGCGACGATCTGAGGCGAACCCTGCGGCGGATCGCCCATGAGATCGTCGAGAAGAACCCCGATCCCGGCACTCTCGCGGTCGTCGGCATCCATACCCGCGGAGCGGTCCTGGCCGCCCGCCTGCACGCGATCCTCGGCGAGCTGATCACCTCCGGCGCCGGGATCCCGCTCGGCGACATCGACATCTCCTTCTACCGCGACGACTTCGCCAGCCGCGAGCCGGGCGCCCAGCCGGTGGTCCACGCCTCCCATCTCGACTTCGACCTCTCCGGCCTCACGGTGGTCCTGGTCGACGACGTCCTCTTCACCGGGCGGACGGTGCGCGCTGCGATCGAGGCGCTGTTCGACTACGGGCGCCCCGAGCGTGTCCAGCTCGCCGTTCTCTGCGACCGCGGCCATCGCGAGCTGCCGATCCGCCCCGACTACGTGGGCAAGAACCTGCCGACGGCCCGGGACCAGCGGGTCAACGTCAGGCTCGAGGAAACCGACGCGGCGGAGCTGGTGACGATCAGCGGCGGCGAGATGAGCTCCAGCAACGGGGCGGGAGGGGCAACAGGCTTGAAGGCGGGCACGGGCGACGAAGGAGGTAGCGGCGGATGAAGCACCTGCTGACGATCGAGCAGCTCACGCGGGAGGAGATCGAGGCGATCCTCGACCGGGCCGAGAGCTTCGCCGAGGTGGGGCGGCGCGACATCAAGAAGGTGCCGACCCTGCGCGGCCGCACCATCGTCAGCATCTTCTACGAGTCCAGCACCCGCACCAGCTCCTCCTTCGAGCTGGCCGCCAAGCGCCTCTCCGCAGACCTGGTCTCGATCAAGGCCTCGGGCTCCGCGGTCGAGAAGGGCGAGTCGCTGAAGGACACCGTCGCAACCCTCTCGGCCTACGACCCCGCGGCGATCGTCATCCGCCACCCCCACGCCGGGGCCGCGCAGCTGGTGGCCGGCTGGACCGAGGCGGCAGTCGTCAACGCGGGCGACGGCAAGCACGAGCACCCGAGTCAGGCGCTGCTCGACGTGTTCACCCTGCGCCGCAGGATCGGGTCGCTGGAGGGAAGGCGAATCTGGATCGTCGGGGACGTCCTCCACAGCCGGGTGGCGCGCTCCAACCTGATCGCGTTCCAGCGGATGGGGGCCGAGGTGACTCTCTGCGGCCCACCGACGCTGATCCCGCGCGGCATCGAGGAGACGGGATGCGCCGTCGCGCACTCGCTCGACGGGATGGGCGAGGCCGACGTGATCTACGCCCTGCGGATGCAGAACGAGCGGATGAGCGGTGCCTTCGTGCCCTCGATTCGCGAGTACGCGAACCGCTTCCAGATCGACGCCCGCAGGCTTGGCCCGCGCCAGCTCCTGATGCATCCCGGGCCGGTCAACCGAGGGGTCGAGCTTTCCGGCGAGGTGATCGACTGCGAGCAGTCGCTGATCGCCGAGCAGGTCTCCTCCGGCCTGGTGGTGCGGATGGCGATCCTCTTCGAGATCCTCAGCGGCGGCGAGCGTCCCGAAGCGATCTCCGATCGCGGGGAGGAAGCGCCGACGCCGATGGGGCAGCCGGCGTGAGCGCCTCGGGCGAGCGGTTGACGGTTCGCGGCGGCGAGCCGGCAGAGCTGCTGATCCGAGGCGCCACCCTGCTCGACCCGGGCTCGGGGATCCAGGGACCCCACGACATCCTCGTTCGCGACGGCGAGATCGCCGAGGTCTCCGCTCCCGGCTCCGCCGACGGGGGCGAGGCCGAGGTGGTCGAGGCCGAGGGCCTGCACGCCTTTCCCGCATTCTTCGACCCACACGTCCACCTGCGCACGCCCGGGCAGGAGTACGAGGAGGACATCGAGACGGGGACGCGGGCGGCGGCGGCCGGCGGCTACCGCGGGATCGTCGCGATGGCCAACACCGACCCCACGGTCTCCGATGCGACTGACGTCGAGGCGCTCCATGATCGGGCCCGGAGCGAGGCATCCGTGCCGGTCGGCTTCACCGCCACGGTCACCCGGGGCATGCGCGGCGCCGAGCTGACCGAGATGGTGGAGCTCCGCGAGGCCGGGGCGATTGGCTTCTCCGACGACGGCCTTCCGATCGGAAGCGCCCGGATCATGCGCCGCGCCCTCTCCTACCAGCGGCTCTGCGGCGGAATCGTCGCCCTGCACGAGGAGGACGCCGAGCTTTCCGGGGAGGGGCCATGCACGAGGGCCCGGTCTCGGCGGCACTGGGGCTCAGCGGGATCCCTTCGATCTCCGAGTCCACGACGATCGCTCGCGACGTCGCCATCGCCGCCTTCGAGGACGCGAGGATCCATGTCCAGCATCTCTCGGCGAGCGAGTCGGTGAAGGCCGTCCGGGTCGCCAAGGCGGAGGGCGTGGCGGTCTCCTGCGAGGCCACGCCGCACCATCTCTGCCTCACGGACGAGGCGGTACGCAGCCTCGACGCCAACCGCCACAAGATGAACCCCCCGTTGCGGAGCGAGAGCGATCGCCAGGCGCTGCTCGAGGGGCTGCGCGAGGGCACGATCGACTGCATCGCCACCGACCACGCGCCCCACCTTGCCGAGGAGAAGGAGGTGCCCTTCGAGGCCGCGGCGATGGGGGTTACCGGACTCGAGGTCGCCTTCGCCGCCCTTCACACGAACCTCGTCGCTCCGGGCGTGCTGCCGCTCGAGTTGGTGGTCGAGAAGCTCGGCTGCGGCGGCGAGCCCTTCGGCGTCCCGCGGGCGGCCCTCGCCCCCGGCAGCGAGGCCAACATCGCCCTCTGCGACCTCGAGGCCGAGTGGGTGGCGGGGGAGGAGGGCTACGAGAGCCGCTCCGCCAACTGCTGGTGCGCGGGGGAGACGCTGCGCGGGCGCGTGCTGATGACCGTTGCGGCCGGCCAGATCGCCTACCGGTTGCGCAGCTTCACGCTGGGGGTGGCCTAGGGTGAAGCTGGAGCGTGAGAGGGCGGTCCTGGTGGTGGTCGACGTCCAGGAGGCCTTCCGCAAGGCCGTCCCGGGCTTCGAGGAGGTCGCTGATGCCGCCGGCAAGCTGGTGCGCGGCGCGGCCGCGATGGGGGTGCCGATCGTGGTCACCGAGCAGTACCCGCGGGGGCTCGGGCGCACCGTGAACGCGGTCGCCGGTCACCTGCCGCCGGGGAGCGAGCCGGTGGAGAAGGTGCGCTTCTCCGCCGCCGAGGCGGAGGGCTTCGACCTCGGGGGCCGCGACCAGGCGCTTGTCTGCGGGATCGAGACCCACATCTGCGTCAACCAGACCGCCCTCGACCTGCTCGACCGCGGGCTGGAGGTGCAGTTGGTCACCGACGCGGTCGGCTCCCGCACCGAGGAGAACCGCGAGGTTGGCCTGCACCGCGCCGAGCGCGCCGGCGCCGGGCTGACCAGCGTCGAGATGGCCCTGTTCGAGCTGCTCGGCGGCTCCGACGCGCCGGAGTTCAAGCAGGTCCAGGAGCTGGTCAAGTGAGCGGCGAGGCCGCCTACGTGCTGCTCGAGGACGGCACCCGCTTTGACGGGACGGCCTGCGGTTCCGCCTCGCGGGCGCTCGGCGAGGTCGTCTTCAACACCTCGATCACCGGCTACCAGGAGGCCGTCACCGATCCCTCCTACGCCGGCCAGATCATCACCTTCACCTATCCGCTGGTCGGCAACTACGGCGTGTCGTCGGAGGCTCTGGAGTCCGACCGGGCCCACGCCCGGGCGGTGATCATGCGCGAGGCCAAGAACGGGGAGGACGTCGCCAGCGCCGAGGGGGGCTGGCTCGACTGGCTGGCCGATTGCGGCGTCGCCGCGATCAGCGGGGTCGACACCCGCGCGCTGGTCCGCCACATCCGACAGCAGGGGGCGATGCGGGGCGGGGTCTTCCCCGCGGCCACACCGGAGGGGCAGGCCGAGTCGGCGATCCGCGCCGAGCCGGCGATGAGCGGCGCCGACCTCGCGGCGACGGTGACCCCCGCGGAGCCGGTGAGGCTCGATGGGTCCGGCCCGCACGTGGTCGCGATCGACACCGGGATCAAAGGCAGCATCATCCGCCAGCTCCGCGAGCGCGACTGCCGCCTGACGCTGCTGCCCTGCTCTGTCGACGCCGCGAGCGTGCTGGCCGAGCGGCCTGACCTGGTCTTCCTCGCCAACGGCCCCGGCGACCCGGCGGCACTGGGCCGGGTGGTGGAGACGGTGCGCGGGCTGATCGGCGAGCGCCCGATCGTCGGGATCTGCCTCGGCCACCAGCTCCTCTGCCGGGCCGTCGGCCTTGAGACCTTCAAGTTGCCCTTCGGTCACCGCGGCGCCAACCACCCGGTCAAGGACCTGAAGACCGGCAAGATCGACATAACTGCGCAAAACCACGGCTTCGCCGTCCGCGGGCCCGGCGGCGAGTCGACGATCTCCGGCGATGAGCCGGTGCGCTGGGAGACCGACTTCGGGGCCGCCGAGCTGTCGCACCTGAACCTCTACGACCGCACCGTCGAGGGCCTGGTCCTGCGCGACGTCGCGGGGGCGACGGTCCAGCATCATCCCGAAGCCGGCCCGGGACCGCACGACGCCCGCTACCTGTTCGACCGCTTCCTGGAGCTTGTCGAGTGATCTGGCCGCCGCCCCGAGCCCCGCTCGCCGGCTCGATCGTCCGCCTCGAGCCGCTGGAGCGCTCCCACGCGGAGCCGATGCTCGAGGCGAGCCGCGACCCCGAGATCTGGACCTGGATGGACCGCGCCATCCCGGAGGGCGCCGATGCCTTCGGGCGCTGGTTCGAGCAGCGCCTCTCGGCTTCGGAGGCGGGTGCCGAATGGTGCTTCGCAACTCTCCAGGCCGGCGGCGGGCAGTTGCTCGGCAGCTCTTCCTTCCTCGCGGTTCGTCCCGAGCACGATGGCCTGGAAATCGGCTGGACCTGGCTGGCGCCCGCCGCATGGCGCACCGGAGCCAATCTGGAGGCGAAGCTGCTGATGCTGAGCCTCGCTTTCGAGGAGCTGGGCTGCATGCGGGTGGAGTTCAAGACCGACGCCCGCAACCAGCGCTCCCGGGCGGCATTGGAGGCACTTCCGGCCACCTTCGAGGGGGTCTTCCGAAAGCACATGCTGATGGGCGGCATCGGGGTGCGCGACTCCGCCTATTTCTCGATCACGGATGAGGAGTGGCCGGCGGTTAGGGCGCGGATTGAGGAGCGCCTCGCCAACCGCGCCACGGCGGCGGCGCGGAGCTGAGGCGGGGTGAGGGCGACGATGAGCGATTCGACTCCGGCGGACCCCGCCCTGGTTGCCCGAAACCTGGAGGCAGCCGCGCGGCTCCGCGAGATCTACGAGCGCGGGGGCCCGTGGGGCGTGCTCGAGCGCTACGAGGATCTTTTCCACGAGGACGCCGTCTGGGAGCCCGCCGTCTCCGCCTTCGGATCGGTCAGCTACACCGGGCGCGAGGGGATGAGGCGCTGGATCAACGACATGGAGGCGATCGCCACCGAGTTCATCCAGATCATCGATGAGGTGCGGCCGGTGGGCGAGCGCCACGTCATCGCCCTGGGCACGATGCGGATGGTCGGCAAGGAGAGCGGGCTCCCCTTCGAGGGCGACTACGGCCAGGTCTGGGAGGTGGAGTCGGGGAGGATGCGGTCGATGCTGGCCTACCTCACGCACGAGGAGGCGGAGCAGGCGGCTCGCCTGGCCGAGGAGGAGGCGGAGAAGACCGCGGCGAGAAATGTCGACCTCGTCCGGGAGTTCTGGACGCTGTTCAACGACGAAAGCTTCGGCGAGCTGCTGTCGTGCTACGACGACTTCTTCACTGAGGACCTCGAGTGGAACTCGCCGGTCTCGATGGTCGCCGGTAGGCAGGTCGAGGGACGCGCCGGCTTCGAGCGACATATCGCCGATGTGAACCAGAGCTTCGTCGGCGTCCGGGCCGATCCGCAGGGGATAGTCGAGATCGCCCCCGGCCTCGTGCGCAGCGAGGTCCTGATGGGGGGTGAGGGACCGAGCAGCGGCGTGAGCGTGGATTCTCCGCTGGTTGCCTTCGCGCGGCTGCGGGGGGCTCGGATCCATTGGATCTGGGCCTCCTTCGACCTGGAGGCGGCTGAGCGCATGGCGGGCGCCCTCCTTGGTGACGAGGAGATCGAGAGCTGATGCCGCGCCGAACCGACATCTCGAAGATCCTGCTGATCGGCTCCGGCCCGATCGTGATCGGGCAGGCCGCCGAGTTCGACTACTCCGGCGTTCAGGCCTGCAAGGTGCTGTTGGAGGAGGGCTACGAGGTGGTGCTCGTCAACTCCAACCCCGCGACGATCATGACCGACCCCGAGTTCGCGACCGCGACCTACGTCGAGCCGCTGCTGCCCGGCGCCATCGCCCAGATCATCGAGAAGGAGCGTCCGCAGGCGCTGCTCCCGACGCTGGGCGGGCAGACGGCGCTGAACCTGGCGATGTCGCTGCATGAGAACGGCACCCTTGAGCGCCACGGGGTCGAGCTGATCGGCGCCGACCACGACGGCGATCCGCCGCGCCGAGGACCGCGAGGAGTTCCGGCGGACGATGACCGGGGCCGGGCTGCGGATCCCCTGGTCGCTGACCGTCGAGAGTTTGGGCGAGGCCGAGGCGGCCCTCGCCGAGGGGCGCATCGAGCTGCCGGCGATCGTGCGGCCCGCCTTCACCCTGGGCGGGCAGGGGGGAGGGGTGGGGGCCACGGAGACAGAGCTACGTCAGGTGGTCTCCGAGGGGCTCGCCGCGAGCCCGATCAACCAGGTCCTGGTCGAGGAGTCGGTGATCGGCTGGGGCGAGTTCGAGCTGGAGGTGATGCGCGATCGCAACGACAACGTGGTGATCATCTGCTCGATCGAGAACGTCGACCCGATGGGGGTCCACACGGGCGACTCGGTCACCGTCGCCCCTGCCCAGACCCTCACCGACGCCCTCTATCAGGAGTTGCGCGACCAGGCGATTGCGGTGATCCGCGCCGTCGGGGTCGAGACCGGGGGCTCCAACATCCAGTTTGCGGTCAACCCCGAGACCGGCGAGATCGTGGTCATCGAGATGAACCCCCGCGTTTCGCGCTCCTCGGCCCTCGCCTCCAAGGCGACCGGGTTCCCGATCGCGAAGATGGCGGCCAAGCTGGCCGTCGGCTACGCGCTGGAGGAGATCGAGAACGACATAACCCGGGTGACCCCGGCCTCCTTCGAGCCGACGATCGACTACGTCGTGACCAAGATCCCCCGCTTCGCCTTCGAGAAGTTCCCCGGTGCCACCGGGCGCCTCTCCACCCACATGCAGAGCGTCGGAGAGGCGATGGCGATCGGGCGTACCTTCCGCGAGTCCTTCGCCAAGGCTCTGCGCTCCCGCGAGCTCGATTCAGCCCCCGAGCCGCCGGCGGCCGACGAGGAGTTGCTCGCGCGCTTGGAGCAGCCCTCGGCCGACCGCTACGACCTCGATCCTCGAGGCCTTCCGACGCGGGCTGGGGTCGAGGAGGTGCACGAGCGCTGCCTGGTCGACCCCTGGTTCCTGCGTGAGCTGCGGGACGCTGGCCACCGAAGGCGACGGAACCGCCGGGCTGGCCCGCGCGTACAAGGCGGTCGACACCTGCGCCGCCGAGTTCGAGGCGGCGACCCCCTACTACTACTCGACCCACGAGCGGCCCGGGCGCGATGGTCATGCCGCCTCGGAGGTGAGGCGCGGCGAGCGCGACTCGGTGGTGATCCTCGGCGCCGGGCCCAACCGGATCGGCCAGGGAATCGAGTTCGACTACTGCTGCGTCCACGCGGCGATGACCGCGCGGGAGATGGGCCGCGACGCGGTGATGGTCAACTGCAACCCGGAGACGGTCTCGACCGACTACGACACCTCCGATCGCCTCTACTTCGAGCCCCTGACCGAGGCCGACGTGCTCGCGGTGGTCGCCCAGGAGGATCCCGAGGGGGTGATCGTCCAGTTCGGCGGCCAGACGCCGCTGAAGCTCGCCCACGGCGCTCGAGCAGGCCGGCGTGCCGCTGCTCGGCACGCCGCTCGACGCGATCGACCTGGCCGAGGACCGTGGCCGCTTCGGCGCCCTGCTGCGGGCGCCTCGGGATCAAGCACCCGCCCTACGGCACCGCGCTTTCGGCCGAGGAGGCGGAGGTGATCGCCGCCGAGGTCGGCTTCCCGCTGCTGGTCCGCCCCTCCTACGTGCTCGGCGGCCGGGCGATGGAGATCTGCTACTCGACCGAGGACCTCGCCGCCTACCTCGAGGCCAACGTTAGGCCGACCAGGAGCATCCGCTGCTGCTCGACCGCTTCCTCGAGAACGCGATCGAGGTCGACGTCGACGCGCTCTGCGACGGGGAGGACGTCTACGTCGCCGGGGTGATGCAGCACGTCGAGGAGGCCGGGGTCCACTCCGGCGACTCGGCCTGCGTGATCCCGCCGATGAGCCTCGGCGAGGAGATGCTGGAGGAGATCCGCGCGACGACCAGGCGGATCGCGCTCGAGCTGGGCGTGATCGGGCTGATCAACATCCAGTACGCGGTGGCGGGCGGCGAGCTCTGCGTGATCGAGGCCAACCCGCGCGCGTCGCGCACTGTGCCGTTCGTCTCGAAGGCGATCGGGGCGCCGCTGGCGAAGATCGCCTGCCGGCTGATGCTGGGCGAGGGCCTGGCCGAGCAGCGGCTGCCGACCGATCGCGGCGACCACGTCAGCGTCAAGGAGGCGGTGCTCCCCTTCGCGCGCTTCGCCGGCGCCGACGCGGTTCTCGGCCCCGAGATGAAGAGCACCGGCGAGGTGATGGGGATCGCCGCCGACTTCCCGACCGCCTTCGGCAAGGCCCAGGCCGCCGCCGGCGCCTCGCTGCCCTCCGCAGGCTCGGTCTTCGTCACCGTCACCGATACCGACAAGCCGGCCGCTACCCAGATCGCCGCCCGCTTCTGCGATCTCGGCTTCGAGGTGATCGCCACCGGGGGGACCGCGCAGGCGATTGCCGCGATGGGGGTCCCGGTGCGGCGCGATCAACAAGATCGCATGAGGGCTCCCCGCACGTCGTCGACCTGATCCGCGAGCGCCACTGCGATCTCGTGATCAACACCCCGACCGGCTCCGGGCGCGCGGGCCGACGGCCAGGAGATCCGCACCGCGGCGGTGCGCGAGGGGATCCCCTGCATCACGACGATGACCGGCGCCTCCGCCGCAGTGCGGGCGATCGCCGCCCGCAGGGAGCGCGAAGCGGGGGTCTGGAGCCTTCAGGAGCTGCACGCGCAGGGGAGCGGTCGCGACAGGGCCGAGACGGGTGGCTGAGGGCCCCGACGGACGCGTCGCTCGCTCCCTTCGGGCGGCGCCGGTGCGAGGTCCTCGGCAACCGGGAGGCGGGCGGGTACCGGATCTTCTCGCTGCTCGACGCGGACGGCCCGGCGCCCCAGGCCGGGCAGTTCTACATGCTCGCGACGGCCGGCGGCTGGGGGCAGGGCGGTGAGCGGCCCTTCCTGCCGCGGGCCTTCTCGGTGGCGGCGGCGGAGCCGGCGGCGGCGGGGATGAGGCTCGATTTCCTGGTCGAGGGCGTCGGCCCAGGCACCGATCGGCTCTGCCGGCTGGCGGCGGGCGAGGAGGTCTGGGTGAACGGCCCCCTGGGGCGGCCTTTCTCGACCCCCGAGCAGCTCTCGCCGGGCGCCGCCGGGGCGATCCTGGTCGGTGGCGGCATCGGGATCGCGCCGCTGGCCATCCTCCGCCGGGCGCTGGCCGCGGACGGCTTCCCGGCACGGGTCCTGCTCGGCTTCCGCGATCGGAGTCACTCGGGCGGGGTGGAGGAGCTTTTCGATTGCAGTGAGGTGAGGCTGGCAAGCGAGGATGGCCACCGCGGCCACCGCGGCTACGTAACCGATCTTCTCGGCGTCCTGCTCGAAGGCGACGCCGCCGCCGGCCTCGGCGGTCTATGCCTGCGGCCCGCCGGCGATGCTGGAGGCGGTGCGGCTGATGTGCCGGGAGCGGGGCGCGGCCAGCGAGCTGGCGATGGAATCGGGCATGGCATGCGGCTACGGGGCCTGTTTCGGCTGCGCCGTGCCCGCTCGCCTCCGGCGGCTACATGCGGCTCTGCGTCGACGGGCCGACGGTGGGCGGAGAGCAGGTTTCCACGGCGCTGGTGGAGGGCTCGGGGCATCGATGAGCGCCGGACCTCGCAACGGAGTTGTGCGGGATTCCGCTCGAGCACCCGGTGATCAACGCCTCGGGCACGTTCGACGCGATCGCCGCCCGGCGCGCCTACGGCGAGGCACTCGACCGGCAATTCCCCTTCTCGGCCTTCGTCTCGAAGACGATCACCCCGGAACCCCGCGAGGGCAACCCGCCGCCGCGGCTCTGGGAGACGCCCGCCGGGATGATCAACTCGATCGGGCTCCCGAACAAGGGGCTGGCGGGATTCCTCGAACACGACCTGCCGCGCTTGGCCGATCTGCCGGTGCCCCTGGTGGTCTCGGTGATGGCGACCAGCATCGAGGACTTCTCCCGGCTGGTCGCCGCTGTCGGCGAGCGCGACGAGGTCGCGGGGCTCGAGCTGAACGTCTCCTGCCCCAACGTCCAATCCGGCCTGATCGTCGGCGAGCAGCCCGCAGGAGACCGCGAAGCTGCTGGAGGCGCTGCGGCCGCTCACCGCGAAGCCGCTGATCGTCAAGTTGACCCCCAACGTCGCTGACCCGGCCGTCGTCGCCGTCGCCGCCGAGGCTTCGGGGGCCGACTCGGTCTCCCTGATCAACACCCTGAAGGCGACCGCGATCGATCCGGCTACCCTGCGCCGCTCGCTCGGCGCTGGCCGGGGCGGCCTCTCCGGGCCGGCCGTGCGGGCGGTGGCCCTGGAGCAGGTGGGCGCCGTCAGCGACGCCGTCTCGATCCCGGTGGTGGGGATGGGAGGGGTTTGCTGCGGCTCCGACGCGCTGCGAGATGCTGGCCGCCGGGGCCAGCGTGGTGGCGGTCGGAACCGAGAGCTTTCGCGACCCCGGAGCCGGCACGAGGGTGCTGGGGGAGCTGGCCGAACTTCTCGAGCGGAGCGTCCCGGCCGCCAACACCTGAAGCTGAACTTCAGGTACAGGTGAATTTGCCCGAAAATCGCGTAATCACCCTTGCGCGTGCCTGAACCCGACCTATAATCGCGCCCGCATGCCCGTCCCGGTCAAGACCTCCGCTGCCGCTCCCGAGAGGTCGCTGGACCAGAGAATGGACGCCTTGAAGCGGGCCAACAACATCCGCTCGGCCCGGGCGAAGCTGAAGAAGGACCTCAAGGCGAGCAAGGTGAGCATCCACGCCCTGCTGCTCGACCCGCCCGAGTACGTGCTGACCGCCAAGGTCTTCGACATGCTGCTGGCGGTGCCGAAGTACGGCCGCGTCAAGGCCAACCGCATCCTCAACCAGTGCCGGATCTCACCCTCGAAGACGATCGGGGGCCTGTCCGAACGGCAACGCGCCGAGCTGGTTGGGCAGCTGCACCGCTAGGCCGGTAGGGCGGCGACGCCGCCGCAGTAATTCCGACCCCGGGACCGTCGCCGCCGGCAGCTACCTTCCCGGCGGTGTCCAAGGTCTTCGTCATCACGGGGCCGTCGGGAGTGGGGAAGGGGACCCTGATCTCGGAGCTGCTCGAGCGGATCCCCGAGCTGGAGCTCTCGGTCTCGGCCACCACGCGGGAGCCCCGCCAGGGCGAGGAGAACGGCCGCGACTACCACTTCCTCGACCCGGCCGATTTCGACCGCCGTGCCGCCGACAGCGAGTTTCTCGAGTTCGCGACATACAGCGGCAACCGCTACGGCACCCTGCGCCAGGAGGTCGAGAGGAGGCTCGCTGCTGGGCGCTCGGTGGTGCTCGAAATCGAGGTCCAGGGTGCCCGCCAGGTGCGCGCGGCGATGCCCTCCTCGGTGCAGGTCTTCATCGCGCCGCCCGAGCCTGCGGCGCTGCGCCGACGCCTGCTTGAGCGGGGCACCGACAGCCCGGAGGCGATCGACGCCCGGCTGGCCGTCGCGGCCCAGGAGCTGGCCGCCCAGGACGAGTTCGCGTATCGCGTGGTCAACGACGACCGGGTCCGGGCAGCCGCCGAGCTGGAGCGGCTCGTGCGAGCCGAGCTGGATGCGGCCTGAGCTGCGAGCCCGGTTGCGGGTCCGCCGGCCGGCACCCACTACAATGCCCGGCCGATGATCAAGCCACGAGTCGACAGACTGCTCGAGAACTCGGGGGACTCCCACTACGCGGCGGTAGTGATCGCCTCCAAGCGGGCGCGCCAGATCAACAGCTACTACCACAATCTCGGCGAGGGCAACTTCGGTGAGTACCCGCCGCCGATGGTGTCGGCCGACAGCGGCCGGAACTTCCTCTCGATCGCGCTCGAGGAGCTGGCCGACGGCAAGCTCAAGCACGAGTACCGCCAGTAGCCGGGCGCCTGAGCCGCCCGAGGGAGGACAGCGATGGCCCGGATCCTGCTCGGTGTAAGCGGCGGGATCTCCGCCTATAAGACCCTGGAGCTGGCCAGGCTGGCGACCGGCGCCGGGCACGGGGTGAGGGTGCTGATGAGCGAGGGGGCGACCCGCTTCGTCGGCGCCGCCTCATTCGAGGGCATCGTCGGCGCACCGGTGCTGATCTCGGAGTTCGAGCGCGACCCGCTGCGCGGCGCCTTTCCGGGCGATCCTGCCCCCGAGCACGACCCGATCGGCCACCTGGAGCTGGTCGCCAACGCCGACGCCTACCTGATCGCTCCCGCCTCGGCCAACACGATTGCCCGGCTCGCGACCGGCCTGGCGGACTCGATGCTCACCACGTCGTTCGTCGCCTGTACCGCCCCACGCCTGGTGGCGCCGGCGATGAACGACCGCATGTACGCAGACGGCGCCACGCAGGCCAATCTCGCCGTCCTGCGCGATCGCGGGGTGGAGGTGATCGAGCCCGAAGAGGGCCGGCTGGCCTCTCGCGGCGAGTTCGGCAGGGGCCGGCTCCCTGAGCCGGCGGCGCTCCTGGCCAGGATCGAGGCAGTGCTCCCGGCGGGCGAGCGCCCCTGGGACGGGATGCGCGTGCTGGTCACCGCCGGCGGCACGCGGGAGCCGATCGACGCGGTGCGCTTCCTCGGCAACCGCTCCAGCGGCCGGATGGGCCTGGCCCTGGCAGCGGCCGCGGCCCGCCGCGGCGCCGAGGTGACCCTGATCGCCGCCAACGTCGGCCTGCCCGAGCCCGCCGGGGTGCGACGGAAGGACGTCACCACGGCGGCAGAGCTCGCGGCTGCGGTCGCCGAGGAGTTCGGGCGCTCACATCTGCTGCTGATGGCGGCGGCGCCCGCCGACTTTCGCCCGGAATCGGTCGCCCCGGGCAAGATCAAGCGTGCCGGAGACGACCTGGAGCTTCGTCTCGAGCCGACCGCCGACATCCTCGCCGGCCTCGCCGCCCAGCGCGCCGAGGGCCAGACGGTCGTCGGCTTCGCCGCCGAGCACGGCGAGGGAGGTGCGGCGCGGGCCCGCGAGAAGCTGGCGCGCAAGGGCGCCGACATGATCGTCCTCAACGACGTCTCCGACCCAGAGATCGGGTTCGAGTCGTCGCGCAACGCGGTCACCCTGATCGACGCCTCGGGTGAGGTCGAGCTCGCCGTCGACACCAAGGATGTGATCGCCGAGGCGATCCTCGACCGGGTGGCGGTCCTGCGAGGCGGCTCCGCGGCGCCCCTCCTCCGCCTGACAACTTCCCCCGGCGGGCCGGGGCGGCTTCGTACACTCCTGGCATGGCTGAGATCGGCGAGAAGCCGCCCGAGGAGGAGTCCACCTACCGGCTCTGGCGCCGGGGAGTGGAGCTGCTCGAGGACGGCAGCTTCGGCGCCGCCACGGTGCCGCTCGCCGAAGCCGCCCGCCGCGCCCCCGAGAAGAGCTCGGTGCGCGAGGCGCTGGGTCGTGCCTACTTTCGGAACCGGCAGTTCGACGAGGCCGCGGTGGAGTTCGAGGCGGTGGTCGAGACCCACCCGGTCAACGACTATGCGCATTTCTGCCTCGGACGCGCCTTGAGCTTGACCGGAGACATCGGCCGCGCCCGCCATCACCTCGCCCTCGCCTCGAACCTGCGCCCGGAGCGACGCGACTACCGGATCTACCGCGAGCGCCTCGCCCGCAGCGCCTGACGCCGACGGTGCGTGCGCTGGTGCAGCGGGTCTCGGCGCCTCGGTCAGCGTCGAGGGCAGGCACATCGCCGAGATCGGCGCCGGGATGGTCGTCCTGCTGGGGGTTGGGGAGGGCGATGGCGCCGATCAGGCCGATCGGCTCGCCGCCAAGCTGGTCAAGCTGCGGATCTTCGACGACGCCGAGGGCCGCATGAACGAGCCCCTGGGGGAGCGCGAAGTGCTCTGCGTGAGCCAGTTCACGCTGCTGGCCGAAACCGGCCGCGGCAACCGCCCCAGCTACGTGGCGGCGGCTCGGCCCGAGGTGGCCGAGCCACTCTATGAGCGCGTCTGCGAGGCCCTTGGCGCAGCCCGCGGCGCCTTCGGGGCAAGGATGAGCGTCGAGCTCGTCAACGACGGGCCGGTGACGCTGCTCTTGGACACCTAGACGGTGGATTCCGAATTGACGTGCCCGCGAGGCCAGCGCCGGCTGCGCTGTCAGCCGTGGGTGCGGCAATAGGGAATCGATCGTCCAAGGCGGCGAAGCCGCCGCAACTTATCCCAAGGCGCGGCTCCATTCGTCCCAAGGCGCGGCTCAAGAGGTTTGCCAAGCGCCCGGGCGAGGCTATACTCAGGCACGAGTTTCGAAGCTTTTCACACAGCGAAGCGTGTCGAGAAGTGGGCATTGCCCACTTTTTTTTCGCCCCGGACCGCACTAGAAGATGAGCCAAGCCCAAGCGATGAGCCAAATCGAGGAAGAGATCGCCAGCCGCCTCGCCGAGCTCGACCCGGCGATCGAGTTGATCGCGATCGAGAGCTCGGGGCCGGAAGCGCTGCGTATCTACATCGATCACCCCGAGGGCGTGGACCTGAGCGCTTTGCGAGCAGGCGACCGCTGGGCTCGGCGACCTCCTGCTCAGCTACTCGCTCGAGGTCTCTTCGCCGGGGTCGGATCGGCCACTCTCGAAGCCGGAGCACTTCCGCCGCTACCTCGGCCGCCGGGTGCGCGTGCGCACCCGGGAGGCGCTCGAGGGGCGGCGTAACTTCACGGGCACGATCGAGGCTGCCGACGACGTGGCCGTGCAGGTCGCGCTGAGTGACGGCGGCGCCCATGTGACGATTCCGCACGAGCGGATCCATCGCACCAACCTCGTGCCCGAGATCCCGGAAGGAGCCAGTCAGTGAGCAAGGAGATCGTCGAGGCCGTCAAGGCGCTCGAGCAGGAGAAGGGCATCTCGGCCGACAAGCTGATGGACGCCCTCGAGGACGCGTTGCTCTCGGCCTACAAGAAGACCCCCGGGGCGGCCAAGTACGCACGGGTCGACCTCGACCACGAGACCGCCGACTTCCGCGTGTTCGAGCTGATCCTGCCGCCGGAGCTGGAGGAGAAGCTGCTGGCCGAGGCGGCCGAGCAGGCCGAGGAGCCCGAGATCGACCCCGAGACGGGCGAGATGCGCGAGCCGCAGGAGCCCGAGCTCGACCCGGAGATGATCGCCCCCTACGAGGACCAGATCTCGACCCGTGACGTCACCCCCGACGACTTCGGCCGGATTGCGGCCCAGACTGCCAAGCAGGTCATCCTGCAGCGGATCCGCGAGGCGGAGCGGGCGATGATGTACGACGAGTACCAGGACCGCGTCGGCGAGTTGATCACCGGGATCATCCAGCAGTCCGACAAGCGCTACACGCTGGTGCAGCTGCGGGAGCGCGTGGAGGCGCTGCTCCCCAAGTCCGAGCAGGTCTACAACGAGCGCTACGACCACGGAATGAGGGTCAAGGCCGTGATCACAGACGTCTCGGACTCGATGAAAGGGCCCAGCATCGTGGTCTCGCGCCGCAACCCAGAGCTGATCAAGAAGCTCTTCGAGCTGGAGGTGCCCGAGATCGCCGACAAGCCTGGTCGAGATCGTCGGGGTTGCCCGCGAGCCCGGCTATCGCTCGAAGATCGCCGTCATATCCCATGCGGATGGCGTCGACCCGGTCGGCGCCTGCGTCGGCCCCCGCGGATCGCGGGTGCGGATGGTCGTCTCCGAGCTGCGCGGGGAGAAGATCGACATCATCCCCCACAACGAGGAGCCGGCGCGGTTCGTCGCCAAGGCGCTCTCGCCTGCGCGGGTGCGCGAGGTCCTCGTCGATGACGAGGACAAGCAGGCGACCGTGATCGTCCCCGACGACCAGCTCTCGCTGGCGATCGGGCGCGACGGCCAGAACGCCCGCCTGGCGGCTCGGCTCACCGGCTGGCGGGTGGACATCAAGTCGGAGTCGGAGTTCGCCCAGGAAGAGGACGAGATCACCTACGAGGGTGAGGAGGAGTTCGACGGGCGCTGCATGGCCCTCCTCTCCAACGGCCGCCGTTGCCCCAACGCCGCGGTTGGCGGAACGACCTACTGCGGCCTGCCGACGCACCAGGCGTTGAGCCGCTTCCAGACCAGCCAGGTGGCGATCCTCAACGATCTCTCCGAGGAGCAGATCGCGACGCTCGCCGACCCCGAGGCTGACGAGGCGGCCGTGGCCGCCATAGTTGGGCCCGCCGAGGCTGCGTTCGGTGACGAGGCTTCGGCTGAGGGTTCAGACGCCCTGGCCGCGGGCGCAGAGGCCTCGGCCGCGGGTCCGGAATCCGCCGGCGACCCCGCCGCGCCCGGAAGCGAAGCTGAGGACGTGGCGGGCGGAGATTCCTCGCAAGCTGCGGGCGAGGAGCCCACCTCCACGCCCTCCGCGGAAGGGGAGTCAGAGCCCGAGGCCGAAGCTGCTGAACCCCAGCCTGCCGGAACCCCCGACGCCCCCGGACGCGAAGCGGAGGAGGCGTCGGGTGGTGATTCTGAGGAGCCGTCGGACAGTGGTTTCGACGGCGATTCACCGGTTGCGGAGTCTCAGGTGGAGGCTGAGAAGTAGCTGTGGCGAAGAAGCGCGTCCATGAGATCGCCAAGGCCGAGGGCGTCACCAGCAAGGAGCTGCTGGCTGCGCTGAAGGCGGCCGGGATCGAGGCGAAGGCGGCCGCGTCGAACGTCGAGGAGGCGGACGCCAAGAGGGCGCTTGCGGCTGCCAACGGAGGCGGTGCCGCGGCGCCGGCCGAGGCCGCCCCGGAGACGAACACCGAGGCTCCGCGGGAGCCGGCGGCGCAGCCCGCCGCGAAGGCGCCGGCCGCCGCCAAGCCCGCCGCGGGTTCCGCCCCCGCGGCCAAGCAGGGCGCCAAGCCTGCCGGCGGCAAGCGTCGCCGCAGGGTCGTGATCGATTCGCAGGCATCCCGCCGCGACCAGATGGGCGGACCGCCTCCGCAGCGGCCCCCGCGGCGGCGTGGCGGCCGGCGACGCAGGCCGCTGCTGGAGGAGCCCCCGCGCGGACCGGTCGAGGTCGCAGAGCCCGAGGCGACAAAGGTCCCCTCGGGGGCGACGGTTCGCGAGGTGAGCGAGCTGCTCGGCCTCGGCAGCGCCGAGGTGATCAAGAAGCTGATGACGATGGGGGAGATGGCGACCCTCACGCAGACCCTCACGGACGAGTCCGTGAGGGCGATCGCCGACGAGTACGACCGCAAGATCGAGATCGTCACCGCGGCCGACGAGGAGCCCGAGGAGCCTGACTTCGAGGACTCCGAGGAGGAACTTTCGGAGCGGCCGCCGGTGGTGACGATCATGGGCCACGTCGACCACGGCAAGACCTCGCTGCTCGACGCGATTCGCGAGACCGAGGTCGCGGCCGGCGAGGCGGGCGGGATCACGCAGCACATCGGCGCCTACCAGGTGCATCACTCGGACAAGACAATCACCTTCCTTGACACCCCCGGCCACGAAGCCTTCACGGCGATGCGGGCCCGAGGCGCGAAAGTCACCGACGTGGCGGTCATCGTGGTGGCCGCCGACGACGGCGTCATGCCCCAGACGAAGGAGGCGATCGACCACGCCCGCGCCGCCGGGGTGCCCATGCTGATCGCCGTTAACAAGGTGGACAAGGAGGGAGCCCAGCCCGACCGGGTCAGAACCGAGCTGGCCTCGGACGGCATCAATCCCGAGGAGTGGGGAGGGGACACGGTCTTCGTCGACGTCTCCGCGAAGACCCACCAGGGCCTCGACAACCTGCTCGACATGATCATCCTGGTCTCCGATCTGGAAGAGCTTGCGGCGAACC
Organism: uncultured Actinomycetes bacterium; assembly: GCA_963738305.1. GTDB lineage: Bacteria > Actinomycetota > Thermoleophilia > Solirubrobacterales > 70-9 > JBBRHQ01. The sequence goes on along the minus strand of CAVTVU010000006.1, from coordinate 126,271 downwards.
CGGACGCGCCGGGCTCGGGCACCGTGGTCGAGTCCCAACTCGACCCCGGTCGCGGTCCGGTGGTAAGCGTCCTCGTCCAGCGCGGCACCCTCAACGTCGGCGACGCCCTGGTCGCCGGGCCGCAGTGGGGGCGGGTGCGGGCAATGCACGACTTCACCGGTGACCGTGTGCAGCGAGCCGGGCCGGGCATGCCGGTCGAGGTGCTCGGCTTCGATGGGGTCTGCGAGGCGGGCGAGTTCGTGCAGGCGGTCGAGAACGATCGCCGCGCACGCCAGATGGCCCAGGAGAGGGGCAACCGGCTGAAGACCGAGGCGCTGGCCCGCCGCCAGGCGCGCAAGGTGACACTCGAGGAGGTCTTTGCCCGCGCCCAGGAGGGCGATATCAAGGAGTTGAACATCGTGCTCAAGGCCGACGTCGCGGGCTCGCTCGAAGCGCTCCAGGACGAGATCGCCAAAGTTCCCCAGGAACAGGTCGCGATCAACGTCATCCACGCTCAGACGGGTGGCATCAACGAATCCGACGTGATGCTCGCCTCTGCCTCCGACGCGATCATCATCGGCTTCAACGTTCGGCCCCTGGCCGACGCGCGACGCGCGGCCGAGTCCGAGGGCGTCGACATCCGCACCTACTCGGTGATCTACAAGATCACCGAGGACCTCCGCAACGCGATGGAGGGCATGCTGGAGGCCGTCGAGGTCGAGGAGACGCTCGGAGAGGCAGAGGTCAAGCAGACCTTCAAAGCCTCCAGGGTGGGCCGCATCGCCGGCTGCGCGGTCACAGACGGCACGGTCAGCCGCGATGCCACCGTTCGCCTGATCCGGGACGGGACCGTAATCTGGACCGGCCGGATCGGCTCTCTGCGCCGCTTCAAGGACGATGTCAGCGAGGTTGAGCAGGGCCAGGAGTGCGGGATCGTGCTCGACGGCTACGCCGACGTCAAGGAGGACGACGTCCTCGAGTTGTTCCGGACCAAGCAGGTCGAGCAGACGCTCGAGTAGACGCCTCGGGCCGCGGGTCCCTGTCGCCCGAGGGCTCGGGCGCCTCGGGCCGCGGGTCCTGTCGCGGATGGGACCCACCATTGCCTCCGCTCGGCTGAAGCGTGCTCGCAATGGGTCCTCCCATCCGTGCCACCCGCGGCAAGAGGCGTCGGGCGCCGGTCCACCGGGGCACCTCCGAGCGTCGAGTCTCCCGGCTGCCTCGGAGCTAGGCTGGCTCGGTGAGCGCGTTTGTTTGTTTGATCGAGATTCGGTTGCACTTTGGGGAGGTCGGGGACCTGAAGGGGAAGCGGAAGCTCCTGGCCTCGCTGAAGGCGCAGCTTCGGCAGCGGTTCGGCGCCTCGGTGGCCGAGATCGACGCCCAGGACAAGTGGCAGCGCTCGACCCTGCTCTGCGCCCTGGTCGGAGGCTCGGAGGTCGAGGGGCGGGCCGACGCGCTGCGACGCTTCACCGAATCGCGCTTCCCGGAGGGGTGTTCGAGCACCCGCCGAACACTCAGCCTGGAAGACATCCAGGCGTAGTTCTAACGTGATGTTTACGTTTTATGAGGGTCCCTTTGGCTATAGTCGCGCGGCGATGCCAGCGGCGCGCATGCGGCGCATCAATGAAGTCCTCCGCGAAGTCGTCGGGGCTGCGATCAGCACCGACCTCAAGGACCCGAGAATCGGATTCGTGACCGTGACCTCCGTCGAGACCAGCCCCGACCTTCGCACCGCCAAGGTGTTCGTCAGCGTGCTCGGGTCGGAGGCTGAGCGCGAGGCGTCCCTGGCCGGCCTGCGCTCCTCGCACGGCGTGATCCAGTCGCGGATCGCGGCCGAGACGAGGATGAAGCGCACGCCGACACTCACCTTCCATTACGACGAGACGATTGAGCGGGGCATGCGGATCTCCCGGCTGCTCGACGAGGAATCGTGAGCGAGGTCGCGGGGGTGGAGGCCCCGGCTGCCGAGCAGGTCGCCGCTGTGCTGCGCTCGCGGCAGCGGTTCCTGCTGACCACCCACGAGGGACCCGACGGGGACGCCCTCGGGTCGCTGCTCGGGATGCACCATCTGCTCCGCCAGCTCGGCAAGGACTCGGTGATGTTCCTCGCCTCGAAGGAGTTCCCGCTGCCGATCGAGTACCGCTTCCTGCCGCTGGAGGAGGTCTTCCACGAGCCCCCGGCCGACATCGCCGACCGCACCATCGTCTTCCTGGACTGCGGGAACATCGACCGCATGCCCGTCGACTTCCTCCGCAACGGCGACAACGAGCTGATCAACATCGATCACCACCACGACAACACCCGCTTCGGCCATTTCAACCTGGTCGATGTCGACGCGTCCTGCACGGCCGAGATCGTCTACGACCTGGGGGTGCTCCTGGGCGCCGAGATCACGCCTCAGATCGCCTCGGCCCTCTACGTCGGCCTGGTCACCGACACGGGCAAGTTCATGTACGAGAACACCGACGCCCGCACTCACCGGGTCGCCGCGGCGCTGATCGAAGCCGGGGTGGACGTCGACGACACGTACCGGCGCCTCTACGAGCACGTGCCGCTGGAGAAGCTGCGGCTGGTAGCGCGGGCGCTCGAGGGCATCCAGCGTCACTGCGACGGGAGCCTGGTGGTCACCGCGATCACCACCGAGGACTACGAGGCCACCGGTGCGGACGAAGCGATGACCGAGGGGATAATCGACCACCTGCGCTCGGTCGAGGGAGCAAAGGTTGCGGCGGTGATCCGCGACCTCGGCACTCGCGGGCGCGCGGCACACAAGGTCAGCCTGCGCTCGAGCGAGGGCGACGTCGACGTCTCGGCGATCGCCCGCAAGCGAGGCGGCGGTGGGCACGTGCGCGCCGCCGGGTTCTCCAGCGACACTTCCTTCGAGGAGCTGATCGAGTTCATCTGCGACGAGGTCCACGGGCAGCTCTCCGGCTAGCTCGATGGAAGCCGCCGGAGAGGCCGAGACCGGCGTCCTGCTCTACGACAAGCCCGCCGGAGTGACCTCGCACGACGTCGATCGCCGCGCTGCGGCGAGAGCGAAGCGTGAAGGCCGGCCACGCCGGCACTCTCGACCCCTTCGCCACCGGGCTGCTGGCGGTCCTGCTCGGCCGGACGACCCGGCTCCAGCGCTACCTGCTCCCCCTTCCCAAGACCTACGTGGCCACCGCCAGGCTCGGGTGGCGCTCGAGCACCGGCGATCCCGGACGGAGAGCTGGTCGAGACCCGGCGCATCCCCACCCGGCTCGAGCTTCCCACCGGCCGCGTCCTCCAGCGCGTGCCGATGACCTCCGCGGTCAGGGTCGGCGGCGAGAGGCTCTACCGCAAGGCCCACCGCGGCGAGGAGGTCGAGCGGCCCGAGCGCGAGGTCGAGGTCCACGGCGCAGATCTGCTCGAGAGCGGCGATGGGCGGGCCACCTTCGAGATCCGCTGCTCCTCGGGAACCTACGTGCGGACCCTGATCGAGACCTTGGGCGATGCCTACTGCGAGCGCCTGCGGCGAACGGCGATCGGGCCGCTCACACTGGAGCGGGCGGGGGAGACGCTGGAGCCGGCCGAGGCGCTCGCCTACCTGCCACAACGCCCCCTGGACGCCCGGGAGGCCGAGGCGATCTCCCATGGGCGGGCGATCGAGATGGGCCCCGAGGTTCCAGGGGAGGGCTCGGAAGCGGTCGCTCTGACGTTTGCTGGCAAGCTTCTGGCCGTGGCGCGAGAAGAAGATGGAACGCTGAGGCCGGAGGTCGTGCTCGGATGAGCGTCGAGGTGACGAGCCTCCCCGACGCCGAGCCGCGGTCGCGCCGGGTCGCGATTGGCACCTTTGATGGCGTCCACATCGGCCACCAGGCGGTGATCGAGGGTGCCGACACCGTGCTCACCTTCGAGCCCCACCCGCTCGAGATCCTGCATCCCGCGGCGCTGCCGAAGCTGATCACCTCGTTCGGGGTCAAGCGGGACCTGATCGACGGGCTGGGGGTCAGGGAGCTGGTCGTGATCCCGTTCGACCGGGAGTTCGCAACCCGTGGCGCGGAGAGCTTCATCGAGGACGTCCTGATCGCGAGGCTGGGCGCCGAGAGCGTCTCGGTCGGCGAAAACTTCCGCTTCGGCACGAAAGCGAAGGGAGACCCCGAGATGCTCGCCGCTCGCTCGGAGTTCACCACCCGGGTCGTGCCGCTCGTCGAGGTGGACGGCGAGACGGTCTCTTCGACTCGGATCCGGGCGCTGATAGCGGCCGGCGACGTCGAGGCCGCGCAGCGCTGCCTGGGCGCCCCGTTCATGTTCGAGGGGACCGTCGTCAGCGGCGATCAGCGCGGTCGTGAGCTCGGCTTCCCGACCGCCAACCTGGTTCCCGACGACCGCCTTGCCGTCCCAGGCCACGGCGTCTACGCAGCTTTCGCGAACGGATTCCCCGCTGCCGTCAACATCGGCGTCCGCCCGACCTTCGAGAGCGGCCGCGGGGTGCTGATCGAGAGCTACCTGATCGATCGCAGCGAGGACCTCTACGGGGAGAACCTCGGGTTGCCTTCGTCGCCCGACTGCGCGGCGAGAAGCGCTTCCCGACGGTCGAGGAGCTGGTGGCGCAGATGAAGGAGGACGTGGAAGAAGCCAAGAGATTGTGCGCGGCGACCATAGTCGCCGCACAGGCAGGTCAGGCCGAAGGCCAGAGCAGCTCGCGGCGACCCTAGTCGCCGCAATGCATGTCAGGCCCGGCAGGGCCGCAAGTGGTCTCGTTCGTGCTAGTTTCCAACAGCCGTGAATCCCGCCGGACGGGTGCCGCGGCGATTTTTTCGATGAGCCTGACAAGCGAGAAGAAAGCCGAGCTGATCGGCAAGTACGGGCGCTCCGACGGCGACACCGGCTCGGCCGAGGTCCAGATCGCCCTGCTGACCGAGCGGATCAACGATCTGACCGGCCACCTACGCGACCACGGCAAGGACCACCACTCCCGCCGCGGGCTGCTGATGCTGGTCGGCAAGCGCCGCCGCCTTCTCCGCTATCTGGAGCGCAACGATCTCGAGCGCTACCGCGCGCTGGTCGCCGAGCTGGGCCTGCGCAAGTGATCGCCGCCGGTCAGCCGGCTCCCGACTTCACCCTCGCCGACCAGGACGGCAACCAGGTATCGCTCGCCGACTTCCGCGGCGAGAAGCTGCTGCTCGTCTTCTACCCGCTCGACTTCAGCCCGGTCTGCACCGACCAGCTCTCCATCTACCAGGAGGTCAAGCCGGAGATCGCGGCCAAGGGAGCGACGATTGTCGGGGTCAGCGTCGATAGTCCCTACGCCCACAAGGCCTTCCAGGAGAAGCTGGGAATCGACTTCCCGCTGCTCGCCGACTTCGAGCCCAAGGGAGAGGTTTCGCGCGCCTATGACGCCTACTACGACGGGGCCGGGCACGGCAAGCGAACCCTCGTGCTGATCGACGCCGACGGGATCGTGGAGTGGGTCCACGAGTCGCCCTCACCGCTGGAGGTACCCGGCGCCAACCTGATCTTCGACGCCCTCTCCTGAGCCGCGCTTCTCGCCGAGTGCAAAGTTAGGGCTCCAATGGACACGGAAGTTTGCGTTCGGCCCGGGAGGTGCCGATGAGCGAGCTGACCAGCGCCTCGGTGCCCCCCGTCTCGTCCGATGACCACATCCGCGGCCAGGGGCCCGACCTGATCGTCTACGCGGACCTCGGTTGTCCCCACTGTGCGGCGAGCTGGGAGCGGATCGGTGCGAGCGGCCGCCGAGTGGTATTTCGCCATTTTCCCGTCGCAAGCAAACACCCCCGCTCATCCGCCCTCCACGCGGCGGCCGAGGCGGCGGGCTGCAGGGCGGATTCTTCGAGATGGTCGATTCGCTCTACGCCGACCGCGGCCACGTCGACGACCCGCACCTCTGGGAGCGGGTCGCCGAGTTGGGGCTCGACCTCGAGCGCTTCCAGCGCGATCGCCGGTCGGCGCAGGTGGCCGAACGGGTGAGGCGCGACTTCGAGTCGGGGATCCGGGCGGGCGTCGCGGCACCCCGGCGCTGTTCGGCGACGGCGGGCTGCCCAGCCTGTACCCTTGACCGCGACAGAGAACGAGAGTTCTGAAAAAGATTGGCCGCCAACCGGGCGGCCGGAGGTAACAACTACATGAGCATGTTTGACATTAGCCGCGTCTCGGTGGATGTCGGCGAAAGCCAGATTTCCTTCGAGACGGGCAAGCTCGCCAAGCAGGCGGGCGGTTCCGTCGTCGTGCGCGCTGGGGACACAATGGTCCTCTGTACCGCGACGATGGGAAACCTGCGTGACGTCGACTTCCTGCCGCTGACCGTCGACGTCGAGGAGCGGATGTATGCCGCGGGCAAGATCCCCGGCTCCTTCTTCCGCCGCGAGGGACGCTCCGGAGAGAAGGCGACGCTGACCGCGCGGATGATCGATCGGCCGATTCGGCCGCTCTTCCCCAAGGGCTGGCACTACGAGACCCAGCTGGTCGCGACGCCGCTCTCGGTTGACCACGTACACCCCTACGACATCCTCGCGATGAACGGCGCCTCCGCGGCGCTGGCTCTCTCCCAGATCCCGGTTGCCGCCCACGTCGGCGCGGTGCGGGTCGGCAAGCTCGACGGTGACTTCGTCGTCAACCCCGATGAGGAGAGCCCCGACGACCTTGATCTCGACCTGATCGTCGCCGGCACCGATGAGGCAATCCTGATGGTCGAGGCCGGCGCCACCGGCGTCACCGAGGCCGAGATCCTCGACGCCCTCGACATCGCCCACGGCGAGATCAAGAAGATCTGTCGCCTCGATCGAGGAGTTGCGCCAGACGGCCGGCAAGGAGAAGCTCGAGGTCGACGCGCCGGAGATCGACGAGGGCCTGATCGAGGAGATCCGCGCCTCGCACGGCGCCAAGATCGACGAGGCCACCTCGATCGCAGGGCAAGCTCGAGCGCCAGGACGCCGCCGCAGCGGTCGCCCTGGAGGCTCAGGAGCACTACGCGCCGGCAGGCTGAGGACGGCGAGGTCGACGCCGAGCGTCAGGCGGAGGTCTCCGCGGCCTTCGCCAAGCTCGAGAAGGAGATCATCCGCAAGCGGATCGCGGTCGACAAGAAGCGGCCCGACGGTCGCGCCCAGGACGAGATCCGCCCGATCGAGTGCGAGGTCGACATCGCCCCCCGCGTGCACGGCTCTGCGCTGTTCACCCGCGGCGAGACCCAGATCCTCTCCAACGTCGCGCTGGGGACGACGCGCATGGACATGCGCCTCGACACGCTGGGGCTGCAGACGACGAAGCGGTTCTGGCACCACTACAACTTCCCGCCCTTCTCGGTCGGGGAGGCCGGATTCATGCGCGGCCCGAAGCGCCGCGACATCGGCCACGGCGCGCTCGCCGAGCGGGCCCTGGTGGCGACGATCCCCGACGAGGAGGCGTTCCCCTACGTGCTGCGGGTCGTCTCCGAGACGCTCGAGTCCAACGGCTCGTCCTCGATGGGCTCGGTATGCGCCTCCTCGATGGCCCTGCAGGCGGCCGGCGTGCCGGTCAGCTCCCCGGTCGCCGGTGTGGCGATGGGGCTGATCAAGGAGGGCGACGACTACGTCGTCCTCACCGACATCGCCGGCGTCGAGGACCACCTCGGCGACATGGACTTCAAGGTCGCCGGCACCGCGGACGGGATCACCGCCCTGCAGATGGACATCAAGATCACCGGCGTCACGTTCGAGATCCTCACGGATGCGCTCGCGCAGGCCAAGGAGGGCCGCCTGTTCATCCTCGGCAAGATGGCCGAGGCGATCGACGGTCCGCGCGAGAAGCTCTCGCAGTACGCGCCGCGGATCGAGGCGATCAAGATCGACCCCGAGAAGATCGGGGCGGTCATCGGCAAGGGCGGGGAGACGATCCGCGCCCTCTGCGAGGAGTTCGAGGCCGAGATCGACGTCGAGGACGACGGCACGGTGCGGGTCTACGCGCCGACCGGCGACCTGGTCGAGGCCTGCATCGCCCGGATCGAGTCGATGACCAAGGAGGCCGAGGTCGGCGACAAGTACACCGGGGCCAAGGTGGTCAAGACCACCACCTTCGGCGCCTTCGTCGAGCTGGTCAAGGGCACCGACGGCCTGCTTCACATCTCCAACGTGAAGCCGGGCGAGCGGGTCGACACGGTCGACGACGTGCTCAAGTCCGGCGATGAGATCGACGTCACCGTGGTCGAGGTCGACAAGGAGCGCGGTCGCATCGGGCTGCGCCTCTCCGAGGACCCCTCGGTCAAGGACAAGTCCGCTGAGGAGCTGGCCACGGTCGGCACCGGCGACCCCGGCCCCCGCGGCGGGGGCGGCGGACGGCGGGGTGGTCGTGACGGCGGCCGCGGCGGTCGCGACGGCAGGCGGGGCGGCCGTGACGGCGGCCGCGAGCGTCGCGGCTGATCGCGAGCGGATCATGAGCAGCGCCGAGCACCGAGCTGAGCACCCTTGGCTCGGGCGTCCGGGTCGTGACCGAGGAGGTTCCCTCGGTCCGCTCCGTGGCGCTCGGGCTCTGGGTGCGCACCGGCTCGCGCAACGAGGTCCCGGCGCAGTTCGGGCTCTCGCACTTCCTCGAGCACCTGCTCTTCAAGGGCACCGAGCGCTACTCGGCGATCGAGATCTCCGAGCGCTTCGACGGGCTCGGCGCCTCCGTGAACGCCGCCACCGGCAAGGAGACGACCCACCTCAACGCTCGCTTCCTCGACGAGCACACCGAGGAGGTCTTCGACCTGCTCGCCGAGATGCTGCTCGAGCCGACCTACCCCGACATCGACTCGGAGCGCGACGTCGTGCTGGAGGAGATCGCGATGTACGAGGACGAGCCGCAGGACCGGGTCCACGACTACCTGGCCGAGGCGGTGTTCGGCGAGCACCCGCTGGCGCGGCGGGTGCTGGGCGACGCGGAGGTGATCGCCTCGATCCCGGTTCCGGAGATCGACGCCTACCACGGCGACCGCTACACCGGCGCGAACATCGTCGTCGCTGCCGCCGGCCACCTAGAGCACGAGCGCATCGTCGAGCTGGCGGAGCGCCTGGTCGAGCCCGAACCCGGAGCGCCCGAGGTCCCTTGCCGAGCGGAGATCTCGAGGCCGCTGGCAGGCTCTGCTTCTTCGAGCAAGGACACCGAGCAGTACCACATCTGCTTCGGCGCGCCGGGCATCAACCGGGCCGACGAGCGACGCTTCGCTCTCGCCGTCCTCGACTCGATCTTCGGCGGCTCGACCTCCTCGCGACTCTTCCGGAGATCCGCGAGAAGCGCGGGCTCGCCTACGCGGTCGGCTCCTACAGCGAGCAGTACACCGACTCGGGGCTGGCCGCCACCTACGTCGGCACGCGCGAGGAGAACGTCGAGGAGGCCTGCTCGATCATCGGTGCCGAGCTGGAGCGTCTGCGCAGCGAGCCGGTCTCCGGGGAGGAGCTGGCGCGGGCCAAGGAGCACGTCAAGGGCCGCCTCGTGCTCTCCTCGGAGTCCACCGCGGCGCGGATGTCGCGGATCGCCCGGGCGACGCTCTTCGACCTGCCCGTCCTCACTCTCGACGAGATGATCGAGAAGGTGGAGGAGGTGACCATCTCCAATCTGACCGGGCTGGCGGGGGAGATCTACGCGGGCGAGCGCCTGTCGGCCGCCGCAGTCGGCCGGGAGGAGATGCTCTTCCGAGGTGCGGCGCCCAGCGTCAGCGAGAGCCTGGTCGCGGCGTAGGATCCCGCCATGGCAGCGCACACGAAGGTCGTGGTCTCCGGCGCCGCCGGGCGGATGGGCGAGGCGGTCTGCGAGGCCGTCTCCGGCGCCTCCGACCTGGAGCTGTCGGGACGCGCCGATCCTGCTCTGGACGTGGAGCTGTCGGACCTGCTTGACGGCGCCGAGGTCGTTGTCGACTTCACCACCCCCGAGACGGTGGCCGCCAACGTCGGGGCCTGCGTCGAGGCAGGCGTTCATGTCGTCGTCGGGACCACCGGCTTCGACCTCGACGCGCTGCGCGCTGCGGTCGAGGGCTCGGCCGGCGGCGCGAACTGCTTCGTCGCCCCCAACTTCGCGATCGGCGCGGTGCTGATGATGCACGCCTGCAGGTTGGCCGCCCCCCACATGCCCGAGTGCGAGATCGTCGAGCTCCACCACGACCGCAAGCTCGACGCACCTTCGGGCACAGCCAAACGGACCGCAGAGCTGATCTCCGCCGCCGGCGGCAGGGTCCATGAGCCGATTCACTCGATCCGCCTGCCGGGACTCGTCGCCCATCAGGAGGTGGTCTTCGGCGGCGAGGGGCAGACTCTGACGATCCGCCATGATTCGATCGATCGCAGTTCCTTCATGCCGGGCGTGCTGCTCGCGGTACGTCGGGTCGGAGGACTGGCGGATCGCTTCACCGTGGGGCTCGACCAGCTCCTCGGAGGACGATCTCGGTGACCGACGACTTCGCCACCCTCGATGCGACCGCGCAGGCGGAGCTGGTCCGCACCGGCGAGGCGAGCCCCGCCGAGCTGGTCGAGGCGGCGATCGCCCGCACCGAGGCACTGAACCCGGAGCTGAACGCCGTCATCCATCCGCTTTTCGACGAGGCTCGCGAGGCGGCGGCGGGGGAGTTGCCGGACGGTCCCTTCCGCGGCGTGCCGTTCATGCTCAAGGACCTGGGCGCCGCGTTCGCCGGGCAGCCACTTCACCTCGGCATGAACTATCTCAAGAAGAGGGACTTCCGGGCGCCGATGGACACCTACCTGGCCCAGCGCTTCCGCGACGCGGGCTTCGTCACGATCGGCAAGACCAACACCCCCGAGCTTGGCATCCTGCCGACGACCGAGCCGCGGGCCTACGGCCCGAGCAGGAACCCCTGGGACACCGAGCGCTCCACCGGCGGCTCGAGCGGCGGCTCGGCGGCCGCGGTCGCCTCGGGCATGGTCCCGGTTGCCCACGCCAACGACGGAGGTGGCTCGATTCGGGTCCCGGCGAGCGAGTGCGGGCTGGTCGGCCTGAAGCCGACCCGCCAGAGGACCTCGGAGGGGCCGCTGATGGGCGACAACATGTCGGGGCTGACCGTGGAGCTGGTCGTCTCGAAGTCGGTCCGCGACACGGCGGCGATCCTCGAGGCCGTTCACGGCCCGGCCCCCGGAGACCCCTATGTCGCCCCGGCGCCCGCGCGCCCGTACACGGACGAGCTGGGCGCCGACCCGGGGCAGCTGCGAATAGGCCTTCTCACCGACCCGTTGACCGGGGATCAGCCCGATCCGCCCGTGCTCGCCGCGGTCCGCGAGGCGGCGGAGCTGTTCGAGTCGCTGGGGCATCGCGTCGAGGAGACGAGCCTCGGCGGGCTCGAGGCGATCGACCTGGTCGAGACCTTCCTCGTCCGCTGGTCCGCCGGTCAGGCCGCGGCACTGAGGCAGCTGGGGGCGATCGGCGGCGCCGAGATCACCGCCGAGGACGTCGAGCCGCTGACCTGGGCGCTGGCGGAAAAGGGCCGCTCCCACAGCGCCGGCGAGTACCTCGAGGCGGTCGGCCTGCACCAGGCGATGGGACGCATGGTCGCCGGCATCCACGAGGGTGGGATCGACCTCACCCTCTCACCGACGCTGGGAGAGTTCCCGCCCCCGCTGGGGGCCTTCGACGACTCCGGCCCGGATCCGCTGGCGGCGATCCACCGGGCGAGCAAGACCTGCGGCTTCGCCGGCGGCCTCAACGTGACCGGACAGCCGGCGATCTCGCTGCCGCTCTGCGTCAGCGAGGAGGGGTTGCCGATCGGCATCCAGCTGGCTGCGCCGTTCGGCCGCGAGGACCTGCTGATCAGGGTCGCCGCCCAGCTGGAGCAGGCGAGGCCATGGGGGGACCGGCGGCCCGGGGTGCTGGCGGCCTGAGCGGCCTGCCGGAGCGCTAGTCTGAGCGCGATGCGGGAGATCAACGGCGTGCTCACGGCGATGGCGACGCCCTTCGATGCCGGCGGAGGCCTCGACGAAGACGCCGCCCGGCGCCTGGCGCGACACCTGGTCGAGCACGGCTCGCACGGGGTCGTCGTCGCCGGGACGACCGGGGAGTCGCCGACGCTCAGCGATCCTGAGAAGCTGTCGCTGCTCGCCGCTGTGCTGGAGGAGATCGGTGATGAGGCCACCGTGGTCTGCGGCACCGGCTCCAACGACACCGCCCACGCCGCGGAGCTGACCCGCGCCGCGGCCGAGACCGGGGCGCACGCCGCCCTCGTCGTCACGCCCTACTACAACAAGCCGAACCGGGCTGGCCTCGAGGCCCACTTCGGCGCCGTCGCGGAGGCCGCGCCCGAGCTGCCGATCGTCCTCTACAACATCCCCTCCCGGGTGGTGGTCAACATCGGCCCGGACCTACTCGCCCAGCTCGCCCAGATCGAGAACGTGGTCGCCGTGAAGCAGGCCAACAACGAGGAGCTTCAGGCAATCCCCGGGCTCGGCATCCTCGCGGGCAACGACGATGTCTTCCTGAGGACGCTGGAGATGGGCGGCGTCGGCGGCGTCCTGGTCGCCTCCCACATCGTCGGACCGCAGATGCGGGAGATCTGGGACTCGGTGCAGGCCGGCGAGGCCGAGCGGGCGCGGGAGATCCAGGCTGAGCTGGCGCCGGTGCTCGAGGCCCTGGCGGTGACCAGCAACCCGATCCCGCTCAAGGCGGCGCTGGAGATGCTCGGGCTCGACTCGGGCAGGATGCGACTACCGATGGTGCCAGCTGACGCCGAGCAGCGCGACCTGATCCGCTCCGCTCTCGAGGCAGCGGGCTTGCTGGCGGCGGCTAGCTAGGTGGCGGGCACCCTCCGCGTTCTTCCCCTCGGTGGGCTGGGGGAGATAGGCAAGAACATGACCTTGATCGAGTACGACGGCCGCATCGTCGTCGTCGACACCGGGCTGATGTTCCCAACGGCCGAGATGCTCGGCATCGACCTGGTCCTCCCCGATTTCTCCTACCTGCGCGACCGAGCCGGTGACATCGAGGCGATCGTCCTCACGCACGGTCACGAAGACCATGTCGGGGCCCTGCCGTACGTGCTGCGCGAAATCGGCATGCCGCCGGTGATCTACGGGGGCCTGCTGACCGTCGGCATTCGTCCGCTCGAAGCTCGACGAGCACAAGCTCGGCGACGCGCCGCTACATGAGCTCGATGCGGGTAAGAGGGTCTCGCTCGGGCCCTTCGAGCTGGAGCTGATCCACCTCTCCCACTCGATCCCCGACATGCGCGGGGTCCTGCTGCGAACCGAGGCCGGCTCGGTGCTGATGACCGGCGACTACAAGTTCGACCAGACCCCCGTGGACGGCCGGCCCGCCGACGTCTCGCGGTTGGCCGAGCTGGGCCGCGAGGGCCTCGACCTGCTCTGTGGGGACTCCACCAACGCCGACCGGCCCGGGGTGGCCCCGTCGGAGTCGAGCGTGGGCCGGCACTCCTCGACACCTTCTCTCGCTGCGAGGGACGGATCGTCGTGACCTCGTTCGCCTCCAACATCCACCGCGTCCAGCAGGTGATCGACGCCGCGGTCGCCCTCGATCGTCGGGTCGCCCTGGTCGGCCGCTCGATGCGCAAGAACTTCAACATCGCCTCGAACCTGGGCATGGCCAAGGCTCCTTCCGGGTTGTTCATCCAACCGAAGGAGATCGAGGACTTCCCCGACGAGAAGGTGATAGTGATCTCGACCGGCAGCCAGGGGGAGCCGCTCTCGGCGCTGCGCCGGATGGCCAACAATGACCACCGCGACGTCGAGCTCCACTCGGGTGACACGGTCGTCTTCTCGGCCACGCCGGTGCCGGGCAACGAGCGCGCCGTGAACGAGACGATCGACCACATCTACGAGATCGGCGCCAGCGTCGTCACCGCGCAGGATGCTCCCATCCACGCCTCCGGCCACGGCTGGCAGGAGGAGCTGAAGCTGATGCTGAACCTGACCAGGCCGCGGTTTGTCCTGCCCGTGCACGGCGACCACAAGCGCCTGCGGCTGCACTCCGAGCTGGCCGAGTCCGTCGGAATCCAGGCCGAGAACGTCTTCCGCGGCCGCAACGGCCTGCCGCTCGAGCTCAGCGAGCGAGGGGCTCGCTTTGGCGAGGAGATCCACGCCGGCGTGATGTTCGTCGACGGGTCGACATCGGCGAGCCCGACGACGTCGCGCTGCGCGACCGTCGCGAGATCTCCGCTGACGGGATCTTCATCGTCGTCGCGACCATCTCCTCCGACGACGGCGAGGCGGTCGCCGACCCCGAGGTGATCTTCCGCGGCGTGCCCATTGCTCGAGGGAGGACGGCGGTTTCGCCGATCGGCTGCGCGACGTGATCGAGGACTCGCTCGAGGACGCCGCCAAGGCCGGCACCCGCGAGCTGCAGCTGATCCAGGAAGACCTCCACGACGACGTCGCAGAGTTCGTCTATCGCGAGCTGAAGCGCCGCCCGATGGTCCTCCCGGTCGTGGTCGAGGTCTGAGGAACAACTGCGCGGCCTCCTCTGCTCCGCGAGAGCGCCCCTGACAGGGGCGCCGGGGGAACAGCCCGGACGCGACGCCGCGATAGGGGAATGGATGTCTCGGATCGCGCGGACGCGGCGCGCTGAGTGTCCGGGGCAGCACCCCCTGCGCCCCTCCGACAGGGAGCGGGTTCGCCGCAGCAACAGCGCCGTGCGGCAGTCAGAGGCAGGGTGGGGTTTGCCCGCGAGCAAGCGGCCCCCGGACGCGGAAGCCGGGGCGCGAGGCTCCCGGTGATGGCTGAGCGCGCTCCGGCTGGAGCAGAGGAGGCCGGCGCGGTTATTTCCCAAAAGAAAAGCCGCCGGGCTCTAGGGAGGGGGGAGCCCGGCGGCTGCTTCGACACGGGGTCGAAGGAGGTCCGCCGGAGCAGTTTTGGGGGAGAACCCCGGCGGACCTTGTGTCTCGTCCACGGGGGAAGGTATGGCGGCGCCCTAAAGCGCCCCTAAAGAGGGCGTAACGGATTCCTGAAGACTTCGCCAGCGGCAGACGGACCCGGAAAAGCGCCCCGCCCTGGGCGAGGATTCCGCAGCTCCACCTCGCCGCCGTGGGAGGCGGCGACGGCGCGGACGATCGCCAGGCCCAGCCCGGTCCCGCTGCCGGCGGCGGTGTCGGCGGGGCCGCGCCGCGGACGAAGCGGTCGAAGACCTGGTCGCGCACTCGCGCGGGATCCCGGGCCCGTCGTCGGCGACCTCGACCAGGCCTGCTGGGCGCCTCGTCGACGCCGAGGCGCAGCTCGATCGTGCGAGCCGATGGGGTGTGGCGGACGGCGTTGTCGAGCAGGTTGAGGACCATCCGGTGCAGCTCGTCGGGGTTGCCCTCGACCTGGATCGGCGCTCCGTTCTCGACGTTGAGGCTGGCGCTCGCCGCTCACCGGCGCCACCTCGGCGGCGGCGTGGCCGGCGATCTCGGCCAGGTCGCAGCGCCGGCGCTCGCCGAGGCGGCCGGCGTCGGCCCGGGCCAGCAGCAGCAGGTCGGCGACCAGCCGGCTCATCCGCCGCGAGGAGCGCAGCGCCGAATCGACCATCTCGCGGTCCTCGGTCTGGTCGGGCTGCTCCAGCGAGGCCTGCAGCAGCTCGAGGTTGGCGAGCACGCTGGTCAGCGGCGTGCGCAGCTCGTGCGAGGCGTCGGCGACGAACTCGCGCTGCTTGCTGCATCGCCCGCTCGCGCTCCGTCGCGGGCGGCGTCGAGCGAGCGCAGCATCTGCTCGAGGGTCCGCGCCAGCTCGCCGACCTCGTCCTCGACCTTCGGCTCGGGCATGCGGCGCGAGGGGTCGCGGGTGGCGGCGATCTCCCGAGCGGTCGCGGTCAGCGAGGCGATCGGCCGCATCGCCCGGTCGGCGATCGCCAGCGCCGGCGAGGCTGGCGAGCAGCGTGCCGCCGAGGACGCCGGCGACGATGAACAGCCAGAGTCGCTGATCGTCGACTCGACGTGCTCCACGCTGCGCCCGTACTGGACGTAGCCGGCGATGCGTCCCGTTTGGGCCGGCGACGGCGGCGGTGGCGACCCGCATCGAGCCGTGGTCGTGGATCCCGACGCTGCGGAGGGCCGAGGTAGGCGGCATTGGGGCTGTGGCCGATCAGGCCTGCCGCTCGCGTCGAAGATCCGGACAGTGGCGTCATTGGGGAGGACGAAGTCGTCGAGATGGGGCCCGCTGGTGATGTGAGGTGCCGGTGAGCGTGTCGCTGATCCGCATCTCCCCGGCCAGGGTCCGCACCGCGCCCTTCAGCTCGCGGTTGAAGTCGTCGCGGATCCGCTGCGCCGGCGAACTGCCCGATCACGGCGCCGAAGACGAGCAGGATCACCAAGGTGAGGCCCGCCGAGGCGACCGCCAGGCGCCAGCGGACCGGCCAGGAGCCGGGACGCAGCAGGCGGCGGTGCCCGGCCCGCCCGGCGCTGCGCGCCCCGCTCACCGCCTAGTCCTTGAGCACGTAGCCGGCGCCGCGCTTGGTGTGCAGCAGGCGCGGCTCGCCGCCGGCCTCGAGCTTGCGGCGCAGGTTGGAGATGAAGACGTCGATCGTGTTCGTCGCCGCCATCGGGTCGTATCCCCAGACCTCGTCGAGCAGGCGCTCGCGCGAGACGACCAGGCGCTCGTTCCGCATCAGGTACTCGAGCAGCTCGAACTCGCGGTTGGTCAGCTCGATCTCGCGCTCGCCGCGCCGCACCTCGCGGGTGTCCGGGTTGAGCCTGCAGGTCGCCGACCGCCAGCGAGGCGCTCCCGCGCGGCGGGCGGCGGCGCAGCAGCGCCCGGATCCGCGCCAGCAGCTCCCGGCGCTCGAACGGCTTCACCAGGTAGTCGTCGGCGCCGCTGTCGAGGCCGGTGACCCGGTCCTCGGTCTCGGCCCGCGCGGTCAGCATCAGGATCGGGACGTCGCCCTCGTCCCGCAGCCGCCGGCAGACCTCGACCCCGTCGAGCCGGGGCAGGCCGAGGTCGAGGACGACGAGGTCGGGGACGAAGTCGCCCGCGACGTCGAGCGCCTCGACGCCGTCGCCGGCGGTGCGCACCTCGTAGCCCTCGTTGCGCAGCGAGCGCCGCAGCACGTCGGTGATCTCGACGTCGTCCTCGACGACGAGCACCCGGCCGCCGACCAGTTCGGCGTCCGCGGCCACGCATCGATGTTAGCCCCGCTAGCGGCCGCGGATCGCCGGCGCTTTAGGGTCAATTTATGCGGCCCGGGACGAGCTGCTCGCGCAGCGCAGGGCTGGCGCCGCGGGCGTCGAATGGGGAGGTGAATGTTCGTGCGGCAGAAGCGCGGCTCCGCTCGCGCCGCGCCGCGCCGCGGCGCGCAAGAGGCGAGCGCCGGCAAAACGGCGCAAGCCTGCGTCACGGCGCAAGCCCGCCTCGCGGCGCCGCTCGCTGATGCCGGCCCGCCTCGAGCAGCGCCATCTCGACGTCGCTGGGCTCTCGCTGATCGCGGCCGGCGTCTACCTGACCCTCGTCCTCTGGCTGGGCTGGGATGGCGGGCGGGTGGGATCGGTGGCCGACGAGCGGGCTCAGCTTCGCCTTCGGCAAGGTCGCCTACGCTGATCCCCCTGGCGCTCTACGTCTGCGGGGCGGCGCTGATCTTCAAGCCCTTCCTGCCGGCGATCAAGCCCCTGCGCACCGGGGGGATCTGCCTGCTCGCCGGTCTGCTGCTCGCCTTCGCGGCCCAGACGGCCGGGCTCGGGCCCGATCGGCCGCCGCGCGTCGAGCACGCTTCGACTCCAGCTGGTTCCCTCATCACGGCGGGGTCCTCGGCGAGTCGCTCTACTGGGCGACCTCGACTCTGTTCCAGCGGGTCGGGGCGCACATCGTCGCCGTGCTGCTGGTCGTCGCCGGCTGCCTGCTGCTGACCGGGACCTCGATCGCGACCGCGCTGAGCGCGGGAGGGCGCGGCCCTGCGACGGGCACGACAGGGAACCGGTGAGATCGCCCGCACCGTCGCCGGGCTCGCGCCGCCCCTGGGAGGAGCGGACGCCTTCGGGCGACGGCGTCGAGACCGACGTGATGGACTCCTACCCGACGAGGACGACAGCATCGCGCCGACGGTCGCGCTGCTCGACGACGAGGACGGCGCCGAGGATCCCGAGCACGACGCGGTGACCGAGGACTTCGACGCCGAGCTGCACGAGCTCGAGTCCGAGGTCGCTCCGGGGCAAGCCGAGGCGGATCCGGACGACGCGCGGCCGAGGGACGGGGCTGCCGAGGACGAGGAGCCGACGACCCCGATGGGCAAGAAGCGCGGCGTCACCACCTCGGAGGAGATCGACTACAGGCCGCCGGCCCCCGAACGCGCTGGAGAAGGGCCGCAAGGACACGGGCCCCGATCCGCGCGACCACGAGGCGGTCGGCCGCAAGCTGGTCGAGACCCTCGGGCCACTTCGGGGTCGAGGCGAAGATCGTCGGCATCGTCAGCGGCCCGCACGTCTCCCGCTACGAGCTGCGCCTGGCGCCGGGGACCAAGGTGAAGAAAGTGACCGAGCTGGCCAACGACCTCGCCTACGCGCTCGCCTCGACCGACATCCGCATCCTGGCGCCGATCCCCGGCAAGCAGGCGGTCGGGGTCGAGGTGCCGAACTCGCGGCGCAGGATCGTCCGCCTCGGCGACATCTACGCCGGGCGCCCGGAGAAGACCTCGCCGCTGGTCGCCTGGCTCGGCAAGGGGATCGACGGCAACGCGGTCTGGACCGACCTGGCGAAGATGCCGCACGTGCTCGTCGCCGGCACCACCGGCTCGGGCAAGTCCGGCTGCGTCAACGCGATCCTCTCCTCGATCCTGATGCACGCCTCGCCGAACGAGGTGCGCCTCGTCCTCGTCGACCCCAAGCAGGTCGAGCTCAACCACTACGAGACGGTCCCGCACCTGCTCACCCCGGTCGTCACCTCGCCGCGGCTGGCCGCCAACGTGCTCGCCAACCTGATCGGCGAGATGGAGAGCCGCTACGGGATCATGGGCGAGGCCCGCTGCCGCAACCTCGCCGAGCTCAACCGGGCGCGGGCCAAGGGCGGGGAGGCGCCGCTGCCGCACATCCTCTGCGTGATCGACGAGCTCGCCGACCTGATGATGGTCGCCCCGGCCGAGGTCGAGGACTCGATCATCCGGCTGGCGCAGAAGTCGCGCGCGACCGGGATCCACCTGGTGCTCGCGACCCAGCGCCCCTCGACCGACATCATCACCGGCACGATCAAGGTCAACATCCCGGCCCGGATCGCCTTCGCCGTCTCCTCGCAGACCGACTCCCGGGTGATCCTCGACCAGGGCGGCGCGGAGGCGCTGCTCGGCCAGGGCGACATGCTCTTCCGCGGCGCCGGCACCTCGAAGCTGGCGCGGATCCAGGGCGCCTTCATCACCGAGGAGGAGATCGCCCGGATCACCAAGCACTGGGCGAAGCAGGGCGAGCCCGAGTTCGAGGAGGAGCTGCTCGAGACCCGCGAGGAGCTCGCCGCAGGTGAGGGCGAGGACGGCGAGTTCGACCCCGACCAGGACGACCTGCTCGACGAGGCGATCCGGACTCGTGGTCCAGACCGAGACCGCTTCGGTCTCGATGATCCAGCGCCGCCTGCGGGTCGGCTACACCCGTGCCGGGCGCCTGATCGACATGCTCGAGCGCCGCGGCGTGATCTCCGGCTATGAGGGCTCGAAGCCGCGCCAGGTGCTGATCACCGAGGCCGATCTGCCGCGAGTCCTGGGAGGGGCGGGCGCAGACCCATCGCCCGGGGCAGGCGGAACCGGCGAGGGTGAAGGTGAGCCCGTCGCCAACGCGAACGACGCCTGAGCAGCCCTCGCCGGGCGCGATCGGGCAAGCCGCGGGGCGCTGTCCATAGGACAATGTCGGATGATGTCACCGCTCGAGCCAGCCATCGGAGCGACCCTGCGCGACACGCGCATACGGCGCAAGATCGACCTCGCCGAGGTCGAGTCCGAGACCAAGATCCGGATCCGCTACCTGCGGGCGCTGGAGAACGAGGAGTGGGACGTGCTCCCGGGCGGCGCCTACACGCGCAGCTTCATCCGCACCTACGGATCTTTCCTCGGGCTCGACGGGGAGCTGCTCGCCGACACCTACCGGCGGGAGTTCGAGCAGACCTCGGCGGAGCGCCCGGCGCGCCACGAGGCGGTTCCGGCGCCGCGCCCGCCAGGCGGAGGAAGGGGCGGGGGCCGCATCTCCAGGGGGGCGCTCGCGGGGTTGATCTCGATCGCGCTGATCGCGATCCTGATCGCGATCGGGCTGCTCAGCGGGGGCTCGGACAACAGCGAGCCGGCTCCGACCGGCAAGAAGGGCAACGCCACCGGGCAGGCGCCCCGCCAGAAGCAGGGCCACCGCGCCTCCGGGGTGACCCTGCGGCTGATCGCCGAGGCCGACGTCTGGGTCTGCCTGGTCAATGCCAAGGGCAACAACCTGATCGCGGGGGAGATCCTCGCCGGCGGCACGCGGACCCGCCACTACCGCTCCGGTAGCTTCACGGTCTCCTTCGGAAACGGCTCGGTGCGGATGCAGGTGAACGGAAGGCAGGCGCGGCTCGAGAACACCCCGAACCCGGTCGGCTACCGGATCGTCGCCAGGTGGCCGGGTCCAGCCTCTCGCGGAAAGCGCCAGGCCGACCTGCCAGTGAGCGAGGCCGCCGCCGGTCCGGGCAGGGATCCTCGTCACCGGCACCGAGGTGCTGAACGGCCGCGTCAGCGACCGCAACGGCCCCTGGATCTCCGAGCGGCTGGGGGAGCTCGGTGTCGAGGTAGCGCAGATCCTGGTCGTCGGCGACCGTCCCGAGGACCTCGAGGGCGGCCTGCGCTTCATGTCCGGCGAGGGGGTGGACCTGATCGTCACCTCCGGCGGGCTCGGCCCGACCGCCGACGACCTCACCGCCGAGGTGGTCGGGCGCTTCGCGGGTCGGGAGATGGTGCTCGACGAGGAGATGGAGCGGAAGATCGCCGCGATCCTGCGCGCCTTCGCCAAGCGCTGGCGCCGGTTCGACACCGAGGCCATCCTCGCCGCCAACCGAAAGCAGGCGATGGTCCCGCGCGGCGCGACGGCTCTGGATCCCGAGGGGACGGCGCCCGGACTCGTCGTCCCGGCCGGAGAGGTGGTCGTGATCGTCCTTCCCGGCCCCCCGCGCGAGCTGCAGCCGATGTGGCGACGGGCGATCCGGGCGGCCCCGGTGCAGGAGGTGCTCGCCCGGGCGACCTCGCTGAGCGGCTACACCCTGCGCATGTTCGGGGTGCCCGAGTCCGAGATCGCCCGCAGCCTGGTCGAGATCGAGTCCGCCGGCACGGCGCTCGACGCGGTCGAGATCACGACCTGCCTGCGGCGCGGCGAGATCGAGATCGACGTCCGCTGGCGCGAAGAGGCTGCGGCGGAGGCCGAGGAGGTCAGGCTCGGCCTGGTGGAACGACACCGGCAGTTCCTGTTCAGCGAGGACGGGACGACGATCGACGAGATCGTGGCCGGGCTGCTTCGCGGGCATCGGCTCGGGCTCGCCGAGTCCTGCAGCGGGGGTCAGATGGCATCACGCATCACCTCGAGGCCGGGGGCCTCGGACTACTTCGCCGGCAGCGCCGTCACCTACTCGAACGAGGCCAAGGTCTCGGTCCTCGGGGTCGATCCCGGCCTGATCGAGAGCCACGGTGCCGTCTCTCCGGAGGTCGCCGAGGCGATGGCGATCGGCGCCCTGGAGTGCTTCGAGGCTGACGTCGCGGTCTCGATCACCGGCATCGCCGGCCCGGAAGGCGGGACCGAGGAGAAACCGCTCGGCTACGTCTGCTTCAACGCCCGCCTCGCCGACGGCACGAGCATCGCCCGCGATCCGGTGATCCCCGGCGGGCGCGACGACATCCGCGAGCGCTCCGGCCTGGTCGGGATGCACCTGCTGCGCACGCTGCTCGGCCCCGCGGACACGCCGATCTGAGGAGCGCCGCTCGCGAGATGGATGAACCACCAATGAGGTGACTTATTCACGTTTCGGCGGCGGCGCCTCAGGCGAAGAGCGCTCTGGCGCGCTCGGCGACCAGGTCCGGCTTTTCGTTGACCAGGAAATGGCCGGCGTCCGGCACCAGCTCCACCTCGAGCCGCGCGGCGTGAGCCTCGTAGCCGCTGGTGACGAGGCGGTGGGAGATCATCGCGTCACGTTGACCCATGAGCAGACGTGACGGGACATCGAGGCGCAGGTCGTCGAAGGTTCCCCTGAACGTATTCATGAAGGAGGAGACGTAGCTTCGGTAGAGCGCCTGCGTGACGTGGACCCGGGAGGGCGCAGCGAGCGGGGCGGCGTAGGTCTCGATCTCCTCGGCGTCGAAGGGATCGCCGACGTTGCCGTGCAGCAGCCTGCCGCGGGCGAAGCCGCGCCGCATCAGCGCGGGGCCGAGGGGAGAGGCGTTCAGGTACGCGTACCAGCTCCGCCACAGTTGGTCGATTCCCTCGGGGCCCAACGGTGGCCACGGGTGCGGGGTGCTGCAGGCGAGCACCGCGCCGATCCGTCCCGGGTGGGCGATGCCGAGCAGGAGCGCGGTGAAGCCACCCCAGTCGTGGCCGATCACGTCCGCACGCTCGATCCCCAGCGCGTCCAGCAGGGCGATCTGATCGGAGGCGAAGGTGAGCGGGTCATACCCCTGCCCGGGTGCGCCGGTCCAGCCGAAGCCGCGCAGATCGGGGGCGATCAGGCGGTAGCGGTCGCCGCGCAGCCGGCCGATCAGGGCATGCCACATCCAGTGGTTTTGCGGCCAGCCGTGGAGCAGGAGGACCGGGGAGCCCTCACCGGCCTCGGCGAAGTGGACGCGGAGCTCTCCGGCGACGACGTGGCGGTGCTCCGCACCTTCGATGGGCGGGGGGCGCTCGGGGAGGCTCGTCACCCTCGCGAGTCTAAGGATTGACTGTTCGGTGACATCGTGGATTGCGCCGCGAGTCGCTGCCGCCTAGTTTGGACGGCGATGGGCGAAGCGACCGAGAAGAGCAAGCCGGTGCGGTTGTTCCTGGCGCTGGGGCTGCCCGGTGAGGTCAGGGCGGGGATCGCCCGCTGGGGGGAGCGGGAGCTGCGCGATCCGGCGCTGAGGAGAGTGCCCGAGGAAGCCCTCCACATCACCCTGGTCTTCCTCGGCAACAGACCCCCCGAGCAGATCCGGCCGATCGCCGCCGTTCTGCTGCAGCTCGGAGGGGCGGCGCCGCGAATCGAGCTCTCGGCCGGGCCGGTGGCTCTTCCCCGGCGCCGGCCCCCCGGCCTCTACGCGCTGGAGGCCCGCTCCCCGCGGGCGGAGGAGATCGAGGCCGAGCTCTCCGCGGCGCTCTCGGAGGCCGGGCTGCACGAGCCCGAGCGGCGCAAGTTCTTCCCGCACGTGACCGTGGCGCGGGTGCGCCGCGGCAAGGGCCGGCGCGGCAAGCCGTTGAAGGTCTCGCGACCGCCGGGGCCGCTGCCGGAGGCCCTGCTGCGGCCTTTTCATGGCGTCCGGGTCGCACTCTACCTTTCGTCTTTCGGGCCGGACGGCGTCCACTACTCGCCGCTGGCACAAGTCGAGTTGCCCTCAGGCGAGGCAGCGGTGAGGTGAAGAGATGGCTGAAGCGAAGAAAACGACTTTGAAGGACGCCTCGAAGGAGGCCAAGGCAAAGGAAGCGGCCCTCGACGCCGCCGTCACCCAGATCGACCGCCAGTTCGGTGCCGGCTCGCTGATGAAGCTCGGCGACGACTCCGCGATCCAGATCGAGGCGATCCCGACCGGCTCGCTGGCGCTCGACCTGGCGCTCGGCATCGGCGGCGTTCCCCGCGGGCGGATCGTCGAGGTGTTCGGCCCCGAGTCCTCGGGGAAGACGACGCTCGTCTACCACATCATCGCCGAGGCCCAGGCGCGCGGCGGGATCTGCGCCTTCGTCGATACCGAGCACGCGATCGATCCGATCTACGCGAGGCGGATCGGGGTCGACACCGACGAGCTGCTGGTATCCCAGCCCGACTACGGCGAGCAGGCGCTGGAGATCGTCGACGTCCTCGTCCGCTCCGGCGCCGTCGACATCGTCGCGATCGATTCGGTCGCCGCGCTCACCCCGCGGGCCGAGCTCGAGGGGCAGATGGGGGAGACCCAGGTCGGCCTGCAGGCCCGGCTGATGTCGCAGGCGCTGCGGAAGCTGGCAGGGAACCTCAGCCGCGCCAACACCGTCTGCCTGTTCACCAACCAGATCCGGGAGAAGATCGGGGTCCAGTTCGGCTCGCCCGAGACGCAGCCGGGGGGCCGGGCGCTGAAGTTCTACTCCTCCCAGCGGCTCGACATCCGCCGGATCGAGACCCTCAAGGAGGGCACCGAGGCCGTCGGCAACCGGGTTCGGGTGAAGGTGGTCAAGAACAAGGTCGCCTCGCCCTTCCGCCTGGCCGAGTTCGACATCGAGTACGGCCAGGGGATCTCCAAGGAGGGGAGCCTGATCGACCTCGGGATCGAGCATGACCTGGTGCAGAAGTCCGGCTCGTTCTTCTCCTACGGGGAGCTGAGGCTGGGCCAGGGGCGCAACAACGTCAAGCAGTTCCTGGCTGAGAACCCCGAGATCGCCGACGAGATCGAGCGGAAGATCCTCGACGCGCTGGGAATCGAGCGCGGCGCCCCGGCGGTCGAGGCCGCGCCTGACCCCGCCACGGCCGCGCAGGAAGACGAAGCGGGGACCGAGCAGGCGGCCGCTGAAGGCCGCCTGAGGGGCGGTGGCCGAGCAGGAGTCGTTCGGGCTGGCCTTGGGGGAGCTGGCCCGCAAGGAGCGCAGCGTCGGCGAGCTTCACGCCTGGTTGCGTCGCCGTGGCGTGGGCGAGGAGGAGGCGGGTGAAGTCATCGACCACCTGGTCTCGGTCGGCGCCCTCGACGACGCCCGCTTCTCCCGTCGCTTCGCCGAGGACAAGCGGGCAATCTCGGGCTGGGGTCGGGAGCGGATCGCCGCCGCGCTGAGGGAGCGCGGCGTCGGCGAAGCCGATCTCGAAGCCGCTCTCGCGGACGAGGACGTCGAGCAGGAGCTGGGGCGGGCGGTCGACTTGCTCGAGGGCCGCGGCGCCGACTTGGGCGACGATCGTGGCCGCAACCGCGCCCTGGGCCTCCTGGCCCGACGCGGCTTCGACTCCGAGACGGCCTACGAGGCGATCCGGCGCGCCGGAGCCGGCGCCTGCTGAGCGAAGCGCCATCGCAGGCTGGCGCCGCGCGACCGAAATTCGGACCCCACCGCTTGGCCTGGCTTGCGCGCGGTACTAACCTTGAAGGTGAGGTAAAGACGCCTCATCGAGAAGAAACTTGAACGCCGCTTGGCGGCGATGAAAATGCGGTCGCAACCCCGCCGGATCCGGGAGCGCGACCGGGAGAGGAACAAATGGAGATCCGGTCTTGGCTGCCGCCTTGGATCCGGTCGCGCCACGAGCCGACCGGGGACTCGAACGGATCCGGCCCCACGGAGGAGGCGGCGGGGGCGGTGGCGCCGCCGGCCGAGTCGCCTGCGCCGGGGACGGACGCCTCCAGCGACGGTGCCGGCGCCGAGTCCGAGCTGCGGGCACGCCGGGAGGAGATCGTCCGCATGGAGGAGCGGGCGCTCCGCCAGCTGGAGTCCGTCGAGACCCAGCTGCGTGAGCTGGAGCGCCGTCGCGAAGCCCTCGACGATCGCCAGCGCAACCTCGACGGAGAGCTGGAATCGCTCTCCAAGGCGAAGAAGAGGCAGCTCGTGGAGTTGGAGCGCGTCGCCGGCCTCAGCGCGGCACAGGCTCGCCAGATCCTGCTCAAGGAGGTCGAGGAGGAGGCACGGCAGCAGGCTGGGCTGACCCTGCGTCGCATAGAGGAGGAGACCAAGCTCGAGGCCGAGCGTCGCGCGCGCGGGATCCTCGCGGTCTCGATGCAACGTCTGGCGGCGACCCAGGCCGGGGAGACGACCACCCGTCTCGTGCAGCTTCCCAACGACGAGATGAAGGGGAGGGTGATCGGACGCGAGGGGCGCAACATCCGCGCCCTCGAGAACCTCACGGGGGTGGACTTCATCATCGACGAGACGCCCTCGGCCGTGCTTCTGTCGAGCTTCGATGGGGTTCGCCGCGAGATCGCGCGACTCACCCTCGAAAAGCTGATCGCCGACGGACGTATACACCCGGCACGCTGCGAGGAGGCTTATGAGGCCTCGCGCGAGGAGATCGAGGACCGGATCGTCGAAGCGGCCGAGAAGGCCCTCCTGGAGGCACGGATCACCGGCGTGCACCCGGAGCTGGTTCGCGTTCTCGGCCGCCTGCGGTTCCGTACGAGCTACGGGCAGAACGTCCTCGATCACCTCGTCGAGTGCTCGCAGATCGCAGCGCTGATGGCGGGCGAGCTTGGGGCCTCGGCCGAGGTCGCCCGCAGGGCCGCGATGCTGCACGACATCGGCAAGGCCGTCAGCCATGAGGTCGAGGGCACCCACGCGGTCGTCGGCGCCCGGCTTGCCCGCCGCTACGAGGAGCCGGAGGCCGTCGCCCACGCGATCGAGTCACATCACAACGAGGTCGAGCCGCGGACGGTCGAGGCAGTGATCGTGCAGGCGGCCGACGCCCTCTCCGGCGCGCGGCCGGGAGCCCGCGGCGAGTCGCTGGAGCAATACGTCAGCCGCCTGCGCGACCTCGAGGAGATCGCCCAGCGCCACTCCGGGGTCGAGAGGGTCTACGCGATGCAGGCAGGGCGCGAGATCAGGGTGATGGTGGACCCAGGCGAGATCGACGACGAGATGGCGGCCCTGATCTCACACGAGATCGCGACCGCGGTGGAGCGCGAGATGGAGTACCCGGGCAGGATCAAGATCACGGTGATCCGGGAGAGCCGGGCGACCACCTATGCGAAGTAGGTCGAGTCGCGACACGGCGGTCGAAGCGGATCTTGAACGGAACCGGAGCCGGCAGCCTCTGCGTGATCGCCGCGCCCAGCAGCGCGTCCAGCGACGATCCGGAACTGCGGCGCCTCGCCGCTGTCCTGGCGCGGATGCCTGCGGTAGGGCCGGCGCGCGCAGCAGCTAGGATGCCCGCGCCGTGACGGACGAAACCATCTTCTACATCCTCGGGATCACGCTGACCGTCTCGGCGCTCGTGGTCAGCTTCCTGGGGATCCGCAACGAGTCCTTCCCGGGCAGGATGTTTCCGCTGGTCGCCGGCTACTTCGCCCTGCTGGTCGCCGGGACGTTGACCTTCGCGGTGCTGAACGCGGAGACCAACACCACCGAGAGGACGGAGAACCAGGAGGCCGCGCAGAAGCTGTTCGGCAGCGGCAACGCGGTCGCCGCGACCGCCTCGACGGCCGCCCCCACTGCGACCACGCCCTCCAAGCCGCCCGCGAAGGCCAAGGGGCCGGGGGGCACCGTCAAGCTGGCCGCCGACCCCACCCAGCTGCTCTACGACACGAAGAAGCTCTCGAGCAAGCCGGGGAAGGTGACGATCGATTTCGACAACCCGGCCCAGATCGAGCACGACGTGGCGATCGCCAAGGGAAGCGAGGTCCTTGGCAAGACCGACCTGATCGCGCAGGGCAAGACGTCGACCACGGTCGATCTCCCCCCGGGCACCTACGATTTCTACTGCACTGTCCCGGGCCATCGCGAAGCGGGGATGGCCGGCACCCTGACGGTCAAGTAGCGAAGCCAGGGCGGTACTCTCGCCCAAATGAAGGTGAAGACCTACCACGTCACCACCTTCGGGTGCCAGATGAACGTGCACGACTCCGAGCGGATGCGGGGCATGCTCGACGCGCTCGGCTACAGCGAGGCCCCGGAGCGCTCCGAGGCCGAGCTGATCCTCTTCAACACGTGCTCGATACGCGAGTCGGCCGACAACCGCTTCATCGCGCACCTGGGCGAGGCCAAGCGACTGAAAGGCGAGGAGCCGGGTCGGGTCGTCGGCGTGGGCGGCTGCTGGGCCCAGTCGGTCAAGGACGAGGTCTTCGAGCGCTTCCCGTTCGTAGACGTCGCCTTCGGCCCGGGTCAGATCCACCGACTCGCCGAGTTCCTCACCTCGGAGTCGCTGAGCGCCCAGGGCTACTTCGAGTTCGAGGACTTCTCCGGCCATCTCCCGGCCCGGCGCGAGCGCGACTTCCAGGGGTGGCTGCAGATCTCCCAGGGGTGCAACTGCGCCTGCTCGTACTGCATCGTGCCCTCGACCCGCGGACGGGAGCAGAGCCGTGATCCCGCCGAGCTGATCGCCGAGGCTGAGCGCCTGGGTGCCGATGGGGTTCGCGAGGTGACCCTGCTCGGCCAGAACGTAAACAGCTACGGTCGCGACCTCCCCAAGCCCACGCGGATCAGCTTCGCGGACCTGCTGGCGCGCCTGGACGGTGTCGAGGGCATCGATCGGATCCGCTACACCAGCCCCCATCCCAAGGACATGCGCGAGGACGTGATCCGCGCCCACGCCGAGCTGCCCTCGCTCTGCGAGCACATCCATCTGCCGCTGCAGTCGGGCTCGAGCGCCGTCCTGAAGCGGATGAGGCGCACCTACGGGCGCGAGCGCTACATGGACCGCGTGGCGCTGATACGCGAGCACGTCCCGGACTGCGCGATCACCACCGACATCATCGTCGGCTTCCCGGGTGAGAGCGAGGAGGACTTCCGCCATACCCTCGAGGTGGTCGAGGAGGTCGGCTACGACGGCGCCTTCACCTTCGTCTTCTCGCCACGGCGCGGGACCGAGGCGGCCGAGCTGAACGGACAGGTGCCCCAAGCGGTCAAGCGCGAGCGCATGGAGCGCCTGGTGGAGGTGGTCCAGCGTCGGGCCCGGGAGCGCAGCGGGCGCTTTCTCGGCCGCACGATGGAGGTCCTGGTCGAGGGCCCCAGCCGCACCGACTCCAGTCGTCTGCGGGGCCGCACGCGCCACAACAAGACGGTCAACTTCGACGGCATCGCCTCTCCGGGCGAGCTTGTCGAGGTCGAGATCACCGGAGTCACTTCGACGACGCTTTCCGGGAGCGAGCGCCTGCTCAGCAGGATCGCCTGAGGATCGCCGTGACCGGGCCGCCGACCGACGTTGAGACGGTCGCGATCTTCGGGCCCACCGCGGCCGGTAAGACCGGGATCGCGATCGAGCTGGCCGAGGCTCTGCGCGAGCGTGGCGAGGACCCGGTCGCCGTCAACTGTGACTCGATCCAGGTCTACGAGGGGCTGGAGGTCTTGAGTGGGGCGGCGAGCGCCGAGGAGCGGTTGCGGCTCGAGCACAGGCTGGTGGGCTTCGTGCCGGTAAAGCAGGAGTTCAGCGCGGGGCGCTTCGCCGGCCTCGCCCGCGGGGAGATCGACTCCCTGCTGAAGTTGGGGCGGCGCCCGATCGTGGTCGGCGGCACAGGGCTCTACCTGCGTGCGGCGTTGAGCGAGATCGAGCTGCGTCCGCCCGTCACCGAGGAGGTTCGCGCGCAGGTCGAGCGCGAGCTGGCCGAGCGCGGAGCGGCGGCGCTCCACGCCGAGATCTCGCCGCCACTCGCCTCCGGCATCCACCCCCGTGATCGCAAGCGAATCGCGCGCACGCTCGAGCTGGAGCGCTCCGGGTTGGAGCCGGCGCCCAACAGCGAGGGCGGCGGCGAGCTATGGACTGCTTCGTTGCGCCACCCGACTCTGCTGGCGGGCATCGTCCTCGACCCCGAGGAGCTGGCCGCAAGGATCGATGCGCGCGTCGATCGGATGATCGCCGATGGCGCCGTTGACGAGGCGCGGGCGGCCCAACGCGCCGGCGCCTCCCGCACCGCCTCCGCGGCGCTCGGATTCCGGGAGCTGATCGACGGCGATCACGCCGCGGTCAAAGCCCTCCACCGCCGCTACGCCAGGCGCCAGATGACCTGGATGCGGCGGATGGAGGGGGTGAGGCTCTTCGATCGCAGCCGTCGCAGCGACGGCGACGTGGCGGCCCAGATCGTCGCCGTCCTCCGCGCTGGCGCGTTGTAGCCTCGGCAGGTGCGCTTCGAGAAGTGGCAGGCCCTCGGCAACGACTACCTGATCTTCGGGGCGCCGAGCCTGCCCTGGGAGCTCTCGCCGGAGCGGATCAGGCGCATCTGCGACCCTCATTTCGGGGTCGGCTCGGACGGGATCCTGCTGCTGGCGCCGACCCCAGACCCGGACCTCGTCGCCGACCTGCGCATCTTCAACCCCGACGGCTCCGAGGCCGAGCTCTCTGGCAACGGGGTGCGGGAGGCGGTCCTCTACCTGCACCGGAACGGCTGGGCGCCGGGACGGAGTTTCTCGATCGGGACTCCGGCCGGCCCGGTGACTCCTGAGGTGATCGACGACCGGACCGCGAGCGTCGCGATGGGCCGTGCCGCGACCGCCTCCGACGACTTCCCCTCGGGCGGCGCCGACGGCACCGGGACGGTGACGGCGGCGGGTCGCGACTGGGCTTTCCAGCACGTCTCGATCGGCAATCCCCAGTGCGCGATCGAGGTACCTGAGGGGCTGGAGGAGCTCGATCTCATTTCGATCGGCCCCGAGATCGAGGTCAGCGAGCTGTTCCCGAGCCGTACCAACGTCTCCTTCTTCGCGGCCGAGGGCAGCCGCATCAGGGCACGGATATTCGAGCGCGGGGTGGGGGAGACCCTCTCCTCGGGAACGGGCGCCAGCGGCGCGGCGATCGCCGCCTTCCTGAATGGCGCGCCCAGCCCGATCACGGTCGAGCTCGATGGCGGCGAGCTCGAGGTTGAGATTTCTCCGGACCTGGAGGTCCGCCTCAGCGGCTGGGCCGAGCCGGTCTTCTCCGGGGAGTTCTCCACGGACCTCATGGCGGCGCTCGCTGAGCTTCCTTGAGCCGTCTGCCGTCAGATCTGTCGCTGCGAGAGCTCTCCGCCGAGCACGCGGCGGATTGCGCGTCTGTCACCGCGGCGACCGATCGCACCTACCTCGAGTGGATGCGGGAGGGATGGCAACCGGCGGACGAGGAGGCCGAGCTCGCCCATTACGCGGAGATTCTTGCCGAGCCCGACCGTTGGGGCGTCGGCGCCTACGAGCAGGGCGGCAGGATGGTCGGCTTCACCTGCCTGCGTGCGGCGGGAGCCGAGGAAGGCCAACCGAGCCGCACGACCGGGCATCTGGGAGCCTTGTTCGTGCACCCCGATCGCTGGCGGGAGGGGATCGCCGCTGCCCTGCTCGAGCTCGCCGAGGATGAGATGCGGCGCCGCAGCTACACCTCCGGCAGGCTGCGGACCCCGGTTGGAGCCCCGGCGATCGCCTTCTACCGCCGTTACGGGTGGTCAGAGAACGGCGAGGATCACTACGTGGAGCGCTACGACCTGCGCACGATCGGCTTCTCGAAGCGGCTCGACCCGGGCGACGCGTAGGCTTTCGCGCTTCAATCCCCAGAATTTGCAGGAGATCCCTTGGCGCTGACCGACCCATCGAAGCGGCTGGAGGCGATGCCGCCCTACATGTTCGCCGAGCTCGAGCGCCTTATCGCCGAGAAGCGCGAGGCCGGGATCGACGTGATCAGCCTTGGGATCGGCGACCCCGACCAACCGACCTATCCCCACATCGTCAAGGCGATGCAGGATGCGGTGGCCGAGAACGCCAACCAGAAGTACCCCAGCAACCGCGGGCGGCCGGAGTTCCGCGAGGCCTTCTCGACCTTCTACGGCGAGCGCTTCGGGGTCGAGATCGACCCCGAGAGCGAAGTGATCCCGGCGATCGGGGCCAAGGAGTGCATCTACAACCTCTGCTTCGCCTTCCTCGATCCCGGTGACGTCGCCCTTGCCGCTGATCCCGGCTACCCGGTCTACACGGGCGGGCCGATCCTGGCCGGCGCGACAGTCGAGCCGCTGCCGCTGCTGCCCGACCTGGGATTCACGCCGGACCTGACCGCGGTGGCCCCGGAGATGGCCTCCAAGGCGCGCCTGATGTTCCTCAACTACCCCAACAACCCGACCGGGGCCGTCGTCCCCGAGGGCTTCTTCGAGCTGGTCGTCTCCTTCGCGCGCGAGCACGAGATCCTCGTCGTCCACGACAACGCCTACTCGGAGACGACCTACGACGGCTACGTCGCACCCAGCTTCCTCGCCACGCCCGGGGCCCGGGAGGTCGGGGTCGAGGTCTTCTCGCTCTCGAAGGGCTTCAACATGACCGGCTGGCGCTGCGCCGCGATCCTCGGCAACGCCGAGGCGATCGGCGCCTACTGGCGGCTGAAGACGCAACGTCGACTCCGGCCTCTTCGACGCGATCCAGCTGGCCGGGGCGGCGGCGCTGCTGGGCCCGTCGGGGCCGCTGGAGCGGATGAACGAGACCTACGCCCGTCGCCGCGACCTGGTCGTCGGGATGCTGCGCGACATCGGCGTCGAGGCCGAGGCCCCGAAGGGGACGATCTACGTCTGGGCCCCGGTCCCCGCCGGGCCACACCTCGACCTCGTTCGCCGAGCTGGTGCTGGAGGAGGCGGCGGTGGTGATCTCGCCCGGCTCGATGTACGGGGCGGGAGGCGAGGGCTTCTTCCGGATCTCCCTGACCACCTCCGACGAGGCGATCGCAGAGGCGGTCGAGCGGATGCGGGAACACCTGGCTTCCTGACTGGCGTCCCGGGCGGCTCGGGGGGTTGGCACGACGGCCCCAGCCCTCAGCGCTCGGCGCGCTTGCTCCAGTAGCGGTCCAGGCCGGCCCACTGCTGCTCGGGCGGGACCGCCTGGAGCAGGGCCTCGGCCTCGGCTTCGCCCATTCGCTCGCTGATCTCGCGGCGCAGCTCGAGCTCATAGCCGTCCGCGTCGAGCTCGCGGGCCCGCTGTCCCAGCTCGCGCAGATCGCCGGCGCACGCTCCTCGATGTGCCCGACCGGGTCCTCGATCGCGCCGAAGTGGGTGATCCCCAGCGAGGTGGGCCGCCACTCGCAGATCGGTCGAGCGAGCGCTCCCAGGCCTCGAGGTCGATGTCCGGCGGCGGGGTGGGAGGGAGGACCAGGTTGGCGGGCGGGATCCGGGTTGCGCCGACGTCGCCGACGAAGGCCCGGCCGCCGGCCTCGTGCAGGAAGCAGACGTGGTGGGAGGCGTGGCCGGGGGTGTAGGCGACCCGGAAGCCGAGCACCGCCTCGCCGCCGGCCAGCGGCCTGAGGTTCCCTCGGGGCACCGGGACGATCTCGCCCCAGAGCTCGCCCATCCGCTCCCCGTAGAGGCGCGAGGCGCTGGCGAGCAGCTTCGAGGGGTCGGCGAGGTGGGGGGCGCCGCGCTCGTGGACGTAGACCGGCAGGTCGGGCCAGCGGCGGACCAGCGCCCCGGTCGGCGCCGGCGTGGTCGAGGTGGATGTGGGTGAGGAGCAGCGCCCGCGGCTGCTCGTCCGCCGATCGCCTCCAGCAGCGTTCGCGAGCGACGACTCCGGCCCCGGGTCGATGAGGACCCCGTCGACCTCCCAGCACCCGATCACCCGGGACCTGCCCAGGTGCTCTACGTCGATCAGCCGCAAGCGGCTAGCCGAGCTTCCCCTCGGCCGCGAGGGTCTCCCGCAGGCCCGGCTCGAGGCCCCGCGGCGAGTAGCCGAGCTCCTCCGTCGCCTTGTCGTGGCGGGCCCAGAAGGTGACCCCGTCGGCGGAGCTGATCAGCTCCGCCAGGTTCGGGGGCTGGCCCATCAGCTTGCCGACCAGCGGCCCGATCGGGGTCAGCAGCTTCAGCAGGCCGGTAGGCATAGTCATCCGCGGCGGCTTGCGACCGGCGAGGCGGCCGACGGTCTCGACCGCCTCGCGCATGGTCGTGATCTGGCCCGCCGAGCACGTAGGACTCTCCCGGTTTTCCCTTGTCGAGCGCCAGCAACACCCCCGCGGCGACGTCGTCGACGTGAACCAGGTTCATGCCGAGGTCGGGGAACGGGAGCATCGGCAGCTTGCCGTCGACGAACTGGTTGATGGTGTGGCCGAGGGCAGAGTGGTCCCCGGGGCCGTAGACGCCGCCCGGCTGGACGATCACGCAGGGCAGGCCCTCCTCGGCGATCAGCCGCTTGGCCGACCTGGTGCGCTCGGTATTTCGTCTCCTCGTAGTAGGAGGTGAACTCGGTCCCGGGGTGCTCGTAGGTCTCGTCGACCACCTCGCCGTGGGTGTCCCCGAAAGCCGCGACCGTCGAGACGTAGACGACCTTCGGGACCTTCTCCTCGAGTGCCGCGCGCAGCACGGTCTCGGTGCCGAGGACGTTGGCCTCGTACATCGCCGCGTGCTCGCTCTTCGGGATCCCGACCTCGTACATGGCGGCGCCGTGGACGACCGCGTCGGCGCCCTGCATCCCGGCCTTGATCGCCGTTCCGTCGGCGAGGTCGCCCTCCGCCAAGGTCGCACCCAGCGATTCCAGCCTGCGGCCCTTCTCGCGGTTGCGAGCCAGGCATACGACCTCGTCGCCGCGCTCGAGCAGCCTGCGGACGACGTGCTCGCCGATGAACCCGGTCCCACCGGTCACGAAGACCTTCATCGGCGCAAGTCTATGACGGGCGCCACCCTCCGTACAATCGATTCGAGTGCAGAGATCGAGAAACGGCCGGCTGACCGAGACGCGCGGAGGCGCCAACGGGGCCGGTGTGTCCAACCCCCGGGCGCGCCAGCGGGCGCTGGCGATAGGCATCGTCGACGGGCGCGAAGACGGCGACCCGCTCGCCGAGCTGAAGGAGCTGCTGCGGACCGCCGGCGTCGCCACCGCCGGCGAGATGGTCCAGCAACGGGCCGAACCCGACCCCGACCGCTACCTGGGCAGGGGAAAGCTGGCCGAGCTGAAGGCGGCGATCGCAGCCTGCGACGCCAACCTGGTCGCCTGCGACGACGAGCTGGCGCCGCGCCAGGAGCGCAACCTCGAGGCTGCGCTCGGGGTCCCGGTGATCGACCGCACCGCGGTGATCCTCGACATCTTCGCCGACCACGCCCACTCGGCGGAGGGCAAGCTTCAGGTCGAGCTGGCCCAGCTCGAATACAACCTGGCGCGGATGCGCGGCCTGTGGACGCACCTCGAGCGCCTCGGCGGCGGCATCGGCACCCGCGGACCGGGGGAGTCGCAGATCGAGACCGACCGCCGCCTCGCCCGCGACCGGATCGCCGCCCTGCGGGGCAGGCTGGCACGCACCGAGCGCAACCGGGAGGTGATGCGGGCACGCCGCGAGCGGGCCTCGATCCCGCGGGTCGCCCTTGCCGGCTACACGAACGCCGGCAAGTCGACCCTGCTCAGGGCCGTGACCGGCGCCGAGGTAGGGATCGGCGACAGGCTCTTCCACACCCTCGACCCGACGACCCGCAGCTTCGAGCAGTCCGGTCGCACCTACCTGCTCACCGACACCGTCGGATTCATCGAGAAGCTCCCGCACCAGCTCGTCGAGGCGTTCAAGGCGACCCTCGAGGAGACCGTCCTCTCCGACCTGCTCCTCCACGTGGTCGACGCGGCTGCGCCGGAGGAGCGTCTGGTCGCGGACATGCGGGCGGTGGACGAGGTCCTGGAGGAGATCGGCGCCGGCGAGAAGCCTCGCCTGGTGGTCCTCAACAAGGCCGACCTGCTCGACGAAGACTCGCGGCGCGAGGCGCTGATCCGCCATCCCGAGGCGGTCCTCGTCTCCGCCCTCACCGGAGAGGGAGTCGCGGGCTTGCGCGAGCGGATCGAGGCTGCGTTCGAGGACACCCTGCGGCCGGTTGAGCTGCTGATCCCCTACTCGGAGGGAGCCCGGCTTCACCAGTTGCACGAGCTGGCCGGCGACCTGGAGCGGGTCGAACGCGGCGACGGGGTCCTGGTCCGCGCCAGGGTCCCGGCCTCTGAGCTGCACCGTTTCGCCGACCTCGCGGCGAACGGCGCCGCTGCGCAGGACCGCGAGTAGAGTCTCGCGCCATGGAGCTGCGTTTCCTCCGAATGCGCGAGGAGGCGATCGTGCCCAGGCGCGCCCACGATGGCGACGCCGGCCTCGACCTCTACGCCTGCGAGCCCGCCCATCTCGGCCCCGGGGAGCGCTGGAGCGTCGGCACCGGTGTCTCGGTGGAGGTCCCGGAGGGTCACGCCGGGCTCGTCCTGCCGAGGTCGGGGCTCGCCCGCGAGCACGGGATCGCGCTGGTCAACTCGCCGGGCCTGATCGATTCCGGCTACCGCGGCGAGATC
Organism: uncultured Actinomycetes bacterium; assembly: GCA_963738305.1. Lineage (GTDB taxonomy): Bacteria > Actinomycetota > Thermoleophilia > Solirubrobacterales > 70-9 > JBBRHQ01. The sequence goes on along the minus strand of CAVTVU010000006.1, from coordinate 90,399 downwards.
CGTGTCCTGCTCCTCAACACCGACCCGGCCGAGGTCTACCGGGTCAAGCCGGGCGACCGCATCGCCCAGCTCGTGCTTGCGCCGGTGGCGGCCGCCGAGCCCCTCGAGGTCCAAGTGCTGGCCGAATCGGCTCGCGGTGACGGCGGCTTCGGCTCCAGCGGGCGCTAAGTTGCGCCCGCAGGGCGAGTGCGGCTAGGGTGCGGACGATGAAGGCATTGGCGGCCGCAGTGACGGGTTTGGCGCTGGTTCTGGTGGCTCCGGTCTCCGCAGGCGCCGTGGTGATGCCGGCGGTGCCGCTGGTCAACTCCGGTCCGGCTCCCTCGACCCCGTCCTACGTCGGCAACCCGGCCGTGCCCGACCCCTTCCCGACCACTTGGTGGAAGGCGCCGCAGAACCCGGGGATGGCTGACAACCCGGTCAGCAACGTCCACAACGACACCTGGATGACGGACGACTACACCGAGTACCGGGCCCCCTTGGGCGCAACCCGCAGGTCTTCTCGACCGCGATCAAGCGGGACTGCATCACCCTCACGTTCGATCGCAAGGGTCGGCTGGTCGGCTCCTGCACGGACCTGCCGAACGGCCCGGGGCTCTACATGCTCGATCCCGACACCCTCGACGTGCTTGCCTTCATGCAGCTTCCCTACGTGCCCCCTCCGGCGGGCACCAACCCGGCGCTGAACACCACCGGCGGCGCCTATTTCTACCTCGACAACCGAGACCAGGCCGTGATCGCGACCTCGGACCGCCGCATCCTCGTGGTGGGCGAGACGACCGACGGCGGTCAGCCGGCCTTCGAGGTCCGCGCCAGTTACGACCCGACGCCGTGCCTGCAGCCGGACGAGCGGATGCCCTCGGTGCTGCCGGACTACCGCGGTCGATTCTGGTTCGTCGGCCGCCAGAAGGGAACGATCGGCGTGCTCGACCCGTCGACCGGGCGCTGCGGCTCGATCGTGCTGGGGGAGGAGATCGAGAACTCCTTCGCGATCGCCCGCGACGGCGCCTACATCGTCAGCGACAAGGCGCTCTACAAGTTGCGGGCGGGACGGGACCTGAAGCCCCAGATCATCTGGCGCTCCGGCTATCAGAACACCGGGGTGATGAAGACCGGGCAGATCAACGCCGGCAGCGGCACGACCCCGACCCTGATGGTTCCAAGTCGTACCCATCGACATCACGGGCATTACCGGGGTCGCGGCCACGGCGACCGCCGGGGACTCGACCCCCGCTACGTCGCGATCACCGACAACGCCGATCCGCTGAACGTGGTCGTCTACAGGGCGGCCGATCACCCGCGACGCCCGCGCGTCGTCTGCGAGGTCCCGATCTTCGAGCAGGGTGCGAGCGCCGACGAGAACTCGCTGATCGCAGCCGGCAACAGCCTGTTCGCCGAGAACAACGCAGGCTACGACCTCGTCAAGTTCAACGACGTGCTCGGTGACGGGACACCGATCGGCGGCGACCTCGGGCTGGTCAGCTCCCCGGGAATCGCACGGATCGACGTGGAGCGCGGCGGCAGAGGTTGCCGCAAGGTCTGGACCAACGACGAGCTGCGGCCCGCGTCGGTCGTCACCAAGGGAAACAGCCGCAACGGAGTCCTCTACACCTTCGAGAACGCCAAGGACCCAGCCGTGCCGGGCGCGGATCCCTGGAATTGGGCCGCTGTCAGCATGCGCACGGGGGAGACCATCTGGAAGCAGCGCGCGGGCTACGGCGGACGGTTCAACAACCACTACGCCGGCATCGCCATCGGCAGCGGGAGCAAGTTCGGTGCTCGGTGGCGGGAAGGCCGCCGGTCGAAGCCGACGCTGTACGTCGGCGGTGTCGGCGGCATCATGGCCCTGCGCGACGGCTGACCCGCACGGGCGAGATGGATCTAAGACACCGTATTGGTGTCTTTCTGAGGTCTCGGCAGGGGCGTCTCGGACTCAGGTGCGCATCGCGGCCTGGCGGGCCGACTCGTGCGCAGCCGCCTCGAGGGCGTCGTCGAGCGGGGCCAGCTCGGGTTCGCCTCCGAGGCGCCGCGACAGCGCAAGCTGGATGAGCCGGTCGGCGAGCCAGGCGTTCTTCGGCAGCAGGGGGCCGTGCATGTAGGTGCCGATCATGTTCGCCCCGCGGACTCCCTCGAAGCCGTCGCGGCCGTTGTTGCCGTGTCCCCGCACGACCCTCCCGAAGGGCTCGGCGCCCGCCCCGAGATAGGTCCGGCCGCCGTGGTTCTCGAATCCGGCCAGGACCCGGGCACCGTCGCCGAGATCGGCTTCGATTGCGATGTTGCCGGTCAGCCGGGGGCCGGGCTCCCGGACCGTCTCCAGGTCGGCGAGGCCGAGCCCCGGGATCCGCTCATCCCCGAGCTGATAGCTGTGCCCAAGCAGCTGGTAGCCGCCGCACACCGCGAGCACCGCGGCGCCATCATCGACCGCCTCTTCCAGCTCGGAGCCCTTGCTCTCCACCATGTCGGCGGCGACGGCACGCTGATCGCGGTCCTGCCCTCCGCCGATGTAGATCAGATCGTGAGCCGCGGGGTCGAGTCGCTCACCCGGCCCGGCGGCAGCGTATGAGAACCCGATCCCGCGCCACTCGCAGCGACGTCGCAGGAAGACGATGTTGCCGCGGTCGGCGTAGATGTTCATCTGCTCCGGGTAGAGCGCGAGAAGGCGCAGCTCCATCAGCGGGCCTCCATGAGCACCACGGTCGAGCCGACGTGGTCCTCGGTCGGCGCGATCGCGGAGCGACCCGCCGGAACCAGCCCGACCGCGGCGCCTTCGGATTCGAGCACCGTCGCGGGAAGGTCGGCCAGGATGATCTCCGAGGAGTGTTCGCTGAGCGCGCCGCCCGGCGAGACCTTCTGCCGTATCCGGTGGATCAGGATCCGCTCCCCGTCGCCGAGCACCGCGACCGGCAGGCTCGAGTAGACCCAGCCCTCCTCCTCGAGAATGTCGGGTATCGGTCCGCCTTCCTCGCCGCCCTCGATACCGCCGTTCGGGGCGAGGATGGCCGCGGCCAACCGGGCGCCGGGTGCGAGGTGGCGAGCGGCGCAGGCGAGGCAGCTGCGACGCTCCGCGGCGCCGGCGAACAGCTGGAGGAGCTGCATCGGCGCCAGCACCAGCCCGAAGCGCCGGCCGAGGTCGAAATCGCGGGCGTCGCGGATCTCGGCGTGCGCCGTCAAGGCAGCCTCACCGGCGCGGCGGTTCAGCTCCGCGACCAAGGCGGGGTCGGAGTCGATTCCGATGACCGGGTGCCCGCGGCGGGCGAGGTGCAGGGCGACCCGTCCCGTCCCGCAACCGAGGTCGAGGACCTCGCCTCCGCAGGAGGTCGAGAGGCGCTCCCAGAGCTCCAGGTCGGCGGAGTAGGAGCCGCACTCGACGTCGTGCCAGATGACGTCCTCGTCGGCGGAGCGCATGGTTTCCTCGCTCACTCCCAGAACTCCCTTGCCAGCCCGCGCTCCGCGAGCAGGCGGCGCAGCTCGATCAGCGCGGTGTAGGTGGGGAGCGCGAACAGCCGCCCGTTCGAGCCGGCGACGGCGCGATCGAGCGAGGCGGCAATCCGCGGCTCGACCTCGATCACCGTGGGATCGACCCCGGCGTACTTGAGGCGCACCGCCATCTCGGGTGCACGCGTGCCGGCGCAGACCACCCGGCGGACCGACCCTTCCAGCAGTTCGAAGTCGGCGTCCCAGACCCAGGAGACGTCGTGCCCGTCGGCCGTCCTGTCGTTGAGGGCCACCCAGAGGTCGAGGCCGTCGGCGCCGGACTCCAGGCGCAGGGTCCGCAGCACCTCGTTCGTGCCGGCGGGGTTCTTGATCAGCAGGATCGAGACCGGCGTCCCGGCGACCTCGATCGTCTCGACGCGGCCGAAGGCGGAGCGGACGCCGGACAGCGCCTCGCCGATCCGGACGAGGTCGATCCCCGAGCGCAGGCCGGCGGCGATCGCGCCGAGCGCGTTGTAGACGTTGTAGAGGCCCGGCAGCGGCAACTCCAGCCGCAGCTCGCCGGACGGGGTGAGAATCGTGGAGACCGAGCCGCTCATCCCCCGCAGCTCGATCGCGCTCGCCGCCACCTCGGGCTGGGGGCGCCGAGCGCCGCAGTTCGGGCAGGAGTAGTGGCCGAGATGCCCGATGAAGGCGCGCTCGTAGTGGTAGGGGTGCCCGCAGCGCCGGCAGTGCTTCGCGTCGTGGGCGTGCTGCAGCTGGGGCAGCGCCTGCGAGGGGTCATCGACGCCGAAGTAGGTGACCGCCGGGCGGGGCCGTCCCTCGCGGTCGCGGCCGAGATCCGCGATCAGCGGGTCGTCGGCGTTGAGCGCGAAGGCGGTGTTCCCGGCCCGGCGCTCGACCATCCGCGCCCACTCGTCGGCAAGTGTCTCCAGCTCGCCGTAGCGGTCGAGCTGATCCCGGAAGAGGTTGCCGAGGACGATCAGCGTCGGTCGAAGTTGCCCGGCGACGCGCGGCAGCCAGGCCTCGTCGACCTCGAAGAGGCCCTCGGTGCCGTGCTGCTCGAGCAGGGCGGTCGCCACCCCCCAGGTCATGTTCGACCCGGCCCGGTTGTGGACGGGCCGGCGGCCGGCGGCGGCAAGGATCGCGGCGATCATCGCCGCGGTGGTCGTCTTGCCGTTCGTGGCGCTGACGATGGTCGATCCGTCCTTCAGCCTCGAGCCGAGGCGGCTGATCGCCTGCGGCTCGGTTCTCAGCAGGACCCGGCCCGGCAGAGTCGTGCCACCACCGCGGCCGCTGGCTCGGCTGGCGGCGCCGATCGCTCGCGCCAGCGCGACCTTGGCGCCGATCAGCAGGTCGCCGGCCGAGCGGCTCAAGCCGCGGTGGGCGGCGGCGCGATCACGCCGAGGGCGCGCGGCAGCAGGCGCAGGGAGACGGGCGTGTCGGTGATGTGCTCGCCGTCTGCGTACACGGCGAACGGGCGGCTGGCCTCCAGCTCGAGGGCGGGGGCGCGGAAGACCCTCACCTCATCCCGCTCGACGTGCGTTCCCTTGAACACCTTGGGCAGGTTACCCAGGAAGCGAAGCTTGCCGATCTCGCCGATCAGCACGACGTCGAACTCCCCGTCGCTGGGGTCGGCGTCGGGCGCGACCATCATCCCGCCGCCGTATGCCTGGGTGTTGGCAACGGCGATGGTGTAGCCGGTGAAGCGCGCCCGCTCCTCGCCGACCTTGATCGTGAACCGGGCCGGCTTCCAGCCCAGCAGCCCGCGCAGCGCGGCGTAGGCGTAGACGAGGTTGCCCTTGATCAGCCTGGTCTCGTTGGCGATCCGATTCGCCTCCGAATCGAACCCGATGCTGGCGATGCAGAGGAACCGCTGGCCGTTGGCCTCGCCGACGTCCACGTGGCGGATCGCCCCCGCGGCGATCACGTCAACCGCGGCTTCGGGGTCGGTCGGGATCCCGAGCACCCGGGCGAAGTCGTTGCCGCGACCGCCGGGGATGATCCCCAGCGGAACCTCGGACCCGGCGAGGATGCCCCCGGCGAGCCCGATCAGGCCGTCCCCGCTCATGATTACCGGGACCTCTCCGGCCTGAGCGGCACGGAGGATCTCGTCGACCGCGTGCTCGCGACCCTGGGTCCTCTCCACGCGGAAGGGCATCCGCCGCTCGTCGAGCGCCTTCTCCACCTGCGGCAGCATCTGCCCGGTCCTGCCGCGGCCTGCGGACGGGTTGACGATCAACGCCAGCGGCGAGGAGTCCATCTCCATCGGGCAGGAGCCTAAACCGGAGCGGAGGAGTCCGGCTCGCGGCGCCCGACGTAGAACGTCCCCAAGCCGGCCTCGCCGCTCGCCACCGGCTCGATGTGCCGCTGGCGAAACTTCCAGGTGAGGAGCTTCTCCGGTGTGTAGAAAGGGGTGTCGTCGCCCCAGCTCGCCGCGACGATGACGAACCCCCCCGGCCGCAGAACCCGGGCCAGCTGGTCGAAGAACGGAGGCATGTTGAGCTGGGCGACGAGGTCGAACGACTCGTCCGCATAGGGGAGGGCGGCGGCGTCGCCGACCCGGAAGGCGATCCGCCCCTCGGGATCGAGCCCGACCTTGGCCACAGCCCGCTCGATCATCTCCTCGGAGATGTCGACGCCGCGGACTCTCGCCTGCGGGAACTCGCGGGCGAGGAAAAGCGTCCCAGCTCCCGTCCCGCAGCCGACCTCGAGCACCCGCTCCGGCGAAGGGGAGACCTCCAGGACCGCCGCGGCGAGCGGCGCCAGGTGCTCGACGCCGCCAGCGCCAGTCCGCTCGTCCCAGCCCGCCGCACGCTCGGAGAAGAAGTGGCGCATTCGGCCGCGCACCAGGGGCCACAGCCACGGCGAGCGGGCGATGAGGTTGTTGAGGAGGCGGCCGGCCACGCGGTCTCGGGACGGAGGATCTCGGCGTCTCGGGGTCACTTGGCCAGATCATCGCAACCGCCCGCCCGGATGGTCCCGGCGTGTGCATGGCCGTCATCTAGGCTTGGCCGCCCTTGCGCCGATGGCGGAAAGAAGCAATCGTCGCGCTCGCGGCAGGGACCGCGCTGATCGCCGGCTGCGGCGGCAGCTCGGACCAGCAGGCAAGCGTTGCCCCTGGATGTCGAGCCACATCGGAGCCGCAACCCAAGAAGGTCCACCTCCGTCCGCCGCCCCAGACGGTGCGCAGGGGTGAGAAGCTGACGGCGGTGATCGACACCAGCTGCGGAAGCTTCGACATCGCCCTGGACACGCGGCGAGCGCCGCGGACAACGAACTCGTTCGCCTACCTCGCCAGGCACGGCGTATACGACGGGCTTGCCTTTCACGGCATCTCGCCGACCCTGATCCAGACCGGCGACCCGAGCGGCAGCGGGACCGGGGGCCCCGGCTACAGGGTCGACGAGCGGCCACCGCCGAACCTCGCATACACCCGCGGGGTGGTCGCGATGGCGAAGACGACCGCGGAGCCGCCGGGGCGCTCGGGCAGCCAGTTCTTCGTCGTGGCCGGGGCCGACGCGGCGCTGCCGCCGGTTTACGCCCTCCTCGGTCGGGTGAGCAGCGGCTTCGATGTGGTGAAGCGCATCGCGGCCCTGGGAACCCGGGGCGGACAGCCGAGGGAATCGGTCCTGAACGAAAAGGTGACGATCGAGAGGGGAGGGGGGTGATCGGATGGCGAGAGTGGCCGTAGGCGACAGAGCTCCGGATTTCGAGCTGCCCGGGACCGGGGGCAAGCTCTATCGCCTCTCCGACTTCCTGGGCGGGAAGGTGGTGCTCGCTTTCTACCCGGGCGACGGCACCCGGGTCTGCACGGCGCAGTTCTGCTCCTATCGCGACGAGGACGAGCGGATCTCGGGCCTCGACGCGGAGATGCTCGGGATCTCCCCGCAGTCGGTGTCCTCGCATGAGCGCTGGGCCCGGGAAAAGCGCCTCAACGTGCCGCTGCTGGCCGACGAGGACATGGAGGTAAGCAAGGCCTACGGGGTGAGCGGCTGGGCGACCCCGCTGGCGAAGATCGCCGGACTGGCGACGACGCCGGGCGGCTGGTACGTGAAGCGGTCGATCTTCGTCGTCGACGCCGAAGGAGTCGTCCGCTACCGCGACGTCTCGACGACCGGGGCGACCTACAAGTCAGCGGAGGAGATCGAGCGGGCGGTGGCGGCGGTCCGCTGAAGGCAATGGCCCTTGAGGGACTAGCCGCGCTGCTACTCGACCTCGACGGCGTGCTCTACGTCGAGGGAGAGCCGGTTTCCGGCGCCCCCGCCGCCGTGGAGCGGCTCCGTGAGCGAGGGCTGGAGCTGCGCTTCGTCACCAACACGACCGCCCGCTCGCGGGGGCAGACGCTGGAGAAGCTAGGTCAGCTCGGCTTCGACGTGGACCCCGAGGAGCTCGTGACCCCGGCGCGGCTGGCACGAAGGCACTGCGAGGGGGCCGGGCACCGGCGCGTGGCGCTGATCATGAATGACGCGGTCAAGGCCGACTTCGAGGGCCTCGAGGAGGCCGACGAAGGTGTCGACGCGGTGATCATGGGCGACCTCGGCGAGCAGTTCGGCTTCACCATCCTCAACCGCGCCTTCCGCCTGGTCATGGACGGCGCTGAGTTGATCGCGCTGCAGAAGAACCGCTTCTGGCTCACCGCTGACGGCCTCTCGCTGGACGCCGGGCCGTTCGTCGCCGCGATCGAGTACGCGGGCGGGAAGGAGGCGTTCGTCGTCGGCAAGCCGTCCGCCGGCTTCTTCGACTCCGTGCTCGAGGATCTGGGCCGCGGGCGGAGGAGGTGGCGATGGTCGGCGACGACATCGAGTCCGACATCGGCGGCGCGCTCGATGCCGGCTTGCGGGCGGTGCTGGTTCGCACCGGCAAGTATCGCGAGGATTTCGTCGCCGCCAGCGGCATCGAGCCGACGGCGACGATCGACTCGATAGCCGAGCTGCCCGGCGCCCTGGGAACGGATTGAGCACCGCCGAGCCGACTCCGATCGCCGTCGCAGCGGACGGGCCGACCCTGCGGGGTGAGCGCTCAGGGGAGGGCACCCCGGTTGTGCTCTGCCACGGCCTCACCGCCACCCGGCGCTACGTCGTGCACGGCTCGAACCTGCTGGCCCGGCGCGGTCACGAGCTGGTCGTCTACGACGCCCGCGGTCACGGCGAGTCGGATCCCGCGCCCGAGGGGTCGGGTTATGGATACCCCGAACTGGTCGCCGACCTCGGCGCCGTGCTGGCCGAAACGGTAGGGGCGAAGACTCCTATGGTCCTCGGTGGGCACTCGATGGGGGCCCACACCGCCGTGGCGTTCGCCCTCGAGAACCCGGAGCAGGTCGCCGGTCTGGTGATCGTCTGCCCGGCCTACACCGGCCCCGTCACCGAGGACGTCCTTGACTATTGGGACGGCCTCGCCGAAGCGTTGGAGGAGGGAGGGGCGGCGAGCTTCGTGAGAGCGATCGACGAGGCCGGCGTCGACCCCGCATGGCGCGAAACGGTGCTGCGCATCACCCGCGAGCGGATCTCGCTGCACCGGCACCCCGCGGCACTGGTCCGTGCCCTGCGGGAGGTGCCCCGCTCGCGCCCGTTCGAGACGATGAGCGACCTGGAGACCCTGGACGTCCCGGCCCTCGTCGTCGCCAGCCACGACGTCGCCGATCCCGGCCACCCCTTTGCCGTCGCCGAAGCCTACGCGGAGCGACTGCCGGACGCGCGACTGACCAGCGAGGCGGAAGGAGAGTCGCCGTTGGCCTGGCAGGGCGGGCGGCTATCCCGGGAGATCGCCGCTTTCTGCGCGAGGCTGGGCCAATAACCTTGTGGCGATGATCGACGACGGCGAGGCGATCCACTACGCGGCGGTCGAGCGCGGAACTCCCGTCTACAGCGCCGACGGCGCCGAGGTCGGAAGGGTCGAGCAAATCCTCGACAACTACCGTGAGCGCATCTTCGATGGTGTCGTCTTCCGCGACTCGGGAGGGGCACTTCGCTTCGCCGACGCTCCGGAGGTGGCGCGCACCGCGACGCGCGGCGTGACCCTGACGCTCGACGCAGACCGGGCGGCGGAGCTGCCCCCGCCGGAGAAAGCGGAGGGGACGTTCCGCCCGAACCTTGGAGGCGGCCGCATCTCGCGGCTGTTCGGCGGCGGCTGGAAGAAGCAGTAACGCCGCGATCCCGGCTCAGCCCGTCGCAGGTGCCTCGGGAGCGATCGGCGCTACCGAGCCACGCTCCGGCCAGGAAACGACCGCAAGCGCGGCAATCACGATGCCGGCTGCGGTGCCGAGCCCGCGCTCGCCCGCGGCCCTGAACGCCGGCTCGCCGAGCCTGTCGGCGAGAAGCACCATGTAGACGGTGATCGCCGTGGTGAACAGCGCATACTCGATCGCCAGGAAGGCGTAACAGACGGCGGCGGAGGCGGTGAGGACGAGCGCCACCGGGATCGCATCGTTGAGGAAGACCTCGGCGAAGGCCGTAGCCAGGACCAGGCCAGTTGCCGTTCCGGCCGCGCGCATGAAGATCCGCTCGATCGTCTGATCGGGATCGGGCTTGAGCACGAACAGGGTGGTCAGCGGGATCCAGAAGCCGTGGTCATGCAGGTCGAACACCCGATAGACGGCGACACCGATCGCGAGGGCGCCGCCCCAGCGGAGCCCGTGGCGCAGGCTCGGGGATCGCAGGGTGAGGTTGGCCGCGCACACCCGGGCGGCGGCCCTGGCGCCCTCGGGCAGGTTGAACGCCTCGAACTCGCGGTCCCACAACGCCCAGGCGGACAGCGCGACCAGGGATTGGACTATGCCGCCGGCGCCGACCAGCAGGAAAGCCGGGAGTGCATCCTCGGTGGGAAGGAACTGCCCCTGGGCGATCAGCAAACCGAGGACGACGGTCATCGCCGCGATCGCCAGGCGCATGGAGACCGCGACGCAGAAGCCTGCCAGGGTCGCTATCGCCATCATCGCGAGCACGGCGAGCGCTGCCGGCTCGGTGGTCAGCACGCCGAGGGCGGCTGCGACCCCGATCAGCGGCGCCGTGAGCAGCTGCCAGAAGAAGCGCACTCGGGCTGGCGCCTCGAAAGCGACGAAGCCGACAAGCAGGGCTCCGGTGGAGATCGCACCGGTCAGCTTCGAGTCGGCGATGAGCTCGAAGGCTAGTAGGACGCCGACCGGCGCGGCGATCAGCGCACCGCGCCGAAGGGCCGGGCCGGCGGGCTGGCGAAATCGCCACCTCTGAGCATTCGTGACGCTCACCGCGGGTAGCCTTGCGCAGATGGCCGATGCACCGCGCTCGAGGGTAAGGCAACCCTGCGCGCCGGCGGCCAGGAGCACGAGCTGGAGCCGGGCGACTGACACTAGCGCCAGCGACCGGCTCCGGGTAGGCTTCCAGTCTGTGCCAGGGATCGTTCCGGCGAAGCTCCACTGCCGCCGCTGCGGGGCAGGCGGCCAGAGGTTCTTGCGCCGCTGCCCGCAGTGTCGGACGCGCTGCCTGCGCATCACGGGCTGGACCCCGGGGGCGCACTGGGTGCTGGCGCTGCTGGCGAGCGGCGCGCTCGGACTCGTCGCGTCCCCGGCGCTCGCGGCCGAGCCGAAGGTGAAGGTCCTCTCCGATAGCCAGAAGGCGATCCTCTCTCAGGGTTCCCTGAAGGCAATGGTCACGGTGAGACGGGGCGGGGGCCGCACGGTCTCCGTACGGGGGAGATCCTCGACCTTCGACCAGCCCCGTTTCACCGCCCTGACGAAATCGCGCAGCCTCAGCTTTGCCCATCCCGGCTCAAAGATCGCGGAGTTGCCGCTGACCGCTGGCGGCAGGGCCGGGATCGAGAGCTGTGCAGCGCGGACCCTGCAGGTCAGCGCCGGAGCGGGGGAGGGGTCGGCGGCGCTGGTGCGCAACACCGGAACGTGCAAGCCCAAGCCAGTCGACCTCTCGCGGGCCGGCGATTGCGACTTCATCGGCCAACAGGACGGTTCGATGTGCATGCTTCCCTTCCCTGACGACTACTACACCGTCGCGGACTCCTCGGCGGCTACCGGACGGCGGGTCAACCTGAAGACCCCGGGGATGCCCGCCAACGTCTCTGACGTCCACATCGACGCCGCCTCCTACGACCTGAACGACGGCTTCAGTCCCGGGCAGGCGATCGTACTGCGGGTGCCGGGGCTGGATACACCGGAAGCGCTCGCCAGTACCGGCGCGGTTCCGATCAACCACCTCGGTCGCTACCGGGCCAAGAACGCGCCGGTCGTGGTGATCGACGCCAAGACCGGGAAGCGCTGGCCGATCTGGGTCGAGATCGACTCCAACGCATCGACCCCGGCCGAGACCGCCCTGCTGATACACCCGGCTACGAACTTCGCCGCAAAGCACCGATACGTGGTTGCGCTGCGCGACCTCAAGGACGCCACGGGAGAGACGATCCCGGCCCCCGAGGGCTTTCGCTACTTCCGGGACCGCCTGCCCTCGAACAAGGCGGCGATCAACCGCCAGCGCGGTCGCTTCCAGCGGGTCTTCAAGACGTTGCGCTCGGCCGGGATTGCCCGCTCCGACCTATACCTCGCTTGGGACTTCACGGTCGCCTCCGACCAGAACATCGCCGCCCGCATGCTCCACATCCGGGACGATGCCTTTGCCCAACTGGGCGACACGAAGATGGCGGACGGGGTCGTGAGCGGAACCGCTCCGGCCTTCACGGTGGACACGGTCGACGAGAATCCCAAGCCGGGGCTGGCGCGCCGGGTACGGGGGCACTTCACGGTGCCCTGCTACCTGTTCCCGAGCTGTGCACCCGGCGGGCGCTTCATGCTCGGCGAAAACGGCCTGCCGATGCGAAACGGCGACTGGAGCGCCAACTTCGACTGCATCGTCCCGCACGCTGCGACCGACGACGTCGGCGCTGCGCCGGGCCGCCCTGCCATCTACGGGCACGGGCTGTTTGGGAGCGCCGGAGAGGTCTTCGGCGCCGACATCCAGCACGAGCTGGCACAGCACTACGACTTCGTCCTCTGCGCGACCGACGAGATCGGCATGTCGGGCGGCGACGTCGGCAACACGGCCGGTCACATCCTTCCCGACCTCTCGAACTGGCCCGAGCTGACCGACCGCCTCCAGCAGGGCCTGCTCAACGAGCTCTTCCTCGGGCGCCTGATGGACACCACCGCCGCCCAGGGGGGCTTCCTCTCGAATGTCGCCTTCCACGCGGATGGCTCGAGCCTCGCCAGCCCCGGGGTCATCGATCCCTCGGAGCTCTACTACGACGGCTCCAGCCAGGGCGGGATCATGGGCGGCGCGCTTACCGCTGTCTCCCCGGACTTCACCCGGGCAGCGCTCAACGTGGGGGCGATGAACTACTCCGTCCTGCTATCGCGCTCGGTCGACTACGACGAGTTCATCCCGCTGATCGAGGCCGCCTATCCGAACGACCTTTCGCACCCACTGTTCCAGAGCCTGATCCAGATGCTCTGGGACCGTGGCGAGCCGAATGGCTATGCGCACCGGATGACCGAGCACCCCCTTCCCAACACCCCGCCCCACAAGATCCTGCTCAGCGTCGCCCTAGGCGATCATCAGGTCACGAACTTCCAGTCCGATGTGGAGGCGCGCACGGTCGGCCTCCGCACCCGTACGCCGATCCTCGACCAGGGCCGCTGGCCCGATACGGACGTGCTGTGGAACGTGCCCGCGATCTCCTCCTTCCCCTACGACGGCTCGGCGATCATCTACTTCGACATCGGGCCCGAGCGCGCCAATCCCTCGCCGCCGCCGGCGACAATCGGCGTGCCGCCCCCGCCGTGGACCAACACGCCGAACCGGGGCGGGGAGGACCCGCACGGTGCTCCGCGCGGGGCGCCGATCGGACTACACATGATCTCCGACTTCCTCGCGCCAAACGGCGCCGTGACCAACCGCTGCGGGGCCGGTCCCTGCTACTCGGGCGGCTACACCGGGCCCTGAGCTTGCACGGGGCGCCTTCGGTGATAGCGTCACCTCACTTCGAGCGGGGAGGAGAGACGGGATGGGAGCAGTGATTCAGATTGGCAGGCTGGGACGGAGACTGACGCGGGCGACGGCCCTCGCAGTCGGAGTCGCCGCGGCCCTGGCGGCGCCTGCAACGGCCACCACCCATCCGGCATTCACCGTTTCGGCGGACATCCCATCCGCCTCGCAAAGCTCCTTGGTCTCCAAGGGTGCGCTGGCGGTTTCGGTCAAGGCCATCGGCAGCGGCGCACGGGTGAAGCTGACGACCGACGCAAGGCAGGGCGGTAAGACCTCGACCATCGCCCACCCTGTCCGCCTCGCGCTCAGGCGCGGCCAGTCGAGAGTGGTGAAGGTCGCTCTCGACCCGACGGGTCGCTCGCTGGTTCAGAGCTGCCTGACGACCAAGCTGCGCGTCAAGGCGTGGATCCGCGGCGGCCACCGCTGGCAGCAGACGTCACAGGCGGTGGAGACGATGGTCCGCGACCCGAAGCTATGTGAGGGAACGAAGCCGGTGGGCGTCGACCTCGACGACGCTGCGAAGTGCGATCCGATCGCCCCGACCGACGCCGGCGAGTGCCTCTTCCCCTACCCCAACGACTACTACACGGTTTCCGACTCGGGGACCGACACCGGGAAGCGGTTGGCCCTGGCGCCGGACTCGACCCCGGTCAACAATCACGGTGTCCACGTCAACCCGGCCGAGATCAACACCAGCGACGGCTTCAGCCCGGGGGCCGCCGCCGTCACCCGGGTGCCCGGATTGGACACCCCGCAGGCGTTCACGAACACCGGCTCGGTGCCTGTCACCGACATGGCCCAGTACCTCGATCCGAACACCCCGATCGTCATAATCGACGCCGCCACCGGCGAGCGTCAGATGATCTGGACCGAGCTCGACTCCAATGCCTCGAGCCCGGCCGACACCGATCTGCTGATCCACTGGGGCCGCAACCTGCTCGACGGCCACCGCTACATCGTCGCGATGCGAAACCTGAAGGACTCGGCGGGGGCGACTATCCCGGCGCCGGCCGGTTTCCGCCTCTACCGGGACAAGGTCCCCACCGCCTATCCGGTGATCGAGAAGCGCCGCGCCCACATGGAGAGCCTGTTCGCCAAGCTGAAGTCGGCGGGGATCGCCCGCTCGAACCTCTACATGGCCTGGGACTTCACCGTGGCCAGCACGCGCAACCTGAGCGAGCGGATGCTGCATATCCGTGACGATGGGCTTGCCCAGCTCGGCGATGACACCCCGGGCGACGGGGTGATCGACGGGGACGCGCCCAACTACACCATCACCAGCGTCAAGACGGTCGGCGACCCCGCCAATGACCTGACCGGCAGCCACGCGGTGGAGAACGTGCGCGAGGTGACGGGCACCTTCGACGTCCCCTGCTATATCCATCCCGACTGCGAGGCGGCCAGCGCCGGGACCTACTCCCCGGACTCCAACGGCCTCCCGACCCAGGCGAGCGGAGCCGGCAGCGTCTACCACGCCCGCTTCACCTGCAACATCCCGCAGTCCGCCGTGACCGGGACCTCGCCTGCCAACTACGAGGTGGCACAGACTGACCGGCCCTCGATGTACGGGCACGGCCTGTTCGGGGACTACACGGAGGTCCATACGCAGAACGTCCGCCAGCTCGGGAACGACCACAACGTGATCACCTGCGCGACCGACTTCATCGGCATGTACGAGGATGACGTCGGGCCGTCGGCGGTCCCGGCGCTGCTCGACCTCTCGCACTTCACACCGCTCCCGGATCGCCTCCAGCAGGGGTTCCTCGACTTCATCTACCTGGGCCGCCTCCTGGCGAACCCCGACGGCCTCGCCGAGGACCCGGCCTTCCAGTTCGGCGGCGACTCTGCGCTGGCGACCGACAAGGGGCTCT
The DNA here is from genome assembly GCA_963738305.1 of uncultured Actinomycetes bacterium. Classification (GTDB taxonomy): domain Bacteria; phylum Actinomycetota; class Thermoleophilia; order Solirubrobacterales; family 70-9; genus JBBRHQ01. Next base: position 75,134 of record CAVTVU010000006.1, on the reverse strand, counting down.
TCTACTACGGCAACAGTCAGGGCGGAATCGCCGGCGGCGCACTTACCGCGGTGGAGCCTGACATCACCCGCACGGTGCTCTACGTGCCGGGGATGAATTACTCGACCCTGCTGACCCGCAGCGTGGACTTCGAGGACTACGCGCTGATCCTCTACCCGTCCTACCCCGACGAGGGTGCGCGCCCGTTGCTGCTCACCCTGATCCAGTCGATGTGGGACCGCGGCGAGCCGGATGGCTACGCCAACCACATGACGACGGATCCGTTGCCCAACACCCCGGCGCATAAGGTGCTGATCCAGATGGCCTGGGGGGACCACCAGGTCGCCAATGTGGCTACCGAGGTGGAGGCGCGGACGATCGGGGCGACGCTGCGTCGGCCGGCGCTCGACGCCAACCGCCTTATCGATCCCTTCGACGAGGTCAGGCCCAATTCGCCCTTCTACGCGATGGGGAAGCTCGGGGACCTGAGCGGGCCGGCGGCCGACGGCAACGGAATGTTCGTCTGGGACATCGGCCCTCGGCGCCACGACCCGATGAATCCCAATGAGATCCTCGGGACCCTGCCGGCGCCGCTGACCAACACCGCGCCGAATGACAGCTTCGGGGTGGACCCCCACGACACGGTTATCGACACCTCGCCGCTCGCCCGCGCGCAGATCGCCGATTTCCTGAAGACCGACGGCAAGATCACTGATCCCTGTGGCGAGACAACCCCCTGCTACGCGGCCGGCTGGACCGGCCCCTAGGCGGGTCCGCGGCTTGGTGGCCCGGCAGGGCGGAGGCGCAGTTATGTCAACCCGTCAGACCCACGCGATCTCGATTCGCGCCTGTGCGAGCTCGCGATAGCGCTTGCGGTTGAGTCTTCGGGAGACCGTCGCGAAGAGCCGCTGCGCCGGTGACCACAGGGCGACCCAGCCGAGCACGACGAGACCCTGAGAGACGCTGCCGAAGAAGGCATCGTTGGCGGTCGCCTGGTCGATCAGGCTCGAGAGGAGGAGGCAGACGATCAGGAACGAGAAGGCGATCAGCGTCTCGCGACGCTCGCTGCGGCTGGTGGAGAGCCATTTCTTGCTCGATACGTAGGTCTCTTCGAGGTCGTGGCGAATCGCCGTCTTTACCTTCTCCGCCAAGCCCTCGCGACGCTCCGAATCGGGTAGCTCGACCGTCAGGTGGCTCGGGCGGTCGTGCCGGGTGTCGATCCAGGCCCAGAGGATGCGGTCCCGCACCTCGTCGGTCAGCGGTCGCTCGGCGAGCGGCCCGACGCTGAACGGGTCGAGCAGGGCGTCGACCGACGGGGCGCGGATCGCGAAGCTGGCCACGCGGCGAGGCTAGGGCGCGGGGCGGATGCCGGAAGGGCGCGCGGCGGATGCCGGAATGACTGCGCCGCGCAGTTATTCAACGCCGAGCCTGCGCACCAGCCTCCTGTAGGCACCGAACGCCGGCTTTCGCGAGTAGTCGTCCCGCAGCAGGCCGAAGAAGGACTGGAAGTTGGGCCCGGCGCTGTTGTTGTCGCGCAGGCCGAACCAGTTGAGGCTGGTGACGTTGTAGGTACCTCGGTAGCGGTTCGCGGTCTTCACGAAGGCCTTCAGGGCCGCTTCCTGCGCCGCCTCGCTGCGACCCGGCCCGGTCGGATAGCCCAGCTCCTCGAGGTGGATCGGCGTCCGCCGCCCGAAGCCGGCAAGCGGCATGTAGCACTCGCGCACCTGGGCGATGCCCTCCAGCAGCGCGTCGCCGGCGTTCTGGAAGGTGGCGGGCACGTAGGTACCGGGATAGGTGTCGATACCGACCCAGTCGGTGGCCCTCCGCAGGCGCTTCCCGCCGGTCGCGCCGACCGCCCGCCAGAAGTCGGCGTCGGCGTCGCCGAAGCGCCAGGCGTAGTTGAACCCCGTCCTCAGGCGGCGGTAGCCGAGGCGCCGGGCTTCACGCTTCGCCGCCGGGACACCACGCGCCAGCGCCTGCACCGCGTTCAGGTATGCGCCATCGGAGGTGTTGGGTGAGAAGGTCAGGTTGACCTCGTTGGTGATCTGAAGGGCGACGACGTGCCTGATCGGGCCGAACGCCCTAACGACCCGGCGCACGTAGTCGAGCCAGGCGCCGATGTCCCCGTTCTCCGCCGGGGCCGGGTGGTAGCGAACCTGCAGCTCCACGTCGAAGCCCAGCCGCCCGTAGTGGCGGGCCATCTTCTTGAACTCACGGATGCCCGCCTGGCCGTCGGCCTGGAAGAGGCGGTTGAGTCGCACGGTCATCGTCCGCCGCCCCTTCAGCCGCAGCAGGGCCGCATCGCGCTTCGCCGGGTCTTCGGGCACGACAGGAGTGGTTTGCCCGGTGCCCGCCTCGCCGGCCAGGCGCGGACCGATCCCGAGCTCGAGCCTTGGGCCGCCCGCCGGGCGGTCGTTCGCGTAGCTCTGATCGCAGTTGGGGTCGGGCGTAACCGGCGCCGGCGTCTGCCAGGGCGGGATGGCGCCCGGTTGGTCCCAGGGGATCGCCGTCGCGCTGGCCGCGAGCACCAGCAAAGCGGCGAGCCAGGCGGCGAGGCAGGCGGCGAATCGCTTCGGACGTCGTTCAGTGGGTGCGCTCATGGGGCTTGGTTCGGTCTCTTGAAACCCGGGACGGGCAAGGGGTTGCGATCGATGGGGCAGGCACATCGAGGATCTGGCGGGCGAAGGAAAGGGCCAAATTCGGTCCCAAGTTGACATAAGGCAGATTAGGACGCGTTGAGCCAGGCGGGGCCGGGTCGCGACCGTGGGACGAGGTCGGCGACGACCGCGGTGACGTTGTCCCTGGTACCCGCTCGCAGGGCTTGCTCGATCAGGCGCGCGGCGGATTCGCGACGCGTGCCGCTGCCGAGGGCGGCGGCGATTTGGCCCTCCTCGAGGACGTCGGAGAGCCCGTCCGAGCAGAGCAGCAGCCGGTCCGCCGTCCGGGCAGGGATCGTGGCCGTCGTCGGCCTGCGCCGTGAGTCGCCGTCGAGAACCTCGAGTACGACCGAGCGCCGCGGATGACGCGCGGCGTCCTCGGGGTCTATCGCCCCGCTGTCGATCAGCCGCTGGACGAAACTGTCGTCGCGGGTCAGCTGGCGCAGCCCGCCGTCTCGCAGCAGGTAGGCGCGAGAGTCGCCCACATTCGCCAGCAGCAGCTCGTCTTCGTTGCTGAGCGCCACGGCGGTCAAGGTCGTCGCCATACCGCGCATCTCCGGCCTGCATTCGGCGATGAAGCCGATCGCCTCATTGCCCCAAGCCACCCACTCGCTCAGCGCCCGGTCGAGGCTGCGGTCGAGTCGGCGCTTGTCGAGGCTGATGATCGCGTTGACCATCGTCTGGCTGGCCACCTCTCCGGCGGCTGCCCCTCCGACCCCGTCGGCAACCACGGCGACCCGGCCGCTCGCATACGCAGAATCTTCGTTGTCTGGGCGGCGTCCGGCGTCCGTTTGGACCTCGCACTCGAGGGTCAATCTGCTCATACCTGCAAGTTAGCTGCGGAGGGGAATCAAAGGTAGGAACCTTCAACTGAAGGCATTTACTCAGGGAAACCCGCTCGGCGCCGATACTCCTCTACCGGTGTACGAGGCGGTTTCGAGCAGATCAACCACAAAGGGCTTGGGGGAGCTCTCCCTCTCGGCGCTCCGCTGGTTGCCTGACGTCGCGATCCTCGTCTACGACCACGACTTCCGATACGTGCTCGCGCTCGGCGAGGTCGTCCACCGGAACGGCTGGACCCCGGCGGCGTTCGAGGGAAGCCGCGCACCGGAGATCCTCCCCCCCGACCGCTGGATGGTCCTCGAGCCGCTTTACGGGGCCGCCCTGCGGGGCGAGGCCCGCGCGACCGAGCTGAGCTGGAGCGCCGAAAACGGCGATTCGCTCTTCCTGCTCGAGGTCAACCCGTGGCGCGGCGAGGCCGGCGAGGTGCTCGGCGGCGTCGCCGTCGCCCGCGACATCACGGCCACCAAGCGCACCGAGACCGAGCTCCGCGAGGCGCGCGAGCGCTTCGAGCGGGCGTTTGAGGACGCGCCGATCGGGATGGCGCTGATCGGCCTCGACGGGCGCTGGCTGCGGGTCAATCACCGGGTCTGCGAGATCACCGGCTTTTCCGCCGAGGATCTGCTCTCCAAGACTTTCCAGGAGATCACCCACCCGGACGACCTCGAAGCCGATCTCGAGCACGTCGGGTCCCTGCTCCAGGGTGAGATCCGCGAGTACCAGATGGAGAAGCGCTACATCCGGGCCGACGGCTCGGAGGTGTGGATCATGCTCTCGGTGTCACTGGTCCGCGACGCGGGCGGCGAACCGCTCCACTTCATCGCCCAGATCGAGGACATCTCGGAGCGGAAGCGGATGCAGAAGCGGCTGCAGTGGCTCGCCGACAGCGACGCGCTGACCGGCGTGCGGAACCGGCGACTGCTGGAGGAGGAGCTGTTCGTCGCGGTCAAGCGCTGCCAGCGTTACGGGGAGCAGGCGGCGCTGCTGCTGCTCGACCTCGACGACCTGAAGCTGATCAACGACACCTACGGGCACAAGGTCGGCGACGACGTGCTGCGGGCCGTCGCCCGCGCGATCGAAGGCCGGGTCAGGAGCAGCGACCACACCGCCCGGCTCGGAGGCGACGAGTTCGCGGTGCTGATGTCCCACGCTGACCGCAGGGCTGCCGAGGCGCTGGTCAACGAGCTGGCCGAGGCTATCTCCGAATGCAAGGTCCGGGCCGGCGGGCAGACGGTCCACTTCTCGGCCAGCATCGGCTACGCGCTGATCGACGAGGAGACCAATGACGACGAAGCGATCCTGATCGAGGCTGACCGCGCCATGTACGCGGCCAAGAACCCGGCTTCCTAGCCGCCGAGCCCGCCGAAGATCGCAAACGGGTTCGCCGGGGCCTCGTGGCGAGCGGCCTGGAAGGTGCCCTCGACCTTCACGGTGCTCCCCTCCGGCGCCTCGGCCCGCAGCCGCTCTGCGAGCGTCTGGGCGCTGTCCTCGTCGATCGCCCCCACCACGAGGTACTTCCACCGCCTCACGTTCTGGAGCCCTTCGGCGTTCAGCCTCTTCGACAGCTCGGCGGCCTCGTGATGAGAGGGCAGGTCCACCCGAACCTCCCACTCGGGGTAGCCACGCTCTGTCGCCTCTGAGCGCTCCTCGGCAATCAGCGCCTCGTGCTCGGATTGCCGCCCCTGATCGGTGCCGGGCACCGGCTGGTCGGGGTCCTCCCACTCCAGCTCGCCCGGGTGCCAGCGCTCGAGCCGGGCCATCGCGATGTGCCAGTTGTTCTCCTCCGCCAGCGATCGAATCGCCTTCTCGGCCTCCTCGGTCTGCTCCCTGCTCGCGGCGTATAGGAAGACGTGCGGACCGTCGTGCGTGACTATCACGCGGTCGCCGAAGGACTCCTCGAGGTCGTGATCGAGCTCGCCGGCGGCCAGGTCCTCGGTCATCCCGTGGGCGAAGCCGTGCTCCGAGAACTCGATGGTGAGCCGCCAGTCGTCGTTCATGGCTGCGAACCCTACCCTGCGGGCCATCCAGATGGTCGATCCGAATCGACGTGCCCGCGGGGGCCGCGCAGGCCAGGCTGGGCGCCGGACGCGGCTGAAGCAGGTAGCAGCGCTACCTGCGAGGGCGTGAGTGGTGATCCAGCGCCGGTCTGCGCTATCAGCCGGGGGTGCGGCGATGAGGAATCGAGCATCTAGTCTGTCCCCTCCGCGAACCATGAGCGAATCGACCGAGATCATCAGGAGGGCCTACGAGGCGTTCCGCGCGCGTGACCTCAGCGTGCTCGAGGAGATCTCGGATCCGGAGATCGAGATCTCGAGCGTCACGGGCATTCTCTCCGGGCGCGAGACCCCGTATGTGGGAATCGCCGCACTGGTCTCCTACATCCGCGATGTCTCCACGATCTGGGACTCGATCGAGCTGGTCCCCGAGGAGTTTCACGAGCTCGAGGGCGACCGCGTCCTCGTCTTCGGCCGGGTTCGGGCGACCCGGAGCGGCTCGGAGATCGACACCCCGAACGCCTGGCTCTGGACGCTGCGCGATGGGCGCGTCGTCTCGGTTCAGGTCTACGCAGAGCCGAGCACCGACGCCCGCTGGCTGTTCAACCGGTGAGGCGCGGATGATGGCCGAGCCGCGTCGCCCCTCCACGCTTGACCAGGAGATCATCCAGGCCGGCGACCCGCGGGTGCTCGAAACACACACAGACGCAGAGCGCCTGGCTCGCGTCGAGGCGGAGCTGCGGGCCGGCTTCGAGGCGCTCGCCGACACCGCCCCGGCGGTCTGCGTCTTCGGCTCCGCCCGCACCGCGACCGATCACCCCGACTACGCCCTCGCGCGACGGGTCGGCCGGGCGTTCGGCGAGGCCGGATGGTCGGTGATCACCGGCGGCGGTCCCGGGATCATGGAGGCCGCCAACCGCGGCGCTCGCGAGAGCGGAGGCCTCTCGATCGGCCTCAACATCGAGCTTCCCCACGAGCAGGCCCTGAACGGGTTCGTCGACATCGGCATCCAGTTCCACTACTTCTTCACCCGCAAGCTGATGTTCGTCCGCTACTCGCGCGCATTCGTTCTCTTCCCTGGCGGCTTCGGCACGCTCGACGAGATGTTCGAGGTCCTCACCCTGGGTCAGACCGACAAGGCCACCGACTTCCCGGTGATCCTCGTCGGGCGCGGCTACTGGCAGGGACTGATGAGCTGGATGAAGGAGGAGCTGGCGGCTCCGGGCCGGATCGCCCCGGAGGACCTGAGGGTGATCTCCTACGCTGAGGAGCCCGAGGAAATCGTGGCGGCGGCGACGGCGGGGATCGTCGACGCGGGATAGCGCGCTCGGACCTCGTCCACGTAGGCAGCCATGCGCTCGGCGAGGGCCCGGTCGGCGACCTCGAGGACGTTCTCCGCGTTCTGCTCGCCCGAGCGCGAGAGGTTGAAGGAGCCGACGAAGACGGTGTCGTCGGCGACCGTGATCTTGGCGTGCATGAAGTCGTGAACCGTCTCCGGGCTCCAGGGGGTCGATGGCTTGCCCGAGAACGGCAGCCGCGAGAGGACCGTGGCCAGCAAGGGGATCTTCCAGGCGACGTTGTCGGAGTGCCACTGCTCGAACACGCGGTCGGTCTGCGGCTCGTCCACGACGCCCGCGACGTCCACCCCTCCCCCTCTCCCGATCTCCGCCAGGGCTCCGAGGATCGGCGCCGAGGTGATCACGGGCGAGGCGATTCGCACACGATCGCGCGCCCCCTTGATCGCCGCGGCGATCCGCGCGGAGAGCGCCTCGCCGTGCCCGGGGGTGAACCAGGTGCGGATCTCGGTCCCGGCGACGTCGAGAGGCGCTGGATCCGTGAAGCCGCTGCGCTTGACGTCCCCCCTCCCCCACAACTCGTCGAAGTTCTCGCGGAAACGTTCTGCCAGCGCCGCCGAGGAGACGGTGATCACGGCGTTCTCCTGCCTGGTCCAGGAATCAATCGTCCAGTTGGTCGAGCCACTCCACACCGCCTCCGAGTCGCGGACCGCGTACTTGTGGTGCATCAGGTCGGGGATGCCCGGGATGCCGCGGGCTTCGATCGGCAGCTCGGCGAGGATCTCGGGCCGGGTCGCCGGCGGCGGATGGATCGCCGGCGGTCGGTCGGTATCGGTGTTGTAGACGAGCCGGACCTGCACGCCGCGCGCCGCCGCCTTCCGCAAGGAGCCTGCGACGATCGCGCCGGTCGGGTCCGGCAGCCTGACGTCGTAGAGCGCCAGCTCCAGGGTGCGCTCGGCGCCGTCGACGAAGCCCGCCGCCCGGCGCGCGACGTCCTCGGCACTCTGACCGCCGTCGGTGAGGGTGAAGACGTCGATCGGGGCGTCGCTCGGGCTCATTCGCATTCCGCAATGCTGCGGCCGACGGCGGATCCTAGTCGCAGTACGCTGATCTGCGTGGACGAGTTCGCGTCGCCGGGGCCGCGCACGACCACCTCGGTCGGCAGGGCGCTACTGCTCTCGATCGCGGCTGTCGCGGTCTGCACGGCGCTGATCTTTCCTTTGCGCGAGATCTCCCCGCCCGTCTCGACGGGGGTGGTCTACCTGCTCGGGGTGCTGGTCGTCTCGATCTACTCGTCGCGGTGGGCGGGACTGCTGACCTCGGTGCTCAGCGCCGCCGCGTTCAACTTCTTCCACATCCCCCCGACCGGCCACATCGAGGTGGCGGACGGTGAGAACTGGGTGGCGCTGGCGGTGTTCCTGATCTCCGCGATCCTCGCCAGCTCCCTCGCCGAGCAGGCCAGGGCGAGGGCCGAGGAGGCGGAAGACCGGCGGCGAGAGGCCGATCTCACTGCCCGGATGGCGACCACGCTGCTCGGTACCACGAGCCTCAGCGACTCCCTCGAGAAGAGCGGTGCGACGATCGCCGAAGTGCTCGATCTCCCCTGGGCACGCGTCGAGCTGGGCGAGCGTATGCCGGAGGACGGCTTGGTCTTCCCGCTCCGCCATGCCGGAGCCGAGATTGGGACGCTGGTAGTGCCGGGCGACATGCCCACTTCGAATCTCGAGCGACTGCGCGGGCGGATCGCCCCACCGCTCGCCACGCTGCTCGCCGCTGCGGTCGACCGTGACCGATTGATCGGCTCTGCGGTCGAGGCAGGGGCGCTGCGCCGAAGCGATGAGCTGAAGACGGCGCTCCTACGGTCTGTCTCGCACGACCTGCGCTCGCCGATCACCGCCGTGCTCGCCGCTGCGGACGCCCTGGAGTCCGTCGGGCTCGGCGAAGGGGACCGGCTGGCCCTCGCAACCGGCGTGTCCGCCGAGGCACGCAAGCTCTCCGACCTCGTCGACAAGCTGCTCGATCTCTCCCGGATCGAGGCGGGCCAGGCCGAGCCGCGCACCGACTGGTGCTCGATCGAGGAGGTCGTGGTGGCCGCGGCCGACGGGCTCGGTGAAGGCTCGGCCTCCGTGAGGGTTTCGCTCGATCACGGCCTACCGTTCGTCCGCGCCGACCCCGCACAGCTCGAGCGAGCGATCGCCAACCTGCTGGAGAACGCCGTCCGCTACTCGGGCGGGAAGGAATCGATCGTCCGCGCCCGGGTGCTGAACGGCCGGCTGGCGGTGCGCATCGTCGATCGAGGCCCGGGCATCCCGCAGCCCGAGATCGACCGGGTCTTCGAGCCGTTCTACACGGTCCCCGACGGCGGCGAGCACCACGGCTCCGGGCTCGGCCTCTCGATCGCACGCGGCTTCATCGAGGTCAACGGTGGGCGGGTCTGGGCGGAGTCGGTTCCCGGCCACGGAACGACCTTTGTTATCGAGTTCCCGCTCGAGCGCGAGGGGGCGCCGCAGGCCTCGACCGCGGGAGCCGGGCGGGGATGAGCAACGGAGAGAAGGTGCTCGTCTGCGATGACGAGCTGCAGATCCTCCGGGCGCTGAAGCTGGTCCTCAGGGAGGCCGGGTTCGAGGTGACCGCGACTGCGACCGCCGCCGAAGCCCTCGACCTGGCGTCGCTCGACTCGCCCGACGCCGCGATCATCGACGTGGTGCTTCCCGACGGTGACGGGGTCGAGGTCTGCGCCAAGCTGCGCTCCTGGAGCGAGATGCCGATCATCGTCCTCTCGGCGATTGGCGAGGAGGAGGAGAAGGTGCGTGCGCTCGAAGCCGGCGCCGACGATTACGTCACCAAGCCGTTCGGGCCGAAGGAGCTGGTGGCGCGGCTCCGGGCGGCGCTTCGAAGGACGCCGGGCGCCGAAGAGCAACCGGTGGTCGAGCTTGGAGGGCTGCGGGTCGACTTCAGAGCCCACTCCGTCATCAGTGAAGGCGCGGAGGTCCACCTGACGCCGACCGAGTTCGACCTGCTGAGCACGCTGGTGCGAAACCGCGGCCGCCTGATGACGCACAGCGCGCTCCTCACCGAGGTCTGGGGTCCCGCCTGGGGTGCCGATACCGCGACCCTGCGCACCCACATTGCCAACCTGCGGCGCAAGATCGAGAACCCGGGCGGGCAGAGGCTGATCCGCACGGATCCGGGGATTGGCTACCGAATTGACGCTTACAACTGAACGGCTAGTGCCCTGACCACATACGTTCACCGGGTCTGACGACACGCCCGCTGGGGTCCGCGCTATCGATGTCTGTTCCCCTCACTCTCGAAGCGACGTGATTGCTGTCGAGGGTGAGGGAGCGGAATGGCAGGGCCGGTGAGAGCACGGCCGTTCACGCACTGGAGCATCCGCAAGCGCGGCCACGTCGGCACCGAGGATCTCCAGGTTCTTGCCGCCCGCGGCGCTGCGTGCCGTGACAACGGCTTCCTCAAGTCCACAGGTGAGGAATGTGACGGTAGGGTCCGGTTCGTGGGGAGGCTTGTGAGTGAGGACGAACTGTGCTCCCCCGTCGTAGGCGGTGTCCTAGTCGGCCATACGCTTGGCGACCTCGTACGTGCCCCGGCCGATGAGCATGGCACCCGTGGCCTCCATGACCTCCGGTAACGCGTCCGCAGGCAGGTACTCGGCGATCCAGTCCATCTCATGGCCAGGACCGGCGATGAGCCGTCCAGCGACATCGCCCTGTTCACGACCACTTGGCCGGCGCCGATGCCCACTTCAGTCATGCGTTTTCTCCACGGATCTTGGAGGCCCGAGGCCGAATCATAGTTCGGCGGGTAGGGGGCGAGGACGGGAGTTGCACGCGTATCCGCGGTGGGGCAACGCGAACAACCGGCACCTGGATGTGCTGGCCGCGCAGCGTCGGGAACGTGCCCGGGTACGGCGCGAACGACACCGCCGATGGGGTCGTCCCGGTTACGGGCTGGGTGACCAAAATCAGTGATCGTTTGTGGTCACCGCACTAGAGACAAATCTGCGACCCGATGGTCACGGTGCGCTCCCCCGGCAGCCTGAAGGCTTCGATGGGACTGGCTACATTCCGGGCCATGGCGATGAACAACCTCTTGCGCCACCGCCCCATCGAGGAGGCGTCGGCCTGGGCGATCGTCACCCTCGAGACGAAGTAACGGCTGAGCGCTACTCGCCGGCGCTGACCTTCTCGCTGGCTTCTGCCCCCTCGCCCGTCCCAGAGGCGCCCGAGGTCTTCTGGCTGGGCGGCGTCTTGGCGGCGCGCTCCTCGTAGGCGGCGCGTTCGGCATGGTCGGGCTCGGTGAGGATCCTGTCCGCCTTCAGTCCCTTGGCGATCGCCTCGCGGCCGCGTCGCGGGAACAGCCCCATCACCATGCTGATCGCCTTGGTCGAGCGTGGGATCCAGACCTCGAAGCGGCCGGTCTCCAGGGCCTCGACGATCGCGTCCGCGACCTCCTCGGGCTCGAGGTTCTTGACCCCACGCGCCTGCTGGAGACCCGAGCCCAGCTCGGTCTTGACCACGCCGGGCATCACACAGTGGACCTCGATGGCGGTCCCGTCCAGCTCGGCTCGCACCGCCTCGCAGAGCCCGACCACCGCGTGCTTGGTGGCGCAGTATGTGGCGCCGCCCGGGAAGCCTGCCTTACCAGCCTGCGAGGCGATGTTGACGATGTTGCCGCTGTTCCGCGGCTCCATCCGCGCCAGCGCCAGCTTCGTTCCCAGGATCACCCCGTGGACGTTGATGTCGACCATGCGGTGCGCGGTGGCGTCGTCCTCGTCGGCGAAGCGGCCGAGCGGCATGATCCCGGCGTTGTTGATGAGGACGTCGATCGGGCCGAGCTGGCGCTCTGCCTCGTCGAGGAAGGCCTCGAAGGAGCCGCGATCGGTGACGTCGAGCTGGAGCGCGACGGTGCCACCGCCGAGCGCCTGCGCCGTTTGCTCGGCCAGCTCGAGGTCGATGTCGCCGAGCGCGACGCGGCAGCCCTTGCGGACCAGCGCCGTCGCGGTGGCCTTCCCTATCCCCCGCGCACCGCCGGTGATCGCCACGACCTTGCCGGTCAGTGAACGTGGTTCCTTGGCCATTCAGGTGCTCCTCTCAGCCCGCGGGCCGGTAGATCGAGACCACGGCGGCTCCGCCGAGGCCGATGTTGTGTTGAAGCGCGACCTTGGCACCCTCGACCTGGCGCCGCTCCGCCTCGCCCCGAAGTTGCCAGTTGAGCTCGGAGCACTGGGCGAGACCCGTCGCTCCCAGCGGGTGGCCCTTCGAGATCAGGCCGCCGGAGGGGTTGACGACCGGGCCGTCGCCTCCGTAGGTGGTCGCCTCGTCCTCGACCAGCCGGTGTCCCTCCCCCTCCGGCGCGAGCCCGAGGGCCTCGTAGGTGATCAGCTCGTTGGCGCTGAAGCAGTCGTGCAACTCGACCACGTCAACCTCGTCCGGCCCCAGGCCGGCCTCCTCATAGGCCTTCTCCGCGGCGCCCTTCGACATGTCGGCGCCGACGATCTTGATCGAGCTCTCCTCCTCGAATGTCGAGGGAAGGTCGGTGACCATCGCCTGGCCGACGATCTCCACCGCCTGCTCGGAGAGGTCGTGCTGCTCGACGAAGCGCTCGGAGGCGACCAGCGCCGCTCCGGAGCCGTCCGAGGTGGGCGAGCATTGCAGCTTGGTCAGCGGCTCGTGGATCATCTTCGACGCTTTGATGTCCTCGATCGAGTACTCATCCTGGAACTGCGCGTAGGGGTTGTTGACCGAGTGCTTGTGGTTCTTCCAGCCGATCCAGGCATAGTGCTCGGGCTGTGAGCCGTAGCGCTCCATGTGCTCGCGGCCGGCATTGCCGAACATCTGCGGTGCGGGCGGCGATGCCTCCGGCTCGCGCAGGGCGAACATCGCCTCGGCGTGCTTGTCGATCGGGTTGGTGCGGTCGGTCCACTTGACCCCCAGCGAGCCCTTCTCCATCTTCTCGAAGCCCAGCGCGAGAGCGCACTCGGCCAGGCCACCCTTGACCGACTGGCGCGCCATGTAGAGCGCGCTGGATCCGGTCGAGCAGTTGTTGTTGACGTTGACGATCGGGATCCCGGTCAGCCCCAGGCCATAGACGGCGCGCTCGCCGGAGGTCGACTCCCCGTAGCAGTAGCCGACGAAGGCCTGCTCGACCGCCCCGTAGGGGATTCCGGCGTCCTCCAGTGCCCTGGTGCCTGCCTCGACCGCCATCTCCGGGTAGTCCCAGTCGCGCGCGCCGGGCTTCTCGAACTTCGTCATCCCGACGCCGATCACAAAGGTGCGATTGCTCAAGCTGGACTCCTCGCTCGGGTCGTCCCCGATCTTGGCCGACTGGCCAGGAATCTAGCGCAGCAGCCGTCCTGTGGCGCTCAGACCAGGTCCGGGTCGGCGATCACCTCGAACATCGCCGGACCGTCGTGGTCGAGCGCCTCGCGCAGCGCCTCGTCGAGGCCGGCGCGCTCGGTCACCCGCAGCCCCAGCGCCCCGCAGATCCGCGCGTACTCGGAGAAGTCGGGGTTGTGGAGCTGCGTCTGCCAGACGTCCCATTCGCCGGCCCGCTGCTCCTTGGTCCAGACCGGCACCTCGACGCTGTGAAACTTGCCGAGCTGCATCGGGTCGAAGTCGATCTGGATGATCGGCTTCCCGGCGTAGATCCCGGTGTGGTTTGAGAACGAGGCGCCCATCACCAGCAGCAGATCGGCCTCGTTCATGAACCAGGAGGCGACCGGGGTGCCGCTGCGTCCCAGCACGCCCGCGGCGAGCGGGTGGCTGTCGGCGATCTGGCCCTTCGCCTTGAAGGTGGTGATCACCGGCGCGCCGAGGCGCTCTGCCAGACGGGTGATCGGCTCCATCTGCTCGCGGGCGCCAGGTCCTTCGCCACGAGTACGCGGTGCCATTCGAGGTTGGCGCCACCGGCGCCGTTGCCGCCTCCGTTCTCGCTCATGTCCCCTCCTTTGCCTCGGCCAGAGCCCGCTTGCGCTCCAAGCAGAACTCGACGGCCGCCGCAATGGGGTCACTCGCCGTCGCCAGCTCCGCATAGTCGAGCTCCGCGCCGCTGAAGCCCGATGCGTTCCACAGCTCACCCTCCGGCTTCACCGTCCAGGGACCGACGTAGAAGTACGGCTCGGCGTGCTCGTCGTCGCCGGGCGAAAGACCGTAGTTGGCCCTGAGACCAGCATCGTCGTCCCCCGTCTCGATCGCCAGGTCGAAGTGCTCGGGCCACAGGGTGGGCTCGGTGGCCCCCTCGCCTGCCGTCGCCGCGTCGCGTATCCGCTCCAGGGCCGGCTGGGCTACCGCATAGGCCGCGGCAAGCGCTGCGGCTGCGGCTGCGTCAACCGGCAGCGGCTCGTCGCTCAGCTCGAGACCATCCGGCATCCATTCCTCGCCGATCTGCTCCGCGGCAGCGGCCAGCGAGGTGATCGGGGCGCGGCTCTCGGCCCCGTCGCGGACCAGCACCAGGTCGTCGCCGTCGACCCTGACCTGGTTGCCCTCCCCCCACTCCGGCGTGCCGAACCCGCCCGGTATCTGGGCGAGCGTCCACTCGCCCGTGGCGTGCTCGCGCGCCACCTTGATCACTTCCTCGGCCAAACGGTGAAGCGAGCGCCTGGTGGCGGCGAAATCATCCGGCAGGGGGGGCAACTCGATCGGGGCCATGCGCTGCCGTCTGCCCAGCTCGCCGCGCGTTACACGTAACAGTGCCGCCGTCCAGGCGACCGTAATGTGTGAACACCCTCGTCCTCAACTGGCCGTTGCCAGTGCCACCCGGCGAAAAGCGCAAAGATGGCGCGATGGCGTGGCTGAGAGACCGGATCAGCGGTGGGCGCGGGGCCCAGGCCGACTCGGCCGACGCCGATGCCCAGCTGGTGGAACGGCTGCGAGCCGGCGACGAGGACGCCTTCGCCGAGCTGATCGATCGCTACGGGGCATCGATGTTGCGGGTGGCGCGCCTCTACGTCCGCGATCGCGCCGTCGCCGAGGAGGTGGTCCAAGAGACCTGGCTTGCCGTGCTCAACGGGATCGAGAAGTTCGAGGGCCGCTCCAGCCTGAAGACATGGCTCTTCCGGATCCTCAGCAACCGCGCGAAGACCAGGGGCGAGCGCGAGGGGCGCAGCGTGCCCTTCTCGGCGATCGCCGCAACCGACGCCGCGGCCGGCGCCGAGCCCTCTGTCGACGCGGACCGCTTCCAGGGCACCGACGCCCCGCAGTGGCCGTACCACTGGTCCGCCCCGCCCCGGGCCTGGACCCAGGAGAAGGCCCTGGAGCGGGAGACCCTCGGGGTCGTCAAGGATGCCATCTCCGAGCTCCCCGACACCCAGCGTGAGGTGATCCGCCTGCGCGACGTCGAGGGATGGAGCGCCGACGAAGTCGCAGCAGCCCTGGAGATCTCCGACGTAAACCAGCGGGTCCTGCTGCACCGGGCCCGCTCCCGCGTCCGTGCGGCTCTGGAGGGTTACCTGAACCCCGAGCCGGAGATGACATGAACGTGGAGGTGGAAGACATCACCTGCCGGGAGGTGGTCGAGCTGGTCACCGACTACCTCGAAGGGGCGCTGTCCGAGGCCGATCGCGCCCGGTTCGATGGGCACCTGGCGATCTGCGAGCCCTGCGTCGCCTACGTCGAGCAGATCCGCCTGACGATCGCAGCCAGCGGCGCGATCAGCGACGAGCAGCTCGACCCCGAGGCCCGGGAGGAGCTGCTTGCCGCTTTTCGGGACTGGAAGCGGGAGCGCTAGCCCGTTCAGCCTGTGGACGACCGCTCGCAAGGCGCGCGGTACTCGGGGTTCGGATGGTCGGGCACCGAGAG
Organism: uncultured Actinomycetes bacterium; assembly: GCA_963738305.1. GTDB lineage: Bacteria > Actinomycetota > Thermoleophilia > Solirubrobacterales > 70-9 > JBBRHQ01. The sequence goes on along the minus strand of CAVTVU010000006.1, from coordinate 59,553 downwards.
GTCCCAGTCGTAGGTGGAATTGCCGTACGCCGGCACGCCGCCCGCGTCCTTGAGCATGCGCGCGAAGTGGAGGATGTTCCAGGTCATGAACGTCGTGTTGCGAGTAGTCCAGGCGTTCTCGGGGCCGCCGCTTCCGGGGTCGGCGTAGGAATCGCCGGGCCCGGCCTCGCCGTTCCAGTAGGAGTCCGTCTGGGGAGGGACCGTGACGCCGATGTGCTGAAGCGCGTAGAGGACCTGGGCGCTGACGTGCTTGCCTCCGTCCTCGTTGCCGGTCGTGATCGCGCCGCCGACCTTCCCGTAATAGGACCATTGGCCGGCTTCGTTCACGTCTCCGGAGTAGGCATAGAGGCGCTCGATGATCTGGCGCGTCGGCGAGGCCTGATCGCCGAGCCAGATCGGGCCCGCGATCATCAGGATGTCGGCGGGCTCGACCAGCTCGCGATAGATCCCCGGGAAGTCGTCCTGCTCGTAGCCGTGCTCGGTCATGTCGGGCCACACGCCGGGCGGAATCACATGGTCCACGGTGCGGATCAGGTCGAACTTGACGCCCACGCGTTCCATGATGCTCGTGGGTATCGCCAGCAGGGCCTCGGTCTGGCTCGGCTCGGGTGAGCGCTTGAGGGTGCCGTTGAAGACGACGGCTCGCAAATCGTCGTATTTCGCGGGGGCCTCGTCAGCGGTCTTTTCGATGAAGCTCTGGATGTTCTTGGGTATGAGCATGCGATCCAGTCAGGGGATGGCGGCGGTCGTTACAGGGTCGCAACGACGAAGCCATCGCCGTCGGGCTCGCCCCGGCGCTGCGGCTGCCCGCCGTGGTGCTGGAGATCGTCGCCGGCATTGCCATCGGGCCATCGGGACTGGGCTGGGTGGAGGTCGACCTACCGGTCGACGTGCTGTCGGTGATCGGGCTCGCCTTCCTGCTCTTCCTCGCCGGCCTCGAGATCGACCTGACGAGGCTTCGCGGACGGACCCTTCGACTCACTGCGCTCGGCTTCGGGCTCTCCTTCGCGATCGGAATCGCCGCCGGGCTCGCCCTCCAGGCCGGTGATTTCGTCAAATCGCCGCTGCTGATCGGGATCATCCTCACCTCCACCTCGCTCGGCGTGATCGTCCCGGTGCTCAAGGACTCCGACGAGATCGGCTCCGACTTCGGACAGCTCGTCATCGCCGCCTCCTCGATCGCCGACTTCGGCTCGATCATCCTCCTCACCCTGTTCTTCTCCGGCGATCCCTCGACCGGGACCGACACCAAGCTGATCCTGCTCGGCGGCTTCGCGGTGCTGATCGCCGCCTTCGGCTTCGCCCTCTCCCGAGCAGAGCGCTCGGGAACGATCTCGGGAGTCCTCGTCCGCCTCCAGGACACGACCGCGCAGATCCGCGTCCGCGGCGCCTTCGTCCTCCTGCTCGGCTTCGCCGCGCTGGCCGAGCAGCTCGGCCTGGAGACCATCCTCGGGGCCTTCGCCGCCGGCGCGCTGCTCTCGCTGATCGACCGCGACGAGGAGATGACCCACCCGGAGTTCAGGCTGAAGCTCGAGGCGATCGGTTTCGGCGTCTTCATCCCGGTCTTCTTCGTCGCCAGCGGTGTCAAGTTCGACCTCGACGCGCTCTTCTCAAGCGCGTCCACCGTCGCCCGCGTGCCCCTGTTCCTCGCCGCCCTGGTCCTGGCGCGCGGCGTCCCGGCGTTGCTCTATCGCAGCCTCCTCGATGACCGCAGGACCATCGTCGCCGGGCTCCTCCAGGCCACCTCGCTCCCCTTCATCGTCGCTGCCACCGCGATCGGCCAACAGCTCGGCCTGATCACCGCCGCCTCCTCGGCCGCCCTGATCGCCGCGGGCCTGCTTTCGGTCGTGATCTTTCCCGTCCTTGGACTGTCGCTGTTGCGTCGCGGCGAGGCTGCAGCCGGCGGCGGGGTCGAGGAGCGACCGAGCCAGGCGATGCCCGTCCTCAGCGTCGAGGACCATGCCCTTTGCTCGGGTGCTCCGAACCCTGCTTCCTGAACCGCTCGGGGGTACGCTTTGAGGTCGCGTGGTGACGGCAGTGGCCAGCACCGACCCGGCCGCAGGAGTCGGGATCCTCGCCGCCCTTGGGGCGGGCCTGATCTCGTTCCTCTCCCCCTGCGTCCTGCCGCTGGTCCCCGGCTACCTCTCGGCGGTGACCGGAGTCTCGGCGGCCGAGCTCGACCGGGCGGACTGGCGGCGGGTCCTCGCCCCGAGCCTGCTCTTCGTCGCCAGCTTCTCTGCCATCTTCATCCTCCTCGGGCTGACCGCGACCGCGCTGGGCTCGACTCTCCAAGACCACCGGCTGCTGCTGGAGAAGATCAGCGGCGTCCTGATCATCGTCATGGGCATCTTCTTCGTCGCCGCGGCCTTCGTGCCGGCGCTGAACCGTGAGTGGCACCTCGACGCGCTGATGGCCAAGGCCGGCAAGGGTGGCCCGATCGTCGCCGGGGCCGCTTTCGCGATCGCCTGGTCGCCCTGCATCGGTCCGACCCTGGGGGCGATCCTCTCGGCTGCGGCGCTCTCGGGCTCGGCGGCCCGCGGCGCATTCCTCCTTGCGGTCTACTCGGCGGGGCTGGCAATCCCCTTCATCCTCACCGCCCTCGCCTTCTCGCGGATGACGACGGCGTTCGGCGCCGTCAAGCGCCACTACGGAGTGATCATCGGGGCCGGCGGCGTCATCCTCGTGGCCACCGGCGTGCTGATCGTGACAGGTGAGTTCTTCCGCCTCAATGTCGAGGCGCAGAGCTGGCTCAGCGGGCTCGGCCTCGACTTCTGGAACCAGGTGTGAGCGGCGGGGCCACCGTCTCCAGCTCCTCCCCCACCGCCTCGACCTCCTCCAGCTCTCCGCCGCCCAGCTCGCGCGAGCAGACGATGCGAAAGCGCCCGGTGCCGATCTCTGGGTCCCCGACCAGCGGCAAGCCCCTGATCTCCTCCCAGCCGAGCCGCTCGATCTCGAACGGGTTCATCCGCACCTCCCCGGCCGGGAACGGGCAGTTGGCGTTGTGCTGGTCGATCGCCCGGGAGATCGCCTCGAGGTTCTTCGACTCGGCTCCGCTCACCGGGCGTGGAGGGCCGGGGCCCGCACGGCCTAGTCCTTGACCTCTTTGGGGTCGCCGAGCACCGCGTCGCTGCCCGCCGGCAGGCGGGAGCGGACCAGGGCCTTCGCTGCCCGCTTGTTCTTGGCCCGCAGGTCAGCCGTCAGCTCGGCGCGCTTACCGCGACTTTTTCCGGACACGTCGATCCGGAGCTCCTTCTTCACAGCCAGCAGATTGCTCCCCTTGATCTTCAGGTGGTAGCGCGGCACCGCCTCCGAGTATCCCAGGCCGGTCGCGCCAAATCAATCGCCGATCGGCACGGGCCTATTCCGAGAGGCCGGCCGCCTCCAGGGCCTCCTCATGGCTCATGAAGCCGCGGACGCGGACGATCCGGCCGCCGGCGACCGTGTAGATCCCTCCGGTTCGGGCCTCGGTCCGAGCACCGCTGGACCGACCGATCAGGACCTCGCGCTCGAGCCCGAGGACCTCGTTGCCCAGATCGACCACCCGCTCGAGGGTGACGCTGCCCTTGTCGGTGTCGGACTCCGCACTGAGGAGCTCCTGCCAGTGCCTCCGCAGGGCGTCTCTCCCGTAGATCGTCCTGCCGGCGCTCGGGCTGGTCGGCGCCGTCTGCCACTCGACCTGCGGCGCGAGCAGCTCGAAGGCGGGCTCGAGGTCCCAGGGGTCCCAGCGTTCATAGAACGCCCGAACCACGCTGACGGCCTCCTCCGACACCGCCCTGCATTATCCCCCTCGTTCGGACCGCTCCGCCGCGGCGCGGCCTATCGTCGAAGGGTGCCCGAGAAGCCGCGCTGCATCGCCCATCTCGACATGGATGCCTTCTACGCATCGGTCGAGCTTCAGCGCCGCCCGGAGCTGCGCGGCAAGCCGGTGATCGTCTGCGGCTCCGGACCGCGGGCCGTGGTCACCACAGCGAGCTACGAGGCACGCAAGATGGCTGGGATCCACTCGGCGATGCCGGCCGCGGTCGCCCGACGTCGACTCCCCGATGCCGCCTATCTCACGCCGGACTTCGACGCCTACCGGGCGATGTCGCGGCGGGTGATGGCGATCCTTCGCATCCACGTGGACACGGTCGAGGTCGTCGGGTTGGACGAGGCCTACCTCGAGCTCTCGGACCTCTCCTACCCGAAGGCGACGATGCGGCGGATCGTCAGCGAGATCCGCGAGCGGACGGGCCTCAACTGTTCGATCGGGATCGCCGAGAACAAGCTGCTCGGGAAGATCGCCAGCGAGCTGGCCAAGCCCGCCGGGTTGGTCCGCCTCGGCCGCGAAGAGGCCCTGGAGCGCTTCGACTCGGCCTCTCCCGGCCTGATTCCCGGGATCGGGCCCAAGACGCAGGAGCGACTCGAGCGCCTGGGCATTCGCACCCTCGCCGAGCTTCGAAGCCGCGATCGGGTGTCGCTCCAGGCGAGCTTCGGGGAGCGCAGCGGCGCCTGGCTCCATCGCCGCGCAAGGTTCGAGGACCCCAGCCCGGTCGCGGTCGTGCGCGAGACCAAGTCACAGTCGACCGAGACCACCTTTGACACCGACGTCTCCGACGCCGCCGCGATGGAGGCCTCGCTGGCGCAGCTCTCCGATCAGCTCTGCCGGCGGCTGCGAAACCGCAACCTCACAGGGCGCAGCGTCGGGATCAAGGTCCGCCTGGACGACTGGACCAATGTGAGTCGCGCGAGAACGCTCGAGCATCCGACCAACGACCCGGCAATCGTCGGCCGGGTCGCCCGCGAGCTGCTGCGCGAGTACGCACCCCCGCGGCCGGTGCGCCTGCTCGGGGTCCGGGTCGCCTCCTTCGGTGACGGCGGATCGGACCCCGAGCCAGACGACCAGCTCCGGCTCGGGGTGTGAGCCGGGCGGTGACGACCTAGCGGCTCGACAGCAGCACACCGAGGTCCGGGAACCCCAAGCGCTGCTTGGTGGCCGCGGTCAGGTCGTAGTCGCGGCCGGCCACATAGGGGCCGCGATCGATCACGTGCACCGTCACGCTGCGGCCCCGGTAGCGCAGCGTCACCTTGGTGCCGCAGGGGAGGGTCTTGTTGGCCACGCCCATCGTCCTCGTCGACAGCGACCCGCCGCACGCGAGCGCTCCGCCGTAGAGGCCGGGGCCGTAGTACGAGGCGACGGCGCGGCGGAAGACGGTGATCCGCCGTGTGACAGTGTGGCCGCCCCTCGCCAGGCCGTTGCGCCCGACGTAAGCCCGGAGCCGGTAGGTCCCGGTGCGGCGCGGCTTCCAGCGCAGACGGTAGGCGCCGCGATGGCTGGTCGCGCCGCGGGTGAGCTCACCGCGGGGTCCGCGGATCACGACCTTGACCTTGCGCCGGCCGCCGGGCCGGACCAGGCCCCGCAGGCGAACGGCGCCGCCGGTCACCAGGTTGTGGTCGCCGACGTGGAACGAGGCCCGCGAGCGGACCCTGATCCGGCGGGGGTCCGAAGGCAGGCCGATCGCCGGCACGGCGCGGAAGGCCCCGTTGATCCGGGCCCTGGCATCGGTGCTGTAGCCGCCGGCCGCGTCGGTGCGGACCTTGTGATGCGGGTTCCAATAGGTCGAGCCGGCCTTGCGGAACTCGATTCCCACCCAGGCCCGGTGCTGCGCGCCTGTCTGGCCCCGCAGCGTGAGGCGCTGGCCGTAGCCGAGGGTGCGCTGGGACGTCGAGAGCCTCGCGGTCTGCGATGAGCCGGTGGCGGCGGTTGCAATTGAGGTTGCGGTGGTTGCGGCGACCAGCAGGATGAGGCCGGCCGCGGCACTTCTGTGCCGGCGACGGTTGCGTCGCATGGTTGGATCACTCGCTTTCTTGCCCTGCCTGCGGAGTTAGCTGACGGGCTCGGGGTGCCGGCACGGCGCCGGTTCCATCCCTAAGGGCGGATCACCGCCCCATTCGCCCCTGCCGCGCCGGCGTGGCCGGCGTGGCCATTTGGGTCCCCCGCTCGCCCCGCACTCGCGGGGCGACTCGGCAGATCGGGTTCGTACGTATGTTCGGTTCCGAACACCGTAGGGAGCCCGAAGGTGCCGTCTGTGTGACCGCTGTCACATTGCCACGGTTCTGCAGATGTCACGCAAACGGCTTGGCAGGGCGGTTTCGACGACCTCACCACGCGCCGTTGAGCTTGTGAGAAAATCCTTGCGTGAGCGAGAATCGCCTCAGCGGGCTCGACTCTTCCTTCCTCCACATGGAGCGCGACGGGGCTCACATGCACGTCGCATCGACCGTGATCATGGAGGGCCCCGCCCCCCGCCACGAGGAGATCCGCGATCACATCGCCGCGCGCCTCCACCTCGTCCCCCGCTTCCGCCAAAAGTTGCGCCTCGTGCCGCTCGGCCAGGGCCGCCCTGTCTGGGTCGATGACCCCCACCTCAATCTCTCCTACCACATCCGGCAGACCGCGCTGCCGCCGCCGGGCAGCGAGGAGCAACTGCGCAATCTGGCCGCCCGGATCTTCTCCCAGCAGCTCGACCGCTCCAAGCCGCTGTGGGAGATGTGGCTGGCGGAGGGGCTCGAGGGCGACCGCTTCGCGCTGATCACGAAGAGCCACCACGCCCTGGTCGACGGGGTCTCCGGCGTCGACATCACCAACGTCCTCTTCGACACCGCGCGCGAGCCCGAAACTCCACCCGCCGCTGGACCAGAGTGGCTGCCGCGACCCGAGCCCAGCGGTGCGCGACTGCTGGCCGACGCCCTGCTCGAGCGCGCCACCAGCCCGGCCGAGATCGTGCGCGGCGCCCGCGCCGCGATCCGCGGCCCCCGCCGGGTTGTCTCTCAGATACTGGGGAGCGCCGAGGCCGCCGGAAAGCTGGTCGGCGCCGGGATGTCGGCGCCCCACTCGCCGCTCAACGTCGACATCGGTCCTCACCGCCGCTTCGCCTTCGTGCGCGCCGACATCAACGAGTTCAAGCGGATCAAGAACGAGCACGGTGGAACGGTCAACGACGTCGTGCTCTCGACGGTGACCGGAGCCCTGGGCAACCACCTGCGAGCCCGTGGCCACGACACGAGCGAGCTCGAGATGAGGGCGATGGTCCCCGTCAGCGTCCGCGCCGAGTCCGAGCACGGCGCGTTGGGCAACCGCGTGGCCGCGATGATGGCGCCGCTGCCGGTCTGGTGCGAGGACCCGGTCGAGCGTCTGCGGCTGACCACGGCCTCGATGGGCGATCTGAAGTCCTCCGGCCAGGCGGTCGGAGCGCAGTTGCTCTCCCAGATGACCGACTTCGCCCCGCCGACGATTGCCGCTCAGGCCGCCCGGCTCACCCCGCGCCAGCGCTTCTTCAACCTCGTCGTCACCAACGTGCCGGGCCCGCAGATCCCGCTCTACATGCTGGGCCGCGAGATGGAGGCAATCTTCCCGATGGTGCCGCTCGCCCAGCGCCAGGCACTCTGCGTGGGGATCATGTCCTACAACGGTCAGATCAACTTCGGCCTGATCGGCGACTACGACGCGATGGCCGACCTCGACGCGTTCGCCCTCGACCTCGAGGGGGCAATCGCGGAGATCTCGGCGGCCACGCCGAAGACGAAGGGGCGCAAGGGCAAGGCCAAGCCGAAGAGCACGGCCCGAAGATCGGCCGCGGCAACCGGGTAGACGCCCGGCGGCCGACGTCCGCCCCCGCTGCGATCCTGCGGCGCTCGATGCGGCGGGCACAGAGGCAGCTGCGGATCGCAGGCGGCGAGGTGAGGCTGCGGGTGCGCCGCTCGGCGCGGGCGCGGAGGGCACGGATCGTGGTGGCGCCCGAACGGCAGCCGGAGGTCGTGGTGCCCGAGCGGATGAGCGAGCGAGAGATCGACCGGGTGATTCGCGAGCATCGCGGCTGGATCGCCGAGAAGGCGGCCTGGGCGAGACAGCAGGCCGAGCGAACACCCCGGCTCGGCCTCGATCGGCCCGGCGTCGTCTGGCTGGCGGGGAGCCCGGTCCCGGTCGAGCTGCGCGAGGTCGGAAGGCCCGTGGCAAAGCTGGCCGGAGGACGCCTCGTGGTCAATGGGCCCGCCGAAGCGGCAGGTGCCGCGGTCGGGCGCTGGTACCGGCGGGAGGCGAGATCGCGGCTCTCGCGCGCGACCTGGCGCGAGGCGGAGGCGCTGGGCGTCGGGCCGGCGCGGGTATCGATCCGCGACCCGCGCACGCGCTGGGGCTCGTGCTCGACGGCCGGCGCCATCTCCTACTCCTGGAGGCTTGTCATCTGCCCGGAGCCGGTGCTCGACTACGTCGTCGTGCACGAGCTCTGTCACCTGCGCTTCCATGACCACTCACCCGCGTTCTGGGGCATGCTCTCGGCGTTTCGCCCGGACTGGAAGGAGCAGGCCGACTGGTTGCGGCTTCACGGGCCCCAAATCGGCGGCTACGCTCCCCGGCCGTGCTGATCCGCCGGGCGGGCCCCGCCGATGCGGGCGCGATCGCCGGCATCTATGGAGCCGGCATCGCCGAGGGCGGAGCCACGTTCCAGACGGCGCCGCCAAAGGCGGCGTCGCTGGAGCGCCGGATCCGCTCTGGGGAGCTGTTCCTGGTCGCCGAGGAGGAGGGCTCAGTCATCGGCGCCGGCTGGGTCAGCGAGTACGACCCTGTCCACGACTACTACGCCGGGGTCGGCGAAGTGACGCTCTACGTGGATCCGGGCCGTCGCAGGAAGGGAGCGGGTCGTGCCCTGCTCGAGGCCCTCGCCACGGCCGCCGAGGCGGGAGACCGCCACAAGCTGGTGGCCAAGGTCTTCACCACCAACGAGGCCAGCCTGGCCCTGTTCGAGGCCTGTGGCTACCGCCGGGTCGGCACCCACCGTCGCCACGGCGAGCTGCGAGGCGAGTGGAAGGACGTGGTCGTCGTCGAGCGCCTCCTCGCTCCAGGCTGACGGGTTCTCGCTCAGCGGACGAGGCTCGCCCGGACTGCGACGCGCGCGTCGTTGCCGGTGTAGCGCCAGTCGACGAAGCCGGGCCCGCTCACCCTCGAATCGGCGTTGACCAAAACCACGGTGATCCGGTCGAAGCGCCCCGGGCGGGCCAGCCGCACCGTCATGGTCCCGCGGTTGCGCTTCAGCGCGAGGCGGGAGACCACCGTCCCGGAGCTCTGGCCGCCCACCCGCCCGACCACAGCGAGGGCGGTGGCGACCCCGGGCTTCCCAGTCGCCTCGACCCGCAGGCTCCTCGCCGTGCGTGGATGGACCCGCAACAGCCGGTAGGTGGTGTGGTCGAGGATCCGGTAGCGCATTGCGCCGTTGGTCGGCAGGCTGCCCTGCCGCTCGACGTCGGGGTAGAGGTTTCCCTCGGGGAAGGCGGTCGCGGTGCGCCACTCGGCGAGATCTCTCGCGAAGCGCGCGAAGTCGAGGGTGAAGTCCGAGGAGCCGGCCGCCCGGATCGCCGAGTCGTAGGAGTAGACGGCGAAGTCGTTGTCCGGCACCTGCCACGCGGAGCGCACGATCGAGGGCCCGTAACGGTGGGCGAGCCAGTGGTTCCAGACCGCCGAGCCGTAGTACTTGACGTTGGCGCGGGTGATCGGGATCGCCGCCCGATCGTTCCAGCGGTCGAGGTAGCGGAGGTAGTCGTTCACCGAGCCGTAGACCTGGTCCTCCATCCACGTGGCGGTCGACTCCATGAACCAGGTGTCCTGATAGGTGTCGTAGGAGAACTGGAGCACGTGGTTGTACTCGTGGGCGAGGGTCACCTCGACATCGGTCAGCGGGGTGGTGCCCGGGAATTGACCGGCCGAGTAGTCGTCGTCGATCACGAGGTAGGAGAAGCGCTTGCGGGAGAGCTGGTTCGGATCGGGGCTCGCGTAGCCGAACAGGTCCGAGTCGCCGATGTCGGCGAGGTAGATGTCCGTCTGCGGCCCCCCGCCGAGGGCCCCATCCGGCTTCGGGGCCTGCCAGCCGAGGGTGCCGTTCTCGACGCCGTAGACCTCCTCCGCGGTCGCCTCGACCGTGTCGACGTAGTCAGGGACGCCGTTGGCCGGCGCCACGTCGGTGAGGTCGGGGGCGTTGGCAAAGCCGGCGTCATCGATCCAGTGGACGCAGAAGTGGGCGGTGCAGTCCGAGGCGAGATGGGCCTTCTCCGCGGACGAGTAGGCCTCGCCATCGGGGTCGGGCTTGTCGGTCGGCCGGGCGAGCAGGCCCCGCGCAGCGCGGCGCTGGGCCCGGGGGAGGCGCGGCAGCACGCGTGCGAGCCGCGCGAGGGCCGGCGTCAGCGCCCCGTCGGGCGACTGCGGGGCGGCGGAGGCGCGCGCGCCGAACCCTTGTGCGGGATCGAGGATCCGCCTGACGCGCTTGACCAGCCGGGCGCCGGCCGGGCGGGAGATCGGCCCCCCGGCGGCGCGGTGGTGCGAAGTGGCGTATGCGACCGCCGGCCCGGACCCCGCTACGAGGCCGAGCGAGAGCATGGCCAGCGCGAGTGGGGTGAGGATCGGCCGACGGAAGTGCATCAGGGGTATAACCCGAGCGGGGCCGGGCGGTTGCGCGTGACGATAGCGTCCCAGCGGTGAGCCTCGAGCGCCCCCCGATCACCGTCGCCCTCGCCCAGATCAACCCGACGGTGGGCGACATCGAAGGAAACGCGGGCAAGATCGCCGAGTGGATCGGCTCTGCCCGGCGGCGGGGCGCCGACCTGGTCGTCTTCCCCGAGCTCTGCCTGCCCGGGTACCCGGCCGAGGACCTCTACCTGAAGCGCCATTTCGTCGACGCGAACGTGCGGGCCCTGGAAGAGCTGGCCCGAGGGGTCGAGGGGGTGGTCGCCCTGGTCGGCTTCGCGGAGCCGGTGCCGACCGGACCTGCCGGCCGGCGGGTGAGCAACTCCCTGGGAGTCCTCGCCGAGGGCGGCGTGCAGCTCGTCTACCGTAAGAACCGCCTGCCGAACTACGCCGTTTTCGACGAGCAGCGTTACTTCGAGCCGGGCACTGAGCCGGCGATCATCGACGTCGCCGGGGTCGGGGTCGGGCTGACGATATGCGAGGACTGCTGGGTCGAGGGCCCACCGGCCTCGCTGGAAGCCGAGGCCGGGGCCGGGCTGATCGTCAACCCCTCCGGGTCCCCCTACCACCGCGGCAAGGGGCGGGAGCGCCTACAGATGTTCGGGGCCCGCGCGCGCGCCTACGGCGCTCACTTCGCCTTCGTCAACCTGGTCGGCGGCCAGGACGAATTGATCTTCGACGGAGACAGCCTCGTCTTCGCGCCTGACGGGTCGATTCTCGCCCGGGCCGCGCAGTTCGAGGAGGAGCTGCTCGTCTGCCGACTCCCGGACGGCGAGGGGACCTCGACCGCGACGCCGCTGGCCGACCTGGACGAGGTCTACGCGGCGCTGACGCTCGGGCTCAGGGATTACGTCGGCAAGAACGGCTTCGGCCACGTGGGCATCGGCCTGTCCGGGGGCATCGATTCGGCCCTGGTCGCGATGATCGCCTGCGATGCGATCGGCGCCGCCAACGTCAGCTGCGTGATCATGCCCTCCCCCCACTCCAGCGCCGGGACGCAGGACGACGCCCGGGCGATCGCCGCGAACCTCGGCGCGGAGACGATCGAGATACAGATCGAGGCGATGATGGGCAGCTACGAGGCGGCGCTGCGCGGCCCCTTCGACCTCACCGCCGATTCCGCGCCTGCGGGCGAAAGTCTGCCTAGGGACCCCGCCCGGCCCTCCGAGCCCGACCTTGCGGCAGAGAACATTCAGGCTCGCATCCGCGGCAACCTGATGATGGCGCTCTCCAACAAGCACGGCTGGCTGGTTCTGACCACCGGCAACAAGAGCGAGATGTCGGTCGGCTACGCGACCCTCTACGGCGACATGGCCGGGGGATTCGCGGTGATCAAGGACGTTCCCAAGACGCTGGTCTACCAGCTCGTGCGCCGCCGCAACGAGCGCGCGGGTGCCGATTTGGTGCCGGGCTCGGTGATCGACCGACCCCCATCGGCTGAGCTGCGGCCCGACCAGCTCGACGAGGACTCACTGCCGCCGTATGACCTGCTCGATCGAATCCTCGAGGCCTACGTCGAGCGCGATGAAGGTAGCGAGGAGATGGCCGAGGCCGGGATGCCGGCGGATGTCGTCGACGAAGTGATCCGGATGGTCGACCGTGCGGAGTACAAGCGGCGCCAGGCCCCGCCCGGGATCCGGATCACGCCGAAGGCGTTCGGGCGCGACCGTCGCCTGCCGATCACCAATCGGTTTGGGGGCTAGTCCGGGGGCGGCTTTGGCCGTACAGCTATCGTCATCCGCGCCAGGGCGCAGAGCTCGCCTCGCGAGTTGCGCAGCTCGGCATCCCAGACCCAGGTGGTGCGGCCGCGGTGGCGGGCTCTGGCTTCGACCTCGACCTCCCCGTCGGTCGTCGGGCGCAGGAAGGTGACGTCGATCGACTGACCCATCGCGATCATCCCCTCCGGTAGCACGGCGAGCGCGGTAGAGCGGGAGCAGACGCTCTCCACCAGGGTCGAGAGGACGCCGCCGTGGAGAACGCCCACCGGCTGTCGCAGCTCGTCGCGGACCGTGAGGCGCGCCCGCGCGTGCTCGAAGTCGTCGTCCAGCCACTCGGTGCCGATCAGGTCGTCGAAGTGGGATGCGGGCAGAGGGTCCCGGGCCATTGCGGCGGCAGCCTAACCGTCCGGCGATGGGAGTGCGTAGGCTGTCCGGCCGTGGCCTTGGGCGAAGAGCAGAGGGTGATGCTGCAGTTGCTGCTGGAGCGAGGGCAGAGCTATGAGGACCTCGCTTCCCTGCTCGGCACCGATGCCGGGGAGGTCAGGGGACGCGCCCGTTCTGCGCTGACGGAGATCGGCGGCCAGGACCCCGACCGCGACACCGGCCTCACCGACTACCTCCTGGGGCAGGCCGACCCGATCGCCCGTGCCGACGTCGCCCGCCACCTTGGAAGCGATTCGGCCGCCCACGCGCTCGCCGCGAAGCTGGAAGCACAACTCCGCCTCCTCGCCCCGGGGGCGGAGCTCCCCAGCCTGCCCAAGCCGCCGCGGCCGGCGGCGCGGGAAGGCGCACGGACGGGCACGTCGGCAAGCACGGGAACGCCTGCCCCCGGCTCGCTCACCGGCCGCCAGCGCCGCCTGATTGCCGCCCTTCTCGCCGGATTGGCGGTGGTCGCGGTGCTGGTCCTTCTGGTCGCCGGCGTCTTCGACGGAGGCGGCGACTCGAGCACGAGTGCGGCCGACAACGGCTCCGGTTCGTCCGGTGACGGGGCGGCTGCCACCACCGCCTCGGGCGCGGACGTGACCAAGGCCGTCCTCCGCGCCGTCGCGGGGTCGAACGGCCAGGGCGTCGCGCTCTTCGCCCGGGTCAAGAAGGTTCCGGTGATCCAGGTGACGACGATCGGGCTCGATCAGCTCGGCAAGGGCGAGGCCTACTACGTGTGGCTGTACAAGTCCCCCGATCTGGCGCTTCGGATCGGCGGCTTCCTGGTCGACAAGAAGGGCAAGGCCGTGGCCCCGTTGCAGGTACCGGCGCAGGCGGTGGCGCTCGTCGCCAACGGGACCTTCGACCAGATCGACGTCACACGCACCTCCGACGCCGATTACAAGGCCGCCCTGGCGGAGGCCCGAAAGCAGAAGACCCTTCCTGCCCTCACCGGGACCAGTGTCCTGCGCGGCGAGATCACCGGCCCCCTGGTCGGCTCGATCAAGGCGACGGGCTCCGGAAAATCGGGCGGCAGCTCAGACGCTCAGGGTGGCTAGTCCGGGACCCGCCGCCGAAACGTGAATAAGACAGCTCATTGGTGAATCAGATCCCTCTCGCGAGCGGCGCCCGGGCTTAGGGCAGGAGCTTGCCGGGGTTCATGATCCCCTCCGGGTCGAGGCGCTCCTTGACCGCATGCAGGGCCTCGAGCCCGAGTGGCCCGACCTCAGCCTCCATGTAGGGGGCGTGGTCGCGGCCGACCCGCGTGGTGGTGGGTGATCGTCGCGCCGGCGGCGACGATCGCCTCGCAGGCTGCCCGTTTCACCGCGGCCCACTGCCCGATCGGGCGGTCGGCGAGGGCACGGGAGATGAACGTGAAGTACAGCGAGGCTCCGTCGGGGTAAGCGTGCGAGAGGTGGCAGAAGACGAGCCCGGGGGTCCCCTGCGCGGCGAGCGACGCGCGGAGCGCTCCGCCGACCGAGCGATGCAGCTCTGAGGCCCGCGACCAGGTATGCGACGTCTCCAACGTCTCCACCATGCAGCCTCGATCCATCAGCGTGTCGCGCAGGTAGGGCCCCTGATAGCGGCCCCGCTCCCACGAGCGCCCGGCACCCTGCCCAAGGTATGCGGCGCCCCCGGCGCGCAGCTTTCGCACCGCCAGCGCCCTTCGCCGCGCAACCGACTCCTGCTCGCCCTCGATGCCGACGATGATCAGGCAGCCCCCGCTGCGCCCCCGCAACCGCAGGTAAGCGTCGAAGAGCGAGCGCGCCGCGCCGCTGGGGCCCGAGAGGGCGAGCGAGACCCGGGTCTCCTCCTCGTCGGAGACGCGGATAACGTCGGGCAGCGCACCGCCCTGGGCCATCGTCCGGACGATCTCCGAGCCTGCTTCGAAGCTCTCCGCGATCCAGGCCTCGTAGCGCCGCTCGGCCGGCGCCGGGCGAACCCGCACGCTGACCTCGGGAATCACCCCGATCGTGCCCTCGGAGCCGATGATCAGCTCACGCAGCGCCGGCCCCGCGGCGCTGTGGGGCGTCTCGAGCGTCTCCATCGTCCCCACCGGCGCGATCAGGCGGACGCGAGGTGACCAGCGAGTCGAAACGCCCGTAACCGCTTGAGGCCTGCCCGGCGGAGCGGGTCGCGGCGAAGCCCCCGATCGTCGCGTACTCGAAGGACTGCGGAAAATGGCCGAGGGTCAGGCCCTCGCGCGCCAGTGCCGCCTCCGCCTCGGGTCCCCGCAGGCCGGCTCCGAGCCGCGCGGTCAGCGAGCGCGCGATCGGTGGAGACGTCCCTGAGGCGACCGAGGTCGAGGCTGATCAGGGCCTGGTGCTCGCCCCGCAGCGGCTCGACGCCCGCCGACGACGCTGGTGCCGCCGCCGAAGGGGACGACCGCGACGCCGGCCTCCGAGCACGCCTCGAGAAGGACCTGCGACTGGGCCGGCGTCGGCCGGCAGCACCACGGCGTCGGGTGCCGCCTCGAGCCTCCCCGAGCGCAGCCGGGCGAGGTCCGCGTAGCCGCGGCCGGCGGCGTGGCGGACCGGTCCTCGGCCCCGTTGAACATCCACTCCCTGCCAACCGCCTCGGTGACCGTCTCGGAAGGGCACGTCGCCGGGGCTCCGGCAGCTCGACCTCGCTTCCACCGATGCGGGCCTCGAGGCGGGCTCGATCTCGCCGATCTCCCCGCGCAGCACCGCCAGGGCGCCGGCTCCGATCTCGGGCTCGATCGCCGGATCGCCCCAGCCCCACCACTTCGAGTCGCGCCGCGGCTCGCTCATCGCGCTACACCCTCCCCGTCGGGGCCCGCCAGCGCCCGCTGGATTCCGTCGAGCGCCTCGGTGAGGATCGTGCCCTGCCCGCGGCTCATCATCGGCGAACCCAGCCGCGAGAGGCCCCTTCAAGGCCTGCCGGGAGGTGATGCGCACCTCGGTCCCCCCCTGTCCGGCCCGAGCCGGATCTCCACCTCAGAGCTGCGCAGGTGCCGCTCGAAGGGAGTGCCGGCGATCTCCTGCTCCCAGGCGAAGCGCGACTCGTCGGTCGAGCCGGTGCAGCGGTAGTCCGCCCGCACACCCCGCCCTCCCTTGGTCCGCAGCACCTTGGTCCAGCGGCTGCGCTTGCCGGCCGGATTCCGCTCCACGTCCTCGACCCGCGTCAGTCCGCGGCCACCAGCGCGGCAGGTTGTGGGGGTCGGAAACCAGCGACCAGACTTCCGAAGGCGGCGCCTCGATCATCCGCCGGCGGCTCACGCTGGCCACGGCTCCGGCGGCTAGTTGCCCGCGAGCCGCCGCAGGTCGCGGACCAGCAGCAGGTGCTTGAGGTGGCTGACTGTCGCGGCCAGGTTCTCCAGGCTCTCCAGCGCCTCCTTGCGCCGTTGGGGGTTGCGCGAGCGAAGAGAGGGACCCAGCAGCGCCTCCAGCAGGTTCGCCTCCCGGTCGGCGGAGGAGCGGAAGACCCTGAGGTTGCGGGCGGCGACGCCGAAGCGGGAAAGCTCGTTGGCGGAGCGGACGATCTCGCGGTCGGTCTCGTCGTAGACGGTGCGCCCGTCGCGCTTCTCGGGCTGAACGACGCCGAACTCCTCGAGCTCGCGGATCAGCTCCTCGCGAGCGCCGGTCTCCTCGATCACCTCCTCCATCGTCAGGTAGGCGCTGGAGGTGTTGACCAGGATCGCCCGGCGGACCGCGCCGCCGCTGGGGCGCCTCTCGCCCCCGATCTCGGGGACTTCGGCGCCGGCGGCGAGCTCCTGGCGGATCACGCGAAGCGGCAGGAACTCGTCGCGCTGGAGGCGCAGGATCGTCTTCAGTCGCTCGACGTCGGCCTGGCTGTAGAGGCGGTAGCCCCCGGCGGTGCGCCGCGGGCGTGAGCAGCTTCTGATCCTCGAGGTAGCGGATCTTCGAGATCGAGATGTCGTCGAACTCGGCCTCGAGGATCTTGCAGACCGCGCCGATCGTCAGCGCTTTGCGCTGCGGCCTGCCCGCGCCATCGCGCTGGCGGGCGCCGCGCTGGCTCACGTCCACACTGCTCTGCCGACCCGAGACCGCCATCTACTTCTCCAGGAAGCTCAGCTTGTACTTGCCGACCTGTATCTCGTCGCCGTCGGCGAGCTTGTGCGACTCGATGCGGCGTCGGTTGACGTACGTGCCGTTCAGGGATCCGAGGTCGTCGATGTAGAGGCCGTCGCGGCGTCGAACCAGCAGGGCGTGGTTGCGGGAGACCGTGACGTCGTCGAGGAAGACGCCGGCGTCGGGGCTGCGCCCGATGCTGACCCGCTCGTCGTTGACGGTGAAGCTCTCGCCCGCCCGGCCGCCGCCGGCGCGGATCACCAGGGCGGCGCCGGCCTGCTCGACCACCTCGTCGATGTCGACCGGCTGCATCCCGCCGGTCTCGTCGACCGTGTAGGTCATCGTCGTCGGCTCCTCGCCGCCCTCGGGGCGGCTGAGGTAGGCGCCGCACTTCTGGCAGTAGTTCGCCCCCTCGGGGTTGACGAACCCGCACTCGGGACAGTGGACGGCCATCGCCACCGGGGCCGCTAGGCGGCCGGCTCGTCCTCGGGCGCCTCGCCCTCCGGGACCGTGCGGGGCCTTGCCGGCGAGGATCTCGGTCAGCTGGCGGACGTCGTCGCCGGAGATCAGCGAATCTCCCCGCTCGCGCTTCTGGCGAAGCCGGTTGACCAGCTCGGCCCTGAGGATGTCGATCTTCCCGTGCAGCACCCGCCGCCGGTAGGAGACTTCCTGCTCCTCCTCGGTGAGCTTCTCGATCAGCGCCTTCAGCTCCGGGTCGCTGAGGGATCCCGAGATCGGGAAAGGTGTCCTCCATCTCACTCCTTTTCGGTGGCGGTCGTGCGGCGATTATAAGGCGCCCTCGCCAAAGGGTCGACCAAAGGTTGAAGGTTTATGGAGAGTGAGGGTGCGATTTCAGCCGCTCGCGATGGCGCTGCGCCGCCTCCCGTGCCCATCCGGGCGTAGAGGGACGGTCGCCAGGATCGAGAGCACGAGCCCGATGATCAGCAGGGTCGGTCGGCAGCCAGCCGCCGAACAGCATCGAGAAGAAGATCGCCGCCATGATCGGGAAGACCGCCACCCGCCCGAGCCAGTTGACCTCGATGTCGACGCCATGGCGGAGCCCGTACTGCGCGAGACCGAGGGTGACGAGCTCGCGCACGACGAGCGCCGCGAGCGCCCAGCGCGGCAGAAGCTCGAAGTGCCAGCAGACGACGGCGCCGGAGAGGATCGCCAGGCGGTCGACCACCGGATCGAGGATCGCGCCCATGCGGCTGTACTGGCCGGTGACCCGGGCGAGGAAGCCGTCGACGTAGTCGCCGAGCGAGATCGCCAGGAAGACCAGCGCCGCGGCAGCGCTGCGGCCGTCCCCGGAGTCCAGCGCCAGGTAGAGGAATAGCGGGATCGCCGGCCAGCCGCATGTAGCCGACCAGGTTCGGGAGCGTGAGCGGTCTCAGCGGCTCGCCGCTTGCGCGTCTGGCTTCGGCTCGGGCCCGGTGCGGTCGAGCCCGAACAGCCTCCGGACCCGGCCCGTGCCGAAAGGGGCGGCGTCGCTCATTCGATCCTTCCGAGGAGCTCTTTCGGCCTTCGCCGCGGCCTCGGCCAGCGGCAGACGGTGCTCGGCGCCGCTGGCGCGCTCCTGCGCCTCGACGATGCCGTCGGCGAGCCCGCGGCGCCCGACGACCAGGCGCAGCGGGCAGCCGAGCAGCTCGGCGTCGGTCAGCTTCTCCCCCGGCCCCGCGTCACGATCGTCGTAGAGGACCTCTGCGCCGGCTGCCCGAAGCTCCTCGTAGAGGCGGTCGGCGGGCTCGCGCTCGGCCTCGCCGGCCTTTGCCAGGGAGACGAGGTGGACGTCCCAGGGCGCGATCGACGCGCGGCCAGACGATCCCCTTCTCGTCGGCGCGCTGCTCGATCGAGGCGGCGACGATCCGCGCCGGCCCCATCCCGTAGCTGCCCATGACGATCGGCTGCTCGCGGCCGTCCTCGTCCAGGTAGGTGGCGCCCAGGGCCTCCGAGTAGCGGGTGCCGAGCTTGAAGATGTTGCCGATCTCGATCGCCGGCACGATCTCGATCGTCCCGCCATCGACGGTCGTGTCGCCGCCCTCCACGGAGCGGACGTCCATCTCGACGAACTCGAAGTCGCGACCCGGGCTGCACCCCGCGCAGGTGCTCGTCGGCCCGGTTGGCGCCGGTGACGTAGGAATCGCCGTCGATCGCGGCATCCTTGATCACCGCGCACATCGGCACCGACCGGCCCGATGAAGCCCGGGGGCCCGAGCCGCTCGGAGATCTCCTCCTCGCGGGCCGGACGGAAGTCGGCCCCGAGCGCGTTGCGGAGCTTGACCTCGCCGAGGCGGTGATCGCCGCGGACCAGGACCAGGACGAAGCCCCGCTCGTCGTCCACCACGACCGGCAGCGACTTGACCAGCGCGCCCTCGGGGAGGCCGAGCTGCGACGCGACCGCCTCGACCGTCTTCAGGCCCGGCGTCGGGACCGGCTCGGGGACTTCGAGCGGTGGTGGCAGCTCGACGGGCCGAGCGCGGGCGGAGGCGACCTCGACGTTGGCGGCATAGCCCGGGCGCGAGGGCGATGCTGTCCTCCCCCGCCGGGCAGGGCGCCATGTACTCGTGTGCCCCCGAACCGCCCATCATCCCGACGTCGGAATCGACCCGGTACCAGTCGAGTCCGCAGCGATCGAAGATTCGGTCATACGCGCCGATGTGCTTCTCGTAGGAGCGCTCGAACGACTCCGTGTCGCGATCGAAGGAGTAGGAGTCCTTCATCACGAACTCGCGGGACCGCAGCACGCCGGCCCGCGGCCGGGGCTCGTCGCGCTCCTTGACCTGGAGGTGGTAGAGGATCAGCGGCAGGTCGCGGTAGGAGCGCACCTCGCGGGCGACGTGGAAGGTGAGGCACTCCTCGTGGGTCATCGCCAACACCATCTCCGAGCCCTTGCGGTCCTCGAGCTGGAACTGGATGTCGAGCCCGTAGCGGCCGGTCTCCTTCCACAGCTCTGCTGGCTGGAGAACCGGCATCAGCATCTCCTGGCCACCGATCGCGTCCATCTCGGAGCGGATGATCGCCTCGACATTGCGATGGACCCGCCACCCGGCAGGCAGATAGGTCCACAACCCGGCGCCGAGCTGGCGAATCAGCCCTGCTCGCACCATCAGCTTGTGGCTGAGGGCCTCGGCGTCAGCCGGCGGGTCCTTGACGGTGGGCCAGAAGATCTGCGGTGACGCGCGCCATCGGCGAGTAAACCTAGACGGTCGGGGGCCCGCCGGTAAGCCGTCCCCGCGGGCTCAGGCCCGGGTGAAGCGGCGACCCGCGGTCGGCGAGGCCTCCTCGTCGAGCAGCACCCGGTCGGACTCGCCTCGCTGGGCCGCCTCGTGCTCCATCTGGGCGATCTTCTCGGGCGTGAGGTCGCCGGCGTTCTCCCCCTCGATCTTGGCCAGCCACGCGGCGCCCTCGCGGACCTCCGCGTCGTCGGCCTCGACCCCGCCCCGGTCGAGGGAGCGGTCGATCTCCTCGAAAAGGCGGTCCACCAGCTCCGCCGGGTCGGAACCTTCTTCAGCGGCTTGCCGCCGGCGAAGATCAGCCCCTCGTCCTTCGCACCGGTGATGCCGAAGTCTGCGTGAGACGCCTCGCCGATCCCGTTCACGGCACAGCCGAGCACGGCCACCTCGATCGGCTCGGTGTACGCCTCGAGGCGCTGCTCGATCTCGGCGACGACCGAGTCCATGTCGAACTGGAGCCGGCCGCAGGTCGGGCAGGCGATCAGCACCGGGCCCCGCTCGCGCAGCTGCAGCGCCTTGAGGATCTCCCACGCGACCTTGACCTCCTCCTCGGCATGAAACGTCGAGAGGCTGATCCGAATCGTGTCCCCCACCCCGTCGGCGAGCAGCGTCCCGAGTCCCACCGCGGACTTCAGCGACCCCGACCATTTGGTTCCTGCCTCGGTGATCCCGAGGTGGATCGGGTAGGGGACCTTCGCCGCGAGCAGTCGGTTGGCGGCGATCGTGTTGGGGACGTTGGTCGACTTGATCGAGATCTTGAAGTTCTCGAAGTCGAGGCCTTCCATCAGCTCGACGAACTCCACCGCGGCGCCGACCAGGGCCTCGACCGGGGCGCTGCGCTCCAGCTCGTGCAGGTGCTTGGGCAGGGAGCCCGAGTTGACCCCGATGCGCATCGGCACCGAAGCGGCGTTGGCACGCTCGGCGACCTCGGCGACCTTCTCGCGGCCGCCGATGTTGCCCGGGTTGAGCCGGATGCAATGAGCGCCGGCGTCGATCGCCTTCAGCGCCAGGGTGTGGTTGAAGTGGATGTCGGCGATGACCGGGATCGGCGAGGCAGCGACGATCGTCTTCAGGGCCTCGGCGTCCTGGTCGCGCGGAACGGCGACCCGCACAAGATCGGCTCCGGCGTCGGCGACCTTGCCGATCTGCTCCATGGTCGCTTCCAGATTCGCCGTCTCGGTCTTGGTCATCGTCTGCACGGCGACCGGGGCGCCGCCGCCGATCGGCACGCCGCCGACGAATATCTGCCGCTTCGAGGCCACGATCCAAGGGTACCTGCGGTTGAACCCGAACCATCGGATAGCCGTATGGGAGGGCAGGTGATCTCACCTCGCGCAAAGCGCCTCTTCGCCCTGCTGGCAGGCTGCGGCGCGCTGTCGGCCGCAATCCTGGCGCCGCCCGCCTCGGCCAGCTTCCACCTGATGAAGATCCGCGAGGTCTACCCGGGCAGCACGGCCGCACCCAACTCAGGTTTCGTCGTCCTGCAGATGACCGCCTCCGGGCAAAACTTCGTCAGCGGCCACCCGATCACGCTGTATGACGCGGCCGGCTCGCTGAGCGCCACTGTGACGATGAACAAGACCTTGACCGCAAGCGCCAACCAGTCGACCATCCTGCTCGCCGGCAGCGGCTACGCAACCGTCTTCTCGAACGGTCCGGCGGCCGACTTCACCGACGCCAAGCTCACCATGAGCCCGGCGGGCGGAGCCGTCTGCTATCCCGACGGCGTTCCTGCGGACTGCGTCTCCTGGGGAGATTTCATGCCTCCGAGCGGTGGCCTGCCCTCGCCCAGCGAGCCGAGCACGTCCCCGTTCGGCATCACCGACGGCAAGGCGCTGATCCGCTCCATCTCGGCCCGTTGCGCCAACCTGCTCGAGCCGGGCGACGACACGAACTCCAGCGCGGCCGACTTCGCCGAGGCCTCCCCCACCCCCCGCGCCAACGTCACGCCGCCAAGCGAGCACCCCTGCCCGCCGCCGCCGCACCCGCAGACAAGGATCCTCTCCGGGCCCCAGGGCAAGATCCACGATCGCACCCCCACCTTTCGCTTCTCCTCCAGCCTCGCCGGCGGCAGCTTCCGCTGCAAGCTCGACGGCGGGCGATTCACGCGCTGCAGCTCTCCCAAGACCTACGGCAAGCTCGGGTTCGGCGCGCACCGCTTCCAGGTAAAGGCGGTGAAGGGCGGACGCGCCGACCTATCTCCCGCCACCCGCAGCTTCCGCATTCTGAGACCGCACTGAGGTCGCCGCCCGGGAACAACTTGCGGCCGCTTCGCGGCCTTACATGCGCCTGCCGGCGCTAACACCGCGCCGGCTTGAACAACTTGCGGCCGCTTCGCGGCCTTACATGCGCCTGCCGGCGCTAACACCGCGCCGGCTTGAACAACTGCGTCGCCAGCTCCTCCTTGCCGGCCCAGGCCTCGAGGATCCATCCCAGATGGTAGGGGCGCATCGTGCGGTTGACCTCCAGTCGGCCCGCGGGCGCCAGACGGGGCTTTGCGTGAGCGTAGGCCGCGACGGCGTTGCGGGCCTGCCCTGCGCGGGCGAAGCGTTGCTTGCGGCGGATCGAGCGGTAGATCATCCCGGCGCCCGGGTCGAACATATGGGCCCCCAGCTCGTTCTCGCCGTAGTTCCAGGAGAGCCCACGAAGCGCGGCGGCGCGGAAGGAGGGATCGTCGGTCGCTGCGCTGAGGCTGTGGAGGCCCATCATCGCCATCGAGTCCTGATGGATCGAGTAGATCTCGTAGGGCTCGACCACGGTCCCCTCCACCGGGTCGCAGATCCAAGGCCAGGCGCCGTTCGGCATCTGCAGCTCGACGATCCTCCGTCCCAGCGACAGCGCGGCCTCGAGCGCCTCGGCGTCCTGGCGGACGCGGGCCAGCTGCGAGAGCGCCAGCAGGCTGTAGATCTGATCGGCGAAATGCGGCAGGCGCCGGCGCGCCCCGCGGGCGACGTGGAGGACCAGGTGCCCTCCCGGACGACGCTCGAGCAGCTGGGAACGGGCCGCATCCAGCAGCTCCTCGCCCTCGCCGAGGTCGACCCGGACGCCTGCCTCGACCAGGCCAGTGAGGATCCAGGCGACCTCCATGCTCGGCAGCGAGCGAATCCGCGACGAGGAGGCCGGCGAGCGCTGCAGCGCCTTGACGAGGCCGCCGACCCAGCTCGCCTCCATGCGCGAGTCCGCCCACAGCGCCAGGCCGAGGTCCCCGGGCGTGAGCTCCGCGGAGGAGAGGTCGGACTCGACCCGGGCGCGGATGCCGCCGGTGTGGAGCGGATGCTCGATGTCGTGCTGCTCGGCGCGCAGCAGCCCGATCAGCACGATCAGCGTGTAGCGAAGCGACCGGCCCTCCAGGCGCCCGTTGCCCTCGGCGGAGACCTGGTGGCAGAAGGCGCCGTCACCGCCCTGGAGCGCCGGGAGGCGCTCCAGGGCGAAGCGCTTCAGCTCTTGCACCCGCTCGAGGGACGTCGCGGTGGGCGCCCCCCCGACCTCGTTCATCGTCTCGCCTCCGCCTCGAGCATCGCCGGATCGTAGATCGTCACCCCGTCGGCGAGCATCGGCTCGAACGCCGCGATCATCTCCTGCAGGGGGATCGCAAGCACGTCGCTGCGGCCCACCGGCACGCAGGCCATGCCCGCGGCCGCGAGCCTGCGGCGGACCTCGGCGGCCAGTGGCGGATTGGCGTCGATTCGCCCAATCGAGAGCCGGGGACGATGGACGAGGGTGCTGGTTTCGATCCGGTGCCCGCCGGCGTCGATGCAGGTCACCGGAAAGCGGTCGGGCAGGAAGACGTCGTAAGGGAAAGCCGGGCGGCGGGTGCACTCGAAGGCGTGGAACATGGTCATCGGGCGGGTGCTGGTGCCGAAGAAGATCTGCCGCGCGTTGCGTTCGATCAGGCGGACGAACGGGGTTCCCTCGCCGAACGGGGTCTCCGCGCTCTCGTGACCGGCGAGCAGCGCCTCTGCGCCGGGGCCCTGCGCTGCGATCGAGTGTGTCGGGTGCAGGCTGCGGTGGCTCTCCGGGAGCTTCCGGAAGCACTCCGTTATCTCCCCCATCCGCGACGGCGTGTGGTGGTAATCGAACACGGGGTTCTCACGCAGGTACTCGATCGAGAGCCCGGCCACCGGGAAGGCCGGCAGCGCAACAAGGGCTTCCGGGCCGACCACCTCGCGCAGCGCGCCGATCACCGTCTCCGGGCCGCCGACGATCGTCCCGAAGGCCGACATCTGGGTCTGCATCCAGACGTCGTCCCCCGGACCTATGCCGAGCCGGCGCAGCGCGTCCGCGATCGCCTCCTGCTCGACCCGCACCGGCCGCAGGCGCTCGCGGGTACGGAAGCGCGCATTACGGTAGCCCTTGCGAGCCGTTCTCAGGCGCTCGCGCGCCGGTTTCGGCAGGCGCCGGAGGATCCCCCTCACGGGCGGCTGCCGGAATTTGCTCTCACACGCCCCAGGCTACGGAACGCGCACGGCGCCGGCCAAGCCGCGCCCGGACCGCTGGAGCAGAGGAGGCGGCCTTAGTTGTAGAGCCCTTCGATCTCGTCGGCGTACTTCTCGGCGATCGGCTTGCGCTTCAGCTTCATGGTCGGCGTCAGCTCGTCCCCGCCGGGTGCCCACTCCTCGGGCAGGACCTTGAATTTCTTGATCTGCTCGACCCGCGCCATCTTGGCGTTGGCCTCGCCGGTTCCCTCCTCCACGGCCGCCAGCAGCTTCTCGTCGGAGGCAAGCTCGGCGATCGGAGTGCCCTCGAGCCCGTTGGCGGCGGCCCAGACAGGCGCGTAGTCGGGGTCGAGGACGATCAGGGCCACGTTGTAGGGACGACCGTCGCCGATCGCGATGCACTGGCCAATCAGCGGGTCGGCCGCCTTCAGCCTCGACTCGATGTTGGCCGGCGACATGTTCTTGCCGGCCGCGTTGATGATCAGCTCCTTCTTGCGGTCGACGATCTTCAGATAGCCGTCGGAGTCGAGCTCGCCTATGTCGCCCGTGAGCAGCCAGCCGTCCTCGAAGGTCTCGACCGTCTTCTCCGGCATGTTCCGGTAGCCGGGCATGATCCCGTCACCCTTGACCATCACCTCGCCGTCATCGGCCAGCTTGATCTCGACTCCCGGAACGGGCGGCCCGACGGTGCCGAGCTTGATCCTCTCCGGGGGATTCAGCGTGGCCACTCCGCAGGTCTCCGACATCCCCCACAGTTCTCCGACCGGGATGCCGATCGCATGGAAGAACTCGAGCACCTCGAGCGGAGTCGGGGCAGCGCCGACGTTGACCGCTTCCAGCTCATCGAGGCCGAGCGCCGCTCGCAGCTTCGAGAACAGCTCCTCATCGGCGCGCGCCACGGCGGCCGCCAGCTCCTCGGGCACCTCCTCTCCGGCCTGCTCGAGCCGGACCTTTGCGATCGCCGCCTCCAGGCCCTTCTCGGCCGGTACCCGTTGCTCGTCGGGAAGGGTCGCGAGCTGTGCCTCGAGGCCGGCCTTCAACTTCTCGTAGATCCGCGGCACCGCGAAGAACCAGGAGGGCTTCACCTTGGGGATGAACTCGACGATCCGCCGCGGGTCGGGGCAGATCGTCACGGTCAGCCCGTTGACCACGGGCAGGTAGTAGTGAGCGCCGCGCTCGGCGATGTGGGCGGCCGGCAGCCAGGAGATCAGGCGCCCGCCGCGCTTCGGCAGCTCGACCATCCCCTCCACGCCGGAGGTCAGGGCCATCAGATTGCGATGGGTGAGCTGAACCCCCTTCGGGGGGCCGGTGGTGCCGGAGGTGTAGATCAGCGTCAGGAGGTCGTCGAGGCCGACCTCGGCGGCGCGCTCGGCCGGGTCAAAGCCTGGGTTGGCCGCCTCCAAGTCCTCGAGCGTCGCTGTCCCTCCGTCACCGTCGATCACGATCAGGTGCTCGATGTCGGGGAGGCTCTTCTGCGCCTCGCTGAAGACCTCGAGGAAGGCCGACTCGATGATTGCGATCCGCGAGCCGGCGTCGGACACCACGTAGGCGATCTGCTCGGGAGAGGAGGTCTGGTAGATCGAGAAGGGGACCCCGCCGAGGCTGACCGCGGCCAGGTCGCAGGGGATGAACTCGGGGCGGTTGTTGAGCATCAGGGCAACCGTCTCGCCCTTCTGCAGCCCGAGCTGCTCGAGTCCGCCGGCGATCCGGCTGACCCAATCCGAAAGCTCGTTCCAGGTGATCGAGACCGTGTCGTCGCCGGTGCGGAGGGCGACGTCCTCGCCGATCCTCGCGACCGTCTTCAGGAATGCCTCATAGACGTTGGAGGACTCCGGCTCCCCTCCCGGCCCGCCGCTTGCGTAGCGCTCAGCAGTGGTTATCTCCAATGCCCCTCCTCCTCGGTTTCTTGGGCAGTGCAGGGAAACTACCGCACGTTGAAGCCCTGGCCCGTCAACCGCCCGATGTCGTTGGTGAGGCCGATGAAGAACAACATGATCACCAGCACGAAGCCGACCGCGCTGGCTCGCTCCATCACCCGGAACGGAACCGGGCGCCCCCGCACCTTCTCGACCAGGCTCCAGAAGATGTGGCCCCCGTCCAAGGGCAGGAACGGGAACAAATTGATCAGGCCCAGGGAGAAGCTGATCACCGCCAGCAGTGTCAGTGCCTCGCGGGCGCTGAACCCGATCGCCTGGCGGGTCACCTCGTAGCTGCCGACCACACCCGAGACCTGCTTGCGTTGCTTCGCGTCGAGCAGGTTGGCGAACACGCCCACGGTTTTCGTCGTCACCAGCCACATGAAGCTGAGCGATCGATCCGCCGCCGCCAGCGCCCCGCCTTCGGCCGGCGTCGTGCCATACGAGAAGCCGATTCGCATCCGCTTCACCGACTCGTCGTAGGCCGGGGTGACCACGATCTGGCGGGTGCGCCCGTCACGTGTCACCTCCAGCTTCACCGGCCGCTCGCCGGGGCAGCCGTCCACCTGCCGCCCGGAGCACTGATCGGCGGCGATCGTGTCGGAGAACTTCAGCAGGCGGTCCTCGAGCGAGCGGTCTGCGTAGGCGCGCCCATTGACCGAGACGATGCGGTCTCCGGGCCGCAGCTGCTTGGCCGCGGGCGAGCCGGGGACGATCTCCCCGACCGAATTCGCCAGGTCGCGGGCGCCGAAGGAGAGGACGAAGAGGATCAGGAAGGCGAGGGCGATATTGACCGCGGGCCCGGCGCCGATCACCACGATGCGCTTCCAGACCGGCTGGTGATAGTAGCCGCGGTGGGCCACCTCCGGCGGCAGCTCCTCGTCCGGATTCATCCCGGTGATCTTCACGAAGCCCCCAAGCGGGATCGCGCCGATCCCGTACTCGGTCTCTCCCCTCCGGCGCGAGATCAGGGCCGGGGGGAAGAAGAGGAAGAACCGCTCGACCCGCATGCCGGTCGCCTTGGCCGCGGCGAAGTGGCCCAGCTCGTGGAGGATGATCAGCGCGGCGAAGCCGGCGAACGCGAGGACCCAGGTCACCGCGCGCTGCTCCCCTGGGCGGCGACCAGCTCGCCGGCGCGCCGGCGAGCTGCCGCGTCGGCCGCGTAGAGGTCGTCGAAGTGGGTCACGGGAACGGTGCCGAACTCGTCCAGAGCCGTCTCGATCACCTCCGGGATGGCGGTGAACGGGATCTCTCCGGCGAGGAAGGCGGCAACCGCGACCTCATCGGCGGCGTTGAGCACGCAGGGGGCGGTGCCACCGGCTTCGCCGGCCTCCCTCGCCAGGCGCAGGCAGGCGAAGATCCGTGTGTCAGGGGCCTCGAAGCTGAGCTCGCCGATGGTGGCCAGGTCGAGGCGCTCGAGCGGGACGTCCGCACGCTCGGGGAAGTGAAGGGCGTAGGAGATCGGCACCCGCATGTCGGGGTAGCCGAGGTGGGCCAGGGAGGCGCCGTCGTTCAGATGGACGAGTGAGTGCACGATCGACTGGGGGTGGATGACGACGTCGATCCGCTCGTAGGGGACGCCGAATAGGTAATAGGCCTCGATCATCTCGAAGCCCTTGTTCATCAGCGTCGCCGAGTCGACGGTGATCCGCCCGCCCATCTCCCAGGTCGGGTGCTGGAGGGCATCGGAGGCGGTGATCCCGGAGAGGTCGGTCCGACCCCGGAAGGGTCCGCCGGAGGCGGTCAGGACGAGACGCTCGACGGTCCCGGGGGGCTCGGAGCCGATCAGCTGGAAGAGCGCCGAGTGCTCGGAGTCCACCGGCAGGAGCCGGGCACCCGTGCCCTCGGCCAGCGCGGTCACCAGCTCGCCGCCGATCACCAGACTCTCCTTGTTGGCCAGGGCGACGTCGATCCCTTCGCTCAGGGCGACGATGGTCGGTCCGAGGCCCGCCGCGCCGACGATCCCGTTCAGCACGAGGTCGGCGCCCGAGGAGGCGATCAGCTCGGCGATCCCCTCCTCTCCGGCGAGGACCTGGCCACTCCACAGCGATCGGGCACGCTCGGCGGCGCTGCCATCGGCCAGGGCCAGCGCCGGGACGCCGTGCTCGCGCGCCTGCTCGACCGCCTGATCCACGCCGCTTCTCGCCGCGAGACCGACCACCTGCAGCTCCCGTGAGCCGCGGACGATCTCGAGGGCCTGGGTCCCGATCGAGCCGGTGCAGCCGAGGATGAGGAGGCGCTTCATCGCAGGTGAGTGTAGGAATTCGCCGTCACCGTCCCGGATCAGCTTCGCCATGCGAGGCGAATCCGGGACAGCGCGCAGAGCGTCAATAGACCAGCTGGACGGCCAGGTAGTAGCCGACCACGATCGTGAAGAACGCGGCGTCGAGGCGGTCGAGGATGCCGCCGTGGGGCCCGAACAGCGTGCCGGTGTCCTTGCGGCCCAGGTCGCGCTTGACCATCGATTCGAAGAGATCGCCGAGCGGCGCCGTGGCAGCTACGGCCGCACCGAGGATGAGCGCGTCCGAACCGGTCAGCCAGTCCTGGTAGAGGCCGGCGAACCAAAAGCCGAGCGTACCGATCAGGAAGCCGCCGATCAGGCCCTCGAGGGTCTTGTTCGGGGAAAGGTCGGGGGCGATCTTGTGGTTGCCGAACAGGCGCCCGGTCGCGTAGGCGGCGGTGTCGGTGACGAAGGTGCCGACCAGGATGTCGATCAGGAGTGCCCCGCCGTGCGAGGGCAGGTCGCGCAGCAGCACGGCATGCGTGAGCGGGATCCCGATCCAGAGCACGCCGAGGGCCGACACCCCGAGCGAGAGGGTGATCCCCACGCGATTCGAGCGCCGGGCGCCGACGAGGAAGAGGAGCAGGAACGAGGCCGCGATCGCGAGGAGGATGTTGAAGGCGGTGCCGAAGTGTGCGGCCATGATCATTCCCGCCACCGACAGGAAGGCGGCGAGCTGGAGGGGCCGGTAGTCGGCTGTGATTACGCAGTACTCGCGCAGCGCCACGAGGCCGAGCGCGACCATCGCGACGGCGAAGACGATTCCGCCCGCGACCGTGATCGCGATCGCGAAGACGATCCAGGGGATCGCGATCAGGATCCGTTTCAGGGTCTCTCCCCGCAGCCCGCGGCGCCGCCTCGGGGGCGTGATCTGTGCACCGACACCTGCCGGCCGCTCCGGCCCTTCCTCGAAGAGGCCCTCCGCGAGGCCGGCGAGCGGCTCCTCGGCGGAAGGCATCCCGCCTCCCGACCCTTCCTCGATGTCGAATGGCGCGGCCGCGGGCTCCTCGGGCCCCCCGGCCCCTGCCTCACGCCGCGTTCGTGCCCGTCTCCCCCTCAGCCCCGGGAACCGGCGCTTTCGCCGCTCGCGGCCGGCCGCCACGTCAGGCCCTGGCCCCGAAGCGGCGCCGGCGAGCCTCGAACTCGCGCAGCGAGGCCTCGAAGGCGTCGCGATCGAAGTCGGGCCAAAGCTCCTCGCGGAAGACGAACTCCGCATAGGCGCATTGCCACAGGAGGTAATTGGAGATTCGCATCTCGCCGCTGGTGCGAATGAGCAGGTCGGGGTCGTGCATCTCGGGCGCGTAGAGGCAGTCGCGGAACTCCTCCTCGGAGTCGCCCTCGAATCTTCGCGCCGCGTCGACGATCTCCGCCCTGGCGCCGTAGTTGAAGGCGACGAAGAGGGTTATCCGCTGGTTGGCGCCGGTCAGCTCCTCCGCCCAGTCCATGCGATCGCAGAGCTCCTGGGGGACTCCCGCGCGGCGGCCGACGAAGCGCATTCGCACACCCTCGTCGTGGAGCTCGGGGGTCTCCGCGTCGATCCTCTGGCCGAACATGCGCATCAGGCCGTCCACCTCGGCCGCGGGCCGGGACCAGTTCTCGGTGGAGAAGGAGAACACGGTCAACTCCCTGATGCCCAGCTCGGCGGCATCGCGCAGGCGCGCCTTGACGACGTCGGCCCCCGCCTCGTGCCCGTCGATCGGGGGAAGGCCGCGCTGCTGGGCCCAGCGCCCGTTCCCGTCGGTGATGATCGCCACGTAGCTGGGGAACGCCATCGGTTGTGGGCGCCAGCGTCCGCGCCGACCCTCAGACCTCGAGGATCTCCTCCTCCTTGCCCTTCAGCAGCTCGTCGATCTCTTCGGTCGCGGCGTCGGTCTCCTTCTGCAGGGCGCTCTCCGCACGGCGCTCGTCGTCCTCTCCCGCCTCGCCCTCCTTCTTCAGCTCGCGCAGGTCATGCATGACGTCGCGGCGGACGTTGCGGATCGCGATCTTGCCCTCCTCGGCCACCCCGTGGACGACCTTGACCATCTCCCTGCGCCGCTCCTCGGTCAGCTCGGGGATCTGGAGGCGGATCACGTTGCCGTCGTTGCTTGGTGTCAAGCCCACGTCGGACTCGAGGATCGCCTTCTCGATCGCCCCGATCGCCGACTTGTCGAACGGGGTCAGCGTGAGCAGGCGCGCGTCCGTGGTGGCCACGTTGGCGAGCTGCTTCAGCGCAGACTGCGCGCCGTAGTAGTCGACCGTGATCCGATCGAGCAGGTGCGGGGAGGCTCGGCCCGTCCGCACCGTCGCCAGCTCGCCGCGGGTCGACTCCACCGACTTGCGCATCCGCTCCTTGGCGTCGGCGAGCAGCTCGTCGATGAACTCGTTCTCCACGGCGCCATCCTAACCCGGCGGAGTCGAGGGGTGGCCGCGACATCGGGGATCGGGTTCGTTGGACGTATTCGGTTGCCATGGCAACCAGATCCGTCCAATGAAGAGGGGCACAGGCCTTTCGCTGAACGTATTCGGTTGCCATAGCCACCAGATCCGTTCAACTAACCGGGCGCAGGCGCTGACCGAGGGGTGTGGCGAACGGGAATGACTTGCGGCGGCTTCGCCGCCTTACATGCATGTGCCCGCGCTAACACCGCGCGGGGCCCTTCGGGAATGACTTGCGGCCGCTTCGCGGCCTTACATGCATGTGCCGCCGCTAACACCGCGGCGCCGTCATCTCTCGTCGACCAGGGTCCCGACCTGCTCTCCGGAGAGGATGCGGCCGATGTTCCCCTCGTCGGCCATGTTGAAGACGTGGATCGGGAGCCGGTTGTCCATGCAGAGGGAGAGCGCCGTCGAGTCCATCACCCGCAGCTCTCGCTCTATCGCCTCGCGGTGGGTGATCCGGGGGATGAAGGCAGCGTCCGGGTTGGTCGCGGGGTCGGAGTCGTAGACGCCCTCAACGCCGTTCTTGGCCATCAGGATCACCTCGGCGTGGATCTCCAGGGCCCGCAGGGCCGCCGCGGTGTCGGTGGTGAAGAACGGGTTGCCGGTCCCGGCGGCGAAGATCACCACCCGGCCCTTCTCGAGGTGGCGCATCGCGCGGCGGCGGATGTAGGGCTCGGCGACCTCCTTGACGTCGATCGCCGACATCACCCGCGTGTGCTCGCCCACCTTCTCCAGCGCATCCTGGAGGGTGAGAGCGTTGAGCACCGTCGCCATCATCCCCATGTAGTCGCCGGTCGCCCGGTCCATTCCCGCCGCGGCAGCTTCGAGCCCGCGATAGATGTTGCCGGCACCCACCACGACCGCGATCTCGACCTCCCGGCCACGGGTGGCGGCGACCTGCTCGGCGATCCGCTTGACCTGCTCGGCGTCGGTGCCGTAGTCGAGGTCGCCCATCAGGGCCTCCCCGGAGAGCTTCAGGAGGATGCGGCTGAAGCGGGGATCCGGCGCCATCTCCGCGTTCCTAGATGATTGATGCCACGGCCGCGTGTGCCCGGGGGCGCGCGTGGCCGGGCAGATCAAGGACGCAGGGCGAAGCCTTTGGTGGTGCCAAAGGCGGGCCCGAGGATCTCGCGCTTCGCGCTCGCAACGCTCCCTGCGGTCGCTGGATGCGAGGCGCAATGTGCGTCATCCGGGTGCGTGGGGTCGTGGGATCACTCATCTATCCCTCGCCGACGCGGAAGTAGGCGAAGCGGGCGATGCGGATGTTCTCGCCGGTCTTGGCGGCCAGCTCGGAGCGCATCTCCTCAATCGTCTTCGAGGAGTGCTTCTCGGCGTTGACGTGCGTCTGGTCGAGCAGGGCCACCTCGGAAGCCCACTTCGCAAGCTGGCCCTCGACGATCTTCGAGACGATCTCGGGAGGCTTTCCCTCCTCGCCCGCCTTCTCCTCGAACACGCGGCGCTCCGCCTCGCGCTCGCCCTCGGGGATGTCCTCCACCGATACGTAGCGGGGAGCGGCGGCCGCAGCGTGCAGGGCGACCTCGTATGCGAAGGCCTGGAAGTCCTCGTTGCGGGCCACGAAATCGGTCTCGCACTGGACCTCGACCATCGCTCCGACCTTGTGGTTCGCGTGGATGTAGGAGGAGACGACGCCCTCGTCGGTGCCGCGGCCCTCGCGCTTCGCCGCGGAGGCCTGGCCCTTGACGCGCAGGATCTCGACCGCGCGATCGACGTCCCCGTCGGCCTCGGCGAGCGCCGCCTTGCAGTCCATCATCCCGGCGCCGGTGCGGTCGCGCAGCGCCTTCACGTCGGCGGCCGATACCGCCATCAGCCCTCGTTCCCCTCGCCGGTCGCGGCGGGCGCTGCGCCCTCCGGCTCGGTGGCCGGGACCGGCTGGACTGCGGGGGCAGGGGCCTCGGGGCTCGCTGGCGCGGCCTGTTGTTGCGCCTGCCGCTGTGCCTCGGCCTCGGCGGCCGCCTTGGCCGCGGCCTCCTCAGCCTCCTTGCGCGCTTTCTCCTCCTCCTCGCGCTTGCGACGCTCCTCGGCCTCGATTCGGCGTCGCTCCTCCTCCTCGGCGCGACGGCGCTCCTCCTCGACCCGCCACGCGCCGGCTCCCTCGTCGATCGCAGCGCCGATCGTGCCGAGCACCAGCTCGCAGGAACGGATCGCGTCGTCGTTGCCGGGGATGACGTAGTCGACCGGGGACGGATCGCAGTTGGTGTCGACCAGTCCGATGATCGGAATCCGCAACCTGGCGGCCTCGCGAACGGCGATCTCCTCGGTCTTCAGATCGATCACGAAGACCGCGTCCGGGAGGCGCTCCATGTCACGGACGCCGCCCAGGTTGTACTCGAGCTTTGCCAGCTCCGCCCGCATCCCCATTCGCTCCTTGGTCGGGAGCAGCTCGAGCTGGCCGCTCGACTCCAGCTCGGTCAGCTCGTGCAGGCGCTTGATCCGGGCCGAGATGGTGTTGAAGTTGGTCAGCAGGCCGCCCAGCCAGCGGAGGTTGACGTAGGGCATCTGGCAGCGATCCGCCCACTCCTTGACGGAGTCGCGCGCCTGCTTCTTGGTGCCGACGAAGAGCACTGTGCCACCCCCGCTGGATAGCTCACCGGCGAAGCGGCGGGCGTCGTCGAGCAGCTGCTCGGTCTGGAGTAGGTCGATGATGTGGATCCCGTCGCGCTCGCCGAAGATGTAGCGGCGCATGTTTGGGTTCCAGCGGCGCGTCTGGTGGCCGAAGTGGACTCCGGCCTGCAGCAGCTCCTTGATGCCTGCTTCGGCCATTCGATGCTCCTTTTTATCTTGGGTGCGGCTCACCCGGCTCCCTGTGCGGGGACCCAGCGGCGCTGGGCAGGACCCGGTCGGGAGGCGGGGGTTGATGGTTGCTTTGCGCTCCGATTCTGACAGAGAGGTGCCCGACCGCGCCCTCAAGCGCTCCTCGCCAGCTCGAGAGCCTCGGCCAGATCGGGCGGGAGCTCGGAGGAGAAGCTCATCCTCTCTCCCGTCGATGGATGGTCGAAGCTGAGCCGATGTGCGTGGAGGAACTGGCGCACGAGCCCGTAGCGGACGGGCCCGCCATAGGCATCGTCGCCGACCAGCGGATGGCCGATCGCGGAGAAGTGAGCGCGGATCTGATGGGTCCGCCCGGTCTCGAGCGTCGCCTCGAGCAGGGTGTCTGCGACGAGCGATTCGGTGACCTCGAAGTGGGTCCGCGCCTGCCGGGGCGAAGAACCCGCGACGGCCATCCGGTGACGCTTGCGGGAGGCGCGTCCGATGGGGGCGTCGATGGTGCCGGTGCGCGAGCGAACCCTGCCGTCGACCAGCGCCAGGTATGTGCGTTCGACCTCGCGGCGTTTGACGGCCGCCGCGAGGGCGCGGTGCGTCGCGTCGCTGCGGGCGACCACCATCAGGCCGCTGGTGCCGCGATCGAGCCGGTGGACGATCCCGGGCCGCTCGGGGTCGGGGCCTCCGCCGAGGAGGTCCCCCAGCTCGTCGACCAGCGTTGGCCCGGTGTGCGAGGGAGCGGGATGGACGACGAGTCCGGCCGGCTTCTCGATCACCGCCAGGTCGCTGTCCCGGTGAACGACGCGAAGCCCCTCAACCACCGTCGGCTGACTCCCGCAGATAGAGGAAGGCCAGCAGCACCACGCCGGCGGTGATCGCCATGTCGGCGACGTTGAAGGGCGGCCAGAGGGGCAGGTCGATGAAGTCGGTGACGGCGCCGTCGCGCACTCGGTCGGCCAGGTTCCCGAGGGCGCCGCCCGCGAGGAGGCCGACCGCGACCCACATCCACGGCCTCTGCGGGTCGCGCCAGAAGAGGTAGACGATCAGGCTCAGAGCGGCCAGGGTCGAGAGGATCACGGCCGCCCCACCGCCCCCGGCGATGCCGAAGGCCACGCCCGTGTTGTGGCTGAGAGTCAGGTCCAGAGGGCCGACCGCGTCCACGCTCTCCCCGGGGACGAGATTTGCCTCGATCGCGGCCTTGGAGGCCTGGTCGGCGATGACGAGCAGTCCGCAGAGCGCCCCGGCGGAGCGCCAGGGCCGATCGCTCACGACTGGATCAGGCTGACGATCAGCGCCTGGGCCACGTAGAGGACGATGATCCCGATCATCGGGCTCAGGTCGAGCGCGAACCCACCGCCGCCGATCGGCGGTAGGAAGCGGCGGAAGAGGTTGAGGTAGGGGTCCGTCGTGTCGGTGACGAAGTCCAGCACCGGGCGGAGGGTGGCCGAGCGCGGCACCTGGGGGATGAACGAGATCAGGATCCGGGCGAAGATCAGGATGATGTAGACGATGAAGAGGGCGCTGACGTAGTCGGCGACGTTGTTGCGGGTGATCGCCAGGATCATCCGCCCCTCATCCTCTCCAGGGACGCCTTCACGGCCGCCCCGAACGCGGCCTCGGCGCCGTGGGCCTCGAGCGCCGCCAGCCCGGCTTCGGTCGAGCCCCCCGGCGAGGCGACTGCTGCCCGCACGTCGGCTGGGTGGCGGATGCGCAGGAGCTCGGCCGTGCCGGCGGTCGTCTCGACGACGAGGTCGCGAGCGAACCCGGGGTCGAGCCCGTCGGAGGCGCCCGCCGCGGCGATCGCCTCCACGGCCAGCGCGAGGTAGGCGGGCGCGCAGCCCATCACCGCAGTGGCGGCGTCGAAGTCGCGGTCCTCGATTTCCACCAGGTGCCCGAGCCGCCCCAGCAACTCCCGGAGCGCGCCGGTCGTCTCGGCCGCTGTTTCCGCGGCGGCTTCGAAGCAGAGCACACCACGGCGGACCTCAACGGCGACGTTGGGCATCAGACGGTAAGAGGCCGCGTCCGGAAAGGCGCTACCGACCGCGGAGAGCGGCGTGGCCCCGAGCAGGGACAGCACCGCCGGCGCCGCTTGCGCGTCAGCCGCGACCGCTTCGAGCGCGGCCGGCTTCACAGCCAGGATGACCAGATCGGAGCCCTCGGCCAGCTCCCGGTTGGACCCAAGCGCCTCGCCCCCGACCTCTCGGGCCAGGTCTCCGGCACCCCCCGAGCCCGTGTCGGTGAAGAGCATCCGCTCCGGCCCTCCCTCGCCGGCGGCCCATCCACGCGCCATCGCGGCGGCCATGTTCCCGGCCCCGATGAACCCGACTCTCATGTCCTGAGCCTAGTGGCGGTTCGGCGGAACCGCCTTGGCCGACGGGAGCCTGGGGTGCACCGATCTCTCACAGCTCCGGGCCCCAGCATTACGTGGCGACCGACGACGGCGCACTCGCGGAGCTGAGCTCCCGTGGCCGAGTCCTCCACAGCCTGCGCCTCCCGGCAGGCATGGGGATCGCCCCAGGCACAACGGACTCAATCTGGCTGTCGAAATGGTGGTCTCGAGAGGTACTCGTCGTTCGCTCCCCAGGCAGGAATGTCCGGCCAGCTGCTCGGGAAGCATCTGGAAGCTGACCCACAGGCGGGTCAGCCTAACCCGCGACCTAGGACTGGTTGAAGAACCCCTTGTCGATCAGCCGCGCCTTCTCCTCGGCCGAGACCTCGACGTTGCGCGGCGTCAGCAGGAACACCTTCTCGGCGATCCGCTGCATTCCCCCGTCGAGGGCGTAGGTGAGACCGGAAGCGAAGTCGATCAGCCGCTTGGAGAGCTCGTGGTCGGTCGTCTGCAGGTTGAGGATGACCGGGACCGCGCGCTTGAACTGGTCGGCGACCTGCTGTGCATCGTTGAAGTTGCGCGGGATTACCAGGTGGACCTGGACGTCACCGCCGTTGTTGTCGACCGGGCGTAGGACGCGGGTGCGGGACGCTGCGATCGGCTCGTCGTCGGCGAAGATGTCATCGATCTCGTCCCGGCGGCGGCGCGAGCTGGGTAGGCGTCGCACCGGGGCCGCCTCGCGGTCACGCTCACGACGGGTGTCGAAGACCTCCTCTGAGGACTCCGGCGCGTACCCCTCCTCGTACTCGGGGCCGTAGTCGTGGTCCTCGGCAAGGCCGAAGTAGACGAGGGCGCGATGCCATGTGTCTCGAAGGGCCATCGGTACGGAATGTTCGGCCCCCAGCCGGTGATTCCTTTACAGATTATGCACTGCTGACACGCCGGCGCGGCGTTAGCTGTCGGCGTGTAAGGCGGCGAAGCCGCCGCACGTGGTCCTGTGAGGCCCGCGCGGTGTTGGCGCGGGCACATGCATTCAAGGCCGCGAAGCGGCCGCAAGTTACTCCCGTCTGACTGCGCGGCTTGGCATTGCACAAGGGAAACACCGCGCCGGCCAATCACACATACAGCGCCGTCCCCAGCCGGATTATCGTCGCTCCCTCCTCAACTGCCACCCGCCAATCCTGTGAGGTCCCCATCGAGAGCCGGGTCAGCCCATGCTCACCCGCCAGCTCCGCCAGCCTCGCGAAAAGCGGTCGCGAGGCCTCCGGGTCCTCGCTGAACGGCGGCATCGCCATCAGGCCGCTGACCCGGACCGGGCAGCGCGCGATGAAGCGGGCCAGCTCGGAGGGTACGACGCCCCCCTTGCCCTCCTCCCCCGCGAGGTTGACCTCGACAAGCACCTCGGTGCGCTCGTCGCCGTGGCGGCCGAGCTGCTCGAGGACGGAGTCGGTGGCGACCGAGTGGATCAGCCTGCAGCGAGGCAGTAGCAGCTTCACCTTCCGGCTCTGAAGGTTGCCGATGAAGTCCCACTCGAACTCCTCTCCCCAGCGCTCTTGCTTGGCGGTCAGGTCCTGCTGGCGGTTCTCGCCGACCAGGCCGACTCCCGCCTCGGCCAGGGCGCCCATCTCATCCAGGGGCACGTACTTGGTCGCGGCCAACACCTCGACGCCGTCGCCGGCCACCTCCCTCACCTCCGCGAGGTTCGCAGCGATCCTGCCCGGATCCAGCCCGCTGATCAATCCGGGCAGCGCTCAGCCCTCCCCGGCGGCTGGGAAGGCGAGGCCCGCCTGGCGCCCGGTGACACCGCCGTCGCGGCGGTGCGAGAAGAACAGGTCCTTCTCGCAGGAGGTGCACAGCCCGGCGGCCTCGATCTCCGCCACGCCAGCCTCGGCGAGCAGCCGGCGCGCGACCTCCGCCAGGTCCAGCATGCGGCCGGAGGCGATCCCCGGCCCGAGCGCCTCGAACTCCGCCAGCACCTCATCGCCCACCTGATAGCAGCAGGGACCGATTCCCGGCCCGATCGCCGCCGCCCGAGCCTCGACCGCGGCGGCCCCGCGGCCGGCGATGCCGGCAGCCAACCCGCGCCACCCGCAGTGCAGGATCGCCGTGCCGCCCGCTCCTGCGAGGGCGATCGGGAGGCAGTCGGCGACGTAGACGAGCCCGACCAGGCCGCCGTCTGCGAGGACGTGCCCGTCCACATCGGGATTCGGGCTCCCGGGATGGGCGAAGGGGCTCGGTCGCTGCGGCCCGTCGTGGGTCGAGATCCCAGCACCGTGAACCTGGAGCCCGCTCACTACCCGGTCCGGCTCGACTCCGAGCGCGGCACAGAGCCGGCCGCGGTTCTCGATCACGCGATCCCTGTCGTCGGCGGTGAGGAGCCCGAGGTTGAGGCTCTCGAAAGGGCCCGAGCTGGCCCCGCCCAGCCTGGTCGAAAAGGCCGCCCGCGCCTCCGGAAGCTCGGCCTCGAGCCACCTGATGCCGTCGATCTCGCGCCACCGCACGGCCGGGAGGTAAGCAGAACGCCTCCGACGGCTCAGTCGGCAGCGCGCAGCGCCGCCTCGAGCTCCGCCTCGCGGCCCTCGACCTCCCCGTCGAGCTTGCGCGCCAGCGCCTCGCGCAGGCCGCGGCCGACGGCGGGACCCGAGGGCACTCCCGCCGCGAGCAGGTCATCGCCGGTTATCTCCAGCTGCACCCTGCTCCAGCGGCCGACCAGCTCGTCGACCCACTCCGCCCCCAGCGCCCGCGCGAGGAGGAGCTCGGTAGGGTCGTGTCCCCTGGCCGCCTCGACCCCCGCCGAGGGTCGAGCGGGGCGCGCAGCTGCCAGGGCCTCCTCCCCTCGTCGGGGGCCGAACGCGGCGGTGAGCACGGCGCGCTCCGGCTGCTCGGTCCCCGCCCAGGGCTCCCGTGCGAGCAACTCCAGCACGCGGGCCGCCAGCTCGGCCCCACCGGGGCGCAGCTCCACCAGCCCCCAACCGGCGAGCAGGGCGAACGCATCCGGCGCCGTGGGCTCCGCGGCGATCCGCAGCAGCTCGGCCTCTCTCCGTCCCGCGGAGACCGCGCCGAGATCCGTGGCCGTCAGGCGCTCGGCGGTCGCCTCCTCGAGCTCGAAGCCGAAGCGGGCGGCGTAGCGGGCGGCCCGCAACGCCCGCGTCGGGTCGTCGGTGAAGCTGCCGGGGTGGAGCACCCGCAGGAGCCCTGCGTCGAGGTCGGCGCGACCGCCGTGCGGGTCGAGCAGGCGGGGAGCCTCGGCAGGCTCGAGCGGGATCGCCATCGCGTTGATCGTGAAGTCGCGGCGGGCAAGGTCCTCGGCGATGTCCGCCGGGCTGACCTCCGGCAGGGCGCCGGGGTGCGCGTAGGTCTCCCGGCGGGCCCGGGCGATGTCGATCTCGTGCTCCCCGAGCCGAGCCTTCGCGGTCGCGAAGCGCTCGTGGGAGATCACCTCCGCGCCCAGCCGCTCGCCGAGCTCGGCCGGGTCTCCCTCGACGACGAGGTCGAGGTCGTCTCGGGCTCGGCCCAGCAGGAGATCCCGCACCGCCCCACCGACCAGGTACAGAGAGGCACCCCCGGCCGCCGAGACGATCTCCCTCAGCTCGGGGATTGCCGCCGGCAGGGAGGCGGCGAGGTCGGGCTCGCTCAGGACGCGCTTGGGCATGGGCCTCGTTCCGTACCATGACCCGTTCCCCGGATGGCCGACTCCCCCAAATCCGAGGGCGGCGGGCCCTCGTTCCCGCAGCCTCCCCCGATCCGGTCGCGCTGGTGGCAGGACCGCCGAAAGCTCTGGGCGGCGATCGGCGGCGGAGTGGTTTTGATCGCAGTCATCGCCTTCGCGGCCTACCAAATCCTCAAGCGGCCGGATGACGTCAGCTGCGGCCAGGACAATTGCACTCCCCTGCATAAGGAGAAGCGCAAGAAGGTCATCAAGACAACGAACTGGCCGATGTTCGGTTTCGACCGCGCCCGCACGCGCTGGTTGCCGGCGAACCAGGTCAAGCCCCCTTACAAGGAACTCTGGAAGCACGGCGGCAAGCCGCTGATCGAGTTCCCGCCGATCTTCGTCAAGGCGCCCGGGCTCTGTGAGCAGCGAACCAAGCTCGGCTGCGGCGGGCGGCTCTTCTACGTCGACAACAACGGCTTCGCCTACTCGCTCGACGCCGACACGGGCAAGGTGATCTGGCACCGGCGGATCGCAACGCTGAATGCCTCCTCCCCGACCTACTCCCGGGGCAGGCTGTTCATCGTCAACCTGGTGCCCGGGCAGATCCTCAGCCTCGATGCCGCCACCGGGAAGATGATCTGGAAGCGCTCTCTTCCGGGCCGCTCGGAGTCCTCGCCGGTCGTGGTCGGCAGGCGGGTCTTCTTCGGCGACGAGGACGGAAACCTGCGTGCCTTCTCCGCCCGCAACGGGCACACCATCTGGACCACGGCGCTCGCCGGCGCGATCAAGGCCGGGCCGGCCTACCAGCACGGCCTGCTCTTCGTAGGCGATTACGGCGGTGAGATGTCGGCGGTCAGGGCGCGAAACGGCCAGATCAAGTGGCAGGCCGGGTCACAGGGCCTCAGCTTCAGCCGCAGCGGGGAGTTCTACTCGACTCCGGCGGTCGCCTTCGGCCGTGTCTACAGCGGCAACAACGACTACCGCGTCTACAGCTTCGACGAGCGCACCGGGGAGCTGGCCTGGACACAGTCAACCGGGGGTTACGTCTATCCGGGCCCGGCTGTGGCGGACACACCCCAGACGCCGCCGACCGTCTACATCGGCTCCTACGACGGCAACATCTACGCGCTCGACGCGAAGACCGGGGCCCAGCGCTGGTCGCGCTCGCTCGGCGGCCCGGTGATCGGCTCGCTCAGCGTGATCGGGAAGACGGTCTACATCGCCACCTTCCAGGGCACCACCACCTACGGCTTCAAGCTGACCAACGGTCAGCAGAAGTTCCGCTTCAAGACCGGCGCCTACATGCCGGTGATCTCCGACGGCAGGCGCATCTACGTGACCGGCTACTCGAGCATCTACGCGCTGCAACCGGTCAAGCACAAGCAGAAGCCGCAGAAGGGCGGCGGCGCCGGTGGATCCGCGGGTTCCGGAACGGATAGCGGCCAGGCGCCGTGAGTCGGCGCGGCACCTGAGGCGCCGGCGCCTCGCGGCGCTGGCAGCGCTCGGGGTCGCCCTGGCGCTCGTGGCCGCGGCGGCGATCGTCCTCGGCAGCCAGGGCGAAGACGGCGGCGCCGGCAAGAAGGGAGCCGCTGGCCGCTCGATGACGAGTGACGGCGGGGACCGCAGCACGGGCTCGAAACCCGTCGCCAACGAACGGCCGCAGGCGGATTGGGTGGCCCACACCGGCCCGGTACCGATCATCGAGTACCACGTCCTCGGCGCCGCGCCGCCCGATGCCCCCTACCCCGACCTCTACGTCACCCGCCCCGACTTCCGACGCCAGATGGACTGGCTCGACCGGCAGGGCTATGAGGCGGTCACCCTCGACCAGGTGCAGGATGCCTGGTACCAAGGCGCGACGCTCCCGCCGAAGCCGGTCGTGATCTCCTTCGACGACGGCTACCGCCCGCAGTTCACCTTCGCCCTGCCCGAGCTGCGGCGGCACGGCTGGGCGGGGGTGCTCAACCTGAAGGCCGAGGGCTCCGACCTCTACCCCAGCAACGTCGAGGCGATGATCGCGGCCGGCTGGGAGCTGGCCTCGCACACGATCAGCCACCCGGACCTGACGACGGTGGATGCGGCCACCCTGCGGCGGGAGGTGGCGGGCTCGCGGGCGATCCTACGCCGGACCTACGGCGTCCCCGTGAACAACTTCTGCTACCCGTCAGGGCCGCTACGACGCGACCGTGATCGCCGCCGTGAGGGCCGCGGGCTACGCCGGTGCCACAACCGAGGTCCCTGGCTTCGCCGACCGCGAGCACCCCTACGAGCTGAAGCGGCTCGAGATCCTCGGCTCGGGCGGCGTCGCCGGCCTCGCCTCGGCCCTCGCCGCCGGTTGAGCCGATTCCCGTTTAGAGCCGCACCGGGATGCCGTCGGCCGCCATCCGCCGCTTCGCCTCGGAGATGGTGAAGGTTCCGTAGTGGAAGATCGACGCGCAGAGCACGGCGTCGGCTCCTCCCTCGGAGATCGCCTCGCTGAGGTGCTCGAGGCGCCCGGCGCCGCCCGAGGCGATCACCGGCACGCCGACCGCGCCGGCCACGGCTCGGGTCAGCTCGAGGTCATAGCCGTCGTTGGTGCCGTCGCGGTCCATGCTGGTGAGCAGCACCTCCCCCGCTCCCCGCTCGGTCGCCTCCCGCGCCCAGTCGAGCGCCTCGCGCCCTTCGACCCGCTGTCGCCCCCCGTTCACGTAGATGCCCCAACCCGCCGCCTCGCACTTGGCGTCGATCGCGATCACCACGCACTGGGCGCCGAAGGTGTCGGCCAGCTCGTCGAGGAGCTCGGGGCGGCGCAGGGCAGCCGAGTTGACCGAGACCTTGTCGGCGCCCGCGTCGAGGACTGCCTGTGCGTCGGCGACCGAGCGGATGCCACCCCCGATCGTGAACGGGATGAAGACGTTGTCCGCGGTCCGCCGGGCCAGCTCGACGATCGTCTCGCGGCGCTCATGCGAGGCGGTGATGTCGAGGAAGACGAGCTCGTCCGCGCCCTCCTCGTCGTACCGCTCGGCCAGCTCCACCGGATCGCCCGCGTCGCGCAGGCCCATGAAGTTGGTGCCCTTGACGACGCGACCGGCGTCGACGTCCAGGCAGGGGATCACTCGCTTCAGGACCACGCCCTGAGGCTACGCGGCGCGCGCATGCGATGGGCAATCCCCGCCGGCGAGACGTGAATAAGTCACCTCATTGGTGTTCGAGGTACATCTCGGCAGCGGCTCAGGTGTTTGTCAGAGCCTGCTTCGCCTCGGCAACGGTGAACCGCCCCTCGTAGAGCGCGCGGCCGACGATCACGCCGGTCACGTTGGGCGGCGAATCGGCGGCGAGCACACGAAGGTCCTCCAGGTCACCGATCCCGCCCGAGTAGACGATCTCAGCCGGAGTCGCGGCCGCGACCCGAGCCAGCTCCTCCATGCCCGGCCCCTCCATCGTCCCGTCGACCTCGATCGGGGTGAAGAGGAATCGCCTCACCCCGCGCCCGCCCAGCTCGGCCACCGACTCGGCGGCATCGGATTCGCTGCTCTCCGTCCCAGCCGGCGAGCGAGACCCTGCCGCCTCGGGCGTCCACCGACACCACCACCCGCTCCCCGTGCTCGGCGAGCATCCGCTCCAGGAACGCGGGATCGCGCAGCGCCGCGGTGCCGATCACGGTCCGCTCGGCGCCGGCCCGCAGGACGTCCGCGATCGCCGCCGCATCCCGCAGGCCGCCCCCGACCTGGATTGGGCAGCTGACCGCGGCGGCGATCCGCCTCACGGCGTCGAGGTTCTGCGGGGACCCGCTCCTGGCTCCGTCGAGGTCGACCACGTGCAGGATCGCGGCGCCCCCGTCCGCCCACCGCGCGGCGGCGTCAACGGGATCGGCGTCATACCGCGTCTCGCGGGCGTAGTCCCCCTGGGTGAGGCGGACGGCGGCACCACCGCGAATGTCGATCGCCGGATAGAGGATCACGCGGCGGCCGGCGTGCGGGCGCAGAAGCCCGCGAAGTTCGCCAGCAGCGCCAGGCCCGCGGAGCTCGACTTCTCCGGATGGAACTGGACGCCGAAGACCCTGTCCCGCTCGACGGCGCAGGCGAATCGCTCGCCGTGGGCGACGGTCCCGAGCACCTCGTCCTCCCGCGGCCGGACGGCGAAGGAATGGACGAAGTAGAAGGGCGTCCCGGGATCGATCCCCAGCGCCAGCGGGGAGACGCGCTCCCACTCCACCGGCGACCAGCCGATATGCGGCACCTTGAGGCCGCCGGCGTCGAGATCGGTCACCTCGCCCTCCAGCAGCCCGAGCCCGGGCGAGCCGCCCAGCTCGGTCGAGGACTCGAAGAGCAGCTGCAGCCCGAGACAGATTCCGAGGATCGGGACCCCGGCCTCGTTGCGCTCCTCCACCAGCTCGTCGAGCCCGCGCCTCGCGGATCCGCTCCATCGCCTTCGGAAAGGCGCCCACCCCCGGCAGGATGATGCCGTCGGCACGGCGAACCGCAGCGGGTTCCGCCGTGACCTCCGCCTCGGCCCCGACGTGCTCGAGCGCCTTCGCCACCGAGCGGAGGTTGCCCATCCCGTAGTTGAGGATCGCGATCCGCGTCAACCGCCGAGGCTTCCC
This sequence comes from uncultured Actinomycetes bacterium, assembly GCA_963738305.1. Taxonomy (GTDB): domain Bacteria; phylum Actinomycetota; class Thermoleophilia; order Solirubrobacterales; family 70-9; genus JBBRHQ01. Next base: position 15,234 of record CAVTVU010000006.1, on the reverse strand, counting down.
TTCGTGCTGGGCATCCCGGTCTCGAGCGGATCGATCGCGACCGCGTCGCGCAGCGCCCGGGCGAAGGCCTTGAAGCTCGCTTCGATCATGTGGTGGGCGTTGGTGCCCCTGCGGACCGAGATGTGCAGGGTCACCTTGGCGGAGGCCGCAAAGGCGCGGAAGAACTCCTCGGCGAGATCGGTGTCGAAGCCGGCGATCGTGGTCGCCGGCAGGTCCGCTTCATAGGCGCAAAGCGGGCGGCCCGAGATGTCGATCGCGCACTCGGCCAGCGACTCGTCCATCGGCACCAGCGCCGAGCCGTAGCGGCCTATCCCGGAGCGGTCGCCGAGGGCGACGTCCACCGCCTGCCCGAGGACGATCCCCACGTCCTCGACCGTGTGATGGGCGCCGGTGTCGAGATCGCCGCGGGCCTCGACCAGCAACCCGAGGCGGCCGTGACGTCCCAGCAGATCGAGCATGTGATCGAGGAACCCCACGCCGGTCGAGATCTCCGCGTCCGCGCCGCCATCGAGGTCCACCGAGACGCGGATCTCGGTCTCCCTGGTCTTTCTCGATTGCTCGGCCGATCTGCTCATCGTCTCGCCGCTCCGGACTCGCCGTGGACGGGGAGCCCCTCGGCCCGGGCGAGCGCGTCCGTGTGGGGTGCCAGGGCCGCGGCCGCGGCGCGGGGCAAGCTTACATTCGCGATCCGGCGTCTGAACGCGCCTGGGCCCAGCGGTCCCTGGAAGCGCCCGGCGCCCCCGGTGGGCAGCACGTGGTTGGAGCCGGCGGCGTAGTCCCCGAAGGCGGTGCCTGACCGTTCACCGATGAACACGCAGCCGGCCGTCATCACGGAAGCGGCCTGGATCTCCGCGTCCTCGGTGGCGATCTGGAGGTGCTCGGGAGCGAAAGCGTTGACGAGGGCCAGCCCGGAGTCGGTGTCTGGGATCGCGACGAGGGCGAGGGCGGCGTCGGCGACGCTGGGGCGCGAGCCCGCCAGCTCCACCACGCGCTCGGCCAGCGCGTCGAGGACCCGGGTCTCCACCGCGGCGGCGACCAGCGGGCGTCCCGGCGCCGTGCTCCGCCTGCGCGCAGAGGTCGAGCGCGACCCACTCGAGCCGGGCGCCCTCGCCGAGGATCACCATCAGCTCGGACGGCCCCGCGAGGCCGTCGATCCCGACCCGGCCGAAGAGCTGGCGCTTGGCCTCCTGCGTATAGGGGTTGCCGGGACCGGCGAGGAGGTCAACCGACTGGACCGTCTCGGTACCGAGGGCGAGGGCGGCGATCGCCTGGGCCCCGCCCATCGCGTAGACCTCGTCGACCCCGGCCTCGTCGCAGGCGGCGAGCACGGCGGCGCTGACATGCCCCTCGCTCCCGGGGGGCGAGGCCAGCGCGATTCGCCCCACCCCTGCCACCCGGGCCGGGATTGCGCACATCAGGGCGCTGGAAGCGAGTGCCGCCCCGCCGCCCGGGACGTAGATGCCGGTGCTGCCAACCGGGATCTCGCGGATCGCCACCGTGTGGCCCTGCGGAAGCTCGACCGCCACGGGCTCGGCGGCGAGCTGGCTCTCGGCCACGAGGCGGATGTTGGCGGCGGCGACCCCCAAGGCCTCGAGGAAGCTGGGGTCGAGGGTGGCTGCCGCCGATTGGATCTCGGCGACCGGGATTCGAAGGCTCTGGGGCCTGACTCCGTCGAAGCGCTCCCCCAGCTCGAGCACCGCCCTGTCGCCGCCCTCCCGCACCGCCGCGACGATCTCGGCCACCTCGTTGGCCACCGGTGCCCCGGCGACGGCATCCGGGCGCAGCCGGGCCGCCAGGTCGGCCGGGTCGGCACCGTCCCAATCGACCCGGGTGATCCTCATGGCGGGCTCCCCGCGCTCGCTTCCCTCAGCCTCGAGGTCAGCTCGTCGACCTCCGCGGCCCGGAGCTTGTGAGCGACGCGGTTTGCGACGAAGCGGGCGGTGCAGACCGCGATCTCCTCGCGAACCTCGAGCTCGTTCTCCGCCAGCGTTCTTCCGCTGGCGACGAGATCGACGATCCCGTCCGCGAGCCCGACCAGCGGCGCCAGCTCGACCGATCCCTTGACCTCGATCACCTCGGCCTGGCGCCCGCTCTGCTCGAAGTGGCGCTCCGAGATGCGCGGGTACTTGGTCGCGATGCGCATGATCCCGAGGCGGCGAGTCGGATTCGCCCAGTCGGGAGTCGCCGACCCTTCCGGCGAGGACCATCCGGCAGTGGCCGAAGCCGAGGTCAGCCAGTTCGTAGACCATCCTCTCGGACTGCTCGAGCAGCACGTCCTTGCCGGTGATGCCGACGTCGGCCGCTCCCGCCTCGACGTAGGTCGGGACGTCGGAGGGGCGCATGCTCACCAGCGTGATCCCCCCCGCCTCGAAGATCAGCGAGCGCGAGTCCCCGCGCAGCTCCGCGGTCGGGATGCTCGCGGCTTCCAGCAGGTCCAGCGTGCCCTCGTACAGGGCACCGCGCGGAACGGCGAGCTTCAGCGGCCCGTCCGCCTTCGGGGCGAGCGCCCCGGCGACCTGGGTCATGGCCCCTCTCCTCCCGCTCCGCCCTCTCGCCGGCGCTCCTCCTCGAGCAGGGCGACGTGGACCCGTTCCAGGTAGAGGGCGAAGCCGGCGGCCGGGAGGTCCACGCCGAACCTCGACATCAGCTGGTCGTAGCGGCCTCCGCCCCCGAGCACGTGCCCGAGCGCGGGGTCGTAGACCTCGAGGATCGCGCCGCTGTAGTAGCCCAGCTCGCGCAGCAGGCCGAGGTCGATCCGGACCCTCTCTGCAGCGCCCCGGGCCTCGAGGGCGTCGACCGTCTCGCTGAGCCTGGTGATCGCCCGTTCGACCGCCCCTCCGCCGATCTCGCGCGCCTGGGCGAGCACCTCGCGCCCCCCGCGCATCTGGCTCAGCGCGACCAGCGTCGTGCGCTGCTCGACGCTCACCTGCGTGAGACCGGCCAGCTCTTCCTCGAGGCCCACCAGGTCGTGGGTGGCGAGCCTTCCGAGAACCGCGTCGCGGGCGTCCCCCTCGACCCCGAGCTCGGAGAGAAGCTGACGGAAGAGGTCGGAGTCGCCGAGGCCGATCACCGCCCGGTCGAGGCCCGCCGCGTCCAGCGCGGCGCCGAGCACCTCGACCACCTCGGCTGTGCCCTCGGGCGCCGCGGAGCCGATCAGCTCGATCCCGGCCTGGGCGAACTCGCGCATCTGCCCCTGCTGCGGGCGCACGGCGCGGAAGAGGTTGGCGATGTAGCAGAGGCGGATCGGCGGCTCGGCGCCGGCGTAGCGGTTGGCGATCAGCCGGGCGATCGGGATCGTCATGTCGGAGCGCAGTGCGAGCAGCTCGCCGCCCTCGTCGAAGAAGCGGTAGGCAGCTGGCCGCAGAGCGTCCGTTGCCTCGCGCCATCACCTCGTCGTGCTCGATCGTCGGCGTGCTGACCTCGCCGTAGCCGTGAGCTTCGAAGACGTCCATCAGGGCCAGGTGCAGCCGCCGCAGCTCCCGCATCTCGTCGGGGAGGATGTCGCGGGTGCCTGGTGGGATCGGGTGGATCACGCTGCGGGCCTCCGGAGAGCGTCCGTCTAGGCCGGGACGTCGGCCGAGGCGCGCTCGATGTGGGCGCCGAGCGCCCGCAGGCGCTCGTCGATCTGCTCGTAGCCGCGGTCGATCTGGCGGATGTTGCCGATCTCCGAGGTGCCCTCCGCGGCCAGCGCGGCGATGAGCATCGCCATCCCGGCGCGGATGTCGGGGCTCTCGACCCGCTCGCCGTGAAGCCGGCTCGGACCGCTGACCATCGCCCTGTGGGGATCGCACAGCGTGATCCGAGCGCCCATCGCGACCAGCTTGTCGACGAAGAAGAGGCGGTTCTCGAACATCTTCTCGAAGATCATGATCGTCCCCGTCGGCCTGGGTCGCGAGGGCGAGGGCGATCGAGGTCAGGTCGGCCGGGAAGGCGGGCCAGGGCCCGTCCTCGATCTTCGGGATCGCGTCGCCGAGGTCGTCGCGTACCCGCAGGCTCTGGTCGGGCGGGACGATCACGTCGCGCCCCTCGACCAGCGACTGGAACCCGAGCCGGCGAGAACTGGCGCCGGACCATCATCAGGTCGTTCGGCTCGGCGTCGCGGATCCGCAGCTCGCCGCCGGTCACGCCGGCCAGCGCCATGAAGCTGGCGACCTCGATGTGATCGGGGCAGACCGTGTGCTCGGCGCCGCCGAGCCGGTCGCGGCCGTGGACGGTCATCACGTTGGAGCCGATCCCGTCGACCTGGGCGCCCATCTGGGTCAGCAGCCGGGCCAGGTCCTGGACGTGGGGCTCGCAGGCGGCGTTGGCGATCGTCGTCGGGCCGGGCGTCAGCGCCGCGGCCATCAGGGCGTTCTCGGTGCCCATCACGGAGGGCTCGTCCATGAAGATCCGGCAGGCACGGAGCCCGGTCGGGAGGCGCCGAGATCTCGATCATGCGGTCGCCCCCGACCCGCGCGCCGAGCTCGGCGAAGGCGTCGAGGTGGGCGTCGAGGCGGCGGCGGCCGATGAAGTCTCCGCCCGGCGGGGGCATCCTCGCCTCGCCGAAGCGCGCCAGAAGCGGGCCGGCGAGCAGGAAGGACGCGCGGATCGCGCTGGAGATCTCCTCGTCGACCGTCACCTCCCCAAGGTTCGCCGCCTGCATGCGGACGCTGTTGTCGGCGACCCAGGAGATCTCGACCCCGAGCCGCTCGAGCAGCAGGAGCTGTGCCTCGGTGTCGCGGATCCGCGGCACGTTGTGGACAAGCATCTCCTCCTCGGTCAGCAGGCAGGCGGCGAGGATCGGCAGCGCGGCGTTCTTGTTGCCCGCCGCGGTGATCTCGCCGGAGAGCGGGACCCCACCTTGGATGACGAACTTTTCCATGGGAAATGCCTGCAAATGGAGGGGTTTTGGGAGCAGCACTACAACCGGCGGCGCGCGACCGCAAGCCGCGTCTAGCCTAACAGCGCCGATGGCCGCTCCCACCAGAGAGGACGCTTGGTCGCTTTTCTGCGAATGGACCGGGTCCGACTCGCTCCGCAAGCACGCCCTCGCCGTCGAGGCCGGGATGCGGGCCTACGCGGAGCGCTATGGCGAGGATCCGCAGCAGTGGGCGGTCACCGCCCTCGTCCACGATCTCGACTACGAGCGCTTCCCCGACCTCGAGACGGGTCATCCCCGCCACGCCCTCGAGGAGCTCTCGGCGCGCGGCTATCCGCAGGAGGTGATCGACGCCGTAGCCGGGCACGCGGACTTCATGGGCGTCCCGCGGGAGACCCTGATGGCGAAGGCGCTCTACGCCGTGGACGAGATGTCAGGGTTCGTAACAGCGTGCGCGCTGGTCCGCCCCACCGGGATCGAGGGGATGAAGCCGAAGTCGGTGCGCAAGAAGATGAAGCAGCCCTCCTTCGCCGCGGCCATCGACCGAGACCAGCTGCGACGAGCGGCGGAGGAGCTCGGGGTCGACCTCGACGAGCACATCGGCGTCGTGATCTCCGCCCTCGCCGCAGAGGCCTCGGAGCTGGGGCTCGAGCCCCGCGAGGACGCGGCGGGCGCGGAGTGAGGCTGCGCTGGAAGGTCCTCCTGGGCGTGCTGGCGGCGCTGGCGGTGCTGCTCGTCCTGAACGCGATCGTCCTCGACCACGAGACCGAGCAGGCAGAGGTCACGGTCTCCGGCGGCCAGATCCTCAGCCTAAACGGGGGCGACCTGCAAGTGCTGGACCTCCCACCAGCTGGCAGGGCGGCCGCAAGCTCGTCCCGCCAGCAACCCCGCCACTCCCGGACGAATTCCGGCAGAGCTGGAATCACCGGTCGCTCGCGCTCCCTGGGAGGAAGCGGCGGGCCAGTTGTTCTCCTCCACTGCTACACCTGCGCGATCAACTGGTGGGATGGGTTGATCCCGCTGCTGCGACGCCACCATCGGGTGATCGCCGTCGACCTGCTCGGGCACGGCGGCTCGGAGAAGCCGTCCTCGGCCTACTCCATGCCGCAGCAGGCCGACCTGATCGCCGAGGCCCTGGCGAGGCTCGGTGTTCGCGGCGCGACCCTAGTCGGCCACTCGCTGGGCGGCACCGTGGCGACCGCCCTCGCCCAGCAGTCCCCGCGGCTGGTCAGCCGGTTGGTGCTGATCGACCAGGCTCCCGACAACAGCTACGGCCAGCTCGGGCTGCTGGCGCGGCTCACCTACTGGCCGGTGCTGGGCGAGGCGATCTGGCGACTGAAGACCGACGCCACGATCAAGGATGCGTTGAGCGAGGCGTTCGCCCCGGGTTTCGACGTCCCCCACCGCTTCGTCGAAGACGTGCGGCGGATGACCTTCAACGCCTACGACACGATCGGGGCCGACGAGGACGACTACACGAAGGAGAGGCCACTCGATGCCCGGATCCGCGCCACCGGCATTCCTCTGCTGGCGATCTTCGGCTCCGAGGATCAGATCTACGACGCCCGCAAGGCGATTGCCGCCTACGCCGCGATCCGCGGCGCCCGCACCGCGCTGATTCCCGGTGCGGGCCATTCCCCGAACGTCGAGAAACCGGCCCGGGTGGCGCGGTTGATCGAGGCGTTCGCCAAACCGGAACCGGAGCCGAAGGCGACAGGGCAGCCCGCGGGCAGGGAAGGTCGCTCCACGGTCGTGGGCTGCGAGGCCGTGACCATTGGTGCCGGACAGCCGGACTGGCGCCGGATGTCGACGGTCGCAGGTCCGTTCGGACTGTTCGGCGCGGGGCGGGATTTCGCCAAGGCCGCCAGAATCGCTCCCGGAACCCTCGAAACCAAGATCCCGGCAATCCTCGAGGGCCATCAGCGGGTGGTGCTTAACGTGCCGAGGGAAGAGCAGGGAGAGGTGGGGTTGCTGTGGGGCCCGACCGCGCTGAGAGGCGGACAGCAACGGGTGGACGACGGCTTCGAGCAAATCACCTTCGTCCCCTGCGCATACAAGCCGAGGACGGTCTGGCCCGGCGGCCTCCTCCTCGCCAGCCGCAAGCGGATTTCGCTGCTCGTGAGCGTCGCCGGTCATACCCACTCGCTGCGCATCGGCTGAGCCGGCTCCCACCCGAAGTGACGCGTTCTGATCCCGCTATGCGGGAGCGAGACGCGACAGTTCGAGGTTCACGCGGGCCGCTGAGTGCGACCGTGTCGCGCCCTACTGCCAGCGGCCGCCGGCCTTGGCCCAGGCCGCCATGTGGGCGGCCGAGCAGAAGGCGTCGGAGATACGGTGCTCGCCGCGGTGACGGACGAGGAGCACGGCCGTTTCGTCAAGCGGCGCACCGCAGTGTGAGCAGGAGCGCTGGTCCCCCTCGGCAGCTCGACCCAGCATCTGTTCGGTCTCAGGCTCGGCGGCGATCCCGAGGTCCTCGGCGGGCCCGGGCAACCACACCCCGCCCTGAATCTCCCAGGGGACCACGTGCTCGAGCCGGCAGAAGACGGCGTAGCGCTCCCGGGCGGGTTCGTGAGCCCGGAAGCCATCGTCGGGCTCCACCGAGGCGCCGCACCAGGTGCAGCTCTCCCCCGCCGCTGCCGTCATTGCCGCGCCCGGCAGCCCTTGCCGACGGGTGTGGCATAGGTTGCCGACATGGAGCCGCTGAGGATAGTCGTGATGGAGGGCGACGAGACCGGGCAGGAGCTGCTCGAGCAGTCGCTGCGGGTCCTCGACCCCGCCCTGCTCGGGCTCCCTCTCGAGCTGGAGAGCTTCGACCTCTCGCTCCGCAACCGCCGCGAGACCTCGAACGGCGTCGTCCATGAGGCTGCGGCGGCGATGGCCGCTTCGGGCCTGGGCGTGAAGGCGGCGACAATCACCCCGGAGGGCGCCGGCGACGTCGGCTCGCCGAACCGGATCCTGCGCGAGGAGATCGACGGCAAGGTGATCATCCGCACCGGCCGCCGCCTGCCGGGGGTCACCCCCGTGGCCGGCGTTCACCACCAGATCTCAGTTTGCCGGATGGCTGTCGGCGACGCCTACAGCGCCAAGGAGTGGCGGGAGGAGGACGACGGCGACGAGTCGGCCTTCCGAACCGAGCGGATACGGCGTTCGGTATGCGGCGCCGTCGCCGAGCACTCCTTCCGCACCGCGGAGAAGATCGCCGGGAAGGTCTACGGCGGCCCCAAATGGACAGTCAGCCCTGTCTACGAGGGACTGTTGAAGGAGGAGATGGACGCGGCCGCGGCGCGTCATCCCGAGGTCACCTACCAGCCGGTGCTCGTCGACGCGACCTACGCCGGCCTCGTCACAGGGGCGGCCGACTCGCCGATGGTGATCCCGGCGCTGAACCGCGATGGCGACCTGCTCTCCGACCTGGTGCTGCCGCTGTTCGGCTCGATAGCCGGCGCCGAGTCCATCCTGCTCGGCCTCGACGAGGATCTGAATCCGACCGCGGCGATGACCGAGGCGCCCCACGGCACCGCCCCGGCGCTGCTCGGCAAGGACATCGCCAATCCGATGGCGATGATCCTCGCCTGCGCCGCCCTCCTTCACTACGCCGCGGCGCGTCCCGGGGCCGAGGCCGCCGAGAGAGCCTCGCGGGCGATCTACGAGGCCGTGCTCGAGTGCAGCGCGGCGGGAATCCGCACCCCCGACCTCGGCGGGCACGCCTCCACCGGCGAGTTCACCGCGGAGGCGGTCGCCCGGATCGCCGCCAAGCTCTGAGATTCCCTGCCGGCGGGGTGTTAGCGCCCCGCAGAGGCATGTAAGACGGCGAAGCCGCCGCAATTGGTTCTCCGGCTCAGACGATCGGGCCGCTCGGCCCCGCCCCGCCGCCGGGAGGGTTCGGCAGCCGGTGCCACTCGACGATCTTCCCGTCGCGGATCAGGAAGGCGGTCCGGGCAAGCTCTCCGACCCCCGACCCGCAGTCACCGCCCGGTCTCTCGGTGAGCCTGAAGGTGGCGGCGATGAAGCGCCCGTCGGGGCGGGCCCGCACGAGCCTTGCTCCGCAGGGGAGGCTGCGGTTGAAGAGGATGGCGTCGGAGCGCGAGCGCAGACTCACCGGCGGCGTCCCGTTCTCGACCACGCTGGGGAGCGCGAAGAGGTCGGCGGCCCCGGAGACGTCGCCGCGGCTGAGGGTCTTCACCCACTCGTCGATGACCAGGACCGAGGCGTGGCCGGGCGGCAGGCCGGCCGTCCCGGTCGAGTCCGCTCCGCCCGCACCTCCACATCCCAGGAGGACGAAGGCGGTGAGCGAAACAGCCGCGGCGAAGGAGGCGAGCGAGGCGGCTCGGAGGGCCGGTGCCGTCACCCTCCCATCATCCCAATCCGGGGCGCATCATCCCAATCTGGGGCGCCCCCAAAGACGTGGGACCTTTGAGCTGCGATATACGCGGTTGAAAGGTCCCACCCTCTCGGGATGAGACGTTTCGGGGGATTCCGTCACGGGACCTTGACTCCGGGCGCTCGTTATACGAACATGTGTTCGTATGGAGGTGATCTGCGCGCTTGTCCCCCGCTTCAACCTGATCGCCGCATGCGGGGAGCGCCGGGAGCTGCTGCGCCAGCCCGCCGCCCTCGCGCCCGAGCCGGGTGCGAAGGGAGCGGTGGGCGAGGTCTCCGGGGCCGCTGAGGCCCACGGAGTGCGAGCCGGGATGCCCCTTGGCGAAGCCCTCTCGCGCTGCCCGGAGCTATCGCTGGTGCCGCCCGACCCCGGGGGCGCGGCGGAGGTCTGGGAGGGGGCACTGCGGCGGCTGGAGGGGATCGGCGCCGGGGTCGAGTCCGAGCGAGCCGGCGAGGCGTTCCTGCGCGCCGACGGGCTGCGGGGAATCCACGGGGGCCTCAAGGGGACCCTGGCGGCGACCCGGAGGGCAGTGGCGATGCCGGCCAGGGTCGCTGCCGCGCCCACCCGCTTCGCCTCCTACGCGGCGGCGCTCAGCGCTCCCCGCCGGCACCGCTCCAGGGCGACCGGTCTCTCGGCCGGCGTCGGCGGCGGGCGGGAACCGGTCGTCTCCGCGGAGGGGCTGCGCCGCTTCCTCTCCCCCCTCCCGGTCTCGATCCTTGCCGATCGCCTCGGGCCTGACGAGAGCTCTGCCCGGCGGCTGGTGGGGGCGCTGGAGCGGCTCGGGCTGACCGATCTGGGGGCGCTGGCCGCGCTGCGCCCGGGTGACGTTGCCGACCGCTTCGGCCCGCTCGGCCTGCGGGCACAGGCACTCGCCTACGGGCACGACGACCCGCCTCGCCCCCGGGAGCGCCACGAGGAGCTGGCCGAGGCGCTGGAGCTGCCGGAGGCGGCCGCGGGGGAGCAGCTCGAGCGCGCCCTCGACCTGCTGATCGACAGGTTGCTCGCCTCGCCGCGGCGGGGGTCGAGGACGGTGCGCTCGCTGCGCTTCGGGGCGCTGCTCGGCGGCGGGGGCAGCTGGAGCACGGAGCTGGCCCTGCGCCGGCCCAGCGCCTCTCCCCAGGTGCTGCGGCTGGTGCTGCGGCCGAAGCTGGCCGAGCTACCGGGACCGGCGGCGTCTCTGACCCTCAGGGCTCCTGCGCTGGGGCCGCCGGCGCCGAGCCAGCTCGAGCTCTCCTCCGGCGCCATCGCCCCGGAGCGGGAGCGCCGCCTCGCCGATGCGGTCCGGCAGGTGCGGGCGGTGGCCGGAGCCGGGGCCCTGTTGCGGGTGCTCGAGGTGGACAGCGCCTCCCGGGTGCCGGAGCGGTGGACGATACTCACCCCCTTCTCGGACTCGTGAGCCGGCCGGCGCAATTGCTGTACCGGCCGAGGCCGGTGCCGGTGCGCGCCGGCGAGGGTGGCGTCCCGGTCGAGGTCGGCGGCGTCGCGGTCGCATCGGTCCGCGAGGAGTGGGTCGTCGAGGACCGCTGGTGGACGCCGCGCCCGCTGCGCCGACGCTACTTCGAGCTGATCCTCGCCGACGGCCGCGACACGGTTGTCTTCCGCTCCGCGCTGAGTGGGCGCTGGTACCTGCAGCGAGCCTGATGATCGGGTTCCCCTCCCCCCCGCTCGTCACCGAGCCCTCGCCCTCGTTGCGCCCGGCCCGGGAGCGGCGACGGCGCCGGTCGGCCGGTGACGCTCCTTATGTCGAGCTGCACTGCCACTCCGCCTTCTCCTTCCTCGACGGGGCCTCGACGCCGGTCGAGCTGGCGGCCACCGCCGCCGGGCTCGGCTACGGGGCGCTGGCGCTGACCGACCACGACGGGCTCTGGGGGTCGATGGAGTTCGCCCAGGCCTGCGAGGGCCTCGGCCTGCGCCCGATCACCGGCGCCGAGCTGACCGTGGCCCTCCCGGGAGAGGGTGACGCCCACCTGACCATGCTGGTCGAGAGCACGAGGGGCTACCGCAACCTATGCCGGCTGCTGACCGAGTCGCACAGCGGCACCCGCGAAGGACCGCAGCGGGCAGCCGGGCAGCCGCGGGTCTCCCTGACGCGGGTGGCCGAGCTGGCGGAGGGGCTCGTCTGCCTCTCGGGATGCGCCGGGGAGGGCGCTGTGGCCAGGAGCTGGGAGCGGGGGCGTCCGGCCCGGGCCGAAGAGGTGGCGCGAAGGCTGCTGGGAGCGTTCGGGCGCGACCGCTTCAGGGTGGAGCTGCAGCGGCCCTACTGGCGCCGCGACAGGGCGAGGAACCGCTGGCTCGCGGACCTCGCGGAGCGGCTGCGGGTGCCGGCGGTCGCCACCGGCAACGTCCACTCGCACGGACGCTCTCGCTCAGCGCTTCAGGACGCGCTGGTGGCGGTGCGGCTGGGAACGACGCTCGAGGGCTCCGAGGCTGCCCGGAGGGGCAACTCGAGCTCGGCGATGGTCTCGCCGCAGGCGATGGCGGCGCGCTTTGGCGAGCACAGCGCGGCCGTCGCCGAGACCGTGCGCCTGGCCGATCGCCTGCGCTTCGACCTGACCCGCGAGCTGGGCTACCGCTACCCGGGGGCCGAGGACCCCGGGACCGACGGAAGGCTGGCGGCATTCTGCAGGGGACTGCTCGAGGACCGCTACGCCGGGACGCGGGAGCGCCCGGAGGCGGAGCGCCGGCTCGCGGAGGAGCTGGCGATCATCCGCCGGCTCGGACTCTCGGGCTTCTTCCTCCTGCACCGCGACCTGCTGGAGCTGGCGAGGGAGGTGGCGGTCGAGGTCCGCGGGCCGGAGTCGGCCCGGGCGGTGCTGCCCCCCGGCAGGGGCCGCGGCTCGAGCGTCAGCTCGATCGTCTGCTACCTGACGGGGCTCTCCCACGTCGACCCGGTCAAGGCGGGCCTCTTCACCGGCCGCTTCCTCAACGAGGAGGTGACGTCGATGCCCGACATCGACCTCGATTTCCCCCGCGACATCCGCGAGAAGCTGATCCCGCGGGTCCACGAGCGCTACGGTGCGGATCGCTCGGCGCTGGTCGCCGCCTTCCCCACCTATCGCTCGCGCGGGGCGATCCGCGACCTCGGCAAGGCCCTGGGCCTGCCCGCGGGGGAGATCGAGCGGGCGGCCCGCGCGGTCGACTTCCATGGCGGCGCGGAGGAGATCGAGCGCGACATCGCCTCTGCGGTCGGCGAGCGCCGGGCGGCCACGCTGCGTTGGCGGCACCTGGCGGCGCTCTGCGGCGAGGCGCTCGGCCTTCCCCGCCATCCATCCCAGCATCCGGGCGGGATGGTGATCTCGACCCGGCCGCTGATCGAGATCTGCCCGGTGGTGCCGGCGGCGATGGAGGAGCGCCAGATCGTCCAGTGGGACAAGGACTCCTGCGCCGACGCGGGCTTTCTGAAGATAGACCTGCTGGGCCTGGGGATGCTCTCGGCGGTCGAGCGCTGCGTCGAGGAGATCGGCCGGGCGCGGGGCGAGCGGCTCGACCTCTCGCGGATACCGCTCGACGACCCCGAGACCTTCGCCTCGATCCGCCGTGCCGAGACCACCGGCGTCTTCCAGATCGAGAGCCGTGCCCAGATGCAGATGCTCCCCCGCACCCTGCCGGAGGACCTCGACGACCTCACGGTGCAGGTGGCGCTGGTGCGGCCGGGGCCGATCCAGGGGGGCGCCATCCACCCCTACATCGAGCGGCGGCGGCTGCTGCGCGAGGATCCCTCCTACGAGGTCCCCTACGACCATCCCTCGTTGGAGCCGGTCCTGCGCGACACCCTCGGCGCGATCGTCTTCCAGGAGCAGGTGATCGAGGTGGCGATGGCGCTCTCCGGCTTCAGCTCGGGGGAGGCCGAAGGGCTGCGGCGGGCGATGAGCCGCAAGCGCTCGGAGGCCGCCCTGCGCGCCTACCGCGACCGCTTCGTCGGCGGCGCGGTCGAGCGCGGGGTTCCGCGGCCGACCGCCGAGAGGGTCTTCCGTCAGATCCAGGGGTTCTCCGGCTTCGGCTTCCCCAAGGCCCACTCCGTCGCCTTCGGCCTGCTGGCCTACCAGTCGGCCTGGCTGCGGGTCCACTACGGGCCGGAGTTCCTCGCCTCGCTGCTGAACGAGCAGCCGATGGGCTTCTACCCTCCGGACGCGCTCGTCCACGAGGCGCAGCGGCGGGCGATCCCGGTCCTCCCCGCCGACGTCAACCGCAGCCATGTCCTCTGCCGGGCAGAGGGTGTTGAGGACGGTCGCCGGCCCTCCCCCTCACCGGCGCCCCCCGGCGTCCGGATCGGGCTGGGCTACGTGAAAGGGGTGAAGGAGGATCAGATGCGCGCGCTTGTCCGTGAGCGCGAGGAGCGAGGCGCGTTCAAGGGGATCGCCGATCTGGCTTCGAGGTCGGGGGCCTCGCGGGACGGGCTCGAGCGGCTGGCCTGGGCGGGGGCCCTGGACTCGATCGCCGGAGACGGCGCGAGGCGTCAAGCGGACGGCGTTGCGACACCCGGCGGAACCGCCCGCCGGGAGGCGTTCTGGCGGCTCGGGACGCTCACGGGAAGCGCCGAGATCGCCGCCGGGACGCAGCTGGCGCTGCCGCTGGCGCCGCCGCGCGCGCCGGAGCTGCCCCCGATCGGGCCCTGGGAGAGGGTCGTCGCCGACTACGGGGCGACCGGGATGACGCTCGGCGACCACCCTTTGGAGCTGCTGCGCCCGGAGCTGCCGGGGATCGCGACGAAGCACGGACCTGGAGCGGATCGCCGACGGGGCCGAGGTAGAGGTGGCGGGATTGGTGGTCGCCCGCCAGCGCCCGGCGACCGCGAAGGGGGTCTGCTTCGTCCTGCTCGAGGACGAGACCGGGACGATCAACCTGGTGGTGCCCCCTCCCGTCTTCGAGCGCTTCAGGGGGATCGTGCGAACCGCGCCGCTGCTGCGCGGACGCGGGCCGCCTGGAGCGCCGCCAGGGAGCGATCAACGTGGTCGTCACACGGCTCGCCGTCCTCGAGCGGCCCGACCTCCCGGCGGCCGAGGTACGGACGATCGAGCCCGCCGGGCAGGGAGACGGGCCGCGAGCCGGCGCGGGAGGCGATGGTCGCCGAGCTGCGGGCCGTCGCGCCCGCAGCCCACAGCTTCGGCCGCCGCGGGCGCTGAGCCCGGCGCCGCTACCGAGACGTCAATTTCCTCTCATAGTGAGAGGAAAAAGCACTCTCGCGGGCGGGCTCCATGGTGGGGTGCAAGAATCGCTGCAGCATCGCGACGCCGTCCGAAGCGGCCCTTACCTTCGAACCCATGTTCGAGACAAGCAAGAGACTGAGCACCCGGCTCGCAGACGCGATCGACCTCGTGATCGACTTCTCAACCCTCGGCGAGTACGGCCTCGAGCCCGTCGCCGAGCGCCCTGCGCCCGATTGCGGCGCGCGGCGGCGGAGCCGGTCAGGGATCCGCTTCGCCGCGATCGATCGCGGCGATCATCTCCCTGCCCGCCTCTAGCGCCCTGCCGAGGACGTCGCGTCGATCCGCTCGGCCGTGTCGGTCGGCCAGTGGTAGTTGGGGATCGAGCCGTTCTGGGCCGTCAGGGTGATCGCCCGGCCGCCACGGGCCAGGATCGGGGTCGAGTCATAGGGCAGCCCTGAGCTGCGCCGCGTCCCCGAGAGCCCCAGCTCGGTTCGGACTCCGCGACCCTCTCCGCCACCGCCCGCAGGCCGGGGTCCGACTCCCAGCTGCCGCAGCGCGCCGCCCTCGCGGAGCAGGTGGTGGAGCGTCGCCGGCGCCCCGACGCCGTCGAAGTTGAGGAACAGCCAGCCGGAGGTGTCGTGGGCGTCGAGGAAGGCGCGCGAACCGATCACGTTGGCCTCCTCGCTGCCGGTGATCAGCAATACCAGGCGGGTGCTGCCGAGCGGCGAGGCGGCGCACTCGGCGGCGAGCACAGCGGTGACGGCTGCGCCCGAGGCGTTGTCGTTGCCGCCGGGGACGTCCACGCCGCGGAGCTCGCGCTCCGCCAGCAACAGGCCCGCCCCGGCGAG
>CAVTVU010000005.1:0-228166 GCA_963738305.1 uncultured Actinomycetes bacterium | reverse complement strand
CTGCATGCGCAAGCACGAACCGCCAGCCGGGACGCGATGCGCTCGTCGTGTCGGTCTGCACGTCAGTCGGGAAGGGCCGCCCCGACCGACTCACCGGCCCCCCGGGGGGCCGCGAGCGGAGCGAGCGTGGGGGGATGTTTCATCCTAGTCGGGAAGGGCCGCCCCGACCGACTGACCGGCCCCCGGGGGCAGCGAGCGGGAGCGAGCGTGGGGGATGTTTCATCCTAGGGGCTCGGATCGGCGAAGTGGTCGAACGCGCGTGGGATCGTCAGCAGCGCATCGCCGCGCTCGTCGCTGATCGCGAGCCCGCGCTCCCCGGTGATCCAGCCGATGCGCGTCAAGGCCAACGCGCGATCGTGCGCGATGGCCGCGAGCGCCGGCGCGGCGGTCGGCGGCGCGGTGACAGAGCTCGTAGTCGTCGCCGCCGGCGAGCAGGCATTCGAGCGCGACGCTGCGCGCCGCGGTGGCGAGCAGTGCATCGAGTGCGTCCGAGCGCGGGATCGAAGCGAGCTCGATCGCCGCGCCGATGCGCGACGCATCGAGAATGTGTCGAAGATCGCCCGTGAGCCCATCGGACACGTCGATCATCGACGTCGCGACGCCGCGCATCGTTCGCCCAGCGCGACGCGCGGCGTGGGCCAGTCGAGCCGCGCGCGGCAGCGCTCGAGCGCGCCCGCGTCGAGGTTCACCCGACCATTCGCGGCTGCGACCGCGAGCGCCGCGTCTCCGAGCGAGCCCGATACGGAGACGTCGTCGCCGGCGCGAGCACCGGATCGGCGGACCGCCTGTCCTGCGGGCACCTCACCGGCAATCGTCACGCATACGTTGAGCGTGCCTTGCGTCGTGTCGCCGCCGATAACGTCGACGCGATGCGCATCGGCGAGCGCGAAGAGGCCGTCGGAGAACGCTTGAGGCTACTGTGCGTCGGCATTCGGGAGCGCGCCCGCAAGCAGCGCCCATCGAGGCGTTGCGCCGACGGCCGCCATGTCGGACAGGTTCACGGCGAGCGCCTTGTGGCCGAGCGATCGCGGATCGACGCCCGAGCGCAATGACGGCCCTCGACGAGCATGTCGACCGACAACGCGATTTCCATCCCCGGCGCCGGCCTCACCAGCGCGGCATCGTCGCCGCCGGCGAGGACGACCGACGCGGCGCGCGGCGCGCGCGTGAAATAGCGCTCGATCAGCTGGAATTCGGACAGCGCTGCGCTCACGCGGCGATTATAGGCGCGGCGAAAAGGCTCGCTCGTTCAGCGCGTATCGATCGCGTCGTCGCGTGCGGCGGCGATCTCCGGCGCGCGCAGCGAGCCCGCGAGTCTGTCGAGCACGCCGTTGACGAACTTGTGGCCGTCGGTTCCGCCGTACGACTTCGCGAGCTCGACCGCCTCGTTGATCGCGACGCGGTAGGGAATTTCCAGCCGGTGCTTCAGCTCCCACGCGCCGATTACCAGGATCGATCGCTCGATCGGCGAGAGCTCCGCCGGCTTGCGGTCGAGCAGCGGCGCGAGCATCTCGACGAGCGCGTCGCATCGGCGAGCGGGCCGCGCCGAAAGCTCGTCGAAATAGGCGGCATCGGCTTTGGCGAATCCGGCCGCCTCGCCGAGCTGCGCGCGAATCGCCTGCGGATCGTTGCGCGACAGCTGTCGCTGATACAGCCCTTGCAGCACGAATTCGCGCGCGCGGCGGCGCGGCGTGATCCTCATGCGTCGTCGATCGCGTCGAGCAGGTTCGCGAGCTCCAGCGCAGCGAGCGCGGCATCGGCGCCCTTGCCCTGCGCGCGCGCGTTCGCCTGCTCTTCGGTGTCGGTGGTCAGGATGCCGTTGCCGATCGGAATACCGAACTCGAGCTGCACGCTCGACACGCCGGCGGCCGATTCGTTGGCGACGATCTCGAAGTGGTGCGTTTCGCCGCGGATCACGGCGCCCAGCGCCACCAGCGCGTCGAAATCGCCGCTTTGCGCGAGCCGCTGCAGCGCGAGCGGCGTTTCGAGAGCACCCGGCACCAGGGCGACGGTGATGTCGTCCTCGGCGACGCCGGCACCGGTCAGCGCGCGGATCGCCCCCGCGAGGACGCAAGCTGGTGCGAGCGGGTGGCGAGGCGGTCCATGTCCGCTCGCGTGATCTCCAGCTCGTTGGAGACCTCGCTCGCCTCGTTGATCATCTGCTTCTCGGTGAAGGGGTTGGTGAGCCCGTCATGGGTCATCGCGTCCACCGCCGAGACATCCCCCATGCGGAAGCCGAAGCGCGCCCCGGGCAGCAGGTAGGGCGCGTTGCTCATCGACTCCATCCCACCGGCCACGGCGACCTCGACGTCGCCGGCCCGGATCGCCTGGTCGGCCAGCCCGAGCGAGCGCATCCCGGACGCGCAGACCTTGTTGATCGTCTCCGAGGGGACCTCCTTGGGGATCCCGGCCTTGATCTGCGCCTGGCGCGAAGGAATTTGTCCCTGGCCGGCCTGCAGGACCTGGCCGAATATCACCTGCTCGACCTGGCCGGGCTCTACCCCGGAGCGTTCGAGAGCGGAGTCGATCACGGTTCCGCCGAGATCGGTGGCGTCGAGCGTCGAGAGGCCCCCGCCCATCTTCCCGAAGGGGGTTCTCGCCGTTCCGAGGATCACAGTGCTGGGCATCGGTGCCTTTCTCGTTCCTGATTGCGGGCAGGTCACGATAGCGGCCGGCCGGCGACCGCGGAGCGCATAGACTCACCGGCCGGATGAGGGTGGAGGTGCGTGAGAGCGCGATCGAAGACGCCGGCTCCGACGTTGTCGTCGCCGGCCTGTTCGACGGCGAGGAGCTGCCCGGATTCCTCTCCGGGGCACGTGGAGCGGGGGACGCGAAGAGCGCCTATCGCAAGGTCAGCCTGGTCCATCCAGAGCCGCCGCCCAGGGCTCTGGTGGCCGGGCTCGGCAAACGCCGGGAGATGGAGCCCGAGCGCGCCCGCGTGGCCGCGGCGCTCGCCGCCGCCCAGGCGGCCGCGCTCGGGGCGCGCAGCGTCGCCTGGGAGATGCCGGAGTCGGATGACCCGCCCGCCGTCGCGGCCGCGCTCGTCACCGGGACGGTCCTCGCCGGGTATCGCTTCGACCGCTTCCACAGCTCCGAGGAGGAAGAGGAGAAGCTGGGTGAGATCGAGGAGCTGATCCTGCTGGGCCCGTCCGAGCTCTCGGCCGAAGCCGAGATCGCCCGGGTCTGTGCCGAGGCCCAGAACCGGGCCCGCGAGCTGCAGGATCTCCCCTCCAACGTGGCCACGCCCTCCTACCTCTCCCGCCGCGCCGAGGAGATCGACGCCGATCACGGCTCGGTCTCCACCGAGGTGCTCGGCCGTGAGGAGATCGCCGAGCGCGGGATGGGCGGGATCGAGGCGGTCAGCGCCGGCTCGGCCGAGGACCCGGTGCTGATCGTCCTGCGCTACGACGGAGGCGGCTCCGGCCCACCCTTGGGCCTGGTGGGAAGGGCGTCACCTTCGACACGGGCGGCATCTCGCTGAAGCCAGGCGCCTCCATGCACGAGATGAAGATGGACATGTCGGGGGCCGCCGCTGTGCTCGAGGCAGTCGCTGCGATCGCCGAGCTGGGCCTGGCGATCGACCTGATCGCCGTCATCCCCTCGACCGAGAACATGCCCTCCGGGACCGCCGTGAAGCCCGGCGACATCATCACCCAGTACAACGGCAAGACGGTCGAGGTGAACAACACCGACGCCGAGGGCCGGCTGATCCTGGCCGATGCGCTCGCGTACTGCGTCGAGCTGGGGGCCGGGCGCATCGTCGACATCGCAACCCTCACCGGCGCCGTCCTCGTCGCCCTCGGTTCCACCTACTCTGCGCTGATCTCCAACGATGAGGAGCTCGCTTCCGCCGTGGAGCGCGCCGCCGAGGAGACCGGGGAGCTTGCCTGGCGGCTGCCTCTTCATCCGGAGTACAAGGAGCTGACCAAGGGCACCGTCGCCGACCTGACCAACCTCGCGGCGAAGCGCAAGGCGGGAACGATCTACGCCGGGTCCTTCTTGGAGGAATTCGTGGACGGCCGCCCCTGGGCGCACCTCGACATCGCCGGCACCGCCTGGGACGTCGGCCGCCCCTACGTCGGCACCGGGCCGACCGGGTTCGGCGTCCGGCTGTTCGTCACTGCCCTCGCCGCGGGATCTCGCGTCAGGCGCTAGCTTCCTCTCAGGGGAAACGGACAGGAGGAGCTAGATGGCACTCGAGCTGAGCGACGCCCACCGCGAGACGCTGAAAGCGGTCTGCGACACCGTCGTGCCCTCGATTCCCCGCGAGCCCGACCCCGACGGCTTCTGGGCACGATGCGGCAGCGATGTCGGCGCCGACCTCGCCCTGGCCGAGGCGATCGCGGCACTGCCCCCGGAGCAGCTCGCCGGGACGATGCAGCTGCTCGACGCGCTCGCCGAGCAGGGATTCGCAAGCGCCTCGCGGCCATCGCGGGAGCAGATCCTGCGCAACGTGGCGATGCTCGGCTCCGAGCCGGCGGCAGGGGTCACCTCGCTCGTCGCCGGCAGCCTCTTCCTCGCCTACGGGCTCCCTGACGAAACGACCGGCCAGAACCCGTTCTGGAAGACGTTCGGCTACCCGGGGCCGATCGCCGCCCCCTCGAGCGAGCCGAAGCCGCTGCGCCCGGTCATGCCCGAGGGCGAGGAGCTGACGTTCGACGCCGACGTGGTCGTGGTCGGTTCCGGCGCCGGCGGCGGGGTGATCGCCGGCACCCTGGCCACGGCGGGTCTGCACGTCGTCGTGCTCGAGGCCGGCGGCTATTACGACGAGTCCGACTTCAACATGCTGGAGCTCTGGGCTTTCCAGAACCTCTATTACCGTGGCGGGCCGGTGCCGACGATCGACTTCAACGTCTCGATGCAGGCCGGCGCTGGGCTGGGCGGCGGGACGACGATCAACTGGACGAACTGCCTGCGGACCACGCCCTGGGTGCGGGAACAGTGGGCGCAGGAGCACGGTTTGGAGGGAGTGGACGGGCCCGAGTACGACCGCCACCTCGACGCGGTGCTGGAGCGGATCGGGGCAAACGAGGAGTGCAGCGACTACAACGGCCCGACCCTGAGGATGAAGGAGGGCGCCGAGAGCCTGGGCTGGTCGTTCGAGCGCGTGGTCCGCAACGCCGACCCCGCCACCTACAGCCCCGAGACCGCCGCCTACATGGGCTTTGGCGACATCAGCGGCTCGAAGATGAGCACGGCCAAGACCTTCCTCGCCGACGCCGCGGTGACCGGCGCGGAGATCCTCGTGCGGACGGCCGCGCAGCGGGTCCTGGTCGAGGGCGGGCGCGCGGCGGGAATCGAGGCGCGCTTCGAAGACCCCGAGAGCGGGCGGGCGGCCGCGGTCACGGTCCGCGCTCCCCAGGTGGTGGTCGCCTGCGGCTCCCTGGAGTCCCCGGCACTGCTGCTGCGCTCCCAGATCGGGGGACAGGCGGTCGGCGAGAACCTGCGGCTTCATCCGTGCACCGCGATGTTCGGCTACTACGACTCCGACCAGCGGGCCTGGTGGGGCGCCCCCCACACCGGCGTGGTCGACGAGTTCGCGGACACCGGCGACGGCTGGGGCTTCCTGCTCGAGACCGCCCAGTACACGACCGGGATCGGCGCCTCCGCGTTGCCGTTCACCGGCGGCGAGGCACACAAGGCGGCGATGGAGCAGTACGCCCACGGCGCCACCACGATCGCCCTGCTGCGCGACCGCGGCGCCGGGCGGGTGACGATCGACGCGAACGGCCAGGCGATGCACTCCTACGCACTCAGAGACGAGGTCGACGTCGCCAACGCCAAGCTCGGCATCGAGGCCCAGGCGCGGATCCACCGGGCAGCCGGGGCGATCGAGATCCGTGCCCTCGCCGCCGGGCCGGCGCCCTGGCGGCGGGGGGATGACCTGGAGCGGTTCATCGAAGGCGCGCAGAGGGCGCCGCTCGGATTCGGCGGACACCGGCTCTTCTCCGCCCACCAGATGGGCAGCTGCCGCATGGGCGTCGACCCGAAGACGAGCGTCGCCGGGCCGTGGGGCGAGCTGCACGACACCCCCGGCGTGTGGATCGGGGACGCGAGCGCCTTCCCAACTTCCTCCGGCACCAACCCGATGATCTCGATAATGGCCCTTGCGCACCGCACCGCGGAGGCGATCTCCGCCGCGGCGCCGGCGTCCGCGGGAGCGGCCCCGGCGGCCACCACGACCAACTAGGAGGACGAACAGATGGCGACCACGGCAGAGGTCCAGACCCGCGAGCAGCTCTTCATCGGCGGCGAGTGGGTCCAGCCGCAGGGCTCGGAGACGATCGAGGTGATCAACCCCTCGACCGAGGAAGTGATGGGCTCGATCCCGGCCGGCACGGCCGAGGATGTCGAGCTCGCGGTCGGGGCCGCCCGCGAGGCCTTCGAGGGCTGGGCGGCGACGAGCCGCGAGGAGCGGGCGTCCTACCTGGCCGCGATCTCCACTGGGCTGGGCGAGCGCTCCGAGGAGATCGCGGCGACGATCTCGCAGGAGCTGGGCATGCCGCTGAAGCTCTCCGTCCAGATCCAGGCCGGCCTGCCGACCATGCAGTTCGGGGCGATGCCCGCGGTGATGGAGGAGGTCGCCTGGGAGGAGGAGATCGGTAACTCGCGGGTGCTGCGCGAGCCGGTCGGCGTGCTCGGGGCGATCACCCCCTGGAATTACCCCCTCAACCAGATCGCGCTGAAGGTCGCCCCCGCCCTGGCGGCCGGCTGCACCGTCGTCCTGAAGCCGAGCGAGGTCGTGCCGTTGAATGCCTTCATCCTGGCCGAGATCATCGAGTTCGCGGGCCTCCCGCCGGGCGTTTTCAACCTGGTCACCGGCACCGGGCCGGTCGCCGGCGAAGCGGTGGCCGGCCACCCGGGGGTGGACATGGTCTCCTTCACCGGCTCGACCCGGGCCGGCAAGCGGGTCTCGGAGCTGGCCGCTGCCACGGTCAAGCCCGTGGCGCTCGAGCTGGGCGGCAAGTCACCCAACGTGATCCTCGACGACGCCGACCTCGAGAAGGCCGTCCCGGACGGAGTTGCCAAGTGCTACCTCAACTCGGGCCAGACGTGCAGCGCCCTGACTCGAATGCTGGTGCCGCGCGAGAAGGTCGCCCTGGTCGAGGAGATCGCCACCGCGGCGGCGGAGTCGTTCACCCCCGGTGACCCGTTCGACGCCGGCACCCGGCTAGGACCACTCGTCTCCGACGTGCAGCGCGAGCGGGTGCGCGGCTACATCGCCAAGGGTGGCGAGGAGGGCGCGAAGCTGGTGACGGGCGGTGCCGAGGCCCCCGAGGGGCTCGATCGGGGCTACTTCGTGCGGCCGACGGTGTTCAGCGAGGTCACGCCGGAGATGACGATCGCCCAGGAGGAGATCTTCGGGCCGGTGCTCGCGATCCAGGCATACGAGGACACCGACGACGCGGTGCGGATCGCCAACGACACCAGCTACGGCCTCGCCGGCGGGGTCTGGTCCGGGAGCGAGGAGCGGGCCGTTGAGGTCGCCCGCCGGATCCGGACCGGCCAGATCGAGATCAACGGCGGCACCTTCAATCCGCTCGCCCCCTTCGGCGGCTACAAGCAGTCCGGTCACGGTCGCGAGAACGGCCGCTACGGGATCGAGGAGCTGCTGCAGGTGAAGTCCCTCCAGCTCTGAGGACCTACAGCGGCTGCGCCGCCTGACATGCTTCTGCCCGCGCTAACACCGCGCGGGCCTATCAGCAACTTGCGGCGGCTGCGCCGCCTGACATGCTTCTGCCCGCGCTAACACCGCGCGGGCCTATCAGCAAACTTGCGGCGGCTGCGCCGCCTGACATGCTTCTGCCCGCGCTAATACCGCACGGGCCTATCAGCAACTTGCGGCGGCTGCGCCGCCTGACATGCTTCTGCCCGCGCTAACACCGCACGGGCCTATCAGACTAGGACGGCCTCCACCCCTGGAAGGCCCTGAAAGCCCGCGTCCCGGGTGAACAGGGGTATGTCGAAGCGCCGGGCGGTCGCAGCGATCAGGCCGTCGTGCGGCGCCGGTCGCCGGCCGCGTGGGCGCGCTTCCGCCACCAGCGCCGCGTAGGCCGCGGCCACGTCGTCGTCGACTGCGAGGGCGTGATAGGTCCGACCGACCCGCATCAGGGTCTCGGTGCGCCTCGCTGCCACCTCCGGGTCGCCGGCGAGGAGGACTCCGAGCCGAAGCTCCGCCATGGTCACGACGGAGATCGCGACCTCGAGCGTCTGCTCGTGACCGGTCCGGCGCAGCTCGTCACCCTCCGCGGCGATCAGGACGGAGGTGTCTAGGATCGCCCGGATCCGTACCTCTTCCATGGGTCGTCGCCAGGGCTCTCCCCGAGGGCCGCGGCGATCTCGCTGCGCAGATCCGGATCCAACGGTGCCTCGGCGCGGAGGCGCTCGACGCTCTCCCACGGCGCCCAGGTCTGCCGCGGCTCGACAGGGACCAGGTCGGCGACGGCGCGGCCCCGCACGGTGACCCGGATCCGGGCGCCCGCCTCCACCTCTCGGAGAACCTCGCCGATGTTGTTCCGCAGCTCCCGCTGGGGGATCGTTCGATGCTGCATTGCTACGAATGTAGCAGTTGAGCCCCCGCGCGGGCATTGCAGAACAACTTGCGGCGGCTTCGCCGCCTTACATGCCTCTGCCCGCGCTAACACCGCGCGGGCATTGAATACATTGGCCGCGTGGATTTCGAGCTGAGCGACGAGCAGCGGCTTCTGCGCGACACGGTGCGCGATTTCGCTCGCGGCGAGGTCGCGCCGGTGGCCGAGGAGCTCGACCGCACCAAGGCCTTCCCCTACGAGATCGTCGCCAAGATGGGCGAGCTGGGGCTGATGGGGATCCCCTTCCCGCCCGAGTACGGAGGGGGAGGCGCCGACACCCTCTCCTACGCGCTCGCGGTCGAGGAGCTGGCCCGGGTGGACTCCTCCGTCTGCATCACGATGGCGGCCCACACCTCGCTGGGCACGATGCCGATCCACCTCTGGGGCTCCGAGGAGCAGAAGAGCGAGTGGCTGCCGCAGCTGTGCAGCGGCGAGCGGCTCGCCGCCTTCGGCCTGACCGAGCCGGAGGCGGGTTCGGACGCCGGCGCGACCCGGACGACCGCGAGGCTCGAAGCCGGCGAGTGGGTGATCGACGGCGCCAAGCAGTTCATCACCAACTCGGGGACCGAGATCTCGGGATGCGTGACGATCACGGCCCTCACCGATCAGAACGGGCGGCGCGAGATCTCCAACATCATCGTCGCCAACGGGACCCCCGGCTACGAGGCGGGAGAGCCGTATCGGAAGATGGGCTGGAACGCCTCCGACACGCGGCCGCTCGCCTTCGATGACTGCCGGGTGCCCGAGGGGAACCTGCTCGGCCGCCGTGGCGAAGGGT
The DNA here is from genome assembly GCA_963738305.1 of uncultured Actinomycetes bacterium. Taxonomy (GTDB): domain Bacteria; phylum Actinomycetota; class Thermoleophilia; order Solirubrobacterales; family 70-9; genus JBBRHQ01. The sequence goes on along the minus strand of CAVTVU010000005.1, from coordinate 218,797 downwards.
TCAAGAACTTCCTCCACATCCTCGACGGCGGCCGGATCGGGGTCGCGGCGATGGGCGTCGGGCTCGCCCAGGGAGCCCTCGACGAGGCGATCTCCTACGCGAAGGAGCGGCGCGCCTTCGGCAAGCCGATCGCCAGCTTCCAGGCAATCCAAGCGAAGATCGCCGACCTCTCGGCGCAGATCGAGGCGGCCCGGCTGCTCACGCACCGGGCGGCGCTGGAGAAGGACGCGGGCCAGTCGTTCACCCTGACCGCCGCGCAGGCGAAGCTGATCACCGGCCGCCTCGCGGTCCGAGCGACCGAGGAGGCGGTGCAGATCCACGGCGGCTACGGCTACATCGAGGAGTACCCGGTCTGCCGTTTCTACCGCGACGCCAAGATCCTCACGATCGGCGAGGGCACCGACGAGGTGCAGCAGATGGTGATCGCCCGAGCACTCGGCTGCTGAGCAGCGCGCGACGCTACCGCGATCCGGCAGCGCACGTGGGACCTTTCAACCCGCGTATATCGCGGTTCAGAAGCCCCACGTCGGTAGGGCGCGCCCCTACCCCGCCACTTCGCCGTCCCGATCGGCCTTTTCTTCGGGCACCTTTTCTCGCTCTTCGGGTGCCCCGGCGGGTTTCGAGGTCAGCGCGCCCGGCTCGCGGGAGGCCACCTCGGCGGCGCGCCCGTGGCCCTCGTGAATCCCGTAGTGGGCGCAGATCGCCAGCTCGTGCTCGCGCGCGAACGGCTGCTCCGGATCGACGCTGGGCGCGCCGCGCACGACGTCACGCTGGTGCGGGACCCAGACCCGACCGGCGACCGCCGCGCAGTCATGGATCGGAATCGCCACAGCCTTGCCGAAGCGCCCGAGCTTCGCGATCACCCAGGCGGGCTCGCCCGCCTCCGCATCGACGAAGATCGCCTGGACCCGCGCCACGCCCGAGCCGCCAACGTCCTCGACTCCGTCGTTGATCCAGTCCAGGGCCTGGTCCAGGGTCGGGAGCCGCCGCCCGCCGCGGCGGGGTGCGCTCTCAGCCATCGCCCTGGCGCTCGAGCAGCTCGCCGGCGGCGCTGGCCGGGTCGAGCTCCCGCTTCACAACCCTCTCCAGCAGCGCAACGGTCTCGGCATCGTCGGCGACGGACGCTTCAAGGCGGCGGCGCAGCCGCGAGGCGGCGATCCCCAGCACCTCATTCCGCAGGTTCCGGGCCCGCCTCTCATCCAGCGTCCCCTCGGCCTCGATCAGCGCCCGGTGCTCGTCGATCTTCCCCTTCAGCTCGGCCGCGCCCTCGCCCGTCGTGGCCTCGGTGCGCAGGATCGGCACCTGCCAGTCGCCGGGGTCGCTGGCCAGCGCCAGCACGCCGCGGACCTCGCGCACCATCGTGTCGGTCATCGGGTGATCGGCCTTGTTGATCACGATCACGTCGGGGATCTCCATCACGCCGGCCTTCAGCGCCTGGATCGAGTCGCCCGAGCCGGGCATCAGCACCAAGACGATCGTGTCGGCGTGATCGACGATGTCGATCTCCGCCTGCCCGACCCCGACCGTCTCGATCAGCACGTCGTCCTTGCCGGCCGCGTCCATCACCAGGGCGACCTGGAGCGCCGCCTCCGAGAGCCCGCCGAGGGCGCCGCGGGAGGCCATCGAGCGGATGAACACGCCCGGGTCAAGGAAGTGGTCGGAGAGCCGGATGCGGTCGCCGAGAAGTGCCCCGCGGGTGAACGGGCTGGAGGGGTCGATCGACAGCACCGCGATCTCGCGATCGGCCTCACGCAGCTCGCCGGTCAGGGCACCGATGAGGGTGCTCTTGCCGACGCCAGGGGGGCCGGTGAAGCCGATGATCCGGGCCTTCCCCGTCCTCGGATAGACCTCGCGGACCAGCTCCCAGCCGGCGGGGTCGTCGGACTCGATCAGCGTGATCGCCCGGGCCAGGGCGCGCTTGTCACCGCTCACCAGGCGGTCGGCCAGCGAGGCTGATTCGGTGACGTCGGCCATGCGGCGCTCAGTCTAGAGTCACGCCGCGATGCGCCGCCTGCGATTCCTCGCCTCCAATCGAATGCTCACACCGAAGTACGGGATGCTGCTCTGGCGCTACCTGTGGCGCCGGCTCCTGACCCCCGCCGGCTGGCGCTGGAGGACGGCCGGGATGGTCTTCTTCGGTCGCCGCCTGGCGATCCAGATCGGCCGACGCGGGCGGCTCGACCTTGGCCGCTTCGTCTGGATCGGAGACGGGACGAAGATCCGCTGCCACGAGGGAGTGGTCGAGATCGGCGACAAGACTGTGTTCGGACAGGAATGCACGATCTCCGCCTACCAGCGGGTGCGGATCGGGGAGCAGTGCGTGATCGCCGACCGGGCGATGTTCATCGACTTCGATCACGGCGTGGTCGACGTCGAGACGCCGATCCGCCGCCAGGGCATCTACAAGCGCGACGTCGAGGTCGGCTCCAACGTCTGGATCGGCTACGGCGCCTGCATCCTGCGTGGCATCCGGGTCGGCGACAACTCGGTGATCGGGACCAACTCGGTCGTCACCAGGGACGTGCCCGCCAACGCGGTGGTCGGCGGCGTTCCGGCGCGGGTCCTGCGGATGCGGGACCGTCCCGAGAGCGCTGCGCTGGCCCCGACCCGGTCGAGCCTGACCTAGCCGAGCTCGGAGACGATCAGCCGCACCCCCACGTCGAGGCTGGCTCGGCGGCGCAGCTCACCGTGGCGGCGATCCCACTCGCCCGACTCGAGGTCGGCGCGGAGCCGCGACACGGCCCGGCCCTCCTTCTCCGGGTCCAGCCGTGCGAAACCGGAGTTCGATCGGCGAATGTTCGCGTCAAGCACCAGCTCGGGGCGCGCCCACAGGGCTCCCAGGAACAGGTCGGTGCAGTCGGCCGGCACCTCGACCGGCTCCGACTCCCCACCTCCGAGCCACTCGACCAGCAGTCCGGGAGGGGGGAACCTGTCACGGTCGTCGTCGCCGATCTCGGGCGCGTACTCGCTGATCCACCAGGTCTGCAGGTAGTCGGGGTCGAAGCTGAGGATGACGATCCGCTGCCTCGCCACCCTGAGCATCTCCGCGATCCCGTCATGAGGCTCCTGCCAGTGCTGGATCGTCAGGATCGCCATCGCAGCATCGACCGATTGGTCCTCGAGCGGCAGGCGCTCGGCCGACCCCTGCAGGACGCGGGCCGCGGTCGGCGGCCGCTGGGCGATCATCTCGCCCGAGGGCTCGACTGCGATTACTTCGAGATCCGCGGGCTCGTAGGACCCCGTACCGGCGCCGACGTTGACAACGCTGCGGGCGTCCGCCAGGGCCGCCCGGATGCGCGCCTCGATCCTCGGGTCGGCCCGTCTTGCCGCTGCGTAGCCGCGGCCGATCACGTCGTATGCCTCGGGACTCAATGCCTACCGCTGATAGCCCTGATCCGGAAGCGGGCGAAGTCGTCCTCGCCCGGCCCGTTCGCCGGCTTCGAGTCGGGGTCGGGGGCGCCGGCGGCCCTCACCAAGACCGATCCGGCGATCCAACCGCGACGCCTGACCCCGACGACGAGCTTCAGCCGGATCGTCCCGCCGGCGGCGATCTTGCCCACCTTCCACCTACCGCGGCGGCGGATGTAGGTGCCCTTGGCGGGTTTGGCCGAGAGCAGCGACAGCTTTCGCGGCAGCCTCAGCCCGACCACCAGTGCGGGCACCGGGTCGGGGCCCGCGTCCCGCAGCTTCACGACCAGGGCGAGGTGCTGGCCGACCCGGGCCCGGGCGCGGCTGACCCAGACCCGAAGCGAGAGATCGCCGACCGCGGCCGCCAGCCTGCCTCCGAGGGCGACCGGGCCGAAGCCGCCGGGGGTCTCGTTGTCGCCGATCGTCTCCGTGTTGCCGTATCCCAGCTGGCCGCGATCAGCCCTCCCCCAGCACCGCGCCCTGCCGTTGTCGAGCACCGCGCAGGTGTGCGCATACGCGGTGCCGATCGCGACGGCCTTGTGATTCGCGCCCAGATCCACCGGCCCAACCGAGCCGGGGGTCTCGTCGTCGCCGATCGAGTCGGTGTTGGCGTAGCCGAGCTCGCCGAACTTGCCGTTGCCCCAGCAGCGCACCGCGCCGCCCTTGAGGATCGCGCAGGTGTGATTTTCCCCCGCGCTGATCGCCACGGCCGGGCGGCCGAGCTTGACCGGTCCGACCGAGGCGGGAGTCTCGTCGTCGCCGATGTCCTTGGCGTTGCCGTAGCCGAGCGCGCCTTCGCCGCCAGCGCCCCAGCAGCGCACCGCGCCGCCCCCGAGGATCGCGCAGGTGTGGTAGCCCCCGACGCTGATCGCCACGGCCGGGCGGCCGAGCTTGACCGGCCCGACCGAGGCCGGCGCCTCGTTGTCGCCGATGTTGTTGGTGTTGCCGTAGCCGAGCGCGCCGTAGGCGCCGTAGCCCCAGCAGCGCACCGCTCCGCCCCTGAGGATCGCGCACGTGTGGGAGTCCCCGGCGCTGATCGCCACCGCTCGGCGGCCGAGCTTGACCGGTCCGACCGAGGCCGGCGCCTCGTTGTCGCCGATGTTGTTGGTGTTGCCGTAGCCGAGCTGTCCGGCGCCGCCCTCGCCCCAGCAACGCACCTTGCCGCCCTCGAGCAAGGCGCAAGAATGCTCGTTCCCAGCGCTGATCGCTACCGCGCGGCCACCGAGGTTGACCGGCCCGACCGAGGCCGGCACCTCGTCATCGCCGATGGTCTTGGTGTTGCCGAGGCCGAGCCCCCCGAAGCCGCCGAAGCCCCAGCAGCGCACCGCGCCGCCCTTGAGGATCACGCAGGTGTTGAAGCCTCCGGCGCTGATCGCCACCGCCGGGCGGCCGAGTTTGACCGGACCGACCGAGCCGGGAGCCTCGTCGTCGCCGATGTCATCGGGATTGCCGTAACCCAGCTCGCCCAGGCTGCCCTCGCCCCAACAGCGCACCGCGCCGCCCTGGAGCACGGCACAAGTATGGGAGCCGCCAAGGTCGATCAGGCCTGCCTGGAGGCGACGTGCCTTCGAACCTGCCTGGTCTCCCAACGCGCCTGGCGCCCAGGCGACGGCGAGTACGAGCATCGCGAGGGGCGCTGTTGCGGCGAGCAGCCTCGGACGCCCACCACGGGCTCCACCGTTTTGACCCACTCCTGCCATGGCCTCCCTCGGTTCGCGGTAGATGGGCGACTCGACTATAGGGCGGTGCCGGTAGCGGGCAAGCAGCATCGACGATCGGTCGAGAGTCGGAAGCTCCGGATTCGACCTTCAGGCGGGGGCGGCCTCGGAGAGCAGCGCCTCGTAGACCTCCGAGGTCTGCTCGGCGATGTCGTTCCAGTCGAAGCGCCGCAGATGATCGTAGGCCTCGGCGACAAGGCGCCGTCCCAGCTCGTCGTCGGAGAGGACCCGGGTCGCGACCTCGGCCAGCGCCTCCGGGTCGCGGGCGCGGAAGCGCAGGCCGACCTCCTCGTGGGGGACGACCTCGCGCAGGCCGCCGGTGTCGGCGACGATGCAGGGGCAGCCGGAGGCCATCGCCTCCAGCGCCACCAGGCCGAACGGCTCGTAGATCGAGGGGACCACGCAGACGTCGGCGATCGCGTAGAGCGAGTGGAGGACATCGTCGCCGATCCAGCCGAGGAAGGTGCCGTCCTCGCCCAGGCCGAGCTCGTCGGCCTGCTTGTGCAGCTCTGCCTCGTGGGTCCCCGACCCCGCGACCAGGAAGCGGGTCCCCGGGACCTGCTCGATCAGCTTCGGCATCGCCTCGAGCGCCAGCTGGAAACCCTTCTCGTAGACGAGGCGCCCGATCAGCAGTACCAGCTTCTGGTCGGGGTCGGCGAACTCACCGCGCAGCCGCCGCAGCTCGGCGGGGTCCTGGGGGCACAGGTCCTCGGGGTCGATCCCGTTGGGGATCACGCTCACCTTCGACTCCTCGACCCCGAAGATGTCGACGATCTGCTCGCGCATGTAGTGGGAGCAGGCGATCACGCGCTCCGAGCGGTTGGTGATCCAGCGCTCGACCCCGTGGATGTAGGTCTGGGGATGCTGCTCGACCCAGCCCTGGTGCCGGCCGTGCTCGGTGGCGTGGATCGTCGTCACCAGCGGGACCCCGAACCGCTTGGCCAGGTGGTCGCAGGCGTTGGCGACGAGCCAGTCGTGCCCGTGGACGACGTCGAAGCTGAGGCGGTCGCCCAGCTCGACGCCGGCGGCGAGCATGTCCGAGTTCATCCGCTCCACCCAGGCGACGAACTCGCCGAGGTCGGTCGGGCGTTTGGGCTCGCGGATCCGGTGGATCGAGACGCCCGCCGCGTCGTCCTCCTCGGGTGACTCCTCACCACCACGGGTCAGCACGTGGACCTCGACGCCGGTTTCGACCAGCGCCTCGGAGAGCTTGCGGACGTGGCGCGCGAGACCGCCCTCGATCAGCGGCGGGTACTCCCAGGAGAGGATCAGCGCGCGGGTCAAAGCACTCCTCTACGGCCGCAGCAGCGGGGCGAGGTTGAGGTCGGGTGCCAGGGCTCGCATGCGGGGCTCCGGGGAGGGCGCCGAGGAGTCTATGGCCTCGAGCATCGCCCGCGAGTGGTTGATCGCCCGCAGGAAGGCGTACTCGCCAGCCTGGCGCCGACCGTCGAGGAAGGCCCAGTCGCTCGACTGAAGCGCCAGCAGCTCGCGCGCCGCTCGGGCCGTCGCAGCTCGGTCGAGGCCGCTCGCCACCGCCCGCAACAGCCTCAGCTCTCCTCGCCGCGCACCCCAGGCCAGGTCGGCGACGCATGCCGAGTCCCAGGTCCGCAGGTCGGCCCCTTCGCCCCAGGTCGAAGCCCTCAGCGGGCGCGCCCGCGGCTCCCGCTCCTCCAGCGCCCGCGGCAGGGTGAGCAGGCGGAGGCCGTGCTCGGGCGCGGCCCTCAATACTTCGGCCAGCCAGACCGGCCCCTCCGACCACCAGTGCCCGATCAGCTCCGTGTCGACGGCGAAGACGAGCAGGCCGCGATCGTTGCCGGCCTCGCGGAAACCGACGAGTCGGGCGGCGGCGGCCGCGCAGAACTCCGCAGCGTGGCGCCGCGCCGCGGCCTCTGCCTCCGCGGGGTCGTAGGGGCCGCCGCCGATCCTCCAGATCCTCGTACCGCGCAGCGATCGCCCGGCGAACTGCGCGTAGCGCTCACCCGACGGGTAGCCGCCGAGCGACCAGAGCCACTGGACCGCCTCCCAGTCGATCGTGAAGGCGACAGGTCCCGCCTCGGTCGCCGCCGGTGTGAGGGCCGCGCTGCCCGGCTCGTGGGCGCTCTGGTTGAGGCAGAACCAGCGCACCCCGTGGTCGGCCAGGCGCCACTCGAGCCCGGGGACGTAGGCGCACTCGGGCAGCCAGAATCCCCCTTTCCAGCCAAAGCGGCGGCGGTGCGAGCGGAGCCCCGTCTCGATCTGAAGCGAGATTCCCGCCCGGGTCGCCAGCAGCGGCAGAACGGCGTGGGTCGCAGCCGACGTCGCCAGCGCCACCAGGCCCGATTCCTGCGCCTCCCGGAACAGCCCCAGCACGTCCCCCCCGCCCCCATCGAGCAGCTCGAGTGCGTGCCGGTAGCGGGCCAGCTCGGCCTCTCCGGCGGGCCTGCACTCGGGGTCGAGGTCACGAGCGTCGGCCCCGGCCGCGCCGACCCGGTGCTCGACCAGGAAGTCCCGCAGCCGCTCCATCGTGCCGCGGTCCTCGAGCTGGTCGGCGAGGACTGGCGTCACGGTCATGGTCAGGTCCCTGGCCACCTCGAGCACCGGCAGGTAGGAGCGGATCACCGCGTCGAACAGCCACTCCTCGCCGAACGGATACGTGCCGAACCCCTCCACGTACGGCATGTGGCTGTGGAGGACGATCGCCAGGTCCCCGACCGAGGCGCCCGCATGTGGCCCCCCCGAGGCTCCCTCCTCAGGCATGGCAGATCGCGAGAAAGTCCAGGGCTCGATCCAGGCTCTCGGGCCGCAGCGCGAAGTCCGAGGCGGCGATCGCGGGGGTGAAGCGCTCGTAGAAGGGCTCCGTGATGCGCAGGGCCCGGTGGACCCGGTCCCAGCCGAGCCTGATTGCCAGCTCGTGGGCGCGGAGCTTGCGGGCGTGGAAGAGCCCGAGGACCTCGACCCGGGAGAAGTGCGGCTCGAGCACCTCCCGGTACTCGGCGATCGTGTACTCGCGCAGGTGCCAGGGGTTTTCGGACTTCTCCGCCCCGGGCGGGGCCAGGGTGAGGCGGTTCGGCGTCGATACGTAGGAGACCGGGGCCAACTCGGCGAACCGGCCGAGCAGATCCCCCGGCTGCTCGACGTGCTCGATCGTCTGCAGGAAGACGATCGCATCGCGCGGCTCGGCGAACTGCTCGACCAGGGTCCGCTCGAAGCGCAGGTTCGCCCGGCGGTAGCGGAGCCGGGCATGCTCGAAGGCCTCCGGGTTCGCGTCCACGCCAACCACGTCGGCGGCCTCTCTCGCCAGGACGTCGGAACCGTAACCCTCGCCGCAGGCGAGGTCGGCCACCCGCAGGCCCCGGCAGCGCCGGGCCAGCCACTCGTAGACGACGAGATGGCGCCGGAACCAGTAGTTCTCCTCGGGCAGGTCGGGGAGGGTCCGCTCGCCGGTCAGCGCCAGGGGCGGGACGCCGGGGGGTTGGTCCTGTTGCAGGTAGTCGGGCAGGTCCCGGAACGTAGCCGTATCGTTCCGCGCCATGCCCGCCGCCCCCGGCACCAGCGCCGAGCGCATCCGTGAGGTCAACACCGCCTATCACGACGTCGCCGCCGAAACCTACGACTCGAAATGGGGGATCGACTTCGGCGCCACCGGGCAGAGGCAGGTGCGGGCGAAGCTGCGCAAGGCGCTCGGCACGCTGCCACGCGATCCGTTCGCGGATGCCCTGGAGATCGGCGCCGGGACCGGCTACTTCTCGCTCAACCTGCTGCAACTGGGAGTGATCCGCCACGCCACCGCCACCGACATCTCGCCCGGGATGCTGGCCTCGCTCGAGGCCAATGCCCACCGCCTCGGCCTCGAGGTGTCGACCGAGGTCACCGACGCCGAGCGGCTCCCCTTCGGTGACGGCAGCTTCGACCTCGTTTTCGGCCACGCGGTCCTCCACCACATCCCGGACCTCGAGCGCGCCTTCTCCGAGTTTCACCGGGTGCTGCGGCCAGGTGGCGCGGTCGCGTTCTGCGGCGAGCCCTCGCGCCACGGCGATCGCCTGGCGGCTCTTCCGAAGCGAACCGGGCACCTGCTCGCGCCGGCCTGGCGCGCCGCCGTCGGCGCAGACCCCGCTCGCATGGCCGGCCCTGCCTGCGGAAACGACCACGCGCTGGAGAGCGAGGTGGACGTCCACGCCTTCTCCCCCCCGCAGCTGCGCACGGAGCTTGGACGGGCCGGCTTCGGGGAGGTCCACCTGCGCGGCGAGGAGCTGCTCGCCAACGCCTGGGGCTGGGGCCTGCGCTCGGTGGAGGCCAGCGCAGATCCCGACTCGGTGCCGGTCGCCTGGCGACACTTCGCCTTCCGCAGCTACCTGGCGCTCCAGCGCCTCGACGAGTCCCTGCTGGAGCCGCGCCTGCCCCCCGAGCTCTTCTACAACCTGGTCCTCTCGGCCCGCAGGTCCTAGCCCCTCCCAGCCGAACGGCAACTTCCGTGACCAATGGTCACGGAACCTTGCGTTCGGCGGCGGGGCGTCCTGCCGCCGGGTCAGCCGAAGGTGAAGGCGTAGCCCGAGATGCCGGGCTCTAGCCGCAGGGTCAGCCGGTGGTGCCCGACCCGGGGCAGGTCGACCAGGCTGTAGAGGCGCTGAGCGTCGACCTCGAGCACACCGTCGCGGACGTCGCGGCCGGCGAGGCGGTCCGGGAGCGGACGGCCGTCCAGCAGCACCTGGGCGCTTCGCGCCTGTCCCGGGGACCCGAGCACGAGGAAGACCCGGCGGGCGTGGAACTCGAGGTCCAGCGAGGAGCCCCCTGCCGCGGTGGCCCCCTCCGGCGCCAGGGTCCACCGTCCACCGTAGGCGAGCTGGTCGGGGGCCAGGCTCGCCGGCGCCCGGTAGCGATGGGTCCCGGGGCGCGGCGGCTCGGCGAAGCGGTCGGCCCGGGCCAGGCCGAGGTAGCTCTCCGGGGTCAGCGCCGCCCTGGAGGCCACCTGGGCGTGAACCCTCGTCTCGGCGCCGAGATGCTGCGTCCCGCGCTCGGCGAGCAGCGAGCGGATCGCCCGCTCGGTCACCCCGTAGTCACCCTCGCCGAAGTGGACGTAGCGAACGTTGCCGTCGGCATCGATCAGGTACTTGGCGGGCCAGTACTGGTTGCCGAAGGCGTTCCAGGTCCCGTAGTCGTTGTCCTGGACGACCGGGTAGGTGAGCCCGTTGGAGGCGATCGCCTCCTTCACGTTGGATGCGATCCGCTCGAAGGGGAACTCGGGGGTGTGGACCCCGAGCACCACCAGCCCGTCACGCCGGTACTTCCGGTACCAGGCCTCGACGTGAGGGAGCGTGCGCAGGCAGTTGATGCAGGTGTAGGTCCAGAAGTCGATCAGCACGACCTTGCCCCGCAGACCGGCGATCGACAGGGGCCGCGAGTTGAACCACTCGCCCGTGTCGGCCAGCTCGGGCGCACGGCCGAGTACCGGCAATGAGCGGCCGGTCTCCGCCTGCCGTGCACCGGCCTGCCGGGGGGCCGGGTGGCCCGTATCGCGCAGGGCATCGAGGTCGCCGGCGATCGCCGAGCTGTCCTCGACCCCGCGGGTCGGGTTGACGAGCGCGGAGGGCGCGTGGCGGGCGAGGAACGTCTCGAAGCGGATGTCGAGGTCGGTCGCCAGCATCAGGGCGACGGCGATCATCACGAGGCCCATCACGGGGTTGACCTTGCCCCGCACCGGCGCGAGGCGGTCGGTCAGCTTCCTGCCGCCGATCATGATCGCGTAGAGCACGGCGCCCGTCCCCGCCCCGTAGGCGAGGGCGATCAGCAGCTTCTCGGCTGTCAGATCCTGCGAAGCGGAGACCGTGATCACCCCCGCGAGAATCGGCCCAGCGCAGGGAGCGTAGACGAGACCAAGGCCGGCGCCGAGCAGCAGGCCCGACCATAGCCCCTCGCCGCGGTGGATCCGCGGTGCGCCGGCCAGGCGGCTCGCGACGGCCTCGACACGGTCCCCCAGCGGCGGGATCAGGAGGACCAGGCCGAACGAGGCCAGGACGACGATCGCGATCGTGCGGGTGATGTCGTCCGGCAGCCCGAGGGCGTCGATCACGTAGACCAGCGCGACGGTGGCGAATGTGAAGGAGAGGGTGAGGCCGGCAACCACGCCGAGCGGACGCCGCCTGCCGCCGGTGGCCCCCGCGGCCAGCACCGCGGGCAGGACCGGCAGCACGCAGGGTGAGAGCGCGGTGGCAGCGCCCGCGATCACGGCGAAGAGCGTCAGCAGGAGCACTTGATTCTGGTCTCGTCGAAGAAGCATTCGTGACAGCCGCGGAGGCGGATCAGCCGCGGTCGCGCTCCAGGGTCCTGAAGGCGAGCGCCGGGAAGGCGATCACCGAGACCAGGCCGGCGGCGATCAGGGCGGCGGCGGTCGACTGCTCCATGATCCGCAGCTGCAGGCCGATCTGGGTTGCGACGATGATGAAGGAGAAGGAGGTCGCCTGGAGCAGGCCGGCGGCGAGCACGTCCGGCCTGTCCATCTCGCGCCGGTAGCGCAGCGCGCCGAGCATGTGCACGGCGAGCAGGCCGGCGACGATCAGGGGCAGTTTGATCGCAGCCCCGATCGAGTCGAAGAGCTGGTCGGCCTGGAAGTCGATCCCGCTCGCGACGAAGAAGAAGGGGATGAAGATCCCCAGCGCGACGGTGTCCAGCCGCTGCTCCCCGAGCCGGTCCCCGGGCGCGGTCATGCCGCGGATGATCCCCACGGTGAAGGCGGCGAGAATCGACTCGAGGCCGAGCGAGTTGGCGAGGGCGACGACGAGGGCGACCAGCGCGAGGTCCGCACGCACCTGGATTTGGGTGCTGCCGGTCCGCAGCCGCTCGACCGCCGCCATCAGGCGGGCGCTGCGGGCGCTCCGGCTGACCGAGAGATAGACGAGCACCGCCAGCAGGAGGAAGACGCTCAGGTGCAGGATCTCGGTCCCCGCCCCGGGGCGCTCGTGAGAGAAGAAGAAGGAGAGCAGGATCACCGCTCCGAACTCGGCGATCGCCGCGGTCGCGATCACCTGCTGGCCGAACTGCGTGCGGCTCTCACCGCTCTCGCGGAGGGGCACGATGATGATGCTGAGCGAGGTCGCGGCGAGCACGATCGCGATCAAGAGCGGCTTCTCGATCAGGTCAACGGCTCCCAGGCCGAGCGCGATCGCCCCGGCGATCAGCAGCCCGATCGCGAACTGCTCCACTGCCCTGCGCAGCCGGGTGCCGCGCAGCTTCTCGACCTGGATCTCGCGCCCGGCCAGGAAGAGCAGCGCCGCCAGCCCGACCTGGGAGAACAGCTCAACCGGTGGCGTGGTGGTCGCGATCGCCAGCACCTGTGGGCCGACGATGATTCCCCCGACCAGCTCGAAGACGATCGAGGGGATCCCCAGGGGCGGCAGCAACTCCCGGATGAAGGGCGCCGCGAAGGCGATCACCGCGACGATGACGAAGCTGCGGTCCGGCACTACTCCTCGCTACGGCGCCTGACCCGGAAGAGCCGGACGCCCGAGTCGATTCCCTTGAGGCGGCGCTCGCCGGCGAACGAGTAGGCAAACCCCTCCCCCGCCATCTCCGTCGCCGACTGGCTCGCAAGGACGGATCCGGGACGGGCGATGTCGGTGATCCGGCTGGCCAGGTTGACCGGCCGCCCGTACCAGTCGCCTCCGCGGCCGATCGCCTCACCCGCAGCCGCCCCGACCCGCACCTGGGGGAACCCCTCACCCTCCTGCTCGGCCGCGCCGACGAGGTTCAGTGCCGCCTCCAACAGGGCGATCGCGTCGGGCGAGACCAGCATCGCGGCGTCGCCGATCAGCTTGATCAGCCGCACCGGGGACTCGGCCGCCCCGGAGGCCAGCTCGCCCAGCCGCCCCGCGACCCGCCCCAGCTCCTCGCCGGGAAGCTGCTCGCCCAGCTTGGTGAAGCCGACCAGGTCGGCGAAGCAGACGCAGACTCGGCGTGCCTTCCCAATCCGGCCCGAAGCCGCCGCCGGCCGCCATCACGTCACGGCGGATCTGGTCGCGGAGCTGGCGGTTGAGGACGTACTGGAGCACGTTCCCCACCTCAGGGCCGAGGACCCGCGCCGCCATCGCGAAGCGCAGTGCCACCGCCTGCTCGTCATCGCCCGGCTGGATCAGGGCTCTCGCCGAGCACCTCCCTGGTGCCCTCGGCGATGTTCGCCATCGCCATCCCCATCACCCGCGACATATCGACGATGTCCTGCGTCGGAGATCCCCGCTTCACGAAAGGTGCGGAGCCGCTCCGCCGCTGCGAGGTCGTGCTCGTCCTGCCCGGGCTGGTCGGGGTCGACCCGTGGCAGGCCCATCGCCCGGAACAGCTCTTGGAGCATGTCCAGGTCGACTCCAGAGATCTCGGAGATTTGGCGCGGCGTATAGGTCGCGCCCTCGCCGGAGAGCACCCGCTCGACCGGCAGGAGCGCGAGCCGGTTCTCGCTCACCGCCTCGCGTAGCTCCTCCAGGCCGACGCCGTCGGCCTCCAGCTCCCGAAGCAGGCCAAGGCGGGACTCGCGCTCGGGGCCCTCGAGGCCCTCTAGCAGGCCCTCGGCCTCGAAGTCGATCCCGGAGCTCCCGTCCATCGCCGGACCATTCTTCCCCTCCGGGCCGGCGAACGCGGCCACCTAGACTCCCTCCGGTGCCGCGAAGGCTCCCGATATTCGAGCTGCCGCTGACCCTGCTTCCCGGCGAGCAGGTGCCGCTCCACATCTTCGAGGAGCGCTACAAGCGCATGATCGAGACCAGCATCTCCAGCGGCGAGGAGTTCGGGATCCTCCTGAGCGACGGTGACGGCGCCCGCTCGGTCGGTTGCACCGCAGCGGTCGAGGAGGTGCTGGAGCGCTTCGAGGACGGCCGCCTCAACGTCGTGGTCACCGGCGTGCGCCCGTTCAAGGTCCTCGATCGTTTCGGTGACCCTGAGGATCCGGCTGCCGAGGTGGAGGTGATCGAGGCGCACGCCGGCGAAGAGGATGCGGGCGCGGCCGAAGGGGCTCGTTCAGCCTTCCTCGATCTCGCCGAGCAGGCCTCCGGCCAGCGCCCAGACGAGGCCGAGGTCGCGGAGCAGAGCGCCTACGGGCTGGCGGCCCGGGTCGAGCTCCCTTCCGAGACCAAGCAGGAGCTGCTCCAGATCGGCGACGAGGGCGAGCGAATGGCGCTGCTGGCAGACGTGTTCAGCACCCTGCTCGAGACCCTGGCGCGCAGCGAGGAGATCGCGGAGCGCGCCCAGGGCAACGGCAAGGTCCGGATCGGGCCCTAGCGCACCACGGCTTCGCCTTCGTCCGTGGCTATCCCGACCGCGCGAAGCCCTGAGGCGCCCGGGACGACCCGGAGCGGGAGCTCCGCCGCCTCAGCCGGCCCGAGCCAATCCCATAGCTGCTGCTCGTCCACGGAGACCTCGATCCAGTCGATCCCCTGGGGCCGCCGGCGGTGCTCGGCGGCCGCTGCGCCGGGATGGGCCTCCGTGGGCCCGTCCCATTCGATGAAGAACGGAAGCGCGTTGGATGCCATCGCGTGCTCGAGCCCGGCCAGCCTCCAGGTCAGGGTGGAGCCGTCCGGCCGGGCGCGGGACCCGCTGCTGACGTCGAGGCCCAGCCGTTCTCCGATCTGATCGATGCCGTCGGTCGCGACCACCCAGCCGAGAAGCCGCTCGCCCTCCGCCACGGTCGCGGCGACGTGGCGCCCGAACCAGGAGTCCGCAGCCGCCGCCTCGTCCACCACCGCCATCAGCTCCAGGTAGGTGCTCCCGAATGGGACGATCCGGTTCCCGGTCCCCCAGGCAGGATGGCTGCCGCCGGGCGCGGACGTGAGGCCGAACCGCCTCTCGATCTCGGCGCCCGCCCCCTCCAGGTCGGGGACGGCGAGGATCGCGTGGTCGAGCCAGATCTCAGGCATGGGCAACGGCCCCGCCTCGCCGGGGATCTCCTCCCCCCTCACCTCACCGGTCGCCGGATCGCGGGTGACCGCCTGCACCCCGCCGAAGAAGAGGTTTCGCTCGCGCCAGCGCACTACCGGCACCCCCACAGCTTCGACGCGGCGCAGCCCTTCCTCGTCGACCCCGGGCTCGGCCTGGAGGCTCCCCGCCTCGAAATGGACCCGGGGCGCGGCGACGGCGTCCGCGGGGCCCATCCCGTCCGCCAGCAGCCGCACGACGGTCTGCAGCACTGCCGAGCGGATCCTGTTGGAGCCGGCGCTGCCGAGGCCTGCGATCACCTCGCCGTCGCACAGGACGATCGTCGGGGACATCATCGAGGGGATCCGCCGGCCGGCCGGCGTGCGATGGAAGCCGTGTGGGTTGAGGTCCTCCTCGCCGAGCATGTTGTTGACGTGGATCCCGGTCCCCGGCACGACGAGGCCCGAGCCCGTCCCGTTCGAGCAGGTGACGCTGGCGCACACCCCCTCCGCGTCGATCACCGCCAGGTGGGTGGTCGAGCCGAAGCGCTCGCCCGCGCCTCCACCAATGAGCCGCGCCAGCTCCGGCAGCGGAGCCTCGAGGCGCTCCGGTGAGAGGAAGTCGGCGCCGAAGCCCTCCCGGTAGAGCCCGTCGCTGAACTCCTCGCCCCGCGCCTCGTTGGCCGCCCCCATCGCCCCCACCAGCGCCTCGATCCCCTCGCCGCCGGCGCGCTCGAGCAACTCCAGCGCGTAGGCGATCAGGATCCCGCCCGAGGAGGGAGGCGGGTTGGTGAGGATCCGGCAGCCGCGGTAGGAGGCCCCGACGGGCAGGCGCTCGATCGGACGGTAGGCCGCCATGTCGGAGCGCGAGAGGATCCCGCCGCGCTCGCAGACGAAATCGGCGACGGCGCGGCCGACGCTCCCCCTCGTAGAAGGGGACCGGTCCCTCGGCTGCCAGCCGCTCCAGCCCGCTGGCCAGATCGGGGAATCGGAACGCATCGCCCTCCCCCAGGATCCTGCCCTCCGGGGCGTAGATCTCCCGGCACTCCGGCAGGCGGGTGTAGATCGGCTCGAGGATGCTCAACACGTAGGCCTGCTGACGGTTGATCGGCGCCCCCTCGCGGGCGTGGCGGACCGCAGGGCCGATCAGGGCATCCGTCGGCATCGTCCCGAAGCGCTCCAGAGCCGCGAAGAGGCCGGCCGCCGTGCCGGGGACGCCGCAGGAAGCAGCACCGACGTTGAACACCTGTGTCGTCGACTCGTCGAAGTGGACGTCGATCGGGACCAGCTCCTCGCCGCGTTCCGTGCCCTCCCGACCCGGCGCCTCGACGAAGAAGTCGATCAGGACCGAGTCGCTGCCCTTGTGCACGACCATGAACCCGCCCGCCCCAAGGCCCGTCAGGGGGCTCTCGACCGCGAAGGAGGTGAAGGCAGCAGCAATCGCGGCATCGACCGCGTTCCCGCCCGCGCGCAGCACCTCGGCTCCCGCCTCCGCGGTCAGCGGATGGCCGGCGGCGACGACGCCCTTCATCTGTAGAAAGAAGGCCGGCGCGGTGTTAGCGCCGGCACAGGCATGTCAGGCGGCGAAGCCGCCGCAAGTGGTTCACGTGACTAGCCGGGGAGGAACTCTGGAACGTCGACCCCGCCCAGCTCCCCGGGCCGCTCGCCCCGGCGGGCCGGCCCGGCCTCCTTGGTGCGGCGGATCGTCGGCTCGGCGCTCCGGCGCGGCGGCGCGCCGCGGCCGTCGAAGCGGGTGGCGACGACCGTGACCCAGACCTGGTCGCCGAGGTCGTCGTCGACGTTGGCGCCGAAGATGATGTTGGCGTCCGGGTGCGCGGCCTCGCCGACCACCTTGGCGGCCTCGCTCACCTCGACAAGCGAGAGGTCGGGACCGCCGGTGATCGACAGCAGGATCGAGCGCGCCCCCTCCATCGAGGTCTCGAGCAGGGGGGAGGAGATCGCCTTCTCCGCCGCCGCCATAGCCCGCTCCTCGCCCGTGCCCATGCCGATCCCGAGCAGGGCCTGCCCCGCCTCGGACATGATCGTGCGGACGTCGGCGAAGTCGAGGTTGATCAGGGCCGGCAGCGTGACCAGGTCGGAGATGCCCTGGACGCCCTGGCGGAGGACGTCGTCGGCGACCTGGAAGGCCTCGACCATCGAGGTCTGCTGGTCGAGGACGTCGAGCAGGCGGTCGTTGGGGACGACGATCAGGGTGTCGACCTCGGCGGCGAGCGCCTCGATGCCCTTGCCCGCCTGGCTGCCGCGCCGGCTGCCCTCGAAGCTGAATGGCTTGGTGACGATGCCGACGGTCAGGGCCCCGATCTCCCGGGCCAGCCGGGCGACCACCGGGGCGGCACCGGTGCCGGTGCCCCCGCCTGCGCCGGCGGCGACGAAGACCATGTCGGACCCCTTGAGCAGGCGCTTGATCTTGTCCTGCTCGTCGAAGGCCGACCTGAAGCCGAGGTCGGGGTCGGCCCCGGCGCCGAGGCCTCGCGTCTGCTCGGAGCCGATGTGGACCGTGACGTCGGCGATGCAGAGCTGCAGGGACTGCAGGTCGGTGTTGACGGCCATGAACTCCACCCCGGGAATCTGGGCCTCGACCATCCTGTTGACGGCGTTGACGCCAGCGCCGCCGACGCCGACTACGCGGATCTTCGGCGTGTGGGGCTCGCCGCCCTTGGGGGCGTATGCCGGCTCGTCGCGCCCGTAGCGGGGGACCTCCATCACGTCGCCGGGACGCTCGTCGAAGACCCGCTTGACGCGCTCTCGCGGCTCGGGCACGCTCGCCGCGGACGGCTCGTCCCTCTCGATCGGGTCGTTGCGACCGAACCGCGCCGCGTAGGAATCCTGTTCCTCGACGGGCCGGGCAGGCTGCTTGGCCGGGCGAGCCGACTCCTCGGCGGGGCGAGCGGGTTCTTCAGCCGGGCGGGCCTGCTCCTCAGCCGGACGGGCCGGCTCGGCGGCGGGTGCCTCGCTTGCCTGGGGCTCCCGCTCCCCGGGCCGGGGAGCCTCCGGCGGGTCCTCGGGAACGTCGTCGGAAGTCGAGCGGAAGAGGTCGGCGAGGGGGCCCTCGCGCATGCTCGCGCGCTTACGACGACGTGCCATGCGTCAGAACCTCCTTGGCCAGGTCCCGGTAGTAGTTGGCCGCGTTCGAGTCGGGATCGTACTTGAGCACACTAGCTCCCCGCACGGGCGCCTCGGCGAACTTGACCGCCTTGCGGATTCGCGACTTGAAGACGAGGTCGCCGAAGTTCTCCTCGAGGATCTCCACCGCCTCCTTGGCGTGGACGGTGCGGGCATCGAACATGGTCGGGAGGATGCCCTCGATCTCGACGTCGGGATTGAGGTTCTCCTGGATCATCTTCAGCGTGTTCTGGAGCTGGACCAGCCCGCGCATGGAGAGATACTCGCACTGGACCGGGACGATCACCTTGTCGGAGGCCGTGAGGGCGTTGATCGTCAGCAGCCCGAGGCTGGGCGGCGTGTCGATGCAGATGAAGTCGTAGTCCCCGGAGACCTCGCGCAGCGCCTTCTCCAACGAGCGCTCCCGGCCGATCTTGGTGCTCATCGCGATCTCGGCGCCGGCCAGATCGATGGAGGCGACGGCGATGTCGATCTCGCGCTCGGCGATCACCTCGCTGATCGGCAGGTCGTTGACCAGGACGTCGTAGAGGCTCTTCTCGACCTTGTCCGGGTCGATCCCCTGACTCATCGTCAGGTTGCCCTGGGGGTCGAGGTCGATGCAGAGCACCTTGTGACCGGACTCGGCGAAGGCGACCGCGAGGTTGAGGGTGGTCGTGGTCTTTGCCACTCCACCCTTCTGGTTCGCGAAGGAGATGATCTGGGCGTCGCGGGTGGGCGCCTGCGCCGGCGCCTCTGCCTCGACCGCCATCTGGTGGCGGCTGGGGGCGATCAGGTCCTCGGGTCGCATCCTGGCCGGCTCTTCGGGCGCCACGGCCTCGGGCTCGGAGACCGCGGGACCGGCGCCGTTGGACTCGTGGGAGACGACGATCTCGACGTCGTCGGGCTCGGGCGGCGTCGGCGAGCCGGCAGCCTCCTCGCTTTCGTTGGCGATCTGGATATCGAACTCTTCGACCCGCTCGTCGGCGTAGGGCTCGATGAGCTCGGTCGGTGAGGGCGGCTCCACGGTCTTCTGCTTGCGGCTGAGGAATCCCATTTGCGCGGGTATTCGCATGGGCAGCGCCTTTTCCTGCCGTTCTCCGAAATTGCTACGAACGATGCAGGGCCGTTAACGCTCACCGTGGTGACAGGACCAGAATCACCTGCGGCGGCTTCGCCGCCTGACATGCCTCTGCCGGCGCTAACACCGCGCCGGCAATGCTTGAATGGCCCCATCGCCGATCTCCTCGACAAGCGCGTCGTCTTCGTCACCGGCAAGGGCGGGGTCGGCAAGAGCACCGTCGCCCTCGCCCTCGGCCTGCGCGCCGCCGCGGAGGGAAAGCGGACGATCGTCTGCGAGGTGTCCTCCCAGGAGCATGCGTCGCGGGTCTTCAAGCGGGCGCAGGTTGGCTTCCACGAGGTCAAGATGGAGGAGAACCTGTGGTCGATCTCGATCGACCCCGACGAATCGATGCGCGAGTACGTGCTCCTCCAGCTCAAGGTCCGAGCGATGCGCGACATCCTGTTTCGCAGCCGCATCTTCACCTACCTGACCGCGGCCACCCCGGGGCTGAAGGAGCTGGTCACGATCGGCAAGATCTGGGAGTTGGCGCAGCCCGACCGCCGGGTCAAGCAGGGCCGCAGCTACGACCTCGTGGTGGTTGACGCACCCGCCACCGGGCACGGAATCGGCTTCCTGGAGACGCCGCGCACCTTCGCCAACATCGCCAGAGTCGGACCGATCCACAGCCAGGCGCTGGAGCTGGACCGGCTGATCACGGACCAACTCCGCACCGGGACCGCGATCGTCTCCTTGCCGGAGGAAATGCCGGTGAATGAGTCGGCGGTGCTGGAGCGGGTATTGCGGGAGGAGGTCGGCATGGCCGTCGACCGCGTCTACATGAACGCGCTCTATCCCGAAAGGTTCTCCAAAGCAGACGCCGAGCGGCTGACCGCCCTCGGCGCGGAGCCCGGCAACGGAGCGGTCCGCGACGCGGCCCGTGCGGCCGTCTCTGAGTTCCGCAGGGCCCGCTCGCAGCGCTCGCAGCTCGCCCGCCTGCGACGGCGCACCTCCACTCCGGTCAAGACCCTGCCCTTCGTCTTCGAGCCCGAGCTGGGGATCGAAGAGGCCAGGCTCCTCTCGGCGAGGCTCTGATGCCGGCGATCGGCGAGGTGCTCGAGGGGAAGGGGATCTGCATCTGTGCCGGCTCCGGCGGGGTCGGCAAGACGACCACCTCGGCGGCGATAGCAGCCGGCATGGCCGAGCGCGGCAAGAAGGTCTGCGTGCTGACGATCGACCCAGCCAAGCGGCTGGCCGACTCCCTGGGCCTCGAGGAGCTCGGCAACGAGGCGAAGATGGTCGACCCGGCGCTGTTCGAGAAGCAGGGGATCGAGATCTCGGGAGAGCTGTGGGCGATGATGCTCGACGCGAAGGCGACCTTCGACGAGCTGGTCAGGCGCCACGCTCCCGACGAGGAATCGCGCGACCGGGTGCTGGAGAACCGCATCTACCAGCAGATTTCCAACGCCCTCGCCGGCTCCCAGGAGTACATGGCGATGGAGAAGCTCTTCGAGCTTCACTCCGGGGGCGAGTTCGACCTGCTCGTCCTCGACACCCCGCCCAGCCGCAACGCCCTCGACTTCCTCGACGCGCCGCGGCGACTTACCCAGTTCATCGAGGGTCGCTCCCTGCGCGTGTTCATGCGACCGACCGGGTTCGCCGCCAAGATGGCCGGCCGAAGCGCCACGGTCGCCCTCTCGGTGCTGAAGAAGATCGTCGGCTTCGACCTTCTGGCCGACCTCTCGGAATTCTTCACCGCCTTCAGCAGCATGGTCGACGGGTTCCAGGAGCGGGCCAAGCGGGTCAACGAGCTGGTCGCCGAACCTGGCACCTGCTTCCTGGTGATATGTGGCCCGCAGGGCGAGCCGATCTCGGAGACGGTCTACTTCCACCGCAAGCTGGTCGAGGCCAAGCTCCCGTTCGGCGGGGTGGTCGTCAACAAGGTCCACTACCCCTCCGAGCACCTGCGGGGGAACGGCGAAGACCTCGCGGCGGCCCTCGAGCGGGCGCTCGGGGACGAGGCGCTGGCCAGGCGCGTGGCCGGGAACTTCTTCGACTACCAGGCGCTCGCCGACCGTGACGCCCGTAACATCGAGCACCTCGCGGCAGAGCTTCGAACCCGCAGCGTGATCCAGGTCCCCTACCTGGACGAGGACGTTCACGATCTGGCCGGGCTGGCCCAGATCAACCGCTACCTGTTCGCCAGCGGCCGAGAGCGGGCGGAGCTGGCCGCCGCGGCGCCGGTCAGCTGACGCGCGCCCGCCGGTTGCGGTCGTACTCGAGCTCGGAGACTCCCCAGTCCGCATCCTCGGGAACGGGGAAGAGATGGCGCACGCGCGGGTTGGATGTCCGCTCCTGCCCATCCTCGGTCCCGTCCGCTCCCTCGGTCCGGCGCCTCTCGATGGCTTCGATCGGCCACTCCAGGGTCGCCGGTCGCGAGTCGTCCTCGTGCCAGTCGCTGTTGATCACGTCGTCCTCCCTTGCCGGGTCGCCTTGCTCATCGAATTCCTCGAACCAGTCCTCGGTGCCGCCCTCCGGGAACTCGGGCCGCTCGGCCGGGATCGCCTCGAGCACCTGCGTCGGCGACTCCTCGGCCGCCTCGGGCTCGGGCTCGGGCTCCGCCTCCGGCTCCGGCTCGGGGGAGATGCGCGTGACCGAGATCTCGCCCGTGGCCGGCTGAGGCTCCGTCAGCTCCTCGGCCGCCTCCGGCTCCTCGGCAGCCGCGGGGTCGAGTGCGTCCCACTCCGCCGTCCCGCCCATCTGCGGGGAGTCGGCCGGCTCGCCGGCATCGAGCCCGTCCGCGATCAGGGTCTCGTCGGCGGCGGCGCAGAGATCGTCGCCGAAGTAGCCGAGCGCCCCGTCGCGCAGGATCGAGCGCGTGCAGCCCTCGATCCACGCCGCCAGCTCCAGCGCGCTGGAGGAGTCCTCCCCGCTGGGCTCGAGCGGCCGGCCTCTCATCTGGGTGCGCTCGAGCTGCTGGGCGCGCTCGATCCGGAAGTTGGCGTCGTCGCGGTCCGGCCCGTCGGGCAGCAGGGCGGCCGCGCGGGCCGGAAGCGGCGCGTTGACCGGCCCGGGCCCCTCGAGCACCGCCCGCAGGGCGAGCAGGTGATCGCTCAATCCCTCCAGCGGAGTCGGCCGCTCGCATCCCATCTCGAAGCGCGCCACGGCCCAGGCCATGGCGCCTTCGGGATCGGGGCGGACCTCGAGGTCGTGCGCGAAGCCGCGGATCTCGATCGAGTCGTCCTCGCTGAGCTGGTACCCGCCGGGCCTGGTCGGCGTGGCCCCGGTGGCGATCCTGCGCCAGCTCTGCTCGCCGACCGGGGCGAAGGCGTACGGGCCGAGGCCGATGCCGCCCTCCCGGTAGAGGCGAAGCACGCTGATCAGGTCGTGGAGCTGGGCGAGCGCGGCGCTCACGCCCTCGGGGCCCTCGCCCTGCTCGGCGAGGGCCAGGTACTGCGGCTCCCAGGCTGCTCGCCCCATGCCCTCGCTGCGCATCGCCTCGATCGGCGCGTCCACGGTGTCGGCCCTGACCACCCTCACGCCGCTCGGCAGCTGGAGGCGCGGCAGGGGCATCTGGAGGCCGACGATCGGAGCGATCAGAAGCTCGGCCTCACCGGCGTCGCGGGTCTCGGCGTCCAGCTCGCCCAGGGCCCGCCGCAGCCGTACGGAGTCGAGCGAGAACTCTGCGCTTCCCTCCCAGAGGTCGGCGATGAAGCAGATCAGCATCGCCGCCGCGCGCTCGTCGGGGTCGGCGGGGACGGTGGCCCCCCGCGCCTCGAGATAGGGCACGGCAATGGCGGCGGCACTGACCGCGGCGCAGGCCGGGCCGAACGAGGGAAGCGAGCGCAGCTCGTCCTCGCGGTCGCTGACGAAGCGCGAGGTCAGCGGCACATAGCGGTAGAACTGGGTGCTCTCCCCCGACTCCTCGGCGACGTCGAAGGGGATCTCGTCGCCGGTGGCGACCAGCGAACGTAGCCGCGTCGCCGCCTCGGCGGCGAGCGTGCTCAGTGCTTCGCGAAGGACGGGGTCACGCACGAGTAGCTGCTTCTCGCACGCCTGACCCCATCCTGCGGCTGCAGGATTGCTTGCAGCGCTTCAGCTGGTGAGAGCCGCGGTCAGCCGGTCAGCGCAGCGGCGGTCTGCTCGGCCGACTCGACCGAGAGCCACTTGGCGCCGTAGGCGCGCATGTCGTCGATCAGCGGCACCAGTGCCCGACCCTTCTCGGTCAGCGCGTACTCGACCCGCGGGGGGACCTCGGGGTAGGTGTGCCGCTCGACGATGCCCTGCTCCTCGAGCGCGCGGAGGCGCAGCGAGAGGGTTCGCGGGCTGATCCCCTCGAGCGAGCGCTCCAGCTCGCAGAAGCGGCTGTTGCCGTCAGCCAGGTCCCGGATCACCAGGAGGGTCCACTTGCCTGAGATGACATCGGCCGTGCGACAGACCGGGCATCGGGAGTTGCTGATCGCGCTCATAACCCGCTTCAGCGAGTATAGCGCCAAGACTTCACTTATTGAAGCATTGGACCTAGACACTCGTACTAGGGCGGTCGCGCAAGCTCGCCCGGCGGCTCTCCCCCATTCGTCCACGGGCACTTTGGCTGCGCCGCCGCCACCCGTGCGGGGCCGATGCTGAAAGACCGTGAAAATCTGCCCCGTCTCAATGCGGCCGAGCGCGAGTGCGGAGGCCGGCTTCGCGCTGATCGAGGTGCTGGTCAGCGCGCTGGTCGCGACGCTCGTGGCCGGCGCGGCCCTCGGCCTGCTCGGGGCCAGCGGCCATCAGGCCTCCGAGCAGCGCCACCGCTCGGCCGCCTACGCCGTCGCCCAGGAGGACCAGGCGCGGCTGCGCTCGCTGCGGGTGCCGACGCTCAACCGCCTCAGCCAGACCCGCACGGTCACCCTGGACGGGACCGCGTTCACGGTCATCTCGACCGGGCAGTTCGTCAACGACACCACCGGCACCGCCTCCTGCGGCCAGGGGTCTTCCTCGGCCGACTACATCAAGGCGACGTCGTCGGTCACCTGGCCCGGGATCGGCGGACGCCCCCCGGTTGTGATCCAGAGCATCATCGCTCCGCCCACCGGCTCGCTAGACCCGAACCACGGGACGCTGACGATCGCCGCGACCAACGCGCAGGGCGTACCGCTCGCGGGGATTGGGTTGAGCGGCTCCGGGGCCGGCACCTTCAGCGGCTCGACCGACTCGGCGGGGTGCGCCGTCTTCGCCGATCAGAACGCGGGCAACTACACGCTGACGCCCTCCGGCGGCACCGGGCTGGTCGACAAGGACGGCAACGCGCCCGGCCCGCAGACGATCAGCGT
Source organism: uncultured Actinomycetes bacterium (assembly GCA_963738305.1). GTDB lineage: Bacteria > Actinomycetota > Thermoleophilia > Solirubrobacterales > 70-9 > JBBRHQ01. Next base: position 194,307 of record CAVTVU010000005.1, on the reverse strand, counting down.
GATCGCCGGGACGACCTACACCGTCGCCCTCCAGTACGACCAGGGGGGCTCGATCCCGGTCAACTTCAAGACGCGGATCGGCAGCTCGCCGAGTCTCGTCAACTCCAGCGCGGACTCCGTCGTGGTCTTCAACACCGGGATGACGGCCGCGCGGTCCTACGGATCGCCCGGCGGCTCCCGCCTCAGCACCGTGACCGCGACGCCTGTCTATCCCTTCACCTCGCCCGACACCGTCTACGCCGGCTCCTGCACGGGAAACAACCCGAACCCCAACAGCCTGCCCAACCCGCCTGGCGCTGCCGCGATGGCCAGCGTCACCGTCCCCTCCGGGGGCAGCGCGCCGGCGCAGGTGCAGCTGCCGGCGCTCAACCTGACCGTGTTCAGCGGTACCGGCGCGGCGCTGCCCGGATCCGCGGTGTCCAACGCGCACGTGATCGTCAACGACACCACCTGTGCCGTCAAGCGCACCTACTCCACCAACACCTCCGGCAAGCTGTCCGACCCGGGCCTGCCCTGGAGCAGCAACAGCGGCTACACCGTCTGCGTCGACAACGGCAGCCGGCGCAAGACGTCCAGCGGCGTCCTCGTGCAGGACCTGACCAGCGGGACCACCCTGAACGTCTATATGGGGACCGGGACCACCAGCGGGGTGTGCACATGAGGGGCGGGGACCTGATCTCCGACCAGGGTGGCTTCACCCTGGTCGAGCAGCTGGTCGCGATGGCCTCGGCACTGCTCGTCCTCTTCGGACTTACCACGGTGATCATGACCACGCTGCATCAGAGCGCCAGGGTCAACGACCGCGTCGATGCGACCCAGCGCGCGCGCCTCGCGCTCTACCAGGTGATCGACAGCCTGCACTCGGCCTGCGTCGCGCCCCAGATCGCTCCGGTGCAGACGGACAGCACCGGGACCAAGCTGCGCTTCTGGCACCAGACCGGCTCGGATGTCGCACCCACCCCGGTGCTCAGCGAGGTGACGCTGGACGGGGGCACGCTCACCCAGTACGACTATCCGGCGACCGGGGGCTCGGTCCCCTCCTGGAGCTTTGCCTCGACGCCTTCGTCGTCCAAGCAGCTGGTGACCGGCGTCGCCTCGAGCCCGGCGCCGTTCCACTACTACGCCTACAGCAACGGTCAGATCTCCCCCACCCCGCTGCCGACCCCGCTCGACGCCGACGACGCGGCGCGCACCGTGCAGGTGAGCGTCGCGCTCAAGGTCTCGCCGGGCCAGCCCGAGACGACGGACCCGAATGCCGCCGCCAGCGTCCAGGACACAGCGCTCCTACGCTTCAGCCCCGCCGCCTTCAGCACCAGCGCCAACAACCTCCCCTGCCAGTGAGCGCGCGACTGAGATCAGAGCAGGGCTTCACGATGGCGACGACGGCGCTGGGCCTGTTCGTCGTCTCCCTGCTGGTCCTGGGAACGGTCACCGCGGTCAGCGGCGACGTCCACCTGAGCCGGGGAGACCTCGACCGCAAGCAGGCCTATGAGGCCGCCAAGGCGGGGATCGACGACTACTCCTTCCACCTCAACTCCGACAACAACTACTGGACCCGCTGCACCAATGTGCCGGCGCCGAACGCCGTCAACCAGCAGGGCTCGACGACCAACCGGCGCTCGGTGCCGGGCAACACCGGGGCGACCTATGCGATCGAGCTGATCCCGGCGACCGGGCACTCGAGCTGTGACACCTCGGACCCGGTAGGGAGCATGGTCGAGTCGACCGGGACCTTGCCCGGCACCTTCCGGATCCGCTCCACCGGCTACTCCGGCAACGCCAAGGTCTCGCTGGTCGCCACATTCAAGCGGGCCAGCTTCCTCGACTACATGTACTTCACCCAGCTGGAGACGTCCGACCCGGTGGTCTACGGCCCCGATCCGCAGACCGTCGCCGGCGCCACCCAGCAATGCTCGCTGACCTACCAGCAGCACCGCTACGACTCGCCGATCCCCAACTCGGGCGGGCAGTTCTGCTCGAAGATCGCCTTCATCACCGGCGACACGATCAACGGCCCGCTGCACACCAACGACTCGCTCGGGATCTGCGGCTCGCCGACCTTCGGCCGTACCAGCGCCGACGAGATCTCGATGACCGGACCCGACCCCGGCTGGTTCTCGATCTGCACCCCGAGCAACCCGAACTTCGTCGGCAACCACACGAGCGGCGTCGGGGCCCTCACCCCGCCGCCCAGCAACCAGCAGCTGGCCAACATCACCCAGCCCGCCTACAAGTTCAACGGCCAGATCTACATCACGCTGAACGGCAACAGCATGACCGTGACGACCGGCAGCGGCACGGTCGGCCCGATGCCCTTCCCCTCCAACGGGGTCGTCTACGTCACCAACAACACCTGTTCCGCTGCCTACTCTCCGTTCGGGACCACCTACCCCGGCGCGACCGGCTGCGGCAACGTCTACGTCCACGGCAGCTACTCGGGCCAGCTGACGATCGCCGCCGAGAACGACGTCGTGGTCGACGGCAACCTGACCAACTCGGGCGGCGGGATGCTCGGCCTGATCGCCAACAACTTCGTCCGCGTCTACCACCCCTGCTCGAACGGGACCAACGGCAGCGGGTCGCTGACCAACCTCAACGTCGACGCGGCGATCCTCACCATCAACCACTCGTTCATCGTCGACAACTACAACTGCGGCGCCCAGCTCGGGACGCTGACGGTGCACGGGGCGATCGCCCAGAAGTTCCGCGGCCCGGTCGGAACCTACGGCTCCTCCAACACCGGCTACATCAAGAACTACGTCTACGACGACCGGCTCCGCTATGTCGAGCCGCCCAACTTCATCGACCCGGTTCAGTCCGCCTGGGTGGTCGGCAGGGAGACGAGGGGATGAGCGTCCAACTTCAAGATTCGGCCCAAATCGGCCGATCCAACTCCTGCGGCAGGCGCCTCGGATGATCCAACTGAAGAAGAGAAAGGACGACGCGCTGGTCGGGCTCGAGATCGAGGCCGGCAGCATCGCCGCGGCCGAGGTGCGCACGAACGGCAGTCAGCGTCTCTCCGCCACCGCGATCGCCCCGCTGGAGGCGGCGGTCTTCCGCGACGGCGAGGTGGCCGACCCCGGGGTGCTGGCGGCGCAGCTGCGCGCGGTCTTCTCCGAGCACCGACTGAGCCGCCGGGTCCGCCTCGGGGTCGCCAACCAGTGGGTCGTGGTCCGCACCCTGCGACTGCCGGCGATCGACGATCCTGCCGAGCTGGAGGCCGCCGTGCGCTTCCAGGCCCAGGAGCAGATCCCGATGCCCCTCGAGCAGGCGGTCCTCGACCACCGGATCATCGGAGGGGTGCCCGCCGCTGAGGGCGCGCCGGCGCAGGTGGACGTCGTCGTAGTCGCCGCGCGACGCGAGATGATCCTCGCCCTGCTCGAGCCGCTGCGGAGCGCCGGGTTGCAGCCGGTCGGGGTCGACCTCTCCGCGTTCGGGATGATCCGGGCGCTCGGCTCGGCGGCCCCGAACCCCGGGGATGAGTCGCAGGCCCCGGACCAGCAGCCTTCGGCGACCCTCTTCTGTCACGTCGGGGCAGTAACCAATCTCGCGGTGGCCAGGAACGGCTCCTGTCTGTTCACGCGGGTCGCGCCGGTCGGCCTCGAGGCCCCGGCGGGTGAGCTGGCCGCAGTCACCGGGCTGCCGATCGAGCACGCCCGCCTCTGGCTCGCCCACGTCGGGCTGGGAAGGCCGCTGGAGAAGATCGACGGCGACCCCGAGACTGCCGCCCACGCGCGCGCGGCAATGGAGGAGGGGGCCTCTCCGCTGCTCGACGAGCTGCGAACCTCGCTCGACTTCTACGGCGCCCAGCAGAGCGCCGTCCCGATCGAGAAGGTCGTGCTCTGCGGCCCTGGCAGCGCCGTACCGGGCCTCGCCGAGCACATGCAATCGGTGATCGGGCTTCCCTTCGCGATCGGCCGCCCCCACGCGCTGGCCGGCTACGACGACGCCTCGGCCGCCCGCCTCACCCTCTCCTACGGACTTGCCCTGGAAGGTTGAGCTGTGCGCCCCGTCAACCTCATCCCCTCCGACGAGCGCCGCGGCGAACGGACCGCCCTGCGGGGCGGTCCCGCCGCCTACGTCGTCGTCGGGGCCCTGGTCGCCGCCCTCGCCGGAGTCACCGCGCTGGTCATCACCGACAACCAGATCTCCGACCGCAAGGCCGAGGTGGCCAAGCTGAAGCAGCAGGACGCGATCGCCAGGGCGCGGGCCGATCGACTCGCCGCCTACAGCCAGTTCGGGAGCGTCCGCGATCAGCGGTTCGCGACCGTGACCAGCCTCGCCGACAGTCGCTTCGACTGGGAGCGGGTGATGCGCGAGCTGTCCCTGATCCTCCCCGACGACGTCTGGCTCACCAACCTCACCGGGAAGGCAAGCCCCGCGGTGTCGGTAGACGGCGGGGCGAGCGTCTCGCTGCGCGATTCGATCCCGGGGCCGGCCCTGGAGCTGGTCGGCTGCGCCCGCGGGCAGGAGGCCGTGGCCCGCTTCGTCTCGGCGCTGAAGGACATCGACGGCGTCACCCGGGTCGGGGTGGAGTCCTCGCAGCTGGGCACCCAGCAGTCGAGCGCCGGCACGGCGACGACCTCGGGCGCCGGCGGCGCCACCAGCGACAGCTGCCAGACCCGCGACTTCGTCGCCCAGTTCCAGATCGTCGCCGCCTTCGACGCCGCGCCGGTTCCGGCGGCGGCCGCTACCGATTCCGGCACGACCCCGACCACCCCGGCGCCCGCGACCGGCGACGAGGCGACGCCCGCCTCCACCACGACCTCGACCTCGGGGGGCTGAGATGAGCTCCGCCAACCGGATCATCGTCGTGATGCTGGTGGTGGTGGCGCTCGCCGCTGCCTTCTGGCTGCTGCTGCTCGGCCCGCAGCGCCAGAAGGCTGACGACCTCTCCGACCAGGTGGATCACGCGAAGGCGTCCCTGGCCGAGTCGCAGAGCCAGGCGGCCGAGGCCGCAGCCGCGCGCCGCGAGTTCCCGGCCGATTACCAGCAGCTCGTCGTGCTCGGCAAGGCCGTCCCGGAGAGCGACGACACGTCCTCGCTGATCGCCGAGCTGAACACGGTCTCGGGCCGCTCGAAGGTGCGCTTCAATGGGATCGCGATCGGCGACTCCGCGGGCTCGGCGACGGCGACCTCCAGCGCTGCGCCGACTCCGGCCCCGAGCACGCCGGCGCCGAGCACTCCGCCCTCCGGCGATACGGCGTCCGGCAGCTCTGCCGCCGTCCCCGCCGCAGCCACCGTCGTCCCCACCGAGGCGGCGGCCGCCCTCCTTCCGATCGGGGCGACGATCGGAACGGCCGGGCTCGGCGTGATGCCCTACGACCTCAGCTTCAGCGGCGATTTCTTCCATGTCGCCGATTTCATCTCGGGGCTCGACTCGATGGTCCACACCAAGGGCACCCACGTCGCCGTCGACGGGCGCCTGATGACCCTGGACGGATTCGCGCTGAACGGTGACCCCGACCTCGGGTTCCCCCACCTCGACGCGACTTTCGCGGTGACCACCTACGTCACCCCCGCCGCGCAGGGGATCACCGCGGGCGCCTCGCCAAGCGGACCGAGCGCGGCCCCCGGCGCGGTGACCCCGGCCTCCACCACCCCGACCACGCCGTCGGGCGCGGCCGCCACCGCGACGACCGCGGCGGCCACGGAGTCGGCGCGATGAAGGACCTCAAGCGCCCCGATCTGAAGCTGCCGGAGGTCAATGTCCCAGGGTTCCTGCGAGACCTGTTCAACGATCTCCGTGACCGCCACCTGCTTCCCCTCGTCGGGCTCCTGCTGGTCGCGATCGTCGTCGTCCCCTTCGCCCTGAAGAGCTCCGGAGGCAGCGGGAGCGAGGACGACGGGACCGGGGCCCCTGTGAGCGGCGCCGGATCCGCACCGGCGGGCGGAGCCCACGCCACCGCGTTCACCGGGTCGGTCACCGGCCTGCGCGACTATCGCCACAGACTTCGCGACCTGACCGCGAAGGACCCCTTCAAGCAGCAGTACACGAAGGCGGCGGCGGCGGCCGGCTCAAGCGGCGCCGCAGCAGCGTCCACGGGCCTCCCCGCCTCGACAACCTCCTCCGCCACCGCTACCAGCGGCAGCACGGCGGGGCTGCCCTCCTCGGCGCCCACCGGATCCGGCGGGAGCAGTGGTGGCAGCTCAGGGGGAGGCGGAGGCTCGACCGTCAAGGTCGAGACCAGGTACGCGTCGTATGAGATCGACGTCCGCATCGTCGGCGCCGGCTCGGGCGGAGATAGCACGGCCTCCTCGGCTGGCACCGCCTCGGCGAAGGGCGGGGTCCGGGTCCGGCGCGGCCTGCCCGAGCTGACCATGCTCCCCGACCGCAAGCACCCGGCGGCGATCTTCATGGGCGTCAGCTCGGACTCCAAGAAGGCGTTGCTGCTCGTCTCCTCCGATGTCCGCGCCGTGTTCGGCGACGCCCGCTGCATCGTCGGCTCCCGCAGCTGCCAGCTGCTGGCGCTCGAGCCCGGGCTACCCGAGACCTTCGTCTACGGCGCCCGCGGCCACACCTACCGGATCGAGCTGCTGAAGATCCACCGTGTGGTCAGCCGCCACCCCCGCCGCGCCTCCCTGGGCGGCTGAGGCGACCGCGCGTACCCGTCTCAGCCCAAGTACAGGTCGATCAACCCTTGCCCGGCGAGCATCCCCACGACGCCCCCGAGGGCCAGGAACGGTCCGAAGGGGATCGCCATCTTTCGCCCCGCGGAGCCGTGGCGGACGATCAGCGCCAGGCCGACGACGCTGCCGGCGAGCAGGGCGACGAAGATCGCCGGGCCGACGCTGCGCCCCAGGAAGAGGCCCATCACCGCCGCGAGCTTGACGTCCCCAAGCCCCATTCCCCTGGGATAGGCGAGGGCGGCGAGCAGGAGCAGCCCTCCCGCCGCGACGGCGGCGATCGCCCGCTCGGCCATTCCCCCCGGGTCGGTCGGGGCCGCGATCGCAACGCAGAGCACGGCACCGGCGAGCAGGATGCGGTTGGGGATGATCCGCTGCTCGAGGTCGGTCAGGGTCACGGCGGCGAGCATGGCGACGAAGACCAGGTCGATCGCTATCTCGGCGCCGTCTCCCCAGTCGACCAGGACCGCCGCAGCGAAGAGCGCCCCGACGGTCAGCTCGGTGAGCGGATAGAGCGGGGAGATCGGGGCCCCGCAGCAGCGGGCCCGGCCTCGCAGCAGCAGCCAGGAGGCCACGGGCACGTTGTCGTAGGCGGCGATACGGGCGCCGCAGGCGGGGCAGAGCGAGCGCGGGCCGATCACCGATTCTCCGCGCGGCACTCGGTGGGCGACCACGGTGACGAAGCTGCCGATCAGCAGCCCGCCAAGGAATGCGATCAGAGCCGCGGCGGCCAAGTCCCGGGCAGCTTTCCAGGCGGTCCGGCGGGCTCACCCGCCCCGCTTAGTGGCGACGCGCCTTCCGGATCACCTTGAACCGGCGCTTCGCCCCGACCGGCTCCCGGTTGCCCGCCGCGTCGACCGCCTTGACCCGGACGACGTGGCGGCCGTAGCGCAGCCTTCCGAATCTCCGCGGCGTCCTGCACGCCCGCCACTTGCGGCGATCCAGCTTGCAGAGGAAGGTCGTGCCGGGGTCGCCGGTCGCGTCGAGGAAGCGGAACACCGCCGTGCGCCGCCGGGTCTTGACACCCGGCGCGAGGGTGATCCGCGTCCGCGGCGCGAGCGAGTCCTCGACGTAGGTCACCGGCGTCGGCGCGCAGCCGGAGGAGTTGGCGGCGGCGTCGGTGGCGATCCCGAAGAAGTCCGTCGTGCTGTTGTCGTCGACGTGGAACGGAAAGCCGGCCGCGAGCTCCGCCGGCGTGCCGCTCGCCAGCGGCGCTCCGCTGCAGTTGGGGTTGTCGTGGATCCACACCGCGCTGGCACCGGGGGCGGTGCCGGTGAGGCTCGGGTTGTTGTCGTTGGCCCGCGGGCCGGGGTGGACCGTGAGCACCGGAATCTTCGGCGGGGTCGAGTCCTCCCGGTAGGTGACCGAGGTGGACGAGCAGATCGAGTTGACTCCGGCCAGCGAGGCGCTGGCGTAGATCGTCGTCGTGGAGTCGTTGGGGACCGAGGCCTGGATGCCGCCGGACGCGAAATCGGCCGCGCTGCCCGAGCCGAGCACCGTGCCGGTGCAGGTCGAGTTGTTGAAGAGCTTGACGGTGGTACCGGGTGCGGAGCTGCCGCCCACCTCGGGCGTGTTGTCGTTGGCGGGCGAGGCGGGGCTGACCGAAGACGGCGTCGGCGGGCCCGGTCCTGTGGTCACCTGCTGGTAGGCGAGGCCGGGGCTCGAGCAGGGCGAAGTGTTGAAGGCGCCGTCAGTGGCGGTCGCGTAGAAGGTCGTGATCGAGTCGGGAGCGACGACGGCGGCGATCCCCGAGCCCTCCAGCTCGTCGCCCGTGCCGGCCGCCACCGGAGTGCCGGTGCAGTTCGGGTTGGTGTAGATCGAGATGAGCAGCGAGGACGAGGAGCCACGCAGCACCCGCTTCGCGCCGCGCGGGGTGCGGGTGGTGATGATCCCGTCGGCGCGGCCCTTGATCGCGGGGGTCAGCGAGGTCGCCGGCGAGGGCGGGACGGTGCCGGTCAGCGCCGGCGGCTTGGGCGGATCGGCCTGCGCCGCGGGTGCCAGCACCAGGCTGGCGGAGACCGCCGCGAGAGCACCCGCCGCGACGTGCCACCGGCGGCGGAGCTTCGGTCTCTTCGCCATGGGACTCACCGTCAAGGGTTCCTATCGGCGCGGGGGCCCGGGGCCTTAGCCCCGGCCCGGGAACGTGGCCGTGCGGACGCGCGAGGGCGGGCCCATCCTGGGCCCGCCCTCGCTCCGCGTGGAGCCTGCCGTGATCACAGACTCAGCTCGGGGTCAGCCGACTACTGGCCCCAGTTTCCACCCGGCGGGCAGCCCCCGTTACCGGTATTCCCGCCGTCGTCCAGGCAGGTGTAGGTCAGCTGGCCGGTGTCGGTCCGGGTGATCGTGAAGGTGTTCTTCGTGATCGGAGACTTGACCGAGACCGTGTACGCCTGCGGGCCCTGAACTGCCGGGACGAGGTTGGCGCCGGCGCCGGTCAGCGTCGGCTCGATCGTGGTCAGCGCACCGACGTTGGCGCCGGTGTACGCGCCGCCGTGGTCGGTGGCGTACGTCTCCATCGCGACCTGCGCGGAGTGCGCGTAGGCCTTGGCCTGCGAGTCGTTGGCCTTCTCCTTCTGGTTGAAGAAGGCGGGGATCGCGATTGCGGCCAGGATGCCGAGGATCAGCATCACGACCAGGAGCTCGACCAGGGTGAACCCGGCCTCGCCCTCGCCCTTGAGGCGGGCGCCAACCCGCGCACGGAGCTCATGCAGCAGCATAGGTACCTCCTATGGACCTATCTGTTTTGCCAGTGCCCCGCTGGTGACCCCCATTAGGCGTCTTGCGACCCTGGTGGAAGCCCGGCTGACTCCGCACGGAGCCCCGCTGGCTTTGCGTCCCCGCCTCGCGGCGGGTTTGCCTTTGGCACCTTGGGCCTGGCCGGTTGATCATGCACCAGTTATCGGCCTTCTGGGCATGCGCCAAATCCTCAGTTATCGGTAGGGATCCACCCCAGATCCGAGGGGTCAGGCGAGCGAAAATCGAGCGAAATCGGCCCTTTTCGGACCAAATTCGAGCGATTCGCGGGCTGGCCCGATGCTGCCCCGAACAGGCGTCCAGGGCGACTCCCCCGAACGTCCAGCCTGCGGGCGGCTAGCGGATGTTGTTGTAGATCGTGAAGATCGGCAGGTACATCGCGATCACGATGAAGCCGACCACGCCGCCGACGAAGCACGATCATCAGCGGCTCGATCAGGGAGGTCAGGGCCTTGACCTTGGCGTCGACCTCGGTCTCGTAGAAGTCGGCGACCTTGGTCAGCATGTGCTCGAGCTGGCCGGTCTCCTCGCCCACCGCGACCATGTGGGAGACCATGGCCGGGAAGATCGGCTCGGACTCGATCGGGCCGGCGATCGAGCCGCCCCTCTTGACCGATGAGTACATCTCCTCCATCGCGTTCTCGACCACGACGTTGCCGGAGGTCTCACCGGTCAGCTTGATCGCCTGGAGCATCGGCACCCCGGAGGAGATCGCGCCGGAGAAGGTGCGCGACCAGCGGGCCAGCGCGACCTTCTGGACCACGTCGCCGATCTTGAACGGAACCCGCAGCTTGGTGCGGTCCCAGACGGCCCGGCCGCGGTCGGTCTTCTTCCAGCGCAGCAGGGCGATCGCGATCCCGATCAGCACCGGGAAGATGACGAACCAGTAGCCGGTCAGCGCATCGGAGGCGGCGACGCAGATCTGGGTCGGCAGCGGCAACGCGGCGCTGACCTGCGGATTCTCGGCAGCGAGCTCATTGAAGACGCCGACGAACACCGGGATGATGAACATCACCACCACGATCAGGACGATGATCGCGAAGGCGAAGACGAAGGACGGGTACATCAGCGCCGAGCGCACCTGGCGGCGCAGGGTGTCCATCTTCTCCAGATGAAAGGCGATTCGCTCAAGCGCGTCGTCGAGGCGGCCGGACTGCTCCCCGGAGCGGACCATCGAGCGCATCAGGCGGTCGAAGACCTTGGGGTGGCGCTCCATCGCCGCCTCCAGCGAGCTGCCGGCCTCGACGTCGTCGTGAAGGTCGGTGATCGCCTCCTTCAGCAGCTCGTCCTCGCACTGCTCGGCGAGGGTCTGGAGGGTTCGGAGCATCGGCATCCCGGACGAGACCAGGGTTGCGAACTGGCGGGCGAAGATCGCCAGCTCGCGCGTCTTCACCCCCTGCCAGCGCTTGAAGACGTCCTCGATGTTGAAGGGACTCGACTTCTCGGAGACGTCGAGGACGATCAGGCCGCGCTGGCGCAGCTGCTCGGAGACCTGCGCCTTGGAGTCGGCCTGGATCTCGCCGCTCGAGCTGACCCCCGCGAGGTCCATCGCCCGGAACGCGAAGGTGGTCGCCGAGGCCACGGCCTCCCCCTAGCCGACCGCGCCGACGGGCTGCGGTGAGAGCGGCGCCGCCTCGACCCCGCCGGAGGCGAGCAGCCGCCTCAGCTCCTCCGGGACCGAGGCTCGCTGCTGGGCCAGCTCCGGGGTGATCGTGCCCAGCCTGACCAGGCGGGCGAGGTCGGCGTCCATGGTCTGCATCCCGACGGACCCCGAGGTCTGGATCGCAGCGTAGATCTGGTGCGACTTGGACTCGCGGATCAGGTTGCGGATCGCCGGGGTCGGGACAAGTACCTCGGTGGCCACGATCCTCCCGGTCCCGTCCGCGGTGGGCAGGAGCTGCTGGGTGACGATCCCCTGGAGCGCGATCGAGAGCTGGGTGCGTACCTGGCCCTGCTGCTCGGGCGGGAAGACGTCGATGATCCGGTCGACGGTCTGCGCAGTCGATTGGGTGTGCAGGGTCGCGAAGACCAGGTGGCCCGTCTCGGCCGCGGTCAACGCCGTCGAGATCGTCTCCAGGTCCCGCATCTCGCCGACCAGGATCACGTCGGGGTCCTGGCGCAGGGCGGCCTTCAGCCCCTGGGAGAAGTCGATCGCGTCGGCGCCGATCTCGCGCTGGTTGACGATCGATCGCTTGTGGGTGTGGAGGAACTCGATCGGGTCCTCGATGGTGAGGATGTGGTCCTCGCGCTCGGAGTTGATCACGTCGACCATCGCCGCCAGCGTCGTCGACTTGCCCGAGCCGGTCGGGCCGGTGACGAGGACGAAGCCGCGCGGCCTGCGCGTGAAGTCGCGCAGCACCTCCGGCACCCGCAGCGAGCCGAGGTCGGGGATCTGGTGAGGGACACGCCGGAAGGCGGCGCTGATCGCCCCCCGCTGGAAGAACGTGTTGACCCTGAACCGCGCCACGTTGGGGATCGCGTAGGCGAAGTCGAGCTGCTGGTTGTTCTCGAAGCGCTTGCGCTGGTCGTCGTTGAGGATGCTGTAGACGACCTCCCGCGTCTGCTGGGAGTCGAGCGGGCCGTAGTTGTCCATCGGCACGATCCGGCCCTTGACCCGGATCGCCGGCGGGAAGCCGGCGGTCAGGTGGACGTCGGAGGCGCCGGCTTCGACCATCCCGCGCAGGACGCCGGCGAAATCGAATTCCATGGCCCCTTCATCGACCCGGCCCGGGGCCGACTTTAGAAGCAGCCGATCAGGCTGTGACGCGCAGGACTTCCTCGAAGCTGGTGAGTCCGCCCCGGACCTTCGTGAGGCCATCCTCCCGCAGGGTCTGCATGCCCTCCTGATGGGCGACGCTGGCGATTTCGGCCTCGGGGGCGGCGGCGACGGTCATCTCCTTCAGCTGCTCGCTCATGTGCATGACCGAGTAGACGCCGACCCGGCCGCGGTAGCCATTGCCGCTGCAACGCCCGCAACCGACCGGCTCATAGCCCTCGACGTCGGTCCCCACGCGGACGCCGTTCTCGGCCAGCAACGCGGCCGGGATGATCGACCGCCGCTTGCAGTGCGGGCAGAGCTTGCGGGCCAACCGCTGCGCCACCACGCAGTCCACCGCGGAAGCCGTCAGGAACGCCTCGATCCCCATCTTGTTGAGCCGAGAGATCGCGCCGGGGGCGTCGTTGGTGTGCAGGGTGGTCAGCATCATGTGCCCGGTCAGAGCCGCCTCCACCGCGATCCGCGCCGTCTCGGCGTCGCGGATCTCGCCGACCATGACGATGTCCGGGTCGGCGCGCAGGATCGAGCGAAGACCGGTGGCGAAGTCGAGGCCGGCCTTGCGATTGACGTTGATCTGGTTGATGCCATCGATTCGGTACTCGACCGGGTCCTCGATCGTGATGATCTTCTTCTCGATCCCGTTCAGGTCCTGGAGCGCGGAGTAGAGGGTGGTCGACTTTCCCGAGCCGGTCGGCCCGGTTACCAGCACCGCGCCGTAGGGCCGGTGGAAGGAGGCCTGGAACACGCTCCAGCGCAAAGCCCTCCATCCCCAGCGAGTCGAGGTCGAGCTGGGCGTTCTCGTTGTCGAGGATGCGGATCGTCGCTCCCTCGCCGCGCTGGGTCGGCAGGGTGGTCACGCGGAGGTCCACCCGACGCTCCTCGACCGCGACGCTGACCCGCCCGTCCTGAGGGACCCGCTTCTCGGCGATGTCGAGGTCGCTCATGATCTTGATCCGCGAGATCACCGCGCTGATCATCCGCTTCGGCACGTGCGCGGTCTCCTTCAGCACCCCGTCGACGCGGAAGCGCACCCGCATCTCCCCCTCCTCGGGCTCGAGGTGGATGTCGGAGGCCCCCTCGGCCACCGCCTGGCCGAGGATGCTGTAGACGAGCTTGATCACGGGCGCGTCCTCGGCGCTGGCCTGGAGCTCGGAGACCGCCGCCAGCTCGGCCCCCTCCTCGCCCTCCGCCTGCTCCTGCTCCTCGATGATCGCCTCGGTGGCGGCGCTCTGCAGGGTGTTGAGGCGCCCCAGCAGCGCCTCGAGGTCGTCCTCGGCGGCGACCGCGACCCGGCATTCCAGTCCGGTCGCCATCTTGATGTCGTCCACGGCGAGGACGTTGCCGGGGTCCGACATCGCGACCAGCAGCGTCTGCTGATCGAGGAAGCCGATCGGCACCGCCAGGTAGCGGCGGGCGGTGCTCAGCGGGAAGAGGGCGGCGGCCGCCATGTCCACCTGGTAGAGCGAGAGGTCGACGTGGTCGAGGCCGTAGCGCTCGGCGATCGCCCGCGAGAGCTGGTCGCCGGTGATCGCCCCCTCGACCAGCAGCAGTGCCTCCGGAGGGGCTCCGGCGGTACGGGCCTCCTCGATCGCCTGGGCGACCCGTTCGGGCGTCGCGTATCCCAGCTCGAGCAGGACGTCGGTCGTGAACCCCGTCGAGCGCCGGCGGCGCATCGGCGCGCGTGAGGCCGATCGGACCGCTGCTCTCAGGCTGCTCCGGTGCCGGCGCGGTCGACTCGCCGGAGTCCGGGACCGGCCGCAGATGGTTGGGGTATTGCTCGTAGCTCATGCGAGCCTCCGCCCCAGCTCCTAGTTGGGGTGATAGGTGGCGGCAGGTCCGTTGTAGGAGGCATCGATCACCGCCTGGACGATCGCCGCCGGGCTCTGGAAGCCGTAGGTCACGGTCGCCTGCGGGGTGCCGCCGCTGAGCGGCTCGCGGCCTGACCACGACCAGCGCTGGGACGCGGTTGACGTTGACGCCGAGGGTGATCGCGGCGTAGCGGGCGATGCGCTTGGCGGGGGTGATGAAGACCGCGAGGCCGCCGAGCCGCCTTCAGCTTGCGCACGACCGGGGCGACCAGCGAGTCGTCGACGCCCCCGCCCCGGACGACCAGCAGGACGACGGTCTCACCGGCGGCATAGGCACGCCTCACGGGCGCCGGCAGCGGCGGCACCGGCACCGACCCGGAGGCTGTGCCGGCCGACGCGCCGGCCGCGTCGGCGGGGAGGGTGGCGGCGCCATCGGTGCTGGGGCTCGCCGAAGTGCTCGTCACCGGGGCGGTCGTGGTAGGCGTGGTCGTCGCCGGCGTGGTCGGGGTGGCCGGGGCACTCCCCGTGCCGTCCCCTCCCCCTCCGCTGCCGAGCAGGAGGAAGGCCCCGGCGCCGAGCAGGATCGGCGATCGAGCGCGACCTGGGCGATCGGGCTGTTGTTGAGCTTGTCCCTCATCTGGACGGACGTACTAGCCCGGCGGGGCCTCGTAGCCCGGAGGCGGCTCGGCCGCCGCAGGGGCGGCCGGCGCCGGTGATGCCGGGGCCTGGCCCGGCCGGCGGGAGAGAGCTCACCGGCGCGGCCGCCGCTGCGGCGGCCGGCTGCGTTGCGGCGCCCCCGGCGGCGGAGGGGTGGCCTCGACCGGCGGCGGGAAGGTCGCCGGCGGCTGCGCCCCGTTGCCGTTCGGGGCCGGGCAGCGGCCGGCCTCGAGCTGCTCGATCCCGCTCGCCCGCTGCCCGCCGGCCTCGAGCATCAGCTTGAAGTCGTGCGGGCGCGAGGCGGCCTCCAGCGCGACCTCGACCTCACCCGCCCGGCGAGCACGTGGTCGAGCAGGTCCTGGTCGAAGGTCCGCATCCCGTAGTAGGCGCCCTCGGCGATCACCTCGCTGATCTTGCCGGTTTCCTCCGGCTGGAGGATCAGGTCCTTGACCCTGCCGGTCGCGACCATGATCTCGGCCGCCGCGACCCTCCCGACCCCGCCCGATCCGCGGGATCAGTCGCTGCGAGATCGCGCCCTTGCAGGGTCGATGCGAGCATCACCCGGGCCTGCTGCTGGAGGTGGGGCGGGAAGAAGTCGATGATCCGGTTGATCGTCTCGGTCGCGTCGAGGGTGTGCAGGGTCGAGAAGACGAGATGGCCGGTCTCGGCGGCGGAGAGCGCCGTGCGCACCGTCTCCTCGTCGCGCATCTCGCCGATCAGGATCACGTCCGGGTCCTGGCGCAGCACCCGGCGCATCGCCCTGGCGAAGCTCTCGGTGTCGGAGCCCACCTCGCGCTGATTGATGATCGAGAGCCGGTCGCGGTGCAGGTACTCGATCGGGTCCTCGAGGGTGACGATGTGACGCGACCGGGTGGCGTTGATGTGGTCGATCATCGCCGCCAGGGTCGTGGACTTGCCCGAGCCGGTGGTGCCGGTGAGAAGGACGATCCCGCGAGGCTCCTCGGCCAGATCGCGGACCACGTCGGGAAGGCCGAGCTCGGCGATCGTCCTGATGCTGAAGGGGATCGCCCGGCAGACGATCGAGACCGCGCCCCGCTGCTTGAAGGCGCTGACCCGGAAGCGGGCCGAGCCGGGGATCGAGTAGGCGAAGTCGGCCTCGCCGACCTCCTCGAACTCGGTCAGCGAGCGCGTCTCGGCGATGTCGTGGAAGGCCTTCTCGGTCTCCTCGGCGAGTGAGAGGCTCCTCGTATCCCTCCAGGGGCCGAGCTTGCCGTCGATGCGGACGATCGGCCTCGTCCCGACCTTGATGTGCAGATCGGAGCCCTCAAGCTCGACGAGCTTGCGCAGGGCCGTATCCATGTCCAGCATGCGGACATATATCGGCGCCTGGCTCGGGGCCTTGAGGTCGACGCCACATGCCTCTCACCGGCGGGCCTCCCAGCGGCAGGTTGAGGGTGCCGGTGAGGTCAAAGCCGTTGCGCTCGTACAGCATCCGGCTTCGCTCCGTGCTGGCCTCGAGGTGGGCCGGGACCCCCTCGCGGTCGCAGGCGGCGAGCACCGGCTCCATCAGTGCCCCGCCCAGACCCCGCCCCTGGTGCCGCGGCTCGACCCCGAGGTAGTGCAGGTACCAGTGCTCCGGCGAGGCGGGATGGCGGCCCTCGATCCGCAGCAGCGCCCAGGTGGCCAGCGGGAGGCGAGCGCCGAAGACCTTGGCCATCTGCGCCGCCGGACGCATCGTCCGTGTGAAGGGGACCCGCCAGCGCCGCGGGGGCGCCCAGATCGCCGCGCCGCTGCCGTCCTCGGTGATCCAGATGCTGCGCCACTCGGGCACGAGGTTGGCTATCTCGGCGGCAAAGAAGGCGAGCAGGCGCTCGGCCCGGCTGCGATCGTCGGGCAGCAGATGCGCCCAGGAGGGATCGTCGACGAAGGCCAGTGCCAACGCCTCCGCGGCCGCCTCGTGCTCGTCCACCTCGGCCGCCCGCACCGAGGGGGTCGGCGATGGCCTCATCCCATTGCCGTCCTCAGCGCGGAGTAGGACCGCATCAGCTCGCCGCGCTCGAGCGCGATCAGCGGGCTGGCCGGGTCGCAGCCGTCGATGACCCAGCGGTCCGAGTGGCGCATCGCCAGGGTCCGCAGGTCGGCCGCCTCCCGGACGCTCTCGCGCTCGACGCCGTAGAGGTGCGCGTAGAGCGAGGCGATCGCCTCGCTCAGCTCCCGCTCCTCGGGCTCGAGGCCGTCACCCACCTCCTCGCGGCGCCGATCTCCCAGCTCGCGGTGAAGTCGCCACCACTCGACCTCGAGCCGGGCCGCCTTGGTCACGTTGAAGCCCTCGCCGTGCCGGCGGGCGACGAGCGCGTAGAACTCGCGCATGCAGCGGCGAGCCCCGTCCGGGTCGTTGTCCCGCTGCGGCGCCCAGAGCTGGTTGGCGCGGAGCACGAGCCAGGCGCCCCGCAGCGTCGCCGGCCACGAGAGGCCGAAGTTCTCCCTGGTCAGCGAGACCGCCGCCCAGAGGAAGCGGGCCCAGCGGCGCCGGTAGTAGGCGACCCAGGCTTCGCACTCGAGCCGACCCACCCGCACTGGATCGAAGTCCCTCACGAACGCATCGTCCCATCTGACCCCAGACCCCCTGCCGAGACGTAAGTAGGACACCGTATTGGTGAATAACCTCCCTCTCGCCGGCGGCGATCGTTGCGAGGATTCGAAACAGATGGCGAAGCTGATCTACACGACGCTTGCGTCCCTCGACGGCTACGTGGCCGACGAGCACGGCGAGTTCTCCTGGGCGGCGCCGGACGAGGAGGTGCACGCGTTCGTAAACGACCTGGTGCGATCGGTCGGAACCCACCTCTACGGGCGCCGCATGTACGAGGTGATGGCCGCCTGGGAGACGATGGACGACGAGCACCCCGTGATGCGCGACTTCGCGGAGATCTGGAGGGCCGCCGAGAAGATCGTCTACTCGAGGACCCTGCGGGAGGCCGCCAGCGCCAGAACGCGGATCGAGCCGGAGTTCGACCCCGACGCCGTGAAGCAGCTCAAGGCGTCAACTTCGCGGGACATCAGCATCGGCGGTCCCACCCTCGCCTCGGAGGCGATCGTAGCCGGCCTGGTCGACGAGATCCACCTCCTCCTGGTCCCGGTCGCTGTCGGCAGCGGCAAGGCCGCCCTGCCCATCGATGCCCGCCTCAATCTGGACCTGCTCGACCAGCGCAGCTTCCAGAGCGGCACCGTCCACCTCCACTACCGCCAGGCGTAGCGGAGCCCTACCGCCAGGCGTAGCGGAGCCGCAAAAGCACCGAGGCTGTGGACGCCCCTACGCGACTTCGCGCAGCTTCTGCGCCTCGGCCAGGGACTGCAGCTTCTTGAGGCTCTGGTTCTCGATCTGGCGGATCCGCTCCCGCGTGACGTTGAACGTCCGCCCCACCTCGTCGAGGGTGCGGGGGTGCTCGCCGCCGAGGCCGTAGCGGAGCTCCAGGACGCGGCGCTCGCGGTAGGAGAGGTTCTCGAGCGCCTCCTTCAGCGCCTCCTTGGTCAGGAGATCGGCGGCGCGGTCGAACGGCGATTCGGCCTTCTCGTCGGCGATGAACTGCCCGAACTCGGACTCCTCCTCGTCGCCGACCGGCTTCTCCAGCGAGACCGGGGCCTGCGCGGATCGCTTGATCGAGTCGACCTCCTCGGGGTCGATCCCGGTGACCTCGGCGATCTCCTCCGGGGTGGGCTCGCGGCCCAGCTCGGTGACCAGCTTGCGCTCGGCCCGGCCGATCTTGTTCAGCTTCTCGACCACGTGGACCGGGATACGAATCGTTCGCGCCTTGTCGGCCAGCGCCCGTGGCGATCGCCTGACGGATCCACCAGGTGGCATAGGTGGAGAACTTGAAGCCCTTGCGGTAGTCGAACTTCTCGGCAGCGCGGACCAGGCCGAGGGTTCCCTCCTGGATCAGGTCGAGGAACGGCAGGCCCTGGTTGCGATAGTTCTTGGCGATCGAGACGACCAGCCGCAGGTTGGACTCGACCATCTTCTGCTTGGCGTCGAGGTCGCCGCGCTCGATCCGCTTCGCCAGATCGACCTCCTCCTGGGCGGTCAGCAGCCGCACCTTGCCGATGTCCTTGAGGAAGAGCTGCAGCGAGTCGGTGGTCATGTCCGGCTTCAGGTCCAGCGCCTGCTTCTGGCGCCGACGGCCCCGCTTGCCGGTCTCGGCCGGCATCGCGTCGGCCTGGGCCTTCTGCGCGGGATCGACGTCCTCGACCAGCTCGATACCCGACTTCTCGAGGTGTCCGTAGAGGTCCTCGACGTCGGATTCGTCGAGGTCCACCTCTGAGACCGCGGAGGCGACGTCGCCGAAGGTCAGCACGCCCAGCTGCTGCCCCTTCGTGATCAGCCCCTTCACCTCTTCAAGCTCTTGGAGTTCTGCTACCAGCATCCTGCTCTCTTTGTCCGTTCTGTTGGCCGTTGGCGGTTTTCAGCCGAGAGGTGGGATCGGCGGCTCGAGGTCACGAAAACGCGGACCGAAAGCTTCGGATCCGCGCGGTGATTTCTGCTCTGCAGGGGCCTGTGCCCGGTTTCTCGGTGGTCAAACGTCTGTTCGGATCTTAGAAGCTGCGGTTTACCCGGTCAAGCGCTGAAAAGCCGCGCCCGTGGTATCGAAACCCGAAATTCGGCGAAGAGTCTCGCCACGAATCGGTCGCCATGCCACCAACACCAGCGTCGGCGGTTGTTACGGTGGCCTTGCATGAGCGATGACAGAGGGCTCCTGGGCAGCTTGCCGAAAACGCGCCCGGGGGTCGAAAGCCCCCGCCGCGCCGCCGCCCGCGCCTCCGCCGCGGAGGGGCCGGTTGCCGGTGGGACCGCCGACGCCGGAGCGGGGACGGACACGGCGCCGCCCTCCCCCTCGGGGATCGAGGATCTCGCCCGCGCCGGCTTCGGCCTCGCCACCGGCGCCGCCGCCGTCGGCCTGAAGCTTGCCGGGCGGGCAGCCGGCGGGGTCGGAAAGGCACTGGGAGGCCGCTGACCGGCCCCGGGCAGCGTCCTCTCCCCGCTGTCGTGCCCGCATCGCCCGCCGCCCGAGGAGAGAAGGCAGCCCACCAGCCCGCTGGCACCAAGGCGACCGCGGAGCGCGGCAACCGCCACACCCCGTGGCTGCGCGCCTTCTGGCAGCGTGCCTACACCGAGAACGTCACCGGGCTCTCGGCGATGGTCGCCTACAACCTGATGCTCGCCGTCTTCCCGTTCGTGCTGCTCGTGCTCTTCGTGTTCAGCCAGGTGTTGCGGATCAAGGGCGTGGAGACGGGGATCCTCAACGACCTCCAGCGGCTCTTCCCCAACACGGAGCAGGACACGCTCAACAACGTCATCGACCGGATCCGCGGCAACTCGGCAACCTTCGGGATCCTCGCCGCGCTCGGCTCGTTGTGGATCGGCGCCTCCTTCTGGGGCGCAATGGATACCGCGTTCTGCCGCATCTACCACGTCGACTGCCGTGGCTGGGTCGAACAGAAGCGGTTTTCCTTCGTGATGCTGATCGTCGTCGTCGCCTTCCTCGCGGCGAGCGTCGTCCTGCCGGCCATGGAGGGCGCGGTGATCAGCTCCACAGATAGGCTCCCGTTCGGTCTCTCCGACCTACAGGGGCTCGACACCGTCCTGCTGATCGGGGGCGCCCTGCTGATCACCTTCCTGATCTGCTGCGTCATCTACTGGGCCGTACCGAAGGGGCACATGCCCTGGCGGGCGGTCTGGCCCGGTGCCCTTTTCGTGACGGTGAGCACCGGCCTCGCCAACTGGCTCTTCCCGATTTACCTGACCAACATCTCCAGCCTCTCGCGCTTCGGCTCGACGGTCGGCTTCATCCTGATCGCGCTGCTCTGGTTCTACATCCTCGCCCTCAGCCTGATGGCCGGTGCGGTGATCAACTCGCTGCGCTACGAGTACCACGACACCGGAACGCTGCCCTATGCGCCGGGTGACGCCGAGCAACGCGATTGACCCGTCGCGGGTGCAGATCCGGCTCCTGCCGGAGACCCGTGCACCGGTGGAACCCGACGGCCCGTCGGGCTCGGTGCAGGAGGCCGAGGCGCTCGTCCCCGAGGACCTGCTGGCGCAGCTCTGGCGACTCTCCTACCTGGAGCGCCTCGCCCACGGATACTGGCGCCACCTGAGGCGGATCTCGCTGGGGCTGATCAGGGTCCTCTACACCCCGGGCTCACGCTCGGTCGTGTTCATCCACCGCAGAGCGGTCCTGCTCCGCTTCCGGAGACCACGCTACGACACAGGGCTCGGGTTCGGGCAGGTGACCTGGCCGATCGAGCGCGGCCTCTTGGTGGCGATGCGCGGACGCGGGCACCTGCGCATCTCGGTGCGCCGCACCGAGCCCTCACCGGAGGACCCCGGGATGCGACCCGGATCCGCATCCGGGCCGAGGTCAGCAACTTCTATCCTCTGCTGCGCGGCCGTGGCCGCTTTGCCCGCATCGGCGCCCGCATATACGCGGCCACCGAGCTGCGCATCCACGTCCTGGTGACCCGGGGCTTCCTGCGCTCCCTTGGCCGCCTCGACCTGCCCCCCTCGACGGTCGGGGCGCTGGCGGAGGACGAGGTTCCCCTCTAGGCGCGGCTTCCCAAACTTGACCTGATCCGCCGCGCAGCCGAGGCGGGTCGGTTGAGCCGTCTCGTCGGCCGCTCCGCTGGATCTCCCTAGGAGTTTTCGGACTCGGACAGCGCCTCGCGCATCGCGGTGTCGATCGGCGTGGGCGGAACGTCGAACAGCTCCATCCCGGAGCGGTCGCGCACGATCGTCTCGGTCGCCATCCCCTCGACCAATGGCATCGCCACGCCGGGGTCGACCGGTGTGATCAGGCCGATCCAAAGCGAGGAGAGCCGCGGGCTGAGGACGGGGACAGTGACCCGCACCGGCGGGCGCTTCCCCATCGCCCGGGCCATCTCGTCCATCATCCCCCCATAGGTCGTGACCTCGGGCCCGCCGATCTCGATCTCGCGCACCAGCGGCAGGTCGGTGTCCGCCGCGGCGCTCAGGTATCCGATCACGTCGGCGATCGCGATCGGTTGGGTGCGGGTGGTGACCCAGCGCGGGGTGACCATCGCGGGCAGCCGCTTCACCAGGTAGAGGACGGTGCGGAAGGACTCGCTCCCAGCCCCAATCACGGCTGCCCCCCGAAAGTAGGTCAGCGGTACGTCGCCGCCACCGAGGACCCGGGCGGTCTCGTGGCGGCTGTCGAGGTGCTCGGAGCCATGACCCAGGCCGCCGAGATAGATGATCCGCTCGACCCCGGCCGAAGCTGCGGCGGCGGCGAAGTTGGCGGCGCCGCGACGATCCCGGGCGGCGAAGTCTGCATCCGAGCCCCGCCCCATCGAGTGCACCAGGTAGTAGGCGACGCTGGCGCCCTCGAGCGCCGGTTCCAGCGATTCGCGGTCGAGGACGTCGGCGCGGTGCAGCACGGCGCCCTCGGCCGCGAGGGCTTCGGCCTTCTCGGGGCGACGGGCGAGCGCCCCCACCTGGGCGCCGGAGCGCAGCAGGTGCCGGGCCAGTAGACCACCGATGTAGCCGGTCGCGCCGGCGATGGCCACCGCCACGATCTAGCCGTAGAGGGTGCTGCTGGTCAGCTCGCGCAGCTTCGCCTGATCGTGGGTGGCGCCGACCTTGCGCACGGTCCCCGAGCGCGAGCGCATCACCAGGGAGTCGGTCGAGGCCTTGCCGTCGCCGAGGTAGCGGACGCCGTCGAGCAGATCGCCGTCGGTGACGCCGGTGGCGGCGAAGAAGACGTCGCTGCCGCCGACCAGCTCGTCGACGTCGAGGACCCTGTCGAGGTCGTAGCCGTCGTCGATCGCCGCCTTGCGCTCCTCGTCGCGGCGCGGCCACAGCCGGCCGAGGATCTGGCCGCCGAGCGACTTGATCGCGGCCGCCGAGAGGACCCCCTCGGGGGTGCCGCCGATCCCCCAGAGCAGGTCGATACCGGTGCCGGGACTGACCGCGAGCAGCGCCGCCGAGACGTCGCCGTCCTTGATGAAGCGGATGCGGGCCCCGGCCTCGCGGATCTCCTCCACGGCCTCGGCGTGGCGCTCGCGGTCGAGCATCACAACGGTCACCTCGCCGGTGCTGCCGCCCTTGCGCTCGGCCACCCTGCCGATCACCTCCCCGATCGGGTCGCTGAGGCTGAGGCAATCGGCGATGCGCGGCGACCCCGCGATCTTCTCCATGTAGACACAGGGGCCGGGATCGAACATCGTGCCGCGCTCCGACAGCGCGACCACGGCCAGCGCCGAGGGCTCTCCCTGCGCGCAGAGGCGGGTGCCCTCCAGCGGGTCGACCGCGATGTCGACGACCGGCGGGCTGCCGTCGCCGATCCGCTCGCCGTTGTAGAGCATCGGCGCCTCGTCCTTCTCGCCCTCGCCGATCACGACGATCCCGTCCATTGGCACGGTGTGGAGCATCACCCGCATCGCGTCCACGGCGGCCTGGTCGGCGGCGATCTTGTCGCCGCGACCGACCCAGCGAGCGGCCGCCAGGGCGGCCGCCTCGGTGACCCGCACGACCTCCAGGGCGAGGTTCCGGTCCGGTTTGGCGGTGGAGCGGACGTCCTGTGAGATCACTCCCATGACGTCAGCCTAGTCCAGTGGAAGCCGGGCACTAGTAGGTCGCCGGCGGTTTTCGCTGCGCCCCGCCGCCGGACTTCAGCGAGCGCATCGCCCCCGCTCCGGCCATCAGGAAACCGGCCAGCATCGCCAGCCAAAACCCGACCTTGAGGCTGATCCCGAACTGGAAGGAGCTGCCCGGCTTGGAGACCAGGCCGTTGAAGCCAGCCAGAACGATCACCGCAAGCCCGGCGGTCATCGTGAACTCCCCGGTCGGGTACTTGCCCTTCTGGTTGGAGAGCACCAGGTAGGTGAGGATGAACGGGGCCACAGCCGCCAGGAGGAAGAGCCAGCGATTGACCGGAAAGGTGTCCCAGGCGCTGCAGCTGAACTTCCCCGCACCGCAGATCCAGGCGCCCTGCGCGGCGCGCTCGGGAACGTCGGTGAGGCCGAACCAGGGAAGGAAGAGGCTGATGACAAGCAGGACGCCCGCGAGCATCCCCACCACCTCGGTCCGCTGTAGGCGTGCGGTGTCCACCCGGCGGCGAGACTATCCGATGGCGATAGGGTGCCGCGGGCATGGCTGACCAGCGCTGGGGACTGACTCTTCCGCTGCCGGGGATCTCCCTTCCCGAGCACGCCGACCACGTGCGCCGGGCCGAGGCAGCCGGCTATACCGATCTCTGGACAGGCGAGACCAACGGGCCTGACGGCTTCACCCCGCTGGCCCTGAGCGCAGCCTGGACCGACGAGGCGCGCCTCGGCACCGGCATCGTCGGCGTCTTCCAGCGGGGCCCCGCGTTGCTCGCCCAGCAGGCGGCGGCGATGGCCGACGCCTCCAACGGCCGCTTCGTCCTCGGCATCGGCTCCTCCTCCGACCGGATCGTCGAGGGCTGGAACGGGATCCCGTTCGAGAAGCCCCTGAGCAGGGTCGCCGACTCGCTCGACTTCCTGCGGGCGGCGCTGGACGGTGAGCGCACCCCGACCGGGTTCAAGTTGGAGCGGGCGCCCGAGATGCGGGTGCCGATCGTCCTCGCGGCGCTGCGGGGGAAGATGCTGGAGCTGGCCACCGAGCGCGCCGACGGCGCCTTCACCAACTTCCTTCCGCTCAGCGGCCTCCCCAAGGTCGCCGGGACGCTGGGGGACGCGCCCCGCGACTTCGAGCTGCTGTGCCGGTTCTTCTGCCTCCCGGGGGAGCGCGAGCAGGTCGAGCCGCTGGCCCGGTTCATGTTCGCCTCCTACATCACCGTCCCGGTCTATGAGGCGTTCTTCGAGTGGCTCGGCTTCGGCGAGGAGATCGCCGGGATGGTCGAAGCTTGGGCCGCCAAGGACCGCGAGGCGGCGATCGCGGCGGCTCCCTGGGAGCTGATCGAGCAGACCTTCATCTTCGGCACGCCTAAGGAGATGCGCGAGCGGCTCGACGAGTTCGTCGCCGGTGGAATCACCCTGCCGATCCTCACCCCGATCACCTCGCCGGAGGGCCTCGGCGAGCTGATCGAATCGCTGGCCCCCTAGACGCGGGCCGGGTCATTCGCCCGAGTGGCGGCGCCGGTAGCTGCGGGTCTTGGAGCGGTTGCCGCAGACCTCCATCGAGCACCAGGTCCGCGAGCGGTTGCGCGACTCGTCGTAGAAAGCCCACTGGCAGTCCTCGGCCGGGCACGCCTTGATCCGTTCCCAGCTGCCGCGAGCCTGGGCGTCGGCCACGGCCAGCAGCAGCTGCGCCTCGAAGGCCGCCAGGCCCTCGGGCTCGGAGCGCAGCTCGACCTCGCCGTCCTCGACGCCGACCCTTATCTTGGCGCGCTCGGCTGCTTGCCGGAGCGGGTCAAGTGCCGCGGGATCGACCGCCGCCCCGTTGTTCGCGAGCAGCATTGCCCGCAGCGCCTCGCGCAGCTCCAGCGCCCGGGCGTGCTCGGCAGGGTCGGGAGCCGGCGCCTCGATCGAGGCCCTCTCCCCCACCCACTGCGCCATCGCCGCCGGCTCGGCCAGCGCATCGGTGTCCTCCTCCACGTCGCGCGTGTTGACGAAGTCCCTGATCAGCTCCAAGGCCGGATCGGCGTTTGTCGAATTTCCACTTGACACCAGCTAATCACTTTAGCTAGTGTTTGCTCAACCTGCAAACAGGGTATGCCGGTGTTGACGGTCTACCCACCGAAAGGAGCCGAGATGAGGTACCTGGCAAACGTCTTGATCGCCAACTCGTTCGAGCATCAGCGCCGGCTGCGCGAGGCCGCCCAGCGGCCCAGGACGGCCCGCCGCAGGCCCCGGCGGAAGTCATGATCGGCGAAGAGATCGCCCCCGGGCTGCGGCGCTGGATGACGTCTCACGAGGAGTGGGGCGAGGACGTCGGCTCGGTCTCTCTGCGGCGCGGCGAAGACCTCGTGCTGGTCGATCCGCTGCTCAGCGACGAGCAGCTCGAGGGCTTCGAGCCGCCCGAGGATGCGAGCCTGCACATCCTGCTCACCACTCACTACCACGCTCGCTCGACCGCCGAGATCGTCGCACGCCACCCCGGTACCCGGGTCTGGGCCCACGCCCCCGACGCGGCCCCGATCCGGCGGCGCGCGCCGGTCACCGATCT
The DNA here is from genome assembly GCA_963738305.1 of uncultured Actinomycetes bacterium. GTDB lineage: Bacteria > Actinomycetota > Thermoleophilia > Solirubrobacterales > 70-9 > JBBRHQ01. Next base: position 168,563 of record CAVTVU010000005.1, on the reverse strand, counting down.
GTTCCGGCCGGCGGCCCCGCTGCCCGGCGGCCTGCAGGCGCACGCCGTGCGGCCGCGGACCGAGGTCGTCCTCTGGGACGCGGCCGCCGGAGCGCTGATCCCGGGGGACGTGCTGCTCGGGGCCAAGGACGGCGGGGTGCGCATGTGTCCTGCATCGTGGCTGCCGCAAAGCGCGACGATCGCTGAGCTGCGCGAGAAGCTGGAGCCGCTGCTCGACCTGCTCCCGGTTGAGATGCTGCTGGTCTCTCACGGCGATCCGGTGCTTAGTGGCGGTCGACAGGCCCTGGCGAAGGCGCTCCGCTGATGCTCCGCCGGGTTAGACGGGAATAACATGCGGCGGCTCGCCGCCTTAGATGCCCGTGCCCGCGCTAACATCGCGCGGGCTAGGTAGGACTGGCCAAGGAGAGCGCGAAGTCGCGGTCGGGATCGGTGAACCAACCCGTCATCTCGAGCCCGGCGGTCGCGTAGATCCGCTCCAGGGAGGGCCGGGTGAACTTGCAGGAGATCTCGGTTCGAATCTCCTCGCCGTGCTCGAAATCCACCGTCATTTCGATGCCCTCCAGTCGGACCGACTGCTCGGTGAGAGAGCGGAGACGGATGTCGATCCAGGAGTTGCCGGCGTCGAAGAAGGCGCGATGCTCGAACGCTTCGACCTTGAAGTCCGCATCGAGCTCGCGGTTGAGGACGTGCAGCACGTTCTTGTTGAACTCGGCCGTGACCCCGGCGGAGTCGTCATAGGCCGCCTCGAGCCGTGCGGTCTCCTTGACCAGGTCGGTGCCGAGCAGCAGCCGGTCCTCAGGTCCGAGCAGCTCTGCGATTCGGGCCAGGAACTCGCGGCGCGGAGCCGGGTAGAAGTTCCCGATGGTGCCGCCGAGGAAGGCGATCAGCCGCGGTCCGTCGACGGAGATCCGCTCCAGATGCTGCTCGAAGTCACAGACCACGCCGCTGACCTCGAGACCCGGGTATTCGGCGGCCAGGCGCTCCGCCGTCTCGCGGGTGATCTCCTCGGAGATGTCGACCGGCGCGTAGGTCTCCAGGCAGCCCGCTTCCTGCATTGCATCGAGCAGATGACAGGTCTTCGCGGCGGACCCCGAGCCCAGCTCGATCAGGGTCACGGGGCTCCCGGCGGCGGCGATCACCTCGCCCGAGCGCGACTCGAGGATCGAGCGCTCGGTCCGGGTCGGGTAGTACTCGGGCAGCTCGGTGATCTGCTCGAAGAGCTGCGAGCCCCGCTCGTCGTAGAAGTATTTGGGCGGAAGCTCCTTCAGCTCGCGGGCGAGGCCCAGGCGCGCATCGGAGGCGAGATCGTCGCCGCCGTCGGCAGGCGGGTGCACCTCGATGGATATTCGCTCGGCCGTCCGGGGTTCCAATGGCCTCAGTTCGTCCTGGTGGGAGCCGATTCGTTTCAGATCACTCGGCTCAGGCGTCCTTCGCACAGCGGACGCCGGCGAAGATCTGGCGGCGCTGCGGCATGTCCCAGTTGCGGAAGCTGGGCCGGATCACGTTCCGGCGGGTCGCCCAGGAGCCGCCGCGCAGCACCTTGTGGGCGGAGCCGAAGAAAACCTCGGAGTACTCGCGGTAGGGGAATGCCTCGAACCCCGGATAGGGGGTGAAGTCCGAGCTGGTCCACTCCCAGACGTCACCGAGCATCTGCAGCGCCCCGCACTCCGACGCGCCGTCGGGGTAGGCACCGGCCGGGGCGGTCCCGAAACCGAGCTGGTCCAGGTTGGCCCGGTTGGCGTCGGCCCCGGCGCAGGCCGCCTCCCACTCGAGCTCGCTCGGCAGCCGCTTGCCCTGCCAGCGGACGAAGGCCTCCGCCTGGTCGAAGGAGATATGGGCGACCGGGTGCTCGGGGTCCAGGGGCTCGGTCCTCCCCATTGCAGTCCGGACCCACCCCCCCTCCCCATCGCGCTCCCAGTATGCCGGCGGCTCGGCCCCGCTTTCGGCGACGAACTCGGCGTAGAGGCCGTTGCGGGCCGGGGCGCGATCGATCAGGAACGGCTCGATCTCGACCGGGTGGCGCGGCCGCTCGTTGTCGTAGGCGAAGCCCGCCTCCGCGGCGCCCACCTGGTGCTCACCGCCGGGGACCGCGACCATCTCCGGGCCGGGAGGCGCGGGTTCGAGAGCCGGCCGCGGGTCGACCTCGACCGGTTGGTAGGAATCGATCATCTGCAGCAGCTGCAGCATCGTCTCGTTGTGCTGGTGCTCGTGGGCGAGCAGCAGCTCGTAGACGAAGCCCTCGTGAAGGAGGCGATCCCCCGGGTCGTCGAGGTCGACCTCGGCGAGCACCTCGAGGGTGCGCTCGCGGACCGCGTCCATGTAGGGCTGGACCTCGCCGCCGCGCAGAATCGGCAGCTCGCCGCGATCCTTGCGAGGATTCTCGATCGCGTCATAGAAGCGGCCGAGGTCGCCCCGCAGCGGCTCGCGGCCGCCGATCCGCTGAACGAGCCAAAGCTCCTCGAAGTTGGCGATGTGGCCGAGGTCCCAGATCAGGGGACTGAGGACCGGCGTATAGACCCTGTTGAGCTGCTCTTCGCTGAGCGGCGCGACCAGCTGCAGGGTGCGTTGTCGCGCTTCGGAAAGTCGCTCCGCGATCGCTGCCTTTGGGCTGGCCGTCACCTCCGGGGCGATGTGCGAACACTAACGGGGGCCCGGGCCGGCATGTGGGGCGTGCGTCACGTAGTCTCCCGCGCCGGATGGACCCGGAGGGGAAAGCTGCGCTGGTGGCGGGCGGTGCCTCGGGCCTCGGCGAGGCGACCGCGAGGGCGCTGGCCGGAGCCGGGGCGCGGGTCGCGATCGCCGACCTCAACGCCGAGAAGGGCGAGGCCCTGGCGGCGGAGATCGGCGCCACCTTCATCGCCGCCGACGTCACCGACTAGGAAGCGGTCGCCGCTGCGGTGGCCAGTGCTGCCGAGGACGAGGGCGGCCTGCGGATCTCGGTCTGCTGCGCCGGGATCGGCTGGGCCGAGCGGGTCGCCCACAAGGGCGGGCCCCACAACCTCGAGTTCTTCTCCAACGTGGTCAAGGTCAACCTGATCGGCACCTTCAACGTCCTGCGGATCGCCTCCGCGGCGATGGGCGACAACGAACCTGACACCGACGGCGAGCGCGGGGTCTGCGTCAACACCTCCTCGATCGCCGCCTTCGACGGCCAGATCGGCCAGATCGCGTACGCCGCCTCGAAGGGCGGCATCGTCAGCATGACCCTGCCGGCGGCCCGCGATCTGGCCTCGCGCGGGATCCGCGTGATGACAATCGCCCCCGGTCTCTTCGACACGCCGCTGCTCGCAGCGCTCCCCGAGGAGGCGCGCGAGGCCCTCGGCGCCGGGGTGCCATATCCGTCGCGCCTCGGCCAGCCGCAGGAGTACGCCGAGCTGGTCGTCGGCGATCGTCACCAACCCGATGCTGAACGGGGAGACGATCCGCCTCGACGGCGCCCTGCGGATGCCGCCCAAGTAGGAGCCGCCCGCTCACACCAAGCAGTGCTCCCGGGGTCAATCGGTCCCGTCGCCTCGGGGTCGCGCCAGAGCTTCTTGCGCCATGGCGGAGGAATCGCGAAGCGGGTCCGATCGCCGCCGGCGGCGATCGGCTCCAGGGGCACCAGCAGGAGGCGCCTGCCGGGCGTGAAGCGGTCGATGTCCGAGGGATCGGCCTTCGCGTTGCCGGCGTGCGAGCCGCCGGAGACGAAAAGCCAGCCGGTCCGCGGCCCCCAGCCGCCCTCGGGGCGGGCGCCAACCAGCTCGCTGAGGTCCCGCAGGACGTCGATGCCGGCGTCCGAGCCCCAGTTCCAGCGGCTCTGCTCGTAGTTGAAGCCGTGGTGGGAGGAAGCCCGCTCGGACACCTCGCCGTCGGGGCCGATCCGGATCTCGGCACCCTCCCAGTCGTCCTGGTGGAAGCCGGCGGACCCGGCGACCGGCACCCCGCGGAGCGTCGCGCTGTCCGCGTAGTAGGTCCAGTACTCGAGGTAGAGGCTTCCCCTGCGCGAGCCCGAGCAGTCGCCGCCCGCCGCCTCCGTTTCTGCGGCCTTGCCCGCCCGGCAGTCGACCGCGTGGACGAAGGCCACCACCGGCCGCCTTGCCACCGAGCGGGTGACGAGGCCGCTCGGTGGGCCGTCGGCGCAGACCGGTTCGCGGCAGCGTCGGTAGTCGACGGGAACAGCCCGCATCCCGTCCTCGTAGGCGAGGCTGGGCGCCTGCTCGCGGGCGATCCCGGCGACCTCGGAGCCGTAGGCGGAGACGAGACCGCCGACCTGGCCGCAGTAGCCCTCGAAGGAGACCCCGCAGAGGATCCGGCCGCCAACCGCCCGGCCGAGCGAGGCGCCGGGGAGAGTGACCCCGGCCGCCAGCAGCCCGGCGAGGGCTAGGCTGACGAGCAGGACGAGCCCGATCCACTCGACGCTAGCCTGACCCAGTTGGCCACGATGGCAACTCCGCCAACCCATGCATCGACGCTAGGGGCCCGCGGCGCGAATGAGGCCCGCCAATCGGCACAAGACCCCGGCGCGGGTCGGGCAATTTTCGCCTCTAAGGGGCCCGCCAACGCCGAACGCAGGGTTAGGGGTCGTATAGACCCCCTAGCGTGCAGTTCGACCGCGGTTCCGCGTCGTGGCGGGGGCGGGCGCCGCTGTTACAGTCGCGCCGCGATGACCGATCCGACCAAGCCGCATCCGACCCAACCGGGCTCCGCGGAGCAGGGCGGCGCGGCGAGCCCCTGGCGGCGCTGGCTGCTCTACGCCGCGATCGCCGTGCTCGCGATCGTCGCCCTGCAGAACTCGCAGACGGTCAAGGTCAAGTTCCTGACGATCAACGGCTCGGCGCCGCTGATCGTCGCCCTATTGATCGCCGCCCTGCTCGGCGCCGTGATCGGCTACGCGGCGCCGGTCCTGCGCCGCCATCGCCGCGAGGAGCGCCGCCGCGAGGTGGATTAGCGCGCGCGGGCCTTCCGCCGGTCCCGCCGCGATAGCTTTCAGCCAGCTTCCGAAATCGAGAGGAGGTGCCCTGATGAGAGCCGCGCCATCCGAGATGGCGAGCGCGACCCAGCCCTACCCGACCCGCGAGGCCGCGACCGAGGCGTTCGCCGGACACGTCAACCGGGGAAAGACGCGGGCGCTGCAGGCGATCGGGATCGAGATCGTCGTGGGCGAGCGCGAGGGCGCCCGCTTCCGCGACGCCTACAGCGGCCGCTGGTACTGGAACTGCCACTGCAACGGCGGCGTTTTCAATCTCGGCCACCGCAATCCCGCGGTCGTTGCCGCGATGCGCGAGGCCCTCGACCACACGGACGTCGGCAACCATCATCTGATCTCGGGCTGGCGGGGGCGCCTCGCGACCCAGCTCTCCGACAGCACAGGCGGGCGGCTTCCCTTCGCGCTCTTCACCCCCTCGGGCAGCGAGGCCGTGGACCTGGCGCTGAGCCTGGCCCGCGGTCACACCGGCCGCCAGAAGATTGTCGCCACGACGGGCGCGTACCACGGTCTGGCGGGCCTCGCTCGGGCGGCCAGCGATCCGCGCTGGTCCGAGCCCTTCGGCGAGCCGCTGCCGGGGTTCGCCCACGTCCCCTTCAACGATCTCGGGGCGCTGGCCACGGAGCTCGACTCCGGCACGGCCGCGGTGATCCTCGAGTCGATCCCGGCGACCCTGGGATTCCCGCTGCCCGCACCCGGCTATTTGCGCGAGGCCGGCGAGCTGGCGCGGCGATGCGGCGCCCTGCTGATCCTCGACGAGGTGCAGACCGGGCTCGGGCGAACCGGGACGGCCTGGTTCCACCAGCAGGAGGGGGCCGAGCCGGACGCGATCATCACCGGCAAGGGCCTCGGCGGCGGCCTCTATCCGATCAGCGCGGCGCTGATCAGCGAGGAGCTGGAGGGGTTCTTCGACGAGCGCCCCTTCGCCTACGTCTCGACCTTCGGCGGCTCGGAGCTGGGCTGCATCGCGGCCTCGGCGGTGATGGACGAGGTCACCCGGCCCGAGTTCGGGGAGCGGGTGCGCTCGCTGGGCGAGCGCTTCGAGCGGGGCTTCGAGGGGCTGCCGTTCGAGTTGCGGCGGCGAGGGCTGACCATGGGCCTCGCCTTCGACGAGGACGAGGGCGGCGTGCTGGCGGCGAAGAAGCTGATCGACGCCGGCGTCTTCGCCGTCTACGCCGAGCACGACCACCACGTCACCCAGTTCAAGCCGCCGCTGATCATCGGCGACGAGGAGGCCGACGAGATCATCGCCACGGTGGCCGAGGCGCTGGGGTGAGCCTCGCCCGCAGCGGCGAGGGGCTCAGCGACAGCGAGATCCGCGCCCTCGACGGCGCCGTCGAGGAGGCGCTCCGCAGCGGGGACGAGGGCAGCCTGCGGGTGCTCGGATCGGGGGAGATCTCGCTCGTCCTCGGCTGGCCGGCGGCCGAGCCCGCCTTCGCCTGCAAGCGGCTTCCGGCCTTCCCCGACCGGGGCCGCTTCGAGGCCTACGGGCGGACCCTGGCCGACTACGTCGAGGCCCTGCGGGCGGCGGGGGTGGACGTGGTCGAGACCAATTTCATGCCGGTCGAGCACGGCGATGGCAGCGTCGTCGGCTACGCGGTCCAGCTGGTGCTTCCGGCCGAGACCCTGGCGCCCAGGGTGCTGGCCGCCGCCGACCCCGGCGCCGGTCACCCGATCGTCGATGCGGTCGTCGCGAGGATTCGGGCCGTGGTGTCGCCCCGGCTCGGCATCGATGCACAGCTCTCGAACTGGAGCTGGGCGGAGGACGGGCGTCTGCGCTACCTCGACGTAACCACGCCGATGCTCTGGTCGGCCGAAGGAAGGCCGCTGCTTGACATCGACCTGCTGGCCCGCCCGCTGCCGGCGCCCCTGCGACCCCCGATCAAGCGCTTCCTCGGCCCACGCATCCTCGACGGCTATCGCAACCTGCGCGGCGTGATGAGCGACCTGTGCGGCAACCTCTTGAAGGAGCGCCTCGACCCCTGGGTGCCGGTTTTCCTGCGAGGGGTGGAAGGCGCGCTGGACCCGCCGATGACGGAGGAGGAGGTGCGCCGCTACTACCGCTCCGACGCCCGCCTCTGGGAGGCGCTGCTACGGCTGCGCCGGCTCGACCGCGCCTGGTATCGCCATGTCCGTCGCCGTACCTATCCCTACCTGCTGCCGGCGAAGGTGAGGCGCTAGCTAGAGCTTCTCGATCTCCGCGGCGACGTCGGCGGCGGCCTTCTTGGCGTCGTCGAAGAGCATCGAGGTGTTGGGCTCGTAGAAGAGGTCATTGTCGATGCCGGCGAAGCCCGGGCTCAGCGAGCGCTTGATGACAATCACCTGCTGGGCCTCGGAGACCTCGATGATCGGCATTCCGGCGATCGGGCTGTCGGGGTCGTTCTTGGCTGCCGGGTTGGTGACGTCGTTGGCGCCGATCACCACGGCGACGTCGGTGCGCGGCATCTCCGGGTTGATCTCGTCCATCTCGCGCAGCTTCTCGTAGGGGACGTCGGCCTCGGCGAGCAGCACGTTCATGTGGCCCGGCATCCGGCCCGCGACCGGATGGATCGCGTAGTTGACCTCCACGCCGCGCTTCTCCAGCTCGTTCGCCATCTCCTTGACGCTGTGCTGCGCCTGCGCGACGGCCATCCCGTAGCCGGGAACGATCACCACGGAGTCGGCGTAGGCGAGCTTGATCGCCGCATCCTCTGCGCCGATCGAGACCACCGGGCGCTCCTCCGCGGTGCCCGCGCCGGCGGCCGGGGCGCCGCCGAAGCCCGCGAACAGCACGTTGCCGACCGAGCGGTTCATCGCCCGTGCCATCTCCATCGTGAGGATCGTTCCGGAGGAGCCGACCAGGGTGCCGGCGACGATCAGGGCAACGTTGTCGAGGGCGAAGCCGGCGGCGGCGGCCGAAAGCCCGGTGAAGGCGTTGAGCATGGAGATCACGACCGGCATGTCGGCGCCACCGATCGGCAGCACGGCCAGATTGCCGAGCACCGCCGAGGCGATCAGCACCCCGATGAAGATCGCCTGCGAGGGATCGTCGTTGTTGAGCGCGAGATTCGCGCAGCAGATGACGATCGCGGCCAGCAGGATGGCGTTCAGCGCCTGCTGGCCGGGGACCTTCACCGGCTGACCGGGAAGGATTCCCTGGAGCTTGCCGAAGGCGATGTTCGAGCCCCAGAAGGAGACCGAGCCGACCACCGCCGCGAAGAGGATCGGGATCAGCTCGTCGAGGGGGATCGTCTCCCCCAGGGAGATTCCGTGGCGGATCTCCGACCAGGCGATCAGCGCCACGGCGCCGCCGCCGACCCCGTTGTAGAGGGCGACCATCTGCGGCATCTCGGTCATCTGCACCCGGATCGAGGCGACCACGCCAACCGCTGTGCCGATCGCCAGGCCGAGCGCGATCAGGCCCCAGTTGCCGACCCCGTCGAGCAGCAGGGTGGTGATGACCGCCACCGCCATCCCGGCGGCCGCGATCTGGTTGCCCTGCTTGGCGGTGGTCGGGTGGGTGCCGCGACGGACCCCGAAGATGAAGCAGGAGAAGGCGACGATGTAGAGCGCCGTGGCGGCATCGCCCCCGGGTTTCAGCACGGCTGGACAGAGCTCGAGCATCAGCTGTTTCATCCCTCCCCAGACCCGTCCGAACCGGACGCGTCAGCGGAGGATTCGGACGGCTTTGGTTCTTGGGCTTTCTTACGAACATGCCCAGCATCCGGTCGGTGACCATGAAGCCGCCGACGATGTTGATCGTCCCGAAGGCGATCGCGATCACCCCGATGATGTACTCGAGCGGATCGTCGGCGAAGCCGACGACGATCAGGCCGCCGAGCATGACGATCCCGTGGATCGCGTTGGTCTGCGACATCAGGGGGGTGTGCAGGGTGGTCGGGACCTTGGAGATCACCTCGAAGCCGACGAAGGCGGCGAGGACGAAGATGGTGATCTCGGTCATCAGAGACATCTAGGTCGCGTCCTCCTCTACTTCGCGTCCGGGGGACGCTTGGGTCGCGTCCCTTCCCGCCGCCCTCTCGTTGCGGATCTCGCCCCCGTCGGTGATGCAGGCGGCGGCGAGGATGTCGTCGGAGAAGTCGATCTCGAGCCCGCCCTCCTCGGTGACCATCAGGCCGAGCAGGTTCTCCAGGTTCTTGGCGTAGAGCTGGGACGCCGGCACCGGCATCTCGCTCGGCAGGTCCTTCGGCCCGATCACCCTCACCCCATCCTCGGTGACCGTCTCGCCGGGGCTGGTCAGCTCGCAGTTGCCGCCCGTCTCGGCCGCGAGGTCGACGACCACGGAGCCGGGCTTCATCCCGCGCACCGCCTCGGCGGTGATCAGCAACGGCGCCGGGCGGCCGGGGATCGCCGCCGTGGTGACGATGATGTCCTGCTTGGCCGCCTCGGCGGTGAGGGCATCGCGGACCTTCTCGTTCTCCTCGTCGGTGAGAGGGCGCGCGTAGCCGCCCTCCCCCTCGGCGTCGGGGATGAAGTCAAGCTCGAGCGGCCGGCCGCCCAGCGAGGCGATCTGCTCCCAGGCGGCGCGCCGGATGTCGAAGCCGGTGACGATCGCTCCGAGGCGCTTCGCCGTCGCCACCGCCTGGAGCCCAGCCACGCCGGCGCCGAGCACCAGCACCCGGGCGGGCGGCACGGTGCCGGCGGCCGTGGTCATCATCCCGAAGAAGCGGCCGGACTCGCGGGCCGCGATCAGGGTCGCCGCATAGCCCGCGGCCGAGGCCTGCGAGGAGAGCGCGTCCATCGCCTGGGCGCGGGTCGTGCGCGGGATCGCCTCCATCGCGAAGCCCCTCACCCCGGCGGCCGCCAGCGCCTTGTTCGTCTCGGCCGACGTCCAGGGGGCGAGGTGCGCGATCAGCACCTGGCCCTCCTTCATCGCGCCGATCTCCGCGGTCGAGGGAGTGGCGACCCGCAGGACGACGTCGGCGCCGGTGGCGGCGGCAGCGTCGGCGATCTCCGCCCCCGCCTCGGCGTAGGCGTCATCGGGGTGCCCGGCGGCCGCGCCGGCTCCGGACTCGACGACGACGTCGACCTTCTCGTTGCGCTTCAGCGACTTCACCACGTCGGGAACCAGCGCCACCCGGCGCTCCCCCTCAGCCGTCTCTTTCGGGACTCCGATCCTCATCGAGGCGCGCGAGAGCCTACGACAATCCGGCTAGATGAGCGACGCGATCGCCGCGCGTGCCCGGGGGCGCGCGTGGCCGAGCAGATCGAGGACGCAGGGCGAAGCCTTTGGTGGTGCCAAAGGCGAGCCCGAGGACGAAGAGATGCGAAGCGCCACGCGTGTCACCCGGGCGCGCGGGGTCGTGGGGTCGCTCATCTAAACGGGTGCAGTGACTCCCGCCATCGCGGCGAGGCGCTCGATGGTGTGCAACCGCTCGGCCTGTTCGAGTTGGGCCGGCCAGGCGATCAGCCGATCGATGCCGGCTTCCTGGAAGCGGGCCACCCGCTCGGCGACCTCGGACTCGGTGCCGATCAGCGAGATGGCGTGGGCGAGGTCGTCGCTGATCGCCGCGTAAGCCGCCTCGCGATCACCGTCCTGGTAGAGGCGCTGCACCTCGTCGGCGACGTCGCCGAATCCGTACCGGTGGGTGAGGTCGACATAGAAGTTGGTCTTGCGACTGCCCATCCCACCGAGATAGAGCAGCAGGCCGGCCTTAACCACGGCCAGCGCGCCATCCGTGTCCCCGTCGATCGCCACCTGGACGGTGGGCGAGATCTCGAGGTCGGTTCGATCGCGCCCACCCCGCTCGAGCCCGGCCTCGATGTGCTCGCCCCAGATCGCCTCGAAGTCGGAGATGCTGAAGAAGGCGGGGATCCAGCCGTCTCCGATCTCAGCGGTGATCTCAATGGACTTGCGCCCGATCGCGCCGAGGAAGACGGGGATGCGGTCGCGCACCGGATGGAAACCCAGCTTCAGCGCCTTCCCCTCTCCGCCGGGGAGCGGGAGGTCGAAGTGCTTCCCGTGGTGGGTGACCGGACCCCTGCGGGCGATGATCTCGCGGACGATCTCCACGTACTCGCGGGTGCGGCCCCAGGGTTTGGGATAAGGGACGCCGTACCAGCCCTCGGAGACCTGCGGCCCCGAGGGGCCGAAGCCGAAGATGAAGCGCCCGCCGCTGAGCTTGTCGATCGTCGCCCCGGCCATCGCCGCGGCTGCCGGCGGCCGGGCCGGGATCTGCATCACCGCAGCGCCGAGCTTGATCGTCTCGGTCTGAGGCGCCAACCAGGCGAGCACGCTGACGATGTCGGAGCCGTAGGCCTCGGCGACCCAGACCGAGTCGAAGCCCGCGGCCTCCGCGGCCTGGGCAATCTCGACCGCCTCGGCGCCTTCGGGGCCGATGCCCCAGTAGCCGAGATTGAGCCCGAGCTTCAGCGACACGGCGGCGAACCCTACCCGGACGGGCTTTACCCTGATCGCAGGATGCTCTTGGCCGTAGCGGTGCTCATCGCCGGCATCGCCTTCTCGCTCCTCGGGGGCTCGGTGGTCGGGGTTCTCGGGCTGGCGGCCGGGTTGGTCCTCTTGATGCCCGTGGTCCAGGCCCGAAAGGGGCGTCCCTCGTGCGACCGAGGCCGCGCACTCCGCGATCTCGACCGACGGGTCCGGCCGAGCGGCGACCTGCTCAATTAGGAAGTTCCAAGACTGTCGACCGAAGCCCGGCTTTCCGTCGATCGCGGAATCGAAGGGCCGCAACCGGACCCGGTAAACATCCCTGCGTGACCGACGCCGCGATTGAGAGGGGCCTGACCAGCGAGGAGGCCGCGGCGCGGCTGAAGCAGCTCGGGCCGGCCGAGGCGACCTCCTCGCGTTCGACCTCGAGCATCGTCGCCGGCAACGTCTTCACCCTCTTCAACGCGATCATCGGCGTCTTCTTCGTCCTGATCGTCTCGCTCGGGCTGTTCGCCGACGCGATCTTCGGGCTGATCGCGATCATCAACTCCTACATCGGGATCCGCCAGGAGCTGAAGGCGAAGCGGACCCTCGACGAGCTCGCGGTCGTGGTCGCCCCCCGGGCTCGGGTGATCCGCGATGGCGCCGTGGTCGAGCTCCTCTCCTCCGAGGTCGTGCCGGGCGACATCGTCGAGATCGAGCCCGGCGACCAGCTCGTGGCCGACGGCGAGGTGGTGAGCACCCGGGGCATGACGCTGGACGAGTCAGTGCTGACCGGCGAGGCCGACGGCGTCCGCAAGGGCCTCGGAGAGCGGGCGCTGTCGGGCTCATACTGCGTCTCCGGATCGGGCTACTACGAGGTCGACGCCGTCCGCGAGCAGAGCTACGCCGGCAGCATCGCGGGCGAGGCGAGGACCTTCCGCCACCCCCCCTCCCCGCTCCAGGAGGAGGTCAACCGGGTGATCCTCGCCTGCACCTACCTGATGCTCCCGCTCGCGGTCCTGCTGATCGTCGCCCTCAACGTGCGCAGTGTCGGCCTGACCGAGGCGGCGCAGACCGCAACGGCAGGATTGATCACCCTGATCCCGGAGGGGCTGGTCCTGCTGATGAGCGTCACCTTCGCGGTCGCGGCGGTTCGGCTGGCGCGCCGGGGGACCCTGGTGCAGCAGATGAGCGGCACCGAGTCGCTGGCGGCCGTCGACACGATCTGCGTCGACAAGACCGGCACCCTCACCGACGGCAGGCTTGACCTGAGCTCGGTCGAGCCGGCGAACCCCTCCGACCCCGAAGCAGTCCATCGCGCCCTCGCCCGCTTCGCCGCCAGCGCCGGCGATCGCAACCGCACCCTGGAGGCGATCGCGGAGCGCTTCCCCGCCCGCCCCGAGACGGTCACCGCCGAGGTCCCCTTCTCCTCGGAGTGGAAATGGAGCGGCCTGACGCTCGACGGCGGCGGGCCCGGTGCCAGCTACGTGCTCGGCGCCCCCGACGTGCTCGTCGACTCCGGGGCGCTGGAGCTGACCCCGGCGCTCGAGGCGAAGCTGCGCGAGGAGACGCGGGCCGGACGGCGGGTGGTCGCCTTCGGTGAGGCCAGCGGACCCCTTCCTGACGATCCGGCAACTGCCCCGCCGCCGCCGATCTCGCCGCGGGCGCTGGTCGTGATGACCGAGAACCTCCGCCCCGACGCCGCCGAGACGGTCGAGTTCATCCGCTCCGAGGAGGTCGACCTGAAGCTGATCTCCGGCGACGCCCGTGAGACGGTGACCGCCGTCGCCTACTCGGTCGGCGTGCCCCACGATGCCGGGGTGATCGAAGGAAGCCAGCTTCCCGAGGACCCCGAGATGCTGGCCGAGGCGGCGGAGCGAAACAGCGTCTTCTGCCGGATCAAGCCCGAGCAGAAGAAGTCGCTGGTTGGGGCGCTCTCCGAGTCGGGCCGCTACACCGCGATGATCGGCGACGGCGTCAACGACGTGCCGGCGCTGAAGCGGGCCAGGATGGCGGTGGCGATGGGCTCCGGCAGCCAAGTGACCAAGGGGGTCGCCGACGTCGTCCTGCTCGAGGACGAGTTCTCGCGCCTGCCTCAGGCCGTGGCCGAGGGTCGGCGGATCGCCCGCAACGTGCACCGACTCGGGCGGCTGTATCTGACCAAGACGGTCTACGCCGCGGCGCTGATCCTGCTGGTCGCGGTGCCCGGCTTCGCCTTCCCTTTCCTCCCCCGGCACCTCACCCTGGCGGCGCTGCTGACCATCGGGATCCCCTCCTTCGTCCTCGCCCTGGCCCCTTCCGACGGGCCGCTCTACCGCGGCCGCCTGCTGCGATCGCTGGCCGCCTTCGCGGTCCCGGCCGGGCTCGCGATGGCGCTCGGGTCGATCCTCTCCTTCCTCCTCGTCGACACGATCTTCGGTGGCACGCTCGAGGACGGGCGCACGGCGGCGACCACGACCCTGATCATCCTCGGTCTCAGCTTCGTGCTGCTGCTCGAGCGCGGCCCGGGGCGAGAGCACATCGCGATCCAGACCTACATGCTGGCGATGGTCGCGGGCCTCGGTGCGCTGTTCGCGCTCGGGCTGGCGACGCCCCCGGTGCGCGAGTTCTTCCAGATGAGCATCCTCACCGCGCTGCAGTGGTTCCTCGCGCTCTTCTCGGCGGCGTTCGGGCTGATAATCGCCAGCGTGCTCTGGCGCCTGCCGCAGATCCAGAGCCTCGAGGCCCCCGACATCACGACCGACGAGGAGGGCCCGGCGCCGATCCACGTCCCGGTTCCCGAGGCGGCGAGGGGAGCGGGGCGCGCCGCAGGTCGTCTGCTGCGGCGTGGCCGCGGAGGAGACTCGGCCTAGACCAAGGGCCGGGCGCCGGGCAGGCCGGTGCCGTGCTCGGCCATCGTCGCCGCCAGGCGCTCGCTCAGCTCCTCGCGCAGGGCCCGATCGGCGGGAGCTCGAGCCTCCCCGCTATGGACGTCGACCAGGTTGTGGCGCTCGTCGGGATCGCGCTCGATGTCGTACATCTCAAACTCGGCCGGGACCTTCCCGTTGGGGTCGAGGTAGACCGCGTACTTGCGCCTGCCGTCGTGGACGCAGCGGACCCGGTTCGGCTGCCCCGGGGCGTCGGCCATCGCGGTCGCCGCCTGGTGGTCGTCGTAGGTGAAGTGGAGCGAATCCTGAACCGATTCGGCAGGGTTGGGGTGGTTGTGGAGCACGCCGTAGTTGACCCCGTCGGCGTCGCGATCCCTCGCCGGCGCGGCGTGCCGCGCCAGTACCGGCGAGAGGTCGCGCCCCTGGATTTCCGCCGGGGGCTCGGCTCCGGCCAGGGTGGCGATCGTCGGCAGCACGTCTATGAGTGAGGCCAGCGCCGGAGAGCGTGCCGGCTGCGGGAACAGCACCGGGTTGGAGACGACCATCGGCACGTGGATCGTCTCCTCGTAGGCATTGAAAGCCTTCTGCCGCAGGCCGCCGTGGGACAGACCCATCTCGCCGTGATCGGAGGTGCGCACGATCACGGTCCGGGCGCGGAGGGAGTCGGGGCTGGCGGGATCGCCGAGACAGGCGAGGAGGCGACCGATGTGGCGATCGACGACTCGATGGAGGTAGGCGTAGAAGTTGACGTAGTCGAGTTGGGCGCGGCGGTTGCTGAGCGGCCCCATGTAGGCGGTCATTCCCATCTGCATCAGGGTGTGGGTGCTGGGCTTCGAGCTCAGGTCCTCGTCAATCGTCGGCGGCAGCCCGACGGCGAGATCGCGGAAGGACGAATCGCTGTAGCCGCCGCGCTCATAGGACGCCGGGAATCCGAGGACGTCATGCGGGTTGACAAGCGAGACCACCAGGCAGAAGGGCTCGGGAAGGTCGGAGCGTCCCAGCCAGCGCTCGACCCCCCGCATGTAGACCTCGTCCCAGCCCTGTCCGAGGGGCCCGACGTTTCCCCCGCCGAAGTTATCGGCCTTCGCGTTCTCGCCGGCATCGGGCGGGTCCCACTCGGCGAAGCCGAAATCGCGCTCGATCATCTCGGAGTCGCGCTCGGACCAGCCATTTCGATCGAGCGGCTGCGTCAGGTGCCACTTGCCCTTATAGGCAACCTCGTACCCGGCCGAGCGCAGCATTCCGGCGAGGTTCGGGACCGAGGGCGAGAGCTCCGGCTCCCCCCCACCCGTCGTCCGCCGCAGCGCCCCTCGGGCAAAGCCCTCGAGCGCCCGCCGGCGAGGGGCCCCTGGCCGGCGCAGGATCCGGGCCAGCTCCCGGACCACCGCGGGGGTGTTCCGCGGGTCGGGCTTCAGGTCGGCGGCGGTCAGGGTGAGCGGCACGCCGTGGCGAGCCGGGTAGAGGCCGGTGAAGAGGGTCGAGCGGCTCGGCGAGCACATCGCGGTGTTGCAGAACGCGTTGGTGAAGCGCAGCGCGGTTCGCTCCAGCTCGGCCTCGTTCGGCATCAGCTCGCGCAGCCAGCCTGGGTCCTCGGGCCAGTGCCTCGTGGCGCGCTGCTGATCAGTGATCAGGACGACGATGTTGGGCGGGCGGCCGGACCCCGTCGCAGTCATCTCAGGCGGGGGGCTCGATCACGAACTGGGTGACGGTGAACAGGGCCACCTGGCGCTCCACGCGGTGGATCCGCACCTGCCAGACCTGGGTGCGGCCACCGATGTGGTGCGGCTCTGCGGTGGCGATCAGCTCGTCTCCCGCGGCCGCCGCGGCGAATACGTTGAGCTTCATCTCGACGGTGGTGAAATCGTAGCCCGGCGGGAGGTTGCGGAACGTCCCCCAGGCGGCGACGCTGTCGGCGAGCGCGACCCAGGCGCCACCGTGGACGAAGCCGCCGGGATGGAGGTGCCGCTCGTCGACGAGGACGCGCCCGATCGCCCTGGCCTCGGTGATCTCGAGCGGGTCGATACCGAGCTGGTCGGGGAAGGACCCGGCGATCCTCTCGCGGATCGATTCCGGAGTCACCTCTGAGTTGGTTCGGCGCGGCACCGCCGGGACCCTATTGGCTGACCCCGAAGCCCTCGAGCCCGAAGTCGCCGAACGGCTCGTCGCGGTCGCGCACAGCCTGCTTGAACCCCGCCTCGGCGGCGCGACGGACGAAGGCATGGCCCTCCTCGGTGTGGCGGGCAATCCCATCGAAGAAGGTCCCGAGGATCTGCGTCTGGTGCAGGCCCTGCGCGTAGGCGACCTGGTTGGTCAGCAGCTTCATCATCACCAGCTGGTTGATCGGGAGGCGCGCGACGCGGGCGAGGAGGCACTCGAAGCACTCATCCAGCTCGGCCGCCGGCGCCGCTTCGGTCGCCAGCCCCCACTCGGCCGCCTCCGCGCCGGTCAGCGAGTCGCCGGTCAGGAGCAGCCGCTTGGCCCGCATGATCCCGATCCGGTGCGCCCAGATCGCCGTGGTCGGCGACCCCCAGACGCGGGCCGGCGGGTAGCCGATCTTCGCGTCCTCGGCGATCACCAGCAGGTCCGAGCACAGCGCCAGGTCGGTGCCGCCGGCGACGCAGTAGCCGTGCACCTTGCAGAGCACCGGCTTCTCGGAGTGGAAGAGGCTCATGAACCCACGCACGTTTCGCGACATGAACTGGTAGTCGGTGACCGGGTCCCAGTCGCTCCCGGGCGCGTGGTTGGCGGCGATCACGGCCGGGTCGAGCGGCGAGCCCTCGGGAACCGCCTCGCCGGCCAGGCCGCTCATCTCGCCCTCGGCCGAGGCGACCAGGTCATAGCCGCCGCAAAATCCGCTGCCGTTGCCGGCCAGCGCGATCGCATGCACCTCGGGGTCGAGGTTCGCCTCCTCGACGCAGGCCGCGATCTCCGCCGCCATCCGATTGGTGATGCCGTTGCCGCGCTCGGGCCGGTCGAGGGTGATGCGGGCGATCCGCCCCTCGCGCTCGAAGGCGACCGTGCTCAACTCGTCCACTTGCACTCCTCTTCCTCTCGCTTCGGCGGTCGGCGGCCAGCCTATTTGCCGGGCTCGCGGTCGGCACTCCGAGGCTTCGCCTAACGTGGCGGCCCGTGAGCCGCGCCTTCAGCGATTCTCCACCACCAAAGGAATGCGACGTCGCAATCGTCGGCGGCGGCATCATCGGGCTCTCGGTCGCCCGTGAGCTGCTGGTGCGCCGGCCAGGGGCGAGGCTCTGCGTGCTCGAGGCAGAACCGGAGATCGGGCGCCACCAGACCGGACGCTCCAGCGGTGTCGTCCATGCCGGCATCTACTACGCGCCTGGATCGCTGAAGGCGCGGCTGTGTGTGGAGGGCATGCGCGACCTCTATGCCTATTGCGACGAGAGGGGTGTTCCCTACGACCGTTCGGGAAAGCTGATCGTCGCGACCGCTGCGGAGGAGCTGCCGCGGCTCGACGAGCTGGAACGACGGGGCGTCGAGAACCGGGTGGAGGGCCTGCGCAGGCTCGCCGCCGAGGAGATCGCCGAGGTCGAGCCGCACGCAAGCGGGATTGCGGCACTGCACTCGCCGGCGACCGGCGTCGTCGACTTCGTCGCCGTCGCCCGCGCCTACGGCGAGGACGTGACGGCGGCCGGAGGGAGCGTCCACCTCGGCACCGAGGTGCGCGGCGCGGTGCCGAAAGGCGCGGGGATTGCCCTCGAGCATGAGGGCAGTAGCACCTCGGCGCGCCAGGCGGTCTTCTGCGCGGGACTGTGGTCGGATCGCCTCGCGGTTTCCTGCGGCGCCCCCGAGGACCCGCGGATCGTCCCCTTCCGCGGCGCCTACCTTCGTGTCGAGGGGGATGCCGACCGGCTGGTGCGGGCCAACGTCTACCCCGTGCCCGACCCCGACCTGCCCTTCCTCGGCGCCCACCTGACCCGCAACTTCGCCGGCGAGCTTCTGATCGGGCCCAGCGCTCTGCTGGCGCCGGCGCGCGACGCGTACCGCCTGCGGTCGATCCGCCCTCGCGACGTCGCAGCGACCGTCGCCTGGCCGGGGACCTGGCGGCTGATCCGCCGGCACTGGCGCACCGGCCTCGAGGAGATCCGCCGTGCCGCGAGCCGCCGCTCCTTCGTCGCCGAGGCGGCCCGTTTCGTGCCGGAGATGCGCGGCGCCGCGGTCAGCCACGGCCCGGCCGGGATTCGCGCCCAGGCACTTGCCCGGGACGGGAAGCTGGTCGACGACTTCGTCCTGCACCGCACCGAGCACGCCGTACACGTCCGCAACGCCCCCTCCCCCGCCGCCACCTCCTCGCTGGCGCTGGCGCGGCTGATCGCCGACCGGCTCGAGGAGTAGCGCGGCCCCAGGCAAGCCTTCCCGCGTTTCCCGGCGCGGTTGAATGTGCTCGTGGCCACCTTCGCCCTGATCCACGGCAACTGGCACGACGGCTCATCGTGGAGGTGGTTGTTGGGGCCGCTGCAGGCGCGCGGGCACGCGGCGATCGCCCCCGACCTGCCGATCGACGATCCCACAACCAGCTGGGGGGAGCGGATCGAGCCTGTTCTGGCTGCGCTCGAGGGTGTGGGCCGTCAGGTCGTGGTCGTCGCTCACTCGGCGGCCTCGGGTTACGGCGCGCTGGTCGCGACGCGCCTGGACGATCCACTACTGGTCCACCTCTGCCCGAGGCTGCATCCGTTCCCGTCCCGGCCCGGCGCGCCCGATGTCTTCAGGCCGGGTTTTCCGTTTCCGCCCGAGCGCCCTGACGGGACGAAGGCTTGGGAACGCGAGGCGGCGATCGAGGCAATGTATCCGCGGCTCGAGCGGCGGACCGCCGAGGAGCTTGCACACAGGCTGCGGCCGTCAGGGCCCCCCTCGGACAACTTCCCCCTGGCCGGGCATCCCGAAGTCGCCACCTCGCTGATCTACGCGAGCGAGGACGAGTTCTTCGAGCCCGAGTGGGAGCGGTTCATGGCACGCGAGCTGCTCGGCGTCGAGCCGATCGAGATCAGCGGGGGGCATTTCCCAATGGCGGAGGATCCTGAGGGGCTCGCCGACGTGCTCGATCGCCTGGCCCGCGAGCACGCCGTGCACCCGGGCATGGAGAAATAGGCACGAAGCAGCTTCGGCCGCGGCACCTTGAGGCGTAGTCAGGTAACGCAACAGCCGCCACGCTTGCGGCCCGATGAAGCGGTTGCGCGATTTTCGGCGAGATAGAGGCCAAAACTCGCCCAACCCTCGCAGCGAGCTGGAGCAGCGCTTCCTCGCTCTGTGCGAGCTCGCCGGCATCCACCACCACGGGTCAACGCGATCGTCGAGGCCGGAGGCGCATCGTTCGAGATCGACTTCCACTGGCCCGACCGCCGCCTGATCGTCCAGACCGATAGTCGGCGCTTCCATCTCACCGCTCGCGCCTTCGAAACCGACCGGCGTCGCGATCAGCTGCTCACCCTGGCCGGCTGCCGAGTCCTTCGTTTACCTGGCGCCAGGTCTCCGAGGACCCACAGCGCGTCGCCGGGACGATTCGGGCTGTGCTCGCGCAGTCCTAGCCCGGCGGCAGCTGCCGCGGCACCGGCTGGATGTCGGGGGCGCGACCGGCGATGGAGACGACCGTGTCGTAGGCCTCGCGCAGGCTGGAGGCGTTGGCAGGGTCCTTCCGCAGGCCGATGCCGACCGGGAGGACGACGTAATCGGTGAGCCGCACCCAGGTGGGGACGTAGGTGACCCGCTGCACGTGCACCCCCTTGGCGTCGGCGACCAGATGGAGGAGCGCGACCAGGCCGTACTGGGTCTCCGCCGGAAGGCCGGCGGCGGCGCTCTGGTTGGAGACGAGGTTCCCCTCGCTGAAGACGACGAACTTGTCGTTGATCTTCTCGATCGGCTGTACGACATGGGGGCCCTGGCCGACGATCGCCGTGATCAGCGGCGAAGCGGTCAGCGCCCTGGCCAGGGCCATCTGCGAGTCGTTGGGAGTGGTCGAGTTCTCATCGCCCCACTGCATGGTCACGATCACCGCGTCCGCCCCCGCCTTGCGGTCCCGCTTGGCGTCGGCCAGGATCCGCTTCGCCTTCGGCCCGACGTCCTGGTTGTAGGCGACGAAGTTGACCGACCAGGGGTGCGGCAGCGGGATCCCGTTGGTGAAGTCGGTGTAGGCGATGTAGCCGACCTTGACGCCCTTGGTCTCGAGGATCAGCGGCTTGCGCCGGGCGGCCGCCGAGGGAAAGGAGCCGGTGTGCTCGACGCCGGCCTTGTCCAGGGCCTCGCCGGTCTGGTCCACACCGGATTGGTGCTGGTCGAGCGAGTGGTTCGACGCCGTGTCGCAGGCGTCCCACCCGTTCTTTGCGATTCCGGCCGCGAGATCGGTCGGCGTGTTGAAGATCGGGTAGCTGGTCGGCTCGCTCGAGGTCATCGGGGTCTCCACGTGGCAGACGCCGAGGTCAACGTCGGAGACGTACGGCGCCAAATCGGAGAACATCGGCGCGAAGTCGTAATTCGAGCCACCCCCATTGGCGAGCGCCCGCTCCCAGAGGAACGAGTGGATGAGGATGTCCCCGCTGAACGACATCGTGAAGTGGACGGGGTCCTCGGCCCAGGCCGCCCGCTGCTCCTGGGCCGGGGTGAGCTGGGGCGGATTGCTGTCGGCGCCGCGGATGACCAGGGCCACGAGCAGGAAGAGGACGGCCAGGACCACGACGGCGGCCAATCGCCGGCGGCGGTAGACCGAACTCCTCGGAGATCCGGAGCCCCGCGACGGTCGCCGCTCTCCCGCTGTCCGGCGGGCCTGCCGCGCCCGCGACCTCTCGCTGGCCTCCGACATGGCCACATTCTGGCGCCCGCCCCGGAGCCAACCCGGCGCGCCTCGCGCGGGTACCCTCGACCGATCTAATCGGCGACCACACCCGAGGAACCGGCCGCAGCCTCATCGTTCGCGAAATCCCTCTTCCTCGGTCAGATCCGCGAGGAGATGATCTTCCCCTTCCCGGCCCCGAACGCGGCCGAACAGGAGAGGATCCGCGGGCTCAACTCGTCGCTGCGCGAGCTGGCGACCTCCTGGGACGTCCAGGAGTGGGAGCGCAAGCGGTGGATCGGGGACCGCACCGTCGCCCAGCTTGGCGAGGCGGGCCTGTGCGGCCTCTACGTCCCCGAGGAGTACGGCGGCCAGGGTCTCTCCCAGACCGGCTATTGCCGCGTGTTCGAGACCTTCGCCCAGATCGACGGAACGCTCTCGGTGGTGATGGGCGTCCACCAGTCGATCGGGATGAAGGGGATCGTCCTGTTCGGCAGCGACGAGCAGAAGGTGCGCTATCCTGCCGGACCTGGCCAGCGGACGCCGATTGGCCGGGTTCGCGCTGACCGAGCCCGAGGCGGGGTCGGACGCCTACCAGTTGCGCTCCCGCGCGGTCTCCCAGCCCGACGGGTCCTGGGTGCTCAACGGGGAAAAGCGCTACATCGGGAACGGCGACAAGGGCGACGTTTTCGTCACCTTCGCCCGGGCGGAGATCGGCGGGAAGGACCGCCACATCGCCCTGATCCTCGAGAAGGGGATGAAGGGATTCGAGGTCGGCGAGCGCTACGACACCATGGGCCTGCGGGCGAACGACCTCCGGCGGCTCCGGTTCAACGACGTCCGGGTGCCGGCGGAGAACGTCCTCGGCGACCCAGGGGAGGGCTTCAGAATCGCGATGCAGATCCTTAACAACGGTCGGCTCAGCCTTGGGACGGGGTCGGTTGGCGCGACCAAGGGCCTCTTGGACAGGATCATCCCCCACCTCAAGGAGCGCCACCAGTTCGACCGGGCCCTGGCCGACTTCGAGCTGGTCCAGGACAAGATCGCCTGGATGGTCTCCTACCTCTTCGGGCTCGAGTCGATGACCTACCTGACCTGCGGCATGGTCGATTCGGGCGTTCCGGACTACTCACTCGAGTCGGCGATCTGCAAGGTCTCGGGAACCGAGTTCCTCTGGTACGCGGCCAACCGGGTCCTGCAGCTCCGCGGCGGCGAGGGCTACATGCGCACCGAGCCCTACGAGAAGATCCTGCGCGACATCCGCATCTTCCCGATCTTCGAGGGAGCCAATGACGTCCTCCGCGCCTACATCGCGTTGAACGGGGTCAAGCCACTCTCCGAAGAGCTCTCAGGCTTCGGCGAGCTCGATCTCGGCGATCCGATCCGCTCGATCGGGGTGCTGGCCGACTACGTCGGCGGCCGCATCCAGCGCGGCGTGCGCCCCGACCGGATCACCATGGCCGCCGAGGAGCTCGGCAAGCACGCCGATGCGGTTTCCGACCAGGTGGGGCGACTGCGTGGCGCAAGCGAGAAGCTCCTGCGCGAGCACCGAAAGGGCTTCGTGGAGCGCCAGTTTCAACAGAAGCGCCTGGCGGCTGCGGTCTCCGACATCTACGCCCAGGCGGCGCTGCTCTCGCGGGTCAGCGCAATGCTCGAAGAACAGACCGCGGAGACGCTGGGCCAGGAGATGTACATCGCCGACACCTTCTGCACCCGTGCCGCCACCCGCGTCGGCTGGCAGCTGGAGCGCGTCGAATCAAACGACGACGAGCGGATGACCGAGATCGCCAAGCTGGCGCTGAAACGCGGCGGCTACGGCTACGCGCTCTTCGAGGACTGAGCCTCGGGCCGCAGGCGCGAGAGGAGGTCGGCGAGCTTGCCCAGCTCGGCCTCGCTGAAGCGGGCGGCGAAGAGGCGCTCGACCTCCGCAAGGTGGTCCTCGCGGGCCGCCTCCAGGCGGCGGGCGCCGGTGGCCGTCAGATGTGCGTAGGCGACGCGGCCGTCGTCAGGGCACGGCACCCGTTCGACCAGATCGGCCCGCTGGAGGCCGGCCAGCAGCCGGGTGATCCCGCCCTGGGTGAGGAGCAACCGCTGCGCGAGGTCGACTCTGCGCAGACGGCGGTTGTCGGCCAGCCAGAGCTGGAGCAGCACCTCGTACTCGTTGAGATTGAGCTGATGACCCTCCCGCATCGAGAGGTCCAGCTCGCGGGTGATCGCCGCGTGGGCACGCAGGAACTCGAGCCAACCCTCCGGCGCCCCCACTGCCTCAGGCGGGTTTCGCGTGACTTGCTTGATCGCTCAAGTGTATTGCGTGGATGTGCGACCACGCGGAACCGCGGACCCCGCCCGCTGATCGGGCTAGTGGCGCCCGACGACCACGTCGCTGGTCATCACCGCGGCGCAGGCCGATCCGCCGCCCAGGGCCTTGGTGCGAATCGCGGCGTAGTAGCGCCCGCCGCCTACCCGGTGGTGCGGCGCAATCGCGTGCCAGGCCCCGCCCCGCCGGCTCCTCGTGGCGCGTATCCGATCGTCCGCGCCGGATCGCTTGCGAAAGATCATGACCTTGCGCCGCCTGCAGGCGGGCCTGGAGGAGCCGACCCGTCCGCTGAAACTGTCCCCCGACGGCTTCGAGCGGAAGGTGATCGAGAGCTCGCCGGAGTAGATCGTCGACCCGGCCGCCACCGTGGCCGCCAGGGCGACCGTCAGGGCAACAACCGAACCAATGACGGACCAGCGTCCTAGCCTCAAGAATCCCTCCTCTGAAGACGAGTTGGCCGGGACACTAACGCCTCGGGAGAGCCCCGGCCTTTCTCGCGCATCCGCCGGATCGCCGCGAGCAGCCGCCTGTAGAGGAGGATCAGGACGATCAACCCGGCAAGCAGGAGGGTCGCGGCTATCGCAAAGGCCGTGAGGGGATGGTTGACCGAGAAGCCGACGACGGTGGCCACCAGGCCGTCCTCGGTGAGGCTGACGGCGATGTTGCTGAAGGGCTCGGGCATGGTGTTGATCAGGATCCGCAGCCCGGCCTTGACCCCGTGGCTGGCGAGGGCGGTGCTGCCCGACGCCGACGGCCCCGATCACCTCACTGGTCCCGCCCCCGTCGTCGCCCGGCGAGCAGCGCCCCCAGCCATGCCCCGATCGCCGGCCGGATCACGGTGTGGACCGCTGTCCCATGCGCTGTCCAGGTAGGCGACCTTGTCGGTGATGAACTCGACCGCGAACATCGCCACGGCGATGCCGATCACCAGGTTCCCGGTCATCGGCTCCGGAACCTCGGCGGCTCCGGCCCTGCCGAGGATCCCCAGCAGCGCCGACCGTCGCGTAGGCGTTGACTCCTGACGCCCAGCCGGTGCTGAACAGCGTCGCGCCGATGTCCATCGCGGATCAGCCCGGGCTCGGCCGGCCTCGGCGGCAGCGGCGATCAGTTGAGGCGCTCGACGATCATCGCCTTGCCCTGGCCGCCGGCGACGCACATCGTCTCCAGCCCGATCTGATGGTCGTCCGTCTCGAGCACGTTCAGCAGGGTGCCCATGATCCGGGCCCCGGTCATCCCGAACGGATGCCCGAGCGCGATCGCGCCGCCGTGCGTGTTCAGCTTCTCCAGCGGGATGTCGCACTCGTCCATGATCGGGATCACCTGGGCGGCGAACGCCTCGTTCAGCTCGACCGCGCCGACGTCGTCGATCGTCATCCCGGCCCGGTCGAGCACCTTCTTGATCGCGCCGATCGGGGCGACGCCCATGTACTCGGGCTCGTTGCCGAAGGTCGCCGCGGTGACGATCCGGGCGCGCGGCTGGAGGCCCAGCGCCTTGGCCTTCTCGTCGCTCATCAGCAGCACCGCCGCGGCGCCGTCGTTGAGCGGGCAGGAGTTGCCGGCGGTGACCCCGCCGCCGCCCGCCTCCGGAAAGGCCTCGTCGAGCTCGGAGAGCTTCTCCAGGGTCGAGCTGGCGCGCGGGACCGTCGTCCTTGGCCACCTCGGTGCCGTCGGGCAGCGTCACCGGGACGATCTCGCGATCGAAGAAGCCGTCCTCCTGGGAGGCGACGGCCAGCTCCTGGGAGCGCTGGGCGAACTTGTCCATGTCGGCGCGGCTGACCTCGTAGCGCTTGGCGACGTTGACGGCGGTGTGGCCCATCGCGATGTAGGCGTCGGGCTGGCCGTCGTTGCCCTGGAGGTTCTCGTTCTGGTCGGCCTCGCCGGCGGGCTCCGTGCGCTCGTTGTAGCGGCTGACCCACTCGACCCCGGCGGCGATGTAGGTGTCGCCCTCGCCCGCCTTGATCGCGTTCCCGGCGTGGCGGATCGCGTCGAGGCTGGAGGAGCAGTAGCGCGAGACAGTGACGCCGTTGACGGTCTCCGGCAGCTTCTCGGAGAGCAGCGAGATGATCCGGCCGATGTTGAAGGCCTGAAGGCCCTGGGGCATGCCGCAGCCGCAGAAGACGTCCTCGACCGAGGCCGGGTCGACCTCCGGGTTGCGCTCCAGCAGCGCGTCGACGACGAAGGCGCCCATCTCGTCGGGGCGAAGCTGTGCCAGCGACCCCTTGAAGGCGCGGCCGATCGGCGTGCGGACGGTGTCGACGATCACTGCTTCGGGCATCTGGGATCTCCTTGGATGGCGGCGGGATTGCGGGCCGAAAGGCTAGTCGAATCGGTCCGAGCCCGTCCGCGCGTCGGGCACGCCTGAGCGCGCTGCCGAGCAGTTTGTGATGATCCGCACACGCATGCGTGGGGATCGTCCTCGAGCCTGCGTTACATTCGCCGCAATCCGACCTCGCGGGCAACCGTGAGCTTTGCCGCGAAGCGGCAGCGAAAGGAGGGCCCTCTCATGCCCGAGGGATACTGCGTCAAGGAGCGCAAGAAGGTCGAGATCAAGGATCCCCAGCAGGTGACCATGAAGAACGGTCGCCCGGCGATCCAGGGGACGTGCCCCGACTGCGGCACCAAGATCTTCAAGATCGGCAAGCTCTCCTAGCCGACCTCTGAAGCTGCCGCCTCCCGGTGCCGGCGCGCCGCCGGCACCGGGAGCAGCCGCCCTTGCGCGGCGCGCCTGAACCGACGCGCCCGCTGCTCCGTAACCCGGGCAGCGTGATCTTGCAGGCACACTTCGACCCGCGCCTGGGAGACTGAGCCGATGGCCGCCGGGGCACTCAGCGGCGAGCGGGACGTGCGCGAGGCGTACGCCGCCCACTCGGGCGAGCTCTACCGGTTCGCGCTGCGATCGCTCGGCGACGCTGGGCTCGCCGAGGAGGCGGTGCAGGAGGCCTTCCTGCGCGCCTGGCGGGCGGGCGACCGCTTCGACCCGCAGATCGGCTCGCTGCGCACCTGGCTGTTCGCGATCCTGCGCAACGTCGTCATCGACCTCGGCCGCGCCCGCGCGCTCCCGCCCCCGGCTCGCCGCGGAGGGGCGCGAGCCCTCGGTCGACCCGCTCGACGAGGCGCTGCTCGCCTGGCAGGTCGAGGAGGCGCTGCGCCGGATCGGCTCCGAGCACCGCAAGGTCATCGTCGAGACCTACTACCGCGGGCGCCCGTACGCCGAGGTCGCCGCGGAGCTGGGCGTGCCGGTGGGGACGGTCAAGAGCCGCGTCTACTACGGACTGCGTGCGCTTCGCAACGTGCTCGAGGAGATGGGCTATGACGGCTGAGGGATGCAGGCGATGGCGGGAGTCGCTCGGCGTCTACGCGCTGGGCGACGCTCGCGGGACCCGAGCGGGCTGCCCTGGAGGCGCATCTCGAGGGCTGCGAGGAGTGCCGGGACGAAGCGGCGTCGCTGGCAGGCGTCGCGAGCGTGCTGCCGCTGGCCGACCCGGCGCGGTTGGGCCCGGCTCCCGAGCCCTCGGCCGCGCTCGGCCGCCGCATCAGCGCCGGGATCGCCGCCGAGCGGCGCTCCGCCCGCCGCCGGCGGCGCTTCAGGGTCGGCTTCGGGCTGGCCGCCGCGGCAGCCGCCGCCGCTGCGATCGCCGCCCTGGTGCTCCCCGGCGGCGGCGGCGGAGCCCACCCAGCGGGTCGAGTTCGCCTCGCTTCCGCCCGGGGTGCAGATCACGGCGGCGCTCGAGCCGAGGCCCTTCGGCACCCAGATCCGAATGATGGTGGGCGGGATCCGCTCCGGCACCCTCTGCCGCGTCTACCTGCTCCGCTCCGGCGGGGGCCGGGTCGCCGCCGGCAGCTTCCGCTACCGCTATGGCGGCGACTCCGAGGCAACCTGAGCTCCGCCCTCGACCTCTCCCGCGCCGAGGCCGTGATGGTGAAGGCCGGGCAGCGCACCTTCCAGGCGCCGATCGCGGGACCGCCCGCCGGTGCCGCGACCGAACGCGACGAATACGACAAGGAGAACGCATGAAGACACTCAGACGCCCTCTGACGCGCTCCTCGGCGCTCTGGCCGCAACCGCGATCTTCGTCGTCGCCGGCTGTGGCTCGGGCTCCGACACGACCAGCTCGAGCGGCGGTGGCGGCGCCAGCCTCTACGGCTCAGGCGGAGGAGGAGGCTCCACGACGAGCTCGGGCTACGGAGCGGGCGCCGGCACGAGCGCCGGCTCGGGCGGAGGGGGCGGTGCTGCCGTCGTCTCGGTCGCGAACAACCCGAAGCTCGGCAAGATCATCGTCGACCACGAAGGGCTTCACGCTCTATGACTTCCACAAGGACAAGGGCACCAAGTCGGCCTGCTACGGCGCCTGCGCGAAGGTCTGGCCGCCGCTCACCACCAGCGGCGCACCGACCGCGAAGAACGGCGCCCAGGCATCGAAGCTGGGCACGACGAAGCGCAGCGACGGCACCACGCAGGTGACCTACGCGGGCCACCCGCTCTACACCTACGTCTCCGACAAGAAGCCGGGCGACGTGACCGGCAACGACTTCACCTCCTTCGGGGCTCAGTGGTACGCGCTGACGCCGACCGGAGAGGAAGCGGGCGACTGACCCTCTAGGCCCGGCGCCCGTGGGGGGCCGGCGGGGCGACCTCGCGCAGCTCGTCGACCAGGCGAGTCGCGAGCGCCCCGGGGTCCTCCCCGGAGGCCGCCTGCCCTCCGCGGGGCGCGAAGAAGACGGCCCTGACCCGGGGCCGCCGCGGGAAGCGCACGATGTCGGTGACGCCGGTGACCGCGACGAGGACGATCCGGGCCTCCGGCACCTCGCGCGCCAGCCGGCCGACTCCGCTGCGGGCGCGGAACCGCCTCCCTGTGGAGACCGTTCCCTCGGCGAAGACGCCTACGCAGGCTCCCCCGCGAAGCCTCTCGATCGCGGTCCGCACGGCCTCCGGGTTCGAGCGGCTGCGGTCAATCCGGATCTGCTCCATCCCGTCGAGGATCGGCGCGAGGCCGGGCTTCTCCCACAGCGAGGACTTGGCCAGCGCGAGGATCTGGCGGCGCCGGCGCGCCGCCAGGCCAACCATGATCGGGTCCCACTGGCTGTCGTGGTTGCCGACCAGCAGCACCGGCCCGGTGGCGGGGAGGGCCTCCAGACCCTCGACCCGGAGCCTGCTCCAGAAGCCCAGCGGGCGGAACGCGTGCATCACGAGGCTGTAGGTGCGGCTGATCTGCCTCATCCCCCCGGGCAAATATACGCCGCGAGGTGTGGCCGACGTGGTGCACCGAATCCGAGGCTTACGTCGGCCACGTCCGGGGTCAACGACCCGGGGACCGTCGCCCGGCGGCCACCGGGGGAAACGCCTCACGCAGCTCTTCGAGGAGCCGGGATGCGAGCTGCCCGGGCTCCTCATCCGCCCCGGCCTGCCCTCCTCGGGGCTCGAAGAAGCGGGCCCGGACCGCCGGCCGGACCGGAAAGCGAACGATGTCGGTGGTGCCATCGATCGAGACCAGGACGATCCTCGCCTCGGGTACGTCGATCGCCAGCCGGCCGACGCCGCTGCGCGCCCGCAACCGCCTGCCGCGCGAGACCGTGCCCTCGGGGAAGATCCCGATGCATGCGCCGGCGCGAAGCTCGGAGACGGCCCGTCCCAGGGCCGCGGCGTCCCCGGCCCCCCGCTCGATCGGGATCTGACCCATCCCGTTCAGCACCCACCCGAGGCCCGGGATCCGCCAGAGGCTCGATTTCGCCAGGGCACGGATCTGCCGGCGGCCGCGGGCTGCGAGGCCGATCATCACCGGGTCCCACTGGCTGTCGTGGTTTCCGACGATCAGCAGCGGCCCGCTCTCCGGCACGGCGTCGAGCCCGTCTACCCGCAGGCGGCTCCAAAGCCCGAGCGGCCGGCAGAGCCCCATCGCCAGCCGGTAGGTGCGGGTCGGCTCCTTCATCGGCGTAGGTATACGGGACCGGCCGAAGCGGAGCAGCCGCGCTAGCTAGTGTCAGACTTCGATGAGCGACGAAGGCAAGGGAATCGAGACGACCCGCCTCGTGCGGGAGTTCAAGAACGGGCCGCGCGCCGTGGACGGCATCGATCTCCGGGTCGAGCCGGGCGAGATCTACGGGTTCCTCGGCCCCAACGGGGCCGGCAAGTCGACCACGGTGCTGATGCTGACCACCCTGCTGCCCCCGACCGGGGGGAGCGCAAGGGTGGCCGGGCACGACGTCGTGCGCGAGGGCCCGCAGGTGCGGGAGGCGATCGGCGCCGCCCTGCAGGAGGCGGCTCTGGACCCGCTGCTCTCGGGCCGTGAGCACATGCGCCTCCAGACGGCGCTCCACGGCATCGGGAAGCGGGAGCGCCGCGAGCGCGGCGACGAGCTGCTGCGGCGTGTCGGGCTGATCGAGGCAGCCGACCGCAAGGTCGGCGGCTACTCGGGCGGGATGAAGCGCCGTCTCGACCTGGCGCTCGCGCTGGTGCACAGGCCGAGCATCCTCTTCCTCGACGAGCCGACCACCGGGCTCGACGTGCAGAGCCGCACCGCGCTGTGGGACGAGGTCGCAAGGCTGGCGGCGGACGACGGGGTGACGGTCTTCCTCACCACCCAGTACCTCGAGGAGGCCGACGCGCTGGCCGACCGGGTCGGGATCATCGACCACGGCCGAATCGTCGCCGAGGGGACCCCCGCAGCGCTGAAGGCGGAGATCGGGCGCCCGACCGTCGAGGCCGTACCGCGGGACCCCGCCCAGCGCGACGAAATGGCCGCGGTGATGGAGCGCTTCGGCGAGCGCGCCGCGGGTGCTCCCAAGGGGGTCGCCGTGCGCCTGGACGGCGGGGAGGGCGACCTGGCAGAGGTGATCCGCGCCCTCGACGAGGGCGGGATCGGGGTCGAGACGCTCCAGCTCCACGCGCCCTCGCTGGACGACGTCTTCCTCGCCAAGACCGGGCGCTCCCTGGAGGGCGCCGGGGACGAGGAGTCCGAAGAGGAGACCGGGGAGACCGAGGCCGTCCCGGCGTGAGCGCTTCCCCGGCGAACCAGGTTGGCCAGCTGGCCCGGCGCTCGGTGCTACGGACCCTGCGCCAGCCCGCCCACATCGTCCCCGCGCTCGTCTTCCCGCTCTTCCTGCTCGCGGTCAACTCCAACGGCCTGGCCAGGGCGACCAACATCCCGGGCTTTCCCACCGACTCCTACCTCACCTTCCTGCTCGCCGTCCCATTCCTCCAGGGCGCGCTCTTCTCGGTGCTGAACGCCGGCACCGACCTGGCCCGCGACATCGAGACCGGCTTCCTCAACCGCCTGGCTCTGACCCCCTTGCGGAACGCCGCCCTGCTCAGCGGCCTCCTCGCCGGAGCGGCGCTCCTGGGCGTGATCCAGGCCGCCACGTTCATCCTGATCGGGCTGATCTTCGGAGCCCACTTCTCGGCCGGCGTCCTCGGCGTCGCCACGATCCTCGTGCTCTCGGTCCTGATCACGGTCGGATTCGGCTCCATCGGGCTGTTTGCCGCGCTGCGGACCGGCACAGGGGAGGCCGTGCAGGGCCTTTTCCCGATCTTCTTCGTCTTCCTCTTCCTCTCCTCGATGGCGCTGCCGCGCAATCTGATTCAGACGGACTGGTTTCGCGAGGTCGCGACCTACAACCCGGTCTCCTACCTGCTGGAGGCGATCCGATCGCTGATGATCGACGGCTGGGATCCGCAGGCGCTGGCCCTCGGCTTCGCGATCGCAGCGGCGATCCTGGTGATCGGGATGGCGGCGGCGAGCGGATCGCTGAAGAGCCGGCTGGTGCGAACGTGAGCTCACACCGCTTCCGCTCGGTAGCCCTCGCCGTCGCCTGGCGCAGCGTCCACAACTTCCTCACCAACCCCGCCTTCGCGGTGCCGGCGCTCGTCTTCCCGCTCTTCTTCTTCGCCGCCTTCGCGGGCGGGCTCTCGGCGATCAGCAAGGTCCCGAACTTCGACTTCCGCAGCGGCTACACGGCCTTCCAGTTCGTCTTCGTGATGCTCCAGTCCGCCGCGTTCGGTGGTGTCTTCACCGGCTTCGCGATCGCCCGCGACTTCGAGACCGGCTTCTCGGGGCGCTTCATGCTCGCCGCCCCGAACCGCAGCGCCATCGTGGTCGGCTATGCCATCGCCGCCCTGGTTCGGGCGCTGGTCACCTGGACCGTGCTGGGGACCGTGGCGGTGATCGCCGGGATGCAGGTCGACGGCGGCGGGGTCGACCTCTTCGGCCTTTTTGGGCTGGCCCTGATCCTCAACCTCGCGGCGACGCTCTGGGCCTGCGGGGTGGCGATGCGGGTGCGCTCGATCCAGGGCGGCCCGCTGATCCAGCTTCCGGTCTTCCTCGTGCTCTTCGTGGCGCCGGTCTACGTCCCGCTCGAACTCCTCTCCGGCTGGATCCACACCGTCGCCTCGATCAATCCGGCCACCCTGCTCCTCGAAGCCGGCCGGGGGCTGATCTCGGGAGAGGTAACGCTGATCGTCCCCGCGTTCGCTGTGGCGATCGGACTGGTCGCGCTCTTCGCCCTCTGGGCGCGGGGCGGGCTGCGAAGCGCCGAGGCCGCGGGCTGAGCCCCCGCCCGAGCGGCTCTAGGATTGCCGCGATGCTCCACCGGCGTCCTCTCATCGGCGCTACCGCGCTCGCCGTCCTTGCGATCGCAGTCCTCGCCGCCGCGCCGGCCTCGGCCGCCGAGCAGGGATTCCGCTACGGCGTCGTCGCGGCCGACGTGGGCCAGCGCTCGGCGATTCTCTGGGCGCGCGCCAAGGGCACCGGGACGGCGCTCGTCCAAATCGCACGGGGTAGGCGGTTCGGCCGCTGCGACATCGGCCGGGCGCCGGGGCGGCTGAAGGCCGGGGTCTCGGCGGATCGGGACAAGACCGTGCAGAAGCGGATCGGCGGCCTGCTGCCGGGGACCGCATACCACTATCGCTGGTGCATGAGAGGCGGCCGCCACAGCTCCACCGGAAGCTTCGAGACGGCTCCGGCTCCGGGTCAGGCGAGGACGATCCGCTTCGCCCTCTCCGGCGACCAGGACGCGCTGCGCCGAGCCCGGCGAAGAGGACCCCTACTGGAATCGCTTCCAGATCTGGAACCGGATCCGCGCCGAGCGGAACGACTTCAACGTGCTGATGGGCGACACGATCTACTCCGACACAGAGGTGCCCGGCCACGGGCTCGCCCAGGTGGCGACTGACTGTGCCGCAGAAGTGGCGCAAGTACCGGATCAACCTCGATCAGAAACCCTGGGTCAGAGCCCGCGGCTCGGCCTCCTACTACGCGCACTGGGACGACCACGAGTTCATCAACGACTTCTCCAAGTTCGAGAACACGTTTCCGCTCAGCGTCGGCGACCGTGCACCTGGGCGGCAAGACCCTCTACCGGCGCGGCCTGAAGGCCTTCCGCAACTACAACCCGGTCGGCTACCACCGCCAAGACCGGGATCTATCGCAGCTTCCGCTGGGGCAGGAACCTGGAGATCTTCTTCCTCGACGAGCGCTCCTTCCGCAGCCGCAGCGCCGACTACGGCGGCAGCCTGCGACAACCCGGCCGGCAGCGGAAATCCCGACCTCGCCCCGACTGCGCCGCAGGGCGTCCGCAACGCCTTCGCGGCGCTGATCCCCTCGCTGGCCAATCCGGCGCCTCCGGTCTGCCTGGCGAAGATCGACGATCCCGACCGGACGATGCTCGGCGCCGCCCAGCTCGCCGCATTCAAGCGCGCGATCAAGCACTCGACCGCGACCTTCAAGGTGATCTTCAACGAGGTCCCGATCCAGCAGTTCTACGCGCTTCCGTACGACCGCTGGGAGGGTTACGAGGCCGAGCGCCGGAAGCTTCTGACGTTCCTGCGCGATGACGTGAAGAACGTCGTCTTCCTGACCACCGACGACCACGCCAACCTG
This sequence comes from uncultured Actinomycetes bacterium, assembly GCA_963738305.1. Classification (GTDB taxonomy): domain Bacteria; phylum Actinomycetota; class Thermoleophilia; order Solirubrobacterales; family 70-9; genus JBBRHQ01. Next base: position 135,393 of record CAVTVU010000005.1, on the reverse strand, counting down.
GTCAACGACGCCCGCCTGAAGACGCTCGAGCCCGGGGGGCCCCTCGACTCGGGGATCATGGACGTCACCACCGGGCCGATCGCCACCGCCAACTACGCGCAGGAGATCGACGAGGCGGTCGGAGGCGACTACGCCGGGCTGGTCCACTCAGCCTTCTTCAAACCCGCTCCGCCGAACGGGGTCGGGATGCAATGCGCCGGCATGGACCAGTTCTCCTATGCCGAGGTGACGGTCACCGGGTCGCAGCTGAAGGTCGAGCTGAAGGCGCTCGGCTCCGATGGCAAGGTGCTCGACACCGCCGACGTCGCGGCCAGCCCGGGTGCTGCATCCTGCGGGCCCTACGTTATCCCCAGCCGCTGAGGAACAACATGCGGAGGCTGCGCCGCCTGACATGCCTGTGCCGGCGCTACCACCGCGCCGGCAAACATCCCCCCGGATAGGGTTTCCTTGTGGCGCAGAAGCCGATCGAGCTGATCCTGGCTCGCAACCTGATGTCCTCGCTTTCCACGCCGGCCTTCCTGGTCGACGAGGGCGGCATCCTGGTCTTCTACAACGAGGCCGCCGGCATGCTCCTCGGCCGCCGATTCGAGGAGCTCGGCAAGGTCGGCCCGGAGGAGTGGGGCTCGCTGTTCGGACCCTTCGACGAGAACGGCGAACCGCTCCCCTACGACGAGCTGCCCCTGGTCGTCGCGGTCCGCCACGGCCGCCCTGCCCACGCCACCTTCGACATCCGCGCAGCCGACGGGGCGATGCAGAAGATCGAGGCTTCCGCCTTCCCGATTCTCACGGCCCATGGCTCGCAGGGTGCGATCGCCGTCTTCTGGCCGGCAGACGCAGACAACCCGGGCGGAGCCGGGATGAGGGTCAAGCTCTGGGGGACCCGCGGCTCGGTCCCCTCCCCCGGCCCGGAGACGATCCGCTACGGCGGCAACACCTCCTGCGTCGGGGTGACGCTCTCCGACGGCACGCTGCTGGCGCTCGACGCCGGCACCGGGATCCGCAGCCTCGGCCTCACCCTGGCCGAGGAGCCGGCGCGGCTCCACATCCTCCTCACCCATCTCCACCTCGACCACATCCAGGGCCTGGTCTTCTTCGCGCCCGCCTTTCGCCCGCAGACGGAGATCGTGATCTGGGGTCCTGCCTCGCCCGAAGCCTCACTTCGAGACCGCATCGCCCGCTACATCTCCGCCCCCCTCTCCCCGGTCGAGGTGCGCGAGCTCCCCTGTGACGTCTCCTTCCGCCACTGCCCGGAGTCGGAGTGGGAGATCGGGCCGGCGCGGATCAGCGCCGCCTCGGTCACCCATCGCGGGCCGACCCTCGGCTACACGATCAGCGAGGACGACGCCAAGCTCGCCTACATCCCGGACCATGAGCCCGCGTTGAGCGGCGAGATCGACAGCCTCGAAGAGGACTGGATCTCCGGCTTCGACCTGGCCCGGGACGCCACCCTGCTGATCCACGACGGCCAGTACTCCGACGCCGAGTACCCCGACCACCTCGGCTGGGGGCATTCCTCGATCTCCCACGCGCTCTCCTTCGCCCAGCCGCACGGCGGCCGAGCGAACCCTGCTCTTCCACCACGACCCGCTGCACTCCGACGAGTTCCTCGATGACCTCGGTCGTACCGTCAGGGAGCGCTGGGCGGCGCTGGGCGGGGCACCGGGCTCGGTCGAGATTGCCCAGGAGCGGGCCGAGCTCGACGTCCCGGCCGGCGCGACGGCGACCCCCGCCGCGCCGGGAGCAGCCTCGCGGCGGCGGTAGGCTGGCGGCCTTGTACGAGCAGATCCGATACGAGGAGCGCGGGCCGGTCCGCCTGATCACGATCGACCGCCCCGAGCGGATGAACGCGATCGGGCCGATCACCTCGCGCGAGATGATCGACGCCTGGGGGCGCTTCCGAGATGACGACGAGGCGCTGGTGGCGGTGATCACCGGGGCCGGGTCATCGGCCTTCTGCGCCGGCGCCGACCTGAAGGCCGCCGCGGCCGGCTTCAGTGACGCGGGTGACGAAGAGCCCCTGGTGCGCTGGACCCCAGAGGAGGTGGAGGCGCACAACCGTGGCGAGCGGGACGGGATCATCGGTCCCTCCCGCTGGTCCGACATCTACAAGCCGATCATCGCCGCGGTCAACGGCGTCGCCTACGCGGGAGGGCTGGAGTGGGCCTGCTTCGCGGACATCCGCATCGCCGACGAGCACGCCAGCTTCGGCGTCACCTGCCGCCGCTGGAACATCGGCCTCGGCGACGGCGGGACCCAACGGCTGCCGCGGATCGTCGGCATGGGCCGGGCAATGGAGCTGATCCTCACCGGCCGCGTGATCGGCGCCGCCGAGGCGGAGAGGATCGGCCTCGTCAACGAGGTGACCCCCAGTGGGGAGTCTTTAGGCCGCGCGCTCGAGCTGGCCGAGGAGATCGCCGCGCTCCCCCAGCCGGCGATCCGCACCGACAAGGAGGCCGCAGTTCGCGGCTATGGCCGCCCGCTGCCGGAGGGGTTGCGGATCGAGGCCCAGTGCTTCAACAAGCTGCTCACCTCGCCGGAGATGGTCGAGGGGATCCGGCGCTTCGTCGAGCGCGACCACCCAGACCTCGATCCGGCCGGAGGCACGGTTACGCCGGGGCTCACGCGGAGCAGCCCGGATGGCTGATCAGGTGGCGGAGTCGCCGCTCGCCGCAGAGGCCGAGGCGTTCGCCGCCGAAGGGCATGCCGGGCAGATCCGCAACTACAGCGGGCTCCCCTACATCGAGCACCCGCAGGCGGTCGCGCGGATGCTCCGCGAGGCCGGCTACGGCGACGAGGTGCAGGCGGCGGCCCTCCTCCACGACCTCCTCGAGGACACCGACGTCCCGGTGGAGGAAATACGTGAGCGCTTCGGCGAGCGTGTCGCCGAGCTGGTCGCGGTGCTCAGCGACGACCCCTCGATCGAGTCCTATGAGCGCCGCAAGGACGCGCTGCGGGAGAAGGCGCTCGCGGCGGACCCGGATGCCATCGCCATCTACGCCGCCGACAAGCTCTCCAACGTCACCGATCTCCGGGCCCTCTACGACGAGGAGGGCGAGGAGGCGGGCAACCGGTTCAAGGCGCCGCTAGACCTCCGCCTCGAGCTATGGCGCCGCGACGCCGAGGCGCTCTCCGCCCTGGACTCGCCGCCACCATTCGCGGCCGAGCTGCGCCGCCAGCTGGAGGCGCTGCTCGCGGCGCGCGAAGAGGCGCTTAACAACACTTAAACCTCCTGCATCCCGCGCGTGCCTACGGTCGCCCCATGCAGACCGATAGGCCACAGAACTCGTCCGAGAAGCTCGTCCACCGGCTCTCCGGCATCGGCGCCGCGATCGTCATGACCGCCTCGCTCGTCGCCGGCCTGAGCTCGCCTGCCGTGGTTGTCGCGACTGCGCTGACCCTGGCCGTGGGCCGCCGCAGCGGCGGCTTCGGCCTGCGGGCCGCGCTCGAGCGGTTTGGCCGGCGCTCCCCCGCGCGTCTGCGGGTGCCGCAGACGCACTAGTCGGAGGGCATAGGGGACGGGCGGTCCGGGTAGCGTCGGGGCGTTGACCGTCTCGCTGCTGCTCTTCAACCGCGATCTCCGGGTCCACGACCACCCCGCCCTGCGGGCGGCCGCTGGCGCCAACCGCGTGATTCCGCTGTTCGTCTTCGACGAGCAGATCCTCCGCAGCGGCTTCGCCTGCCCCAACCGCCTCGCCTTCATGCTCGACTCGCTGCGCGACCTGGGCGAGTCGCTGCGCCGGCTCGGCGCCCCGCTGCTCGTCCGTCGCGGCGACCCGGTCCGCGAGGCCGTGCGGCTGGCCCGCGAGGCCGGCGCGACAGAGGTCCACACCAGCGCCGACTACAGCGCCCTGGCTCGCCGCCGCGAGGAGCGGCTGGCGAGGGCGTGCGAGGAGGAGCGCATCGCACTGCACCTCCACCCGGGGGTCACCGTGGTTGCGCCGGGCCGGCTCTCGCCGGCCGGCGGCGACCACTTTCGCGTGTTCAGCCCCTATCACCGGGCCTGGTCAGCGGTCGAGCCCGAGCCGGCGGTCGCGGCGCCGAGGCGGCTCGCAAGCCCATCGGGAATCGGGGGCCGGCGGCTGCCGGGCCTGGGCAAGCTCGCCTCCGCCACCCCCTCCCCCGACCTCCTGGCGGGAGGTGAGCAGGAGGGGCGAAGGCGGATGCGGTTCTTCCTGCGCAACCAGGTGTCCGGCTACGAGGACGGCCACGACGACCTGGCCGGCGATCGGACCTCACGCCTCTCGGCCTTCCTGCGCTTCGGCTGCATCTCTCCGCGGGAGCTGGTGCAGCGGTCCCGCGAACAGCGCGGCGGCGGTGCCTTCGCCAGGCAGCTCTGCTGGCGCGACTTCCATCACCAGGTGCTGGCCGCCTTCCCCGCCCTCCCGCACCGCAACTACCGCTCCCGCGGGGACCGGTGGTCGCGCTCGGAGCGCGCGCTGGAAGCCTGGCGCGAGGGCCTGACCGGCTACCCGATCGTCGATGCGGGCATGCGTCAGCTCGCCCGGGAGGGCTACATGCACAACCGCGCTCGGCTGGTCGTTGCCTCGTTCCTGACCAAGGACCTCTACATCGACTGGCGCGAGGGCGCCCGGCACTTCTGGAACCTCCTGGCCGACGGCGAGATCGCCAACAACTCCGGCAACTGGCAGTGGGTGGCGGGCACAGGGAACGACACACGCCCCAACCGGGTCTTCAACCCGATCCGGCAGGCCCACCGCTTCGATCCCGACGGGGACTACGTGCGCCGCTACGTGCCGGAGCTGAATGCGATCGACGGCGCCGCTGTCCACGAGCCGTGGACGCTCGGTCCCGGGGAGCGCCGGGGGCTCTGCTACCCCGAGCCGATCGTCGATCACGCCGAGGCGGCGGCGGCGCTGCGATCGAAGCGAAGCTCCGGCTGACCGTAGGATCGGGGCCATGAGTCGCCTCGGCCTGATCCTCGGCAGCACCATGTTCGGAGCCGTAACCCGGGCGCCCGGCGGCGTCGTGGTCCTGCAGCGCCACGGCAGCGGCGACTACCTGCCGCCGCAGCGGATCGACCACGCCGCGAACATCCGCTCGCTGGCCGAACGCGGCTGCGAGAGGCTGCTGGCGGTCTGCTCGGTCGGATCGCTGCGGCAGGAGATCGGAGTCGGCAGCTTCATCTGCCCCGACGACTTCGTCGCCCTGCACCTCGGCGGCTCGGCCTTCGAGGACGAGCGCGGGCATCTGGTCGCCGGCTTCGACGCCGACTGGCGTTCGCGGCTGCTCGAGGCGTGGCGGCGGAGCGCCGGCGGCGAGCCACTCGGCGACGGCGGCACCTACTGGCAGGCGATCGGGCCCCGCTTCGAGACCCCGGCCGAGATCCGCCTGATCGCGCCCCACGCCGACGTCGTCGGGATGACCCTCGCCTCGGAATGCATCGTCGCCTGCGAGCTGGGCCTGCCCTACGCGGCGATCTGCGCCGTCGACAACCTCGCCAACGGGGTCGGTGGCCCGCTCAGCGCCGAGGGGTTCGAAGCCGGACAGAGGGTCAACCGGGCACGGCTGGAGGTGCTCGTCCCGGCGTTGCTCGCGGAGCTGGGCACGGAGGCCGCGGCTTGAGCCTCTGCGTGCACGGCGCAACGCTGGACGGCGAGACCGTCGGCCTGCGCTGCGCGGAAGGCCGGATCACGGCGATCGGGCCAGAGGTGGCCCCGGAGCCCGGGGACGAGGTGATCGAGGCCGCCGGCGCGCCGCTCGTCGCGCCCATGCTGAACGGGCACACCCACGCAGCGATGACCCTGTTCCGCGGCTACGGGGATGACCTGCCGCTGATGCGCTGGCTCGAGGAGAGGATCTGGCCGGTCGAGGCGAAGCTCGACGCGGAGGATGTCTACTGGGGGACGCGTCTGGCCTGCGTGGAGATGATCCGCACGGGGACGGTGCGCTTCTGGGACATGTACTGGCAGGCGGAGGCCAGTGCCCGGGCGGTCTGCGACGCTGGCCTGCGGGCGACGATCGGGGCGCCGCTGCTCGACGCCAACGGCGACTCCGGCTCGCTGCGCGCCGCCGCGCTGGAGAGCCTCGATCACCTCACCGGGCTCGACGAGCGGGTGCGGCCCTCGCTGGCGCCACACGCGATCTACACGGTCTCCGGAGAGTCGCTGCGCTGGATCGGCGAGGTCGCCGGCGAGCACGGCGTACCCGTCCAGATCCATCTCTCCGAGACGCAGGAGGAGGTCGAGCGCTGCGTCGCCGAGCACGGCGTGCGGCCGGCCCACTACCTCGACCGGCTCGGCATGCTCGGCCCGCGAACTCTGCTCGCCCATGGCGTCTGGCTCGACCGCTCGGAGCTGGAGTTGATCGCCGAGCGCGGGGCGACCGTGGTCACCAACCCGGTGGCCAACATGAAGCTCGCCGTCGGCGGCGTCTTCCCCCTGCCCGAGGCACAGCGCCGTGGCCTCGCGATCGGCCTGGGCACCGATGGTGCGGGCTCCAACAACTCGCTCGACCTCCTCTCCGACCTGAAGGCACTGGCTCTGGTCCAGAAGCACACCGCCGCCGACCCCGCGGTCCTGGAGGCGGCGGAGGCATGGGCGATCGCCACCGGCGCGCGCGCGGAGCTGCTGGGCGCCGGGCGGCTGGCGGTCGGCGAGCCGGCCGACTTCCTGCTTCTCCGCCGCGACTCCTACGAGCTGGGCCTCGGCGACCTGCACGCCGGCCTCGTCTACGCCGCCTCCGGCTCGATCGTCGAAACCACCGTGGTCGCCGGGCGGCCGCTGATGCGAGGCGGCGTCGTCCCTGGCTCCGCCGAGGTCCTGGACCGTGCGCGGGAGCGGGCCGCAGGGCTCGGGATCGCCTAGCCGATGGGCGACGTCTTGAGCACGATCCTCGAGGGGTTCAAGCAGGCCCTGCTGATGGCGTATGAGGTCTGGTGGGCGCTCGTCCTCGGCTTTGCCATCTCCGCGATCGTCCAGGCCTGGGTCCCGCGAGAGCGGATCGAGCGCTCGCTATCCGGTGAGGGGCCGAAGACGATCGCCCTGGCCACCGGTCTCGGTGCCGCCAGCTCGTCGTGCTCCTACGCGGCGATCGCGATCGCCAAGTCGCTCTTCCAGAAGGGAGCCTCGGCGGTCACGGCGCTGAGCTTCCAGTTCGCCTCGACCAACCTCGTCTGGGAGCTGGGGCTGGTGCTCTGGGTGCTGATCGGCTGGCAGTTCACCCTCGCCGAGTACGTGGGCGGAGTGCTGATGATCGTCCTGATGGCGGTCCTGCTGCGGGTCTTCGTCTCACCACGGCTGGAGGACCGGGCCAGGCGGCACGCCCAGCAGGCCGACAGCGGTCACCAGCATCACAGCGCGGCGACCCGGCTACCGCTGCGGGAGCGGCTGCGCTCGGCGACGGCCTGGTCGGACGTCGCCCACAACTTCCGCGGCGACTGGCAGATGCTCTGGAAGGAGATCTCGATCGGCTTCCTGCTGGCCGGCTTCATCGGCCTGCTCGGGGACGACTTCTTCAACGGGCTGTTCATCGAGAACGCGCCCCCGATCCTGACCGCCATCGAGAACGTCCTGGTCGGCCCGCTGATCGCGGTGCTCAGCTTCGTCTGCTCGGTCGGCAACATCCCCCTGGCGGCTGTCCTGTGGTCCGGCGGCATCTCCTTCGCCGGGGTGATGGCGTTCATCTTCGCCGACCTGATCGTGATCCCGATCATCCTCGCCTACCGCAAGTACTACGGAACCTCCTTCACGCTGAGGATCACCGCACTGATGTTCGTGACGATGGTGATCGCGGCCCTGGTGGTGGATGGGCTGTTCAGCGCGGCCGGCCTGATCCCGACCGGGCCAAGGCCGTCCCGCGAGGACGTGTTCGGCTCGGTGCAGCTCGACTACAAGCTGGTGCTCAACCTGCTCGGCCTGCTCGTCTTCGTGGCCCTCTTCTGGCTGACGGCCAGGCGCGGCGTCACGGATCCGGTCTGCGGGATGAAGGTGGACCGGGAGAATGCGGTCCGCGGAGTGTTCGGTGGCCGCACCGTCCACTTCTGCTCGCAGGACTGTCTCGAGGAGTATCAGTCGCGCCGCTCGAGCGCCGCGGCGACCAGCTCGACGTCGTGGTCGTAGGTGAGCAGCTCGCCGGCGTCCCGGCGGTCCAGCCAGCGCAGCTCGTCGACCTCGTCGTTGGGCTCGAACTCGCCGCCGAGCGGCCGCATCAGCCAGTAGCGCACCAGCTTCGACCGCCCCCTGCGGTCGCTGTAGGAGACCGACCCCAGCTCCGGGCCCAGCTCGCAGCGCAGGCCGGTCTCTTCCTCGACTTCGCGCAACGCCGCCTGCTCGAACCCCTCACCGGGGTCGAGCTTGCCCTTCGGCAGGGTCCAATCTCCGTACTTGGGCCGGTGGATGACGACGATCCGTGACACGGGGCCGTCGTCGCGGACGACGACGCCGCCGGCGGCCAGCACCTCGGCGCGCTCGCCCGGCTGGAGATCGGTCCTGGCCATCGGGCCAGAGAATGTACATCGGGCCGCCCGGTTTCCGGCCAACGGCGGCGGGTAGCATCGGGGGCGCGTGCCCGACGACGTGCCCAGCCCGCGAGCACCGGAGCATGACGAGGTCTCGGCCGTCCGCTACGACCACGTCAGCAAGCGTTACGGGGACACCCAGCAGCCGGCCGTCGACGACCTGACGATCGAGGTCCCGGCGGGCGAGATCTGCGTCCTGGTCGGGCCGTCGGGGTGCGGCAAGACCACAGCGATGCGGATGGCCAACCGCACCGTGGAGATGAGCGAGGGGGACATCTATCTCGGCGAGCGCTCGATCCGCGAGCGCAACCCGGCCGCGCTGCGGCGCGAGATGGGCTACGTGATCCAGCAGATCGGGCTGTTCCCCCATCGCACGATCGCCCAGAACATCGCCACCGTCCCGCACCTGCTTGGCTGGGACCGGGATCGCACCGAGGCGCGCGTCTCCGAGCTGCTCGAGCTGATTGGGCTCGAGGCCGAGGTCGCGGGCCGCTATCCCGCCCAGCTCTCCGGCGGCCAGCAGCAGCGGGTCGGGGTGGCGCGGGCGCTGGCCGGCGACCCGCTTGTGATGCTGATGGACGAGCCCTTCGGGGCGATCGATCCGATCAACCGCGAGCGCCTGCAGAACGAGTTCCTGCGACTCCAGGCCGAGATCCGCAAGACGGTCCTGTTCGTGACCCACGACATCGACGAGGCGATCAAGATGGGCGATCGGATCGCGGTGATGCGGGAGGGCGGGCGCGTCGCCCAGTACGCGACTCCCGCCGAGCTGCTGATGGCGCCCGCCGACGGGTTCGTCGAGGACTTCGTCGGGTCCGACCGGGCGCTGAAGCGCCTGGCGCTGATGCGGGTCGGCGACGTGGAGCTGTGGGAGGCGCCGCTCGCCTACGTCGGCCAGCCGACCTCGGAGGTCACGGCGAAGCTGGAGCAAGCCGAGGTGCCCTACCCCCTCCTGATCGACTCCGACCGCCACCCCATTGGCTGGCTGTCGGAGCGCGACCTCGCGGAGCAGTTCGTCCCGGAGAATCCCGACTCGCCGCTGGGGGTGGTGCTGGACCGCGACGATGTCCTTCGCGACGCCCTCTCCGACCTGCTCCAGGTCGGGGCCCAGTACGCGCCGGTGACCGACGCCTCGGGGCGGATCGCCGGCGTTCTCTCGGTTGAGATCATCTCCGAGTTCCTGGCCTCGCCGGCAGCCGAGACCGAGGAGCGCGGCGCCGCGGAGCGGGTCCATGACTAGCGCCCCGCTCGCCGACGTCATCCTGCACAACCGCAGCAATCCGGACTGCATCCAGCGCAACGACCTCTTCTGCCCGGGCTGGGCGGTCGACAACTTCAACCGCTACGTCGACCCGGCGATCCAGCACGTCATTCTCGTCCTGGCCTCGGTCTGCGCCGGCTTCGCGATCGCCTTCGGGCTCGCCCTACTGTCCCACCGCCGCCGCTGGCTGAGGCCGACCTTCCTCGGCGCCACCGGGATCCTCTACACGATCCCGAGCATCGCCTTCTTCTTCCTGCTGCTGCCGATCACCGGACGCGGCCGGACCACGGCGATCATCGCGCTGACCGCGTTCACCCTGCAGATCATCTATCGCAATGTCACCACCGGCCTCGACAACGTGCCGGCCGACATCACGGAGGCGGGCCGAGGAATGGGGCTGACCGACCGCCAGCTGCTGTGGCGGGTCGAGATCCCGCTGGCGATGCCGGAGATCGTCGCCGGGCTGCGGATCGCAACGGTCAGCACGGTGGCCCTGGCAACCCTTGCGGTGTTCGTCAACGGAGGTGGCCTCGGCACCGAGATCTACACCGCGGGGAACCTGACCTTCAAGACGGGGATCGTGATCGCCGGGAGTCTCGCGATCCTCCTCGCTCTGGCCTTCGACCTCGCCCTGGTCGGGATCCAGCGGCGACTGACGCCCTGGCGGCGGGTGGCGAGCGGATGAGCGCGATCGACCCCCACGTGCCCCTCTCGGTGCTCGGACTGTTCGGCGACGCCTTCGACTTCATCTTCCACCAGCAACCGGCCAAGACCGGGGGCGGACTGGCCACCGTCGGCGGGCTCCACCAGGTCGGCAAACTGGCCGCCGAGCAGCTCAAGGTCACCCTGCTGGCGCTGGGCGTCTCATTCGTGATCGCCTTCCCGATCGGCGTCTACCTGGGCCACAGGGGCGCCGGCGAGGGCCTGGCGCTGGCGATCGGCAATGCGGGGAGGGCGATCCCCGAGCTCGCGCTGATCGCCTTCGTGGCCGCCGCGATCGGGGTCGGCCTCGGCAACCTGACTCTGGCGCTCGCGGTCCTGGGCATACCCCCGATCCTCACCAACACCTATGTCGGCGTCAGCCAGGTGAACCGCGACGCGGTCGAGGCGGCGCGCGGGATGGGGATGTCTGGCGGAGGGGTGATCCGCAGGGTAGAGCTGCCGCTTGCGGTGCCGACGATCATGAGCGGCGTGCGGACGGCGACGATCAACATCGTCGCCACCGCGACGATCGCCCCGCTGGTCGGCGTGGTCACGCTGGGCGACTTCATCATCTCCCGCAACGTCTACGGCGACGAAGGGGTGCTGGCCGGGGCGATCCTCGTGGCGCTGATGGCACTTGTTCTCGAACTGACCCTGGCCGGGATCCAGTGGCTGATGACCTCTCCGGGCCTTCGCCTCGGACGGGAATGAAAGGCTTCAACAATCGCACCCCACCAAGGAGGAGTCTCGCCCATGAATCTCAGCGCGCGTACCCGCGCCCCGATCGCCGCCATCGCGGTGCTCGCCCTCGTCCTCGGGCTGTCGGCCTGCGGGAGCAGCGACAACGGCACCACCAGCTCCAGCGGCAGCGGCCCCACCATCACCTCCAACCCATCCAATGGCAACGTCACGCTGACGATCGGCTCGAAGAACTTCACCGAGCAGATCGTCCTTGGCGAGATCTACTCCCAGGCGCTCGAGGCGGCCGGCTACAAGGTCAAGAAGGACCTCAACCTCGGGTCCGAGACGGTCGCGCTCCAGGCCCTGAAGGCCGGGCAGATATCCGGCTACCCCGAGTACGCGAGCACCGCGCTGACCTCGTTCTTCGGGGTCGACCCCGAGAAGGTCCCGGCCAACGCGCAGGCCGCCTACGCGAAGGCCAACGCGGACTTCAAGAAGGAGGGGCTCGAAGCCTTCCCGCCGACGCCGTTCGCCAGCGCCAACGCGGTCGGGACGTTGCGCTCGACCGCCGAGAAGTACGGGCTGAAGGACGTCTCCGACCTGACCGGCAAGTCGAAGCAGTTGAACCTCTACGGATCGCCCGAGTGCCGGCAGCGGATCGACTGCCTGCTCGGCCTGCAGAAGTACTACGGATTTGATCCAAAGTTCACACCGGTGGACATCGCGCTGCGCTATGAGGTGCTCGACAAGGGCCAGGCGGACCTCTCGATCCTGTTCACCACCGACGCGCAGCTCTCCGCGCAGAAGAACAAGTACGTGATCCTCAGTGACGACAAGCACGTCTTCCCGGCCGGCAACGTCATCTTCGTCACCGACCCGAAGACGGTTGCGAAGGCAGGTCCAGACTACGAGAAGACGATCACGCTGGTCCAGAAGGGCCTGACGATCCCGATCATGCAGGAGCTGGACGCCCGGGTCGACATCGACAAGCAGACGCCGGCGGCAGTCGCAGCGGAGTACCTGAAGGAGGACGGCTACACCAAATAGCTGAAATGCCCGCGCGGTGTTAGCGCGGGCAGAGGCATGTAAGGCGGCGAAGCCGCCGCAGGTTATTCCCGAAATGCCCGCGCGGTGTTAGCGCGGGCAGAGGCATGTGAGGCGGCGAAGCCGCCGCAGGTGATTCCAGAAGTGCCGGCGCGGTTGATGCCGCGCCGGCACTGATTTCTGTCACGCTTGGCGCCAATGGAAACCGCGAGCGCGACACGAGCCCCGACCCTTCGCAATTACCTGGGCGGGGCGTGGAGGGAGGCGTCGGCCACCGAGGCGCTCGAGGACCTCGATCCCGCCTCCGGCGAGCTTCTCGCCAGGGTTCCGCTCTCCGTCCGTGCCGACGTCGAGGCCGCGGTCCGCAGCGCTGCTGAGGCACAGCCGGCCTGGCGCGAGGTCCCGGTGCCGCAGCGTGCCCGCGCCGTGCTCGACCTCCGGGACGCCCTCGTCAGCAATCGCGACGAACTGGCCCGGCTGGTCACCGAGGACATGGGCAAGACGCTCGACGACGCCCGCGGCGAGGTGGGCCGCGGAATCGAGTCGGTGGAGTCGGCGGCGGCGGTGCCCCACCTGATGAAGGGCCAAAACCTCGAGGGAGCGGCCCGCGGGATCGACGTCGAGCTGGTGCGCCAGCCGGTCGGGGTGGTCGCGGCGATCACGCCCTTCAACTTTCCCGCGATGATCCCGCTCTGGTTCCTACCGAACGCGATCGCCACCGGCAACACCTTCGTGCTGAAGCCGTCCGAGCGCGACCCCCGCCCCTCCGAGCGGATCGTCGAGCTGATCGACGCTATCCCCTCGATCCCCGACGGGGTCGTCAACCTCGTCCACGGCGGCCGCGAGGCGGTCGAGACGCTGCTATCCGACCCCGGCGTGGACGCGATCTCCTTCGTCGGCCAGGCCTCGACCGCGCGCCTGATCGCAAGCCGCGCCGCCGAGGAGGGCAAGCGCTTCCAGGCCCTCGGCGGGGCGAAGAACTCGCTTGTCGTGATGCCGGACGCCGACCTCGGGAAGTCGATCCCGGCGATCCTCGGCTCGGCCTTCGGCGCCGCCGGCCAGCGTTGCCTGGCCGGTTCCGTCTGCGTGCTGGTCGGTGACGAGGGGCGCCGAGCCGAGGTGCGCGAGGCGCTGAGCGCCGCCGCCGCGGAACTGCGGACCGGGCCGGGAGCGGGCGAGGACACCGACGTCTGCCCGATGATCGGATCCGAGGCCCGCGAGCGGGCCGTGGCGGCGGTCGCGGAGGCCGAGGCCCACGGAGCCGACGTCGTCCTCGACGGGCGCGAGCGCGGCGCGGGACCGGCGGGGACGATCCTCGGCCCGACCATCGTGGAGACGGCCGAGCACGAGTCCGACATCGCCCGCGAGGAGATCTTCGGACCGGTGCTGACCCTGATCGCCGCCGATGACCTCTCTACCGCGCTGGAGTTCGTCAATGGATCGCGCTACGGCAACTCGGGCTCGATCTTCACGACCTCGGGCGCCGCCGCCCGGGAGTACCGCTACGGGGTAGAGGCCGGGATGCTCGGGGTCAACATCGGCGTCCCGGCACCGGTCGCGTGGTTCCCCTTCGCCGGCTGGAAGGACTCCTGCGACGGCGACCTGCACGCCAACGGCGACGACGCGATCGAGTTCTACACCCGCAAGAAGGTCGTCACCAGCCGCTGGTAGGCCGGCTCAGCGGCCGATGTGAAAGCCGATCAGCTCTGGCACGGCAGCCAGGCCGCGGCTGATCCGATCCGGCTCTCGACCCTCCTCCTCGGCGCGCTCCTTGCGCAGGATGCCAGCCCGAATCGCGGTGCCGCCGAGGAATCGCAGCGGCTCTGGCGGAACGCTCGGCGGGGACGGATCGACGAACGCCAGTCGCGAGTACTCGTCGCGTCGATCGAGGGCCAGCGAGGCCAGGGTGCGACCGACCATCTGGGTCGGTCCGACCCCGTTTCCCGTGAAGCCGAATGCGGCGAACGCCCGCCCCCCTGGCAGTGCGGCCACCGTCGGCAGGTGGGTCGGAGAGACGTCGATCGGCCCACCCCAGGCATGGGTCAGGCGCCGGTCTTCCAGACCAGGAAAGAAGGCGCGGAGGTGGCGGCCGACCTCGGCGACGAGATTCGGATTCCGCTCGACCCGCCCTCCGAGCCGCGCGCCGCAGGTGGGCGGACCCCCACCCCAGCCGAAGGCAATCCTGCCATCGGGAGTTGTCCGCATGTAGTGGACCATCGCCCTGACGTCGGAGATCGACTCTCCGCGGGTCCATCCGATCTCCTCCAGCAGGTCGGGAACCGGCTCTGTGATGACCATGTGACTCGAGGTGACCGTGAGCCGGTTCCTCAACGGCGAGCGCTGAGACGCGGTGGCGCCGCCGATCGCCAGCACCGCTGAGGCTGCCCTGACCACGCCCTGGGGAGTCTCCGCGACGACCCCGTCGGGCCCCTCTCGCAGGCGTCGAACCGGCGAGTCCTCGCGGATCACGGCTCCCCGCTCGGCCAGCCGTGCCCGCAGGCCCAGGGCGAGTCGGGCCGGCTGCACCGTGGCCGCGTCGGCAAACAGGGCAGCGCCGCGGAACCGCGGAGAGCAGCAGCGGAGCGCCAGGTCGGCGGCGGACAGGTCCTCGAAACGATCGCCGCCTCCGAGCTGCCTGACCGAGTCCGTGTAGCGGCGCAGGGTCTCGTCCTGGGCGGGGGAGGCAGAGACCACGAGGTAGCCGGACCTGCGATACCAGGCGTCCACGCGTTGCTCTTCGCAGAACCTGCCGATCTCATCGACGGACGCCTCCGAGGCGCGTGCGACCGCCAGCGCCGGGGCGGGCCCGTAGCGGTCGCTCATCGTCGCGAGGCTCAGCCAGTGCGAGTTGACGAAGCCGCCGTTGCGGCCGCTCGGCCCATGTCCGCAGCTCCCCGACTCGAGCAGGACCACCCCTCCCGCCGGCTCCGCCTGCAAAAGGTGCCAGGCGGCCCACATCCCCGTATAGCCGCCGCCGATAACGACCACATCCGCGTCGAGAGTGCCATCCAGGGGCGTGGCCGGGGGCGCTGGCCCGGCCTCCGTGAGCCAGTATCCGTGGGCGTCGTGCTGCAAGGCCCGCAGCCTACGACGAGCGGCGGGCTCGCGGCCCGCCGCCCATCCGGGGAGGGTGCTTATGGATTTGGGGACGAGACTGCGACGAAGTTAGGCCCGCGCTCTAAGCGGTCGGTAAGGTTCCGCTAATTGCTTTCTCAGGTTCGGTTTCGGCGGTCGCCCGCCGGTGCAGCCGCCCGAAGGAGGCCTGCGCGGCCCAGGCCGCCGAGATGCCGGCGGAAGCCGAGAGCAGCAGCGCGACCCGCGGGTCATAGGTCTGCGAGAGCCAGCCCGCCAGGGGCCCGCCGATGGCGGTCGACCCCAGGAAGACGACCGAGTAGAGCGCCATCACGCGGCCGCGCATCTCGGCGGCGACCGAGAGCTGAAGCGAGGAGTTGATCGCAGCGGCGAAGGTGACGGCGGAGGCGCCGAGCAGAGCCAGCACCGGCAATTCGAAGGCGAGGCTCGGGGCCCCGGCGGCGAGGAGCGAGAGGAGGCCGAAGGCGAGCGCTGCGGCGGCCACGAGCTTCGGACCCGTTCGACCTCGGGCGCCCGTGACCAGCGCGCCGACCACCGCGCCGGCGCCCATCGCCGAGAGAAGCAGGGCGTAGGCCGAGGCGCCTCCGTCGAAGCTGAAGCGCGCCAGCAGCGGCAGGATCACCGGGAAGTTGAGGCCGAGCGTCCCGACCAGGGCCATCAGGGCCAGCGGCACGGCCAGCTCGGGGGTGCTGCGAACGTAGCGCAACGCGGCGCGGACCGCACCGGGCTCGCGCGGGGCGCGGGGCGCGGCGGAGAGGTCGGCCGAGCTCATCCGGGCGAGGGCGACGACCATCACGACGAAGCTGAGCGCGTTGACAGCGAAGCATGGCGCGACGCCGAGGGTCGCGATCAGGATCCCCGCCAGCGCCGGGCCGAAAATGCGGGCGGAGTGGACGATGACGCTGTTGAGGCTGACCGCGTTGACGACCCGCTCGGCGCCGACCATCTCGATCACGAAGCTCTGACGGGTCGGATTGTCCACCGAGTTGACGGCCCCCCGGGCGAACACGAGCGCGTAGACCATCCAGGGGGCGACGACGCCGGTTGCGGTCACCGCCAGCAGCCCGAGCGCCGGCAGGATCATCAGCGTCTGGGTTGCGATCAGCAGGTTCCGCTTTGCGAAACGGTCGGCGAGGAGGCCGCCCCAGGCCCCGAAGAGCAGGATCGGGACGAACTGCAGCGCCGTTGTCAGCCCGACCGCGACGCCGCTGTCGGTCAGCTCGAGGATCAGCCATGACTCGGCCACCATCTGCATCCAGTTGCCGGAGAGCGAGACGACCTGACCGGCGAAGTAGCGCCGGTAGTTGGGCACTGCCAGGGAGTCGAATGAACGGCGCAGCGCGGCGGTCAACCGCGATCACCCTCGAGCATGCGCTCGAGGATCTCAGCCGCCCGCTGCAGGGTGCGGACGTCGTCCTCCGGCATCTCGCGCATCCGGCGGGCGAGATAGGCGTTCTTCCGTCCCCGCAGCCGGCGCAGCCGCTCGCGGCCCGCGGCGGTGATCGAGACCAGGGCGCTGCGGCCGTCGGCCGGGTCCGGGGTGCGAGCGACCAGGCCGAGGTCGGCGAGGTGGCGCAGGGTCCGGGTCGCCGTGGGGCGCTTGACCCGCTCGATCTTCGCCAGCTCGCTCGGGGTCAGCGGTCCGTGGCGCTCGACCGTCGCCAGCGCAGCGGCAGAGGTCGGGGTCAGGTCCCCCGAGGCCTCCTGGCGAAGGCGCCTGGCAGCGCGGGTGATCGCCAGCCGCAGCCGGGCGGCCGAGGTGCTGAGCTGGGAAGTGTCATGTCTGAGCGCGTTCATCTTGATTAGCGTTGGTAATTAGTATAGCGAATTACATTTCCGTTTGCATCCCACAGGGGTGGGACCTTTGAACTGCGATATGCGTGGTTGAAGGGTCCCACGTCCCCTGTCCCGGGGCCCGGCGGGCAGGCGGGTGCGCTCGGGCGTCGAAACAGGGCGCCATGGACGCTCGCAGCGAGCGGATCGCCGCACGCCTCAACGGGCCGATGATGGTCGCCGCGGCGCTCACCCTGCCCGCCGTGGCGCTGTCGGAGACCCACGAAACCGGGGCCACGGCGACCCTCGCCACCGCGCTCAACTGGATCGTCTGGCTCGCCTTCCTGGCGGAGTTGATGATCATGCTCGCCGTGGTGCCCGACCGCGGCCGCTGGGTCCGCCGGCACCCGCTCGACCTGGTGATCGTCCTGCTGACACCCCCGGTGCTGCCGCCCGGGCTGCAGATCCTTCGTCTCCTGCGCCTGCTCCGATTGCTGCGGCTGGCTCAACTCTCCCGCGAGGCCTTCTCGCTGGAGGGGCTTCGCTACGCGGCCCTTCTCGCGGTGTTCACGATCGTCGCCGGCGGAGCCGCCTTCGTCGCCTTCGAGAAGCACAACCAGCACCTCACCGCCTGGGAGGGGGCCTACTGGGCAGTGACGACGATGACCACCGTGGGCTCAAACATCTACCCGACAACGACCGGCTCGGAAGTCGTAGCAGTGGTGATCGTGATCGTCGGGATCTGCTTCGTCGCCCTCCTCACCGGCGCAGTCGCCCAGCGATTCCTCGGCCCCGAGCTGGCCGACGTCGAGGCCGAGCTGGAGTCCGGCGCACACTCGGCCGAGGCAGTGGCGATGCGCGAGCTGAAGGGCGTTCGCGAGCAGCTCCAGGCGCTGGAGCTGGCGATGCAGCGGCTGGTCGAGGACCGCGGCCCGGACTAACCGGGACAATCGCCCGACACGGAGTCGAAAGGAGAGCTGATGGGTCTCGAATCACTCGAGGTCGGGCCGGTCATACCGGTGTCCGACATGGAGGCTTCGCGCGCCTTCTACGAAGGCAAGCTCGGACTGCGAGGCGAGCCGGCCCCCGGCGGCCATGTGCTCCATGCCGGCGCGGGAACCCGCATCTTCCTGCTCGACGTACCCAGCTATGCCGGCCGAGCTGAATGGCCCCTCGCCTCTTTCCAAACCGATGACCTTGCGGAAACGGTCGCCGGGCTGAAGGACAGCGGCGTGAAGATGGAGCTGATGGGGCAGGACGACCCGTACCAGACCGACGAGCGGGGGATCGCAGACCTCGGCGACCTCCTGATCTCCTGGGTCAGAGACCCTGACAACCAGGTCATCTCGATCTTCCAGCTGATCTGATGGCGTGGAGCACCTCCGACATCCCGGACCTGAGCGGCCGGGTCGCGGTCGTCACCGGCGCCAACAGCGGCCTCGGCCTCGCTACGGCGGTGGGGCTGGCCCGGGCCGGGGCGAGGGTCGTGATGGCCTGCCGCGACCCCGCCCGCGGCATCGAGGCGCTCGAGCAGGTCCGCTCCTCGGTCCCCGGGGCGGAGCCGGAGCTGGCGCCACTCGATCTCGCCAGTCTCGCGTCGGTCTCCGAGCTGGCAGAGGCACTGCTTGCCGAGCACGACTCGATCGACCTGCTGGTCAACAACGCCGGCGTGATGGCGACTCCGCGGCGGCAGACCGAGGACGGTTTCGAGCTTCAGTTCGGGACCAACCACCTCGGCCACTTCGCCCTCACCGGCCGCCTCCTGCCGGCGCTCCTCCGCGGAGAGGGGACCCGCGTAGTCACCCTCTCCAGCATCGCCCACCGGACCGGCCGGATCGCCTTCGACGACCTCGGCGGTGAGCGCCGCTACTTCCGCTGGGCCGCCTACGGGCAGTCGAAGCTCGCCAACCTGCTGTTCGCCTACGAGCTCCAGCGCCGCGCCGATGCCGCCGGCGTGCCTCTTGCCAGCATGGCGGCCCACCCGGGCTACTCGGCGACCAACCTGCAGTTTTCCGGGCCCGGCCTCGGCGGCGGCCTGTTCGCCGCCGCCAATACGGCGGTGATGGCCGTCGGCAACCGGGTGGTAGGGCAGAGCGCCGAGGACGGTGCCCTGCCCACGCTCTACGCCGCGACCTTCCCCGACCTTCCCGGCGGGTCCTTCGTCGGCCCAGACGGGCCATTCGAGGCGCGCGGCGCCCCCCGGGTGGTGGGCTCCACCTCGGCCTCGAAGGACCCGCTCACGGCGAAGCGCCTCTGGGAGGTCTCCGAGGAGCTGACCGGGGTCAGCTTCGACTTCGAGTGAACAGGGTCGCGGCGGAACGCCCGAACCACTCCAGGTCCGCGGCCGCCGACTCACGGGCGTCGGGGAGGTCGCCGGGCGAGCGGAGGATGCCGAAGACCCCGGCCGCGCCGGCCTCGTACAGGGAGGCGCTGCTCCCCGCCACCTCTCCCGCCGCGACGATCGCCGGCACGCCGGCCCCGGCGGCCGCCTCGAGCACGCCGCCGACCGTCTTCCCCAGGGCCGAGGAGGCGTCGGCGCGGCCCTCGCCGGTGATGCAGAGCGACGCCGTCGCGAGCGCCGCCCCGAATCCGGTTACGTCGCGGACGAACTCGGCGCCCGAGACGACCCGGGCGCCGACCAGGGCCACCAGCGGCGCGGCGAAGCCCCCGGCGGCGCCAAGCCGCTCCCGATCCTCGGCGCCGAGGCCGAGCAGGTCCGCGAGCCGCCCGAGGCCGCGATCGAGCCGCGCCACCTGCTCGGGAGTGGCGGCCTTCTGGGGGCCGAAGAGCTGAGCGGCACCCCCCGGCCCGGCCAGCGGGCACTCGACGTCGACCGCGATCTCGACCGGGACCCGGCCGAGGCGCGGATCGAGGCGGCCGACGTCGATCGAGGCCAGACGCTCGAGGTCGGCCCCGCTGCCGTCCAGCTCCGCGCCGTAGCCGTCGAGCAGCCGTGCCCCGAGCGCCCGGAGCGCGCCGAGGCCGCCGTCCACGGTGGCGCTTCCCCCGACCGCGACCACGAGCCGCCGGGCACCGAGGTCGAGGGCCGCCGAGATCAGCTCCCCGGTGCCGGCGCTGCTGGCGCGCAGCGGGTCTCGCTCGGACCCGGAGATGAGCTGTAGCCCCGAGGCCTCGGCCAGCTCGACCACCGCGAGACCGCCGGGCAGCATCGCCACCCTGGAGCGCAGCGTCCTGCCCAAGGGGTCGGAGGCGGAGATCGGGGTCGGCTCGACCCGGTGAGCCGCGAGGACCGCGTCCAGCGTCCCCTCCCCACCGTCGGCGAGCGGATGGGCAAGCGCCCGCAGCCCGGTCGCCTCGACTCCCCGCGCCAGCGCCGCTGCGGCCGCCGGGGCGTCGATCGTCCCGCGGAACTTGTCGGGGCAGCAGAGGACCAGCGGAGGCTCGTCTCGCACCGGTTGAGGATATTTCGGCGCGGCGGGCGCTCCTGCTCTAATTGCCCCGTGCTCCACCGGGCCTTCATCCTCGCGCTTGCCACCGCCCTGATCGCGACGGGGGTCGCGCTGGCGGCAGCCCGCTCAGCCGGGCGCGACCCGTTCTTCCCGGGCAGCGGCAGCGACGCCTACGACGTCTCCCACTACGACCTCTCGCTCTCCTACCATCCGGCGGCCCGAGACGGGGGGCGCAGCGGGATCGCCGCCAGGGCCACGATCCTGGCGCGGGCAAGGCGGCCCCTGCGGCGCCTCCAGCTGGACCTGGTGGGGCTGCGGGTGCGCCGGGTCGAGGTGGACGGCACCGGGGCGCGCTACAAACGGCGCCGCGGCAAGCTGATCGTCACCCTGTCATCCCCCCTCCCCGCGGGAGCCGCCTTCCGCGCCGTCGTCTCCTACCGCGGCCGCCCCCTGACGCTGACCGACCCCGACAAATCCCACGAGGGATGGATCGAGCTGCCGCATGGCGGCTCGGTGGCGCTCGGCGAGCCGGTCGGCACGGCAGCCTGGCTGCCCTGCAACAACTCCCTCACCGACAAGGCGAGCTTCGCCTTCCACCTCGACGCACCGGCGACCCGGCACGGCGAGCGGCTGGTCGCGGTAGCGAACGGGCGCCTCCGGAAGCGCCGGCGTCACGACGGGCGCGTTCGCTGGAGCTGGACGGAGGACCAGCCGATGGCGCCCTACCTGGCGACGGTCGCCTTCGCCGACTTCCGATTGCGCCACGCCAAGGCCGACGGCATTCCCTCTTGGACCGCGGTGGACGCCGACCTCTACCGGGACAAGGGCCCCATTATCCGCCGCGGCATCCGCAGCCTGGGAGAGATCATCCGCTTCGAGCGCCGGCTCTACGGCCGCTACCCCTTCGACGCCCTCGGCACCACGATCACCGACGGCGGCGAGTACGCGCTGGAGACCCAGACGCGGCCCACCTACCCGGGCCCCCCGCGCCGCAACCTGTTGGTCCACGAGCTTGCGCATCAGTGGGTCGGAGACTCGACCGGCCTGCGCAGCTGGCCCAACATCTGGCTGAACGAGGGGTTTGCGGCCTTCACCGAGTGGATTTACCGCGAGCGCCACGGCGGCCCGAGCGCCCGCTCCGTGTTCACCGAGCTGCGTCGCCGCCCGGCCAGCGATCCGTTCTTCTCGCCCCCGCCTGGGCACCCGGGAAGCCCGGAGAACCTCTTCGACGGGGCGATCTACGTCCGCGGGGCGATGACCCTCGAGGCGCTGCGGATCAGGATCGGCGACCGGGCCTTCTTCCGCCTCCTGCGCGCTTGGGCCACCGGGCACCGCTACGGCAACGTCTCCACGCACGAGTTCATCGCCTTCGTCGTCAAGCGCACCGGGCGCCCCGACACACGCCGCCTGCTGAGGCGCTGGCTCTTCCGCCCCGGCAAGCCCTGAATCGACCCTCGCCTACCATTGTCGGGTGGCCACGATGCCCGAGCTCGATCCCGTCGCCGTAGCCGAGATCGGGGAACGGCTGCGCAACAACATCCGGGGCGCCGTGAAGGTGCGCGATGAGGTGCTCGAGCAGCTGATCGTCGCGCTGGTGGCAGAGGGGCACGTGCTGATCGAGGACCACCCCGGGGTCGGAAAGACGGCGCTGGCCCGCTCGCTCGCTCGCTCGCTCGACGCGGCCTATGCCCGGGTGCAGTGCACGGTCGACCTGCTGCCGGCGGACGTCGTCGGGACCAACGTGTTCGACCAGCGGGACGCCCGCTTCGAGTTCCATCCCGGGCCGGTGTTCGCCAACGTGGTCCTCGTCGACGAGATCAACCGCGCCTCCCCAAAGACCCAGTCGGGCCTGCTCGAGTGCATGCAGGAGCGCCGGGTGACAGTGGACGGGCACGCGCACGAGCTGGCCCGCCCCTTCCTCGTGATCGCGACTCAGAACCCGGTCTCCTACGAGGGCACCTACCCGCTTCCCGAAGCGCAGCTCGACCGCTTCATGATCAGGCTGGAGATGGGCTATCCGGACTCCGGCGCAGAGGCGGCGATGCTCGCCGAGCACGCAGGCGCCGACCGCGTGCTCGATGTCGAGCCGGTGGCCGACATGGCCGCGATCGGAGCCGCCCAGGCCGCCGCCGGCGCGATCCGCGGCACCGAGGCCCTGCGCACCTATGTCGTCGCGCTCTGCGAGGCGACGCGGGCCGACCAGCGGGTCGAGCTCGGGGCCAGCCCGAGGGCCGGCCTCCTCCTCTACCGCGCGGCGAGGGCGCGGGCGGCTCTCGACGCCCGCGACCACGCCCTGCCCGACGACGTCCAGGCACTTGCCCACGCAGTGCTCGAGCACCGGCTCCTGCTCTCCCCGGGGGCCGCGGCGAGCGATCGCTCGGCGGTCATCGCCGACGCCCTGCGCCACACTCCGGCGCTCTGAGCGTGTCGTGAAGGCGACCACGGCCACCCTGCTGCTGGCGGTGGCCTTCGTGCTCTCGGCTGCCGCCTTCGGCATTCCATCGCTGTACGTCCCCGGCGTCGCCCTCGTTCTCCTCGTGCTGGCCATCCGGGCCTGGTCGAGATTGGCCTGCCGGAGCCTGCGGGTGGAGGCGGTGGCGGGGCCGTGGAGCATCGGCGAGGGCGGTACCTATCCGCTCGTGACGAGAGTCGCCTCCAGCATTCCGCTCCCGGGGAGCAGGATCGAGCACCCGCTTGCCGAGCATGCGCTCGAGACCGGAGCCCGTCCCTCGGGCGCGCACACGATCAATCTGCGGATGGAGCGCCGCGGTCGCCACCGTCTCAAGCCCCCGGCGCTGGTCGTGGTCGACCCGTTCGGGCTGCAGCGGCGCCGGATCCCGGCCGGTGAAGAGATCGCGGTCCTGGTCCTGCCCCGGGTCGAGCCGGTGACCGCACCCTCCGGCGCGGGCTCGGGTGCCGACGGCCTCTTCGGCTCAGCCTCGCACGGCTCCGGCGGCGCCGGCCTCGACCCCCGCGGTGTCGAGTTCGAGGTCGAGGGCATCAGGCCCTTCCAGGACGGCACCCCGGCCTCCCGGATCCACTGGCCCACGGTCGCACGCAGCGGCGAGCTTGTCGAGAGGAGGCTGATCAGCGGCAGCGAGTCGCCGCCGCTGGTCGCGCTCGACGCATCCGACCCGGCATCGGAGGAGGCGCTGGACCGCGCCGTGCGGGCGACGGCCTCGATCTGCGCCCACCTCGCCGCCGACGGCGGCTGCTCGCTTCTCCTGCCGACCGGCAACCGCCCGCTCCGCGTCGGACCGGGAGGGGGCGGCTGGCGGCGAGCGCACGCGATGCTCGCACAGGTCGAGCCCCGCAGCCATCCGCCGAGCGCTGCGGTCCTGCGCGCAGCGCAGACGCTCTTCCTCGTCTCTGCCGCAAGTGAGCCGCGGCCTCCCGCGCTCGGCCCCTCGACCCGGCTCTGCCTCGTCACCGCGGCTCCGCTCGACGGCATGGGCACGCTCTTCGAGGTCGCCGGCTGCCGGGGCCAGGTACCGGCGCGACGGGCCCGCCGGGAGGCGGCATGAGCGGCGCGATCGCCGTGCTGGGGGGCTTCCCATCGCGAGGCTGGGGGCCTTCGCCGCGCTGGCCCTCTTCGTCGCCGTCCGCTGGGCCGGGCTGCTCGGCGACCCGCCGCTGGCGCGGATTCTCGCCGCGACGGTGACCCTGGTCGGACTCGCCGTCGCGCTCGCCGCACTCGGCGCTTGGGCGCCGCGCGGTCGCTGGCGCTGGCCGGCGGCGAGCGCCGGCGCGCTGGCCGGCATGGCCGCGGCCATGCTGATCCTCGGCGTGCCGGCGCGGCTCCTCCTGCCGGGGCACTGGGACGAGCTTGGATCCGCAGTCGGTTCGGGACTCGATCTGGCGGCGGGGGCGGGCTATCCCTACCCGGCGGGCGGCGACGACTGGGCCCGGCTGGCGATCATGCTCGGGCTGCCGCTCGCCGTCGGGGCCGGCGCGGCGATCGCCTTCTGGCCATCCGCCGCGGCCGCCAGGGCCCGGGCCATCGCCGGCCTGGCGATCCTGGTCGGCGCGTACGGCACCGCGGCCGCCCTCTCCCCACCTGCGGCACCCCTGCTGGAGGGACTGGGTCTGTTCGCACTGGTCGCCGCGTGGCTCTGGCTGCCGCTGATCGTCCGGCCCAACGCGGCCATGGGGCTGGGCCTGGTCGCCGTCGCCGGACTTCGCGGCGCTGCCGCTCTGCTCGGGGGCGACCGGCCGCGAGCCGCTGCTCGACTACAAGCACTGGGACCTCTCCTCCGGTTCGGCGGGCGGCGCGGAGTTCTTCAGCTGGAACCACTCCTACGGGCCGCTCGGCTGGCCGCGACGCGGCCAGCGGCTGCTGGTCGTGCACAGCGCCGGGCCGCACTACTGGAGGACCGCTGTGCTCGACCGCTTCGACGGTTCCGCTGGCTGGAGCCGCTCGACCGCCCCCCGTCAGCGCTCCAGCTCCCCAGCCTTTACGGGTTCGGCGGCGCCTCCGCCGCGTACCTGAACCCGAAATGGGTCCACACTGCCCGCTTTCGGATCGACGCGCTCAGCAGCCAGCTCGTGGTCGCCGCCGGCACCCCGCTCTCGGTCCAGGGCCTCGGCCCGACCACCAGCTCCGACGGTGGGATCTCTCAGGCGGACGGCGACGGGATCTCCGAGGGCGACGGCTACACCGTCCACTACTACTCGCCCCAGCCGACCCCGGAGCAGATGCGGCGCGCCAGCTCGGTTCCTACCGGCCGGCGATGCGCCACTACACGACGCTTGCCGATCCCGAGCGCCACCCCGGAACCCTCGAGGCCCAGGACGGCAGGCCAGGTTCTCGGCGGCCGTCACCGAGCCGGTCGCCGTGCCGCTGCGATCCCCCGGAAGGCCGGGGCGAGCAGCGGCGCGGCGTGGAGCGGCAACTGCTGGCGTCGCCCTATGGCTCCGTCTACCGGCTCGCCCACAGCCTCACCGCCAATGCCGCGACGACCTACGACGCAGTTGAGGCGATCCATCGCCAGCTCCTCAGCGCCTACTCCTACGACGAGAACCCCCCGCTGCGCAGCTTTCCCCTGCGGGCCTTCCTCTTCCGCGACCGGGAGGGCTACTGCCAGCAGTTCTCCGGAGCGATGGCGCTGATGCTGAGGATGATCGGGATCCCGAGCCGGGTGGCTTCGGGCTTCAGCCCGGGCTCGCCCGAGGGGGGGCCGAACCGCTACGTGG
Organism: uncultured Actinomycetes bacterium; assembly: GCA_963738305.1. Lineage (GTDB taxonomy): Bacteria > Actinomycetota > Thermoleophilia > Solirubrobacterales > 70-9 > JBBRHQ01. The sequence continues at coordinate 109,760 of CAVTVU010000005.1, read as the reverse complement.
TCCACGACTTCGACGCGCACTCCTGGGTCGAGGTCTATTTCGAGGGCATCGGCTGGGTCGCCGTTCGACCCCACCCCGGGGACCTCTCCAGCGGCCTCCACCTCGCCGGGTCCGACCCTTCCGCCGGTGCTACGGACGCGTCGCCCGTTCTCGGGGATCGGGGGCTCCTCCCCCTCGTCCCGCGCTGCGGGCGGAAGCTCCGGGGGCGGCGCGGACTGGCTCCCGGCCGCGGGGGTCGCCGGCCTCGTGACGCTGCTTGCCGCGCTGGCCGCCGCGCTGGTGGCGCTGGCCCGCCGGCGCCGCCCGCTGGAGGGTCCGGAGCTGGCCGAGGCCCAGATCGCCGAGCTCCGCCGCGCCCTTGCCGCGATGGGCAGACCGATCGCCGCCGGCCTTACCCTGCGCCGGCTCGAGCGGGACTCGGCGACCCTGGGCAGGACTGGCCTCGCGGACTACGCGGCGAAGCTGGGTGCCTACCGCTACGGCGACCGGGCGGCGCCGCCGGGGCCCGCCGAGCGCCGTCGCATGCGTCAGGAGCTGCCGCGGCGCCGGAGTCCCTGGCGGGCCCTCCGCGCCCTGAGGGCGGTGCCTCCCCTCGGGCCGCGGCCGGTGACTGGCTCAGGCGGCTGAGCGCACCAGAAAGGACGCATTCACCCGGCGGTCTTCGTCGGCGATCCAGATCCAGCCGTCGCTACGGATGATCAGCGCCTCGCCGGCCACGGCCGCGCCGGCGTGCTCGACCTCCACGTCGGGTGCCCGCGGCTCCCCGTTGCCGAGAAGCTCCGACTCTACGACCTCCCAATAGCGCGAGTTGTTGACGTGGGCCGCCAGGTCGAGGTCGGTGGCGCGGAAGCTCCAGGGCGCCGTGGAGGCGCCTTGCGGAGGCGCCGGATGGCGGAGGCGGACGCTGGCGCCGCGCCCCTGTGCGCTTTCGGAGTAGATGGCCGTGAACTCGTGCTCGAAGCGCATCGGCGCCGAGCGCTCCGGGTCGAGGCAGACCCATGTCGCCACCGCCTGAACCGAAGCCTCGGCGCCCTCGACTACGGTGCGCCGTTCCGCGCAGAAGCGACCGATACCGCTGCAGAAGGTGCGGATCTCGAGGTCCTCCCCGAAGCGGGGAAGCCTCGCCGCCCTGATCCGGGTGCGCCGGACTATCCAGGTGCCCATCTCCTCGTAGCCGGCGTCGACGACGTCGAGGTAGGCGATGTCCTGAAGCCAGCGGGCGATCGCGTCGAGCCGCACCCTTCCGCCCGGGGCAGCGTCGGCGATACCCGGGTCGCATCCGCGTGCCGAACACGCGCCCGCCGTCCGGCTCGGGGACGATCTCGGTCGGCGCTGGGTCCTCCGATCTCATCGTCGGCCGATCAGCTCGACCAGCTCGCCGACCGGGCGGTCCGGATCGTCCAGGGCGCCCTCCAGGCGCGCCCCCGCCAGCGACGCGCGCTTCGCCTCCCGCTCTGCGGGATCGAGGGGGCGCCCCGGCGATCCGCGGGCCGCCTGGACGCGGGCCACCTCCTCGCCATCGACTTCCAGCACGGCCTCCGAGGCAGCGAGGCCGCGGTCCGCCAGCACCTCGATCCGTGCGCTCAGCCCCACCGCCTCCGGCTCGACGCTCGCGTAGCTGCCCAGCCCCGGAGCGCCGTGGAGAAGCGTGTGCGCGGTCAGATAGTGGATCGAGAACTTCGCCTCGAGGCCGTCGGCGGGAAGCTCGATCGGCGCCGCCTGGAGCGAGAGCGGGTGGACGCGGACGCCGATGCTGCCACCGCCCGCGCCGCCTGCCCGGCGGACCCGCTCCGCGGCCTCGATCGAGCTGTGCGTCTGCAGGCAGCAGGGGTAGGCCTTGATCCAGTTCTCCTCGATAGCCGGCGGCGTCGCCCCCGGCGCCTCGAACGCCGCGCCGAACGCGGTCGAGAAGCCAGCGGGGCCGCTCGCCACGGACTCCAGGCTCATCTCCGCCCCGGCCGCGGCGATCCGCGCGGCCGCGACCCCGGTCGCGCTCGCCATCCCGACCTGCAGGCTCTTACCGGCGGAGCCGAAGGCAGATCGCACCCCGGAGGCCCGCAGCAGTGCCAGCGCTGCGGCCGATCGCTCGGCCGCAGCGTCGAGCCGCAGCAAGCGCGAAGTGACGACCGCGGCGCCCAGGCTGCCGCAGACCGCGGTCGGATGCCAGCCGCCGTCATAGAGGTTGGGGTGCGCGCCCCTCGCGAAGGCGCCCATCGCCTCGAAGCCCGCTGCGTACGCCTCGATCGCCTCCCCCACGGTCGCGCCCCGCCTCGGCACCGGCGACGAGCGCAGCCGGCGCCGTCGTCGCGCTGAGGTGAGCCACACCCGGCATGTAGGTGTCATCGAAGTCCAGGACGTGCCCGGCGGTCCCCGCCGCGGCAACCCGCTCCAGGAGGGAATCGCCGGCCGCCGCGGCAGCGATCGCGGCGGGCTCGCCGGCGCCCCCTGCCGCGCAGGCCAGCCAGTCGAGCAAGGCGACCCGGTATCCCTCCGCCACGTCCATCTCGGAGCGCAGGCTAGCCGGGGCGTCGAGTGGACGAATTCCTCTCCCCTGCTGCTGATTCGGCCACTCGACCCCGAACGGGGCCGGACGATCAGTAGCCGCTCGGGTGGCGAGCGATGAAGCCGGCCGTGGAGGCCATGTCGGTGTGCCAGCGAGGGCCGCTCCCCGAGACGTCGCCGGAGGTGTCCCAGCGCAGGCCGGCGATCACCGCCCAGGCGTGGCCGGAGTTGGCATAGACGGTGATCCAGCTGCCGGCCCCCGGTACGCCCCAGGTCTCCAGGCCGGTCGAGTCGAGCGGGCTGGAGAGAAAGCCGCCGCCGTTGAGCGCGAAGCTGACCGCCCCCGAGCAGTCGTAGCCGGGAGAGCTGAAGGAGCCGTGACCGCCGCCCCAGATGTAGGGGGTGGTGGCGATCGAGTTGGCCGCCGTGATCACCGCCTTGACCGCGGCCGGCGCGCTGGCGGGGGCGGCGGCCTGCCCGTTCGGGAGCAGGGTTGCCGAGTCGCCGGGGACCGAGGCTGGGGCGGGTGCGGGAGCGGGAGCGGGCGCACTGGGGGCCGGTGCCGCAGCCTCCGCAGCCGCCCGCTGCTCCGCAACCGCGCGCTTCTGGGCGATCTGGTCCGACACCGAGGCCAGGTTGTCGCGGAGCGCGCCGGCCTTGCTCTGGAGCGAGTCGAGCGCCTGCTGGCGGGCGCCCTGCGCGGCCACCAGCTCGGAGTGTCGCGCTTGCAGGCTCGCCTCCATCCCGGCGAGCTGGTCCTCCTCGGCGGCGATCGCGTCGCGGGCATCGGAGATCTGCTGCCGCGTCTCGGTCAGGCGCTTCACCGCCGCGCGCGTCTGGTCGCGGATCTCCTGGACGCGGCGCACCACCGTGCCCTCGTAGTCCTTGATTTGGCCCAGGTACTCGCTCTGCGAGACGACGTCGGACCAGCTCGCCGAGTTGGCGATCACGCTGAGGACGTCCGGGTTGCCGGAGACGTAGACGGTGACCAGCCACCTGCGCAGCACCTTGAGGGCTCGCTTCAGCTGCCCGCGGACGACCTCCAGGTGACGGCGCTGGCGCTCCAGCGCCGCGGTGGCGCGATCGAGCTCGGCCTGTTTTGCGGCCAGCTCCTGCTCGACGGCGGCTCGCCGGCTCTGGAGCGCGGCGACCTGGCCGATCAGGGCGTCGATCTCGCTGTTCTGTTGCTCGATCGAGGCGGAGACGGCACCGCTGCGCTGCTGGATCCGGTCAAGGCGGGCCTGGCCCTGGTGAAGCTTGTTCTGGAGGTTCTCGGCGGGCGCGACGCCGGCCCGCGCCCCGAGCGCGAGCAGCGAGGCGAAGACGGCGGCGGCGAGCGCCAGCCGGCCCGCGCGGAGGCGGGGGTTCTGCTGTCTGGGGGAAACAGGATTCATTCGCGCCGCCTCGTCATTTCCCTCTAGGACACACGGCTAAAGGGGGGACCGGCGGAGCGCGACAGGCTATCCAGCACGGCCAAACTGTGAGGAGTTGCTAATAACCTGCAAACATTCATGCGCAAAGCCGGCGCGGTGTTAGCGCCGGCACATGCATGTCAGGCGGCGAAGCCGCCGCAGGTTATTCCGAATAACTGCGGGGCTTTATTCAGGCGCAGCGCCGGCCGTGACTCAGCGCTCGGTCGAAGCCGAAATCGGTGGTGACCTGCCGGCGGCCGGGGCGAGTGATCAGCAGCCGGGTCCAGCCGCTCGGGCCCTTCATCACGCACCCCGCCTCCCCGTTGAGCTGCCAGTAGGGGGAGAAGTGGAGTCGCACCAGGAACCTTCCCGGCCGATGGGCCCGAAGCGTGAACGAGTCGGGTCGGACGTTGAGCAGCCTGCCGGGGCCGGTCAGCAGCGGCGTCGCGTCCCGGACCGCGTAGACCTCCCAGTGCTCCGAGCTCCAGACCCGGTCCAGGTAGGGCGGTCGGGCGGCGATCGCGGCGACCTCGGCCCGCGCGGACTCGTCGAGTGGCGCATCGGGGACGGCGACGTAGCGCACGCCGGCGGCGCGAAGCCAGCGCAGGTAGGCGGCGGGGTCGAGCGCCAGGTGGCGGCCCGAATAGAAGATCGGGTTCCTCTCGCGATCGAGCTGGCGCTCCCAGCCGCGGGCGAGCATGAAGTGACGGGCGACGTAAACGGCCTCCCAGTGCTGCTTCGTGAAGGGGATCTCGACCCGAGCCGGGGGCTTGTCGTGGCGGGCGAGAAAGGACTCCAGCGGCGCGTAGTAGGCGGCACTCGCGCTCGGCCCGCCGACCCCCGCGAGGTCACTGGCCGACGGTGCCCAGGACCAGAAGAGGAGCAGGGGCGCCGCCGCCGCCAGGAGCAGGGCGCGGCGGCCGCGCAGCGCGCAGGCGAGCAAGGGGCCGACCGCGATCAAGGCCAGGCGGCCGCAGTTGTAGCCGAGCGGGCTTGGAACCAGGAATGCCACGATCGCGACGAGCGCGTAGATCGCGAAGCCGATCCGCAGCACCCGCTGCTCGGGCGGCAACACGACGATGCCGGCGAGCAGCGCGATCAGCAGCAGCGCAAGCTCGGTGGCCGGGAAGGGGAAGGTGCCGCCCTCCGGGAAGGCGATCTGCAAGGCCAGCAGCGGCGCCAGCGAGACGGCGACGAGCGCGGCAGGGGCCATGCGCCGCTTCCCCATCGCCCAGGCGGCTGCGGCACCGGCCAGGAAGAGGCCGGCGAGAGGGCTGGCGAGAGGGCAGGCTAAGGCGAGCGCGATCGCCGGGCCCTGGCGTCCGCGGCGCGCCGCGAGCAGGGCACCGAGCCCGACCGCGAGACCGAGCGCGAATGTGAGCCGGGCGCTCAACAGGTTGAAGCCGGCACCAACTGCGAACCAGACAGTGCCCACCCAGGCGCGGCTGCCGAACTCGTCGCGGGCGAGGCGGTCGAAGAGGACGATCGCGGCGGCGGTGGCGACCGCACCGGCCAACCTGACCCCGAGCAAGGCCCCCAGCGGGGGGAAGAGGACGCTGTAGGCAGGCAGCAGGTGCCCGCCGTACCAGTTGGCGTCATAGAGGGCGAAACCGTGGCTGGCGAAGAGGTGGACCCGATAGACCTGCGCCGCCAGGTCCGGGGTCGCTGGGGCGACGGCCAGCCAAAGGCTGGCGATCGCCGCCGCCAGCAGGAGGCCGCGCAGTGGGCCCCGCGGTGCGAGGACCTCACCGGTCATCTCGGCAGGCGCTGAGCTGTCGGAGCCACGGTCACCGCGCAATTGTGGCCGACGGCGACCCGGAAAGCCGGCCGGAGCCCCCGGGGACGGGACTGGCCACTGCCAGACTGTGCGCGATGCCCGACCAGAAGGGACGCGGCCCCACCCGGGGCAGGGGGGCGCGGACGGCCCGGCTGGGCCGGGTCGCCGCCGGCGGCGCGATGCGCTGGGCCGGCGACCGTCTCGACTCCAGGGGCACCCGCGAGGAGCAGCGCCGCAGGCGCGGCGACCGACTCGTTGCGACCATCGACTCGCTGATCGATCAGCTCTCGGTGATGCGCGGCGCCGCGATGAAAGCCGGGCAGGTGCTCTCGACTGTCGAGTTCCCCGGCCTCGACAACGATCAGTCCGCCTACCTCCAGGACCGACTCGCCTCGTTGCGCGACAGCGTGCCGCCCGTCGCCTGGCCGCAGATGCGGGACGTGCTGGCCGAGGATTGGGGCGAGGAGCCCGAGGCGGTGCTGGCGAAGCTGGGCCCCGAGCCGGCCGCCGCCGCCAGCATCGGCCAGGTGTACCGCGCCCGCACTCCCGAGGGCTGCGAGGTCGCGGTCAAGGTCCAGTATCCGGGGATCGCCGAGGCGGTCGAGTCCGACATGCGGAACCTCCGCCTGCTGGCGCCGCTGCTGCGGCAGATGATGCCCGGGCTCGAGGTCAAGGAGGTGCTCGCGGAGCTGGGCGAGCGGATCATCGAGGAGTGCGACTACGAGCTGGAGGCGAGCAACCACCGCCGGGTCGCGCGGTTCTGGCGCGGCCATCCCTTCATCCGCATCCCGCAGGTGGACACGGAGCTGAGCCGCCGGCGTGTGCTGGTGACCGAGTGGGTGGACGGCATGGACTTCCGGGGCGTGGCGAGTGAGCCCGACGCGGTGCGCGACCGCTACGCCGAGATCGTCTACCGCTTCTTCTACGGGACCGTGCGCGAGCTGGGCCTCGCCCTCGGCGACCCCCACCCCGGCAACTATCTCCTCTGCGCCGATGGGCGGGTGGCGTTCTTCGACTTCGGCATGATCCGCCGGCTGCCGCCCGGGTACCTCGACGACGAGGCGCTGATCGCGACGGCGATCCGCGAGGACGACGCCGAAGCGATCCTCAATGGCCTCAGGGAGCTGGGCTACCTGCCCGGAGAACGAGAGGAATGGGACGCCCCCTTGCTGCTCGACTACATGCGCGAGCTGTCCTGGTGGCTGAAGTTCGACGAGCCGCTTCGCCTCGCCCCCGAGGACCTCTGGCGCAGCAGCGAGAGGCTGCGCGAGCAGCGCGAGCTGTTCGAGCAGCTGCGCCGCATGACGCTGCCCCCGGAGGCGCTGCTGCTGCGGCGGATGGAGGGCCTGCTGTTCCAGATCGCCTCCACCGTGCGCGCCGCCGCACCGTGGGGCCTGCTGCTGCGCGAGCTGATCGAGGGTGGTGAGCCGTCCGGCGAGCTGGGCGCCGAGCACGCGGCCTGGCTCGCCACCCGCTGAGCTCTCTCGCCGAACGCAAACTTCCGTGAACATTGGAGCCCTAACCTTGCGTTCGGCGCAGGATGGGGCGCTCGGGCGCTCCGATCCAGCCGGGGCCGTGTTCAGTCAGGGTGGAGCGGGGCCGGCAGGGCCCGCGCCGCGCGAAGTTCTAGGGTTACGCAGACGCCGACGCCAGGAGAGAGCTTGATTTCCCACGCCGCACGTTCCCGCACCGCGATTCTCATCGCCGCCCTCGCGGCCATCGCCGCCGTAGCCGCCCCCAGCGCCGCCGCCAAGCCGCGCCGCGGCCCGGCCGGCCTGGCCTTCTACAACCCCCCGAAGAAGCTCCCGCGCGGGCACGGCAAGCTGATCTGGGCCCGCAAGGCGCACGGTCTGGTGCCGCTGGCCAAGGCTGCCTCGACCCGGCTCGTCCTCTACACCTCCGTCACCCCGCAGGGCAAGCGGGTCGCGGTGTCGGGATCGGTCAGCGTGCCGAAGGGCAAGCCGCCCAAGCACGGCTGGCCGGTGATCAGCTACGCGCACGGCACCACCGGCACCGCCGACGTCTGCGCTCCTTCGCGCAACAGCAAGCGCAACCCGGCGCGCGCCTACGTCTCCTACATCGACCCGGCGCTGAACGCCTGGCTGAAGGCTGGCTACGCCGTCGTGCGCACGGATTACCAGGGGCTCGGCACCCCCGGTCCCCACCCCTACCTGATCGGCAAGTCCGAGGGTCGCGGCGTGCTCGACATCGTCCGCGCCGCCCGTCAGCTCAACCCGCGGATCGGCAAGCGCTTCCTGATCTCCGGCCACTCGCAGGGCGGGCACGCGGCCCTGTTTGCCGCCGGAGAGGCGGCGCGATACGTGCCGGGCCTGAAGCTGCGCGGAACCGTCGCCTACGCGCCTGCCTCGCACCTTCGCGACCAAGCGGAGATACTCAACGTCCTGACCAGCCCCAGCCCGCTGACCGCGCTGGCAACCCTGATCGTCCAGGGGGCGACCACCCAGTCGACGCCGTCAGCGCCGATCAAGCCCGGCAAGCTCCTCTCCGACCGGGTCCTCGGCTTCTACCCGCTGGTCAAGCAGCTCTGCCTCTCCCAGCTGGCGACACCGAACCGCCTCGCCGGGATCCCCCCGTCCCAGATGCTCCGCAGCGGTGCCGATACCAAGGCGCTGTTCAACCTGCTCGGCCGGCAGAACCCCGCGGTGAGGACGAAGGCGCCCGTGCTCATCGCCCAGGGAGAGGCCGACGGCACCGTCTTCCAGCCCTATACGACCCAGCTCGCCTCCGAGCTCCTGAACCTCGGCGACAAGGTCACCTACAAGACCTATCCCGGAGTCGGTCACGGCGACGTGGTCGTGGCCGCAGAGAACGACGCCCTCGCCTTCTACCGCTCGAAGCTGCCCCCGGGACGCTGATCTGAGCGGCGGCGCGCCGACCGGGGCCGGCGGGGATGGCGAGGCGGCCGCCGAAGCGCTGCTGCCACCCCCCGGCGCCATCCGCCCGCAGCGCTTCCTGCCGCGGTTCCACTGGGAGCTGCTCGCCTGCGGGGTCAGTGGACACCTGCTGGTCGGCACAGACGCCGCTGAGATCCGGTCATCCGACCGGCTGGTGGCACGCGAGGATGCGGGCGTGCGCTGGCATCGGTGCCTGCGCTGCGACAGCTGGCTCGGGCTCGAGCCCCCATCCGACCCGGCCCGCCCCTTCCCTCCCGAACGCGAGGAAATCGTCCTGCCGCTCCGGGGCCGCCCACTCCGGGACAAGTTCATCCTGCGCCTGATTGCCGTTGACAAGGCGTTCCGCTGCCTCCTCTTCGCGGCCCTCACCGTCGGCGTCTTCCTGATCGCCGCAAACGAGAACGGCGTGCGCGACCTCTACTACCGGCTGCTGGCCGACTTCCGCGGCACCAGCGATCTGCCCCACCGCGGCCTCCTCCACGAGATCGACCGCCTTCTGAACCTGAGGACGGGGACCCTCGAGCTGGTCGGCCTCGGGCTCGCCGCATACGCCCTTCTCCAGGCGACCGAGGCGGTGGGACTGTGGTTGACGAAGCGCTGGGCCGAGTACCTGACCTTCATCGCCACCGGCCTCTTCGTCCCACTCGAGGTCTGGGAGCTGACCGTCAGCCAGACGCCGCTGAAGATCGCGGCGCTGCTCATCAACCTGGCGATCCTCGGCTACCTGCTGTGGGCGAAGCGCCTGTTCGGGCTGCGCGGCGGCGCTGTGGCCGACGAGGCGCTGGCCGCCCGGGACGTCGGCTGGGAGTCGCTGGAGCGAACCACGCCGGGCTGAGCGCTCAGCACTGCTCCAGCCGGCGCCGCCCGAGAGGCGCGGGGATGGGGCTAGGATCGGCCCCCGTGGCTCCCTTCAGCCGCAAGCGAGTCGAGCGCAAACCGCGGGAGAGGCTCGGCCACGAGAAGCCCGGGAGCGTCCTGCGCGGACCGCCGATCACGCTCGCCTGCGAGTGCGGCGCCCGAGCCGACGTCGCCTACGGCGAGGGGTGGAGCTGCCCCGAGTGCGGCCGGCGCTACGACACCAGTCGCATCCCGGCCGCAGACTACGCGCAGATTCGCCGCACCCAGCTCCGCTACCGCATCCTCCCGGTGGCCTACGGCCTGATCGTCTCGGCTATCGGCGTGTTCTTCATCGCCACCGGCAACACCTTCAGCGTCTTCTTCCTGCTGCCCGTGGCCCTGATGGCCTGGTTCATGCTGATCCGCCCGGTTCACCGCAGCCGCTACCGCCGCGCGATCGCCGATCTGCCGCGCTGGGACCTGCGCGCAGAGTAAGGCTCAGCCCGCGACCGCCGACGCCGCGGCCCTCGCCTCCTCCGGCATTTCCGGCGTCTCCTCGCGTAGCCGGACCCCGGTCCCGTCCTGGACGATATGGCGGAACAGATAGAGCACTAGCGAGATCGCCAGCACGATCAGGCCCACCCGGGTCTTGTCCCAGCCGTAGCCGTACTGGGTGGTGATCCCCAGGAAGCCTCCGGAGTAGATGAACCCGCCTACTGCGATGAACACCAGGTTGGCGACGGCGAGGAAGGCGGCGATCGGCACCCAGATCGCCGACAGCCTGATCGGGCGCGGCCAGTTGGGACGGTCGCGTCGGAGCAGCAGGAACCCGGTCAGCGCGAACACGTGGGCGAGCATGTAGCCCAGATTGCCGGCGGCGAGGATCTCGATCGCGCTGGCGAAGTAGGTCAGCAGAAACAGGTTCAGGATGGCGTCGAGGGTCATCGCCCGGGCCGGCACGTTGTGCCGGTTCAGCACTCCCAGCTGCTTGATCGTCATCCCGTCGCGGGCGATTCCGAGCAGGGCTCGGGAGCCGTCCATGGTCGCGGTGTTCATCGAGAGCACCAGACCTGCGACCAGGCAGGCGATCATCACGTTTCCGAGGGCGTTGCCGACAAGCGTGTCGAACGCCTGCGTGTAGAAGGAAATGAAGGTGGGGTCGTTGGCGACTGCGTCGGTTCCCAGCGTGCCGCCCAATCCGAGCGGCAGCAGGGCGTAGACGAGCACCGAGAAGGCGGCCGAGGCTCGTAGCGCCCTCGGCGTATCGGTCTCCGGAGAGTGGTACTCGGGGGCGAACGCCGCGACCGTTTCGAACCCGTACGACGACCACCCCATGAAGTAAAGCCAGGTGAGCGCCAGCCCCAGCCCTCCCCCGGTCCCGATCGTCCACTGCATGTTCGAACTCGACCAGTCCCCTGTGATGTAGGGGAGGAACATCAGCACGAAGGCCGGGATGATGAGCAAGGCTCCGGTCACGTAGCCGAACCAGACCGCCGGCCGGACTCCGAAGACATTGAACAGCCAGACGAGGGCGATCGCCGCGATCCCGATCACGATCGCCAGGTTGAGGTCGAAGCCGCCTCCCGAGGTAGCCCAGGTCGAGCTCGAGAACCACTCGGACTGGACCAAGGTCCCGACCACCAGGCCGTTTACCGCGAGCACGCTCGACCAGGCGAACCAGTATCCGAAGGTGGCGATCGGCCCGACCAGGGTCAGGTACTTGCGCCAGGCCTCGTGGGCGAACAGGGCGATCCCGCCCGGCTTCTCGGGGAACATCGTCGCCAGCTCGGCGTAGATGTTGTTCTGGAGCGCCCCGAGGCAGACCGAGATGGTCCACAGCACGAAGGCGCCGGTGGTACCGAGGCTGGCGATCGAGGCGCCGAGCGCGGCGATCAGGAACCCCGGGTTGGCCAGCGCGACGACGAAGCCGTCCCACCAGGTCATCGCCTTCAGCAGCTGGCGCTCCTCGACCTGGGCGGTTGCCATCGGCGCTGTCTCCTTCCCGCCTGGCGGGCTCCGGACGCGCAGACCCGCGCGGCTGATCTCTCCTCTTCGGGCGGAGCATAATCGCTGCGCGGCCCCGGCACAACCGCCGGCCCGGTCTTCCACCGGGCGTATCCTCGATGCAGGTGTCCGATCTGTCGTCGAAGAGCGGCTCACGCCGGGCCCGGTCCGCGAGCCGACCCGTCGCGCCGCCGGCAAGGCGGTCGTCCTCGGCACGCTCTCCTGCCGCATCGACCCCGAAGCCGAGCGGATGGCGGTCGCCTCGGCGCTCGATGCCGGCTCGCCGCTGATCATCGCCAACGCCGTCCACCTGCCCAACTACCCCTCCACGCTGATGCTGGTCGGTCCCGGCGGGGCGACCCTCCCCCATGAGGAGGACCTGGAGGAGGTCCGGGCCGCGGCCGAGCGGGCGGCCGTCGCTCGGGATCCGCACCGAGCACCTGCGGGTGAGCAGCAAGCGCCCGGTCAAGGCGCTGCTCGAGGTCGCCCGCGACCGCGAGCGCCGGCCTGCTCGTCTTCGGCCCCGACCGCGCGCGGATCGGCCTCCGGCGTTTCCGCCGCGCCGCCGCGCCGGATCCGCCGCGAGCGCCGCTTGCCTGGTCTGGACGGCCTGAGCTCGGCGCGGCCGCTCCCCGGCTTGCGATCGGCGCTGCGGAGCGGCAGAATGTCAGGCTCCAGACATCCCGACTGGACCGATCTGTCCCGGGACCGAGGAGAGGATCGCATGGCGGAGAAGATGTGGGGCGAGGAGCCGTTCTGGGGGCTCGGCTACGACTGGGATCCCGACTGGGTCCTGACCGATCGCCAGCGGGAGCTGCGCGAGACGCTGATCGGCCTCTGCGAGAGCGAGATGCGCGCCAACGCGAAGCGCTCCGACGACGAGCTGCTCTACCCGCGTCGCAACTTCGAGCTGCTGGCCGAGCACGGCTTCCTCAGCCTCACCGTGCCCGAGGAGTACGGCGGCCTGGGCGAGAACCACGTCGGCTTCGCGATGGTCTGCGAGACCCTGGCGCGCTACGGCTGCGCCTCGACCGCGATGTGCTACGTGATGCACATCGGCGCGGTGGCGACGATCATGCTGCGCCCCACCGAGGAGCTGGTCGACCGCTACATCCGCCCGCTCGACTCGCGAGTGCCGGATCGGCACCCTCTCCTACTCCGACCCGGAGACGGGCTCGCACTTCTGGTACCCGGTCTCCTCCGGCGCCGAGCGCTCCAACGGCGGCTACAAGGTCCGCAAGAAGGCCTCCTGGACGACCTCGGGCGGCTTCGCCGACTTCTACGTCGTGCAGACCACCAGCCCCGACTTCTCCGGCTACGACGACCTCTCCGTGTTCGTGATCGACGGCGACGACGTCAAGGCCCAGCCCTCGCTCTGGGACGCGCTGGGGCTGCGCGGCAACCAGTCGGGGCCGATCGAGGTCGACGAGATCGAGGTCCCGGCCGAGCAGGTGGTCGGGCCCGCTCGGCGACGGCGCCAACTCCAACGACGAGGCGGTCGACCCCTGGTTCCTGGTCGGCTCCTCCTCGGTCTGGAACGGGATCGCCCTCGGGGCGATCGACATCGCCAAGCGCCACACGACCCGCAAGCGCCACGTCGACGTCGGCATGCGGGTCGCCGACTACCCGACGATCCAGGACTACGTCGGCGAGGCGGTGATGGACACCAACGCCGCCCGGCTCTTCGTCTACTCGGTCGCCCAGGCGATGGACCGGGCCACCGACGACAACACCAAGGTGCTCGCGCCCGGCGAGACGGCCCGCGCCGACTACCTGCACTGGGCCTGGCAGATCAAGTTCGAGGCGGCCAAGAACGTCGCCCACGTGGTCGACAAGATGCTCCACGCCTGCGGCGGGTCGGGCTACAAGCGCGACATGGAGCTGGAGCGCTACGTCCGCGACGCCAAGGCCGGCTGGGTGATGGGGCCGACCAACGAGGTGCTGCGCCAGTTCGTCGGCAAGGCGGTGCTGCTCGGCTTCGACGCCCTCGACTACTGGAACCAGAACTACAACCGCCGGGTGGTCGAGAACGAGGTCAAGAAGCTCGACCCCGAGGCCAAGCGCGAGCTCGCGGCGAAGCTGGTCGAGGAGGCCGAGGCGGCGGAGGCCTCGACCGCGAAGGCCTGAGCATGGCCGCCGACGCGACCGGCCCTGCTGGAACGCGGCCTGCGGCCGGTCGACCGCTCGCTCGAGTCCCACTGGGTGCGGCCCGGCGCCGCGACCGCGGTGCGGCTGCACCCCGGCGACGTGCTCGACGCTGATCAACCGCGACGGCGGCCAGGTCGCCGAGCTGACCGTCCTCGACGCCGAGGGCGGCGAGGACGGCGCCGCGATCGGGGTCCGCGCCGACGCCGAGGCGCAGCGTCCTGCGCGGCCTGATCGCCGACGGCGAGGCTGACGGGTTCCTCGGCGCGCTGCACGCCGAGGGCCTGATCCCCGGCGAGGCCCATGCCCTGCGGCTATTCGGGCGCGACTCGGCGCGCGGGGAGTCCGAGACGTTCACCGCGGAGCGCGAGGCGATCGCGATCGTCGCCGCGCCCGGGGGCCGGGTCGTCGAGGGGCCTGGCCGGCCTCGCCGCTGCTGGTCGAGGTCCGCCGCGCGACGCCGCGACGGCCGAGGAGAGCCGAGCTACCCGCCGCCCCTCGCCGAGCCGCGGCTCGACTTCCGCATCGACCGCGCCACCGCGGCCGCCTACGAGGTGGCCGCCGGCGAGTACATCCAGATCATCGACGTCGAGGGCAAGCAGTGCTCGGACTTCCTCGCCTTCAACCGCGCGCAAGCTCGAGCGAGGGCGTGGAGCGCGGCCTCGACGCGACCACGACCCGCACCCTGATGGGCTCCGCCTATCCGCAGCCGGGGCTCTACCGCAAGAGCTTCGACGTCGACATGGACCCGCTGGTCGAGGTCGTCCAGGACACGGTCGGGCGCCACGACACCTTCGCGCTCGCCTGCACGGCCAAGTACTACGAGGACCTCGGCTATCCGGGCCACGTCAACTGCTCGCAGAACTTCAACGGCCAGGTGACGCCCTTCGGGGTGGCGCCGCGCAAGGGCTGGGAGGCGCTCAACTTCTTCTACAACACCGGCTTCGACGAGACCAACGCCTTCATCGTCGACGAGCCGTGGTCGCGCCCCGGCGACTTCGTGCTGCTGCGGGCCGCCGACGACCTGCTCTGCGCCTCCTCGGCGTGCCCCGACGACATCGACCCCGCCAACGGCTGGGAGATCACCGACGTCCACGTCCGCGTCTACCGGCCCGAGAACCGGTTTTCGCTGGCGATCGCCCACCGCGTTACCCCGGAGGCTGAACCCCAGATGACCCAGGAGACCGCGTTCCATCCTCGCACCTCGGCGCTGACCCGCGACATGGTCGAGTACCGCGGCTACTGGCTGCCCGACTGCTACCACGGCGAGGACACGATCGCCGAGTACTGGGCCTGCCGCGAGGCGGCCGTCGTCATGGACCTCTCGCCGCTGCGCAAGTTCGAGGTGCTCGGGCCCGACGCGGAGATGCTGATGCAGCGGGCGGTGACCCGCGACATCCGCAAGCTCTCGGTCGGCCAGGTCACCTACACGGCGGTCTGCAACGAGACCGGCGGGATGCTCGACGACGCCACCGTCTACCGGCTGGGCGACGACAACTTCCGCTTCGTCGTCGGCGACCCCTACACCGGGGTCCACCTGACCGAACTGGCGGAGGCTGAGTCGATGCGGGCCTGGGTGAAGCCCTCGACCGACCAGCTCCACAACATCGCCGTGCAGGGCCCGAACAGCCGGGAGATCCTGCGCGAGATCGTCTGGACTCCGCCCGACCCAGCCCGAGCTGGAGGAGCTGCGCTGGTTCCGGCTGCTGATCGGGCGGATCGGGAGGCCCGACGGGATCCCGATCGTCGTCTCGCGCACCGGTTACACCGGCGAGCTCGGCTACGAGGTCTGGTGCCACCCCGACGACGGGCCAGCCGTCTGGGACGCAGTTTGGGAGGTCGGGCGCGAAAAGGGAATGAAGCCGCTCGGCCTCTCGGCGCTCGACATGCTGCGGATCGAGTCCGGCCTGATCTTCGCCGGCTACGAGTTCGACGACCAGGTCGACCCCTTCGAGGCGGGGATCGGCTTCGCCGTGGCGTTGGACAGCGAGGACGACTTCGTCGGCGAAGGCAGCGCTCGAGGAGCGTAAGGCCCACCCCCAGCACAAGCTGGTCGGCCTCGAGCTGGCCGGCCAGGAGACCGGCGCGCACGGCGACTGCGTCCACGTTCCCGGAATCCGGGCCTCGGTGGGGTGATCACGAGCGGAACCCGCAGCCCGGTGCTGCGCAAGAACATCGCGCTCTGCCGGATCGCGGTCCAGCACGCCGAGCCCGGCACCGAGGTCGAGGTCGGCAAGCTCGACGGCCAGCAGAAGCGGATCTCCGGCGACGGTGGTGCCGATCCCCTTCTACGACCCGAAGAAGGAGCGGCCCCGCTCCTAGGCTGGCCTGACCTCAGATGCCGACTTCGATCGGCGTCGGCGGTGGACCGTGTACGAGCAGACTGCGCAGGCGGGTAGCGAGGTCGCGCGGCACCAGCTCGTCATCGGTCCCCTCCAACTCGTCGAGGCTCCACCACCGTGAAGCGGTCAAGTCCTCGCGCTCAGTCCGGGTCAAGCGCGACCGGTCGGGCTTGAAGTGGCGCACCCGTGCCAGGAACCATCGCTCCCTTTTGTCCCACTCGGCACCGCGCCACGTGAAGACATGTCGCCGGTGCCATACCTCCGGTCCGAGCGGCACTTCGCGGAGTCCCGTCTCTTCAGCGACCTCGCGTACGGCGGCCCTGCGGACGTCCTCGCCATCCTCGATGCCGCCACCTGTGGGAAACCAGAACGGCGGACCACTGCCCGGCTGTTCACCCCGGAAGAGCAGTACCCGGTTGTTTTCATCAAGAAGCAGAACTCGAACCGAGTGACGTTGCTGCGGCGCCTCGGTCATCTCGGCGACACGATATGACCTGAGAAAGGAGTCCGGCTAACTATCGGTGAGGTCGCGGTAGCGGCCGCCATGAAAGAGCAGCGGCCGGGCGCCCTCGTCGTGGCTCGCGTACTCGACCCGGCCGAGGAACAGCGAATGATCTCCTCCCCAATAGGAGCGGACGACCTTGGCGACGAACCGGGCCGCCGAGCCGTCGACCAGCGGCGTCTCGTGGACGATTTCGAAGCTCGGCTCCGGCGCCCCCTCGGCGACCCTTCCCGCGAAGCGGTCAGAGAGCGAGTTCTGGTCGGCGGCGAGAACGTTTACCGCGAAGTTGTGGCCCTCATGCAGCAGGTTGCACATCTTGGTCCGGCGGTCGATCGAGATCAGGACCAGCGGCGGCTCCATCGAGACGGACATGAAGGCGTTGGCGGTCATCCCATGGATCTGGTCGCCCGCGCGGGTTGTGATCACGGTGACTCCGGTCGCGAACATGCCTAGGGTGCGGCGCAGCGCCACGGCGGGGTCGTCGCCCTCGATCTCGATTAGATCCGGATCGGGCACGACGACCGGGGCCTCGCCGATCCCCTCCGGCCCGCTGCCCACCCACGCCCCCGCCTCGGCGAGCGTCAGGTCGAACTCGTGAGGTCGCTCACTCACGTTCCCATTATCCCGGCCCACACTGCGACGGGGCCGAACGCATGATCAGCGCGGACTATCAGAGGAAGCGTTGCGTTCGGCCGGGGACGGTGGGAGCTCGGCCTGGCCCCAGGCGTCGAGGCCGCCGTCGACGACGACGCTGGTGCCGTTGACGTAGGCACCGCTCTCGGTCGCCAGGAAGGCGATGGTCTCCCCCACCTCCTCCGGGCGGCCCAGCCTGCCCAGCGGCACCTGCCGGCGCGAGGCCTCCAGCGCCTCGGTGCCGTAGGCGGCGAGGCCCTCTGTCTCGATGTTGCCGGGGACGACGCAGACCGCGCGCACCCGATGCCGGCTCCATTCCAGCGCCAGCCCCGCCGCGAGGTTCTCGATCCCGGCCCGGATCGCGGCCGCGTGGGCGAACCCGGGGATCCCCCGCCGCGGCGAGAAGCCGAGGAAGACGATCAGCCCGCCCGACCCCGGGATCATCGAGCGGTTGGCGACCTCGCGGGTCAGCTCCCAGACGGCGTCAAGGTTGAGCCGGCCGATCGCCCGCAGCCCCTTCGCGCTCACCTCCTCGGCCGGCGCGGTGAACTGGCCACCGGCGTTGTTGACGAGCACGTCGACGGCTCCGAAGCGCTCCAGGGTCGCGTCGAGCAGGGCGCTCACCTGGTCGGCCTCGCGCAGGTCGCACGGGAAGGCGAGGCATTCCGCGCCGCGGCGCTCCAGCTCCTCGCGCACCGCCTCGAGCGGCTCGGCTCGGCGGCCGCAGATCGCGACCCTGGCTCCGGATGCGGCGAATGCGCGCGCCGTCGCTCGGCCGATCCCGGTGCCGCCACCGGTGACCAGAGCGACCCTGTCCCGGTTGGCGTCAGGCGCGAGGGCGCCGGTCATTCGTTTCGCCAGACGGGCTCGCGGCCCTCGGCGAAGGCCCACGGGCCCTCCTTCGCGTCGGCGGAGGCCATGGCTCGGTCATAGGCCGGGATGCTGCCGTCCCGCAGCGCCGCGAACCCCTCCTCGACCGTCAGTCCCTCGCTCGCCGCCAGGGTCGCCTTGACGGCCCGGGTGGCGAGCGGCGCGGCCGCCTCGATCTTCGCCGCGATCTCCCGCGCGGCGCCGAGCAGCTCCGGCCCGTCGGCGACCCGGTTGACCAGGCCCCAGCGCTCCGCCTCAGCAGCGTCGATCGGCTCGCCCGTCAGCAGCATCTCCATCGCCAACGGGTGGGGCATCCGCCGCGGCAGGCGGAAGACCCCGCCGGAGTCGGGGATGAAGCCGAGCTTCACCTCGGGCAGCGAGAAGCAGGCGTCGGGGACCGCGACGACGATGTCGCACGCGAGGACCAGCTCGAAGCCGCCTCCAGCCGCGTAGCCGTTGACCGCGGCGATCACCGGCTTGTCCAGGTCGAACAGCTCGGTCAGCCCCGCCAGCCCTCCGGAGCCGAAGTCGTCCGGGTCGCCCGCCGCGTAGGCCTTCAGGTCCCAGCCGGCGGAGAAGAAACGCTCGCCCGCCCCAGTGACGATCGCGACCCGCAGCTCCGGGTCGTCGCGCAGCTCGGCGAAGGCCTCGCCCATCGCCTTGCTGGTCGCCGAGTCGATCGCGTTCGCCTTTGGGCGGTCGATGGTCAACTCCATCGTCGCGCCGCGCCGCTCCACACGGATCCCGTCCATCGGGGCCGGACCCTACCGCCAGCCGTTCGCCGAGCCGCACTCTGGGGCCGCTATGCGGACGAAATGTGAAGTTCGGGCGGCGCTCAGCCCGCTCGTTCGGCCTCCTCGATCGCCCCCGCGAGCCGGTCGAGGGCCGCGGGGTCGAGCGATTCCTCGATCGACACGAACAGGTCGCGCTCCTCGAAGCGGACGTGCGCGTCCAGGCGCGCCCCCAGTTCCCGCAGCTCCTCGACCGGCACCGTCCCGGCCTCCAGGCGCAGCGCCTCGCGGCGGATCTCCAGGTGGTCCTCCAGCATCCGCGCCATGGCGGGGCGGTCGACCTCGGCATGGAGCGCCCAGCCGGGCAGCAAGACCTCCTCCTCGACCCGGAAGTGATGGCTGCCGTGCTCGTGCCAGAACTCGAGGAAGGCCCGGCGCGCCAGCTCGGGGTCCTCGGCCTCGCGCAGGGCCTTCGCCGCGACCAGGGCCGCGTGGTGATCGCGCGAGAGCGGCCGCAATGCCTCGGTGCGCTTCACGCGCCCAGCCTATCCGCGGGGAGGTCCGCGCTCAGCCGGCCACGAAGCGCCCGACCGCCCCGGCGTCGGCCCAGCGCACCGCGTGGGTGACGAACGGGTAGGCGCCCGGCTCGGGGAAGGTCAGCTCGAACACCCCGCCGCCTCCCGACGGGACGAGCTGGGTCGACACGCCGTGCAGGGCGTCGAGTGGGTTGCCGTCGTGCTGGAAGCTGTCGAAGATCGTGCCGACCACGTGGAAGTCGCTGTCCAGGGTGGGACCGGCATCGACCAGATAGATCCGCACCGGCTGCCCGACCGGGACCGAGATCGGGTGCCTGAAGTAGCGCTGGGCCATGCCATTGAAGGCCACGTAGCGCGGATTCTGGGTTCGCATCGCTCGCAGCGACGGTTGCAGGTAGCCGCCCCGGACCCGGCCGTAGAACTCGCTCTGGACCAGGGTGATCTCCTTTGCCGGCGGCCTGGCCGCGAGCGGATCGACGATGATCATCCCGTACATGCCCATGCCGATGTGCTGGAGCAGGGGCGCCGTGCCGCAGTGGTACATGTAGACGCCGGGACGGCTGGCGACGAAGGAGAAGGTCTTCGTCCTGCCAGGTGCCACGTCCGCGAAGCCGACGTTGGGGGCGATCTGGGCGGCGTGGAAGTCCACCGAGTGGAACATCCCGGGGGTGCGCCCATGGCGCTTGTGCGCGTTGTGCAGGGTGACCTCGACCGTGTCGCCCTCCCTGACCCGGATCACCGGGCCTGGCACGGTGCCGTTGAAGGTCCAGGCATGCATCTTCACGCCGGGGGCGACCTTGACCTGTCGCCGGGCGGGCGTTGAGCCGAACATTGACCGTGGCTGCGGCGCCCGGCTCGGCGCCGGCCGCCAGCAGGCCGCCGGCCAACAGGGCAAGCAACGCCGGCCTCCCGATCCGCCAACCACGTCTGGAGCCCCATCGCCGCGTCTCTCTCACTGCCTTCTCCTTGCTCGGGTGAGCCCACCCTAGGCTCCGCCCGGCGGCGCCGCATCGGTGCTCCACCACCGGATCGGTGCGGGTCAATACGGATCTCCAGCCAGGGAAATCTGGGGATCCGTAGGGGAAATCCCGAATAGACGGGACCGCAGGCCGCTGGGACCCTGGAGATGCAAGCCACGATGATCCACAAGGAGGCATCTCCGATGAACGACGAAACTCCCACCATCGACCGGCCCGAGGGCGAGCGCCCCGATCCGGGCAAGCCGACCCCGCCACCGGAGCGGATCGCCCCGACGCCTGCTGCGCTCCTCCTCGCGACCGCGTCATCCTCGGCGTCGCCGGCGGGCTCGGCCGCTACTTCGGAGTCGATCCGATCATCTTCAGGATCGGCTTCGGGATCTCGGTCCTGTTCGGCGGGATCGGCATCCTGGCCTACCTGCTGCTGGCGGTCTTCGTCCCCACCGACGGAGAGCCCGACCGCGCCCAGCGGCTGGGCGGGCGCCTGCGTTCGCTCGGCTTCTGGCGGGGCGCAGGAATGGTCGCGCTCGCCGCGCTCGCTCTGGCGGGGCTGTTCGCCCTCGCCGGCGGGGCGGCGTTCGCGGTCGCGCTCGGCTGGGGCGTCCCGGTCGCGATCGTCGTGATCGCGGTCGGGGCCCTGCTCGGGCTGGCCGCGCTGCGGGGCGGCGCGCGATGGCTGATCGCGCCGGCGATGGCGCTGGCGCTCGGCGCCGGCGTCGCCGCCGCCTCCGACCTCGACTTCCGCGGCGGCATCGGCGACCGCGAGTACCGCCCGCTCTCCGTCCGGGCGATCCCCGCCGACGGCTACCGCCTCGGCATCGGCCGCCTCGACGTCGACCTGCGCGACCTCGAGTGGGGCAAGCGCCGCGTGGTCCAGCTCTGAAGGTCGAGCTCGGGGCCGGCCAGGCGAACGTCTACGTGCCCTCGGCGGTCTGCGTCTCCGGCCCGACCCACATGGGCGCCGGGGAGAGCGAGGTCGCCGGTGAGATGAACGACGGGCTCGACGTCGACCATGGCGCCGCGGCGGGCGCCCGCTCGACCCCGCGGCTCGAGATCGACGCCAACGTCCAGATCGGCCAGCTGCGGGTGATCAACAGCGACACCGCGAGCATCGAGAACGCCGGCTACGGGCCCGGACCCCTCCACGAGGACACCGCGCCGCAGCGCGCCGCGGAGGCGAGGGCGTGCGCGAGCGGTGTGAGGCTCGACCCGGTCTCGCTCGGCGTCGGGGGCGGTGATCGCCGCCCTCGGCGCGCTGGTGCTGCTCGACGCCTCCGGCGCGCTCGATCTCTCCCTCGGCTGGATGGCGGTCGCGCTGACCGGCGCGGCCGGTCTCATCCTGCTGGTCTCGGGGCTCGATCGCGACGCGGAGCGCCATCGACTGAGCCGGTGAGCGCGGTCGCCGACGCAGGCGCCGCTTCGCCGCGACACCGGCGCCGGTGTCGCTCGGCGGAGTGATCGCGGGGTCGGGGCGCGGACCGGCATCGACACCTCCTGCTGCGGGTCGGCTTCGTCGTGATCGCGATCGCCAGCGGCGGGCTGGCGCTGCTCGCCTACCTCGTCGCCTGGGCCTCGATCCCGGCCGAGGGCGAAGGGGAGGCGCCGCTGCGGCGGCTCGGCCTGCGCTCCGAGGTCGGGCGGCGGCTGGAGGGTCGCCGCGGGAGTCGGCCTGCTGACCCTCTCCGCCCTGCTCGCCTTCCGCGAGCTCGGGATCTGGTGGAGCGACGCGCTGGTCCTGGCCGCTGGTGCTGGCCGCCTTCGGCGCCGCCTGCTCTGGCGCCGCTCGCGCGGGGCCGAGCCCGCGACGCACGCCCGATTCGCCGGCCTGGGCCGCGGCCCGCCACCCGACCGGGCCGAGGCCGGGGCCGAGGCGGTCCGGCGCGGCCGACGCCGGCATCGCGGCCTCGCCGACCTCTACCGCGGCGTCTTCGGGGTGCTGCTCGTGATCGGCGCCGCCCTGCTCTTCCTCTCCTCGAACGACATCCTCGGCGGGATTCGCGATGCCGCCGCTGACCGCGGTGGTGGTCGTCGTCGCCCTGGGCCTGATCCTGGCTCCGTTCCTCTGGCGGCTCGGGCGCAACCTCGCGGCGGAGAGGGCCGAGCGGATCCGCTCCCAGGAGAGGGCGGAGCTGGCCGCCCACCTGCACGACTCGGTGCTTCAGACGCTGGCCCTGATGCAGAAGCGCGCCGACGACCCGCGCGAGGTCGCCGCCCTGGCCCGCCGCCAGGAGCGCGAGCTTCGCAGCTGGCTGGCCGGAGGCAGGGACGGCGAGGCGACGCGGCAGCTTCGCCGCGGCGCTTCGCTCCGCGGCCGAGGAGATCGAGGACGACCACCGGGTCGCCGTAGAGACGGTAATCGTCGGCGACTGCGACCTCGAGGAGCGCGGCCGAGGCGGTGATCGCAGCCGCCCGCGAGGCGCTGCTGAACGCCGCCCGCCATGCTCACGGGCCCGAGCCGATCCGCCTCTTCGCCGAGGTTGGCGCCGGCTCGATCGAGGCCTACGTCCGCGACCGGGGGCCCGGGTTCGACCCCGCCGCGGTCCCGGCCGACCGCCGCGGTGTGCGGGAGTCGATCCTCGGAAGGATGAGCGGGCGGGCGGGGGCGCCGAGATCCGCTCCCCCGCCGAGCGGCGGCACCGAGGTCGTGCTCGAGATCGCCCGCGCCGGGGCGGCCGAGGGTGCGGGGCCGCGATGAGCGCCGGCTGCCCAGCGTCGTCCTCGTCGACGACCACGCCCTCTTCCGCGCCGGAGTCCGAGCCGAGCTCGAGGGCATGGTCGAGGTCCGCGCCGAGGCGGGGAGCGTGTCGGAGGCGGTCGCGGCGATCACTTGCCGAGGAGCCCGACGTGGTCCTCCTCGACGTTCACATGCCGGACGGCGGCGGCGCCGAGGTGATCCGCCGGGTCGCCGGGAGCGGCCCGGCGCAGCGCTTCCTGGCGCTCTCGGTCTCCGACGCCGCCGAGGACGTGATCGCGGTGATCCGCGCCGGCGCCCGCGGCTACGTCACCAAGTCGATCTCCGGGCGAGGAGCTCGCGGCCGCGATCCGCCGGGTCCGCGACGGCGACGCGGTCTTCTCGCCGCGGCTCGCGGGATTCGTCCTCGACGCCTTCCATGGCGAGATCCCGGCGGCCGAGGTCGACCCGGAGCTCGACCAGCTGACCGCGCGCGAGCGCGAGGTCCTGCGCCTGATCGCCCGCGGCTACCTCTACAAGGAGATCGCGCTGCAGCTGCGAGATCTCGCCGAGGACCGTCGAGGCCCACGTCAGCGCCGTGCTGCGAAAGCTGCAGCTCTCGACCCGCCACGAGCTGAGCCGCTGGGCCGCCGAGCGCCGCCTGATCGAGTGACGCCACCTCGCCGAACGCAAGCTTCCGTGACCATTGGAGCCCTAAGTTTACGTTCGGCCCGAGGGGCCGCTCACCAGGACTCGGACGCTGCAGGTGGAAGCGGGTCATCTCGACCAGGTCGTCGATTTCGATCGCCTCGTCGGCGGCGTGGGCGGCGTCCATGTAGGCGGCCGGGTCGGTGTGAGAAGACCGGGGCGAAGCCGTAGGCGACGGTGCCGTGCTCCTTCCTCACCCAGTGGGAGTCGCTGAACCCGGGCGTGACAACCGGGAACAGCTCCGCGCCCGGGCAGCCGCTCGGCGACGTATTCCTCGCAGACCCATAGAGCGCCGTGTCGGTCGGCGACTCGGTCCCCCCCGCCAGCGGCTCGAGCAGCTCGAGCTCGTACCCGCGGTCGCCGCTCCGAGCGCCCGCTCCACCTGCTCGCGGATCTCCTCCTCGCCCTCACCCGGAAGCGCCCTGCAGTCGCAGATCACGTCGGCGAAGGGCGGGATCACGTTGCTGGGCTCGATGGTCCGAAGACCCGTCGGGGTGATCGTCATCCTGATCATCGCCGGCAGCAGAGCCCCGAGGACTGGGTGCTGGGCGGCGGCCCAGGCGGCCGCCGGTCCGGATCCGCCGGCGCGCCCAGGGAGTCCAGCGCGTGCAGCGACCGACGGCATCACGCCGCGCCGGCGCCCGGTGAGCCAGCAGCCTCTCGACGGCCCTCGCCGCGTTGCGCAGCGGGTTCTCGCCGCGAGCCGGCACGGAGGCGTGCCCACCCCGCCCGTGGAAGCGCAGCCGCAGCGAGGTGACCCGCTTCTCCCCGACCGAGACGGTGACGATCCGCCCGCCCCCGGCAAGCTCGAACAGGGTCCCTCCGCCCTCGTTCAGGGCGAAGTCGCAGCGCAGGTCGGGGCGCTCCCGGACCAGCCAGGACATCCCGACGTCGGCGGTGTTCCGCTCCTCGTCGGCCTCGGCGATCAGCACCACATCGCCGGCCGGCCGGCCCGCCGCCGCGGGCGAAGGCGGCAAGCGCCACTGCCCGCGCCGCCAGCTCGTTCTTCATGTCGGTCGCACCGCGCCCGATCAGCCTCCCGTCGCGCAGCACCCCCTCGAACGGGCGGCACGGTCCAGCCGGCGCTCGGGGGCAGGGACCACGTCGGTGTGCGCCAGCAGCAGCAGCGAGGGGCCCTCGCCGGAGCCCTCGATCCGCGCCACCAGGTTGAGGCGGGCGGGGTCGGGCCCGATCAGCTCGCACTCGAGCCCGGCGTCGCCCAGGTAGGCGGCCAGCAGCTCCGCCGCCGGGGTCTCGTTCCCGGGCGGATTGGAGGTGTCGAGGCGGATCAGCTCCCGGGCCAGCCCGACGACCTCCTCGCGGAGGTCAGGCTCGCTCATCGCGGGCCGCGGCGAGGCGCCTGACCTCCTCGACCGGGAAGGCGTCCTGCATTCCGCCTTCTCGAAGCTCGCCGGGCTGGCCGGCGACCAGGCAGTTGTAGACCGCCTCCTGGGACGCCTCCCAGGCGGCGGCGAAGTACGGATTGAGCCGATCGTCCGTCGAACCCGCCGGGCGGCGCCGGTCGAGGAAGGCGAGGCCGATCTCGCCCGACCCCTCCCCGCCGTAGGAGCCGGCCCGGGCGAGCCCGAGCAGCGGCCGCATCGCCAGGCGCCGCAGCTGGTGCGCCGCGAGCGGTGCGTCGGTGGCGCAGACGGCGATGCAGGAACCCGCGGTCGGGGCTCCGGTGCCCGGTCGGCTCGAGACTCGTGCCCAGCAGGTCGAGCCGCTCGCGGTCGCCGAAATTGCAGAGCAGCAGCACTCCGACGTGGTGCTCGCCGACCGCCCGCGAGGCGGTGCCGATGCCGCCGGGGAACTCGAAGCACATCATCCCGGTGCCGGCGCCGACGGTGCCCTCGGGAACCCCCTCGCCCAGCGCCCCGATTGCCCGCTCGACGTCCCCGCCGCCACCGTCGCGCGAATCGGCGCCATCAGCTGTCGTCGCACTCGCCGACCACCGGCAGGACGATGTCTCCCGGGCCCGCCCCCGGAGGCGAGCATCGCGGCGTGGTGGACGGCGCCGACCGCGAGCGATCCGCAGAGATAGACGGGCGTCTGCAGCGTCCCCCGCTCGTCGATCTCGATCTTCCCGGTCAGCTCGCCCATCCCGTTGAGCACCGCGGTCCCGGCCGGGCCGGCACCGACGGCGGGGCGACCACGGTGACCCCGGTCGGCTCGCCGCTCGCCGCCTGGGCCTGCCCGACCCGAACCCCGGGCACGTCGGTGATCGCGTTGCGCCAGCCGGTGGGCGAGCCGCCCGACCGGCCCGGCGATCTCCCGCCAGCGCTCAGCCATCGCCGCCTGCGACGGCCTCGGCGACGCCCGCACTAGGGTCGTGCAGGAGGCAGGCCGCCACCTGCCCGCGCCCGCCGGTCGCGATCAGCGGCGGATCGACCCGGTCGCAGGGCTCGAAGCGCCGGGGGCAGCGGGGGTGGAACCGGCAGCCGCGCGGCACGTCGGTGGCGTCGGGCAGCTCGCCGCCGAGCAGCTCGCGCCTACCCCTCCTCCGGCGCTCGGCACCGGGATCGCGTCGACCAGCGCCTGGGTGTAGGGGTGGCGGGGGCGCTCGATCACGTCGACGGCGCTCCCCTGCTCGACCACCCGGCCCAGGTACATCACCGCGAGGCGGTCGCAGAGCGACCAGGCGAGGCTGAGGTCGTGGGTGATGAACAGCAGCGAGAGCCCCCGCCGCTCCCGCAGGCTCGCCGAGGACGGTGAGGATCTGGGTCCGCACCGAGGCGTCGAGCATCGAGACCGGCTCGTCGCAGATCAGCCCCTCGGGCTCGAGCACCAGCGCGGCGGCGATCGCCACCCGCTGGCGCTGCCCGCCGGAGAGCTGGTGCGGGTAGCGTGCGGCGAAGCGCTCGGGATCGAGCCCGACGTCCTCCAGTGCCCGCCGCACGCGCTCCTCGTGCTCGCCGCGGTCCACCCTCTGCACGATCAGCGGCTCGGCCGACGATCGAGCGCACCCGCTGGCGCGGATTGAGCGTCTGGTAGGGGTCCTGGAAGATCATCTGCACCCGCCTGCGCAGCTCGCCCACCTCCGCCTTGCCCTCGATCCGCTCGCCGTGGAGGGCCAGCTCGCCCGCGGCGGGTTCGAGCAGGCCGAGCAGCGCGCGGGCCAGGGTCGACTTCCCGCAACCCGACTCGCCGACGACCCCGAAGATCTCCCCCGGCCGCCACTCCAGGCGAGACGCCGTCGACCGCCCGAGTCACGCCCCTTCGCACCTTGAAGGTGACCGCCAGGTCGCGGACCTCCATCAGCGACTCGCTCATGCCTCCCCCCGGCGCCGCCGGGCCGGCCGGCTCGGGCCACTCGCTCCAGGGCGCGAAGTGACAGGCGCTCGCATGGCCGGTGCGCACCTCGCGCAGCGGCGGATCCTGGAGGCAGCGCTCCGCCGCGTAGGGGCAGCGGGGACGGAAGCGGCAGCCCTCCGGCATGTCGCCGGGATCGGGCGGGCCGCCGGGGATCGGCGTCGCCAGGCCCCGCTCCCCGCCGATCACCGGCAGGGTGTCGAGCAGGCGCTTCGTGTAGGGGTGCTGCGGCGCCCCGAAGACCGAGTCGACGTCACCGATCTCGACGATCCGCCCCGCGTACATGATCGCGATCCGGTCGCAGGTCTCCGCCAGCACCCCGAGGTCGTGGGAGATCAGGATCAGCGCCAGCCCGAGCTGCTCGCGCAGGTGCTCGAGCAGCTGCAGGACCTGAGCCTGCATGACCACGTCGAGCGCCGTGGTCGGCTCGTCGGCGATCACCAGCGAGGGCCGGCAGGCGAGCGCCAGGGCGATCATCACCCGCTGGCGCTGGCCGCCGGAGAGCTGGTGCGGATAGCGGCGCCCGAGCGCCGGCGTCAGCCCGACCGTCTTCAGCAGCTCGGCTGATCCGCTCGCGCACCTCCTTCGCCTTGGCCCGCCTCGTGCAGGCGGATCGCCTCGGCGATCTGCGCGTCGATCCGCTGCACCGGGTCGAGCGAGTTCATCGCCCCCTGGAAGACGAGCGAGATGTGGCGCCAGCGGACCAGCCCCATCCCCGCCTCGGTGCGCTTCTCGATGTTGATCGGCTCCTCGGCCTCGGGGGGCCGCAGGGTGACGCGGCCCGACTGCTTCAGGGTCGGCGGCAGCAGCTTCATCAGCGCCAGCGCGGTGGTCGTCTTCCCGCAGCCGGACTCGCCCGCGAGGCCGAGCGCCTCGCCCGCCTCGAGCCTGAGGTCGACTCCGTCGACGATCGGCTGGCTCGCCGTGCTCCACCCGCAGGTCGCTGACCTCGAGCAGCGCGCTCATCGGTGCTCCCTCAGGCGGGGGTTGACGTGCTCCTCGAGCATGTAGCCGAGGATCGAGACCGCCAGCACCAGCGTCCGTGATGCAGAGCCCCGGCGGGATCACGTACCACCAGGCGCCGGCGCTCGGGCGCCCCGGCGTTGAAGGCGTTCTCCAGCATCGTCCCCCAGGAGATCCTGGTCGGGTCGCCGAGCCCGAGGAAGGCGAGCGCCGACTCGGAGAGGATCGCAACGGCGACGATCAGCACCGTGTTGGCGAAGATCAGCGGCAGGGTGTTGGGGAGGATGTGGGTGCGGATGATGTAGCCGTCGCCCGCCCCCAGGGCACGGGCGCGCTCGACGAAGGCGCGCTCGCGCAGGGTCAGGACCTGGGCACGGACGATCCGCCCCGTTCCCGCCCACGATGTGAGGCCGATCACGGCGATCAGCACCCCCAGAGACGGACTGAGCAGGCGAGCCAGGACGATCATCAGCGGCAGGGTCGGGATCACCAGGAACCAGTTCTCGAGCGGATCGAGGATGCGGTCGGTCCAGCCGCCGAAGTAGCCGCCCGGCCAGGCCGACCGCCGCCCCCAGCACGGCCGAGATCACCGCCGCCGAGAAGCCGACGATGATCGAGACCTGCGCCCCGACCAGGAGCTGGGAGAGGACGTCGGAGCCGAACTCGGTGGTCCCCAGCGGATGATCGGCGCTGATCCCCTTCAGCACCTGGAGGCTCGAGGCGTTCGGGTCGTCGGGTGCGATCAGGCTGCCGAAGATCGCCATCAGGACGAACAACCCGACGATCCCCGAGTCCGATCCGCCCCCGCCAGGTGTGCAGGAAGAGATCGCGGACGCTGCGGTCCGCAGCCGGCCCCGGGGGGCGGCCACCGGCGTTCCCGGATCGGGGGGTGCCTGCACCTCGGTCACTTCGACTGCACCCTCGGGTCCAGGTAGAAGTAGAGGCAGTCGGCGGCGAGGTTGGCCAGGATGACGCCGGCCGAGAAGATCAGGAAAGTCCCCTGGAGCACCGGGAAGTCCTTGTCGTTGATCGCGTCGAAGCTGAGCAATCCCAGGCCCGGCCAGGAGAAGACCGTCTCGATCGTGATCGCCCCGCCCACCACGGCGCCGAACTGAATCGCCGAGAGGGTGACCAGCGGCAACAGCGCGTTGGGCACGGCGTGGCGGCGGACGACCCGCTCCCAGGGCAGCCCGATGGCGCGCTTCACGGTGATGAAGTCCTCGGTCAGCACGTCGACCATCGAGGAGCGCATGATCAGGAAGTACTGGCCGAGCAGCATCAGGGTCATCGCCGTCGCCGGCAGCACCAGGTGGTCGGCGACGTCGAGGGCGTTGTCGAAGAAGCTCGAGAACTCGGCCCCTGGGGTCACCTGTTGCCCGGCCGGGAAGATCGGGATCTCGACCGCGAAGAGGATGATCAGGATGATCCCGATCCAGTACTCCGGCGCCGCGTAGGTGAAGAGGCTGAAGCTGAGCAGGCCGTCATCGGTGCGTTTGCCGCGCCGGGTCGCGGCGATCACCCCCATCCAGGCTCCGATCAGGGTCGCCAGCAGGGTTCCGGTGCCGACCAGCAGCAGGGTCCAGGGCAGTGCGTCCTTGATCTCGTCCCACACGGTCGCGCCGGGTCGTCTGACTCGATCCCGAAGTCGAGGCGCAGCGTGTCGCCGACGTAGTCGGCGAACTGGCCGAGCAGCGGCTTGTCGAGGCCGTACTGGGCGCGCAGCTTCTCGATCTCCTTCGTGTGTCCCCCGCGGCAGCGCGAACGAGCTGTGTGGTCGGGTCCCCCATCACCCGGAAGAGGAAGAAGTTGAAGACGATGACGAAGACGAAGGTCAGCAGCGCCGCCGTCGCCTTGCCCGCCAGCCAGCGACCGCTCAAGCGCCGCGCCTCATTCCTCCAGCTCCAGCGGCTCGCCGCGGCGCCGGCGCGAGCGGACGACGAAGAAGACGACGCCGCCGGCGACCGACGACGATCGACCGCGATCACGATCCCGGTGCTGCTCCGCCTCTGTCGCTGGTGCTCCGGCGACTGGTCGCGGTGATCGACGCCAGCGGCTCATAGCCGATCTGCGTCACAGATGATGTCCCCGGTTGGTCCTGCCGGGCATTCCGGCTCGACGCCGCTGAGCCGGTCCGTCCGGTAGGCCTGCAGGTTCGGGTCGTACGTCAGCACCAGGTAGGGCAGGTCCCGCTGGCTGATCGCGATCATCTTCTGGATCGTCTCCTTGCGCGCCGCGGTGTCGAACTGCGTCGTCTGCTTCTCGTAGAGCCGGTCGTACTCGGGTTCGAGAAGAAGGAATCCGACGAGTTGCCGATCTCCCCCGTGGTCAGCAGGCCGAGCAGGAAGTTCGGGTCGTACGGGTCCCCGCCCCAGCCCCAGATGAAGGTGTCGAAGTCGGGCGCCGGCTTGCCGTTCTGACCGTCCGCGACCGTCAACTCGGTCAGCTTGTCGGTGCTGACCACCTGGACGTTGAAATCGACCCCGATCGCCTTCGCCTGCTCGGCGACAAGCTTCGCCGCCTGGATGTTGTACGGCGACTCGGAGCGAACGTAGAGGTTGAAGGAGAGGTCGTTGCCGTCCTTCGAGCGCACCCCGTCCCCGTGGCGCGTGTAGCCGGCGTCGTCGAGGATCTGATTCGCCTTGTCGACGTCGGGCGGGTCGTAGTCCATCTCCGGCACCTCGTAGAAGCTACTTGTAGAAGGAGGCAGCAGCCCGTGGGCGACGAACGAGGTGTTGCGGGCGGCGATCACGTTTATCCGCTCCCGGTCCACCGCGTAGGCGATCGCCTGGCGAACGGCGCGGTCCTGGACCGCCGGGTTGAACTGCGCGTCGGGGCAGTCCTTCTTCGAGCAGAGGTTGAACGCCAGCTGGGTGATAGGCCGGCGACGCGCCCCTCAAGGTGTCGATGTTCGGCTTGTCCCCGAGCTGGTCGAAGGTCGAGGCCTGGACCTCGAGATCGAGGTCGATCTCGCCCGAGCTGCAGGGCGCGCTCGACCGCGTCCTGGCTGCCGTAGGTGATGAACTGGATCTCGTCGAACTTCGGCTTCGGCCCGCGCAAGTTCGGGTTGGCGTCCATCTTCAGGATCCGCCGCGCTCGAACTCGGTGACGGTGTAGGGGCCGCTGCCGACCAGCGGCAGGTCCGGCTGGTAGGAGCCGGTCAGCTCCTTCACCGGGACCTTGCCCCAGATGTGCTTCGGAAGGATGTAGATGAAGAGGCCGCCGACGATCCGGGCGTCGGGCTTGCTGGTCTTGATCACCACCGTCTCGGGATCCGGCGTCTCGATCGAGGTGACGTTGTCGGTGTAGCTGGTGAACAGGACGCCGTTGTCGCCGAGCACTTCGAGCGAGTACTTGACGTCGGCCGAGGTGACCGGCTTGCCGTCGGACCACTTCGCGTCGGGGTCGAGCTTGAAGGTGACGGTCTTCTCGTCCGTCGGAGACCTTCCAGCTCTTCGCGATCCCGGGCGACCGGCGAGAGGTCCTTGGGGCTGAAGTTGACCAGCAGATCCCAGCTCATCGCCCAGATCGTGTACTCCTCCTCGTCGAGACCGACGAAGGGGTTGAGTGTGTTCGGGTTCTGCGCCCAGCCGATCTTCAGGACCTTCTTCTGGGATGCATCGCCGCCTCCCGGAGGTCGAGTCCTCGGCGCTCGCCGGCAGGGCGATCGAGCGCGACGCCCAGTGCGACGATCGCGGCCAGCAGTCCTGCAGCGGTCCAGATGCTCCTCAGCCTCATCGGCGGTCCTCTCCTCCTCGTTGGTCCTGCGGTCCGGCCACCGCAGCCTCTATCACTTCCAAGGTCTTCGCCTCACCGTCGATCCGGACGGTCGCGCCGAGCGGCATGGTCGCCATGTGCTTGCCGTGGCCGACGGGCAGGTTGGCGATCGCCGGGATCCCCAGCGGGGCGATCAGCTCGTCGAGCATCTCCTCGATCGAGAGGGTCGATTCCGGCGCACTCGGGGATCGTCTGCGCCTTCAGGTTGACGTCGGTGCCGAAGACGAACCCCGCAACCCGGTCGAGCTTGCCGGCGCGGATCAGGTGGTTGAGGGCGGTATCGACCAGATAGACATCGGTGTTGAGGTCCTCGACCATCAGCACGCAGCCGTCCGTCTCGAGCTCGAACGGAGTGCCGATGCTGGCCGCGAGCAGGGTCAGGCAGCCTCCCACCAGCGGTGCCTCTGCCGTTCCCCCGCCGACCGTCAGCACATACGGGTTCTCCGGGTCCTCGAAGACGCGACCCGAGCGGCTCGGGCTCGGAAGGCCCGGTGAAACCAGGTCTCAGTCGGCACGGTGAGCGCGTCCTTGTGCCGGGTGAATCGCAGGAAGTTGGGGCCGTAGAAGGTGACCCAGCCGGCGTGCGCGGCGAGCGCCAGGTGCAGGGCGGTGATGTCGCTGTAGCCGCAGACGATGCGCGGCTCGCCGACCGCGTCCCAGTCGATCAGGTCGTGCAGCCGCGCGGTGCCGTAGCCGCCGTCGAGGGCGTGCACCATGTCGATTCCGGGCTCGCTCAGCGCCCACTGCAGGTCCGCGGCCCGCTCCTCGTCGGTGCCGGCCAGGTACCCGTGGACCTTGCGGTGGTTGGGACCGAACACCACCTCGTGGCCGCGCGACGTCGAAATAGTCGGTGGCCTGCTCGATATCCGAGCGGGTCTGCGGCGGGCTGGCCGGGGCGACCACGGCGATCCTCGCCTTCTCGGGCAGGGCGGGTGGCTTGACCCGGTCCATCGCGCTAGGCCCCCTCTCCTCGGCCGAGCGTCTCGGGAGACGCTTCCGATCGCATCGGCGACCAGCTGCTGCTCCGCTCCGACCGAGCCGAGCACCAGCTCGACGTGGATGCTCGGCGACGCGCTCCAGGCTGAGCGGCCCGCCGGGATCGAACCAGAGCGCCACCCCGGTGCACTGGAGCAGGATCGCGTAGGTCGCGACGTCGGCCTCGGAGACCCGCAGCGAGCCGTCCTCGACCCCCGTCGCGGATCATCGCCGCCGAACATCTCCTGGTAGTCGTCGCGCTTGGCGATCAGGGCGCTGCCGGGGCTCGTGCGTCAGCGCCCGGATCTCGCTGTCGGTGACGAAGGCGGCCCGGCGGTGGATGCCGTGGAAGACGACGTGCTCCCAGACCGCGGCCGCCAGCCGCAGCGCCGGACGGCTCTGGCGCTCGACGCCGTCGGTGACCTTGGCGGTCAGCCGCTCCATGAAGTCGTCCTGGAACCCGATCAGGATCGCCTCCTTGCCGGGTACCAGTGGTAGATCGCAGCCGGCTGCACCTCCGCCGCCGACGGCGATCGCCCGCATCGAGGTCGCGTGGTAGCCGCGCTGGGCGAAGAGCTCCAGCGCGGCGCTGTCGATCGCCTCGCGCGTCCCCGGCCCACGCCTCGTCGGGCGGCGAGCGTCCTGCCCGCGCCGCGGCCGGGCCTCCGGCGAGGCGATCGCGCCGGTCTCAGCCAAGGCTGAGCAGCTCCGGCGTCTGGGCCTGGGTGGCGACCTCGCGGCCGAGCGTGCCGGCGAGGCCCACCGCCATCTCGACCAGCGCGGCGTTGGAGGGCGCGTGCACGCCCTTGCTGATGTAGGCGACGTCCTCGAGGCCGGTACGGATCCCGGGCGCGCCGCGCAGCAGCGCCAGGCCGAGCATCCGCTGGTGGTGGCGGCCGATGCAGGTGACGGTCCAGAAGGCGTCGGGCGGCAGCGGGCGCACCATCGCGTCGAGCGCCTCGGGGGAGGCGTCGATCCCGCCCGGGACGCCGAACACCAGGTTGATCCGCAGCGGCGGAGAGAGCACGCCCTGCTCGAGCCAGCGCACCGCGCTGACCACGTGACCGACGTCGAAGGCCTCGACCTCGAGCGCGATCCCGGCCGCAGTCGCCCGCTCGATGATCCCCCGCCCGGCCGGCGGCGGGGTGATGAACGTCTCGTCGCCGAAGTTCATCGAGCCTGACTCGACCCCGGAGATGTCGGGCTTCGCCTCCAGGCCGGTGGTCCGCTCCTCGATCGTCATGTCGTTTGCGCCGCCGGTCGAGACCATCGTCAGCATCTCGGTCTCGGCGCGGATCCGGTCGATCACGTCGACGAACAGCTCGGGACGGCCGCTCGGGGTGCCGTCGTCCTCGCGGACGTGGAGGTGGGCGACGGTCGCCCCGGCGTGCGTCGGCCCCGATCGCCGAGTCGGCGATCTCCTCGGTCGTGTAGGGGATGTTCGGGTTGTTCTCGCGGAACACGTCGGCACCGGTGATCGCGACAGGTGAGGACGACCGGGTTGCTGTTCCACGCGCTCATCCGGAGCCCTCCTCGTTGGCTCGCCAGCGCGGCGCGCTCGTCGTCGGTGATCAGCCGCGACTCCCGCTGCTCCGGGTCCCACAGCACCAGTCCGAACTCCGCCTCGACGACGACCCGGCCGCTGTCATCGAGGATGCGCTCGCTCGTCGTCAGGCTCGAGCGGCCCAGCTCGCGCACCGCGCACTGCCACCGTCACCGAGCCGAAGGCCGGATCGATCTCCTCGCTTGAAGTTGACCGAGCAGCGGCCGACGACGTACTCCTCGCGGCGGACCCCGCACGCGGCGAGGAAGGCGTCGCGGCCCTCCTCGAGATAGGTGAGGACGACGGTGTGGTTGACGTGGCCGAGGCCGTCGAGGTCGCGCCAGCGCATCTGCACCCGGTGTCCGCCGCCGTCGCTCACGCCGCCTCCTCCACTGGCGGCCCGAGCGCCTCGCGCAGCGGCCGGCGTGCGCCGCACCAGGTCGAGCGCGTAGGAGCCGAGGTCGGGCGTATAGCCGCTGCCGACGACCATCCGCGCGTCGGAGGAGAGCCCGTCGCCGGCCAGCGCCGCGGTCGAGAACCTCGTCGCCATCGAGAAGAAGAGGACGGCACCCCCGGACGGCGGTCAGCAGGATCGCGGTCGGCTCGCAGCCGGCCGCGTTGACGACGACAGACGGTGAGGTCGGCCGGCGGCGACGCCGGCGCCGCGCAGCGCCTCGACCGCGCGGCGAGCGGATCGCGCAGGTCGGCGCCGACCCCGATGTCGCAGAGCCCGAGCCGGCTGACCAGCTCGACCGCGTCCGGGTCGACGTCGACCGCGACCACGTAGCCGTCGTCCATCGCCTCCCGCGCCGCGGCCATCGCCAGCTTGCCGCGCGTGGCCGGCCCCGAGCACGCAGACCGTGCCGCCCACCGGGGCGCCAGGTCGCGGCGTGCGAGGCGGCGGCGTAGACGTCGTAGACCTCGAGCGCGGTCTCGAGCGGCAGGTCGTCGGGCACCGGCCCCCAAGGCGCGCGCTCGCACACGTAGGCGGTCCCGTAGACCTCGACCTGCGGCGAGCCGGGGTCGAGCGCCGGTGATCGGCTCGAGGCGCAGCGGGCGTCAGGGTCAGCGAGGCGAGGGTGACGATCCGCGTCGCCGATCGGCGGGGGCGAGCTCGAGCCGCTCGCCGACCGGCGCGCACGGTTCCGAGCAGGACTCCCGCCGGAGTCGGTCTCCGGGTTGTGCATCTTGCCGCGCGCCGCGACGATCTCGAGGATCCGCTCGGCCATCGCGTCGGGCTCGCCGCCCGCATCGGCTCGCGGATCTTGCGGAACGAGGTCGAGTCGAGGCAGAGCCGCTCGACCGCGACCTCGAACTCGTACGGGCGCACCGGGCCCGACGGGTCGAGCCGCTCGGCGGGCTGCGGCAGCACGCCCGGCGGGGCCAGCACCCGGTCGGCTCCGACCCTCTGCTCGATCTCGCCGTCACGTTGCCTTCATGAACGCTCGTTAGGAACCTATAACGGTCGGTCGGAGCCCGTGTCAATGGCCAGAGCGCGGTGAGCGATCCGGCGATCTCTATCGCGGTTCGTAGCCGCACGCGGACGACGCGTATAGGGTCAGCTGTCGTGGGCCTCGCGATTGCCCGTCGTCTGGAGCGACCGCCACGCGGCGCGCACGAGCCGCGAGGGCGAGGTCTGGGTCGGGGTCCGCACGCCCGGCACCGAGGTCCCGGCCCGCGCCGAGCGCATCCGCGCGGCGCTCGAGGCGGATGGCGCACCGCTCATGCGACGCCGAGCCCGCCGCCCCCGACGAGGCCTGCTCGCGCGTCCACGAGCGTCGAGCTGCTCGACTACCTCGCGGGCGCCTGGGAGGACTGGGAGGCGGCCGGGCCTGCCCGCCGATCCCGGCCAGGACCGGGTCGTCCCCTACCTCGTTCGCGCACCCGCGGCTGCTCGGCGAGCTGCCCGCTCCGCGACCCGGCGGCCGTGACGGCCCGCGCGGGCCGCTTCGCCTACGACACGATGACCCTGATCGGGCCCGGGCACCTGGGAGGCGGCACGGGCGCGGCGGTCGACGCCGCGCTCAGCGGCGGCCGATCTCGTGCGCGGGCGGCGAGCGCTGCCGCCTACGCCTGCTGCCGCCCGCCCGGCCACCACGCGACCCGCGGCGCCTTCGGCGGCTCCTGCTACCTCAACAACGCCGCGGTGGCGGCGGCGCGGCTGCGCGACGCCGGCCGCGGCCCGGTCGCGGTGATCGACATCGACGCCCACCACGGCAACGGCACCCAGTCGATCTTCTACGCCGAAGCCGAGGTGCTCACCGGCTCGGTCCACGTCGATCCCGGGCGCCGGCTGGTTCCCCCACTACCTCGGCTTCGCCGACGAGACCGGCGCGGGCGAGGGCGAGGGCGCCAACCGCAACCTGCCGCTGGCCCCCGGCACCGGCGACGAGGCCATGGCTCGAAGCGGTCGGGCGAGCTCGCCGCACTGGGCGCGCGACGGCGGCGCCGCAGCCTCGTCGTCGCGCTCGGTGTCGACGCCGCAGCCGGCGACCCCGAGAGCCCGCTCGAGGTCACCGCCGACGGCTACCGCGAGGCCGGCCGCATCCTCGGCGCCCTCGGGCTGCCGACCGTCCTGGTCCAGGAGGGCGGCTACGACCTAAAGACGCTGGGCGCCCTCGTGGTCGAGACCTTGCGCGGCTTCGAACACTCTCGCTAGCTCCAACGACGGCCGAACGCAACCTTCCGTGACCAATGGGCACGCATCCTTGCATTCGGCGGGGTGGGGCCCGATTCCAGGCACACACCCAGGTGTCAACACCTGCAAATAGCCCCCGGGTCTCTTGTCGCGGCCCCGCTCTCCGGGTTTGGTGGGGAGAGCTTCCCACCGGGAGCGCTTAGGTCCGGAAACCAAGAAGGAGGACTACATGCAGCACGCTTTGAAGAGGTCGGGCGCCTGGCGGGTCACCGTCGCGGCCGCTTTCCTCGGGCTCGCGATGCTCGCCCTCGTGGCGTCATCCGCGCAGGCCAAGGTCGTCAAGGTCACCGGGGAGGAGGCGACGATCGCGCCGTCGTCCCAGCTGACCGAGTTCCTGAGCGACCACGGCGTGGCGGTCGAGGCCACTGGCGCCGCGACGCTCGACAGCGACGGCCTGACGCTGCCGATCGTCGGCGGCCTCGTCAACACCAAGAACCTGCACGGCGTGCTGGTCACCAAGGGCGGGGTCAAGTTCTCCAAGAACGGGCGCTCTCTGAGGCTGCACCGGATGGTCGCCGTGAACCGCGGCAAGGGTGCTTTCCTCAGCGCCAAGGTCGGCCATCGGGGCCGGGTGCGGATTGCTCGCCTCACCGACCGGAGCGCCGACGTAGCTGCCGGAACCGCCGAGGCCGACCTGCGCCTCAGCAAGAAGGCGGCCAGGCGGATCAACCACGTCGCTGGCGATCACGTCGTCAGCGCCGGGGCGCTGCTCGGCCACGTCACGGCTCACGTGACCACCGGCTGAGCCCCACCCCACCGGATCGGCGGGCCACGTCCCTGAGGCCCGCAGCGGAGAGCCCCCGCCCAGCGCGGGGGCTCTTTCGTTCTCGGCGACGCGTTCGACCCGCGGCCTGACCCACCTCAGCCGTGTGGGTGGTGCACCGGGTCGGCCACTTCCGGAATCGGTCGGTCGCTAGGCCTGCTCGAGCTCCGAGCGAACCGCTGCCGCGACCGCCGCGGCGTTGATCCCGAGGCGCTCGAAGACCTCTGCGGCCGGGGCGCTGGCGCCGAAGCGGCGCAGGGCGACGGAGCGGTCGGCGTAGCGCTCCCAGCCCTGGGGGACGCCGGCTTCGAACGAGACGACCGGCACCCCCTCGGGCAGGACCTCGTCCCGGTAGGCCTGCGGCTGCGCCTCGAACAGCTCCCAGGAGGGCATCGAGACGACCGCTGCGCCAACACCCTCGCCGGCCAGCAGGTCCCGCGCCTCGAGGGCCACTGAGACCTCCGAGCCGGTGGCGACGATCACCGCATCGACCAAATCCGCGGCCTGGGCGAGGACGTAGCCGCCGCGGGCCAGCTCCTCAGCCCCGGCCAGCTCGGTGCGATCCAGGACCGGCAGGTCCTGTCGGGTCAGCAGGATGCAGACCGGCCCGTCGAGTTCCTCCAGCGTCACCCGCCACGCCTGCGCCGTCTCCGCGGCGTCGGCGGGGCGGATCACGGTCAGGCCCGGGATCGCCCGCAGGGCCGCGTAGTGCTCGATCGGCTGATGGGTCGGGCCGTCCTCGCCAACCCCGATCGAGTCGTGGGAGAAGATCCAGGCGACGGGCAGCCCCATGATCGCCGAGAGGCGGATCGCCGGCCGCATGTAGTCGGAGAAGACGAGGAAGGTCGACCCGTAGGGCCTGGCGATCCCCCCGTGCAGCGCCAGGCCGTTGACGGCGGCGCCCATCGCGTGCTCGCGCACGCCCCAGTGGACGTTGCGGCCGGCCCGCTCCCGGCTGTATGCGTGGTCATCCGCGAACTCGGTCTTGGTCGAGCCCACCAGGTCGGCCGAGCCGCCGATCATCGTGGGGACAAGGTC
Source organism: uncultured Actinomycetes bacterium (assembly GCA_963738305.1). GTDB lineage: Bacteria > Actinomycetota > Thermoleophilia > Solirubrobacterales > 70-9 > JBBRHQ01. Next base: position 71,132 of record CAVTVU010000005.1, on the reverse strand, counting down.
GGCGAACGCCTGCATCGTCTTGCCGCCGGCACTGCGGGTGGAGCTCTTCGGGCCTTCGAAGCTCGGCAGGACCGCGCCGACGTCGCCGTTCGGGTGGCCTGCCCAGGCGGCCTCCCACTCGGCCGCGGCCTGCGGATCGGCGTCCTGCCAACGCTCGAGGCGCTCGCGCCAGGCTCGGTTCCTCTCCTCACCCCGCTCCCGGGCCTCGGCGAAGGCCGCAACCGCCTCCGCGGGAACCTCGAACGCCTCCTCTGGGTCGAGACCGAGTGCCAGCTTGGTCTCGCGCGCCTCCTCGGCGCCCAGCGGCGAACCGTGCACGCCGGCCGTCCCCGCCTTGTTCGGCGCCGGCCAACCGATCACCGAGCGCACCCTGACCAGCGAGGGACGCTCCTCCTCCTCGGCGGCGGAGCGGAGGGCCTGCTCGAGGGCCGGCAGGTCGTTCGCGTCTGACACCGAGAGCGTCTGCCAGCCGTAGGCACGGAAGCGCGCCTCGACATCCTCGCTTGAGAAGGAGAGATCGGTCGAGCCGTCGATCGTGATCCGGTTGTCGTCGTAGATGTAGACGATTCGACCCAACCCGAGGTGGCCGGCCAGCGAGGCGGCCTCGGATCCGACCCCCTCCATCAGGTCGCCGTCCGAGCAGATGCCGTAGACCCTGTGGTCCATCAGCTCCGGGCCGTAGCGCTCGCGCAGGAAGCGCTCGGCCATCGCCATCCCCACGCCGTTGGCGAAGCCCTGACCGAGCGGCCCGGTGGTCGTCTCCACCCCGGGCGTCTCCGGGCCGCGCTCGGGGTGGCCCGGGGTCGCCGAACCCCACTGGCGAAAGCGCCGCAGCTCGTCGAGCGGCAGGTCGTAGCCGGCCAGGTGAAGGACGGAGTAGAGCAGCGCCGAGCCGTGCCCGGCCGAGAGCACGAAGCGGTCGCGATCGGGCCAGCCGGGGTCGGCGGGATCGTGGAAGAGGAGTCGCCCGTAGAGCAGGTAGGCGGCGGGGGCCATCGCCAGCGGCAGGCCCGGGTGCCCGGAGTTGGCCGCCTCCGTCGCATCGATGCAGAGCCCGCGGATCGTCCGGATCGCCGCCGCAGAGAGCTCCTCGGCGTCCGGGGAGGAGACTGCGCGCGGATCGGCGAGGTCGCGGGAGGACACCACGGCACTATTAGCAGGCGAAGCGGTGATTGGGACGCGATGCCAGTGAGCGGAGGAGGCCGCGCAGTTACTCCCGCTAGCGCAGGTCCTGCTGCAGCGAGGCGGCGCCGGGGACGTTGCCGTCGGTGGCCATCTGGTGCAGGGCCCGGTGCTTGTCCTTGAGGAAGCCGTCGAAGAAATCCGTCGTCGTGTCGACGAACGGCTCCATCCAGCTGCCGTAGAAGAAGACGTGGGGGGCGTCCTCGAGGGTCAGGAACGCCTTCGGCGGCGATGCCTGGGCGTATCCCGCGGCACTCCCGCTGTAGGGCAGGGTCCCGTCGGCCTCGCCGTGCACGAAGAGGAACGGCGGCGTCCGCTTGGGAAAGAAGCTGCCGCCGGGGAATGGCAGCAGGGCACCGGACCACTCGCTCGCCGCGTCGATGCGGCGGTCGAGGCAGCAGCTGTTGGCCGCCACGCCTAGCGTGGTGATCGCGCCGAGCGAGTGCCCGGCGGCGCCGATGTCGCCCCGGTCGATCGTCCGGCGCAGGCCATGACCCTGCCGCGCCAGCCGCAACACCCGGGTCAGCACGAAGCTGACGTCGGCGGGCTGGTTGAGGTAGTCGCCCGCCTTCGGCCCGCCCGGGGCGCCACCGCTGGAGAGCGGGAAGGTCGGCGCCGCGACCACGTAGCCGCGGCTCACGAACCTGTCCAGCACCGAAACGTAGGCGGGCCCGCTCGCCAGGTAACCGTGGGAGAAGACGATCAACGGGAAGCGGTGACCACGCCGCCGGTGGATCGGCTCCGCGCCTGTCGTGATCGGGCCGGCCGCATCGCCCTCCGCGGGGTAGAGCAGCATCGTCTGCAGCGTGCGGGTCGGTGCGCCGGGGTACGTCCCGTTGGCCGAGGTCGGGCGGCTCGCGTCGACGAATGTGTAGTCCCTCCGCCCCACTGCGAACGGCGCCCGGTGATGCTCGCCCGCCCCGGCCGGGTGCGCGGGGCGCGCCGAAGTCCCCGCGGCCGCCGCCGGCCCGAGGACGGCCACAAGGGCCCCCGCCGCGAGTGCGATTGCGATTCGTCGCCCTGGCATCTCCCGAAACATAACCCCTGAACCGAGCTGGAGATGCGATGCTCTTGACCGCAATCGAGTTGGCGGAGGGGTGAGCAGCATGGTGAGGAGAGGCAGGCCGAGCCGGATCGAGCGGCGGGCGAGGCTGGGGGCACTGGCCCTCGGGGCCCTGGCGCTCGCCGGCCTCGCCCAGGCCCTCGCGCAGGGGTCGGGGGCCGGCGAGCGATTCGTGGTCAGGCCGAACCCCTACACACTCGGCCAGGCGCCGGACTGGCTCGACTCGCGCCACGTCGTCTTCCAGGAGAAGACCCCCGATGGCGACCGCCAGGTGTTTCGCTCCACCCTCACCGGCGATGGGAAGAAATGCCTCACCTGCGGCCTCAGCGGCCCCAACCAGGTTCCCGTGGTCCAGCCCCACGGGAACTGGATCCTCTTCCACTCCTTCCACGGACACGCCGTGCGGATCGGATCCCCGGGTTTTGGCGGGATCGGCTCGGACGTCTGGGTGATGAGGCGCGACGGCAGCCGCCGGACCGACCTCACACCGAGCGGCGAGTTCCACGACAACTTCCACGCCTACTGGTCCCCGAACGGGCACTACATCGTGTGGACGGCGCTCAACTGGAACGCCGACGACGGCGGAAACGGGAAGTCGGACATCCGCGTCGCCCGCTTCGACCCGCACGGGCCGGACGGACCGAGGCTGGTGGACGAGCACCGGGTGCGCCCACCCAACGGCCACTGGTATGAGACGCAGTGGTGGGCTCCCGACGGCTCGGGCTTCCTCTACACCGAGTCGGTGGACACCTCGCTCAACAACGAGCTCTTCTTCTGCCGGCTCCCCGATCCCGCCCATGGCGCCTGCCGTCCCCAGCGGATCACCAGGAACCCCGCCTGGGACGAACAGGCGATCTTCACCCCCGACATGAACGCGATCGTCTTCATGTCGACCCGGGACCACTCCGGGGGCTTCAGCAACTGGACCCAGCTGGCGACCCTGATCGACCTCCCCGCCCGATACGACTACGCCCTCATCCTGCAGGTGTTCAGCGAGGGCTTCCTGAAGCCCGTCTTCCAGCAGGCCGACGACCTCTACCGGATCGACCTCGACTGGAACTCGGACGGTACCCGCTTCCACCGGCTGGGACCGGTGCAGCGGCTCACCCATTCAGGCGCCCAGGGCTGGATCATCCCCGAGTTCGCCTGGGACCCGGGCGGCAGACGGCTGCTGTGGACCGAGGGCAAGCTGCCCGATCGGATCGACGAGCCGACCGTGCTGCGTGGAATCCGCCGGAACATCGTCGCGCGGCTGCGAGGGGTCGACCGGATCAACGAGATCCCCGTCGACATCGTCTCCCAGGTGCGCGACAGGGTCGGCCGGGTGCTCGTGGACCCGGACTCCTTCGGGGGAGGCGGCCAGCCGTCGGACCTGGTGCAGAGGACGCGGATCGGCCGCTTCGAGAGCCGTTAGCGGCGGCTCTTGCGCTCGTAGGCGCCGATGTCGCAGCGGCGGCCCTGAGGGCGCGCCACTCCCCGCGCGTCGGCGCCGGGGCAGGCGAACTCGCCTCCGTCGCTGCCGGCGTCGAGCGCCGGGCTGCTGCTCCTCAGCGCCATCGTCTTCACGGCGCCGCCGTTCTGAGCAGGCGCCCGCAACCGCGGCTTGCGGTTGAAGTGGTCGCCTCGCCGCTTGACGATCGCGCACAGGCTTGTGCTGCCGAGCAGGTTGTGGCCCCTGGAGAGCAGGGATCCGCCGCTGCCCGGACTGGGCGCGCCGCGGTCGAAGTCCGCGACGTTGGCGCTGACCGTGACGCTGTTGAGCCAGTCGGTGGCGCCGCAACAGTTGTAGTAGCCACCGCCGTCCGCGCCGGCGCGATTGGCCGCGATGGTCACGTTCTCGAGCGTGCTGGTCGCGCCACAGCAGCTGTAGATTCCCCCCGCCTGAACCCACCCCGCCGGCCGTATTGCCGATCAGTGCGGAGTTGCGCAGTACGAGCGCCCCGGAGGTGTTGGAGATCCCGGCGCCGCTGCCGTTGGGAGTCGATCCTCCCTTCAGGGTCAGCCCGGAGACCCTGATCAGGAAGGCGCCCGGGCGAATGTCGAGGACCCGGTCGACGCCGTGCGCGTCGATCTCGGCCGGCCGCCTGCCGTGGTGGACGATCGACAGCGACTGGGTGGTCACGTCGAGGTCCCCGCTGAGGTCGAGATCGTCGCCGACCCCGGGCCGGGTCAGCCGGAAGCTGCCCTTGGGGACGACGATCGTGTCGTTGCCGGTGCCCGCGGGACAGCCCCCGAACGCGGTTGTCGAGGTTGGCGGCGTTGACCGCCTCGCGTAGCGAGCAGGCAGCTCCTGCGCCGAACTGATCGGCGGTCGTCTTGACGGTGATCGTCGCCGCTTGGGCGCCGGGCGCCAGCGCCAGCAGGGCGGCGATCGGGAGCGCTGCGAGTGTGGCTCTGCGGGCTCGCACGGCTGACTGATTCGGGGATCGGGCCCCGATCCTCCCGCGGCCTAGGATCAGCCGATGGGCCGGACCGCCCTCACGATCGCCGCCTGCACACTCGCCTTCTGCGCGGAGGCGCCGGCCCCGGCCGTGGCAGGGGACGCCCGGCCGGTCACGATTCCGGCGCTGCGGCACTTCCACCCCGGTGCGGGCCACTTCTCGCTCCGCCGCAACGCTCGGGTCGTCTTCGACAGGGGTGGTGGCGGCGAAGCGCGGACGCTGGCGGGGGACCTCGCGCGGGTGACCGGGCAGCCGGTTCAGGTGAAGCGCGGCGCTTCACCGAGGCGCGGTGACGTCGCGCTCGAGATCGCGGGACGGTCGGAGCTCGGTCGCCAGGGCTACCGGCTACGAATCGGTTCCGCGCTTCCAGATCGAGGCCGCCCACGCCGCCGGCGCCTTCTACGGCGGCCAGACGCTGATCCAGCTCCTCCGCGATTCAGGCCCGATTCCCCGTGGGACCGCCACCGACCGTCCGCGCTACCCCGAGCGCGGCCTGATGATCGACCTCGGGAGGCGGCGTTACCGGGCGAGCTGGATCAGCCGCGAGATCCGCCAGCTCTCCTACCTGAAGATGAACCTCCTGCACCTGCACCTCACCGACGATCAGCGCTGGGGGATCGAGAGCGACCGCCACCCCGAGCTGACCTCACCGGGCGCGCTTACCAAGTCACAGGTCCGCTCGCTGCTTGAGTTCGCGCGACGCCGCCACGTCACCGTCATCCCCGAGATCGACATGCCCGGGCACATGGGGGCGTTGCTCGCCGAGCATCCGGGCCTGGCCCTGCGCAAGCCCGGCGAGCCGGCCGGCACCGGCGCCACCCGGCTGGACCTCACCAACCCCTCCGCGCTGCGCTTCGCGCGCAGCATGATCGCCGAGTACCTGCCGCTGTTCCGCGGCCGCTACTGGCACGTCGGTGCCGACGAGTACCTGCCGGACTCCGAGCTCGCCGCCTACCCGCAGCTTGCCACATACGCCCAGCAGCACTACGGCGCCGGAGCGACGGCCAAGGACGCCGTGCTCGGCTTCGTCAACGCGATCGACCACTTCGTCCGGGCGCGCGGCAAGGTGCTGCGCGCCTGGGGCGACGAGCTCGGCGACGGCGAAGCGGTCGAGGTCAACCCCGACGTGGTGGTCGAGTGGTGGACGCCCGTTTCGCCGCTCTCCGACCTGACTCCGCCAACGCCGCCGGAGCTGCTCGCCGCGGGGCACCGGATCGTCAACGCGGGCTGGTTCCCCACCTACTTCACCGGGGACGTCGGCCCGATCGAGGGCAAGCCGGACATGGGAGCCGCCTACGAGGGGTGGAAGGTCAACCGGTTCGCCGGCCCGACCGTCGCGGGAGCGGAGATCTTCCCCCGCAGCGTGGTCCCGTCCGGGTCGCTCCGCGTTCTCGGGGCGAAGATCAACGCCTGGGAGGACACCGACCTGCGCGACTCCGAGCTTGCCCGAGGGCTCCTGCCGCGCCTGGCCGTGCTGGCTCAGAAGACCTGGGGCCCCGCGCCCGCTCACCCCGCGCTACGCGGCCTTCGAGCCGATCGTCGACGCGATCGGCCGCGCACCGGGAGCCAATCGCTAGTTGACACCGTGTGACACACCGTGTAGGTTTGGTCTCGGTGAGGCGTTCTCAGGGCAAGGGCAGGCTCGCGGGGATAGCGGCGATCGCGCTGCTCGCCGCCGCGATCCTGGCTTCGGTCGCCTGGGCGGGCGGGACGCAACAAAAGGAGGCGCAGCACCTCCACAACGCCCGCTACTGCGAGATCATCGAGGTCAAGGGAACGCCGCCGGACGTCGTCGTCACGGTCTGGAACACGATCAAGCTGAACCGCTGCCCGGAGGAGAAGTGGAAGACCTTCGACGCGGCCCGGCTCGCGCAGGAGCTGGGCGACTTCATCGTCGTCCTCAACGGGCCCCGTCACTTCCTCATGGACTCGGCGGCTGCCGTCCCCGGCCCGGTGCGCTCCTTCCACGGGCTGCGGATGCAGAAGGTCGCGACGATCCCGGTCTCCAACCTCGCCGATCTCGTGCAGACGCCCTACAAGGAGCGGGTCATCGACCGCGACAACACCTGGACCTGGAAGGCGGGAAGGCGGGTCTACGAGTTGATCGGTCCGTGCGGTGCCCGCTACCTCATGCAGAGCTACTCGCAGATCGTCGACCCCAACCTCCGCATCGGCCAGCTGAAGTCGCTAGGCGACCGCCTCGACCTGCCGGTCGGGTGGCGCTTTCAGACGCGCCGCCTACGACACGCGCTCACCCTGAAGGCGACGGGCTCGGCGCGAATCGTCCAGGACGAGCTCCAGAACACCTATCAGCGCGAGCCCGCCCGGCTCTTCTCGCCCCACGCCACGCGCCACCGGGTAGACGTCACCGGCAATACCCGCAACGTGGGCAGCTCCTCCCCCGGGGTCCTCGAGGACCAAGGGACGATCTCCGGCGATCCCTTCGGCCCCGGCACGATCGATCTGGAGGTCACCCTCGACGCCGGCAAGGCCACCGGGCCGTTCCACCTCGAGACCCGGTCCGGGTCGGCCAGGGGTCGCTTCTGGATGGACTACTCGATCAGCAACGGGGAGATCGACTTCGACGGGACGGCCTGCTTCGCCTCCGGGACAGGGACCTACCGGGGCATCCGGGGCTCGGGCCTCGCGGCCCACGACCACAACACCCTGGACGGGCAGAACGGCGTGATCTCGCTCAAGGGATTCGCGACCTTCTGAGCGACTACTTCTTCCGCGCCGCCGTCTTCCTCTTCGCCGCCGGCTTGCGGCGGGACGTGCCGCCGGTCCGCTTGGGCTTGGACGAGTTGGCCTTGCGCGCCGACTCGATGTCGCGCTGAAGCGCGCGACCCAGCTTGCGACCGTCGCGGCGGGCGTCCTTGACGAACCTGTCCACGTCGCGATAGAGGTCACGGGCGCCGGTGCTGACGTCCTTGCGCATCGCGGCGAGCGAGTCCTGGGCTGTCTCGAGCGACTTGTTGAGGCGCTTCACGGCGGCCGGCTCGGCAGGCGCCTTCCGGGTATTCGCGCGCTTCGTGCGGGCGGGCTTCTTCGCTGCTGGCATCACGCAACCTCCTGAGTTCGGTTGGATCGACTGTATGTCACGCGCTCGCGGCCGCGGCATCGCGCCTGAGCAGGTCCAGCGGCGGCCACTCGGAGGGCGGGCCCGGTGGGCGCCGTACCCGCTCGGGACTGCTGCCGGACGGGAGCTCGGCGAGGAGCTGCCGGTTCTCGGGACGCTTCAGCTGCGACGCGACGGTGCGGCGGGCAACCTCGATCACCTGGTTGCGGTTCTTGGTGCTCATCAGGTTGAGGCCCATCACCTCGAGGTCCTCGCCCAGCGGCTGCACCAGGACGACCTCGGTCCCGGCCGCGCGGAGCTTCTTCGCCTCGTATCCGAGCCGGCGCCCGGAGGCGCGATGGAAGATCAGCCGCGCGGCAGCACCTGGGTCCAGCGCGCGGATCGGGTGCAGCGAGGAGGTGGGGTTGAGGCAGATGACGAGGTCGAGGCCGTCGTTGCGCAGGACGTCCGCATTGGATGCCGAGTAGACACCCCCGTCCACGTAGCTTCGGCCGCCGATCTCAACCGGCCGGTAGAAGCCGGGGATCGCGCACGAGGCTGCGACTGCGTCGGCCAGCTCCGCCGAGGGCGCAGAGGGAGAGCCGAACGCGACCCGCCTTCCGGTCCCGTAGTCGCAGGCGACGATCCTCAGGTCGGGATGAGGGCTCCAGCCTGACGGCGCGACCCGGTGGACCTGACGGCGCAGCGGCTCGGTCGAGATCGGCCCTCGAGGCAGCCAGGCGCTGATCGCCGCGGCGGGGGTGTGGCGATCCGGGCGCCTGAGCGTGCGGAACAGCAGCGGCCAGGAGCCGGGCCCGATGCCCGGAAGGCCCCGGTGGATCTGAAAAACGGCGCCACCCGAGCGGTCTGCGTCGGCGGCCGGGTGCCCCTCGGCGTCGGTGACGCCCTCGAAGGTCTCGCCGCGGGAGTGGGCGACCATGAACCACGGGGGCACCCCGGAGGCCAGGAGGGAGGCGATCATCGAGCCGGCCGACGTGCCGACGATGGAGTCCGCGCCGGCGGGATCCCAGCCCGTCTCCTCGGCCAGCGCGTCGAGGCCGCCGGTCAACCAGGCGCCGCCCTTGACGCCTCCCGCCCCCAGCACCAGGCCGATCTTCATGGACGGGCCTCGCTCGAATGCCCGTTCCGGGCTCGCACCTCACCGGCCGGGGAGGGGAGGCGGCTGAAGAAGTGAAAGTCCTCCAGGTGCTCGAGCGAGAGACCCGCGGCCGGCCCGGGCGCGACGTCGATGACCAGGGTCGGCCCGCCCGCGCGGAGCTCGTAGACCTCGCCGTCGACGAAGACCGGGGCGCCACCGACGGTGCCGAGCTTGACGTCGCGCTCCTCAGGCAGCAGCTCCGCCCGCGTCAGGCACTTCAACGCGCCGGCGTCCGCGCAGGTGCCGCACAGAAAGAAGGCGAGCTGTCCGTGCTTTTCCTGCAGCCACTCGATCTTCTCCTGCGCTTCGGACGTGGCCAGCACACTCGCAGTCATGGTACCCACCCAATCATGCGGCGGAGCGCTCCGCATCCGTGAAAACCCCCAGGATTTCCGGGGAGGATCGCTGATACGTGCGTGGCGGCCGAGCGCCGGCAGAGCCGTCGTGGAAACCGCGCGTCGTTTGTGGGGAAATCCGGATGTGGGATCGACGCGAAGCCTCTAGCGTTGCTCGGGTGGCGGATTCCGACGTTCAGCGAACAGGCTCGTCCCCGCGGGCGCTGCGCTCTCCTCTGCCTCCGATCGACCGTCACTTCGCCGCGATCCTACGCTACGTCTCCCACGCCGCCAGGCATCCCTCGCTGCCCGCCCTGCCCCACCGCAGGGCGCGTTCCGCGGCCCGGATAACGCACCTTCGCTCTTAGGTCGGGCCGGTTCGTCAAACTGAGCCCATGACCGAGCAGACGATCACCCTGACGCTGAGCAAGAGCGACGCCGAGGTCCTCCTCGGGGTGCTCTCCTCCGAGCGCTACAACCCCGACGCCGAAGCGGTCTGCAGCGCGGTGCGCAAGCAGCTCGACGAGGCGCTCGACGGGTAGCCGGAGCGGGCGACCCCCCGGGCGGCCACGAGCGCCGGCGTGGAATCGACGATGACCGAGGCACGCGCGGCGGCGGCCGGGTCCCGTCCGGCATCGGGCCTCGCGGCCCTGATCGAGCGGTTCGACCCGGAGGTGATGGACCTGCCGGGCGGCTCCGCGCGGATCCGCCTGGTCGTCGATGGGGAGTCCGAGTGGGACGCCGTGGTCGAGAACGGCGAGATCAGCATCGAGCCGGCGGCGTCGGCGCAACCCGACGCGCTGCTCAGCGCCGGCGCCGAGACCTGGGAGCAGGTGGCCGGCGACGTCCGCGGGGGGATGAGCGCGTTCCGTGCCGGCCGGATGCGGATCAGGCAGAACCTCCATCTAGGGGTCGGCTTCCTCGCCGCCACCAGCGGCATCACCGACGAGCGCCGCCTGCGATTCGCCTCCGTGCAGACGCGGGTCGGCACGATCTCGACCCTCGCCGCCGGCGAGGGGGACCCGGTGGTCTGCGTGCACGGGCTCGGCGCGACCAAGGCCTCCTTCCTCCCCACCGTCGCCGCTCTTGCCGACCGTCACCGCGTGATCGCCATGGACCTGCCGGGCTTCGGCGAGTCCGACAAGCCGATCTCCGCCCCCTACGACGCCCCCTACTTCGCCCGTGCGGTCACCGCGCTCCTCGACCGGCTGGAGATCGATCGCGCGCACCTGGTCGGCAACAGCATGGGCGGGCGCGTCTCGATCGAGCTGGGCCTGCGCGAGCCGGGGCGGATCGGGAGGATCGCCCTGCTCAGCCCGGCCCTCGCCTGGTTGCGCGACCGACGCTGGCGGTGGCTGCTCTCCGCACCTCTGCCCAAGCTCGGCCTGGTCCAACCGGCCCCCCGGGTGATCACCGAGCCGATCGTCCGCAACCTCGTGCCGGGTGGAAACGACGGCTGGTCGGCGGCCGGCGTGGACGAGTTCCTGCGCTCCTATCTGACACCTCGGGGGCGCGTCGCCTTCTATGAGGCCGCGCGCAACATCTACCTCGACGAGCCGCACGGAGAGAATGGTCTCTGGCAGCGGCTGGCCGGAATGCAGCCGGGCTGCCTGTTCGTCTGGGGCCGCCATGACCAGCTCGTCCCGATCGGATTCCGCAAGCACGTCGAGCGGGCCCTGCCGGCGGCGCGCCACCTCGAGCTGGACTGCGGTCATGTCCCGCAGATGGAGGCACCCCGGCAGACGCATAAGGCGATCCTCGATTTCTTCGCGGAGGGCGACTGAGGATCGCCGCGCGGCCGCCAGCCTCAGTCGGCCGCCCTGAGCTGTTCCAGCGCGTCAGTCGCGGCCTCGTACCCCTGACGGATCAACCGGGGCCAGTGGCTGCGGTCAAGGAAGAGGTCGTAGAAGGAGGTCCCGTGCAGCTCGGAGTCGTCGACTGGGTCGATCACGGTGAGCCGCTTCCCGAGTGCTGCCTTCGCCCGGCGGGCGATCTCGAGGTGAAAGCCCTGCTGCATCTGGCGGCTGGCCTCGAACAGGCCTCCGGTGCGCTGCGGCCAGCCGCTGATGTCCTTTGGACGGAAGCCCTTCGGGAGCATGAAATTGACCCCGAAGACGTGGTCGAAGCCGCCCTCGTCGATCACCGGCTGGACCGGCCAGACCTCGATCACGCCGCCGTCAACGTAGAGATGCCCGTGGACCTCCACCGACTCGATGAACAGCGGCAGGGCAATCGCCACGCGGACCAGCTGGCCGATCGTAGCCTCAGGGGTATTTTCCGTGCCGAAGTACTCGACGGTGCCCAGGTCCATGTTGTAGACGATCGTCCTGATCGGGATCCGGGTCTCGCCGCAGGGCATCTCCCGCAGGCGCCGATCGAACAGCTGCTCGACCGCCTCCCCCTTAGCGATGCCCGTGAACCCGCGCAGCGCCGAGAGCGCGAAGCGAGGCAGTGAGAGCCACTGCACGTCGAGGTAGTCCTCGGGCTTCCAGGAGAGTGAGAATTCCGCCATCTCCTGGGCGCTCATCCCGGCCGCCCACATCGAGCCCCAGATCGCCCCGCCCGAGCAGCCGAGGATCTCGGCCGGCTCGAGCCCGGCCTCCTCGAAGGCCCTTGCGACCCCGACCAGCGACACCGCCGCGCCGCCTCCTCCCGAGGCGACCATCGCCAGCCGCTTGCCCTCCAGCGCCGGGATCGAGCGCGGGTTGAGGGGCGGGAAGACGTCCGAGGCGTCGATCTCCTCGGGCCGGTCGATCAGCGGGAGCGGCAGCAGCGTGCGCCGGGCTCGACGCAGGAAGCCGAGGTCCCCGGCGAGCGCGCCGAGGTCGAGGATCCGGGAGGCACGCTCGAACTGGGCCTTGATCGCAAACAGGTCGATGCGGTCGTCGAGCGGCATGGACCTCCGACACCGTACTCGCCGGACGGCTGTCGGAGGGCCGGAATCAGCCTGGTAGGGTCGGCGGACCTGACGAGACGTCAGGGACGGGAAGGCGGGGAAAGGAGAGGAAGATGAGTCGCAAGCTTCTGGCAGGGGTGGCGGTGCTCGCCATCTGCGGACTGGCAGGGTCGGTGGTTTCCGCCGGGGCGCGGAGCCCCGCGAAGACGAAGGTGACGATCATCCCCGAGTCGGGCGGCTTCTTCGGCTACGTCTATAGCCCGAAGCCGGGCAGGTGCGCGAACAACCGCGTCGTCAGGCTCTACAAGCAGCGGGGCCGCAAGCAAAAGCCGAGCGTCGATCAGAAGATCGGCTCGGACATCGCACAGGCCAACGGCGACCGCTACATGTGGTCCACGGGCAACACGGGCTTCATGCCGGGCAAGTTCTACGCGCGCGCCGGCAGGATCCCGGGCTGCAGGCCGGACTCGAGCAAGTCGATCCCGGCCGAGCACTAGCCGAGACGCGGGCCGAACGGCACCGCGGCGCTTGGCCGCGGTGCCCTTGCTCCTAGCGGTGGGCGATCCCCTTGAGGAAGGGGATCAGGTGGTTGACGAACGCGTTCTTCGGCGCCGCCGTATTGGGGTCGTTGTGGGCATAGGTCTCGTGTCGGTCGATCAGGGTCAGGTTGCGCTTCGGGATTCCCGACTGCTCGGCCAGGTTGCTGGCCGCGTCGAGCACGCGCTGCCCGCCCAGCGCCGCCCCGAACGCGTAGATCCGCAGCCTTCGGGAGAGGTCGTCCCCGTGGATCGCCCGCACCTTGAGGATCCCCTGGGCCGGGTTCGGATTGCCCGCGGCGACCGCACCGGCGTCGATCGTCAGGCGCAGCGGGTGATACCAGGCGGTGCCGTCGAGTCCCTTCAGGCCCCAGCCGGCGAACGCCTTCGCGTAGCGGCGGATCGGGGTCAGCTCGCCCGCCCGGACCCAGCCGCGGGGGTCGCCGCTGGGAGCGAGATGGCCGAGATGGGCTTGGGCCGCGGCCAAGCCGGGCGGCGATGTCTCGGTATCTAGCGCGTAGCCGTACTCGCCGAGGTTTGTCGGCGGCACCGGCGGCTTCAGGTTCGCCGGCAGCAGCGCGAAGTCATAGGCCAGAGACGGCTCGTTCGGGGCGATGATCGCGCCCAGCGCCCCGGCCGTGTTGAACAGGCCCGTGAACGGCGAAGGGATCCCGCCGAAGACCAGCCATGGCGAGCTGGCGGGGGCCATCAGGTTCTCGAGCGATGTGCTCGCGTCCTCCGGGGACACCGGGGTCGGACCGCTGCCCCCGTCGATGTAGAGGAGCCCGTCCAGCCCCTTTGCCCCCGGCTTGCCGTGGAAGTCCCAGGTCGCGTAGGCGGTGGTGATCGAGCCGCCCAGCGAGTGGCCCCCGACCACCACGTGTCGCCCGTGCTTCTGCGCCCTCTTGACGACGCGATGCAGGTCGCCGATCTCGACCTTCATGCCCCAGTCCTTCGCGTAGGCGACGTCGGCGTTGGGGATCGTCTGGAAGTGGTGGGTGATAGTCGGATCGGTGAGGTAGCCGAGGTAGTAGTCGAAGACCTGCTGCGGGGTCGCCTTCCCGGCCTTAGCCTTGTTGAAGACCGACTGATCCTCGAGCAGGTTCTCGCGACGCTCCACGGCCCAGACCTGCCAGCGCCCGCGGGTCTTGGCGACGATCGTCTTGGCCAGCGGCTCGAAGTAGGCGGCGCTGGCGGAGGTGCCGGGGTTCAGCACGAGGATGTTGGGTGCCCTGCGGGGCCCGGTCTTGAGGATGCCGACCCGGTCGTATTTCGCCGGGGTCCCGGGCGAGTCGACGCCCTGGATCCGATCGAACCTGACCAAGGCACCGGCGCTCGCCGATGGCGCCAGCACCGCGGCGCCGATCGCCACGCTCGCCGCCGCGACGGCCATCCGCACACCCATCCACTTGCTTCTCCGCATGCTTCCTCCTGTCCAGTCCCCGCCGGCGCTCCCTGAAGCGCGCTCGCCGCGCCAAGCCGGCAAACGATCGACTGCCAGGCTACACGCTCGCGGCTCGCGCGGTCGTCGCGATCACCCGTTCGGGGCTGGCTGTATCCTTCCGCGGCCGGTGAGGGAGTGATGACGAAAGTTCTCATCTGTCTCGGGGCGATTGCTGCCGTGGGATGCTCTGCCGCGGTGATCGCCCTGGGCGACGGCGGCGGCCCAGCGGGCTCCGGCAGCGCGGCCGGGCGCCCAGGCCCGCTGGTCGTCACCCTCGGCGACTCGATCACCGCGGGCTGGCCGCGATGGGACCCCGATCCGAAGTGGCGCGCCTGGCTGAAGCGCAACTGGCACCGGCGGATGACCCGAAGAAGCCAGTACGAGTACTGGGCCGACCGCCTCGAGCCGCGGCTTCGCTTCCGCAACTGCGGCGTTCCCGGCGAGCGCACCGACGAGATAGCGCTGCGACTCGACGGCTGCGCCCGCAACGCCGACGTCCTGCTGATCCAGGGCGGCACAAACGACCTCCTTCAGGCCTACAAGGGGGAGCTGCCGCACAACACGCTCGAGCAGGTGAAGGTCGCCGCCGCGAACCTCCGGGCCATGGTCGGGAGCGCCCGCAAGGCGGGCGTCCGCAGGGTCCTGCTCGCCAACGTGCTGCCGATCGAGAAGACGACCCGGGCCCAGGCGGCGAAGGTGCGGCTGCTGAACCGCGCCATCCGAGCGATCGGGCGCGACCGGAACGTCCGGATCGTCCCCTTCTTTCACACCCTCAGCGACCACGGCGACCCGGGTCGCTTCGCACCCGGCGACAACGCCGACAAGGTCCATCCGTCGGTCACCGGGTACCGCAAGCTGGGCGGGGCATTGGTGGGCCAGCTCCGCTGAGGAACCACTCGCGGCCTCCTCCGCTCCTGGCCGATCGCGTCCGGGGGCTAGGGCTCCATCTGCTCGAGGCCGCGGTCGAGCTGGTGATTCGTCACCCTCCCCCGCGGCACCGGGACGGCGCGGTAGGAGTTGCCCCACCAAAGCCTCCAGGCGACCTGTCGGTGTGTGTTGAAGGCCGAGACCAGGGTCGTGTCACCGAACCCGACCAGCCATCCGCCCGGGATCGCTCGCACCGACCCGCAGCAATTGCCCTTGTGGGCCCGCGGATCAATCAGCTCCCCGACGTACTTCGCGGTGCGGTCCTTCAGGTCAAGCCTGTAGACCACTCCGCGCGGCGGGCGGGAGCGCCGGGTGCCGTTGTCGAAGATGCTGAGGGCGCCGTTCCCGTACACCCTGACGTCGTGCTCGCCGCCGAACAGGTCGTCCGGGGTGTATGGGCCACCGCTCATCGTCAGCGACTCGGGGGCGGGCGTCCCGCCGAGCTTCCAGCGGACCTTGCCGGTTTTGCGAGAGAAGCCGAAGACCGCGTTGGTGTGGCGGGTCGAGACCACCAGCTCGTGGCCCCAAGGGTCGATCGCGTTGACGTGAACCACGTCATAGGTCGGGAGGCCGCCCCGGTGGCGCCGCGGGTTGCCGAGGATCGTGCTCCACCAGTTCGGCGCGGTGTCGTCGAGGGTGATCTTGTGCAGCAGGCTCCAGCGCCGCAGCAGCCGGCCCTTTCGTGACAGCTCCTGGACCTCGGGGTAGACGATCGCCGCCCGCTTCGGACCACCGTAGGCGCTGAGGTCGACGGGGCCGTGGGGGACGTAGCTCTCGACCAGGAAGTCACGGTCTGATTCCTGCGTCAGCTCGTGCGGGTCAGAGATCCGGCCCCTGCTCGGCCTCAGCACCTGAAGCAGCTTGCCGGAGAGGGCGTGAATCTCCTGGGCCTGGCGCGGATCACGGCCGTAGCCGTCACCGTAGGCGCGCGACCAGGCCACCGTTCCGCCCCGCAGCACCTGCACGTTGATCGGCCGCGTGTCCGACTGATACCACCAGCGTGGGGTACCCGAGTTGTCGAAGATCGCCACCCACGGCGGGATCCCCTTCGACGCTCGCGAGCCGAGCGCGATCAGCCCCGGCTTCGGCGCCTTCGCCCTGAGGCGCTGGAAGCGCCACTTGGGGAAGCGCCGCGGCAGGCAGCGGACCTCGTAGGAGCGCTTCTTCCGGCCACGGGCGACCCGCACCCTGAAGTTCTGGCCCGGCTCGACCCGCAGCCTGACCCGAGAGCGCCCCGAGCGCGGCTTCGAGCCCCCCGCCGAGATCCGGTAGGGGCCGGCCGCCCGCATCGTCACCTTGGTCGTGGTGTGCTTGCACCTGGCCACGTAGAAGTGGCGGCGCGTCGTGAAGCGCGGATAGAGGCTCGGGGCCGAGAAGCTCACCTTCCCGGCCGCGGCCGATTGCGCAGGACCGGCCCCGTCGCTGGCCACGGCCACCATGGCCAGGGCGGTGCCGAGGCCCGCGGCGCAGGCTGCGATTGCGAGTCCGTTCCTTGCAGTCACGAAGCGCACGGAGTCTCCCCGATCCGGTCCCGGGATGCCACCGCTGATTCGATCGGGCCGCTGCGTCGCAGGGCTCAGACCAGCTGCGTATAGGAGAACTTGACCCGCTTCGAGCCGTGCTTGCAGCAGACCTTGACGCTGTACTCGATGTGGGGGTCGAGGGTGCGCCTGCCCTCTCCGCACTTGAGCTTCTCCACCCGGTTGGGGCAGCGGCCGTTCAGCCCGCCGTGCTTGTAGCGGCACTTGGTGTAGCCCTTGACCACCGCCTTGCCCTTGGCGCAGGAGGTGTGGCGCACCGCCAGCGAGGTGGTGTACATGTTGTGCCCGTAGGCGCGGGCTGAGACGTTGCAGCCCTTCGAGGCGCTGGCGACCGCGCCTGGCGCCGGCCCCGGGGGCGGCTAGGGCCGCCGTGGCGAGCGCCGCGACGGCGATCGTGAGGGCGATCTTCAGGGTGCTTCTCATCTTGGGGGGTTCCTTTCTCCCTGGCTTTATCCGTGCGAAGGGTGCGGCATCCTAGCGAACCCGATCACGGAGATCCGAGCTCGCAAGAGGTGAAGCGCTCGAGGTTGGTGCAGGTGTCTGTGAAGGGCCCGCCGTCGCCGTAATCGCCCTTGGCTCTCGGCGCCCGAGCCGCCGTCTAGGAGGTCGGGACCGCCGATCTCACAGGTCGCGCCGATGCAGGGGCGGATGTCGCCGAAGAGGCGGTCGTCGCCCCGCAACCCGAACAGCCGATCCCTCCCCTCGTCGCCGACGAGCTTGTCGTTACCGGGTCCGCCGGAAATCACGTCGCGCCCGCCGTAGCCCTCGATCGAGTCCTCCCCACGGTCGCCGAAGAGGGTGTCGTCGCCGTAGTAGCCGAGGATCTGGTCGTCGCCACCGTCACCGTGGACGGTGTCATCGGCGGGGCCGCCGTTGATCAGATCGTCACCGCCCGCGCCGCTGATCCGGTCCGGGTCGGCAGAGCCGGAGAGCACGTTGGGACCGTCGTCGCCGACGATCGTGTCGGGCAGGGTCGAGCCCATCACGCCCTCGATCCCGCGCAGGCGGTCGAGGCCCTGCCCGTGGGCGACGCCACGGCCGAGGTCGACGCTGACGGGGGCGAGGTGGCCGCCGAAGGCGGCGACGTCGCCGCCGGCCGGGGTGCCGGCATCGGGGCCGCCGATGATCAGGTCGCCGTCCCCGGCCGCCCGCGAGGAAGTCGGCGCGCGCTGGCCTCGCAGCCTGTCCCGGCCATCGTTGCCGTGGAGCGAATCGATGTTGTCCCCGCCGTCGATCTGATCGCTGCCCGGCCCGCCGAACACGAAGTCCTTGCCGCGCCCCGCGCAAATCACGTCGTTGCCGCGCCTGCCATGCACCTCGTCATTACCTGCCCCGGCGTCGATCACGTCGCGGTGCGCGGTGCCGGTTAGCAGCTCGGCGTGCGCGGTGCCCCTGATCGTCACCCGCTCACCCTGGCAGCGGGCACTCGCTGCGGCGACCGGGCCGGGCGCGCCAGAGCGGCCCGCAGAGGAGCAGCCGCGAGGAGTCCGAAAGCGATCCCCGGGCCCGAGCGGGCGGGAAGGGCGAGCTCCTCTGTCGCGGACTGGGGCACGGGCAAGGCAACTCCGTTTCTTTCCGAAAACCCTCAGCGGCCCTGCAGTTGCGGGCGTCCCGGGTCGGGACCCGGTCCGCACTGACGAGCCAGTCGCGGCAATCCGGCGAGGCCGAGGCCGAGCGCGATGTCGACCGCTGCGAGGCCCCCGACCACCGTGAGCTGGCGGCGGCGGTCGTCGCCCATGTCGAAGATCCAGGCGGCGATCCGCGAAGAAGGTCATGTAGCCGAAGACGACGATCAGCGGCACGAACGGGGTGTTCCACCACCAGTACTCCCAGGTGAAGTAGCCGGTCGAGTTCAGGAACAGCTCGACCGCCACGCAGGCGCAGGAGAAGGCGAAGACGAGGAAGAGCCGGTTGGGGACGCCGAGGATCCGCATCCGCGGATCGGGCGGAAGCTGCTTGACGAAGGCGACTCCGGCGACCAGGAAGAGCAGCGAGATCTCGATGCTGAGGCCGATCAGGATCAGGTAGCTGGTGTCGCCGGTGACGGTCCACAGCGGCGCCCGGTCGGTGGCGTGGAAGATCGCCGAGTTGACCAGCTCGTTGAACCAGTCCATCAGCCAGAAGCCGAGCCCGGCCAGGATGATGTCCCAGCGGCGGCGCTCGACCTCGACCGAGTAGACGTAGACCACCAGGCCGAGCAGGGTCACCGTGGACCAGCTGAAGGTCGAGCCGTCGCGCAGGATGCCGAGCGCCTCCCGGGCCGCGTCGGTGATCGCCGGGGTCAAGTCCCGCCCCGCCCCGCAACCGGCACGTGCTCGAATGTCCAATCGTGCTCGGGTATCTCGATCCGCGCCCGGGTCGCCTGCACCGTGACCGCCTCGAAGTCACCCGGCCCCCACCTGATCTCCCCGTACTGTTCGCGCGGCTCGTCGTCGAGGCCCCGCGCCCGCGGCGCCTGGCGCAGCCCGTCGACGTTGTAGAGGCGGTAGCTTCCGCACCTTGCCGTCCTCCTGCCAGCGCAGGGTCGCCGGCGAGCAGTAGACGTTGTAGTCGAGGAGGGTCGCGGTGAAGCCGCCGCCGTGCATCCGGTAGCGCCTGTCCTCGCCCCGGGCGAGGCCCCGCCAGGACGTGTTGCCGCGCGGGTTCGCGAGCAGCCTTCCCGCTCAGCGGAGCGCCGGTGCGGTGGAACCGCCACCCCTTCGCCCGCGGCGAGGCGACGTCGCGCTGCCAGAAGCCGGTGTGGCCGCGGCGCTCGCCCTCGACCCGGAGGATGCGGTGGACCGCAGTCCACCCCGACCTTGCTGATCGAGATCGCCGAGGTGATCCTGCCGGGGATCTTCGGCTGCCGGGTCCAGCCCGCCGGCGGAAGCTGGATCGGGGCGCCGTCGCCCTTGCCGCGCTGGTCCTCGTAGGAGTAGTCGAAGAAGATCGGGTCGTGCCCGGAGATGTCGAAGTCATACAGCCGCGTGAACATGTCGCCGAAGCGGCCGATCACGAACACGTATGAGCCCGCGGCCGAGAGGTTGACCGCGCGGAAGCGGCCGCGGTGCGGCCCGCACATCTCATAGCTCTGATCGAGCGGCAGCCAGGGGTCCCAGAAGGTGAGCCGCCGGCCGCCCGGACGCAGGCCCCAGATATGGGAGACCTTGCCGGCCCCGATCGCCGTCCGGTTGCCGGCCGGATCGGTCCAGTTGTGATCCTCCAGCGGCGAGACCACCGACCAGGACCAGGCCTTGGTCGGCGGCAGGGTGATCCCCGGCCCCATCCAGACCGGCACGCTCCAGTGCCCCGTCCAGCTGAACTCGGAGCCGTTGTCGAGCGCCCGGTTCATCGTGAACACGTGGCGCCGCTCGTCGAGCGCGATCATCTCGTCGTCATCGACCGAGATCTGCTCGACGCGGCCGGCGAAGCATGCCGGCAGCGGTAGCCGGCGCCAGGGTTGATCGCCCCTTCGCAGGCGGGCGAAGATCTCGCCCCTGCGGGTGGCGAACTCATAGAGGCGGTTGAACCCCTCCGTCTCGGTGCGGAGGTAGACCTGGCGGGGCAGCAGCCCCGGCGGCGGCCTTCGCCCAGCCGACGGGAATCCCCGGCGCCCCGCCCGCGGGCTCGCCCGGCTGCGGCGGCTGAGCCTGGTAGACGGCATCGCAGCTCTGCCCGGCGCCGACCGCGAGCGGCGCCCCGGCCCCGCGTCCGCCCGATCGCCGCCGAGGCCGCGACGAGCGTCAAGCAGCCGGCGACCACCCCGAGCTTCGCCCATCTCGCCGCCATCGGGCGGCACGCTACCAACCCGACCAGGGCTCAAGGTCGGTGCAGGGGCCTGCCGATAGATGCCGGGTTCGAAAACTACCGAGGAGTCCCGTGCTGAAGTCCCTGCGGTCCCGACTGACCTTCTCCAACGTCCTCTCGATGATCGCGCTGTGCGTCGCGATGGGCGGCGTTTCCTATGCCGCCGTGGCGCTGCCGAAGAACAGCGTCGGCCCGCAGCAGCTCCGCCGGCACGCGGTCAAGCCGAACAAGCTCGCCGCGGGCAGCGTCCGCAAGCAGGGCGCTGGCCAAGGGCATCCGCAAGCAGCTTCGGGCTCGCCGGTCGGTGCGCCTCCACTTCTCCGCCGACGCCAAGGCCGGATCGCCGTTGCGCTCGGTCGGCACCGTCAACGGCCTCACCCTGCGGGCCGCCTGCCGCAGCCACGGGCGGCGGCACCTCCCTGGTCTTCGCCTTCCGCTCCACGCGGCCGGGGACGATCCAGGAGAACTTCCAGAACGACTTCGGAAGCAACCCGCACTCGCGCGGGCACGATGAACGCGGGCAACCTGCAGATCGACGTCCCGGTCGGCAGCGCGGTGATCGGCGGGTCCTCCTCCGTCGCCCCCGGGCAGCTACTTCCGCACTATCGCGAACCTGGTCTTCGCGACCAAGCGCGAGCACCGCCACCTTCAACGTGGCGACGGTCGCCAACGGCGACCACCGAGCACTGCACCGCCGACGGCCTCGCGTTCCAGGCCGGCCGCTGAGCCCCCGAAGCCAGCCGAGCGGAATCCCGCATAGACTGAGCGCGGGGTTCCGATCGGCTGGCTTGAGGAGGCCGGTTGCGCTGATCGCATCATTGAGACAGATGTAGCGGTGGTCGGGGCCGGCATCGCCGGCCTCACGGCAGCGACCGCGCTGGCCCGCGAGGGCGTCGACGTGGTCGTGCTCGAGGCCCGCGACAGGGTCGGGGGACGGGTCTGGAACACCGAGATCGGCGGCGAGGCGAACGAGCTGGGCGGCCAATGGGTCGCCCCCTACCAGTCGGCCCTCCACTCGCTGCTCGGCGAGCTCGGGATCGACCTGTTCCCAAGCTTCCGCGAGGGCGAGCACGTCTACGTCGACGCGGCCGGCAGGTCGCACCGCTACCGGGGCCATGACGCGCCCCTCGGCGCCGCCTCCGAGCGCGCCTTCGAGGAGGCGGACGCCAAGCTCGACGCCCTGGCCAAGGAGCTCGATCCCGAGGCGCCGTGGGCCCACCCCGACGCGACCGAGCTCGACGCGATCACCTACGAGGAATGGCTAAGGCGGGAGGTCGGCGACGAGATGGCCCGCGACCTGCTCCGCGCCTGGCTCGCCGGCGGCTTCCTGGCCAAGCCCGCGCACACCTTCTCGCTGCTCCAGGGCCTGTGGATGATTTCC
This sequence comes from uncultured Actinomycetes bacterium, assembly GCA_963738305.1. Lineage (GTDB taxonomy): Bacteria > Actinomycetota > Thermoleophilia > Solirubrobacterales > 70-9 > JBBRHQ01. The sequence continues at coordinate 49,383 of CAVTVU010000005.1, read as the reverse complement.
GGCGCCGGAGGGACCTTCGAGCTGTTCGAGCCCGAGCAGTGCCTGGCCTACCGGGTCGTCGGCGGCTCGCAGCTGATCCCGATCCGGCTCGCCGAGCGCCTCGGCGAGCGGGTGGTGCTGGAGTCCCCGGCCCGCGAGGTCCGCTGGTCCGACGAGGGGGTCGAGATCGATGCGGGCCGGATGGTCAGCCAGGGCGCGCAACGCGATCCTCGCGGTGCCGCCCAACCTGAGCGCTGCGATCCGCTTCCAGCCGGCCCTCCCGGCCTGGCGTTTGCGGCTCGAGCAGGCACTCTCGCAGGGCAGCGTTACCAAGATCCTCGCCGTCTACGAGCAGCCGTTCTGGCGCGAGGAGGGGCTCTCGGGCCAGGGCTTCGCGCCCTACCAGCTGGTGCGCGAGCTCTACGACAACTCCCCGCCCTCGGCCTCGGCGGGCGTTCTCTGCACCTTCCTGGCCGGCGAGGTCGCCGAGCGGGTCGGGCGGATGGACCCCGGCCCTCGCCGCGAGGCGGTGCTCGAGGGCATGGCCTCCTACGTCGGCGCGCGAGCGCAACGGCCCGTCGACTACATCGAGACCGAGTGGTCCGGACAGGAGTGGACCCGCGGGGCCTACGGGACCAGCTTCGGCGTCGGCGGGTTGACCCGCTTCGGCGAGGACCTCCGCCGCCCGATCGGCCCGATCCACTGGGCCTGTACCGACATCGCGGGGGTGGGTCACATCCACATGGAGGGAGCGACCCGCTCCGGCGCCCACGCCGCCGAGGCCTGCCTCGAGGTCCTATCCGCCCGCTCCTCCCCGGCCTGAGGCGGCGCGCAGAGTCCGATGGCGCGCACGGACCCAATCTCCGGGCTGATCGGGAGGGCCAACAAGCTCGCCTTCAAGGCGCCCTACACGCCTGCCGGGGTGCTGCGCCGGATCCGCAGCGGGTCCCTCGAGGACGCCGTCGGTGGCAGGGTCGTGATGATCACCGGCTCCTCCTCGGGGATCGGCAAGGCGAGCGCGCTTCGCATCGGTGCCGCCGGTGGCACGGTCCTGCTCGTGGCCCGCAACGCCGCCGCGCTGGAGCAGGCGAAGGAGGAGATCGCCGCGTCCGGGGGACGCGCCCACGTGCACCCCTGCGACCTCTCCGACCTCGACGCGGTCGGAGCCCTGGCCACCGCCGTCCTCGAGCAGCACGGGCACGTCGACGTCCTGGTCAACAACGCGGCGCACTCGATCCGGCGCTCGCTCGAGCTCTCCTACGAGCGCATGCACGACTTCCAGCGGACGATGCAGATCAACTACTTCGGGGCGGTGAGGCTGATGCTGGGCCTCCTGCCCTCGATGCGCGAGCGCGGCTCCGGCCAGATCGTCAACATCTCCTCGGCCGGGGTACAGATCCACACCCCCCGCTTCTCCGCCTACCTCGCGTCGAAGGCCGCGCTGAACGCTTTCTCGGCCTCGATCGCCTCGGAGATCCGGGCCGACGGCGTCCATGTCACCACCGTCTACATGCCGCTCGTGCGGACCCCGATGATCGCCCCCACCAAGCTGTACGAAACGTTCCCGGCGATCAGCGCCGAGGAGGCCGCGGCCATGGTCGCCGAGGCGATCGTCACCCGCCCGATCCGCATCTCGACCCGTTTCGGCAACGCCTTCGAGCTGGCCAACGCGGTCAGCCCGGGCACGGTCGAGACCCTGCTGAACACCGTGTATCGGATGGGGCCTGGCTCCGATGATTGACCGCGTCGCTGGATACGCGGGACGTGAGACCTTTCAGACGCGTATATGGCGGTTCAAAGGTCCCACCTCACCGGGGCGTGGCGAATCAGCCGCGAAGGGACACGAATCGTGCCCGGAGTCGCCTGGATCCGCTACCCGCGTCGGGTTATCACAGCTAGCTCCCCAACGCCGCCCCTGCGGCGCTGCGCCCGGTGCGCACCGCGCCTTCCATGTAGCCACAGACCCACTGGTCCGAGCCGCAGACGTAGAAGGGCGGCTCGTGGGTGCCGTGGAGCGGGCCGACGGCCATCACGTCGCCGGGGCGCCAGGAGGTGATGTAGCCCTGGGTCCACCGGTCGATGCCCCAGCGGCGCAGGAAGAATGCGAGGGGGCTGCCGGCCGGCTCGCCGAAGGCTGCGGCCATCTCGGTCGCCAGCTCATGCTGGACCAGGTGCCCGGGGGTGGCGATGAGCGGCGCCAGGCGCTCCGGCGGGACCAGGGTCGAGATCACCCCTCCCGCCTGTGCCCACGCACCCCCGATCAGCCCCGTCTCGGAGTAGAGGTCGCCGTTCTGCCCTCCCTCCTCCCAGAAGGCCGACTCGTAGGCGAAGACGGGCTTCGCCGCGAGGGCGTGTCGCTGGCGGTGAAGCGACCCGAGCCGCTCCTCGGAGACGCCGTCGACCTGGACATCGCGCAGCGGGCCGACCGGTAACGCCGAGACCACGATCTCCGCCTCCAAGCGCTCCCCCGCGGCGGTCGTGACCGAGCAGCCGGAGGGGCTGATCGTGATCCGCCTCACCGGGGTCGCGTAGCGGATCCGGTACCCCAGGTCCTCGGCCATCTGCAGGGCAACGGTCGCCGAGCCTTCGGCGACCCGCTCGGCCTCCCAGGTCTCATAGCTGTAGAAGCCACTCGCTCCGGCCGAGGCCTCCTTGCGAAGCTCGGAGAGCAGCGACGTGCGCTCGGCCGATTCCGAGGAGAGCGCCAGGGCGAAGAGGTCACGCGCCCGCACCGCATTGCGGGTCGCGCCGACGTCCCGCATCCAGGCGGCGATCGAGAGGCGGTCGAGCCGCTCGGCGTCGGGGTGCGACCAGGGGTCCTCCGGATCGACGGTCTTCGCCAGGCGGGCGAACTCCCGCTCGGTCTCGGCGTAGCTGGCCCGGTCTTCGTCGCTCATCCACGGATGGCCGTCGCCGACGAAGCGCCCCTCGGCGAGGAGGTAGGTCTCCTCGCCCGCTGCGGCGACGAAGGAGGGCTCCAGGGTCAGCCCCAGCTCTTCCACCAGCCCGCGGTAGGCCGACTGATGGGGTCCGGTCAGCTCGCCGCCCAGCTGCACGAGACGGCCGTCGGCGAGGCTCGTCTGGAGCACCCGGCCGCCGGGTCGGTCGCGCGCCTCGAGGACGACCACTTCGGTACCCGCCCCCGCCAGGTCGCGGGCGGCGGAGAGGCCGGCCAGGCCGGCGCCGACGACGATCGCGTCAGGCACGGCCATCGCCCGCTCGATATTTGAGGTGGGTGACGCCCGGGGCGTCGATCACCCGAGCGATCTCCAGCGCCGCCCCGGCCCCCGCTCCCCCGTCGAAGAGCCGAGCGCCGCTCCCGAGAAGGACCGGGACGATTGAGAGGTTGACCTCGTCGATGAGGCCGGCGTCCAGGTATTGGCGGGCGGTGCTTGCGCCGCCGCCGATCGCCACGTCTCCGTCCCCGGCGGCGGCCCGGGCCTGCTCCAGCGCCGCCTCGATTCCCCCGGTCACGAAGGTGAAGGTGGTCTCCCCCAGCTCGAGCGGCTCGCGCGGATGGTGGGTGAGCACGAAGACCGGCATTCCGAACGGCGGCTCCTCTCCCCACCAACCGGTCCAGCGATCCTCGCCCCAGGGGCCTGGCCCGCCACCGAACATGTTGCGTCCCATCAGCGTGGCGCCGACACCCTCGCGCATCTCCTCGACGACCTCGGTGCTGGCGTTCACCTCGCCGCCCTCCCGCTCGTGTGGCTCGCGCCAGGCGGCCAGCTCGAAGGCCCACTCGTGCAGCTGCATCCCGCCCTCGCCGAGCGGGTTCTCCTCGCTCTGGTTGGGGCCGGCGGCGAAGCCGTCGAGCGAGATCGAGATGCTGAGCCGGACCTCTGCCATCCTCCGCTGACGTTATTCGACCTCGCCGCCCGAGACGCGGTCGGGGATGATCGCGGGGTGAGCACCGGCCGGGACACCTGTGAGCTGATCACGATCCCGATCAGCCATTACTGCGAGAAGGCCCGCTGGGCGCTGGAGCTCGCCGGCATCCCCTACTCGGAGCGCCCTCACCTCCAGCTGCTCCACCGCTTGGCGGTCCGCCGGGCCGGGGGCGGGACGACCGCTCCGGTCCTGGTCTGCGGCGAGACGGTGCTGGCGGAATCGGCCGAGATCCTCGAATGGGCCGACCGGGGGGTGCCGGCCCAGAGGCGCATCTATCCCGACGATCCCGCGGCCCGCGAGGAGATACGGGAGCTCGAGCGCGATTTCGACCAGCGCCTCGGCCCCGAGGGGCGGCTCTGGATGTACAACGAGCTGCGCGGCCACCGCGAGATCGCGGTCCGCTACGCGCCCACGGGCGTTCCGGCCTGGGAGCGGCGCCTGCTGCCCCTGCTCTACCCGCTCGTCTGGCGCGGCATCGACCGCTACCTTGGCGTCACCCCGTCCACCGCCGCCCGCGCGGAGAGCACTGTCCGGGCGAGCTTCGACCAGGTGGCCGAGCGCCTAGATGACGGGCGCCCCTTCCTCTGCGGCGAGGCCTTCACCGCCGCCGACCTGACCTTCTCCGCCCTGGCGGCCTCGGTGCTGATGCCCCCGGAGTACGGGGTGCCGCTGCCCCAGCCGGGCGAGTTGCCGGAGCACACAGCCGCGGTCGTGCGGGAGCTGCGCGAGCACCCGGCCGGGGCGCACGCAATGCGGATGTTCCGCGAGCAGCGACGCTGAGGGGAGCCGGAGGCTAAGGTCGCCGCGTGGCGCATGCCGGCCAGGAGATCGAAGGGCCCGAGGGCTTCCGCCTGCTCATCGTCAGGACCGTTGAGGAGACCAGCGGCGAGCGGCGCTCCGCACCGCGGAGTTCTTCGAGCGCCTCTACGCGGCCATGGCGGGACAGGGCCGCGAGGGCGAGGATCTGCTGGCCGAGTTCAGCGACGAGTTCCGGCTGGTGTGAAAGCCTCGCCTCAGCTACGGGCCTCCGTATCGCCGGTCAGCGAGTAGGCGCGCCGGGCAAGCGCGGCCGCTCCGCTCCGCAGCGCTCCATCCGGGAGCCCCTCGACATAGAAGCCGACGATCAGCAGCCGGTTCGCCCTGATCGCCAGAAGCTGTGCGGATGAGGCGAACCAGACGGCGCCGCCGTACTCGGAGCCGGGATCGCCGACCCCACCGACCCGCCGGGGGAGCCTCGAGGGATCGCCCCCGCTGAACTGGATCGCTTCGACGACCCGGTTGGCAAACCGCTGATCGGAGTCGGTGGCGGTGTCGAGGGCTACGGTGACCTGCGCGGCGCGCGACCGGAAGCGGCATTGGGACAGGCGAGCGGTTCCCGTGGCCGAGACCCTCAGAGGGGCGCTGTTCACATTGTCCACCGCCGCCCGCGACCGGACCAGCGGCTCGAGCCGCAGGCATCGCGCACGGCTCAACCGCGGCCCGCTCGTCGCCGGCTGTGCCTGGCGATCGGAGCTGCCGTTGCCCGAGCCGCACCCGGGCACCGCAAGCACTACGCCGCACACCATCACCGCCGCAAGAAGGCCGTGTGTTGTCTGCCTCGGCTCCACAGTCCTGCATCTTCCCCGCCTGGCGAGCTCAATCCAGGACGGGACCGCAATGGGGCTGTGTCCCGTGCTCGCGCGGGCGCTAGGCCGCCTCTCCGTCGGACCCTGGCTGCGCCTCCGCGTGCCAGGAAATGCCGGTCGCCCGGCAGTCGGTTCCGAAGGCTGTCCCCTTGCGGCCGGAGAGCATCCCGGAAGCCTTCGAGCCCTCCAGCTTGCCGTCCACCTCGCCGTCGGCGCAAATCACCCTTCCCCGGGAATCGGCCGGTTCGGCAACGTGCATGAGACCTGAAGAGCGCGCGACCGGCCCCTACGCGCCTGCGAGGCCCGCCGCCATCGCATCCGCCTCCTCCGCCGGCCCCCCACGCATCAAGGTGACCCCCTCGATCGCGCCGGCCGCCTCGGCGCCGGCGCCGCCGAGCCCGACCTGGGCCTCCCGGGCCAGCGCCGCCAGCCGATCCCTCACCGGCCCCAGTCGCTTGTCCTGCGAGGCGGCCAGCACCAGCCAGCGGGGTCGCAGGTCGCCAACCGTCGTCTCCAGGGTCTCGGTCGGCGTGTCGGGGCCGAGATAGGCGATCCGCCAGCCGCGCTCCCTCAAGCAGAGGCCAAAGGAGATCAACCCGAGGTCGTGGAGCTCGCCGGGCACGCAGGCGAGCACCGCTAGGGGACCTGAGCCCGCTCCCCAACCGCGCGCCAGCCCGAGCAGGCGGCCTCGGACGAGCGCCGAGGCGAAGTGCTCCTGGGCCACGGTCAGGTCGCCGCGCTCCCAGCGCGCCCCGATCTCGGCCATCGAGTCCAGCACGACGCCTTCGAGAAAGCGGTCGAGCGAGAGCCCGGCCAGCGCCAGGTCGAGCACCGCCTCGGCCCCGGGCTCGTCGAATGCCTCCAGCGCGGCGAGCAGCCGGAGTGACGCGGCGGCCGGGTCCAGCGCCCCGCCGGACGGCGCGGCCGAGGGCACTCGTTCGGCCCGGGCGAGCTTGGCCGCCTCCGCCGCGGCGATGCCCTGCCCGGTCAGTCGGCGCATCGCGCGCACGACCAGCTCATCCGCCTCGGAGTAGAGCCGGTAGCCGCCCGGGCTCCGCACCGGGTCGATCAGGGCGTAACGTCGCTCCCATGCCCGGATCGCGTCGGCCCCCGCCCCGGTGCGGCGGCTCAGCTCACCGATCCGGATCAGTACTTCGGGCATGGGTCAGACCTTAGACAAAGACTCGACAATTGCGCTCATCTGTGGTAGCGTAGCCTAGTAGAGAGGCTGGACAGACTTTGGACAACCGTTTGCTCGGCCGAGCGGGCGCACTCGGCGGTCTGCGCGCCGTGGGTGGCCCGCTCGGCGGGGCGAGCCAGCGCCCAACCTGATCCGCCCCACGCGCTCGAACGCAGAAAGAGGAAGACCGATGGCGCGATACGAAGCAACCGTCAGCTCCCCGGAGAGCCGCGAGGACGTCTTCACCTACCTGGAGGACTTCCGCTCGGTGGCCGAGTGGGACCCCAGCATCCGGTCGGCGCACCTGACCGGGGGACGGCCCGGCCGGCCCGGCGCCGAGTTCGAGCTGACCGTGCGCTTTCTAGGGCGTGAGGTTCCCCTCACCTACCGTGCCGAGGTGGTCGAGCGTCCACGGCGCCTGCTGCTGGTCGCGGAGACCACCACCGTCGTCTCCCGCGATGAGATCACCTTAGCCGACGCCCCGGGGGGCGCCACCGAGGTCACCTACTCGGCAGAGCTCCGCCTCCGCGGAGCGCTGCGGCTCGCCGATCCGATCCTCGCGGTGCTGTTCAACCGACTGGGCGACAACGCACGCGACGGGCTGGCGGCGCGGCTGCTCGGTCCCATCCACCCGCGGCGCGACCGCGAGGCGACCCCTTCGTGAGTCTCCGAATGGCAGGGGCCCCGCAGCGGATCGCCGTGGTCGGCGCCGGCGTCGCCGGCCTGGTGGCGACGCACGAGCTGCTCGGCGCCGGGCACGACGTCCACCTCTTCGAGGCCGGCGCGGACGCCGGAGGGCACGCCAATACGGTCAGGGTCGAGACCGACGACGGCCGCTGGGAGGTGGACACCGGGTTCGTCGTCTTCAACGACCGCAACTACCCCAACCTTGACCGGCTCTTCGCCGAGCTCGGCGTCCCCACCCAGCCGGCCGAGATGAGCCTCTCGGTATCCGACGGGGTCGGCCGGTTCGAGTGGTCGAGCCGTCCGGCCGGGGTGTTTGCCCGTCCGGCCCACATCGTCGACCCTCGCTTCCATCGCATGCTCGCGGACCTCGTCCGCTTCAACCGCGAGGCCCGGGGGCTGGTCGGTCAGAACGGAGCCGGCCCCTCGCTGCGCGATTTCCTCGCCCAGCGCCGCTATTCCCCCTACTTCGTCGAGCGTCTGATCGTGCCCCAGGTATCGGCGATCTGGTCCGCCGATCCCGCCGAGCTGTGGTCCTTCCCTGCCAGCTTCATGGCCGAGTTCCTCTCGAACCACGGTGCGCTGCAGCTTCGGGGCCGACCTGCCTGGCGCAGCGTCTCGGGCGGATCGCGGCGATACGTCGACGCGCTCACCCGGAGCTTCGGGGGGCGGCTTCACCTGCGTGCTCCGGTGCGCCGGATCGCGCGCGGCCCCGATGGCGTCGAGCTATCGACCGAGGGCTCGGCGGAGCGGTTCGACGAGGTCGTCCTCGCCGTCCATTCCGATCAGGCGCTGGAGCTGCTGGCCGATCCGAGCAGGGCCGAGCGCGAGGTGCTGGGGGCGATCCCCTACCAGTCGAATGAAACGGTCCTCCACACGGATCGGAGTCTGCTGCCGAGGCGGCGGGTGGCGCGGGCAAGCTGGAACTTCCATCTCAGCAGGCAGCCGGCGGGACGCACGACCATCACCTACGACATGAACCGGCTGCAATCGCTTTCGGCCGGGGAGAGGTTCCTGGTCACCCTGAACCGAGGCGATGCGATCGATCCGGCCCGGGTGATCCGCCGCTTCGACTACGCACACCCGATCTACACGCGCGCCGGTGTGGCAGCCCAGCACCGCTGGGCCGAGATCAGCGGCCATCGCCGCACCCACTACTGCGGCGCCTACTGGCGCTGGGGCTTCCACGAGGACGGGATCTGGTCGGCGCTGCGCGTCTCCCAGGCGCTCGGCGGCCGTGGGCCGCTCGCCGCCGAGGCAGCGGGAGCGCCGCCGGCGCCGGTCCCGCTCCCGCCGGGCGATCCCGAGCGGGAGCCGGAGAGGCTGCCGCTGGCCGCATGAGGCGCGCAGCATCGGCCATCTACGAGGGGTGGGTCAGCCACCGCCGCCATCGCCCGCTGGGCCACGGCTTCCGCTACCGGGTCTTCATGCCCCTGCTCGACCTGGACGAGCTGCCCGAGGTCCTCGACCCGTACCCGCTGTGGTCGGCCCGCCGGCCTGCCCTGGCCCGGGTCCGGCAGCGCGACTACCTCTCCGACCCCGGGACCCCGCTGGACGAGCGGGCACGCGAGCTTGTCGCCGGGCGGCTCGGGCGGCGGCCCGAAGGACCGGTCAGGCTCCTCGCCCATCCCCGCTACCTGGGCGTCGGCTTCAACCCGGTCAGCTTCCTTTTCTGCCACCGGCCGAATGGCGAGCTGGACGCAATGATCGCCGAGGTCACCAACACGCCCTGGGGCGAGCGCCACGCCTACGTCCTCGACGCCGCGACGGGCCCGCTCGGACCGGACGGGACGGTCGGCGGCCGGCTGGAGAAGCGCATGCACGTCTCCCCGTTCATGGGCATGGAGCAGAGCTACGAGTGGTGGGCGAGCCCCCCGGGCGATTCGCTTCGCCTCGGATTCCGCAACGTCGAGCGCGGCGAGATCGTCTTCGAGGCCTCGCTGGCGCTCCACCGCCGCGAGCTGGACCGCCACACGATGCGGCGCCTCCCACTCACCTATCCGCCGATGACGATCGCGACCCTGGCGCGGATCTACGTCCAGGCCGCGCGGTTGCGGGCGAAGGGCGCCCCGTGGTTCGCCCACCCGGCGCCGAAGAGCTGAGACCGGCGCCCCGGCTAGATTCCGGCCGGTGACCGAGTCCCCACCTCCCAGCAACCACGGCGGCAGCGGGTCGATTCGAAGCCTGGCGCGGGCCGTCACCGGCCCCCGCGGGCGGTGGGCGACGATCGCGATCTGGATCGCGCTGGTGGTCGGAGGGCTGATCGCCCGCGCCCACCTCAACGATGCGACCTCTGCAGGGCAGAGCAGCTTCCTGCCCTCCGGCGCGCAGTCGACCCGGGTGGTGGACCTGCTCCAGCGCGACTACAAGGGCGGCGACAACGTCCCGGTGCTGATCGTCTTCGAGCGCGACCGCCCGCTGGACAGGTCAGACCTGAGGGCGATCGGCCGGCTCGGCAAGGGTCTCGACCGGCTCCGCATCACCGGTGCCACGCCTGTCTTCGACCCGATCTCGGAGGGGACCGGGCGACCGCTTCGGCGCTTCGCCGGGTTCGCTCGGGGGATCGGTCCGATCTCGCGCAACGGCAAGGCCGCCCTCGTCGCGCTCGGGATCGACGCTGCGGACCGCGGCGCCATCCTGGCCGGGGTCAAGGAGATCGAGTCGTTCCTGGCCCACCACCGCGTGCCGGGCATGAACGCCTACGTCACCGGCCCAGGGGGCATCGCCGCCGACTTGGAGCAGGTTGCCTCCGAGGCCGGCCGCACCCTGCTGTTCGCGACGCTCGGCCTGGTCCTGGTGCTGCTGCTCGTCGTCTACCGGGCGCCGATCCTGGCCCTGCTTCCCCTCCTGTCCGTCGGCGCCGCCTACCTGATCGCGGTGGGCATCACCTACCTGGCGATCAAGGCCGGGCTGATCACCGTCAACACCGAGGGGACGCTGCTCCTGCTCGTCCTGATCTTCGGCGCCGGCACGGACTACTCGCTGCTCCTGGTGCACCGCTACCGCGAGGAGCTCGGTGCCGGCCGCGAGCCGCGCGAAGCGCTGCCCGAGGCGCTCGCCGAGAGCCTGCCGGCGATCGCCGCCTCGGCCGGCACCGTGATCGCGGCGATGCTCGTCCTGCTGCTCGCCGACCTCCAATCGACCCACTGGCTCGGTCCGGTTTTGGCGATCGGCATCGCGGTGATGCTGATCTCCTCGTTCACGCTCCTCCCCGCGATCCTCTCGCTGCTTGGCGAGCGCGCCTTCTGGCCGGGGCGCGGACCGGCGGAGCCGGAGTCGAGCCGCCGCTGGGCGAGGGTCGCGGAGCTGGTCCGGCGGCGACCGAGAGCGATCGTCGCGGTCGTCTGCGCGGCGCTGGCCGTCCTTTCGCTCGGCAACCTGGTCAGCCACAGCACGATCGGGTTCGGGCAGGGCGAGACCCGACCGAGCGACTCGAGCCGGGGCACCGCGGCGCTGAACGCGAACTTCCCGCCCGGCCTCGGCTCGCCGCTGACCGCATTGGTCGGGTTGAAAGACGTCGGCAGGGCAATCCGGGGACTCGAGGCGCTGCCGACCGTGAAGCTCGCCTTCCCCGTCCCCCCCTCGGGCAGCGCCGAGATGGCCCTGGTGCCGATCATCCTGCGCGGAGACCCCTACTCGAGCCAGGCTGCGGAGGCAGTCGAGGAGATTCGCGACACCCTGGACCGGGTCGGCCCCCGGGTCCCTGGTCGGCGGCATCCCGGCCGAGAACTACGACATCGAGACCACCAACGCGCGGGACACGAGGATTATCGTCCCCGCCGTCCTGATCGTCGTCGGACTGATCCTCGCCCTCGTGCTCAGGGCGCTGGTCGCGCCCGCCTACCTGATCGTCACCGTCGTCGCATCTTTCGCCGCCACCATGGGCCTGATCACCTTCGTTTTCACGGAGGTGTTCGGGTCGAGCGGCATCGCCTTCAACCTCGTCCTGATGGCGTTCATCTTCCTGGTCGCCCTGGGGGTCGACTACAACATCTTCCTGATGGCGCGCGCCCGCGAGGAGGCGGCGAGTGCCGGAACACCCGCGGGGCATCCTCGTGGCACTCGAGAACACCGGCGGTGTGGTCACGGGGGCCGGCCTGATCCTCGCCGGGACCTTCGCGACGCTGACCCTGCTGCCGCTCGACGAGCTGGTCCAGATCGGCGCCACGGTCGCGATCGGCGTGCTCCTCGACACCTTCGTCGTCCGCGCCCTGCTGATCCCGGCGATCACCTATCTGATCGGCGATCGCGCCTGGTGGCCCGGGCCAGCGAGCTCGGCTGGAAGAGCCCGCCGGTTCGGGCGCCACGGTGCCAGCCTGGACCCCAGAACGAGCTCCGCCCCCGGTTTCCAGCAGCGCGCTCCCGGGTAGCCGGCCGCCATGGCAAATGCAAAGAAGATGGACCAGCAGCTGTTCGAGCGAATGCGCAAGCTCGGTGTGCGAAAGGGCCCGGCGAGGCGCGTGGCCGAGGCGGTCAACAGTGGCGGCAAGGCGGCGCCGAAGGCGGCGCGCCGGGTCTCGGCCGACCTCGCCGGTGCGGTCGCGGAGATCCAGGACCGGATAAGCGGCGGACCGGCAAAGCGCAAGGCGGCCGCGAAGAAGGCGGCCAGGACGCGCAAGCAGAAGGCCAAGAAGCGGAGCGACTCGGCCAAGAAGGCCGCCAAGACCCGGGCTGCGAAGAGCTGAACGAGCTCATCGCGTGTGCAAAGGCGGTTCCACGGAGCTGCCTTGCGAGGGCGGAAGGCGGGTTGATCCATCCCCTGGCGGGTAGTCAAGGGGGCATGGTCCTCTTCTTCACCGCCATCGCCCTCGTGATGCTCGCCGCAGCCCTCGTGGTCGTGCGGACGCTGCGTGAGAAGCGGGCTCGGACCGGAAGCGCGGCCCGGGCGCAGCCGTCACGCCCTGCCCCCGCCCAGCGGGCGGGCCACTAGCCGACCCGGACCCGCTGCCAGCCGATTCGGAGATCCGCTGGGCTAGCGGACCCGGACCCGCTGGAACAGGTAGATGGCGAGCAGGACGAGGATGACCACAACCAGGATTCCGACTATCGACACGGTTCTTCCTTCCGTTGGGTTGTCGGTGTACACACATCCCCTTTTTGCGATTCCGTCAAACCCGTGATCCTCGCGAAGCAGCGCGGCAAAAGCTGTGGGTCGCCTCAAACGTCGGTCCAGGTTGCAATTCGACGTTCTGTCCATCGAGGACTGGGGAGGTTTGCCGATTGGGTAGGTGACGGTTGAGGCCGCCGCCCCACAAGTGCCGGCGGCTCTGGCGGGGACTCGCGGCGGAGATCGCGGGAGCCAGGGACTCTCCTACCGGCCTCGATGCCAGAGAGGAATTCAAATGAGCGTTTTGAGGAACCGCGTGATCGGCGCAGGGCTCTTGACCCTGGTTGCCTTGGCGCTGCTGCCTGCGTTGTCGCAGGCCGCCGCGCGAAGCAGCAGGTACGCCCCCAACCCGGCCGCGCGGAATTTCAACGGGAGTGCCGGTGGGTGGACCTACTCACAAAGCTCGGCGGGGCTGTGCGTCCCCGTCCTGCTCTGCCCGGTGGTCACCAACTCGCACCAGCAGTCGGGCGGCAATGGTTACCTGCGGACCCGGCTCGGCGCGCTGCTCGGCGCCGGAGCGACGTCGAAGGGAATCCTCACCAGCCCGCCCTTCACCTATCGCGGGGCGGCGGGCAAGGCCCCGAGCAGGCTAAGTCTCTCGCTGCGGCGGCGCTCCAGCGTCGGCCAGCTGCTCGCGGTCACAGGCAACTCCGCGACCTATGAGGTCGAGCTGGAGAACGCGGCGACCAAGCAGCGGACCGAGGTGATTCCACCGCGGACTCTGGAGGGCGCTGACGCCTGGACGGTCAAGCGGACGAACCTCAACCCCTCGCAACTGAAGGTCGGGAGCCGCTACCGGATCCGTATCGCCACCACCTACAACACCGGTGCGACCGTGCTGCCGGGCGGCTCGGCCGACTACGACAACGTCGCACTGCTCGCACGCCGAGCCCGCGGAGGCGGTGGCGGAGCCGGCGGAGGTGGTGCCGGCGGCGGCTCGATCACTTCGAGCCAGCTGAGGATCCTGATCCTCCATGCTCGCCCACACCGGGTGATGGTGAAGCGCAACCGCTTCCTGGTGAGGCTCAGGTGCCCGAAGCAAGTCCACGCCCGATGCAGGATCGCGGCCTCGTTCCGCCTGAAGCGGCACGGTTCCAAGGTCGCCCGCACCAAGCACGTGAGGATCGCCGCCGGCCACAAGCGTCGGGTCGTCCTCCACGTCAAGCGGCGCTACCGGGCCAAGCTCTCCCACCGGCGCAGGGTGCTGGTCTCCGAGCGCGTCCGGGCGGGCGGCGCGAAGGCCAAGGTCAGCTTCCGGACGAAGCTGATCCACCGCTAGCGGACCGGCGGGCGGTGGGGGTCCGAGTGCCACCGCCGCCCGCCAGTCGCATCTCAGCCGCTGGACCGCCCCCGGGATGTTGGCCTCGATCACCGAGCCGTTCTCGATCACCACGATCGCTCCACCGCTGAACACCGGCCGCAGCGCCTTGAATCGGAACTTGAGGTAGGCGACTCCGACCGTGCACAGCGAGTAGACGAAGAGCACGATCGCGACGCCGGTCAGCGACTGGTCGCTCTGGGTCACGCCCTGCTGGACGAGGGCGTCGATCACGACCAGCATGATCAGGTCGAACGGCTCGTGGCCCTATCGTGCGGGTGATCAGCAGGATGACCTCGAAAGCCACCAATGCCCGGATCACGAGGTCCATCGGGGAAAGACCTCGGTGCTGCGACTGATCGTCGCCACACGCCGGGCTCCGTCGTAGAGGGCGACGCTGGTGTCCCGCTTGCCGAACCCGGTCGGGTTGACGCTGCGCAGGCTGGACGGGACGCGCAGGTCGAGCCGCGCCGGCGGCGCGGCCGCGGTGAAGCTCTCGGAGCGCTGCCCGCAGCCGCGTCCTGCCGGCCGGCCCAGGTCTCCGGCAGGCGGGTAAGGCTTGAGCTGTTTGATCGCAGTGATCGCCGACACCCACATGCCCAGGGGCTCTCGGCGGCTCCCGGAGCGCTGCCGCGAGCTGATCTCCGGAGCGGATGCGGTGATCCACGCCGGCGACCTCACCGGGCCCTCGCTCCGGGACGAGCTCGAGTCGCTCTGCCCGATTCTCCACGCCGTTCACGGCAACGTAGACGAGCCGGCTCTACGGCGCGTCCTGCCGGCAAGCCTCGAGGTCAGCCTCGGTGCAGGTGTCGTCGCCGTGGTCCACGACGCAGGGCCGGCGAAGAGCAGGTTGGCGAGACTGCGGCGCCGCTTCCCCCGAGCGAACGCCGTCGTCTTCGGTCACAGCCACCTCCCCCTGCACGAAGAGGACGACGGCTTTCAGATCTTCAACCCCGGCAGCCCCACCGAGCGTCGGCGATCGCCCCGGCCTTCGATGGGCCTCCTCTCCTGCCGGGGCGGCAAGCTCGCGTTCGAGCACGTTTGGCTCTAGGCAGTGATTCAACGGAAGAGCAGGGGGTAGCCAGGCACCATGGTCAACGACGGCCCGCCGGCACGGCCCGAGAGCGAGGACCGCGGCCTTCGAGTCCCCGGGCCGGTGGAGGGATACGCGCCGCAATCCGAGCATCCGCCCCTGCTCGCCTACTCGGTGCTGATGAGCGTCTTCGGCACGCTCTTCGGGGGCGCGCTGCTGGCCGCGTCGCGAAGCGGGCGCACGCTGCCCGAGCGGGTCGCCCCCGGGGATCTGGCCACGGTCGGGGTCGCATCCCACAAGCTCAGCCGACTCGTCACCAAGGACAAGGTGACCAGCCCCCTGCGGGCGCCGTTCACCGAGCTCGAGGGCGAGGGCGGCCCATCGGAGCTGGAAGAGCGCTCGCGTGGCCAGGGCGCTCGCAAGGCGATCGGCGAGCTGCTGATCTGCCCCTACTGCCTCGGGCTCTGGGTCGTCGCCGCGTTCGCGATCGGCCTCGTCTTCGCCCCGCGGCTGACCCGCCTGCTGGCAGCCGTCTTCTCGGCCTTGACCATCTCGGACTTCCTCCAGATCGCCTACAAGGCGGCCGAGGAAAAAGGCCTCAACTAGGGCCTGGGTGCCGCGGTCCTCCCCGCCCGCGCTCTCGCTTTCCTGTGCAACCTCGAGCAGCCGCTAGCCGCCGGCGCGCGTTTGCGCATGCGGTTCGGGGAGCCGGATTCGGATTGCAGCAGACGATTTCCGAGCCGGGCTCCGAGCAGGACCAGCACCGCGAGGCAGCTTCCCAGCGCCGCCAGCTCGGCGGGCGCGGTGTTTCGCAGCATCGCGACCAGGCAGACAAGCGCCGCGAGGGCGACCATGACCAAGGAGATCCCCCGGTGGAAGCGACCCGACTCCGAGTGCGGCCAGGGATCGAGCGCGCGGCGTCACCTCGCGGCCCTCGTCCGAGTCGGTGCAGCCGTCCTTGGCCGGGCAGGCGTTGCAGACGGCGGCGCGGGCGCGATAGCGGACGACCCGCGCGGTGTGGTCGAGATCGATCCGGTGCAGGTACTCGCCCTCCGGGCACTCCCAGGCGTCGAGCTCGGCGCGGAAGGAGAAGCCGTTGGTGCGGAAGCGGCCGGAGCGCTCGTGGGTGTGGCGGGCGAGCCGGTCGAGCACCAGGCCCCCGGCCGCGAGCAGCGCGGCGTAGGCGGCGGCGAGCAGCGCCTCGGCGCTCACCGCGCTGCCGCCGCGGTCGCCTCGGGCGTCGGGCTCGGTGATCTCGGTGAAGAGGATTTCCTCGGGCTCCTCGAGGGTCCCCTTGCCGACCCGGTGGCGGACCCCGAGCCAGCAGATGTAGAGCAGCGGCAGCACCCCGCCGGCGATGAACAGCACGTCCCCGGGGAAGCGCAGCCACTCGAGCAGCGTGTTGGTCGAGTTGGTCAGGAACTCGAGCGAGCGGGCGTGGAAGTAGCTCGAGCTGACCGACTCGTACAGCTGCAGGAAGCCGAGCGGCAGCAGGTCGGAGAAGCACATCCAGGCGAGGCCGATGTTGAGCGACCAGAAGCTCCACTTGGCCGCCCGCTCGGGCCAGCGCTCCGCCGGGATCAGGTAGCGCAGGCAGAAGAGCGCGAGCCCGACGGCGAGCATCCCGTAGACGCCCATCATCGCGGCGTGGCCGTGGTTGGCGGTCAGCGAGGTGCCGATCTCGTAGTAGGAGACGATCGGCAGGTTGATCAGGAAGCCGAAGACGCCGGCGCCGAGGAAGTTCCAGAAGCCGACCGCGACCAGGAACATCACCGCCCAGCGATGCGGGAAGGGCGTCTGCGAGCGCGACTCCTGGCGGGCGCCGAGCTGCAGGAAGCTCCAGGCCTCGACGGTGAGGAAGGTGAGCGGGATCACCTCGGCGGCCGAGAACACCGCGCCCGAGCGCCATGTGCTCGGCCGGCTCGCCGGAGAAGTAGAGGTGGTGCATCGTGCCGATCACCCCGCCGGCCGAGTAGAGCAGGATGTCGAGGAAGATCACGGTCAGCGCGACGCGTCTCGCGGACCACCCCGAGCAGCACGAAGATGTAGGCGACCATCACCGTCGTGAACAGCTCGAGGAAGTCCTCGACCCAGAGGTGGACGACCCAGAAGCGCCAGAAGTCGGCGACGGTGAAGTTCTCGGTCGCGTTGGCCAGCAGGCCGACCGCGTAGAAGGCCGGGATCGCCAGCGCGGCGAAGAAGAACAGCCACGGCATGTTGCCGACGTGCTCCCTGGCGAGCCGCCCCCGCAGCCCGCGGCAGAGGATCGCGACCCAGAAGAACAGCCCGATCACCAGCAGGACCTGCCAGATCCGGCCGAGGTCGAGGTACTCGAAGCCCTGGTCGCCGAACAGGTTGCCGATGCTCCCCAGCCAGCCGTGGACGTCGGCGAACTCGCCGATCAGGCTGCCGAAGACGACGATCGCCAGCGCCCCGAGCAGGATGTAGGCCAGCTTGCCCTGGCCGCGCGGCTCGCGGCGGGCGATCATCGGCGCCAGGAAGATCCCCGCCGCCAGGAACGAGGTCGAGACGAAGAAGATCGCCAGCTGCACGTGGAAGGTGCGGCCCAGGTTGTAGGGCAGCACCTGCGCGAGGTCGATGCCGAAGAAGTAGCCGAGGTCGGCGCGGTAGTGCTGCGACGCGGCGCCGACCAGCGTCTGCAGCAGGAACAGCGCCGCCATCACGAAGAAGAACCAGGCGGTGGCCCGCTGCGCCGGGGTCAGCGCGACGTCGCCGGGCGCGCGGAAGGAGAGCGTCGCCTGCTCACGCCCTCGCCAGCCGAGGAAGTTCCAGCGGCCGAAGGCGGCGAACAGGAGCCCGATCCCGCCGAGCAGGGCGATCAGCGAGACCACGCACCAGACGAGCACGTTGGCGCTGGGCGCGTTGTCGACGAGCGACTCGGGCGGCCAGTTGTTGGTGTAGGAGTAGTTGTGCCCCGGACGCCGCGCCGCCGCCGCCCAGGCCGTCCAGCCGAAGAACGCGGTCAGCTGCTTGGCCTTCGCCGGATCGGAGATCGGGTGCGGGCGCAGGCCGAAGCGGGTGGTCGGCTCGTCGAAGAAGCGCCGGTAGTGACGGCGCAGCTGCTCGAAGGCGCGGGCCTGCGCGGCGCTGAAGGTGAGCGTGTCCGTGTCGCTGTCGTAGCGGTTCGCCTGGAAGTCGGAGATCGTGCGCTGCCGGGCGGACGTCCGATCCGGCCCCGCCGTACTGGCGCCGGACCGACTGCGCGGCGCGGTGCAGATAGTCGGCGGTGAAGTCCGGGCCGAGGTAGGCGCCGTGCCCGAAGATCGAGCCGTACTCCATCAGCCCGTTGCGCAGGAAGACCTGCTGGCCCTCGCCGATGTCGGACGCCGGTGAACAGCACCTTGCCCGACGGGTCGACGACCCGGTCGGGGATCGGCGGGTCGGCCTTGTAGGTCCGGTAGGCGAGGATGCCGAGGACGAGGAAGCCGGCGAGGACGACGATGATCACCGCCTGCAGCCAGCCCTTGGAGACGAGCAGGCCGCGCTTTGCCGCCGGGGCTGGGACTAGCTCGGTGTCGGGAAGTCGGTTCTTCCATCGCCAGCCGCCGGGCGCGGAACCTAACACTTCTCCCAGATCGATTGGAAAAAAGACTCGGCTGACGCCGCGCGTGCGCCAGAATGGTCTGTGGACCTGCCCGAGACAGGACCAGATGACGTTCTCGGCCAGGCGACGCGCGCCAGGCTGTTCGCGATGGTCAGCGACCTCGGCCGGCCGGCGGGGACGGAAGAGCTGGCACAGCGGCTGGGCATGCACCCAAACGGCGTGCGGATCCATCTCGATCGCCTCAGCGCGCGCGGCCTGCTGGAGAAGAGCCGTCAGGCCCCGCTCACGCGGGCGTCCCCGCGATATGTGGTCGGTGTCACCGAGCGCGGAGCCCGGCGGCAGCCCGCCGCGCGCCTACGGCGACCTCGCCCGCTGGCTGGCGCGGGCGACGCCGCCGACCAAGGCGCGGTTAAGGGAGGTGGAGAACGCCGGCCGGGAGATCGGCCGCGAGCTTGCGCCGACGACGCCGGATCCGCGGACGGCGGCGCTCCGTGACACCCTCACGGGTCTCGGGTTCCAGCCGGCGCTCGAAGGCAATGCGCGGAGCCCTGCTCTGCCGGCTGGAGAACTGCCCCTACCGCAACTCGGTCAAGGAGAACCGCGAGGTCGTCTGCACCCTGCACCGGGGCATCATCGCGCGGCATCCTCGACGTGATCGAGCCGCGCGCGAAGCTGACCGGCTTCATCCCCAAGGACCCCGAAACAGCGGGGTGCGAGATCCACGTCGAGGGGCTGCCGCTCACCGTTCCGACCTAGCCTGCCGGACTGCCCGGCTTGGCTGTCAGCAGCCGAGTTCGGGGCGGTAGCGGAGGATCAGCTCGCGCGTGCAGCTCCGGCACGAGCACTCCGGGATCGTCAGCCCGGAGTATTCGCAGCGTCCGTCGTCGGGCGGTGCGAGAGGGGCGTCCGTCTCGCCGATCGAGACCCCGATGTGGCGAAGCTGGATCATCAGGTACTCGAGGTCTGGTTCCAGCGCACCGGGGTCGAGGTCGCTCGCCATCTCACGATGCTGCCCGAGCGACGTTTCCGTTTCACCTCGGAGACGTTTCCGCGGCGTCTACACGCCGGCGGCCGGACCGCTCGGGGTCCCGTGGAGCCCGCTCGGCGCCCGGGCGGCCGGACTTGCCGGCCGCCCGGGAGACCGTGGCGATGGCCTAGTGCAGCGGGCCGCGCTCGAAGATGTCGAAATCGACACCCGATCGCCGCCGGTGAACTGGCCCGGTGAGCCGAAGGTGACCCAGTGGCCGTCCTCGGAGATCGAGGGCTGCTGACTGTTGTATGTCGGCTCCTGCTGACCGTTGGACCTGAGGCTGACCCGGCGGGTCTTCCCCGTCTTGCGATCGTGGACGTAGACGTCGTCCGCGTCGTTCGTGTCGGAGGAGACCAGCGCCGCGTTGGACTCGAACGCCACGTAGCGTCCGCTGGCCGAGATCGACGCCGGGTTGTTGGCGCCACTCGAGTCAGGCAGCTCGTCACCGCTAGAGGAGATGCTGGCCCTGGTGGTCTTGCCCGACTTCAGGTCATGAACGTAGACGTCGGGCTCTCCGTTCAGATCCTCCGGCACGAAGCTGCCCCGATCGTCGGCGCTGAAGGCGACGAAGCGCCCGTTGGCCGAGATCGCCGGCTTCGTGTTGCTCTGGTTGCTGGCCGGAGCCGCCTCGGTGCCGTCCGACTCGAGGCTCGCCCGGGTCGTCGTCTCCGCCTTCACGTCGCGTACGAAGACGTCGCATCGCCGCCACCGTTGCTGTAATCGGTGTCGGGAGTCATCGACCCGTCGTCGGTTGTGAAAGCGACTCGGTTGCCATCGCCCGAGATGCTCGGATCATTGGCGTTCTGGTCACTCTGATCGCCGTTCGAGCGGAGGCTGATCCGGATCGTCTTGCCGGTCTTCCGGTCGTGGCGATAGACGTCTTCGTCCCCGTTCGTGTCGGAGGCGACCAGTGCGCCGTCCGAGACGAAGGCGACGTAGCGGCCATTGGCCGAGATCGACGCCAGAGCGCTGCTCGCCCCCGCGACGCCGGAACCGTTCGACTTGACGCTGGCCCTGACGATCTTGCCCGACGACATGTTCTTCACATAGATGTCGTAGGAGTTGTTGTGGTCGCTGCCGACCATCGCCCCGGCGCAGCTGAAGGCCACCAGGTTGCCGTTGCCCGAGATCGAGTGCCCCAGGCAGTCCTGGCCGTTGACTTCCTTACCGTTCGACTTGAGGCTGGCCCGCCGCGTCTTGCCGGTGAGCCGGTCATGAACGAAGACGTCGTAGTCGGAGCCGGCGTCCCCGCCCGTGTACTTGCCCTGGGAGGGGAAGGCCACGAAGCGGCCGTCGGCCGAGACCGATGAGCCGAAATCGTTGTCGACGTTGACCTCCTGGCCGTTCGACTTTACGCTCGCCAGCCTGGTCTTCGTGGCAGAGGCCTGGGCGGCCGCAGCCGGAACCAGCACCGCCGCCAGCGAGGCGATGATCGTCAGGGCCCGGATCAGAGTTGTCTTGGTTTTGGTCATCCTGCTTCTCCTTGGTGGGGGTTGGAGTACTGCTCGAGAGGAGCTTCGGGCAGGTCCGGCGCCCCTCACAGGGGCCCCAGGGATGGACCGGCCGGCGCCGGGGGGTGGCCCTACTCACACCTCGGTGTGGCTGCGATGATCGGCACGTGAGCAGCGGGCCGATCCGCATCGTCGAAGCCGGCGTCGATGACCTCGGGCGGGTCGAGCCGCTGTGGCGCTCGATGGTCGAGTTCCACCGCGATCTCTCCGGCTCCGATTGGCCGGTTCGAACGGCGCAGGAGGCTTGGGAGCTGCGCAGCGCGCAGTACCGGGAGTGGCTCGCCGACGAGGGGTGTTGGCTGCTGCTGGCGCTCGACGCCGTGGCGGGGGACGAAGCGCGCGGATACGCGGTGCTGCGCCTGGTCGAGTCCGGGCCGACCTGGGAGCTGGGGGAGCGGATCGGCGAAATCGAGTCGCTGGCCGTTGCCGCGGATGCTCGTGGCGACGGCGTCGGCACCGCGCTGATCGAAGCGGCGCGCATGCGGCTCCGGGAAAGGGGCGTCCGCTTCTGGTCGGTTGCCGTGGTCGAGAAGAACGCCGGCGCGACGAGGCTCTACCGGCGTCACGGGTTTCAGAACTACTACCGGCAGCTGCTCGGCGTTGTGGACGCCGAGGATTGCTAGCCCGCGCGGCGCTTGCGCCGGCGCCTAGCCGCGGCTGCCGCGGGCCAGGCCGAGAAACTCATGGCGGGTTCGCCCGTCCTCGCTGAGGCTTCCGCGAAGGGCCGAGGTGAGGGTCAGCGCGCCGGGCTTCTGCACGCCGCGCAGCGACATGCAGAGGTGCTCGGCCTCGATGATCACGCCGACCCCGCGCGGCTCGAGGTTCTCCTCCAGCCAGTCGGCGATCTGCACCGTCAGGCGCTCCTGCACCTGGAGCGAGCGGGCGAACAGGTCGACGACCCGGCCGAGCTTGGAGAGGCCGATGATCCTCTGCCCCGGCAGGTAGCCCATCTGGGCCGTGCCGTGGAAGGGCAGGAGATGATGGGCGCAGAGCGACTGGAAGGGGATGTCGCGGACGACGACCAGCTCGTCGTACCCCTCGTCGTTGGGGAACGTGGTCGGGTTGAAGGGGACCGGCGAGAGCAGCTCGGCATAGGCGCGGGCGACCCGCCGCGGCGTCTCGCGCAGATGGTCGGAATCGTCCGCGCCGAGAGCGCTCAACAGGTCCGCAGCGGCCTGCTCGGCCGCATCGAGGTCCACGCTCCGGATCAACGGACCGCGGCCTTCCCGATCTGCTCGATCGGGGTATCGGGGTCGGCGAGCGCCTTCGGGTTCATCGGCCGGCGCGAGGAGATCAGCTCACGGATCGGCTCGTTGACGTCCCAGACGTTGACGTTCATCCCCGCCACCAGCCTGCCGGAGTCCAGCCAGAAGGCGATGAACTCGCCGTCGGCGGGATCGCCTCGGAAGACGACCTGGTCCCACTCGGTGGCATAGCCGCCGTACTCCATGCCGGCGTCGTACTGGTCCGAGAAGAAGTAGGGAATCTCGTCGTTCACGCCGTCGGCGCCAAGCATCGTCCTGGCGGCCAGCTCACCCTGGTAGCGGGCATTGGCCCAGTGCTCGACCCGGAGGTGGCGCCCATAGAACGCGTGCTGCGCGTTGGCCACGTCTCCCGCCGCGAACACGCCCTCCAGCGAGGTTTGCAGGCGCTCGTCCACGAGGATGCCGTTCTCCAGCGGGATTCCCGCCGACTCCGCGACGGCGGTGCGGGGCGCAACACCGATCCCGACGACGACGAACCCGGTTTCGATCGAGGCGCCGTCGCGGGTGAGGATGCGCTCGACCGAGCCGCTTCCCTCGAAGCGCTCGACCGTCGTCTCGGGGATGAACTCGACCCCGTGTCCGCGGTGGATGTCGAGGTAGACGCGGCCGAGCTCGGGGCCGAGCACCCGCTCGAGCGGCAGCGAGCCCATCTCCAAAACGGTCACCTCGCACCCCTTCTGCCGGGCCGAGGCCGCGATCTCGGACCCGATCCAGCCCGAGCCGACCACCACGAGGGGCTCCTTGCGCTCGATCCGCTCCGCGATCGCTCGCGAGTCGCCGACGGTGCGCAGGTAGTGGATCCCCTCCAGGTCGGCGCCCGGCACCTCGAGCCGGCGAGGCTCTGCGCCGGTGGCGATCAGCAGCCGGTCATAGCCGAGCGTCCGGCCATCATCCAGCGCAAGCTGTCGCGCGCCTGCGTCGAGCCCGCGCACGGGCGTGGAAGTCCAGAGCTCGATCGCCTTCTCGTCGTAAAGCTCCTCCGGATGAACGAAGGGCTCCTCCTCGCTCTCGCCGCGCAGGTATTCCTTGGAGAGCGGCGGACGCTCGTAGGGGCGCTCCGGCTCGTCGCCGATCAGGATCAGGCGGCCCTCGAAGCCGTGCTCGCGCAGCGCCTCGGCGGCCACGGCCCCTGCCAGGCCGGCTCCGAGGATCACGAATGTCTGGTTCTCTGGCATCCCTTCCTCCTGGGCTTGGTCGTTGCAGGAGTTGGCGTCGCCAGGGCGCCGTTTCTTACCCGGCGCTCGGCCCGAGGTAAGAATCCGGGCCCGGCCGCCGCAAAGGAGACATGTCGGCTCAACCTGCGTGCGCTGATCCACGGGGTCGAACGCGGTTGCCAGCCCGAGCTCGCGGCCCGCATGATGGCGCCGCTCGATTCCGGGGACCCGCCGCGCTGAGCGGCCCGCTCGGCGCCGCTGTTAGGGTCGGGCCGACCGTCGCCCCCGAACCGGTCCAATCCTTGAGTCGCTCCAGCACAGCCCCGACCGCGCCAGGGCCCGATGCGGCCTCGCGGGCCTGGGTGTCGAGCCTGGCAGCCGGAGGCGATCGGGGCACGGACGCCACGCAGCGCCTCCACGAACTGTTGCTCCGTGCCGCGCGCTTCGAGATCAACCGGCGGCAGGGCTCCCACCCACACCTGCGCGGTGACGACCTCGACGACCTCGCGCACCAGGCTGCCGACGACGCGGCAACGGCGATCCTCGAGAAGCTCGACACCTATCGAGGCGACAGCCGCTTCACGACCTGGGCCTACAAGTACGCCCTCCTGGAAGCGGCGGTGAAGCTGCGGCGCCGGGCCTGGCAGGGGCGAGAGATCCCGATCGAGCCCGAGCGCTGGGAGCAGCTCGGCGGCAGCGGGCGTTCGCCCGCGGGGAGCGTCGAGAGCCGCGAGCTGCTCGAGGCTGTGGCGGCGGGGATCAATAGCGTCCTCTCGCCGCACCAGCGCGAGGTGCTGGTCGCGATCGCCCTCAACGAGGTCCCGATCGACGTCCTCGCCGAGCGCCTCGGCACCACCAGGGGCGCCCTGTACAAGACAGTGCACGATGCCCGCCGCAAGCTCCGCGAGCACCTCGCCGCCCAGGGGCTCGCTCCGGCCGCCGATCGGGAGGTGAGTGAGAGGTGAGCAGCAAAGAGCCGGAGCGAGACGACCGCACCCTGCTGGGACGCCTGCTCGGCCCCGAGGGGACGGAGTTGAGCTGCGAGCAGTGCTTCGTCGAGCTCGATCGCTACGTCGAGCTGGAGCTGGGCCGCGCCGATGCCGACAGCGCGGTGCCGGGGATGCGTGAGCACCTAAAAGGGTGCGAGGCCTGCCGGGAGGACTACCTGAGCCTGCGCGCCCTCGTCTCCTCCGAATCGCCCGCCGGCTCGGAGCCGTCCGGCTGATCCTCCCGGCACGGGGTAAGGACCGGCCCCCTCGGGTCGCTAACAGGCGAACCCTATGAACCACTTGCCGCGGCTAAGCCGCCTCGACATGCATGTGCCGGCGGCCAACACCGCGGCGGCGTGTCGGAAAGGAGACCCATGAGCACCATTGCCGCAACGCTGCGGCCCATACCCTTCCCCTCGATCTCGAAGCTGCGGGAGGATCCGGTCGCGCAGGCGTTCACCCTGCTGCGGATCGGCTTCGTCGCGCTGCCGATCCTGATGGGGATCGACAAGTTCGCCGAGGTGATGAACGGCGACTGGTCCGCCTACCTGGCAACCCAGTACAACGACATCATCCCGGGCAGTGCCGCGGACGCCATGCACGCCGTCGGCGTGGTCGAGATCCTCGCGGGCCTCGTAGTCCTGGTGGTCCCGCGCTTCGGCGGCCTCCTCGTCGCCGCCTGGCTGGCCGGGATCATCGTCAGCCTCCTGCTGGTCGGAGGCTACGGCGACATCGCCCTGCGTGATTTCGGCCTCCTGCTTGGCGCCCTGACGCTGTCCCGCCTTGCCGCCGCCGAGCCAGGCGTCGACGATGGCCGGTTGGCCGGCCGAGGCTCCGAGGCGCGGGACGCCCGCGCCGGCGGTCCCGAGGCGATCGCCGCGGGGCCATCCGCGTAGCGATCAGCGGTGCGGGGCCCTGACGGTCGTCGTCAGGGCCCAGCTCGTCTCGGAGGGAACCCGTCACTCGAGCCGGTCGTACTGCGCGGCCCCAGCCGGGTCAGCTGACCCTTTACTCGCCGGCCACCACCACCGGCACTCGCTGCACCTCGTTGTTCACGTAGCCGCCGAGGTTCCAGGCGGGCTCGAGCGGCTGGACGTTGCCGGCGCTGTCGGTCGCCCGGCAGCACAGCTCGAAGGTCCCGGGCTCCACCGGGTCCCACTCCCATTTCCAGGCACGCCACGCCCATTTGGAAGGCTCCGGCCCGAGTCGCGCGCTGCTCCAGCCCGACCCGCCGTCGACGCTCACCTCTACTCGATCGATCGCTCCGAGGCCCGACCAGGCGCGACCCCGCAGGGTGCATTGGCCCGGCGTCAACCTGCGATCTCGGGTGGCGAAATCGGGGATGCCCGGCGGGACCATGAGCGAGCGTGGGAGCATCCGCGAGACCGGCACGCCCGGCTCATCCGGCTGCTGCCGCAGGCGATAGCTTCGGGCCTGCTGGTAGCCCTCGAAGGGGGCGTCGAGGACGGTGATCTCCTCGAGCCACTTGACGCTGGCCATCCCGTAGGAACCGGGTACCACCAGTCGCAGGGGAAAGCCGTGCTGGGGCGGCAGCGGTTGGCCGTTCATGGCGTAGGCGAGGAGCGCGTCCTCGGAGAGCGCGTCCTCGATGGGCAGGCTGCGCTCGTAGCTCTGCTCCTCGCCTCCCTCGACCCCGCGGTCGAGGCCCCGGAAGAGCACCTCCGGGGCGCCCTCGGCTACCCCGGCCTCCTCGAGCAGGTCGCGCAGCGCCACGCCGGTCCACTCGGCCGTCCCCACGGCCTCCAGGTGCCAGGGCTGGCTGACCGGTCGTGGCGAGAGCCTGGCGCGACCGTTTCCTGCGCATTCCATCGTCACGGCGACGGTCCTCGAGGGGCGGCCCTTGATCTCCTCTAGGTTCAGCGACAGTTCCCGGCTCACCCGACCCGTCACGTGAAGCTGCCAGACCGCGGGGTCGACCGCAGGGATGTCGTAGTGGAGGAGGAGGTAGTGGAGCCCGACCGGCGTGACGTCGTAGGAGAGCGCCTCGAGCGGCAACCCGTGGTTGCGGGTCGCCAGGCGCAGCTCGGCGGGAGTGATCTGCTCCGACGCCTCCACGCCGGGCAGCTCGGAGCGGGCTGCTTCCGGTTTGATCGTCACGAGCTCACCCTACTCCCGAAACTTCCGCGCACCTGAATGCGCAAGGCAAGGATTGGGTCCTTGGAGCTCAGGTCCTTCCAGCCGCCTGGCGCTGCTGCCTGGCGATCGCGTCGACGATCACAGCCGCAAGAAGCACGCCACCGGTGACCATGTATTTGACCGAGGTGTCGTAGGCCAGGAGGTCCATGCCGTTCGAGATCGAGCCGATCACCAGCGCGCCGAGGAGCGCCGACCAGACCGAGCCGCGGCCGCCGAACAGACTGGTCCCGGCGATCACCGGGCCGGCGATCGCCAACAGCAGGACGTCGTTGCCGCCGGAATTCTGCGTCACCGCCAGCAGCCGGGAGGCGGCGAGGATGCCGCCGATCGCAGCCATCGTGCTACAGATCGCGAAGACGGCGATCCGCACGACGTTGACGCGGATCCCGGCGCGCCTCGCCGCTTCGGCGTTGCCGCCGACCGCGAACACGTGACGGCCGAATCGGGTTCGCTTTACGACGTACTCCATGCCGGCGACGAAGACCAGGAGAATCACTACCGCAAGGGGCAGACCGCGGTCCGAGTTGAGGACCGCGATCGCGGCGATCACCGCGCCGGCCACAAGTGCCAAGCGGAGCAGCAGGATGAACAGGTTCTCAGGCTCGAGCCCACGCTGGGCGCGGCGTCGATATACCAGAAGCGTCGCGCCGGCGTAGACCCCGATCACGATCGCTGCGACTATCCAGCCGACCGTGTCGGAGTAGAAGATGTTCGCCAGGCCGGTGATCTTGGGATTGGTGATGTTGATCGATCCGGTCGAGCCGAGGACCTGCAGGAGCGCTCCCTGCCAGGCGAGCAACCCCGCCAGGGTGACGACGAAGGAGGGAATAAGGAAGCGGGTGAAGAGGAACCCTTGGATCAGGCCGATCGTGGTTCCGGTGAGGATCCCCGCGCCGATCGCCAAATAGGGATTCCAGCCGTGCTGGGAGTTGAGCACCGCCATGATCGCCGCGGCGAGACCGCTCACCGCGCCGACCGAGAGGTCGATCTCCCCCAGCAGCAGCACGTAGACGACGCCGATCGAGATCAAGCCGGTGGCCGTGATCTGCAGCATCAGGTTGGTCAGATTGAGCGCCGATAGGAAGCGGTCGTTTTGGCTCTGGAAGATGATCCAGATCACCGCCAGCCCGATCACGACCCGCAGCGAGGCGAGGTCACCCTGGACGAAGCGCCGAAGTGCATCCGCTCGTGGCGACGGCTGCTCCTCGTCGGGCACGCTGGCCGCGGCTGGCTCAGCGGTAGGGGTGCTCATCGCTCAGCTCCGTCGTCGCCATTCGACGCCGCGGGGGCGTTCTCGCGGGCGCCGGTGATCGCCGCCACGACTTCCTCCTCGCTCGTCTCCCGCACCGAGAAGCTCGCCGCCTCGCGCCCGAGGCGCAGCACGTAGATCCGGTCGGCGACCTCGAAGATGTCTGCCAGGTTGTGGCTGATCACGATCACGCCGAGTGCCTGTTCACGCAGGCGCTTGACCAAGGCCAGCACCTGCGCCGTCTGGGCCACGCCGAGCGCCGCAGTGGGCTCGTCGAGCATCACCAGCTTGGGCTCGCCGAGCAGCGAGCGGGCAACCGCGACCTGCTGGCGCTGCCCCCCGGAGAGGGTCCCGACCTCGCTCCGCAGGCTGGGAATCGTCACCGCGAGGGTCTCCAGCAGCTCGCCCGAGCGCTGCTCCATCGCCGTCTCGTCGAGACCCCTGCTCACCGTGCCCACGCCGGCAGCCGTCTTCTCCGAACCGAGGAAGAGGTTGGCGACGACGTCGAGGTTGTCGCAAAGGGCCAGGTCCTGGTAAACGGTGGCGATCCCCAGCGCCGTCGCGTCCTGGGGTCGTCGCACGGCCACGGGCTCGCCGTCGAAGTGGAACTCGCCGTCGTCCGCGACGTAGATCCCGGCGAGGATCTTCACCAGCGTCGACTTGCCGGCGCCGTTGTCGCCGACCAGCGCCACGACCTCCCCGGCATGGACTTCGAAGTCGACGTCCTCCAACGCCTGAACCGGGCCGAACCTCTTGCTCACGCCCCTGACGGCAAGCAGGGATCCGACCCCGCGGCTCGCCTCGGTCATCGAATCGGTCAGGGGTTGATCCCCGCCGCCTTGCAGTCGGCGACGTAGGGACCCGTGCAGACCTCCGACGGGCTCACGTAGCCGTCCTTGATGACCGTCGACTTGACGTTGTCCTTGGTCACTGCAACAGGGGTGAAGATCACTGACGGGATCTGGCCCGATCCGTTGTCCGTGTTCTCCGCTCTGCCCCCGTTGCCAAGGGAGCTGGCGATCTGCCTGGTGTTCGGCGTCTTGCCCTGCGCGAGGGCCACGGCAAGCTCGGCCGCCGCGCCGGCTTCCGGCTTGACCGCCTTGTAGACGGTCATGTACTGCTCTCCCGCGAGAATCCGCTGGATCCCGGCGACCGTCGCGTCCTGGCCCGTGGTCGGCCGCGTCGCCGGGTCGATTCCGGCCGACTTCATCGCGGCGATCGCGCCACCCCCGGTGTCGTCGTTGGCCGCGTACACGCCCTTGAAGCCGTTGTTGCCGAGCGCGGTGATCGCCTGCTGCATCTCGTCCTGTGCCTTCGAGGCCAGCCAGCCGGGGGTGTCGTACTCCTTGGCGATGTCCACTCCGGCGCTGTCGAAGCCGCTGTGGGCGCCCTTCTTGAACAGCGCCGCGTTGGAGTCGGCGGGATCGCCGTTGATCATCACGATCGGTCCCGTCGGGTTGCCGTCCTCGTCCAGCTTCTTGGCGAGCGTCTGCGCCTGGAGCTTGCCGACCTGGACGTTGTCGAACGAGACGTAGTAGTCAACGGCTGCGTCGAGGATGAGCCGGTCATAGCTGACCACCGGAACGTCCTGCGCTGCCGCCTTGGTGACTATCCCGGCGGCCGCGGTCGCATCGACCGGGTCGAGGACCATCACGTCGACGCCCTGGGTCAGCGCGGCTTCGGCCTGGCTCTGCTGCTTCGCGGCGTCCTCGGTGGCGTTGCTGTAGACGACGTTGCAGTCGGGGCAGAGCGACTGTACCTTGGCCTCGAAGTCGGGTTTGTCGGCCGCTTCGTAGCGCGGTGTCTGGTTCTCCGGCAGGAGCAGGGCGATCGTGCCACCACCACCACCGCCCCCTCCGGTGTCGGTGTTGCTGCCTCCCCCGCAACCGACCGCGAGCAGCGCTGCAAAGACCAACGCGGCGACCCCGATCAGGCTTCGTCTCAGCTGGACGCTCATATTCCTCCTCGTCGTCGCGCTCGTCTGCCGGCTATGGGTTACCCGACCGCGTGCAGGGGAAACCGCCTGTGGCCGGATGCTTGCGCAGGACGCGCGGGTTCGGGTAGTTTCGCCCCGGATGCAACAGCTCTCTGCACTGGACGCTCAGTTCCTCGCGCTGGAGACCGACCGCAACTACGGCCACGTCGGCTCGCTGGCGATCCTCGACCCCTCGACCGTCCCGGGAGGAGCGGTGACGATCGAGGAGCTGCGACGACTGGTCGGCGAGCGACTGCACATGATCCCCCCCTTCACAGCGCGGCTCGCCGAGGTACCGCTCGGGCTCGACTGGCCCTACTGGGTCCCCGACGATCACTTCGACCTCGGCTACCACTGCCGGGAGCTGGCCCTGCCGCCTCCGGGGAGCATGGAGCAGCTGGTCGAGCAGACGGCTCGCATCTACTCGCGCCGGCTCGACCGCTCGCGGCCGCTGTGGGAGCTCTATTTGATCCACGGCCTCGAGGGCGGCCGCGTCGCCCTGGTCACGAAGATCCATCATGCCGCGGTCGACGGGATGTCGGGGGGCGAGATCATGACCATGCTCTACGACGTCAGCCCGGAGCCGAGGGAGGTCGAGGCCCCGGCCGATCGACCGCCCGACGAGGCGCCGCCCGGGACGAGTTCGATGATGCTGCGCGGCGTCGCCGCGCTCCCGCGCTACCCGTTCAATGTCGGCACGCGCTTCACCCGGCTCCTTCCACACATCGACGTGATCCCCTCGCTGCTCGGCATGCCCGGCAGCGAGACCGCGAGCCGCTGGCTGTCACGGGCTCGGCGCACCGTGAGCCGCGATTCGCACGCCCACGTCATCGAGCGCCCGGCGATGCACGCGCCGAAGGGGCCCTACGGGGCCCGGCTCTCCCCGCATCGCATCTTCGGCATCGGCTCGATCTCGTTGAGCGACGTCAAGCGGGTCAAGAACCACTTCGGCGTCAAGGTGAACGACGTCGTCGTCGCCCTGGTCGCCGGTGCGGTTCGCAACCATCTCGCCGCCCACGGCGAACTGCCCGAGGAGCCCCTGCTCTCGCAGATTCCCGTCTCGGTGCGAACCGAGGAGGAGCGCGGCACCTTCGGCAACCAGGTGTCGATCATGATTGTTCCGATCCCGACCCACCTCGAGGACCCGGTCGAGCGGATTGCCTTCGCCAACGAGAAGATGTCCGGTGCCAAGGAGCGGCACAGCGCCCTGCCGGCCAAGGCGCTGCGAGACGTCACGACCTTCGTCCCGCCCGCGCTTCACCATCGCGCCTCACAGGTGATCTTCGGGCTGGCGGCGACCCAGCTCACCAGACCCCTCTTCAACGTCGTCATCTCCAACGTCCCCGGGCCGCCGATGGACATCTACAGCGGCGGCGCCCGGCTCGAAGCCCTCTACCCGCTCTCGATCATCGCCGACGGCACCGGCCTAAACGTCACCGTGATGAGCTACCGCGACGCGATCGACATCGGGATCACGGCCGACCGCTTCCAGACCCCCGACGTGCAGACGATCGTCGAGGGGATGCGGAACGAACTGGCGCAGCTCGTCGCGCTGTGCGAGCCGGCGGAGAGCGAATCGCGCTCCGAGACCGCGGCGGCGAGCTGACGCGGATCCGGGGCCTGGGAGGCGTCGCGGAGGCAGCTCAGTAGCCGTAGCCGCCGCCGTAGGAGCCGCCGCTGGTAGAGGCGCTGCCGCCGCCCGCCGCTGCCTGCGAGCCGTCCGGCTGGACGGCATTCCAGACGGCGCCGAACGCGTTGAGCCCGTTACCCCTGGCCTGACCGGGCCCGGTGTCGCCCGTATAGGCGTAGAGCGGGTGCCGGGCGTAGGTCACCTGCATCGAGCCGTCGCTGCGCTTGATCGTGCCGAGCTTCGCCGCGTCGACTCCGCCACCGGCCTTCGGATTCCCCTTGGTGAGCTGGGGCGGCCAGATTTGTGCGCAGGCAGCGGAGCACCTGGACCCCCCGTTGCTGTCCTTTTGGAACAGGTAGAGGGTGCGGCCCTGGGAGTCGACGAGGATCGGACCGAGGCCGGCAGAGCTGGAAACGTCAATGGTCGCTGCGGAGGACGGGGCCTGCGCCGTCGAGCCTCCGGTGGCTGCGGTGGCACCGCCGCCTCCGCCGCATCCGGCCACGGCGAGCAGTGCGAAAAGCGCAAGGGAAATCGAGATCGGGAGTCGTGCCGACATCGGGGGACCTTCCTTCTGATGGTGGTGATCAGGGGCTCGGCGGGAGCTGCGAAGGCCGCGCGAGCGTTTGCTGCCGGGGGTACGTTCGCCCGCGCGCTGAGGTTCAGCTCAGCGCCGAGGGCGGTCCCGATCCGCGTCTGAGGACGGCCTGAGGCGCTACTCAGCACCCGCGGCCTGCGCCCAGGCCTCGTAGCCGCCGTTGCGCTCCCAGATCGAGGTCAAGAGGCCCTCCAGCTCGGCGCGCTCACCTGCGTCAAAGCCGGCGAGCAGCTCGCCCTCCACCCCGTCCATCACCTCGGAGACCTTCTCGATCACCGCGAGCCCCTTCTTCGAGATCGCGACCAGGTGGCGGCGGCGGTCTTCGGGGTCGCGGCGCCGCGTCGCCAGGCCCCTCTCCTCGAGCTCGTTGAGAATCGCGACCAGATTGGTGGGATCGAGGTGCAGGTGGCCGCAGAGGGCCTGCTGGGTCAGCTCGTCGGAGTCACGCAGCTCGATCAGCGCGGCCACGTGCCGCGGCCGGATTCCGAACGACTCGAGCGCGGCGGTGAACCGGTGCATCGTGATCCGGCCGAGCTTGATCAGCAGCAGGGTCGGCCATTGCCGGGCGATCCCGGGCGGTGAGGCCTCTGTCGTTGGCCTGCTCACGAAAAGAACCTAGCATGAACCAACCATTGGTGTCTACTAACTATCTGCTATGGTCACGCGATCTTCAGCCGCGCCGCCAGCCCCAGCTCCCGGCTCATCCTCGCCGTCCTTTCGCTCGGTGGGATCTCCTACGCCCTGCTTCAGTCGCTGGTCATCCCGGCGCTGCCGGAGATACAGAGGTCGCTGCACACCTCGGAGAGCGCCGTCGGCTGGGTGCTCACCGCGTATCTGCTGAGCGCCTCGGTCGCCACCCCGATCCTTGGCCGGCTCGGCGACATGTACGGCAAGGAGCGCCTGCTGATGATCGTGCTCCTGCTGCTCGGGTTCGGCACCCTGATCTCGGCGATCGCCTCCTCGCTGTGGTTGATGCTGCTCGGCCGCGTCATCCAGGGTGCCGGGGGCGGCATCTTCCCCCTCGCCTTCTCGATCATCCGCGACGAGTTCCCGAACGAGCGGGTCCCGGGGGCGATCGGGCTGGTCTCCTCGCTGCTCGGGATCGGCGGCGGCGCCGGCGTCGTCTTCGCCGGAGTGGTGACCGAGAACCTCTCCTACCACTGGCTCTTCTGGTTCCCGCTGGTGATGATCCTCGCAACCGCCTATCTGACCTGGCGCTTCATCCCCGAGTCGCCGGTCAAGACGCCCGCCGAGGTCAACTACCGTGCCGCCGCACTGATGACGCTCGGCATCTCGGGCGTGCTGCTGGCGATCACCGAGACCAGCACCTGGGGCTGGGGCTCGCCGAAGACCCTCGGCCTGCTCGCCCTGGGCACGGTGGTGATCGGGGCCTGGGTACGCGAGGAGCTGCGCTCCCGGGAGCCCCTGGTCGACATGCGAATGATGGCGATCCGCGGCGTCTGGACCACCAACACGGTCGCCTTCCTGATCGGCATGGGCATGTACTCGTCGTTCGTACTGCTGCCGGAACTGGTCCAGGAGCCGGCCAGCACCGGCTACGGATTCGGCGCCTCGGTGACCGTCGCCGGTCTCTTCCTGCTGCCTTCGACGATCGCGATAGTCGTGGTCGGGCAGATGGCAGGCGTCCTCGAGCGCCGGATCGGCTCTCGCGGCTCGCTGATCGGCGGCGCCGTGTTCGCCCTGGCCTGCTACCTGATGCTGGTCGCCGACCGCAGCGCCGAGTGGGAGATCTACGTCGCCGCCGGCTTGCTGGGGATCGGCATCGGCCTCTCCTTCGCCGCGATGCCGAACCTGATCGTCCAGAACGTCGATCAGAAGCAGACTGGCGTCGCCACCGGGATGAACGCGGTCACCCGTACCCTCGGCGGCGCCTTCGGGGGCCAGCTCGCCGCAACGCTGCTCGCGAACAACCTCGACTCCGCCGGCATCCCCACCACTTCCGGCTTCACGCTCTCCTTCCTGATGTGCCTGATCGCCGTCGCGGGCGCGCTCGGCTTCGCCGTTGCGGTTCCGCGGCGGAGCGCAAACGACCTTGCCGGCGCGGTCGCCATCCTGCCGGACGCGCATCAGGCAGAGCCCGAGCGCAGCGTCGCCTGAGGAGAGCCCACCCCACCGCCGCAGCACTCGCTGAGTCAGCGGCCTTGACGAAGGATGCCGTGCTGGAGAGTTGCGAAGAAGCCGCGGCCGGCAAGCCCAACGACTGACCCACCCGGAAACCTTGCCTTCAGGTTCCCCGTCCAGCTTCCGCGCCACGTCCTGCGGCGAAAGGTTGCGTGCCCGCTGAACGGTGCGGGCGGCTTCGCCGTCGCCCTCCTCAACGACTTCCGGTAGGTCAGGCTCGACCGGTGCCTCGCGCCCGCGCCTCTCTGGTGATTGCCATCCCGGGTTCGTCTTCACTCTCGAACGCGTCGAAGGCGACTGCGGTGCCCGGGCCCCTGTTCTGGGCGGCGGTGAACGTGGCGGGCCCATTTGCTTCGAGCACCACGCCCTTGATGCCGCTCCCCGTCGACGACACGTAGCAGGCCGAGGGGCCGTAGAGCCAGGTGGGTGATGCCTGGGTTGCGCTCACCGTCGCGTGTCAGCCGCTCACCGGCCGGATCGCCAGCACCACGACGTCGTCGCGGAGGGTGCCCCCGCCCCTGCTCACCGCCGATCACGATCCCGCGGCCCTCCGGCTCAAAGACGACCGAGATCTCCAGGCCCGGCACGTCGGCCGAGTCGGGAGGCCGCAGCCCGCGCTGGAGGTTCCGGGCGATGCGACGAAGCTGAGAGCCGGGGAATGCTCGACCACCTCCCAGAGCGCTCCGGCCTCCCAGCTCAGCAGGTCGGCGACGGTCGCGAGGAACTCCGGGGCGATCGCGGCCGGCGTCTCGCCCTCGATCAGGCTCGCGGCAAGACTGGCGCTGCCTCTCCACGTAGTCCCGGAGCTGCGATTCCTGCGGCTCGACCACCTCTAAGGCCACTGCGCGCCCGGCCCTGCGAGGCGACCGGCCGCCGGGGCCCTAGGAGCTGTTGCGCACCAGCCCCAGGGCGTATCGAGGCCACCACCGGCCGGCCGGAGGGCCTCCCCGACAGGTTCCGTCGCTCTCGCCGGGAGCCTTGACCCAGAGGTAGGCGTCCACCCGCTGCTGCCCGGTGCTGGTGGTGGGGTCATGGCCGAGCGCGCGGCCCGGAGGATTGCACCAGTTCGAGCCCGCGACGTCGTCTCCCGGGGTGCCATTGCCGTTGCGGCTTGTATCGATGACGAAGTGGGCGCCGCCCAGGCGGCGCGAGAGCGCGCGCCCGTAGCGGATGGCAGCGCGGGTGCGGTAGAAGTTGCTGACGTTGAGGGCGAACCCCGCTGCCGCCCCTACCCCCGCCTGTCGCAGCGGTCCGACCAACCGCGAGGAGGGCCGGATCCAGCCGGGGTTGCCGGCATCGATGTAGACGCTCGTGCGCGGTCGGGCGGACAGCGTGCGGACCGCGAAGCGCAGCAGCCCGTAGCGCTGGGCGCGCGCGCCGGGTCGCAGGCAACCCTGGAGGGCGTGCGGGATCGCGTCGGGCTCGAGGATCACCGCGGCACGGCCCGAACCGAGCCCCCGCGCGTAGGAGCGGACCCAGTTGCGATAGGCCGGAGCCGAGGCCGCCCCGCCAGCTGAGTAGCTGCCGCAGTCCCTGGCGGGTATGTGGTAGGCGACCAGGAGCGCCGCCTTGCCGGCCCCGCTGGCCCGCCGGAGGAGGTCGCGAACGCGAGCCGTCACGGCGGCTCCATCGACGATCCAGGTGGCGGTCGGGCGCCTCGCCAGCCGGATCATCGCCCTCGCGTCCCGGGTGCGGCCTCTCGCCTTCCACACGGCTGCCTGTCGAGCCGCGTGGCTGGAGGGATCGACGTAGAAGGACTGGCCGGCCAGCGGATTTGAGCCATTCTGCGCACTCGGAGAAGCCGAGGTCTGCGATCTCTCCTCCCCGTTCCCCGAAGAGCACCCCATGAGGCTCAGCATCGCAGTCAGAGCCATGAGCGCACACAGCATCGCGCCGCGGTCTCGAGGAATAACCCGCACCGAGCGAGGATAGCCCGGCCCCTCGCCCCGAATCACGGACCGGCAGTTTCCGGGCCGATCGGCCGTTGCGGAGTAAAGGCGTGCTCGCCAGGGAGCACTCGTGACCTGACTCGCAGGACGCTTGCCGGCGCGCCGGCGGAGCCCGAACCCACCACCCATGTCCAGGACCGAATACGACTACGAGGGCAGGAGCCAAGCGGCCGGTCCGGTGACCGAGCCGCACCAGGACGGCCGCTACCGCGTCGGCTTCCGCCGCCTGGACGGCTCGCGGCCGATCCGCAGCAGCCTGCTCGTTGCGGCGGCGCTCCTGCTGCTTGGCGGCTTCCTCATCTGGCTGATGCTGCCCAGTCACTGGCCGTCCAACGAGGCAGGCCCATTGATCAAGGTGACCTCGATCCTGATGACCGTGACGACCGGGGTGATCGGCCTCTTCGCGTTCGTCAATCTGGCGACGCTGTGCCGCGCGACGCTGCTGGCGCGTGACCCTATCCCGGTGCGCGCCGAGCCGGGCCGGCGGGTCGCATTCGTGACCACGATCGTGCCCGCGGCGGAGCCGATCGAGATGGTCGTGCCGACCCTCGAGGCGGCGTTGCTCATCCGCTACGAGGGCGAGATCGACGTCTGGCTGCTGGACGAAGGGAACGACCCAGCGGTGAGGGAGACGTGCGCCCGGCTAGGAGTGAGCCATTTCAGCCGCCGCGAAGCCGCCTGCTGGAACACGCCCACGGGACGGTTCAGGGCAAGGAGCAAGCATGGCAACCTCAACGCCTGGCTAGAAGCCCACGGCGAGGACTACGAGTTCGTGCTCGGCGTCGATCCCGACCACGTGCCGCTGCCCAACTACGCCGAGCGCTTTCTCGGCTACTTCCGCGACCCAGACGTCGCCTTCGTGGTCGGCCCGCAGGTCTACGGCAACTACGAGGGGTTCGTCGTCCGCGCTGCGGAGTCCCAGCAGTTCCTCTTCCACTCGCTCCTCCAGAGGGCCGGAAACCGCTCACGGAGCCCGATGCTGGTCGGAACCAACAACGCGGTGCGGGTCGGCGCGCTGCGCCAGGTCGGAGGCTTTCAGGACTCGATCACCGAGGACATGGCCACCGGACTCGCCCTGCACGGAGCACGCAACCCCGAGACTTCGCAGCGCTGGACCTCGGTCTACACGCCGGACGTGGTCGCGGTCGGGGAAGGCCCCTCCTCCTTCAGTGACTACTTCAGCCAGCAGGACCGCTGGTCGCGCGGCACCGACGAGGTGCTAACCGGCAAGCTCTGGCGGGTCGCCCACCGGCTCTCGCCCCGCTCGCTTGCCAACTACGCCTATTTGCTCTGCTACTACCCGACCGTGGCGATCGCCTGGGTGCTCGGCGCGCTCAACGGCCTGCTCTATTTCTCCCTCGGAGCCGGCGGAGTGGAGGTGCCGGCCCACCTGTGGCTGATGCTCTACCTCGACGCGGCCACCCTGCAGGTCGGCCTCTACTTCTACAACCGCCGGCACAACGTCAGCCCGCACGAGGAGGAGGGCTCGGCGGGGATGATGGGCCTGCTGATCTCGGCCCTCTCGGCCCCAATCTACGCGGCCTCTCTGGCCGCTGTGATGCTGCGCCAGGCGACCGGGTTCGTGATCACCCCGAAGGGCGATGCCGGCAGCCGCGACCGCCTCGCGACCTTCCGCAAGCATCTCCTCTGGGCCCTCGTCTTTGGCCTCCCGCTGGCGATCGGCGTCCTGCTCGGCCGCGACCACGCCTCGATGCGCGTTTGGTCGCTGCTTTCGCTGGCGCTCTGCCTCCTCCCTGTGGGGATCTGGCGGAACGAAACGGCCGCCAAGCGGCACTCGCGTCGCGTGGCCAGGGAACGTGAGAGGCCGGAGCTGAGCTGGAGCTCGGTCGAGGAGGTCGGCTGATGAGCCAGCGGGCGCGCCAGCGGCTCGTCCGGCGCCTGTTGGCCTTGCTGGTCGTCGCCGGCCTGGTCGCCGTCAACGGGCCGACGCTCGTCTCGGCGGCGCGCCACGCGCTCCACCAGTACGAGATCAACACCCAGGGCTACAAGGAGCACAACGGTCACTGGTCGGACCTCGACGTACCTGGGGACATGCAGGTCAACGCGATCCACGCGGCCCTGCTGCGCACCGGCAAGGTGCTGTTGATCGCCGGGTCAGGCAACGACCGTCAGCAGTTCGAGGCGGGGAAGTTCGAGACGCTCCTCTGGGACCCGGCGACCGGTGAGTTCAAGAGGATCCACACGCCGTCTGACATGTTCTGCGCGGGCCACGTGTTCCTCCCGGACGGCAAGCTGCTGATCGCCGGCGGCACCCGTCGCTACGAGGTCCTCCCGGCAGACATCAAGAACGCGGCGGGCGTGATGACGATCAAGGACGAGGACCCCGACGGTCGGCCCCTGCGCCTCGCCGCGGGGACGGAGCTGACCTCGTCAGACGGTCACGCCTACCGCACCCGGAACGCGGTCGTGGTCGAGCCCGCCTCCAAGCAGATCGCGGCCGATGGCACCACCACCGTCACCGCCAGCCAGACTGAGGTCTGGGTCAAGGCGGTCGAGAAAGGCACGGCGTCGGTGGTCAAGAGCCCCACCCAGTTCAGGGTCGCCGGCATTCCCACCGGGCGAAGCCACGCGATCTACGGCTACTCCAACTACCTGACCCTGGAGAAGCAGGAGTACTGGGGCGACGACAAGTCCTACCTGTTCGATCCGATCAAGGAGCGCTACGAGAAGGTCGACAACATGGAGCTCGCGCGCTGGTACCCGACGCTGGTCGGGCTGAAGGACGGGCGCGTCATGGCGGTCTCCGGGCTGGATGGCTTCGGGCGCATCATCAACGGCCACAACGAGATCTATGACCCGAAGACGAAGCAGTGGACCAGCCACCCGGAACTGCGGCGCACTTTCCCGACCTACCCGGCGCTGTTCCTGATGCCGAGCGGGAAGCTCTTCTACACGGGCAGCAACGCCGGCTACGGCTCGGCTTCGGTGGGCCGCCACCCCGGGATCTGGGACCTGAGCGACAACTCCTTCGAGAAGGTCCCAGGCCTGCGGGTGCCGCACGAGACCGAGACGAGCGGCAGCGTGCTGCTCCCCCCGGCCCAGCGCCAGCGCTACATGATCGCCGGCGGCGGCGGGATCGGCGAGTCCCCGAAATCGACCGACCGTACCGACGTAATCGACCTGAACCGACCCAATCCGCGCTTCACGCCGGGGCCCGACCTGGCCAAACCGGTGCGCTACCCGAACTTGGTGATCACGCCCGACGACAAGTTGGTGATCACCGGCGGCTCGACCGGCTACCGGGGCGAGGGCGCGAGCGATGTCCTGCTTTGCCACCTCTACGACCCGAAGACGAACCGCCTGACCCGGGTCGCCGATCCGAGCGTCGGCCGCGACTACCACTCCTCGGCACTGCTGCTGCCGGACGGGCGCGTTATCACCCTCGGAAGCAACCCCCTTTACGCGGACGCCGACAACTCGATCCCCGGCACCTTCGAGAAGCGGATCGAGATCTACTCCCCGCCCTACCTCTACCGCGACGACCGGCCGAGCATCGACAGCGGCCCGGAGCAGGTGAAACGCGGCGGCGCGGCGACCTTCAGCACGTCCGACCCAGAGGCGATCAAGGCCGCCCGCCTGATCCGCCCCAGCGCAGTCACCCACGTCACCGATGTCGAGCAGCGCTCGATCGCCCTCGACTTCACCCGAACTGACGGCGGAATCACGGTGAAGATCCCGTCCAGCGCAGGCCTGGTGCCGTCCGGCTGGTACATGCTCTTCGTCGACAACGGCGCGGGGACGCCGTCGGAGGCGCGCTGGGTGCGGGTCGGGTAGATCGCTCGGCGGAGCACCGCCGCTGATACCGGAGGACCCCCGAGGCCGCGCTCCAGGCTGCCTCTGGGACCGGGTGTTCGATACGTGATGACGCCGATGCAGAAGATCGTCGGCGACAGCGCGACAGCGCCCCGCAGCGACTGAGAGAATGCCGCGGGTGGATTATGGAGTCCACCTGCCCCTGATCGAGTTCGGGGATGAGGGCTTCTCTCTCGCCCGCCTCCTGGACGCCACCGAGACCGCTGTTGATTGCGGGTTTGCAGCTGTCTCGGCAAACGACCATTTCGTCTTCCAGACACCATGGCTGGACGGCCCAACGGCGCTCGCGAGCGTGCTCGGGCGTTCCGGCGAGCTGACGCTCGCCACGACGGTGTCGCTTGCGGTTCTCCGCGGCCCGGTGGCACTTGCGAAGACGCTCGCCGCGATCGACGTCCTCTCCGAGGGCCGGGTGATCGCAGGTGTCGGACCCGGCTCCTCGGAGCGCGACTACGCCGCGATCGGCGTGCCCTTCGATGAGCGCTGGCGGCGCTTCGACGAGGTGCTAGCCACGGTGAGGGCGCTGCTGGGCGGGGAACCTCCATCCGAGGAGCCGCGCCGCTTTGGCGTCCCGCCGGATCTGGTGCTCGAGCCATACCCCCGGCAAGCCGGGGGTGTGCCCCTGTGGATTGGAAGCTGGGGCTCGAGGGCAGGGCTGGCCAGGGTCGCGAGGCATGGCGACGGCTGGCTCGCCTCCGCCTACAACACGACGCCGGAGCGATTCGCCGAGGCCAGGGCTCGGCTCGACGGCGAACTCGGGAATCGCAACCGGGCCGCGGAAGAATTTCCCAACGCGCTGTCAACGATGTGGACCTGGGTCTCCGGCGAGCGAGCCGAATGCGATCGCGTGCTCGGTGAGGTGCTCGCGCCATTGCTCCGCCGAGCCCCGGCAGAGCTTCGCGGCCAGGTCTGCGTCGGGTCACCGGAACATTGCGCCGACCTGCTTTCCCGCTACGCCGAGGCGGGATGCCAGCGCGTCCTCTTCTGGCCGCTCGGTGAGGAGCAACGCCAATTGGAGACGATCGCCGGAGAAGTCATTCCCCGCGTGAGCGGCTCCTGAGCGGTCGCTCGCGCCGGTGGACGCACTCGCCTGCGCGCCGTTTGGAGCCGGCCGGTACCCACCTGGAGAGCTGCCCGCGATGCTCGGCCGCCCAGCGGTAACCACGTTCGGTCAGCCCAGGGAACCATTCGCAGGCCGCGGCCGGGAGCCGCCCCCGCGGCAGCAGTCTCAGCGCCGGCGCGAGGGCCGCGCCCGCCGAGATCCGCTCGCCGGTCGGAGTGATCAGGTGCCACGAGGCCAGTCGCTCCGCAGGCGCGAGGTCCGAGAGGAGATCACTCGCCTCGGGTCGCTGCAGCGCGATCGGCCGCAGGCGCCCTACCCGATCATGTCGGAGCAGCTTGGCGAGCAGCCACTTGCAGAAGTCGCAATCCGCGTCGTAGAGGACCTTCCAATCCCCGGCGCGTGCCGTCCACCGCCGCTCGATCAGCCGCATCAGCGGCGGGTAGACAAGCAGGTGCCGGAACGGCCTGATCGCGGCCATGTAGGCGGTGCCGAAGAAACCATTTGGCTTCACCAGGACGGCCATCTGGCCTCGGTAGCCACCGCGCGCGTCAGGGACCCAGCCGATGTGCATGACGGCGTGCACGGTCCGGTTCGCGATCTCCGCGGCCCACTCGTCGGAGAGCAGGTAGAGCGGGGTGAAGGGAAGGGAGTCGAACTCGGGTCCGCGCGGGGCGGCGCGCAGATCCTCCGGCAGGCGGGCGCGCAGAGTCGGGACCCTGCCGAGGCCGTCGTCCTCATCGTCCCAGCCGAACAGCTCCCCGATCCTCCATCGCAGCGTCCACAACGTGCCGGCGGGGCCGGGCAGGCTTCGCGACGGATCGGCCGAGGCAAACTGCCCGATTAGCCGTGAAAAGTCGTCCCGGCCGCCCGGCGTCGGCAGAGCCCAGACGTCCTCGAGCCGGAAGTCGCGCGTGAACTCGTGGATGCGCCAGGGTCGAGAGGTGTGGGCGTCCTCGGGAAGCATCGTTCTCGCCAAGATAGATAGCCGGATCCTCCGCGAGCTCGACCCCGAGGGCGAGCGGCTGGAGATCTGAGCGGCCGGCACGACGCATCGATTCGCACCGCATAGGGTTCTACGCCGTGGACCCGAACACCGAGGAGCCCCGCCAGATGCCACCCGCCATCCCCCGCCGCACACGTCGGCTGCTCGCCGCGGCGCTCGCCGTCACCGCGGCCCTCGCCGTCACTGCCGGCCCGGCCTTCGCCGCCTATGACCCGAGCGATCCGGAACAGAAGGCGCAGTACGAGGCCGCGCTGACGGTGGCGACCCAGGGCTATGAGTACGGGATACCGGTGCTCAACATGGACCGCGTCTTCCGCACGAGCACGAGCGTCGATGTGCCCAACGGTCGCGGCGGTGGCCCGGTCAACCAGTTCAGCCACTTCACCAAGCTGGCCGATGCCAAGGACCGAAAGGTGGTTGCGCCCAACAACGACACGCTCTACTCGATGGCCTGGCTGGACCTGAGGAGGGGGCCGCTCGTGATCCACACGGCCCGGGGCACGAAGCGCTTCCACGTGCTGGAGCTGCTCGAGCCCTACGAGGAGAACTTCGCCAACATCGGCTCCCCCCCGCGCGGCTACGGCGACGGCGATTACCTGATCACCCCGCCGGGTTGGAAGGGCCGCGCGCCGAAGGGGCTGAAGAGGATCAGCGCGCCCCAGAACCGCGTCTGGGTGATCGGCCGCACTCTGATCTACGGCCCGAAGGACCTCCACAACGTGCGGAAGATCCAGCGCACCTACCGGATCGTCCCACTGCGGAAATGGGATCCGAAGCATCCCTATGCGTATGAGCCGCCCAAGCCGAAGCGGCCGGACCGCAAGGCGAACGACGCGCACGTCCCGGGCACCGGCCCGGGCGAAGACCCGGCGATCTTCTTCGACGCGCTCGGCGATCAGCTGAAGCGCTTTCCTCCGCCGCAGACCGACGCGCCGATGCTGGCCAAGCTGAAGACGCTGGGGATCGGTCCAGGTCGCCACCCCGTGGCGAACGGCAAACTGAACGACGCGCAGCTTCAGGCCCTGCGCGACGCGGTCACCCAGGGCCCCGGAAAGGTGAGGGGCAACATCGTCGGTGACTACCTGGCGAAGTTCGACGACCTGAACGGCTGGCTGGCGGCGAGGACAGGCAGGTACGGCACCGACTACCGCAAGCGGGCGATGGTGGACCAGGCTGGGATCGGGGCGCCGCTGCCCTGGGTGTCGGTCTATCCGCTCGCCCTGTTCGACCGCACGCGGGCTCCGCTGACCGGAACCAAGCGCTATGTCGCCCACTTCACGCCGGGGACCTCCCACCCGCCGGTCAAGTTCTTCTGGTCGATGACCCTCTACGACAACGATGGCTTCCTCGTCGACAACCCGAAGAACCGCTATCTGGTCAACGACCGCAGCCACCTGAAGTACAACAGCGACGGCTCGCTGGACATCTACATCCAGCCAACGGCGCCGAGCAACCCGGCGCAGGCCAAGAACTGGCTCCCCTCTCCCCCGGCCTCGAGCCCGACGCAGGGCTTCCGCCTGCTGATCCGCCTCTACGGCCTCTCCGACAAGGGAATCCAGGGCGTGGTCAGCGGCAAGGGTTGGCACGGCCCGACCCTGCTGCCGTGCGCGAACGACGGCACGACGTCGGCCGGCATTCCCTGCGCGAGCTAGGCTCGCGGTCAGTCGGCTGACGAGTAGGCGAAGCTCGATTCGTAGGCGCAGTTGCCCGTGAACTCGAACTCGAGCGGAGGAGCGGCCACCGCGAGCGTCTCGGTGTAAACCTCCCTGCCCGGCTGGTGATGCCCCGGGATTATGCAGGTCGTCGGCTCCTGGTCGGGGACCGGCCCGCGGATTCGCACCGTTACTTCCTCGCCGGCGCGGAACCATCCCCGGCCAGGAGTGTGGTCGATCTCGATCGGGACCGC
The DNA here is from genome assembly GCA_963738305.1 of uncultured Actinomycetes bacterium. Taxonomy (GTDB): domain Bacteria; phylum Actinomycetota; class Thermoleophilia; order Solirubrobacterales; family 70-9; genus JBBRHQ01. The sequence goes on along the minus strand of CAVTVU010000005.1, from coordinate 5,552 downwards.
GCGCACTCCCAGCAGCTCGCTGGACTTGAAGGCCCAGGGAAACTGCTTCTGCGGAGTGCCGCCAAGACGCCCCAGGTAGATCTCCTCAAGCGCCTCGCGCTGCCGCCTGTCCGCTCGCTCGTCGAGATACAGGAAGAACCGCCAGGGCGAGCCGGGCTCGTCGTCGTCGTATACCTGGGCGAGCACGACGTTGAGACCGGAGAGGTCGGCCTCGCCGGCGCGGCCGCTCTCGATAGCCCACGACAGGGTTCCGAGGCAGATCCCGTAGGTGGAGCGCCCACCCTGGCGCCCGCCGATCCTCCGGCACGGGCAGATCGCCTCGCAGTTGCAGGACTCGAGGTAGCTGCCGGCAAGATCCCAGGGCCGGAGGTCGCTCACCGCCCCCGAGCCTACCGGCGGCTCAGCGGGCCGGTGGGCTTGGGCCCAGGACTTGAAGTCGAGCCCAACCTGCCGATAGATGAGACGGTGAGCTCACAAACCCAGACCACGCCCGGCGAAATGCCTGCTGGGCTGATTCCCCCGAGCGGCCGTGCTCGCTCTGACATCCGCCGCTTCGGGGACGTCGTCGTCGAGCTGGGATTCGTCGACCGGGACACCGTGGAGCAGGCCGTCGCCGAAGCGCGCGCCAGCGGGCGTCCCCTCGGCGCTGTCCTGGTCGCCTCGGGCGCGGTCTCCTCGGAGCAGCTCTCTCGCGCACTGGCCGAGCGCAACAACCTGCCGTTCGTCGACCTCGAGGTCTTCGAGGTCGACAAGGGGGCCGCGAGCCTGGTCAGCACCGCACAGGCCCGGAATTACCAGGCGATGCCGATCCGCTTCCTGGACGAGCGGACGATCCTGATCGCGACGTCAAACCCCGCGAACCTGGTCGGGCTTGACGACATCGCGATCATCACCGGCTACAACGGCCGCCTCGCGATGAGCTCACACGAGAAGTTGGAGGCAGCGATCGACCGGGTCGCGGGGTTGTCGGACCCCCTCTACGAAGAGAAACACGCCCCTGCCCCTGAGCAGTCGAACGTGATCGAGATGCGGGAGTCGGCGGATGAGGCCCCCGTCGTGCAGCTCGTCAACACCCTGATCACCGATGCCGTCACCCGTGGTGCCTCGGACATCCATTTCGATCCCCGCGACGGCGACATGCGGGTCCGCCAGCGAATCGACGGAATCGTGGCGGATTCGACCACCGTCCCTGCCGAACTCGTTCCCGGCCTGGTGTCGCGAATCAAGATCATGGCCGAGCTGAACATCGCGGAGCGGAGGATCCCCCAGGACGGACGCATGCGCCTCGCGGTCGATGGCAGGTCTGTCGACCTACGGGTCTCGACGCTGCCGATCATGCGTGGCGAGTCGGTGGTCCTCCGGATCCTGGACAAGGACCGGGGTTTTGTCGATCTCGATCATCTCGGCCTGGCGCCCGGCGAGCGTGCCCGGCTGGAACACGCGATCAGGCAGGTGCAGGGGGCGGTTCTGGTCACGGGACCGACCGGCGCCGGGAAGACCACCACGCTCTATGCGGCCCTCGACGCGGTTAACACGCGTGAACGCACCCTGATCGCCATCGAGGACCCTGTCGAATATGAGCTTGACGGAGTCAAGCAGGTGCAGGTCAACCCGAAGGCCGGGCTCACCTTCGCCTCCGGGCTGCGCTCGATGATCCGCTCGGATCCTGACGTGATGATGGTCGGCGAGATCCGCGACCGGGAAACGGCACAGATCGCGATCGAATCGGCGCTTACGGGGCATCTCGTCTTCTCCACCCTGCATACGAGCGGCGCGCCGATGGCGCCCGCCCGGTTGATCGAGATGGGAATCGAGCCGTTCCTCGTCGCGTCGGGCGTCCAGTGTGTGGTGGCGCAGGGGCTCGCCCGCAGGCTCTGCGAGGCATGCCGGGCACCGGTTCGCATCACCGCTGCCGAGCTCGCGCAAAGCGGCCTCGGCACTGCCCCGGAGGATCTGGACGCCTTCGGGCCGGTGGGCTGCGCCAACTGTCGCGGCACCGGCTACCTGGGACGAATCGGGATCTACGAGGTGATGACTCTCAACGACGAGATCCGCGCTTTGATCCTGGAACGAGGTTCAGCAGTCGAGATAGCGGCGGCCGCACAGCGAGCGGGGATGAGGACGCTCACCGATGACGGCCTCGAGAAGGTCCAGCAGGGCATCACTTCCGCGCAGGAGATCCTGCGCGTCTTCGGCGGCTGAGCCAGGAGATCCCGGGCCGGCTTCGCCCCCGCGGCTGCGCGTCAGCCCGGCGGGTTCTCGGCGTACTGCGGCGCGTCGTCGCCGATCTCGTGCCAGTTCGCCTTGTAGGCGACCTGGAGGTGGAAGCTGGGATCGAGGTCGAGCTCGCGCATCAGTCCCGCGGCCACGAAGTACTGCTCACCCAGGTCGTCGTAGATGCTGGATCCGCAGTTGCCGCAGAAATTGCGCGGCGCGAACTCACTCTCGTAGCGGGTGACCAGGTCCTCGCCCTTGGTGAATCGGAAGTTCTCCTTGTCGACGAGCACACCCGCGAGGCTCGAGCCGGTCCACCGCTGACAGCGAGTGCAGTGGCAGTAGCCGAGCGCCTCAGGATCCTGAACCTCGTACTCCACCCCGTCGCACAAGCAGGCTCCCTTGAGCGTGTCAGTCATAGCGACCCCTTCCGAGTGGGCGTTGATCGATCCGCTGTCAACGCTACCACCGGCGGGGCGACGGGTCGCGACGAATCGAGCCTTTCTTGCCGTGGCCCTTCTTGCCGTGGCCCTTCTTGCCTTTCTTCGGATTCCGAACAGCCGGCCCGATCGGCGTGCAGCGACGTGAGCCGCGGTCGAGGGTGCGGTGGTTCTCATCGACGAATCGCCAGTGGTAGCGCCCGCGACCCAATCGCATCCGCAGGATCCCGAACCGGTCGGCGATCCGCCGGCGACTGTTTCTCGCGTGGTGGGTGAAGGGGAATTGCGACCGGCCGCCGGTGCCGACCGTGAACTGGACGATGCCGCTTTTTCGATCGAGCCGTCCGCCGGGGGTCTGCGGGGCGAATCGCTCGTAGAGATGCTCGTGTCCGTTCAGGACGACGTCCGCGCCGGCGGCATGGAGGGCTCGCCAGAAGGGGCGAACCTGCTCCTCATCCGGGTGCTCGCCCGAGGAGAAGAGCGGCTGATGCCAGTAGGCGAGGACGCAGCGATCGGGATGGTTGCGGAGGTTGTGCCGCAGCCAGACGACCTCCCGGGAGGAGTTGCCGCAGCCGATGTGCTCGCAATTCGCGTTCAGCGAGATCAGGTGCCAGCGGCCGAGATCGTAGGAGTACCAGCCCCTCCTCCTCGGCCCGGCCCGGCCCTTGTTGCGGCCGACGCCATCGAAGTAGTCGAAGTAGCCGCGCGCGTTGGGGAGCCCATACTCGTGGTTGCCGATCGCCGGATACGTCCGCTGCTTCAGCCGCCCCCAGGTGGAAGCCCAGACACCGCGGAAGTTGCGCAGGGTCGGATCCGGCTCGATCAGATCGCCGAGCGGAAGGATCGCGTCGAACCCGGCGTGGTAGAGCAGCACTGATGGCACTTGGTGTCGGTGCCACGGCCGCGATTGAAGGCAACGTGCGACGGCGGGCAGGCGACGTCCCCGGCCGCGGCGATCTGCGGGGCAGCAGAGCAGAGCGCCGGGGCCAGTGCCATCGCAACCAGAGAGGCGGAAACGACCGCAACGCTCTTCGCGCAACCGAGTCGGAAGCGTCGAGGTACCCGCACCCGGCGATCTTGTTATTCCGTCTCCGGGCAATCTGGCGATGCGGGTTTGGCGCCGTTCAGTGACCGAACGGCTCGGTACACCGGCCACCAGAACGTGTCCGTGTTCTGCTGGGCCACGGCCAGAGCGACATACTGCGCAGGCGATGTCGCAGGAGAACGTGGAGATCGTTCGCGCCGCAATCGATGCCTTCAACCGGGGGGATGTCGACGCCTCGTTCAAGGACGTGATTCCGGATTTCGAGTTCGACCAGACGCGGGCCGTCGGCATCGACCGTGGCGTGTTCGACCTTGAACAATTTCGAAGCCTGCTAACGACGTTCATCGACAGCTGGGAATCCGTTACGATCGGCGCCGACGAGCTGATCGACGCAGGAGAAGACGTTGTAATGCCGTTTACGAACGTGGCGCGGGGACGCGATGGGGTCGAGGTCCAGGCTCGCGGCGTCTGGGTCTGGACGATTCACGACGAGTCGATCGTGCGAGTCTGTCTCTATCAGGAGCGCCAAGAGGCCCTCGAAGCCGCCGGGCTGTCGGAGTAGGGCCAAGGCCGATCGGGCGTTCTGCCCTTGACGTAACACCTTCTCGGCTAATCAGGCCAGAACAGGCCGGCGTCAGGCGAGATCACGCTCGCCTCAGGCTGAGGCCATATCGCTTGAGCCAACGCTGCGGGGTTCAGAGCTATAACGTTGGTACATGTCGAGGGTTGAGCGGGATCCTGAGCGGCCGAGCGGCTGCAGCCAAGTTGAAGGCTCTGGGCGCGAAGAAGATCCTCATCAAGGCAGCCGAGCAGGGTTACATCACGCAGCTCGCATGCAAGATGCCCGAATGCTTCTGCCCCGAGGAGCTTGGAGGCGCGTGCCACTTCGAGCCGGTAACCCCCGAGTTGAGCGACTGGATGCCTACCGTCGAGCACTACCCGCTCTCCAATCCTGGCGCACCGCCTCTGTAATCGCATCGACTACTCGATAAGTGACGGCCGTTCGTACGCGGGCGATCTCAAGAGGATTAGCGGCGATGTCGCAGGAGAACGTGGAGATCGTCCTCGACGCGGCTGCGGCCTACAACCGTGGAGACCTGGCCACCTGGCTCGAGTACTTCACGGACGACATTGACCACCGGGCTGCGGAGGGCGCGCTCGATGACGACGGCCCGATCCACGGCAAGGAGGCCCTTCGCGCCTACGTGCAGGATTGGCTCGACCTGTTCGACGACGTCGGGGTCGAGCCCGTCGATGTCATCGATGCAGGAGAAGCCACGGTCATCGCGGTCCTGAGAATGAGCGGACGCGCCAAGCTGAGCGGCGTCGAGACGGATCTGACTTACGCCGTCGAAGCCGCCGGGCTGTCGGCGTAGGCAAGCTGACGGAGTTCTGCCCTTGACGTAACACCTACTCAGCCAGGCAACGGACAGAGCGGGATACTGCGCAGGCGATGTCGCAGGAGAACGTGGAGATCGTGCGGCGCGTGATCGATGCCTGGAACCGCCGGGACATCGACGAACTGCTCGGTTACGTCGATCCCGGGATCGAGTACGTCCAGCTCCCGACGGCAGTCGAGCCGGGAACGAGGCGGGGTGTCGCCGAAGTCAGCGCTGTCTGGCGGGCGCAGTGGGACATTCTGCCCGGCCGTCTCGAGGTCGACCGGTTCTTTGACCGTGGCGACGAGATCGTCGTCTTGGGTCGTTTCTCGACTCGGATACCGCGAAGCGATGCTCAGGTTGGTGATCGCATCCTCCTTTCGTGGAAGTTGCGCGATGGGAAGATCATCCGGTTCGAGACGCTCGGCTTTGGCAGGGCCGAGGTTCAAACAGCCCTCGAAGCCACCGGTCTGT
>CAVTVU010000004.1:0-10247 GCA_963738305.1 uncultured Actinomycetes bacterium | reverse complement strand
CCCGACCGACCCGAGGGCGGCCGGTTCTTCATGTGCACCACATGCCCGTGCCGCCCGATGGCAAGCCGCAGGCGGAGGAGGCACTGCTCGAGCTGCTCGTGGGGGAAGTCGACCTGGTGGTGCTCGCCCGCTACATGCAGATTCTCTCCGGCGGCTTCCTCGACCGGGTCGGCGTCCCGCTGATCAACATCCATCACTCATTCCTGCCGGCCTTCGCCGGGCCGGATCCCCACCAGGAGGCCTACGAGAAGGGCGTCAAGATCATCGGCGCCACGGCCCACTACGTGGTCGAGGAGCTCGACGCGGGACCGATCATCGAGCAGGACGTGACGTGCGTGTCCCACCGCGAGTCGGTTGCGGACCTGACCCGGCTCGGTGAGGACATCGAGCGGACCGTTTTGGCGCGCGCGGTCGCCATGCACCTCGCGGACCGCACGCTGGTCCACGCGAACAAGACCATCGTCTTCTAAGCGGCGACGCGGGCACCGGCCGACAGCCGGTAGACGAGCTGCGGATCGGGACGCCCTTCAGCTCGAGCCGCTCTTCGTCTGGCGCCACTTTGCGCTCTGCAAGCCAGGTCGCGAGCCTGCGATGTGCCTCATCGCTGAGCAGGATCTCGCCGGGACCGGCCGCGGCCTGCAGCCGGGCTGCGAGGTTGGTTGACTCGCCGCTGACGGCGATGTTGTCGTCCGATGCCCCTCTCGCCAGTATCCCGGGCCCCACGGAGATCCCGATGCCGAGTGGCAGATCGATCAGCTCCGCCCGTCGCGGAGGGACAGCGCCGCTTCGATCGCATCAGCCGTGTGATCCACGCGGTTGCCTGAGGCGTTGAACGTCGCCATTACCGCGTCTCCGGCGAACTTGTCGATGATCCCCTGGCGCCGTTCGACCGCGACCCGGGCCAGCCTGTAGAGCATTCGCATCCGCTCGCTGACCTGCTCAGGCGGAAGCTCGAGCTGAGCTCCGAGTAACCCCGTACATCGGCGAACAGAGACGTCACCAGGCGCTCGCCGTGGGCGATGACCGGCTCAGATGCCGCCTCGCTCTCGGTCTCGGCGGCGGAAGCTCCACCCCGAGCTCGGCACCGGCCTCGCGAGCCTCTCCGGCGATCAGCCGCGCGTTGATCCGGTCGGCGTGATCGACGACCGCCCGCAGCTCCGCCCCTGCGTCCTCGGATCTGCCCTGGGCGGAGAACGCCCGCGCGAGCTGGGTCCGCCCACGCAGCTCCACCAGCGGGTAACCCGCTCTCGACCGCAGCGTCCATCAGGGATTCGTAGCTCACCTCCGCCGCCTCCCCGTCGCCCCGCGCGAGCGCCAGCGCCCCCTCCATCTGATTCAGATAGGCGGCGCCCGCCTGGGTCGGACGGGCGCGCGCCGCCTCGGCGAGCCGCTCCACCTCATCGAGCCGGCCGGCCGCCGCGAGCACGTCGGCGGCAAGCGCCAGTGGCTCCCGATACGTGGCGAGTAGTCTCAGCGTTTGCCGGATCTCCTCGGCGAGCTCGAGGGCCTCATCAGTCCGTCCGAGACAGATGGCAGTTCTGATCCGGGCGCCGGCGTCGTAGACGATGTCCTGCAGCTCGGTCCTGGTCGTCAGCGTAGGGAGGGCTGCGGCGGCGTCCTCGGCCCGCCCCAGCTCGGCCAGGATCTGCGCGGCATGGATTCGGGCCCGCCACTCCATCTTCCCGAAGCCCAGCCGAGCGTGGCGCTCCCGAGCGGCCTCGGCGGCGTCGAGGCAGCCTTCGAGGTCCCCGCGCACGGCCGCGATGTAGCTTCGGCTGAGCAGATCCCCCGAGCGGTCACCGAACCTCGAATAGAAGGGGAGCGACTCGAGCCGCTCGAGCCAATCCTCAATGCCCCGAGAGCATCATGTGGGTCCGGGTCCAGATGTTGTTCCAGGCCACGTTGCTGGCGATCTGCGAGTAGCCCCTCGCTCGGGCCTCCTCGAAGACCTCGTCCATCAGGGCGAGGCCGCGCTCCTGCTCGGCTCCGTCGATGTATCCAAGCGCCACGAACCCGAGCGCCCAGACGCGCTCCAGGTCGGCACCCACCTGCTCGGCGATCGAGACCGCTCGCTGGGCAGACTCGAGGCAGGCGCGATAGTCCAGCTCGAACGCGCTCATCCCGGCGAGCCTCAGATGGGCCATCGACAGATCGGCCGACGGGCCGGCGGGCTCCAGAACCTCGAGAGCGCGCTCGTACTCGGCCCGAGCTGCATCGGGCCGCTCTGATTCCCAGTGGCAGCGTCCGAGCACGAGGCGGTTGCGGGCCGCCTCGATGGGCTCGCCTTGGCCTTCCAGCGCCTCGATGCCGCTGGTCAGGTAACCCACGCCGCTGGCGGGCGCCCCGTTTCGCTGCTGGTCGCGTCCGATCCGGCAGAGGATTCGGGCCTTCTCGAGCGGATCGCTGACATGGGGTAGGACGCGGTCCAGCACCGAGATCGCCTCGCCGAAGGCGAGCGCGCCCTCCGCCTCTTCAGCGCTGAGCACGCAAATGGGGACCGCCTCCTCGAACCGCCCCGCACCAAGTAGGTGACCGGCGAGGTCGACTACCCGTGTTGATTGGGCTGCGGCCATCGCGTCGGCGGCCCGCCAGTGGATCGCCTGCCTCCGTGGCGTGACGATCTCCGCGTAGATCGCCTCCTGTGTGAGCGCGTGCCGCCAGCGATATCGACCAGGATGAAGCGGGTCCTCCTCGAGCAGCTGCTGGGCGGTCGCGGCTTCGATGGCGCCGTGGACGGCCGACCTCGGGCTCTCCCGAGACCGCGAGCAGCGCCTGGGCATCGAAGCTCCGCCCGAGAATCGCGGCGGTCTCCAGGATTCGCACCTGGTCGTCGCCGAGCCGCTGGACGCGCAGGAGAATCGCGTGGCGGACCGTCTCGGGCAGAGGCGCCGTGGTCAGGTCGCCGCCGTCGGAGCCGCGTCCACGGGAGCCTTCGACCGCCTCCCGGAGCATCTCTTCGAGCACGAAGGGATTGCCCTCACTCCGCTCGAGCATCAGCTCGTGAAGCTCGGGGTCGACGTGTCCACGCCGAGGATCGCGGCGAGCATCTCGCGGATGCCGCTGGAGGAGAGCGGTTCGAGCTCGACGACTTCGGCCACGCCCGAGCGACGCCAGCCCTGGAGCACCGGCAGGAGTGGATGACGGCGGCTTCATCTCGTCGCTGCGGAGCGTGACGAGGATCAGAGACGGCAGATCGGTCAACCGCCGCGCGAGGTAATCGAGCAGCTCCCTGGTCGACGCGTCTGCCCAGTGGACGTCCTCGATCACGAACAGCAACGTGTGCTCTCGGGCAGGGAGCGCCAGGAGCGAGACGATCGCCTCGAAGAGCCGCAGCTTTGCCTGGCCCGGATCGGCCGAGCGTTCCGGCGCGTCGCCGCGCGCGAGCTGCGGGAAGAGCTGACCAAGCTCCGCCGTGCCTGGACCGAGCGCCTCTGCGAGCTGATCGCGGTCCGCGTCGTCGAGGAAGTTGCCGATCGCCTCGACAAAGGGGAGGTAGGGCAGCGCGAGCTCAGCGTCGCTGCAAGCCCCGGCGAGCACGGTGCACCCCAGCTCGCGAGCCTCGCGGGTGAGCTCGGACGCCAACCTCGTCTTGCCGATCCCCGCCTCTCCGGCGAGCGCCACGAAGCGGCTCTCGCCGCGCCTTGCCGCCAGCAGGGCGTCCTCGACCGCGGCGAGCTCGGCCTCGCGGCGGATCAGGACCGGACAGAGGGCGTTCGTCGCCACGGCGCAATTCTCCCGCAGCGACCAGCGCGGGCGGAAGCTAGGCGGAGATCCGCTCGGCTTCCCTGTCTCGCGCGGGCGCGCGGGCGCTCGGGAAGCTCGACGGGGGCAGCGGACATCGCACGGAGGCGCATATCCGACCAGGTCACGCCCTCGCGGACCAGGGCCGGAACGCCCAGCGTGACCGCCGTCGCGATCTCGACTGCCTGCAGGATCACACCATAGGCGAGCGCGTCGGCCGCCGGCACGCCGAAGCCCTTGTTGCAGCACGCTGATGATCGCCAGCTGGAAGATCCCGATGTTCGACGGAGTCGCCGGCACCACCGCGGTGACGTTGACCGCGAACAGGCACGCTGCCGCGGCGCCTATCGCCACTTGGTGGTCCAGGCCGAGCGCCGCGAACAGCGCCCAGCACGCCAGCAGCTGCAGGAACCAGGCGAAGAGCTGGGCGCCCGCGGCGAACGAGCCCTTGCGCGGGTCGCGGAAGACGGTCAGCCCCTTGCGCGCCTGCTGCAGGGCGCCACGAACGGCCTTGATCGCGCGGGCGATCCGGCCCTGACCGTTCACCTTGACCAGCGAGGGCGCCATCAGCACCGCCAGCAGGACGAGCAGCGGAGCGGTCGAGACGAGGAAGAGCTTCTGGGTGCTCGCCTGGAAGAGGTCGGTGGTGGAGACGATGATGCCGCCGAGCAGGACCAGGGCGAGGATGTTGAGGGCGGTCTGCGAGACCAGCGTGCCGATCAGGACCGGGAAGGTCTCGCGCATCCGGCCGACGTGCCGGGAGAGGACCATCGCCCTGGCGGGCTCGCCGAGGCGGGCGGGCAGGGTCGCGGACATCAGGACGCCGATCATCGTCGCGGAGGTGACGTCGCGGCGGCGCACGTCGTAGCGGGGGAGAGCGGCTCGGGTGATCGCGATCCAGGAGGCCGCGCGGGCGAACATCGCGGCGACCATCAGGATGCAGGCGATCAGCACCCACTTCAGGTCCGAGTCGATGATGTTGGAAGCGACCTGGTCGACGCCGATTCGCCGCGCGGCGAGTGCGGTCAGGCCGAGGCCGAGAACGCCGGCGACGGCCACGCCGATCTTGCGGGCGGCTCGCCGGCCCAGGCTGCGGCCATCGATCGGCTGTCGGCTCGAGCGAGGGCAGGCGCTTGCGCCGGCCGCCTCGGCCCGCCGTCGAGGCGGACTATCGCCGGCCCGCCGCGCCGCCCCTCGACGGGCATGAGCGGCGCCGGTACGGGCTCGATCGCTCGCTCGTAGACCTCGGTGACCTCGTCGGCGATGCGCGGCCAGGCGTAGCGCTCGGCGCTGCGGCGGCCGGCCTCACCCATCGCCACCAGCCGCTCGGGCTCGTGCGCGAGGAGCTGGAGCTCCTCCGCAAGCGCCTGCGGATCGGCGGGCGGGACCAGGATGCCGTCGGTGCCGTTGGTGACGACGTCGCTGTAGCCGGCGATCGCGGAGGCGATCACCGGTGTGCCGGCGGCCATCGCCTCGATCAGGACCATGCCGAAGCTCTCGCCGGCGAGCGAGGGCGCACAGAGCAGATCGGCCTCGCCGAGCTGGCGCCAGAGGATCGAGTCCGAGACCTTGCCGAGCACGTCGATGTGGCGACATCAGCGTCCGGGTCGGCGACGCGGCGGGAGATCTCCTCGGGATCCGCGCCGACGATCGTCAGCCGGGAGGGCACGTGCTCGACGAGCGCCTGGAAGGCGGCGAGCAGCACCGGGAGGCCCTTGCGCTCCTCGGCGCGGCCCACGAAGAGCAGGCGGAGCTCGTCGCTCGGGGTCTTCGGGCCCCGTTCGGGGCGGCCTCGATGTCGACGCCGTTGGGGACGATCGTGTACTCGCCGCCGAACCAGCGCCGGCCAGTCCAGGCGGCGGCCTCGGAGACGGCGATGCGCGCGGAGAGCTGGTTGAAGCGGCGGCGCGCGCCGAGCAGGCGTCGCCAAGTGATTGGGGAAGGCCTTGGTCGAGTAGGCGTGGAAGGTGCCGACCACCGGCGCGCCCCGGAAGACCATCGCGTCCCAGCCGACGATCGGCGCCAGCGGCTCGTGCACGTGGACGACGTCGTAGTTGCCGGCGCGCAGCTCGCGGCGGAGCGAGATCGGGCCCTCGGGGAAGACCGAGAGATTGGAGACGGCGCCGTTCGCCCCGATGCCGAGCGTGCGGCCCAGCGGGACCAGGTAGTCCGGAGCCTCCCGCAGCTCGGGATGGGAGTGGTGCAGGCGTCGGCTGATTCGCGTCTGGCGGATCCCAGGGAGCGAGCACCCGAACGTGATCTCCTCGGGCGACGAACTGCTCCGCAAGCGCCTCGACGTGCCTGTTGACCCCTCCCTGGTAGGTCCAGGAATAGGGTGAGACAAGCGCTATGCGCATGGCGTCAGGGTACCTGTCCTCGTGGCTGCGCTTCCGTGACTTGATCACAGCAAGGTCACTTACCCGCCTGGAGCGCCACGGATTACGCGGGGTTCTACGGATCATGGGCGGTGTTCTGCGGATCATGGGCGAATCCTGCGCCCAGGCGAAGGCCAGGGCAGCGCCCAGGGCGAGGGCGCCGAGCGTCAGGAAGGTGGCCCCGGAGTCGTTGACGAGGACGCCCACGGCGACGGCGGCGCAGGCGCCGATCACGTCCCGCCCGCGCCGCCGGCGCGGGCCGAAGCCAGGCGTCGATTCGCCGCCACTGCGTCGCCGCCACGGTAATGCCCACCATCACGATCCAGAAGAGGGGGTTGCCCGCTGCCTGGGCGAAGTCGTCCGCGGAGAGCTCGAGGCGGCGCTGAGCGATGTCGGCGAGGTTCCCGGCTCCCCCCGCGTCGAGCACCGAGCGCGTCAGGTGGGCGTTGCCGCCCGATACCAAATCAATCAAGGCCAACGCAAGGAGGGCGACGATCGGCGCCGCTATCACCGCCGCGACGACGAGAGCTTGCCGCTTTTTGGTTGCTATACGACCAGAAGTCGGCAAGGTCGCCGCCGCAACGCGCGGCACCGACCGGGAGCACGATCGCGGCGCCGACGTCGGCGCCGAAGCGGCCCGCGGCGAAGACCAGGCCGCCATGGCCGCCGGCGACCAGGAAAGAAGCCATGGCGACCGCGCCGCTGCTCACCCGCCCTTCCCCAGCCGCTGTAAGCGCTCAGCCCCGCCCCGACGCCCACGGGCACCATCACGGCGATCAGGGCCTCGAGCTCGTTGCCGATCCCGTAGAAGCGCACACCGAAGATCGGGTTCGGCCCGAGCAGCGACAGCTTCGTCAGCGCCGACCCGTCGATCACGTCGATCCCGTACGCGATCACGCGTGATCGCGCAGGCGATCGCCAGCGGCCACCACCCCGGACCAGCCACAGCGTCAGGCCGCGAAGCGCCGCCGCCCCGAAGTCCGACCAGCAGACCCTCCACCAGCCGCGCTCGGCTCGAGCGCCGCTCCGGCGAGCAGCGTCAGGGGCATGTAGGCGAACGCCAGGGCGAGCCAGGCGGGCGCAGCCCGTCGCGCCCCCGGGACCACCAGGGCGGCGAGAGCAGCCACGGCGATCCACGCGATCAGGCTCGCGATCACCACCGGCGCGCGACGATCCGGAATGACGGACATGCGTGCCGCAAGGTCCTCGACCGCGCCGGGGTCGACCGCCCCCTCCGACCGGATCGGCTCACCGTCCATCTGGCTTGGAACGGGGACCCCAAGCAGCCGCAGGATGGTCGGCGCGACGTCGGTGGAGAGAACGTATCCGTCGGTCCGCGTGGAGTCCGAGATGAGGTTGCCGCCGAACGCCGGCCCCGCGATTCCGATTGGAATCGCGCGGTCCTTCACGGGCGGCGGCGAGGCGAAGGCGATCAGCAGGCCGTCGCGGGGCAGGCTCCTCGCCAGCTTGGCCACCACACCGAGCCCGGCAGAGACAACGGTCAGGGTGCCGCCGGTCTCTCGCCCCACGACGCCGTCGCGGCGTGCCGCCACCAGCGCCGCTGACTTCGTCGCGGGGCCCCCGACGGACCGCATCCCGCGGGACAGAACACTCGAGGCGAGTAGTCCCGGAACGATGTTTGCCGGGGCGCCGTCGGCCCTCTGGACGATCTCCCCCCAGCCGGGCACGCGCGCGCCGATGCTCCTCAGCGGTGGGAGCGGCCGGTCGTAGAGCGACTCATCGATCCGGTTCCCTTGGGAGATGTCCAGGTAGGTCTGGCCGGCGGGCACGCTCCCGATCCCCGCGCTCATCACGCCCGGGGACAGACCCGCCTCGGTCAGCCCATGCACCGTGGCGCCCTCGGGCAGCACGACCACCGTGACGCTCCGCCCGAGGGCAGGCGCCACCGAGAAGCAGAGGAGCGCCCCGGCCGCCAGGGCGGTGGCCATTACCCTTCTCGTCGTGGCCGACCGCACGTTCGTCAAGTTCACTTTCTTCAAGCTGGACCCGGCCTGGCGCAGGCGCAGCGCCTCGGAGCGGGGGCAGGACAAGGCCGAGTTCCTGGCGGCCTGCGAGGACTTCGCCGAGGACCGCTCCTTGCGAGCGTATTCGACCGTCGGCACCCGGGCTGACACCGATCTGCTGCTGCTCAGCCAGAGCCCGATCCTCGAGGACATCCACACCTTCCACGTCGTGCTCAGCCAGAGCGGCCTGGCCCGCTGGGCCACGACCCCTTACTCCTACCTGGCGATGACCAAGCCCTCGCCGTATTCGGAATCGGAGTCGCGGCCCGAGATCTGCGATCGTCGGATCGGAAATATCTCTTCGTCTACCCCTTCGACAAGAAGCGCGAGTGGTACGGACTGCCGCTGGACGAGCGCCGTCGGATCATGGCCAATCACATCGAGGTCGGCCGACGCTACCCCGAGATCTCGATCAACACCGCCTATTCCTTCGGCCTCGACGACCAGGAGTTCGTCGTCTCCTTCGAGGGCGACGAGCCGGCCGAGTTCCTCGACCTCGTCCAGGAGCTGCGCGGTACCGAATCCAGCTCCTACACCCTGCGCGACACTCCGATCTTCACCTGCGTCTCGATGTCGCTCGGCCGCACGCTCGACGCACTCGACGGCACCGCAGCTACCGCGGTTACCACGGCATAGTGCGGCTGGTCGATCTCTCGGCTCCGATCCGCCCGGACCCTCCCGAGTACCCCGAGCCGCTCCGGACCGAGATCGAGTTCGAGGACCACGCCTCGGGGGCGCGACGATCGAGACGCTCTTCGGCGTAGACAGCGAGCTACTTCGGGACGGGGAGGGCTGGGCGACCGAGACATTCCTGCGCTTCGGGACGCACAACTCCACCCACGTCGATGCTCCCTGGCATTACAACTCGAAGATCGGCGGCAAGCCGGCCCAGACGATCGACCAGCTTCCGCTCGATTGGTTCTACGCCCCAGGGGTCGTGATCGACGCGACCGATCGCGAGGACGGCGAGTCCCTCTCGGCGACGGAGCTGCAGGAGCGCCTGCCGCGCGAGCTCAACGACCTCGACATCGTCCTCGTCCGCACCGGGCGGGACGAGTTCTACGAGCAGCCCGACTACATCGCCCGCGGCCCCGGCGTCACCGCCGAGGGGACGCGCTGGCTCCACGAGCAGGGCGTGCGGGTGATGGGCATCGACGCCTGGGGCTGGGATGAGCCGCTCCATCTGCAGGCGGAGCGGGCCAAGGCCGAGGGCGAGCCCGGAATCTTCTGGGCCGCTCACCAGGTCGACCTCGCCTATTCGCAGATCGAGCGACTCTTCAACCTCGGCGCCCTCCCCGAACAGGGCTTTCAGGTCGCCTGCTTCCCGCTGCGCATCGTGGGCGCCAGCGCCGCCCCGGCCCGGGTGGTCGGGATCGTCCCCGACTAGCGCTCCGCACCCACCGCCCAGCCGGGCACCGCACCGACCGCGGTCGCCCTCGCCTCAGCTCGATCACGAACGGGGCGCCGCGCTCGAACCAGTCCCGGTGCAGCTTTCGGATCTTCTCGGGGGTGGGCTTGTCCTTGCGCCACAGTCGGTACTCGAGGCGCTCGAATGGCCCGATCTCTCCTCCGCTGTAGATCTCCGCACTCCGTTCCCACTCGGCGCCGTCGTCCAGCCGACGGGCGATCCCCGCGTATGAACCGCCGCGAACGCGGAGAGAGACCTCAGGGTTGGCTTCCGCATTGCGGGCCCAGTGTGTGCTCATCCCATGCAGTGCGACGACGTAGGCGCGGTCGCCCTCGGTGGGCGCCCGAACGCAGCGCGACCGCCGTTTCCCCGTCTTCCGCCCGATCGTCGTCAGGACCCCATAGCCGCGCGGCGGACGCAGCCAGAACAAGGGGAGCTGCGAGGCGTTCAACAGCCGGCCACCGAGGTGGGTGCTGGTCAATGGATTCTTCACGACCTGACCTCCGATCCCACCGTAACCCAAGCCACTACCCTTTCGCGTCCGTTTGATTGCGAACGAAGGGACACCTCTGCGGGTCGCCATCGTCGGGTCGGGTCCGGCCGGCTTCTACACGGCCGAGCACGTGCTGAAGCACGAGGGAACCCACGCCCAGGTCGACATGTTCGACCGGCTGCCGACGCCGTACGGACTGGTCCGGT
>CAVTVU010000003.1:0-191367 GCA_963738305.1 uncultured Actinomycetes bacterium | reverse complement strand
CATCGAAGATCTTTTCGAAGGCCGGCGTCACCTCTCGGCGGGCTCGGCCGACGTGTTCGGCCACGGTCGAGGGATCGGCGATCACCTCGTCTTGGAAGCGCGCGTAGAACTGCATGTGCCTGGCCTCGTCGATCTGCTGGGTCGAGAGGAAGGTGGCTTCCTCCTCTGTGCCGTAGGCGCCGAGGAGACCGGAGAACTTGGTCGTGATTCGTTCCTCGGCGACCATCAGTGACGAGAGCACCCAGTGGATGAGGTCACGGTCCTCCTCGGCGAGCGTCATCCCACTGGGCCCGTCGCGCTCGAGATCGATCTCAAACGGATTCCACTGGGAGCCCTCCCAGCGCCGGTAGAGCGTCTGGGGGTCGTTGAGCTGGATCTCCGCGTCCGTCACGAGGCCGCAACCCGAGCGCGGACGATCGCCGAGGCAGCCTGATCGTGGACGCGATGCGTCTCCTGGATCTCGACATCCTCGAACCCCGCAGCCTCGAGCTCGCCACGGAAGTCGTCGCGGGTCAAGGCGCCGGCGATGCAGCCTGTCCACTGCTGCATATCGCGGCGAGTGGCCTCGTCCATGTCGTCGTCTGCGACCACGTCGGAGACGGCGAAGCGACCACCTTGCCGCAGTACACGCGCGGCCTCGCGAAAGACCGCCGGCTTGTCGCCGGAGAGGTTGATCACGCAGTTGGAGATGATCACGTCGACCGAGTCGTCGGGCAGAGGCACATCCTCGATCGTCCCCTTGAGGAACTCGACGTTCTCAACTCCCGCCTCGGCCTGGTTGTGACGCGCCAGCTCGAGCATCTCATCGGTCATGTCGAGGCCGTAGGCCTTGCCGGTAGGCCCTACTCGTCGCGCCGACAGCAGCACGTCGATGCCACCGCCCGAGCCCAGGTCGAGAACCGTCTCGCCCTCGTCGAGCTCGGCGATGGCGGTCGGGTTGCCGCACCCGAGACTGGCCAGCTGGGCCGCCTCGGGCAGAGCCTCGCGATCGCCTTCCTCATATAGCCCCGCGCCAAAGACCTGGCGCTGCTCGTCAGTGATCGCGGTCGCGTCCCCGCAACAGGACGCGCCCTCGCCGGCCGCGACGGCGGCATTCGCATAGCGGTCGCGGACGATCTCCTGAAGCTCCGTCCTCTCAGGCACCTTGGTTTCCTCCTTGTTCCCGGCCGTGCATCCGCAGCCGCTCGTCTGATCGCGCCCGCAGCACTCTTCCTTGGCCTCGGACTCACAGCAGGTCTTCTGGGCTGCCGCCGAACAGCAGCTGCTGGAGTCCTCTTCCGCCAGCTTCAGCTCAGCCATGCGCTCAGCTCCTTGAGGGCCTCGGGCTTGACGTAGTAGTAGGCCCACAAGCCCTGGCGCTCGGAGCCGACGATGCCGGCCTCGCGCAGC
The DNA here is from genome assembly GCA_963738305.1 of uncultured Actinomycetes bacterium. Taxonomy (GTDB): domain Bacteria; phylum Actinomycetota; class Thermoleophilia; order Solirubrobacterales; family 70-9; genus JBBRHQ01. The sequence continues at coordinate 189,978 of CAVTVU010000003.1, read as the reverse complement.
TTCTTGAGATGGTGAGAGACCGTCGGCTGGGAGAGGTCGAAGAGCGGGACCAGCTCACAGACGCAAACCTTGCCGGCGTGCTTTCGAAGCACGTCGACCACCTGCATTCGGACGGGGTCACCGAGTGCCTTTGCGACTTCGGCCATCCGCTCCGCCTCATCGCGCTCGATGTCGGGATAGGCGACCGGATCACAACAGACATCGCCCTTCGCCCGCTTTTGCTTCGGCGCCAGTTCAAGCTCCGTCATCGCGCTCCTCTCGGCAAATCGAAATTCATCTATATGGACAATAGACGATTCAAATGATGTTTGTCAATGTTATGCTGTGAGCGTACTCAAACGGCGCGCAGAAGGAGAGGGAGCGGATGACAGCTGAGCTCGACGAGGTGAGTGGCAACAGCGAGGGCAAGTTCGCCAAGCCGGTGCCCGAGGTGCTGTTCGTCTGCGTGCACAACTCCGGGCGCTCGCAGATGGCCGCGGGGCTGCTCAACGAGCACGCCAACGGCAGAGTCCACGTCCGCACCGCGGGCTTCGACCCGGCCGATGAGATCAATCCGGCCGTGGTGCAGGCGATGAGCGAAGTGGGCGTCGACCTATCCGAGGAATTCCCCAAGCCGCTGACTGACGAGTACGTCGCCGCTGCGGATGTGGTGATCACCATGGGCTGTGGCGACGCGTGTCCGATCTACCCGGGCAAGCGCTATGAGGACTGGCAGCTCGAAGATCCGGCTGGCAAGGACCTTGAGACGGTGCGGCGCATCCGCGACGAGATCGACGGCCGGGCCATGGCGCTGTTGGGCGAGCTCTGTGCCGGAGGACCGATCGCAACGTGACTGAGGCGGTCCATCCCGAGGAGGTGGCGGTTCTCCGGCGCCTTTCGACCCTCGATCGCTTCCTACCGCTTTGGATCGCGACGGCGATGGCCGGCGGTCTGGCCCTCGGGTCGCTGATCCCTGGCGTCAAGGATCTCCTCGACTCTCTCCAGGTGGGCACGGTCTCGCTCCCGATCGCGCTCGGCCTGCTGGCGATGATGTACCCGGTTCTGGCGAAGGTCCGCTATGAGGACCTCGGCGGGACGCGTGGCGACGGGCGGATGTTCGGCGTCTCGCTGTTCCTGTCGTGGGTGGTGGCGCCGGCGTTCATGTTCGCGCTGGCCTGGCTCTTCCTGGCCGACGAGCCCGCCTACCGCACCGGGGTCATCGTGGTCGGACTGGCCCGCTGCATCGCCATGGTGCTCGTCTGGAACGAGCTCGCCGGAGGCGACACCGACCGCGCCGCGATCCTGGTTGTCTTCAACGCGATCTTCCAGGTCGTCGCCTACTCGCTGCTCGGGTGGTTCTACCTCAACGCCCTGCCGGGCCTGCTCGGTCTCGACACCCAGGGATTCGAGATCAGCATCTGGGAGGTCTCGCGAACGGTCCTGATCTTCCTCGGCATCCCGCTGGCTGCCGGCTTTCTCACTCGTCGCTGGGCGTTGCGCACTCACGGTCGCGAGTGGTTCGAGACAACCGTGATCCCGCGGATCGCGCCGATCACGCTCTATGGGCTGCTGTTCACGATCGTGCTGCTGTTCGCGATCCAGGGCGACCGGATCACTGCCGACCCGCTGACCGTCGCGCGGATCGCGCTGCCCCTGCTCTGCTACTTCGCAGGGATGTGGATTCTCGGGTTCGTGGTCGGACACACGATGCGCTTGGGCTACCCGAAGACCGCAACCCTTGCCTTCACGGTCGCTTCGAACGACTTCGAGTTGGCGATCGCGGTCGCTGTCGGGATCTGGGGCGCGTCGTCGGGTCAGGCCCTGGCGGGCGTCGTTGGCCCGCTGATCGAGGTTCCGGTGCTGGTCTCCCTCGTCTACCTGGCGCTGTGGCTGCGGCCGCGCTGGTTCGGATCGGACGTGCGCTCCGAGATGCCGCCGCCATCTGCACGGCCGGTGGAGTCGGCGCGACTGTGACGACGCGGACCCGCGATTAGGAGCAGCGTCTCGACGTGGCCACGAGGATCGGGATCAACGGATTCGGGCGGATGGGCCGCCTGGCGCTTCGCGCCGCATGGGACTGGCCCGAGCTTGAGTTTGTCCACGTCAACGAACTCAAGGGCGACGCCGAGGCTGCCGCCCATCTGCTGACCTTCGACTCAATCCACGGTCGCTGGGAACGCGGCACGCGGGGCAACGGCAAGTCGCTGGAGATCGATGGCACCAGCCTCGGCTACACCTCGGCCGCTGAGCCGGGCGACGTGGCGTGGGGCGAGCTCGGCGTCGATGTCGTCCTCGAGTGCACGGGCAGGTTCCGCACCCGCGAGGCGCTCGAACCGTACTTCGAGCAGGGCGCAAGGAAGGCGATCGTCGCGGCGCCGGTCAAGGAGGCTGGGGCACTCAACGTCGTCGTCGGGGTCAACGACCATCTCTACGACCCCGTCCACCACGACCTGATCACCGCGGCCTCGTGCACGACCAATTGCCTGGCACCGGTCGTGAAGGTGATCCACGAGGGACTCGGCATCCGGCACGGGCAGATCACGACCCTTCACGACATGACCAACACGCAGACGGTGATCGATTCCCCGCACAAGGACCTGCGCAGGGCGCGCGCAGCGAGCGCCTCGCTGATCCCCACCACTACCGGGTCGGCGACTGCGATCGGGCTGATCTTCCCGGAGCTCGAGGGCAAGCTCAACGGCCTCGCGGTGCGCGTGCCGATGCTCAACGCCTCGCTCACGGACTGTGTGTTCGAGGTCGCCCGCCCGACGACGAACGACGAGGTCAACGGCCTGCTGGAAACCGCCGCGGAAGGGCCGCTGGCTGGGATCCTCGGATACGAGCGACGGCCGCTGGTCTCGGTCGACTTCAAAGACGACCCGCGCTCGGGGATCGTCGACGGCCCCTCGACGATGGTCACCGACGCAACCCAGGTGAAGATCCTCGCGTGGTACGACAACGAGTGGGGCTACGCGAACCGCCTTGTTGAGCTTGCGCGTACAGTCGCGAGGAGCCTCCGCGAAGCCGAGCGCACGGTTGGCTCCGACAAGGTGGCGGATGGCTAACAGCACTGAAGCCGCCGCTGCAGGTACCGCACGACCGCGGCGCCGCGACATGCGGAACTACGTGCTCGTGACGGGTGCATACTGGACCGACACTCTCGTCGATGGGGCGATCCGGACGCTGGTCCTCTTCTATTTCGACCAGCTCGGCTACACGCCGCTTCAGGTTGCCTCTCTGTTCGTCTTTTACGAGATCGCAGGCATAGTCACGAACCTGGTCGGGGGCTGGCTCGCGGCCCGGCTCGGCTTGAAGGTCACGCTCTTCATGGGCCTGGCGATCCAGGTCACGGCGCTTTGCATGCTCGGCTTGGCCCCCCCGTCGCTGCTCGTGGTCCCTTACGTCATGGTCTCCCAAGCACTGTCGGGCGTCGCCAAGGATCTCAACAAGATGAGCTCCAAGAGCGCCGTCAAGCTGGTCGTGCCCGAGGACGACCAATCCTCGCTGTACCGCTGGGTTGCGATCCTGACTGGCTCAAAGAACGCCCTGAAGGGAGTTGGCTTCTTCCTCGGCGGCCTGCTGCTCACGCTTTTCGGGTTTCAGAGCGCCGTGCTGGCGCTCGCGGCACTCGTGCTCATCGCTCTCGTTGTGACCTCCACCTCGATTCGCGGCCACCTCGGGCGCCCGGACCGGAAGGCGAAGTTCAAGCACATGTTCTCCAACAACCGCGCCGTTAACGTCCTCGCGGCCGCGCGCATCTTCCTGTTCGCCGCCCGCGACGTGTGGTTCGTCGTCGCCCTGCCGTTCTTCCTCTACGCCGAGCTGGGCTGGACCTTCTGGCAGGTCGGGACCCTCCTCGCCGTTTGGGTGATCGGCTACGGCGCGGTCCAGGCCGTAGCACCGCGCTTCGTGCGCCGCCGAGGCCGCGGCGCCGGCGGCGAGCCCGACGGAAGGACCGCCGTGTGGCTGGCGCTCGGTGCGGCGCTATTCCCCGCCGCGATGGCCGCCGCTCTTAACACAGGCGTTGACCCGACGCTCGCGATCATCGCCGGGCTCATCCCGTTCGGGGCGGCTTTTGCGATGAACTCCGCGGTTCACTCCTACCTCATCCTCGCCTATGCCGATAACGACAAGGTGGCTATGAACGTGGGCTTCTACTACATGGCCAACGCCTTCGGGCGCCTCGCCGGCACGGTCCTCTCAGGGCTGCTCTATCAATGGCACGGACTTACCGCGTGCCTTTGGGTATCGACCGGGTTCCTCCTCGCAGCCGGCCTGTGCTCCCTTCTCTTGCCGACCGAGGTCGCGAGGAGCACCGGACCAGCGCGGGTATCGCAGACAGCCTAGACGGAAGCCGTCGGGCCACCCGCTCGGGCGACGCAAACCCCATCGAGACCTCGTCGTCGGAAGATGGCCTCGATCGATCTCCCCGCCAACGAGGATGGATCGCGTTCCGCCCCAGCAACACGCCCGGTGTGCGCCACGATTTGGGCCAGTTTTCCGGCCAGTCCCAGTCCAGCTCAACCAATCGAGTGGGCGGCCCGACCGCTGCTCCTCGCGCACGGGAGCAGCGGCGCGATCGCCTCGGCGATTCCTCCCACTCGAGCCGGTCGGCCGTTCAGCGCGCTGAACGTTGCACACGGGACCCCAGCGCGGCGACCGTACTGGCGGAGAGATTGGCCAGGGCCATCGCTTGAGCGATTGCCTCGACGGCGTCAAGCTCTCGGGGGCTCAGTCGGCTCGCTGCCTCTTCAGCCACATCGGGGGGGACAGGGCCGGAGAACCGTGATTCGGCCCGGGCCGTCGCATAGAGGACCGCGGCGCGACTGCGATCATCGAGCGTTACAAGGTCGTCGAGGCTGATCGCGGCCAGCTCGTCGGGCGTGACCCCCGACCGGGAGGCCCAGCGTTCGTGGACGAAGGTGCAGCCGCGGCATGCGTTTACCCGGCTACGGCGACCATCACCCGCTCCCTGAGCTCGGGGTCGAGGCGCCCGCGCAGGTAGACGGCAGCGAGCGGGCCGGCGCGGCGGAGAACTCCAACCATGCCGCTCAGCGCCTCGCTTGGGGAGGTGAACGTGCGCGGCCCGGGGGAAGGCGCGGCGGAGTTGGCGGTATCCGTCACGTCGGCGAGGCGGGGACCTCGGTGACCGGTAGCCCGGCCTCGGCCCTCAGTCGCTCCGCCAGAGCGCCCGCGGTCTCCCATCTCGTCTCACGCCCGGGCATGATCACGACCTCGTTCGGCGGGAACTCCCGCAGGCCGTCGAGCACCGAGTCGATCGGCTCCGAAATGTTCGCCCGACCGTGTCCCTCCACTCCCGCATCACTCAGCCTCTGGAGGGCAGTCTCCACCCGGTTCCTGGCATGGTCGAGCTCTCGATCCACGTCATCGGTGAGGTCGCGCAATCGCGACGAGGCGATCACCGGGGCGAGGATCAGGACCTCGGTCGGAAGGCGCTCCTCGCGACGGCAGATCTCGCGACACAGAGCGGGGTCCTCGAGTCCCTGGTTGGCGACCACCAGCACCCGGTGCCGAGGGCCCTCGTTCTGGTCCGTGAATTCCAGGGAAGCAGTAGGTTGCCCAACCTCGCGGATCGCGAAGAGGACCATCGGGATCCACAGGGCCACGGCGACTACGATGCCCGCGAGCGGTCCGCCGAAGCGAAAGACCGCCAAGCTGACGGCGACCACGGCGAAGGTGTACAGAGTGGCAGGAATCCCGACGAGGTCGGAGTCCAGCCATCCAGCCGCCCGCCTCCTCCAGGGCGAACGTTCCGCTGCGGGGTTGGTCCGGTCGGCTGGCATAGCGATTTCGGTCGGATCCTCCGTTCGCCGATCATCATCGCATCCCGCTGGGTGAGGTTGCTTCTGCTCTCGCAACGGTTTTCGAAGACCGTCCCGGATACACCCTTTCTCCCTGAAAATCGGGGCATTCCAAATTCTCTCGCTGTGGTTATCCGGGTCCTCCTTGCTTCGGTGGCTCAACACAGACCCGGATGGGGCCCGAATGCCTTTGGAAGACGAGTGGAGCTCTGCGGAACCTCTTTGGCCGAACCGTCAGGCGTTCACGATCTCTGTGGGCAGGTCAGCTAGTCGCTCGGCTCGCCTCGGCGGTCAGCGAGCCGCATCCGCAGCGCGTCGAGCTTCTGCCGCGCCTCGTCACGCTGGGCGGTGGCGTCTTCGGCCGGGTCGTCAACCTCGGTGCTGCCGGACGCGACCTCGAAGCCTGCCATCTCGGCCGCCTCGATCAGCGCAGTCGCGTCCTCGGGGCCGGTGAAGCAGAACTCGTGCCGGTAGCGCTGGCCCATGTCTCGAGCGTACTCCGATGCTGCAGGCCGAACGCGTGGATTCCTGAATGCTGCTTGACTGGACGAGGAGCGGTCTGAGGGCCTCCTTGCAAGACACCCCTCGCGTCGAGCGCGATCGGTTCGCGGGTTGCCTGACACCGACACCCCCAGCGCCCCTCTGGAATGACCACGATCCTGGCCATCTGGCCGGCGATCCGGGCCTGGGATCCAAGCGGGTCTTCGGGAAGACCAAGCCCACCGAAGGGATGCAGACATGAGCGCAGAGCAGAACAAGCAAGCAGCGCAGGAGGCCTACGCGGCGTTTGCCAACGGCGATGCCGAGGGTGCGATGCGAAACATCGACGATTCGATCCAGTGGACGGTCCGCGGCGAGAATGCGCTGACCGGGACCTACAACGACAAGCAGGCGGTCGGCGAGCTGTGGGGGAAGTTCATGAGCAAGGACTTCAGCAGCAATCCCCACGACTTCGTCGCGGAGGGCGACAAGGTCATCGTTCTGACCGGTGTCAAGCTCGAGGGCGAGACGGTCGAGAGCGCCGACGTGCTCACCTACAACAGTGACGGCAAGCTGGTTGCGTTCGAAACCCTCGGCGACACGACGGTAGCCGACCGGGTATTCGCCAAGTAGGCAGAGCGCCGCAGGAGCGAGGGCGCCGTGACTTGCCGCCGGCGACGGTGCGGGGACGCGGTGCCCTCTCTAGGCGGGTTGTCGAAGTATCGGTCCCATGGGGACGAGCTTGGAGATAGACCTCGAGGGTCCGATCGATGACCGACCTCCTAAAGCTTTAGGAGAAACTCCGCTGGAACGCTCGCCACGCCGTGGTTGTGGCACCCGCCCATAGCCCTCACCGATCTCCTCCACAAGACCGAGATGCACGCCTTGCATGGAAAGCAGCGCCTTTCTCGCCCCCGCTCGAATTGCGCCAGCTTTGGATCAACCGCAACGGCGGTGGACCCCGGGGTCCGCCTCAGGTACGGATCAGCAGCCGAACCCTTGCGGCGATCTGGTCGACCGTGGCCGGCGGCAGCCTTCCCCATCTGTCCACCAGCCGGGAGCGATCCACCGACCGAACCATGTCCGGCAAAGCCCAGCTTGGCTCGCGAAGGCCGCCTTCGGGCGGATCGATCCGCGGACGGATGGGGTTGTCCTGCGGCGTCGTCGTCAGCGGCACGACGATTGCGAGTCCGCTCGGCCCGGTCCCGAGCTGGTCGACGGAGATCACCGCGACGGGGCGGCGGCCAGCCTGTTCGTGCCCACGGGTGGGATCAAGCTCGCAAAACCAAACCTCGCCCTGACCCGCCTCGGTCAAAGCTCGGCCAGGCCGTCGATGAGGGTCGCCTCCCAGGTCTCGCGCTCGGCTTCTTCCGCCGCCCAGGCATCAGAGTTGCTCCGCTGACGGGCGAAGGAGGCATTCATCTGCTCGAGGATCTCGTCCTGCTCTTGGCGCTCCACCAGCTCGGCGAGCAACTCAGCCGTGCTTACCCCGCGCCGCCCAGATAGGCGCGCGAGCGCATCGCGTGTGCTGACCCGAACTCTGACCGTCGTCGTATCCATCGACGGAATTGTAGACGGTAGGGTCTACAGAACAGCGTCTGCTGCCATCGGGAGAGCCAGTTCCCGCTCCCCACCGACCGGACATCGGAACGCGCCAAATTCCAGGGCGCCCCGCGATGAAACCCCACAAGCGGAGGGGGTGCAACTGATACTCAGATCGTTTGATCCCGCCCGTTGGGCGGAGACACGCTTGGTTTCGGATCAGCCCCGATCGGCGTTCTGAGGCGACTCGCTCCCGGTGTCCGTGTCGGCCTCCGCGCGCTTTGATGCATCTCGCATCTCGAATACCTCCGTCGCGAAACCGCCGACCTCACGCGTCACCTCGCGCACGGCGTTGGTCACGATGTTGGCGATCCGGCCGACGTGTGCGGCACCCGATTCGACCACGACCTGGGCCGTGTCCTTGCGGGTTTCTGACTTGCTAAGCGGCGGCATGTGGCGAGTCATCTGGAGCCACGTCTAGGTGGAACGAATCGGGACCAGCCTAGGCTAGCGCCAGGGCCCTTTCGGTGGGCTCGGGCTCGCTGCCCTCGCTGCGGGAAGCGGGAGGCTCTGATCCCTCCGCTCTCTCGCCGCCCCAGATCCTGTCCGGCAGCGCCAGCCTGACGATCTTGCGGACGACGCTGCCGAACTGCTTGGTCAGCGGGCCCGAGTTGTAGGGGATCCCGTAGCGCGCGCAGATCTCCTGGACCTCGACCGAGATCTCTGCGTAGCGATGGGCCGGGATGTCTGGGAACAGGTGGTGCTCGATCTGGTGGCTGAGGTTGCCCGACATGATGTGGAAGAGCTTGCTGCCGGTCAGATTGGCCGAGCCGAGCAGCTGGCGAAAATACCAGCGGCCGTGTGTCTCACCCTCGACCTCCTCCTCGGTGAACTCCTGGGTCCCGTCCGGGAAATGCCCGCAGAAGATGATCATGAACGACCACAGGTTGCGGGTCAGGTTGGCGGTCGCGTTGCCGGCCAGGACCAGCGGGAAGGACGGGCCCGAGAGGGCCGGGAACAGCACGTAGTCCTTGAGCCACTGGCCGCGGACCTTCTGCCAGATCTCTCCGGCCATCTTGCGTTTCTCGGCCAGGCTCGTTTCGCCGGCGACGATCCGCTCCGTCTCGAGGTCGTGCAGCGCGACGCCGTACTGGAAGAAGGCGGCCAGCAGCGTCGCGTAGAGGGGGTTGCCGAGGTAGTAGGGACGCCAGGGCTGATCCTCCGACATCCGCAGGACCCCGTAACCGATATCGCGATCCTTTCCCTGGACGTTGGTGTGGGTGTGGTGCATGTAATTGTGAGAATGGCGCCACTGGTCCCCTGGACAGGCCGTGTCCCACTCGAAGGTCTTGCCGTCCAGGCGGGGATCCCTCATCCAGTCGTATTGGCCGTGCATCACGTTGTGGCCGATCTCCATGTTGTCGAGGATCTTGGAGACCGAGAGGGCGGCGGTCCCGGCCAGCCAGGCCGGCGGCAGGAAGCCGACCATCAAGAGGCCGCGGCCGGCGACTTCGAGTCCGCGCTGGGCACGGATCACCCGGTTGATGTAGTCGGCGTCCCGCGCGCCCAGGTCGGCAACGGCGCGGGCACGGATTGCGTCGAGCTCGGCGCCGAAGCCCTCAAATTGCTCATCGGTCAGCGTTGGGTGCGGCTTGGGCATGCTTGTTCTCCTCAGGTAGCGATTGGAGTGAAGTGCGTGGAAGGATTCAGAGGGCAATCTCGACATCGCCGACGGGGACCGAGACGCAGATCCGGACCAGCTCGTCCTTCCTGGTGGAGGTCTCGCCGGTGAGCAGATTGCGTACCGCGCCGCTCGTCTTGCGGCAGGAACAGGTGTTGCAGATGCCCATCCGGCAGCCGTGAGGTGGCAAGAGGCCGGCGTCCTCTGCCTGCTCGAGGAGCGGCAGGCCGGAGTTCTCGGCCTCGCGGCCACTGGTGCCGAACCGAACCGTGCCTTCAGCCAGGTCAGGATCGAGCGCGACGGCGGGTGGGGCAAAGGTCTCGACCGTGGGGGCCGGTAGGCCGTCTGCCGCCCAGGTCGACCGCACGGTGTCGATCAGCGCCGGTGGACCGCATATGAATGTCGCCGCGTCGCGATGGTCGGAGATCACGGAGCTGAGGTGCTTTCGCTCGAATCGGCCCTGCAGCGGGCCACCGGAGGCCTGGGTGAAGCCGCGCGCGACCCGCACCCCGCGGTCGGAGCCGGCGAGCATCTGGAGCTCAATCTCGTACAGCGCCAGTTCGGGCGAGCGGGCGTAGTTGAGAAAGCCAACCTCGCCGGCATAGCCCTCATCGCAGAGCGTGCGCAGCATCGCCATCACCGGAGTGATGCCGCTGCCGCCGCTGATCAGCAATATCCGGTCGGGCCGCGGGTCCGGAAGGACGAACTCGCCGGACGCCGGCTCGAGGTGAATGAGCATCCCGGGGCGGGCCTGCTCCCGCAGGTAGCGCGAGACGAGGCCGTCGGGATGAGTGGAGACCGTGAACTCGAGCAGGCCGCCGGGCCGGTGCTCGGAGCTCGCCGGTGAGTACGGGCGGGTCTCACGGCGACCATCGATCTCGACGCTCAGCCCGACGAACTGCCCGGCCCGGGCACCGGCCCAGTTCTGGTTCGGGGCGAGAGTCAACGTGACGCTCTTTGGGGTCTGGCGGTTAACGGCGGTGATCTCGGCCCTGACATCGACGCTGGAGGCGAGCGGAGCGATCAACTCGACGTAGCGCTCGGCGCCGTGCGGGAAGGTGAGGGCGTTGAGCAGCCGGGAGCGAAGTAGGCGGGTTGCGGTCTTGGTGGCTGGCATCGGAAGGTCCTGAATTGAGTGAACGACTGTGCACAGAATAACCCAGGCACGGCCAACGGGAACGCCTGCGTCCGTGAAGTTGGTCACACTCTCCCCGTGAACACCCGTACCTCAGAGAGTCGTCAGGAGCGCAAGGAGCGGACCCGCCAGGAGCTCATGCAGGCAGCACTTGGATTGCTCGAAGACCAAAGCTTCTCGAGCGCCAGCCTGCGCGAGGTCACGCGCGAGGCCGGCGTTGTGCCGACGGCCTTCTACCGCCATTTCGAGAGCATGGAAGAGCTCGGGCTCGCTCTGATCGACGAGTCATTCCGAACTCTGCGGGAGGTGATTCGCGAAGTTCGAGCCGGGTCGGCGAGATTCGAGCATGTGATCCGCGACTCGGTTGACATCCTCATCAGCCACGTCCACGAGCATCGGCTCCAGTTTCAGTTCATCGCACGGGAACGTTTCAGCGGCGTCGCAGTCCTCCGACATGCGATCCGTGCCGAGATCCGACTTTTCGCCAGCGAGCTGGCAACCGACCTCGTCCGCGTCCCGGAAATGAGTAGCTGGAGCGCTGAAGATCTGCGGGTCATGGCCAGCCTGATCGTCAACGCCATGATCTCGATCATCGAGGACATCCTGGACACGCCGACTTCAAGCTCCGTGGGAAACGAGGAGATCCGGCGAACCGCGCAAAAGCGGATGCGCATGATCGTCCTGGCAGCGAGCCAGTGGCGATCCGTGCCCTCTGGCTAGCCCGGGGGCTCCTCTCCGCTCACTGTGAGCCCAAGCGCCCTGGGATCACCTCCCTGGTGCGATCAGCTGCTCCCCGCAGCGAGCTGGGCGGGATCGGGAATGTCTATCGGGCCCTTCTTCGGCTGTCCGATCCGGAGCTGGTTGCCGAACGGGTCCCGCAGACCGCAATCGGTGCCGTAGAAGCGCTCGGTTGGTTCCTCCGTGAACTCGACTCCCTTGGCGAGCAGCGCCTCGTAGGTCTCGTGGATGTCATCGACCGCAAAGATCCCGACCATTCCCATACCTCCCTTGCTAACGAGCTCCCGGATCTGTTTGGCGGTCGCCTCGTCGAGAGCTGGCGGGCCGGGCATATCAAGCAGGATCTGGTGCTCGTGATCCCCCGGAACATTGACCGTCAGCCAGCGCATGAAGCCGAGATCGGCGTCGATCTTCACCTCGAGGCCGAGCTTGCCGACGTAGAAGTCGAGCGCCTCGTCCTGATCGAGTACGTAGATCTTTGAATGTGTGAGTTGTTTGAGCATGCGGCCGAGGCTAGCCACCCGAGCGCCGACGGGCTTCTCCGAAACTGCTCGGTCTCGTCCAGGCCATCGCGAAGCAACCGGGGACGGCCCGCAGGTCGGTGGCCCCTCCGCGATATGCCGTAGGTGATTTGCCGACGATCTGCTGAAAGGTGCGGCCGAACGTTCGGATGAAATGCGCCTCGGAGACGTAGGCGATCCTCGCCAGGGTCGGGATGTCAAGCGGCTTCGCGTAGTCGCGGTCCATCGCGTCGCGGGCCCGCAACATCCGGCGGTTGGTCTCTTCGGCGACTCGGCTCATCCCGATCCTCGGCGCGCATTGTGCCGAGTCCGGGCCTGCATCAGTCACTGCGAAGAGCAAACGCCCGAGGGGCGCGGGTCCTGAGCTTGTGTGAGCAGGTGCACTCAACCCTGAGGCGGACGGCCCCGTATCCGAGGACGAAACGAACCGACAACAACGGCGCCTACCGGTCCAAACGATCTGTTCGAAAGGAGAATCATGTTCTCACGACCACGAAATCGTCTCGCGATGCTGATCGCCGTGGTGCTCGGATCCGGTGCCTTGGCGCTGGGCTCCGGGATCTACGGCGCCGAGATGGCAAGCGCCCACCATCATCACCATCATCATCGCGGCATCCCCCAGCACAACCGTGGGGACCACGATGCCGACAACAGGGGCGGGCCGAGTGACGGCGACGGCAAGATCTAGTCGCCGGGTGATGGTCGCCGCGCTGGGTGTCCTCGGCGCGGCGGCGATCGCGGGTTGCGGGTCCTCGGCGAACCAGGCCGCCCAGCAAGCGGCGAGGAGCCCGGAGCCGCTCGCCGGCCTGCGACCGGCAAGGGCCCCGGCCAACTGGGCGTTTGCCCAGCTCCCGTACGGCGGCACAACCCTGGCCTACCCGCCGGGCTGGCGCAGGGTCAGGGCCGATCCCGGCGCGGTCTCGGCGGCCCTCACCCGGCGCGGCCGGATCATCGGCTACCTAAACGCGACTCCGCAACAGGGCGCTGAGACGCTCGCTGACTGGCACGACTTCCGACCGGCGCACAACGCCGATGAAGGTGACCGGAGTGTCAACCTCCGCGCTTCGGCCACCGGGCTACGATTCCGTGGGGGGCGTGGCTCGTGCGTGATCGACGACTACACGACCTCGAGCGGGCAGCGCTACCGCGAACTGGCCTGCATCGTCGCCGGCGCTCGCTCGACGGCGGTCGTGTTGGGGGCCGTGCCTCCATCCCGTTGGAACCGGTCACGTCCTGTAATCGATCGGGCGATCGAGAGCTTTGGAAGCTGACCTTGACTGGAACAGCATCCAGCCTCCAACGGCGCCGGGAGCGCCGGGATCACCGGAGCGGTGCTGCGGCTCAGACTTCGGCGCGGGCCGAAATCCTCCGCGCCTTCAACCCGGCGGAATCCTGGGCGGAGCGGCTTGCGAGCGGGGGGTGCCGCAACGGATGAACCAGGGAAGTTGCGAGAGCGCGGCGCCGACCGTGATCGATCGCTGCCCGCGGCGGCGGACGCCGCTTCCGGATCGCCGCCAGCAACCGGCGCGCAGATAGACGCGTCTGGTGACGGCGCCTTCGGTGACGACCGGGGCGACCCAGCACGTTTGAGCCCAGCAGCCACTCTTGGTCCTGGCTCGCGGCGCGCAGTCGGACGGATATGCCAGCCAGAGGGGGCCAGTCGGCGGTATTCCGGTGCGGCGGGCGGCCAGTCCTCCGCCCACCCGCCTCGGATCGGCCCGAACATGTTGCGTCCCAGGACGTAGGACCTGCCAGCGAACCAGCAGGTCGACGGACAGCGAGGTCGAGCACAACCCGACAGCGACGCGGCGTTCGAGGCGGTTTCGCGGCTGCCCGGCGTGGGCGGAAGCACAAACGAGATTGGGGTCATCAGCGCCGGTATCGACGGCTGATCGCTCGTTGCGAGAGGCTCGCGCACGGCCAATCGGCGGTTGCCTATCCGGCGCCCCGGCGCGGGACGTAGCTGACGGCGGTGACGTCCTCGACGGTGATCGCGAGGATGACGCAGATGACTGGGAGTGCCTCGTCAGTCTGGGGCTCGGGGGCTCTGCCGTTCCACAGCGGCGCGTGGGTCCCCGGAGGGGGTGCTAGCTCGTCCAAGCGCAGGTTTCGGCGGTCCTAGACGCGACGGGTCGTCACCGGTGACCAACGTCGGCGATCGCTTACTCACGTCGAGCGCCGGAACGCGTGTTGGTGCGTTTGACCGGGGCATGACCGCAAAGTAGTGTCGCCCTGCGGATGTCGCTTCGATCTGTTTGCCTGGTCTTGATTGCGACCGCGGCGCTGCTGCTCGCACCCTCGGCCGCATCGGCCGCTTGGAGCGTTCCTCCAACTCCAAACCCGGTAGGAGCCACCTCCGCGAGGCTCAACGCCGTCGACTGCACCTCGGCGAACTCGTGCATGGCCGTCGGCAACGCGACCATCTGTGGTGACGTGGCTTGTCGTACCTCGACGCAATCGACGGTGGCCGAGCGCTGGGACGGCGCGCACTGGCAGATCGTGCCGACCCCGGATCCCTTCACTGCGACCCCGATCGGGCTGGGCGGCGTCTCCTGTCCGCGGCCGAACTTCTGTTTCGCGGTCGGCGGCACCGGTTCGGGCTCCTCCTCGACGCCCCTGATCGAGCTCTGGAACGGGACGAGCTGGTCGCATCAGCCGGGCCCGGCCGTTCCGGGCGGCGCACTCAGGGCCGTCTCCTGCTCGGGGCTCCTGGCCTGCACCGCGATCGGCAACGACGCCACCGGCACACTCGCGGAGCGCTGGGATGGCACCGGCTGGCATGTCCAGTCCATCCCGGACGCCCCGGGTCCTCTGCCCGGCGGCCTCGCCGATGTCTCGTGTCCTTTGAAGCGGACCTGCACCGCCGTCGGTCAGTCGAATGGTCTGACCAACCCCGTGCCGCTGGTCGAGCGCTGGTTCGGGCGCGTCAACTCGTGGGGCCTTCAGTCCGCACGTGAGCCCAGCGGCGCCCTTGGCGCACAGTTCAACGGCGTCTCGTGTCCGAACGGGCCCGTGTGCTTCGCCGTCGGATCCTCGTCTGCCAACGAGGGCCAGTTCTTTGAGCGAGATTTCACCGCCCTGGCCGAGCGCCGGATTGGCTGGCGTTGGTCGATCATGCCCACCCCGACCCTGGGGCCGGGGCCGAGCGGGCGACCATTCGCCGACCTCTTTGACGTCAGCTGTCCGGGACCGCGAGCGTGTCACGCCGTAGGTGATGGTTTTGATTCGACCGGTGAGATCGTGATCGCCGAGCGCTTCGACGGAGCGCGCTGGAAGCTCGAGTCGGTCCCGTACCCCTCCAGCGGGGACCGGCTTCTGGTTGGCGTCTCCTGTCCAAGCCGGCGCTTCTGCATGGCCGTCGGCAGCGACTTCGCCGGGTATCACGGCGGAACGGTGGCCGCGACGTGGACGCCCTGAGGCGGCTTTCGCGTTTCGCGAGCTGGCTTCGCTGTCTTCTGAGGCGGAGGGGGTGGGATTCGAACCCACGAGGCGCCATAGACGCCCAACGGTTTTCGAGACCGCCGCGCATTCACGCTTTCTCCCTGCAAATTGGGATATTCTCATTTCCCTTGCGCCTCGAATTGCGCCAGTGTTCGAGCAACTCTGTGGAGCCGGAGGTGGAGATTGGACATTGAGCGATTCACCGAACAGCGGGTGGGCCATGGAATTGCTAGTCCAGGGACCAAACGCGAATTGAATAGGCAGCATCACCGGCCTGCTCCCACGTGTAGCGCACTTCCTCGATCTGCCGATCGTTGTCATAGACAGCGACCTCGGCGAGGTCGCCGAGGTGCGCGAGGCTCCCCCGATGACCCTTGCTCTCGAGGACGTCGGCGATGCCGCCGAGGTAGTTGGTCGCGTCGCTGCGATTCCCGTCGTGCGGGCAGCGCAGCGTCAATTCCAAGCCAATGGGGACGTCAATCACTGAATGTGGGAAGGCACCAGTTGCCGTCACCAACAGTGCAGATCTGCGCCCACTCAAACTGCATCGGAATTCCGCTCTCCCGACCCACTCCCCCCTGATCCCCCCGGTCTGGCGTGTTCCGAGGCGTATCGTTGATCGACTTGACACCCGAAAGGCTGGAACGAGATGAAACAACGCAAACTCGCCGATCTCGAGGTCTCTGCGCTTGGGCTCGGATGCATGGGAATGTCGGCCTTCTACGGAACCACCGACGAGGATGAGTCCACCCGCACGATCCAGCGAGCGCTCGAGCTCGGGATCAACTTCATCGACACAGCGCAGCTCTACGGGCCGCTGACCAACGAGCAGCTCGTCGGACGCGCTATCCAGGGCCGCCGGGACGAGTACGTGATCGCTACCAAGTTTTCGCGCCGGATGGACGACGCGAGGCCGGGCGACATGTCCACCGTCGGCCCGTCCGACGGCTCGGCCGAGCACGTCCGCGTCTCGATCGAGGGCTCGCTGCAGCGCCTCGGCACCGACCACGTCGACCTCTACTACCAGCACCGCGTCGACCCCAGCGTCCCGATCGAGGAGACGGTCGGCGCGATGGCGGAGTTGGTCAACGAGGGCAAGGTCCTCCACCTCGGGCTCAGCGAGGCCGCCCCGGATACGATTCGTCGCGCCCACGCCGTGCATCCGATCACCGCGGTCCAGACCGAGTACTCGCTCTGGACCCGCGATCCCGAGGATGAGGTCCTCCCGACCTGCCGCGAGCTCGGGATCGGCTTCGTCCCCTACTCGCCGCTTGGGCGCGGCTTCCTCTCTGGCCGCTTCAAGTCGCCCGAGGAGCTCGACGAAGGAGACTTCCGGCGCACCGGACCCCGTTTCAGCGGCGAGAACCTCGAGGTCAACCTTAGGCTCGCCGCCAAGGTCGAGGAGATCGCGGCGGGAAAGGGCATCACCTCAGCCCAGCTGGCGATCGCGTGGGTGCTCGCGCAGGGCGAGGAGCTGGTGCCGATCCCCGGCACCAAGCGGCGCAGCTACCTGGAGCAGAACGCGGGCGCTGTCGATGTCGAGCTCACGAACGAGGACCTGTCCCGGATCGGCGCCGAACTGCCCGAGGCGGCGGGCGAGCGCTACGACGAGACCGGGATGGCGACGGTCAACCTCTAGGGGGACGACACGTCATGCAAGCAGTCGGTTCTGCTTCGCGCAAGGGGCAGGCCCTGAGGATCGTCGCTCAAGGGTGGCGCTCGAGTAGTCGGCGATGGCTTCGAGGAGTTCGTTGGGCCTCGGCGGCCGGCTCATGCCTACAGGGAAGCAAGCGCGTGGGTGGGCGTAGGGGTCCCGTCAGGTCTCGAATGCAATCCAGACCAGTGCCCTTATCAATCACGGCAACTCCGGTGGCCCCCTGGTCGGTTTGGACGGCAAGGTCATCGGAATAAATACATCCGGCCGGACCGACGGTGTCGGCGTCTCCTACCTGGCAGCGGCAGCCTCAGTACATGGGGACCAAGAGCTTCGGCCCGTAACTCTGCAAGACCTCCCGAGGACAATCATCCCGGTGATTGGCCCGACCAGGAAAAGCGCGCACAGAACCGGCGGTCGTCGCGCCGGCAACAGCGGCAGCGAGGGTGAGACCCATCAGGTCTGAATCGCCCTTTGGATCCCCGTTTGGCATCGGGAAAGGATACGACAAGCCTCGACGGCCAGGAGAGCCCCGCGGCACTGCGGCTCCGCGCGCCTCCCCCCTCCGCGCGACCAGGCCCACCGGTCAACCCGAATCAAAAGTTTGACCGCTCTTTCCACCAACGCCATCCTCACCGGTCTTGGGCTCGTGATCGTGCTTGCGATCGCCTGCCGGCTTCTGGCCGAACGCTTTCGGATCCCGGTGATCGTCCTGCTCCTGCCCGCCGGCTTCCTCGCCGGTGCGATCACCGACGATGTGCATCCAGACGCCCTCTTCGGCGATGCGTTTCAGCCCCTGGTCTCGCTCGGCGTCGGCCTGATCCTCTTCGAGGCGGGTCTCAGATTGAGCCTGGACGAGCTGGCCGAGGGAGTCCGCCCGGTCGTTCTGCGGTTGATCAGCGTCGGCACCGTTCTCACGTTGGTCTCCGTCGCGGTTTCAACGCAGTTGATCTTCGGACTGGGATGGAGCGTTTCCGCGGTCCTCGGCGCGATCCTTGTCGTCTCGGGCCCGACGGTCGTGCAACCACTGCTGGCGTTCGTCCGACCCACGGACAGGGTCCGATCGGTGCTGAAGTGGGAGGGGACCCTGATCGATCCGATCGGCGCTCTGCTCGGGGTCGTCGCCCTCCACGCTGTCCTCCAGGGGGCCGTCGGCGAACGGCCATTCCACCCGGGCGCACTTGTCTCCAGCCTGCTGATCGGGGCCCTGGTGGGCCTGGCCGGGGCGGGAGTGCTGTGGCTGATTCTGCGGAGGACCGTGCGCTCGGCCCCCGGCCAGGGGGTTGCCGCAGCGCTGATGGTCCTTGCGGCGGCGGTGGTCGGGGGCGACCTCCTGAGAGAGGACGCCGGACTTGTGGCTGCGGCAACGATGGGGATGGTCCTGGCCAACCAGAAACGCATTGACCTCTCGAAAATCCTCGAGTTTCACGGCACCGTTGTCGGACTGCTGATCGGGATCCTGTTCGTGCTGCTCTCCGCATCCGTGAGTCCATCGCAGTTCAGGGCGGTGGTCGGATCCGGTTTGGCGCTGGTCGCGGTCATGGTGCTCCTGATTCGCCCGATGGTCGTGGCGCTGGGCACCTGGCGCTCGACTCTGAACTGGCGAGAACGTGTATTTGCGGCATGGATGGCCCCCCGCGGGATCGTCGCCGCGGCCACCGCCTCGACGTTCGGGATTTCCCTGACACAGGCCGGAGTCGAGGGCGCCGATCAGATCTTGCCGATTGCCTTCGTTGTGATCTTCTCCACCGTGGTGCTCTACGGCCTGACTGCGGCCCCGGTGGCCCGGCTTCTTGGCGTCGCCGGGGCCGGAACCCCCGTGGTGCTGCTTGTCGGCGGCCACAGGTCGGCGCGGGAAATCGGGCTGGCCCTGGCATCGGCGGGAGTGAGGGTACGCCTGTGGTCAAGCCGATCGGACGAGCAGGAGGCGGCGAGGGCGGCGGGGCTTGACGCGAGGCCGATACCGCTCGGAGTGGATGTTGAAGGCCTCGAGTACGAGCTTGAGGAGGTGAGTGATGCCCTGGTCATGACCGAGAGCGATGACTTCAATGCCCTCGCCGCCTACGAACTGCGCCATGAGCTCGGTCGCGACAGCGTCTACCGGCTGGCGCCCCGAGAGATCGCGGCGACACCGGGACCGGCCTATTCCGAGGGGCAAACGCTCTTTGGTGAGGAGATGACCTTCCCGACCCTGATGGGCCGCATCCAGGGGGGCGGGCGGATCGTGGAGCTTCCGGATCGCCAGACGATCGCGAGCCCTGGTGCGAAAAGATCAATCCCTCTCTTTGTCCTCTCCGAGGGTCGGCCACTGCGAGTGATCACCGCTGATCTCGAACTCGAAACCACACCCGGCGACAGGTACATCTGCCTGACATCGACGTAAGCGGTACCAGCCTGGTCTGGATCTCAGGAAAGCACACCCAGGGTTCCGGGCCGTCGATGGACTCGCGCTCGATCCCCAGGCCCGAACGGAAACTCGCCAATTTCGCGCCGGACCGCACCGTATTCCGGGATCTCCGCCACTGCAATCCGGCAGCCCATCCAGGCACGGGAATGGCCATTTCGGTGCCGAATATACCCCCTCCCCGGACCAATTTCGGGACCAATTTCTTCGACGAAAAACCGGTGGATTTACAGGTGTCCGGCCCCGCGTATTTCGGTCCGCTTCGAATGTCCTAATGCAACGAAGTGAGAGACGAAATGGAGCTGCTCCTTCGGACACCACCAGCCGTGGAGGTGATCAGCGTAAACGGGTCCCCGCCCGAGATCTCCGAGAGAGTCCGGAGCCGCGGCTCCGTCTGCAGCGCCCGCTGACCAGACTGCTCGGCCCTCGGCAGCTGCATACCGCGTCGTACGATGCTGTCGGCTCACCGAGCCTGAAAACCGACATGGAAGGAAGTCGTCCGAATGAAATCGAATCCGCCGGAGTCCGATGGCGCCACGCGGGTGGCCTACATCCTCGGCGTACCCTTGGCCGAGAACGTCGTGCGCCAATGGCCCCAGATGGGCGAAATTGTCCGTACCAGCAAGCTCGTCGCCGATGTCGAGGGCAACTTCCCGGAGCTCACCTTGGAAGTTGGCAGGCGTCTGCAACTCGATGATGTCGTCGTGGTCGAGTGGACCTGCAACTACGGTGACGGTCGCCTGTACCGGAACGTGACCATCGGCGAGCTGGAAGAGGGGCAGGCCGTTCGCGTCACTGATTACTGGGGCGAGCCCACCGAGACACCCAAATGGCGCCAGCCGCTGACTGACCGACTCGACGTGGGCGCCGACACGATCTGGCCTGACAACGAGCACCTCGGCCACTACTAGGTCTTCGGCCCGCCAGAAGAGGTGCCTTTACCAGTAGCCGTTGTAGGGAACGCCGAGGTCGCGCTCTCGGCGAGGCCGAAGCACGCGACTCGGACGGTCGCTGGCGCCGTATATGGCGGTCGGGATCACCGCCGAAACTGCCGTCTCGTATTGGGCGCTGAGCGGGAAGGGCATGGCCCAGGGTCGGGTTGACGAGGACCTCTGAGCGAGAGATCGCTCTGCGGTAGATGGCTCGTAGGGGGAGGATCGAGTTGCGGACCGTCGAGGGGCTGAGGTCCAGGGCAACCAGGCGGTCGACCAGATCCTGGACTGCGTTGCGGGTAACCGAGGAGAGGCGCATATAGCCGAGCTCGGGGATGACCTTGGTTCTGAGTGCTTGTTCACAGGAGCGAAGGGCTGAGGGCTTATAGGGCTCTCCGGAGCGGGTGCGGATGACCCGGTTCTTAGCGGCGGTGAGCCATTCCTCCGCTGCTTCAGAGAGGGTGGTGCGGGTTGGGGCGCGGAGGGTGCCCTTGCGAAGGGCTGAATGGGCTTCGGCTCTCCAGGCTCGGGCGTCGGCTAGGGAACGGAAGGTCTTTCGGATCGTTCTGGCGTCTCGCTGGGAGAAGACCTGGGCCTGGTAGCCAGGCTTGCAGTCGCAGGGAGAGCCCTGGTGGCTCGAACAGTGGCTCTGGTGGCGAATGACGATGCCCTCGGGGCGCCGGCGGCGATTTGGCGATGCCATCGCCCACAACATCTAGCTCTGGTCGGCTCGGATTGGAAGTCCTCGCCGGAGCGAATGCGATCGACGTGCGATCGGGAGGTTTGGCGACCGGTGGCCGAATACGCCCATTCGGAGCTCGCGCGCCGCGACATTGAGGGCGTGCAAAGGATCTCGGCGTGGTGAACGAGGCGGTCGATCATCGCCGCGGCGACCACGTCGTCGCCGAAGATCTCCCCCCAGGCCGAGAAGGCCTTGTTGGAGGTGACGATCAGGCTGGCGCGCTCATAGCGCGCCGAGACGAGACTGAACATCAGGTTCGCCGCCTCGGGGTCGAAGGGGATGTATCCAACCTCGTCGACGATCAGCAGCGGGATTCGCGAGAGGCGGGTGAGCTCGTCTTCGAGCTCGCCCTGGCGCTTTGCCTCGCCGAGCCGAGCGACCCACTCGGTCGCGGTTGCGAACTGGACCCGCTGCCCGGCCAGGGCGGCCCTGATCCCGAGCGCGATCGCAAGGTGGGTCTTGCCGGTTCCCGGGGGGCCGAGGAGGACGACGTTCTCGCGGCCATGCAGAAAGTCGAGTTGGCCGAGGTGCTCGATCACCTGCTTTTTGACCGAGCGCTGGAAGGTGAAGTCGAACTCCTCGAGGGTCTTTCGGGCCGGGAAGCGCGCCGCCTTGATCCGGGCCTCGCCGCCGTGGGACTCCCGGGCGCCGACCTCGGTCGAGAGCACTGCCTCCAGAAAGCGCTCGAACGACCAGCTCCTCCTCGCGGGCCCGATCCGCGAGCTTGGGAGCGCGCCCGCGGCGGCCGGGGCCTTCAGGCCCGAAACAGGTGCGATAGCTCGGAGGTCTTGGCGCTCATGCGCCGATCAGGGCGTCGTAGCGGTCCAGGGGCCGGGCCTCGACCTCGAGCTGCGGGGCGCGGCGGCGGCGCCCGCGCAGCCGATCGAGCGCCGCCTGGTGGGCGGGGTCGGTGAGCGTCAGGTGCTTGGCGAAGGCGCGGCGGTGGCGGGCGGCGATCTCGCCGCTATCGAGGGCGGTGGCGATGATCCGGCGCTGGGAGGCCCTGACCTCGACCCGGCGCCCGGCAAAGCGGGGATCCAGCGAGTAGTCGTTGGTATCGAAGCGCAGGTAGGGCTGCTGGGGCACCCGGATCACGTAGCGGCGCTCGGTCGCCGGCATCGCCGTCGGGCAGGGGCCGCATCTGGTCGAGCTCCTGCGCCAGGCGCTCGGCGGGCACCGCGCGGATGCCGCGGTGAAAGCGCGGGTTGGCGCGCTCAGCAAACCAGCGGTCGAGCTGGTCTTGGTAGTCGAGGTGGTCGGCAAAGACCCTGGCCGACTCGAAGTTGGAGCGCATGAAGCGGTGGCTGCGCTCCAGCGCCCCCTTGCCCTCGGGGTCGCCGGGCCCCAGGATCAGCCAGCCGACCGCGAGCTGACCGCAGAAGGCGGCGAAGTCGTCGGTCGGTCGCCCCTTGGTCGCGTGGATCGCCCCCTCGCGGTCCCAGACGAGGCGCTCGGGCAGGGCGCCGAGCTTTGCCAGGCAGGCGCTCATGCCGTGAGCCAGGTCCTCGAAGCTGCTTTGAGAAGACCAGGGTGCCGGCGGCGGCGCGAGACCACCCCAGCTCGCAGGTCACCACCCAGCCGCGGCGGGTCTGGCCGTGGCCGACCGGGATCTCTGCCCGCGGCTCCCAGAGGTCGAACTGCAGCAGCTCGCCGGGGCGGTAGACGGTGCGCTGGTAGGTGCGCTTGGGGCAGATGATCGGGCGGATCTCGCGCAGGTAGTCGTCGAGGATCGTCAGGCGTGCACAGTCGGAGCACACCCAATATCGGCGCAGAAAGGCCCGGCTTTTGCGGGGCCTTTCGTCACCAGTCAGCGGAGGGGGTGGGATTCGAACCCACGGTAGACCCGAAGGCCCACAACGGTTTTCGAGACCGCCCCGGACTCACCCTTTATCCCTGCAAACCGCCATCTTCCGAATTCTCGCGCGCCTCGAATTGCGCCAGTTTTCGAGCAACAGCATCCAGCCTCCAGTGTGCCGGAGCGCCGGGTCCGCCTCAGGTACGGATCAGCAGCCGAACCCTTGCGGCGATCTGGTCGACCGTGGCCGGCGGCAGCCTTCCCCATCTGTCCACCAGCCGGGAGCGATCCACCGACCGAACCATGTCCGGCAAAGCCCAGCTTGGCTCGCGAAGGCCGCCTTCGGGCGGATCGATCCGCGGACGGATGGGGTTGTCCTGCGGCGTCGTCGTCAGCGGCACGACGATTGCGAGTCCGCTCGGCCCGGTCCCGAGCTGGTCGACGGAGATCACCGCGACGGGGCGGCGGCCAGCCTGTTCGTGCCCACGGGTGGGATCAAGCTCGCAAAACCAAACCTCGCCCTGACCCGCCTCGGTCAAAGCTCGGCCAGGCCGTCGATGAGGGTCGCCTCCCAGGTCTCGCGCTCGGCTTCTTCCGCCGCCCAGGCATCAGGGTTGCTCCGCTGACGGGCGAAGGAGGCATTCATCTGCTCGAGGATCTCGTCCTGCTCTTGGCGCTCCACCAGCTCGGCGAGCAACTCAGCCGTGCTTACCCCGCGCCGCCCAGATAGGCGCGCGAGCGCATCGCGTGTGCTGACCCGAACTCTGACCGTCGTCGTATCCATCGACGGAATTGTAGACGTTGGCGTCTACGTCTGCAACCCAGCAGGTGGCTTGGCATTCTCGTAGCAGTCCTCGGCGAAGGTCGCGCGCCACGACGCGCCAGCGTTGTCTGCCCGAGGAGCGCAGGCGGGCAATCCTGGGCCTGA
The DNA here is from genome assembly GCA_963738305.1 of uncultured Actinomycetes bacterium. Classification (GTDB taxonomy): domain Bacteria; phylum Actinomycetota; class Thermoleophilia; order Solirubrobacterales; family 70-9; genus JBBRHQ01. Next base: position 166,184 of record CAVTVU010000003.1, on the reverse strand, counting down.
ACTGGCCCCACCTTCGCCAGTGGTGCCAGCCGTGGATCTAACTCGTTGACGACGGACAATCTTGGGAACCGGCGGTCGCTGGTTCGAACCCGTCGCACAATTCGGGCCGGATTGGCGACCAGCAGGTGGTCACGTCCGGCTGCTGATGGCGCTGCCGAGGCCGAGGAAGTCGTTCTCCTCTGATAAATGACCGGAATCCTCTTCGAGCAGTGGTTCAGGGTGACAAACTTGCCGTGTGGCGGCGCTCTACCGCATGCGGCCGTGGATCGTCTGGAGGCTAGTGGCAGTTGTCTGCCTCATAGGCTTCATTTCCGCCTGCGGAGGCTCCGGCGAGAGCACCATTGACCGCAACTCGAGCGGCGGTCAGGAAACGATCACGAAAGTGAGCGCGAGCCGCGATCATGTGGTTGAGCATGCGACGGTGGTGCGGGTGGACGCGGAAACCGGTGCTGTGGAGGCGGTGGTGCCCGTCGGTCCTGACCCTTTGCTCCTAGCGGTGGCGTCGGGCCGGATCTGGACCCTCAATCTGGGTGACGGCACCCTCTCTCGGGTCGAGCCGTCGTCGAACGAGGCGAGGACCGTCCGCCGAGGGGTGGTGGTCGGCATTGCGTCGGACAATCGCGATCTCTGGCTCGCCCGCGACGGAAACGTGGTGTCGCGACTCGACGGCGCGACCGGGCAGACGGAGAACTCCTTCGCCCTCGGGCCGAAGCCGCTGTTCGCTCTGCGGGACGCGGGATTCCTGGGCATCGGGCCGAAAACGGTTTGGCTCACTGTCCCTCGGGTCGGTGAGCCCAGCGAGCCGCACAGCCTTTGGCGCCTTGACCCCAACACAGGGACGGTGATCAGAAGGTTCCCACTTGGCCACGACGTCCTGCCACCTCTTGTCGATGATCGCTACGTATGGATCACCGCATTGGGAGAGCGCAGCGTTACCCGGATCGATCAGCGATCGGGCGAGACGGCCGAGGTCCCGGCCGGTCCTCTGCCGCTTGCCCTCGCAGCCGGGGCCGGATCACTCTGGCTCGGCGACGCAAGCGGCGAGGTTTGGCGGATCGACCCCGAGACACTGAAAGTCATGGCAAAGATCGTTGTCGGCGGGCGTCTCCGAGGTACCAGCTTCGGCGGTGGCTTGGTTTGGGTTACGACCGAGACCGGCCTTTTGGCAATCGACCCATCCACCAATCAGCTCAGCATGTCCGTCGCCCTCGGGAACTTCGAGAGGGACACCGGACCGACGGACATCGGCTACCTCGGCGGCTCCGTGTGGGTATCCGTGGAGTGACCGACCTTCCGCCCTCGTGTGATCAACCATCAGGGCAACGACTCGAGCCAGGCCGAGTACGGCATTGCCTACGGTGACAGGAATTCGGTCACCCCCAAGTCGCACCACAAGGCGAAGTTCGAAACGTGTGCCGGCCATAGGTGAGATCAGCGCGCCGCGCCCGCGGTCAACGCTTCCGCGCGGGCAGCCGCTGGGCCCGGGGCCGAGCGGCGGTCCGAGCTGCGCAGGGGCCACGCGGATAACGTTGCCACCCAAAGCAAGCGATCGGAGAACGAATGATCGAGTTGATTGCGGACCTCCAGAGGATGTGCTGGGCATCGAAGGCAGGGGCGAGGTGACGGAGTGGACCGTTTTGTCAGGCGCTCCCGACGGGGAACGCCGCAGCGAACGGAGGACCCATGCTCGTCACCGAAGCACGCCTGCTCGACGCCGCCGGCCGGCCGCGCTCACCGGCCACGATGCCCGGGTACCACGCAGGACGCCCACCCCGAAACAAGGGGATCCGCTACCCGGCCGACCCGCCGCGGGTAGAGGAGATCGTCGCGGTCATGCGCGCGGCCGGACCGGGGGTCCACGGGGCCCGAATGCGAGGGCTGATCGTCGTCCTGTGGCGCGCGGGGCTTCGGATCAGCGAGGCCCTGGGCCTTGCGGAGCGAGATCTCGACCCCGGACGCGGTGCGGCGCCGATGGCCTGCAGCGATCGCTCGCTGTCCAACGTCCGGTTTTCGGCTCTACAAAGCGGAGGGGGTGGGATTCGAACCCACGGTAGACCCGAAGGCCCACAACGGTTTTCGAGACCGCCCCGTTCAACCACTCCGGCACCCCTCCGGGGAGTCGCGGGAGAGGCTAGATGATCGCTACGGCAAGGGCATGGTGCAGGTCGGCGGCGACGGCCTCCGACTGTTCGGTTACCTGTTGCCAGGTGTAGCGGCGGACTTCGTAGCCGGCGGTCCTGAGGGTGAGGTCCCGGTCGCGATCCCGCTGCATCGCCGCCGCCGTGGCGTGGGCCCGGGCGCCGTCGAGCTCGACGATGACACGCTGCCGGCGCCAGAGAGCGTCGACCATTAGGCCGGCGACGGTGACATTGACCTCGGGCAGCGGGATGGCGTGGGCCTCGCACAGGGAGAGGAAGCGCTCCTCGAGGGCGCTGAGGGTTCGGGCGAGGCGCGGGAGGTGGGTAGTGAGGGCTCGGCGGAGTGCCGCACTGCCGTGCCGGCCCTGGCCAAGTTGGGCTCCGACCCTCGCCGGGTCGAGGCGTTGCTGGTAGTCGGCCTCGGCGACCAGGCGGCGCAGACGGTGGAACGGCAGGTGGGGGGCGACGTCTAGGAGGGTCCGGGCGACCGTGGTCACGGGCAAGCCGCGGTGGTGGACGGCATTGAGCCGGCGAGGGTGATGGACGCGGACGCCGGGGATTGTCCTGGCGCGCCCACGAGCGCTGACCTCGATCGGACCGCTCGGATCGCTTGCTAGGCCCCACCAGACCGCGGCCGTCAGGTGGCTTAGCGCAACGAGCGGATCCGGCGCGTCCGGCGAATTGCTTGGACAGGCGTACAGAAGGGCAGCGAAGAGGCGATCGCGGTCAGACACAGAGCAATGCCCGACGGCGTAGACGGCCGGGTGAATGCGGTGGAGCCTGGATTGACGGATCCAGCGAGTGATCCCGCTCCGACTCACGCCGCATCTCTCGAGCTGACCCTTCGATACCACCCCGTCCTGCCTCTCAGCGAGCCGGCTCACCCGAACTGTCGCGTTTAGCTCCCGCATAGCGGGATCGAGACGCGACGGTTGGGGCATGGTGGAGATGGTGGCGGCCCGAAGCGCCCGTGAGATGGCCTATTTGGGTCATCTCCCGCGCCTAAGCGACAACGCCCGCCCAGGGGCTTGCCCAGGGCTGCCCGGCCGGCTCTGCCGGGCTGAGGACCCGGCAGGAGCGGAGAGGGTGGGATTCGAACCCACGAGGCAGAAGATTCCGCCCACGCGATTTCCAGTCGCGCTCCTTAAGCCACTCGGACACCTCTCCGGGCGCCTCAAGCGTAGCCGCCGAATGCGTGGGTCGCTTCCGGCCAATCAGAGGGCCGGACGCGACCCTTGACACGTTTGCTTGTCAGCGGCGGTCGGCGAAGAAGCGCTGAAGCAGGCCCGCGCACTCCTCCGCCAGGACGCCACCGGTCACCGCCGGGCGGTGGTTGAGCGCCGGCTCGCCCAGCACGTCCAGGACGCTCCCCGCCGCACCCGCCTTCGGGTCCCAGGCGCCAAAGACGACCTCGGGCACGCGAGCGAGCACGATCGCCCCCGCGCACATCGCGCAGGGCTCGAGCGTCACGTAAAGGGTCGTAAGCGGCAGCCTCCAGCCTCCCAGCACCTCCGAGGCGGCCCGGATCGCCAGCAGCTCGGCGTGGGCGGTGGCATCGCCGCGCAGCTCGCGCTCGTTGCCGGCCAGGGCGATCGGCTGCCCCTCGGCGGCGATCACCGCGCCGATCGGCACGTCGCCCTGGCGCTGGGCCTCGATCGCCTGGCCGATCGCAAGCCGCATCATCTCCTCGTCGGGGACCCGCGGAGCCTGGCTTGCCGTTTCCACGGCACGAGACTATGCCGCCTCGCAGACGCGGCGGCCGGGCAACTTCGTCGCGACCGGAGTGTTAGGTAAGAAGCCTGGCCGGTCCGGCGAGCAGGGTTCGACCTGGGGGCAAGCCCGAGATGAGACGACTATTGATCACGATCGCGGCGCTGATGCTGCCGGCTGCTCCCGCAGCCCTGCCGGCCCAGGCGAGCGCGGAAACGCCGTCCGCTGCGCCGCCGGCTGCCGGCGCCAGCGCTGACGCGGCCCCCGCCTACGCTCCCGGCCAGGTCGTGGTCAAGTTCGATGGCCAGAACGTCGGGCGGGCCGTCGAGCTGCCCCAAGGCCTCGGTGTCGGCGCCGCCAGCGCCGCCCTGCGCCGCAATCCGCACGTCGACTACGCCGTCCCCAACTACATCGCGACGGCCTCCGCCTTCCTCCCCAACGACCCCGGCACCTCCCCGGGCGTGCATGGCCCGCGCGGCGGCTGGGTGCGCAAGCAGTGGAACTTCCTCCCCTGCGGCTCGCTCTGCGATCCTCAGGCCGTCAAGGCCGAGGCCCAGTCGCGCGGCGGCATCGACGCGCTTGGCGCCTGGCGCAACCTGCGCAACGCCGGCCATGGCGGAGCCGCCGGGGTCCGAATCGCGGTCCTCGACACCGGCATCGCATACCGCTCCTACCGCTCCGGGAAGACCCGGTTCCGCCGCAGCCCCGACTTCGCCCGCAAGCAGTTCGCCAGGGGCTATGACTTCGTCAAGAACGACCCCATCGCCCTCGACGAGAACGGCCACGGGACCCACATCGCCGGAACGATCGGCGAGCGGACCAACAACGGAATCGGCCTCACCGGCCTCGCCTCGAAGGCGACGCTGATCCCGGTGCGGGTGCTGAACCGATACGGCCGCGGCCAGTCCGACGACATCGCCCGCGGGATCCGCTTCGCGGCCGGCCACCACGCCGACGTGATCAACATGAGCTTCAACTTCGCGTGCCACGCGAAAGTCAAGCCGGTCACCGCGGCGCTCCGCTACGCGCACCGTAAGGGCGCGGTGCTGGTCGCCTCCGTAGGCAACCGCGGCTCGGAGGCCTGCGTCGCGGCGCCGGCCACGCTGCCCAAGGTGATCGGGGTCGCCGGCACGACCGAGGGAGCCTGCCTCGGCAGCTACTCGCTGACCGGGCACGACATTGACCTGGCAGCTCCCGGCGGTGGCGGCCCCCCGCCCGGTTGCGCCGCCCGCGGCTCGCGGCCGATCTTCCAGGTCACTCTGCGCAGGAGCAACCCGCTTTCCTTCGGGTTGCCGAGGAACTACGTCGGCACGTCGATGGCCGCGGCCCACGTCAGCGGGGTCGCGGCGATGGTGCTCGCCAGCGGCATCCTCGGCCCCGACCCCGCCCCATGGCAGGTCGCCCGGAGGCTGAAGGCGACCGCCCGCGACCTCGGCCCGACCGGCTGGGACCCGGGCTACGGAGCCGGCCTGATCGACGCCGCAGCCGCCACCGATCCGGAGACCCCGACCGACTAGATCAGAGCCGGAAATCCGGCCGGCTAGATCAGAGCCGGATGACGTAGCGGTCCCTCCCGCGGGTGGCACGGGATGGGAGGACCCATTTGCCGAGCACGTGTTAGCCGAGCACAGGCAAATGGTGGGTCCCATCCCGTGACAGGACCCGCGGGCCAGACCGCTACGTGGTGCGGACGATGATCACGCTGCAGGGCGCGTGATGGGAGACCTTGTTCGGCACGCTCCCGAGCAGGAAGCGGCGGGCACCCGTCATGCCCTTGTTGCCGACGACTATCAGGTCGGCCTTGACCTCCTCGGCGACGTCGAGGATCGCGTCGGCGGGGTCTCCCTCGCGGGCATGGGTGGCGACATCCCCGACCCCGTCGCCCTTGGCGGCGGCGGCGGCTCGGTCGAGGATGATGTTGACGTCCTCGCGCTCGTGGAAGGAGTGCTGGACGTCGCCCGGGGCGCCTCCCTGCTCCTCCTCCACCCGGCGCCGCGGCACCGGCTCGAAGGCGCTGACGACGTCGAGCCGGCCACCCGTCATCTTCGCCAGCTCCGATGCCTGGCGCACCGCCTCGCTCGCGGTGTCAGAGCCATCGGTTCCAACCACGATGCGGTCGAACACTTCGCCCTTCCCTCCTTCGTGAGTGCCTCGAGCGGGGCGGATACTAACGCGGGAAGCGAGTCCCGTGCCAGCTCTTGAAGCCGGCGCCGAGGATCTCGGTCTGGGTGGTGGCGAGGCGCACCGTGCCGATCACGATCGAAGCGAGCAGGCAAGCCACGAGGACCGCCATCCCCACTTTCCAGATCGTCGGCATGGCGCAAGCCTAGAGAGGGCGGGAGCGTCCCCCGCGGAATAGACTGCCCGCGCTCGGCAACTCGCTGGAAGGAAGCCATGTCAGAAGAGAGACTGCTCGGCAGAGCGCCCTGGCGCCCGACCCTCGAAAAGGTCGCCGACGACGTCTGGCTCCTGCGCGGCGACATCCGGCACGGGATGAACATCTACTTCCTCGCCGAGGACGGCGGAGTCGTCCAGTTCGACGCCGGGACGCGGGGGATGGTCAAGGCCAACCGGGCCGCCGCCGAGAGGCTGGGGCCGATCAAGCGGATCGTCCTCGGGCACGCCCATGCCGACCACCGCGGCACCGCCGCGGCGATGGGAGTGCCGGTCTTCTGCCATCCCGACGAGGTCGCCGACGCCGAGGGCGATGCCGCGATCCCCGCCTACATGGACCTCTCCCAGATCGAGGTCGCGCCGATCCGCCGGATCTACCCGACCCTGCTGAAGCGCTGGGACGGAGGCGCGGTGCAGATCGACGGCATCGTCTCCGAGGGAGACGAGGTGGCGGGCTTCAAGGTGATCGACTTCCCCGGTCACGCCCCCGGCCTGATCGGCCTCTGGCGCGAGTCCGACCGCCTGGCGATCGTCAGCGACACCGTCTACTTCGTCGACTCCGCCCGGCTGCGGCCGCTTCCCCCCGGCGAGGCCACAGTCCCCCACCCCGCGTTCGCCTGGAATCACCAGCGAGCCAAGGACTCGCTGCGCAAGCTGGCGGCGCTCGACCCGGCCACGGTCTGCGCCGGGCACGCCGAGCCCCTGCGGGACGCGAGCCTGCGAGCGACGCTTGAGGCTGCAGCCGAGAGGTACTGAGCCGCCGGTCGATCCGACGCGCCTCGAGCCCGCTAGCGCCGCACCGGGTCGCCGAAGAGGCGCGCCGCGAAGAAGCCGGTCGTGTCGGGGAAGATGGCCAGCTTGCCGGCGACGAGGATCTTGCCGCCGGGGAGGATCGCGAGCCTGGCGAAGGAGTTCCCGGTCCCGCCGAGCAGGAACAGCCGCGCGCCGCGATTCCCGAAGCGCCGGTCGAGCGCGCCGTTGCCCCGCAGCCTGGCGACCAGGGTCCCTCCGATCACCCCCGGCACGTCGCCGCCGACCCCGGCAAGGACGATCTTGCCGTTGCGCTGCAGGGCGAGGTCCGTGATGAAGGCGAAGCCTTGATGAAAGCTCGACCTGAGCAAGCCGTCGCGGCCGGCGAAGGAGTGGTCCCGTCTTCCACTAGCCGTGAGCCCCGCCACGAATGGCCGCTGTGTGTTGCCGCCCAGTCCGGCGACCACGATCTTGCCCCTGGCGCCGACCTCCAGGGCGAGCGCGGCTGCCCGGTTTCCGATCCGCAGCCGTGCGATCCCGTCATTCCCAAAGCTCGGGTCGAGCGACCCGTTTGGCCGGAAGCGGAGGATCACGGCCTCGCTCGTGTTGTTGGGGCGGACGTCAGTGCCCGCGACGACGATCCGCCCGTCGCGGGCGACATCGACGTCGAGGGCCTCCGCATCCTTGCCGATCTTCGTCGTCACGATCCCGTCGCCATCGAAGGCCGGATCGGGCAGACCGCTCGTCAGATAGCGGACGACGGCGATCTGGCTGACGCCGCCGATGTTCGCGCGTCCAGCGACCACCGGCTTGCCATCCTTCTGCACGGCGATCGCGCGCGGTTCGGCGTCGTTGCCGATCGTCGTGGTGGTCGTGCCGCCGCCGAACCCGGCGTCCTTGGCGCCGCTGGCAGTGAACCTGGCGATGCCGAACCGATCCATCCCGGAGGTGCTGCGGGCGGCGATGTAGATGCGGCCGCCCGGTGCAGATGCCACGGCGTTGACCAGGTCGTCGCCGGAGATCCCGTCCACGACCACGTGATCGGGAGGGTCGCCGAAGCCTGAGTCGAACCTTCCGTTGGGTCGAAGGGCCGCCAGCGCGTAGTCGAGATCGGTCCCGGTGTCCGTGTCCCCGGCGAGGACGATACGCCCAGCCGGAGTCAACGCGAGTCCGGCGAAGTCCTCCACCCCATTCCCGAAGATGCCGCCCCCGATCACCCCTAACGAGGGGGCCTTGCCGCTACCGAAGCTCCTGTCCAGCGTTCCCGGCCGCGGCCTCGCGCCGGCGGGTTGCGCCAGGAAGGAAGCGGCCAGCACCGCACCGGCCAGGATCGGGAGCAGGCGGCGCCGCACCCGCGACCTACTTCCTCACGCGGTCGCCGATGAGGCGGACCGCGAGGAACCCGTCCGTGCCGAAGACCGAGAAGGCGCCGCCGACGACGATCCGCCCGCTGCGCTGGATCCCGACCCTGACGCGGGCGAACTTGGTGGCCCCGAGTAGGAACAGCTTCGAGCCGCGATTGCCGAAGGTCCGGTCGAGCGTTCCCTTCTGCGTCAACCTCGCCGCCAGCATCCCGCCCGGGACGCCGGTGATGTCGCCGCCGAAGCCGGCCAGGACGATCTTTCCGTTTCGCTGCACGGCGACGTCGGTGACGTAGCTGAAGCCCTGCCCGAACCGGGAGCGCACCAAGCCGTCCCCGTTGCCGAAGCTGTGGTCGCGCTTCCCGGCCCGGGTCAGCCTGGCGGCGAAGCCGGTGATCTTCTCCTGCGAGACGCCGACCAGGACCAGCTTGCCGCGGGCCGCGAGGGCGACGCCGAAGGCGACGGCGAACTTGCCCACCCGCAGCTTCGCCACCCCTCCGCTGCCGAAACTCGGGTCGAGCGTGCCGTTGGGCCGGTAGCGGACCAACGTGGCCCTGACGGACCCCGGGCCACCCACCTGCGTACCTCCGGCGACGACGATCTTGCCGTCCCCCTGGACCTTCACGTCGAAGACGACGAATCCCTGCCCGATCGGGCTGACCGCGATCCCGTCCCCGCCGCCGAAGGACGGATCGGGATTCCCATTGGCCAGGTAGCGGACCACCGCCAGGTTTTCCTTGGTGCCGATCGTCGCCTGGCCGGCCACCACCGCCCTCCCGTTGCGCTGGACCGTGATCGCACCGGGGCTCGCGCCGACCCCGATCGCCGTCGTGGTGCGGCCGTCACCGTCAAAGCCGTTGTCGAAGAAGCCGCTGGAGGTGATCCTGGAGACCCCGAATCGGTTGGTGCCGCCGGAATCGGTGTCGGTGGCGACGTATGCGGTGCCGTTGGGACCGGCGGCGATGTCCTGCGCGTCGTCGTCGCTGCCACCGTCGACATCGCCCACCGCGAGGTGTGTCGCGGGAGCCCCGAAGCTCTGATCGAAGCGGCCGTTCTTGCTCAACCGGCCGACGACGAAGTCGCTGCCGGCCGGCGCGGTCGTGTCGCCGCCGAGGAGGATCCGGCCGCTGGAGTCGAAGGCCATCCCTGCGAAGTTGTCGAAGCCGTCCGGCAGCAGGGTGTCGCCAATGGCGCCGGCATGGAAGTCGCTGCCCTTCGGCCCGAAGCTCGGGTCGAGCGCCCCGGGCCGGTGCGGCTTGGCGGCGGCGAGCGCAGGGACGACCAGGATCAGCGCCACCATCCCCACCAACAACAGAGCACGACGAGCCACGACCGACAATCCTAAACCCGGTCCGGGCGTTTGTCGAGGCGCCGCTCGGAGGTTCGTCGAGCCTGTTCAGACGCCGCTCATCGCGGCGCCGCGCCGCTGCCACTCGGCCTGGAAGACCGTGTGGGTCCCCGCCAGGCCCTTCAGCTCCAGCTCCCGGGACTCGCCGAAGGCGATCCCCTCCTCGCCCCCGCACTGGTCGCGCAGCGCCTCGGAGACGAGGATCTCCCCGCCTCGCGCCTGGGCGGCGATCCGCGCCGCGAGGATCACGTTGCGGCCGAAGAAGTCGCCCTCCTCGGCGATCGCCTCGCCGCTGTGGAGGCCGATGCGGACGCGGATCCGCTCGTCGGGCCGCTCGGCGGCCCGCTCCTCGAAGGCGCGCTGCACCTCGATCGCGCATCGCAGAGCCCCCGCCGGGCTGGGGAAGACGAGCATGAAGCCGTCCCCCTGGTTCTTCACCTCGTAGCCGTCGAAGGCCCCCAGCTTCTCGCGGAAGACCGCGTTGTGGTCGCGCAGGACGCCGAGCCAGCGCTCGTCGCCGAGACGCTCGGTCATCGCGGTCGAGCTCTCGATGTCGCTGAAGAGGATGGTGACGCTGCCGTCGGGGGCGGCGTAGGAGCGGACGTCGGGTCGCTCCTGCTCGACCGCCCCGATCACGTCGTCGATCGTGTCCTCGACGTCGATCCCGCTGATGCCCTGCGCCTCGAGCTTCAGTGCCAGGGCCCGCTCCGAGGTACCCGCCATCCGCAGCCTCTGGGCGGCGTCGAGCGAGCCGTCGAGGAGCCCGGCGGCGCGCTCTGCATCGCCCGCGGCGCTGCGGGCCAGCAGCACCCGCGCCAGCTCGATCGAGGACTCGGCGGTGAACGGCCGGTCCCCCATCCGCCGCGACATCGCGATCGCCTCCTCGTAGTCGGCGATCGCGGTCTCGGGCTCGCCCGCGACCTCGGCGGCCAGCCCGAGATAGCGAGCGACCGGGCCGCGGGCGGCGGCCGAGCGTCCGGCGACCACGACCAGCCCCCGGTAGGGCTCGAGGCGCTCCCGCAGGAAGCGCGCGCGCTCGGCGTCGCCGAGCGCGAAGGCGGCGTCGATCAGCAGCGCGTTGGAGATCGCCCACTGGGCGTCCTGGGGGATGCCGGCGAAGTCGCCCGCGGCCAGGTGCTCGAACTCCGCCCGGGCCTCGTCGAGCCGCCCCAGATCTCCGAGGATGGCCGCCTTGGCGACGCCCCAGGCCCGAACCGCCGGGTAGCGCCTGGCCAGCCCTGTGACGGTGTCGGCAACCTCGGCCAGCCGCCCCTGCTGGCGGTAGATGGTCAGCGCCTGGATCGCGAAGAACTGCTGGGCCAGAGGCTCACCCGCCCGCTCGCCGCCGGCCCGCGCTTCCAGCGCCAGCTCCTCGGCCTCCTCGAAGCGGCCGTCGATCATCGCCCGCATTCCCCGCAGGATCGGGATGTGCCAGAGGAAGGTGGGCTGGCGAAGCTCGCTCGCCAGCCGCACGTAGGTGTCGAGGTCGCGGTCGACCGCGGGTATGTCGCCGAGGGCGAGGTGGTTGTTGAGCCGCAGCACGTGCGAACGGACCTCCAGCTCGCGGTCGCCGAGCTTGCGCGCCAACCCGATCACCTCGGTGTTCGTCTCGACCCCTTTGCGGGCGGCCTCCGGGGTGGGGTCGACGAAGTTGGCCCGGCTGAGGGCGTGCGCGAGGGTCCCCTCGTCGCCCAGCCGCCGCGCCATCTCGATCGCCTCCTTGTGGAGTTCGGCGCAGCGCCCCTGGGGGTCCACCCAGTAGTAGTCCTGGGCGAGCCAGGAGAGGAGGATCGCCCGCGGCGGGCTGTCGCCGGGGCCGACTGCCTCCAGCGCCGCCTCCAGCACCTCCGCCATCTTCTCGTCGAACCCCCCGACCTCGGCGGTGAACGAGATGCCGACCGCCGAGCGGGTCATCAGCTCGGGATCGCCGAGCCGCGCGGCCTCCTCCGCGGCGCTCTCCATCGTCTGCCTCGCCTCGCCCAGGTGCCCTCCCCTCATCCTCGCTTCGCCGAGCTGAAGCAGCAGCAGGCAGCGCCGGCGGCGGTCGATGCCGGCGATCTCGCCCGCCTCCAGGGCGCGACCGTAGTGGTCCGCAGCCTCCTCGTAGCCGAGCTGGCCGCTGGCCTGGTCGCCAGCCCGCTCCGCGTAGTCGACGGCCTTCTGCGGGTCGCCAGCTCCGGCCGCCTCGTTGAAGTGGTGGGCAAGCTCGGCCAGGCGGCGCGAGGTCCGCCCCGGCTCGGCGGCGTAGAGCTCCTCCAGCGTGGTCGCGATCCGGCTGTGGAGCGCCGGGCGCTGGGCGGCGCTCAACTCCTCATACAGCGTCTCGCGGACCAGGGCGTGGGCGAAGCGGTAGCGGCCGTCCCCGCGCGGGGGGTCGAGGAACTGGGCGCCCACCGCCTCCTCCAGCGCCGCTTCCAGGGCGGGCCGCTCCAGTCCGGCGATCCGAGCCAGCGCCTCCTCGTCGAAGTCGCGCCCGATCGCGGCGGCGCTGCGCAGCGCCTCGTTCGCATCCCCGGAGAGGCGGTCGAGCCGCCGGCCGACCACGTCGCGGACGCCCTGCGGGATCAGCAGCCGCTCTCCGGTTCCCTCGAGCGCGCCCTCGCTGGCCAGCAGGCGCACCACCTCGCCGACGAAGAAGGGGTTGCCCTCGGTCTGGCGGCACACGTCGGCGACCAGCTCGGGAGGGGCGGCGGTCCCTGCAGAGCGCTCGACATAGTTGGCGATCTCCGCCTCCGACAGGCCGCGCAGCAGCACCCGGCAGCAGCGATCCAGCCCCGAGAGCTCGCCGAGGACCCGCGAGAGCGGGTGGTGGCGACCCAGCTCGACGTCGCGGTAGGTGCCGATCAGGAGCAGCGAGGAGTCCGAGAGCCCGCGGGCGATGAACTCGAGCAGCAGGAGCGACGGCTCGTCGGCCCAGTGCAGGTCATCGAGGACGACGACCAGCGGCCGCGAGGCGGAGGCGTTGCCGAGGAAGGTCGCGATCGCATCGAAGAAGCGGAAGCGCGACTGCTCGTCCTCCCCCAACTCCGACGTCGCGTCGCCGACGCGCTCAGCCACCTCGGGCACGACACGGGCAATCTCTGACGCGCCAGCGCCCATCTCCCAGGCGAGAGCTACCGGGTCGGCCTCGCGCACGTAGGAGCGGATCGCCTGCACCCACGGCCAGAACGGAGGGGCGCCCTCGCCTTCGAGGCAGCGGCCCCAGTGGACGTTCGCTCCGCGGACGCGGGCGTAGGTCGCCACCTCCTCGGCGGTCCGCGTCTTGCCGATCCCCGGCTCGCCGGCCAGCAGCACGAGGTGGGCGCGCCCCCCGAGCGCCTCATCGGCGGCGCCGCGCAGCTCCGACAGCTCCGCCTCGCGGCCGACGAAGACGCCGCCGGCGAGGCTCTCGAGCGGGTTCTCGCTGGGGCGACTCGCGTCGTCGGCCGGGGGCGGTGCGTCCCGGATCGCCTCGAGGCGCTCGCGCACAACCGCAGCGGAGTCGGGTCGGTCCTGGGGCGACTTTGCCAGCAACTCGGTGATCAGCCGGTCCAGCTCCGGAGGCACATCGGCGTTGAGGCGGGACGGCGCGACCGGTTCGGTGCTGAGGTGCTGGCCGATGATCGCCACAGCCTCCCCTCCGGTGAAGGGCGGCTGCCCGCAGACCATCTCGTAGAGCACGGCGCCCAGCGAGTAGAGGTCGGATCGCGGCCCCGTGGTCCGACCGAGGGCCTGTTCGGGCGGGAGGTAGTTGACGGTCCCGACCAGCCCGCCGCCCCGGCCCGGGTCGGTGGCGAGGCCGAAGTCGCCGAGGCGGGCGCGGCCGTCGCCCTCGAGCCAGACGTTGGCCGGCTTCAGGTCCCGGTGGACGATCCCGCAGTGATGGGCATGCTCGAGCGCCCGGCAAACGTCGATCCCGATCCGAATCGCCTCGGATACCTCCAGGCCTGCGCCGTCGGCTGCCGCGAGCCTGCCCTTGACGTCCCCGCCGGCCATGTAGAAGCTGACGATGAAGGCCCGCCCGTCCTGCTCCCCGGTCTCATAGACGGGGACCAGATGGGGGTGCTCGCCGAGGCGCTCCATCGACTGCATCTCGCGCCGCGCCCTGGCGAGGGCGGTCTCGCCGAGCCCCGCAGTGTCGAATAGGGCTACCGCCACCTCGCGACCGGACTCGGATAGGTCGCGGGCGAGGAAGACGTCCTTCCGCCCACCGCGGCCGATGAAGCCGACCATCTCCAGATGCCCGGCGACCTGGCGCGGTATGTCGTCGGGAAGGGGGCCGGGGGCGGACGACGCCGACTCGGCGCCGGTGGCGCCGTCAGCCTGGGCCGGAGCGAGCCTCGTCCCGCACGAGTCGCAGAACGTCGCCCCCTCCCGGTTCTCGTTGCCACATGAGGGGCACTTCATCGCCCCTCCATTCTGGCGGGCCGACCGCGCGAGTGGGCCCTCCGTAGCGGCAGGGCCGCTGCCATAGTTGCGCGCTCATGATCGGGACCTACGCCTCGGCGGCGCTGATCGGCGCCGCTTCGCTGCTGGTTGGCCGCGCGATCCTGGCGGTCAGCGGCCGAGAGAGCTGGTCCTGGCTCGAGCCGGCGGTCGGCTTCGGCGCCCTGGTCGCCGTGGCCGGGCTCCTGGTCCGGCTGCCCGGAGGCGGGACGACGGCGACGATCGGGCTGCTCGTCCTGGTTACCCTGGGGGTAGCCGGGCTGCGCAGGCCGTGCCGGCTCGAGGACGTTGCCGCCCCCGGCGCGGCGATCGCCTTGGTGCTGGTCCTGGCGCTCTCGATCCCCTTCGCGGTCAGCGGGCGCTGGGGCCTGCTCGGGGTCGGCTTCAACAATGACCTCGGCCTCCACCTCGCCTGGAGCGAGTGGCTCCGCAGCGGCATCGGACCGGAGCCGGACTCGGGGTACCCGCTCGGCCCGCACGGCATCGCGATCGCCGTCGCCGCGGTCCCCGGCATCGGTCTCGGCCAGGCCTTCATCGGGGAGCTGTTTGCGGTCACCGTTCTCACTGGGCTGACGGCGCTCGGGGCGCTCCGCGGGCTGGGGGGCGTCCGCCGGGTGCTGGCAGCGTCGCTCGTCGCCGTCCCCTACCTGGCGGCGTCGTACTTCGCCCAAGCGGCGTTCAAGGAGACGATCGAGGCCCTCTTCGTGCTCGCCTTCGCGATCGCCCTGCCTACCGCCTGGCCCCCGCCCGCCGGACGGCGGCAACGATGGCTCACCATCGCCCCCCTCGGCGTCCTCCTGGCCGGGATCTTCTTCTCCTACAGCTTCGCCGGGCTCGCCTGGCCGTTGGCGATCGCGGTGCTGTGGGGCCTCACCTTGGCGCCGGTACGCCGGGCGCTGGCACCGCGCTCGCTGCTCCGCCTCCTCGGCCGGCCGGCGACCCTCGCCTGGGTCGCGGGGTTGGCCGCGGCCGTCGCGGTGCTCGCCTTCGTTGGGCCCTTCGGCTTCGCCGGCGGGTTCAGCGACGTCGCCGGCAGCCAGACCTACGGGCCGGTCTCCCCGGGGGAGGCGCTGGGTCTCTGGCCGGCCGCCAACTACCGTCTCGACGCGGCAGGCGGGGCTCCACTCGCCGGGATCGCGGTCGCCGTCGGGCTGGCGGCTCTCGCCGTCGGGATCGTCTGGTGGGTGCGCAGGCGCGAGCTGGCGGTGCCGGTCGCCCTGGCCGGCTGCGTCCTGGTCTACCTCGTCTCGCTCCCCTTCAGCGGTGACTACTCGCGGGCGAAGGCGCTGATGATCGGGTCGCCGCTGGCGATGCTGATCCCCTCCCGGGCGCTGCTCTCCGGCCCCGAAGGCGGCTGGCGCGGCTCGCACGGGTGGCAGCGGGCGGGCAGGCTGGGGTGGGTCGCGCTCGCCGCTGTCTTCCTCGCGGGTGCGGCCTACTCCAGCTTCCTGGTGCTGCGCGACGCGCCCGTCAGCCCAGCCGGGCATGGGGGCGAGCTGCAAGCGTTCGTTCCGGAGCTGCGTGGCCAGAAGGTGCTGTTCGCCGGGCAGGACCGCTTCGCCGCCTACGAGCTGCTCGGGTCCAACACAGACGTCCCCCTGGTCGAGTTTCCCGACCCCGATGTGGTCCAGAGCCCGACCAAGCCGTTCGACACCGGTGACGCCTACAGCCCGATCGACTTCGACTCGTTCACCAGCGGGACGCTCGACCGCCACACCTACGTGGTGACCGGCTCGGCGGCCTGGAACAGCCAGGCGCCCCCCAACTTCAAGGAGATCGGTCGGACGCCCTCGTTCGTCCTCTGGCGCCGGGAGGGGAACACTCCGAAGGACCGTCAGACCCTGCTCGAGGGGACCGAGCCGGCGGCGCCGGTCGACTGCGCCGCGCCAGAGACGCGGATCTTCGTCGCGCAGGGTGGGCGGGCGTCGGTCTTCCCAACTCCGGTGATCGGCCCGGAGGAAGGCTGGAATCGCGGCACGGCCCTGAAGACGGGGCAGAGCACGACGCAGACGCTGGAGCTTCCGGCCGGTCGCTGGCGGCTCTCCCTTCAGTACTTCTCGCCGTTCGGGCTGACCCTGAGCGCGCCCGGGTTCAGCCGGGAGCTGGTGCCCGCCCTGGACGGCCAGCGGCCGAACACGATCAGCCTCTCCAACGACGGCCAGTACTGGCCCGCGGGGGAGATCACGACCCGGAGGACCGGGCCGGTCCGCTTCACGCTGCGGGCCGCCGACGCGACCACCCTGCAGCGGTTGAGCGGCTACGACGGCGAGGCCCAGGTCGGGCGCCTGGTCGCGGTTGCGGCGCGGCCGCACCGCGTCATGCCCCTGGCCAGCACGTGCGGGCGCTGGCTCGACTTCTACGAAGGCGGCGAGGCGCCGTAGGCCGTGGCGACGCCCGGGCCGCTGTCGCGAGTCTGCAATTTCCTCTCATAGTGAGAGGAAACGTCAGTCTCGGCAACGGCGCTCAGCTCGGGACGCCGTTCTGCAGGTCCTCCACGGCCCAGTCGGCGCCGGCCTCGGAGAGCTGGTCGACCGTGTAGCTGCCGGTCGCGACGCCGACCACCTTGATTCCCGCCCCGTGGCCGGCCTTCACGTCGCGGGGGGTGTCGCCGATCGCGATCGCCGTGCCCTCTTCGAGGGTGTCGCCGGAGACCGTCTCGGCGCGCTCCAGCGCCCGCCTGGTCAGCTCGGTGCGGGAGCGCGAGTCCGAGCCGTAGCCGCCGAAGCTGAAGAAGTGGTTGAGCCCGGCCCGGGAGAGCTTTATGTGCGCGGCGGCCTCGACGTTGCCGGTGACCAGCCCGCAGCAGGGTGCCGGCCTCGATCAGCTCCGTCAGGGTCGTCTCGATCCCCGGCATCACCCGGTAGCCCTCGGACTCGCGCACCGTGTCGTGGAGGTGGAAGAGGTAGCCGGCGATCGCCCGGGCGCGCTCCGCCCCGGTGCCCTCGCGGCCGATCACCTCCTTGAAGATGATCTCGGTGATCTCCGGGTCGGTCATGCCGGCGTCGGTGTGCTCGGCGACGTCGGCGTCGATCCCGTGCTGCTCGCGGAATGCCCGCTGCCAGGCAACGGCCCCGGCGCCCCCGGTCTGGAGAATTGTGCCGTCGATGTCGAAGAGGACGGCTCGGCTCAGCGGTCCACCTCGCCGACGACGTGGCGCTGGCTGAGGGTGTAAAGGAGGCCCAGCGACGGAAGCACCAAGACGGCGGCGGCGAGGAAGACCACCAGCACCGTTGTCAGGGTCGGATTGGGAGCGGCGGCCTCGTTGATCTTCAGGCTGGTCGGCAGCAGGTAGGGGAACTGCGCCACCCCCCAGCCCCAGATCACCCCGACCACGGCGCCCCCGGCGAGTGGCCGGACCCAGCGGTGATCGACCCGGACCAGCAGGACGAGCACGGCAAGGCCGCAGAGCAACGAGAGGATGACCAGCGGCAGCGCCTCGCTGGTCAGCCTGTCGTAGACATAGCGGCCGTTGGCGTGGAGGTCGATGAGCCCCGCCGCCGCCGCGGCACCCGCTACCACCGACGCCCCCAGAGCGCGACGGGCGAAGTAGCGCTCCATGCCCTGATCGCCGGACCTGGCCGCATCGCCGATCAGCAGCACCGCGGCCAGATAGGCGCCGGTGGCGACGAAGACGACTCCGAAGAAGAGCGGCGCGGGCTCCAGCCAGCTCGAGATCGGATCGCCGTCTCCTGACGCCGGCACCCTCCCGGTCGCGATCGCACCGACCACCGCCCCCATGAAGAAAGGCGTCAGAACCGATGAGAGGGCAAAGGTCGCCCCAGCCGCCCGCCGCCCGGCCAGGCCCTCGATCTCCTTGCGGAATGCGAATCCCGCGCCGCGCAGGACGACCCCTACGGCGGCCAACGCCAGGGGGATATAGAGCGTCGTCATGATCGCCGCGAATGCCTTGGGAAAGGAGGTCCAGAGGACGACGAGGATGAAGATCAGCCAGACGTGATTGGCCTCCCAGACGGGAGTCAGCGAGCGCTGGATCAGCGCCCGCGGGCGCGCGCCGGTCTCGGCGTCGCCGGCGAGGAGGTCCCAGAAGCCGCCGCCAAAGTCGGCCCCGCCGAACAGCGCGTAGGCGGTGGCGCCGAACCAGAGGACCCCGGCGGCGATGTCGGCCTTACTCATCGGGCCTCGCCCGCCGTTTCGACCGGCGGCGCATAGGGAGTGCCCTGCTCGTCCTCGGGGGCGCCCTCGCGCCAGCGCCTCGCCATCCGCCGCAGGACCAGGATCGCCGTGGTGCCGAGCGCCCCGTAGAGCACCAGCACGGTGGCCAGGCTGTACCAGACTCCGTTCGCCGGGGTGACTGCCTCGGCCGTGCGCATATATCCCTGGACGATCCACGGCTGGCGTCCGACCTCGGTGACGATCCAGCCCGCCCAGAGGGTCATCACCGCGGCCACACCGCAAACCGAGATGATCCGCAGGAACCAGACCGTCCGCGGGATATCGCGCTTTCGCCACCAGACGAAGGCCACCCACGCCCCCAGCGCGATGAAGGCCGAGCCGATCCCGACCATGAAGTCGAAAGCGAGATGGAGCAGGGTGTTGGCGGGCGGGCGGTTCTTCGGCGGGAAGGCGTCGAGCCCCGTGACCTTGGTGTTGGTGCTGAAGCCGACCAGGAAAGAGTCGAGGCCGGGAATGCCGATGCCGCCCTTGATCCCGGTCGAGGTGCAGCGCCCGCCGATGTACTCGGTCTGGTCGCGGCCGGTCTTGTGGATGCACTCCATCCCGGCGAACTTGGCAGGCTGCTTGTCGGCCACCTCCCTCGCCGCGGTGTCACCGACCATGAACTGGACCGGTGAGAGGGCGAGGGCGACGGTCAGCGGGATCAGCAGCCCGAGCCGGTGGTGGCGGTCGCGGCGGCCCTTCAGCATCCCGACCGCGTAGACCGAGGCGACCAGCATCCCGGTGACGATGTAGGCGGCGAGGATCATGTGCGGGACCTCGTATCCGGTCGCCGGGTTGAGGAGGATCTTGACCGGATCGGTGTCGGTCACCTTGCCGGCGGCGTCCAGGGTGAAGCCCTGCGGCTGGTTCATCCAGGAGTTGACGGCGACGATAGAGAAGGCCCCCCCGATCCCGGTTATGAACAGCGGCACCCCGGTCCAGAAGTGCGCCTTCGGGCTCAGCCGCTTCCAGCCGTAGATGTAGATCGCGAGGAAGATCGCCTCGGTGAAGAAGAAGATCCCCTCGATCGCGAAGCCGACCCCGATCACGCTCCCGAAGCGCTTCATGAACTCCGGCCAGAGCAGGCCGAACTCAAAAGAGAGGACGGTTCCGGTCACCGCCCCGACGGCGAAGGTCACCGCCATCACCTTCGACCAGCGCCGCGCCAGCTCCATCGCATCGGGGTCGTCCTTACGCCACCCCTTGTAGTTGGCGATCAGGATGATCGCCGGGAAGGCGACTCCGAGGCAGGAGAGGACGATGTGGAAGGCGAGGGTGAAGGCCATCTGCTCGCGGGCGGCGAGCAGGTTTGACGCGTGGGCAATCGGGATCGCGTCGATCAGAGTGTTCACCGCTCAGATCCTCTCACCCGGCAAAGACAGGCCGGCAGATCCGCTGCCCATGGCGGGAGCGAGATAATCCCGGACGATGTCGCCGCGGAGCTTCGGGTTCGCTTCATGATCCGGCTCGAGGTCTTCGGGCCGGCGGAGGAAATGGATCGCGTGGAGCGGCTGCTCGATCGGTCCGAGGGCGTCAGCCGGGTCCGCGCCCTCGCCGCCACCCGCGGCGGGCACTACGTGGTCTCGGCGAGCGTCGGACGCCACTCGGTCGACCGGGTGGTGGCCGAGCTGCGGCGGCTGGGAGTGCCCGATGATGAGATCACCCTGACCCGCGCCGAGGAGCTGGGCAGGTTCATGGGCGCCCGGGCCGACGACACCTTGATCTGGGAGGACGTCCTGGGCAGCGCCCGGCTGAATGCCCGCCCCGTCTACCACTACCTGGCCTTCATGCTGGTGGCCGGCGTAATCGCCGGTTACGGCGTCATCGATCGCAACGGGATCCTGATCGTCGGCGCGATGGCGGTCAGCCCCGACCTGCTGCCGATCACGGCGATCGCCGTCGGAGTCTCGAGCCGCAACACTAAGCTCGCCGCCCGAGCGCTGCTGACCCTCGCCCTGGGCATGGCCGCCGCGACCGGCGCGGCGGCGGTCTCCGCCCTGGCCCAGGACGCGTTCAACCTGATTCCGGGCGGTTTCGACATCGACGCGACCGTGCTCCGCAGCCTGACCAGCGTCAACGATGAGACGATCGTCGTCGCCTTCGCCGCTGGAATCGCGGGCATGCTGGCCCTGGAGACACGCGCCAGCTCGGCTGTCGGCGTCGCGATCTCGGTGACGACGATCCCCGCCGCCGCCTATCTGGGCGTCGTCATCGGGCTGGGGGACACGGGCAAGGCGGGCGGGGCGCTGGCCGTACTCGGGACCAACGTGGCGATGATGGTCCTGGGAGCTTCGGCGGCGCTGGTCGGTCAGCGCGCGCTCGGCCGGCGTGCCGGACGGACGGGGGGATAGAGCCATCCACTTCACCCGGGGACGACGGCAGGAACAGAAGGGGGGGCGCATCACCGCGGCGATCGGTCCCCGCCGGGGTCGGTATCGGGCGGCTCGCGGGGCGCGAGCTCGGCCTCGATGATGCGCTCCCCGGGATTGCCGGAGCGGGCGCTGATCCATCTCCCGAGCACGCCGAGGCGGTGACCGGGCGCGCCGCCGAGGTAGTAGAGGTGGATGCTGAGGTACATGTAGAAGGCGAGGCGCCCCGAAACCTGGCGGCCCCGGACCTCGCAGACGGCCTTGCCGCGCCCGATCACCGCCAGGGCTCCCTTGTCGAGGTAGCGGAACGGGGTGGAGGCCCCCACCTGCCCAGACCTGATCGCCTTGGCTACGTGGCGGGCCTGCTGGATCGCGACCGTGGCCAGCCCGGGCAACGGCTTGCCGCCGGGGCCGGGATGGCTCGCCATGTCGCCGATCACCGAGATCTCCGGATGTCCGGGCAGGGCGCAGTCCTCCCCCACCTCCAGCCGCCCGGCTCGGTCGGCCTTGGCCCCGGTGGCCTCAGCGGCGATCCCCGCCAAGCCGGCGGCGCGGACCCCGGCCGCCCAGATCACGGTTCGGGCGGCGATCCTCTCGGTCGAGGAGTCCAACTCGATCTCGATGCCGTGGCGGTCGATCGAGGTCGCCTTCGCCCCCTCACGCACGGTCACCCCGAGCGCGGTGAGACCTTCGGCCGCCTTCGCCGAGAGCGACTCGCTGAATGCCGGGACGAGGCGGTCCCCGGCGTCGATCAGGACGATCCTCGCCCCGCCGGAGTCGATCCGCCTGAAGTCGCGCTCCAGCACGTCATGGGCGAGGATCGCCAGCGCGCCGCTGACCTCTACTCCCGTGGCCCCGCCGCCGACGATGACGAAGGTCAGCCATTCGTCGCGCTCGGCCTGGCTGGTTGCCCGCTCGGCATGCTCGAAAGCGCCGAAGATCCGCCCCCGCAGGGTGACCGCATCAGAGAGCGACTTCAGCCCGAAGCTGACGTCCGCCCAGTCGTCGTGCCCGAAGTAGGAGGTCTGGGCGCCGCCGGCGAGGATCAGGCTGTCGTAATCGAGCTGCTCGCCAGTGTCGAGTGAGACCTGGCGGCTGCCGGGGTGGATCCCGGTGACCTCGGCCATCAGCACGGTGGTGTTCGCCTGGCGCCTCAGCATCGTGCGGATCGGCGTCGCGCATTCCCCCTCCGACAGCGCTCCGGCGGCGACCTGATAGAGCAGCGGCTGGAACAGCTGGTGGTTGGTGCGGTCCACCAGGGTCAGATCGAGCTCGGCGCTCCCCAGCTCGCGGGCTGCGGCGATGCCGCCGAACCCGCCACCGACGATCACGACCTTGCGTCGCGACCCCTCTGCCGGCTCAGCCGCCACCGTCGGCCCCGGATGAGGCGGAGACTCCGAGGCGCTCCAGCAGATGGTCGCCAACCCGTAACCCGTTCGCCATCGCGGTCAGCGCCGGATTCACCGCACCGATGCTCGGGAAGAAGCTGGTGTCGACGACGTAGAGGTTGTCCAGCTCATGGGCCCTGCAGTCGGGGTCCAGGACGGAGCTCCCCGGATCTTCGCCGAAGCGGCAGGTACCGGCCTGATGGGCGACGCCCGCCACCGGGATGTCGGTCTTCAGGTACGCGTTGCGGGGAATCAGGTGGTGGTGCATGCCGAGATTGCCGAGCATCGACTTGAGCTGCTCGAAGAGCTGCTGCTTGGGCACGTCGTTGGTCGGCGTATAGGAGAGCTTCACCTTGCCGTCGTCGCTGAGCGTTACCCGGTTCTCGGGCTTCGGCAAGTCCTCGGTCGAGAGCCAGAAGTCGACCGCGTGCCTGGCGACGTCACCCAGCGCGAACTCCGGCGCCAGCGCCGTCTCGATCGGCTTCTCACCCCGGAACATCTCGGCCTGCGACTTGCCGACCATCTGGATGTTGCCCATCGGGAACTCGAACTCGTCGGAGCCGAAATAGAAGTCGTTGACGCCCAGGGTCTTCTGAAATACGGTCGGGTTCTCCTCCTTGGACAGAGCCAGCACCGCCCGGCTGGCGTGGAACATGTAGTTGCGCCCGACCTGGTCGGAGGAGTTGGCGAGTCCGTTGGGGTGCCGGTCGCTGGCCGAGGCGAGGAGCAGCTTGGCCGAGTTTGCCGCGCCGCAGGAGACGACCATGATGTCCGCCGAGTGCGTCTCCCGCTCCCCGCCCCGCTCCACCTCGACCGCCGTGACGGTGTTGCCTGAGCCATCCGTGTTCAGCCTCACCGCCTCGGCGCCGGTCAGCAGGGTGACGTTCGGGTGCTCGAGCGCCGGGCGCACCGCGAGCACCTCGGCGTCGGACTTGGCATGAACAAGGCAGGGAAACCCGTCGCAGGTCGCACAGCGCACGCAGGCGCTGTAGGGCATGTTCTCCTCGTTGAGCATCACCCCGCAGGGAGCGTGGAAGGGCTGCAGGCCCTCGGCCGCGAGGTCGTCGGCCAGCTGCTGGATCCGGGGCTCGTGGGAGACGGCGGGGAACGGGTATTCGGCGCTTGCGGGCGGCTCGGTCGGGTCCTCGCCGCGGGCGCCGTGGACCCGGTAGAGCCGCTCGGCCTCGGTGTAGTAGGGCTCGAACTGCTCGTAGGGGAGGGGCCAGGCCGGGGAGATGCCGTCGTGGTGGCGAAGCTCGCCGAAGTCCTCCTGGCGGAGGCGGTAGAGCGCGGCGCCGTAGAGCTTGGTCGCCCCGCCGACGAAATAGTGGACCTGCGGCTGGAACGGCTTCCCGTCGGCGTCATACCAGGTGTCCTCGGAGATGTAGCGATTCTCGACGAAGACCGACCCGGCGGACCAGTTCTGCGGCTCCCGGATGAGCCAGTCGCCGCGCTCGAGCAGGAGGATCCGCTTGCCCGAAAGGGCGAGCCGGTTGACAAGCGTCCCCCCGCCGGCGCCGCTGCCGATCACGATCACGTCGTAGGAGCTCATCTGTACTCCTCCAGTCGCTCGGCGAGAATTATCCGCGCCGCGGCCTCGATCAGGGCGAGGTGGGAGAAGGCCTGGGGGAAGTTGCCGAGGTGGCGGCCGGTGTCGGTATCGAACTCCTCCGCAAAGAGGCCGAGGGGAGAGTCGACGCTGAGCAGGCGCTCCATCAGGTCGCGGGCCCGCTGCTCCGCACCGACGATCGCCAGGGCTGAGACCAGCCAGAAGGAACAGATCAGGAAGCTGCCCTCCTTGCCGGAGAGACCGTCGTCGGTCTCTCCGGTGCGGTAGCGCAGGACGAAGCCGTCCTCGGTGAGGTCGTCGGCGATCGCCAGAACGCTCTTTCGAAGCCGTTCGTCCTCACCGGGCAGAAAGCCGAAGAGCGCCGCGAGCAGGGTCGAGGCGTCGAGGGCGTCGGTGGAGTAGTGCTGGCGCAGCACGCCGTCCCGCAGACCGTTGGCGAGGATGTCCTCCTTGATCTCCTCCGAGGTCGCACGCCAGGCCTCGGCCGGCTTCGGGTCCCCCCGGATCTCGGCAAGCTTCGCGGCGCGGTCGAGCGCCACCCAGCACATCAGCTTCGAGGAGACGTAATGCTGGGGAGCGCCGCGAGCCTCCCAGATGCCCTGATCGGGCTGCTGCCAGACCTCGGTCGCGCATTTGGCCTGAGTCTGGACGATCGGCCACAGCCGCCGGGGCAATCGCTGGCTGCGGCGAGTGTGGAGGTGGATCGAGTCCAGCACCGCGCCGAAGACGTCGTTCTGGCGCTGGTCGAAGGCGCCGTTTCCGACCCGCACCGGGCTCGCCCCCGCGTAGCCGGAGAGCTCGTCGAGGGTGCGCTCGGTCAGATCACGGCGACCGTCGATCCCATACATGATCTGCAGCGCGCCGTCCTCGTTGGGCTCGAGGTCGGCGACGAACTGCATGAACTCGTCGGCCTCCCAGTCGAGGTTGAGGAAGTGCAGTGCCTGGAGAGTGAAGGTCGAGTCGCGGATCCAGGTGAAGCGGTAATCCCAGTTTCGCTCGCCGCCCGGAGTCTCGGGCAATGACGTGGTCAGCGCCGCCACGGTCGCGCCCGTCGGCATGTAGGTGAGGCCCTTGATGGCCAGGGCCGAGCGTTGGATCGGCTCGCGCCAGCGATGATCGGGAAGGCGGGCCCGGCCGAGCCATCCCCGCCAGAATCTGGTCGTGGCGGCCAGTCGTCCGGTCGCCTCATCGACATCGGCAGGCGAGTCCAGCTGCTCGGCCCACGACAGCGAACAGAATGCCTGCTCACCCTGCCTGAGTTCGTGGCGGCCCCGCACCCAGTCCCCCTCGATGCCCATCGGGATGTCGCTTCTCAGTCGCACGGTGAGACCGGCACCGCTCGCGTCCGCGGTGCCCTCCTCTCCCTCCGCCATCGTCCACTCGGCCGGAGTGCTGCCGTAGTCGAAGAGCGGCTCGCAGATCAGCTCCATCTCAACGCTGCCGTCCAGGCAGAGGACGGTTCGCACCAGCAGGTGATCGGCGTCCTCGTCCACGGGCGGCCGCGTGTGCGGGGTGACCGTGTCCTCGCGGCGGATCGGGCCCATGGTCAGCGCATCGCGCACGATCACCCAACCGGTCGGGGTCTTCCAGGTGGTCAGGAGCGTGTTCGTCCCCGGCTCGTAGATCCTCGCCGAGGGGACATTGGTGCCGAAGGGCCCGAGACGGAAGGAGCCCGCCTCGCGGTCGAGCAGGTTGCCGAAGATGCTCGGTGAGTCGAAGCTGGGAACGCAGAGCCAGTCGATCGATCCGTCCGGCGCGATCAGGGCGCCGGTGTGACAGTTGGAGAGAAAGGCGTAGTCGGCGATCGGGGGAAACGGCGAGGGCGCGGCGGCGCTCTGCGGCGTCACCTCCTCGGCGTTCACGAGGTGATCCAGGGCTCGTGCCAGCGCCCGTGGCCAGCGACCAGGTCGTTGGCCGCCTCGGGCCCCCAGGAGCCCTTGGCGTAGGGGTGTACCGGGGGCGGCGCATCGAGCAGCGGCTGCAGCACCCGCCAGTTTTCCTCGACGATGTCCTGGCGCTTGAAACGCGTGGTCTGGCCGTCCATCGCCGCCTTCAGCAGCACCTCGTAGGGCGTTGGCCCCTCGCCGCCTTCCTCGGCGAACTCCATGTCGAGGTGGATCTGCTCCGGCTCGACGGCGCCGCTTCGCTGGGCGTCGACGAGCAGCATGACACCGGTGCTCGGATCGAGCTTCATCACAAGCTGGTCGGGCTGGGGACGTTTGGGGAAGAATCCAAGGTTGGGCGGCTCCTTGAAGACGAGCCGCAGCTCCGTCTGGGTGACCGGAAGGTGCTTGCCGGTCCGGATGAAGAACGGAACGCCCGCCCAGCGCCAGTTCTCGATCTCCAGCCGAAGCGCCGCATAGGTCTCGGTGCTGGAGTCGCTCGCCACGCCGTCGATATCGAGGTAGCCCTCGTACTGACCCCGCACGTAGTGGGCGGGGTTGGCCTCCCGCATCGAGCGGAAGACCGCCAAGAGCCCGTCCTTCAGAGTGCCTGCGTCTCCTCCCGACGGTGGCTCCATCGCCGCGGCGCCGACCACCTGCATCAGGTGGTTGACGACGACGTCCCGAAGCGCCCCGACCGGGTCATAGAAATGACCACGGTCCTCGACCCCGAAGCTCTCGGCCATGGTGATCTGCACCGAGGCGATGTAGTTGCGATTCCAGATCGGCTCCAGGACCGAGTTGGCGAACCGCAGGAAGAGGATCTCGGTGAGGCCCATCTTGCCGAGGAAGTGGTCGATCCGAAAGAGCTGCGACTCGTCGATGTAGCGGTGAATCTCCTCGCCAAGCGCTTTGGCGGAGGCGAGATCGTGCCCGAAGGGCTTCTCGACCACGACGCGCGCGTCGTTCGTCAGCCCCGCATCGGCGAGGCCCTTGATCACCGGCCCGAACAGGAAGGGGGGGATCTCGAGGTAGAAGACCGGGCTCCTGGCTCCCTTGATCGCTTCTCCCACCCGTCCGAAGGTAGCGGCGTCGCCGAAGTCCCCCGCCACGTAGGAGAGCCGGCCCGCGAGGCGCTCGAAGACCTCCTCGGCGACCGTCTCTCCGCAGGCCTCGATAGAGCTGCGGGCGCGCTCGCGCAGGTCATCGACTGTCCAGTCGTCGACCGCTACGCCGACAATCGGGCAGTCCAGAAGCCCCCGCTTCTCGAGCCGGTAGAGAGAGTGGAAGGTCATCACCTTGGCGAGATCGCCGCTGATCCCGAAGATCACCAGGACATCGGCCGGGCCGGTCCCGCCGGGACCGGCATCTGCTGGTGTATTCGTATCTGCGTCGGGGCTCATCGTTCGGGCCTGCTGGGGGCGCTGACGTCGAGCAGACTATCGCCCGCGGAACTCCCCCGACATCATCCCTACCTGGTGCTCAGAAGATCGCGATCGGGTTGAGTGGCGATCCCGTACCGCCGCTGACCCGCAGCGGCGCCGCCGAGAAGAGGAACTCCCAGCGCCCGGTCCGCTCGCAAATCGGGACCAGATCTTCGAACTGCAGATAGTCGAGCAGATGGACCCCCATCGCGTTCAGCGCGAGGACGTGGATCGGGAAGTCGATCCCCTCGGTGGTGCTCGGCGCGGTGTCGTTGTTGCCGTCGGAGCCGAGCACCGCCACGCCCCGGTCGGCGAGGAACCGCGCGCAATTCGGGTGAAGGCCCGCCTTTGCATTGGCCATCTCCCACGGGCCGAGCTCGGCATGGCGCCGTTCGTGCCCGACCCGGACCAGGAGGATGTCGCCCCCGGCCACGGCCACCCCCTGGTCGCGCTCGCAGCCCTCCAGGTCCTCGGGGTGAACATGCTCGCCCGGCTCGAGCCAGGGGACCCCGCGCAGCCGGGGAACGTCGAGGAGTACGCCTCGCCCGACGAGGCCGTTCTCGAGAACGCCGATCGCGTCCGCGGTGGCGCCGTCCACTGTGAGCGAAGAGGTCGGCCTGCCGTTGTAGAGGGCGCCGTCGAAGGCTACGTGGCAGAGCGCATCGATGTGGCTGTGCGACTCGTTGTGGTAATCGACGCCGATGTAGTCCTTGGCGAAACGCATCGTCCCGGAGCCAATCTGGACGTCACCAAGCATCGTCATCCGGTGCTCGGCCGGAACAGGATTATCGATCCCCAGGTGGGTGTTGAGAGGGAGGCTGAGGGTGACGGTCTCGCCGCTGCTGACCAGCCCGGTTGCCGCCAGGACCCGGTCGGGGGTGAGGAAGTTGAGCGCGCCCCGCTCGTCCTCATCCCCCCAGCGTCCCCAATTGCAGACGGCCTCGAACAGCACCCTGAACTCTTCGGAGGTCGTCTCGACCCCCGATGTGCGGGGCTCCGATTCCCTCGGGTTGCTCATCCCCACATCATCGCTGAGGCGCCGACAGGCTGCGTTGTTTTTCGTATGGTCCTCGCCCCGTCAGGCAGGCGGCCCCGCAGCGCGCTCCCAGAGTGGCCGCCGGCGGGTGACCCGCCGGCGGCCAGACCGTATGTGAGTCCGGCGGCAAAAGAGTCCCCTGCCCCGTAGCTGTCCACGCGGGGACCCGGGAGAGGCGCCGCCCCCCATTGCTGGATTCCTCCGTCAACCCCGGTCACCCGGCCTCCGGAGGCCCCGGCCGTGCGAAAAACAAGCAGAGGTGATGGATCGATGTCGCCGGGCCGGTATCTCTCGCCCTCATCGCTGGCGCTCGAGACCAGCGCGTCGAGCTGAACTCCGGCCCCCCTCATCGCCTCGGCACGTACCGTGGCGACCAGCTTGCCCGCCGCTCGGGCCGCCCTCAGTGCGCCGGGATCTCCAGCCGTGAAATAGACGGCGTCGGCGCGTTCGAGCTCGGCCCACGGAAGCGGGTCATCCCCACGCGGCTCGAGGCGCTCGCCGATCGTGGTTATCGTGCGCTCGGCCTCTGCGTCAACGTGGACGAACGCTCGACGCTGTGGCTCGCCACGGGTCGTTGCCTTCACGTCAACCCCCAGCGCCCCAAGCCTTCGTTCGGCGCCGGCACGCGCTCAACCCGGGCGAATTCGCCCCACTCCACGTGCCCGACTACCGCGACGCGGATCACGGGCCCTCAGCTAGCCGATCTTGCCGCCCGGTAGCGACGGATCAGCGCGTTGGTGGAGCTGTCGTGGCTCAGCTCTCCGGTGCCCTGCAGCTCGGGGATGATCGCCTTGGCCAGCGCCTTACCCAGCTCCACCCCCCACTGGTCGAAGGAGTCGATCCCCAAAATCGCCCCCTGGGTGAAGACGCTGTGCTCGTAGAGGGCCACCAGGTGCCCGAGGGTCGCCGGGGTCAGCCGCTCCGCGAGGATCGTGTTGGTCGGGCGGTTGCCGTCGAAGGTGCGGTGCGGGACCAGCCAGTCCGGCGTTCCCTCCGCGGCGAGCCTGCTCGGGCGTCTTGCCGAAGGCGAGCGCCTCGGTCTGGGCGAAGACGTTGGAGACCAGCAGGTCGTGGTGCTCGCCGAGTGGGTTCAGCGAGCGCATGAAGCCGATGAAGTCGCAGGGGATCAGCTCCGTGCCCTGGTGGATCAGCTGGTAGAAGGAGTGCTGGCCGTTGGTGCCCGGCTCCCCCCAGTAGACGGCCCCGGTCTGGTAGTCGACCCGGTCGCCCTCGAGGGTGACGTGCTTGCCGTTGGACTCCATCGTGAGCTGCTGGAGGTAGGCAGGGAAGCGGTGCAGGTACTGGTCGTACGGCAGCACGGCGACCGTCTGCGCGCCGAAGAGCTCCCCGTACCAGACCGCGAGCATCCCGAGCAGGGCCGGCAGGTTTCCTCCAGCGGCGCCTCGCGGAAGTGCTCGTCGATCGCGTGGAAGCCGTCCAGCATCTCGGCGAAGGCCTCGGGGCCGATCGCCAGCATGGTCGAGAG
The DNA here is from genome assembly GCA_963738305.1 of uncultured Actinomycetes bacterium. Taxonomy (GTDB): domain Bacteria; phylum Actinomycetota; class Thermoleophilia; order Solirubrobacterales; family 70-9; genus JBBRHQ01. The sequence continues at coordinate 136,726 of CAVTVU010000003.1, read as the reverse complement.
CCCGATCGCCGAGTCCATCGAGTAGCGCCCGCCGACCCACTCCCAGAAGCCGAACATGTTGTCGATGTCGATCCCGAACTCGGAGACCCCCTCGGCGTTGGTCGAGACCGCGACGAAGTGGCGGGCGATCGCCTCCTCGTCCCCGCCCAGGCCCGTCCAGCGCCCATTCACGCGCGGTGTGGGCGTTGGTCATCGTCTCCAGGGTGGTGAAGGTCTTCGAGGAGACGATGAACAGGGTCTCGGCCGGGTCGAGATCGAGGGTGGACTCGGCGAAGTCGGTGCCGTCGACGTTGGAGACGAAGCGGAAGGTCATCTCGCGGCGGCTGTAGTGGCGCAGCGCCTCATAGGCCATCACCGGGCCGAGGTCGGAGCCGCCGATGCCGATGTTTATGACGTTGCGGATCCGCTTCCCGGTGTGCCCCTTCCACTCGCCCGAGCGGACCCGATCGCAGAAGGAGCCCATCCGGTCGAGCACCTCATGGACCTCCTTGACGACGTCCGTGCCCTCGACGATCAGCGAGCGCCCGCGAGGCATCCGCAGAGCCACGTGCAGGACGGAGCGGTCCTCGGAGACGTTGATCCGCTCTCCGGCGAACATCGCCTCGCGGCGCGCCGGCATCCCCCGCTCCTCCGCGAGCGCCGCCAGCAGCCCAACCGTCTCGGCGGTGATCCGGTTCTTCGAGTAGTCGAGGAACAGCCCCGCCGCCTCGGCGGTCATCGCCTCGCCGCGCTGGGGGTCCTGCGCGAAGAGATCGCGCAGGTGCAGCTCGGAGACCTCGCGGTGATGCGACTCGAGGGCGCTCCAGGCCGCCCCCTCGCGGAGCGCGCTCACCGCGCTACGCGACCTTCTGGCGCTCGATCGAGGCGAGCAGGTCCTTCCAGGAGTCGACGAAGGCCTCCTTGCCCTCCTCCTGGAGCTGCTCGGCCAGCTCGTCGGGCTCCATCCCGGCCTCGCGGTGGGCCTCCAGGACCTCCTCGGCGTCGCCGCCGTCGGCGGGAAGCGGCTCGCCGCACCGTGCCGTGGTCGGCGAAGGCCTTCAGCGTCTTCTCCGGCATCGTGTTGACGGTCAGCGGCGAGGCGAGGCCCTCGATGTAGAGGACGTCGGAGAGGGCCTCGTCCTTGGTGCCGGTGCTCGCCCAGAGCAGCCGCTGGGGCCGGGCGCCCTCGTTCTGGAGCCGCTGCATGCGCGCCGAGTCGAGCAGCTCGCGGTAGCTGCGGTAGGCGGCCTTGCCGATCGCGATCCCCAGCTTCCCGTACAGCTCGACGGGCGAGCGCTCGGCCACCTTGACGTCCCAGCGGCTCATGAACAGCGAGGCGACCGAGGGCACGCCGGGTTCAGCCCCTCCGCGACCCGTCGCTCGATCCCCTTCAGGTAGGCGTCGGCCGCCGCCAGGAACTGATCGCCGGAGAACAGCAGGGTGACGTTGACCGGGATCCCCGCGTAGATCGAGTCCTCGATCGACTTCAGGCCGGCCGGCGTCCCGGGGATCTTGATGTAGATGTTGTCGCGCCCGGCCTGGGCGTGGAGCTTCGCCGCCTGCTGGGTGGTCGCCTCGGTGTCGTCGGCCAGCAGCGGCGAGACCTCCAGGGAGACGTAGCCGTCGACGCCGTCGGTGCGGGCGTGGATAGGCGCGAACATCTCCGCCGCCTCGGTCAGGTCGGCGATCGCCAGCTCGAAGAAGCGCTCCTCGGTGGTCGGCGCGGTGGAGGCCTCGATCTGCTCGTCGTAGGCCTCGCCCTCGCTGATCGCCTTGTCGAAGATCGTCGGGTTGGAGGTCAGCCCGGTCAGGTTGAAGTCGTCGATGTAGCCCTGGAGCGTCCCGTCGGACAGCATCGAGCGGGTGATGTTGTCCACCCAGAGGCTCTGGCCCAGGTCGTGCAGGTTGCGGGTCGAGTCGCTCATTGCTTCCTCTCGATCATTTCTCGGGCGGCTTCGGCGACCTTCTCGGGCGTGAAGCCGAACTTGTTCTCGACGTCTCGAAGCGGCGCCGAGGCGCCGAAGGTGTGCATGCCGACGATCCTGCCCTCGGGGCCGACGTAGCGGTCCCAGCCGAGGGTCGATGCCTGCTCGACCGCGACCCGGGCGCCGACCGCGGCGGGCAGGACGCTCTCGCGGTAATCGTCGTCCTGGCGATCGAAGAGCTGCCAGGAGGGGAGGCTGACCACCCGGGCGCGGACCCCGTCGGCGCTCAGCTCCTCGTAGGCGCTGACCGCGAGGTGAACCTCGCTGCCGGTCCCGATCAGGATCACCTGCGGCTCGCCCTCGCAGTCGCCGAGCACGTAGCCGCCGCGCGCGAGGCCGTCGGCCGGCGCGTAGCGCGTGCGGTCGAGGACAGGCAGGTCCTGGCGGCTCAGCACCAGGGCGGCCGGCTCGTGGTGCAGCGGCATGATCACCCGCCAGGCCGCGGCCACTTCGTTTGCGTCGCAGGGGCGGATCACGTTGAGGTTGGGAATCGCCCGCAGCGAGGCGAGCTGTTCGACCGGCTGGTGGGTCGGCCCGTCCTCGCCGAGGCCGATCGAGTCGTGGCTGAACCAGTGGATCACCGGCAGCTCCATCAGGGCGGAGAGGCGGATCGCCGGCCGCGCGTAGTCGGAGAAGATCAGATACGTGGACCAGACGGGGCGCAGCTTGGAGAGCGAGAGGCCGTTGGAGATCGCCGCCGACTCGTGCTCGCGGATCCCGTAGTGGAGGGTGCGCCCGGCGCGGTCCGAGGGCTGGAAGTCGGCGGCGCCGTCGTAGTCGAGGCCGCTCGCCGCCGAGCCGGTCAAATCGGCGGAGCCGCTGACCAGCCATGGAATCCGCGGTGCGATCGAGTTCAGCACCTGGTGGGCGGCCTTGCGGGTCGCGACGCCCTTCTCATCGGGATCGAACCCGGGGATTTCCGCGTCCCAGCCCTCGGGCAGCTCGCGGCGCTGCATCTGGTCGATCTGGGTCGACACGGAGGCGTCGGCGCCGTCGACCCGCTGGCGCCACTCACCGTGAAGGCGCGCCCCGCGCTCGCCGATCCCGGCGGCGAAGTGCTCATAGACCCCCTCCGGAACGAGGAACTGGGCGTCCTCGGGCCAGCCGTAGGCGCGCTTGGTCTCGCGCACCTCCTCGGCGCCGAGCGGCTCGCCGTGGGCCTCGGGGGTGTCCTGCTTGTGCGGGGACCCGTAGCCGATGTGGCTGTCGAGGATGATCATGGTCGGACGGTCGCGCTCCTCGCGGAAGCGCTCCAGGGCCCGCGTGATCAGCTCGAGGTCGTTGGCGTCGCCGACCCTGGTCACGGCCCAGCCATAGCCCATGAAGCGGGCGGCGACGTCGTCCTCGTAGGTGATCTCGGTGTGGCCGTCGATCGTGATGTGGTTGTTGTCGTAGACCCAGCAGAGGTTGTCGAGCCCCTGGTGGCCGGCGATCGAGGCGGCCTCGCTCGAGACTCCCTCCATCAGGCAGCCGTCGCCGCAGACCGCGTAGACGTCGAAGTCGAAGAGGTCCTCCCCGAAGTGCTCGCGGTCCCACTTACCGGCGATCGCCATCCCGACCGAGGTGGCGACGCCCTGGCCGAGCGGCCCGGTGGTCGTCTCGATCCCCGAGGCAAGCCGGTACTCGGGGTGCCCGGCGGCCTTGGAGCCGAGCTGGCGGAAGCCCTCGATGTCGGGGAGGCTGATCGCCGGCTCGCCCTGGGTCTCGTAGTCGGAGTCGACGGACTTGACCTGCGCGAGGTGGAGCAGGGAGTAGAGGAGCATCGAGGCGTGGCCGGCCGAGAGCACGAAGCGGTCGCGGTTGGGCCAGATCGGGTCGGCGGGGTCGAAGCGCAGGAAGCGCTGCCAGAGCGTGTAGGCCAGGGGGGCCAGCGCCATCGGCGTCCCCGGGTGCCCCGACTGGGCCTTCTCGATGGCGTCGATCGAGAGCGTCCGGATCGTGTTGATGCAGAGCTGGTCGATGTCGACGGCGCGGGGTGTGGTTGCAGCCTCCATCGCTCTCCCACGATCCTACCCGTGGCGGCTGCCGTGCTCTCGACTCCCCCGCCCCATACAGTCCCGGGCGGTTTGCCGGAGCTGAGCCCAGCCGAGAGGGAGAAGCAGGTTGCAGCGCGGGCCGCGGCGGAACTGGTGGCCGACGCGATGACGGTCGGCCTCGGCACCGGCTCGACCGTCGCCCACCTCCTGCCGGCCCTGGCCGAGCGGGAGCTGAAGGGAATCCGCTGCGTCGCCACCTCGCCGGCGACCGAGGAGGCGGCCCGGGATCTGGGAATCGAGGTCGAGAGCTTCGACCGCCTCGCGCACCTCGACATCGCGATCGACGGCGCCGACCAGGTGACCCCGGACGGGTGGCTGGTCAAGGGCGGCGGCGGGGCGCACCTGCGCGAGAAGATCGTGGCCGGCGCGGCCGAGCGCTTCGTGGTGATCGCCGATTCGAGCAAGCCGACCGAGGGGCTGAGGCCGCCGGTGCCGCTGGAGCTGTTCGCCTTCGGCCTGCCCTCGACCCTGGCCCGGCTCGGCGATGTGCAGCTGCGCGACGTGCCGCCGAGCCCTGACGGCGGCCTGATCGCCGACTACCGCGGCGGCACGGCGAACCTGCCGTCCCTGGCCGCCTGGCTCGACGCCGACCCCGGCGTCGCCGCCCACGGCCTCTTCCCGCCGGCGATGGTCAGCGAGGTGATCGTCGGGCGGGGGGAGAGCGCCGAGCGGGTCGAGCTGGGTAAGGGCTGACCCCGGGACCCGGAGAACGCGCGCCCGCTCCCAGCCAAGCGCCCGGCGCGTATTGGGGTTGATCCCGCGGCGCTCACCGCATAGGCTGAACCGCCGTTCAGCTTTCAAGGAGAGCGTTCAGCTTTCAAGGAGAGGAGCGACTCGCGAGGTGAGCCCTCGGCCCCAGATCGATCACGTCAGGCGACCCCAAATCCTCGCCGCAGCGGCCGAGGTGATCGCCGAGCGTGGGCTCGTCAAGACGCGGATCGCGGATGTCGCCGAACGAGCGGGCACCAGCCCGCCGGCGGTGCTCTATTGGTTCCGGTCGAAGGACGAATTGCTCGCCGAGGCGCTGACGGTCGACGAGGAGCGCTTCTACGTCGAGATGCGCGAGCGCATTCATCTGTTGGAGCGTCCGCGCGACCAGTTGCGGTTCATGATCGAGGCTTCAGCCGAGGAGTACGACTGGACCCTGTGGATCGAGCTTTGGGCCCGCGCTCTTCGTGATCCCGCGTCGCGACAAGCTCGTCAGCGACTGGACAACCGCTGGCGCGAGGAGATCGCGGCCGTGATCCGCGCCGGGCAGGGGGCGGGTGAGTTCGGTGACGCCGATGCCGACGAGGTGGCTCTGCTGCTCAGCTCGCTCCTCGACGGACTCGCCGTCCAGGCGACGCTGCATGACCCTGATGTAACTGGCGAGCGGATGCTTCGCTGTGCGCTCGAGATGGCCGAATCGCTCCTCGACTGTGAGTTGGGGGCGGCGGCATACGTGACCGCGGCGGGAAATGGATCGGGGGCGGCAAAATACGCTGTCCGCGAGACCGTGCCCCACCTCGCAGACACCGAACTCAGGAGGGAACTCGGATGACGCACCACCCGAAGGAACGGCCGAATTCCCTGAGCAGGCGCAGTTTCCTGCTACGAGGCGCAGGTACCGCCGTGGCCCTCTCCGGTGCCGGCCCCCTGCTCGCCGCCTGCGGCAACTCGACCAACGTCCCCGAGAGCACCGGCAAGAGCGGCGAACTCCTCGGGCCAGGAGGCCTGCCGCTCGCGAGGCCCGACAGGCGCGTGACCCTGCCGCGTTGGGAGGATCCCATCAAGTCGGGGCTCGCGCCGGAGACAGGCGGGACGTTCACCGTCTACAACTATCCCTCCTACCTCTACAAGAAGGTCCTCACGGAGTTCGGGGCCAAGTACGACGTCGACGTCCAGTACACGCCGTTCGACAACGTCAACTCCGGACTCCAGCGGCTCGCCTCCGGAGCGGTCACGCCCGACGTGATGGATATCACGCCGGACATGCTCGATATCGGCGTTGCCGGCAAGCTGATCAAGCCGCTCAACCTCGACTACATCCCGAACCTCAATAAGAACATCTGGCCGCAGCTCGTCGACCCGTTCTACGACGACGAGTCGCGCTACACCGTTCCCTACACCGTCTACGCCACCGGCATCGCCTGGCGGACGGACAAGGTCAAAGAGGACATTGCCGGCATGGAGCAGCCGTGGGACATCTTCTGGGAGTCCCAGCGGTACAAGGGCAAGGTGGCGCTCCTCTCCGAGAACCGGGAGACGATCGGCATGGCGCTCCTGCGCAAGGGGATCACGGACATCAACACCGAAGATCCCACGCTCGTGAACCAGGCGGTGTCCGACCTCAAGCAGCTCTACGGCATCTGCAACATCAAGGTGGACGACCTCCAGTACCAGACGATCCCGGAGGGGTCGAGTTGGCTCAACCAGGCGTGGTCGGGGGACATGATCGCGGGCTACATCTACTACCTGCCGAAGGGAACGCCCGCGAGCGCCCTCGCCTTCTGGAAGGCACCCAAAGGGCAAGGTGCCGGTGCAGAACGACTGCTTCGCGATCTCCTCGACCACGAAGAAGCCGGTGCTCTCGCATCTCTTCCTCAACTACCTCCTCGACAACGGCGTCGCCTATTCGAACTTCGTCAACTTCAACGGGTATCAGCCCCCGCTGAACGAGATCGACCCGAGCACCCTGGTGCAGAAGGGAGTCGTGCCCGAGAACCTGGCGGACAGCGTTCTGACGAACGACGACCTCGGCCCCGACTCGCTGCAGTACTGCACGCTCACGTCCAAGGGGCAGCAGCTCTGGGAGGACGGCTACTCGAACTTCCTCGCCGGAGGAGGGAGTTGACGGGTCCGGGGCGCGAGCGTTAGGGCGTCGTGTACCGGCGCTGGTTGTGGCCCGCTCTCGCGCTCCCGGGCGTCGTCTGGCTGATCCTCCTCTTCATCGTTCCGTTCTATGCGGTCCTCGGGGTCGCGTTTGGAACGGTCGACCCGGTCCTCTTCCAACCGGTTCCCATCTGGAACCCGCTCGAATGGAACGTGGGTTGGCTCACCGAGGTCCTCGGTCGGCTCGCCCCGGGAGGAATCTGGTTCGACGTCGAGGTCAGGACGCTCGTCTACGTCCTCATCTCCCTGGCCCTCTGCCTGCTGATCGGGTATCCGGTCGCCTACTACACGGCTCGGCACGCGGGGCGGTGGAAAGGCCTCATTCTCATCCTGCTCATCCTTCCCCTCTGGATCAGCTACATGATGCGAATGCTCGCCTGGGTGAATCTCCTGCAGGAGGACGGCTACGTGAACAAATTCCTGACGTTCACCCACGTGCTCAGCCAGCCGCGGGACTGGCTCGGCGGGAGCGCCTCGACTGTCATCCTCGCCCTCGTCTACGGCTACATCCCGTACCTGATCCTGCCACTCTTCGCCGCGCTCGATCGCATCGACCGCAGCCACCTGGAAGCGGCACGTGATCTCGGTGCGAGCCCCTGGACCGCGTTTCGCTCGGTCACCCTCCCGCTCTCGAAGACCGGCATCCTGGGGGGCGCCGTCCTGATCACGCTACCGATGTTCGGCGACTACTACACGCCGAACATCGTCTCGGGCTCGCCGACGACGTCGCTGATCGGCAACCAGATCGACCTCTACTTCCACGGCGGCCCGCAGCCGACGATCGGCGCCGCGCTCACGATCGTGCTTGCCGCCTTCCTGACGATCCTCATGCTCTACTACATGCGGAGCATCCATCGCGCCCAACGCGAGGCCGGAACGGTGGGGGCGGTATGACGGCCGTTGCCGAGCAGCGAGCGAGGCCGCAGCGAGCGAGGCCGCAGCCCTCGAGCTCGACCCGCTTGCGCGGCTGGTTCCGCAACCCATGGGGAAAGCCGCGCTTCCTGGTGGCAGTCACCTGGGCCTACATCGTGTGGTCGATCGTGCCGGTGCTGATCGCGGTGCAGTTCTCCTTCAATGCGACCCGCTCGCGCACGGTCTTCGACTCCTTCTCGACACGCTGGTACTGGGGGGATCCAGTGGACTCGGTCTGGCACGACCCGACCCTTCGGCATTCTCTTGTTCAGAGCTTCAAGCTGGCGGGGGCGGACGTTCTCATCGCTGTCCCGATCGGGGTTTTGCTCGCCCTCGGCCTCGCCCGCTGGCGCGGTCGCGGCTCCGGCACCTCCAACTTCATCATGCTTTTTCCGTTGGTCACGCCCGAGATCGTCATGGGCGTGTCGCTCCTCCTCGTCTTCAGCCACATCTTCACCTTCGTTCACACCGGAACGTTCGCCCAGATCCTCGGCCACGTGACCTTCTCGATCTCCTTCGTGGTCGTGATCGTGCGCGGTCGGCTGTTCTCGATCGGCAGGCAGTACGAGGAGGCCGCCGCCGATCTCGGGGCCTCGCCGTTCGTCGCGTTGAGGAGCGTCCTCCTGCCCTTGCTCACCCCGGCGATCGTCGCCTCGGCCGCCGTGGTGTTCGCCATCTCGGCCGACGACTTCGTCATCAGCCAGTGGCTGTCAAGCGGCGGACCCACGGACACCGTCCCGATCCAGATCTACGCAGCGACGCGCGCCGCGCCGTTACCGTCTGTGAACGCGATCGCAACGATCATGATGGTGTCAACCCTCCTCATTGTCACGGCCGGCTTCCTCCTCTGGCGCGTCTTCACCCGCGGAGAGCGTCAGAGGGGCAAAGCGGCGGAGGACTTCGGCAGCGCCTTCAACCTCAACTAGTTTCGGGAGACCAATGGCACGCGGCGAAATCGAATTGGACAAGCTGACCAAGCAGTTCCCCGGGCTGACCGCGGTGGATGGCATCGATCTCCACATCCCGGCCGGTGAGTTCTTCTCGCTCCTCGGGCCTTCCGGCTGCGGTAAAACGACCACCCTGCGAATGATCGCCGGCTTCGAGCAACCGACTTCCGGTGAGATCCTCCTCGACGGCACAGACGTTGCCTACACGCCGCCTCACCAGCGCAACGTCAACACCGTGTTCCAGAACTACGCGCTCTTCCCGCACCTGAACGTCTACGACAACATCGCCTACGGGCTGAAGCGGGCGAAGCGGCCGAAAGCCGAGATCAGCGAGCGCGTCGGCAAGGCGCTCGAGCTCGTCCAGCTTCCGGGCCACGGGAGTCGCAAGTCGTCCCAGCTCTCGGGCGGGCAGCAGCAGCGCGTTGCCTTAGCGCGCGCTCTCGTCCTCAACCCGGCCGTGCTTCTTCTGGACGAGCCGCTCGGCGCCCTCGATGCGAAGCTCCGCAAGGCCCTCCAGATCGAGCTCAAGTCGCTCCAGCAGGAGGTCGGCATCACGTTCCTCTACGTCACCCACGACCAGGAGGAGGCGCTGACGATGAGCGACCGCCTCGCGGTCATGAAAGACGGGCACATCGAGCAGGTCGGGGCGCCTCAGGACGTCTACGAGGATCCCGAGACGCTCTACGTCGCCAATTTCCTCGGCGTGTCGAACCTCATGCAGGCCACCATCGTCAGTGCCGGCACGAGCGCCTGCCGCGTCGCACTGGACGGCTACGAGCTCGAGACGCGCGGAACGGACCGCGACGTCACCGGGGAGGCGAAGATCGTCATCCGACCGGAGCGCATCGAGCTCGAAGAGCACGGGTCTCCGTCCGGGCCGAACCGCATCCCGGCCATGGTGGAGCGCGTTGTCTACGTGGGCTCGGTGATGCAGGTGTTCGTCCGGGCCGCCACCGGGGAAGCGCTCCAGGCGCTGATTCGGAACACCGGCGGCGGAATCCCCTACGAGCAGGGCAGCCCGGTGCAGCTCCACCTTCCCGTGGACGCGCTGCGCGTCCTCCCTTCGGGCATCGGCGATGCGCCTTCCCTCAACGGTGAGGAGCCGGATCCGGAGACCGTCGCGGCCGGCTGAGCTCAGCGCGGCGCCTTGCCGAGTGCGGCGCGTAGGACTGATAGTCGCCGCGGGGCAATCGCCTCGGTCCGGCTAAGAGCGTCGGGCACCCGGGCGTCGACGGATCCGGCCGCCGTACATCGGCAGCTCCGGTCCAGCGCCGTCCAGTGAGTCGAGCTGCTCCCACATCCGCGACACGCCGGCGACGCCGAAGCTCCGCACCCGCTCCACAGCATCGAGATCGAGCACGTCGGTGAGCAGCTCCTCCCCCTCCCCGGCCTGGACTCGCACCAGTCCCTCGGGGTCCACGACCAGGCTTCGTCCCAGCGCCACCGGTTGCGCGGCGTTGACGTTGACGACGTAGAGCTGGTTGAAGATCGCGTTGGCCCGAGCGGCGATCAGCTCGGCCTCGCGGTCGGAGGTCGGCGTGAGCGTGGGCTGGATCACCACCTCCGCTCCCAGCCAGGCGAGCTGGCGGATCACCTCGGGAAACGAGCCGTCGTAACAGATCGCCAGGCCGAGCCGGCCGACGTCCGGAATGTCGAAGGTGACGAAACCGTCGCCCGGAACGGAGCGCTCGGTCGGCCGCCAGGGGAAGACCTTGCGGTAGCGAGCGGCGAGTTCGCCGTTCGGCGAGACGACGACCGCGGTGTTGTGGATGTGGCCCTCGACGGAGCGCTCGTAGACCGAGCCGGCGGCGATCCAAAGCTTCGAGGCGCGGGCGATCTCGCCTAGCCGCTCGGTGAGCGGGCCGGGCAGGGACACTGCGACCGACTCGGCGTAGCCGTCGGACTCGTCGAGCTGCTCCGGCAGGGCCGAGAGGTGAAGCTCCGGCAGCACGAGGAGCTGGGCGTGAGGCACGACGGCCTTGACGGCGGGGGCCCGCTTGGCGAGGAGGTCCAGGGTTGCGTTGGGGTCGCACGCGATCGGCGCCGTCTGCATCGCGGCGATCGAGAGCGTCCTCATCCGGGCCTCAGCGGGTCATGGCTGATTTGGGTTCTCGGCTTGGAGCTGAATCGCGTCGCCCCAGCCTAGCGGGGGCGAGATTCGAACCCTCGACCTTCGGGTATGAGTCCGCGGGTGTCGGGCGGTCGCCCGGCTCAGGCGCTCTCGTCGGCCGCGGCGCGGTCGGCGATCAGCAGCATCTCGTGGTTCTCGACGCGCCCCGCGGGGATGCTGGGGTCGGAGGCGAGCAGCTTGCGCATCGCCTCCCGCTTGTCCTCGCCGGTCACCAGCCAGAGGATCCGCCGAGCCGAGGCGAGCGCCGGGTAGGTGAGGGTCATGCGGCGGTGGCCCTGGTAGGCGCCCGCGGTGATCGCGACACGGCGGTCGGTCACCTCCAGCACTCCGTCCTCGGGGACCAGCGAGGCCGTGTGGCCGTCGGGGCCCAGTCCGAGATGGACAAGATCGAGCGCCTCCGGCAGGCCCTCCTCGTAGTCCGCCGCGGCGGCTTCGAGGTCGGTGCTGGTCACCGCCATCGGCCGCACCGCCGCCTGGTGCTCGAGGGGCAGCGCCACCAGCAGGTGGGTGAGGTTGCGGTCGTCGCTGCCCGGTTCGGCGACCCGTTCGTCGACCTGGAAGACCTGCGTAGCGTCCCAGGGCATCTCATCCGACCCCGACAGCAGGGCCAGCATCCGCCACGGCGAGCGCCCGCCGCTCACCGCCAGCGAGAAGGCGCCGCGCTCGGCGGCCGCCTCCGCTCCGGCGGCCGCGATCACCTCGGCCGCCCGCGCCGCCGCGGCATCGGCGTCGGCGAGGACCTCGACCTCCACCGCTACGCCTTCTTCTCGTCGTGGCCGCCGAATTGCTTGCGCATCGCGGAGAGGACCTTGTCGCCGAACTCGTCGAGGTTTCGCGAGGAGAAGCGCTCGTTGAGCGCTGCCGTCAGCACCGGCGCCGGCACCCCCTCCTCGATCGCCGCGATCGTCGTCCAGCGCCCCTCGCCCGAGTCCGAGACCCGCCCGGAGAACTCGGCCAGGTCGGGGGATTCCTGCAGCGCCGCCGCTGTCAGGTCGAGCAGCCAGGACCCGACAACGCTGCCCCGCCGCCAGACCTCGGCGACCTCGGGGATGTCGATGTCGTACTGGTAGTACTGGGGTTGCTCGAGCGGCGCAGTCTCGGCGTCCGCGGTCCGCTCCGCCTTGCCGGCGTTGGCGTTCCGCAGCACGTTCAGCCCCTCGGCGTAGGCCGCCATGATCCCGTACTCGATCCCGTTGTGGACCATCTTCACGAAGTGCCCGGCGCCGCTCGGCCCACAGTGCAGGTAGCCGTTCTCGGCCGGGCCGGGGTCGCCGCTCCGCCCCGGAGTGCGCTCGGCCGAATCGACCCCCGGCGCGACCGTGGCGAAGATCGGGTCGAGCCGTTCGACCGCCGAGTCCGGCCCGCCGATCATCAGGCAGTAGCCTCGCTCGAGGCCGAATACGCCGCCGCTGGTGCCGCAATCGATGAAGTCGATCCCCCGCTCTGCCAGCTCGACGGCGTGGCGCATGTCGTCGCGGTAATAGGAGTTGCCGCCGTCGATCATCGCGTCGCCGGACTCCAGCGCCTCGGCGACTGCGTGGATCGTCTTATCGGTGATCTCGCCTGCCGGGACCATCACCCAGACCGCGCGGGGAGCGGTCATCTTCGAGGCGAGGTCCTGGAGCGAATGCCGCACCGACCGCGCCCTCGCCGGCCAGTTCCTTGATCGACTCAGGGTTGACGTCGTAGACGACGCAGGTGTGCCCGTCGCGCATCAGGCGGCGCACGATGTTGGCGCCCATCCGGCCCAGCCCGACCATTCCAAGTTCCATGCGACCCCTTCCTCGATTGCGGGACCTGATCCTATGCCCGAACGGATAGCCTCCGCGGCGATGGCAGCGAAGAAGAAGCGCCCGACCGGCGCGGCCGACGTCCTCGTCATCTTCGGGATCACCGGCGACCTCGCCAAGAAGATGACCTTCCGGGCGCTCTACCGGCTCGAGGCCCGCGGTGAGCTGAACTTCACGATCGTCGGCGTCGCCCGCAACGATTGGAGCCAGGAGGACCTCGTCAACCACGTGCGCGAGTCGGTCTCGACCAGCGTCGAGGACCCCGACGAGTGACGTCTTCGCCCGCCTCGCCAAGCGGCTGCGTTACGTCGGCGGCGACTACTCCGACGCGAAGACGTTCGAGAAGGTCAAGGAGGCCGTCGCCGACCACGAGCAGCCGGTCTTCTACCTCGAGATACCGCCCTCGCTGTTCGCCGACGTCGTCCGCGCCCTGGGCAAGGCCGGGGTGACCGAGAACGCCCGGGTGGTGATCGAGAAGCCCTTCGGCCACGACCTCGACTCGGCCAAGGCGCTGGAGGCCGAGCTGCTGGAGATCCTGCGCGAGGACCAGATCTACCGGATCGATCACTACCTCGGCAAGGAGCCGGTGATGGACATCACCTACCTCCGCTTCGCCAACTCGATCCTCGAGCCGGTCTGGAACCGCCAGTTCGTCTCCCACGTGCAGATGACCCTGGCCGAGAGCTTCGGGGTCGAGGACCGCGGCCGCTTCTACGACCCGGTCGGCACGCTGCGCGACGTGATCCAGAACCACGCCCTGCAGATGCTCGGGCTGGTCGCGATGGAGCCGCCGGCGGGCAACCAGAAGGACTCGATCCGCGACAAGAAGCTGGAGCTGTTCAAGGCGATGCGCCCCGCCGACCCGGAGCGCTACATCCGCGGCCAGTACGACGGCTACCTCGAGATCGACGGCGTCGCGAAGGACTCGAAGACCGAGACCTTCGTGGCGCTGGAGCTGGAGATCGACAACTGGCGCTGGAGCGGGGTCCCCTTCTTCATCCGGGCGGGCAAGAAGCTGCCTGTGAAGGCGACCGAGATCCAGGTCGTGTTCAAGCGCCCGCCGCGCCTCGGGGTCGGCACCGGCAGGATCCCCGAGCCCAACCAGCTCGCGATCCGCATCGACCCGACCCCGGGGGCGCGAATCCGCTTCCTGATGAAGCAGGCGGGCAAGGAGGCATTCGAGGCCGCCGACCTGAAGGTGCTGTTCGAGAAGAGCGCCCGGCGAGGACCCCGAGCCCTACGAGCGCCTGCTCGACGACGCGATCCGCGGCCGAGCCGATCTATTCACCCGCAGCGACGGGATCGAGGAGACCTGGAGGGTTGTGCAGCCGCTGCTCGACAAGCCGGGGCCGGTGATCCCCTATGAGCCGGGCACCTGGGGGCCCGAGGAGGCCTCGAAGCTGACCCGCGGCGTCTGCGACTGGCACGAGCCGTGGATGCCCGGCCCGGACGATGGCTGAGCCCGACCCGGAGCGCAGCCGCTTCGAGACGGCGATCATTGCCGTCGCCTCCTCGCGGCCGGGCTCCTGGTTCTACGTCAACCTTGCCCCCCACCTCGACCGGCCGCTGATGAGGATCAGCGACGGCCGCTTCAGCACCGCCGGCTTCGGGCGGGTCGGGGTCCTGCGGGTGCGCGGGGCGAAGAGCGGAATCGAGCGCGAGACGCCGCTGGTCCACACGATCGACGGCCAGAACGTGCTGATCGTCGCCTCGCGGGGCGGCGACGTGCGACACCCGGCGTGGTACCGCAACGTGATGGCCAACCCGGACGTCACCTTCCTGACCGGCGGTGAGACTCGCCCCTACCGGGCGCGCGAGTTGAGCGGTGAGGAGCGGGCGCGGGCCTGGCGCCTGGTCAACCGCACCTACCCCGGGTTCAGCGTCTACGAGAAGCGGGCCGGCGACCGCCTGATCCCGGTGATCGCCTTAGAACCCCGCTGAAGCCGCTGGCGAGACGTATCCGAGTCACCAATGAGGTGACTTATTGACGTCTCGGCAGCGGGGACTGGTCGGCAGGGACGTCAGAAGAGGCGGTAGCTCTGGCGCGAGATGAAGAAACCGTGGTCGGTGGCGGTGTCGGTGCAGGTCATTCCCGTCTCTCGGCTGAGGCAGTGCAGGCCGCCCCGTGCCGTGACTCGGCCGTATGCGAGGGCTGGAGCCGACGGATTCAGGGCTGTGTCGCCGGCGCAGACGAGATGCCCGTGCCCACCCGCCGTCGAAACCTCCGCTCCCTGGCCGTAGTCGAGGTTGCAGCCAGGGGGCGACGGAGGCGGGGACCAGTCGCGCTCGGAGAGGTCGCAGCGCACCGAGCCTGACCCCATCACACAGCCGATGTTCCCGGTCGGCGAGCGGAAGCTGGAAAACGTCTCCACCGGGCCGGGAGGGGTCGTGGCAGTCGCACCGGTGGTCGCGGTGGTCGTCTGCTCCTCGGTCACCGTCCGCTCGGTGACGGTGTTTTGCACCGTCACCGTGTCGTTTGAGTCGGAGCCGCAGCCCGGCAGCGCCAGCCCCGTCGAAAGAATTGCAGTGAGAGCGAAGGCGGTCCTCATTGGCGGGGCGATCCTACCCATCGGCCGCCGGCCGAGAGGGAAGCGGCTCCATCTCCGCGAGAGTGCAAGTTCCTCTCACTATGAGAGGAAATTGACGACTCGGCAGCAGCCTTGCAGCTGGCCGCCCGGCGCAGCGGGCTACCCGGCGCGGGCCGGCGCCGCGCCGGCGAGCTGGCCGCAGGCGGCGTCGATGTCGCGCCCGCGGGTGAGGCGGACGGTGGCGGGCACCCCCTCCCCGGTGAGCTCGGCGCGGAAGGCGGCGATCGCCTCGCGGCTCGAGCCCTCGAAGCCGGTCCCGGTCGGGTTGTAGGGGATCAGGTTGACCTTGAAGGCCCGCCCCGGGCCCAGCACCGAGGCCAGCGCCGCCGCCTGCTCGGGCCGGTCGTTGACCCCGGCCAGCATCAGGTACTCGACGAACACCTTGCGCCGCCGCGCGCGGTGCCAGGCCAGGCACGCGTCGAGCACCTCGGCCAGCGGGTAGCGCTCGTTGACCGGCATCAGCTCGCTGCGCAGGGCGTCCTCGGCCGCGTGCAGCGAGAGCGCCAGCCGCACCGGCGGGCCCTCGCTCGCCATCCGCTCGATGCCCGGGACCCACCCCACCGTGGAGACCGTCGTGTGGGCGTTGGAGATCCCGGCCTCAGGGAGGCGCTCGCAGGCGGCGAGGACTGCGTCGAGGTTCATCATCGGCTCCCCCATCCCCATGAATACGGCGTGATTCAGCTCGCGGTGGCGCCGGAAGTGGAGGGCCTGGTCGAGGATCTCGGACTCACTGAGGTTGCGGCCGAAGCGCATCTGCCCGGTGGCGCAGAAGGTGCAGGTCAGCGGGCAGCCCGACTGGCTCGAGACGCAGATCGAGCGGCGCCCGTCCCGGTAGCTCATCAGCACCGCCTCCACTGGCCGGCGGTCGGGTGTGTCGAACAGGGCCTTGACGGTCCCGTCCGCCGAGCGCGCCTCGCGCACCAGCTCGAGCGAGGAGATCGGCAGCTCGCCGGCGAGGCGGCGGCGCAGGCCCAGCGAGAGGTCGGTCATCTCCTCGAAGGAGCCGGCGCCCCGGGCCAGCCACCTCCAGACCTGGCGGGCCCGGTAGGGCGGCTCCCCGGCCTCTTCCAGCGTCCTTTTGAGCTGCGGGAGGTCCACCGGTCAAGTCTGCCAAGCAGGGCTCGGCCGCGGCGGGGCGGGGCGGCCCGAAAACTGGCCGAAATCCGATCTCCCGCAATCCCTAGCGCCGTGCTACGGTTTCGGCTGGCCTAATTAGGGACCCCTAATTAAGGACCAAGGATGAACCGCCGAAAGAGCCACGCCGCCAAGTGATCCCGACCCTCGTCATCGGCCTGCGCGAGGGCGTCGAGGCAGCCCTGATCGTCGGCATCATCGCAGCATTCCTGGTCAAGGAGGGGCGCAGCGACGCGCTCCGCCAGATGTGGTTCGGCGTCGCCGTCGCAATCGTGCTCTGCGTGGGGGCGGCGATCATCCTGAGGATCGTCGGCCAAGAGCTGCCGCAGCGCGAGCAGGAGGCGCTGGAAACGGTGATCGGCGTGATCGCCGTGGGGGCCGTCACCTACATGGTCGTCTGGATGCGCCGCCACGCCCGCACCATCCGCTCCTCGCTGGAGGGCAGCGCCGCCGAGGCGCTGATGGCCGGCTCGACCCTCGCCTTGGTGGGGATGGCCTTCCTCGCCGTCCTCCGCGAGGGACTTGAGACCTCGGTCTTCATGCTGGCCGCCTTTCAGGACGCCACCGACACCACCGCCGCCGGGGCCGGGGCCGTGATCGGCGTCCTGCTCGCGGTCGCGATCGGGATCGGCCTCTACCGGGGCGGGGTGCGAATCAACCTCTCGCGCTTCTTCCGGGTCACCGGGCTCGTTCTCGTCTTCGTCGCCGCCGGCCTGCTCTCCGTCTCGCTGCACACCGCGCACGAGGCGGGCTGGTTCAACCAGCTCCAAGGCCAGGCGGTCGACCTCTCCTGGCTGGTGCAGCCGGGGACGATCTCGGGCTCGCTGCTCACCGGGATGCTCGGCCTGCAGCCGAAGCCGACGGTTGGCGAGACGATGATCTACCTGCTCTACGCGCTGCCGATGGCGATCTACGTGCTGTGGCCGGATCGCCTCCGCCTGCGGCGGAGCCCGGCCCGGACCCCCTCGCAACTGCCGGCGGAGAATCCCGCTTGAGCCGGCCTCTCCGCTTCCTCACCCTGGTGATGCTGGGGGGCGGCGCTCTGCTCGGGGCAGGTTGCGGCTCCTCGGACAACGCACCCAAGGGTGCCAAGACCTTCTCGGTCAAGCTGACCGACGGGGGCTGCGACCCGCATGGCGCCAAGCTCCCCGCCGGGCCCGTCACCTTCGAGGTCGAGAACGCCGGCACCTCGGCGGTGACCGAGTTCGAGGTGCTCGACGGGGACACGATCCTCGGGGAGAAGGAGAACCTCTCCGAGGGGCTGACCGGCAGCTTCTCGCTGACCCTCGACCCGGGCACCTACACGATGTACTGCCCCGGCGGCGATCAGGAGCGCGGGCAGCTGACCGTCACCGGATCCTCCGCGACCGCCGAAGACCCCGAGCTGAGGAAGGCAGTCGCCGACTACCGCGAATACGTCGAGCGAAACACCGCCGACCTGGTAACGAAGACCAAGCCCTTCGTCGCCGCCGTGATCGCCGGCGACGTGGCCCGCGCAAAGGCCCTCTACGCGCCGGCCCGCATTCCCTACGAGCGCATCGAGCCGGTCGCCGAGTCCTTCGGCGCGCTCGACCCCGAGATCGACGCCCGCCAGGGCGACGTGCCGGCGAAGGCCTGGGGCGGCTTCCACAAGATCGAGCAGGCGCTCTGGGTCAAGGGGACCGCTGCGGGGATGGCGCCCGTCGCCCGCACACTGCTCGCCGACGTGCAGCGCCTCAACACCAAGGTGAAGACGGTCAAGCTTCAGGCCGCGCAGATCGCCAACGGCGCCAACGAGTTGCTTGGCGAGGTCTCGGCCTCGAAGATCACCGGCGAGGAGGAGCGCTACTCGCACACCGACCTGGTCGACTTCGAGGCCAACGTCGACGGAGCCAAGGCCGCCTACGACTCGGTCCGGCCCATCCTCGTCAAGCGCGACCCGGCGCTGGCCAGGGAGATCGAGGCCCGCTTCGCCGACGTTTACAGCGACCTCGAGCCCTACGGGCACGGCAGCGACTTCGTCTCCTACGAGACGCTGAGCAAGGCCGACACCCGCAAGCTGGCCCGCCGGATCGATGCGCTGGCAGAACCGCTCTCCCAGGTCCCGGCCCAGACAGTCCGATGAGCCCGCTGACCCGCCGCCAGCTCCTCGCCACCGGGGGAGCGACGGGGGCGGGGATCGCCCTCGGCGGGGCCGGGTACGCGGCCGGGCGCGGGAGCGCCGACACCGCCGACGGCACAGGCACAGCGCCCTTCCACGGCGACCACCAAGCCGGGATCGCTACCCCGCAGCAGGACCGCCTCCACTTCGCCGCCTTCGACCTGACCACCGATCGCCCCTCCGACCTGCGCGAGCTGATGCGCGCCTGGTCTGCGGCCGCCGCGGAGATGACCGCGGGCGACCTGATCGGGGACGACAAACGCCAGCAGCTGGCGCCGCCCGACGACACCGGGGAGACGGTCGGCCTGCTGCCCTCGCGGCTGACCGTGACGTTCGGCTTCGGCCCGGACGTCTTCGAGCGCGAGGAGGAGGACCGCTTCGGCCTGCGCCGGAGCAGGCCGGCGGCGCTGCGGCCGATCCCGCCGCTCCCCGGCGACGAGCTGGATCCTGCGACCAGCGGCGGCGACCTCTGCGTGCAGGCCTGCTCGGACGACCCGCAGGTGGCCTTTCACGCGGTCCGCAACCTGGCGCGGATCGGCCGCGGGCTGGTGGTCATGCGCTGGTCGCAGCTCGGCTTTGGGCGCACCGCCTCGACCAGCCGCGAGCAGGACACGCCCCGAAACCTGATGGGCTTCAAGGACGGCACGGCCAACATCGTCGCCGAGGACACCGAGGCGCTGAGGCGCCACGTCTGGGTCGGCTCCGAGGGTGCCGTGTGGATGCGCGGCGGCTCCTTCATGGTGGCTCGCCGGATCCGCATGCTGCTGGAGATCTGGGACCGCTCCTCCCTGGGCGACCAGGAGCAGACGATCGGGCGCAGCAAGTACAACGGCGCCCCGCTCGGCGAGCAGGAAGAGTTCGACCCGCTCCACCTCGAAGCCGAGAAGGGGGGCCGGCCGGTGATCCCCGCCGACTCCCACGTTCGCCTGGCATCCGCCTCCTTCAACGGCGGCGAGCGGATCCTGCGCCGCGGGTATTCGTTCACCGACGGGGTCGACGAGCGCCTCGGCGAGCTGGACGCGGGACTGTTCTTCATCTGCTTCCAGCGCGACCCGGCCAAGCAGTTCGTCGCGATCCAGCGGCGGCTGGGCCGAAACGACGCGCTCAATGAGTACATCCGCCACGTCAGCAGCGCGCTCTTCGCGATCCCCCCCGGCGCCCGCCCCGGCGGCTACGTGGGCGAGCCGCTGCTGCGCTCGGCCTAGCGGTCCTCGCCGGAGACCGGCTCCTTCTCCTCGCCCGCCGACGGCATCGGGCTCGACAGGTGCGGGGCGCCGCCGATCCGGTCCTGCCAGCGCCGGTAGCGCTGTTCGGATCGCTTCGCCCGACGCCGCGCCTTGGCCATCCGCTTGCTGTCAGGCGCATAGAAGCGCCGGGCCCAGGGCGAACCGGGCTTGGCCGCCCTGATCGCCCCGACCAGGGAGATGAACGGGATGAAGAAGCCGATCAGGCCGGTCCACAGCTTGCCCTTGAACAGCGCCACGATGCAGAGCGCGAGGTCGATCGCGACCGACAGGACGACGGTGATGATCGAGCCGGTTGGGTCGTCCTCCCCGGCGCCGAGCGGGGCGAAGCCGAGGACGACAGCGCCCCCGATGATCGCGGCGACGATCGTCGCGTCGATCGAGCGCCTGCCCTCCTCGGACCAGTAGACATCCTCGAGGTGGAGCCAGAGCGCGAACTCGTCCAGCGTCAGGCCGCAGCCGACGCCGAAGGCCACGGCGAAAATCTCCAGCCAGGGGCTGTCGGGCCGCAGGGCGAACTGGAGGAACCCGGCCAGCATGATCAGGACGATCCCGAAGACGAGGTGGTGGATGTGGAGGCCGCCGGGCTTGACGCTGCCCGGCCACCACGGGACCTTGGGACTCCGCATCAGCCGCGTGCTCATGCGGATGAAGCCGAAGGAGAGCAGGAAGCCCAGCAGGAGGAGCAGTCCGGCGCGCTGCCCGGCCCCGCCTAGGTTGCCCTTGCCGGCGTCGAGCTTGATCGAGACCTCGGCCAGGGGCGCGGCCAGTGAAGCAATCAACGCCGCAACGCTGCGCAGACGGCCAGCCGGTCCGCGCGACGGAGCACACGGAAGAGATGCTCAGCACCGGCGTCGGGGCTCAGCTGGGTGTTGACGGAAACCGTCACCGAGCGGCGGCCGCTGCGGCTCGCCGCGAAGAACTGCGTGTATCCGGGGTAGTTGCCGGTGTGACCGTAGACGGTGCCGCAGGCGGTCCGGTAGCGGAAGATGCCGAGGCCGGCCGAGTTAACGCCGGGCCCCGGGGGCTCGGAGCCGCCCTTGACGAATCGCAGCTGGGCCCGGTGTGCATGCCGGGTCAGCAACGCACCGCGGGCGTAGGCCCGCGCGAAGCGATTGAGCTCGGTCGGGGTTGAGACCATCCCTCCCGACGCCCAGACCGACGAAGAGCTGAGGGCCTGGCTCAGGTCGACCGGCTTGTGCCCGGGGGCGACCTCGTAGCCGTGGATGTAGGGCCTGGGCATCCGATACCCGCGCGGCAGGCTGGTGTGTTTCAGCCCCAGCTGCCCGGAGACGAAGCGCTCAAGAGCCCGCTCATAGGTTCCGGAGGTGATCTTGGCGACGATCAACCCGAGGGCGATGTTGTCGGAGTTCGAGTACTCATACCGCGAGCCGGGCTCGAACTCGAGGGGGTCGCCGGCGACGAACTCGAGCAGGCTGGCCGGATCGAAGATCCGATGCGGATTGGCGCCCAGGGTCGCGAGGAAGCCGGCGTTCTTGGTGAAGCTGGGTATTCCGCTGGTGTGGTTGAGCATCTGGCGCACCGTCACCATTCGCCAGGCGTCCGGCGTCTCGGGCAGCAGCGCGCCGAGGCGCGCACCGAGCTTCAGCCTGCTGCGGCTGACCAAGGCCATTGCGACCGCTCCGTTGAAGGCCTTGGAGGTGCTGGCGAGACGCATGTGGTCGTTGACCCGCATCGGCCTGCGCGCGTTGAGATCGGCGACACCGGCGCGAAAGACGCTGCGGCGTCGCCCGCGCTGGACGATCGCGATCGCTCCGGGCGGCCCCTGCTTCGCCTCGACCAGATGGCCCAGCGCAGCCTCGAGCCTGACATCCGGCCCAGCCGCGATCGCCGAGCCGTTTGAGGCGGCGGAGACGAGGACGAAACCGACCAGCGCGAGCAGGCGCTTCAGCGACCACACGCGTCGCAGATTACCTACCGAGCGCCCCCGGTCGCGGGGCGCGGATCGCGCCCACGGCGAGGGTCAGCGCGCAGACCCCCCCGAGCAGCAGGTAGGGGACCGCGTCACTGCTCGCCTCGGCGATCCCCGCTCCCCCGGCCGAGCCGATCGCCTGGCCACCGCCCCAGGCGAGGTTCCAGAGGCCGAAGGCGACCCCCTGCCCCAGCTCGTAGTAGGCGGCGCCGGCCGAGAGCATCGCGCTCGCCGGGACCCAGGGCCAGCCGAAGGCCACGCAAGCCGCGAGCAGGGCGAGCCCGTAGGGCACCAGCGAGCCGGGGAGCGGCAGCAGGACGGCCATCACGGCGCAGGCCGCCAGCCCGAGGCGCGCCACCGGGAAGGCTCCGCGGCGGTCGGCGAGCTGGCCGACCAGCGGGCTCATCACCGCCTCGGCGACGGTGCAGATGAGAAAGATCAGCGCGATCGCCGCGGTGCTCGCCCCGAGAACGCTGAGGCGGAGCGGCGCCAGCACCTCGACGACGCCGAACAGGATCGACGGCAGGAAGGTGAAGAGGATGCCCGCCCGGAGCCGCGGCTCCTCCCTGGCCGCGGTGAGCAGATCGGCGACCGTGTCGGGGCGCCCCCGGGGTGGGGCCGGCATCAGCAGGGCCAGCAGCCCGAGGGCACCGATCAGCGCCCCGGTCGCGGTGAAGACCAGCTCGGGGCTGGTCAGGGTTGCGGCGCCTCCCAGGACCGGGCCGAGCAGGGCACCGCCGATGCCGATCCCGACGGCAGCACCGATCACTGTGGCGCGCCTGCCCTCGGGTGTGGTGAAGATGAGCCAGCTGAGCCCGGCGGCCCAAAGGCAGGAGCCGCCAGCGCCCTGCACGAAGCGGGCGGCGTCGAGGACGACGAGGTCGTGGGCGAAGCCGAACGTCACCGAGGATGCCACCAGCAGGCAGACTCCGGTGAGCAAGGTCGGACGCGCGCCGATGCGGGCGACCAGGAATCCCGCCGGCACAGCAAAGGCGATCGCGCCGAAGGCGTAGAAGGCGGAGAGGGTCCCGGCCCCCGCCTTGGTCAGCCCGAGGTGCTCGACGTAGTACGGGAGCAGCGGCGCCAGCACCGAGTAGAACATCGTCTCGACCAGGACCATCGCCCCGACCAGGCCGAAGAGGCGCCGGTCGACCCCCCGCCCTGTCGTCGAGTGGCCGAAATCAGCAGATGGGGAGTGGATTTCGTCCACTCGACCGGTGGGGGTCCTCGGCATCAGGCGATTTCGGCCTCCGCGCGCGCCACCGTGGCCCCGACGCCGAGCAGGTCGTCGAGCCCGCGCTTGCGGGCCTCGTTGGCGATCACCAGCCGCTGGATCTCCGAGGTCCCCTCCCAGATGCGGTCGACCCGGATGTCGCGGTAGAGGCGCTCGACCGGGTTCTCGCGCATGTAGCCGCGGCCCCCGAAGATCTGCACGGCGCGGTCGATCACCCGGCCGGCCGCCTCGGAGGCGGCGAGCTTGGTCATCGCAGCCTTGGCGTGCAGGAGCTTGCGGGGAAGCCCGGCGTCCGCCTCCCAGGCGATCTGGTAGACGAGGGCCCGGTTGAGCGCGATCTCGGTGGCGCTGTCGGCGATCATCGCCGCGATCAGCTGGTGCTCGGCGATCGGCTTGCCGCCCTGCACCCGTCCGTCGGCCCACTCGGAGGCGAGCCGCAGCGCCCGCTCGGCGGCGCCGGTCGCGCGGGCGGCGATCATCAGCCGCTCCTCGACGAACCAGTCGCGGGTCAGCTCGTAGCCCTGCCCGATCTCACCGAGCACGGTCTCCTGCCCAAGCCGGACCCGGTCGAAGACGAACTCCGGATGCTCGAAGACGAAGGTGTGCATGTAGGCGGGGGTCCGCTTGACTGCGACCCCCGGCAGGTCCTTGTCGACCAGGAACATGGTCGGCTCGTCCTCCGGCATCACCCTGGCGAGGACGATCAGGAAGTCGGCCACGTCGCCGACCGTGACGAACCACTTCTCCCCGCTCAGCAGGAAATCCGCCCCGTCGCGCTCGGCGACGCTGGCAAGGGCGGTGGGATCCGAGCCGGCCTCGGCCTCGGTCACCGCGACGCAGTCGCGGCGCTCGCCGCGGATCGCCGGCTCCAGCCAGCGAGCCCGCTGCTCGGGGTCGCAGGCGCGCAGCGCGTTGGCGGGGCGCCAGACGGCGTCCCAGAGCGCGTTGGTGATCTGGCCGAGCTGCTCCTGGACGATCACCTGGTCGAAGATCCCCAGCCCCGCCCCGCCCCACTCCGACGGCATATTGATCGCGTTCAGGCCGTGCCCGACCGTCATCGCCGAGATCTCGGAGAGCGCCTCCGGGCTCAGCCCGCGGTCGCGCTCGCAGTCCTCCTCGTAGGCGATGATCTCGGCGGCCAGCGACGCCGCCCTCTCCCGCAGCTCCCGCTGCTCGTCGGTCAGGTTGAAGTCCATTCGCTGCTCCTTGGCTTGGCTCGTGGTTGGTGTTGGAAGCGATTCAGGAGGTCGGCGGCTCGGCGCGGACGATCCGCGCGTCGAGCCCGATCACTCCCTGCTCGAGCACGAGCAGTGGATTGACCTCGATCTCGGATAGCTCGGGATGGGCCGCGGCCAGGCTCGACAGCGCGGCCGCGGCGCGGGCCGCCGCGCCGATGTCGAGCGGCGGCCGGCCGCGGGCGCCCAGCAGCAGGGGTGCGCCGCGGAGCGATCGCAACAGGCGCTCGGCCTGCTCCGCGCCCATCGGCGCCAGGCCGATCGCGAAGTCGTCGAGCAGCTCCGTGTAGATGCCTCCGAGGCCGATCGCGACGACCGGTCCGAAGCGCAGGTCGCGGCGGCTTCCGAGCAGCAGCTCGACGCCCTCCGACAGCGGGCCCATCAGCTCCACCGCATACGAGCGGCTCTCCAGGTGGGCCATCGAGTCGAAGGCCCGGCCGACCGCGTCGGCGTCGGCGAGGCCCAGGGCCACACCGCCGAGGTCGGACTTGTGCAGGATGTCGGTCGCCTTCAGCGCCACCGGATAGCCGAGCTCGGCCGCCGCGGCCAGCGCCTCGTCGCG
This sequence comes from uncultured Actinomycetes bacterium, assembly GCA_963738305.1. Taxonomy (GTDB): domain Bacteria; phylum Actinomycetota; class Thermoleophilia; order Solirubrobacterales; family 70-9; genus JBBRHQ01. The sequence goes on along the minus strand of CAVTVU010000003.1, from coordinate 112,005 downwards.
ATCGGCGACCCGCCGCGCGCTCGAGAGCGGCACACCGGCGCCGGCCAGCGCCTCGCGCGCCACCCAGTAGCCGTCGCCGAGGATCTCCGGTCCGGGCGGCGGCAGCGGCAGGATCGCGCCGGGCCTCGCCTCGGCAGCCCTGACGACACTGCCGAGCGAGCCGATCGCGTCCTCGACCCGCGCGAAGATCGGCACACCGGAATCGCGCAGGGCAAGGGCCGGGCCGGAGCTCCAGAACATCGTCTGGGCCAGCAGCGGGGTGCCGCTCCTCCCCGCGGCGCCGGCCATCCGCCTGGCGACCTCGGCCTCATGCTCCCCCGCGTTCGCCGCCTCTCCGGCGTCCACGCTGTAGCCGCCGAAGTAGCCGGTGAGGAGGACCGAGTCGACCTCCTCGGAGGCGCCCAACTCCTCGATCACCCTCGCGTAGCTGTCGAGGTCCTGCTCGCCGGCACCGGCGAGGTCGATCGGGTTCTCGGCCACCGGCCGCCCGGGGAGCTGCTCGACGATCCGCCGCTGGAGCTCCTCGCTGAGCCGCGGCAGCTCCAGCCCGGCGGCCGTCGCGAGATCAGCCGCGATCACCCCGTGCCCGCCTCCGTCGGTGACGATCGCGACGCGCGCTCCCGAGGGGCGGTTGCGGTGCATGAGGACCTTGGTCACCTCGATCGTCTCGGCCAGCGCGGACACGCGGATCGCCCCGGCCTCGCGGCACGCTGCGTCCACCGCCGCCCCTTCGCTGACCATCGCCCCGGTGTGCGAGGCCGCGGCGCGGGCGCCGGCGTCGCTGGCGCCCGCGGCGAGCAGGATCACCGGCTTGCCCGACTCGACGATCGCCTCCGCGAGCGCCCGCCCGCCCCGGAAGTCCTCGACGTAGAGCGCGATCACCTCGGTCGCGCTGTGGCGGCCGAGGTCGGCCACCAGCTCGGCGACCTCGAGGTCGGCCTGATTCCCGATCGAGGCGACCCGGGTGAAGCCGAGGCCCGCCTCGGCGGCGAGCAGGGCCAGCTCCGCGGCGACGTTGCCGCTCTGCGCGATCAGCCCGATCGGCCCCGGGGTGAGGCCGCCGACCCCGAGGCGAAGCTCGGCGCCGGTGTCGGCGAGGCCACCGCAGTTGGGCCCGAGCATCACCGCCCCGGCCTCGCGCACCCGCTCCACGACCGCCCGCTCGCGGGCGCGGCCCTCCTCGCCGCCCTCGCCGAGACCGGCAGTGATCGCCAGCAGCGCCCTCGCCCCCGCCTCGAGCGAGTCGTCCACCGCTTCCTCGAAGCGGCTCTCGGGGATCGTCAGCACGACCAGGTCGGGACTCTCCGGCAGCTCGCGCACCGACGGGTAGGCCCGCTGGCCGAGGATCTCGCCTCCCCGCGCGTTGACCAGGTGCACCCTGCGCCGCCCGGAGCCGTCGAGCGCGTCGCGGGCCATCCAGTGCCCCCACTTCATCGGGTCGGCGGAGGCGCCGACCACCGCAATCGAGCGCGGCTCGTAGAGGCTCCCCAGCTCCCGCCGGGGGGACTTCGCGGCGGCGGTTTCCACTATCTGGCCCCGGCCGCCGGCTCGAGCGATTCCAGCAATTGCCGCGAGGAGCGGATGCCACTCTCGACCGCTCCGTCCATGAAGCCCGGCCAGCGCTGCGCCGTCTCGGACCCGGCGAAGATCAGCGGCGCTTCGGAGGCCAGAAGCTCCGGCAGGCCGGTGGTGGCCCAGCCCGGGCGCCAGCCGCCCCAGGTGCCTCCCGCGTAGGGATCGGCCGCCCAGTTGTGCCAGGTCGAAGCGGTCAGCTCGAGGTCCGGCAGGTAGTGGCGCAGGGAGGCCTCGACCGCGCCGGTGTCGTCCCCGTCGAGGCTCGACGCGTCACGGCCGAAGCCGACGATCAGCACGCCCTCCGGCACCCGCTTCCAGGCCGAGGCGACGTCGATCCCCGGCGCCTCGCCGAGAGCGTGGAAGTCGTCGGGCGCGTCCTTCGCCAACGCCCAGTACTTGGCGCCGAGGTTGGCGCTTCCGGCCTCGATCCCGGCCATGGCCTCGGAAGAGAGACCGGGCCGCAGCTCGATCCGCCGCAGGGCGTTCAGCGGCACGGTGAGGATCGCCGCTCTCGCCCGGATGGGGTCGCCGTCCGCGTGGATGACGGCCCCGTCGCCGTCGTGCTCGATCGCTTCGACCTCGGTGCCGAGGCTGACCTCGGCTTCGACGTCACCCGCGATCGCCTCGGCGATCGCACTGGTGCCGCCCTCGACGCCGGCGTAGTCGACGCTGAGGAAGGACCAGAGCCCGGCGGCGGCCGCAAGATGGCGCGCCATCAGCAGCATCGACGACTCCGCGGCCTCGCCGGACATCAGCGAGCTGCCGAAGACCGAGCCCAGCTCCGTGGCCGTGGGGGCGAGCCCGAGGCCCTCGACCCACTCGGTGATCGGGATGTCGAGGTCCGCGAGGTCCAGCTCGGCACTCGGCGCGTCGGCGTCCACGCGGGCGCCGGCGTTGTGGACCTCGGCCAACAGCCGCTCGAGGTCGGCCAGCTCTCCGACCGGCACCGGCAGGCCCGGGCCCAGTCGCTCGCCGCCGATCAGCCAGACGTTGGGCGGCTCGAAGGGGAACTCGTCGCCCTTGACGAGGCCGTAGCGGACGACCTCGGCGCTGATCAGCGGCTGGCGGGAGTCCACCGACTGGGCGCCCAAGTCGAGCGTTATCCCGGGAAGGGCGTCGGCCTTGGTCCAGGTACGGCCGCCGATCCGCTCCCGGGCCTCGAGGACCATCACGTCGAGGCCCGAGCCGGCCAGCTCGCGGGCCGCGGTCAGCCCGGCGAGGCCGGCTCCGACAACGATCACGTCGACAGCGCGGCTCATCCGGCAACCTCGGCGTCCGGAGTCAGGGTCTCGGTGGTCATGGTCAGGCGACCGTGGCCTCGAGCGCCGGATCGGGGTCGTAGCCGAGCTCAGTCGCGATGAACGACCAGATCAGATCGCGCATTCGCTCCAGGTCCATTCCCGGGTCCCCGGTCATCGCGCGCACGCCGCAACCGTCGATCAGCGCCAGCAAGAGGTCGGCGAACTCGTCCGGGTCCCGGCCGGCGGCGATCGCGTCCGCGGCGATCGCCTCGCGGACCCACTCGTGCATGTCGGCATAGAGCCGGGCCGAGGTCGGCGCCAGCTCGGGACGGCGGATCGCCCGCAGCCACAGCTCGACCCAGAGCATCCAGTCCTGGCGCTGCTCGCCGGGCAGCGGCAGGTAGTTGTCGAGCATGCGCCGCATCCGCTCCTCGGTCGACAGCTCCTGCGACGAGCGCTCGGGGATCCTGACGTTGCCGATGCGGTGATACGAGTAGGTGAGCGCCTCGGCCAGCAGGATCTCGCGGGAGTCGAAGTGGTAGTGGACAAGCGCCGGTGAGACGCCGGCGTCGACCGCGATCCTCGCGATGCGGACGTCATCGATGCCCTCGCTCGCGATCCGCGCCACGGCCGCGGCGAGGATCCGCTCACGGCGCGTCGGACTCGCCCGCCCCGTGGCGGCGCCGGGGTCGCCCGCTCCGGCCGGGTGAATCGGGCGGTCGCTCAACCCCCCCGGAGGCGGCGAGGTCGGCCCGGACCTTGGACGCGAACCAGCCCACGGCGGCCTCGCGGTCGTTCAGGGGCCGCATTGGTAGCCGGTCGTCTTCAGCCCGTTCTGGACCGCCTCGACCAGCTCCAGGTCCTCGTCGTTGACGAGGTCGTTGACGCGGTCGTTTAGCCGGCGGATCAGCCGGTCGCGCCAGCTCTCCTCGCGCGGCCGCAGCAACGCGAAGGCGTCGCGGGTTCGCTCCGGGCCGTGGGGGTTGATCTGCCAGAACCCGACCTGGTCCGCGTAGAGGTCGATCGCGGTGTTCGGGTAGATGAAGAGGTAGCGCCAGACGTGCCGGTCGGCCTCGGTGAGCTTGCCCATCGGCCGCACCAGCCGCTGGTAGAGGCGCTCGGTGCGGTTCTCGGACGGCTCGGCGCGCATCGGGGCCTCGAACCAGACGTAGTTCTCGGCGATTTCGGGCACGTAGCGCTCGTAATCGAGCAGCCGCATTAGCCCCGGGTGGGCGATCGGCACGTGGTAGCCCTCGAGGTAGTTGTCGGCGACGATCTTCCAATTGGCGTTCTGAGTGGTGTCCCGGCCACCGCTCGCCCGAACCAGCGAGGGGATGTCGTAGGGCTCGAGGCGCTGCGGCAGGTCGCCGAGCTGCTCGGCGAGCGGCGTCGCGTCAGGGTCGAGGTTTACGAAGACGAGGCCGCACATGACCTCCACCCTGGCCCCGTGCAGGCCGAGGCTCGGGCGGTCGATCCCACCCGGGAAGCTGCGCAGCTCGGGCGCGCCGAGCAGCTTGCCGTCGAGGGCGTAGGTCCAGCCGTGGTAGGCGCAGCGGATCGCGCGGGAGCAGCCCGAGGCGTCGCCGATCAGGCGTCGGCCGCGGTGGCGGCAGACGTTGCGGAAGGCCCGCAGCTCGCCGTCCTTGCCGCGGATCACGATCACCGACTGCGTGCCGGCGCTCGCCGTGACGTATGAGCCCGGCTCGGGCAGGTCGCTGAGGTGGCCCGCCAGCTGCCAGCTGCGCTCGAAGATCACCGCTTGCTCGAGCGAGGCAACCTCGGGCTCGTAGTAGAGGCGCGCATCCAGGGCCGCCCCGGCTCCGGCGAACCCGTGGCCTCCGTCGACCGCGTTGCCGCCGCGCCTGGCCTCGGCAACTTCTCCGCTGAGGGTCTCGAGGGAATCGGTGGACATCAGAAATCTCTCCTGATCTTGTGCTCAGTCGGACACGCCACGGGGCGCGCTTCGGGCACTCTCTCCTCCTGATACCGAAAATCAGCGACCGCTGACTTTGTAATCAGTCACGCTAACATACGTCCATGGGGAGCGCAAGATCACTCCTCCCGCCGTGGCGGCGGGGGGATCGCGATGCCGAGATCGGCTGGCTCTCGCTCACCCCCGAGCCGGAGCGCGCGCTGCCGCCGATCGTCGCCGCGCTGCGCAGCGACGAGGAGGGCGGGGCCGGCGTGGCGAGCGGGGCCCGCGTGGCGCTCGAGCAGGAGCGCTCGGCGGTCGAGGAGATCGTCCTGCGGGGAGAGGAGCGCGACTGGCTCGGGTACCTGAGCGAGGCTGTGCGGCTACTGCTGGACCCGCCCGCGGTCGGGCTCAGCGCCGAGCAGCGACAGGCGGCTCTCGAGGTGCTCGCCAACCACCACCGGCTCCTGCTCGGCCTCCCCGGCGATGCGGCCGAGCGGACCGAGTCGGAGCGGATCGAGCTGGAGCGGGCGATCGGCGCCCCTGACGCGGACGAGCAGGCCAACCACCGAAACGGAGGATCATGAGCGCCCCCACGCTCCCCGCCGCCGGCTTCGAGCTGACCCCCGAGCAGGAGGAGCTTCAGGCTCGCGCCCGCCGCTTCACGGAGGAGGAGCTGATCCCGCGGGAGGAGCTGTCGGAGCGAAACGGCGGTCGCCTCCCGGCAGCCGAGATCGATGAGATCCGCGCCGCCGCGATCGAGGCCCGCCTCAACGGCGGCCGGCACAAGCCCGAGAACGGAGGCCAGGGCTGGTCGATGTTCGAGAGCTTCCTGGTCGGCGAGCAGTTCGGCCGCTCGACAAACGGCCTGCACTGGTACGTGCCGGGCGCCTACAACGTGATGGAGCTGGGGAGCGCCGAGCAGATCGACCGCTACCTGCGCCCGGCACTCCGCGGCGAGGGCGACACCGCCTACGCGGTCACCGAGGAGCACGCCGGCTCGGACCCGTCGAAGATCGCCACCACCGCAACCCGCAGCGACGGCGGCTGGGTGATCGACGGGGAGAAGTGGTTCGTCACCTCCGCCGACGCCGCCCTCGTGATGATCGTCATGGCCAACGCGATCGACGGCGACGAGGTGCTGCCGACCCTGTTCCTGGTCGAGCCCGGGGCCGGCGGGGTCGAGTTCGTCGACGACCCGCCCTTCACCCACAACTATCCGCATGGGCACCCCACCGTCCGCTTCAGCGGGGTCGAGGTCGCAGACGATGCGATCCTGGGCGGTCTCGGCGCGGGCGACGACCTGCAGCGGCTCTGGTTCACCGAGGAGCGGCTGGGGATCGCGACCCACGCGCTGGGGGCGATGTGGCGGCTGATCGACGAGGCAACCGAGTGGGCTCTGGCCCGCGAGCAGGGCGGGCAGCGGATCATGGACTACCAGGGGGTCTCCTTCCCACTCGCCGACTCGGCCGCCGACGCCGCCGCCGGCCGCCTCCTCACCGCCCAGGTGGCCCAGCTCGCCGACGCCGACGCGCCAGGCAAGATCGTCCACGCCAAGGCCTCGATGGCGAAGCTGTTTGTCAGCGAGGCGGCCTGCCGGGCGGCCGACCGGGCCGTGCAGATCTTCGGCGGGCGCGGCTACATCCGCACCAACGTCGCGGAGCGCTTCTGGCGAGAGCTGCGGGTGGACCGGATCTGGGAGGGAACCTCGGAGATCCAGCGGCTGATCATCGCCCGTGCCCTGGAGCGCCGGGGGGTCGAGGCGACGATCCACTGACGCGCGCCACTCGTCGCAAAAGCGCGCCTTCCGCACAAGGTCCGGCGACGTGGGACCTTTCAACTGCGCTATTAGAGGTTCAGAAGCCCCACGTCCGCCACGTCCCGGGTTACTTGCGCTTGATGGCGATTCCCGTGACTATCTCGCGGACGATGCGCTCGGCCGCCAGCGCCGTGATGTCGGCCGAGCCGACGGCGGTCGGGATCACCTCGACCACCTCGGCGCCGACCAGCTCGGTGCTGGAGGCGATCTGGCGGGCCGCCCAGAGCAGGTCGGCGCTCGTCATCCCCCCCGGTTCGGGGGTCCCGGTGCCCGGCGCGAAGGCCGGGTCGAGGACGTCGATGTCGATCGAGAGGAAGAGCGGTCCGTTCCCCGTCGCGGCGATCGCCAGCTCCGTCACCTCGGCGATGCCGAGATCACGGACGTCGTGCATGAAGAAGCTGGTGATTCCACGCTCGGCCTGCCAGCCCAGCTCCTTCTGTCCCGGCCAGTAGCCGCGCAGGCCGATCTGCACGTAGCGGCTCGGGTCGACGGCTCCCTGCTCGACCAGCCTGAACATCGGCGTCCCGTGTGAGACCTCGACGCCGAAGACCTCCTCTCCGGTGTCGGTGTGGGTGTCGAAATGGAGCAGGCCGACCGCGCCGTGGCGGGACGCGCAGGCCCTGATGTCGGGCTCGGCGATGCCGTGGTCGCCGCCGAGGACGATCGGGATGGCCCCCGCCTCCAGCACCTGCCCCACCGTCGCCTCGATCGCCTCGTGGGTGCGAGCCGGGTCCGCGGGCAGCACCGGCGCGTCACCGTAGTCGAGGACCCGGAGGTCGGCGAAGCCGTCCACCTTCGCCTCCAGGTGGGGGCCCGGCGGGCAGCTCGCGGCGCGGATCGCTCGCGGCCCGAAGCGCGCCCCGGGGCGATCGGAGACGAGGTCGTCGGTGGGTGCACCGAGGATCACCACGTCTGCGTCGGCCAGTTCGGCCGGATCCTCGGTGTAGGGCATCCCGCTGAAGCTCGGCAGCCCCGCGTAGTCCGGCTTCTCCCCGTACTGCCGCCAGCGCTCGAGCGGGTCGATCACGGCCGCCATCCTAAGGGGGCGAGCCCATCGGGCCGGTTCCCTAGTCTCGCCACGTGCCCTCACCGGAGCCAGATCGCCACCAGACCGAGGCGCAGCTCGCCCTGCAGGGGCTCGCCGCGGCCCCCGAGGCGCCGAGCGAGGCGCCGCTGCGCGCCTACGACGGCCCCCCGGACCCCGACGCGCTGCTCGCCCATCTGGGCCACTCCGAGTTCCGGCCGGGGCAGCGGGAGGCGGTCGAGGCGGGGCTGACCGGCCGGGACTCCCTGATCGTGATGCCCACTGGGGGCGGCAAGAGCCTCTGCTATCAGCTGCCCGGCCTCTCCTCTGAGGACCTGACGATCGTCGTCAGCCCGCTGATCGCCCTGATGGCCGACCAGTGGCGCCGGCTGACGACCGACGGGCACCCGGCGGTGATGATCGCCTCCGGGCTGGGCGGGGAGAAGACGCGTGGCGCCCTGGCGAGGATCCGCGGGGGGCAGGCCCGCATCGTCTACTGCTCGCCGGAGCGCTTCGGCTCGCCTGCCTTCCTCGACGCCGTCGCGAGCCGGCGCATCGACCTGATGGCCGTCGACGAGGCGCACTGCCTCTCCGAGTGGGGGCACGACTTCCGCCCCGACTACCTGCGGCTGCCGCAGGCCCTGGAGCGGCTCGGGCGCCCGGCGGTGATGGCCTGCACGGCGACCGCGACCGAGGAGGTCGCCGCCGAGGTCGTGGAGCGGCTCGGCCTGCGCGACCCGCTCCAGGTCCGCTCGGGATTCGACCGTCCCAACCTGTCCTTCGACATCGTCCGCTTCGAGGGCAAGGGCTCGAAGGCGCGCAAGCAGGCCCTGCTGGAGATCGGCATCGCCGACCCGGCCAACCGCCCGGCGATCGTCTACTGCGGGACCCGGCGCGACACGGAGGCGGTCGCCGACGCGCTCGGAGCGGCCGGGCTCCACAGCGTCGCCTACCACGCCGGCATGCCGCCCGACGAACGGGCGGCGGCGCAGCACCGGTTCATGACGGGCGACGCCGAGGTGATCGCTGCCACGAACGCGTTTGGGATGGGCGTCGACAAGGCAAACGTGCGCTCGGTCTGGCACTGGGCGATCCCCACCAGCGTCGAGGCCTACTACCAGGAGGCGGGCCGGGCCGGACGCGACGGCGAGCAGGCCCGCGCCGTCCTGCTGGCGATGCGCTCGGACCTGGGTCGGCTGGTGCGCTTCATCGAGCAGCGGAGCGTCGAGCCCGCCGAGGTCGCGGCGTACGTCGACCGGCTGCGGCGGGCCGGCGCCGCCGAGGAGGGCGTGACGGTCGAGAGCCCGCGCCTCGACGAGGAGCGGATCGCGCTGGCGATCGCCGAGCGGACCGGCGCGGTGAGGATCGAGCCGGCGGGCGGCGGGCGGCTTCTGGTCGAGCTCACCTCGCCGCTTGACCTCGCTCGCGCAGCGGCGGTCTGCCGGGCGGCGCGCGACCGCAGCTGGCGCGCCTACCGCGCGGTGGACGCGTTCAGCTTCGGCGGCGGCTGCCGGCGGCGCGCCCTGCTGGACCACTTCGGTGACAGCGCCCCCGGCGCGGCCGAGGGACGCTGCTGCGACGTCTGCGAGCCTGTCGCCTGGCTGCCGGACCCGGCGGAGCTCACCGTCGCCCCGGCGCGGCGGGCGCGGCGCCGCTCCGGCAGCGGCTCCGGCTCCGGCTCCGGCTCCGGCGAGGACGCCCTGCCACTCTCCGCGGCGGACTCCGAGCTTTTCGAAGCGCTGCGCGCCTGGCGCATGAGGGCGGCGGCGGGCAAGCCCGCGTTCACGGTCGCCCACGACCGCACCCTGGAGGCGATCGCCTCGACGCGCCCGCAAGACGCCGAGGAGCTGGGCTCGATCCGCGGCGTCGGCCCGAGCTTCATCCGCAAGCACGCCGGGGAGGTGCTGGCGATCGTCGGCGGGGCCGGGCGAAAGAGGCCGGCCGCCTGACCCAACCGTCCCGCTTCCGACCGGGTGTCCCGTCGGATGCCGAACAACTGGCACGGGCGGTGATCGACGGCTTCGAGGGTTACCGCTCCTTCGCCCCCGCGGACTGGGAACCGCCCGACCTGGAATTCGAGCTGGAGCGCCAGCGGGAGCTGTTGGTCAACGACCGCGCGCGGTGCCGGATTTCCGAGGGAGAGGGGGAGCTCCTCGGCCACGTGACGTTCCTCCCGGCCGCCGAGGCAATTCACGCGATCGACGATCCGCGCCTGGCCCATCTGCGGGGGTTGTTCGTCCGCCCGGACCGGTGGGGAACAGGGCTCGCCACTGATCTGCATCGTGCCGGCCTGGAGGCCGCGGTCGAGCAAGGCTACAAGGAGATGCGGCTGTTCACCCCGGTCGCTCAGGCCCGGGCGCGGGGCTTCTACGAGCGCGAGGGCTGGAGGCAGCGCGGAGGCGAGTTCCACCACCCCGGACCCGACCTGGCACTGGTCGAGTACCGGCGAGACCTCCGCGGGGTGGTTCCGGGCCCGGCTGCTTGACCCTAGGAGCGCAGGGCGACGACCGTCCAGGGCTCGATCGAACGATCCCGGACCAGGCCCGCCTCGACGTAGGGGTCGGCGGCGACGAAGTCCTCCACCTCCGCCTCGTCGCACTCGAAGCCGAACAGCGCCCCGCGTGGCGGGTCGCCCAGCGCTCCGGCGATCACCAGCCTCCCCTCCCCTGTCCAGCGGCGGACCAGCTCGAGGTGCGCCTCTCGGTGCGGAGCACGCCGCTCGAGAATGTCCGGTACGTAGGAGTAGCGCAGAGCCAGGAGGCGCAGCGGCTCGCTCACTGGACGAAGCGGAGCTTCGCCTTCTGCCGCGAGCCGTCCTCGGACGCCCTGCGGATGCTCGCCTCCCCGCGGGCTCCGCCGAACTTGCCGGTCCCGCCGACGATCGAGACGGTGTTCGTCACCTCGCTGATGCTGATCGAGCCGGCGAGCTGCACCCGGCCTCGCCCCTTCCAGATCAGGGTGGCGTTGCACTGCGCCCTGGCGGTCGATGAGGCGATGCAGATGCTGGAGTAGGTCCCGACTGACACGCCTCCCTGCCGCAAGAGGCCGGTGCCGCCGAAGATCGTTCCTCCCGCGAAGGTGCCGGTCGTCGAGAAGCCGTCGGTCGTCTGGAGGACGACCGTCCGCACGACCGTCCGCCGCGGCTTGGCGTTCGCGGCGGCGACGGGCAGGGTCGTGGCGGCAAGAAGGGCGATGAGGAGGACTACGAGCTTCTTCATGTCTCCTGATCGCCCTGCTTCCACGTGCCCGCCCCCGCTCCTGCGGGCGCAACGCTCAGTCCAGGGTGATGAGGAAGATCAGCCCGATGACCAGAAAGTAGGAGGCGTCCGGCAGGCTGGAGTTGTCGGTCAGCTGGAGGCCACCAGGGTCAGCAGGGCGGTGATTCCGATCCGATCCGCCCCTCTACGTAGCTCGGGTGCACGGAGAGCGAGAGGGCTGCGGTCAGGGCCAAAAAAAGCTCGGCGGGGATCGTCAGGTCATTGCTCATCGCGATCGGATGGCTGTCAGGCACGAAGACGGCTTCGGGGTGGCGTAGGTGAGGATGTGGCCCCAGAGCTGGAAGGAGTTGAGGAACTCGAAGGAGCGCGAGGGAAGGAGCGCGAGGGGTCGATCTTCGGGTTCCGCCACTTGAACCACACGTACATGTCGAAGTTACCGCGAACCGGGCTCCCATGGCGCCCATCCAAATAGGCCTTCAGGACGGCGAGTTCTGTAATGCTCGCGCGATGGACCTGCTGGTCAAGCGCGACGACCTGCGGCGCTGCCGCGTAATCGATCGGCCTCCGGTCGAGCCGGGTCCGGGGCAGGCCCTGCTCGAGGTGGACTTCTTCGGCCTCACCTCGAACAACGTCACCTATGCGGTGATGGGCGACGCGATGTCCTACTGGAACTTCTTCGAGGCGGAGGAGGGCTGGGGCCGGGTCCCGGTCTGGGGGTTCGCGACCGTCTCGGCCTCGACCCATGACGATCTCGCTGAGGGGACCCGTCTCTACGGCTACCTGCCGATGTCCAACGGCCTGCTCGTCACCCCCGACCGTCTCGACGAGCGCGGCTTTCTCGACGCGACCCCGCACCGCGCCTCACTGCCCACCACCTACAACTCCTATAGCGCGGTCGCCACCGACCCGCTTTATGACCCCGGACGGGAGGCCGAGCAGATGCTGCTGCGGCCCCTGTTCGCGACCTCGTTCCTGATCGACGACTTCCTGGCGGGCGAGGGCCACTTGGAGGCGGGGCGGGCGATTCTCGCCAGCGCCTCCAGCAAGACGGCGCTGAGCACCGCCTTCCTCCTTTCTCGCCGCCCTGACCTCGAGGTCGTCGGCCTGACATCGCCTGGCAACGTCGGCTTCGTCGAGGGCCTCGGCGTCTACGACCGTGCCGTGCCCTACGAGGAGATCGGCTCGATACCTCCCGGCCGGGCGGTCTTCGTCGACATGGCCGGGGACGCGGGCGTGCGCGGGGCTGTGCATCGCCACCTCGGCGACGGACTAGCCCACAGCGCGGCGGTCGGCGTGACCCACTGGCAGGAGTTCGCCGGGGACCCGGGTGAGATGCCCGGGCCCGACCCCGTCCTCTTCTTCGCCCCCGACCGGGCCGCCAAACGCAGCGCGGACTGGGGTGCCGACGGCCTGGAGGCGCGGATCGCGGAGGCCTGGCGGAGCTACGTCGATTGGACCGGAGGATGGCTGCAGACCTCCCGCGAGAGTGGGTTCGAGGCGATCGAGAGAACCTTTCTCGAGCTGCTCGACGGGCGCATCGACCCGGCCCGCGGCCACGTGCTCTCGCCCTGATGAGCGGCGCGAGCGCTTATGTGATCGACGCCGTCCGCACGCCGTTCGGCCGCTACGGCGGCGCGCTGGCCGGCGTCCGCCCGGATGACCTCGCTTCGGCTGCCCTGAGCGGGCTGCTGGAGCGGTCGCCCGGCCTCGACCCGGGCGAGATCGACGACGTCCTGTACGGGGACGCGAACGGTGCCGGGGAGGACAACCGCAACGTCGCCCGCATGGCGGTGCTGCTGTCGGGCCTCCCGACCAGCGTCCCCGGGGCCACCGTCAACCGGCTCTGCGGCTCCGGGCTGGAGGCGGTGATCGGCGCCAGCCGAGCAATCGAGACGGGCGACGCCTCGCTGATCGTCGCCGGCGGGGTGGAGTCGATGAGCCGCGCTCCCTGGGTGCTGCTGAAGCCCGAGCGCGGCTATCCGAGGAGCCACGAGGAGCTGCACTCGACGACCCTGGGCTGGCGCATGGTCAACCCGCGGATGCCGGAGCGCTGGACCATCTCGCTGGGCGAGAGCGCCGAGCATCTCGCCGACCTCCATTCGATCTCCCGCAGCGCCCAGGACGAGTTCGCCCTGCGCAGCCACCGGTTGGCGGACGCCGCCTGGGGTCAGGGCTTCTACGACGACCAGGTGGTCCCGGTGTCGGGCACCGACCTGGAGCGCGACGAGGGCATCCGCTCGGAGACCACGATCGAGGCGCTCTCGACGCTGCGCCCGGTCTTCCGCAAGGACGGGACCGTGACCGCCGGCAACGCCTCGCCGCTCAACGACGGCGCCGCAGCGACCCTGATCGGCGACGAGGGAGCGGTCCAGAGGACGGGTCGCGAGCCACTCGCCCGGATCGCCTCCCGCGCCGCCGCCGGCGTCGACCCCGACGTGTTCGGGATAGGTCCCGTCCAGGCGGCCAACGACGCCCTCGAGCGGGCCGGCATCGGCTGGGACGACCTGGCAGCGGTGGAGCTGAACGAGGCCTTCGCCAGCCAGTCGCTCGCCTGCCTGGTCGGCTGGCCGGAGCTGGACCCGGAGAAGCTCAACCCGAACGGCGGCGCGATCGCGATCGGGCACCCGCTGGGCGCGTCCGGGGTCCGCATCCTCGGCACCCTCGCCCACGAGCTGCGCCGCGGAGGAGGCCGCTGGGGGCTGGCGACGATCTGCATCGGGGTTGGCCAGGGCCTCGCGGTCGTCCTCGAGGCAACCTGACCCCAAGCGCCGCTCGCGAGACGTGAATAAGACACCTCATTGGTGTACGAGATCCGTCTCGCGAGCGGCGTTCGGCGTTGGCTCACTCGCCGGCCAGCTCCGGGAGGTAGCGCTGCACGTGGCGGTCGATCGTCTCGCGCACCCAGCGCTGGGTGTCCGCGTCGGCCATCCGGTAGCGGCCGAGCAGCATCGCCTGGTCATCGAGGGGCAGGCCCGCTATCTCCCAACGGACGGCCAGGCGCTCGAACAACATCTCGGCGCGACGGCGCCAGGCGTCCTCGGCCGAGGCGGCCGCGCTGGCCGGAGCCTCGCGGATCTTCGCGATCGTCGCCACGGTGAGGGACTCGCGCAGGGTGAGGACGCTGCCCTCGCTGTCGGTGTAGTCCACGGTCGCGGAGCGCGCCCGCTGGCGACCGGCCTTCTTCCTCTTCGCCATCAACCCTCCTGCCGCCCATTCGTCATCGACCATCGGCGTCGTGACCCGAATGTGAGGCGCAAAGATCCAACATACATCCAGCCGGGCGCCGCCGGCCGGTCGCGCCGCGCCCCGCATTAGGGTCTCTGGCCGTGTCGTCCCCCGCCAACAAGGGCCTAGTGCTCGCGGCGATGATCTTCGCGGTGGCGATGACCTTCATCGACCAGACGATCGTCGCGATCGCCGCACCGGACCTCCAGCAGGACATCGGGCTCTCCGCCACCGGCGTGCAGTGGATCATCAACGGCTACCTGCTCTCCCTGTCGGCCCTGTTCGCCTTCGGCGGGCGACTCGCAGACATCGCCGGGCACCGGACCATGGTCGTGATCGGCGTGATCGTCTTCGCCGCCGCGTCGGCCCTCTGCGGGGCGACGCCCACCGGGGCGATCGGCGAGGCCTGGATCATCACCTTCCGGGTGATCCAGGGCGCCGGCGCGGCGTTGATGTTCCCGGCCGCCCTGGCGATCGTCATCGCCGCCTACCCGCTCAACGAACGCGGCAGGGCGATGGCGATCTTCTTCGGCATCGCCGGCGGCCTCACCTCGGTGGGCCCGATCGCCGGCGGCTACCTGACCGAGTGGACCTGGCGAGCGATCTTCTGGGTCAACATCCCGGTCGCGATCATCGCCCTGGTGCTGATCGTGATTTCCAAGCCCGATGACGAGAAGCACCCGGCGCCGATCGACTATCGCGGCACGGTCCTGATCGCAGCCGGGATGGGAATCTCCGTGCTCGGCCTCCAGCAGGCGAGCGAATGGGGATGGGGCAGCGCCGCCACGATCGGCTGCCTCGTCGTGGGGCTCTCCATCCTCGCCTTCTTCGTCCGCTTCGAGCTGGGCATCCCCGATCCGCTGCTGCGGATGCAGATCTTCGCGGACCGCCGCTTCGCGATGCAGAACGTCGTCCTCTTCCTGCTGATGATCTGCTTCGTCCCGCTCTTCTTCTTCGCCAGCACCTACGCCCAGATCTCGCTCGGCGACAGCGCCTCGGAGGCTGGGCTCTACCTGCTCACCTTCTTCGCAGGGTTCGCGATCGCGGCGCAGGTGGGCGGCCGGATCCTCGACGAGCGCGGTGCCAGGCCGTCGGTGGTCGCCGGCTCGGCGATCGCCGCCCTTGGCTTCTACCTCGTGGCCCGCAAGCTCCCCGGCCTCAACTACGACGACCAGTGGACCTACATCGTGGTCGCCGGGGCCGGGGTCGGACTGGTGCTCGGACCCTCCAACACCGACGCAGTCAACCGCGCCCCCAGCAGCAGCTACGGGGAGGCGACCGGGATCACCCAGACGGTGCGCAACTTCGGCTCGAGCCTCGGCCTCGCGGTGCTCGGGACGATCCTCATCCTCGAGAACAAGTCCAACCTCGAGTCCGCCCTCGGGAGCCTCGGCCTGCCGAAGGCGAAGAGCGACGCGATCGCCGAGTCGCTCAGCCAGGCCGGCGGCAGCGGGCTAGCGGAACGGGGCGGGAAGCGGGCCGAGGAGTTCCTGCACGCCGTACAGCACAGCTACGCCCTCTCGACGCAGACGATCTTCTACGCGATGGCCGGGGTGATGGCGGTCTGCTTCCTCGTCTCCCTCATCGCCCTACCCGGGGGGAAGATGGAGGTCATCGAGGAGCCTGGCCCCGACGGCTCACCGCCGGGCCCAGGTCCTGCCTAGATGATTGCTTCCACGGCCGCGCCTAAGCGCAGTATGTGGAGGCGATCAGGCGGCTGGGGTATGGGACGAGGGGCACCGCTCCCAGCAGCCAACGCCTCGGGTTGAGGCGGCGCGCCTCGAGCGGGATGACCGCGCTGACGTCGGACTCGGAGCGGAAGATGAACGGCGCGTAGAAGCCCGCCGCGACCGCCTTCGTGCGCCGAGGGCAGAGCGGCGTCGCCGTGTGGGTGAGCTGCCCTGCCCCGCTCAGGTAGACCGCACGGGCCCGGACCTTGACGCGCCACTTGGCGCAGTACGCGTAGGAGCGCACGACCGAGCGCCCCTCGAGGAAGCGGCCGGTGGTCACCTCCCAGCCACCCGCGACGATGCGGGAGCCGAAGACGATGCCCGGAGGGGCCCCGTCCGTGGACATGGCGGCGAGGTCCGCCGCGGACAGCCGGATTGCGTAGCCGCCGGAGACCGGCCAGGTGTTGTTGGGGCAGGCCGCGTAGGTGCTCCTCAGCGGGAAGGGCGAGCCGCCCGTCCCGACCACCACCGACCCCCTCCGCACCTTGGGGACCAGCCGCCCCATGCCCTTGCGGCAATAGGCGATCGCTCCGAACAGCTTCGGGTTGACGAACCCGTCTCCCGCGAGGTAGACCGAGACCGTCCAGGCGCGCGGCCCGTTGCGACGAGAGACATAGGGGACCATCACGTGGGCGTCGCCCTCGAGCTGGATGTTGGAGAAAGTCTTCTGACCGCCGGAGATCACCTTGGTTCCGCGGGGGCACCTGGCGGTGACCGTCCCGACCGTGCCGGGGGGGCCGGAGATCTGCCTGAACGCCTTGGAGGAGACGACCGGGCCGAGCCGGTGGCGGTGGCGCTTAGCCGCGCTGGAAACGGCCGGAGCGGCGAGCAGCGCCGCTGTGGCGGCCGCGACGAGCAGGATGGAGGCGTGGGTGCGTCGTGGGGAGGTCATTACGCGGATATCGGCAGCGAGCGCCGCCACCGCATCCCCAAAATTTGGAATTGCCAGGATGTGTGCTCGTGGAGGGCTCCTCGACAAGCCACCGCCGGCTCAACGCCACGCTGCGCGACGGCGAGCAGGTAACCCCGCTCGAGCTCTTCTTCGACCTGGTCTTCGTGCTGGCGATCACCCAGTGCACGGCGCTGATGGCACACGACCCGTCCTGGTCGGGGCTGGCGCAGGGGATCCTCGTGCTCGGAGTCCTCTGGTGGGCCTGGGTCGGATACGCCTGGCTGACAAGCGTCGTCGACCCCGAGGAGGGCGCGGTTCGCTTCGCGATCTTCGGGGCGATGGCCGGCCTGCTGGTCGTCTCGCTCTGCGTGCCCGAGGCCTTCGACGACCTGGCACTCACCTTCGCGGTCGCCTACGCCGTCGTTCGGGCCGGGCAGATCGCGCTCTTCCTCTTGGCCAGCCGCGACGACCCGAAGCTCCGCAAGTCGGTGGTCGGGCTGGGGATCAGCAGCGCCATCGGGGTCGGCCTGCTCGCCTCCGCCTCCCTGCTCGACGGGCTCGCCCAGGGTGCTGTCTGGCTGCTGGCGATGCTGCTTGACATGGGCGGCCCCTACCTGTTCGGATCGGAAGGCTGGAGGCTCGTGCCCCGACACTTCGCCGAGCGCCACGGCCTGATCGTGATCATCGCCCTCGGCGAGTCGATCGTCGCAATCGGGGTCGGCGCGGAGTTCGGCGTCGACGCCGGAGTGATCGCCGCCGCGGTGCTCGGCACTGCTCTGGCTGCGGCAATGTGGTGGACCTACTTCGACGTGGTCGCGATCGTCGCAACCCGCAGGCTGGAGCAGGCAGAGATCGGCCCGGTCCAGAACGAGATGGCCCGCGACTCCTACTCGTTTCTGCACTTCCCGATGGTGGCCGGCATCGTCCTGGTCGCGCTGGGACTGAAGAAGACCCTGGCTCACGTCGACCACGACCTCGAGCTCGTTCCGGCGTTCGCCATGTTCGGCGGGCTCGCGCTCTACCTGCTCGGCCACGTGGCCTTCCGCTACCGCAACGTCCACACCCTCAACCGCCAGAGGCTGGGGCTGGCGCTGGCGCTGTTCGCACTGGTGCCGCTCGCGACCTCGATCCCGGCGTGGGCGGCCCTGACGATCCCGACGGTGCTGATCTGGGCGATGGTCCTATACGAGACGATCAGCTACGGAGAGGCGCGGGCGCGGGTCAGGCACGAGACCCTGGCGCAGCCCTCCGATTGACCAGCCGGGAAAGGTCGGCCGTGAGCAGGTCGGCCAGCTCGAGCGCCTGCTCGCGGATCTCCGGAATCGCTGTCGTCTCCCAGAGCCTCCCCTTTCGCACCGGGCCGATCCCGAAGATCAGGCGCGAGACCTCCCCGTCGCGGGTGACCATCGCGCCACGCGAGTCGTGGTCGAGGCCGAGCCGGTAAGGGCCCGGGCGAACCTGGCCCGCCTCCAGGAGCGAGGCGATCACGGGGTCCGGCGTCCTGCTCAGGTCCTGCGCCGGGCCGGTGCAGTTGACGGCGCGATCGAAGGACTGCTCGGAGGCCTCGCCGGTGCCCGGGTCACGTACCGAGACGAGCGGTCCACCTGCCCCGGCTCTGATCCCCACGATCTCACCGCGCCCGATCACGAGCTGCCCGGAGGAGAGCAGGTCCTCGAGCATCGCCGCGACCTCGGGCGCCATGCGGTGGCGGCGGACCTCCCAGTGGCGGGCCACCTCCCGCACGAATCGCCGGCGGTCCTCGTCGGCGAGACGCTGCCAGATCCGGTTCGTGACCGGGCGCAATGAGTCGATCACGGACCTCCAATCGCCCCCGGCGGCCTCGACCGAGGCGATCTCCGACTCCACCGCGGCGATCAGCTCGTCGAGGGTGAAGCGCCCGGGCGGCAGGTCGAAGGTCTTCTCGGGACGGGCACCGCCGGCCAGGTGCGAGCGCGGCAGCAGGCCGTTGCGCGAGACCGCGCAGATCCGGAGCGCCCGGTCGGAGTGGGCCAGCACCAAGGCCACGTCGACCATCGTCAGCCCGGTGCCGATCAGCAGCACCGAGCGATCGGCGGCCGCGGCGTCGGCGATCCGGGTGTCCCAGGGATCGGCGTGGAAGCGGCCCGAGTCGAGAAGCGCCTCCCCAGCGCCGCCCGGCACCGCCGGCGGCGGGTTGCCCAGCGCCAGGACCAGCCGGTCCGCGTCGAGCTCAGCCCCTGAGGCCAGCTCGATCCTCAGCGCCCGCGTGCCCTCGACCGCACGGACGGCGAGCGCCTCGTCGTGGCATCGCTCCAGCCCGGCCCCGGGCAGTGCGCGGCGCTCCGCGTTGGCCAGCACCTCGGCCAGGTAGGAGCCATAGCTCGAGCGGGGCAGGAAGTCCCCGGGCTTCGCCTCCGGGTCACGGCGGCGGGCCCATCGCAGGAAGTGGCCGGGATCGCGCGGGAACGAGCCCATCTGCCCGGCGGGGACATTGAGCCGGTGGAACGGATAGGGGGTCGAGTAGGCGAGGCCGGGGCCGATCCGGGCCCGGCGCTCGATCAGCACGACCCGCATCCCCTCGGGATGCATGCGGCGCAAGAGCTGGGTGGCCAGCAAGGTCCCGCTCGCCCCGCCGCCGATGATCGCGACGGTCGATCGCGCCGGCATTCGCCCTTCTCAGCCCTGCTCGATCGGGTGGCCCCGGCTCGCCCAGACCCCGACCCCGCCGTGGCCGACATGGACCACCTCGGCGAAGCCCTCGCGCTGGAGGATCGAGGCGGCCAGGCCGCTGCGCTTGCCACCACTGCAGACCGCCGCCACGGGCGCCTCGTGGGAGAGCTCGCCGATCCGCGACCTCAGCTCCGAGTAGGGAATGTGGCGGGAGCCCGGGATGTGGCCGGCGGCGAACTCGTCAGCCTCGCGGACGTCGAGGACCGCAAGGTCCTCGCCGGACTCGAGTCGCCGGGCCAGCTCCTCGGGGTCGATCAGCTTCAGCCGCTGCACCGGGCGCTCCTCGGAGCGCCAGGAAGTCATTCCGCCTTCGAGGAAGCCCCGCACCCGTAGGCCGACCGAGGCGAGCAGCTCGGCCGCCTCCATCTCGTAGCCGTCGGAGGCTGCGACGACGATCAGCTCGACGTCGTCAGGCACCACCGTCGCGACCTTCGTGCCGAAACCGGTGTCGTAGGCCGAGGCGCTGTAGGCGCCGGGGATGTGGGCCTCGTCGAACTGCTCGTTGGTGCGGGCGTCGATTACCTGCGCGCCCTCGGCGATCGCCACCTCGACGGCACGCGGGGTCAGCGGGGTCGGGGTCCCCAGCTCCTCCAGCAGCGGACCGCGGTTCAGCGACACGATGCGCTCCAGGTTGGGCGGGGGCTCCCCCAGCGAGCCGACCGAGTCGGCGACGAACTCCTCTTCCGTGGCGAAGCCGACGGCGCGGTTGTGCTCACGCTCGAAGCCGATCGTCGATGAGCTCTTTTCGTCGATCCCCGAGCTGCCGCACAACGAGCCGCCGAGGTGCCCGGGCCATACCTCAACGCTGTCGGCGAGGCTGAGCAGGCGCTCATGCAGCGAGTGGAAGATCTGGGCCGCTCCCTCCTGCGCATCGACCGCCAGGTCCGGCCGGGCCACGTCGCCGACGAACAGCGAGTCGCCGGTCAGCACCGCGCAGGGCGCGACGCCGCGGCCGCCGTCGCGCAGCAGGAAGGATGTGTGCTCGGGTCGGTGGCCGGGCGTCGCCAGGGCCTCCATCGTCACCGCCCCCAGCTCGAGCGTCCAGCCGTCCTCGAAAGCCTCGTGCGGGTATTCCGCCGCCGCCAGGGCGTGGACGTGGATCGAGGCGCCGGTCGCGCGGGCCAGGCGGCCGTGTCCGGAGACGTGGTCGGCGTGGTTGTGGGTCTCGAGGACGTGCTCGATCCGCACCCCGTGCAGGCGGCTGAGGCGCAGGTAGGGGTCTATGTCCCACTGCGGGTCGACCACCGCCGCGACCCCAGCTCCCGGGTCGCCCACCAGATAGGAGGCGCAGGCGAGGTCCTCGTGGACGATCTGGCGGAACAGCACCGCCTCAGGTTATCCGCGCCAGTGGCCCCTCCGGCTCGTGGCGGAGCAGTGGACGTACGGCATCGCGGCGAGCGCCGCGCAGCCTGCTTCAAGCTGTCGCCGTGATGGCACGACTCAGACGACCCCTGCGAGTGCTGCGTCACCGCGATTTCCGCTTCCTCTGGCTGGCCCAATCGGCGAGCGGGCTCGGCGACGCCATCGTCACCGTTGCGATCGCGCTGTTCGTCATCGACCTGACCGGGAGCGCCACCGACCTCGGCCTCGTCCTCGCCGCCCACGCGATCCCCCTGGTCGCCTTCCTGATGATCGGCGGAGTCTGGGCGGACCGGCTTCCGCGTCACCGCCTGATGATCGCCACCGACCTCGCGCGCTTCGGGCTACACGGGCTCCTCGCCGTGCTGATCTTCACCGGCGCCGTGGCGATCTGGCAGATCGTCGCGATCGAGGTGGCCTTCGGGGTCGCGGAGGCGTTCTTCAGGCCGGCGGCCAGCGGGCTCCTGCCGCAGACCGTCCCGGAGGAGGACATTCAGGAGGCGAACGCGGTCACCTCGATGTTCCTCAGCTTCGCTGATTTCGCCGGCCCGGCGCTGGCGGCCGCCCTGGTGCTCGGCGTCGGGGCTGGCGCCGCCTTCGCGATCGACGCGGCGACCTTCCTGCTCAGCGCGGTCTTCCTGTCGCGTGTGCACCCGCGGCAGCGGGGGCCGGAGGCTGAGGCAGCAAGCAGCAGCGTCTGGGTCGAGCTTCGCCAGGGCTACCGGGAGGTCCGCTCCCGCGCCTGGGTCTGGGTGACGCTGGCCTCGATCTCCGTCTCGCTCTTCGTCGCGCTGGCCCCCTGGTACGTCCTCGGCCCGGTGATCGGCAGGCAGCAGTACGGCGACGTCGGCGTCTACGGCGCCGTCGCCGCAGCCTTCGGCGCGGGGCTGGTGGTCGGGCTCCCTGATTGGGGTCGGCTGGAAGCCCCGCTACCCGATGCGCCTGGGGATGATCTTCCTGCTCGCCTGGCCCCCCGCGATGGTGCTCTACGCGGTGGGCGTGACCCTGGTCCTCACCGTCCCCGCCATGATCCTGGCCGGAGTTGGGATCGCCCTTTTCGACGTCTGGTGGCTGACCGCGCTGGCCGACCGCATCCCCCCGAGCACGCTCTCCCGGGTCACCTCCTATGACTGGATGGTCTCCCTCGGGCTGCTGCCACTCGGCTACCTGCTCGCCGGCCCGCTGGCGGAGGCCTTCGGTCCGGTCGAGGTCTTCGTGGCCGGCTGCGCGCTCGCCCTGTTGGCCACTGCGGCGGCCCTGATTCCGCACGAAACCCGCATGCTCACCTCCCACCGCGGCAGCGAGGCGGCGCTCTCCGAGCGCCCCGCTCCAGGCGTGCCTCTTCCCTGAAGTTCTTGGTTCCGGAGCGATCGCGGTGTAGCTTCTCGGGCGTCAGCTCAACCAGCAGGGGGTATTCCGATGGAGAACCGACTCGAGACGACCAAGAGCTTTCGCCGCCGCGAGATCCTGATCGCCGGCGCCGGCGCCGGCCTGGTTCTGGCCGGCCCGGTCAATTACGCGGCGCTGGCGCGCAACCGCAGGCTGCCGCTCGCCCGGGAGGGCAAGTTCGCGCACGGGATCGCCTCCGGCCTGCCCTCCCCGCGGGCGATCACCCTCTGGACGCGCCTCACTGGGATCGACCGCTCCTCGCGGCTGCGGCTGGAGGTGGCTGAGGACCGGCATTTCCGCAAGGTCGTCTCCAACCGGCTCGTCACCGCCCCCGAGAGGCGCGACTTCACCGTCCACGCCCGGGTCGGCGGGCTGAAGCCCGGCCACGAGTACCACTACCGCTTCCACACCAGGGAGAAGCACTCCCGGGTGGGTCGCTTCCGCACCCTGCCGCCGCCCGACTCGAAGCAGAAGATCAGGATCGGGTTCTATTCCTGCCAGAGCTACGAGGCCGGCTACTACACGGCTCATGCAGCGCTCGCCAAGGAGAAGGACCTCGACCTCGTCCTCTGCCTGGGCGACTACATCTACGAGCATCACTACTACCCCGGTCCGGGCGCGCGACAGGACAAGACCGGCAAGAACCACGATGGCGACGTGCAGACCCTGGCGGAGTACCGGCAGAAGTACCGCCTCTACCAGACCGACCCCAACCTCCAGGACCTGCACGCGGCCTATCCGTTCGTCTCGGTCTGGGACGATCACGAGGTCGAGGACAACTACGCCGGCACGCAGCCCGACTCGGCCTCGACCGATCCGGCGCACTTCGAGAACAACAACACCTACGCGCGCAGGGTGCCGTTCGGCGCCCGCCGGCGTAACGGCTACCGGGCCTTCTTCGAGGCGATGCCGAGGATGCAGCACAAGGGTCACCCCAACGAGATCTACGGCTCGATGCGGCTCGGAGGCCTCGCAGAGCTGTTCCTCACCGACCAGCGCCAGTACCGCGACCAGCAGCCCTGCATGGACGTCCAGCTGACGGCCTGCCCGGACGACCTGAACCCGGGGCGCACCTACCTCGGCTCGAAGCAGAAGGCCTGGTTCAAGCACGCGGTTCCAAACTCGAAGGCCAAGTGGAAGCTGTGGGGCAGCGAGACGATGGTGATGGCGCTCGACTCATCCCCGGGCAACCACGCGAACCAGGACCAGTGGGACGGCTACTCGGCCGAGCGCGAGGAGATCCTCGGCCACTTCCACGACAAGGACCTGAAGAACCTGGTGGTGCTGAGCGGCGACATCCACACCTTCATCGCCGGCAACCTGGGCACCAACGGCGAGCAGAGCGGCGACCCGATCGGGGTCGAGCTGGTCGGCGGTTCGGTGACTTCACTGGGGCTCCCCGAGGAGGTCCACATTCCCGCCTCGGCTCTGGAGGCCCTGCGCCAGGCATCCGACCCCCACACGATCTACGCCGACTTCGAGAGCCGCGGTTACTGCGTGGTCACGGTCAGCAAGGATTCCGTGGTGGGCAGGTTCCGAGCGGTGGGGACGCAGCAGGCACACAGCCCAGCGCACGACCTCGCCAGCTTCAAGGTCGAGGCGGGAACGCCTCAGCTCCATCAGCTCTAGGCACCGCCTTTATTCGAGCGAGGCGAGGATCTCGGCGATGTCGTCGGCGCTCGTCGTCGGATTGATGAAGCAGAAGCGCAGCAGGGTCTCCCCGTCCCAGCTGGTCGGCGCGGTCATCGTCAGGCCGTCGTGGAGCGCCTTCTCCGACCACTCCTGGTAGTCGGAGGCCTCCCAGCCGACCCGGCGAAAGACCACCACCGACAGCTCGGGCTCGCAGTAGAGCTCAAGCGCCGGGGCCGTCTCGATCATCTCGGCCGCACGGGTGGCCAGGTGGATGCAGCGCTCGATCGCCGCCGCGTAGGGGCGCCAGCCGTTGGCCGCCAGCGAGAACCACAGTGGCAGGCCGCGGGCCCGCCGGGTCAGGTGGATGGCGAAGTCGGAAGGATTCCATTCCGCCCGCTCCTCGATCACGTCGATGTACTCGGCCTTCTGGGTGAAAGCCGATGCGGCCAGCAGCGGGTCGCGGTAGAGCAGCGCCGCGCAATCGAACGGCGCGAACAGCCACTTGTGGGGGTCCACGACGAAGGAGTCGGACCGCTCAATCCCGGCGAAGCGGGCGCGGAGCCCGGGTACGAGCGCCGCGGCGCCCCCGTAGGCGCCATCGACGTGCATCCAGATGCCCCGCTGCTCACAGCAAGCGGCGATCGCGCCCAGCTCGTCGATCGCGCCGAAGTTGGTCGAGCCGGCCGTGGCAGCGACCGCGAAGACCTCTCGCTCGTCCCTCTCCAGCGCGGTCTCGAGAGCCGGCCCGAGCATCCTCCCGTGTTGATCGGCCTCGACCTCGATCACCCCGACGTCGAGGATGCGGGCAGCGAGCCGCAGCGAGGAGTGACCGCCGCCGGTGATCGCAACGGCTGGGCGGTCCGCACCGCGGCCGCGCCGTCGCCAGACGTCCCGCGCCACGGCCAGCGCACTGAGGTTGCCGGCGGTGCCGCCGCTGACGAAGACGCCGCCCGCCCCGGCGGGAAGGCCGAGGACGCCGGCGATCCACCGGAGGGCCTCGTTCTCCGCGTGGACCGCGCCTGACGCCTCGATCCACCAGTCGGCGGAGATCGCCGAGGCGGAGACCGCCAGGTCGAAGAGGATCGAGGCAGGCGTGGGTGCATTCGGGACGAAGCTGAGGAAGCGAGGATGGCTGGTGTTGACGCAGGCCGGGGCCAACACCTCCTCGAAGATCCGGAAGGCTTCCTTCGCGCCGAGCCCGTCCTCGGTGATCGTCTCGCCTGCCCGCCGGCTCAGCTCGTCCTCGGACATCGGCGCGTTCAGAGTCGGCGGGCCGGCGAGCCGCCGCTCGACGTAGCCGAAGACCTGCTTCGCCAGGGCTTTCGCCTCCGGCTCGAACAGATGCATCTGCCCCGGCTCCCCGTTTCCGGGGCCCGCATCTGTGTTCTCCTCGCTCACCCGCGCCGATTCTGTCAGGCGCCCCGAAGCCGCGGGAGCTCCGGCCGAGTCCCCGCTGCGCCCGCCCCCGAGGCGTTAGGGTGGTGCCATGGCCGCCGAGCCCCAGCAGAAGCCGCTGGACGAGCTGTCGGTCGTCGATCGTGACGAGTGGGCCGACGGGCCGCCACACGAGACGTTCAAGCGGCTGCGGCGCGAGTGCCCGATCCACTGGTCGGAGATCCACGACTACCCCGAGGAGGAGGGGCTCTGGTCGATCACCAAGGCCGAGGACGTGCGCACCGTCAGCCTCGACTGGCGCACCTTCTCCTCGGAGCGGGGCGGGATCACCGGGCTCACGCACCAGTTCCCGCTGGAGCTGGTGCAGGCGATGTTCATCGGCATGGACCCGCCCAAGCACGACCGGATCAAGATGCTCTTCCAGCGCGGGTTCACGCCGAAGCGGATCGCCGAGCACGAGGACGAGATCAGGGCGATCGCCGAGCGGGTCCTCGAGGGCATCGCAGGCCAGGGGGGCTGCGACCTGGTCACCGACGTCGCCCAACCGGTCGTCTCGCGGGTGATCGGCAGCTTCATGGGGATCCCCGAGTCCGAGGACGAGGCCTGGGCGACCCTTATGAACACGACCCTCGGCCTCGGTGACCCCGACCTCAACCCGGGCGGCGTCGAAGGCATCGTCCACGAAGACATTCCGGCGATCTTCGAGCGGGTCAGGGCGATGATCGCGGAGCGCCGCGAGAACCCCACCGACGACCTGACCAGCGTCCTCGTCCACGCCGAGGTCGACGGCGAGCGCCTCGCCGAGGAGGAGATCGTGATGGGCTTCTTCCTCCTCGTCGCCGCCGGCAACGACAGCACCAAGGCTACCTACACCAGCGGCATGCGGGTGCTGATGGAGCATCCGGACCAGATGGGGATGCTGGTCGCAGACCCGTCGCTGATCCCCGGCGCGGTCGAGGAGTGCCTGCGGATGTTCCCAGCCTTCGCCCACTTCCGCCGCACGGCGATGGAGGACACCGAGATCGCCGGCTGCCCCATCGCCGACGGCGAAAAGGTGGTGATGTGGTACGTCTCCAGCAATCGCGACGAGGACGTCTACGAGGACCCGGACCGCTTCGACGTGCACCGCAATCCCGAGCACCAGGCCTTCGGGGCCGGAGGGCGCCACTTCTGCCTTGGCTCCGCGCTGGCCCGCCTCGAGCTGAAGGTCCTCTTCGAGGAGACCCTGAAGCGCTTTCCCGAGATGCGGATCGCGGGAGAGCCCGCCCAGGCCCTCTCCCCCTTCGTCAACCAGCTGAAGACGCTTCCGGTCGCCTGGTAGGCGGGCAGCGGGCGCTTCCGGCGCCGCTGCCGAAACTTCGGGACCAAGCCGCCCCACGGGCCGATTGCAGGGCCGCGGGCAGGCCCACGGCCACGGCAGTCGAAATGCCATCCTTAGCGGATGGCGACGAGGGCGCAGAGACGCCGCAGACGGAACCCACGGGCATCTGCCTGGAAGAAGCTCCTGCTCGCGCTGGGGGTTCTGCTCGGCATGACCGCAGTCGCCGGCGGGGTCGCAGCCGGGTGGGTGATCCACGTCTACGACTCAGCGCCGCCGCTCTCCAGCCTGCACCGGATCGAGAAGGGCCGTTCCTCGGCGATCTACGCGGCTGACGGCAGCCTGCTCGGGTTCATCCACTCCAACAACATCCGCCAGCCCGTGGGACCTCGGGCGATCCCGCAGAACCTCAAGGACGCGACGGTCGCGATCGAGGACCACAACTTCTTCAATCACGGCGGGATCGACCCGGCCGGGATCGTCCGCGCCGCCTGGGAGGACCTGCTTGCTGGGGGCAAGCCTGTCCAGGGGGCCTCGACCATCACCCAGCAGCTGGTGCGCAACCTCTACATCCAGAACCCCGAGGACACGATCGAGCGCAAGGTCAAGGAGGCCCACCTCGCCAACGACATGGAGGATCTCCACTCGAAGCAGTGGATCCTTACCGCCTACCTCAACTCGGCGCCCTACGGGACGGTCGAGGGGGAGACCGCGGTCGGGGTCGAGGCGGCCGCCGAGACCTACTACGGCAAGCACGCCAAGCAGCTGACCCTGACCGAGGCGGCGATGATCGCCGGCCTGCCCCAGGCGCCCTCCGCTTACAACCCCTTCCTCGACCCGCAGGCCGCGCGCGACCGCCGCAACGAGGTGCTGAAGGCGATGATGGAGCAGGGTTACATCGGGCCGGCCCGCTTCCGCAAGGCCCGCAGCAGCGGCCTCGGGCTGCACCCGGGCGACAAGTACCGCACGATCCGCGAGCCCTTCCTCTTCGACCTGGTCCAGCAGGAGCTGATCAAGCGCTACGGCGTCAACACCGTTCGCAACGGGGGCCTGAAGGCCTACACGACGATCGACCCGACCCTCCAGGACGACGCGCAGGCGGCCGTCGACGCCTGCGGCGCCTGCTACACCGGCGGGCCGGCGGCGGCGCTGGCCTCGGTCGATCCCAGCAACGGCGAGATCGTCGCCCTCGCCTCGAGCCAGGGCGAGTACTCCGCGGACAACCAGTTCAACTACGCCTTCCAGGCACACCGCCAACCCGGCTCCTCGTTCAAGACCTTCGTCCTGTCCACAGCGATCAAGCAGGGCATCGATCCCTACACGACCTACTACGACGGCACTTCGCCGAAGACCCTGGTCACCCCGGGCGGCTCGACCTGGACGGTCAATAACGCCGAGCCGGGGGGCGGGGTGATGCCGCTCTCGCAGGCGACCTGGGACTCGGTCAACGTCGTCTTTGCCCAGCTCGACCTCGACGTCGGCTCCGAGAACGTCTCCCGGACCGCCCACCAGATGGGGATCACCTCGCCGCTCGACTCACTTCCCGCCGAGGCGATCGGCGGTCTCCGGGTCGGGGTGACGCCGCTGGAGATGGCCAGCGCCTACGCGACCCTCGCCTCCGGCGGCATCCACCACAAGCCGACCGCTGTCAGCAGGGTCGAGTTCCCGGGCGGCAAGGTGGAGCAGACCGACCCCGACTCCGGCAATCGGGTCCTCACCGAGGGCCAGGCCTATGACGTGACGAAGCTGCTCGAGGGCGTGATCACCCAGGGCACCGGCGCCGGCTATACCTCGATCGGCTGCGCGAGCGAGGCCGGCAAGACGGGCACCTCGGAGGGCGAGTCAGACGCCTGGTTCGCCGGCTACACGCCGATGTTCTCGACCGCGGTCTGGGTCGGGCATCCCGAGTCGCGCGATCCGACCGGCTTCGGCGGGCCCACCGCCGGGCCGATCTGGCAGTCCTTCATGTCGGCCGCCCAGGGCGGCAGCTGCCCGGACTTCCCGGTCCCCTCCGAGACGCCAACCCTCCACGCGCTGCACTCCAGCAACACTCGCTCCGCCTCCGAGGTCCCCTCGACCCCCG
Source organism: uncultured Actinomycetes bacterium (assembly GCA_963738305.1). Classification (GTDB taxonomy): domain Bacteria; phylum Actinomycetota; class Thermoleophilia; order Solirubrobacterales; family 70-9; genus JBBRHQ01. The sequence goes on along the minus strand of CAVTVU010000003.1, from coordinate 83,484 downwards.
CCACGCCCGGCGTGCAGCCCGACACCAAGTCGGGGGACAAGGGCTCCGGACAGGGCAACGACCAGGGTCAGGGCACCACCTCGCCTGCCGCGCCGCCGTCCAGCCCGTCTCCCCCGCCGGCGGTCGGCGGCGGCCTGACGCCGGGCGGAGGGGTCACCACCCCCTAGGGCGTCAGTGCCTAGACCTTGCGCCTGGCGAGCATGAGGCGGCGCCGTAGGGGAAGCAGATACCAGAGGAGCGCGAACATCAGCAGCGCCGCGGTGCCAGCGATCGCCGTGGGGATTGCCCCATAGAGGACGTCGGTGATCAGTGTCACGGCGCCGGTCATCGCCAGGGCGAGAGCGCCGAGGCCGAGGATCGCGAAGCGGTTGGCGAGGAGGACGAGGCGCTCCTTCTGTTGGTAGCGGAAGGTGATGCGGTGATAGGCGGAGGGCGCGATCAGGAGCGCCGCGGAGATCGCCGTGAAGACCAGCGTCGCGAAGTAGGCGTTCTTCTGAAACTCGGTGATCCTCTTGTAGCCGTTCGAGAACGGCACCGCGAGCAGGAAGGCAAAGAGCACCTGCACACCCGGCAGGGCGACCCGCAGCTCTTGCAACAGCTCGCCGAGGTTGCGATCGAGGCGCTCCTCGAAGTTTTCCTCTCTGCCCGAGGGTCGCGGCATGGGATGACCCTACCCGGCGGCACTCAGTGGCGCGGACGCCGCTCGCAGGTGTGCGAGCGGTCCCTCCCCCTGCCCCTCGGGCGAGGCAGTGGCGGGAGCAGCGCGCACGGCGAGCAGCGCGGGCTCGCGAGCAGCCGTCGAAGGACGCTAGGCTGAACCCATGTGCCGAAACATCCGCACCCTCCACAATTTCGAACCCTCCGCGACGCAGGAGGAGGTCCACGACGCCGCCCTCCAGTACGTGCGCAAGGTCAGCGGCTCGAGCAAGCCCTCGCGCGCCAACGCCGAGGCGTTCGATCGGGCGGTCGAGGAGATCACCGCGGCGACCCGGGCGCTGCTCGATGAGCTCACCACCTCGGCTCCGCCGAAGAGCCGCGAGGCCGAGGCCGCGAAGCGGCGGGCCCGGGCCCAGGCCCGCTTCGCAGCTGCCTGAGCGGCCGACGCGCTAGACGGCTGATTCCGTTTGACGTGCCCGCGGGGGTAGCGCAGGCCAGGCTGGGCGCCGCAAGCAGAATTGAGGTCGGTGAAGCGATGAGGAATCGGTCGTCTAGCGTGAAACGAGCCGCTTGTAGGCGATCCGGTGCGGCTGGTGGGCCTCGGCCCCGAGCCGGTGGCGGCGGTTCTCCTCGTAGGCCTCGAAGTTGCCCTCGAAGAAGACCGCCTGCGAGTCCCCCTCGAAGGCGAGCACGTGGGTCGCCACCCGGTCGAGGAACCAGCGGTCGTGTGAGATCACCACGGCGCAGCCCGCGAAGGAGAGCAATGCCTCCTCCAGCGCCCGCAGGGTGTCGACGTCAAGGTCGTTGGTCGGCTCGTCGAGCAGCAGCAGGTTGCCACCGGAGCGCAGCAGCTTTGCCAGGTGGACGCGGTTGCGCTCGCCTCCGGAGAGGGTCCCGACCTCACGCTGCTGGTCGGAGCCCTTGAAGTTGAAGCCCGCGACGTAGGCGCGCGAGTTGGCCCACTTCTCCCCTACCTTGATCTCGTCCTCGCCGCCGGAGATCTCCTCCCAGACGGTCTTGCCCTCCTCGAGGGCGTCCCGCGACTGGTCGACGTAGGCCAGCTCGACAGTCTCCCCAAGCCGCAGCTCGCCGGCGTCCGGCTGCTCCTCACCGACGATCATCCGGAAGAGCGTCGTCTTGCCCGCCCCGTTCGGCCCGATCACCCCGACGATGCCGGCCGGCGGTAGGGAGAACGAGAGGTCCTCGATCAGCAGCTTCTCGCCGAACCCCTTGCGCAAGCCGTCGGCCTCGATCACGACGTTGCCGAGGCGCGCGCCGGCGGGGATGTGGATCTGCACGTCCTCGAGCTTCACCGCCTGCTCTTCGGCAAGCAGCGCCTCGTAGCGGGCCAGTCGTGCCTTCGACTTCTTCCGCCGGCCTTTCGGGTTCTCGCGGACCCACTCCAGCTCGGCCGCGATCGTGCGCTGGCGCGCGGTCTGCTTGCGCTCCTCCTGCGCGAGGCGCTCCTGCTTCTGCTCGAGCCAGGAGGAGTAGTTGCCGCGGAACGGGATGCCCAGCCCGCGGTCCAGCTCGAGGATCCAGCCGGCCACGTTGTCGAGGAAGTACCGATCATGGGTTACCGCGACCACGGTTCCCCGGTACTCCTCGAGGTGGCGCTCCAGCCAGGCAACCGACTCGGCGTCGAGGTGGTTGGTCGGCTCGTCGAGGAGGAGCAGGTCCGGGGCGGAGAGCAGCAGGCGGCAGAGTGCCACCCGGCGGCGCTCCCCGCCCGAGAGCGTGCCCACGTCGGCGTCGGCCGGTGGTAGCCGCAGCGCGTCCATCGCCGTCTCCAGGATGGTCTCCAGGTTCCAGGCGTCAGCGGCCTCGATGCGGTCCTGGAGGCGCGCGAACTCCTCGGCGGTCTCCTCGGAGTAGTTGGATGTCAGCTCGTTGAACCGGTCGAGCAGGTCCCGCAGCTCTCGGACGCCGTCCTCGACGTTGCCCTTGACGTCCTTGGCGGGGTCGAGCTGCGGCTCCTGCTCGAGCATGCCGACGGTCGCGCCCGGCCGCAGCTGAGCTTCGCCGCGGAACTCGGTGTCGACCCCGGCCATGATGCGCAGCAGGGTCGACTTGCCGGCGCCGTTGTAGCCGAGGACCCCGATCTTCGCCCCGGGCAGGAAGCTCAGCGAGATGTCGCTCAGCACCTCCTTGCCGGGCGGGTGCGCGCGGGAGACGCGGTGCATCGTGAAGATGTAGTCGCTGCTCATCGGCAGCCAAGATAGCCGGGCCGCTACGGTGGGCGGGTGCCGGGCCCGCTCCTCGCCGTGGACGCTCCCTCGATGCTCTTCCGCGCCTTCCACGCGCTGCCGCGGTCGATCCGCGGCAGGGGCGACCGCCCGGTCAACGCCCTGCTCGGCGCCGCCAACCTGATCCTGCGCGAGGTCGAGGCGCACGACCCCCGCGCCGTCGCCCTCTGCTTCGGGCCCGACGCGGCGACCTACCGGGTCGAGCTGTTCGAGGGCTACCACGCCGCGCGCGAGCCGATGCCGGAGGAGCTCGAGCCGCAGTTCGCCGCCAGCCCCGGCTTCTTCGGGGCCTTCAGCTGGACGGTCGCCCAGGGCGAAGTTCTGGAGGCCGACGACCTGCTGGGCTCCTTCGCGGCGCTCGAGAGCGCCTCCGGGGGCAGGGCGCTGCTCCTGACCGGTGATCGCGACATGTACCAGTGTGCAAATCAGAGCGTCAGCGTCCTCTACGTGCGCACCGGGGGTCGCGGCGCCGAGGTCGTGGGCCCTGCCGAGGTGCAGGACCGCTACGGGATCGGCCCGGAGCTGGTCCCCGACTTCATCGCCCTGCGCGGCGACCCCTCCGATGGGATCCCGGGGGCGAAGGGGGTCGGGGAGAAGACGGCGGCGGAGCTGCTGCGCCGCCACGGCTCCCTGGAGGCCGTGCTCGACGCGGCCGTGGGCGAGAGCAGGCAGAAGCTGCGCTCATCGCTGCTCGGCTCGCGCGAGGAGCTGCTCGCCTTCAAGCGGATCGCAACCCTCCAGGAGGCAGACGTCGAGCTGCCGCCGGACCGCGAGACCGACTGGCAGGGAGCGGCCGCCGCCGCTCGCGAGCAGGGTATGAACCGACTGGCGGAGCGCCTCGAGAAGCTCGGGCCGGGCTAGCCGCAGACCGGCCAGTGGCCGGCGCCGTCGCGGCGCTTCAGCAGGACTGCGACCACCCCCTGGGTGCGGTAGGAGTAGGCGATCGGGTCTCCGCCGGGACTCCTCGGCGAGGTTCGCCAGGTGGAGCGCAGGAACTGGAAGGCGCCGCGGTAGACGCCGCCGCCGCCGATCGCCCGCGCGTTGCTGCCCGACTCGCACTCGCTCGTGTGGTGCGCCCAGCGGCGCTCGCGGCGGGGGAAGGCGAACCAGACCTGGTCAAAGCGATCGGCGAGGCGCTTGCTCACGTGCCCGCCGCCCTTCGGGCCGGTGCCGACGCCGCCGCTGGCAGCCGAGGCGCCCGCGAGGCCGACTGTCGCGCCGACGGTCAGGACCGCCGCGGCCGACAACGCGACCACGCACAGCCAGGGTCGAAAACTCGCCAGGGAAGGTTTGAACCTCATCACGCTCCGCTCTCGTCGCTTCCGGGGTTAGCTGACGGGCTCGCGCTGAAGAGCTAGCGCTACGCGGCACCAAGACCGCGATTCGCCCCAACAATTGGGTCCCCCGTCCCCCGCCGCCAAGGGCAGCGGGGACTCAGCAGGATTTGAACTGGCGGCAGGTTAGCAAAGTGTTAGGACGCCGTGAGTTGCTGCCCGCTCAGAGGGACGCGTCGGCCCACGCCGCTGGCGAGACGTAAATCGGACACCTCATTGGTGTTTCAGATACATCTCGGCAGCGCGGCTCGCGCTAGCGGGAGCCGGAGACTCCGAGGCAGTTGGCGCGCCGGCGGTCCCGGGGGAAGGGGAGGTCGGCTATCGCCGCCGTCTCCACGTAGTCGTTCTCGATCCGGCTTCCCGAGTAGGCGCCGAGGCGTGCCGCTGTCGCCAGGAGCTTCGAGCGCGGCCCGCCCTTCCGGACCCAGGGCACGATGGCGATGAACTGGCGCTTCGGCCCGGCGTAGCGACGGTAGGAGGCCTGGTCGGATGGCTGAGCCCGACGGTTGCCGATGTAGTTGCAGCGCCTGGGACCGCGCAGGCCCCGCTGGGTGATCGCCGTCTGGCCGTCGAAGGCGAGGTCGGCGAGGTTGCCGACCATGTGCGGCGTGACGTTGTAGTCGAACGAGACGGTGGGGTCGGCGCTGGCGCGCCAGGTCGAGCCCATCCACTCCAGCGGCTGCCACTGCCCCTGCCCCCCGATGCCCGCCCACGGGCCGGGATTGGCCTCGTCCTGCATCACGAGGTTCGCCTTGAGACGGTCCAGGCAGGGCATGTAGTAGGTCGAGAGGTCCGAGCAGGGATCGAGTCCCGCCGGCTTCAGCCCGAACTCGTACCCGTACTCGAATGCGGGGAGGCTCGTGGCGAATGCCATCCGCGCTCGCGTGTGAGGCAGCCGGTAGGGGCGGACGTTGGCGATCGCGTCCGGTCCGCTGGAGGGGCCCGGGGTCAGCTGTATCCCCTGCTCGATCGGGGTCAGCGGCACCTTGCGGTTCTGGGCGACCACGTTTCTGAGCGGCGCCGGGCCCTCCCGGCGCACGAAGTGGGGCGCCCAGAGGAAGGCCTCGTTGTAGACCTCCGGGGAGGTGGCGACATAGACGCTCTTGGGCCTCGGCAGGTCGGGGTCCCGGAAGGCGTCGATCTCGGCTGGATCGCGAGATTCGCGGAAGGGGGCCTGGTCGTTGGAGCCCAGCATGTAGACGCCGTAGCGGCGGGCCATGTCCGAGAAGACCTGCATCCAGCCGCGGGCGAAGGTGTCGGTCCCGGCCAGCAGCGGAGCTGCGAGCGGCGACACGGCCGAGAACCGGTCGTCGTATGCGGCAACCTGGTCACCGTAGGCGTTGCCCAAGGAGACCAGCGCCAGCACCGCCCCGCACGGTGGCGGCGAGCCGGCGCACCCGGCCGGCGGATTGGGCCCGCCGAAGTTCTCGCGGACGTCCGCCCCGCGCGAGCCGGTCGCCACGGTCATCAGCCCGACGTCCTCGTTGAAGGCGACCACGTTCGGCCGCCCCTTCGCCTCATAAGGGACGACGTAGCGGCGGATCATGCACTCGATCTTCCGCCGGAACGAACCGTAGCTCTCGACGTTGCCCAGCTCCTGCTTGAACTGCATCGCGAACACGCGTGGCGCGCCGCGGGCCGGGTCGAAGGCGCGGATCGGCGGCTCGCTGCGCTTGGCGAAGGTGGGCCTGCACTGGGCTGCTGAGGGGGGAGGCGGAATCCGGGACGGGAGGCCCTCTGCCCGGGCGAACACCCGCCGGGCCCGGGTCGGGTCGTTGGTGATCAGGGCATCGACGCCGATGTCGAACGCGGCCCTCATGTCAGCGGCGGTGTCCACCGTGTAGGGCACCACCCGCAGACCCACCGAGTGCGCCTCGGAGACGTAGTCCTGGGAGACCGGCCACTGGGGGGAGACCCACTGGTTGCCGTTGTCGTGAGCCAGGTCGATGAAGGCGTGGTTGGCCGCCGCGATGCTGAGCAAGGACGTGTCGACCCCCGGCAGCCGCTGCTGAGCCACGGTCAGGTTGGCGGGCAGGAAGCTCTGGATGATCAGCTGATCGGAGGGCACGCCGCTGCGGGCGATCGCGTCGACGACGGCGGTCGCGAAGGCGGGGGTCGGGTCGTAGTCGCCGTCGGTCGGGAGGTTCTTGATCTCGATGTTCGCCGAAGCCCCTGTCCTGCGCAGCAACCGCAGCACCGCCGAGAGCCGCGGGATCGGCGCCCTGCGTGGGCTGCCGCTCGGAAGCTGCCGCAAGTGGTCCTCGGCGCCGAGCACGTCGAGCTTGCAGCCGCCGAGCTGGGCCACGGTGCGGTCGGCGAGCAGGCCGGTGCAGGGGGTGACCCGGTCCAGGGTGTCGTCGTGGAAGACGACCGGCACACCATCGGCGGTGAGCTTCACGTCGAGCTCGAGCACGAAGCCCTGGCGCGCAGCCCGGCGGAAGGCGGGCATCGTGTTCTCCGGATAGGTGGGTTGCCCCTTGACGATCGCCCCGCCCCGATGGGCGTGGATCAGTGGCGATCCACCGGCGAGGGCGGGCGAGACGAGCGCCGCGCAGCTCAAGCTGGCGATGGCGACGACCATGCGCAGAGAAGGACGGAGACCGATCACGGATCTCCCATGCTCCCAGATTCGCGCCTGCGCCAGGAGTCCGTTGAAGGCCCGGAAAAGGACCATCTTCGGGGCCGTGGGTCGGGGCCGCGCTGAGCGGGCGCGCCGGGCGGGCTAGTTGAGCCGGACCGGCAGCGTCTTCGGCTGGTTGATGAAGGCCGACTCGACGATCGTCGGTTGGCCGGCCAGCTCCATGAGCGGGTAGCGCCTCAGGGTCTCCTCGAAGAGGATGCGCAGCTCTAGCCGCGCCAGGGCGGTGCCCAGGCAGAAGTGGCGCCCGCCAGCGCCGAAGGCCTGATGCTCGGGGTTGCGAAGCACGTCGAAGCGGTCGGGGTCCTCGTAGCGCGTCTCGTCGCGGTTCGACGAGACGTACCACATCACGATCTTCTCGCCGGCACGGATCTTCCTTTCGCCCAGCTCGGTGTCGCAGGTCGCGGTGCGGCGGAAATGGGCGAAGGCGGGGTACATGCGCAGGCACTCCTCGACGGCGCCGGGGATCAGGGCAGGGTCTTCGACCAGCAGCCGGCGCTGGTCGGGGTGCTCGATCAACGCCCGCATGCCGCTGCAGTAGGTCGCCTTGGTGCTGTCGTTGCCCGCGGCGACGAGGAGGAAGAAGCCCATCACGATCTCGTGCTCCTCCAGCTTCTGACCGTCGACCTCGGCGTGGACGAGGACGCTGGTCAGGTCGTCGGTGGGGTTCTCGCGGCGCGCCGCGACCATCCGCAGGCAGCGCTCGAAGATCTCCGGGATGTCGTGCTCGATCACGCCCTCGACCCCGTCCGGGTTGAGGTCGGGGTCGCCGGCCCCCAGCGCTGAGTTCATCAGGTTCGCCCAGACCTCGTCGTCCTCAGGCGGGATCCCCATGAAGTTGCCGATCACCCGCGAGACCGCCGGTTGGGCGACGTCGGCGACGAGATCGCACCTCTCGCGGCCCTCGATCCCATCGAGGACGTCGATCACGATCTCACGGATCTCGCCCTCGTGGGCGGCGATCCGCTTGGGCGTGAATCCAGCCTGGAAGAGGGCCTTGATGCGATCGTGCTTGGGCGGGTCCATGCCGATGAACATCGCCCGGCTCAGCTCGATCGGGAAGCCGGCGTTGACCGCGGTGACACCGCCGAGCTCGGAGGAGTAGGTCTTCCAGTCGCGGCTGACGGCGTGGACGTCGTCGGCGGTGGTGACCGACCAGTAGCCGGCCTCCTCGGGGTACTCGCTCACGCCGCCGGACCAGTGGACCGGGCAGCCGTGGCGCATCTCGCGAAAGAGCCCGTGCGGTGGCCCGTTCTGCCACTGCCCGCGCTCGATCACCCACAGCTTCTCCAGATCCTCCGTCGACCTCATCTCCGCCTCCATCGCTGACCACCGATCCTCGCTCGCGGAACCGGGCCATACTACTACTGGCTGGCTGGCCAACAATCAGCGACGACGGCCGGCTAGATTTTGCCGATGGCCACCGAGCGCGGAGCCGTTCGATCCCCGGGAGAATGTGGCAGTGGAGATCGATCAAGTCGAGCGGCGCAGCCCAGTGACGGTGTGGAACGGGTAGCGGGATGAGCGTGCACGAAGGGTCCGCCGACGAGCCGCGGGAGATCCTCCCGGGCCTCTACCGCTGGACCGCCGTCCATCCGCGGATCGGGATCGAGGTCAGCTCCCACTTCCTCTCCGGCTCGAGGACCGCCATCGACCCGCTGCTTCCGGCCGGAGGCGCCGGCTGGTTCGAGCGACACGGAGGTATCGAGGCAGTCGTGCTCAGCAACCGCCACCACCTTCGTCACGCCGAGCGCCTGGCCGAGCGCTACGGCTGCGCGATCCACTGCAGCGAGGTTGGGCTGCACGAGTTTCCCGGCGGGCCGGAGGTGGAGGGCTTCGCATTCGGCGAGCGCCTCGGCGACGATGTCGTCGCGCTGGAGATGGACGCGATCTGTCCCGACGACACGGTGTTGCGACTCGAGGTCGGACCGGGGGCGCTGCTCTTCGCCGACGCGCTGATCAACCACGGCGCTGTCGGGTTCGTCCCGGACCAGCTGATCGGCGAGGACCCCGAAGGCGTGAAGGACCGGATCCGGGAGCGAGCCCTGGCCCTGGCGGAGGAGCCGATCGAGGCGCTGCTCTTCGCCCACGGGGACCCCGTGCTGGAGGAAGGCAGGGAGGCCCTGCGCCGGGTCGGCGCGGGCTGAGCATGTGTTCCGGCCGGCGGGGGGCGGTTCGGCGCCGTGGTGGCGATTGGGGCGGTGGCTGTCCTGGGGACCGCGCCAGGGCGGGCCGACGCGGTCCCCCGCCCCCCTCTCCGCGGACCGGAGCCCGGTCGAGATCGACTCGGCGTCACGGCAGCGGCGCCTTCGGTCGCTGGAGGGTCGACCGCTTCGGCCTTCCCGCCTTCCGCTACCGGGTCGACGAGGAGAGCGTGCCCTGGGCGAGGCAGCCGGAGCTCGACGGCGACACGGCGGCGCAGCACGAACTCGGCAACGACCACATCGTCGCCGCTGCCTTCAACCACGGCTACACGCAGCTCTGGAGCCAGGACCGGCTCGCGCAGTGGGCCAACCGCTACGAGCCCTCGGCACGGCATTTCGCTGGCGGCTACGGCTACCTCCGGACCGGGGACAGGGTGCTGAGCACGCTCCATCTCGACCGTCCCGCCGGCGCCGCGTGACCTCGCGCCGGCTTCGGCGTCGGCTACTACGAGCGAAGCCTGCGATCGCACGGCATCGGCGTCGCGCGAGGACGTCTACGCGCCCTTCGGCGACGACCCCGTCTGCTCCTGCACGACGTCGACGATCAGCAACCAGGACAGACCGCACCCGCGAGGTCTCCTGGTTCGAGTACTGGGACGTCAATCCCTACGACCAGTACGACCACGCGCATCGCGGCCTCGGCTCAGCCGAGCTGGTCGCCGCGCCGGCCGGACCCTGAGCGTCTCCCAGGCGGCGGGGAACACGGCGACGAGCGCCCGCTGAGCATCTTCGCCGCCGCCCTGCGCGGCCCGCTCGCCGGTCACGAGACGTCCGCCTCCGCCTTCTTCGGCGCCGGCACCCGCGCTGCGCCGGCCGAGGTGGCGGCGGATCGGCTCAGCGGCTCGATCGCCCCTCCGCTCGCCGAGCGGCGCGACCGGGGACGCCCTCTTCGCTTTCCGCGCCCCGCTTCGGCTGCGCCCGGGCCAGTCGGTGAGCGCTCCGCTACGCCTACGGCATCGCCCACCCGGGGCGGATCGGCAGCCTGGTGGCGAAGTACCGCCGCGCCCGCGACCCGCTCGGCGCGCAGCGAGCGGCGCTGGGCGGGCCTGGGTGCCGAAGGCGTGGTTCGGCCGCGACCGGGCCTGGGTGGCGCGGGAGCTCCAGTGGGACGCATACCTGCTGCGCGCGGCCTCGGTCTACGAGGAGGCCTGCGGGCACCACACGATCACCCAGGGCGGCTACTACCAGTACAGCGGCGGCGCCAACCTGGGCTCGCGCAGCTGGCTGCACTACCTGCTGCCGATGGTCTACGCCGAGCCGGCGATGGCGCGGGAGATCCTCCGCTACTCGGTCTCGCTCCAGTCGCGGGCCAGCGGCGAGACCCCCTACGGCAGCGTCCCGCTGTGCGAGCCCTACGACCTGATCGACAACTCCGACGACCTCGACTTCTGGCTGCTCATGGCGGCCGCGCGAGTACGGGCTGGGCTCGCGGGACCCCGGCTTCTTCTCCGAGCGGCTCCCTTTCAACGACAGCGACAGCAGGGTCAGCGTCTGGCGACACCTGAAGATCGCCTTCGCCCACCAGGAGTCGCTGCGAGGCCCCCACGGCGGCTACCTCGCGGGCGGCAACGGCGACTGGTCGGACTTCTCGGCGATCTTCCTCCACATGCACGAGTCGATGCTCGTCGCCGCCCAGCTCGCCTACGCCTACCCGCGCCTTGCCGAGCTGGCCGAGCTGCGCGGCGATCACGCCTTCGCCGCGAAGCTGCGGGCTCGCGGCGCCGAGTTGCGTGGCGACAGTGCGGCGCGAGTGGACGGGGCGGGGCTGGTACTCGCGCGGCTACACCGCGGCCGGAACTGCAGATCGGCAGCGGGGCGATCTTCGGCGAGCCGCAGCCGTGGGCGATTCTCAGCGGTGCGCCGGGCGCGCCAGCGGGCCGCGCGGCTGGTCGCCAACATCCGCCGCTTCCTCGACCGGGATCGGCGCGCCGGCGGCGGTCGGCGGGCCGGCGCGGATCGGCTCCGCCCAATCCCCCGCCGCGGCCGATCCCGGCGTCACCGAGCCCGCCACCCCCGTCGGCTTCGACGGCGCCTCCCAGTACGTGGGCGGGCGTCTGGTACGACGTCAACGGCTGGCTGACCTGGGCGCTGGCCAGCCTCGACGGCACCGTCCCCGGCGCCGCCCGCTACGCCTGGAGCGAGTACACCCGCAATACCCTCGCCGCCCACGCCACTGCATTTCCCCGCCACTGGGACGGGACGATCTCGGTCGACGACGCCTGCAACGCCTTCTACGCGAGCCCACCCCGCGAGGCTGCGGCGTCGGCCTCTACTCCGACTACGCCGGGCAGATCACCGAGCAGCCGACCTGGATGGTGATGGACGCGATCAACCTCGCCGGCGTCACCCCCACCCGGCGGGGCTTTCGACATCGAACCGCACCTGCGGCGCTTCTCGCTGCGGATGCCACGGGTCGGCGTCGCGCGATCGCCGCGCCTCGAGCGCGGCTACCTGCGGGTCGAGACCGCAGGGCCGCTCCGCCTTCGGGTCGGCGGCGTGCCGCAGGGCGCCGGGCGGGTGAGCGCCTGGGCGAACGGCCGTCCTGTCGCACACCGGCGGGTCCGGGGGTCAGTCGTCTTCGCTCTGCCCGCCCGTCCCGGCGAGGCGGCGGAATGGGCGGTAGCCTGGGGCTGAACCCTCCCGCCGCGCTCCCGTATCCCCGCCCGATGGCCGGATGTGCCGGCCGACGACCGATTGGGGTCTCGATGCGCTTATCCTCAGCTGCCCGCCGCTTCGATCGTCGCACGGTGAGGTGGTGCGTCGCCTGCGGGGTTGCGCTGATCGCCACGTTGGCGCTGGCGCCGCAGGCGCTGGCGCGCGGCGCCGGACGCTACGCGCAGCGCAACCTGGTCTCCGACCAGGCCGGCAGGGCAGAGCTTCTCGACCCCAGCCTCGTCAACGCGTGGGGCCTTGCCTTCGGGCCGATGACGCCGGCCTGGGTGGCGAACAACGGCGCCGACAACTCGACTCTCTATACAGGCGGGGTCGGGGCCACACCGGCAGTGAAGGTCCCGCTGACCGTGTCGATCCCGGGAGGAGCGCCCACCGGCATGGTCTACAACGGCTCGCCCGGCTTCGTCGTCCACTCGGGCGCCAACTCGGGTCCTGCGACCTTCATCTTCTCCTCCGAGGCGGGCCGGATCACCGGCTGGAACATCGGTCTTGCGCCGACCCAGGCGCTGACCGCGAAGACCGTCCACGGGGCGATCTTCAAGGGCCTCGCGATCGCGAGCGCCGGCGGAGGCGAGCGGATCTACGCCACCGATTTCCACAACGGCAAGGTGGACGTCTGGAACTCTGCCTTCAAGCGGGTCCATCGCCGCGGCGCCTTCCGTGACCCGAAGATTCCCTCCCGGTTCGCCCCGTTTGGGATCCAGGCGATCGGCGGCAAGCTGATCGTGACCTACGCCAAGCAGGACCGTGACGCGGAGGACGACATCCCCGGCGCCGGCAACGGCTTCGTCGACGTCTACGACCCGAGCGGCAAGCTGCTGCGCCGCTTCGCGCGCCGTGGGACGCTCGACTCGCCGTGGGGCGTGGCCCGGGCCCCGAAGGGGTTCGGAGGAGCGTCCGGGGCGCTGCTGATCGGCAACTTCGGCGACGGGCGGATCCACGCCTACAACCCCCACAGCGGCAAGCTCCTGGGAGCGCTGCGCCGCAAGAACGGCAGCCGCGTCAGAATCGACGGGCTATGGGCGCTCGAGTTCGGCAACGGGGTGATCGGAACGCCGAAGACCCTGCTGTTCACGGCAGGGCCTGCCGGCGAGTCCCATGGACTGTTCGGCGAGCTGACGCCCGCGGCGGCCGCCGCTTCCGGACCCGGGACTGGGCCCGGGGGCTATTGACGGCTCACCTGGAGCGCCACCACCTCTCCACCGCGGCGGCGATCGCGGGCCAGTAGCGGATCGCCAGAAAGGCGACGACCAGGACCACGATCAGGATCCAGCCGCCGTGGCCGATCTGGCGGAACAGCAGGTGTCGGCCGATGGCCAGCGGTCCCGGGGGCACCCGCCCAGTCTCCCCCTTCCGGCCGGGCGGCGAGGAGCTTGCGGGGTGCTAGCGGCGCGGTTGCCAGTCGGGGTGGAAGCCGCCGACCGCGGTGTTGGTCAGGCGGTCCAGCCTGCCGTCACGGACGCGGGCCTTGACCAGCTTCTGGGAGTCGCGGCACCCCGGCCCGTAATCGACACAGCGCTCGATCGCGAAGGCGACCCAGCGTCCGTCGGGCGAGAAGGCGGGTGAGAGGACGGAGGTGTAGGCGTCGCTTCGCTCCCTGATCTGGGTGAGCGGGCGGTGGTGGTGGCCTCCGGCGCCGATCAGGTAGATCTGTTCGGCGTCGGTATAGGCGACCCGACGACTGTCGGGTGAGATCGCCGGGTCGTACCCGAAGACGAGGCGCTTCTCGTGAGACCCGTCGGGCCGCATCGTGAAGATCCGTCCCGAGCGCTCGAAGGCAACGAAACGGCCGTTCGCCGCGGCCTGGGGGTTGTGCTCGGCGATCTCGCCGTGCTTGGGCGTGAGCCGTTCGAGGCCGGTGCCGTCGATGCCGACCGAGTAGATGTTCCCGTAGCCCTCACCACCAGCGTCGCGGACGAAGAAGAGCCGCTTGCCGTCGGCGCTGAAGGCGGGCTGGTACTCGTCCACCGGAGTATCGAGGACTGGGTGCGCACCGCTACCGTCGCTCCTCATCACCATCAGGTCGCCCTGCACCCCGTCGCAGACCCCGAAGGCGATCCGGCTCCCGTCGGGCGAGAAGGTCGGGTCGATTCCCCGGCGCAGGAAGGCCCGGTGGCGGCCGCTCGGCCGCATCGTCTTGATCGCGTCGAAGTTGCTGACGCAGTCGGACTCGGACTCTCCCCCGCCGCTCTGCGAGGAATCGTCGAAGACGATCAGGCCAGGCTTGCCGGGAAAGGCACCCTCGGCGACGGGAAGGAGGAGCGCGCCGGCGGCGGCGGCCAACCCCAGGGCTGCGAGCGCCAGCACCACACCGACTCGAGTGCGACTGGAAAAGGCGGCCATCACTACCCGAAACACGATCGGGCGCCCCGGGTTGCTGCGGCGCTTGGAGCGCCTGCGGCCGCTTCGCCGCGCTTGATCCGCCTCTGGCCGCGGACACTTCGAGCCGGTAGAGCGAAGCCGACCGTGGGATTCGCTGGACGGATTCGGTTGCCATGGCAACCAGATCCGTCCAATGAACCGGGCGCGCCGCTACCCAGGTGTATGGCGAGCGGGAATAACTTGCGGCGGCTTCGCCGCCTGACATGCCTGTGCCGCCGCTAACACCGCGGCGGCCTGGAACGGAATAACTTGCGGCGGCTTCGCCGCCTGACATGCCTGTGCCGCCGCTAACACCGCGGCGGCCTGGAACGGAATAACTTGCGGCGGCTTCGCCGCCTGACATGCCTGTGCCGCCGCTAACACCGCGGCGGCCTGGAACTAATTGCCGGTGTACTTGAAGGTGACGGTGTAGCGCGACGTGCCGAAGCGGTACTCGCACGAGTTCAGCCCCGACGGCCGCTGCTCGCAGGACCACCTGTGGCCGACCTTGCGGAAGCTGCACCGGCTCCGGCACTTGTGCCGGCTGACGTCCTCGGCGACGACCTTCTTGGCCTGGCGGCAGCCGACCCCGAAGGCGCGGATGTTCTTCGCCTTGCGAGCTTTGCCGCAAGCCTGCGCTTGGGCTGACGGCGCCGCGAGCGCGATCACCGTGAGCGCCGCGACCAGCAGGACCAGGAGGCCGATCCAGCGCCGGGCTCCCTCGAGATGGCCTGCGGACGAAACCTCCATGACAGCGAGCCTATCCCCCACCGGGGGGCCCGCGTCAAGTCGAGATTCGGCCAGTTGCCGGCGACGAGGAAGAATGGGTCGGTGCCCGTGCCAGCGATCCACGGCAGCTGCGACGCCCGCTTTGCCCCGGTGAGGGAGGCCCTGGCCGAGAACTTCCGCCATCGCGGTGAGATCGGAGCGGCGGTCTCGGTCACCCTCGACGGGCGGCCCGTGGTCGAGGTCTGGGGAGGCTGGAAGGATCGCGAGAAGGGTCGCCCCTGGGAGGCCGACACGCTCGTCGACGTCTTCTCGGTCGGCAAGGCGATGGCCGCCACCTGCCTGCTGATGCTGGTCGAGGAGGGGCAGCTCGACCTCGACGATCCCGTGGCCCGCCACTGGCCCGGGTTCGGCGCGGCGGCCAAGGAAGCGATCACGGCGAGGTGGGTGCTCGCCCACCGTGCCGGCCTGCCGGGCGATCCGCCGCACGCTGCCGGACCTGGCGATGTACGAGCCGGAGACGATGGCCGCGGCGCTGGCGGAGGAGAGCCCTGGTGGGAGCCGGGCCGGCTCCACGGCTACCACGTCAACACGTTCGGGTTCCTGGTCGGGGAGATCGTTCGGCGGATCGCGGCGGGGTCACGATCGGCGAGCTCTTCCGCCGCCAGGTCGCGGAGCCGCTCGGGGCAGACTTCCATTTCGGCCTTCGCGCCGGTGACCAAGGGCGCGTGGCCGACTACCTCTTCGAACTCGATCCGCCCCAGCGGTCCGCCCGGCGAAGCGGGCCGAGAACGGGTGAAGACACCGCCTCGGATGACGAGCGGACTGCGCTGCTTTGCAGCGCCTACTTCAACCCGCCCGGGATCTCGGGTCTGGGGACGGTCAACACGAGGGCCTGGCGAGAGGCGGTCATGCCCTCGACCAACGGCCACGCGACCGCAGCGGGCATCGCCCGGATCTACACGGCGCTCGCCTGCGGCGGGTCGGTCGACGGGGTCCGTCTGCTGGACGCCGGGACGCTGGAAGCTGCGATCACCGAACAGTCCAGCGGGCCCGACTTCGTGCTGGGGCGCCCCTCGCGATTCGGCCTTGGCTTCCAGCTCACCCAGCCCGAGCGGCCGCTAGGCCCGAGGCCCGCGCGGCTTCGGGCACTTCGGCGCCGGCGGGTCGCTCGGCTTCGCCGATCCCGACGCCGGCCTCGCCTTCGGCTACGCGATGAACCGGGCCGGGCCGCGCTGGCAGAACCCCCGAAACCGGGCCCTGATCGACGCCGTCTATGCCTCGCTCTGACCGCAGCTCCCGCCGGTGACCGGCTCGGGCGTCACTTCACGGTCTCGACCGAGAGCAGGCCCTCCTGGTCGTGCGGCTTGCCCTTGCCGTCACGGTCTGTCAGCGGGCAGAAAAAAATGTACTGCCCGGGCTTCTGGAGCTTCAGCGAGGTCGTCTGCGAGAGCCCCCCGTCGAGGATCGCGGTGCTCTGGAACCCGGTGGGGTCGATGTATGGCGGGGGCGGCCCGTTGCTCGCGAAATCCTTCTTGATCTGGTTCAGTGGGGGCGCCTTGCCCTTCACCGGCGCGGCAATGATCAGATGCACGGCGTCCTCGCCCTTGCTGGTGAAGGTGACCTTGTTGGTTCCCGCGCTCAGCCCGGAGACGTCCCACTTGTACTCGTCGTGCCCGGCGGTCGCGGCCGTGACGTCGCCCGGGGTGCTGGGAAGGTCGCCACTGGAGCCGCCGCTGAGCTTCATGCCCGCGGTGGCCGGAGGGCCGCCGTTACCGAACAGCGCCGCGGCGTCCACCAGCACGTAGTTGCCACCGATGAGGTCGAGGGTGGCGCTGCCGGTCTTGCCCGGCTCGACGCTTCCGATCCCGCCCTCCAGCCTCGCCCAAGGCGGGATCACGTCGCTTTGCTTGCCCAGCTCGCGGAGCACGTCCTGCATGGTGTGATTGCCCGTGTAGCGGATGAGCTGGAGCCCGTGGGGCTGCTTGCCGTCGTTCGTCAGCTTCAGATCGACCAGGCCCGCATCGGAGGACTTGGGTGCCGTGAAGGAGGCTTTCTTGCCCTGCTCGCCGATCCCGACCTTGAGCGTCGTCGCCTCGTTGTCGTCGCTCCCCCCGCAACCCGCCGCCAGCAATCCTGCCGTGCAAAGGCCTGCGGCGATGCCCGCGACACGCGTGCGCGCGTTGCTCATTTCACTCCCTCGGTTGCTGTGGCAGAGATCTAAACCGACACCCGCGGGCATCCTATCCGCGCGCCCCCCGGAACCGCGCCTGACGATCAAACGTGCCCGGACCCGAAACCGCCCGGCGGCGGAGCCGCCGGGCGGTGGGGTGAGAGCGGATCGCCTCGCCTAGGGCTGGGCGCGCAGCGTGACGCTGTTCGCGGCGTGGCACTTCGGGGTGTGGGTGGCGCGGGCGTAGTAGCGGCCGGAGTGCAGGCCGGGGTTGCCCAGGTCCCACATGTAGCCGTCGCCGTTGGCCTCGGCGAGGTCCATCGCGACCTTCTCGTCGTTGCGCGGGTCCTGCTTGGAGCCGAGCTGCTTGAAGAGGACGACCTTGCGCTCCGACTTGCAGGCCAGCCTCGGGCTCTTCACGTAGCCGAAGAAGCCACCGGACTCAGCCTGGATCAGGACCTTGGTCGGCGCCGGCGAGGCGGCTGTGGCCGTCCCGGCGAAGCAGGCCAGGGCGGTGGCACGAGACAGCGAGGGCGGCGAGCGAGTTGCGGATCTTGGTCTTGGTGGTCATTGCTTTCTCCTTGGTAGTCGGGTGCTGCTTGCAATGACCATGCTCGGCCCGACGGGCCCCGCCGACCAGCACCCCTGGGGTGGAACCTGCCAACACCCCAGCCTCGACCGCTACCGTTTGACCAGCTCGACCTTCGCCCGTTTCGTCCTCGGCCGGCCGCCGGTGGGCCTGTAGGTGACGCGGATCCTCACCGTGGCCCTGCCGGTGAGATCGAGCTTCTTCCTCGCCTTGCCCTTCGCCTTGATCGCGAGCTTCACCGAGCCCGGCCCGGTCACGACCCGCGCCCCGGCCGGGAAGGATCGGTGCCTCCTCGCCACGCCCTTCCCCTTCAGGGAGATCGTGCCGGGACCCGGGACCCGCACCCGGACTGTGGCGCTCCCCTTCCCGCGCTTCAGCCGGGGCTCGCCGAGGCGGAAGCGGTTCGAGCAGGCACGATGGGTCGCGCTCTGGGTCGGACAGCGGTCCTGGGTCCGGTCGCCGTAGTAGTCGTGGTCGGCGTCGGGCTCGACCGTGGCCGCCACGTTCACCCGGTAGGTGGGGAACGGCCCCGTCGCCGTGTTGGTCGCGCCTACCGGCACGTCACCGCCGAACTGGTACATCTGGTCGGCTCCCGAGGTGACCGTCATCGCGACCTCGGCGTCCGCGCCGGGGTCGAGGCCCAGCATGTAGCCGCGCTCCACCGGGATCCGCGCGCGGAACTCGTAGGCCTTGGAGGGCTCGAGGTCCTCGACGTCGCTGGCGGCCGCGGCCCGGTAGACGCCCTCGCCCGCCAGGGGCTTGAACAGCTCAAGCCTCATCGTCCCGGCCGGCGAGTCGGCGCTGCTGTGATAGCGCCAGCTCGTCAGCACGCCGTTCGGCGTGCGGTAGGGCTTCGTTCCGGGGGTGGTCGAGACTCCACCACCGGGGCCTCGGCCCCGTACACCGGCGCGTCGGTCGTCCCGCCCAGCTCGGTCGAGCCCGATGCCGCCACCGCGATCGAGGCACCGACGCCCGCGGCGAGCGCCAGCAGCGCCGCGAGGGGTTTGACCGGCCGGGCGTCGCCGCTCCTATCGCCCGTCATGGTCCCTCCTCCCGGAGCCGCTCGTCCACCGGCCGGCTCTGCGCCAGCACCCAGAGATAGGAGACCTCGCGCTCTCCCTCGAGCTGCCGCTCGATCGACGTCTCCAGCACTTCGAACCCCGCCTCGCGCAGCAGGCGCAATGTTGTGCCGGCCCCGTACTGGCTGAAGAACATTGGGCTGCCGAGCCAGTCGCCGACCACCCCGGGCTCGTCCGCCGGCTCCACCGTGAACAGCAGATAACCGCCCGGCTCGAGCCAGCGGTGGAAGCGCTCGAAGACGGCGGCGTGATCTGTGCGCGGCAGATGCTCGATCACGTAGAAGGCGGTGATTGCCGCGAAGCGCCCGCTGAACTCGGCCCCTGTCAGGTCGGAGTGCCGGAACTCCGCGCCGGGGACATTCTCGCGAGCACGATCGATCTGGGCACGCGACATGTCGACCCCGACCGCCCGGTGTCGGTCGGCGATCTCCCGGGTGGCGGGCAATCCGTTCCCGCAACCGACGTCGAGAACCCGAGCCCCGTCCTCCAACCGGCCCAGCAGGTCGCGCAGCCAGCGCATCCGCGGCCACTGCCGCTCCGGCGACTCCAGCGTCGCATACCGGTCTGCGACCGCGTCATAGCCGGCTTCGACGATCGCGCGATGGTCAGGCGCTGAAGGCAACAAGGCCTGTCTAGCGAACCGGCTTGCGAACCGCAAGTAACCATCGTTTACACCAAGGGTTACACTTGGTTGGATGCCGGCGACCAAGGAGACCAGCAACCCCCGTGCGATGCGGCGGCGGGCGCGCGAGCGCGAGATCGTCGACGCCACCCGGGAGCTCTTCGACGAGCGCGGCATGCAGGACGCGCGGGTCTCCCGGATCGCCCGGCGAGTCGGCATCAACAAGGCGCTGATCTACCGCCACTTCGCCTCCAAGGAGGAGTTCTTCGCGCTGACGATCACCCGCTACCTCGCCGAGATCAACGCCCTGCTCTACGCCGTCGCGGAAGAGACCGAGGATCCGTCCGAGCGGCTGCGTCGCGGATTCGAGGCCTTCGCCGACTACGGGATCGAGCACCCCGCCTTCCTCGACTGCGCGCTCTCCCTCCTGCGCCAGCCGGCCGAGCAACTCACGCACCGAGCTCTCCGACGCCGTCTGGCTGCGTCTCGGCAGCTCGATGGCGACGTGCATCGGCTGGCTCGCCGCCGTCCTGGACCAGCTGGAGGTGCCCGAAGCCGACCTCCGCGCCAACCAGCTCTACCTGCAGGCGATCGGCGTCCTTCACCTGGCGCGGTCCGGCGTCGGCCTCCGCCCGGGCGCGGCGGGCAGCGCCGACGCCTTCCCGGTGGGCGCCGCGGAGGTGCGCACCGCCTGCGTCGAGCTCGCCCTGGCAGCGTCCGGGACGGAAAGGAGCCGGACTTGATCGAGAAGACGACGACATTCCGAGAGGCCCTCGAGCTGGGGCGCCCCGGCGAGCCCCTCGGGCCCTACGAGGAGGTCACCCTGCACGGCCACACGGTCGGCTTCCAGGCCGCTGGCGAGGGACCGTTGCTGGTGCTGCTCCACGGGATCACCTCCACCTCGGATTCCTGGCGCAAGGTGATGCCGGCGCTCGCCGAGCGCTACACGGTGATCGCCCCCGACATGATCGGCCACGGGCGATCGGCCAAGCCGCGGGGCGACTACTCCCTGGGCGCCTATGCCGCCGGCGTCCGCGACCTGCTCGCGGTGCTCGGCTTCGAGCGGGGCCACCGTCGTCGGCCACTCGCTGGGCGGAGGGATCGCGATGCAGCTCGCCTACCTCTTCCCGGAGTACGTGGAGCGGATGGCGCTGATCTCGACCGGCGGACTCGGCAAGGAGGTCCACCCGCTGCTGCGGGCCTCCACCCTGCCGGGCTCGGAGTGGGTGCTGCCGCTGCTGGCGAGCGAACGCTCGGTGCAGGCCGGCGACACCGTCCGCTCGCTGGCGGCCAAGCTCGGGATCGAGGCGGGCCCCGACGTGGCCGAGTTCGCCCGCGGCTTCGCCTCGCTCGTCCATCAGGGCGCCCGCGACGCCTTCCTGGAGACGATGCGCAGCGTGATCGGCCCGGACGGCCAGAAGGTCTCGGCGCTCGACCGGCTCTACCTCGCTGACCAGATGCCCTTCCTGCTGATCTGGGGCGACGAGGACCCGGTGATCCCGGTCGAGCACGGCCGGCGCGCCCACGAGCTGGTCGCCCACAGCCACTACGTCGAGATCGAGGGCTCGGGTCACTGGCCAATGCTCGACGCGCCCGAGCGGATCGTCGAAGAGCTGACCGGCTTCATCGAGGAGACCGAGCCCTTCGAGTGGTCGCTGGCGCAGCGTGCGCGAGCGCATGCGCCGCGGGCCCGACGCCTGAGCCGCCCGGAGCCCGCCGTTGCGAGCGCTCGCTCCGCTGATCAAGAACCCCGTCCTCGCACGGATCCCGCAGGCGGACCTCGACGACCGAGATCCCGACTACATCCGCGAGAACCTGCCCGGCCTCTGGGTGCTCGCCTCCTTCTACTTCCGCGCCGAGGTCCGAGGTCTCGAGCGGATCCCCGCCGAGGGTCCGGTGCTGCTGGTCGGCAACCACTCCGGCGGCAACGTCACGCCGGACACGATGGTCTTCACCCTCGCCTTCGCCGGCTACTTCGGGGCCGAGCGGCGCCTTCACCCACTCGTCCACAACCTGGTCCTCGCGATGCCTCTTCCCTTCAGGCTGGCCAAGTTCGGCTGCGTGTCCGCCTCCCACCAAAACGCCAGGCTGGCGCTCGACCGCGGCGGCGCCGTCCTCGTCTATCCCGGCGGGGACCTCGAGGTACACCGTCCCTTCTGGCAGTCGGGCAAGGTGGACTTCGCCGGGCGCAAGGGGTTCGTCAGGCTGGCGCTCGACGCCGACGTGCCGATCGTTCCCCTGGTGGCGGTCGGCGGCCAGGAGACCTCGATCTTCCTCTCGCGCGGCGAGCGACTCGCCAGGGCGCTGCGACTCGATCGTCTCTTCAGGCTGAAGGTGGCTGCCGATCTCTCTGGCGATCCCCTGGGGGCTCAACGTCGGCGACATGCTCGGCCACTGGCCGCTGCCGGCGAAGCTGACGATCGAGGCGATGGAGCCGATCCACCTGCGCGAGCGCTTCGGCCCCGAACCCGACGTCGACGCCGTCTACGCCGAGGTCATCGCCATCATGCAAGCGAAGCTCGACCAGCTCTCAGGCGAGCGCCGGCTGCCCCTGGTGGGCTGAGCGTCTGTCGCTGGATGCGGGTCGACGAGAGCATCGTGGTGGCGGCGCCCCGGGAGCGGGTCTGGGATCGGCTCTCGCTTCCGGCGCGCTACTCCGAGTTCATGGTCGGCTCGAGCTGGGACCCGATCCCCGGCGAGCCGGCCTCCGGGCTGCGGGCGCGGTTCCGGCTCAGGGTGAAGGTGGGCTCCACCGACCTGGGCGGTGTGGTCGAGGTGGTCGAGCACGAGCCGCCCCACGAGCTTGCCTGGACGAGCGTCAGCGGCATCGACAACCGCGGCCGCTGGATCCTGCGCGAGCGGGGCGAGGAGACCGAGGTGACGATGCGCCTCAGCTACCAGGTTCCCGGCGGCGTGCTGGCGCTGATCGCGAGCAGGCTCGGCGCCCCCCTGTTGCGGCGCTCCGTCCGGGAATCGCTCGAGGCGCTGAAGCAGACGGTGGAGCAGGAGGAGCGAAAGCCGCCCGCCCTGCCGGCGCCGCGCCCTCGAGACGACTCCTGAGCAGCCAGCCCCTGCCACGATTGGGGCCGATGTGGGTCCAGCGCCAGATCACCCTGCGGCCCCGCTCCGCGCGGCTTTCACCTGGTCGGAGACGAGATCGCCGCCGAACTGCCGGAGCTCGGCGAGCTGGCGGTCGGGCTCCTGCACCTGCTGATCCAGCACACCTCCGCCTCACTGGCCCTGAACGAGAACGCCAGCCCGGATGTGAGGGCCGACCTGGAGACGTGGTTCAGCGACGCGGTGCGGGAGGACCCCTCCTACTGGCGTCACTCGCTCGAGGGGCCTGACGACATGCCGGCTCATGTCAAGTCGGTGCTGATCGGGCCCTCGCTGACGATCCCGGTCTCGTCCGGGTCGCTTGCGCTCGGGACCTGGCAGGGCATCTACCTCTGCGAGCATCGCGATCGGCCCACACCGCGCCGGGTCGTAGCGACGCTGCACGGGAGCTGAGCG
The DNA here is from genome assembly GCA_963738305.1 of uncultured Actinomycetes bacterium. Taxonomy (GTDB): domain Bacteria; phylum Actinomycetota; class Thermoleophilia; order Solirubrobacterales; family 70-9; genus JBBRHQ01. The sequence goes on along the minus strand of CAVTVU010000003.1, from coordinate 60,669 downwards.
AACCGCGCCCTAGCTCCGGATCCCGACGGTCCAGACCCCTGCGCCCTCGATGTCGAGTTGGGTCTCGAACCCGTGGCGTTCGAGCTCGACGCGGCAGGGGTCCCCGCCCCTGCCCCAATCGAGGCGGATGCAGCGGACGCGATCGAGCCAGGTTCCGCCCGCCCGCAACACCCTGGACTCAGCACCCTCGATCGTCATGTAGAGGTAGTCGATCTCCTCTTCCGGCATGTGGCGGTCGAGCAGCGCATCGATCGTCGTCGTCGCAACGCGAGTCGCCGTCAGGGGATCGTCCGGCTCGCTGGGGCGCACCGTGTAGCCGAAGGTCGTTTCGCCCTCGACGATCAACTCGGTCTCCTCGTCCCAGATGGCCGCCTGCACGACCTCGCACCGTCCTCGGAAGCGCGCCACGTTGCGGCGCGCGAGGGCCGCGTTGCGCGGGTCAGGCTCGACCCCGAGGATCCTCGCCTGCGGGAACCGGACCGCGAAGCTGGCCATCGCGCTGCCCGTGTTGCAGCCGAGCTCGACGATCTGCCGGATCCCGGCGTGAGGGATCTCGGGCGGCGGCAGGTGGATCCGGTCGAGGTAGTCGCCGGCCGCATTGACCAGGTCGGAGGTGCCGGGGCGCACGAAGAGCTCCCTGCCGGCCAGCTCCTTCATCGAGACCGGCGCCGGCGCGGCCTCGGGGCCGCGGCCGCGACCTGACAGCTGACCGCTCAGGGCCACCCCGATCGCCTGCAGGTCGCCCTGCCAGCCCTGCGCTGCCTCGGTCGCCAGCGCGGTCTGCCGAGCGAATGTGCCGACGCGGCTCCTCAGCCGCCAAAGCCGGGCCAGGTTCTGCCGGCGAGGGGGGCGGGTGCCTCGCGAAAACGCCACTGCAAGAAATATTGCAAAATGGCCTCACCGGCTATGCGGGACGGCAATGCCACCATCACCCCGACCCCTGCTCGCAACCTCCGCAGCCGAATGGATACTGGACGGCGATGTCACCGGAGGATGTCGCAACCTGCAGGCGGGCGATCGAGGCGTACAACCGCCGCGACGTCGACGCGTTCGTCCGAGGAGTTCGATCCCGAGGTCGAGTGGCGCCCCCTGAACCCAGGTGATGTTCGGGGGTGAAGCAGAGGTCTATCGAGGCCACGAGGGCGTGCGGCAGTTCATGCGGGAGGTGGACGAGGCCTTCGCCGAAGTTCAGATCGAGGAGCTGGAGGTCCACGATCTCGGCGAGCGGATCGTGATGAGCGGGCAGCTCCACGCCTTCGGCAGGGTGAGCGGAGCGCCGACCGAGTCGCCGATCGGCTGGCTGGTCGAGATGAAGGACGCAAGGATCGCCCGGATGAGGGACTACCTCGACCCCGATGAAGCCCTTAGAGCCGCCGGGGTCCTCGATTAGTTCCTACCCCTGGCGGCGCCGCGGATCTTCCGCTTCGCCGGCTCTCGCTCGGCGCCGATCCCGGTCAGCGCGCGGGATCGCTACCTGCGGATCGAGATCGAAAACGGCGACGACCCGCCTCCGGGATATCCAGTCTCCATCTGGAGCCGGTCCCGCCCCGTTCTGGTCGAGGGTGGCCATCCCCGCCCCTACTCCCTCCTCTACGGCTATCCGGGCGAGCTGCCCCCGAGCTATGACTTTGGGCGGCTTCCCGTGCGGGAGCTCGGGCCGGCCCGTGCGGTCCCGCCTCGGCTCGGGGCGGAGCGTGCCAACGCCTCGTATGAGCCGCCGCCGGATACCCGCTCGTTCACGGCCCGTCATCCGGCGGTCGTCATGGCCGCCCCCGCGTTCGCCGCACTCGCCCTCGGGGGCGTCGGCATGCTCGCTCTGCGTAAGCGGGCTTGAACGGCGAGGAGCTGACCGTGGCCTGAACTTGTGGAGCCGGCGCCTGTGCGATGGTCGAATGCGTGAGCACCCTCGTCGTGTCCGATCTCCATCTCGGCGGCCGCCTGGGCCGGGATGTGTTGCGCCACGCCGAGGCGCTCGAGGCGCTGCTCGGGGCGCTCGGCGAGGTCGAGCGGCTGGTACTTCTCGGCGACGTTGTCGAGTTGCTCGAGGGGCGTTCAGCGCGAGCGATGCAGGTCGCCGAGCCGGTGCTGCGTGCCATTGGCGCGCGCCTTGGCAGCGACCGTGAGGTCATCCTCGTGCCCGGAAACCATGACGCATTCCTGGTGCGTCCCTGGCTGGTTGCCCGAGGGGAATTGCTGCCCGTCGATGCCTCTGTGCCCATCGATGCCACACCCTTGTTGGCCCGAGTTGCTTCCTGGCTCGAGCCCGCCCGGGTTCAGGTCCGCTATCCGGGCGTCTGGCTGGCGGAGGGCGTGTGGGCGACTCACGGTCACTATCTCGACCGGCACCTGCTGCCTGAGTCGGCCTATGGGATCGCCCGGGGCCTGCTGGGGCGCCTGCCGCGGGACGGAGCGACGGCTGCCGACTACGAGCAGGCCGGCGGGCCGTCTCTGACCCGAGTCGAGGCGCTCCTGACCCGCTGGCTGCCCCGCCCGCTCGCAGCACTGATGGACGACCTGTACGAGTTCCTGCGCGCTGCCACCATGCCCGCGATCCCGGGGCGCCTGCTGGGCAACCGGATCGCGTCGATTCCAGCGCTCCTTCTCGGAACGCAGATGCGTCGGGCGAGCATCCCCGCACTGGCACGGGTTGTCCACCGGCTCGGGGTCGACGCCGAGTGGGTCATCTTCGGGCACGTGCACCGCCGCGGTCCGCTGGGGGACGACAATCCGCGGCGCTGGCAGGGCCCGGGAGGAACACCGCGCATCGCGAACACGGGCTCCTGGGTGCACGAGCCGCTCCTGGTTCACCACGCCACTCCCCCACACCCCTACTGGCCCGGCGGAGCGATCGTCCTCGAGCCGGGCCGTGCGCCTCGCACGGTCGGGCTGCTGGATCACCTCGACGTCTCGATGCTGCGTTGAGCCCCACTCGCCGCTTCGCCATCATCCAGGCGCCCTCGGGGCTTGGACTACGAGCGGTGGGCGTCGAGCGGTTGGGGCAGGCGCTCATGGAGGGCGGTTTGGCGCGGACCCTCGACGCAAGCCCCACCACCACCGTGAAGTCTCCTGCCGCGTCCAGGATCCGCTACCCCGAGAGCGGGGTGCTCAATGGGCGCGAGATCGCCGAGTATGCCTGCGTTCTCGCAGACGCGATCGGGGAGATACTCGACTCCGACGAGGTGCCCCTGGTTCTCGGCGGGGATTGCAGCGTCCTTCTCGGCGGGGCGCTGGCCCTACGCCGGCGCGGGCGTGCCGGCCTCCTCTTCCTCGACGGGCATGCCGACTTCTACCAGCCATCGGCCGAGCCCTTCGGCGAAGCGGCGTCGATGGATCTCGCGCTGGCCACCGGCCACGGGCCGGCGGCCGTCGGGGACCTCGAGGGACGCTCACCGCTCGTTCGGCAAGAGGACGTCGTCATCGTCGGCTTCCGCGACGGAGAGGAGCAGGCACGCGAGGGCAGCCAGCCGCTTCCCGCTTCACTCCTCGCGCTCGACCTCACCGCAGTCCGCGCCTCTGGCGCGTCCGCAGCTGCCGGGCGTGCCCTCGCCCATCTGACGCGCCAGGGTGCCCCCGCCCGTTTCTGGGTGCACGTCGACGCTGACGTCCTCGACGACGGAGTGATGCCCGCCGTCGACTATCGACAGCCCGGCGGCATGTCCCCCGACGAGCTGACGACCATCCTCGCCGCGGCGATGGCAACCGGCCGCGTCGCCGGAGTCGAGGTGACGATCTACAACCCGTCCCTCGACCCCGATGGTTCCGCCGGCGCCGTGCTCACCGGCGTGCTCGCGCGGGGTCTTGATCTCGCAGGCTGATTTGATTCCACCCGCGACATGGCCCGCCTTTTATGCCGGGTTGAAGCGGAGGAATGAGGCCGTTTGTGACGCGCTTAGTTCCTGCGGAGCAATGCGGGCGGGGTGGGCGGGCAGAACTTCAAGTGGAGCCCATGACGCTCGAGGGCATCACAGATTCTCGTCAAGACGACGAATGCCACGCAGCGGCCCTGGCCCTTGAAGCCAAACTGCTTCCAGCCATCGTTCCGGCACTGGCCCAGGGTCGTCGGGACCAGCGGAGCGGGGGTTACCGCCACCCCGGTTGGGCCATCGCCGGCTGCCACCGTTGCGGGGCTCTTGGGCGAGAGCCCGCCTCCCGGGGCGACGTCGTACTGGGAAACGTCATTGCTGAGACCGTTAGCGACGTAGACGCTCATTCCGTCGGTGTTCACGGCCACACTGCCGGGGCCGTCGCCGGCGGCCACCGTGGGCTGGCTCATCGGCGAGAGTTCGCCCCCTGAGCCGACGTCGTATTGATAGACGCGGTCGGCGGCGGGGGTGGGAACGTAAACGCTCTTCCCATCCGGGCTCACCACAACGTCGGAGGCAGCGGCGGCGGTGTCCAGCGTGGTCGGGCTCTTCGGCGAGAGGACCCCGCCCGGGCCGACGTCGAACTGAGCGACATTCCCGCTCCGAAGGATGAAGAGGTTGGCAAGGTAGACGTTCTGGCCGTCCGGGCTCACCGCCACCCCGAACGGGGTGCCTCCGGCGTCCACAGTGGGCGGATCCTTGGGCGTAAGCGCCCCGCCGGCGCCGACGTCGTATTGGGAGACAGTGTGGTCAAAGCTGTTGGCAACGTAGACGCTTCGCCCGTCGGGGCTCACCGCGACATCCGATGGCTGGTCGCCCGCGGCTACCGTGGCGGGGCTCTTCGGCGCAAGCATCCCTCCTGGGCCGACGTCGTATTGGGAGATGGTGTCGCCCGTGGAGGGAGAGCCGACGTTAGCTACGTAAACGTTCTCGCCGTCTGGGCTGACCGCCACGCCGCGAGGGTTGTCGCCGGTGTTAACCCTGGCCGGGCTCTTCGGCGTGAGCGCGCCGGCTCCGCCGACGTCGTACTGGAAGAGTTCGCCGGCGAAGTTGGCGGCGAAGTTGGTGGCGGTCACGTAGACGCTTCGGCCATCGGGGCTCACCGCCAGCCCTTGGGGACTATCGGCGGCCACCACTGTCGGTGGAGAGAGAGGGGCCAGCAGTCCGCTCGAGCCGATCTTGTACTGGAAAACGTCACCGCTCCCGTCATTGGTGACGTAGGCGAACTGCGCGGCGTTAGCCGGGGCCGCGATGGCCAGAATTGTGGCTACTCCCGCGATCCCAAGTAAGAGGCTCCGGCCCCCGCCCCATCGACCAATCGAGAGAGGCTTAAACATGGATCCTCCTTGGGCTTTACCGCCGGCCCGGCCAAATTCGGGCGCTCCTCGTAACGGCCATCCTACATTCCCACGACCCACTCGTTGGTCGGACCAACGGTGACTTCCATCTTCTCTTCGGCTCGGAGAGCAGATAGAGGCGATGCCGCTTGCTGGAGGCGATTCCGCTCTGGAAAGCCAACGCGCCCGACAGGATTCGAACCTGTGAACTTCGGTTTCGTAGGACAAGCGTGCTTGGCTCTGCGATGCAGACCAGCGGTGCGATGAGACCGGGATGCGACCAAGAAATCGGAGAATCCGGAGGAACAGCGGCTGGCCAGGGCCTACCGAAAGAGGCGACTCATTCTGGGGGCCAGAGGCTTCCGGATCTGCCCCCGTTGCTCACCAAGCTTCATAGAGCTGCCAGGGCAGGTGACCTTCATCGATGGAACGGCTAAGGAAAGTCTGGCAACTGAGCAGGGGCGTCAGACCGAGTAAGGATTCTGACGATCCATCATTGACATAGCACCAGACAGGGGTATATTGGCGAAGCCACATCGCGGCACGGGATACCGATGTGGCAATACCACGGCTAGGGGAAAGGGACCAAGATAATGTCTCGAGCGATGAAGGTAGGGACGCTGCTGGCGATCGCGATTCTCGCCCTGGCGACTGCCAGCGTGGCGATGGGCAAATTCACCAAGGGGATCTACCGCAGCAAACCGCCGGCGAGCCGCGTCAATTACGTCGATTTCAGCTTCACGGCGACAAAGACGAGGGCCAAGACTGTCCGCTTCTACTATCGCAAGACGAACGCCTGCAGCAACGGGAACGCTGCCACCGGCACCGAGGAGGTCTACGGCAATCCGGCCAGAGCGATCAACCGCGCCGGCAAGTTCAGCATCCATGTGACCAACGCCGCCGGCAGCAAGCTCGACATCACCGGCAAGGTGCGCGGACGCAAGGCCTTCGGGACGCTTCGCGACCGCTTCAGCGTGGGGAGCGTCCACTGCGACACCAAAGCGATGCACTGGACGGCCCTCCACCTCGGCTAGACGCTTGATTCCAAATCAGTGACCGTAGGTGGCGAGGTGCCGGCCCGGCTCGCCGATCTGCCAGTTGTGCCATAGACCCGCCGAGAGGGCGAGCAGCCGCATCCCGACCCTGGCGCAGAGCCCCGGCAGGGTCCGGGCCCCATGACGCTCGGGCCCAAGCTGGCCTTTGGCGGTCCAAAACACCGACTCGATCCACTGGCGAACCCGGCCAAGAGAGCCGAAGCGAGGCTCTTCGTCCTTTCGGTCGGGCCTCAGGAAGGTGGCGCCGCGCGACGCCATGAAGGCCTCGAACTCGGCCCCGGCGAAGCCCTTGTCGGCGATCACGGTGTAGCCGGTGTTTGAGACCCGCTCGAGCATCTCGCGGGCGACCTCGCGCTCGGGGGCGTTGGCCGGGGCGAGCTCGAAGGCGATCGGGGTGCCGTCTGAGGCGCAGAGCAAATAGAGCCGAAAGCCCCAGAAGTAGCGCGAATGCGAGCGGCAATACCCATAGGCGGCCACTCCTGCGAACTCAGAGCGTCTGGTCGTCTCACGTGAGGCCCCGCAGGGCACCGGGGTCGAGTCGAGCAGGCGCAACTTGTCAAACAGCGCCGGGGAGACGTAGGCAAGGTAGTTGATGGCCCTCGAGATCTGCCGCCACGAGCCGCCGCAGGCGCTTGTTGTAGCCGGGCTGCTTGGGCAGGTAGGGGAAGAGGTGGCCCACCCGGTATGAGGCGATGGCGAGGAACTGGCGATCGTTGGGAAGGCCCAGGAAGACCTGGGAGATCGCCAGGGGTGATCAGCTCGGCATGGGTGATCTTCGGTGGGCGCCCCCGGTCCTCGCCGCTCGGGCAGGAAGTCGTCCACCAGCACGTAAATTGCAATGAGAAGGGTGTCGAGGTCGGCGCACACGAGGCCTCCTGGGTCGACGTTGCGGTTGCAACGCCTGACTTCGGCGCCCTTCGTGCTTGCTCTTCGCCTGCGGGCAAGGAATTAGGAATCAATCATCTAGGGGGTGGCTCGCGACCGCAAACGCCCCGAGTCTTGCCGGAGCGAAAGGTCTGGTCGCGCAACCTGACAGGCGATGGCGGGCCAGTTCGCCTCCGGGTTCGAGGCCAAACGGTGCGTGGCCACGCGGGCGCCACCCGAGAGTCGGACCGTGACGCCCTGGTCCGGGTTCGGGCCGAGTCTCGAAGCTGACCTCGGCCCGGGCTCGCGTTCTTGCCCAAACCGTTTGCACAAGCCGATTCCGCTCTGCAAAGCCAACGCGCCCGACAGGATTCGAACCTGTGACCTTCGGTTTCGTAGACCGACGCTCTATCCAACTGAGCTACGGGCGCGGGCCGGGGTTGCCGGCGGAGCGATTCTACGAGAGGGCCGGGAGCGGCGGTTCCGCCGGATCCCGGCCCCCTCGAGCGGGATCGCCGTTACGCGTTGTCGTTGAGGAAGAGGTTGCACCCTCCGGCGTTCGCCTCTCCGGCGACGGTCGAGGCGTTGTCGTAGGCCTCGGCGGCTCCGGCCTGATCCCCCTGGCCGGCCAGGTAGTCGCCCTTCTCCTGCCACATGTTCGCGGTGTCCGCGTCGATCTGGCAATCGTCATCGTCGTTGCCGTGCTGCCAGGTGCCGGTCTGCATCGCCACGACAGTCCCGCCCACCGTCCCCCCCAGGATGAGCCGGATCGGGCGCCCTCCCGGGCCGATGCGTGAGATGGCCGGGGTGGTCGCGTTCGGCTGAGAGGGAGGCGTGCCGGAAGGGACCGTCGCGCGGTGGTGGTGCGCCCTGGCCTGCTTGTGTGCCTTGCCGTGTGAGGCCGCGGCGGGCCCGGCGGCTGTGGCGGTGAAAGCGAGTGCCGCGAGGGTGGCTATTGCGAGGTTCTTGGGGCGGATCATTTTGTCTCCTGGGGTTCGGTGGCTGACCCGGCCATCGTCGGCCGTGCCGCCTCCCACCGGAAGCCACCCCAGGGACCAAGTCCCTCACACCACGGCTAGCCCATGTGCAGCATCGGGTGGTCCAACCCCTGCTCCTCGCAGAGCCGGGGCACACTCTCCGGGTCCGACTCCAGCCCGTAGCGGGCGCCGAGCTTGACCATGTCGGCGGAATCGAACTCCGGGGACGCGACCAGCTCGGCCATCTCGTCGAAATAGTGCTCGAAGCCCCCGGGGGAGATGATCTCGAGGATCCGGCAGGGTCCGTCGTCGGGGTTCCAGAACGTGTGCCATTGGTTTCGCGGCTTGAACGCCAGGTCGCCGACCTCCGCGTAGACGATGTCGTTGCCCAGCATCGCCCCCATGCGGCCCTCGAGGACGAAGCTGAACTCGTCCTCGCGCGAGTGGCGATGCAACGGCGCCGCCAGTGTGCGCGGAGGGATCGGGTGCTCGACCACGGAGAACCCGCCGCCCGTCTCCTCGGCCCATGCCATGAAGCGGACCCCGATCGACTGCAGGTCGATGGCCTTGCCCTCGGCCGGACCGAGGATCCGCGGGCCCTGCGAGGCGTCGAAAAGCTTCACGTGCGCTCCGCCCGCACATCGCGAGCGTGCTCGTAGCGCTCGCGCAGGAGTCCGATCGCGTGGCGGGTGGCTTCCTCGCCGGAGAGGCGGATCGTCACCCAGCCCGATTCCGGGGGCGTCCAGCGGTGGCGCTCCGCCTCGCCTCGTTCGACCAGCTCGCGCTTCTGCTCCGGCGGTAGGGGCATGTCGAGCGTGGACGGCGGATGCAGGTGTCCCAGCTCGCGACGTCCGAGCATGAAGCGCGTCGACCCGAAGCGCCCCTCGGCCGTGCTGACCCCATCCCAAGTCGTCACCTCCGCCACCAAGTCGTCGCCACCGTTCGCGCCCATCCACCCAATCTAGCCGAGCGCGGCGGCTCGCTAGCCTCGGTCGGGCACTCGGACTCGACTGAAGGAGGCGGCATGAAGGTTGCGGTGTTGGGCACGGGCGGAGTCGGGCAGACGATCGCCTCCAAGCTGGTCGAGCTGGGGCACGAGGTGACGATGGGCTCGCGTAGCGCCGACAACGAGGACGCGGGCGCCTGGGTTGAGGCGGCCGGCGCCGGCGCCGCACAGGGCAGCTTCGCCGACGCCGCCGCGGCCGGCGAGATCGTCTTCAACTGCACCGCCGGCGGCGCCTCGCTCGAGGCCCTCGATGCGGCGGGGGCGGAGAACCTTGCCGGCAAGGTGCTGGTCGACGTCGCCAACGCGCTCGACTTCTCCCAGGGAATGCCGCCGACGCTGAGCGTCTGCAACGACGACAGCCTCGCGGAGCGCATCCAGGCCGCCCATCCCGACGCCAAGGTCGTGAAGGCCCTGAACACGGTCAATGCGGCGGTGATGGTCGAGCCCGGTTCGCTGTCGGAGCCGAGCACGATCTTCGTCGCCGGAAACGACCCCGGCGCCAAGGGCGAAGTCAAGCGCCCTCCTTCACGCCTTCGGCTGGCCGGAGGACTCGATCCTCGACCTCGGCGAGATCGGCGCCGCCCGCGGAATGGAGATGTATCTGCCGCTGTGGCTGCGGATGATGGGCGCACTCGACACGGCCGCCTTCAACGTCCGCGTGGTCCGCTGAGCAGGCGCTAGCTGGTCGGCTTGACGCGGAAGCCGTTGCCGTTCGGCCCGCGGCGGAACTTCGCCGTCTGCGGGTTGACCTGCCAGGGGTTCGGCAGGCGCCCGCCCGGGGAGTCGAGGAACCTGCTGAACAGCGACGAAGCGCGGGCGCAGGTCAGCCCGTTCTTCTGCAGCAGGATGATCCAGTACCTGCCCTTCGGCAGTTGCAGCTTGCCGATGTGGTCGTTGTGAAGGACGCTGAACGTGCCCCGGCAGAAGCGTCCGTTCTTCGGGTGGCGACCGCCGCCGCCTCCACCACCGCCGCCGCCTCCGCCGTTCCGCTTCACGGCGAAGCCGACCCCGGGGCTCTTCACGAAGGCGCGCTTCGCGGCGCTGATCCGGTACCCGTAGGGGAGCTTGCCGTCGAAGTCCTCGAGGAAGCGGGTGAACAGCTTCGAGGCGGTCGCGCAGCTCGGCGTCCCGCTCTGCAGGATTGTGATCTGGTACTGACCCGCCGGCAACGACATCCGACCGATGTGGTCGTTGTGGAGCACGCGGAACGTGCCGGGGCAGGGAACCCGCGCGGCCGAGGCCTCGCCGGCGTTGATCGCCAGCAGCAGAGCCACCCCAGCCATGGCGGCGGCGAGCAGTCCGAGCGGGCGCAGTCCCTGTCGCGACGAGATCGCTCCCCTGACCATTGGCGCGGCATCCTAGCGAAACCCGCGGCGACGGCGCCTCGCTGGTTGGACGATTGTTCCGCCGCGCGGGAGCCCGCCAAGCCGGCAGAGGGACGTCAGGGCACCCGGTGGATCTCGAACAGGTTGGTCCCCAGTTCCTGGTCGGGCAGCCCGGCGACGATCCCGACCAGCTCCCCCGGCCGAGCCACTCCGTGCATCGCCGCCAGCGCGGCGCAATCGTGAAGCAGGTCGCGGATCTCGCTCGTCTGGTCATTCAGCACCGCCCTCACCCCGAACAGCAGGTTCATCCGCCGCACCGTCTCGATCCGCGGCGAGATCGCCAGGACCGGCACGTTGGGGCGATGCGCCGAGATCAGCCGTGCCGTGCGCCCGCTGGTCGTCGGCACGACTAGCGCCGCCAGGCCGAGCCGGTAGGCGGAGCCGACCGCGCTCTGGGCGACCGAGTCGGCGACGTCCTGGGTCGCCTTCTCGGTGCGAGCCAGCAGCCACTCGCCGTAGCTGAGGTCGGTCTCGGTCTCGCGCGCGATCCGGTCCATTACCCGCACCGCCTCGATCGGGTTCTGCCCGACCGCCGTCTCCTCGGAGAGCATCACCGCGTCGGTGCCGTCGTAGATCGCGTTGGCGACGTCGGTGACCTCGGCCCGGGTCGGGCGCCGGGCAGTGACCATCGATGCGAGCATCTGGGTCGCGGTGATCGCCGGCTTGGAGAGCTTGCCCGCCTTGCGGATCAGCTCCTTCTGCACGATCGGGACCCGGGAGAGCGGCAGCTCGATTCCGAGGTCGCCTCGGGCGACCATGATCCCGCTCGTCGCCGCCCTGATGATCTCCTCGGCGTTCTCGGCCGCCTGCGGCTTCTCGATCTTGGCGATCAGCGGGATGTCGGAATGGAGCTGGTGCAGGCGCTCCTCGACCGGGCCGAGGTCGGCGGCGCGGCGCACGAAGGAGACCGCCAGCAGGTCGACCCGCTCGCGCACCGCGAAATCGACCCAGCGCAGGTCATCCACGTCGATCGCCGGCAGCCCGGTCTCCGCCCCGGGCAGGTTCATCCCCTTGTGGGAGCTCGAGGGCGCCGCCGACCTCGACCTCGCATTCGACCCCGCTGGGGACAGCCCCGAGTACGCGCAGGCGGATCGCGCCGTCGGCGAGGTAGACGAGCTCGTCCGGGCCGAGCGCCCCCGGCAGGCCCGCCCAGGAGACGGGAATCCGCCGCTCGTCGCCGATGCCGCCGTCGGAAGTGAGCGTGACCGTGGTGCCGGTGTCCAGCTCGACCACGTCGCCACGCATCGAGCCGATCCGCAGCTTCGGGCCTGGGAGGTCGCCGAGGATCGCCACCTCGCGGCCCACCTGCTCGGCGGCGCCGCGAATCGAGTCGATCGTCTGTGCCTGGCGCTCGGGCTCGGCGTGGGAGAAGTTGAGCCGGAGGACGTCGGCCCCGGCGGCGATCAGCTCGGCCAGCCGCTCGGGCTGCCCAGGTGGCCGGCCCAACCGTGGCGACGATCTTGGTGCGGCGGTTCGGGGAGTGGGGGATCACCCCCTCCATTCTCCCGCTCGCGGCTCAGGCGGAGCCGTGCCCCCACCGGGCCCGGATGTTTCAGCGCCCGGCGCGGATAGGCTCGCGTCGTGCCCGAGCGGCTCTCCGCCTCCGACATGTCCTCGCTGCTGGCCGAGCGCGGGCCGATCCACGTCAACGTAGGCGGAACGATGATCATGGAGGGCGCGCCGCCGCGCTACGAGGACCTGCTGCGCCACGTCGAATCGCGCCTTCACCTGATTCCCCGCTACCGCCAGCGCGTGGCGAAGGCGCCGGGAGTGCAGCTGACCAATCCCCGCTGGGCAGACGTCGAGCGCTTCGATATCCGCTGGCACGTCCGGCGGGCCGGCCTGCCCTCGCCGGGGGGAAGCGCGGAGCTGCGGGAGCTGATCGGGCAGATCATGTCCGGCTCGCTCGACCTCGCGCGGCCGCTCTGGCAGCTCTACCTGATCGAGGGGCTCGAGGGCGAGCGCCACGCCTACCTCTCGAAGACACATCACGCGCTGGTCGACGGGGTCTCCGCCGTCGACGTCGGGACGATCCTCCTCGACCCCGACCCGGCACGGACGGAGCCCGAGCCCTCGGAACCGTGGGAGCCCGACCAATCGAGCCCCGGGATGCTGTTCATCGGCGAGGCCACCGCCACCCTGCGGCGCCCGATCCGGGCCGCCCGCAAAGTCGCCCGCGAGACGCTGACGACGCCCTTCGTCGAGACGGCGGCCCGGGCAATGAAGACGGCAGAGGGCTTCGCCGGCCTCGCCGCCGGCGGACCCGGGGTGCCGCCCAGCGCGCTCAACGTCGAGATCGGTCGCGACCGCCGGGTGGCCTGGGCCGGGGCCGACCTCGGGGCGATCAAGGCGGCCCGCTCCGCTGCGCCGGGCTCGACGGTCAACGACGTTGTCCTCTCGATCGCCGCCGGGGCCCTGGGGCGCTTCCTCCTCAGCCGCGCCGAAGGCGATGCCGGTCAAGGCGAGGAATCGCCCGCCTACCTTGTCGCACTGGTCCCCGTCAGCATCCGGCGTCCGCACGAGCAGAACGCGATGGGCAACCGGATCACCTCGATCCAAGTCTCGCTGCCGCTTGACGCCCCCGACCCGCAGACGCGCCTCGAAAAGGTGACAGAGGAGACGGCGCGGCTGAAGGAATCCGAGCAGGCCCACGCCGCATCCCTGATCATCGATGCCACCGGCTGGACTCCGCCGACCATCAACCGGCTGCTCGCCGAGGCGATCTCCCGGCCGCTGACCTGGAACCTGGTCATCTCCAACGTTCCGGGCCCGCAGATGCCCTTCTACCTGCTCGGGCGCCGGCTGCTCGAGGTGTACCCGTGCGTCCCGCTCTCACCCCAGGGCCATGCGCTCTCGATCGGCGTGGTCAGCTACGACGGTGGTGTCTTCTTCGGCCTGACCGGGTGATCGCGACGTGCTCGCCGACCTCGACGATCTGGCCGTCGAGCTGGAGGCCGAGATCGAGGGATTGGCGGCCGCCCCGGCCTGACGCTTAGCCGGAGACGAACACCGGCGTGCCAAGGGGGACGGTGCGGAACAGTTCCCGCATCGTGGCGTCGGTGGCGCGCACGCAGCCCGCCGAGGCGGCGAGGCCGACCGGGCCGGGGGTGCCGTGGATCGCCAGCCGGTTCCCGCCGATCCAGCCGGGAGGCAGGTGCGGCTGGTGGCCTGAGAGGGCCAGGGCGCAGCAGCCGTAGTAGGGGCTCGAGTCAAAGGTGAGGGCGTCGGTGATCGCGAAGCGGCCCAGCGGCGTCTCCGAGCCGGCTCCGCCGACGGTGACGGTGAAGCGCGAGACCGCATCGTTCCCGTAGCGGATCTCGAGGCTGCGCTCGGAGAGGTCGACGGCCGAGCGAGTACTTGGTCCAGTAGAGCTGCATCCGCGAGGGGTCGAAGCGCGCCCAGCCGAGCTCGGCCGTTCGGCAGCTGCGGGCGTCTGGAAGCCGACCCAGTCGCCGCGCCGATGATCGACCGCGAGCACCACCGGCGAGCCGAACTCGGTCCGCGGCCCGAGCGTGGCCACCGGGTCCCCGCCCGGGCGCCGCGAGACCGCCAACCCGCTTGCCGGGCAGCAGCCTGACGATCGAGAAGTAGGGGCCCCGCGCCGGCCGCACCCCGATGCTCGGCACCCGTGCCGTGGGGCAGGAAGCGCGACCGGGCTCGGTGGCTGGGGCGCGCGCTCGGGACCCGGGGCGCGGCCGGTCGGCTGCTCCGGCGACCACGGTGACCGCAGCCGTCGCGGAGCCGCGCTCGTTGTTGCGGAGGATCGCGGTCGTCGCCAGGGCGGAGCCGACCAGGGTGGCGAGGCAGGCGACGGAGATGGCCAGCCGCCGGGCCATCAGCGGGCAGAGGGCCTGTCGAGACAGGAGTCCACCAGCGGAGAGGGAGGGATTCGAACCCTCGAGAGAGCTTGCGCCCCCTACTCGCTTAGCAGGCGAGTGCCTTCAGCCACTCGGCCACCTCTCCGGGCGTCCGATTGTAGGAGAGGAATCGCCGGCCTTGAGGAAACACCTGCGGCGGCTTCGCGGCCTGACATGCCTGTGCCGGCGCTACACCGCGCCGGCCTTTGGGAAATGTAGGCTCGCCGCCGTGCCCGCCCCCGAGCAGACCCACAGCCGCTACGAGCGGGTCTTCTCCGAGGTCGAGGCGCCGTTCGCCTTCGTCGACCTCGACGCGATGTGGGCCAACGCCTCCGACATGGCCCGCCGCGCCGGCGGCAAGCCGATCCGCCTGGCGACCAAGTCGGTGCGATGCCGGGCGCTGCTGCGAGCGGATCCTCGCCCGCGGCGAGGGCTTCGCCGGACTGCTCACCTTCACCCTGCCCGAGACGCTCTGGCTCGCCTCGGAGGGATTCGAGGACCTGCTGCTCGCCTATCCCACGGCCGACCGCGGCGCGCTCGCCGAGCTGGCGATCGCGAAGCGCCGCCAACCCCGAGCAGGCGCCGGTGGTGATGGTCGACTGCGTCGAGCACCTCGAGATGATCGAGTCGGTGCTGGGCGCCGCGGCGGCGCCGGTCAGGTTGTGCATCGACGTCGACGCCGGCTGGTGGGCGCTGGGCGGACGGGTCAAGGTCGGGCCCGAAGCGCTCGCCGGTCCACACGGTCGCCGACGCCGTGTCGCCCTGGCCCGCGAGATCGACGGCCGCCCGCAGCTGCGCCTGGTCGGCGCTGATGGCCTACGAGGGACAGATCGCCGGGGTCGGCGACCGGCCCCCGGGCCGCAGGCTGCGCGGCGCCGCGATCCGCTTCATGCAGCGTCGCTCGGCGCGGGAGCTGCGGCGCCGGCGCGGGCGGATCGTCGCCGCGGTGCGCGAGATCGCCGAGATCGAGCTGGTCAACGGCGGCGGCACCGGCAGCCTCGAGCTGACGCGCCGACGATCCGTCGGTGACCGAGCTGGCCGCCGGCTCGGGCCTCTACGCGCCGGTCCTCTTCGACCACTACAGCCGCTTCACCCCGGTCCCCGCGGCCGGCTTCGCCCTGCCGGTGGTCCGCCGCCCCGGCCGGGGGGTCGTCACCGCGCTCGGCGGTGGCTACCTCGCCTCGGGCAGCGGCGACGCCGTGCGGCTGCCCTCGCCCTGGCTGCCCGAGGGCCTGCGACTCGACCCCGAGGAGGGCGCCGGCGAGGTGCAGACGCCGCTGCTCGGCGAGGCCGCCGACGGACTGGAGATCGGCGAGCGGCGCCTACTTCCGCCACGCCAAGGCCGGGGAGCTCTGCGAGCGCTTCGACTCGCTCTACCTGGTCGAGGGCGGCGAGATCGTCGATCACGTCCCCACCTACCGCGGCGAGGGCCGCACCTTCCTCTAGGAACCACTTGCGGCGGCTTCGCCGCCTGACATGCCTGTGCCGGCGCTAACACCGCGCCGGCCAATGCAAACTCAGGGGCCGAGCACCCGGGTCGCGTACTCGTTGGCGAAGACGCGACCGGGGTCGAGCTCGTCGCGGGCGGCGGCGAAGTCGGCCCAGCGGGGGTAGCGAGGCGCCAGGGTCTCGGCGGTCTGGAAATGGCGCTTGCCCCAGTGGGGGCGCCCGCCGTAGGAGTCCATGATCTCCTCGACCGCCTCGAAGTAGGGCCGCCACTCCATACCCGGGAACTGGTGGACGGCGACGTAGGTGGTCTCGCGCTCGTGGGAGGGACTGAGCAGGGCGTCGTCGGGGGCGACGACCCGGCACTCGATCGGCATCGCCACCGCGAGCCGGCTCTCGCCCGGATCAGCTCCAGCACCCTGTGCACGGCCTCGGGCCCGCTGTCCCGCGGAACCGCGTACTCCATCTCGGTGAAGCGGATCTCACGGCGGTTGGAGAAGATCCGGTAGCTGCGGTCGATGTGCTCGCCCTGTGAGAGCACCCGGGCGGCCAGCCCGGTCGAGCGGGGGATCAGCTTCGGCCAGCGCCTCGTGGCGCGGAGCATCAGGCTGCCGAGGCCTTCCTCCAGCACGACGTCGGAGAGATAGCGGCGCAGCGCCCCGCGCGGGCGCGGCTCCCGGTCGGTGCGGTTGCGCCGGATGGTCAGTGCCTCCTCGGTGTAGGGAAAGACGAAGAACTCGAAGTGGTCGTTCGCCTCGGCCAGCTCGGAGAAGGAGCCGAGCACCTCCTCCAGGGGGCGCGGCTGGTCGATCCTGTGCAGCGTGAAGGCCCGGACGCAGCGCAGGGTGACCGCGGAGATCGCCCCCAGGGCCCCCACCCCTACCCGGGCCGCCCGCAGCAGCTCCGGATCATGCTCCACCGTCAGCTCGCGGACGCTGCCGTCGCCGAGCACCAGCTCGATCGCCTCGACCTGGGCCGAGATGTTGCGCAGAGCGGCGCCGGTGCCGTGGGTTGCGGTCGAGATCGCCCCGGCGATGCGTCTGGCGGTCGATGTCGCCGAGGTTCTCCATCGCCAGCCCGAGGCGGGCCAGGGCCAGATTGAGATCGGCGAGAACGGTGCCGGCCCCGACCTTGACGAGGCCGGAAGCCGGGTCGGCGTCGATCACCCCTGAAAGCGCCTCGATCCGGAGCATCGAACCTTCGGTCATCGCGGCCTCGGTGAAGGAGTGCCCCGAACCGGGAACGCTGACCTTGCGGCCGGCGGTGGCCGCCGCCGCCACCGCCTCGCCCAGCTCCGTGACGGTCCGGGGACTGAGGATCTCCGCCGGCGCACAGGACTGATCCCCCGCCCAGTTGGCCCACGAGACGGCGGTTGAGTCACGGGGTGCGGTCCTCACAGCCATCAGGGCACACCGAGGTCGCCAACCCCGGGCTCCGGGCCGGTCGGCGCAGGCCTGGCGGCCGCGAGGCGCCTGGACGCGAGCGCGCCGAGGGCCATCATCGCCGCGACGGCGAGGCTGGGCGCCGCGTCGCCGAGCAGGTTGGCCGCCGCGCCACCGCCCAGTCCTCCCAGCACCTGCCCCCCGGCCCAGGCGACACTCGTCACGCCGGCGGCGATGCCCTGGTGAAGGCCGACCTCGTCAGCGGAGTCGGCGAGCATCGCCGTGGCGGGGGTAAAGCAGAAACCGGCGCCCGCGGCGGCCAGCACGGTCGCAGCGAAGACCACCCCGAGCAGCTCGCCCAGGCCGATTGCCGCCATCGCCGCCGCCCCGATCGCCATCCCGATCGCGTAGGGCGCCAGTCGCCCGGCGCGATCGGAATAGCGGCCGACCAGGGGCGAGAGGGTGCTCTCGCAGAGCGCGCCGGTGGCGAAGCTGGCCGCGATCACGGCGCTGCCGCCACCCAGCGCGTCAAGGCGCAGCGGCACCAGGACCGCGATGGCGCCGAACATCAGCGAGGGGATCGCGACGAGTCCGGATCCGATCAGGATCGGCCGGGTGCCGAGCGCGGCCCGCAAGCGCGCGGCGCCGGCCCGCTGGCGGGAGGGGGAATCGGGAGTCCTCGCCGCGATGACGGCGAGGACCGTCGCGACGATCAGCACCGAGCCGAAGACGATCTCGGTCCCAGCGACCTTGGCGATCGCACCTAGAGGCGGACCAAACAGCTCTCCGGCGACCGCCATCCCCATCGCGGTGCCGATCACCACGCCGCGCTGATCCTCGGGGGCGCGAAGGATGATCCAGGTGAAGGAGCCGGCCCAGGCCATCGCGCCACCCGCTCCCTGACAGAAGCGGGCGGTGTCGAGCAGCGCGATCTGATCGGAGAAGCCGAAGGCGAGGCTGGAAACGCCGAGGACGGCGAGGCCGGCGATTGCAGTGAGCCGCGGACCCACGCGCGCGGCGACGAGACCGGCGGGGAGGGCCGCGACCAGGGTCCCCGCCGCGTAGGAAGCGCTCAGCATGCCGGCCTGCGTCTTGCTGAGGCCGAGGTCGTCCACGTAGCCGGGGAGCAGTGGCGCGATCGCCGCGAAGAAGGAGACGTCGAGGAAGACGATCGAGCAGGCGAGGATCAGCAGGCGGCGCACCCCTCCATCCTGGCAAGGTCCCCGCCTTGCAGCCTCGACTCGCCGTGATCGTTCCCTGCCAGGAGGACGGCAGTCGCGACGTTCCAGGAGCGCAAGCCGATGTGCGGACCACCGGCGGATGGTCGCCGCGGCGGCGCGGCTAGGCTAGCCTCGGCCCGTCGCCGGAGGGGTGGCAGAGCGGTTGAATGCGGCGGCCTTGAAAGCCGTTGGGCGTCTTCGGGCGTCCCGTGGGTTCGAATCCCACCCCCTCCGCTGAGGCTGGATCAGCGTCGGAAGCGAAGATCCTGCGGATGAAACGGGGGTGAGATCAAGGCCGTCCTGACTTCTCCTCGCTGGGTCTCCCCGTCGAGTTGGACGGCTACCGCTACCACCGCTCTCGTCACGCTTGGCAGAAAGATCGGCGCCGGAAGCGCGACGCGTACGCCTGCGGCGACGACTTCCGCCGCTACACCTACGGCGACGTCTTCGAGCGCCCGAGTCCGATGCTGCGCGAGCTCTTCGAGCTGCTGCCCGGGCGCGTCGTCCTGGATAGGCCTCGCTATTCGATGCAGATGCAGGACGGCCATCCGTTCGCAGCAATCTTCCTCCCTGGCCCGAGTGGCGGATACTGATGTGAGATGTCGGAGACCAACCTGGAGTCGGTGCGGGGCCTCGTCGCGGCCTGGAACGATCGCGACCCTCATCTGGCCGCCGGCTTCCTCGCCGACGACATCGAGTGGGCGCCGGCCGGTCCGGCCGCGGTGGAGCGGGTCGTCTACCGGGGCCAGGAGGAGTGCGCGCGGGGCTTCGCCTCGGTCTGGGATACCTGGGAGGACTTCAGCTTCGAGGAGGGGGAGGTCCGTGACCTCGGGGACTCGGTGCTTTGGCTGGGCCGGGTCCACATGAAGGGGGGCGCGAGCCACCTCGAGCTGGATCAGGAGTTCGCCAACCTCTTCCTGATCAGGGACGGCCTGATCTCGCGCGTCACGGCCTTTCTCGGCTGGGCGGAGGCCCTGCAGGCGGCGGGCCTCGAAAACTAGCCACGGGACCGGCCTTGCGGTGTGCGCGCAGGGAAGGAAACGGCTTCGCGCGGCCGAACGAGCGATGGATGGAGAGGTCCCGAAGCCCCCGTTTCGACGGTAGGCACATGGAGGCGCTGGCAGAGCGCGTCAACGACTACTTCGGCACCGTCCTGTTGCTGGTCGTCGCCACCTACGTCCTCGCCTCGCTGCTGCCCGACCGGGGCTGGTCGGCGGTCGTGATCTCAGGGACCGCTACTACGACGGCGATCTTCGCCGCCTCGGCCTCGGGTTCGAACCCGATCTGGATCAGGCGCGCCGTTCTGGTCTCGATCCTCGCGGTCGGGCTCAACGCGATTGCAGCGATAACCGACGAGAACGTCTTCCAGTCCGTCGCCGCCCTTCTGACGGTGCTCCTGCTGGGGGTTGCCCTGGCGAAGGTGCTGGCGACGGTGGTGATGGCGCCGCGGATCAGCATCAGGACGATCCTCGGCGCGCTCAGCGTCTATACGGGCCTCGGGCTTCTCTTCGCCTTCCTCTTCGGGGCGATCGACCGCATCCAGAGCGGGATCTTCTTCGAGGGAGTGCCACACGCCGACGGCGGCGACTTCATCTTCTTCAGCTACACGACACTGACCACGGTCGGGTATGGGGACCTGGTCCCCGCCGGTCAGCCGGGACAGATGTTCTCCGGTCTGGAGATGCTGACCGGGCAGATATTCCTTGTGGTGCTCGTCGCGGGCCTGGTCAGCGGCTGGCGCCCGGGTCAGGACCGGCGTCGCCAAGATGAACCGACTCCGGCGGAAGACATCTAGGCGGGTGTCCACCTATCAGCTCGGCCGCCTTCTCGCCGATCATCACGGTCGGCGCGTGAGTGTTGCCGCCGGTGATCACCGGCATGACCGAGGCGTCGGCGACCCGCAGCGACTCGACGCCGCGGACGCGTAGCTGCGGATCGAGCACCGCCGTCTCGTCATCCCCCATGCGGCAGGTCCCGACCGGGTGGTAGAGCAGCTCGGTCTCCTGCCGCAGAAAGGCCTCGACCTCCTCGTCGCTCTCGGGCGGGTCGCCGGGCACCAGCTCGCGGCCGCGGGCGGAGGCGAGCGGCTCGGTCACGGCGATCTTCCGCATCATCCGGAAGCCGGCGACCATCGCTGCCATGTCCTCGGGCTCGGAGAGGTGGTTACCGATGAGGTGCGGCTTGGCCAGCGGGTCGGCGGAGCGCAGCCGCAGTTGGCCGCGCGCTTTCGGGGCGATCAGAGTCGCTCCGAGGGCGAAGGCGTGACCGTCGTGCTCGTCGAAGCCGTGGTCGTGGTAGTAGGCCGGCCCGAAGAGCAACTGGAGGTCGGCGGCCGGAAGGCCGGGGCGGGAGCGGACGAAGGCCATCGCCTCGCCTACGTTCGAGGTGAGCGGGCCGCTGCGCCGCAGCAGCCACTCGACCAGTGCCTTCGGCTTCTCCGCGTCGGCGAGGCTCTCCGCCACGGTCGAGGAGAAGTTGAGCAGGACAAAGGGGTGGTCCTGGAGGTTCTCGCCAACCCCCGGTGAGTCCACTCTGGTCTCGATCCCCAACGAGCCGAGGTGCTCGGCCGGCCCGATGCCCGAGACCATGAGGAGCTGGGGGCTGCCGATCGCCCCGGCGCAGAGCACCACCTCGCGGTCTGCGCGGGCGATCGCCTCGCGCCCCCTGCGGTCGCGCCAGCGGATGCCCGTGGCGCGCTCGCCGCTGAGGACGATCCCCAGCACCTGGGCCCCGCTGATAACGCTCAGGTTGGGCCGCTTCATCGCCGGGCGGAGATAGCCGTCGGCGCAGCTCCAGCGGCGCCCGTTCCGCTGGGTCACCTGGGTGATCGATACGCCGTCCTGCTCGGGGGAGTTGATGTCGGGGTTGGCGGGGATCCCGGCGGCCTGAGCTGCCTCGAGGAAGCGGCGGGTCAGCGGCCGGGGCGAGCGCTGGTCCGCCACGTTCAACGGCCCGCCGGCGCCGTGGACCTCGGAGGCGCCTCGCTCGTTGTTCTCGGCCCGCTTGAAAAGCGGCAGGACATCCTCGTACCCCCAGCCCGGGCAGCCGCGGTCGCGCCAGCCGTCGTAGTCGAGAGGCCGCCCGCGCACGTACATCATCGCGTTCATCGAGCTGGAGCCGCCCAGCGATTTGCCGCGGGGGACGAACAGCTCCCGCCCATCGAGCGCCGGCTCGGGCCCCGTCGAGTAATCCCAGTCGAGCTTGGTGCGGAACTGCTTGGCGAAGGCGGCCGGGATCTTGATGTTGGGCGAGCGGTCTCGCCCGCCGGCCTCCAGCAGGACGACCCGCTGCGTGGGGTCCTCGCTGAGCCGGGCGGCGAGGGCGCAGCCGGCCGAGCCAGCGCCGACGATCACGTAGTCGAAGCTCGCGGGCATCGCCGCGAGCCTACCCCGGACCCGGCAGCCGCGGGATTAGTCTCCGCACCGTGAGCGAATTCAGCGGCTACTACCGCGAGATCTACGCGCGCGGGCTGAGCGGCGAGCGCCCCGAGCTCTCGGTCTCCATTGCCGAGCTGGAGCGCCAGGCCCTCGACGCGCTGCCCGAGCGGACCGCCGGCTACGTCTGGGCCGGAGCCGGAAGCGAGGACACGATGGCCGAGAACAGCGAGGCCTTCCGCCGCTGGCGGATCGTGCCGCGGATGCTGCGCGACGTCGCGGAGCGCGACCTCTCGACCACGGTGCTCGGCACGACGATGCCGGCACCCTTGATGCTGGCGCCGATCGGGGTCCAAAAGATCGTCCACGACGACGGCGAACTGGCGAGCGCCCGGGCGGCTGCCGCCCTTGGAGTTCCGATCGTGGCGAGCACTGCCTCGCACTACACGATGGAGGAGATCGCCGAGGCGAGCGGCGATGGCCCGCGCTGGTTCCAGCTCTACTGGCCCAACCGATCGGAGCTGGCAGAGAGCTTCGTGCGGCGCGCCGAAGCCGCCGGCTACGGGGCGATCGTCCTCACCGTAGATACCTTCATCCCCGGCTGGAAACCGCGCGACCTCCAGCAGGCATGGCTGCCCTTTCTCGAGGGCTCGGGCAACGCCAACTTCCTCCAGGACCCGGTGTTCCGCGCCGGCCTCGAGCGGACCCCGGAGGAGGACCTTGGCGCTGCTACCGGCGCCTACCTCGGCGTCTACGAGAACCCCTCGCTCACCTGGGAGGACCTCGCCTGGCTGCGAGAGCGGACCGAGCTGCCGATCCTGCTGAAGGGAATCCAGCATGTCGACGACGCCCGGGAAGCCTCCGTGCGCGGGGTCGACGGGATCGTCGTCTCCAACCACGGCGGGCGCCAGGTTGACGGCGCCCTCGCCTCGCTCGATGCCCTGCCGGCGATCGCCAACACCGTCGGCGACGATCTGACGGTGCTTTTCGACAGTGGCATCCGCGGCGGGGCCGACGTCTTCAAGGCGCTGGCGCTGGGCGCCGACGCCGTCCTCCTCGGCCGCCCCTACATCTGGGGGCTGGCGCTCGGCGGGCAATCCGGGGTGGAGACGGTGCTGCGCACCGTGCTCGGCGAGCTCGATCTGACGCTCGCCCTGAGCGGCCACGCCCGCCCGGAGCAGCTCAGCGCCGCGGCGCTGGCTCGGCGCCCGGGCTGAGCGGCGCGCCCCGGATCGCCTCGCCGATCTCGGCCAGCTGAGTCTCGATCCCAGCGCAAACCCTCTCGCACAGCTCCAGGACCCCGGGGTCCGAGATCCGGTAAAGCGCCCTGGTCCCCTGCTTGCGGCGGGAGACGAAGCCCTCGGCGTGAAGAGCGGCCAGGTGCTTGGAGACGTTCTGCTGGCTGCTCTCGAGTGCCTCGCTCAGCTCGCCGACCGAGGCTTCTCCGCGCTCGCGCAGGAGATCGAGGATGCGCAGCCGGGTGGGATCCGAGAGCGCCCGGAAGCGGCGGGCGATCAGCTCGGCTGCGTGGGGAGTCATTGGCGCGTCCATCTGCTACCTTCCAGTTTACAACTGTAAAGTTGTGCAACTGTAGATGATTCAAATGGAAGGTTAGCGATGCCCACGGCCACCCAGTCGCGACCCGCGATCCGGCGGAACCCCGACGTGCGATTCGAAGACTCCTCACGCTGGCCGTTGGAGCGTGTTCTCTTCCTGATGGCCGGAACGATGACCGCCCTCAGCGTCGTCCTCGCCGTCCTCGTCAGCCCCCTCTTCCTCCTCCTCACCCTGTTCGTCGCCATCAACCAGCTTGCGTTCGTCCTCTTCGGCAACTGTCCGAGCTCGTGGCTGATGCGCCGCTACCTCGGCCTTCGCGGGGCGGGCGAGCAGCGCCGATGAGCCGCGGGGAACTGGGGCCGGTCGGCCGGCTGGGCCTGCTCGCAGCGCGCAAGCGCCGCCACGTCTTCGTCGGCTGGGCGCTGATCGCGATCGGCCTCGGCATCCTGGCGCCGCGCGTCGAGACCGCTCTCTCCGGCGCGGGCTGGCAGGCCAACGGCTCGGAGTCGGTCAGGGCCCGGCAGGCGATCGACCGCGGCTTCGCAGGGGCCGGCTCGTACGCGCTCCAGGTCGCGGTCCACTCCCCAAGCGAAACCTCCTCCGACCCCGGCTTCCGGCGCACCCTCCGGAGGGCGATGGCCGTCCTGCGCGCCGATCGGGCCGTTTCTGCTCTCAGCGCTCCCCGCCCGGGCCCCGCGATCTCCGCCG
Organism: uncultured Actinomycetes bacterium; assembly: GCA_963738305.1. Lineage (GTDB taxonomy): Bacteria > Actinomycetota > Thermoleophilia > Solirubrobacterales > 70-9 > JBBRHQ01. The sequence continues at coordinate 36,638 of CAVTVU010000003.1, read as the reverse complement.
ACGGCCACACGGCGGTGATCACCGCCGGCGCCGCCAGCGACCCGAACGAGATGGTCGCCGCCGCCGACCGCCTCAAGGGCGACCTCGAGGCGGTCGCGGCACCGGAGGTACAGGTCAACCTCACCGGCGCTTCCGGAATGTGGTCGGACTTCAACCAGGCCAACCGCGACGCGATGCTGCGCTCGGAGCTGATCTCCTGGCCGGTGACGCTGGCCATCCTCGTCCTCGCCTTCGGCTCCCTTGTCGCCGCCGGCCTGCCGCTGATGCTGACCATCCTCGGCCTCATCGCCTCAGCAGGGGTGCTCTATCTCGGCACGCTGATCGCACCGATCTCGATCTGGGCGATGAACTTCGCGCTGATGTTCGCGCTGGCCCTGGGGATCGACTACGCGCTGTTCATCGTGATGCGCTTCCGCGCCGCCCACTTCGGCTCCGGGATGGACCCGGTAGACGCCGTCGCGAACACCATGGACACCGCCGGGAAGGCGGTGCTGTTCTCCGGGGTCACCGTGCTGATCTCGCTCTCGGCCGTGATGCTGGTGCCGAGCCCGGCCTTCCGGTCTATGTCGCTGGGGATCATGGTCGCCGTCCTCTTCGTCCTCGCCGCGACGCTGACCCTGCTGCCGGCGGTGCTCGCGAAGCTGGGCCCCCGGGTGGACAGGCTCAGCCTGCCCTGGGTCCACAGCGGTGAGCACCGCTCGCCGGCCTTCGCCCGCTGGGCGGACCTGCTCTGGCGCCACCCGCTGGTGCTCGGGGGCGTCGCCCTGCTGGTGCTCGCCGGCCTGATCCTGCCGATCCTCGACCTGCGCACGGGGATGCCCTCGATCAAGGTGGTGCCTGGCGGCGATGGCTCTCGCATCGGGTACCGGCAGGTCACGCGCCGCCTTCGGCCCCGGGACGCCGGGCACGCTCGAGGTCCTCGCCCCCCGCTCCGAGTCAGTGCGAGTGGCCGCCGTGGCCCGCCGCGACCCCGGGGTGGCGACGGTGATGCCGGCCCAGTCGGGCCGAGGCGGGTTCGCCCTCACCCGGGTCGTCCCCGCCGCCGGTCCCTCCACTCCCGCCCTGGGCGAGACCGTGGACCGCCTCCGCACCGGGCTTCCGCCCGGTGCGCTCGTCGGCGGCGCCGCGGCCGAGAACCATGACCTCGAGACCGCACTGTCGGCGAAGACCCCGCTGGTGATCGGCATTGTCCTCGGCCTCGGCTTCCTGCTCCTGCTGCTCGCCTTCCAGGCGCCGCTGGTGGCGGCGATCGGGGCCGCCACCAACCTGCTCGCAACCGGCGCCGCCTTCGGTCTGGCCAAGCTGATCTTCCAGGACGGCAATCTCTCCGGCCTGCTCGGCTTCCAGCCCCAGGGCTTCCTCGACGCCTGGGCCCCGGTCTTCTTCTTCGCGATGATCTTCGCGATCGCGATGGACTACACGGTCTTCCTGCTCTCCTCGGCGCGCGAGCACTGGGAGCGCAGCGGCAACGCGAGAGAGGCGATGATCGGCGGCGTCGCCCACTCCGGGCGGGTGATCCTCACTGCCGGGGCGGTAATGGTGGCGGTCTTCTTCACCTTCGCCCTCTCGGGGCCGCTGCCGCCCAAGGAGATGGGCGTGATCCTCGGGATCGCGGTCCTGCTCGACGCCTTCCTGGTGCGGCTGCTGCTGGTGCCGGTGCTGCTGCGCCTCACCGGCTCCGCCGCCTGGTACCTGCCAAATTGGCTCGAGCGGGTCCTGCCCGACGTCCGTTTCGGCCACGGCGGGAAGGCCCCCGGCGCGGCGCCGGGGGCCGGGAGCGAGCCGGCGCCGGCCGAGCGCGCCCCGATCGAAGCGGCTCGATAAGCGGGTCGTCATCCTGGGCGGCGGGCCGAGGAGCACGCCGCGCTCGAGCGCCTGCAGCTGCGGCTGGCCCGCAACGCGGGGCAGGTCGAGCAGGCGCTGGAGACGGTGGAGCTGCTCGCCGAGAGCAGCATGCTCGCCGGCCTCAACGCGACCCTCGCCGAGTTCGACGAGAACTTCAGCGCCGTGACGCGGCCCGACATCATGACGATGGTCTCCAATCTGATGATGCTGTTGGGGACGCTGGGCAGATCCCCTACGAGGGAGGCTTCAAGCTGGCGATGGACGGCTCGGAGGCGATCACCGAGGCCTATCCACGCTTCCGCGAGCGCACCGAGCCGATGACGCTCCGCGAGGCGATCTCGAATCTGCGCAGCCCCGACTTCGCCGCCGCGATGGAGCTGATGGTCAGCGTCCTGCGCTCGCCGCGCGGCGCCTGAGTCTCCCCGCCACCCGCAGCGGTCACATAGCATCGCCGCGGTGAGCGGGATCGACCGCGACAAGCTGCCGTCGCTGCTCGAGGCCGAGCTGGCCGAGTTCATCCGCACCCATCCGCGCTCGCGCGAGCTGTACGAGCGCTCGCTCCACTCGCTGGTCGGCGGAGTGCCGATGCCCTGGATGATGCGCTGGGCCGGGGGCTTCCCGGTCTTCGCCGCGGAGGCAAGCGGGGCCCGGATCAACGACGTCGACGGCCACACCTACGTCGACCTCTGCCTCGGCGATACCGGGGCGATGCCGGGCCACTCGCCGCCGGTGGTCGCCGAGGCCGTCGCCCGCCAGGCCCGCAGGGGGATCACGACGATGCTGCCGACCGAGGACTCGGCCTGGGTCGGGGAGGAGCTTGCGCGCCGATTCGGGGTCGACCGCTGGATGTTCACCCTGACCGCGACCGACGCCAACCGCTCGGCGCTGCGGATCTGCCGGCAGCTCACCGGGCGGAGCAAGGTCCTCTCCTACAGCTACTGCTACCACGGCTCAGTCGACGAGACCTTCGCGATCGCCACCCCCGGCGGCACCCGCGCGCGGGCCGGCAACGCCGGCCCGCCGGTGGACCCCGCCGAGACCACCGTGGCGATCGAGTTCAACGACCTCGACGCGCTGGAGCGGGCGCTGGAGACCGAGGAGATCGCCTGCGTCCTGGCCGAGCCGGCGATGACCAACATGGGGATCATCCTCCCCGAGCCCGGCTACCACGAGGCGCTGCGGAAGCTGACCCGCGCCTCCGGGACCCTGCTGATCATCGACGAGACCCACACCTTCTCGGCCGGGCCGGGCGGCTGCACGGCGGCCTGGGGCCTCGACCCCGATCTGGTCACGATCGGCAAGGCGATCGGTAGCGGCGTCCCCGCCGGGGCGCTCGGGGTGAAGGCCGGCGTCGCCGAGCGGATGCTCGGCGACAGGGAGGCGGACTACGAGGACACGGGCGGGGTCGGCGGCACCCTGGCCGGCAACCAGCTCTCCCTCGCGGCGGTCCGCGCCACCCTCGAGCACGTTCTCACCGAGGAGGCCTTCGCCCGGACGATCCCCCTGGCGGCGCGCTTCGCCGAGGGGATCGAGGAGGTCGCCGGCCGCCACGGACTGCCCTGGAACGTCACCCAGCTCGGCTGTCGCGCCGAGTACCGATTCGAGGCGCACCCGGCCCGAAACGGGACTCAGGCGCACGCCGCGGCCGACCCCGAGCTGGAGCGCTACCTGCACCTGCACGCGCTCAACCGCGGCGTCCTGCTCACTCCCTTCCACAACATGGCGCTGATCTCGCCCGAGACCTCCGAGGACGACGTCGATCGCCACACCGAGATCTTCGGCGAGGGGGCGGCCTCGTTGACCGGCTGAGCGCCGCTACCGCACTCTCTGGCGAGAGGAGATCCAGAGCAGCACCGTCCTCGCCACGAGCCGTCTAGTCGGAGAGCTCGATCCGCTCGATCCCCTGGGGCTCCAGGGGACGATCCGAGGCGTCCGTCTCGGTCGCCTCGATCGAGTCGACGGCGTCCATCCCGCCGGTGATGCGGCCGAAGACCGTGTGCTTGCCGTCGAGCCAGGGCGCCGCCTCGGTGGTGACGATGAAGAACTGCGAGCCGTTGGTGTTCGGCCCGGCGTTGGCCATCGCAAGGGCGCCGCGCTCGACCTTGTGCTGGTTGAACTCGTCCTCGAACGTGTAACCGGGACCACCTGTCCCGGCTCCCTCCGGGCAGCCGCCCTGGATCATGAAGTCCTTGATCACGCGGTGGAAGACGAGCCCGTCGTAGAAGCCGTCGCCGGAGAGCTTGCGGAAGTTCTCGACCGTCTTCGGCGCGTCCTCATCGAACAGCTCGATCTCGATCGCGCCCGCGTTCGTGTGCATCGTCGCCTCCGACATCGGCGCGAACCCTACAGCCCGAGCCCTCCGACCCCGCGCTCATTCCAGCCGAGGTGGTGGGCCAGCTCGTGGCGCAGGGTCCGCTCGACCTGGGCGGCCAGCAGCTCGCGGTCGTGCCCGAAGTCGCGCTCGAGCGTGTCCCGGTAGATGACGATCCGGTCCTCGTAGCGCTCGCGGGCGACCCCGTCGCCGAAGTAATGCCCGTAGGCGCCCGCCTCGGAACCGAGGTCGGAGACGACGACCGGCACCTTCGCGATCACCTCCTGGAACTGCTCCGGCAGGCGGTCGATCGCGTCCGCGACCAGCGAGGAGAACTCGTCGAGGCCGGGATCGTCCCCGTTATTGGGGCCCTGTGGATCGCTTTCCATTGGCCAAATGATGACCGCCGCCAATCTTTATCCGCCTGGGAAGGAACTTGCGGAGCGCCCCCGAGTGATCCATAGTGTGGCCCGCTTGCGAGAGCGCCGGCTCGGGCGCCTCACAACCGATCGTGGACCCAACCGGCGGGAGACACTCACGTGCCCGGCTCCGCTGGCGGAGAGGCACGCCCCTGCGCAGGCTCTGCCTGGCTGCCGGCGTCGCGGCCCTCGCCCTGCTGCTCGCCGGCGTCGCCTCGGCGGACTGGCGACCGCTGAAGCCCCCGGGTCACAAGATCTTCTTTGGGGTCACCGACACCGGCACCGTCTCGGGCTTCAGATCGTTCGCCCGGGCAGTCGGCAAGCACCCGGCGCTGATCGAGACCTACCACCCCTGGGACAACAGCCTCCACCAGTCCATCCCGCGCTGGGAGAAGGTGCGGGCGAGGCCGATCCTCCACGTCTCGACGGTCGAAAGCGACGGTCACGAGGTGATCACCCCGCGGGGCATCGCCCTCGGCAAGGGAGACGACTACCTGCTGCGTCTGAACCGCAGTTTCGCCCGCCATGGCTTTCCGGCCTACGTGCGCCCGCTGGGTGAGCCCAACCGCTGCCTCAACGCCTACGCCGGGGTCGATTGCGCCGGCAACCGCCGGGCCTCGCGTTACTCGCCCAAGTGGTACCGGCAGGCATTTCGCCGGATGTACCTGCTCCTCCACGGCGGCGGCAAGCGCAGCCGGATCAATCGCAAGCTGAAACAACTCGGCCTGCCGAGGATGAGCCGGCCCGGGGGGCGTGAGCCGAAGCGGCTTCCGAAGGCTCCGGTGGCGCTGATCTGGAGCCCCTTGCCGGCCGGCTCCCCGGCGGTCCGCGCCAACCGGCCCGCCCATTACTTCCCGGGAGCACGCTACGTCGACTGGGTCGGGACCGACTTCTACTCGCGCTACCCCTATTGGCACGACCTGCGCCGCTTCTACGACCGCTTCGCGAAACGCCACGACAAGCCGTTCGCGCTGACCGAGTGGGGCCTGTGGGGGTCGGACTCGCCCGCCTTCGTGCGCCGCCTCTTCGCCTTTGCGCGTCACCACAAGCACACCCGCATGCTCGTCTACTACCAGGACTTCGGCCCCAGCAATCCGTTCCGCATCCAGAACTACCCCGGCAGCCGCGCGGTGCTGAAGCGGAAGCTCGCCTCGCGGCGCTTTCCGGGCGTGGCTCCCCGGCCCCCGGCGAAGGCACCGGCCACCGGCGGGGTGGGGCGGAACTGACCGACGAGCATCACGGCCGCTTCTCCCGCCGGGGACGGTCGGGCTCGATCCGACCACTCGACTTCAGGGCCTCACCGAACCTGCCGATCAGCACGTGATGGGCGATCCCGGCAGGCGTAACCTCGGGAGACGGCCGGTGGCCCTCGTTGCGGCGATGGTCGGTGGCGTCCTCCTCGCCGCGCTGGCGATCGTCATCGCCGCCGCCGAGCCCGCCGCGGCGACCAGGAAAAGCCACCAAAAGCACCATCGGGTCGAGAACCTGCCGCCCAAGGGCAAGGTCTTCTTCGGCGTCACCGACACCGGCGATGCGAAGGGCTTCGAGTCCTTCGCCGACGCGGTCGGCGCCCACCCCGCTGTGGTCGAGACCTACCACCCATGGGGGAACTCGCTGCATCTCGCGCTGCCGCGCTGGGAGCAGATCCACGCCCGACCGCTGCTCCACATCTCCACCGCGGCCGGCGATGACCGCCACGAGCTGATCACCCCCAAGGGCATCGCCCGCGGCGTCGGCGACGACTACCTGCTGCGGCTCAACCGCAGCTTCGCGCAAAAGCACCTCCCCGCCTACGTGCGCCCGCTGGGCGAGCCCAACCGCTGCCTCAATACCTACACGGCGATCCGCTGCGACGGCTCGAGGAGGGGCGGCCGGCACACCACCCACTGGTACAAGGAGGCCTTCCGGCGCATCTACCTGATCCTGCACGGCGGCTCCAGGGAGGAGATCGACCGCAGGCTGCACCGGCTCGACCTGCCGGGGATCCGGCGCCGGCACGGCAGGGAGCCGGACTTCCTCCCCCGCGCGCCGATCTCGGTCATCTGGAGCCCGCTGCCGAGCGGGTCGCCGAGCGTGAGGCGGAACTCGGCGGCCGCCTACTTCCCGGGAAACCGCTACCTGGACTGGGTAGGGACCGACATCTACTCGCGCTATACCGACTTCGGGGCGATGACCCGCTTCTGTCGCCGCTACGCCCGGCGAAAGCCCTTCGCGATCACCGAGTTCGGGCTCTGGGGAGCCGACGACCCGGGCTTCATCCGCCACCTCCTGCGCTGGGTTCGCTCGCACCGGAAGGCGCGGATGCTCGTCTACTACCAGGACTTCGGCAGCTCCAACCCGTTCCGGATACAGAACTTCCCGGCCGGGGAGGCGGTCCTCGAGCACGCGCTGAACTCGCCACGCTTCCCGCCCCGCGCCCCTCACTTCCCGCGCCCCTGAGCGCCGGCGCCCCTGGCGAGATGGATCTCAATCATCAATAGGGTGACTTATCCCCATCTCGCCGACGAGTCTGGGGCTAGCCCCGGGCGCTGGCGCCCTCAGCCGCGCACCGCCACCGCCACCGGTCGCGATGCGCCCGGGGCGTAAGGCCAGCCCTGCTCTGGTGGCACCAGCGCCCGTAGCTCGATCCGGGCGGTCCCGGTCACGTAGCGGAAGCGGTAGCGGGCCCGGAAGCGCCCCTCCGGCCCGGCGCGTGTGAGCAGCGCGGGCTGCCAGCGCTCGCTTGCCCTCTCCAGGTACTGGATGACGATCAGCTTGCCTCGCGCGGGAACGCGCGCACCGCGGCTCCGCAGCCTTCCGGTCAGCTCCAGCGCCTCGCCGGTGCGCAGCGAGCCCGGCGAGGCGCTCAGGTCGATCCCGCTCCTCACCCGCAGTCGCAGCCGGGGGCCGCGGGCTCCAGCGAGCGCCGGACCGCCCCCGAAGAAGACCCGGACCCGCCGGGACGGCCCGGCGGCGAGCCGGACGCGGAAGCGCCCGCCCGCACCGGTGCGGGCGTGAAGCACGACGGGGTCGGCCAGCGACCCGCCCGCGGGCCGCACCGCGATCCGCAGACTCGCGCCCGGCCAGCCCCGAGCCACGGCGGCGGCGCAGGCGGCCGGCGAGCGTGGCACGGGTTCCGTAGGGAACTTCGAGGCGGCGGGCGCTCCGATCCCCAAGCCGCAGCCGGGCGCGGAGGTTGGTCCGGCCCTTCAGCGGAGCATTCAGGAGCATCGCGCTGCCGTCCCGCCGCCTGCTGGTGGAGGCGCGATTGCCGGCTGCGTCCACGGCCTGGACGCGGAAGCGGTAGCGGCCGGGCCGCACCCGCTCGGAGGGGAAGTGGGCGACCAGGTCCGCCCCCGCGGGGCCCTGCGGCGAATGACCCAGGGAGGTCGGCAGCCGCCGCCAGCGCCTGGTCCCGGCCCGGCGGAAGGCGATCTCACCGCCTGCCGGGCCGGAGTGCGCATCGGCGACGATCGCCTCGACCCGCTCCGGGTGGCTCCGGTCACGGTGGCGGAAGGCAACGGTGGGCGGGACGTCGTCGAAGAGGAGCGCGACGGTGGCGGCGTTGGAAGCCGACTCGTTGCCAGCCTCGTCCCTGAGCCAGACCGCGAGCGAGTAGGCCCCTGGTGCGGGGACCGCGAGATCGCCGAGGGACTCGAGTCCCCTCCCGACTCCCGGCGGAGGACTCCGCTGTCGTAGCCGTCCGGCCCGGCCAGCCGATAGGCGACGCCCGCGATCGGAGAGCCGGGTCGCTGGCGCGGGTTGTCCCAGACGGCGGCGAACGCGTTCCTGCGACGCCAGCCACCTCCGCCCCGCAGGCCGATCCCGCGCGGCGCCGCGGGGGCCGTGTTGTCGGTGCGGAGCGGGCGCGGGTCCGTGCAATCCCGGTTGCCCGCGAAGTCGACGGCGCAGGTGCGGAGCCGATGGCGCCCGTCGCTGAGTCGCTCCGTTCGCACCGCCTGGCTCGCGATCCACCGCAGCCCGCAGGGCCTCATCCGGGTCGCCACCCATCCCGCGCCGATCCTCCGCTCGGAGCAGGTCTGCCGGGAGCCAGCGACGCGGGCACCGTCGATCAGGGTCTCGGCGAAGCGCACCCCGGAGCCGAGATCGGTGGCATCGATCTGCGCCTCCTGCGTCCCACGCCTCCACACGCGCGCTGCGAGACCGCCGCCGAGCCGGGGATGCGGCGCCGAGTCGTCGGCGATGGTGAGCAGGAGCGATCGCAACGAGGCCGAGGAGGCGGGCCGCAGGGCACAGCGGCTCCCCTGCGGTCGGGCGCAGAGCAGGCGGCTCTCGAAGGTCCTGCGGCGGCCTCGGAATCCTGCGGCAAACGCCCTCGGTGCGGCGTCGGATCGCCCGGCCGAGGCGAAGACCGCGAACCCGCCGGTGCCGCCGGTGCCGAGTCGGTGCTGGAACCCGTCGCGGAGCGACGCCCACGACTTGCCGCGAACGCTGAGGATCCCGGTGCCGGGAGGAGCGGTCCAGCGCCAGCGGGCGAAGCCAGTTCCCGCGACGCTGCCGGCCGCGGGGCGGGTGAGGCTCCCGATCTGGATGACCTCGAAGGGGTCGCCGCTGCCGGCTGCGGGGCAGCGGGATCCGGGACGGAACTTCCCGGCCCCGGCGCTCCCCTCCCAGTCGGCGTCAACGCCGATCCGCCAACCGCACTGCGCCACGGTGTAGGTGCCGGCACGGGCCTCGGAGGCGCCGAGCAGGAGCGCCGAGGCGGCGATCGCCACCCCCGCTGCCAGCCGACGCCGCACCCGTCGCCCCGGCCAGATCGCTGGTTCCTCGCTCCCTCGCATCGCCTCTGCCAAGGCCTGGCGGCGGCGAGCTCTCCCCCTTTGAGACAATGGGGCCATGGCTCTGCCGAACAACGAAGAGATCACCGAGAGGCTCCGCGCCGTCATCGACCCCGAGCTACGGCGCTCGATCGTCGAGCTGGGGATGGTCCGCTCGATCGACGTCCGCGACGACGGCCGGGTCGACGTCGTCGTCTCCCTCACCACACCGGGCTGCCCGATCCGCTCCCACTTCCAGCAGGCGGTGGCCCAGCAGGTCTCCTCGCTGGATGGAGTGACCGGGGTCGAGGTGGGCTTCGACGTGCTCAGCGACGAGGAGAAGGGCAACCTCCAGCAGACGCTAGGGCGGGGCCGGCTCCCCGAGGGGGCCCTCGCTCAGGTCAAAAACGTGATCTGCGTCGCCTCCGGCAAGGGCGGCGTCGGCAAGTCGACCCTGACCGCCAACCTGGCCGCGGCGCTGCAGGCCGAGGGCCGCACCGCCGGCGCGCTCGACTGCGACGTCTACGGCTACTCGATCCCGCGCATGCTCGGGGTCGACGGGAAGCCCGAGGTGAACGGAGATCGCAAGATCGTGCCGCTGCGCAGCGCGGGCGGCGTGAAGGTGATGTCGATCGGCTTCTTCGTCGAGCAGAACGCGGCGGTCGTCTGGCGGGGCCCGATGCTCCACAAGGCGATCCAGCAGTTCCTCGAGGACGTCGCCTGGGACGAGCTGGAGTACCTCCTGCTCGATCTGCCCCCCGGGACCGGCGACGTCTCCATGACCCTCGCCCAGCTCCTGCCCCAGGCGAAGATCGCGATCGTCACGACGCCCCAGCCGGCGGCGCAGTCGGTTGCCAGGCGCGCCGCGGAGATGGCCGCCAAGGTCGACCTGGAGGTGCTCGGCGTGATCGAGAACATGTCCGGTTTCACCACGGCGGACGGGCAGCGGCTCACGATCTTCGGCGAAGGCGGCGGCGAGGTCCTCGCCGAGGAGCTCGACGTGCCCCTGCTCGGGAAGGTGCCGCTATCCGAGGAGCTGCGCGAGCACGCCGACCGCGGAGAGCCGCTGGTCACCGCCGAGCCCGATTCCCCCGCCGCGCAGGCGATCCGCCAGGCCGCCCGCGGAATCGTCGCGACTACCCCGCAGGAGCTGCCGGTACTCCAGGCCGTCCCGGCTACGGCCGAGCCGCCGCCGATCAGCGGCACCGAGCTGCCCGTCGTTCAGTAGGTGGGCAGCAGCCGGCGCGGGCCAGCCACCGGGGGGGCTACGACTTGTAGTAGGCGGCGTTCATCTCGGCGTACTTGGCCCACTCGGCCGGGAGCTGGTCCTCGGCGAAGCAGGCGTCCACCGGGCACGCCTCGACGCAGGCGTCGCAGTCGATGCACTCGTCGGGATCGATGTGGAGCATCTCGACGGCGTCGTAGTCGGGCTCGTCCGGGGTCGGGTGGATGCAATCCACCGGGCACACCTCGACGCACGAGTTGTCCTTCTGTCCGATGCAGGGTTCCGCGATGACGTAGGTCACTTCTGGCGTTCTCCTGGGAGTCGTCTTTACGGTGCCCGCCGGGCTGCGCCGGTCAAGCCGAGCGGCCATTTTACGGAGATGCTCCCCGGATGTGGCGAAGGGTCGCGAGCGCCGGCAGCTATTAGGGTTGCCCCGACCATGCCGAGCACCGGCGACCCGAGCCCGAGCACGCGATGCTGCTACTGACCGGAGCCACCGGCAGCATCGGCTCGCGCCTGCTGCCGCTGCTCCTGGAGCGCCCCGAGCCGGTCCGCTGCCTGGTGCGCGACCCGCGGCGCCTCGGCGCCCGACGAGTCGACGTGCAGATCACCCTCGGCGACCTCGGTGAGCTCTCCGACCCCTACCGGCTGCGCCAGGCGCTGCGCGGGGTGGAAACGGTGATCCACCTGGCGGCGACGATCCGCGACCAGCCGCCGCGGCGGGTCGAGGAGCTGAACGGCCTGGCCACCGTGCGGCTGGTGCGCGCCGCCGAGAAGGCCGGTGTGGAGCGCTTCGTCTTCTTCTCGGCGCTCAACGCCACGCCGTTCCAGCGGACGCGGTTCTTCCGAGCCAAGGCGCTGGCCGAGGAGGCGGTCACCTCCTCGGTGCTGCGGACCACGGTGTTCGCGCCCTCGATCGTCTACGACCACTCCGATCCCTGGATCACGCTGCTGCGGCGCTTCTCCTTCCTGCCGGTGCTGCCCGTCTCCGGCTCCGGCAAGGCGCAATACGAGCCGATCTGGGCCCAGGACGTGGCCGACGCGGTGATCGGGGCGCTGGACCGCGACCCTCGCGAGCGCTACGAGCTGGCGGGGCCGGAGCGGCTCAGCTACGACGCGATGTCCGACCTGGTCAGCCGCATCGCCGGTCGCCCGCGGCCGCTGGTCCACATGCCGCTGCCCCTCGTCCGCTGGAGCCTGCTGGCGCTGCGCCGTGTCTTCGGCGAATCGGTCTTCGCCACCTGGGAGGAGGCGGAGCTGATGGAGGTGCCGATGGTCAGCGAGCGGGGCACCGCCGACGCCCGCGAGCTGGGGGTCGAGCCGCACACGCATGGCCGAGGTGCTCTCGAGCAGTTGAGGGTGTCGTCCGTCATCACTCAGCAGGCGTCCGAGTCGGTGGCGACATCCTTGCTAGCGTCGCCGTAGGTGAACTCGGCCCTGATGTTCTGAATGCGGTTGCTGTCGTGACAGCGGGCCTGGAAGTAGCTGTCCCGCTTGATCGTGAAACGGAGCTCCGATATCCGCAGAGTGTGGGGAATGTTGTCGATGTCGATCATCTTGTTGAAGTCACCGACCCCGGCGAAGCTGCCAGTGGCGTCCTTCAGTTGGCCCGCAAGCGCGAAGGAAGCGCTGCCGTTCGTGTTCGACGATGGATTCGAGCAGTCGGCGCCATTCGGGTACGCCCAGGGGAAGAACTCTCTGACGTAGACGCCGACTACCGGGTTGCCGCCGGACGGTTTGCCGTTGAAGATCAGCACGCATCCGGGGATCTCCGCAAATGGGCCCCCTGGAAGGAACCGTGAGGTCTTACCGACGCCGAGGTTCACTTTCGCGTCGCCACAACTGTTCATCGCCTGACTCATGTTCTGGCCCGCGACTTGGCTCAGGTTGCAGGTTGGAACGGCGCCAGGGTTGAGCTTGAAGTCGTTGTCGACGTAGATCCTGATCCGGTCGATCGCGTTGGCGTCGCTGGGGGTATCCGCGTAATCGGTGTTGGTGTGGATTGCCAGCTGGGCGTTCTTGAATGCGCTCGCCGAAAGGCCGGTTGGTGGCGTGAAGTCGACTGAGGAACTGTTCCCGTTCTGGGAGGCCATGGCAACACCGCCGGCAACGAGTACCGTCATCGCAGCGCCGAACGCCAGCGCTTGCAGGGGGAGGCGGAGCTTTCTGGTCGGCTTGCCGGTGGCCTGGTTGTTCATTGAGCTCCTCGGTCGAAGAGACGAGATCGAAAGAATGGTCGCGCAAATAGGTGGCTACCACCAGATCAAGGTTGACCAGCCGCACCGATGAACCGTGCCTCCTAAAAGTGGAGGGGCCGCCGGGAAACATCTGACCAGGGCGGGGGGCGGCTCCCTCCTCGCCTATAGGCTTGTGGCCTGCGCTACCGGCTTGAGATCGGACTCAACTTGACGATTCTCGTCGGCTCGATGATCGGAGCCTTCCTGGCATCGAGCGCCGCCGATTGGCAGCCGCTCTCCCTGGTCTTGGTCCTGCTGGCGATCGCCTCAGTGAGTCAGCTGTTCGCCGTCCAGATTGGAACCTCCTGGTTCTCCGCCAGCACTTCGGCCTACGTGATCGCAATGGCTCTGCTCGGGCCAACGCCGGCAGTTGCGATCGCGGTTGCTTCCCTGGCCGGCGACCTGCTCCACCACCCAACCAGTCGGTCGGGAATTCTCATCAGCATCTCGGCGCACGCGTTTTTCCCCCTGGTCGGGGGGATCTTGATCGGATCGGCCGCGGCTGCAACAGGGCTGGGACCTGCGGACGCGATGTTCGGGCTGTTGGTGATTGGCACCTATCTCGTCGTCCTTGCACTCAACTGGCTCCAGGTCGCCGGTCTCGCGGGCGAGGACTACCGGCAGCTGCTGCTGCCGCTGCTCCCGATCGAACTCCTGATTGCCCTTGCAACAGCGGGGGTCTGCTACGCGTACGGCCAGGTAGGTCTGCCTGCTCTGCTGGTCCTTGCGGCGGTCGCCATGACCTTTCAGTACCTGGTGCGGGAGGTGCTTCGCTCCCACAATCGCGAGCAGCAGCTTGCGATCCGCGAACGCCAGCTGGCTGCGGCACAGGCCGATCTGCGCGACCACTCGGAGCGACTCGAGGAGCTGGCAGACCACGCCCGCAGGCTCGTCGACCAGGTGTTGGAAGTCGAGGAGCGGGAGCGCCGGTCGCTCGCCGACGCCCTCCATGAGGAAGCGCTCCAGAACCTGCTCGCCGCCCGTCAGGACCTCAAGGAAGCCGAGGCAGACGATAGGGCGGCGGTCCTGCGAGCTCTCGCTGCGATCGATCGAACAGTGTCCCAGCTTCGCGACGAGGTCTTCGAGCTACATCCACTGGCGCTCAAGCACGGCGGCCTTGCAGCCGCCTTGACGACAATCGCGAACCAGCATGCGAGGCGTGCCGGTTTCGATCTGACCGTCGAGATCGATCCCTCACCTGCGGGCGAAAGCGATCAGTTGCTTCTGTCGGTCGCACGAGAGCTGCTGATCAACGCGACCAAGCATTCCGGTGCAACCGAGGTCATGCTGCGGGTGGGCCGTAAGCACAAGACCACCGTGCTTCGGGTCGAGGACAATGGCCGCGGATTCGACCCTGCGGCGAGGGCCTCCGGACTGCGCGCCGGGCATCTGGGCCTCGCATCGATCGCAGAACGGGTCGAGACGGTCGGGGGCCAGCTCCGAATCGACGCTGCGCCTGGGGCCGGGACCAGGGTGACAGTCACCGTCCCGCCTCTGTCAATCGGGAAGGATCGCGACCATTCAGAACTCCTCAGCCCGATCCCCTCGGGCGTCTTCAGGTGACCAGGCCACGCCGCATTCCCTCAGCGACCGCCGCCGCCCGATCGGTGACCCCGAGCTTCGCGTAGAGGCTCTGCAGATGCGACCTGACCGTGGTCGGGCTGAGAACCAGCTCGGTGCCAATCTCGCGCGCCGAAAAGCCCCGAGCGGTGAGCGCTAGGACGTCGCGCTCCCGCTTGGTGAGCTGCGGTTCGGAGCTGTGGGCGCGCATGCGGATCTGCTCTGCAAGACCGGCCTGCAGCTCCGGCGGCACGAGCGCTTGCCCCCGTGATACGGCGACGATGGCGTCACAGATTTCGACCCGCTCGGCGGACTTGGACATGTAGGAGGCGGCTCCGGCTGCCAGCGCTTCGTACACCAGAAGACCATCAGTAAAGGCGGAGAGCACCAGCATTCGCGATCCAAATCCCTCCCGCTCGATCCATGAGATCAGCTCGAGGCCACTCCCAGACCCCAACTGGACGTCGATGACTGCAACCTCTGGCTTCCGGTCCCTGACGAGCTCAATGGCTTCCCGGACATCGCCGGCCTCCCCGACAAGCGCGAGGTCGGGGCGATTCTTGATCGCACGGGCGATCCCCTCTCGAAACAGTGGATGATCGTCCACGACGACGACGCTGACGCGACTCCGAGCGATGCCCATCTCACCCGATTGTTACCCGAATCCAGCACCCTCGTCGACGATGGGCCCGGCAGCCCGCCGCATGGCGGGTCCTGATCGCCTCATCCAGGGCGCCTTCGACCCGTTCTGCGTCTTGCTTGCGTCCCCGACGCGAGAGAGGCCCGGGCGCTTGCCCGGGCCTCTCGAAACTGCACTCGCCTGTTAGGGCGAAGGTAGCGGGTCGCTACATCATCCCGCCCATGTCGGGCATGCCGCCGCCGCCCGGCATGCCGACCGGCTCCTTCTCGGGCGGCTCGGCGACGATCGCCTCGGTGGTGAGGATGTTCTTGGCGATCGAGGCCGCGTTCTGCAGTGCAGAGCGCGTGACCATGGTCGGGTCGATGACCCCGTCCTTGATCAGGTCGCCGTACTCGCCGGTGGCTGCATTGAGGCCCTCTCCGGCCTTCAGGTCGCGGACCTTGTTGACCACGACCGAGCCCTCCAGGCCGCCGTTCTCGGCGATCTGGCGGACCGGCTCCTCGAGCGCGCGGTGGATGATCTTCGCACCGGTCTGCTCGTCGGGGTCCTCATAGGAGTCGATGGCGAGCTTGCCCTGCGCGTTCAGCAGGGCGACCCCGCCTCCCGGCACGACTCCCTCCTCCAGCGCCGCCCGGGTCGCCTGGAGGGCGTCCTCGACGCGGTGCTTCTTCTCCTTCATCTCGGTCTCGGTCGCTGCTCCGACCTTGACCACGGCGACACCGCCGGCCAGCTTGGCGAGGCGCTCCTGGAGCTTCTCGCGATCGAAATCGGAGTCGGTGTTCTCGATCTCCTGCTTGATCTGCTTGATCCGGCCCTTGATGTCCTCGCCCTCACCGGCGCCGTCGATGATCGTTGTCGTGTCCTTGGAGACGACGACGCGACGCGCCTTGCCGAGCTGGGAGAGCTGGGTGTTCTCCAGCTTCAGGCCCATCTCCTCGGTGATCACCTCGCCTCCGGTGAGGATGCCGATGTCCTCGAGCATCCGCTTGCGGCGGTCGCCGAAGCCGGGTGCCTTGACCGCGACGCCGGTGAAGGTGCCGCGGAGCTTGTTGACGACCAGGGTCGCCAGGCACTCGCCCTCTACGTCCTCGGCGACGATCAGCAGCGGCTTGCCGCCCTGCATCACCTGCTCGAGCACCGGTAGGACGTCACGGACCGAGCCGATCTTCTGGTTGGCGATCAGCACGTAGGGCTCCTCCAGCACCGCCTCCATGCGGTCCTGGTCGGTGACCATGTAGGGCGAGATGTAGCCCTTGTCGAACTGCATGCCCTCGGTGAACTCCAGCTCCATGCCGAAGGTCTGGCCCTCCTCGACGTTGACCACGCCGTCCTTGCCGACCTTCTCGATCGCGTCGGCGATCACGTCGCCGATCTCCTCGTCGGCCGCGGAGATCGCCGCGACGCGGGAGATCTGGTCCTTGCCGGAGACCTCCTTGGACTGCTTCTCACGGAGGTTCTCGACGACCTCGTCCACCGCCTTCTCGATCCCGCGGCGAAGAGCCAGCGGGTTGGCGCCGGCGGCCACGTTCTTCAGTCCCTGGTGGACGATGATCTGCGCCAGCAGGGTGGCAGTGGTGGTGCCGTCGCCGGCCACGTCATTGGTCGCCGTGGCGACCTCGCGGACCAGCTGGGCGCCCTGGTTCTGGAAAACGTCCTCGACCTCGATCTCGCGGGCGATGGTGACGCCGTCGTTGGTGATGGTCGGGGCGCCGAACTTCTTGTCGAGCACGACGTAGCGCCCCTTCGGGCCAAGCGTGACCTTGACCGCGTCGGCGACGGCGTCGACTCCGTCTTGGAGGGCCTTACGGGCCTCCTCGTTGTACTTCAGCTCCTTGTGAGCCATGTGGTGGTTCCTCCTGGATCTTCTTCTGAATCTCTTGCGGCGGCTTCCGCCGCCTTACCAGCCTCTGCCGGCGTCACGTGAGCCGCGCCGGCCAAACAGCTATCCGACCTTGGCCAAGACGTCGGACTCGCGCAGCACGAGCAGGTCGTCGTCCTCGACAGTGACCTCCGTCCCGCCGTACTTGGAGTAGAGGACCTCGTCGCCCTCGCTCACGTCGAGCGGGCGGCGGCTGCCGTCCTCGTTGACCGCGCCGTCGCCGACGGCGACGACCGTGCCCTTCTGCGGCTTCTCCTTGGCCGTGTCGGGGAGGACGATGCCACTGGCGGTCGTCTCCTCCTCGTCAAGCGGCTTGACGATCAGCCGGTCCCCGAGGGGCTTCAGCTTCATTCGTTCTACCTCCGTTTGGTCAGAAGTTGTCGCGGATCTGTGCCTGGCTGTCAGGCGGCTTGGCACTCTACATGGTGGAGTGCCAGAGCGCATAAAGGATAGCTGACCCGGGCCCAGGAGCAAGGGCAAAATCTCAGTGAAGGGCACTAAAGGCGGTCGGACACGCGCGTCAGGGCCGATCGGCGGCTTCTATCCGCTCGAGGCCGCGATCGAGGTCTGCGGCGCTCACCGCGCCGGGCGGCACCGGCACGGCACGGTAGGCCGGGTTGGGCAGGCCGAGCCGGAAGGCGATCCTCCCCCGGGCGTCGAACCCGGTGATCAGCCGGTTGTCACCCCAGGAGACCAACCACCCGGCGCCGAATCTCCGCGCCGATCCGCAGCAGTGGCTCCTCCGCACCTTCGGGTCGGTCAGCTGGCCGGCGAACCTGGCCTGGCGGCGGTCGAGATCGAGACGGTAGCGGGCCAGCCTGGGCGGCCTCCGGCGATGGGTCCCATCGTCGTAGACGCTGAGGATGCCGTCGCCGCCCACCCTCACGTCGTGGGGGCCTCCGAACAGCTCGCGGCGCGGATAGCGGTCACCGACGATCCGCAGCGAGCGCGGGGTCGGCGTGCCCCCCAGCTTCCAGAGGATCCGGCCGCTCGATCGCTCGATGCAGTAGACGGCGTCGGTGTGCCGGGTCGAGATCAGCACCTTGCCCGGCCCGTACGGCTCGATCGCGTTGATGTGCACGGCGTCATAGGTCCCCTTCCCGCCCGTTCCCGGATGGGGGTTGGCAAGGATGTAGTACCACCAGCGCCCGGACTCGGCGAGCGAGATGCGTCCCCGTGAGCTCCACCGCCACACCACCCGGCCCGATCGGTCGAGCTGCTGGATCTCGGGCAGGACGGCCCGGCCGCTCCCGGGCCCCGGGCCGAAGCGGGGCGGACCCTGGAAGGAGCTCATGTCGATCCCGTCGGCGGGCCGGTAGCTGTCGATCAGGACGTCGCCGTTCCGGAGCTCATGGAACTCGTGGCCGTCGGTGATCGAGCCGCGCGTGCGCACGACTCGCAACAGCTTGCCCGAGAGCGAGTGCACCTCGTCGGCCATGCGGGGGTCGCTACCGAAGCCGTCGCCGAAGGCGCGAGACCACTCGACCGTTCCGTCGGGAAGGACCTGCGACCAGAGGGTCGAGGTCGCCGGGTTGGCCCACCAGCGCGGGATGCCGTCCTGATCGAAGACGATCACCCACGGCCTGGAGCTGCTGCGAGGCCTGGACGCTGACCGTGAACATGCCTCGTGGTGGGCGTCGAAGGGCCTGGTAGCTCCAGGCCGGGAAGTCGGCCGGAAGGCAGCGAACCCGGTAGCGCTGCCGGCTCGCTCGTCGATCGCCACCACCTCGACGTCCTCGCCCGGCGTGGACCGGCGTATCGGACTCGAACTGTCGCCCTCCTCGGCCTTCCCCCGGCCACGGCGACGGCGGCGCCGGGATCGGGCCGAACGGAGAGCCGCAGTCGCCCCCCGGCACAGCGAGCGACGTAGCGGTGCCGCGCCGGTTCGAATCTCGGGTAGATCCCCCCCGAGGGAGCATCGGGGGTGGCTCGGGCGCCGAGCTGCTTCAGCTGCCGCACGCCGCGAGGACCGGGGCGGGAAGGTCAGGCAGGCCGAAGCGAGGAGGCCCCCGATCGGGGCCGGTGAGGTCCTGGCCACGGTCCTGCGCAGCAGACCGTCTACTCGGCCGTCAGCAACCGGCAGCCGAGCAGCCGGGCGATCCCCTCGCCGCCGCGGGCCATCACCCAGTCGTGGTTCCACTCGAACACCGGCCCCGCCGAGCGGCGCGATCAGGTTCATCCACGCCTTCGAGGTCCGCACGTTCCACTCGTAGACGACTGCGGTCACGCCGCCGTCCTCGAAAGCCGCCAGGTCCCGGTCCCGCTCAGCTCGCCGACCGCGCGCCCCGCCATCAGGTGGGGCGGCTCGACCCGCTCCGTGGTCACCTCGAAGAGAGCTCGGATAGGGCAGGCGGCTGCGCCAGACCAGCCGCGACAGGATCCGACGCCGCTCGGCTCCCCGGGCGAGCTCCTCCGCCTCCTCGACCCCGCGCCACCACTCACGGCCAGCTCGCCTGGTCGTAGATCGCGTCCCAGACCGGCTCGCGCGGGGACTCGAGCAGCCAGGTCGTCAGGAAGCGATAGCGGCCATGTCCCGACTCCTACGCGCTCGCCCCGGCCGCGGTTCAGTTCTGCGAGGGCGTCTCGCCGTTGCCGAAGTGCGATGCGGCCGGCTCGAGATCTGCGAGAAGCGGATCACGGTGACGATGTCCTCCTCGCCGATCGTGCGCCCGTAGATCTGCTCGAGGAAGTTGACCGTCTCCTCGAGCCGGCGGAACTCGGGGTTGTCGTGCTCGATGTCGCGCGGCGAGAGCTCGCGAGACCCGCTTCACCTCGACGTCGTCGATCACCGCCGAGAAGATCTTCTCGCGCGGGCTGTGGCGGAAGCCGACCGTCACCCAGACGACCTGGCCGCGCTCGTACTTGCTGCTCTTGTCGCCGAGCCGGATCGTCGCCGTCTTGCGGCCGCGCTTGAGCTGGTCGACGAACACCGCCGAGTAGAAGTTGAGAACGTAGATGCCGCCCCTCATGGCGCTGCGAGCGTACCCGAACGGGGCTTCGCCGGAATGCTCCCAACCGGGGAGCGCGAGCCTAAAAGCCCTCCTCCCCGATCAGGGGGACGAAGCGGCAGGGGCCGATCACCTCGCTCTCGTACTCCTCGCCCGTGACGGGTGAACACGGTCAGCAGGTCGACGTCGTCCGCGGAGATCGGCACGACGAGGCGGCCGCCGTAGGCCAGCTGCGAGAGCAGGGCCGGGGGCGGCGCCGGTGCGGTCGCGTGGACCGCGATGGCATCGAAGGGGCCGCGCTCGGGCAGGCCGCGGCTGCCGTCGCCGACCAGCACCTCGACGTTGGCCACTCCCGCGGAGCGAAGCGACGTCTCCGCTCCCTCGGCTAGCGAGGCGTAGCGCTCGATCGTGATCACCTCGGAGGCAAGCAGCGAGAGGACGGCGGCCGAGTAGCCCGAGCCGGTGCCGACCTCGAGAACCCGCTCGCCGCCCTCCAAGGCCATCGCTTGGCAGATCGCCGCGACGATCCAGGGCTGGGAGATGGTCTGGCTTTCGGCGATCGGCAGCGCCGCGTCGGCGTAGGCGCGAGAACGCTGGCGCTCGCCGACGAAGTTCTCGCGCGGTATCTGCTCCATCGCGGCCAGCACTCTTTCGTCGCCGATCCCGCGCCGCCGCAGCTGGCGCTCGACCATCCTCCGGCGCTCGGCCGCGAACTCGTCGGGGGCTGGAGCCGCAACCACGGCTCCTACTCCGTAAGCCCGGCTGCCTCGAGCGCCTCGTCGCGGTCCATGTAGGGCGCGACCCGCACGATCTTCCCGCCCTCGACCCAGTACAGCGAGGCCGTTTCGGTCTCGACCTCGACCCCGCTCTCCTTGCCCCGCCCAAGCTCGTGCCAGAAGACGACGACCTTGTCCCCGGCGTCGACGAACTCGGCGGCTTCGAGTGTATGGGTCTCCCATGCACTGGCCCCATCGATCAGCGTGGCGACGACCTCGTCAAGGCCCCGAAAGGTCCGGCCCTCGTATAGCCCGCCGACCGTCCCGTGCCACTCGACCTCCGGGTCGAGCAGTCCGAGCGCAGCCGGATAGTCGCCGCCGCAATACGCCTCGCACATCGACCGCACGATTTCGAGGTCGTCCTGCGCCAACGCGGGACCTATTCCTCCAGCCCTGCGGCGGCGAGGGCCTCGGCGCGGTCGGCGAACACCCGCGCATGGCAGATCTGACCATCTCGCACGGTGAACACCGTCGCCGCAGCGTCCTCGGTCGGGATGCCGCTTGTCGTTCCCCTGCCGCCATGCCGCCAGAGGAGCACGACCACCTCACCTGCGTCGATCAATCTCTCGATCTCGAACCAGTAGTCGTCGAACTCCTCCATCCAGACGGTCATCTGCTCGACCACTCCCGTCCGCCCGTGATAGGGCCCTGCCACCAGCGGCTCGAAGACGACGTCCTCTGCGTAGCAGGAGAGGGATGTATCCGCGTCTCCCTCCTGAAATGCCTCGATCATGGCCCGGACGACCTCCACGTTCTCCTCCGACATCAGATCCCAGTATCCCCCGATCCGTTCGCTTCAGTGAGGCGCTACTCGGAGAGGCCGGCTTCCTCGATGGCCGCTGCGCGGCTGTCGAGCACGCGCCACCGGACCATCTTCCCGCTTTTCCAGCGCGCGACCTGCCAGATCGTTTCGTCAAACGGTGTATCGCTACCCGCGCCGTGGCCGCGCCAGCGAAGCTCGGCGACGGTCAGATCTCCTGCCTCCAGGGCTCCGACCACCTCGACCTCGTAGTCGGGGAAGGCGTCGAAGAGGCTCGCCCACCAGCGGCGGATCCCTTCATGGCCGCGGTAGCCGCCTTCAAGCGAGACCAGCCGAGGACCGGCCTCGATCTCATCGTCCATCAAAGCCAGGAACGCATCCAGGTCCCGCCGATTGATCGCCTCATTGGCCCGCTGAAGCGAGTCGATGTTCTCGCCCGGCATCGTCCGCCCAGTATCGCGAGCCGCCGCTCGGCCGCTCAGAAGATGTAGTTGCGAAGCTTGGCCGGCTCCAGCACGGTCACCCGCCCGCGGCCGGAGCGGACCACGCCGGCCCGCTCCAGCTCGGCCAGGAAGCGGCTGACGCTCTCGCGCGAGGTGCCGGCGAGCTGGGCGAGGTCGGCCTGGTTCATGCGAATCGTCACCCCGCCTCCGTCGGAGACCGGGGCCTCCTCGGCGACAAGCTGGGAGAGGACCCCGGCGACGCGGCTGGGAACGGTCTGGAAGGACTGGCGGGCGATCCGCTCGTTGGCGCTCCGCAGGCGCCTGACCAGTGCCGCGACCAGCTTCACGGTGATCCCGGGGTGGCGGGCCAGCAGGGACCGCACGTCCGCGGCCGGGAGGGCGAGCAGCTCACCGTCGCTGAGCGCCTCGACGCTGGCCGAGCGCACCTCTCCGTCCAGCATCGCCAGCTCCCCGAAGATGTCTCCCCGGCCGAGGTTGGCGAGGGTGATGGCCCGCCCGTCGGGATGCTCCCGAGTGACCCTGAAGTCCCCGGAGCGCACGAGGTAGCAGGCGTCGGAGCGATCGCCCTCGTGGAAGACGCGGGTCCCGGACGGAAACGAACGCGGGACCGCAACCCGCGAGAAGCGGACCAGCTCATCCTCCTCGAGCTGCGAGAACAGCGGCACCTTCCTCAGCAGCTCGACCGCACTCTCCTCGGACACGGCCATGAGGCGATTATCGCCCAACCGCACGGCGCTCGCCGCCAGCGGCCTGGCAGCGCGGGCACCAGTAGGTGGTTCGGTTGGAGTTGCCCTGTCCGGCCGAGCGGATCGGGGTGCCACATTGCCGGCAGGGCTCGCCGCGACGCCCGTAGACCGACCGTGGCCGGCGCCCGCTGGGAACCGCTGCCTGCATCTGCTCTCGCGCCACGCCGATCACCGCGGCGAGGTCGTCGTCGGAGAGCTCCGCCAAGCGCAGCCCGGGGTCGAGCCTCGCCGCGAAGCACGCCTCGCTCTTGAAGACGTTCCCGATCCCGGCGAGCAGGCGCTGGTCCAGCAGGGCGTCGCCCAGCTCGCGGTCGGGGTCCTGCCTGGCGGATCCGCGCGATCGCCTGCTCCGGCTCGAAGTCCGGAGAGAGGACGTCGGGGCCGAGCCGAGCCAGCTTCGGGTCGCGCCGCAGCTGCCCGGAGCGCAGGACCCGCAGGGTCGGCCCTCCCCACTGGACCGCCTCGTGCCCGTCGCCGCGGATCACGGCCCAGGCGCTGCCGGGGCGGCTTCGACCAGCGCTGCCCGTGGCGGTAGAGGTGCCAGGAGCCGCTCATCCCGAGGTGGCTGTGGAGGACGAGCCCGTCGAAGTCGAGCAGGAGGTGCTTGCCCCGCGCGGTCGCTCTGCGCAGCACCTTGCCGTCGAGGCGCTCGATCCCCGCGGCGCGCCCGCGCGGATTGGGCGCCTCGGCGCTCACCTCCTGACCGGCCAGAGCCTGGTCGATCCGGCGCGCAGCCCGCAGAATCGTGTCGCCCTCGGCCACAGCTCAGCCGTCCCCTCGGTGGGGACTCATGCGCTCGCGGTGAGCTTGCGCGGGCCGCGGCTGAAGCCGGCCGCGATCAGGGTCTCCTCGTGGCCGGAGCCGATCACCGGCTCGCCGTCGAGCTTCTCGATCCCCAGCCTCGGCAGGGTGCCGGCGGCGACCGCTCCGGCCAGCGTCTCCATCGCCGACGCCAGCTCGGCCTGCTCCAGCTCCGCCAATCGCAGGATGCCCCGCCCGCCGCGTTCGACGTAGAGGACCGGCTCACCGTCGCGCAGCAGAACGTAGGCGCCCGGAGCGCGGGCCGGCCGGCGACCGCTCTCCGGCTTCGGCCAGGGCAGCGAGGCCCCGTAGGGGTTGGCCGGATCGGTGGCGGCGAGCAGTAGGTGCGAGCCGTCCTCGGCCGGCAGCGAGCGCAGCCGCTCGACCGCTCCCGGCAGCGCGAACTGGGCGCCCCCGAGCCCCTCGACGAAGTAGCCGCGGCGCGCCGTCCCCAGCATCTCGAGGTTCCCGAGCTCCGCGTAGAGGGTCGAGAAGCCACCCGGCACTCCCTCGGCGAGCACCGTCTCGCGGGTGACGATCCCGTAGCGCTCCAGCATCAGCTCGGCCTGGGCACGCAGCCGCGGCCCGGCCGCCGGGGCGTCGGAGAGGAGGTCCGCGGTCAGCGACCAGCGCCCCTGGACGGTGGCGCCGGCGCCCGCCCGGCGACTGGAGAAGCGCCGGCCGCGGCGCTCCGAGGCGCTGACCGAGCGCAGTCGCGGCGCCCGTAGCGGCGCGAAGGCGTCGTTCGTCACCTCACCGGCCCAGGCAAGGTCCCAGAGGGCGGTGTGGAGCTCCTCGGCCGGCGCCTCGATGTCGGCCTCGACGTCGAGCCAGAAGCTCGGCCCGGAGGCGAGCCGCTCGCGGATCGCCTCGTGGACCTCGCCTTCCGGGCGCTCCAGCTTCGCGTTCGAGGGCGGCGGGCCGGCCAGCCGAACGTCCTCCCGGTAGTACAGCGCCACCCGTCCGTCGCTCCGGCCAAGCGCCCCGGCGCCGAGCCAGACGACCTCACCGCTGGTGCAGAGCTCGTCGAGCCAGGCCGGGCTGTAGGAACCGAGGCGCCTCGGCAGGACGTCTGACTCCCAGACCTTCGGCGTCAGGACGACGCCCTGCAGCGGAATCAGCGCCTCGCGCAGCCGGTCCACGCCCGCCCCGGCCGCGCGGTAGGCGTCGACGTTCTGCCAGCCGGGGAGGAAGCGGGCGAGCTGGCGTCGGTCGGCGGGCTCGACCTCGCGGCGCAGGTGGGCAAGGCTGGCCCGGCGCACCCGTCGCAGGACGTCGGCGTCGCACCACTCCCGCTCCGTCCCCCCGGGCAGTAGCTCACCTCTGATCAGCGTCCCGGCCCGCTCCAGCTCGCGCAGCGCCGGCGCCGGGTCGATCCCGTAGCGGCCGGCCGGCTGCGCGGTCGGGAAGGGGCCGTGCGTGCGTGCGTAGCGCCCCAGGAGGGTGGCGAGCGGATCGGGATGAGGTTCGAGGAAGGAGTCGGGAAGGCCGGCGGGCGGCGGCACCCCGAGCGCGTCCCGGTAGAGCCCCGCGTCCTCGGCGGCGATGTAGCGCTCCTCCCCCGCGACCCGGATCTTGGCGGCCCGCCGCTCGGAGACGAGCTTCTCCAGCATCGACGCCGCGGAGTAGCCCTCCGCGACCCGCTCGGAGCACTCGGCCTCGGTCAGGTCGCCGAGGTTCCGCAGCACCTGCTGGAGTGCGTCGCGGTCCTTCGCCCGGCCTGCCTCGGTGCGGTGCTGGAGCTGCGCCTCGACCTCCTCCAGCGCCTCGGGGTCGATCAGCTCGCGCAGCTCGTCCTGACCCAGGAGCTCGCGCAGCAGCTCGCGGTCGAGCGCCAGCGCCGCGGCCCGGCGCTCCGCGTTCGGCGTGTCGCCCTCGTACATGTAGGTGGCGACGTAGTCGAAGAGCAGCGACGAGGCGAAGGGCGAGGCGGTCTGCGTCTCGACCTCGACCAGGGTCAGCCGCCGCGAGTGCAGGCGCCGGAGGATGTCGTCCAGCGAGGTCAGGTCGAGGACGTCGCGAAGGCACTCGCGGTAGGTCTCGAGGATGACCGGGAAGCGGGGGAAGTCGCGAGCGACCTCGAGCAGGCTCTGCGACTTCAGCCGCTGCTGCCACAGCGGCGTGCGCTTGCCGGGATAGGCGCGGGGGATCAGCAGGGAGCGGGCGGCGTTCTCGCGGAAACGGGCGCCGAACAGGGCCGATCCGGCCAGCTCGGCGACGACCAGGTCCTCGAGCTGGTCGGGCTCGATCAGGACGAGGTCCGCGGGCGGCGCTTCGTCCGCGTCGGGGAGATGGACGACGATCCCGTCATCGGACCAGATCGCGTCGGCCTCCAGCTCGTGCTCGTCGCGGATCTTCTGCGAGAGCGCCAGCCCCCAGGCGGCGTGCACGCGCCCCCCGAAGGGAGAGAGGACGCAGACCCGCCAGTCCCCGATCTCGTCGCGGAAGCGCTCGACCACGATCGTCTCGTCGGAGGGGACGACCCTCGTCGCGGCCTGCTGCTCGCGCAGGTAGGTGACGAGGTTGCGGGCGGCCCGCGGGTCGAGGTCGTATGAGTCGGCGAGCTGCTCGGGGTCGGCAGTGACCGCCTCCCTGGCGAAGGCGCCGATCGCCCGGCCCAGCTCAGCCGGGCGGCCGATGCCGTCGCCCCGCCAGAACGGAACCGCGCCGGGCGTTCCGGGGGCCGGGGTGACGATCACCCGATCGCGGGTGATGTCCTCGATCCTCCAGGTCGAGGCCCCGAGCAGGAACGACTGTCCCGGCCGGGCCTCGTAGACCATCTCCTCGTCCAGCTCGCCGACCCGGCGGCCGTCGGGCAGGTGTACCCCGAACAGGCCACGGTCGGGGATCGTGCCGGCGTTGGTGACCGCCAGCTGCCGCGCCCCCTTGCGGCCGTGGATCGTGCCCGCGGTGCGGTCCCAGACGATTCGTGGGCGCAGCTCGGCGAAGCGGTCGGACGGGTAGCGGCCGTCGAGCATGTCGAGGACGTTCTCGAGCTGCTCGCGGGAGAGCTCGCGGAAGGGCTCTGTGGCGGTGACGAGCTTCTCCACCTCCTCCACCTCCCACTCGTCGAGCGCGGCCATCGAGACGAGGTGCTGCGCCAGCACGTCGAGGGGATTGGCGGGGATCACCGTCTCCTCGATCTCGCCCTCCCGCATCCGCTTGGCGACGACCGCGCACTCGAGCAGATCGCCGCGAAACTTGGGGAAGATCCGGCCCTTGGAGACCTCGCCGAGCCCGTGGCCGGCGCGACCGATCCGCTGCAGGCCCCTGGTCACCGACTTCGGCGACTCGACCTGGATGACAAGGTCGAGCGCCCCCATGTCGATACCCAGCTCCAGCGAGGAGGTAGCGACTAGGCACGGCAGCTTTCCGGACTTCAGCAGCTCCTCGACATTGATCCGCTCCTCGTGGGAGAGCGACCCGTGGTGGGCGCGGGCGATCTCGGGTTCGGCCTGGCCAGCGGGTCCTGTCGCCGAATGGGTCCCACCATCCTTCGGCTCATCGCCGATTGATGGTCCGTCCCATTCGACGCCACTCGCTGGAGAGGCCGCTCGCGATCTTGCGCACCCTCCTGCTCGAGCAACTCGAGGTTCAGTTCGTTGAGTCGTTTGGCCAGACGTTCGGCGCCGCGGCGGTTGTTGACGAAGATGATCGTCGACGTGTGCTCGCGGACGAGTCGCAGCAGCTCGGGGTAGATGGCCGGCCAGATGCTGCGGGGGTTCGAGGCGCCGTCGAAGTTGGGGTCCACCCGTTCAGGTGATGTGTGCTGGCTCGGCATTCCGTCGGCCGGGCGCCCGGGCACGTCGGGGGAGCCGCTGCTGCCAGGATCGGACATGTCCTCGACCGGGACGACGATCTCGAGGTCGAGCTGCTTGGTCCTGCCCGCGTCGACGATCCTGCACTCCCGCCCGGGGCCGACGAGGAAGGAGGCGATCCGCTCCAGGGGTCGCTGGGTCGCGGAGAGGCCGATCCGCTGAAGCGCCTCCGGGACCTCCTCCTCGCCCTCTCTGCGGGCCTTCTGCGCCAGCCACTCCAGACGCTCCAGCGTCAGCGCCAGATGCGAGCCGCGCTTCGACTGGGCCATCGCGTGGATCTCATCGACGATCACCGCCTCGGCGGAGGCGAGGATCTCCCGGGCGCCCGAGGAAAGCATCAGGTAGAGCGACTCCGGCGTCGTGATCAGGATGTCGGGCGGGTCGCGGCGCATCGAGCGGCGGTCCGCCTGGCTGGTGTCGCCGGTGCGCAGCCCGACCGAGATGTCCGCGGCGGGGCCACCGATCCCTCGGAGCGGCGCACGCAGGTTCCGCTCGATGTCGTAGGAGAGCGCCTTCAGCGGCGAGACGTAGACGATCCGGACTCCCTCGCCGCGCTCGGGCTCCCTGGTCAGCCGGTCGAAATGGCAGGCTTGCGCCGATGTGCGCGGCCTGTTTGTCGGCCAGTTTGCCGGCATGCTCAGTGGGGTGGGCTGGTGGAGGGGGGATGGAGGGTGGTGAGCGGTGGCGTGTAGGGCGGTGAAGGGTGATGGGTGGGTGGGGAAGGCGGCGGGAGCAAGAAGAAGGAGACGGAGACTGGTAGAAGAAGAAGGAGACGGAGAAACAAAGAGAGAGAGGCAGGAATCGACGCGTCCGGGACCGCGCCACGCAAGCCGCAATCGGCCTATACAATCGTCGGCCGCAGCGCGGAGCGCATCGACCTACCGGCAAAGATTTTCGGTGAGCCGGCCTTCATCCATGACATGGCGCTGGACGGCATGACGCATGCGCGAGTGGTGCGCCAGCCAATCGCAGCGCGACTATCGAGGCGATCGACGAGCAGGCGATCCGACGCGCCGCGCGCGGAGAGATCGCGTTCGTCCGCGACGGAAATTTCCTCGCTATCGTCGGGGATGACGAGACGGCGGTCGATGCGGCCGCGGCAGCAGCGGTCGAACATGTGACGTGGCGCGGCGTCGACCCGCCGACGCCGTTGCAGCAGGAGGCGGTCTGGCTGCTGCAACAGCCTGCGATCGACCGCGTGATCGGCACGCCGGCGGAGCCGGTGGCGCGCGCGGGCTTACGCCATACGAAGCGACCTATACGCGCGGGCACCTCGTTCACGCCTCGATGGGGCCGTCCTGCGGACTTGCGCTTTATCGAGACGGGCACCTGACCGTGTGGACCCACTGCCAGGGCGTCTATCCGTTGCGCGGCGCGCTCACGCACACGTTGGGTCTCGATGCGGCAAAAATTTCGGTGCGGCACCGTCCAGGGGCCCGGCTGCTACGGCCACAACGGCGCCGACGATGCCGCCGCCGATGCCGCGGTGATCGCGATGCGGATGCCGGGGCGGCCGATCCGCGTGCGCTGGCGGCGCGCGGAGGAATTCGCCTACGAGCCGGTCAGCCCGGCGATAGTGGTGAAGGTGCGCGCCCTGCTCGACGCGGCGGGCAGCCCCAGTCGACTGGACGACGGAAATCTGGAGCAGCAACCACAACGGCCGGCCCGGGAGCGGCGCGCCGCTGCTCGCGGCAAATGCTTTGCCAGAATCCACCGCCGCTGCCGCCGCCCGCCGACGTGCCGGAGGCCAATGGCGGCGATGCGGCGATACGTGAGCAGCGTCTCTCCCTTGAACAGCACGCCGTAGCTCGTCGAGATCCCCTTCTCGTCGAACTTGTACCGCAGCGTAATGTACTTGCGCGCCAGCGGCGCGGCGCGAACACGAAGGCTGGACCCGCGAGAAAAGAGCACAGCAGATAGTAGAACATCAACACGGGCGCGGGCCGCGTGATGGCAAATGGATCGAAGGGGCCGCTGGTCGCTGAACTGTTTGATGTGGTCATTTCGCGGTCCAACAAGGCAGGTGGAATTGCAGGGGGGGGCGTAAACGGACGAACCCTGGGCACTGCCAGCGACGAAACACGACCCCGACGATTCTAGTCATTCGTCATGGCGACGGAATCTTTGGCTGCCACAGGATTCGGGAATTCCGTGCGCAGCGGACCACCGGGATGCTGACGCATCGCGCTTGGCAATCGACGTCTTGTCGATCTCCCTTCGACGAAAGGGGAGTTAAGTCCTCCCCGCTTGCCGTTGCGGATCACCACTCGTCACGAACTGCTTGCACCGGACGCGAGCAAGGCCGACAATCGAATTCCGTTGCCGCGGTCGCGATCATTCCCGCACTTTCTGGAGAATACGGCCATGACCACCGAACGAAGTTCTTTCCCTGGAGCACATTTTGGCGGCGGCTGGCGTCTGCTGTGCGACTTTGGCAACGGCGGCCATTTGCAACGCGGCCGTCGAACCCAAACACGGCACGTTCACCGCCAGCGACGGCGTCAAGATCCACTACCTGAAGCCGGGCAGGGCACGCCCGTCGTCTTGATCCACGGCTACACCGGCACGCGCCGAGGGCAACTGGTTTTCCAACGGCGTGGCCGAGGCCCTGGCCGGCAAGCATCGCGTGGTGGCCATCGACTGCCGCGGTCATGGCGAGAGCGACAAGCCGCACGACCCGGCCAAGTATGGGCCGCAGATCGCCAGGGACGTCATCGAGCTGATGGATCACCTGAAGATCGACAAGGCCCACGTACACGGCTACTCGATGGGCGGTTATGATCACGGGCAACTGCTGGCCGCGCATCCCGAGCGATTCATCACGGCGGCTTTCGGCGGCTCGGGCGTGCCCGAAGTCGATCCCGACAGACAGGCCAAGGTCCCGGCCGATAAGCCCGGCCCCGATCCGCAAGAGGCCGAAGCCGCGGTAAGCTGCACAGCGCAGCCCAACCGCGACGACGAAGCGCTGGCCGCGGTTCGCGCAGTATCCCGGGAAGCAGGAGAGCGGCCGAAGATCGACCTGACGAAGTCAAGATCCCGGTGCTGGCCATCAACGGCGAGTACGACCGGCCCAATGCCAAAACGCACCGCATGCAGCGCGAGCTGGCCGACTTCAAAAGCGTCGTGCTGCCGGGCAAGTCGCACCTGACGGCGATCATGGCCGGCTACATCCCAAAGGATATATCGACGCGCTGGTGAAGTTCATCGATGAGAATGACAAGTAGTGACGAGTTGCAAGTGGCGGGTGGTGAGTGGTGAGTGGTGGCGAGTTTTGGCGACTGAGGGGTGCGGCGAAATCAAATAATCGACTTCCATTGACTACCTAGGACTCAATAGGATGTCTGGGATTAGTGCGTGTGATTGGTGTCGGCCTATGCGGAAGCGTCGAATCCTCGCCAACAAGCAGGCGGCGGCGGGAAGAGCCATTAGCCAGCCGGCCGGTTCGGGCACGGCGTTCGCCGAGTTCGCCCAATTGCTGCTTATCAAGTTCATGTCGAAGATGCTCACGACGCCGTCGGCGTTCGCGTCTCCGTACGGGCCGGGTTCGCCCCAATGGCTTGAAACTTGATTTACGTCAAAAATGTTCACGATCCCATCGCGGTTCACATCGCCCCGGGAAAAGGAACTTGCCCAGGATCAACAAGAGTTTCACCGCCCTGGCCGAGGTTCCCCCGTTGACATCATAACTTTGCAGGAAACCCAGGCATTGTCGCCCAGGTTTGCCAGATCGAAGCCATTGGGTACGTCCGACCAGGGGTGGACTGGCGACGAAAATGTTCCCGCAGGGCGGCGGCGAAAACGACAGAGAACCCAGCGGCGTCAAACGTCCAGGCTCATCGTCGCGGGACCTCCGTTATAGGCCGCCAGCGTGGCCAGAATCACCCGATCTCCCGAGCCGTCGAAGCCGCCGCCGTTGTCGGCGTTCACGGCGATCTGATTCGCACCCGGCAGGGACAAAACTCCCAGATGGTGCGAACGCCGGGCGATGTCGTCCGTGATGAAGACGCCCATCGCGTTGTCGCTCGTCATACTGTCCAACGCCATCGTGATCGTGATCGGATGGTCGACCTGCGGATTAAACGGAACGTCGTGCACGATCGACGACAGCCCGGGGCCACGGAGGGTGATCGCTCCGGCGTTTTCGACGGCGGTCGTGCCCGCGACGCTCGACGGATCCAGACTCCAGCCGTCACGGAAGGCGTTGGTCTGGTTGTTGAATTATACAACCAGGGGCAGGTTACTGGGGATGGGCACGGGATTGGAAATGCCAAAGACCGGGTCGATCACGGTGCTGATGGCGTGCCTGGATATATGGTGGCCCGTCGCGACCCAAGTCGAGCACGTGCTCCCACTGTCCGCGCACGAGATTCGTCACCGTATTAGAGACGATCGTCTTGTAGGTGTCGGGAAAAGTACCGGAAAAGCAGCAGTCGTCGAACTGATTGGTCACCTGGACTTGTCGCCACCAGCACATGTCCGCGCATACATCTCGAGCCACGTGGCCACTCCACCGCCGCTGCCGTTGGGTTGGATGTTCTCGTTGTAAAGCGGAGTGTAATACTGCTCGGTGTCGCCGGCGGTGCCACTTTGCGTGGCGGAGTTGCGACTTGAGTGGCGCCGATCCGGCCACGGGTACGCTGAGCTTGATGCGAGGGTCAATCGCCGCCATCAACTGCGTGGTCCACCCGCCGCCCGAAAGTCCTACCATCTAACGTCTTGAATGCCGGGATTCGCCGCGATGGCATAATTGATGCTCTGCACCACGGCTCGAGAAACGAGCGGAAACCCACTCCGCCGTTTGACGGACCTGTGTTGAGGATCATGGCGTCATGGCTGCCGTAGGTCGGCGTTTCCTGGCCGGGCACAATCGCGGTCGTATCGGTATTCCAGCCATAGAGGGGCATCTTCATGACGATGACCGTGAAACCATTCTGCAGGAGGTGATTGGCCGTGGCGCGACGCCCGAGGAGAGCCCGTTCGCGTGCCCCTGATGCACGACCACGACGCGGTTCGCGTTGGCCGTGTTGGTTGGGTGAAGCAAGTACGAGGTCTCGTGAAAGTCAAAGCCGAGACGTTGATGTCGAGACGGTCAACGCTGGCGATATTCAGCAGGTTGAGGCTGTCGATCGCCGGATTCGGATACGCCACATGAGTGCTCACCGCGGGCAAAATCGCGGGCAGCGCGCCCTCCCAAACAAAGCTGACCAGTTCGGCCTTTTTCGCGTCGGCCTCGGCGGGCGTGTCGAAGCGGATCTGATTTGCGGGATCGTTATTCGTCGGAAGCGGTAGCTGCAAGACCACAGGAGACTCATCGTCCCGACCGCGAGCCCAACGATCATCGTGGCCAAAAAAAGTGGGCCGCGGGACGAACCTGCGGACTCGGGATGGTGCATATGGTCTGTTCCTTGGCTCGGCCGACAGGGCGGTTGTCGAATGCCTCTAGCCCGCATTTCTCACCATCTTGTAGGGTGGGTCGAGCAAGCCGTTTGCCGCGTGGGTCTTCGATCGCTTTTCCGGTCGTTTGGCAACCACGGCTTGTTTCTCGGACCCTTTCGGCTTGCGAGACCCACGCCGGACGTTGCGCGATTTTGACCCACCCTACGTGAGAAATGCGGGCTCGCTGACACGACCACAACACGGAATAAGCGTCGGGGTGGCTCGGTCAGATCGCATCGATCGCCCAGCCACCCCGCCGCACCGCCGTTGTTCCCGCCGCCGCTTGCCTGCTAGGACTTCCGCCGCCACCGACGGCGCCGATCGCAATCAGTAGTCCCACTCCTGCACGCCAACGACGACGGCTCCGGGACCACGGGCGTGATGGCGATGCCGCCAGCGACGTGCCGAGTAGTCCACGTCTTGAAACGTGCCAGCCTCGTTAGGACCCCTAGTCAAGGTGATCGTCAGCGTGTCTCCGTGAAACACGCTCGCCGCGTCGGCCACCGCGCAGTCGAATGGTACTCCCCATTCCATTGCGGATGGTTGGCGAGGATCCCAGCGGTCAAGTCAACGACTTCGTTGGTCATTCCGTCGTCTACAACCGCGGGAGTGTACCGCGCCACGTCCAGTCCGATGACGAGGCAACCTTGACGTGGTAAGCCGCGGCCACGCTATTGAGGCCACTGATCGTCACGACGATCGGAATCGCGCCGTTGCCGCCGTTCTCCGCGTCCGACAAGGCAAAGATGAAGCCCGCCAACACTGCGTCTTCGCCCGATTGCGGGTCACCATTGTTGACGGCCTCATTCGCGTTGGCCCAGCCATAGGCGGTATAGGCGAGAAGCGAATCAAAGAATACGAAATGGTCACCGACCCTCCGGAAGCCGGATTGAAAACAGTCGGCCCACCGACGGACACGGGCCCCGGCTCGTACCAGTCGCCGCCGGGTACGCCCCAGGCCGAGGCCGGGACTTCGGCGGTTTCGCTGTAGCCGAAATCGAAGTTGTTTCCTTGAAAATTAATGCCCAGCGATCCGCCCCTGCTGGTCTCG
Source organism: uncultured Actinomycetes bacterium (assembly GCA_963738305.1). Taxonomy (GTDB): domain Bacteria; phylum Actinomycetota; class Thermoleophilia; order Solirubrobacterales; family 70-9; genus JBBRHQ01. The sequence goes on along the minus strand of CAVTVU010000003.1, from coordinate 2,965 downwards.
GCCAGCAGTGCAATCGCTGCAATGGCTCGGCGGCCATGCAGGCACCAGTTCCCCAGCGAAAGAGTCGATTCACGAGCTTCCCTCCTTTTTCTTGTTCGTCACGGATGAAAAGAGAAAAATTGCCAAACGTGATGCGTCCGGTTTTGATTTGCGAACTGGTTCCCCGAGCTTCTTCCGCTGCTACTTCTTCTTCGCTGCTACTTCGCTGCCAAGGGTTCTCACCGGCTGCGTAGTTCGATGACCACGCCGAAAACCTCCGGCGAGCCCGGACCGGCCTCCATGCCCAGCTCCGTTGCCGAGTTGTAGCGGGCGGGGATCAGCTTCTTGTCTCCGATTTTCTTCGAGACCTCGATCTTGTAAAAGCCGGGTTGTACGCCCTGCTCCTCGGGCTTCTGGGAAACGTACGGGATCGCCTGGCCCGCGTCGCTGGTCGTGGCCGTAGCCGGCTTGATCGCGCCTCCAGGAATTCCTCGGGCACGAGCGTAATCTGCGCCCGGCAAGGGCTGACCATCCATCTTGAAGTACAAACGCACGGCCATAATTCCGGTCCGTGCCTGCCGCCAGCTCTCGACACGTTGATCAATCTCGTCCGGGCTGATTTTCTTGTCGCCGTTGGTATCGACGCGGGCCAGCACCAACTTCAAGCCGGGTACTTTCGTCAACTCATCGCCGCCGATAAGTCCATCGGAGTTGGCGTCGTACTGCTCGATCGCCTACTTTGCCCGCGTCGTCGGCAAACGGCGGCGGAACGACCGCGGATGGGTGCTGGTTGCACGCGGTGCAGGCCAGCAGCGAGATCCAAAGAGTCCATTGCCAGCGTCGTGTCGTCATAAATGCTCGAGTCGGTTCCGCGTGATGGCCGTAGCCGTGGATCGTTCTGGTCAACCAATGTCGGTACGGAGCGTCACGTCATAGAGAGTCGACCGATACGCTCTGCCCGTCGGCGCACATCGCCAGCCTTTGAAACGAACTCAGGTCGATTTGCCAGGAAATCCAATGCACGCTGCCGTCGCCAAAGGCAAAACCGGCGTACCGCGGGGTGATTACTTCCAAAGCGGTAGGGATCATGAACTCCTGGGCGGTCCTGAAAGGGGATCGCTTCGGCAAAGCGGATGTTGTCCCAGTCGTAACCCACCAATGCCGCATTATTGTCCCCGCCGTCTCCGCCCGTGTCGAGATAATCGGGATCGACAAGTTTCTCTCCTATCAAGAGCGAGTTGCTCAGACCATCGGTAATCTCGGCGGTGCGAATGAATTTGGCGATGCACGTGGTGCCATTGCAAACCTCGCTGAATTCCTTGGGCCAATGTGCCGATTGGCCGGCCTCAAGTACGGCAAACACACCGGCGGCAGTTCCCGCGGAAGGCGCGGATACGAAGTCCGAACCCGGCCTGGAAATAGAACCTCCGACGGCCGCGTAGTCCGTTTTGGCAACGTCCTCTTTCGTGATCGCGTTCAAATAGTTCATCTCCCCAGGCGACGTTTCGACCGGCCGGCGCAAAAGGCGGTCAACGCGGGAAGTGGCACCGTGATCATTTTGCCCAACGCGTTTCGTTTGTCCAAAAAGCTGCCACGGATCCCATCTGTCGCAGGTTTCCCTGTTCGATGTAATTCAGAATGTTGTAATTCCAACTCCCCGGCTGCACGATCGTATCCCTGGTCCGGGTCGCCAACCCAGTACCAGCACCAGCCGCCGGTCGGCAGGTGGTGCTGCTCATCTTGGTGCGAGATCATGCCCAGCGCAAGCTGCTTCAGGTTGTTGGTGCAGGTCGTGCGGCGGGCCGACTCGCGTGCGGCCTGCACGGCCGGGAGTAGCAGACCGATAAGAATGCCTATGATGGCAATAACGACCAACAATTCGACCAGGGTAAAACCGCATGCCATCATGTTCGAGCGACGACCGGTGTGACGCCAATTCCACGTCAAAGATTTGATCATGACTACCTCCGTTCCCATCACGAGGCCGGCCTATAAAGTGCCATCGACGACGATGGACTGTCCGTCGGCTCGCATGGCTTGGCGTTGAAAGGTAATGAGGTCCACTTGCCACGAAACCCAGTGTACGCTGCCGTCGCCAAAACCGAACCCGGCGCCCGCGGGATGGCTGCTGCCAAAGCGGTAGGGATCGTAGAATCCGGCGCGGTCCTGAATCGGAATCGCTTCGGCAAAGCGAATGTTGTCCCAATCGTACCCCACGAGAGTTGCCTCGTTGTCGCCGGCGTCATTTCCCGTTTCCATACCGATCGGATCGACGTTCTTCTCGCCCAAAAGCAGCGTATTGCTCAGGCCGTCGGTGATCTCCGAAAGCCGAATGAACTTGGCGATGCACGTCGTGCCATTGCAGGCATCGCTCAACGCGGTGGGCCACTTGGCCGTTCCCGCCTCGAGCGCGGCGAAGACTCCCGCCGCGGTTCCTGCCGACGGTGCAAACACAAATGAAGTACCGGCGCGGTGACAAATCCCCCAACGGCGGCATAGTCCGTCTTGGACAAAGGTTGATCCGTCGTGGCGTTGGCAATCGTAAAGGTTTAGGAATACTTCCCAAAGGCGAGGTACGGCGGGAAGGGCACATGAAATTCGGCAAGGGAGTCGAGATGACGCGTCCCAGCGATTTTCGCCGATCAAGGAAGCCTTCGCCGGAGCCCACTCAGCAAGTTTTCCTGTTCGATGAAATCGAGAATGTTGTAACTCCAAGTACCCGGTTGACTCGCGGTCGTAGCCCTGGTCGGGATCGCCCACCCAGTAGTAGCACCAGCCGCCGGTGGGCGAATGGTGCTGCACGTAGAGGTGAGAGTAGATGCCCAGCGCGAGTTGCTTGAGGTTGTTGGTGCAGGTCGTGCGGCGGGCCGATTCGCGCAGCGGCTTGCACCGCGGGCAGCAGCAGACCGATCAGGATGCCAATGATGGCGATGACGACCAGCAATTCGACTAACGTAAAACCGTTCGTCGCCGCCCGACGGCGCCG
>CAVTVU010000002.1:0-14781 GCA_963738305.1 uncultured Actinomycetes bacterium | reverse complement strand
CCAGGGAGGCGATCGCGTCGGCGGCACTTGTGGCGCCGGCGGGCGCGCCCCCCGCGAGGCGCTCGAAGGCGCCCTCAAGGGCGGTCTCGGAAACCGCCTCGTCGTCGACCGACACCCGCCGTCCGTAGGGCGTCCCCTTGAGCACCATCGGGATCCCGAAGCGGGCGGCCAGTGCCTCCATCGACTCGTAACCGGGCAGGATGAACTCGGCGCCGCGCTCGACCACCGCTCCCTCGCCGAACGGCACCGACCAGACGCGGCCTCCGACCCGGTCGCGCGCCTCGAGCACGGTCACCTCCGCTCCGCCGGCACGCAGGGCGTCGGCCGCGGCGAGGCCCGCGAAGCCGGCGCCGATGACAACCACCCGCTTCACTCATCTCCGCCTCGCTCACGCTTCACGTCGGGATCCTCCCAGGCGGCGGTACGGATCGCGTCGTAGCGAGAAACGGATCGGGCTCCCGCTAGCCAAGGGCATCGAAAGAATTCCAGCCCGCAAGTGGGGACTTTTCCTGCGGTTCGTACCGTTGCTTGGTCAAGGTAGCCTCAGGTCAGTGGCCGATCAGGCGCCCCCAGTGGCCGAGCTCGAACCCGAGGTGCGGCGGGTCGGGCGGTCGCTCGCGGAGGCCTTTCCATCTGGGGCGCGGCACCCCATCCGCAACCTCGACGCGAGGGCGATGGAGTTGGCCACGCAGGACGACCAGCTGCGGTCGGCGCTCTTCCGGATGGTGGATGTCACACCCGCGACGCGCTCGCTCGACGACCTCGCCCGCCACCTGCGCGGCTACCTCTCCGAGGTGGACGACCGCCCGTTGCCGGTCGAGACGGCGATGCGCATGACCAACTCGGGAGCCGGGCGGCGCGCGCTTGGGGTGGCGGTCGCGGCCGGCGTCCGGCACATGGCGCACCGCTTCATCGTCGGGGAGACGCCCGCCGCAGCGCTGGAGACGATCGCCTCGCAATGGAAAGACGGCATCGCGACCTCGCTGGACCTGCTGGGGGAGGCGACGGTGACCCAGCCCGAGGCCGACCGGCTACGCGGCCCGTTGCCGCGAGGCGCTCGAAACCGTCTCGGCCGACGCCGCCCGCTGGCCGCCGAGGCCCGTGCTCGAGCAGGACTCGGTGGGGCCGGTGCCACGCGTGAACGTGTCGGTGAAGGTCTCCGCTCTGACCCCCTTGATGCGCCCGGAAGCTCCCGCGGTCGGCCGCGACGACGCCGCCCGGCGGCTGCGACCGCTGCTACGGCTGGCCCGTGAGAAGAACGCCCACCTGCACGTGGACATGGAGTCGCTGGACACGCTCGAGGCGACGATGGAGCTCTTCTTCGAGCTGCTCGACGAGGAGGAGTTCCGCCGCGGCCCCTCGGTGGGGCTCGTGCTTCAGGCCTACCTGCGGGAGTCGCCCACCCAGCTCGATCGCATCCTCGACTGGGCGCACGCCACCGGGCGCACGCCGCCGCTCGTGATTCGGCTGGTGAAGGGCGCGTACTGGGACCACGAGGTCGTGGAGGCGCGCCAGCACGGCTGGACGCCGCCGGTGTTCGAGGTGAAGGCTGAATGCGATCGCAACTTCGAGCGGCTCGCCGGGCGGCTCGTCCAGGCCCGCCCGGCGGTACGGGTCGCGATCGCCTCCCACAACCTGCGCTCGGTGGCGTACGCGATCGCGGCGAGCCGCGCCGCAGGGGGTGAGGATCGCGACCTCGAGCTCCAGGTCCTGCTCGGCCTGGGCGACGAGCTCGCGCACGCGCTGGCCGAGCACGGCATGCGCGTGCGGAGCTACTGCCCGGTGGGCGACATGGTTGCCGGGATGGCCTACCTGGTGCGCCGGCTGCTCGAGAACACCTCCAACGAGTCATTCCTGCAGAACTGGCGCGAGGGCACCGCGCTCGAGGAGCTGCTCGCCGCTCCGTGAGCCTGCCGCCATTCGCAAACGAGCCGATCCTCGAGCTGCGGCGGGCGCCAGTCCGCGACTCCCTCCTCGAGGCACTGCGCGGACTGGATGCTCGGTTGCCACTGCGCGTGCCCGTACTGATCGAATCCTCTGAAGGGGCGGACACAGGGTTCGAGTCCACCGATCCGGGAGCACCCTCACGGGTGGTGGCGCATGCGGGACGGGCGACCGAGTCGGACGCAGCCGCAGCGGTGGCGGCGGCCGTGCGCGGGCACCGAGCCTGGGCCTCGAAACCCGCTGCCGAGCGTGCCGAAGTCCTGCGCGCCGCCGCCGCCTGGCTGCGAGATCGGCGGCTCGAGCTCGCCGCGCTCCAGGTGCGCGAGTGCGCGAAGCCCTGGGGCGAGGCCGACGCCGACGTATGCGAGGCGATCGACTTCCTCGAGTACTACGCCCGCGCGGGAATCCAGCTCGAGCGGGGCCGGGAGTTGCTCCAGGTGCCGGGCGAGCGCAACACGATGCGCTACGCGTCGCGCGGTGTGGTAGCTGTGATATCGCCCTGGAACTTCCCGCTCGCGATCCCCACCGGCATGACCGCGGCTGGGCTGGCGGCCGGAAACGCGGTCGTGCTGAAGCCGGCGGAGCAGTCCCCCGGCTCGGCGCTGATGCTCGTGGAGGCGCTGCGCACCGCGGGCGTACCGCCCGACGCGTTGAGCCTGCTGCCCGGCTTCGGCGACATCGGTGCAGCGCTCGTGCGGGACCCGCGGGTGCACGTGATCGCGTTCACCGGATCGAGCGCGGTCGGGCTCGAGATCGTGCGGACGGCCGCCGAGACGCCGGAGGGCCAGCACCACCTGAAGCGCGTGGTGGCCGAGATGGGGGGAAAGAACTGCGTCATCGTGGATTCGGACGCGGACCTCGACGAGGTCGTGCCCGGAGTCGTGCAATCGGCATTCGTGTACGCCGGCCAGAAATGCTCGGCGGCGGCGCGGGTGCTCGTCCACGACGCCGTGCATGACGCCCTGCTTGAGCGGCTCGCCGGCGCGACCGAGGCGATGATCGTCGGGCAAGCCGAGGACTTCACAACCGAAGTCCCGCCGGTGATCGAGCGGGATGCGCGCGACCGCGTGGAGCGCTACGCGCGCGCCGCGCAAGAGCAGGGGCGGTTGACGAGAGGGCCGGCGATCGCCCCAGACGGGGGTTGGTTCTGTCCGCCGCGGGTCGCGTGCGAGCTTCCGGACGACTCGCCCGTGCTGCGGGAGGAGATCTTCGGCCCGCTGCTCGCCGTCTCCCGGGTCGGGAGCATCAAGGAGGCGTGCGACGTGGTCGACTCGCTGCCATTCGCACTCACCGGGGGCCTGTTCTCCCGCAGCCCAGAGATTGTCGAGTACGTCTCGCGGCGAACGCCCGTGGGCAACCTCTACGTGAATCGCGGGATCACCGGCGCCATGGTCGCGCGCCAGCCGTTCGGGGGCAACAAGCGGTCTGGCATCGGCTCGAAGGCAGGCGGGCCGGACTATCTGCTTCAGTTCGCGGAGCCTCGGGTGATGACCGAGAACACGATGCGGCATGGGCTCGTGATCGAATAGGAGCGAGCCTCTCGATTTGGCAACGCTCCCACGTTATCGGGGGCATCTCATAACCGGAAGGTCGCGGATTCGAATGCCGCCGCCTATCCGATCTACCGGAGACGCACGGAATTAGGGGTGCTGCTTCTCGTCCAAGTGGCTATTTGCTCCTTCGCATGGAGAGGAGCGCGTTCGGGACGCGCCCGTTCCTCGCGCGGACCGGGAGCGCGTGTTCGCAAACGAGGCGTCAGGCCGTCGCCAACGCCGCGAGCCACTCTGCGAAGCTGGGGCCGGCGAGCTTCGCGCCCGGGTTGGGCAGCACGGCGCCCTCCGCATAGGCCGTGGCATCCGGGTCGCCGGGCTGGCGGCCCTCGCGGATCTCGATCGAGTCACCTCGGCTGGCGAAGAGCGCGGCGGCCACCTCGGCGAGACGCTCCTCCTGCGGACCGGCGATCTCGGTGATCCTGCCGTTCTCGATCTCCGGCTCCTCGGCCGCGTCAGCAAGTGCCTCCGCGACGACGCGGGCGGCAACGGGCTGCATTCTCATCTCGGGCAGGTAGGCGATGCCATCTTGAATCATCCAGCCGACCAGCTGATCGAAGAACTCGTGGAACTGGGAGGCGCGAACGATCCGGACCGGAAGCGGCCCTTCCAGCAGCGCCTGTTCCTGCGCCATCTTCGCCGCGTTGTAGCCGCCCTGGAACTTGTCGATGCCGATGATCGAGACGACGACTATCCGCTGCGCCCCGGCTGCGGCGGCAGCTCGCTGGAGGTTCCGCGCCGAAGCGGTGAAGAATGCAGTCTCCTCCTCCTGGTCAGGCGTGGGCCCCGTGGCCGTATCGATGATTGTCTCGACCCCGGCGAGCGCCTCGTCGAGACCCTCGCCGCTGACCACGTCGATCCCCTTCGAGCGCGAGATCGGGACCACATCGTGTCCGCGCTGTTCGAGGATCTCGACGAGGTGCGTTCCGAGCCGGCCGGTGGCTCCCGTGACGGCAATCTTCTGGCTTCTGTTTTCGCTCTGCATCGTTCTTCCTTTCCCGGCGCCAAGTGCGCTTTCCGCCGTTTTACCCCTACGACGAACGGGATGCGTTCAGGTCGACAAAGGGTCGGATTGTCGAATGCCCAAACCGCCGCATTCCATGCAAGCAGCCACATCCTGTCCAATGCAGCACCCCGCGAGGTCCGTAGGATTGACAGCCTTCGGGCGTCCTGCGAACAGTCGGGGCCGGGACTTCTCTACTCAGGGAGGGGCGAATGACTCGCAGCGAGAGTGCAATCTGTTCGATCGGTGCCGCAGCGCTCTCCGCTGGCGTTCGCGTCGAGCGCGGGGGCTGCAACGAAGGTGGTTCGGCTTTCCCGCCACCCGATGCGTGCAAAGAAGAAGTCGAAGAGGGCGCGTGCAATGTGCCGCAAGTAGGCGAATCTACTTCCGGTGTAGCGGCCGAGCCGCTGCTTTTCTTCCAAAGCGGCTATTTCGGGCAAGGGGCGGAGTTACGGCTCACACCTCCCTTTCACGCGAGCCAAGCGACATGGCACGGCGGACCTTTCCGCGGTATCCGATCGCAACAGCGCTTGAGCGGCGGTGCGGCCGGGTATTCCGCGAATTGGTGAAAGCCGCCGAGGAACTCCTACAACTTGAGCACGAGGGCTGGGAGGCACTATCGACCAGCGGTAATGCGGCGGGTCGCTTCTACACCGAGAACCTGGCCGTGGACGTGCTGATGCTGCTTCCAGGCGGCATGATCCTCGACGACCGCGACGAGGTCATCGAAGCGATGCGCGGCTCGCCCTGGACCTCGTTCGCTCTGTCCGACGAGCGGGTACTCGAACTCGCCGAGGGGTCCGCGGTCGTCGCCTACCGAGCGACCGCTCAGCGCGAGGGCGACGAGCCGTATACGGCGCTCTTCAATAGCACCTACGTTCGCGAGGACAGCGTCTGGCGGCTCGCGGTCCACCAGCAGACTCCCGTCTGAGTCCCGACGACCTGACGGCTCCTGCCCGCGCGAAAGGCGAGCGATCGGTCCGAGGCGCTCCTCTCCATGCAAAGCGGCGGTCTTCAGTTGTCGAGGTGGGTTTCTCGAATCCTGGGGCGGTCGTCGCGAGAAACGAATCGGGTCCCTGCTATTCGAGCTACCCGGCGCCCGACTGCGGCACGCGCACACGCAGCGCTGATGGCGCGAGGCCGATTGGCACGAGCTCCGACAGGCCGTAGTTCTGACCCTTCCGCGCCAGCGCCTTGAAGCGCCCCGGAAGCTCGAGGGTCGTGGAGACGGTCGCGATGCCTTCCTTGTCCGTGCGTGCCGTTCCGCCGGCGAAGCTCACCCGTGCATGGCGCAGGGGCCGGCCGTGGCGGGTTGCGTGAATCGTCGCCCTCACCTCGCCCGGCAGCGTCCCGACGTTGCTCTCGGTGACCTCCACCTCGAAGCGCCTGTGGGCTGGGGCCGGCACGAAGTGGAGCAACGCGCTGGTCGGTCCGAAGCTGAGGGTGCATCCGGGGTCGAATGGCCCGATCAGCCAGTGAAGCTCTCCGCCGAGCGTGTGAATCACGTCGAGGCCCTCGGACTCGCCGCAGATGCTCATCTGGAGCTGGAGTCGCCGCTTGCCGGAGGCGGGATTGACGGCCCACACTTGAAAGACGCCGTTGGCCTCACCGGCCAGCAGGAGCCGGCCATCCCGGAACACAGCGCCGGTGACGCCGGTTGGTGGCACAGCGTCGACGAGGCGGCGGACGGGCTCGAGCAGGGGCCCGGAGGGGGCGCGATTCGCTTGCGAGACCTCGCTCGAGCGGTAGGCGAGCAGGTCGTTACCGCTGCTCGTCCAGATCAGCGAGCCGTTGGGCGAGGTCTCGGCCCACATCGCCTTGGGGATCTCCGCGGGGTCGAGCTTCACGTAGTAGCGGAAGTCGAGCGTGGCGGGATCCGCGACGCCAAAGGCGCCGGTGCCGCAGGTATTGCCGACTCCGGGCGTGTAGCACTCCATCGGCAGCAGCACGCGACCGCCCTCGCCGGGATTCCAGGTCGGGTCGCCGATGTGGTTGTAGCCCTCCGCCTGCTCGACCGCGTTCGGGATCGCGTCCGGGACGCCCGCGGTCTGGCGCAGCAGCGGCGTGGTGCGCCACAACCCCTCGAAAACTCCCACGAAATACAAGTTCGCCTCGGCCGGGTCGGAGGTGAGGCCCTGCCAGTAGGTGACGGGAACCGAGCTCGCTCCGGTGAGCAGCCAGCGTCCGGGATCCTGTGCGAGGGCAGTGGATGCGGCGCTCAGGCCAAGAGCGACCATGGTGGCGAGAACGGCGAAGAGCGACCGTGCGCAGCGCACGCGGACCAGCCTACCGCTCGGGAGGCGAGACGAGACCGGATCAGTGTCTGCGCTCGAGCTGGTAGGTGTTCATCAGCTCGTCCTGCACGACGACCGCCTCGCCGGCGGTCCGCAGTGACAGGTCGTGACGCAGCTTCCGGGTGCGATAGCTCCAGCCGGCGGGCAGCTGCAGTCGTGAGCCGAGGCCCGTGAGCGCACTCAGCGTGAGCGCGGGGTCCACGATCTGCGAGTAGGCCTGCATCACGTACACGCTGCCGTCCGGGCCAGCCAGCTCGTAGAGGCGGTGGCGCCGACCCCAGGTGAAGGTGTTCTTTCGCAGCACGGTCGTCTCGCTGTAGGGGGAGAGGCCGGGGACGCCGTTCGTGATCGGCACCTGGACCTGGGCGATCTCGCGCATCCTCAGGGAGCCGAAGGAGCGAATCTGCCCCATCCCCGGGGCGAGTCGAATGGACGCGCGGTCGATCAGCCAGTGGCGCGGCCCGTTCAGGCGGACGGCCAGGGCGCCGAGCTCGGTGGCCACCGCCTTCTCGTCCAGCGCCTGCCAGGGGCCGGGCGGGCAGTTGTTGAGCCCGTAGGTGTTCCAGACGTCCGCCAAGAGGTTGGGGAACGTGCCGTGGACCGCGAGGACCTCGCAGTAGCGGTCGTTGAACATCCTGACAGTGACCTTCGGCTTCGCGGTCTTCGGCTTGGCTGCCGAGGCGGCTGCGGCAGGCGACAGCGAGGCGGCGATGATGAGCGCCCCGGCAAGCAGCCGCCACGGCAGTCGAGGCACCCCGAGCATTGGGCCAACCTACCGTTTCCCCCGTCATCCGTTCCAGACCTGCGGCTTCGCTTGGGGTGTTTATCGTGGCCCTGCGCGCGGGGCGCCCACGACCGAAGGGAAGAGCATCAAGAGCTGGAGCATGCTGATCGCTGCGGGCAGCGCTGGGTCCTACGGCCTGCGCGGGCGAATCGCCCTGGCCGTGACCAAGCGGACGCTGCCAGGGCGAATGAGCGCCGATCCCGTGGCCGGGATGCCGGACGGGCTGCATGCCGCGATCTGCGGCTCCGGATCGCCGCTGCCCGACCCCAAGCGGGGCAATCCGTGTGTGGCCGTGATCGCCGGCGGGCGGGTGTTGATCGTCGATGCCGGTGAGAGGGCATCCGAGACGCTCAACCGGATGCGGATCGAGCCCGGTCGGATCGAGGCCGTGCTGCTCACCCATTTCCACTCCGACCACATCGGCGGTCTCGGCAGCCTCACCATTCAGCGCTGGGTCGCCGAGCGGTCGACCAGCCGGATGCGGGTGATCGGGCCGCCCGGAGTGGAGCGGGTCGTCGCCGGTTACAACGAGGCCTTCGCGCTCGACAGCGGCTATCGCACCGCCCACCACGGCGAGGCCATAACCCCGCCTGCAACAGCGGGCATGACCGCTGAGCCGTTCAGCATTTCGGAGGACTCCGACTCGGTCGTCGTCCTCGACGATGGCGGTCTGAAGGTCACGGCCTTCAAGGTCGACCACTCACCGGCCGAGCCGGCCGTCGGCTACCGCTTCGACTACAGGGGGCGCAGCGTCGTGGTCAGCGGCGACACGAACTATTCCCCGGCGCTGGTCCGCGTGGCCGAGGGCGCCGATCTGCTGATCCACGATGCTCTCTCCCCCGAGCTGACCAAGCTCGTCGAGGACGCTGCCGGCGCGGCCGGTCTTGCGGCCCGCGCCAAGATCTTCGCCGACATACCCGACTATCACGCCAGTCCGGGCGACGCGGCCGACGCGGCCCGCAAGGCAGAGGTCAGAACTCTCGTGCTGACCCACATAGTCCCGCCGTTGCCGCTGAAGGCGCTCGAGGGCCCGTTCCTGGGTGACGCTCGGGAGCGGTTCACCGGGGACCTCTGGATCGCGCGGGACGGCGACCTCTACAGCCTGCCTGCCGGGGGCGATGAAGTCGAGCGCTCCAACATGATCGGCCGAGGGCCGGGCGCCTGAATCCGGTCCTCCCGGGACCGCTCCGATACATCGCGGCCGCGCCCTTGGTGTGTCTCGGGCCCGCCGTCTCGCTATAGGGTGATTCTTGTGGCACGCAACGACGCCACTGATGTGCTCGAGATCGCCGTTTCCGACACCGGAGGCGTGCGGCTGCTCCGCCTGATGGGCGAACTCGACATGGCAGGGGTGGATCGATTCGAGCGGCTGCTGTCCGCGGAACCGACACCAGAGGCCGCGACGTTCGTCCTCGACATGCGGGGACTCACCTTCATCGACTCGTCGGGGCTCCGGGCGCTGATCATGGCTGACCAGCGCGTACGTGCCGAAGGGGGCCGCTTCATCGTGGTCAGGGGCCCGGACCGGGTCAATCAGGTGTTGGAGATGACGGGGGTCGCCCAGCGACTTGAGCTCGTGGACGAGCCTCCCTCGCCCTAGACGGCCTCAGTCCGGAACGGGGTGAGGCGGGTCGAGATCCATCTCGAGCCACACGGTGGTCCACCCTCCGTCGCGATCCACGTCCCAGCGATCTGCGAAGCGCTCTGTCAAGAAGAGTCCCCATCCGCCCGGCTCCCCGGCCGTCGGCTCGGGGGCCCTTGGGCCGAACCCTTCCCCCGGATCGGTTACCTCGACGCGAACTAGGCGATCTGAGAGCTCGACCTGAAGCCGAATGAGGTCTCCCGGCCGAAGCCGGGCATGACGAACGGAATTCGTGACCAGCTCGCTCACCAGAAGGCGCAGGTTCACGTAGACCTGGGTCGCGAGCGCATCTACGAGCGGCGAGAGCGCGGCCCGCGCATCGGCCGGGGAGCCCGGACCGGGCTCCAGCTCGACCGCGATGGATCGGCTAAGCACCCGCGCGTTCGCTTCGGCGGTGGACCCCCACGTTTGGACCCGGCGCAGGACGACCACCGCCACATCGTCGTCAGGCTCGCCGTCGTTGCTTAGAGCCAGGTGGCCGAGGCGGGCCGCCGTCTCATCGGCGCCGGCGCCGGCGCTGTCTCGCAGCAGCTCTCTGATCAGGCCGGCGGGATCGTCGCGAGGGTCGCGCCGCTCCGCGAGCCCATCGGTGAAGAGGACGAGTGCGTCCCCGGGCAGCAGCTCCAGGCTCTGATCGACGAGTTCGGGGTCGGAGTAGATCCCGAGCAGCATTCCCCCTTGCCCGGCCACCTCCTCGACCTCACCGTGGGCCCGGACCACAAGTGGAGGCGGATGCCCACCGTTGCTCAGGGCCACGCCACGGTCGGGACTCGCGACATCAAGCTGCACCAGCACCGCGGTCATGAAGCGCTGATCGGATCGTTGTTCAAGGATGGCGTCATTGAGCGCTCGCAGCGCGTCGCTGGGGGAGGTCGCTTGGTGGCCGACGGCCCGCAGCGTGTAGCGAGCGAGGGCGGTCAATGAGGCCGCTTCGGGCCCCTTGCCACAGACGTCCCCGATCACCGCCACCCAGCGGCCCGGGCTCGGGCTGAAGACGTCATAGAAGTCGCCGCCGACCTCCTGTCCCCGCATGCCGGCTCGATACCAGCCGGCCGCCTCGAACTGGGGGATCTCGGGAAGCTCAGGGGGCAGCAGCTCCGCCTGCAGATCGTGTGCCAGGTGCTGGGCCCTTCGTTCGGCCCGCCTGCGCTGAGAGGTGACGGTGGCGAGAATCAGGCCGGTCAGCCCGACGATCATCGAGAAGCCCTGAGCGAGCAGCAGGCTGTCGTCCTGCGAGGGGCGGACGAACGGCCCCGAGTCGTTGACCGTGAAAGTCACCGCCATGATGGCGAGGAGCGACGCGGCGACGCTCGCGCCGGGCTGTAGGAACCGAAGCCCTGCCCAGACGATGATCGGAAAGGTCAGATAGGCAGCGGCGGCGTGATGGGTGAAGACCACCAGGCCGATGACGACGAGGGCGATCATGAGAACGACCGCCTCGGCGACGCTTCCCGGCAGGTTGCGATAGGGCCAGTGGGTGACGAGCACGAAGATCAGGGACGCCACCAGCAAGTCGCCTCCCATGTCGCCCAGCCACCAGATGCGCCACGTCGAGAGCGCACCCTGGGAGAGCGAATCCCCGACGCTGAGGCTGGCAACCCCGATCGTTGCGCTGACCGCGGTGCTGAGGAACCCCGCCAGCACGACGAGCGCGAAGATGTCGCGCAGCCGCTGGAGCGTGGGGCGAAAGCCGAAGCGATCGAGCAGCGACGCCCCCAGCAGCGCTTCCAGTGTGTTTCCCACGGCGATCCCCGCGGCCGTGTAGATCGGTACGTCGGTGGTGACGTTGGCGAGGAAAGCGCCCAACAGCACGCCCGGCCACAGTCGCCTCCCGGCGAGCACCAGGGCGGCGAGAGCGATCCCCGTCGGCGGCCAGACCGCGGTCACGCTCGGGGTGGAAAAGGCGAGCGCCAGCCCGAGCTTTGCCGAGGCGAAGTAAAGAAGCGCAACGACAAGCACCCATCCGGAGGCAGCGAACCTGCCTGATCGGATCGGCGCGGTGATCACATCGCGTGTGAATCTACCGAGCGCAGCGCCGGATCGGGCGCTGCAAGGAACACCCGCTACGCAAAAGTGATGGCTGCGCCGCGAGCCGCGCTGGAGGACAGGGGCGTAGGATGCCGGTGGCAAGCCCCGGAAGCGCGAGGCGAGGCGAGGAGAGGTTCAGACGTGAACGGATGGCGTAAGGGAGCGGCCGCGCTGGTCGCGCTGATGGCGGCGGCGGTGATCACCGGCTGCACGGTTTCGCAGCCGCCCGGAGCCGCGCCGCTGCGCTACCGCGACCAGGTCTTCAACAACGTCGCCGTCACCAGCAACCTCCAGTACGGCAGCGCCCCGGACGCCCAGGGCAATCCGGTTGCGCTGAAGCTCGACATGTACCGGCCGACCGGGGACACGCAGACGAGCCGACCGGCGCTTGTCTGGGTGCACGGCGGCAGTTTCACCGGAGGCGACAAGACGAACACCGTCCCCGTCGATGTGGCCAACACGTTCGCGAAGCTGGGCTACGTCGTGGTCTCGATCAACTATCGGCTGCTCGGCTCGAACTGCGTCGCCAACCCGTCCGGCTGTACGGCGGCCGCGATCGAGGCCAAGCGCGACGCCCAGGCGGCGGTGCGCTGGCTGCGTGCCAACGCCGCCACCTATGGCATTGACTCCACCCGCATCGGGATCGGCGGCGAGTCGGCCGGCGCGATCACCGCGACACTGGTGGGCCTCCTCTCCGAGGACGTCGGAAGCAGCGGCAATCCGGGCTGGCCGTCGACCGTGCGCGGGTTCGTGTCGGTTTCAGGCGGCGTGCCGTCCGGCATCGGCCTTGCGAACGGCGGCGACGCCCCGGGCCTGTTCTTCCACGGCACGGCCGACCCGATCGTGCCCTCCTCCTGGTCGGTGGACACGTCCAACGCGATGCTCAAGGCCGGCGTGATCGCCATTCTCGAGCTCCAGGACGGAGCCGGCCACGTGCCGTGGGCCCAGTATCGGACGCTCTACCTCCAGCAGGCGGACTGGTTCCTCTACTGGGAGCTGGACCTGGCACACGCGGCCGGCCAGCCGGCCGCGGCGGCCAAGGCGTCAGAGCAGCGGCTGAGGAAGCTCGGGGCGAGCCCGCGAGCCGAGCGGCTGCTGAAGGAGCACCCGAAGCTGAAGCCGGTGAAGAAGCGGGCGCGTGCAGCCGGCGCGCTGGGCGCACCTTAGACCGGGCCTTTGGTGTTAGATCCGACCATGGCGAAGCGCATCCTCTGCATGGCGACCACCGGGTTCGCGCTCTGTGCCGCGCCCGCCCTCGCCGCCCCCATCGCCTCGAGTGTCCCGGCGCCCTCGCTTCCCGCCTTCCAGGGCAAGGCCGCCAAGGCCCACCCGATCAAGGACCGGTCGGTGGCGCCGCAGAACCCGTTCCTGGCGAAGAACCCGTTCAGCAACATCCACGACGACACCTGGATGACCGACTCGTACCTGTATCGCGGTCCCCTCGGTCGTTCGCTCTCCGCTACCTCCGAGGCCAAGCCGGTGCGGCTCTGCGGCAGCCTTGCGTTCGACAGGCACGGCAGGATCGTCTCGGTCTGTCCCTCCATCGCGGGCGGACCGGAGGCCAGAATCATCGATCCCAACACGCTGGCCACGCTCGCGACCCTCGCCCTGCCCGATGCGCCAAATCCGCCCGGCACGAAGGCGTTTCAGAACTTCAGCGGCGGGGGCTACTTCTTCCTCGACAATCAGGACAGGCTCTGGGTGCCGACCAAGACCGATCACATCTTCGTGATCAGCGAGTCTCCTGACGGGACTACGCTGACGCAGACGGGAGACTATGACCTCACCGGCGTCGTCGACGCGTCGACCGAGCGGATCACCTCCGCGCTGCCCGACTTCAGGGGGCTGGTCTGGTTCGTGACCAAGCAGAACGGGAAGGTCGGGACGCTCAATCCGAGCACCGGCGCGATCCGGGTGAGGACCCTCGGCCAAGAGATCGAGAACTCGTTCGCCGTCGGCAAGCGGGGCATCTTCATCGTCTCGGACCGGCGGATGTACCGCTTCGACGCTGCGAAGAACGGCGCCCCGAAGATCACTTGGAAGGCTCGCTACAAGAACTCGGGAATCGTCAAGCCCGGCCAGGTCGATGCCGGCAGCGGGACCACTCCCACGGTCATGCCGGGCGGCTACGTGGCGATCACGGACAACGCCGAGCCGATGCACGTGGTGGTCTACAGAACGGCGAAGAAGCTCCGCCACCAACGGCGCACTGTCTGCCAGGTTCCCGTGTTCGGCAAGCACACGGGCGACACCGAGAACTCGCTGCTCGGTGCCGGGCGCTCGCTGATCGTCGAGAACAACTACGGCTACCAGGATCCGTTCGGGCCGACCGCCGGGGCGGTCACCACACCGGGCTTCGCCAGGGTCGATCTCAACAAGAGCGGGAAGGGATGCAAGAAGGTCTGGACCAACCACGAGGTGAGCGCCCCGTCGGTAGTGCCGAAGATCTCGACGAAGACGGGACTGATCTACACGTATGCGCGCCCGGCTGATCCGAGCGGTGCTGAGGGCTATTACTGGACCGCGCTCAACTACCGCAATGGGAAGATGGCGTGGAGCCAGTACGCGGGCTCGGGCCTCCTCTACAACAACAACTACGCCGGAATCGCCCTGGCGCCCAGCGGAACCGCCTACCTCGGCGTGATCGGCGGAATGATCGCGCTGCGGGACGGCGCCTAGGTGGCTCTGGGCTGCTCGCAGGAGCTGAACTATGATCGACGCACGAATGGATGACTCGCTCCGGGAAGACTTCGAGCGCGACGGCTATGTCATCTTCGACCCCGGCATCCCGGCAGAGACGCTCTCCGACGCCGTCACGGATCTCGAAGGCGAGTACAAGCCGCCCCCCAAGCGGACGCTGGTTGAGCCAGTAAAGCGGCGGCTGGGGCTCTCCCTGCATCGGCCCTTCTCCTACAGGGATTCCGTTCGGATACAGGACGCGTGGAAGGCGTCCCCCGCCGTCAAGGAGATCGCCCGTGCGCCCGCCGTCCTCGACCTCCTGCGGGAGTTCTACGGCCGCGAGCCGCTCCCCTTCCAGACCCTCAACTTCCGGGTCGGGACCCAGCAGGAGCCACACTCCGACGCCTTTCACTTCAACTCCGACCCACCCGGGTTCATGTGCGGCGTGTGGGTCGCGCTCGAGGACATCGACGAGGCCTCGGGACCGCTCGTCTATTTCCCCGGCAGCCATCGCCTGCCGGAAGTCACGACGGCCGACGTTCCGATGGCGCCGAGGGAGGAGGAGGCTGGGAAGTACGCGAGCTACATCGCCGAGCAGATCTCACGCAACGGCTACGAACCGCGCGTGGGTCTCCTCAAGAAGGGTCAGGCCTTCCTCTGGTCGTCAAATCTCCTCCACGGCGGCTCGCCGATGCAGGACCCCCAGAGCACCCGCAAGAGCCAGGTGACGCACTATTTCTTCGAGGGTTGCCGCTACTGGACGCCGATGTTGTCGGCGCCCGGCAAGATGCGCATGCGCGACCCGGAGTTCATCACCTAGGGCCGTCTCGGCTCTCGTTTCATGACCCAGTCGCGTC
>CAVTVU010000001.1:0-1455992 GCA_963738305.1 uncultured Actinomycetes bacterium | reverse complement strand
GGCAAAGAGCCGTATCCAGAACGGGTGGTCAGCCGTCGTCGGGGATCCGGCCAACTCCCATAGCGGGCGGTAGTAACCGGTCAGGCCGTCCCAATCCGTGTCGCCCGAAATTGAAAGCAACTTCCAGCCGAGCTGTTCAAGGAGGAGATCGCCCTTCGTCTGGTTGCAAATCCAGCAGGCGCAGACGAGATTGTCGGGGTCGTTCGTCCCCCCGGCTGTCCAGGGGACCACGTGGTCCAGGGTGGCGCTGCGTGATGGGATCGCTGGGTGTGTCTCCCCTCCCTTCCAATTCGGGTGATACGGAAAATCCTCTGGGAAGAAGTGAGCAATGAGTCGCATGACCTGGGTCGGAATCACGCGGCACCCGCAGTAGCGACAACGGAACCGATCACGCTTGTAGATCGAGGCGATCAGGGTTCAGACGGTTCTTTGCGGACGGTTACCGTCCGCGTTGGTTCGGCAATCGGGGCCAATAACGCGGCAGCCGCCTCGATCTCGTTAGAGACCAACGCAGCGGCGACCCTCTCAAGGTGGTCCGGGTAGTCATCGGTCCGCGGTCTAGCGATTGCGTGAAGTTAGTCGAAGGCCACCTCTTTGCCCTTCGCGCGAAGCGACAGCCTCCGTCTAGGCCAGTCTCCTCCGCTGGCGATGTCTCGCTGCGAATGGTTCGCCGGGCCAGCCGGACGGAGGCCGAAGACCTGGCAGGGTCAACCGTGGAGTCTGACTTCTCGATCACGTTTCGCTGCAAGTCTCCCGTGCCCGTTGGCCACGGCAGCTCGAAGGCGAGTGAGGGGCTTAGCAGCCGAGGGATTTCGCCAAGCCGCGGCCAGGTCTTGCCAACGGCGTTGATCCCGAAATCGGTCGCGACCAGGGTCCCTGTGACGCGCGAGTAACTGGTTTGGGCGCCGCGCTGCCAAAGGCCCTGAGGAATGCGACCAAGCTCAGCGGAGCCCGGGTTCTGAATGTGGAAGTGGACCACCTGGGGCCCGTAGAGTGCCTGCTCAACGTCTAGGTCGTCCCCGGCCATCGTGAGCGAATTCAGCGCGATGAGATACGGGGCATCGAGGCACCGGTACTTACGGGCTTTGGCGCGCAACTTCTTCAGCATTGCCTCCCGGGCGAAGCTCATCCCGCCGCGTGGCGGCTCCATCATGATTGTCTGGAAGTCCCGGACCCCGCGAGCTGCCGACGAGCGTGGCCAAGATTACGTTGACGATCCAGCCCCCGGCTTCGACCCTGTCGATGGGGAGCTTTCGATTCCGCCGGTTTCCAGCTTCGGACGAACTTCCTCCCACTCGTACTTGGCCATGCAGCGTTCGGCCGCAGCGGTCAATCTCGCCGTGGGAGGGTTTCCTGGTCCGGGAAGGACGCTCTCAACCTTGAGACCAAGTTCGCCGTGGAACGCGTCGTCACCGCGTCCATCGCTAGGGCGGTCCCTGGGCTCTGATCGTCACCGGAATCGCGGAGACCAACAGCACCGTCGCTTCGACATATGCCCTGAAGGGTTTCCGGGCGATAGGAAGTCGATTTCTCCACCGGTACCGGAGGATCGACGGCCACGTCGCAGCCCAGCCGGAAGAAGGTTTCGTGGAGGTAGAGCTCCCACAGCGCGCCGGTGAATCCTCATCGCGACCCGAACGGAATCTTTGCCTCAGGCCTGTGACGCGCCTCCTTTCCTCGACGGCGTAGCGCTCGAACCAGGATTCCAAGAGGCCCCGGATTCGCTCGAAGGCCGGGTCATCGACGCGGTTGAAAAAAGTGAACTCGTCCTCCGAGCGCCTTCGAGGGCGAGGCTGGTCCGCTCGATGTCGTCAAAGATGTAGTCCGCCACTGGTCCTCTCCGGTGGGTCCCGAGGCTAGACGCTTGCTGGTCAACAGCTTGGCTGTCCGCACGAGGATCCGACCGACTACTCGTGATCGCGCTAAGCAGGACCCGCGACTGGTCGCGCTTCGCTACGTTGAGTCGGAAGAAGGCGCTGACCGCATGAGCGACCACGACGAGTTCCTCCGCTGGGTTAACTCGAAGCTGTATGAAGCTGAGGTAGCGCTGCACAACGGCGACTCAGCCCCCCGCCGGGAGCTGTGGTCGCGCAACGAGCCTGTGAGCGTCCTCGGTGCCTGGCGAAACGCCCAGGGCCAGAGCGAGATTGACGAACTCTTCACTTTGCTGGCCAGGAGCTTCTCGGACTGCAAGTCCTATGCGTTCGAGCTGCAGTCGTATGACGTGCTCGGCGACATGGCCTATACGGCGGGCCTTGAGCGCACTTCGACCTCCGTCGAGGGTCAGCCCCGTACCTACACGTTGCGGGCGATGCAGGTCTACCGACGCGAGGGCGGTGGGTGGAAGGTCGCCCATCGCCATGGCGACACCATGAGCGAGTAACTGGGGCGGGCGGCGACTAAGCCAAATAGACCCAGGCGACTGCCTGCTCTCGCGCATTGCGATAGCGAGCCGACATCGGCGAGCAACGCTCGCCGCTTGACGCGCACCTATCGCCGCCGATCGGCGCTTAGCGCCTTCGAGGCCCGCGCGCCGTTCTTCGCGAGCTCGTCGGCAACTCCGTTCTGCGCCCTGGAAATCCGAGCGAACCTGACCCCCCCTGGATACCGGGCCTTCTGCGCTTCGACCTCCTCCTTGAGCTGGATCAGGTGCTCGGCCCGCGCACGCGATGCCCCAGTGAGGTGGCCGACGACCACCGCCGAGTCCATCCGCACGTAAGCCGACGTCGCGCCCGCGTCGGCCGCGGCCCGCAGCGCGTTCCGAACCGCCATGTACTCGGCAACGTTGTTCGTCCTGTCGCCGAGCGGTTCCGAGCCGAGCAAGTGCACGCCGCCCATGCCCACGACGACGTACCCCGCCCCGGCGGGACCGCCGTTCGGCATGGCAGCGCCGTCGCTCCAGATGTAGACCCTCATTTCTGTCTCCATTCGATCGTCACGCGATCGGGACGGAAACTACCGGTAGGGCTCAGGGGACATTCGCGAACGCTGGCCCAGACGGCGTTCTGGCCCCGCTCTCCAAAATCGTCCGGAGCGGGCATCTCTTGCGCGCCTGAGGAGACGCTCGCTTCCGCGTGCCTGCGAAAGCGCAGGCGGCCTGCCGCCGCGAACGCAAGTCCGCTCGGTGCGTATCAGCTGATGCGCCGGAGTTTTGCGAGCGGCACGAAGACGATTCTTTCGGCCGCGTCGAGCTTGGGCGTAGTGATCTCCACCATCGCGACGTCGCCATCGCGAAGTTCGAGCACCCCGCCACGGGCCCCGGCGGGCACGTCGTCGACAGGCTCGAGCAGCTTGACCCGGTCGAAGGCGGTGATCTCGCGGACTACGGCCACAAGCTCATGTTAGGCGCTCGGATAGGCGGTAACGAACCGCGGCGCCGAGTCCTCGTCGGGGTAGTGCCATGCGGTGGCGACCGGCGCCGTTCGGTCGTTGATCGTGAGCGTGACCTCGATGCCGCAGACGACTCCATGCGGTGCCCGGTCGCGCACGATCGAGACCGGCGTATCGCGAATGGCCGCCGCGATCGCGGCCCAGATTCGCTCGCTGTCGCCCGGTCCAACGTCGAACACATGCGCCCAGTCCTCGCCGTGCCCGTGGGCGGCGAGGATCCAGCCGCGCCACTTTTCGTCTCTCGCGTGGGCATCGGCGGCGCGAGGCATCGGCTGTCCGATCGTCGGGAAGGGCATCGCAGGTTCGTCGGCCGGCGAGCCTACTCACGGGCGCGGCGATCCCGGTGTTGCCGCGCAGCCGGGCTGCTCGGTTCTGGATCCCCGACCCGCCCAACTGGGCACTCGACTGGCCACCGGATTCATTGGGAGATCAACGGGAGATCGTCTCCCGCGGCGCCTCGGGCGGTGCCGCGCGGGTGACGTCAAGGCAGGGATCAGCACGTCGTGTGGGTGCCCGAAGCCCTGGGGACTCGAACGCGGAGCAACACGACCAAGCACTCGGGGTCACCACGGTTCGAAGCGTCTGGCCGAGAATTCCCTGCTACAGAGCCAAATCCACAACCGGGGGCGTTCGATCCAGGGCAACCACGGTTGACCAGCGCCGGTTCGTCGGGGTGGAGACCAAGAGGGCCCAGAAACGGCTCTGCAATGGGAAATCTCTGACCTGAATGGCGAGGCCCGGAATCGAACCGGGGACACCACGATTTTCAGTCGTGTGCTCTACCAACTGAGCTACCTCGCCTGGGATGCCCGGCGAGGACGTGGCCGCCGCCTGGCAGGGGAAGGCTAGCGCCACCGCGTAGAGCTTGATTCGGCGCCGATCCAGTGCGATTCCAGCGTCGTTCAAGCGATCGAAGGGACCCTGATCACGTCTAGTGGATTTGCTCCCAGACCCGGTAGCCGTCAGCGAAGCGGGATACGTAGACCACCGCCTGCGAGAGGCTGGCGCTGAACCCGAGCCGGGGCAAGTGGAGAAAGACGACGACGGTGCGGCGGAAGACGCGCCGTCCGCAGCGTTCGATGGTGAGGATGGGCCTGCCGCGGATTCCCGAAGAGGATGCGACGGCGGCGAAGCGAGCGCGAGCCGGCTGGTCGCCGAAACTCCGCAGCGCCGCTCTGGTCGCCGAGGCGATCCCGGCGGGAGGCAGCCTGCGCGCCCCTGCGGCGGGACAGCCCCGGGCAGTGCGCGAAGCAAGCTCGGAGGCCCGGAGGCCCGCGTCCGGTGGGGCTGAGCGCTGTGTCGCCACACGAACCGCCAACAGACCCAGCAACAGGAGCGAGACCAGCGCCAGGCTTGCGGATAACCAGCCAGGTCGGTGGTCGATGACCCTTTTCATGGGAGCACCGACTCTACTCTCCGCCTGAGCCGGGATCGACGGGAATGCGAACATGGCCGGCAGTGTCGGCCCCGCCGCAGCGCTGAAACCGTGAACCGGCTCCTCAGGACGGCTGTGGTGCTGGGCTCCGTGACCGCCGTGGCGGCGGCGTCCCTCTCCGGGGGCTCGATTGCCGATCCACGAACCCCTCCAGCCCCGCCGGGCATGCCGGCGCCCTTCCTCGGGGTCGCCGTGGTCGGCAGCGGCGACCTCGCCGCCGCCATCGACGCCTACGGCGACGTCGCCGACCTGCGCGCGCCGGGGCCGGCAGGGCGGGGACTGATCGCCAACCCCGCAGAGCGTCAGGCGGCAGGGAGCGTTTCCCCCGACACCGGGATCGTCGTCAGGGCCTCCGCGGGCGGCGGCATACCCCTGCCCCTGTGGCGCGCGCGACGGATCCGCCAGCGCTACCTGCCGCGCACCAACGTCCTTCGTACCGTCGCGTGGCTGGGGCGGGCGCGGGTGACGCTGACCGACGCCGCGCGAGACGGAGCCCTGGCCCGCCGGATCGGCGTCCGCGGGGCGCCTGGCGAGGGGTTGCGGCTGATCCTGAGCCTGAACCTGAGGGGCGCCGCCGCGTGCCGCTCACCGACCGCGACCCTCGCCGGGGCGTCGCCGCCGCGGCTCGAGTGGGCGGGGCGGGGAAGCCTCGATGCGAGCGTCGTGTGCGATCAGGATGGCGCGCGGCCACGGCGCTCCGCCGCGGCCCTGATCGCCGCTGCGTCGCGCGCCGACCGCCGCTGGCTCGCCAGCGGGCACCCACTGGCGCCGGCTCCCGCCTGGGCGGTGCGGCTGCGGCAGCGCTCGCTGCTCGTCCTGCGCGCCCTCACCGACCGTCGCAGTGGGGCGATGGCGGCTGGGATTCGCGACGGATGGGCGTACGTCTGGCCGCGAGACGCGGCCGCGACGGCGATCGCCTTCGCCGGCGCCGGGCACCGGCGCGAGGCGAGGCGGGTCGCCGGCTTCCTGTCCTCGCTCGATCTCCGCGCCGCGGCTCGCTTCCACGGTGACGGAAGCCCGGTCGGCGGCCGCGCCGCACAGGGGGACGCGGCAGGCTGGGTCCGGGCCGCCGACCTCGCCGCCGGGCGGCCGGCCCCGAGCGCGACCGCGCCCTGGAGGTCGCAGGCCGATTACGGTGAGGGCTCCGGCGAGGGCGGAGATTACGTGGGCAATGCCATCGCGGCCGGCGTCCCCGCCGCCAGGTTGCGCCACCTGTTCGGGACTCCTGCCGGACTCGTTCGCCGCGCCGGCGATCCCTCCTCGGGAGTCGATTCGGCCGCTGCCTGGGCCGCTCAGCCATTCCCGAGGCCTGCCCTCGTCCGGGCAGGTACGCCGCTCGTTACGAACGCTGCTCGGCGCCGCGGGACGCTTCGGGATCGAGCCCTCGCAGGACTGGCCCGGCGAGGATGCGTGGAGCGCGCCCACCGCCTGGTCGGCCTGGGCGCTGGCAACCCTCGGTGACCGGGCGCCGGCCAGAAGGCTGCTGGCGGACCTGCGCCGTGCCGCGACCCCGGCCGGGGCCCTGCCCGAACGGGTTGAAGCCGCCGCCGGGGTCCCCCGCTCGACCACTCCGCTCGGCTGGTCGCACGCCTTCAGCGCGCTGGCGCTGCAGCAGCTCTTCCCGCCGCCCGGGGAGGGTGGGTAACGTCCAGGGCGATGCGCAGAGGAGGCCTGCTCGCCGCGCTCGGTCTCGCCGTCCTGATGCTTGCCGGTTGCGGAAGCTCGGGCCCGAAGCGGACCGTGGACGCGCGCGCCGAGGCGCTGCGCTTCTTTCCGGCCGACGCTCCCCTCGTCGCCCTCCTCGACACCGCCCCCGAGCTCGCCGCCGAGCGCTCCGCGATGGCAGCCGAGCTCTCGGGGTTCGGTCCCTGGGAGTCGATCCGCTCCAGCTTCCTGGCCCGCCTCTCCGCAGCCGGGCTCCCGCTCGGCGGCCTCGCCGCGCTGGTGCGCTCGGAGGACCCCGAGCCCGGCGACGGGCTGCCCGTCTCGCAGCTGGCGGTCGGGTTGGAGCCCGGTTCGAGCCCGGCTGAGCCGCGGGTCCTGGTCGTCCTCGTCACCGATCAAACCGGGGCGATGGCGCGACTCTTCAGGCGCTCGGCGGCGAGTGGGCCGATGCGCTTTGTAGGGAAGCGGGACGAAGCGCGGATCTATGACTCCCCCCAAACGGCGTTCGCGGTCCGTGACGGGGTGATGCTCGCGGCGGATGACCCGTCCTCCTTGCGGGCCTCGATAGATCGGCGGGACGGCAAGGCCGATGCCCAGCTCGACGACGGCGAGGTCAAGTCGCTGATCGGTGAGCTGCCCCGCAGGGAGCCGCTGGAGGTCTATGCCGACCTCGCCCAGCTGCGGAGGGATGACCCCGACGCGGCGGCGATGGCGCGGGCAGAGCCCTGGATGCGGCGACTTGGCAAGGCCTCTGCCTCCCTCGGCCCCCGGCTCACGGAACCGGTCCTCGACCTGTTCTCGGAGATCGGGCCCGCGCCCGCCGGTGACCGGGTCCTGCCTGACGGGGATGGCCGGGCGAGCTTCGCGGTCTCAGCCGCGACCATCCGCCGGGCGCTCGGGGCGCCGAGCCCAGCTGCCGGGATGCTGGGGCGGCTCGCGATCTCGGCCGCCCCGCTCGGGGCCGCCGTGATCGTTACCGGCGACGAGCTGCGGGCCAAGCTGACGCTCTCGCCCTAATAGGCGGCGCCCCCACACCGAGATGCACGTTCCGTGCCCATTGGGGCCCTAACCTTGCGTTCGGCTGGGCGGGGGGTCGAGCGCCGCTCGCACCGCCTCGGCGGGGTCGCCCGCCGGCGTCACCCCCAGCCCTGCAGCCATCGCCGCCGGCCCGGTCAACTCCCAGCTCTCCAGCGCGACCACCGGCCGCCCCAGGCGCCGGGCGAAGGCGATCTCCGCCAACGTCCCCCACTCGCCACCGATCGCGATCGCGGCCTCACAGGAAGCGACCACGGCGAGGTTCCGGGCATGGCCGATCCCGGTGGCGACGACGTGGGTGCAGTGCGGGTTGGCGGCAGCCGGGGACTCGGAGGGGACGATCCCGACGACGACGCCGCCCGCGCCGGCGGCGCCGCGCGAGGCCGCCTCCATCACCCCGCCGAGGCCGCCGCAGACGAGCACCGCCCCGGCCGCCGCCAGCAGCTCCCCGACCGTCTCGGCGAGCGCGGCCGGCTCGGAGTCCTGCTCGCAGCTCCCCGTGCCGATCACCGCAATCTGGCGCCGGGGACCGGGCGTATGAGCCTGCGCACTCATGCCTAAATGGCCGCCATCGCCCGCATCAGCTCCAGCGCGCCCGCCTTGTGCAGGGGCTCGTTGAGGTTGCCGCACTTGGGGCTCTGCACGCAGGAGGGGCAGCCCGACTCGCACGGGCACTCGCCGATCAGCCTCTCGGCGTCCGCGAGCAGGCGCTCGAACTGGCTGTAGCCACGCTCGGTGATCCCGACCCCGCCGGGATGACCGTCGTAGATGAAGATCGTCGGGCGCCCCGTCTGCATATGGACGTTGGTCGAGAGGCCGCCGATGTCCCAGCGATCGCACATCGCGATCAGCGGCAGCACGGCGATCTGCGCATGCTCGGTCGCGTGCAGGGCGCCGAGCAGGACGTCGGGGGGAAGCCCGGCAAGGGACTCGTCGATCACGTACCAGAGCGCCGCGTGACGAAGTTCTGCTCGGGCAGCTCCAGGGCGACGATGTCGAAGGGCTCCTGATCGGCGATCGAGACGCGCTGGAAGGCGGTCACCTGCTCCGTCACGGAGACCTGGCCGAAGTGAAGCTCGACCCCGGCCACCTCGCGGCGCTGCTCGATCCTCTCGATGAAGATCTCGGTCTCCTTCCTCGGCCGCGTGAACCAGTCCTCCTCGAAGCGGGCGACCACCGCCCGGCGGGCGTCGATGTCGAGCAGCTCGACCTCGTAGGAGCGCCCCATGTGCAGGTAGACCGCGCCCGGGTGGATCGTGGTGAAAGCGCGCTCTGCCTCGACCAGGCCGAGCATCTCGCCGGAGTCGCGCTCGATCACCGCCACGGCGTCGGCCGAGGAGGAGCGAAGCGAGATGCCCGAGGCGACGAAGCCGCTGCGGCGCGGGAGCAGCCCGCCCGCCGGCCCGGCGCAGCTCGCCGGCGGCGATCAGACCCCTCTGCACGCTCCGCCCAGCCCTGGCCGAAGTAGGCGGCGTCCTCCTCGGTCAGCGGCAGCTCGTAGGCCGCGGCGACGAGGTGCCGGGCGGCGATCTGCTCGCTGCCGTGGTCGAGGATCGCCGCCTCGACCGGGCGCCCGAGGAACTCTCCGGGGTGACGGCAGAAGAACTGATCCAGCGCGTCCTGGCCGGCGACGTAGACGGCGAGGCCGGCGCGGCGACGCCCCGCCCGCCCCCACATCTGCCGGAGGCTGGCGACCGTGCCGGGGAAGGTGACGCAGATCGCGGCATCCAGCTCTCCGACGTCGATCCCCAGCTCCAGCGCGTCGGTGGCGACCACCGCCAGCAGTTCGCCCTCGGCCAGGCGGCGCTCGATCTCGCGGCGCTGCTGCGGCGTGTAGCCGGCCCGGTAGGGCGCGATCCGCTCGGCGAGCCCGCGCTTGCCGCGGGCGACGAGGTTCTCGCGGGCGAAGCGCTGGATCAGCTCGATGCCGCGGCGGCTGCGCAGGAAGCAGATCGTCCGCACCCCCTGCGCCACCAGGTCGGCCAGCAGGTCGGCAGCCTCCGAGAGCGCCGACCGCCGGGTCCCGCTCGCCTCGTCGATCGAGCGGCGGGTTCCACATCGCGACCTCTCGCTCGGCCCGCGGCGCGCCGTCGTCGTCGATCAGCTCGAAGTCGGTGCCGACCAGGCGCTCGGCGAGCTCGACCGGGTTGGCGATCGTCGCCGAGGCGAGGATGAAGCGGGGCTCGGCGCCGTAGGCGGCCGCGACGCGGCGCAGGCGGCGCAGGACGTTGGCGACGTGGGAGCCGAAGACCCCGCGGTAGGTGTGGGCCTCGTCGACGACGACCCAGCCGAGGTTGGCGAGGAAGTCCCCCCACTGGCGGTGGTGGGGGAGCAGGCCGAGGTGGAGCATGTCGGGGTTGGTGAGGACGAGGTTGGAGCGGCGCCGGATCGCCGGGCGCTCCTCGCGCGGGGTGTCGCCGT
This sequence comes from uncultured Actinomycetes bacterium, assembly GCA_963738305.1. Taxonomy (GTDB): domain Bacteria; phylum Actinomycetota; class Thermoleophilia; order Solirubrobacterales; family 70-9; genus JBBRHQ01. The sequence goes on along the minus strand of CAVTVU010000001.1, from coordinate 1,446,046 downwards.
CGTAGATCGCCTCGCGCAGACCCGGCGGGCGCAGCGCGGCGAGCTTCCGGGCCTGGTCCTGCGCCAGCGCCTTGGTCGGATAGAGATAGAGGGCGCGGCGCTTGGGGTCGGCGGCGATCCCGTCCAGCACCGGCAGGTTGAAGGCCAGCGACTTGCCCGAGGCGGTGCCGCTGGTGACGATCAGATCGCCCCCCGCCGCCGCCTCGAGCGCCGCCAGCTGGTGCGAGTAGAGGCGCTCGATCCCGCCGGCCCGCAGGGCCTCGGCGAAACCCGGGTCGAGCGAGCCGGGCAGCGGCGCCGTCCGGGCTGGGCGCTCCGGCTCGATGCTCTCGGCGACGATCCGTCCGTCGCGGCGGGCGGGGTCGAGGGGGATCGCCCAGGACGTCTCGATCAGGGAGCGCGCGGGGGAGCTAGGCACCGGCGTCCGCCGTCCTGATCCTGCCGGCAACGCGGACCGCCTGGAGCACGCTGCGATCGTGGATCCGGAGGATCGCCGCGCCCGCGGCCACCGCCAGTGAAGCGGCGGCGGCGGTGCCCCACTCGCGCTCCTCCGCGGGCAGGCGCCCATCCCAGGAGCCGGCCAGCAAGGCGCCGATGAAGTCCTTCCGCGAGAGCGAGACGTAGAGCGGGTGGCCCGAGCGCCGCAAGCTCATCCAGGCGTCGCAGCAGCTCGAGGTCCTGCTCGGTGGAGAGGTCGAAGTCGAGGCCGGGGTCGATCGCGATCTGCTCCGCTCGCACGCCGCGCCCAGTCGCCTCGTCGATCCGCTCCGAGAACCAGTGCTTCAGGTGGGCGACGACGTCGGGGTAATCGCGGGGGGTCGCGGTCCTGGCGCGGGCGGCCCCTCGATGTGCATGAGGACGTACCCGCAGCCGCTCGCGGCGACCAGCTCGAGCATCTCCGCCGAGCCGCCGCCGATGTCGTTGATCGCGACCGCCCCCGCCTCCAGGGCCCGCCTGGCGACCTCGGCCGAGAAGGTGTCGGCGGAGAGCGGCACGCCGGCGTCGCGCAGACCCTCGATCGCCGGCAGCAGCGCCGCTGACTCGGCCTCGGCGGCACCGGGCGGGCCGCTGCGGGCGGCGACGGCGCCCACGTCGAGCATCTCGAAGCCGGCGGCGGCCAGCTCCAGCCCGTCGGCGATCGCCTGCTCCGGCGTGCCGCTGCTGGCCCCGGAGAACATCGAGTCGGCGCTGACGTTGACGATCCCGGCGGCCAGCGGCTGGGCCAGCTCCAGGGTGCGGTCGGCGAGGCGCCAGTTCACGTCGGCTACGGTAGCGGCCGCGTGGCGCTGCGCTGTGTCTACACCGACCTCGACGGGACCCTGCTCGGGCGGGCGGCTCGCTGTTCAGCAGACCACGAGGGGGCTTCTCGATGATGCAGGCGCGCGGGCTCGAGGCCTGTCACCGGGCCGGGGTCGAGGTGGTGATCATGTCCGGCCGCCGCGAGGCCCAGGTGCACGAGGACGCCCGCCTGATCGGCCAGAGCTCCTACATCTACGAGGCGGGCTGCGCCTTCGTGATCGACGGCGAGACGACGCTGCTGACCGGCGAGATGGCGCCCGACGAGAACGGCACGATCTACGAGCAGATCGAGGCCCGGGGGATCCCGAAGGCGCTCTTCGCGCACTTCGAGGGGCGGCTCGAGTACCACTCGCCCTGGCACACCGGCCGCGTCCTCTCCCACCTCTTCCGCGGCTACGTCGACGTCGAGGAGGCCAACGCGCTGCTGGCCGAGCGCGGCGACGACGACCTACGCCTGCTCGACAACGGCGCGATCGGCCGCGAGATGGAGGGGATCGAGGTCACCCACGCCTATCACCTGGTCCCGCGGATGGTCAGCAAGGCGGGCGCGGTCGGCGCCCACGCCCGCGCCCGCGGCTACGACCCGGCCGAGTGCATCGGGGTCGGCGACTCGGTCGAGGACCTCGAGGTCGCCGCAGCGGTCGGCTCCTTCTTCGTCGTCGCCAACGGGCCCGAGCGCGACCCGGGGCTGCGGGCGGCGATCGGCGGGCGCGAGAACGTGACCGTGACCGAGGGACGGAACGGGCGAGGGCTTCTACGAGGCCGTCGTCCCTCGCTGATGGCCCGCCCGCTGAGCCTACGCCGCGGCTCAGTCGCGGCGCGGGGCCGCCGAGCCGCCGCGGACCGCGGCGAGGAGGCGGTCGAGCGAGCGCGGGGCGACGCCGTTGAGGCCGAGCAGACGCACCTCGCGGGGCAGGTAGACGGCCCGGCGGTCGGCCTCGACGCCGGCGATGATCGCCGCCGCCAGCTCGGAGGCCGGCAGCTCGTCCTCGTTGCGCCGCCAATCGGGCAGGCGGTCGCGCTGGTGGGCGTGCAGCTCGGTCGCGACCTCGCCCGGGAAGACCGTGGTCACCGAGACCCCGGTCCCAGAGAGCTCGTGGCGCAGCGCCTCGGCGAAGGCCCGGTCCGCAGCCTTCGTAGCGCCGTAGACGGCCCCCCAGGGGAAGGCGCGCAGGCCGGCGCCCGAGGAGACGACGACGATATGCCCGCGCGCCACGTCGAGCATGTGCGGCAGGGCGGCCTTGACCGTGTAGATCGTCCCCAGCACGTTGACCATCACCATGTGCTCGGCGTCGGCCAGGGGCTGCTCGGCGAAGGGCGCGTAGTGGGCACCCCGGCGTTGGCGATCAGCAGGTCGAGCCCGCCGGCACGTTCGGCGAAGGACTCGACCGCTGCCCCGATCGCCTCGGGGTCGGCGACGTCGGCCGCGATCGCGGTCGCCCCCAGCTCCCCGGCCCGAGCCTCCAGCTCCTCCTCGCCGCGGGCGATCATCCCCACCGTCGCGCCGCGGGCGGCGAGGGCGCGGGCGCTGGCCAGCCCGATCCCGCGCGAGGCGCCGGTGACCAGCGCCCGGGTGGTCGGCGTCGATCAGCATCGCCGCATCCTCTCACGGGCGGCCCGGCGGCCGGGGCCGCGGGAGGGGAGCGTCTAGTATCGGGCTCGGACCACGAGGCCGCGAAAGGAGCGCCGTTGTCGCACGATCACGCGACCGTCGCCGAGGAGGAGTACCTGCAGAGCATGTTCTGGCTGATGGAGGCCGGGCTGCCGATCACCGGCGCCAACATCGCCCGCGCGATGCAGCTCTCGCCGCCGACCGTGCACGAGATGATCGGCCGTCTCGAGCGCGACGGCTACGTCACCCGCGCCGACGACAAGTCGCTCGCATTCACCGAGGAGGGGCGCCAGCACGCCGAGCAGATCTCCCGCCGCCACCGGATGATCGAGCGCTTCCTCACCGACGTCCTCGGTATCCCCTGGGACGAGGTCCACGAGGAGGCCGAGCGGCTCGAGCACGCGATGTCGCCGGTGCTCGAGGAGCGGATGCTGGCGGCGATCGGCGACGCCAAGACCTGCCCCCACGGCCACCCGATCGTCGAGGGCGCCCGGGAGCAGGGCGCGCTGCTCGCCGACGTCGAGGTGGGGGCAAAGGTGGTCGTCCTGCGCTTCGAGAACGAGGCCGAGGAGCTGCTGCACTACCTGAAGGAGGCGGGGCTCGACCCAGGCCTCGAGGGGACAGTCCAGAGCTCCGACGAGGCGACCGTCGTGATCGGCTCGGAGGACGGGCGCGCACGAGGTCACCCGCAGCGTCGCCGAGACCGTCTCGGTCCGCGCCGATCCCTCGCCGCCTCCGCGCTCGGCGCTCCCCGAGCAGCTGGTCCTCTCAAGCGACCGCTACGGGCGCTGAGCACCCAACAGCCGTCTGCTTCTGGGCGCCGAAACTGGTCGGCTGGGAGCGCGGGAGAAGGGCAGAGGGTGAACGATGAGCAGAAGCGCAACCCATGAGCCGAGCACTCGATGCGCTACGCCCACCTGCGCAGCTCGCCAACCTGTCTAGCGGTCGCCGCAGATCTGGCGCAGGCGGCGGTAGAGGTAGTCGTCCTGGGTCCGCAGGCCCAGCGGGCGGCTGCGCCTGATCGAGTCCTCGTGGTCGCGGATCGCGGCCGCGAGGTCGGCGAGGCGACGCTCGGGGCTCGGCGAGGCTGGCCTGCTCTTCCTTGGGTCCATGGCCCCAAGGTAGGCACGCGTAGCTGAAGCCGCGGTAAACAACTCGTAACTTTGCGGCTTTCGCCCGCGAGGGCCGTACGAGGCTAGGCCGGCGCCGCGGCCCGGACCCGCTCCAGGGCCGCCGCGATCCGCTCGACTCCCTCGACGATCCGCTGCGGCGGGACGCTGGCGAAGGAGAGGCGCAGGCTCGCCTCGCCACCCTCGAGCATGAAGTCGGGGCCGGCGACGAAGGGGGCCCCGGCTGCCTTGGCCTCGGCCAGCACCGCTCGCGTGTCGCTGCCTCCGGCGAGGTCGAGCCAGAGGAAATAGCCGCCGCCGGGGACGACGAACTCGGCCTCGGGCAGGTGCTCGGAGAGCGCCCCGACCAGGGTGTCGCGGCGCTCGCGCAGCGCGCCCTTGACGAACTCGATGTTGCGGTCGAGGGCGCCGGAGCGGCAAAGCTCGAGCACGATCGACTCGGCCAGCATGTTGGGCGAGATGTAGGTCTGGTTCGCCCGCTTGGCGAGCTTGGCGATCTCCTCCCGCGGGCCGGCCAGGTAGCCGACCCTGACGCCCGGGCTCACCGTCTTCGAGAATGAGGACGCGTGGATGACGCCGCCCGGCGCGGTCCTGGGAGAGCATCGTCGGCAGGGCCTCGCCCTCGAAGGGCAGCTCCCGGTAGGGATCGTCCTCGAAGATCCAGAAGTCGTGCTCGGCCGCCAGCGCCACCAGTCGCTCGCGCTTCGCGGCCGAGAGGGTGCAGCCGGCCGGGTTGTGGAAGTTGGGGATCACGTGGGCGAGGGCGATCGGGCCCTCCTGGAGGGCCGCCTCCAGCGCGTCGACGTCGATGCCGTCCGCCTCCAGCGGCACCGGCACGAACTCGACCCCGAGCTGGCCCAGCAGCAGCAGGGTGCGGTCATAGGAGGGCTGCTCGACGGCGACCCGGGCGCCCGGCTCCAGGAGGTGGGCGAAGAGCATCGCACCGGCCTCGAGCGAGCCGTTGGCGATCATCACCTGGTCGGCCTCCAGGTGGCCGTGGCGCTGGGCGATCCACTCGCACAGCCCCGGATGCCCGATCCCGACGCCGTAGGAGAGCGCCCTCTCCCAGTCGGTCTCCAGCGCCCTCGCCGCCGCCTCCCTCACCGCCTCGGCGGGCAGGATGTCGGCGCTGGGGGCGCCCCGGGCGAAGCTGATCGTCTCGGTGGCCATCGTCAGCCGAGCCTAGCAACGGCGAGCGGGCGGGCTCGCGGGCGGGTTCAGTCACCGGCCATGGCGCGTAGAGCTGGAGCTGGTTCTCGCCGCGACGGAACGCCGAGGGCGGGATCAGGGTGGTGAACTTGGTGCCGTCCTCGACACTCCAGGCGATCGCCACCGGGCGGCCGTTGAGCGTCGCGATCAGGCGCTGCGGAAGATCCGGCGGAGGGTTGACGATGGTCCCGTACAGGTAGGAGGGAATGTCGCCGACGTAAGCGTTGAACGGGCCACCCGTGTCGTATGTGGTCGTCAGGTGCGGGATCGAGCTTGTAGTCGAGCTTCGTGCGCCCCGACGAGCTGTCGCTTCAGCTCCGCTGCGGGACACCGTAGGTGAAGACATCTCCGTGACCAAGCAGCCGGTTCCTGACCGCCAGCTCCGCCAGGAAGCTGGCCCTGACCATTGCGGGAGGCAGGCGGTCGGAGGAGTGCCGGTAGCTCATGTAGCGATTGGCGAATCGCTTCGGGTTCGAGTCCAGACCGAAGAGGGAGCTGCCGTCGACCTTCCAGGGAATGTGGAAGCCGAGCACGTCGGCAATCGTCGGCACTACGTCGATCGTCCGCACCGGCCTGTCGATGGTCCTCCCACGCCGCTCGCCGGGGAGCTTGACGAAGAGCGGGACGTGGACGATGGCCCCGGAATTGACCGGATCCGGGGGATCGCCGAGCAGCCGATGCGAGTGGCCGGGGATGTGGCTGGCCCCGTGATCGGCGAGGACGATGAACAGGGCCTTGTCGTAAAGGCCGAGCCGGCGCAACCGGTCGATGAGCTTGCCAACCAGCCGATCGGTGTACTCGAGCTGCAGGGTGAGGCGCTGAAGAGCCTGGATCGGGTAGCCGGGCGAGTCCAACCAGGTCTCCGAGCCCGGCACGCGACCGAGGATCGCGCGGGAGTAGCGCAGGCCCGAGGGCATGTACTGCCAGGGGGCGTGGGGAAGCTCTGCGTGGATCACGTTCAGGGAGTCAGACGGATGTGCCTCCAGGCTCGGAGATGAACCGCAGCACCTGCTTGTGGGGGCACCAGCTCCCGCTCGAGTCCACCGGGCACCTCGGATCGGATGAGGCCTTGCCCGACTCGGTGGCTGCCGGGAACCACTGCTCCAGCTTGCGCCCGGTGCGCGCGACCACATTGAAGGGCAGCGAATCCGCGACATCGCCACCGACTTCGGTGAGGACGGCGAGGCGGCTCAGCACGGAGGACGGGCTCGCGCACACGTCCGGCGGACAGAGATCCGTCTCCGACTCCGAGATGTTCAGCTTGTAGGAGGACGAGTTGAACAGCGTGAACAGGTTGCGCGGATGGTCCGTGTAGGAGGCCACGCCGTTGGGCTTCGGGAAGTCTCCGGTGAGGATCGCCGGCACCGCCTGCTCGGTGGTGTCGGCTACGGTCAGGGCGTTGCGGAACCAGTCCGAGTGATGTGAGAGAGCCGCGAAGTTGGGGAAGCGTTTGGCGTCGACCTGCTCGCGCTCGTTGAGCAGCGCCGTCATCGGGAACTCGTCGAGGATCAGCAGCACCACCGGTGTCTTCGAGTCGATCTCGGCCTTGGGCACATTGCCACCCTCGGGCAGGGTGAAGCTCGAAATCGGATCCGTGAACAGGAAGAGCCCCGCGACGATCGGTGCGGCGAAGGCGAGGACGCGGAGCAGCTGGCGCGCCGCGTCGAAGCGCAGATAGAGGACCGTCACGCCGACCAGCACGGCGAGGGGAATCAGCAGCCGCAGGAATCCGCTCTGCACGTCGTCGTTGGTCAGCACCTGCCAGGCGAAGAGCCCAACCAACAGGCCGATCCAGATCAGGTGGACCAACCCGCGCAGCGAGCGCGACGCAAGCCCGGCCAGGAGCTCAATCGCCAGCATCACCACCGGAGGAAGGAGGAGCAGGAGGGCCGTGTATAGCTCTAGGTCGCTGCCGTCGATCTGATGACCGGGGAACGCATAGGTGCTGCGCTGCAACGCGTCAAAGATGGGCTGGGCGATCACTATTGCCGAGAGGCCCAGCAGCTCGGCTCCGGCGAGCGCGGCTCCCCGCCACCCGGGCGCAGCCTCGTAAACCAGCTTCCCCGCATCCCGGAGCCAATTGAGGGCTTTCCTTCCCTGGCTCGCCACGGGGTCAGCATAACCCGGCATCGGACTCGCGGACTCGGTCAGCGGGCGAAGTGTCGCATCCGGTTGCGGCCTGGACGAAGGGCCTCAGGCGGGGTCAGGGCGCGTAAAGCTTGACCTGGTTGTCGCCGGGGTGGAACGCCGATGGCGGGATCAGGGTGGTGAACCTCGTGCCGCCGTCGACACTCCAGGCGATGGCCACCGGGCGGCCGTTGACCGTCGTGATCAGGCTGGTTCCGTCCTTGATTCCCTGGGTGAGAATGTGGCCGTAGGTGAGCGTCGGATAGCCGCCCGATGCAGGGTCATAGGTGCTGCCCCCGGGATTCTCCAGGGTGACATCGAGGGGTCGGGCGTTCTTCAGCTCCCGCCTCAGGTTGCGCTGCGTCGCGCTGAGGGTGAACACGTCACCCTCGCCGAGGATCGCATTCCACTCAGCAATCGCGGCCTTGAACCCCCGGTCGATCTTCGAGCGGGAGATGCTGAACGTCTGATCGTGGTTGCTCAGATATTGGTCGGCTCCTCGTGTCGAGGGCCGTCCGTACAGGCTGCGGCCGTCCACCCGCCACGGGATGTGCACCCCGAGAACATCCGCGATGGTCGGCAAGAGGTCGATGGTCCTGACCGGCCGCCGAATGGTTCTTCCCTGCGTCTGGTCTGGCCGCTTGACGAACAGAGGCACCCGCAGAATCGGCCCCGCATTGACCCGATCGAGAAGGCGCCGGGAGTGGCCGGGGATGAAGTTTGCGCCGTGATCGGCGATGACTGCGAATAGAGAGCGATCGTAGAGGCCGGTCCGCCGCAGGCGGGCGACGATCCGACCCAGGACGCGATCGGTGTACTCGAGCTGGAGGGTCATCCTCTGCAAACCCTGTAGCGCCCAGCCGGGGGACGAGGACCACATCTCCGATGCGGTCCCGAGCGGTGCATTCGAGATCCCGATGCTGGCCTGGTCATAGCGCTTCCCGTCAGCGACGAACTGATAGGGGATATGCGGCAACTCCACGTGCAGGACATTGAGGGACGGACCCCCGGCCTGAAGGGACGCCGCGAAGGCGTCCGCCTGCTGGTCCGGGCGAGGAAAGAATCCGAAGTGGTCGTCAAGCCGGGCGGCGATCTGATGGGGTAGGTCAAGCGGGAGCGAGTCGGCCGTCAGAACGCCCTCGTAGACGAGGCGGGCGATCCTCTCCGCAAGCGAGTTCCGGCCCGGGCAGATCGCCGGAGGGCAGAGGGAGGTCGCCGATTCCGACACGTTCATCCGGTACGAGGACGAGTCGAACCACGTGAACAGGTTGCGCGGATGGTCTGCGACGGTCGCCGCTCCGTTTGGTCTGGCCAGGTCACCCGACAGCAGCGCCGGCACCGCCTCCTCTGTCGTGTCAGCGACGGTGACGGCATTGCGGAACCAATCCGACCCCCGCGCCAGGGCGGCGAAGTTGGGAAACCGCTTGGCGTCGACCTGCCCACGCTCGTCGAGCAGCGCCGCCAGGGGCAGCTCGTCGAAGACGATCAGGACGACGGGGGTCTGAGAGTCGATCTCGGCGCTGGGAACATCGGGTACGGAAGCAAGGGTGAAGGTGTCGAGCGGAGAGGTGAACAGGAATACGTAGGCGACGACCGGCGCGGCGAGGGCGAGAATGCGCGCCAGCGAGCGGGCGAACTCGAACCGCACGTAGAGAGCGGCGCCGGCTGCGCCGGCTGCCAGGACGACGAGCCGGATCAGCGAAGACGTCTCGTCGGGACCGTCTATCGCCTGCCAGGCGAAGATGGCGACGAGCATCGCGATCCAACCCAGGTGCACCCAACCTCGAAGGCTGTGCGAGAACAGCCCGACCAGGAGCTCGATCGCCAGCATCACCAGCGGCGGGACCAGGAGGAGCAGCGCGGTGAGCAGGAGCATGTCGAACCCCTCGATGCGCTCCGCGGCAAACACGAAGGTGCTGCGCTGAAGGGCATCGAAGATCGGCTGGGCGATCACCAGCGCCGAGAGCCCCAGCAGCTCCGCTCCCGCCAGCGCGACTCCGCGACGGCCCGAAACGGCGTCGTACGCCCGCGTCCCAACCGTCCGCAGCCACTCCAGGGCTGTGCGTCCCCGGCTCATCGGCCGTCCAGCATATCCGCGACCGGCCGGCCGAACCGGCTCATCCTGCGTATAGCTGCAGCCGGTTTTCGCCGGGCCGGAAGGCTTCGGGCGGGATCAGGACCGTGAACCTGGTGCCCCCGTCGACGGATTGCCCAACCGCGACGGGCTGGCCGTTCAGCCTGGCGATCAGGGACTCGCCGTCCCTCACCCCGGAATCGAGGATGCTGCCGTAAACGAGGGACGGATAGATGCCGACATCGGGATCGAAGGTGGTTCCCCCGGGGCTCTCGATGGACACCCGGATTCGATGGGCGTCGCGCAGTCGGGCGCGCAGGCGGCGTCTGGAGGCGCCGAGCGTGTAGACGTCTCCCCGGCCGAGGATCTGGTTGCGGACGGCGGCGGCGGCGCGGAAGCTGGACCTGATCGCTGCCGGGGAGAGATGGGCGGCCTCCTGCCCGTGCCTGACATAGGTGTTGAGGCGCGTTCGGGACGGACGCCCGAACAGCGAGCGCCCATCGACGGGCCAGGGGATTCGGATCCCGAGCGCGTCGGCGATCGTCGGAAGCAGGTCGATGGTCCGCACCGGACGCGAGACGACCCTGCCCCGGCGCTGGCCGGGCAGCTTGACGAACATCGGCACCCGAAGGATCCAGCCGGAGTTCGCTTCGCTCAACAGCCGCCGCGATTGCCCCGGTATGAAGGCTGCGCCGTGATCGGCTACCACGCCTACGATCGCGGCGTCGTAGATGCCCCAGTTGCGAAGGCTCTGGACGATCACGCCGAGGACGCGATCGGCGTACTCGAGCTGGAGGGTCATCCTCTGGAGGCCCTGAATCGCGTATCCGGGGGAGCGCGACCAGCGCTCGATCGTCAGGCCGAGCGGGTAGACGCCGGTCTCATAGGTCTTCGCCGACGGCGTGTAGCGCCAGGGGATGTGCGGCAGCTCGACGTGAATCGCGTTCAGGGAGCCCCCCTTCGAGGGCCCGATTCCGGCGAGGAAGCGCTCCACCTGCTTGTTCGGCGCGTTGACGACCGGAAACCGTTCATTCAGCTCGCGGACGGCCGTCTCCGTCAGGCCGAAGGGAAAGGACTCATCCCCGGCTGTCGTAAGCCCCGCGGCGAGCGCCGGGCCGAGCCGGTCGGACAGCGAGGACTGCGTCGGGCACAGGTCCGGCGGGCAGAGGTGGGTCCCGGACTCGGAGATGTTGGTCTCATAGGAGGAGCCGAGCAGCGTGAAGAGATTCTCCGGGTGATCCGCATAGGTGGCGACGCCGTCCGGATCGGGGAGGTCGCCGGAGAGGATCGCCGGCACAGCCTGCTCTGTGGAGTCGGCGACGGTGACGGCGTTGCGGAACCAGTCGGAATGCCTCTGCAGTGCTGCGAAGTGCGGGAAGCGCTTCGCGTCGATCTTGCCATCCGCATCGAGCAGCCCGGCGAGCGGGAGCTCGTCGAAGACGATCATCACGACGGGCGTCCGGGAGACGATCGACGGGCTGGGAACGTCGGGGCTTGCGGCGAAGGTGAAATTGACGATCGGGGAGGTGAACAGGAAGAGGCCGGCGATCACCGGAGCGGCGATCCCGAGGATGCGGCAGAGGCTGCGGGCGGCCTCGAAGCGCAGGTACAGGAGAACCGACCCGATCAGGCAAACCGCGGGGATCGCGATCCGCACCAGGGCCGAGCTCCAGTCGAGGACGACGGCCTGCCAGCCAAGCAGCGCGACGAGCAGGCCGATCCAGGCGAGGTGGACCCAGCCGCGCGCGGTGCGCGAGAGCAGGCCCGTGAGGACCTCCATCGTCAGGAGCAGGGCGGGCGGTACCAGGAGCAGGAGGGCGGCGAGGACGACCATGTCCCAGCCGTCGATCCTCAGGGGCGGGAAGGCGAAGTGCTCGTCGCAGACCGTCGAAGATCGGCTGGGCGATCGCCAGCGCGGTCAGACCGAGCAGCTCGGCGGCGGAGAAGCCGGATCCCCGACAGCTAGCCTCCCAGCACCTCTACCGCGATTGCGGCGGCCTCGGTCGGGCTCTGCCCGACCCGCACGCCTTTCGCCTCGAGGGCTTCCTTCTTCGCCTGGGCCGTGCCGGAGGAGCCCGAGATGATCGCTCCCGCGTGGCCCATCTGCTTGCCCGGAGGTGCGGTGAAGCCGGCGATGTAGGCGACCACCGGCTTGCTCAACTCCTCGGCGATGAACTCGGCGGCCCGCTCCTCGGCGTCGCCGCCGATCTCCCCGACCATGACGATCAGCTCGGTCTCGGGGTCCGCCTCGAACAGGGTGAGGACGTCGATGAAGTCCGAGCCGACGATCGGGTCGCCGCCGATGCCGACGATCGAAGAGTTCCCCGCGCCCGCCTGCTTCAGCTCGTTGCCGATCTGGTAGGTAAGGGTGCCCGACTTCGAGACGACGCCGATCCTGCCGGGGTCGAAGAACTGGGCCGGGATGATCCCGACGTTTGCCTTGCCGGGGGAGAGCACGCCGGGGCAGTTCGGGACCGATCAGCCGTACCCCCGCCTCGCGCGCCTTCCAGTAGGTCTTCAGCATGTCGAGCACCGGGATGCCCTCGGTGATCGCGATCACCGTCTGCACTCCGGAGGAGATCGCCTCGTCGATCGCCGCCGCAGCGAAGCGAGCCGGGACGAAGACCATCGAGGTGTTGGCGCCACGCTCGGAGACCGCCTCGGCGATCGAGTCGAAGACCGGCACCCCGTCGACCTCCTGGCCCCCCTTGCCCGGGGTCACGCCGGCGACCAGGTCTGTCCCGTAGTCGCGGTTGCGGAGCCCGTGAAAGGAGCCCTCGCGCCCGGTCAGGCCGGAGACGACCAGCTTCGTCTCGTCGCCGACGACGATGCTCATGCGGCGAGCTCCACCACTCGCTTCGCGGCGCCGAGCATCGTCTTCTCCACCTCGAGCCCCTCGATCCCGGCCTCGGCCAGCAGCCTCAGCCCCTCCTCGGAGTTGGTGCCGTCCAGGCGCACCACGAGCGGCAGCTTCAGCCCGATCTGCTCGGAGGCCTCGATGATCCCCTTGGCGACCTCGTCGCAGCGGGTGATCCCGCCGAAGATGTTGAACAGGACCGCCCTGACCTTGGGGTCGGAGGTGATCACCTCCAGCGCGTCGACGATCGCCTCGGCCTTCGAGCCGCCGCCCGGCATCGAGGAAGTTGGCCGGCGCGCCGCCGGCCTGCGCGACGACGTCGAGGGTGGACATGCAGAGGCCGGCGCCGTTGCCGAGGATGCCGATGTCCCCGTCGAGCTTGACGTAGGTGAGGCCCCTTCTCCTTGGCCATCGCCTCCTGTGGGTCCTCGGCGGAGACGTCGGTCAGCCCGGCGAGGTCCTCGTGGCGGAACAGGGCGTTGCCGTCGATCGTCACCTTGGCGTCGAGGGCGAGGACCCTGCGCTCGTGCGTGACGATCAGCGGGTTCACCTCGATCAGCGTCGCGTCCTCCTCGGTGGCGACCTCGTGCAGCTCCATCAGCAGGTCTGGCTGCCTGCTCGCGGACGTCTTCGGGGATCCCGGCGTCGGCGACGATCGCACCGGCGTGCTCGGGGCCGAAGGCGGTGCTCGGGTCGATGTGGCGCTTGACCACGGCGGAGGGGTCGGCCTCGGCGACCTCCTCGACGTCCATCCCGCCCTGGGCGGTGACGATCGCCAGCAGCTTCTTCTCGGAGCGGTCGAGGATGATCGACGCGTAGTGCTCGGAGGCGATCTCCGAAGCCTCCTCGATCCAGAGCTCGTGGACGGTGAAGCCGCGGATGTCCATCCCCAGGATCGCCTCGGCGTGGGCGCGCAGCTCCGCCTCGTCGCAGGCGACCTTGATCCCTCCGGCCTTTCCCCGCTTGCCGATCGCGACCTGGGCCTTGACCACGCAGGGGTAGCCGACTCACTCGCAGCGGCGACCGCCTCGTCCGACGCTGGCCGCGTGGCGACCGTCGGGGACAGGCACGCCGTGCTTGGCGAACAGCCGCTTTCCCTGGTATTCGAGCAGGTCCATATCCGGCCGCGGCAGCCTATCCGAGCCGCTCGCAGGGGGCTGCCCAGCGCGCATCCGGCGAAAAGCCCGCGCCGCGCCCCCTTGCCATAATGCCGCCCCCTTGCCATGGCGCTGCCAAGTCTCTGAAGAACATCAACTGGGTCACCACCGACTGCTACGGCACCCTGATCGACTGGGAGAAGGGGATCGCTGACGCCTGCCGCAAGGAGGCCGAGAAGGACGGGTTCAGCTTCGAGGAGGAGCCCTTCCTGGAGCGCTTCTTCGAGGTCCAGGCGGAGATCATGGGCGGCTCCTACGAGCTCTACGCGGAGGTCCTGCGGAGGACGATCGTCAAGGTCGCCGGCGAGCTGGGCTGGGAGGTCGAGCCCTCGCGGGCCCAGTTCCTGCCCGACAGCGTCGCCTACTGGCTCCCCTTCCGCGAGGCCAACGCGGCGATGGACCGGCTGGCGAAGCACTACGAGCTGGGGATCGTCTCCAACATCGACGACAAGCTGCTCGGCATCTCCCGCCGGCACCTGCGCACCGAGCTCGACCTCGTCGTCACCGCCCAGCAGGTCCGCAGCTACAAGCCCGACCCGACCCATTTCAAGGAGTGCGCCCGCCGCATCGGCGGAAAGAAGGGCTGGCTTCACATCGGCAGCAACTACCAGAACGACGTGGCGCCGGTGCTGAAGATGAACGTGCCGGTGATCTGGGTCAACCGCCACGGCGAGAAGCTCGAGGGCCGCAAGGCGCCGAGCGCCGAGGTCAAGACCTTCCGCGACGCCGTGAAGAAGCTCGGCGCCGGCAGCTAGGCGGGCCCGGACCAGGTAGTTGTCCTGCAGCGGCAGCGGCGAGACGCTGCGCGCCTGCCCGCTGCGGTCCTCGTCCACGAGCTCGACCAGCTCGAACCCGAGCGGAGGGCAGCAGCTCGGCGCGAACGAAATGGCGAGGGTGGAAACGCGGAGCAGCAGTTCGTGCCGCTGATTTCGCGGGATTGCGGACGACCAGCTCGCCCTCGGAGAACCGGCGGCGCTCCTCCTCGCTCATCTCGCCCGAGGAACCGGTCGCCCATCACCGTGAAGAGGAACAGCCCGCCCGGGCCGAGCACCCGCCGCACGTCGGCGAGCCATTCGATCTGCTCGCTCGGCGGGCAGGTGCGAGAAGAGCGAGATCCCGTAGACGAGGTCGAAGCTCCCGCACTCGAAGGGCAACGGAGGCTCGGCCGTTGTAGCCGGACATCGAGGAAGTCAGGTTCTCATCGCACCACCGGGCCAGCTCCTTGTTGTAGTCGCACCCGTGCAGGTCCGGGCCCTCCAGGTCGCGCCCACCATCGCGCGATGCGGCCGCAGCCACAGCCGAAGTCCAGCAGCGCCGTCATCTCCTCCAATCGCTTGCCCTGGCGCTCGAGGAGGGCACGGATCAAGCCGGCGTCCACCTCACCGGAACGAAGCCATTCGTCCCTGTCCTCCCAGCCCGTACCAGCGCGGCGCAAGCCGGGGCGGAGGGACCGGCAGGCCCGCGGCAGTCGATCTCGGCTCGCGCTCCCCAGGCCGAAGCGGCGTCGCGAGCTAACCGAGCCGTAGGCGCGATAGGTCGGACCGAGAACCCCGCGCAGACCGGCTCGGGAAGGCGACGCGCCAGCTGCGCAGCCCTGTAGCCACGGGGCGAGTATAGGACGGGCCGAGCGCAGCCCGAGCCGCTTGGTCAGGTAGAGGTCGCGACCCCCGTCCCACCGCGCCGGCTGCCCGACTCGAAGCCGAGCGAGGAATACAGGGCCGCCGCCGCACCGTTCCGCTCGTTGGAGTCGAGCTGGATGCGGGCGCAGCCCCGCAGCCGGGCCCGCTCGACGCAGGCCTCGGCGAGGGCTCGGCCGAGCCCGCTCCCCGCGGGCATCCGGCTCGACGAAGAGGTCCTCCAGCCAGGCGTCCTCGACCCCGGTCCACACCGAGAGGCGGAAGCGGAGCTGGGCGACGCCGCGGGCCGGCTCACCGGCCAGCAGGAACTCTGTCGAGGAGTCCTCGATCAGCAGCCGAACGGTCGCCAGGACTGCCCCGTCGGCAGGCTCCGATTCGCCGTAGTAGTCGCGGAACCCGCCCAGCAGGCGGGCGACGGCCTCCGCCTCCCGCGGCGGCGCGATCCTGACCGGGATCTCAGGGCCCAAGGCTCTCCATGCTCGTCTTTCCGCCGCGGCCGATCGCCAGATCCTACGTTCGGAGCTCCCGTCGGGCGGCCCGGCGGTGCTCTAGCCTGTCGCAACTCGGGCGGGGGCCGGGGGTTGGGATTCGTTGAGCGCCCATGGGCGGAACTTGGAGCGAACAACGCAAGCTGATCGCGGCGGCAGCCCTGCTGGCGCTCGTCGTCATGCTCGGATCGCGGGCCGCGGGCGAGCCTGCCTCCGCGGCCCCGAGGCAGGCACCGAACATCGTCATGATCCAGACCGACGACCAGACCCTGGCCGAGCTGCGAGCGGTGCGGGTGACGCCCCTCGGGAACCACGTCCGGGCGATGCCCAACACGCTGGACCTGATCCGGAAGCACGGGATCTCGTTCAACCGCTACGTCGCCTCCTACCCGCTCTGCTGCCCGTCCCGCTCGACCCTGTTGAGCGGCCGCTACTCCCACAACACCGGCGTGCTCAGCAATTCCGCCCCCCGCGGCGGATGGGTCTCCTTCCGCCACCACCCGATCTACCGGCACAATCTCGCCGTCTGGCTGCATCGTGCCGGCTACCGGACGATTCACCTGGGGAAGTTCCTCAACCAGTACGGTGGCCCCGGTCCCGATGACCCGACGACGAAGGTCCCGCCCGGTTGGGACGAGTGGCAGAGCGATGCCACCGACAACTCGACCCGCCTCTATTACGGCTACCAGCTGAACCAGGACGGCGTCATCCGCGGCCCCTTCGGCAGCTCGGACTACGGCATGCTCAGCAGCAAGGACCCGGCGGGCTGCCCCCTCGCTCCTCCCCCGCTGGAGAGATGCAACTACCAGGAGGACCAGCTCACCGACCGGGCGGTGCGCCAGATCGACCGCTCGGCCCCGGGCGGGCCGTTCTACCTGCAGCTCGACTACAACGCCCCGCATGGCGACTACGCGCCGCCGATCGGGCCCGAGCCGGCGCGCCGCCACTGGGACTCGGCGATCGACACCCCGCTGCCGAGGCCGCCCGGCTTCAACGAAGCTGACATCTCCGACAAGCCGAGCTTCATTCGCGACGACGCCCAGCCCCTCGGTCCGAGCGACTTCCGGCGGATGCGGATCGAGTACCAGAAGAGCCTCGAATCCCTGCGCTCGGTCGACGAGGGCGTGCGGCGGCTGATCGGCGCCCTGCGGCGCAGCGGCGAGCTGTCGCGCACCTACGTCTTCTTCATCTCCGACAACGGCTTCTTCTTCGGGGAGCACAGGCTGGACCGATCGAAGTTCCTCCCGTACGAGCCCTCGATCCGGCTTCCGCTGCTGGTCAGGGGGCCCGGGATCAGGGCCAACTCGAGCAGTGAGCAGCAGGTGGCGAACATCGACCTCGCCCCGACCATGGTCGCCCTGGCCGGCGCGCATCCCGATCGCTCCTTCGACGGCCGCACGCTGGTCCCGTTCTGGACGCACACGGCGCTGCGGACCCGGCGCCCGATCCTGCTGGAGTCGTTCGCCAAGGCGACCGACATCACTCCGAGGGGTGAGCGCCGCGGCGCCCGATCGCGACGGGCGACCTCTTCGATCTCCGCCCCGGTCGAGAACTACCTGGGCGTGCGCCTCGACGGATACAAGTACGTCGAGTACGAGACCGGCGACCGCGAGCTCTACGACCTCCGCAGGGATCCCTATGAGCTGCGCAACGAGGTCACCGATCCTCGCTACGCGCGCGTGCGCGCTTTCCTGCGGCGCCAGCTGCGCAGGCTGGAGGATTGCCACGCCAAGGAGTGCCGCTTCACCACCGGGCCGCCGCCGCAGCCTTCGCCGGCTCGGCCCGGCTAGTTCCCGCCCAGGGGCGTCAGGGTGTTGCCTGCGCCGACCTCGTAGACGCCGATCTGGTTACGACCCTGGGTGAACGAGCCCGGTGGCACGACCACGCCGTAGCTCAGCTCCCCGTCGAACAGGAAGGCCCGGCCGGTGCCCTCGACCGTGCCGTTCACGGTGACGGCGATCACCGCCCCCGGTTTCACTCCATCCAGCTCGCCGGCGATGAACGCCGGGACCTCCTGCGCTTCGGGGTCGACGTGCTCCAGCGCGTCGCCGTTCTCGACCGTGGCCGCGGTACCGGGCCGGATCCCGATCGAGAGCGCCGGAGCGGTTGTCCCGATCAGCTCGGGAGCCGGCCCGAGGTGATAGAGGTCGCCGCTGCCGAGCCGGAAGAAGGCCTGCTTCACCACCGCGTTGCGCTGGCGCAGCATCTGCGAGAGCGGCATCCTGATCACCTCGCCCTGGCCGTTGGTGACGGCGACCTCTCCCCCGCGGCCATCCTCGCTGATCGGCTTACCCTCGGTCTTGTAGAGGTTCTGGATGCCGAGCTGCTGGGCGATCGTGGGCAGGATGTCGATCGTTTGCGTGTGGGTCGGTGAGGTCTTCCCCTTGGCCTGGTCCGGGTACTTGATGAACAGCGGCGGGTTCGAGACCCCGCCGAGATTGGCCGGCTCGGCGATCCGGCGATAGACCTTGCCTCCCCGGAAGGAGATCCCGTGGTCGGCGGTGACGATCACCATCGCCTTCTTCCAGATGCCGAGCTTCTTCAGCCTGGCCATCATCAGGCCCACCAAGCGGTCGGCGTATCCGGTCTGGAGGTAGTGGCGAGCCTCGGCGGAGGCGATCCCGGCGTTACCGACGGCCCAGCGCGCCGCGCTCGGTGTGCCCAGGTCGGAGACCGAGGTGTCGAGATAGTTCTGACCGCTCGGCACGTAGCGCCAGGGCTCGTGGGGCAGCTCCATGTGGATCAGGCTGAGCGTCCTGCCGCCACCGGGGATGTGGTTGAGGAAGTGCTCGAACTCGCCCGGCGAGGGCGGGGTGAAGAGGTCCTGCGCGAAGCGCCCCGCCCCCTTGTCGCCGGCTCCACCGCCGTTGTTGCCGAAGTTTCCGAAGGTCGTGCTCACGTTCGGCAGCTCGTTGGCGAGGGAGGGGGGCAGGATGATCCGCCCCTCGACGTAGCGGAGGTCGTCCACGAGGCTCTTCAACCGCGAGAGCTGCCGGGGGCGCTGGACCTCCCCGCACAGAGACGACGGGCAGACGTGGGTCACCACCTCCTTGACGTGGAGCCGGTAGGCGCCCCCGAGCAGGCTGAAGATGCTGTTCGGCTGATCGGAGGCGATCGGCAGCGTGCTCCCGCTCGGGTTGTTGCCGGTCATGATCGCCGGGACCGCCCGACCGGTGAAGTCGGCCACCGTGGTGTTTCTTGGATACCAGGTGGACTGCCGAGCCAGGGCGGCGAAGTGCGGGAAGCGCCTCGCGTCGATCTGCCCCCCGCCGTCGAGCAGGGTCGCAGTCGGGAACTCGTCGAAGATCACCTCCACGACCGGCGTCTTCGAGGGGACGCGGACGCCGAGGGCGCTCGCGTTGCTCTGCGGGAGGATCAGCTTCGAGGTGTCGCTGAAGAAGAAGAAGATGACGAGGAAGACGACGGGGGCGACGGCGAGCACGTCCAGCAGGCTGGGCACGAATCGGGTCCTGCGGAGCCCGTAGGCGACGGCGGCGCCGAAGGCGAGCGCAACGAAGATGATCAGGGCCGTCGGGCTGGTGAAAATGCGCTTCTCGACCCCGACGAAGAAGACGGCGGCCATCGCCCCGATCAGGACCAGGTGGAGCACCAGGTAGGCGGTCCGGCTGATCACCGCCACCAGCGTCTCCAGGGCCAGCATGACCAGCGGCGGCCCCAGCATGAAACAGAGGGCGAAGATGATGATGTCCCCGGCCGTGTTGCTGCGGGCGACGAAGAAGTCCGGGTTCTTGCCGAGCAGGTCGAGCAGGGGCCAGGCGAAGGCGAACGCCCAGAGCGCTCCCAGATGGGCGCCCCCGATCAGCAGCTCGCGCAGCCGCGGTCCACGGAAGGTGTCGCCCAGCCTGCTCATGAAATCCTGCCCGGTCGGGCTCTCAGGGGTGGACTCGGTAGAGGACGCGGGTGCCCGAGGGCAGCGCCTCGGTCTTCGTGACCCGGAAGCGCTTCGCCAGCTCGCGCTCGAAGGTCTCGATCTCGTAGTCCGAGTTCGACCCTGTCCTCTTGCCGGAGAGAAGCCGCCTGACCATCGGGTCGTCGCGCTTCGGGAACTCGATCACCATCGCCGCATCGAGACCCCTGACCCAGTCGAGGAACTCGGCGATCGGCACGTTGGCCGTTACCGAGACGTGGTGGATCAGGGCCAGCGCGAGGATCAGGTCCGGCTTGCCTCGCTGCTCCAGCGGGCGCCGCTCCAGCCCGCGCCAGCCGAGCCCGGGCGAGGGGTCGGCGAGGTTCGCGACCAGCGGCAGGATCTTCCCCTTCTCCTCCTCGGATCGCAGCGAGCGGTAGAGCGCCTCGACCGTGGCGTGGTCGTAGTCGAAGGCGACCACGTAGTCGGCCAACTCTGCGGCGATCCGCGAGTAGGCGCCGTCGTTGCAACCCATGTCCCAGACGAGCCCCGGCTTCGTCTCCGCGGCGGCCTCGCGAACGAAGGCCTGCTTTCGCTCCGCGTCCTCGTCGGTGTAGGTGTTCTGCTCGCGGTATCCGGTCCATGCCGTGTCACCCGCCTTCCAGCTCAAGCCGGAGACGAGCTTTCGCATCCGCTGCACGTTGGCCTTCACGTAGGACGTCTTGAAGTTGGCCTTCTTCAGGTCCTCCTTGACCTCGCCCCCCTCCCGCTCCTCGTAGCGGCGCTCCAGCCGCGCGTGCAGGGCGACGTGGGTGAAGACCCCCTTGCGGAAGCGGTCGCGCAGGCTGAAGAGGCGGGCCGCATCGCGCGGCGTGATTCCGTCGATCGAGCCGCGCAGCCAGGGCTGGAACCCGACCTCCTTGTAGGCCTGGAGCAGCAGCGGATAGAGATAGAGCATGCAGAACTGCCGGTAGCCCGACCACGGCTCACCCTCGCGCAGCGCCTCGAAGGAGCCGATGTCGATGAAGACGGGCTCGGAGCCGCGGAACTGGACGTTGTAGGGCGTGGCGTCCTTCAGCGAGAGGCCCTGGTCGAGAGCCTCCAGCTCGAGGTCGAGCTGGAGGAGGGCGGAGTCGCGGAGCATCCCGAAGGTCCACTCGTACGGGTAGGAGACGAAGGGGATCCGCTCGTGCCGGAGCACGGCCGCGACCCCCTCGGGGAGCAGCTCCGCCTCGGCTCCGATGTCGGCGAGAGCGGCCTCCTCGGTGGCTACGAGGGAGCCCTCGGAGGTGCGGCGCCCGAGCAGCTCCGAGGCGGCTAGGGCCCGCCAGTCCTCGGCGCCGCGCTCGCTGAGGACGCGGAAGACGGAACCGTTCGCGACGACCACCCGGCTATCGCGGTCACGGAAGGATCCAGTCTCTACTGTGGCCTCGGTCGGCATGCCCTGATCCGGCCAGGGGCCCGGAGGAAGCTAGACGGTCTCCTTCGCCGCTTCCTTCTCGGAGTCGGCCTCGGTGGACGATGCGGGGGCTGCCTTCTCAGGCTCGTCCTTCTTCCAGAATGCGATCGTCCTGAAGACCTTCTTGCCGAACATCTTGATCGAGACCGCGACGGCGGCGACGCCGCCGAGCAGCATCTGCAGGATCATGCTGCCGCTGCCGGGGTCTAGGTATGCAAGTGTTCTCATCAGTCGGAAACTCCTCTCGTCGGCCGTCCGGCCTGACGACCATTGCCACGCGTGAAAATGGTTTCTACGCATTCCCCAAAAGGCCTCCACGCGCCATTTGGGAGACCGCGCAGGGTAGCAGCCAGATGATAGGGGCTATCTAAAGCGAGCGTGGCTAGGAGATCACGGCGATCACGTCGCCGCTGGAGACCGAGGCGCCCTCCGAGACGCCCAGCTCGGTCACCTTTCCGGAGCGGTGCGCGGTGATCTCGTTCTCCATCTTCATCGCCTCGATCACGCAGATCAGCGCGCCCTCCTCGACCTCCTGGTCGGGCTCCACCGCGACCCGCAGCACGGTGCCCTGAAGCGGGGAGGGCAAGGACTCGCTCGAGGCGGCCGCCCCAGGCCCGCCGCCGCGCTCGCGGCGCGGCGGGCGCGGCGCCGCCGTGGCCGCCGCGCCCGAGTTGGCGACGGCCTCGCCGAAGACCCTGACGTCGAACAGCTTGCCCCCGACCTCAACCTTGAAGTCGCGGCGCTCGATGAGTCCGTTGGACTCAGAACCACTGCCCGGCACGTCCTCCAGGGGAGCGCCAGCGACCGGTGATCCGCCCTCCGGGCGGATTCCTCCGGGTCTGCCGGGGTGAGCTGCGGGCTCGGGTCGCTCCGTGGCCTTCAGCCAGTCGCGATCTTCCATCAGATCGCGGCATGTCTCGCCGTTTCGCCATTGCTCGGTGGCGAGGATCGCCTCGTGGAAGGGGATCAAGGTGGTCAGGCCGCCGATCTCGTACTCGCCGAGGGCGCGGATCATCCGCCTGGTCGCGTGCTCGCGATCGACATCCCAGACGATCAGCTTGGCCACCATCGGGTCGTACATCGGCGTGACCTCGGAGCCCGCCTCGACTCCCGAGTCGACCCTGACGCCGGGCCCGGCCGGCTCTCGGTAGGAGGCGATCCGCCCGGGGGAAGGCGCGAACCTCTTGTGCGCTGCCTCGGCGTTGACCCGGCACTCGATCGCATGCCCGCGGATCTCGACCTCCTCCTGGGAGATCGAGAGCTCCTCCCCGGCCGCGACGAGGACCTGCTCGCGGACGATGTCGAAGCCGGTGACCATCTCGGTCACGCAGTGCTCGACCTGGACGCGGGTGTTCATCTCCAGGAAGAAGTAGTCGCCGCCGACCTGGAGACCCTCGACCGTCCCGGCCGAGCGGTAGCCGACGGCGCGGGCGGCGTCGGTGGCGATCTTGCCGATCCGCTCCCGCATCGCCTCGTCCACGTGCGGCCCCGGGGCCTCCTCGATCACTTTCTGGTGGCGGCGCTGGATCGAGCAATCCCGCTCGCCGAGGTGGATCACGTTGCCCTGCGAGTCGGCGAGGACCTGGACCTCGACGTGGCGCGGGTCCTCCAGGTAGCGCTCGACGTAGACGCGCGGATCGGAGAAGAACTTCTCGCCCTCCCGGGCCGCTCCCTCGAAGGCTTCGGCCAGGTCGTCGGGGGTCGCCGCGACCCGGAAGCCCTTCCCTCCCCCGCCGCCGGCCGCCTTGCAGGCGACCGGGTAACCGGCGTCCTCGGCTTGGACGCGAGCCGCCTCGAGGTCCTCGGCGGGGCTCGTGGCTCCGGGCACGATCGGCACCCCGGCGTTCGACATGATCTCCCGCGCCCGCGTCTTCGAGCCCATCATCTCGATCGCGGTGGCGGGCGGGCCGATGAAGACGATCCCGGCCTCGTCGCAGGCCGTGGCGAACTCGGCGTTCTCGGCGAGGAAGCCATAGCCGGGATGGATCGCCTCGGCACCCGAGCGGGTCGCGGTCTCGACGATCTTCGGGATCGAGAGATAGCTCTCAGCCGGAACCGCCGGCCCGATCAGGAAGGCCTCGTCGGCCTCGCGCACGTGCGGGAGCGTCGCGGTCGGCCTCCGAGTAGACCGCGACGGAGCCGATTCCCATCTCCTTCAGCGTGCGGGAAACGCGGACCGAGATCTCTCCTCGGTTGGCGATCAGCACTTTCTCGAACATGCCGCGGGAGAGTCTATTTGGGCCTTGCCCGGCGGGTCCTGTCCCATGCCACCCGCCGGAAGAGGTGGCAAATGGGCTCCCTGCAATCCCTTGCGGGAAGCTCGGTGGCCCCCACGCCATGCCTCGGAAGGAGGCATGGCTAGGCTCCTTCGTCGTGCTGATCGAGCTGCAGAGCCACTCCACCGTCTCCGACGGGCAGCTTGCGCCTGCCGGGGTGGTCGAGGCTGCGGCTGCGGCCGGCGTCACGACGCTGGCCCTCACCGACCACGACGCGGTCGCCGGGGTGGCACCGGCGGCGACGGCGGCCGAGCAGGCCGGAATCGAGCTTGTGCCGGCGGTGGAGATGTCCTGCGTCCACGCCTTCGCCGACGACCTCCACGTCTGCGGCTACTGGGTGGACACCGAGGCGCTGGGCCCGGCCTGCGAGCGGGCCCAGGCCGAGCGGGTCAGCCGTGCGGAGGAGATCGTCGAGAACCTGCGCCGCGAGGGGTTCGACCTGACCATCGAGGACGCGATCGCCGAATCGGGCGATGCGCTCTCCGTGGGCCGCCCCCACATCGCCCGGGCAGCCGGAGCGGGAAAGGACATGGGGCCCTTCTTCGAGGAGTACCTGGTCCCTGGCGCGAAGGCGTTCGTCCCGCGGCGCTGGCCGACTGCCGACGAGGCGGTTGAGCTGATCCACGCGGCCGGGGGGGCCGCCGTCGTCGCCCATCCCTACTGGGACGTCTCCGATCCGGCCGAGGTGGAGGAGCTGATCCGGGCACTGGCGATCGACGGGATCGAGGTCTTCTACCCACCGCACACCCACGAGCAGACGGCGCACCTGCTCGGGCTCTGCGAGGAGCTGGGGCTCACCCCAACTGCCTCATCCGACTTCCATGGGCCGACCCACAAGACCTTCTCCCGCTTCGGCGCCTATCGGACCTTCGGCCTGGGCGAGCCGGAGATCCCGCCTCGGCCCTGACGACCCGATCAGCGGCACCCCCTCAGGACCCGGCGCTCACCCCGGCGGCGGAGGCCTCGCTCGCCGCCAGGTCCACGTGGGCGCGGCTGTCACGGCCGCGGATCAGGACGAGGACGCCGACCAGGCCGAGGACCGCCAACGCCGCCCCGCCGAGGAAGGCTGACTGGAAGCCGTCGGTAAGGGCCGCCGGAAGAGCCGACTTCGCCCCGCCGGCCGCCGCCATCGCGTCGGAGGTCTGCGAGGTGGCGATCGTCGAGAGCAGCGCCAGGCCGAGCGCGCCGCCGACCTGCTGGGCGGTGTTGATCAGCCCGCTGGCCAGGCCGGCGTCCTGATCGGTGGCTCCGGAGACCGCGGCGATCGTCACCGGGACGAAGGAGAACCCGAGCCCGACCGCGGCCAGCAGTGAAGGACCGAGGATGTCTGCAAGGAAGCTGCCGCCTACCGAGACCTGGGAGAACCAAAGCAGCCCCGCGGCGATCAGCGCGAGGCCCGCGGCCAGCACCGGCTTGAAGCCCGACCCTGGTGACGAGCTGCGAAGCGACCCCGGCGGAGACGATGATCGACAGCGCGAGCGGCAGGTACGAGAGCCCCGCCTTGATCGGGCTGTAGCCGAGCACCTGCTGCATGTAGAGCGAGATGAAGAAGAACATCGAGAACAGCGAGGCGCCGACCAGCAGGCCGACGACGTTGGCGCCGGTCCTGGTCCGATCCGCGAAGAAGGAGAACGGGACGAGCGGCGCCCGCGAGCGCAGCTCGGCGACGACGAAGCCGCCAAGCAGGGCGAGCGAGAGCGCCAGCAGGCCGACGTCTGCAGGCGAGCCCCAGCCGGCGCTGTTGGCGTCCACCAGCGCGTAGACCAGCACCGAGAGCGCCGCGGTCACCGTCACCGCGCCCGCGAGGTCGAAGGTCCTGGTCGCCGTGGCTGCCCGGCTCTCGGCGATCAGCGTCGGGGTCAGAGCAGCGGCGCCGATGCCGACCGGGACATTGACCCAGAAGACCCACTCCCAGCCGATCGTGTCGGTCAGAATGCCGCCCAGCAGGACGCCGGCGGCACCGCCGGCGCCGGCGACCGCGCCCCAGACGCCAAGCGCCTTGTTTCGCTCCGCGCCGTCACGGAAGGTGGTGGTGACGATCGAGAGCGCCGCCGGCGAGAGGATCGCCGCGCCCAGGCCCTGGACGGCTCGAGCGACGATCAGCTGACCCTCGGACTGGGCCAGCCCGCCGGCCAGGGAGGCGAGCGCGAAGAGGATCAGGCCGCCCATGAAGACCCGCCTGCGGCCGAGCAGGTCGGCGACCCGCCCGCCGAGCAGCAGGAAGCCGCCGAAGGTGAGGACGTAGGCGTTGACGACCCACTGCAGGTTGCCCTGGGAGAAGTCGAGCGCCCTCCCGATCGTGGGCAGCGCGACGTTGACGATCGAGGCGTCGAGGACGACCACGAACTGCGCCACCGCCAGCAGCGCCAGGGCGATCCACCGCCGTTGCTCCGCGACTCTTGCCTCGGTCATCTGACATCTCCTTTCGGGGCCGCTTCGGAGCTTCCACAATCGGAAGCGGAATTCCGGTTACAATTCGGTTTTATAGCAGAAACCGGAACTATGGTTCCGCTTACCGCGAGCTGTGTGACCCCACTCACATGACGACCAAGACCATCGAGACCACCCCCGATCGGGCCATGCGCGCCGACGCTCGCCGCAATCACGGGCGGGTGCTCGCTGCGGCACGCAAGTGCATGGCGCGCGACGGCCTCGAGGCCGGGATGGACGAGATCGCCCGGTGCGCCAAGCTGGGGGTCGGGCACCGTCTACCGCCACTTCCCCAACAAGGACGACCTGGTCGAGGCCCTGGCCGCCGATCGCTTCGAGCGCCTCGCCGAGCTCGCCCGCGAGGCGCTCGAGCGGGAGGACCCCGGTCAGGCGTTCGACGACTTCGTCCGCGCCTCGGCGCAGATTCAAAGCGAAGACCGCGCCCTCTCGGAGGTCCTCACCTCGCGGCCCGAGACGATGCGCCGAGCCGCCGAGGGCGTCGACATGCTGGGGCTCGTCACCGAGGTGCTGGGCCGGGCACAGGCGGCGGGCGTGATCCGCGAGGACGCGCGCCCCGAGGACGTGCCGATGCTGATGTGCGCGCTGGCGGGCACCTACCGCAACCCCTTCAACGAGCCGGAGCGCTACGTCTCGATCGTCCTCGACGGGCTGCGGGCGCCCGGCTCGACCCCGCTGCGCTGACCCAGGCCCTCAGCCGTTGGGTTTGAGGGTGCGGTCGGGGCTCGGGGTGCCGCGAATGCCTCCGCCCGCCGGCAGCCCCTTCGCTCCCCGGGGCGGGCTTCGGCCCGCACTTGCCCCCGTGCAGCCGGTAGACGACGACCATCGGCCCCGGTCGCCGGTAGGGCAGCGCGTAGAAGTTGAAGCTGAGGTCGGGGTTGTAGCCGACATCGTCATCGCCGGGTTTGCCCGGAGCGTGGGGGGCGCCCCAGGGACTTGCCTTGAAGACCGGGGTGCCCTGTCGCTCCAGCGCGCGGTAGTAGGCAGCCGCGCTCGGCGCCTGGTCGGCGTCGTCGAGGTACGGGCCCCAGAACTGCGAGCTGGCGACGACCCAGCAGTAGCCGCGCTTGCGGTAGATGTCCAGCAGGTCGGGGTCGAGGTAGCGGGCGTACTCGTTCTCGCGGAAATCAGTGGGGACCTGGAATAGCTGATCGACCGAGTTCGGCCAGGGCCTCGGCCAGACATAGTTGCGCAGCGGCTCGACCACCAGCTTCGTGTTGGCGGGCAGGTTGCGGACCAACCAGGACCGCACGACGTTGTAGGTGTGCTTGTGGGCGAGGACGTTGTCGTTGTGGACGACGAAGACAGCCCCCTGGGCGAGGAGCAGGACGACTGCCGCGGTCGCCGCCGTCTTCGGAAGCCAGCGCCGCGGCTCCTTCGGCACCAGCTCGACCAGGCGCCAGACGGCGTAGGAGGCGGTCATGCAGAGGATCGGGTAGGTGGGCAGCATCCAGCGGCCGAAGTGGCGCGCCCGCAGGGACATGTAGATGAAGAACACGGGCAGGACGGGGACGAGCACCCAGAAGAGGCGCCGGTCGCGGAACCAGAGCCAGACGGCGCCCGCCACGGCGGCGAACGAGGCGAGATAGCCGAATCCCCAGCCGAAGGTGGAGAGGTAGTAGCGGAACCCGTTCGGGTCCCCGCCGCCGATCTTGTCGCGGGCGGCGACCTTGCCCTGGAGCGCCAGGTCGGCGTGGAACTCGGAGAAGTGGATGACCGCGTACGGGTTGAAGACGACGAACGTCAGCGCCCCCAGGCCGACCGCCATGGCCGCGTATCGCAGGCGTTGCCGGGAGTCGCCGGCGGCGAGCAGGGTCGCGGTGAGCAGCGGTATGAAGACGATGCCGTCCGTGTACTTGGTCACGGTCGCCAGGCCGGCGCCGATCCCGGCCAGCACGTAGTCCCGCTTGCGGCCCTTGGTCAGGATCCCGGCGGTGCCGACCAGGGAGAGCGCTGCGAAGGCCATCGCCGGCACGTTGTTGAGCGCCGCGTGGGCATAGAACACCGCCTGGAAGTTGACCCCCATCAGCGCCGCCGCGAGCAACGCGACCTTGCGCTCGGCGAAGAAGCGATGCGCAGCGAGGTAGGTGAACCAGACGGCGAGCGTCCCCAGCAGGGCGCTGATTACCCGCCCGATCAGGAAGAGGTCACCGCGCGCCGGGAGCTGGTTGAGGATCGTGGCCGGCTCGCTGCCCGGGTGCAGGACGGCGAAGACCGCCCGCAGCATGTAGGTGTAGAGGGGCGGGTTCTGGAAGTAGTGAGGGTCGATCCCGCCCTCGAAGGCCATCCGGGCCGCCCCCTTGACGTAGACCCTCTCCTCGTCGGTCAGGTAGGCGAACGGCAGCCCCCACTTCGCCCCCCAGAGCCGCAGGATCAGGGAGACGACCAGGATCAGGCCGAGCACGGCCATCCACGGCTGGAGCGTGAACCTGCCGACCCGCCAGCCGTGCCCCGATTCTGGGCGTCTTGGCGCTTCCTCGCCCATCAGCGACCGTGGGATGCCGGGTCCGCGACCCTAGACGGCCGCGCCAGCCTCCTTGCGGGGCGGGATCAGATCGCGCTCCTCCAGGTAAGAGATCACCTGCGCTGCCGATTCGTGCGGCTCCTCGCTCTCGGTCTCGAGCGTGAGCTCGGGCCCCTTCGGCGCTTCGTAGGGGTCCGAGACGCCGGTGAACTCCTTGATCTCGCCGGCGAAGGCCTTCTTGTAGAGGCCCTTGACGTCGCGTTCTGCACAGGTGTCAACCGACGCCTTGACGTAGATCTCGATGAAGCGCGTTCCCATCATCTCCCGCGCCTCGCCGCGTATCGCCTCGTAGGGCGAGATCGCCGCGGTCATCACCGGCACGCCGTTGCGGGAAAGCAGGTCGGCGACGAAGGCGATGCGGCGGATGTTGGTATCGCGATCCTCCTTGGAGAAGCCGAGGCCCTTGGAGAGGTTCTCGCGGACGACGTCGCCGTCGAGGATCTCCACCCTTGAACCGCGGTCCCGCAGCTCGTGCTCGACGAGCTTGGAGATCGTCGTCTTGCCGGCTCCCGAGAGGCCGGTGAACCACAGGCAGAAGCCGTGCTCGTCAGACATCGTCCGCTAATCCTCCTTGTAGGCGTCGATCAGGATCTCGGCGACCTCGTCGCGGGAGAACTCGTGGGGCGGCTTCTCGCCCTTGCCGAGCATCTCCCGGACCTTCGTCCCGGAGAGGAACAGGTGCGCCTCGGAGTCGTGAGGGCATGTCTTGCCGGAGGCCATGCCCTCGCACTCGTTGCACCAGAAGGTGTGCTCGAACATCAGCGGCTCGATCCCGAGCTCGGCGATGTCGAGGTCGTCGAAGATCTTCTGCGCATCGTAGGTCCCGTAGTAGTCGCCGACACCGGCGTGGTCGCGGCCGACGATGAAGTGGGTGCAGCCGTAGTTCCGGCGGACGATCGCGTGCAGGATCGCCTCGCGCGGGCCGGCGTAGTGCATCTTCGAGGGGTTGACCCCGAGGATCACCCTGTCCTGCGGGTAGTAGTTCTCCATCAGCACCTCGTAGCAGCGCATCCGCACGTCGGCGGGGATGTCGCCGGCCTTGGTCTTGCCGATCAGCGGGTGGATGAAGAGGCCGTCACAGGTCTCCAGGGCGGCCTTGGTCAGGTACTCGTGGGCGCGATGGATCGGGTTGCGCGTCTGGAAGGCGACGATCCGCTTCCAGCCGCGCTCCTCGAAGGCCTTGCGCGCCTCCTCGGGAGCGAGGTAGCGGCGCCGGAACGCTTCCTCGTGGTCGGGCAGCGCGTCTACCTCGATCGGCCCGGCGACGCAGCGGTCGCCCTCTTCGTAGATCGCCGCCACGCCGGGGTGGGCGTCGTCGTTGGTGCCGTAGACCTGCTCGGCTTCGCGGCGACCGTCGCGCTCGAAGACCTCCTCCACCGTGAGGCGCCCCAGCGGCTTGCCGTCGTCGCTGGCCAGCTCGACGACGTCGCCTACCGCGCACTCCAAGTCAGTGGCCAAGGTGATCGGGATCGGCCAGTAATCGCCGGCGGCGGTGCGCATCTCGGCGCAGACCCGGTTCCAGTCATCGGAGCCCTGAAATCCGGTCAAGGGGGCGAAGCCGCCGTTGGCGATCATCTCGAAGTCGGCGGCGTGGCGCTCGGAAAGGGTGTGTGAAAGCTCAGTCATCGTCTCGCTAATGGGCTGATTGTTGACAGGGAAGCTTCAAAAGAGCCGGCGGACGTTAGCCGCTCGGCCCGATTCGTGCCGCTTCACCCGCTAATACGCGCCGGCTAGTTGATCCCGCACTCCTGCTTGGCCGTGCCGACCCAGCGTCCGTCGCGCGGACCGCCGCCGGGGCCGACCGGCTGGGTGCAGTGGGTGCACCCGATCGAGGGGTAGCCCCGATCGTGCAGGGGGTTGTACGGGATGCTGTGCTCACGGATGTAGTTCCAGACGTCTCGCTCCGACCAGTCGGCTAGCGGGTTCAGCTTCCACAGGTCGAAGCGCTTGTCCCAGGCGAACTTGGGGGCGCTGGCACGGGTGCTCGAGTCCTCACGGCGGATGCCGGAGACCCAGCAGTCTACGGAACCGAGGGCGCGCCGCATCGGCTCCACCTTGCGCAGGCCGCAGCAGGCGTCGGGGTCGCGCTTCCACAGCTCGTCGCCGTGCAGCCGGGCCTGCTCGTCGATGCTCAGGTCCTGGAAGCGCTCGAAGGAGACGTCGAAGTGCTCGGCCAGCCGGTCGCGAGTCTCGTAGGTCTCGGGGAAGAGGACGTCTGTGTCGAGGTAGAAGAAGCGCGCGTCGGGATTGATCCGGGTGGCGAGGTGGAGCGTCACCGAGCTGGTCTTCTGAAACGAGCAGGCGATCAGGTGGTCGGACCCGAACTGCTCGAACATCCACTCCAGCGTCTCGGAGGCGCTGCGATGCTCGAGGTCGTCGGCGACCACCTCGGGATCGATGGCAAGAGTCGCGGGATTCACTAGATCGCGCACTCCCCCTCGCCGCGCTCGACCTTGTAGGGGTCGGAGCGGCTCCAGTCGATGAACTCCTGCATCGTCTCGAGGCTGAACTCAGCCGGCATCGCCAGCTCGGCCACCTCCTCCTCGAAGCGCTTGCCGCCGACCCGCTCGGCGTAGGCGTTGAACTCCTCGCCCTCGGCCCGCTCGGCCTCGAACATGCGGATCCAGCGCTCGACCGCCTCGGGGACCCTCTTTGCCGGGAGGCGGGACTTGAGGCGGGTACCGTAGATCACCTCGCCGCCCTCGTAGTTGCCGCCGACGTGGGGGATGTAGGCGGGCATCTGGCGGTCGCCCAGCTTCAGCGAGGCACCGTAGAAGCCGATGTTGGAGATGTGGTGCTGGCTGCAGCCGTTGGGGCAGCCGCTCATCTTCACCTGGATGCGGCGCAGCGGTCCCTCGGGCAGGTCCATCTGCTCGAGCCGCTCCTGGACGGCCTTGTTGAGGCCCATCGAGCTGGTGATGCCCAGCTTGCAGCTGTCGGTCCCCGGGCAGCTGACCACGTCGGTCGTCTCGCGAGGGCCGAGGGATGCGAGACCCAGCCCCTCGAGTCGCTGCCAGACGTCGTAGAGCGAGGAGTCGCGGACCCAGCGCAGGACCAGGTTCTGCTGCACGGTGGTGCGAGCGTAGCCACCGGTGCAGTCGCGCATCGTCGCCGCCAGGCCGCGGAACTGCTCGGGAGTGAGGTCGCCGCGGGTGATCTTCACCTCGACCGTGGAGAAGCCCTGCTGGCGCTGCGCCTGCACGTTGCGGCGGCAGAACTCGCGGAACTCCGTGGAGTCGCCGTTGGGAGAGCCGCTCGAGGCCGGCGCCGGCGGCGCCGACTCCTGCTCGTCGTCGTCGAAGCGAAGGCGCTCGACGTCGAAGTCGCGCTCGGCGACCCAGTCCCCCTCCAGCTCCTCGTCGACCATGCGGCGGAACTCCTCGATGCCGATCTTGTCGATCAGGACCTTGATCCGGGCGCGGGCCCGGTTGACGCGCAGCCATTCCTGGCGATCGAAGATCCGCAGAGCCGCCTCCGCCCACATCAAGTAAGCGCCGTCGTCAGCGGTGGCGAACTCGGTCAGTGTCGGCGCGACACGCGGCATGATCGACGTGCCGCCGCCCACCCGGACCTCGAAGCCGCGGACGCCGTCGCGGATCCGCGAGATGAAGGCGATGTCGTGAATGCCGGTGATCGCCCGGTCGGCGTCGGAGCCGGTGAAGGCGGTCTTGATCTTGCGCGGCATCAGCTGCGTGGTGGGGTGGCGGACGAAGTAGCGGGCGTAGGCGCCGGCGTAGGGGGTCGGGTCGAAGATCTCGTCGGCCGCGACCCCGGCCCAGGGATCGCCGGTCACGTTGCGCACCGTGTTCCCGCACCCCTCCCGGGAGGAGAGGCCGACCTCGGAGATCTCGCGGATCAGCTTTTCGGTGTCGCGCAGGGGCACGTGGTGGATCTGAACGTTCTGGCGGGTTGTGATGTGGCCCTTTCCGAGCGGCGCATAGCGCTCCACGACGTCGGCGAAGGCCTCCATCTGCTCCGGGCTGACGCCGCCGAACGGCAGCTTCACCCGGATCATCTGCACGTCGGGCTGGCGCTGGCCATAGACGCCCTGCTTGAGGCGGAAGCCGATGAACTGGTCCTCGGGGGTCTGCCCGTCGAGGAACTTCTCGGCCTCGGTGTCGAAGTCGTCGAACTCCCGCTCGATGATCGGGATCACCTGCCCCGGCACGTTCTCGTAGGACTCGGGGTTCTCCAGCGAGCCGGGTCGGCCCTTGCCGCGCTGCTCCTTCCCGATCTCCTGGTCCAGCTCGGTCTGTCTCGGGGGCGTCGAGACGGGTTCCATCGCGCGCGTCGCTCCTTCGATTCCTCGGGTCGTTTCGGATCGCCAGGACGAGACCCGGCTTCAAAAAGAATAGTACAAAACCTGACCGGGATTCGGGTATTAGCTCCCCGCGCCTCTACGACGGGCTTCCAGGATCGCCGCCGCCTCTCCCGACTCGGCCACGTAGCCATCCTCGGGCTCGAACGGCAGCCCTGCCTCGGCCCAGGCTGTGAGCCCGCCCTCGATGTTGTGGGCGTCGAAGCCGGCCTCGCGAAAGGCCTGCGTGGCCAACGCCGAGCGGTTCCCCCCGCGGCAGTAGAAAAGGACGGCGCGGTCCCGGTCCAACTCCCCGGCCCGCTCACCCAGCTCGTTCATCTCGATCCGCGTCGCCCCGGCCAGGCGCCCCGCCTCCCACTCGTGCTCGGTGCGGACGTCGATCAGCTGCGCCCCCTCGTCGATCAGCTCCGAAGCACGGTCCGGGGAGAGGTGGATGTCGTCGACTGTGGCGTGCTCACCCTCGCTCATCGGCGAAAGGCTACCCAGGCGCCGGGGACTTCACCGAATCGAGGAGGGGCCGGAGGGTGGGTGCTTTACCGAACCGAGGAGTGGCTGACCGGCGGGTGGCACGGGATGGGAGGACCCATTGCCGAGCACGCTTCAGCCGAGCACAGGCGATGGTGGGTCCCATCCCGTGACAGGACCCGCCGGCCAACCGCTAATCGACGTCGGACCCTTCGATCAGGAACGCGACCCGCACGTGGGCCCGGTACTCGTCGAGGTTCTCGCCGCGGATGCCGGTGGAGACGATGTCCACCGCCCGGATGTTTCGCAGCGACCCGGAGGCCTGGCTGAGGGCCTGCTTCGCCGCATCGTCGGTCGAGGTCTTGGAGCTGCCGACCAGCTCGATGATCTTGACTACGGCCACGTCTCCTCCTTGCGTCGATTCCTGGGGTTCCCTTTCTATCCCTTCAGCCACGAGCGATCAAATCGGTTGCCTCCGGGCGCCTGCTTGGCGCTGACCCCCTCGATCAGGGCCGCACGCTGCCAGGGGCTGACCGGCTCGAAGGCCTGGGGCGCCGGCGCGGTCTCCTCAAGGAAGCGCTGGATCGCGGCGGCGATCGCGGCGCTCTCCTCCTCGCTGGCGGTCGCGGCGGCGATCTCGATCCGCGGCCGCGGCGGACGGCGCATTCCGTTCCCCGTCATCCCGAGGGACACTAGCCGAGCCGCCTCGGGGCGATGTCCGTAAGACTTGCGGCGTGATCCCGGTCATCGGCTCCGAGGCGGTGCTGGCCGCCGTCTCGCCAGGCGAGGCGATCGAGCGCACCCGGCTCGCCTTTGAGCGGCACGCGGCCGGCGAGTGGTCGATGCCGGCCAAGGTCTACCTCGACAGCCCTCCGGGCGACTTCCGAGCGATGCCGGCCCGCGGTGACGGCCTGGCGATCGTCAAGTGGGTGACCTCCTTCCCCGGCAACCCCGGCCGCGGCCTGCCGGTGGTGGTCGGCGTGATCGTCGTTTCCGACGCGGAGACCGGCGAGACGCTGGCCGTGATCGATGGGCGCTCGGTCACCTGGCTTCGCACCGGCGCGGCGGCCGCGGTCTCCGCCCTCGCGCTCGCCTCCTCCCCGGGCTCCGCGGTCGGTCTGATCGGCTCGGGCGTCAACGGCGCCTGGGCCGCCCGCTGCCTCGCGGCGGCAGGTTTCGGCCCGGGCGTCTGTCACGACCCCCGACCCGAGGCCGCCGAGGCGCTCGCCGCAAGAGCTGGGATGGCGCGCCGGCTCGCGGGAGGAGGCCGTCGCGCAGCCCGTCGTCGTCACCTGCACTCCTGGCGATGCGCCGGTGATCCTCGGCGGCGACCCCGAGCCCGGCCAGCACCTCGCCGTGCTCGGCGCCGACGGTCACGGCAAGCGCGAGGTCGAGACCGAAGCCATCCGCCACTGCCGGCTGTTCTGCGACGAGTGGGAGCAGGCCAGCGCCGGAGGCGAGCTGGCCGGGCCCGTCGCGGCGGGCGGAGTGAGGCGCAGCGACGTGACCCAGTTGGGCGACGTGCTGCGCGGCACCGCTCCGGGCCGACTGGACTCTGCCGAGGTCACCCTCTTCGACTCCACCGGCCTGGCGATCCAGGACCTGGGGATCGTCGGTGCGGTCTATGAGGCCTGGCGCGAGGGCCGGATCGAGGCGCCCACGGTGGCGCTCTGACGCCACGACCTCATCGGCCAGGCGGTCGGAACCGCCGTGCCCCGGCCCACGCGGCTACTTCCTTCGCATGAGCCGCCGTTCGACCAGGTAGTAGCTGAGGCTCGCGCAAGCGATCGTGCTTACCAGGGTGATGGCAAGCATCACTGGGAACCTCGCGGCCGGCCACCAATCCGGGACCCCGATCTGCAGCAGCCCCAGGATGATCGGGTAGTGCCACAGGAAGATTCCATAGGAGATCAGGCCCAACCAGGCAAGGGCAGGATGACCCATTGCGCGACGCGGCCCATCCCTTCGCTCCCGACCGAATATCGCCGGCAAGAGAAACATTGCTGCAATCACTCCGGCCAGCAGGTAGGCGACGAGATACTGCACGGTGTCGGCACCCGGCGCGGACAGCAGAGGGCCCTTGTCGAAGTACGCGAGCGCCGAAACGACGTAGAGCAGAATCGTTCCCAGCCAAATCAAGCCAGCGTGCCTGGTGATCCATTCGACGACTCGAGGCATGAAGCGCGATTCCTCTGAGGACCTCACGGACAGCGCCGCCATGGCCATGCCGAGACCGAACCACCAGGCGCGCCCAAGCGGCGAGAAGAACAACCACTTCTGGGCGTCAGAAAAGTCGTACTGCGCTTGAATCACCACTGAGACCGCCGAGAGGACCGCCAGGACGAACAATTCGACTGTCAACCACGGAAAGAGACGGACCCGTTTCGTGAGCCAAGCCATGCCGATTGCGAAGATGGGTAGGACGGCGTAGAAGATGACCTCGATCGCAAGGCTCCAAGTCGGTGAGATTCCGCACGCGAGCCGGCCAATACCAACGCAGTCTGGCGTGAGTTTGTAGACGGGATAGTTCTGCAGAAGCCCGTAATAGACCCACCAGTTCTTGGTGAAGACCCCGGAAATCGGAGGGACGATGATCAGGGCCACAACAGTCAGTGCGAGCCAGTAGGCGGGAGCTATCCTCAGGAAGCGCCGCTTGGCGTAAACACCTATGGAGGTGGCCGGACCACCCAGTACTCGGGTCTGAAGCATCGGGCGGTCAGAGGAGGAACCCGGACAGTAGAAAGAAGATGGGCACGCCGATATCGAGATGGATGGTGAGTGGCCAGTACCAACTGTCTGGCGAGCCGGCCCAGATCGAGGTGTGAACGACAAGCACCGATAGGGCAGCGATTGCTCGCACCGAGTCGAGCAATGGGAACCTCGGATTGCCAGGGGGAGGCGCAACCGCATCGGGCACCGCATCCCTCGCGGATCCTGCATCAGTTCCACCTCCCGCCGACGCGGCGGGCTGAGGGGCGCCTCCGAGCATCGGCCGCGGTTCCATCCCTGCCTCTATAGCGGAATGTTGCCGTGCTTTCGCTTCGGCTGCTCGACCCGCTTGGTCTGGAGCGTGCGCAGGGCGCGGATCAGCTTGGGGCGGGTGCGCCGGGGCTCGATCACGTCGTCGATGTAGCCGCGCTCGGCCGCCGAGTAGGGGTTGGCGAAGTGGGCCTTGTAGTCGTCGATCAGCTTCTGGCGGCGCTCGTCGGGGGTGGGCGATGTCTGCAGGTCCTTGCGATAGATGATGTTCACCGCCCCCTCGGGCCCCATCACGGCCACCTCCGCGGTCGGCCAGGCGAAGTTGAAGTCGGCGAGCATGTGCTTTGAGTTCATGACGTCATAGGCGCCGCCGTAGGCCTTGCGGGTGACCACGGTCAGCTTCGGCACCGTCGCCTCGGTGAAGGCGTAGAGCAGCTTGGCCCCGTGGCGGATGATCCCGCCCCACTCCTGGCTGGTCCCGGGCAGGAAGCCGGGGACGTCGGTGAAGGTGACCAGGGGGACGTTGAAGGCGTCGCAGGTGCGGACGAACCGCGCCGCCTTCTCGGAGGACTCGATGTCGAGAACCCCGGCCAGGTGCGCCGGCTGGTTGCCGACGACGCCGACGGGGAAGCCGTCGAGGCGCGAGAAGCCGCAGACGATGTTCTTGGCGAAGTGCTCGTGGACTTCGAAGAACTCGCCGTCGTCGACGATCCGCGCGATCACCTCGCGCATGTCGTAGGGCTTGGAGGCGTCGTCCGGGACGAGCGTGTCCAGCTCGGGATCCTCGCGCTCGGGATCGTCGTAGGGCTCGACCCGGGGCGGCATCTCGAGGTTGTTGAGCGGCAGAAAGCTCATCAGGTGGCGCACGTCCTCGAGGCAGCTCTCCTCGTCCTCGGCCGCGAAGTGGGCGACGCCCGACTTCGAGTTGTGGCTCATCGCCCCGCCCAGCTCCTCGAACTCGACCTCCTCGCCGGTCACCGTCTTGATCACCTCCGGCCCGGTGATGAACATGTGCGAGGTCTCCTTGACCATGAAGATGAAGTCGGTCATCGCCGGCGAGTACACGGCGCCGCCGGCGCAGGGGCCCATGATCAGGCTGATCTGGGGGATCACGCCCGAGCACCGCACGTTGCGGACGAAGACGTCCCCGTAGGCGCCGAGCGAGACGACGCCCTCCTGGATCCGCGCCCCGCCGGAGTCGTTGATCCCGATCACCGGCGCCCCGACCTCGGCGGCGAGGTCCATCACCTTGCACATCTTCTCCGCCATCACCTCGCCGAGCGACCCGCCGAAGACCGTGAAGTCCTGGCTGAAGACGAACACGGTGCGGCCGTCGATCGTCCCGTAGCCGGTGACGACCGCGTCGCCCCACGGCCGGCGCTTCTGCATCTCGAAGTCGTAGGTGCGGTGGCGGACGAAGGTGTCCAGCTCCTCGAAGGAGCCTGGGTCGAGCAGCTTCTCGACCCGCTCGCGGGCGGTCAGCTTGCCCTTGGCGTGCTGCTTCTCCACCGCCTCCTCGGAGGCCGAATGCACGGCCTGCTCGCGCAGCTCGCCGAGATAGGCGAGCTTCTCCTCGTGGGTGACCGGGTTGCGCTCCCGCATCGGGGCGCGATTCTACGGTTGCCGCTCAGGCGTTGCTGAACGGCCGCTTCTGCGGCTCGGCCAGATGATCGAGGAGCTGCTCGAGGTCGGCCTGCTCGAGCCCGTTGCCGGCCTCGGCGACGATCGCCACCCGGGTCCCGAAGCCCTTCTCGACCAGCGTCACCTCCACCCTCTCGTCCTTCAGCCGCGGCTCCCTCGCGACCAGCTCGGCCAGCTCCGGCTCGGACTTGACCACCGTGCGGGAGACGCGGATCTCGTCCCGGACCTCGTTGTCCGGCACCTCGGGCAATGAAGCCATCGCCGGCTCGATCGAGGCCGGTGCTTCCATCGGAGTCGGATCGAGATGCCTGGACCTGCGCCTGAAGAGAGCCATCGGCCCGGAATTCAACCGGGCGGGCACCAATCCTTCCCATCGCGAGGCCTGGGCGCATCCCTTCAAGTCGGGCCCGCGACAGCCATCATCGTCTACGGTTTCGCGCCTTGGACGCAGCGACCCCCCCGATCGCCGGAGCTCCCCGGGCGGGGGCGGAAGCCGTCACCGCCGAGGCTCCGTCGCCCGCCGTAGCGCCCCCGCCCGGCAACCCGAGGTTTCCGCTCTTCGACTCGCTTCGCGCGATTGCGGCGCTTGCGGTTGTCGTGTTCCATGCAGCGATATTGGGGGGCGCGATCAGTGGCGGCTTCACCAGCGACGCCCTGCTGGTTCTCAGCCGCGGGGTGATCCTCTTCTTCCTGATCTCCGGCTTCCTGCTCTACCGGCCCTTCGTGGCGGCGCGGGTGCGGGGAGCCCCGGCGCCGAGGGCCCTCACCTATGGCCGCAGGAGAGTGCTTCGGATAGTTCCGGCCTACTGGCTTGCGCTGACGGTGCTGGCGATCTTTCCTGGGATCCCGGGGGTCTTCTCGGAGGACTGGTGGAAGTACTACTTCTTCCTTCAGAGCTACTTTCCCGACAGTCAGGGCCTCGACGTCGCATGGAGCCTCTGCGTTGAGGTCGCCTTCTATCTGACCCTTCCGCTCTGGGCTTGGGGGGTTGGGCGTGCAATTCGCCTCGCCGGCGCAAGCCGCTGGCTCTCGGTCGAGCTCGGTTCACTTGGATTGCTCGCCGCCGGGGGGGCCCTGATCCAGATCGCGGCCGCTCGCCAAGAGGTCTCCCAGCTCGTGGCCCAGTCGCTGCTCGGGCAGTGCACCTGGCTCGCCCTGGGAATGATCCTGGCCGTGGTCAGTGTCGCCGTCGCGGACCGCCGTCCACCTCTGCTGGAGGCCATCGCTTCGCATCCCGGGCTCTGCTGGCTGGCAGCGGGCTGTTCCTACTTGGGCCTGGTGCTCCTCCAAGACGTGCCTGGAGGGATCCTCGGCCTGGCGGCGGCGCTGGAAAAACGCGCCCCTCTCGCGGAGACGATCGGCACGATCCTGCTCACGGGCGCTCTCGTCGTCCTGGTGGCCCTGCCCGCCGTCTTCGCTGCGAGGAAACCGGGGTGGCCACGACGCGTCCTCGGGAACCGGGCGCTCCTCTGGATAGGCCTGATCTCCTACGGCATCTATATCTGGCACCTCCCACTTCTCGAGCTCCTCGCCCTGCCTGCCACGAATACGACGATCGACTACGGGCTCGACCTTGTCGCCCGGGTCACGTTCGCAACGACACCGGTCCTGCTGATCACCGGTTTGGCGCTGACGGTCGCCGTTGCCGCTGCCAGCTACTACCTGGTCGAGCTTCCGTTCCTGCGCCGAAAGGAACGCTGACGGGTCAGGATGCCAGGGGCGCGTAGTCAGTCGGAAAGCCCGAAGGCCCGAAGAACCAGCACTCCACTGCGTAGCGCATGCCCGGCATACCCGGCTCTGCCGCGGTCGCATGGAGGAAGAGTTCGTCGAACAGCAATACGTCTCCGGGCTCGAAGATCGGGCGCAGGACTCCGACGTCGCCGGCAGCCTCCTCTGCCACCGTCTGGGACACGGACCACTCGAAGACTGCGCCTTCGCTGCCGGTCTCGACAATCTGGTCGATGCGGCTGGGGACGATGTCCATTCCGGGGGCCACGTCTCCGCACCGCGACAGGGACAGCCAGACGTTCAGGGCACGGACGCCGCCCATGAACGCGCCATCCTGGTGCCAAGCGCTGAGGTTCGGCCCTCTCTCCTTTTCGGACGCCTCGAACACCGTGGGGCTCACCTTCCGCAAGAGGCACTTGTTGACCGAGATGGCGGGATGCTCGCCAAGATAATCGGCGGCCACGCGCTGGAGGCCCGTGCGCTCAAACGCGTCCAACACGTCGAGCATCACAGGAGGCGAGTCGACTCCCCACAGCCCGCCTGCGCCACCGCTGCCGACGATCGCGCGGTCGAAGGCGAGGTCGAAGCGCGGGTCCGGCACGAACGGCTCGAAGTAATCACTCACCGCCGACTCGTCCGACGAGAGTGCGTCCCGCGCCTCATAGGCGCAATCGATTTCAGCGACCAGCCGCGTTACCTCCTCCTCCTCGATCAAACCCCGGATCAAGGGCAACCGCTCTGGAGGATGGCGGCTCGCAGCAGTTGGGGGTCAAATCATCGGCCGTGACCTCGATCAGGCCGCCGTTGCTCGGCAGCTGGTCGAAATCAGGAGCGGCAAACTCAGCACCGGAAGCGGGTGACTCGAGAAGCTTCAATCCCGCCGCGTGGCGAAGCTGCAGAATGCGGCTTGCGATCTCCGGGTCCCGGTCCGCCCCGGTACGCCCCGCCAAGGGTGTCAATCTCCTCGAAGAGCTCCTCGACACCTCGCGGGTCCTCCCCCACGGCTACTTCGGATCGCCGACCCGATTGCCCGGTGCGGTTTTCACGGTCTTTCTTGGAGCGGAAGATCATCGGATCGAAGAGCGCCCAATCCGTCCAGCCGGATAGTACCCTGGCGGCGCGATCATCGGGGGGCCTCGCCGCCGTGGCGCGAACCCGCTGGGTCATCGGAGGAACCAAGGGGACGCGCGGGCACCCCCACGACGATGGTGGATTCGCGAACGTCGCCGACTACCAAGGCATTTGCGCCGATCTGCGCTCCGGCGCCCACTTGCAGCCTGCCCAGAACGCTTGCTCCAGTGCCGACGATGACGTTCGGCCCAATCGTCGGCCCGACGGGATCGCCCCCCGCAAACCTATGCTCGCGAACGGACTGATGACCGCTCCCGTATGGATCTCGACGAACCCGTCGATCACCACCTGCCCGTGGGCGATGTAGACGCCTGGGTGGACGAGCACCGGATCGCCGATCGAGATCTGGGCGATCACCATCGCGAGTCGGTGCGCCAAGCGGGGGAGTATTGGTATTCCCAGGGCCTGGAGGCGTGCCTTCGCGCGATAGAGCGACTGGCCGAGGAAGGCGTCGCTGGCCCACATCAGTCGTAGAATCTGCACAACCGCGTCGAAACGAGAGCGAAACTCGGTGCGCTCAAAGCGGTAAGCGGCGGTCACGCGTGCGTCAGCAACGAGGGCGTCGCGCAACCGAGGGTGACGCGAGTGAACCTCGCGAATCCGCAAGTCTCCGTCCCAGGGCGTTCTATCGCCGTCCATCGTGGTCGAATCGTATAGCGGGCGGCTGCCGCGGCCGTCACTGGGCCGCGGCCGAGTGCGCCTTACAGACCTCCAGGTTCCCGGAGCTCGCCGAGGCAAGCCAGGGTTTATTCGTTCCGTCGGCCGGGAGTCTGATTGTGCCAGCCTGACCGGGCTGAAGGGTCCCGACTTGGATCGTGGGCTGATCTCCGAACCGGCGCAGACTCACTGTCCCGCCTGCTTCCGGCCGAAGCAACACGGCTCCGCCGGGCGCAACCGCCACCTCGCTGCGCCCACGGGCGCATTTCAGCTTGCTCCCGTCGACCGCGGTCATCCTTGGGGACACGATGCTGCCGAGCGTCTGGTCGGCCGCCTGCCGGACCCCTGCGGATGCGGCAGCGAGATCCTTGACGGAGTAACCGAAGCTTCCGAAGCGGTCGACCGCAGCCAGGTAGATGCCCGCCGCAGACGAAACAACTCCTCCGCAAACGAGGCGTTTGCAGGTCTGCCCCTTGGCGGGCAACGCAAGGTACTGGTCCGGCACCACCGCCCGTTCCAGCTCAATCGCCGTCAGTCGTGCCCGAGCGAGGTCCGACTCGGCTCGGATGGATATCCCTCTCTCGCGCATCTCCCACAGATTCACGGGCAGGGCGAATACGACGATGCCGAATAACACGAGGAGAGAGCGCCGCGACGGGGTCCACCCTCGGAAGCTCGCAGCGAGGACCAGGACGAGCCCAATTGCCACTGGGTATGCGTAGCGGTCCAAATCCGGGGTCCGCCTCGCAAGGGTCGTCGAGCTGTACGCGAGGCCTTCCGCAAACCAGAGCGCAAGAAGAAGCACGACGGCCCCCCATAACAGCGACGAGGAGCCCCGGCGGCGGACACCGAAGACTGCTACGGCTACGCCCACAGCGGCTACCACGCGTCCCCAACCGAGAGCGATGGTGAAGAGATCGGGCCCTGACCCGTGAGTGAGGTCAGCACCGAGCCCGGTCAAGGCGGCGGCGGCGGCCGCGAGCGAGTCTGCAGCCCAAGCGGGAATCAGCAAGGCATTGTCGGCTGTCAGGAATCCTTCATGGAACTTGAGGGCCCACAACCACCACGCGCCATAGAGGACGAGCGGCAACACCGCGACCCAGATCCGCCGGCCGCCACGTTCGGCAAGAATCCAGGCGCCAGCCCCGATCGCGAATGCGACGCCGACCGAGAATGACAGGATCGCCGCAATCAGCAGGATGCAGGCAAGTACGTCCCCACGTCGACTTCGCTGGTCGAGCGCCAGGAACGCGGCGAGGCCGGCGACGCTCGCCTGGACCCACATCGTTACCCAGCCATGCAACACCTCCGGTGTGGACCCAAGAAATAGGAGCAGGATCGCCGGCGCCAGTGCCGCGAGCGCGCCCACCCTGCGCTTGACAAGCACGAACAGGAGCACCGCTGCCGCGGCCGCGAGTGTGATCACGAAGAGCTGGAACGGGAAATGCGTCGGCCCGAACAGACGCAGGCTCACTTCGTAGAACAGCCGCGTCACGGCGGTCAGGTGGCCCCCAAAGGGGGCGGCGAGCGCGCCCGGAGCGAATCCGTGACTCCCTCCAACGTAGATGAACTCCTCGAATGTGAAAGACGCCCCTCGAGTGAGCCAGAGGGCAAGCACAACGTAGGCAAGTACCGCCACACCGAGCACACGTCGCGCGAGCAGTTCGGAACCCTCCGGCTCCAGCATGCGGTCCAGGGTGCTCCGAATCCGCACTTCGATCGCACCCCAATAGTTCACCCGGTCGTCCTCCTAAAGTTGCAACAAAACAGAATGAAGCACCAATACTGAGGGCGCGCCTGCGTTGGGAACCTTGACGCTGGGCTGTGCATATGGCGCTCCAAGCATCGCGAGAGGCGAGACTCTAGCTGGCACCCGCGGTCCCGGTGGAGTCCCGATCCTGTCCGCCGCCTCGACGGCCGCCTTCCGGCACCCTTGTGGGAGACTCTTGACTGCAGGCAGGGGGGTCCGAGCTCCCGCTTGCCGCCTCGCCAATGGCTAGCCCCACAGCTGACATCCGGCACCGGCTCAAGGGTCTGGCCGATCCGCTCCGACCCCAGCCGGGAACGACCGGGGCGCGGCATTTG
Organism: uncultured Actinomycetes bacterium; assembly: GCA_963738305.1. Lineage (GTDB taxonomy): Bacteria > Actinomycetota > Thermoleophilia > Solirubrobacterales > 70-9 > JBBRHQ01. The sequence goes on along the minus strand of CAVTVU010000001.1, from coordinate 1,402,877 downwards.
CGCCCACGCTGGCACTGACCGTGGCCATCACTTTGGCGGGGTTTGCCGCCCTCATGGGCTCGGTGTTGCTGGTCGACCATCCATCCCCGTTGCCACCGCCATTCCCTGCTCAAAACCAGGACGCGGAGACCCTCATATACGTGCTGGCGTTCGTATTGGTCCTGCCGCTCGCGCTGCTCGCGGGCCCGCGACTGGCCGACCGGATCGCCGCCGGTCCCAACGCAAGGGGACTCTCCGCCCTCGTTGGAATCCTGGCTGCCGCGCTCGCGGCGATGATTCTCTTGGTGAAGCTTTCCGGCTCGCTGCCACGGGGGGGCGGGGTGATCACGACCCTCCTTGCGTCGCTCTTCTGGTGGCTGGGAGCCGCAGTCCTGCTTCGCCGCGCCACACGTCCCGAAGGTTGGCCGGTACTTCTTGCTTTGGCCGCGCACGCCACCGCTATCTGGACACTGGTCGGAGTGCTCCTGATCGGCGATCTTCTCTGCCTCGCGGTCCTGGGCTCGATCACTCCGGCCGGGATTGCTGTCAGCGCGGTCATTGCTTTTCGCCGCCCTATTCCTGAGTGACCGTCTGCATCTACCGTCGCTGTCACGCCCGTGGAGGATCGCGATCGACGCCCTGGTTGTCGTGCTCGTGATTCTCGCAGTCCCGGACCTGGTCGTCGTCGACCCCGAGCAGGTGCCCGGAAACCTCTCGATCGCGCTCCAGACCTGGCCATCCAGTTCCATCAGAACTTCCTCCTCGGCCCCGCCAACGAGGTCCTTGGCGGAGAGCGTTGCTGGTTGACACCGCCTCCCAGTACGGTGTCGGGGGCATCTATCTACTGGCCGGTTGGTTCAACCTGGTCCCGATCGGATACGGCACCCTCGGCTTCCTCAGCGGGGCCGCTCAGCGCGCTTGTCTTCGCCGCCGGGTACTGCGTGATGCGAATCGCGCGCACCTCGCGGACGTCGCTGCGTCGACGATGCTGATCGCAGTGATCGTGCTCGTTTCAATCTTGCTTTGATCGACTCGATTCCTCAGGACGCGGCCCTGCGCTTTGGGTTGCCGATGGTCGTATATTGGCCTTGGTTGCCGGAGACGATGGCCCCGCCTGCGGCGTTTCACACGGTGCGCGGCCCTTCTCGTCGTGGGCCTGTCCGTCGATCTGGTCGCTCGAGGGCTTCGTCTATACCGCCGTGACGTTCGCCGCCATGGCCTGTCTGCTGGCCTGGTTGAAGGCCAGGGGCGCGGCTCAGGTGGCTCGGGGGCAGGCCCTGCTGGCGTTGGGGCGCCTGCGCTTTGCTTCCACCTCCTCTTTGCCGCCTGACCCTCGCTGCGAGCGGCCAGTTGCCGGACTGGGGCCAGTACCTGGCCTATCTGCACGCCTTCCTCTTCGGGCGCCTCGGGGACCTCACCTACGACTTCGCCACGTTGGTCTCCCGGGCCTTGCCGTCGGAGCCGCCTATCTCGCCTCGGCGCCGCGATCGTCCTGCTTGTGCCCGCCGACCGGGTTCGTCCGAGCGCGAGCGTATCGCCGTGCTCGCGCTGATCGGAATGACCGCCTACGGAGTCGCCATCTACAGCTACTTCGACAACCGCTCCACGGCAAATACCTTGATCAACGTCGCTCTGCCAGCGCTGCTGTTGGGAGGGCTGTGGTTGGGCTTGCTTCTGCGGTCGAGGTCGATGGCCTCGCGGGAGCTGCGACGAGGAGGGCTCGCCTTTGGGCTCGCGGTCGCCGTCCTCCTTGTCGCGGTCGCCTGGTCATCGATAAGTGAGCGCTTCCCCCGCTCAGCACTCGCCTACGCGATCCCGGGCGGCAAGTCGGTCCGCGGAGCGCTGCAGCGCCTTGGAACCTCCCGCCGCTGAACCCCCTGCACCCACCGGGGAGCGCCTGCTCGCCCGCTACATGCCCGGCGACGGCAGGGCTCTGGTCGTGACCATGCCTGACCTTTCCAACGAGATCCTGATAAGGAGCGGCCGCGGGAACGTTCTCCCCCTCGCCTCTCCATCACAGGACAGCTTTGTCCCCGACCAGCGGCTTCCCGGCCTGAGGAAGGCCGTCGATGGGATTCGTCCTGGCGATCGGATGCTCCTCGACGATGAGCACGGAAGGTGTTCCTCAAACTGCGGCGAAATCCGGCGATCGGGCCGATAGGGGCATCCTTGGGCTCCGGGAGCGCTGGTCCCTGCGGGGAGTTCCCTGGCCCCGCTTCAGGCTTGGGCGCTGAAGCAGATAGGTGAACGGTTCTGACCTGCGAACGGTCCACAAGGATCAATCCGGACTGATGGTCGTCGAGCTGGTTCCGCGTCGCTTCCCGGCCGTACGACTCGAGTAGCCGGCGCTTCCGCCTCAGGGCCTGAACTTGCGCGAGGGCACCAGACCCCAGCGGTGCAGGACCAGGCGCACCCCCGCCCAGAGCGTCTTGAGTCCGTAGACCGCGCCCTTGAAGCCGACCGACGAGGCCTCCTCGAAGTAGCGGCAGCGGGCCGGCACCTCCTTGATCGTGAAGCCGAAGTAGGAGGCCTGCATCAGCAGCTCCGAGTCGAAGCCGAAGTCGAGTGAATTGCGCAGGAAGGGGACGGTGAGCAGCAGGTCGCGCGAGTAGGCCCGGTATCCGGTGTGGGCCTCGGACAGACGGGTGCCCATTATCCGGTTCTGGATCGCCGTCAGGAAGCGGTTCGCGACGTACTTCCAGCGCGGCATCCCAGCGGCCAGCGCCGCGCCGGGGATCAGCAGGCGCGAGCCGAGCACGAGGTCGGCCTCGCCCTGAGGATCGGCTCCACCATCGCCGGGATCAGCTCCGGCTCGTACTGGCCGTCGGGGTGGAGCATCACGACGACGTCGGCGTCGCGCTGGAGCGCCTCCATGTAACAGGTCTTCTGGTTGCCGCCATAGCCCACCTGATGCGGATGCCAGACCAGCTGCAGCGGCAGCTGGCGCGCCAGGTCCACCGTCTCATCGGTGGAGGAGTCGTCGACCAGTATCACCTCGTCGACCTCGTCCTGGGGAATCTCCGCGAAGGTCCGCTCCAGGGTCGCCGCGGCCTGGCGGGCCGGCATCACGACGACGACCTTGGCTTTTCGGTGCCCGCCTCAGCCACGCCGCGCCTCGACGTAGACCGTTCCCGCCCGGCCGCAGCGCGATCTCGACCGCGGCGCAGGCGAGCGGCCACCGGCAGCAGGAGCGACCCCGGCGGCGATCGTGGCGACCCGCGGCGCGGCTGGTCATCTGCTGCGCTTCGCGCTGCGGCCGGCGAAGGGCCTGGTAGAGGCGGAGGTCGCCCGGCAGGCACCGACCAGCCCGTCCAGCCATCCGATCACGATCTGCCCGCCGCGGACCTGGGACACCCTCTCGACCCGAACCCGTCCTCTCGAGGCCCGAGGGCAGCGCCCGCGCGGAGAGGTGGACGAGGTGTCGTGGCAGGTCGAGGTGAAGCCAGCGGTCGCCGAAGTCTCGGCCTGGAGGCTGTCGGTGTTGGGGACTGCGACGAGACGACGCCGCCGGGGTCCAGCAGCCGGGCCGCCTCGCGGATCGCCTCGCCCGGCGCGGGAAGGTGCTCGAGCGAGTGCCAGAAGACGACCGCCGCCCACTGCCCCCTCGATCTGTCGAGCGGCTCATCGAGCACGTCGGCGCGCCGTCGGCGTCTCGCTCGAGGCCCGTCGCCGGGCGGCCGCGCGCCCAGGGCGTCGATCAGCGTCCCCTCCCCGGCGCCCACGTCGAGCATGCGCCCCGGCGGGGCGATCTGGTCGAGCCGGCTGGCAATCAGTGCCCGCGTGCGGGTGAGCAGGCGTCGCCGATCATCGAGTAGCGCCGCCCGCCCGCGGCCGGTACCAGGTCCCGTAGGCGCCGTCAGCTCCTCGCTCGGCCATGGATCGGTGGTCGCGGCGCCGCAGCGGGGCAGACCACCCGGCCGCGGAGCCTGGCCGGCGTCCGGCCCGAGCGGCGACCCGCACCAGGCGCAGTCTCGCCGGGAGCGTCCTCGTGCCACCACGGAAGCGTCAGCGCGGTCGGCGTCGGCGACGTCATTCCAGCTCCGCGGGGACGCGGCAGATCGCGCACAAGTCGAGCGCCTCCTCGAGCCCGCTCTCGCGGAACTCGAAGTCCTCCGCGTCGATCGCGTCGGCCCGCGGATCGTCTCGTGCCGGTAGCGGCGCAGCATCAGGTCGTAGAGGCGCTGCTTGCCCGCGCAGGCACCAGGCGCCGCAGGCGCAGCGGGTCGAGTCCGCAAGATCCGGTCGAGCCGCGGCGCTCCTCGTCGAAGAGCTCCATGTAGCGGGCGGAGCCGAACAGCCCGCGAAGCTCGACCTCCTCGAAGCGAGCCCGGCATAGCCGCCGCAGCTCCTCCGGGTCGAACTCGATGTAGTGGTAGGGGTCGATGATCTCGTCGGGCCGGCCGAGAGTCAGCCGGTTCGGGGTGACGAAGATGGCCCGCCCGTCTGGCTCGAGCACCCTCGCGGCCTCGGCCACGACGCGCTCGGGGTCGGGCACGTGCTCGAGCGACTGGACCGAGAGCACCGAGGCGAACTGCCATCGCCGAAGGGAGGCCGCCGCATGTCGGCGACGACCGTCTCGCGTCCTGACCGGCCAGTGCCTCCGGATCGATGTCGACGCCGACCGTCTCGCGTGGCGCGAGCAGGTGATAGCTGTGGCCGACACCGCAGCCGAGGTCGAGCATCCGCCCGGGGCCGAGATAGGGCGCGGCGAGCGCGTAGGCGGCGACGTGGCGCTGCCAGGTCGGGTTGAACCGCCCACCGGGCTGACCACGCGCTCCCCGGTGACCTTCACTGCGAGCGGGTTCGGCCATGAGCTCGCGAGTTTGGTCACCATCGCATCCGGGCACGATCTTGGCAGTCTTCGTGCCGCGGCCGCTCGGCTGCGCGGCCGCCACTAGGATCGCCTGCAGATGTGGGAAGGGAAGCGAGTCTCGGTCGTGCTGATGACCTACGCGGAGCGGGGATCGATCCGCAGCGTGATCGAGGGATTCTTCGCCACCGGGGTGGTCGACGAGGTCCTGGTCGTCAACAACAACGCCGAGCCCGGGACCAGCGAGGAGGTCGCCGAGACCGGGGCCACCGAGGTGTTCGAGACGCCGCAGGGCTACGGCCACGCGACCCGGCGGGGCCTGATCGAGTCGAGCGGCGACCTCGTCGTCCTGGCCGAGCCCGACGGCACCTTCCTGCCCGAGGACATCAGCAAGCTGCTCGTCTACAGCGACGAGTGCGACGCGGTCTTCGGCACCCGAACGACGCGGGAGCTGATCTGGCACGGGGCGAACATGGACTGGTTCCTGCGCTGGGGCAACTGGGGCGTTGGGAAGCTGGTCGAGGCGCTCTTCAACACCAGCCACCTCAGCGACGTCGGCTGCAGCTACCGCCTGTTCACCCGCGAGATGGCCGACCGGGTCGCCTCCGAGATGACCGTCGGCGGCAACCATGCCGGGGCGGAGATCCTGCTGCTGACGATCACCTCCGGCGCCCGCTTCGTCGAGGTGCCCGTCAACTACCTGCCCCGGGTGGGACGCTCCGCCGCGACCGGCGACCCCGGCGGCGCTCGCATCGGGATGCGGATGATCCTGCTGATCCTCCGCTGGCGGGTGCGGATCGCCGGCGCGCCTGCCGAGGGCGGACCCGATGTTCCATGCCCGAGCCCCGGCCGAGGTCCACGGACGAAGGCGGCAGCTGACCTAGGGACCGCCAGGCTGGCCATTGCCACGCCGATCGAGGACCAGCAGTTTGACCGGATACAGGCCGTCGTAGACCCTCCGCTGTGACAGGTGGAACAGAGGTCGCAGCCGGCCAGGACCTCCTGACCGAGACCAACTGAGTGCCTCCTGCTGCCGACGACGAAAACGCGTCCCCCCGGGCGCAACGCCGCCATCGCCTCGGAAGCAATCTGTTGAGGCGTGCGATCCGATCGTACGTGCGTGAAGGGATGGGTCTCTCCTGCGGTGCCCCGACGCGGATGATCCGGTACTGGCGGCCCAGCGTGGTGTCGAGGTTCGCTGAACGGTCCCGGGCTGAACACTTGCTCGATGACGACGTCGCTCGGGGTCGCTTGGGCCGCTATGGCATGCGCCGGTGCGTCGTAGTCGGGCCGCTGCGCGCTCTTGCTCAACATCTTCACCGCTCCGATCGCGAACGCGGCAATCACCAGCATGGTGGAGGCAATCCAGACCGTGCGCCGTGCCGAATTGGTCACCGAGGCGCCGCCAAGAGCGCGCACCCGGGCCAGGCGGCGGCCAGGTTCCGGGCCCCGAATAGATTGGTGGAAAAGGCGCTGACGACCGCCTCGCCGACCAGCGTCGCCAACGCCAATGCCAAGATCAGCCCCAGCTTGGCCTCGATGCGAAACGGGTGTCCGACCCGGACGCTGACCTGCTCTGCCACTACCAGCCCGACGCCAAGAAGCGATCCGGCGCCGAGCAGGATTAACGCTGGATAGCCCGGCAGCTTGCTCAGTGGGGTCAGGGCATAGCCATACCCGATCCACCAATGGCCGAGCGAGCCCGTACCTCGTCCAGGGTGAACGGCTGCAGCCCGAGAGCATGTCCGTCGTCGGCGAGTTGAAATCGGCGATCGAAGCCCGAGATCCAGGGCAGGTAGGCGAGGGCAGCCCCGAGGTTGGCGAGCAGCACACCACGCCGCGCCGGCGGGTGAGACCAAAGAGCCCACAGGGCCTGTCCCGCCAAGACAAAGGCCACGGTGTAATGTGTGTACATGGCAGCGCAGGAAAAGGCACCGTAGGCGATCCACCAGCCCACCCCTCCCGCTCTCGACTGCCCGCAGCAGGCCAGGGTGGAAGCGACGAGGAGAGCGATCATGACCTGGTAGCCCCGAGCCTCTGTCGAGTAATAGATCATGAAGGGGCTGAGCGCGACCAGCGCAGCCGCAACCGCCCCGGCCCGCTTGCCCACGGTCCGGGCCCCCAGCACATAGGTCGAGCGGGATCGTTGCGGTACCGGCGATCAACGATGGCAATCGCAGCATCTCCGGGGAGACATCGAGCTAGGTCGCCAGCTTGGCGAGCAGGAAATAGAGCGGGGGGGTGATCTCGGCGTTGGAGTGAACTGTCCCGACCACGCCCAAGACGAGGGGATCGTAACCACCCAGTACGTGGAGAGCTCATCCCCGAAGAGGCTCTGGCCGAGACCTGCGAGCCGGATGGCGAAGCCCAGGACGGTCAGGGCGGCGATGAGGATGGGGTTGGAGAGAACCGCCCTCGGGCCCGGACGCCTCCGTCGTTCGCCGTTGCGGCAGCTCGCTCGTTGCGTCCGCGTCTCTCTCCCCCCCCGGCCGCCGTGCGTTCCCCTAGAAGAACGCTCCGCCCCGGTACTCGCCAAATACGTCGCGCATGGCCCCACACACCTCGCCGATCGATGCGCCGGCCCGCAGCGCCTCGCGGATCGGGTCCAGCAGGTTGGCCTCGCCTTGGGCGGCGTCGCGGAGCTGCTCGAGCCTCGCCTCGACCGCTGTGGTGTCGCGCGCGTCCTTGAAGGCGGCGAGCCGCTTCAGCTGGTGGTCCTCGGAGGCCTGGTCGACGCGCAGGATGTCGACGTCGTCGACCGTGTCGGTGACGTAGCGGTTGACGCCGACGACGATGTCCTGACCGCTGCGGTAGCGCTCGTGGTAGGAAGCCGCGGACTCCTCGATCTCGCGCTGCATGAAGTCGAGCGCCTCGACCGAGCCCCCCAGCTCGGAGACCTTCGCCATCAGCTCCCTGGCCCGCGCCTCGATCTCGTCGGTCAGCGACTCGACGAAGTAGGAGCCGGCGAACGGGTCCACCGTGTCGGCCACCCCCGACTCGTGGGCGAGGACCTGCTGGGTGCGGAGGGCGATTCGCGCAGAGCGCTCGGTGGGCAGCGCCAGCGCCTCATCGAAGCCGTTGGTGTGCAGCGACTGCGTGCCGCCGGCGACCGCGGCGAAGCCCTGCAGGGCGACGCGGATGATGTTGACCTCGGGCTGCTGGGCCTGGAGCGTGACCCCGCCGGTCTGGGTGTGGAAGCGGATCTTCATCGAGCTCTCCTCGGTGGCGCCGAAGCGATCGCGCACGATCTCCGCCCACATCCGGCGCACCGCCCGGAACTTGGCGACCTCCTGGAAGACGTTGTTGTGGCAGTTGAAGAAGAACGCGAGACGGGGAGCGAACTCGTCGATCTCGAGGCCGCGCGCGAGCGCCGCCTCTACGTAGGCGATCGCGTTGGAGAGGGTGAAGGCGACCTCCTGCACCGCCGAGCAGCCCTTCTCGCGGATGTGGTAGCCGGAGATCGAGATCGTGTTCCACTTCGGGATCCGGCGGTGGCAGTACTCGAAGATGTCGGTCGTCAGCCGCATGGTCGGCTCCGGCGGGTAGATGTAGTTGCCCCGCGCCATGTATTCCTTGAGGACGTCGTTCTGGACCGTCCCGCGCAGCTTCTCGGGCGCGACTCCCTGCTCCTCGCCGACCAGCTCGTAGAGGAGCAGCAGGATCGCCGCCGGGGCGTTGATCGTCATCGAGGTGGAGACGCCGTCGAGGGGAATCTGGTCGAAGCAGATGCGCATGTCCTCGATCGTGTCGATCGGGACCCCTGTGCGCCCGACCTCGCCACGGCAGAGGGGGTCGTCGGAGTCGCGGCCGAGCTGGGTCGGGAGGTCGAAGGCCATCGAGAGGCCGGTGGAGCCGTGCTCGATCAGGTAGCGGTAGCGCTCGTTCGTGTCCTCGGCGCTCGCGAAGCCGGCGTACTGGCGCATCGTCCAGAGGCGGTCGCGATACATGCGCTCGTGGATACCGCGGGTGAAGGGCGGTGAGCCGGGCTCGCCGAGGCGCTCCTCGAGCCCCGGGGCGACGTCGGCCTCGGTGTAGACGGGCTCGATCTCGATCCCCGAGTCGGTGAAGACGCGCTCGTCGTCCGGGCCGTTGACGGGGGCGATGAAGCGGGTCTCTGTCCCCTCGGGCATCTGCGCGGAAGGATAGGCGCGGCGGGCCGGGCGGGAGGATCAGCCGCCGAGCCGGGCACGGATGGCCGCCGCGGGGATCAACCATACGAACGCGGGCTCGGCATCAAGAGGAGGCGACTCGCGCGAGGACCACAGACGGACCGCCACGGGAGACAGCAGGCCAGGGCAGCGCGCACCAGCGGAGCGCAACGAAGCGGCACGGACGGACCACGCACCGGCGGCCGACGCCCGGAAGGCGAGGGGCCGACCTGGGGAGACCGCGCCCCCGGGAGCTCAGGGGCCGTACGGCCCGCCCCCGGCGGCGAGCGGCCCGAGCGCCCCGCGCCGCGACCGCGGGCGCACCATCGCGCCGCGCTACCCGCCGGCCGACCCTCCGGCCGGCGACCCGTCGGCCGTCCCCCCCTCACGAGTCGGCCGAGATTCGGACAGGTTCTGCGGCTCGCGCGAGCTGAGACGGAGAATCGCCAATCGATCCAAACGCTGCCGATGCGTCCAGATAATCACCGGCGTTCGCCAGGAAAACGTCCGGGTGTAATCCCGGTTCAGTCTGGTTCTCTCGAGATCGAAGGCGCTGGTCAATCCTATGAACCCATTTGCCACGGTCCGAAGCCGCCGGCTTTCGTCGTTGAAGATCACCAAGTTGATTGAGAGGCCGATTGCCGCGAGGCAGACGATCGCCCCCGCCGCTGCCATGCTCAACCGAGACCATTTCTCGCCCCGCCATGTCGCAGCCAACTCGACCAGCATCAAGAGAAAGAGAACAGCCTGCGGATAGAAGTAGCGCGACGTATCCGGTGAACGAAATAACCCTTCAGGTCCTAGTCGCGGCTCAGCAAACAGGAAGCAGAGTCCAGCCGCAGCGGCCCAATAGGTTGGCTTCAGGCGCGAAAGCGAAACGCAGTGATGGCAATGATGATGAGGAGGACAAGCCAACCACCAATTTGGCCAGCGGCTGCTCATAGACCGGGTCACTCAACGGCTTGGAGAGCCCTGAGAGCGCCGCAATCAGCATCGTCCACGACGAGAAGCTGAATGAGATGACGTCGAATATGTCGGTCGGCCCGCGTCCGAGGTCCACCCTGAAGAACAGGTACCAAATACCGAACAGGCACGCCGGAAGGATGACGATCCAGGAGCTCGTCCATCGCTTTGGCGAGGGGCGCATCGCAACCATGACCGCACCGGCCGTAACAAATGCAAGGCCGATCAGATGGGAGGTCACTGATACACAGAGCAACCCGGCCGCCAACGCATCGCGGTAACGGTTGCCCCGCTCGATCAGAATCATCGCCCCGAGCCCGGAACCAACAGCGATCAATTCAGGAAAGCGGGCGCCGGTGATCAGAACGTCCCAAGCCGAGCCGAAGAAGAGAAGTGACACTGTCGGCACAAGCGCCCACCAGGAACCGATTCGTTGGCGAGCCAGGTCGTAGAAAACCAGTGCACACAGCAAGGCCAGCGCGACCGCCACCACCCGGTAGGGAAAGTAGGAACCGATGCCGAGAATCTCGAACATTGCTCGATACAGGACGAGCGGCGCCGCGATCAGGTAGACGTTCGAGTAGAGGATCGCGTGAGGCAGGGAATGGTGCGACAAGCGCGTCGCATAGAAGAGATCGTCACCGTACATCACCTGGTCGCGACCCCACCACAACAGCGCCGCGACAGACGCGATCATCATCATGACTAGGATCGGCACGGCTAAGCCGCTGACCGCGCTTTGGCCCTTTGTTGCAGGCAAGGGACGCGAAGTCTGTCAGAGTCCGCCCGACTGCGACCCCGCCGGAATGCAGGAGCAGATGCACGCCCCCAGGCGCGCGGAGACGGGGCCCTGAACTCCGCCAGGCGCGGCGGGCCGGGCGGGAGGATCAGCCGCCGAGCCGGGCTCGGACGGCCGCCGCGAGGTCGCGCGCGGCAGCGTCGCAGCCCCGGCTGACCGCGCTCATGTTGATGAATCCGTGGATCAGGCCGCGGTGGATGGCAAGCTCGACCTCGACCCCCGCCTCGAGCAGGCGCTGCGCGTAGGCGATCCCCTCGTCGCGCAGTGGGTCAAATCCGGCCACCGCGACGTAGGCGGGGGCGAGGCCGGAGAGGTTGGGCTCACGCAGCGGCGAGGCCCTCGGATCCGGCGCGTGGGAGGGGTCCGAGAGATAGTGGCCGATGTACCAGTCCATCTGCGTCTCGGTCAGGTAGAAGCCGTCGCGGAAGAGCTCATAGGAGCGGCTCTTGGCGGCGAGGTCGGTCACCGGGTAGATGAGGGCCTGGAAGGCCGGCGGTATCGGGTCGGCTGCGGCAAGTCGGGCGACCACGGCACTGAGGTTGCCGCCGGCGCTGTCCCCGCCCACCCCGATCCGGGCCGCGTCGACGCCGAGCTCTCCGGCGTGCTCGACCGCCCAGCGGAAGGCGGCGAGCGCGTCCTCGGCGGCGGCCGGGAACGGGGCCTCGGGGGCGAGGCGGTAGTCGACGGAGAGCACGCGGACGCCGGAGTCGCGGGCGAGGACGCGGAGGGCAGGCTCGTGGCTCTCGAGGCTGCCCAGGGTCCAGCCCCCGCCGTGAAAGGCGACCAGCAGGCCGCCGGGGTCGGAGGCATCCTCAGGGACGTAGAGCCGTGCATCGAGCGGCCCCTCCGCGCCGGCCAGGCTGAGGTGGCGCAGCTCGCCAAGACGGGCAGGCGGCGCGGCCGCGAGCTGGGCGTCCTCGAGCAGGCGCCGGCGGGCGCCATGGACTGGCAGCTCGTGGTACTGAGGCTGCCCCAGCAGCTCCTCCAGGGCGAGGATCATCTGCACCTCGGGCTCCAGCCGCTGCCCGTCGATCAGGACAGGAGGTCCGGCAAGCCGCTGCTGCGCGGCTCGCGGCAGGCGCCCCAAGCCCCGGACTGCCAGCCGGAGGGCGGGCAGCAGCGCGGCGGGGGTCTCGCGCACGCGGCTCAGTCGAGGGCGCCGATCAGGCGCTCGCGGCCGGCCTGCTCGATGGTCATCCGAAGGCCGTCGGCCAGCTCCACCTTCGGCTCCCAGCCCAGCAGCTCGCGAGCCCGGCCGATGTCCGGCTGGCGGACCTGGGGGTCGTCGACCGGCAGGGCCGCGAAGACGATCTCCGACTGCGACCCCGTTACCGCCTTCACTGTCTCGGCCAGCTCGAGCAGGGTGAACTCATTCGGGTTGCCGATGTTGACCGGCGAGTGGACGTCGGACTCGGCCAGGGCGACGATGCCGCCGATCTCGTCATCGACGTAGCAGAAGCTGCGGGTTTGGCTGCCATCGCCGAACACGGTCAGCGGCTTGTCCTGGAGGGCCTGGCGCAGGAAGGTCGGGATCGCGCGGCCGTCGTGCGCCCTCATGCGGGCGCCGTAGGTGTTGAAGATGCGCACGATCGCCGTGTCGACGCCCTGCTGGCGATGATAGGCCATGGTCAGCGCCTCGGCGTAGCGCTTCGCCTCGTCATAGACGCCGCGGGGACCGATCGGGTTGACGTTGCCCCAGTAGCTCTCGGGCTGGGGGTGTATCTGGGGATCGCCATAGACCTCCGAGGTCGAGGCGATCAGGAAGCGGGCGCGCTTCAGCTTGGCGACCCCGAGCATGTGGTGGGTGCCGTAGGAGCCGACCTTGAGCGTGTGCAGGGGAAGCCGCAGGTAGTCGATGGGGCTGGCAGGTGAGGCAAGGTGGTAGATGAAGTCGACGTCCTCGGCGATCTCGACGAACTCCGTGATGTCGTGCTGGAGGAACTCGAAGTCACCGTCGCGGAGGTGTTCGATGTTCTCCAGGGTGCCGGTATCGAGGTTGTCGATGCAGATCACCCGATGGCCCTCTGCGAGCAGCCGCTCGCAGAGGTGCGAGCCGAGGAAGCCGGCCCCTCCGGTGACGACCGAGGTGCTCACCTGCCGGCCCCCAGGCGTGGGAGGGTTCTGGTGCGCCGCGTGCCCATTGGGGTCCGCAATCTAGACAAGAGCCCGAGAAGCGGGATTGCGATCCGACCGGGCGGGCAGAATCCTGCGCCGCCGTGAGGGAGTCTCCGTGGTTCTCGCATTTTGCGGACTTTTCGGCCACCGGCTGGGGCGAGAACGGGGAGATCGCGCTTTAGTCGAGAGGCTGGACCTTTTCAGGAACGGCGTTCTTCGACTCCCGGGGCGAGCAGCCCTCCCCGAAGGGATCGGGTGACCGCGATGGACCGCGCAACATCGACGGAGTTTCTCGGCGGCCGCAAGGCATCGGGGGAGGCCGTGCGCAAGCGCGCGGCGCTCGAGCTGATCAAGTGCCACGAGCAGACCCTGAGGCGGACCGCACGCCGCTACTCGCTGTGCGCCGACGACGGCGAGGACGCCTACCAGCGGGCCCTGGTCATCCTCCTCACCAAGGCGCCCACCGACGACCCTCTGCAGCTGATCCGCTGGATGCAGACGGTCACGAAGCACGAGGCGCTGGCAGTTCGCCGCCAGCGCGAGCGGCTGCTCGGCCCGCCCGGCCCGCCCGACCGCGAGGGCGAGGGCACCGATTGGATCCAGCTGATCCCTTCCGAGCGGGCCGGCCCGGCCGATCTGACCGAGCGCCGCGAACGCACCGCCCGCAGCCGCGAGGCGCTGGCAACGCTGAAGCCCCAGGAATTGCGGGCATTGACCCTGCTGGCGGAGGGCTACTCCTACCGCGAGATCTCCCGGATCACCGGCTGGACGCGCACCAAGGTCAACCGTTGCCTGGCTGAGGGTCGGGCCCGCTTCCGGGCGGTGATCTCGGCCAGCGAGAGCGGCGGCAGGTGCGACGAGCTGAGCGCCGCCCTCTCCGCCTTCTGTGACGGCGAGGCGAGCGCGGCCGAGGCCGCGGCGTTGCGGGAGCACCTGCGTGCCTGCGGGAGCTGCCGGGCGACGCTGCGGGCCTTCCGGGCGGCACCCCCGGCGGCCGCCGCGCTCTTGCCGCCGGCCGCTGCCGGCAGCCTTCTCGACCGGGTGCAGGAGGCCTTGGCCGGCCTCTTCTGGCGCTCGGGCACGGCGGAGGTCGCGGTCTCGGGTGCGGCGGCCGGCGCCGGAACGCGGGGCGCCGGGGTGGCGATCGGCCTGAAGGTGCTGGCGGCCTGCCTGGGCACAGCGGGTGGGGCCGCGGTGGGCCTCGCCACCGGCGTGATCCCGACGCCGAGCGAGCCCGCGGGGCACGGGGTCGAGCAGCCGGCGATCGCACGAGAGAAGCCGCGCCCCGGGGCGGAGCTGCTCGACGCGAACCTCCCGGTTGGGAAGGGCGTGGGACCTGTTGCCGAAACGGTGCATCGCGATCGCGGCGTCCCCGCAGTGAGCGGATCCGAGCCACGCTCGGCAGTGCCTGCTTTCCCTCCCCCAGTTGAAGGTGCCCCAACCCGTGAGACCGCCCCGCCGGCGGCGACCGGCTCGAGCCTTGAGCTGCGCTCGGACCGTCCCCCGAGGGTGGGCTACGTACACGGCGACTCCGGCCTGGTGGCTGGCTGGGCGAGCCTCGCCGAAGCGAGCCTCACGGGCGGGACCACCGACTCAGCGACCCCGCTCGCGCCACCCTCGCGCTCGAGCGGGGCGAGCGCTACGCAGGAGGTGAACGTCGTCGACCTTCCGCCGCGAGACCTACGCGAGGGCGACGGTGCTGGCGGGGCGGAGTCGGCGAGCGGCTGAGGTTGCCTCGGAGCGGTCGCGCCTGCGCCCTCGGCATCGCCGTCCACAAGGACGACTATGTAGCGTCTGAACAGCAGTTTAGCTTGCGGCCATTCAGACGGTTAACGTCCGTCCATATGGTAGGTTTCAGGCATGACGGCGCCCTATGTGAAGCGCATCCTTGACCTGGAGCTCAATGCGCTGGTCGACGCACTGCCGGCCATCGCTATCGAGGGCCCGAAGGCCGTGGGAAAGACCCGCACCGCTAGCGGCCGTGCTCGAACGCTCCATCATCTTGACGACCCAGCCCAGCTGGCCATCGCCCAGGCTGATCCAGCCCGTTTGCTTGAGGGCCACCCGCCGATCCTGATCGATGAATGGCAGCGCCTGCCGGAGGTCTGGGACCTTGTCCGACGCGGCGTCGACGCCGGGGCCCCGTCTGGGCAATTCTTGTTGACTGGCTCTGCTCTTTCGCGGGACTTGACGACGCACTCGGGTGCCGCTCGCATCGTCACCGCACGAATGAGGCCGCTCGCCTTGGCAGAGCGCAGCAAGGAGAAGTCAACGGTGAGTGTTGCTGAACTCCTCACCGGGAAGGAACCCACGATCCAAGGGAGGACCAGTTGGACGCTCGGCGACTACGTCGACGAGATCCTTCAGTCTGGCTTCCCCGGCCTTCGCGGCTTCTCCGGCCGCCCGCTGCGGAGTCAGCTCGACAGCTATTTGGCCCGGATCGTGGATCATGACTTCGCTGACGAGCTCGGACGGCGAGTGCGGAAACCGGATGCCTTGCGGCGATGGATGACCGCCTACGCTGCCGCTTCCTCGACGACCGCAACCTTTGCGACCATCCGTGAAGCTGCAATCGCCGGTGACGCCGATAAGCCGTCCAAGGATGCGATCAGCGCCTACCGGGACGCCCTCGAGCGACTCTGGATCCTTGACCCGGTACCAGCGTGGGCCCCGACCAGAAGTCATATCCGTCGACTGGCGCATCCGATCAAGCACCAGTTGGCTGACCCGGCACTGGCGGCTCGTTTGTTGGGGGTCGATAAGGACGCGCTGCTGGACGACGTGGACGTGGGCCCGCAGATCCCGCGCGACGGGACTCTGCTCGGCGCACTTTTCGAGTCATTGGTAACGCTCTCGCTGCGGGTGTACGCGCAAGCTGCCGAGGCTGAGCGAGTCTCGCATCTACGAACAAGAGCAGGCGAACAGGAGGTCGATCTGATTGTCGAGCGGGGCGATGGCCGAGTAGTCGCCGTCGAAGTCAAGCTGGCCCGCAACGTGAAGGATCAAGACGTCCGTCACCTACAGTGGCTCTCCGGTCGCATCGGCGACGATCTACTCGACGCGATCGTGATCACGACTGGACCCGAGGCTTACCGGCGACCAGATGGAATTGGCGTCGTGCCGGCATCGATCCTCGGACCCTGAGGACCTTCCACAAGGGAAGCAACGGAAAGGCCGAGCCGGAGGGAACGCGTGCGCCCAAATAGGCCAACCGCCCCACGAGGGGGCGGTTGGCGGGGAGGAGAGGGTGTTGCTTCTGCCGGCGAGGTATGTGTGCCGGCAGACCCTCCCGGGCGGCCGCCTCTCCACGGCGGCCCGGGTTAAGCGGTTTAGCGCAGCGACGCGACCTGGTCGCTGAACTGGCCGGCCAGATCCTGGGCGCGCGAGGACTGGTCCTCGACGACCTTGCTGACGTCGGCCTGGACCTTCTCGGCGCGCCTCGTGGCCTTGCGGATCTGCTTCTCGGCCTCGCGGCGGTTCCGCCTCAGCTGGGTTTCGACCTTGCGGCGGTTCTGCCGCACGGTGGTCCCGGCCCGACGCTGGCTCTTGCGGGCCTCGCGCTCGACCCGGCGCACCTCGCGCTCGAGGCGGGTGCGGGTCCGCCGTGCCTCAGTCCTGGCCTTGCGGCGGGCGGTGCTGCCCCGGCGCTCGGCGCGCTTCAGGCGGCGGGTCAGCTGGGTCCTGTAGGCCTTGATCTGCTTCTCGGCCCCAGCGCGGTCGGTCCACGGCTCGACCAGCTCGCTGACGCGGTCGGAGACGGTGAGGGCGACGCCAACCGGGACGTCGACGGCGGTCTCAGCGACGCGGACGACCTGGTTGCGCTCGGCCTTCGCGGCGCTCGCGGCAGCCGTCGCGGTGCTCTGAGCCGTCCGGCGGGCGCTGGTCGCCGTGCCCTTGGCCTGGGTCCTGGTGCGCTTGGCCTGTGTCTTGGCCTGGGTCCTGGTGCGCTTGGCCTGGGTCCTGTTGCGCTCTGCCTGAGTCCTGGTGCTGCGATTCTGAGTTGCCATTTGCCTCAACCTCTCTGGGTGATGTCGAAGTTACTTATCTCTAAGGATGTTCGTAGTGTAACAGATACACGAACACCTGTTTGTACCCTCCCACGATGGCGCGGTTACGGGACGGAGCCCGCCGGCGAGACTTCACTCGCCTCTCAATATGAGAGGAAATTGCACTCTCGGCAGCGGGGCCGGGGCTCAGGCGACGCGGGAGAGCCAGCGGCCGGGGCGGTCCAGCTCGGAGGGCCGTGGCAGCGCCGCCGGCTCACTCCAGACCAGGTTCAGCGTCTCGATCCCGCGCCGCTCGGCGACCTCGTCGCAGAACGCCTTGCCGAGGCGGTACTGGCGCATCTTGATCTCCATCCCGAACAGCCGCGAGAGCAGCGCCTCGAGCGGATCGCGCCCGGCCCGCCGGGCCTCGAGACGCTCGCGCAGCCGGGCGTAGGCCGGGTCGAGCCGATCGCCCACCCCGTCCATGACGTGCTCGGAGTAGCCCTCGACGACCGACATCGTCGCCTGCAGGCGGCCGAGCAGGCGGCGGCGGGGCAGGCTCAGGAACGGGGAGGTCCACTCGCCTCGCCGGATCGCCTCGACCAGCCGACGCGGGTCGGGCTGGAGGAGGCGCCGCGCCGCGGACGCCAGCTCCCGCGTGCTGATCTGCGTGAAGGCGCCGCTGAGGAGCTGCTCGCCGATCCCGCCGATGTGCTCGCGCAGCCAGGGCACGGCGCTGAACTGGACGACATGGGTCGCCTCGTGGATCGCGATCCAGCGCAGGAAGGTGTCCCGGTCGGCCTCGAGACTCCTCTGCGCCTCGGCCAGGTTGGGGGCCACGAAGAGCAGCCGCGGCGGTCGCGAGGGGCCGATCAGCGCCACGTCGTACTGGCCCAGCACGCGTCGGGCGAGAAAGCCGCTGATCACCCCCATCTCGACCCCGGCGGCGGCGCCCGCCAGCGATCGCAGGACCGGCCCGAGCGGCCCCGGCGCCTCGATCGAGCGGGCGAACTCCGCCTCGACCTGGCCCGACATGCCACGCAGGGAAGTCGATGTTGGCCTCGATCCACTCAGGGCGGTCGACAACCTCCACCGACGGCAGCCGGCCCTTGGTCTCGAGCCCGGTGAAGTCCCGCACCAGGCCGACGCTGCCGCGCGAAGCGCGACGCAGCTCGGCACGGCGGACCGAGCGCTTCCCGGTCCCGTTGCCGGCCAGGCCACGGGCGACCCGCCCGGCGAGGGCCCAGTCGATCATCGAACCCTCGGTAGAGCCGCCCCGGGCCGGCCTCGCAGCAGACGCCGTCAACCCGGCTCACCCGCCCGCTGGGCAGAGCGCAGGACCGCGAGCCCCTCGCCGCTCGCCGCCGCGCTGACCGGGTAGCGCTGGTCGAGCCCCAGACCGGCGCTCCTCAGATCGTCGTTCCCGAACCCGACCTCGGCCCCCGCCTCGCGCACGATCAGCTGCGCCGCCGCTGCGTCCACCGAGCGGCAGGCCCGGAGGCTGATCATGCCGTCCAGACGGCCGGCCGCGACGTAGCAGAGCGTGATCGCGATCGAGCCGATCACGCGCACCCGGTAGACCTGGCCGGCCAGCTCTTCGAGGGCCGGCAGCGCCAGCTCGGGCTTGGCCGACTCCAGCCCGACGACGACCAGTCGCGTCCGCGCGACGGGTGGAGAGCGGCTCGCCGTCGAGGAAGGCGCCGCGGCCGCGCCACGCGTGGAACTCCTCGCCCGCGCCGAAGTCATAGACGTAGCCGAACTCGACGTCGGCCATGCTCGGGCCCGAGGCGACGGCGAAGCTGAGGCTGAAGCGAGGGCAGGTGGCGGCGGGCGTTCAGCGAGCCGTCGATCGGGTCGATCACCACCCGCACCTCGCCACCCCCGCCGATCGCGACCTCGCCGCGCTCCTCGGAGATCGCCGTGAAGGAGGCGCCGTCCGCGCCGAGGGCCTCGAGCTGCTCGAAGACCGCGTCCTCCGCAGCGGCGGTCGATCACCAGCGCGTGGTCGCCGCCCTCGCCGATGCCGTCATAGACGGTGCGCTCGTCGATCCCGCGCACCTCGTCGAAGATCGACCGCTGGGCGGCGACGGCCCGCCGGCAAACGGCCAGCCAGTCCTCGCCGAGGGCCTCCGGTGCCGTCTCGGGGCCCGCGCTGCCGGTTCCTCGCTCACCCAGTCCATGCTACGCGGGCGCGATCAGTGCGGCCCGGTAGCTTTCTGGCGTGCCTGCCGCCGCGCCGGATTCCAGCTCTGCCCGCCTCGATCGCGAGGCGCCGGGGAGCGCGGAAGGCGGGGAGCTGAGCGACGCGCAGCGCCTCGCGGTCGAGCACGGCGAGGGCCCGCTGCTGGTGATCGGCGCCGCCGGGACCGGCAAGACCGAGGTGCTCGCCCGGCGCCTGGCCCGGCTCGCCGAGCGAGGGCACCGGCCCCGAGCAGGTGCTGGTGATCGCCTCGACGCGCGCCGCCGCCGGGCGGCTGCGGGAGCGGGCCGAGACCCTGCTGGAGGGGCCCTACGAGGAGCTGTGGATCGGCACCTGGGAGGCGATCGGCGAGCGCCTGCTCGGCGACTACTCCGCCGAGGCCGGGCTCGACCCGTTCTTCGAGGTTCTCGGGCCGGCCGAGCGGCTGGCGATGCTCCTCGACCGCCTCGAGGAGCTGCCGCTGCGCCACCACGAGATCCGCGGCAACCCGGCCGGGCCTCCTGGCCCGGCTGCTGCGGCGGATCGACGCGCTGAAGGCCGAGGCGGTCGGGCCCGAGGCGCTCGCCGCGCTCGCCGCGCGAGCGCCTGCAGGCGCGCGACCGACGAGGCCTCGCGCGAGACGGCGCGGCGCGAGCGCGAGTTCGCCGACCTCTACGCCGCCCACGACCGCATCCTCGCCGCGGCCGGCAGCCTCGACTCCGGCGACGTCTCGCTGGTCCTCAGGCGCCTGCTCTCCTCCCGCGCCGACGTCCGCCGCGAGATCGCCTCCCGCTTCCGCTACGCTGATGGTCGACGAGCTGGAGGACGCGACCCTCGCCCGCTGGGCGATCCTCGCGGAGCTCGGCGCTGGAGAACGCCAACCTGCTCGGCGCGCTCGACGACGACCAGGCGACGCGCGGTCCCGGGACCGCGCGCCGCCGCATGGTTCCGCGAGGTCCACCCCGAGGCCGACGTGGTCGTGCTCGAGCGCTGCCTGCGCGGCGGGAGCGAGGTGATGGACGCCGCCCGCGCCGTCGTCGCGGCGATCGCCGATCGCCTCGAGAAGCCGGGCCGGGCCGAGGACGCCGACGCCGGCGTGCGCTTCTGGCGCTCGCGCAACGAGCGCGCCCAGGCGCAGGCGGTCGCGCGCGAGGTCGAGCACCTGGTCGCCGGGGGGCTCGCCCCGCAGTCGGTCTGCGTGATCGTCGACGAGCCCTCGCGCCGGGGCAGCGCGGTGGCCGCGGCGATGGAGGAGCGCAGCATCCCCTTCCACCTGGCGGGCCCGGCGGCGCTCTTCCGCCGCCCCGAGGTCCGCGACGCGGTCGCCTGGCTGCGGGTCCTCGCCGACCCCGACGACTCCGCCGCGGCGGCGCGGGCGCTGACCCGGCCCCCGGTCGAGCTGCGCTCGGTCGACCTGGCCCGGCTGACGACGATCGCCCGCCGGCGCAAGCTCGACATGGTCTCGGCCTGCGAGGCGGCGCTGGAGAGCCCGCAGATCCGGCCCGAGGCGCGCGAGCGGATCCAGGGCTTCCTGAAGCTCTACCGGGCCGCCTCGGCGGCGATGGAGGAGCGCCGCGCCGACGTCTTCGTGCGGCGGCTGATCGAGCGGGTCGGCCTGCGCCGCCAGCGCCTCTTCGCCGCGCGCCCGAGGCCGCCGAGCGGCTGCTCAGCCTCTCGCGGCTGGCGGAGCTGGCCGCGGCCTGGACCCGGCGCGAGCCGCAGGCCTCGACCCGCGACTTCGTCCGCTATCTGAGCGCCGTCGCCGACGCCGGGGTCGAGCTTGGCGGCGGGGGACGAGCCGCCCGGCCCCGGGCTCGGTCCAGGTGATCGCCCTGGCCGACGCCAAGGGGCTCGAGTTCGACCACGTCTACGTCCTCGGCCTGGAGCGCACCGACGCGCCGAACGCGCCGGGGCCCCGCGGTCCCGCCCGAGCTGCTCGGCGAGCGCGCCGCCGGAGAACGGGACGGCGGCGGCCGTGGCGCGACGGCGCCGGGCCCTGCACATCGCGATGACCCGGGCCCGCTCGGGCCTCGTGCTCTCCTGGGTCGAGCGCGACCGCGACGGCCCCACCCGCCCCTCGCCCCTCTACGAGGAGGCGCGCACCGTGCTCGGGGCGAGCGAGGAGATCCACGAGGAGGAGCTGTTCGGCCCGGCCGAGGGCCTGCACGCCACCTACCGGATGCTGCGCGACGAGGTCCTCGAGGGCTCCTGGAAGGCCGGGCGCGAGCTCTCCGAGCCGCGCCTTGACACCGCGATCGACGTCAACCGCGCGATCGCCCGCCACCTCGAGCTGATCAAGCTTGCAGCGCTGGCGCAGCGGCCCGGCAACGAGCCGACCGCCGACGCGATCGAGGCGATCAACGGACTGCTGCGGCAGGTCGCCACCCCGGAGCAGCAGGCCGAGCTCGACGCCTCCTCGCTCGACGAGTACCTGCTCGACGAGGAGCGCGAGCGGGGCCGTCGCCGGGAGCTGATCGCGGCTCGCGACGAGCCCTCGCTGGAGGCCTTCCTGCCCCGCCGCGGCGAGGGCCTGAAGCTCTCGGCCTCCGACCTCGACCTCTACCTCACCTGCCCGCTCAAGTACAAGTTCGCCCGTGTCTTCGGCATCCCGCAGGAGCCGACGATCAACCAGCGCTTCGGCATCCTCATCCACAACGTGCTCGAGCGCTTCCACAAGGAGCGACAGCGCTCCGAGCCCGACGCCGAGCGAGGGCCTGCGGCGGCTGATGCGGCTGTTCGAGGCAGGCTGGCGGCGCTCGGGCTTCGGCAGCTCAGACGACGAGCTCCAGTTCCGCGACCGCGCCCGTGAGGCCATGCGGCGCTACTGGGAGCGCGAGCGCAGCTCCGATGCGGAGCCGATCTGGCTGGAGCGGAAGTTCGACTTCCAGATCGGTCCCCACCACCTCCGCGGCCGCGTCGACCGCGTCGACCGGCTGCCCGACGGGCGGCATGAGCTGATCGACTACAAGACCGGCGAGCGCCGGACCAAGGCGCAGCTGGCCGAGGACCTCCAGCTCGCGCTCTACCGGCTGGCGGCCCGGGAGGCATGGGATCTCGAGGCCGCGACCGGCAGCTACTACTACGTCCTCGATGCGGAGAAGGTCGCCGTCGAGGCCGCCTCCGACGACGCCGAGCGGGTGGAGCGCACCGTGTTGAGCGTGGGCGAGGGGATCATGAGCCAGGACTTCGAGCCACGGCCTTCGCCGACCGTGTGCAGCTGGTGCGACTACCGGCTGATCTGCCCGGCGGCGGAGAGTTGAGGGAAGGCGTCAGAGCAGCGCAGGCAGCAGCGCGAAGCCTTCAACGGCCGCGGCGTCGCGCAGGTTGCGGTCGAAGCAGGCGAAGGTCCTGCAGGAGGGGTCTGCGGCCTGCGCCGCGAGGGCGCTGGACAGGTGAACCGCGTCGTAGGCACGCAGGGCTCGGGTGCCGGTGAGGTTCGCTGCATCGGTGAGGATGCCATCACTGACTGGGGTGACGCTGAAGCGCGGCGGTGAATCCGGCGTGCCGGCAAGGTCGGATTCGAATCGAGCCCGCAGTCCCGCGGCGGCCTGGCCGCGCATCTCCGAAACGCGGGTCTTTCGCCAGATCGCCGCCGCCACCTCGACCCTGGCCAGCACCGAAACGATCAGGTCGTGGAGGGAACGCACCTCGGCAGCGCCGGCTTCGTCCACGTAGAGCTTGACCAGCGCCGAGGAATCGGCGAAGACTGTCAACCGCGGTCCTCGGAGATGTAGTCGGACAGAGGTTTCCCCTTGCCGGCCTCTCTGCGGGCTCTCGCGAACTCCTCGTCGCTTGGCCGCTCGCCCCGGTAGGGCTTCAGTTCCATCAGCAGCCCCGCACGGCGGAGCCGCTCACGGGTTCGCTCGACACCGTCCCCGGAGTACTCAGGGTCGAAGGCCGAGCGCAACACGTGGATCGCCAGGGAGTTGACGCTTCGTCCTTCGCGCGCCGCCTCTCGCTTCAGATCAGACGCAACCTCATCCGGGACCCGCAGGGTGATCTGACGCATGATGTCATGGTAGCACTCGTAATGTCACACTTCGCCGACCGTGAGCAGGTCTGCGGCGACTCTGCGAGCAAGGCCGCCTCGGCTGAGCCCGCGCTGAACCGCGGCGAGCGCGGCGGGGGGTCAATTGGCGTCGTCGCCGCGCTGCTGCAGGAAGCGCTGGAAGTCGCGGGCTAGCGAGTCGCCCGAGGGCATCTCCTCCTCGCCTTCGGGGGCGCTGGCCTGCTCCTCCTCGATCCGGGCGACCAGCTCCTCGATCTCGGGGTTGGCGGCGACGGCCCGCCCGACCTGCTCCTCGTAGCTCGCGGTCTCGTCCTCGAGCGCGCCGGCGTCCACGGCGACCCCCGTGAGACCCTCGAGGCGCCGCAGCAGCGCCAACGCGGCCTTCGGGTTCGGCACTGCGGCTACGTAGTGCGGGACTGCTGCCCACAGCGAGGCCGACTTCATCCCGGCGCGGCGGCAGGAGTCGTGGACGACCCCGACGATCCCGGTCGGGCCCTCATAGTTGGAGCGCTGTAGCTCCAGCTCGTCGACCAGCTCCTCGTCGGACGCGAGGCCGGTGATCGGCACCGGCAGGGTGTGGGAGACCTCCGCCAGCAGGGCTCCGAGAGTGATCACGGTGTCTCACTCCGAGCTTGCCGGCGGCGCCCGCGACCGAGTCGGCGAAGGTGCGCCAGCGCAGGTTGGGCTCGGTCCCGTCGAGGAGTAGGAGGTCCCGCTCGGCGCTGGGAGCGTGCGCGGCGAGCAGGGTGTTCTCCGGCCACTCGATGTGGCGGGTCTGCCCTTCGGTCAGCGTGATCGTCGGCCTGTTGGCCTGGAAGTCGAAGAACTCCTCGGGGTCGAGTTGGGCGACGACCTCGGCGTCGAGCGAGCCGGCGACCGCCTCCAGCGCGGTCGAGGCGGCGGCCGCGGCGTCGTTCCACCCGCGGAAGGCGCAGACGAGCATCGGCGCGCGCAGCTGCGGCAGATCGCCCTCTTCCCAGACCAGCGGCTCCACGGTCTGAGCCTAGACGATGCTGCGCGATCAGTAATCGCCCGGGTCGGGACGGCGGCGCTCGCGCTTGCGGGCCGAGGCGCGCTGCTTCTGCTCGCGCCGCCGTTCGGCGGAGCGCGCGGCTCGGTCGTGTCTTCCGCCGCGGCTTCGGCGTCGCCAGCGCCTGCGCGCAGCTTCGCCCCCAGCCGCTCCAGCGCCAGCTGGCGGTTGCGCGCCTGGCTGCGGGCGTCCTGGGCGACCGCAATCACCCGGCGCCCGTGCCGCTGGATGAGCCGGGCCCGCTGCTGGGGCGGAGAGGCTAGCGGAGGCCTCGACGTCGAAGACCGCCTCGATCCGCGACGCGGTGACGTTCGCGTGCTGCCCCCCCGGCCCGGAGGAGCGGCTGGCCCGCAGCTCGATCTCGCTCAGCGGGATCGCCAGGCGGTGATTGACCCGGAGCCGGTCGGTCACTCTCTAGCGCTCCCCGGGTCGCCGTGGCCCGCAGCGCCCGCCGGGTCGAGCTGGACGGCGAAGAACAGCGCCAGGGCGGCGAAGGCCAGCTTCAGCGCCCGCTCGGGGACCGTGTTGGCGACCACCACGCCGGCCAGGACGCCGAGCGGCGAGAGGACGCCGATCACGAGCCGCATCGCGCGAGACGCACGTTGCCGTAGCCGTGCTGGCGGTAGGCGCCGACCAGGGCGACGATGACGATCATCAGCAGCGAGGTCGACTCCGCCCGGACCTGGCCCAGGTCGAGGAAGATCGTCATCGCGGGACGAAGAGGATGCCGCCGCCGACGCCGACCAGCCCGCCGGCGAGGCCGCCGGCGACCGCGAGGAGCGCGGCCAGCAGCTCGCTCACGAGACGACCAGCTCGATCGCCACGGCGATCAGCAGGACCGCGAACAGCAGCGAGACCGCGCGCTGGGGGATCCGCTGCTGGAGCGCCGTCCCGGCGAGGACGCCGACGACGGCCGGCACCGCCAGCCAGAGCCCGGTGCCGAGGGCGACGTTGCCGTAGATCCCGCCCTGGGCCAGGGCGCCGAGCGCGCCGACGAGGACGATCGCCGCCAGGCTCGTCCCGGTCGCCAGGCGCTCGCCGTAGCCGCAGAGGAGGATCAGCAGCGGCACGATGACCGTGCCGCCCGCCGACGCCGAACAGGCCGCTGAACGCGCCCGCGGCGGTCCCGATCCCGGCCAGCTTCAGGGTCTCGCGGCGACACGGCGGCGATACTAGAGCCGATGCCGACCGACTCCGCCAGCCGAGCGCGCCGCCGAGCTGCTGGGCCCGCTGCGCGGCGACCCGGCCCGCGCCGCGATCCTCACCGACGTCGACGGCACGCTGGCGCCGATCGTCGAGCGCCCGGAGCAGACCTCGGTCCCGGACGCGGCGCGGGAGGCGCTGGCCCGGCTGGCGCGCCGCTTCGGGGTGGTCGGCGCCGTCTCCGGCCGCCGCGCCGCCGTCGCCCGGCGAGCTGGTCGGCGTCGAGGGGATCGCCTACTCCGGGCAACCACGGCCTCGAGCTGCTTCCGGCGGACGGCGGTCCGCTGCGGCTCGACCCCTCCCTCGAGGGCCGCGAGAGCGGCGGCGGCCGAGCACCTCGACGGTCTCGACCCGGCGTCGCTGCGGGCGGCCGGGCTGAGGATCGAGGACAAGGGGCCGATCCAGGCGCTTCACTGGCGCGGCGCCGACGACGAGGGGGCCGCGGAGGCGCGGGCCCGGGAGATCGCCGCCGGCGCCGAGCGGCGCCGGCCTCGAGCCGCACTGGGGGCGCAAGGTGCTGGAGCTGCGGCCGGGCGGTGGCGGTGGCGGCAAGGGGGCGGCGGTCTCGGCGCTGATCGAGTCGGGCGAGGGGATCGCCGCCGCCGCCTACGCCGGCGACGACCGCACCGACCTCGACGCCTTCCGCCGCCTGCGCGAGATGCGCGCCGACGGGCCGCCTCGAGCGGGCGGTCTGCATCGGGGTCGTCTCCGCGGAGGGCCCGGCCGAGATCCGCGAGGAGGCCGACCTGGCGCTCGCCGGCCCCGGCGAGTGGATCGAGATCCTCGGCGAGCTGGGAGGCTGAGGCCGGTGCCGTTCACCGACCTGCTGCGCACCACCGTCCTGCTCGCCGCCGCGGAGGCGACCGCGCTCGGGGCGATCACGGCGATCGCGGCGGGCCGCTCCGACGACACCCGGACGATCACCGTGGCCGCGGTCTGGTGGGCAATCGCCGTCGTCGCCGGCCTCTACCTGGGCCGGCCCCAGCGCGCCGCCGACGGCGTTCGCGACGCACTCGCCGCGGCGCGCGACGGCGACCTCCCTGCCCTCCGAGTCCCCGTCGCGGATCGCGCTGACCAGGCTCTGGCCGATCGGCGCGACCGCGCTGATCGCCGGCGGCCTCGGCCTCTTCTTCCCGGGCGTCGCCGCGATCGGCGCCGGCTACGCGCTGCTGGTCGCGCTCGCCTGGCGGACCCGCGAGGGAGCGGTGCTCGGGGTCGAGCAGCGCGACGGCACCCGCTTCTACGTCGAGCCGACCTCGGCCTTCCGCCCGGTGGTGCTGGTCAGGACCCCCGGCCTCGGCCGGGACCGGACCCCGGCCGGGCCACCCGCCGCCGCCTCCCGGCTGCCGGCTAGCCGTTCAGCCACCGAGCGCGCCCGCGCTTGCGCATCGCCTTGAACTCGCGCCAGCCGCGCGTGTTGGCGATCTGCTCGGGGCCGAGCCAGGCCCGGCGCGCCGTCGCCACGGCGTAGGCGATGTTGTCGAGCGTGTCGACGCCGTGGGCGTCGGTGTTGAGGACGATCATCGCCCCGGCCTCGGCGGCGAGGCGGGCGTGCTGCTCGGAGAGGTCGCGGCGGTTGGGGTTGCCGTTGATCTCGAGCATCGTCCCGGTGCGGGCCGCCGCCTCGGCGATCGCCTCGATGTCGACCGGGTAGGGCGGGCGGCGCAGCAGCAGGCGCCCGGTCGAGGTGGCCGATGCAGTCGACCAGCGGGTTCTCGATCGCCGCGAGCAGCCGCGCCGGTCATCTCGGCCTCGTCGTCGCTGAAGGCGGTGTGGACGCTGGCGATCACCCAGTCGAGCGCCGCCAGGAGGTCGTCGGGGTAGTCGAGGGAGCCGTCGGTGCCGATGTTGACCTCGGAGCCGGCCAGGAGGCGGAAGCCGCGCCTGCCCTTGTTCCACTCCCGGATCTCGCCGATCCGCTGCCAGAGGCGCTCCTCGGTGACGTGATCGCCGAACCCGTGGCTGGCCGAGTGGTCGGTGATCGCCATGTAGGAGTAGCCCCGGGCGCGCCCGGCCTCCGCCATCTCCTCCAGGGTGTTGCGCCCGTCTGAGAGGGTCGTGTGGCAGTGCAGCTCACCGCGGATGTCGGCCGACCTCGACCAGCTCTGGCAGCGAGCCCTCGCGCGCCGCGCTCAGCTCCCCCCGGCCCTCGCGCAGCTCCGGCTCGATGTAGGCGTAGCCGAGTCGCTCGTAGACCTCGGCCTCGCTGCGCGCAGAGGGTGACCTCGCCGGACTCGGTCTCGGTGATCCCGTGCTCGGAGACCGAGAGGCCCGCTGGCGACCGCGGCCTCGCGGAGGGCGACGTTGTGGGCCGCCGAGCCGGTGAAGTGCTGCAGCAGGTTGCCGAAGGCCTCGCGGGGCGACGATCCGCAGGTCGACCGAGACGCCGTTGTGGGTCTGGGCGCGGAGCCCGTTCGGCCCCGGGGTGCCGGCGGCGGCGATCAGCGGGTGCCCGGCGAGGTGGCGCGAGAGCTGCTCCGGCTCCTCGGCGGTGGCGATCAGGTCGATGTCCTTGCAGGTCTCGGCCCAGCGCCGCACCGATCCCGCCACCTCGACCTCGATCGCCGCCGGGTGCGCGCGCAGCGACTCCGCCAGCTCCTCGGCGATCGGGCGCACCTTGGAGAGCAGCAGCCGGCCGACGAGGGACTCCGGGTCGGCGAACTGCTCGAGCGAGGCGAGGATGTTCTCCTCGACCTTCGGCCCGAGCCCCTTCAGCTCGCGGATCTTCTGCGCCTCGGCGGCGGCCTTGAGGTCCTCCAGCGGAGCAGACGTCCAGCTCGTCGTAGAGGCGGCGGGCCGTCTTCGCCCCGAGGTGGGGCACCCTGGTCACCTCGATCAGGGTCGCCGGGAACTTCTCCCGCAGCCGCAGCCGCGGAGGGGATCTCACCGGTCTCCAGCAGCGTGACGATCTTCTGCTCCAGCGTCTTGCCGACACCCGGGATGCCGGTCGCCCTCCCGGCTCCGCGCCAGCTCGGCGACCGAGACGGGACTCTCGCGAATCGCCCGAGCCGCGTTCGAGTAGGCGAGCACCCGGTACCTGACGGCGCCATCCAGCTCGTAGAGCACGGCAAGCTCGTCGAATGCGGCGGCGATCTCGGCGTTGGTCATCGCCGTCCAAACTACTTGCGCCTGAGTCGCGGGGCCGGGGGCCCGTCGAGGGAAGCACTGTGCTTTCCGCAGGCTGGCCCCCGACCCCGCCCGAGATCCTTCGCGCTACTTGGCCTAGGGTTCGGGCCGTGGCGGCCGTCTGGCTGATCCTCCCTACCTATAACGAGGCCGCCAACGTCGAGGCGATGGTCGGCGCGGTGCTGCGAGGTGCTGCCGGCATCGCGCCGGGTGCTGGTCGTCGACGACTCCAGCCCCGACGGGACCGGGAGATCGCCGACCGTCTGGCGGCGAGCACGAGGACGTCGAGGTCCTGCACCGCGCCGCGCAAGGGGGGCCTCGGCCCGCCTACATCGCCGGTTTCCGCCGTGCGCTGGCCGGAGGCGCCGAGCTGGTCGTCGAGATGGACGCCGACTTCTCCCACGCCCCGATCGACCTGCCGCGCCTGCTCGACGCGGCTCGGCGACGCCGACCTGGTGATCGGCTCCCGCTACGCGCCGGGCGGGGGGTCGCCGAGTGGGGGGCGCTGCGCGGGTGATCAGCCGCGGCGGCAGCGTCTACGCGAGGGGCGTGCTCGGGGTCGGGCGTGCAGCGACCTGACCGGCGGCTTCAAGTGCTTTCGCCGCGAGGTGCTGGAGGCGATCGACCTCGGCTCGATCCAGTCGCGCGGCTACGCCTTCCAGGTCGAGACGACCTACCGCGCGATCCGCGCCGGCTTCCGCGTCGTCGAGGTGCCGATCACCTTCCGCGACCGGCGTGTCGGCGCCTCGAAGATGAGCCGGGGTATCGTTGCCGAGGCGATCTGGAAGGTGCCGGCGATGCGGATCCGGCGCTCCTAGGCTTCGCTATACTTTCTGAAGTATTGAACCAGCCAAAGGCGACCACAGGAGACCGATAGCTGTGTCAGGCAAGCTCACCGACGTGACCGATGCGACCTTCCAGGCAGACGTGCTCGAGGCCGACGGCCCGGTCCTGGTCGATTTCTGGGCGCCCTGGTGCGGTCCCTGCCGCGTCGTCCACCCGATCCTCGAGGAGATGGACGCCGAGCGCGACGACCTGACGATCCTCAGCCTCAACGTCGACGAGAACCAGCAGACCGCGGCGACCTACGAGGTCCTCTCGATCCCGACCCTGATCCTCTTCAAGGACGGCCAGATCGCCAAGAAGGTGATCGGGGCGATGCCGAAGCGCCGCCTCGAGGCCGAGCTGGAGCCGGCGCTGGCCTAGCGCGCCCTGGCGGTCATTCATGACCGAGCCGCTGGGCCAGGCATCACCCGGCCCGTTCAGTCTGAAAGGTTGATGGCGATCCTCAGCTCGCGGCCTTCGATCGACGCCGACGCCGGTCCGGCGTCTCCCGTCGTAGCGGAGCGGCGGTCGCCAGCACCTCGCCGGTGATGTAGGCCTGGTGCTCGCGGGCGGCCTCGAGCAGCTCGCCGTCGCCGGCCAGCGCAGCTCGATCCGGTCGGTCACCTCGAGCCCGGCGTCGCGCCTGGCGTTCTGGATCGCGTGGACGATCTCCCGCGCCAGACCCTCGCGGCGCAAGCTCGTCGTCGAGCTCCAGCTGCAGGCCGACGGCGTGCCCGGCCTCCGAGGCGACCTCGTAGCCCTCCAGCGGCTCCAGGGCGAGGATCGACGTCGTCGCGCCGCAGAGGGTGTGGTCGCGCCCGTCGACGTTGACGCCGAACTCGCCCGCCGCCCTCGATCGCGCGGGCGACGTGGGCGGCGTCGAGCGCCCCCACCGCCGCCGCCACCTGGGGCATCTGCTTGCCGAAACGCGGCCCGAGGGCCCGGTAGTTGGGCTTCACCGCGTAGCTGACCAGCTCACCCTCCTCGGCGACGAACTCCAGCTCCTTGACGTTCAGCTCGGCCTCGATCAGCTCGCGCGCGGGCGGAGATCGCCTCGCGCTCAGCGTCGCCGGCGACGATCACCGCCTTGCGCAGCGGCTGGCGGACCTTGACCTTGGCCTGGGCGCGGGCGGCCCGGCCGAGCTCGACGGTGCGGCGCACCGCCGCCATCGCCGCCTCCAGGTCGGGGTCGGACCAGCTCGGGATCGGGCTCGGGGAAGTCGCGCAGGTGAACCGAATCGGGACCGCTCGCCGAATTCGCCGCGTCTCGCCCGCCGGCGAGGTTGGCGTGGATCTCGTCCGCGAGGAAGGGGATGAACGGAGCCAGCAGCGCCGCCGTCTCCAGCAGGCAGTGGCGCAGGGTCGCGAAGGCGGCCCGGTCACCCTCCCAGAAGCGCCGGCGCGAGAGCCGCACGTACCAGTTGGAGAGGTCCTCGACGTATACGGCGATCGCCCTGCCGGCAGCGGTGCAGTCGAAGTCGTCCATCCGCTCGATCACCGTCGCGATCGTCGACTGGAGCCGGGAGAGCGACCCAGCGATCCAGGTCAGTGCCGCCGCCTCCTCGCTTCGCGTCCGGGGGCGGCAGGCTTCGGATTCCGCTGCGCGTCCGGGGTGCTGGGTCCGCGAAGTCCGCCGGCCCGAGGCCCTCGGCGTTCGCGTAGAGCACCCAGAACGAGTAGGTGTTCCAGAGGGTGAGCAAGAACTGGCGCACCGACTCGCCGACCGTGTCCACCGAGAAGCGATAGCCCGACCAGGGCTGCTGGGCGGTCAGGTAGTACCAGCGGAAGGCGTCGGCGCCGTGGGCTGAGATCACGTCCCAGGGCTCGACCACGTTGCCGCGGCTCTTCGACATCTTCTGCCCGTCGGGGTCGAGGATCAGGCCGAGGCAGACGCAGTTGCGGTAGCTGGAGTGCTCGAACAGCAGGGTCGACTCGGCCAGCAGGGTGTAGAACCAGCCGCGCGTCTGGTCGATCGCCTCGCAGATGAAGTCGGCCGGGAAGCGCTCCTCGAACGGTCTCGCGCGTTCTCGAAGGGGTAGTGGAACTGCGCGAAGGGCATCGCGCCGCTGTCGTACCAGGTGTCGATCACCGATTCGACCCGCTCCATCTCCCCGCCGCAGCTCTCGCAGCGGAGCCTCACCTCGTCGATGTAGGGGCGGTGGAGGTCGTCCGGGACCTCGCCGAGCGCCCGATCCCGCAGCTCGGCCACCGAGCCGGCGCAGAAGCGCTCCTCGCAGTCCGCCTCGCCGCACTCCCAGATCGGCAGCGGCGTGCCCCAGTAGCGGTCGCGGGAGAGCGCCCAGTCGACGTTGTTCTCCAGCCACTTGCCGAAGCGGCCCTCGCGGATGTGCTCGGGGTGCCAGCCGATCTCGCGGTTGTTGGCGAGCAGCTCCTCGCGCACCTCCGAGGTGCGCACGTACCAGCTCGACTTGGCGTAATAGAGCAGCGGCGTCCCGCAGCGCCAGCAGTGCGGGTAGGCGTGCTCGTAGGTGGTGGCGCGGAACAGGCGCCCGGAGCGCTCCAGCGCGTCGACGATCTCGGGGTCGGCGTCCTTGACGAAGCGCCCGGCGAACTCGGTCACCCGCTCGTCGAAGGTGCCCTCCAGGGTGACCGGGTTCTGCAAGGTCAGCCCGTACTGCTCGCCGAGCCGGAAGTCGTCCTCGCCGAAGGCGATCGCGGTGTGGACCAGGCCGGTGCCCTCCTCGGCGCTGACGAAGTCCGCCTCCAGCACGGTGTGCCCGCGCGGCCCGAAATCGGTGACGTAGTCGAAGGGCGGCGAGTAGGAGACGCCGGCCAGGCTCCGAGCCGGGGAAGGAGTCGAGCACCTCGGCCTCCTCGCCGAGCACGCGCTCTCCAAGGGACTCCGCGACCACCAAGACCTCGTCACCGATGCGGGCGCGCACATAGGTCATCTCCGGGTTGACGGCGACCGCCGCGTTGGAGATCAGGGTCCAGGGGGTGGTCGTCCAGACCAGCAGCGAGTCGCCCTCGCGCAGCGGCCCGCCCGCCTCGACCGGCAGCCGCACGTAGACGCTCGGGTCCTCGACGTCGCGGTAGCCGAGCGCGACCTCGTGCGAGGAGAGCGCCGTGCCGCAGCGCGGGCAGTAGGGCACGACCTTGTGGCCCTCGTAGAGGCGGCCGGCGTCCCAGATCTGGCGCAGCGACCACCAGACCGACTCGATGTAGTCGGGGTCGAGCGTCACGTAGGGGTCGTCGAGGTCGATCCAGAAGCCGATCCGCTCGGTCAGCCGGTTCCAGTCCTCGACGTAGGCGAAGACCGACTCGCGGCAGCGCTCGTTGAACTCGGCGATGCCGAAGGCCTCGATCTCCTGCTTGGAGGAGATCCCCAGGACCTTTTCGACCTCCAGCTCGACCGGGAGCCCGTGGCAGTCCCAGCCGGCCTTGCGCGGGACGCGGTAACCGCGCATCGTGCGGTAGCGGGGATAGACGTCCTTGAACACGCGGGAGAGGACGTGGTGGGAGCCGGGACGCCCGTTGGCGGTCGGCGGTCCCTCGTAGAAGCTCCAGACCTCGGCGCCGGCGCGGTTCTCGAGCGAGCGCCGGAAGACGTCGGCCTCGCGCCAGCGCTCCAGTACCCGCTCCTCCAGCTCGGGAAAGCGCTGCTTCGTCTCGACTTTGCGGAATCCGCCCATCGGTCGCGGAGTCTACGAACGGCGCGATAGAGTCACGCCGATGCCGGCCTACGACCTCAACGGCAAGGTCGCCCTCGTCACCGGGGCGGCGCGCGGGATCGGCTTCGAGACCGCCCGCCAGATGCAGGTGCGCGGCGCCTCGGTCGCCGCTGGTCGACCTCGACGCCGCCGAGGCCGAGGCGGCGGCGCGGCGGATCGGTCGCCGGACGATCGGGATCGGCGCCGACGTCAGCGACTCGCGAGCAGATCGAGGCGGCGGTGGCGCGCACCGTCGAGGAGCTCGGCGGCCTCGACGTCGCCGTCGCCAACGCCGGCATCGCGCCGGAGATCGGCAGCACCCTGGCGATCGGCACGAGCCGAGTGGGAGCGGGTGATCGAGGTCAACCTGCTCGGGGTCTACCGCACGGTCCGCGCCGCGATGCCCCAGGTGGTCGAGCGCCGGCGGGCACCTCGTCCTGGTCGCCTCCGTCTACGCCTTCGTCAACGGGCTGATGGTCAGCTCCTACGCGACCGCCAAGGCCGGGGTCGAGTCGCTGGGCCGCTCGCTGCGGGCCGAGCTCGCCCCCTACGGCGCCGGCGCCTCGGTCGCCTACTTCGGCTTCATCGACACGAAGATGGTCCAGGAGGGCTTCTCGCACCCGCTCGCCGAGCGCCTCGAGGAAGTCGCTGCTGCCCGCGATCGGACGCCGCCGTCTCCAGCCCGCCGAGCGCCGGCCGGGCGATCGTCGAAGGAGTCGAGGAGCGCAAGCCTCGGATCGTCGCCCCCTCGTGGTGGCGGGTGATGCAGCTCGCTGCGGGGAGTTCTCAACCCGCTGCTCGACCGCCAGATGGCCGAGCAACGAGAAGTTCGCGGCGATCATCCGCGAGGGCGACGCGATGGCGGCCGCGCGTCCCGACAGGCGGAGTCCGCACCGGCCGACGTACCCGGCGCCGCGCAGTCCGCCTAGGGCCGGCTCAGCTCCTCCAGCAGGAAGACCAGCGACTCATACGGGCGGCCGGTGGCCCGCTCGAGCCCGACCTCGCAGGTGCGGTTGCTGCAGAGGTGGGCGTCGAAGCTGCGCGCCCTGACCTCCTCGGCCTCCTCGCGGGTGGCCGCGGCTGTCAGCTCGGGGTGCAGGAAGCCGCGATCGCCGGCGAACCCGCAGCAGGTGGCGCGGATCGGCACGTGGACCTCCTCGCTGAGCTGCTCCGCGACCCGCTCCAGCGCCCCGGTCAGGCCCATGTGCCTGACCGAGCAGGTCGGATGGACGGTCGCCGAAGCGACCCTGCGCCGCACCTCGAGGCCGGCCAGCAGCAGGTCCTGCGCCCAGGCGATCGAGTCGAGCAGCTCGAGCTTGGCGTGGCGGGCGGCGTTGATCTCGCTCAGATGCCCCTCATCGGGATCGGCGACCCCGTGGGTGCAGGAGCTGGCGTCGATCACGATCGGCAGGCGGCCGTCGTCGCTCCAGCGCCAGAGCCGCTCGACCATCTCGTTCGCCTTGTGCCGGGCGCCGTCGCGGTAGCCCTTCGAGCTCCAGGGAACCCCGCAGCAGCTGCCGGCGACGTCGGGCGGGATCCAGACCGGCATCCCGGCCCGCCGCGAGACCTCGACCAGCGCCTGGGGCAGGCTCGGGCGCGGCCCCTGTTCCGAGCGCGGCCTGCCGAAGATGCGGTTGATGCAGGCGGGGACGTAGACGGCGGCGGCCCCCTCCCGGGCTCGTCGCCGGCAGCTTCGGCGGGGCGGCCGCCGGCATCGCCGTCCCCCATTCGGGCAGCAGCTCTTCCCCCGCCGCCCGCCGCGCCGACCGGCTCAGGCCCCGCAGCGGCGCGTCGCCGGCGAGGCGGGACACCGCCTCGCCGACCCTCAGGCCGCCGCGGGCGGCCCCCTCGACCTTCTCCCAGTTCTTCGCCGCGCGAAGCGCGGCTCGCTCGGCCGCGGGCGAGTGGGCCTCGGCCCGCAGCCCCTTGACCAGCTTGCCGGTGTCGATGCCCAGCGGGCAGGCGATCGCGCAGGTGCCGTCGGCGGCGCAGGTCTCGAGCCCGTCGTAGTCGAAGTCCCCGAGCAGCGCCTCGCGCCACCGCCGAGCCGGCGGGCTGCCGGGCGATCTCGCGGCGCAGGACGATCCGCTCCCGCGGCGTCGTCGTCAGCGCCCGGCTGGGGCAGACCGGCTCGCACATCCCGCACTCGACGCACGCGGTGACCGAATCCTCCACGGCCGGCGTCGACTTGAGGTCGCGCAGGTGGACGCCCGGGTCGCGGTTGAGCAGGACCCCCGGGGAGAGGACGCCGTCGGCATCGGCGATCTGCTTCACCCTCCACATCATCTCCGTCGCCTTCTCACCCCACTCACGCTCGACGAAGGGAGCCATGTTGCGCCCGGTCCCGTGCTCGGCCTTCAGCGAGCCGTCGTACTTGCCGACGATCAGCTCGACCAGCTCTCCGATGAAGGCCTCGTAGCGCTCGCGGTCGGCGGCCTCCGAGAAGGAGGGGGTGAGCATGAAGTGGAGGTTCCCCGCGGAGGCGTGCCCGGCGACGCCCGGGAGGAAGCCGTGCTTGCCGAGCAGCGCCTGGATGTCCCGGGCCGACTCGGCGATCCGCTCCGGGGGCACGCAGACGTCCTCGGTGATCAGCTGCGAACCGGCAGGGCGGACGGCGCCGACCAGGCCGAACATCCCCTCGCGCACGCGCCAGTGCATCTCGACCGTCTCGGGGTCCCGCGTGAACTCGAAGGGCCGGATCGTCTTGTACCCGCCCAGGATCTCCCTCGCTCCTGCGAGGAGACCGTCGAGGTCGGCGGCGTCGTCGGAGCGGAACTCGACCAGCAGGGCAGCGGATTCCGGCGGCAGCTCGCGCCAGTACTCCGGGGTGCCCGGGATCGAGTGGCTGGCGACCATCAGGGCGGGAGCGACCATCAGCTCGACCGCGCTGGCCCCCGCGGCCACCAGCTCCGGGACGGGCTCGGTTGCGCTCTCTATCCCGTCGAAGTGGACCCAGGCGGTGGTCGTCTGGGGCCGCAGGGGAACGGTCTCGAACACCGCCTCGGAAACGAACCCGAGGGTTCCCTCGGAGCCGACCAGCAGCCGGCGGAAGATCTCCAGCGGCGTCGATGCGTCGAGGAAGGAGCAGAGTCGGTACCCGGTCGTGTTCTTGATCGCGAACTTGCGCCTGATCCGCTCGCTTAGGTCGGAGTCGGCTCGGATCTCGTCGCGGATCTCGGCGAGGCCCCGGGCCAGCTCGGGCTCGGCTTCGGCGAAGCGGTGCTCGGCTCCCTCGGAGGCCGAATCGATCACCGTCCCCGATGGCATGGCGAAGGTCAGCGAGCGCAGTGTGGAGTAGGAGTCGTGGACGACCCCACAGCGCATCCCGCCTGAGTTGTTGGCGATCACCCCGCCGACGGTGGCCGCCTCGTGCGAAGCAGGGTCAGGGCCGAGCTTGCGGCCGTACGGCGCGAGGACGCGGTTGGCGTGGGCGAGCACGGTTCCCGGCCGCACCCGCGCCAGGGCGCCGTCCGCCTCGACCGCGATCCCGCTGAAGTGGCGGCGGACATCGATCAGGATCCCGTCCCCCTGGGCTTGCCCGTTCAGGCTGGTCCCCCCCGCGCGCAGGGTGACCGGGATGCCCTCCCGGCGCGCGTAGGCGAAGACGGCGGCGACCTCGGGGGCCTCGCGGGGGCGGACGACGGCCTTCGGGAAGAGCCGGTAGGGGCTCGCGTCAGAGGCGTAGCGGACGAGGTCGAGCGGGCGGCCGAGCACCTGGTCGGGCCCGAGCAACTGAACAAGGTCGTCGCGCAGCGGCTGCGGCGTGCCCTCCGCCAGCTCCGGCGGAGCGCGGTCTGCCGTGGCGCCCGAAGGCGACACTAGGCCAGAGCCATCCCCGGCGTGACCGGGACCTCGACCAGCTCCGGCCGATCGGAGGCGATCGCCGAGGCCAGGGCCTCGCGAAGCTCCTCGCGACCCGCGGCACGGCGGGAGGAGACCCCGTAGGCGTCGGCAAGGGCGGCGCAGTCGAGCTCCGGCAGGTCAAGGCCCGGCGCCCCTTCGACCGCCTCGATCGAAGCGAACCACTTGAGGATCGCGTACTCCTCGTTGCGAAGCACCAGGAACGTGACCGGGATTCCGTAGGCGGCCGCGGTCCAGAGGCCGGTGATCGCGTACTGGGCGGACCCCTCTCCGAGGACGCAGACGACCTGCCGCTCGGGCTCGGCCAGTTGCACGCCGAGCGAGGCGGCGAGGCCGAAGCCGAGGCCGCCGCCGGCCCCGAAGTAGTAGCTCCCGGGCGTCGAGAGCCGCAGCCGGTTGCGGAGCGCCAGGGTCGAGGAGGGCGACTCGAGCACCACGATGCCGTCCTCGGGGAAGGCCTCGGCGAGCGCGGCGTGCACCGCGGAGGGGCTGAGAGGATCAGTCTCGTCGACCGGCTCGGGCGGCGGCAATGGCTCGGGTGCCTCGCGGCCGGACTCCGGAACCGCCTCCGCCAACGCGGCCAGCGTGAGTCCGACGTCGGCGACGATCGCGTCTCCCATCGGCGCCCTCGCCGCTTCGTCGGGGTCGGAGGTGATCGCGACCAGCGCCGCGCCCTCGGGCAGCAGCGGCCCGGGGATGTAGGGGTAGTAGGGGAAGACCGAGCTGCCGGCGACGAGGACGAGGTCGTGGCCCTCGAGGGTCTCTCCGACCGGCCCGATCGCCGGCGGCAGCACGCCGCGGAAGCTCGGGTGGCCCTCCGGAAAGCCGAGCCGCCCGCCGCCGGGGGCCGGCGATGCCCAGACCGGCAGCCGCTGGCGCTCGGCCAGTGAGACCGCTGCCTCCCAGCCGCCGCTGGCGTCGATCTCCGGGCCCGCGACCATTACCGGGTTCGAGGCCTCATCGAGGCGGCGGGCCAGCGCCTCGACCTCCCCCGGGTCGGCGACGGCGCGCCCGCTGACCGAGCGCGCCACGGCGTGGGCGACCTCCGCCGGGTCGGCCTCCTCTCCCCAGTCGTCCATCGGCAGCGAGACGAAGACGGGACCGCGGGGCGAGAGCCCGGCCAGGTGGATGCCGTGGGCAAGGGCCACCGGCACGTCCTGTGCCCGTGGCGGCTCGAAGGACCACTTGACGAGAGGATGCGGCATCCGCGTCGCATCCCGGTTGGTCAGATTCGCCTGCATCGTCACCTGGGCGCGGACCTGCTGCCCGGCCGTGATCAGCAGCGGCGATTTGTTCGCCTGGGCGTTGAAGATCGCCCCCATCGCGTTGCCGACGCCCGGCGCCGTGTGCAGGTTGACGTGCGCGGGGCGCCCCGAAGCCTGCGCGTAGCCGTCGGCCATGCCGACCGCCACGGCCTCCTGGAGGCCGAGCACGTAGCGGAAGTCCTCGGGGAAATCGGCCAGCATCGGCAGCTCGGTCGAGCCCGGGTTCCCGAACATCGTCGTCATGCCGTGCTCGCGGAAGAGGTCGAAGGCTGCTTCGCGCACGATCGGCATTGCGCTCACCCTACGACAGCAGGCAAGATGGCGTGGTGGCCTCAAGTCCTCGCGCTGCGGACCCGATCAGTTGCGGGATGGCAAGCAGGGACAACCGCATCTCGACCTACCCGCGGTCCGGGCAGATGGCGCGCGGCCGCGGTCCCCGGAAGGTGGCGGCTGTGCTGTGCGCGGCCCTCCTCGCTTCACTCGTCCTCGCCGCCGGCGCCAGCGGCGGGCCGACCGGAAGCCGGATCGTCCGGGCTCCCGGCAAGATCGTCCCGATCCCCGACTCGATCCCGCACACGGCCGGGGCGATGGTCGATCGCAGGCTGATCGGGGACCTGAGGTACCTGAGCGCCCACTTCGCGATCACGATCAACGAGGGCTACGCCGGGCCGCTGCCCCAGAACCCACGCAGGATCATCGGCTGCCCGCGCTGCCACGTCGCCGACTCCGACCACAAGAACGGCATGGCGGTGGACATCGGCCCGCGTCACTGGAGCGCCAAGTGCGACAAGTACTGGAAGGGGGTGACCCGCCTCGCCCATTGGGCCGAGCCGCGCCAGAACCGCCCGCGCGCACCCTTCCGCTGGGTCGGGTACGAGGGCGACGCCAACCATGGCTGCGGCAACCACCTGCATCTCTCCTGGACCCACGCCGCGGCCGCCCGCTTCACGGTTGCTTCCTGGGTCGAGATCTTCCGCGGCGGCTCCGTCAAGCCGGCGCACGGCGGGGGCGGCGCCGTGGGGCCGAGCGGCGGCGTCAAGGCAGGCCGCAGCAAGCTGACGCCCAGGCCGGCCAGCGGCGGCATCGGCGCCGGCGACTGAGCCGCCCGCACGCCTCTGCTCTTAGTATCGGGCCATGGCGCCCAGGATCCTCGCGGTGGCCCTGATCGCCACAGCCCCCCTCACCGCAGCCGGCTGCGGCTCGGCGGACGAGAAGACTCCGGCGGCCTGCCTCGACGGCCCCGCCGCCTACTCGCGCGCCCTACGTGGCGCCCCTGCCGAGGTGCGGCTCGCGGGCGGGGCCAAGATCAGCGACTGCCTGACGCAGAACCAGAGCGCCGGCGACCTGACCCGGATCGGCGCCGCGATGGTCGCGGTGGGCACCTCGCTGAACGCCGCGGCACGGGCGAAGGACGGCCCGGCGGCGGCCCGGCGACTCGGCTATCTGGTCGGCGCCGCCCGCCTCGGCGCCGAGGACACCGACGGGATTCACGCCAACCTGCTTGAGCGCCTGGAGACCGCGGCGGAGTTCAGCCCCGGGGGCGGAGGGCTCCCACCGAAGGTCGCCGCCGCCTACCGGGCGGGGATCGCGCAGGGCGCCGAGCGCGGCTAACCTCAGCTTCGGAACCAAACCGACGGAAGGCGCGAATTGACTGAGCATCTCTGGGGCGGCGAGACGGCCAAGGCGGTGGAGAACTTCCCGGTCTCGGGCGAGCGCGTCCCGCCTCCCGTCGTGCACTGGCTCGGGCGGCTGAAGGCGGCAGCGGCGCGGGTCAACGGAGAGCTCGGCGCGCTCGAGGCCGATGTGGCTGAGCGGATCGCCGCGGCCGGCGACGCGGTCGCCGCGGGCGAGCACGACGAGCAGTTCCCGATCGACGTCTTCCAGACCGGCTCCGGCACGTCGTCGAACATGAACGCCAACGAGGTCATCGCGAACCTCGCCGGCGAGGGGGTCCACCCCAACGACGGGGTCAACATGGGGCAGTCCTCGAACGACGTCTTCCCCTCGGCCGTCCACCTGGCTGCGCTGGACGAGGTGAAGCGCGACCTGCTGCCCGCGATGGGGGCTCTCTGCTCGGCGCTCGAGGCCAAGGAGGAGCAGTTCGCCGACGTGGTCAAGGCAGGCCGCACCCACCTGATGGACGCGGTCCCGGTCACCCTCGGGCAGGAGTTCGGAGGCTACGCGGCGCAGGTCCGGCTGGGAATCCAGCGGGTCGAGGCGACGCTGCGCCGGGTCGGCCAGATCCCGCTGGGGGGAACGGCGACCGGCACCGGGCTCAACACCCATCCCGAGTTCGCTGCCGGTGTCCGCAGGAAGCTCGCCGCGGACACCGGCCTGGAGATCTCCGAGCCGATGGACCGCTTCGAAGCACAGGCGAACCGAGACGCCCTGGTCGAGCTCTCGGGCGCGCTCAAGGTCTATGCCGTCTCCCTCAACAAGATCGCCAACGACCTGGCGCTGATGGGCTCAGGGCCCCGGGCCGGGTTGGCCGAGCTGCGGCTGCCGGAGTTGCAGAAGGGCTCCTCGATCATGCCCGGCAAGGTCAACCCGGTGATCCCCGAGGTGGTGATCCAGGTCGCGGCGCAGGTGATCGGCAACGACGCCGCGATCACCGTCGCCGGCAGCCAGGGGCAGTTCGAGCTGAACGTCAGGGTCCCGCTGATCGCGCGCAACCTGCTCGACTCGATCAAGCTGCTCGCCTCGGCGTCCAGTCTTCTGGACGAGAGGTGCGTCGCCGGGGTCGAGGCCAACGAGGCGATGACCGAGCGCCATGCCGAGGCGACCCTGGCGACCGCGACTGCGCTGAATCCCCATATCGGCTATGACCGCGCAGCGGAAATCGTCAAGATGGCCGCCGAGTCGGGTCGCTCGCTGCGCGAGGTCGCGCTGGAGCAGGGAGTCGAGCCGGCAGTGCTCGAGGAGGCTCTCGACCACCGCCGGATGGCGCGGCCGCACGCATAGCGGCGTCACCGCCCGGCAAGTAGGCCCTGCGGCACGAGCGTCACCAACGGGCCGGCGTGCCGCCGGCGAGACGGATCTGCGACACCAATGAGGTGTCTTATTGACGTTTCGCGGGCGGCGCTAGCGCCTGACGATTTCGCAGCCGCGGACCCGATCGCCGGGGTCGGCGATCGCCACGTCGCGGCGGCCGGCGCCGCAGAAGACCTTGTCCCTGCCGCCGTCGCGCGCCTTGACGCGGTCGTTGCCGGGCCCGGCGACCAGCCGGTCGCTGCCGCCGCCGCCCTTCAGCGAGTCGCGCCCCTTGCCGCCGTCCAGGCAGTCGCTTCCGGCCTTACCGTCGAGGCGGTCGCGCCCGGCGCGGCCCAGCAGCAGGTCGCTGCCCGGGGTGCCGAGAAGGCGGTCCGGGCCGCGGCCTCCGGCCTGGCGGTTGACGCAGTGCCCGAACGCGTAGCCGCGGCGCGGATCGTGGATCAGCAGCTCGACGTTGCGGTCCCCCGGTGCGCCCTCGCCGCAGGGCTCGGGCGTGCACTTGCGCGCCCCGGAGTCAGGATCGTTGTAGGCGAGCGTCCGCCCCAGCGAGGCGAGCTGGTCGGTGTCGAAGCCGGAGGCCGGGCCGGAGGCGGGCGCGCTTGCCGGGCCGGCATGGTCGATCACCGTGTTGAACAGCGAGAGCGTGCCGTCGTGGTTGTCGAACAGCTCCAGGAGCCGCGCCTGCTGGGGCCAGTCCGCCTCCGCTGCGGCGCGCACCATCCAGAAACCGCCGCCGTCGGCGTCCGCGTAGGGCTCGACCCGGTTTACGTGACTGTGGCCGGCGATCCAGGCGATCACGTGCGGGTAGCGATGCAGGAGGGTGACCATGTCGTCGCCGAGGTGGAGCGGGGTCGAGTCGCGGGGGTCGACGTCGCAGCCGGGGTTGACGTCATGGCCGTGGGGGTCCGCGACGGTGCAGGCCGGGGCGTCCTCGTCGGGGACGTCGGAGGTGAGGCTGCCGATCGCGTGGTGGCTGAACAGGACGACGAGCTCGTCGCGCCTGGTCGCCTGCTTCAGCTCACCCTCCAGCCAGCGGAACTGCGGATCGTCGATGTTGCCGTCCGCGGAGGTGCCGAGCTCGCCGCCCTCGGAAACCGTGTCGAGTGAGATCAGCCTGAGGCCGGCGACCGGGCTGAAGCTGTAATAGCCGGCGGCGCCGCCGGAGGCCTGCTCCTGAGAGGGGTCGACGTAGTCGAAGCCGTGGCCGTCGGCCTGAGAGCCGGATTCGAAGACCTGCTTGAACTGGCTCTTCGAGACGAAGCGGCGCTCCTCGTCCGGCGGGGTGAGGATCGTGTCGCCGGCGGGGGCCATGTTGTGCAGGTCGAGGACGTCCTGCACGGTGAAGTCGAGGAAGGTGTGGCCGCTGGGGAAGAAGACGCTGAGCGGCTTGATGCAACCGGTGCCGACCGTCTCGAAGACCGTCTTGGCGGCGACGTTGCCCTGCACCAGGCCGTCGTGGTTGCCGAAGGTGACGTAGCTGGGGACGTCGAGGCCGGCAGCGGTGAAGCTCTGCTGGGCGCGGTCCATCAGACCGGTGTACTGGGGGAAGTCCGCGTAGCGCGTCGCCGTCTGGGTGGCGAGATCGGGGGCGTAGTAGGGAGGCGTTGGGATAGTCGGCCGGGTCCTGGACCCCCGTGTAACGCGCCGCCTCGGCCGCTCCGGGCACTCCCGACACCGCGCAGAGCGGGTTGTCGTTGCCGGCCGGGTCGGTGCCGCTGTTGGGGTCCAGGTCGCCCCCCTCGAGCAGGGTGCGTACCCACTCGGTCTCGTTCAGCTGCTGGCTGTCGGCTGAGTCACCCGTATCGAGCGTGAAGTCCATCTTCGGGCGCCGGCCGTGAGCGGCCGCGACCGGCCCCGCGTCCGCGAAGGAGTCCACCTGGCGGATCATCGCGTCGTCGATCATCGGCTCC
Source organism: uncultured Actinomycetes bacterium (assembly GCA_963738305.1). GTDB lineage: Bacteria > Actinomycetota > Thermoleophilia > Solirubrobacterales > 70-9 > JBBRHQ01. The sequence goes on along the minus strand of CAVTVU010000001.1, from coordinate 1,360,007 downwards.
AGGCTCTCCCAGGGCCGGAAGGCGGCGCTGAATTGCGAGGAGACGGCGTCGAGGGCCTCGACCCGGGCCGGGCTCTCCTCGTCGGCGAGCTGGAAGTCGGAGAGCTGTCCGAAGTAGGCGAGCTTGGTGCGGCGCGAGGCGCGACCGCTCTTGGCGGCGCCCACGCCTTCGGTGCGGATCATGTAGGGCTCGCCCGAGCTCACCGACAGGCGGCGAAAGCCGGCTGCGGAGTCGGGCACGATCCGCTGCTGGACCGTCGTCTTGCCGAGCGTGTCCGAGGCCGCCGTGGCGATTCCGGCTGCGACCAGGGACACTGCCAGCGCGGTGCCGGCGACCGCTGCCAGAAGCTGCTGCCTCGCTCTCCCTGTCCCCGGTCTCGTCATCGTGCCCCCCGACAGGTCACGGTACCACTGGCGGCCGCTTTCGCGACCTTACATTGCATGGGCCCGCGTCATGCGGGCCGCGCGGGCCCTACAGAACCGCAGTCGACCTCAGCCCTGCAAGGTGACGAATCGCTCCTCGGTCAGCTCGTAGACCGCGTAGGCGGGGCCTTCGCGTGTGTTGCCGGAGTCCTTGACGCCGCCATAGGGCTGCTGGTCGGCGCGGAACGTCGGCACCTCGTTGATCAGGACGCCGCCGAACTCGAGCGCCGCCGCGGCCTCCAGGCCGCGGCCCATGTCCCGGGTGAAGACTCCGGCCTGCAGGCCGAACTTCGAGTCGTTGGCCATCTCCAGCGCCTCGCCGAAGTCCGAGAAGCGGTCGATCGTCGCGACCGGCCCGAAGATCTCCTCGCACCAGACCTTCGCCTCGCGCGGGGGGTGGGCGATCACGGTCGGCGCCAGGCACCGACCCTCGTCGACCAGCTCGCCGCCAGAGAGGACCTCGCCACCGCTCGCCACCGCCTCGTCGACCCACTCCTTGACCCGGTCGCGATCGGCGGGGGAGATCAGCGGCCCGACGTCGGTCTCCGAATCGAGCGGGTCGCCGACCACGAGAGACTCTGTGTCGGCCACGAAGCGCTCTGTGAAGGAGTCGGCGATCTCTTCGTGCAGGAGGATGCGCTGGATCGAGATGCAGCTCTGGCCCGCGTGAGAGAAGGCGTGGAGCTTTGCGTTGTCCGCGGCCGTCTCCCAGTCGCCGTCCGCGTTGACGATGAGCGGTGCGTTGGAGCCGAGCTCGAGGTTTACCTTCTTGTGGGGGACCTTGCTGCGGATCCCCCAGCCGACCGGAGCTGAGCCTGTGAAGGTGATCGCCCTGGTCAGCTCGCTCTCGACGATGGCGTTGCCGACCTGCGATCCCGGCCCCGGGACGACGCTGAGCCAGCCCTCCGGCAGGCCGGCCTCGAGCAGGATGCCCGCCAGCCTCAGGGCCGAGATCGGGGTCTGCCCGGCCGGCTTCAGGACCACCGCGTTGCCGGCGGCGATCGCCGGGCCGAGCTTGTGGGCGACCAGGTTGAGCGGGAAGTTGAAGGGGCTGATGGCCCCGACCACCCCGTAGGGGACCCGCATCATCACCCCGAGCTTGCCGGCGCCCGCGGCCGAGGCATCCATCGGGACCGTGCCGCCGGTCAGCTTGCGCGCCTCGACCGAGGAGAAGGCGAGCGTCTCCGCGCAGCGCGAGGCCTCGACCGTCGCGGTCTTCAGCGGCTTGCCGGCCTCGGCGGCGATGGCCAGGGCCAGCTCTTCGACACGCTCGGCGACGATCCCCGCGGCGCGGTCGAGGACGGCCGCGCGCTCGTGCTGGGGGAAGTCGCCGGCCGAGAACGCCTCGTGCGCGGCCTTCGCGGCGCGGTCGACCAAGGCGGCGTCACCCTGGGCGACTCGCCCCACCACGGTCCCGTCGTAGGGGCTTTCGACCTCGTCCCACTCGCCGGTCTCGAGCCACTCGCCCCCGACCAGAAGCTGGTGATCGGTCACCTCGATCGTCTCCGTCGCCATCCTCGCTCCTCTCTCGCTTTCCTGTGATCCAGCCTAGAGGACTGGTGCAGGGCGGCCGGAAGGCCGATACCCACGGTTGGCGAAGGTGTTCGCTTCAGCAGATGACCCGATTCCGGCCGTCCACCCCCGTCGCCCTCGCGCTCCTGGCGGCGCTGGCGACCTCCGCCGCGCTGGTCTTCGCCGCCGCGGCGCCGGCCGCGGTGAGGTGGGTGGTCAACGGCCGCGGCTTCGGTCACGGAGTGGGCATGAGCCAGTACGGGTCCTACGGCTACGCGCGCCACGGCAAGGCCCACCGTTTCATCCTCCGCCACTATTACCGGGGAACCTCGGTCGGCGAGCTGACCGGGACCCGCGTTGTACGCGTGCTGCTCGAGATCGACGGCGGCGACGTCGGCTTCACCGCCGCCCGCGGCGCCTGCGGGCGGCGCCTCGATCCGGACCGGCACTACGAGGCGCATCTCCGCGGCAACGGGGTTCGCCTGCGGACCGGCGGCGGCAAGCTGCTCGAGCGCTGCGGCGGCAAGCTGCGGGCGGCCGGACGTGGGCGGATCAGGATCGGCGGCGTCGGCGCCTACCGGGGGGTCCTTGAGGTCGTGCCGACCCAGAGCCGGGCCGGATCGCTGAACGTGGTCAACGCAGTCAGCGTCAACCAGTACGTGAAGGGCGTGGTCTCGAACGAGATGCCGTCCTCGTGGCCGATGGCGGCGCTGCGCACCCAGGCGGTGGCCAGCCGCTCCTACGGCCTGACCGCGGGGGTGGACGGGAACGGGTTCGACCTCTTCGACGACACCAGCAGCCAGGTCTACGGCGGGATCGCCAGCGAGACCCGGCGCGGGAACCGGGCCGCCTCGAGCACCCGCAACCAGGTCGTCCGCTACCGCGGGGCTATCGCCGAGACCTTCTTCTCGGCCTGCTCGGGCGGGCGGACCGAGAGCGTCGAGAACGTCTTCTTCGGCGACCCCGTCCCCTACCTGAAGAGCGTCAAGGACCCCTTCGACTACTACTGCCCGCTGCACACGTGGAAGCTGCGCTTCTCCGGCCCCGAGATCAGCTCCCGGCTGGGTTCCCACCTGGAGGGCCGTCTGAAGCGGATCGTCGTGACGAAGCGGGGCGACTCGCCGCGGATCGTCTGGGCTCGCCTCTACGGGACCCGCGGGGTCAGCAAGATCCGCGGCGACGCGCTCCAGTCGGCGCTCGGGGCGTATGACCGCTGGATGGCGTTCCGCAAGGTCGTCAGCGGCCGCTGACCGCGAGGCTCAACCGTCCGGATAGGGCTGGATCGGGATGCCGTGGTCGGTCTCGCGCATCCCGAACTCATATGCCGCACCGCCCGGGAGGCGCAGGGATCGCTCGGGCAGTCCCTTGCGGCTGACGCTCAGCTCGAGGTCGGCGATCGAGCAGTTGACGGTGTTGTGCTCGGGGCCCTCCGGGTCGGCGTAGACCCAGCCGACGAAGTCCTTGGCGGGCGCCGCTACGCGTCCCTCCACCACCGCGTCGCGTCCGGTGAGGCGGAAGTCGCAGCTGGTGGGCCGCTCGCTGACCCGGCAGGACCGAATCTGGTCGAGGCCGCCGAGGCGGTGGGCGGTTCCGTCGAGCACCAGCATCCCCGACGGGATCCAGCGGGTCTTCCAGGGGCCGACGCGGACCCGCGCCGCGCCCGCGTCGAAGTAGGCATCGGGCTCGCCGGCGAACCCGGTCCCCTCCAGCCAGACCCAGCGCTCGGCGTGCTCGCTGCCCCAGTTGTGGCCGATCATCCCCGGCCAATCGCGCAGGTCGACCCCCGTGCCGTCGACGTCCAGCGAGCCGCTGAAGCGCGCGTTGGGGAAGGGGGCGACGAACTTCGTCTTCGGCAGCGGCGCCTCGTAGAGCCAATCAGCCGGCAGGTACCTGCAGGGCTCGGCGCTCCCCGTGAAGGTCAGCCCCCAGCTGGCGACCAGCGCGTCCGTGGCGACCGTCCCTGCCGCGCGGCCCGGTCCGATCTCGGCGCCGTCAACTCGGATCCAGGATCCCGCGGGCGCCGAGAGCCGGGTGGCCGGGACCGTGACCTTCGTCGCCTGCGGCCCCCCGGCGGCGGCGTCGAAGTGGACGAACCAGACCGAAGCGTTGGGCTCCGCGCCGGGCCGCTTGTGGACCGTGTGGCGGATCCAGATGCCTTCGCCACCCCCGGGCCGACAGGCCTTGACGTAGAAGCTCTCGTAGTGGCCGGCCTTCTCAGGGACGCCGGGAAAGCGGGCGCCATCGTCCATGGGGCGACACTACCGCCCCGCCCGCACCGCACTAGGTCTTGATCGTGATCACATCGCCGTCCGCGACGGGGTAGTCGCGCCCTTCGATCCGCAGCAGTCCGCGGTCCCGGGCGGGCACATAGCCACCGCAGCCCACCAGGTCCTCCCAGGCGATCACCTCCGCCTTGACGAAGGCGTCCCGGATCTCGGTGTGGACCTTCCCCGCCGCATCCCAGGCGGTGCCGCCGCGCTCGAGCGGCCGCGCGCACGCCTCCGCCCCCGGGCCGGCGGTGAAGAAGGTGATCAGGTCGAGGAGCCCGTAGGCGGCCCCGACGAGTCGCTCCAAGCCGGTGCCCTCGACGCCGTAGGAGTGCCGCATCTCCGCCGCCTCCACGGGATCGAGCTCGGCCAGCTCGGCCTCGATCCGGGCGCTGACCGCGACCGCCGCCGCTCCGGCGGCCTTCGCGTGGGCGGCCAGGCCGGCGGGAAGAGCGACCTCGCCCTCGTCCACGTTGGCGACGTAGAGGATCGGCTTCGAGGTCAGGGCCGCCAGTTGCCGTGGCGACTGAGGCGCAGCTTCGGGAACCGGCACGCTCCGCGCCGGGCGCCCGGCCCCGAGCGCTTCGCGGACCGACTCCAGCCAGCCCTGCTCGGCGACCGCCTCCGCGTCGCCGGCGCGGGCCTGCTTGGCCACCCGCTCGAGCCTGCGCTCGGCCTGCTCGTAGTCGGCGAGCAGCAGCTCTGTCTCGATCGTCTCCACGTCGCGCATCGGGTCGACGCTGCCGTCGGGATGGGGCACTCCGCTCTCGGCATGGCAGCGGACGACGTGGCAGATCGCGTCCGTCTCGCGGATCGAGGCGAGGAACCGGTTGCCGAGCCCCTCGCCCTCCGAGGCTCCCCTGACCAGGCCGGCGATGTCATGAAAGGAGATCGTCGCCGGGACCAGCGGGGAGCTGCCGACCGTCGCGGCGACCCGGGCCAGGCGCTCGTCGGGAACCGCGGCGATCGCGACGTTGGGCTCGATCGTCGTGAAGGGGTAATCGCCCGTCTGGGCCCCGCCATCGCTGAGCGCGTTGAACAGGGTCGACTTGCCGGCGTTCGGCAGGCCGACGATGGCGATCCTCATGGAGCATCCGGCGAGGCGCCGTCCGGCAGCGGCAGGGCCGCTCCGAGGGCGGTCCCGAGAGCGGCGCCGGCGAGCACGTCGGAGGGGTAGTGCATGCCGAGATAGGGCCGGGTCAGCGCCATCGTCGTCGCACCCGCCACGAGGGCGGGGCGGCGGCGCGGCGCGATCCGTGACATGGCCGTCGCGGCGGCGAAGGAGGCGGTCGCGTGCGCGGAGGGGAAGGAGAGCGAGCTGGGAGCGCCGCCGAGCGGCGGCAGGCCCTCGAGCACCGGCCGGCGGCGGCGGACTATCAGCTTGACTCCGAAGTTGAGCCCGATCGCGGCGGGGGCGAGCGCGGCGGCGGCCAGCCACTGTCGCCGGCGGGGCCGGTCGAGGGCGGCGGCGAGGAGGCCGCCGCCCGCCCAGATCGCGCCGTACTCGCCGCTCGCGGCGATCGCCTGGGCGGCACGCTCGACGACGGGCGCGTGCCCGCGGGTGCGCATCAAACGCAGCAGGGTCGAGTCGAGGTTCGCCATCGGCGGCGCAGGATAGGCACAATCCCAGCCGATGCCCTCGACGACCGAGCCGACCCTCGTCCCCGGCTTCAAGCACCTTCCCGGAAACCACTGCGGCTCGACGGCGCTGCGGAACCTGCTGGGCTTCGCCGGGGTCGAGCTGAGCGAGGAGATGGCCTTCGGCCTCGGAGCCGGCGCCTGCTTCTACTACCTGCCCTCCCCGACACCTCGCCGACCCGCTGGTTCAACGGGCGGACCGCTCGCCTCGAGGAGAGCTTTCGCGAGCTGACGGGCGCGGCCCTTCGGATGCGCACCTTCAGCGAACCCGAGGAGGGCTGGGAGGCGGCCCGGGCGCTCATCGACGGTGGCCGCCCGGCCCTGCTCCTGACCGACCTCTACCACCTCGACTACTACGGGCGCTCGGCCCACTTCCCGGGACACGCGGTGGTCCTGGCGGGCTATGACGACGATGGGGCGCTGCTATCCGACACCGGCTTCGAGGAGCTGCAGCGAGCGGGGCTGGAGAACCTTGCCCGGGCCCGGTTCAGCCGCCATCCGGTCTACCCGCTCGAGGGGCACCTGTTCACGGTCGCCGGCGACGTCGACCGGGACTCGCTCCTCGCGGCCGTTCCCGGCGCGGTCAAGCGCGCCGCACGGGAGATGCTGGAGCCGGCCTGGAACGAGTTCGCCGGGTTGCCTGCGCGTACGGCGCCTCGCCGCCGAGGTCTCCTCCTGGCCGGAGACCGCCTCCGACTGGCAGTGGTGCGCGCGCTTCGGCTACCAGGTGATCGAGAAGCGCGGCACCGGCGGCGGAAACTTCAGGCTGATGTACTCCCGCTTCCTCGAGGAGGCCGGGTACGAGGAGGCGTCGCTCGCCGCCCAGGCCGCCGAGCGCTGGACGGCGCTATCCGCGGGCTTCCTGGAGGCGAGCGAGTCCGAGGATCCCCGGCCGGCCCTGTGGAGCGAGATCGGCGCTGCCGCCGCCGCCTGCGCCGGGGCCGAGGAACGCCTCTGGAGCGCCCTCGCCGGGTAGGCCGGCGATCCCCGCGGCTCAGGCGCTGAAGCGGGCGAAGTAGGCGAACCAGTTGCCGGAGCGCCCCTCGGGCGCCAGGCCGGCGCGGATGCAGCGCTCGCAGAGGCTGGAGAAGGTCGTGAAGTGGGGGTCGCCGAAGATCTCGCCGACGACCAGCCTCCCGCCCGGGCGCAGGACCCGCTGGACCTCCCGCAGCGCGGCGTCACCGTCGGGGATCTCCCCGAGGACGGCCACGAGCACGACGCCGTCGATGCTGTCCTCCTCGTAGGGAAGGGCGGTCGCATCGCCCCGTGTGGGGGTGACGTTGGCAAGCCCCCGATCTGCGGCGGTGCGCATCGCGTGGTCGAGCATCTCCTGCTGGATGTCGAAGATCTCCACCTTCCCCGCGGTCCCGACCCACTCGGCGAGGTCGAGGGTGTAGTAGCCGGTCCCGGGCCCGACCTCGAGCAGCCGCTCGCCCGGCTCGGGAGCCAGCACCTCGCGCAGGCGAGAACGGCTGATCACCGGGTGGGGCGCCTCGACCCAGAAGCGCTGGCCATAGGGGCAGGCGGAGGGGTTCCTGCGCCACCACAGCGCCGCGCCCAGGGTCGCCAGCCCGGCGCCGACCAGCAGCTTTCGCAAGCTCATGCCCCGCCGCTGGAGAAGCCAACCCGGTGCTCGCCCGAGTCGATGCGGAGGAAGGCGACCTTGCCGAGATAGATCGAAAGCTCGCCGTCCTCGGTCTCAACGTCGTGCCAGCCGCCGGACGGGAGCGCGTCGCGCAGCTTCTTGAGGGACTTCTCGTCGAGACGGATATCCAGGACCTGGCCGCCCTCGAAGCCGATCTCGACCCGCTGGAATGCGGCCATCAGTGGGCTCCCGCCGGTTCGACGATCTCGGTCAGGACTCCACCGGTCGAGCGCGGGTGAAGGAAGGCGACCCTGCTGTCGCGGATTCCCTGACGGGGCTCGGAGTCGATCAGCCGCAGCCCGGCCGCCCTCACCTTGACCAGGGCGGCGTCGATGTCATCCACCGCGTAGGCGACGTGATGCAGGCCGGGTCCGCTCCGCTCCAGGTAGCGCCCCACTGCCGTGTCCGGAGCGAGCGGTCGCAGCAGCTCGACGTGGCCGTCGCCGACGTCGAGCAGGACCGCCTCCACCCCCTGCGAGGCGACCGTCTCGCGGTGCGCCGTCTCCATCTCGAAGCCCTCGCCGTAGAGGCCGATCGCGTCGTCGAGGTCGGAGACGGCGACGCCGATGTGATCGATCCGGCTGAACACGCGGCGCAGTCTAGATGAGTGATTCGGTATGCCCGGCCGGCCGGGTGGTCGAGCAGATCACGAAGGCTCCTGCTCGCCCCCCGCCTCGACCCGGAGGATCTCGGCCAGCGCCGCGACACCGACCTCGAGCTGCTCGGGGGTCGGCTCCTTGGTGGCGACACGCCGCTGGATCTCGCGTCCCGGGGTGTGGAAGGCGCGGGCCAGCGCCGTGTCGTGATGGCGATCGCTCCAGGCGAACATCTCGACCGCGATCGAGGCGCCGCCGAGGCCGACGCCGGCGCGGGCGACGGGCCCGGGGCGCTCCACCAGCCGCTCCAGCAGCACCGTGCCGCCCCCGGAGAGGAGCATCATCGGCGCGATCAGGTTGGAGCCGCAGCGGTCGTGCTCCTTGGGCACGGAGGCCGGGTCGTCGCAGCCCTGCTCGTAGGCGCGCGATCGCCTTGTGCTCGACGCCGTGATAGGCGGCGAGATCGCGGTCGCTGAGGGCGACCAACGCCGGGACCAGGCCCAGCGCCTGCAGGGCGGTCTCCCGCGCGGGCGTCGCCCGCCCGCGCCGCCGGATCAGGCCGCGAGGCGGCCAGAGCTCCGCCGACCGACGCGATCACCCGCCAGTCCTCGAAAGGCAGGCGCGCCTCCGGCAGGCGACGGCGCACCAGCGGCAGCACCGCCATCGCCTCGGCCAGCTTCAGCGGCCCGCGGACCAGCGGTGCCCTGGCCGCCAGCTCCGGAGCGATCCGGGGCTTGGGCTCGGAGGCGACCGCGATCTGGCCATGCGAACCCCGCACCGCGGCGGCCCAGTGGCTCGGGCCGTGGATCAGCAGTCCGTTCCGCAGCGCCATCCCGCCCAGCCGAAGGTTTCGCGCTCAGGCATCGGCCGATCCCAGCAGACGCTTCGGCAGCTCGTAGTAGCAGCCGGCCATCAGCTCGACGTCGGCCACGGCGATCCGCTCGTCTGCACCGTGGACCAGCGGCACCGCCTCGGCCAGCGTCATCGCGTTCTGGGGCGCGAAGCCGAAGACGGCGGCGCCGAATGCCTTGCGGAACCAGTGGCTGTCGCTGAAGCCCGGCATGACGATCGGCAGCACCTCGGCGCCCGGCTCCGTCTCCGCGACCCACCGCTCGACCTCCGCGGCAAGCGGTCCGGAGTAGTCGGAGCGGTTTCCGACCACCGGGTCGATGAACTCGACCTCGTAGGAGCCCTCGCCGAGCACGCCGGCAATTCGCCCGCGAACCTCGGCCTCGCCCATCTCGGGCGGCACCCGGCAGTCGACCACCAGCTCAGCCGAGATGGGACGACGTTCTGCTTCCCGGAGCCGCTCGCCATGGTCGGCGTCAGCGTCACCCCGAGCATCGGCTCCGCGAGCAGCGTTCGCCAGCAGGGGGTCGGCGTCGCGGATCTGCGCCAGGGCGGCGTCGAGGTCGCGGGGACCTCGCCGAGCAGGCGATCGAGAAAAAGCTCGGTGTCGGGCGTGGTCTCCCGCGGGGGCTGATTGCGAAGGCGCTCCAGGAGCGGGCCCAGCTTCAGCAGCGCGTTGTCGCCGACCCCGGGCAGGGAGGCGTGCCCGGCGACGCCGCTCGTCCGCAGCCGGAAGCGGAAGACCCCCTTCTCCCCCACCGCGAGCGTGTAGAAGCGCCTGCCCCCGAAGGTGACGGCCAGCCCGGCACCCTCGTTGAGGACCATGTCGCAGCGGACCTTCTCCGGATGCTCCTCGCAGAGCCACATCGCCCCGTTGTGGGCGCCGGTCTCCTCGTCGGCGCTGACCACCAGCAGCAGATCGCCGCGGGCCGGCCGCCAACCCTCCTCGGCGAGGCTCAGGCAGGCGGCCGTCTCCGAGGCCACCTGGTCCTTCATGTCGAGCGCGCCGCGACCCCAGACGTAGCCGTCCACGAGGTCGCCGCCCCAGGGGTCCCGCGTCCATTCGGCGGGGTCGGCGGGGACCGTGTCCACATGGCAGATCAGGGCCAGGCAGGGACCCTCCTCGCGCCCGCGGAGCCGGGCGACGAGATTGGGACGCTGCGGGTCCTTGGCGAGGATCTCGCATTCCCAGCCGACGGCGCTCGAGCGACTCCTGAAGGAACTGCTGCGCCTCGCCCTCGTTGCCGGGAGGGTTGACGGTGTTGAAGCGGATCAGCCGCTGCAGCAGCCCGACGGCCCTCGGGATCCGACGGCGGAACCTGCCTGCTGCGGCGCCTGGGCCATCCCGGCGCAGGTTAGTGGGCCGTCCGCGACTTCATACTCAGAAGGCGGATGAGCGAGCGGCTCTTCGACACCGGAGGCGATCGACCCGCGAGCGGAGTGCCGGCGGAAGAGGCGCCGCTGGCGGTGCGGATGCGTCCCCGCGAGCTGTCCGAGCTGATCGGCCAGGAGCACCTGCTGGGTGAGGCCTCGGCGCTGCGGGCCTCGATCTCCAGCGGTCGCCCCCACAGCGCGATCCTCTACGGACCGCCCGGCAGCGGCAAGACGACGCTGGCGCGGATCGCCGCAACAGGCGCCGACGCCGCCTTCGAGGAGGAATCGGCGGTCAACGCGGGCCGGGCCGAGATCCGCGCGGTGATCGAGCGGGCGCGCGAGCGGCGCCGCGCCACCGGGCGCGGCACGATCCTCTTCCTCGACGAGATCCACCGCTTCAACAAGGCGCAGCAGGACGCACTGCTGCCGGCCGTGGAGGAGGGCCTACTGACCCTGATCGGTGCGACCACCGAGAACCCCTACTTCGAGGTCAACTCAGCCCTGCTCTCACGCTGCCAGGTCTACGAGCTGAGGCCGCTCGAGCAAAGGCAGATCGAGGCGATCCTCGAGCGGGCGCTCACCGACCCGCCCCGCGGGGTTCCGGATCCGCCCGAGGTCGCCCCGGAGGCGCTTGCGATGCTGGCGCAGCGCTCCGCCGGGGACGCCCGCGTCGCGCTATCCGCGCTGGAGCGTGCGGTCGAGCGGCGCGGGAGACTCCCGAGAGCCGATCGACCTGGCCGCCGCCGAGGACGCGCTGCAGCGCAGCGCCCTCTCCTTCGACCGCGAAGGGGACCGCCACTACGACTACATCTCGGCCTGGATCAAGGCGACCCGGGGCTCCGACGCCGACGCCTCCCTCTATTACCTGGCGGTGATGCTGGAGGGCGGCGAGGACCCTCGCTTCATCGCCCGGCGGATGGTCATCTTCGCCTCAGAGGACATCGGCAACGCGGACCCGCAGGCGCTGGTCATCGCCACCGCGCGCGGGCGCCGCCGTCGATCGGGTGGGGTTGCCCGAGTGCGCGCTCAACCTCGCCCAGGCCGCCGTCTACCTCGCTCTCGCCCCGAAGTCCAACGCCTCCTACGCGGGGATCTCCGCGGCAAGGGCCGAGGTGCGGCGCGAAGGAGCCGCTCTCCCCCCGGACGAGATCCGCGATTCCCACTACCCGGGCGCCGCGGAGCTGGGGCGCGGTGAGGGGTATCAGTACCCGCACGGGGCGCCCGGGGGCTTCGCCGGGCAGAACCTGATGCCCGAAGGGCTGCGCGGCAGGCGCTTCTACGAGCCCACCGACCGAGGCTTCGAGGCCGAGCTGGGCAGGCGCCTGGAAGCGCTTCGCAAGGGCTTCGAGAAAACTCGCTGACTCGCCCGAAGCGCACCACAACTTCTCCCGAAGAGGGGTGTTTTGGTGGTCGCCTCCCGAACTTGTAGCCAGGGAGAGCCGATGTGCCGGCCGGAGACCTGGACTGGGGGTCTCCGGCCGGATTTCACCTCGCACAACAACGCCGCCTCCTCTGCTCGCGCGCACTGGAACCTCGACTGCCTTGCGCGCGAGCTTCCGCGTCCGGGGCGGCTTGGCTGACCCCGCTCACGTCACCGGCGCATGCATGTAAGGCGGCGCAGCCGCCGCAAGTGGTTCCGTTGCCCGCCCGTCCCGCCTCACATTCCAAATTCGGCGAGAGCAGGGTTGGGCGAATTTCGGCCGCCATATCACCGCAACTCGCCCAACCCCCCAACGCGCCGGTTGCAATCCGAAATACAACGCCGCCTTCTCTCTCCACCGTCCGGGACGGCTGGCCCACAGCATCCGGGGGCGGCTGGGCCGGCGGCGCGGCGTGCGGCGGCCTAGAATCGGTTCCATGGAGGATGCGGCGAGCCGCCCGCAGGAGCGGACTCAGACGACGCCCCCCCTGGAGTCCTTCAACCCCGCAACCGGAGGGCTCGTCGGCTCGGTCGAGACGCTCACCCCCGGCGGGGTGCAGGCGATCGTCGACGACGTGGCGGGCGTCCAGCCCGCCTGGGCCGAGCTGGGGCCGGTTACCCGCGCCTCCTACATGCGCCGGGCCGCCGACGTCCTCCTCGACGAGATCGACGACCTCTCCGAGCTGCTCGCGTCCGAGCAGGGCAAGCCGCGCACCGAGGCCTATGCGATGGAGCTGCTGCCGACCATCGACGCGCTGCACTGGTGCGCCGAAGCCGGGCCGGAGATCCTCGCCGACGAGCGGATCCGGCTCAACCAGCCCTTCCTGATCAGCAAGCGGAGCCACTTCACCTTCGAGCCGATCGGGGTCGTCGGCGTGATCGCACCCTGGAACTACCCCTGGTCGATCCCCTTCGGCGAGGTCGCGATCGCCCTGATGGCGGGCAACGGGGTGGTGCTGAAGCCGGCCAGCCTGACCCCGCTGCTCGGGGATCGCATCCGGGGCGTCTTCGAGAAGGCCGGCTTCCCCGATGGCCTGTTGCGAACGGTCCACGGGGGCGGGGCGGTCGGAGACGCCCTGGTCCGCTCTAGCGCCGGCAAGATCTTCTTCACCGGCTCGGTCGAGGTTGGGCGCCAGGTCGGCGAGGCCTGCGCCCGGCAGCTGAAGGGCTCGGTGCTCGAGCTGGGCGGCAAGGACCCGATGATCGTCTGCGCCGACGCGGACCTCGACAACGCCGTATCGGGCGCGGTCTGGGGCGGCTTCGCCAACGCCGGTCAGACCTGCTCGGGGATCGAGCGCGTCTACGTGGTCCGCGACGTGGCCGAGCGCTTCGTCGCTGCGGTAGCCCGCGAGGCCGGGAACCTGAAGGTCGGCGACCCGCTCGACTGGGCCACGGAGATCGGTCCGATGACCTCCTCCGATCAGTACGAGACGGTGTGCGAACTGGTCGACGACGCCCTCGCCTCGGGCGCCGAGCGCCTCTGCGGCGGACCGGTGACGGTGCCGGGGCTGGCGGGGAGGTTCATCTCACCGACCGTCCTGAGCGGAGTCACCCACGAGATGCGGATCATGCGCGAGGAGATCTTCGGCCCCGTGCTGCCGATCGTCGTCGTCGAGGACGAGGCGGAAGCGGTGGACCTCGCGAACGACTCGGAGTTCGGCCTCGGCGCCTCGGTGTGGACCAGGGACCGTCAGAAGGGCGAGCGGATCTCCCGGCGGATCGAGTCGGGGATGGTCTGGATCAACGACCACTCCTTCACCCACGGCGCCTGCCAGTGCTCCTGGGGCGGAGTGAAGAGCTCGGGACTGGGACGCTCGCACTCGAAGTTCGGCTTCTACGAGTGCAGCGAGGTGAAGCTCGTCACCTGGGAGCCGGGGATGACCCGGGACCTCTGGTGGTTCCCCTACGACCGCGCCCTCGCCGACGCGCTGCGCTCCGCCGCCCGCCTGCTCTACGGGCGCAACGGGCGGCGGGTCGAGGCCCTCCGCGAGGGCATGGGCCCGCTGATCCGGGTCGGGGCGCGGGCACTGCGCAAGCGCAGCGCCCCCTAGGTCCTCTTCGCGGGCTCGCCCTCCTGGCGAGGAGCGGGGCTAGGAGTTCGCTCCCACCACCCGCGAGCGGTCTCCGCGACAGACGAAGATCGTCCCCGCAGCGCCCTGGCTCTGGCGCCTCACCCTCGCGTAGAAGTGGGCCAGCGAGATCCCGGCCGACCCCTGCGGGGTGATCCGCCAGCGTCCGCGGGCATCGGTCGTGTCGCGACCGACCACCTGGTCGGGCCCACCCGAGAACACCCGCTTCAGCTTCACCTTGCGGCCCCCCCGGCAGCCGGAGTTGGACGAGCGGACCTTGCCGTGAAAGACCAGCGAGCGACTCTGGATCGTCACCTTCGAGTTGATCTTCACGACCCGCGTCCCGGCTGCCGTCGATGCGAGCCCGGCGATCGCGACGACGACAAGCGCGGCCAGCACCGCGATCCTTCTGGTTGGAACTCTCATCTCAGGCTCCTTGGCAGGTGGCGGCCCGAGGCTACCCCGCCCCGCGGATGAGGCGCAAGTGGCGTGGACATCTGCCCTAGCGCCGGATCCAGCGCTGATCGCGACGTTTCAACCCCTCGGCCACGGAAGCGGCGACAATTCGTCCGTGCAGCCAGAGCCAACCAACCCCGGCCCGGCCATCGCGGTCGCCGGGCTCCGCCGGGACTACGGCGAGCGGACCGCGCTGGACGGGCTAGGGCTCGAGCTGGGCGCCGGCGAGACCCTCGTCGTGCTCGGCCCCAACGGGTCCGGGAAGACGACGCTGCTCCGGGTGCTTGCGACGCTGCTGCGCCCCAGCGCCGGTGAGGTCCGCGTCCTCGGCTGCCAGCTTCCCGCCGACGCCTGGAAGCTACGCGGCAGGATCGGCTACGTCGGCCACGACCCCCTGCTCTATCGCGACCTCAGCGGCCGCGAGAACCTCCGCTTCCACGCTCGCCTCCATGGGCTCGGCGCCGGCGACGGTCGAGAAGCGGATCGAATCGCTGCTGGCCGCGGTCGGGATGGAGCGTCGCGGCTCGGATCGGGTCGGCTCGCTCTCGGCCGGGATGCGCCAGCGGCTGGCGATCTGCCGCAGCCGTCCTGCACGAGCCCGAGCTGCTGCTGCTCGACGAGCCCGACTCCAACCTCGACCCCGAGGGCCGCCGGCTGGCGCGGGCCCTGATCGGCCCCGGCCCGGGCCGCACACGGGTCCTGGTCACCCACGACGCCGAGCGGGCGCTGCCGGACGCCGAGCGGGCGCTGGTGCTCGGCCATGGCGGACATCCGCTCTGCGAGGGCCCGGCCGGCGAGCTCGACCCCGAGCGCGCCCGCGCTGCGACGACGGGGCGCCGGCTTGACCCGCTTCGCGCGACGCATTCGGCGCGATCCTCGCCAAGGACCTGCGCACCGAGCTGCGGACGCTCCGCTCCCTCTCGGCGATGGCGCTGTTCGCCATCACCACCTTCGTCATCTTTCGCTTCGGGCTCGACCGCACCAGCCTCTCGGGCAGCCTCGCCGCGGGGGTGCTGTGGGCGACCCTGCTGTTCGCCGCGATCCTCGGGATCAACCGCCTCTTCGTCGCCGAGCGCGAGGAGGGCGGCTTCGACGCGATCCGCCTGGCACCGATCGACCGCACCGCCCTGTTCGCGGCGAAGGCGGCGGCGCTTCTCGTCTACCTGCTTGTCCTCGAGGCGGTCGCGGTGCCGGTCTTCGCCCTCTTCTTCCTCGACTCGGTCGCGGCGCTCCCGGCGCTTTGCCTCGTGCTTGTCCTGACCGACCTGGGCCTCGCCGCGACCGGGGCGCTGATCTCCTCGATGGCGGTCAACTCCCGGGCCCGGGACCTTCTGGTGCCACTGGTGCTCCTGCCGCTGGCCGTCCCGCTGATGATCGCGGCCAGTGGCGCATCGGAGCCGGTGCTCGAGGCAGGAGGGCCTGCATTCCACCGCTTCGGCACCTGGCTTGCGGTGCTCGGTCTATACGATCTCGTGTTCGGGCTGATCGGCTACGCGGTCTTCGACTTCCTCCTCGAGGACTGACCGGGCGGCCCCTCACCACCCGAGGAACGAAGATGTACGGGAAAGGCCTAAAGCAACTCTCGATAGCCACGGTGGCGACGATCGCGGTCGGCGATGGCGCTGGTCTTCTTCTACGCACCGATGGACGCCGACCAGGGCTTCATCCAGAAGATCTTCTACCTGCACGTGCCGCTGGCGATCACCGCGCTGGTCGGCTTCGTCGCGGGCGGCGTCTATGCGATCATGCACCTGCGCACCGGGGACCGGACCTATGACGCTCGCTCCTACGTCGCCATCCACATCTCGATCGTCTTCGGCGCGCGCGGTGCTGCTGACCGGGTCGATCTGGGCCAAGGCCTCCTGGGGGCACTGGTGGGTCTGGGACGAGCCGACCCTGGTCAGCTTCCTGATCGTCTTCCTGCTCTACGCCACCTACTACCCCTTCCGCTACGCGATCGAGGACCCCGACCGCCAGGCCCGCTACGCCTCGGTCTTCGCGATCACCGCGGGAGCCTTCGTACCGCTCAACTTCCTCGCCGTGCGGCTGGCCCAGAGCCTCGTCCACCCGCGGGTCTTCGCGACCACCGGGGGCGGCCTGCCGGGCTCGATGATGCTGACCTTCCTCGTCTCGCTGGCCGGGATCGCGTTGCTCTGGATCACCCTGGTCCGCTTCGAGCTGACCGCGAAGAGCGCCTCGGGCCAGGTGCGGCGGCTGCGCCGCTCGCTCGATGCCCCGGGGCCCGAAGCCTCGGCGCCCTCGCGCGTTGCCCCCGAGCTGAGCTGATGGAGGGGCTCCTCGCACTGGCCCCGGCGCTGCCCTCTGGGGAGGCCTCCAAGTACGTCGCCGCCGCCTACCTGGTCTTCCTGGTGCTGATCCTCGTCTACGTGGCGATCATGGCGGCGAAGCTGCAGCGGATCGAGCGCGAGCTGCGCGAGCTGGCCGACCATGCCGAGGACCGTCGCGGGCGCGGTTCTGCGGCCCCGACCGGCGGCACCACCGAGACTCCCCACCGCGACCCCCAGGTGCAGGCGGTCGCCGAGGAGATGCGCAATTAGATGAGCGAGCTGCTGACGCTCGGCGTCTCGCACAAGACCGCGCCGCTGGAGCTGCGGGAGCGCCTCGCGCTGACCGAGGGGCGCGCGGTCGGCGTGCTCAGTGAGCTGACCTCCTCCGAGCAGGTCCGCGAGGCGGCGGCGATCTCGACCTGCAACCGGACCGAGCTGTACCTCGTCGTCTCCGATCCGGTCGAGGCCGAGTCGGTGGCCCTGGGGGTGCTCTCCCGCCAGGCCGACATCAGGCCGACCGAGCTGCTCGGCCACCTCTACTCGCTGCGCTCCGCGGAAGCGACCGACCACCTCTTCCGCGTCACCGCGGGGCTGGATTCGATGATCGTCGGCGAGGCCGAGATCCAGGGTCAGGTCAAGCGCGCCTACGAGCTGGCCCTGGTCGAGGGAGCGACCGGACCGATCCTCAACCGCCTTTTCCGCGGTGCGCTAACCGCGGGCGGCCGGGCGCGCGAGGAGACCGGGGTGAGCGAGAAGGGCCTCTCGATCTCCTCGGTCGCGGTCGAGCTGGCCCAGCGCACGCTCGGCGACCTCGGGCGCCGCCGGGTCCTGGTGATCGGAGCGGGTGAGACCTCGGAGCTGGTGGCGCGGGCGCTGGTGGCGCGCGGGGTCGTCACCGTGTTCATCGCCAACCGGCACTACGACCGCGCGATCGGCCTCGCCCAGCGCTTCGGCGGCGAGGCCGTCCGCTTCGACGAGCTGCCGGCGCAGCTTGAGGCGGCCGACATCGTCGTCTCCGCGACCAACTCGCCCCATCACATCCTCGAGCGGGACGACCTCGAGCAGGTGATGGCCGTGCGCGACGGGCGGCCGCTGCTGCTCGTCGACATCGCCGTTCCCCGCGACGTCGAGCCTTCCTGCCGCGAGGTCGCCGGCGTCAGCCTCCACGACGTCGACGACGTGCAGCAGATCGTCGAGCGCAACGCCAGCGGCCGGGAGGCGGAGGCGAAACGGGCGGAGACCATCCTCGCCGCGGAGCAGAGGCGTTTCGAGCGCTGGCTCGCCTCGCTCGAGGTGGTGCCGACCATCGCCTCGCTGCGGGAGCGGGCGGATGAGATCGTGCGCCGGGTCCTGGCCGAGAACGAGTCCCGCTGGGAGGGACTTACCGAGGCCGACCGGGAGCGCCTCGAGCAGATGGCCCGCGCGATCGCCGGGCGCCTCCTGCACGAGCCGACCCTGCGGATGAAGCGCTCCGCCGGCAGCGAGGAGGCCTACCTCCACGTCAACGCCCTGCGCGTCCTCTTCGGCCTCGAAGAGAACATCAACGCGGCCTCCTCTGCTCCGCGGGAGCCCGCTGACGAGGCTCCCTCCGAGGGCGGCGCGAGCGTGACCCCGCTGCGACGCAAGAGCCGCGAGTCCGCCTGACGCTCCGGCTCGCCACCAGGGGAAGCAGCCTGGCGCTGGCGCAGGCCCGCCAGGTGGCCGAGCTCCTCGGGGGCGCCGAGCTGGTAGTGGTCCACAGCGACGGCGAGCCCGGCGACAAGGCGCGCTTCGTCCGTGGCGTCGAGCTGGCGCTGCTGGAGGAGCGAGCCGACGTCGGCGTGCACTCCGCCAAGGACCTCCCCGCCGCGATGCCCGAGGGGCTGGCCCTCGCAGGAGTGCCCGCCCGGGAGCAGGCTGCCGACGCCTGGGTCGGCCCCGCCGCCTCGCTCGATGAGGTCCCCGAAGGCGCCAGGGTCGGTACGGCCAGCCTGCGCCGCCGCTCGCAGCTGCTGGCGCTGCGCCCGGACCTGCGCATCGTCGAGCTGCACGGCAACGTCGACACCCGCCTGGGGCGGCTGCGGGAGGGAGGGCTGGAAGCCCTCGTGCTTGCCCGAGCCGGGCTGCGCCGCCTGAAGCGCGAGTCCGAGATCTCCTTCGAGCTCTCCCCGGCGCAGATGGTCCCGGCCGCGGGGCAGGGCGCGCTGGTCGTTCAGACACGGCGAGGCGACGAGGAGGCGAAGGCCGCCTGCGCGGCGATCAGCGACGAGTCCGCGCTGATCGAGCTGACTGCCGAGCGGGCGGCGGTCGCCGCACTCGAGGCGGATTGCACCAGCCCGGTCGGGATCAGCGCGCGCCGCCGGGGCGAGCGCTTGACGGTGGCTGGGTACGCCGGGCTCGCCAACGGCAGCCAGTGGGTCCGCGACGAGCTCGCCACCGAGGCTGAACGAGCCGCCGAGGCCGGCGCGGAGCTGGCCGGACGGATGCTCGCCGCTGGCGCCGCCGCGCTGCTCGGTACCGAAAGCGCGTCGGCAGGCGCAGATCCCGGGGCAGAACGATGAGCGCCCGGGCCGGCGTCGTGTACCTGGTCGGGGCGGGCCCCGGCGACCCCGGCCTGATGACGAGCCGCTCGCTCGGGCTGATCGCCACGGCGGACGTGATCTTCCACGATCGGCTGATTCCGCGGGGAGCGCTGGAGGGGGCTCGTGAGGACGCGGAGCTGATCTACGTCGGCAAGCAACCCGGAAGCGCCTCGGTTCCTCAGGAGAAGATCGAGGCGAGGATGGCCGAGGCGGCGCGGGGCGGGCGCAGCGTCGTCCGCCTCAAGGGCGGCGACCCCTTCGTCTTCGGGCGCGGCGCCGAGGAGGCCGAGTCCCTGCGGGCGGCGGGCGTCGAGTTCGAGGTGGTGCCGGGCGTGACCGCCGGAGTCGCCGCGGCCGCCTACGCGGGGATCCCGGTCACCCACCGCGACGACTCCTCGGCGGTGGCCTTCGTGACCGGCCACGAGGACCCCGACAAGGCGGAGCCCCCGCTCGACTCCGAGGCGCTTGCCCGCTTCCCAGGAACGCTCGTCTTCTACATGGGCGTGAAGCGATTGGCCGAGAACGCCGCGGCGTTGATCGCCGCGGGCCGCGACCCCGACGAGCCGGCGGCGGCGATCGAGCGGGGCACCACGGTTCGGCAGCGCACGGTCACCGCAACCCTGGAGACGATCTCCGAAGCGGTTCGCGCCGAGGGGATCGAGGCGCCGGCCGTGATCGTCGTCGGGGCGGTCGCGGGGCGGCGCGAGGGCCTCGCCTGGCTCGAGCGTCGCCCCCTCGCCGGCCGTCGCGTCGTCGTCACCAGGGCCCGGGCCCAGGCGAGCGGGCTGTCCGAGGCCCTGCGCGAGCTGGGCGCCGAAGTGATCGAGATGCCGGCGATCCGGATCGTCCCGCAGCTCGACTCCGGAGAGGTGCGCCAGGCGGTGGACGACCTACACGCCTACGCGTTGGTCTGCCTGACCAGCCCCAATGGAGCACATCTGCTGTTCGAGGCGATGGCGGTCGCGGGTCGCGACGCGCGGGCGCTGGCCAATGCCACCGTGGCGGCGATCGGGCCGGGGACCGCCGCGGCGCTCGCCGAGCACGGGATCGTTGCCGACGTCGTCCCCGAGCGCTTCGTCGCCGAGGCGCTGGTCGAGGCGCTGGCGGCGGTCGAGGTCTCCGGGCGACCGGTGCTGATCGGCCGTGCCGCCGAAGCCCGCGACGTCCTGCCGGACGCCCTGCGCGAGCGCGGCGCCGAGGTCGACGTCGTGGCGCTTTATGAGACGGTGCGCGAAACGACCTCGCCGGAAGCGGTCGAGGCCGCGCAGGACGCTGAGTACCTCACCTTCACCTCCTCCTCGACGGTCCGCAACTTCGTCGAGGCCATCGGGGGTCGCCTCCGCGGCGCTGCCCGCGTCGTCTCGATCGGCCCCGTTACCAGCGAGGCGGCGCGCGAGGCGGGTCTCGAGGTCGCGGTCGAGGCCGAGCGCCACGACGTCGAGGGCCTGATCGAGGCGCTGTTGGCCGATGCCCGCACCAGGCCCGACGGCGGCGCTCAGCCTCGCGGGTAGGCATCTAGTCTGAGTCGGGTGAGCCGGACGATCACCTTTCTCTCCGACTACGGCTACTGCGACGAGTTCGCCGGGGTCTGCCGCGCCGTGATGGCGCGCGCCTCCCCCGGCTCGCGGATCGTCGACATCACCCACGGGGTGAGGAGGCACGCCGTCCGGCAGGGAGCGATCCTGCTCGCCAACGCGCTTCCCCACGCCGAGCCGGGCGTGCACCTCGCGGTGGTCGATCCCGGGGTCGGCTCCGAGCGCCGGCCGGTGGCGCTGCTCGCCGGGGAGGACCGCATCCTGGTCGGCCCGGACAACGGGCTCCTTGCCCCGGCGACCGCCGCGCTCGGGGGCGCGCGCGAAGCGGTCGACCTGAGCGCTTCGCCGTTCCGCCAGGAGCCCTTCACGGCGACCTTCCACGGCCGTGACCTCTTCGCTCCGGTCAGCGCCCGGCTCGCCGCCGGCGCCGCGCTGCCCGAGGCGGGCGAGCCCCTCGACCCCTCGACCCTGACGGAGCTCGAGCTGCCCAGGCCGAGGATCTATCCCGACCGGGTGGTGGCCCACGTGCTCTACCGGGACGGCTTCGGGAACGTCACGCTCGATCTCGCGCAGGCAGACCTCTCGACCACGTTCCTGCAGCCCGGTCGCCAGATCATGGTCGAGGCGGGTCGCAGCCGTGTCGAGGTGCCGTTCGCTCACACCTTCAGCGACGTGGGCGAGGGTCGCGGGTTGCTGTATGCGGACTCGGTTCGCTCGCTGGCGCTGGCGATCAACCGCGGCAGCGCCGCCGACGTCCTCGACCTCGAGCCCGACGACGAGGTGACGCTGTCGCCGGCGAGCTGAGATTCGGGCTGCCCCGCCACCACCACCGGCGCTGCGACTCGACCAATACGCGGGCGCGGGAGCTGGCCTCGGGCGGAGCACCCGCGGGGACGATCGTCACCGCCACCGAGCAGAGCGGCGGGCGAGGCCGCCAGGGACGCTCCTGGTCGGCTCCGCCGGGGGCGGCCCTGCTCTACTCGGCGATCCTGCGACCGCTCGAGCGGCGCCACCTGCTGCTGCCGCTGGCGGTCCCGCTCGCCGTCTGCGAAGCGGTCGAGGCCATCTCGGCCCACCGCTGCGGGGTCAAGTGGCCGAACGACGTCTGGATCGGGGATCGCAAGTGCGCCGGAATCCTGATCGAGTCGCGCCCCCAGGACGGCTGGGCGGTGATAGGCGTCGGGCTGAACGTGGCGATCGAGCCGGCGGACTTCCCCGAGGAGCTGCGCGGGAGCGCAATCTCGGTCGGCGGCGGAGCTGGGGTCGGCGAGGCGCTGGAGGCTCTCAACCCGGCGCTGTCGCGGTGGGCCGGCTCCGAGCAGGACGAGATCGTCGAGGCGTTTGCGGAACGCGACGTGCTCCGGGGCCACGAGATCCGCTGGGATGACGCCGGGGGCGGCGCCCCCGGCGCCGGCGTCGCCGACGGCGTCGACGAGCGCGGCAACCTAGTCGTCCTCACCCCCGGTGGCGAGCGAATCAGCCTCGGCGCCGGGGAGATCCACCTCGGCCGGCTCCGGCCCTGACGCCTCGGGCTTCCCGTCCGGCGCGCCGCCGTTTGCCGCAGCTTCGGCCGCCTGGCCTTCCTTCCCCTGCCCGGAGCGGCGGCGCTTGCGGCGGCGCTTGCCGCTCTTCGGGAAGTTGCGCAGCAGCTCGCGGGCGATCGCCGAGGGCTTGCGCGCCATCCTCATGCGGGCGCCGCGCAGGATCTCCTCCCCCTCGGGAGTATGGGCGACGGCCGCTGCCAGGAGCGAGACCGCGAGGCGGCGGTCCTGACCGCGGGCGGCGTGGACGAGGCGGCGCGCGTTGCGCCCGTGGGCGCGGCCGGAGCTGTTGACCAGGAGGCCGAGCAGGCGCTTCGTCTCCGGCC
The DNA here is from genome assembly GCA_963738305.1 of uncultured Actinomycetes bacterium. GTDB lineage: Bacteria > Actinomycetota > Thermoleophilia > Solirubrobacterales > 70-9 > JBBRHQ01. The sequence goes on along the minus strand of CAVTVU010000001.1, from coordinate 1,337,508 downwards.
AGCGCTGCACCGCGTACTCCTCGTGCAGCTCACGGGTGTAGGACGCCAGGCGCCAGACCCAGGCCTGGGCCTGGTCGCGGCGGCCGATCCGGTTCTCGGTCAGGGCCTGCAGCAGGGTCCGCACCCCGGCGCGCTTGTCGTCGCGACTCCAGGTGCCGACGATGTCGATCGCGTCGTCGAAGGCCTCCGGGTCCCTGAGCAGGGCGATTTCCGCGAGCGCCTTCAACCGCAGCTGGGAGTTGCGGTTGCGCTGCACGCAGGTGAGCAGGAAGCGACGGCGGAGTTCCTTGGTCTGGTCGTGCTGGAGCATCGCCTTGGCGCGCCGCCATCCCTGGGGGTTGACCCGCGCCCCGGCCAGCGCCGCCCAGACGTGCTGCTCGGCGTAGTCGAGGTTCTCGACCGCGATCCGCCAGATCTCGCGCTCCAGCACCTCCATCCGCCGCTCCGAGCTGTCGGAGACCGGGACGATCCGCCGCTCCACCCGGACCCTGCGCCCACGGCCGCGGCGCACCGGACCGACGACGATCGCTCCGCCGCGATAGACGTCGCGGTCGAGCAGGCTGTGGAGGGTGATGATGGTCTCGTCGTGGGTCGTGGCCGGGTGGACGAAGTCGATCACCAGGCCCGCCTCCTTGCCGGGGGCGCGCCGGGTGACGCGGCCGACCCGCTGCTGGTAGACCCGCCTCGAGGCGGTCGGGGCGAGGTGCATGCAGATCGTCGCCCGGGGCGAGTTCCAGCCCTCCGCCAGCAGCATCGCGTTGCAGAGCACGTCGACCTCGCCGCGCTCGAAGGCGGCGAGAATCTCGGCCAGCTCGCGCTTCGGCGTCTCCCCGGAGACCGCCTTGGCGTTGATGCCGGCGTCCTGGAAGGCCTTGGCGACGTGATTTGCGTGGCGGACGCCCGCCGTGTAGAGGACGCCCGGGACCTTGCGGAAGCGCGACTTGTAGAGGTCGGCGATCGCGACGTTGAAAGGCTCCTGGTCGAGCAGGGCGGCCAGCTCCTCCTGGTCGAAGTCCTGGTCGACCTCGCCCTTGCGGAGCGGGACCTTGGCGATCGTGCGCACGCCCGGGCCCGGCGGGATGCGCAGACAACGGAGCGGCGAGATCACCCCCCGGCGGGCAGCCTGGGCGAGGTCGAAGCGCGAGGTCTGGGTCGGGAAGAGGTCGGCGACGTGGCGGGCGATCAGCGCGCCGGTGGCCGTCATTCCGATGTAGACAGGCCCGGTCCAGGCCCGGATGCAGGCGCTCGTCTTCTCTCCCAGCGCGGTGTGCGCCTCGTCGCAGATGACGATCGTGTAGGCGTCGGAGACCCGCTTCTGGTTGCGGACGAACCACTGGTAGGTCTCGACCGTGACCGGCCCGTCGGGGTCGTCGCGACCGTCGAGCAGGGGCGGGCGCAGCCGCTCCTTGTAGCCGCGGTCGGAGATCTCGCCGATGAACTGGTCGACGAGGTTGCGGCGATGGGTGAGGATGAGGACTCCGCCGGTTCGCGAGGCCTCGATGAAGCCGACCGCCGCCACCGTCTTGCCCGCTCCGGTGGCGTGCTCGAACCAGAAGCGCCGCTCGGCGCCGGGGTCCTCCGGCGCCTCGTCAATCGTCTCCTCGCCGGCGGAAGGCTCGTCGACCCAGTCGAGCGGCTCCTCATCGGCAGCAAGCGGCTCGTCGTCCACGTCGAGGGCGCCGTTCAGCTCCTCATCGGCGTCCTCGGCCGGATCGGGTTGGTCGCCGTCGGCCTCGCTCGCTCCCGGCGCCGCGGTCGCCTCGGCCCGTGCAGGCTCCGCCGTCGGCCCCTCTGCGATCTCCACCGGGCCGTTGCCGGAGCCGTTCTCGGCCGCGGCCTGCTGCTCGGCGATCAGCTCGGTCAGGGTGCCGGAGAGCGCGTCGACCTGATGAAGCGACAGCTCGGCGCCGTCGCGCAGCTTCGGCGGCTCCACGGCCAGCAGCCGCTCGAGCCCGAGCAGCAGCGAGAAGTCCCGGCGCCACTGGATCGATGGCTCCTCGGCGCCGGCGTCGATCTCGGCCAGCGCGCCATCCAGGGCGTGCCGCCGGGCGGTGCCGGAGGCGAGCGCCTCGGGGCCCTCTCCTTCGAGCAGGAAGGGCTCGCGGGCGAACTTCGCCGCCCGCTCGATCTCTGCGCTTGAGGGAACTGCCGCTGCCGCGGCAATTTCGCTGGTCTTGGCCATGAAGGCTTGGGGGTCTGCCCCGGTTGGAACGAGATGCACGTGGCCGGGACGACAGATGGGTGAGGTTTCGAAAGACGGACCTCCCGTGAGCCCCGTCCCCGACAATCTCCGCGGCCCGCTTCCGGGCGGACCCGCATAACGTATTTAAGCACTGACGTGACCCGAAAGCCCCGGAGAACCCTTTCTGCAGCCGCGCTGGCCCTCGCCGTGTGCCTCACGTTCGGTGCCTGCGGCAGCTCGGAGGGCGGCGGCGGAGGGGGCAACCCGCCTAATTACAAGAAGGCTCTGGCCGGTGCTCCACCCCCGCTCGCGGCCCTCTATTCACATCCGGACAAACTGATCCCAGGTGGCAGCGAGGGCTTCGAGGCCGAGATATCGAGGCTCGCCGGTTATCCCGTGGTTGCCAACCTCTGGGCATCGTGGTGCGGTCCATGTCGGTACGAGTTCCCGTACTTCCAGGGCGCCTCCGCCAAGATCGGCAAGAAGGTCGCCTTCCTCGGCGTCAACACCGACGACTCCGATGACGCGGCGGCGACGTTCCTGCGCGAGGAGCCGCTCCCGTACCCAAGCGTGACCGACCCTGGCTCGGAGGTGAAGAACGACCTCGGAGTGGTCGGCCTGCCCTCGACTGCGTTCTACGGCCGGGATGGGAAGCTCACCTACGTGAAGCAGGGCCCATACTCGAGCCAGGCCGACCTGGTCGCCGACATCAGGCGCTACGCACTGGGCGCCGCCGGCGCGACCGGCTGACCGGCCCCATCGGCGAAACTTCAATCTCCTCTCATATTGAGAGGAAACTGCACTCTCGGCGACGGCGTCGGCGGATAATCGGGGGCGCCATGGACCCTCGGTGCGCCCGGCTCGCGATCCTCGCCGCCCTCGTGCTCGCGGGCGCCGCAGGGGCGTTCTCGATCGGGGGCGCCGCCAGGGCTCCTGACGCGTCCGCGGAGCAGGGGTCGCGCTTCGCCTACTCCTTCGAGCTGAACGGCGAGATCTCCCCCGCGACCGCAGCCTGGGCAGGCCACGCCCTCGACCAGGCGGCCGACGACGGCGCGGACGTGGCGATCATCCGGCTCGACACCCCGGGCGGCCTGGTGGACTCGCTGCGCGAGATCGTCAGCGACATCCTCGCCGCGCCCATGCCGGTGCTGGTCTACGTCAGCCCGAACGGCGCCCGGGCAGCGTCCGCCGGCGTTTACATAACCCAGGCCGCTGACCTGGCGGCGATGGCGCCGCAGACCAACATCGGCTCGGCGACGCCGATCTCGGCCGGGCCGGGCTCCGAGAACGAGGTGCTCGGACGCAAGATCACCAACGACGCGGCCGCCTACATGCGGGCGCTGGCCTCCTCACACGGGCGCAACCCGGACCTCGGCGAGCGGATGGTCCGCCGGGCGGTCAACGTCACGGCCAGCGAAGCGCTGCGGGCGAACTTCATCGATCTGATCGCGCCGAGCGAGCAGGCGTTGCTCGAGCGGGCCGACGGCTTCCGGGTGCACGGGCCCAAGGCCCAAGTGCTCCACACCGCGGGCCTGCGGATCTCCTCGCACGACACGCCGCTGCGGTACCAGCTCCTGGGGTTGATCGTCAATCCCACGATCGCCTATCTGCTGTTGACCGCCGGGTTGATCGGGCTCGGCATAGAGCTGTTCAGCCCGGGGGCGATCGTCCCCGGCGTGGTCGGCCTGATCTCGCTCCTGCTCGGTCTCTACGGCACCGCCCAGCTCCCCGTGACCTTCGCCGGGATCGCCCTGCTGGTCGTCGCCATCGGGCTCTTCGTCGCCGAGGCCCACGTCTACTCGCACGGCGTGCTTGGGGCAGGGGGCATCGTCGCCCTTGTCTTCGGCGGGCTCCTCCTCTTCGACACCGGCGGTGGTGGCAGCGGCGTGGCGGCGCCGGCGGCGATCGCAATCGGCCTGATCCTCGGCGCGCTGCTGCTGTTCGGGATTCAGCGTGCCGCCCGAGCGAGATCGGAGCCGATCCGCACCGGCTTCGAGGAGCTGGTCGGCGAGCTCGCCGAGGTCCGCTCGCCCCTGGACCCCGAGGGGCAGGTGTTCGTCGAGGGCGCCCTTTGGCGAGCCCGGGGCAGCGATGAGGGTGAGCGGATCGCCGTGGGGGGTAGAGTCAGGGTGGATGCGGTCGAGGGCCTGACCCTGCTGGTCAGCCCCGCGCCCGCCGATGAAGCCGATCAAGGAGCAGGCTGATGGATGTCGCTATCGGGGTTGTGGTGGTCTTGGCGATTATCGCCGTGATCGTGCTCTCCTCGGCGATCAAGATTCTGCGGGAGTACGAGCGCGGCGTCATCTTTCGCCTCGGCCGGCTGATCGCCCAGAAGGGGCCCGGGTTGATCCTGCTGATCCCGATCATCGACCGCATGGTCCGGGTGGACCTGCGGACCGTCACCCTCAACATCCCGCCGCAGGAGGTGATCACCCGCGACAACGTGCCCTCGCGCGTCAACGCGGTCGCCTATTTCCGCGTGATCGACCCCAACAAGGCGATCGTCGAGGTCGAGAACTTCCTGCTCGCCACCTCCCAGATCTCCCAGACGGCGCTGCGCTCGGTGCTGGGGAAGGCCGAGCTCGACCAGCTGCTCTCCGAGCGGGAGCGGCTCAACGAGGAGCTGCAGAAGATCATCGACGAGTCGACCGAGCCCTGGGGGGTGAAGGTGACGGCAGTCGAGATCAAGGACGTCGAGATCCCGGAGCAGATGCAGCGGGCGATGGCGCGCCAGGCCGAGGCCGAGCGCGAGCGGCGGGCGAAGATCATCAACTCCGAGGGCGAGTACCAGGCCGCCCAGAAGCTCACCGACGCGGCCGACATCATCAGCACCAACGCCGCCTCGCTCCAGCTCCGCTACCTCCAGACCCTGCTCGAGATCGGCAGCAACCAGAACACCACCATCGTCTTCCCGCTGCCGATGGACGTGATCAAGCCATTCCTCGGCTGGGAGGGGGACGACGAACAGGCGGCGGCGCGGGTAGCGGCGGCGGCGGCCCGCACGAACCCTCCTCCCCCGTCGCCGCCCGCATCCGATCCGGACGTCGAGGGCGACCTTCCGCCCTCTCGCTCCTAGACATCAACCGAGCAGCTGAGAATCAGCGGCGGCCGCCGATGAGCTCTCCTGAGCTCCGCATCGACCAGCTGACGGGGATGAGAACGATCCTCGCCCCTGCGCGGGCCGAGCGGCCCGAGGCCTTCACGGCGCCGCGCCCGGCGATCAGGGGACCGCAGGGTTGCCCGCTCTGCGAGGGCTCGGAGTCCGAGACCCCGCCCGAGGTGTTCGCCCTGCGGGAGGCCGGGGGGGCCGATACGCCGGGGTGGCTGACCCGAGTCGTCCCCAACCTCTATCCCGCCCTTGACGCCGGCGCCGCAGCCGTTGCCGCACCCGCCGGCGCCGGGCCCGATTCGGCCTTCGGCAGCTCCGCGGACCCGCTCCGGGCGACCTCGCGGGCGGCCGAGCCCGACCTCTTCGCCTCGCGCTCGGCCACCGGGACACACGAGGTGATCGTCAACCTGCCCCGGCACAGGACCTCGATGGCGGAGCTCTCTGACGAGGAGGTCGCAACCGCGCTCGCGACCTGGCGCGAGCGGATGCGGGCGCACGAGGACGCGGCCTACACGCAGCTGATCGTCAACGAGGGAGGCGGCGCCGGCGCATCGCTCGAGCACAGCCATGCACAGCTCTACGCCCTGCCCTTCGTCCCCCCGAACGTGGCCCGGGAGCGCGAGCGGGTGGGCTCCTATCGCGAGCGCACCGCGGGAGGCGGGCTGCTCAGCGACATCCTCGCCGAGGAGGTCCGGCGCGGCGAGCGCCTAGTGGCGATCGACGAGGAGACGGCGCTGATCTGCCCCTGGGCCTCGCGGTCCCCGTTCGAGCTGCGGCTCCTGCCACGGCGGGCGGCACCCAGCTTCGAGCGCGACGAGGTGGGGGCATCGATGCTCGGGAAGGCGCTGCGGACGCTGGCCCGGCGCTTCGACGGCGCGCCCGGGCTCAACCTCTGGGTGCGGACGGCGCCGCACGGCACGGAGCACTTCCACTGGCACATCGACATCGCTCCGCGGCTGACGGTCAAAGCCGCCTTCGAGATGGGGACCGGGGTCGACATCAACGTCTATCCGCCCGAGCGGGCGGCTGGCGACCTGCGCGAGATACTCGAGGGATAGGGTTGCCCGTCGATGCCTCCCGACCCGCGTCCGATTCCCAGCTTCATCGCCGACAGCTCCCAGGAGGGGATCCCGCACGGGCGGTTCGCGGAGCGCCTCGGCGAGCATTTCGGCGCGGCGTGCGAGGCGATCCCGGACCTGCCGGAAGGGGTCGGCATCCCAGCAGAGGTCGATTGGTTCCCTGAGCGAGCCTGGGGAGGACGCACCTGGGTGCCGGCCACGGCGAGGGGCGAGGGTCCCGACGGGCCGATCGAGTTCTTCGGCCACGTCTCCTACACACTGCCAGCGGATGGCGACCCGACCGACTTCCGGGCCAGCGCCGACTTCACCGACGTCCTCGCCGATGACAACCCGGAATGGCGCATCGACCTCAACGACGACGTGATCGGGCGCTGGCGTGGGGAATCGGAAATGGCCGGCGACGTCACGCTGGTCTGGGGCCGCCCGCTGGTGCGCGGGGCGGTCGCGGCGACGGCTGAGCTGGACGGGCGCAACGTGGACCAGGAGCCGATCTCCAACGGCCACTTCACCCTCCTCGCGCTCGACGCCCTCGAAGGCTTCGGGGACGACATTTTCCTCGAGGTCAAGCTGTGGAGCCAGCGGGCGCGCGAGCTCGCTGCGGAGACGCTGTACGAGGAGCCCGGGGACGACGAGGAGCCGGGCCTCGACGGCGATGGATGAGGGTTCGCGACTGAGGCGGCTGATCGACGTGGGGTGCAGCGTCCTCGCCCCACTCGACCTGGACGCGGTGCTGCACTCGGTGGTCGAGGCCGCACGCGAGACGACGGGCGCCCGCTACGCCGCTCTCGGGGTGCTCGGCGAGTCGGGGCAGGAGCTCTCGCAGTTCCTCGCCTCGGGGATCGAGCCCGAGGTGAAAGCGCAGATCGGCGACCCTCCCCGTGGTCGCGGCGTGCTCGGCGAGTTGATCCGCAATCCGGTGGCGCTGCGACTGGATCAGGTCAGCTCCCACCCGCGCTCCTTCGGCTTCCCGCCGAACCATCCGCCGATGCGCACCTTCCTCGGCGTGCCGATCCTGGTGCGCGGGGAGGCGTTCGGCAACCTCTACATGACCGAGAAGGCCGGGGGCGACACCTTCGGGGACCTCGACCAGGAGACCGCGGAGATCCTCGCCACGTGGGCCGGGATCGCGATCGAGCATGCGCGGCTCTACCGCAACCTGAGCGAACGCGAAGGCGCCCTGCAACGGGCGCTGCGCCAGGTCGAGGCCTCCGCCGACATAGCCGAGGCGCTCGACTCCGAGACCAACCTCGAGCGCATCCTCGGACTGATCGTCGACCGGGCGCGGGAGCTGGTCGGGGCCGGCACGGTCGCCGTGTTCCTGCAGCGGAGCAGGGAGCTGACCCTGGCGGCCGCCACCGGTGAGGAGATCGAGCAGATGGGCGGCTGGACGGTCCCCATGGCGGGCTCGGAGCTGGGCGATGCGGTGAAGACGCTCGGCGCGAGGAGCCTCAGCGGGCCTCCCGGCCCGCGCGAGCTGGGCCTGCGCGAGCGGCTCGGAGCTGACATCGCCCTGCTGGTGCCCCTACAGGTGCACGCCGAAGGCCTCGGCGTTCTGGTGGCCTGCGACCGGGCCGGGGGGGAGGAGTTCAGCGAGGAGGACGGGCGGCTGCTGAGGGCATTCGCCTCCAGCGCGTCGATGGCCGTGGCCATGGCTCAGTCGGTCGAGCAGCAACGCCTGCGCGAGCGCATCGATGCGGCCGAACGCGAGCGCCACCACTGGGCGCACGAGCTCCACGACGAGACCCTCCAGCAGCTGGCCGCGATCCGGATCAAGCTGGCAACCGCGCTGCGATCGGGGACCGCCCGCGACACGCTGGCGCAGGCCACCGGCGAGGCGGCCGACGACCTCGAGCGCGAGATAGCAGCCCTCTCGAGGCTGATCGGCGAGCTGCGGCCGATCCCGCTGGAGACGCTCGGCCTCGATCAGGCGCTGAAGTCGCTGGCCGGGGAGAGTGCCGAGCGCGGATCCTTCGAGGCGGAGACGTCCATCGCGCTGGAGACACCCCTGACCACGGAGCAGGAGCGGGCGATCTACCGGCTCGTGCAGGAATCGCTCAACAACGTCGTCAAGCACTCCGGCGCAGGCCGGGCTCACATCGAGACGAGGCCCGGGGACGGGTCACTGGCGGTCGTCGTCCGGGACGACGGCCGCGGCTTCGACGTCGAGGCTACCCCCGCCGGGGTCGGGCTGAACGGCATGCGCGAGCGCATCGAGTTGCTCGGCGGGGAGCTGGAGATCGGCTCGGCCGAGGGTGAGGGCACGATCGTCAGGGCCAGGATCCCGATCGAGCCGGCGCACTGATGAGCGCCGAGTCCCGCAGCGAGATCGTCATCGCCGACGACCACGCGGTCGTTCGCAGCGCCCTGCGGGCCCTGCTCGAGGCCGAGCAGGAGTTCGAGGTGCGGGCGGAGGCGGGCGACCTGGAGGATGCGATCGCCCTCGTCACCGAGCTGCGGCCGGGGGTGCTGGTCCTCGACCTCTCGATGGGATCGGGAAGCGGGCCGGAGGCGATCCCCCGCATCCTCGAGGGCTCGCCGGAGACGCGGGTCGTGGTGGTGACGATGCACGACGACCCGGCGACGGCGCGAGCGGCTCTGGAGGCCGGGGCGAGCGCCTACGTCCTGAAGGCTTCGGCCGCTTCCGAGCTGGTCAAGGCGGTGCGGGACGCATCGCGGGGCCGCCGGCACATCGGCGCGGAAATGCGGGCCAAGCTCGACCGCCACCCTCCCGACGAGCTGGCGGAGAACGAGCTGACCAAGCGGGAGCGGGAGGTGCTCGGCCTGATCGCCCTCGGCCATACCAACAACGAGGTCGCCGAGAGGCTGGGATTGAGCGTTCGCACAGTCGAGTCGCACCGGGTCCACGTGCAGCAGAAGCTTGGGTTCCGGTCCAGGGCGGACCTGGTCCGCTACGCGCTCGACCACGGCATGATGCAGCCTTGAGAGCTGCGGAGGCGCTCAGGCCGGGTCTGCCGGCTCTGGCTCGATCAGCCTGTTCTCGAGGGCGAAGCGGACCAGGTCCGGGCGGCCTTCGAGACCGAGCTGCTTCTGCAGGCGGCTGCGGTTGACCTCGACCGCCCGCACGCTCAGGTGGAGGCGATCCGCGATGTCGCGGTTGGTGTGCCCCAGCGCCAGCAGCGCGAGCAGAGACCGCTCCCGCTCGCTCAGGCCTTCGGCGGAGTCCGCCTGCCCCTTGGCCAGAGCCGCGCCCAGCTCCGGGTGGATGTAACCGCCGCCCGAGGCGACGTTGCGGATCGCCTCCACGAGCTGGCGGTCGGCCGCCTGCTTGAGCACGTATCCGCCGGCCCCTGCCCTCAGCATCTCCCGGGCCGTGATCGGGTCGTTGTCCATGGTCAGCACGACGATCGAGGTACCCGGGCTGCTCTGGAGATACTCGGGGATGTCGGCTGCGGGCGCCGCGCCCGGCATCCTCAAATCGAGCACCAGCACCGTGGGGCGCCGCAACCTGACAGATCGAGCCGTGCTGCGCCGGTCCTCGGTCTCGGCGATCACCTCGAGGTCGGGCTCCGCATCGAGCAGAACCCGGAGGCCGCCGCGGACCACCGCGTGATCGTCGGCGAGGACCACCGTGATCGAGCCATCGTGGCTTTCCGTCATCACGTCACTCTTTCATCCGGTCGGCTTGCAAAGCCTGGCTCAGACGCTAGGCGCGCACCGTCCCGCCCGCATCCGTTGGCAGCCACATCGTGGGTGTGGGGACTCCTCGACCTGCGAGTCTGGCGGCATGCGTGCCCTGATCGCGCTCGGCGGCAACGCGCTGCTCCGTCGCAGCGAGCCGGCCGACGCCCAGACGCAGTGGCGGAACGTCGAGGCCGCGGCGGCGGCGCTGGCTGAGATCGCCCACGAGCACGAGGTCGTGCTCACGCACGGCAACGGGCCCCAGGTGGGGCTCCTGGCCCTGCAGAGCGAGAGCTACGAGGCCGTTGCCCCCTATCCCCTGGACGTGCTCGGGGCCGAAAGCGAGGGAATGATCGGCTACATGCTGGAGGTGGCGCTTCGCAACGCCCTCCCCGGCAGGGAGGTGGTCACGGTCCTCACACAGGTCGTCGTCGACGCTGACGACCCGGCCTTCCAGCACCCAAGCAAGCCGGTCGGGCCGGTCTATCCAGCTGGGGAGGGCGAGCGTCTCGCGACGGAGCGGGGATGGGCGATGGGGCGCGACGGGGAGGGGATGCGGCGCCTCGTGCCCTCGCCCGAGCCGCGGGCGCTTATCGAGCTGAGGAGCCTGGAGCTGCTGGTGGACGCGGGGGTGCTGCTGATCTGCGCGGGCGGCGGCGGCATCCCGGTGGCGGCCGGCGAGGCCGGGACGTTGAGCGGAATCGAGGCGGTGGTCGACAAGGACCTCACCGCCGTCCTCCTCGCAGCCCGCCTCGGGGCCGAGGCCCTGGTGATGCTGACCGACGTCGACGCCGTCCGCCTCGGCTACGCCAGCGACGACGAGCGGCCGATCGGCCGCACCACCCCGGAGCGACTGCGCAAAGAGGACTTCGAGGCGGGATCGATCGGCCCGAAGGTGGAAGCGGCCTGCCGCTTCGTCGAGGCCGGCGGGGCTCGCGCGGCTATCGGGGGGCTGGAGCAGGCGGCCGAGGTGCTGGCGGGCGAGGCCGGGACGCAGGTGCTCGCGGGCGGCACTTAGCGGGAAAACGGGGGGCGGCGCATCCGTTTGCTCCCCACATTCATAGGTGTGGTCTTTTGCGATGGAGGGTTTCCCGAACGCGGGTTATTGTCCCGCGCGAAATGAGCGGCTGGCTCGCCATCGGACTGATCGTCATCGGCCTTCTGGTGGTCGCCCTGGCGGTGCTCGGGTTCGACATCTCGCGCGGCGACGTCGGTGGCGGACGCCACACGATGGCCCGGGCTCGGACTCACTGGGCGGAGCGAAGGGCGCCGCGGACGCTCGCCGCCGTCTGCGGCCCGCGCAGCAGTCGCACCACCCGCCCCGCGGGATCGAGGATCGCAGTCGTCGGCAGCCCGCTGAGGCCGTAGCTGTTCCCCACCTCGCCGCTTCCGTCCCGCAGGTTGGGGTAGGTGACGTGCAGCTCGCGGATCAGCGCCCGGGCGCTGCTCGCATCGTCGCTGTAATCGATTCCCACCAACGACGCATCACCCTTCAGGGAGCGGGACAGGCGCTCGAGCTGAGGCATCTCCCGCCGGCAGGGCTCGCACCAGCTGGCCCAGAAGTTGATCGCCGCCGGATCGCCGCGCAATCCCGCGAGGGTGGCCTTCGGCCCGACCAGCACCTCGGCGGGCAGGCGCGGCGCCGGGCGGGCGGCGGGGTTGGAGCTGTCGGCCGCCACCTCGATCACGATCACCGCCGCGACAGCCAGCAGGATGAGCGCGGGGAGCAGGGCGCGGCGCATCTCACTGCGAGGCCAGGAGGGGCACGTCGTGGACTATCTGGGAGGGACGGAAGCGCGGCGTGTAGACGGTGACGATCTTCCCCGTCGCGTCGATCCCGTAGATCGGCGCCGAATGCTCGACGAACTCGGGATCGGTGGGATCGGCCTTGGCGATCACCCCCCAGTGCCTCCAGGTTCGGCTGAGGCTGGCCCGGTTGCCGATCAGGTAGAGCATCCTGCCGGTCATCTGATGGGCTCGCAGGAACTTGGCGACGGCGGCCGGGGTGTCGCGGCGAGGGTCGGTGGAGACGGCGATGATCTGCACCTTCTTCGCCTTCGGGCCCAGCTCGGCCAGGGCCGTGTGAAAGTGGCTGACGATCAGCGGGCAGACGTCGGGGCAGTGCGAGTAGACGAACGTGACCAGGGCGGCCTTCCCCCGGAACTCGCGCAGGTCGACCTCGCGGCCCAGCGAGTCGCGGAGGCGCAGGGGCGGGGCAGGCTTGGCCGGCTTTACCGACGTCCCGGCGAAGTCTGTGTGTGAGGCTGCGGATGAGGTCGTCTCTTCGCTCGTTCCGCAGCCGCCTGTTGCAAGCACGGCGAGAGCCGCCACCGCCAGCAGCGCTCGGACCTCCGATCGTCGACTCCGTCTCACTGGCATTGGATTCTGAACCACCGAGGCGTCTTGCGCCGGCGCGGTTTCGTAAATATTGGGTGAATGCGGGCGCTAGGCTCCTGCCGATAACCCGGCTCCGCGATTGGGAACTTGTTACTGGGACAGGAAATAGCCGAACGACGAGACGACGGGCCCTTGGTCAAGGAGGGCCTGCGTGTCGTCTATTTCGCCCGCACCGAGGACGACGGCGAGGTCATCAGCGGAGCCGCGAAGCAGATGCGCGAGTACGCTGACGTCGTCACGCGAAACGGGGGATCGTCGGTGTTTCACCCCTCCCTGGACGCGCTCGACGAGGACTTCGACATCGCCCATCTGTCCAACCTCGACTGGTCGGTCGAGACCGCCTACCAGTTGAGCCTGGCGAAGCGGTGCGCCCGGCGGGTGGTGATCTCGCCCATTCACCACCGGCGGAGCTGGGTGAACAGCCTCCCCGCCTCTCACCGCGGCGGCCTGGGACGGCTCGCCGCAACCTTCACCAGCCAGGACGGTTTCGAGCGGTTGCGGAACCTCTACCTGGCCAGGAGCAACCTCGAGCTCGGCCCGGAGGCCGTCCGCCAGCTCTTTCAGGGGGTTTCGCGGCGTCAGGCGGAAATTCTCAGCGACTGCGATGCCTGGCTCCTCGGGGGACACGAGGAGCAGCACTCGATCGACCTCGACGTGACACCCAGGCCACGCCCCACTTACGTGATCCCGAACGTGGCCGAGTGGTCCGACCGCTCGCCAAGCGTCGACGGCCTCCCCGAAGACTTCGTCCTGAGCGTTGGCAGGATCGAGGCTCGTAAGCGGCAACTCGCGGTGGCCCGGGTGCTGGAGCGCATGGGCATTCCAGGCGTTTTTGTGGGCACCCCCAACTCGCGGCACCTGAACTACGTTCGAGAGTTCGAGCAGTTCGTGCGCGGAAGCCGCCACCAGCGCTGGATCCCCAACCTCCCGCACGCCGAAATCCTGCCGCTCTACGGGGCGGCGAACACCCATGTGCTCGCGAGCTGGTTCGAGGTCGCTCCTCACGTCGATCTCGAGGCAGCGGCGGCGGGCTGCCGCGTGGTGACGACGACCCACGGTCACACCAACGAGTACCTGGGTGACTGGGGTATCTACTGGTCGCCCGCCAGCGGTGAGCAGGGGCTACAGCGGGCGATCGAGGCTGGGCTGGAGCGGGGGCCTGATCGCGAGCAGGCCAAGCAGTTTCGTCAACTCCTCTCCCGTGACCTGATGGCGCGGGCCCTGCTCGGCGCCTACGCCTCCGTGCTCGGCTGAGAGTCCTTCCCGGCGCCGCCGAGGAGCCTGCCGGCGATCACCGCAAGGGTGATCATCGTTGCCAGGGCGATCCCCTGCCAGCCCGTGCTGAAGCTGTCTGCCCAGATCGAGGCTGCCGCCTGCGGCACCAGGGCAGCCGCAAGGAGCCAGCCGAAGGCTCCGCCGGCGCCGGCGAGCAGCTCGCCGAGCAGGCAGAGCACGAGCCCGAGCACGGCGAAGCCGGCGAAGACGCCGGCCAGCCCCCAGTTCATCGTCAGGTCACCGGGCAGCGAGGTGGATTGGCCAACCTTCGAGAGCCCGAACTCCCAAGGGGTCAGGTTCTCGGTGAAGGTCTCGCCCGCGGCGCGCGGCTTGTCGGGCCACAGCCTCCTGGGGACGAGGATGCCGGCATACGCACCGGCCGTCAGCAATGGATCGGTGCCGAACCGGGGGAGGTACTGGGTCCGCACCAGGACGAATCCGTCGAAGGCCGCCGCTTCCGTCCAACCGAAGGCAGGCTTCAGTGCGGAGGCAACGATGCCATCGGCCTCAGTGGTCGGAGCCGCCTCTCGCAGATACGGGGTACCGGGCTCCCCGCGGGCGATCTGGCGCATACCGATCGCCAGGACCATCAGGGCGACGATCGCGATCACAGCCGTCTTCACAGGGATCGGCCTCACCCGCAGGTGGATCAGGAGGATGAGCGGAACGAGGAACCCGAGGATCGTCGTCGTCCTGGTGCCGCTGACCAGGAGGGGGATCAGGGTGAGGGCACCGAGCGTCAGGAGCAGGAGCCTCCGGCGGCGCTGGTCGCCGCCGGGCCAGCCGACGACCATGAAGTAGACGAGCCAGGCGCCGGCGCCGGCGTAGAGGAGCGCGAGCTGGTAGCCGCTGTCGGCGAACGCAGCCTGGCGCGACTTGGCGAGGCTGCCAAGGCCCTTGGAGGCGAGAAGGTACGCCGCCACCAGAAGCGAGACCGCAAGGAAGACCGCTTCGACCCGGCCCGCCGGACCCGGTGAAGGCAGCCGGACCGAGCGCAGCCGCCCCAGCGCTCGGGCGCCGAGCCTGGCGGGGAGGAGGCGGCCCACGACGCAGAGGATCGCTGTCGCGACGGCGACGATCAGCAATGCCTTGACGACCGCATCGACGCCAGCGCGGTCAAGTGTCAGCTGGTCGTTCGCGGGAAGCCCGTAAACGCCGATCTGGGCCACATACGAAGAGCGAGCCGCAAATCCCGCCAGCAGTCCGAGCGCGAATACGAACGGCAGGAGCCGGATCCCCCTCCGCCGGCCGAGCAGGAGCAAGCCCCCGGCTGCAATCGTCAGCAGCAGCGCCAGCGCGGCGAGCCAGATCGAGACCTTGCCGTCGGCGGGGAGTGTCGGCTGTTGGTTGGACACCGGGACGATGCTCGCCCTCGAAGGTTGCGGTTCCAGGGAGAGCACATCCCGGTTGACGAACACTCCGGGACCGGCGAGGGGCACCCGGGCCACATGGAGCTGGCGGCCACCGGGATAGTCCCAGTAGGCGACCGACGCACGCGACCCGTCCGGGGCGAGCGCGACATCGCCCAGCTGGCCCTGGTCCACCGCGATGTCGCCGAGGCGGGTTCCGTGCTCGAGCAGGGCGAGGGTGAGCACGCGGTAGCGCGGGTGGCGGTAGAGGATCACCGAGCGGCCATCGTTTGCTCCCGCGGTGGCCGTGAAGTTGCCGACCCCCGCGGTAATCGCCGCCACCTGCCTCGGCTTGCCGCGATCGTAAGGGCGAGCTGCGATCACCACCTCGCCGTCCTCCTCGATGAAGGAGACCTCGACCTGCTTCCCGGCCGTGGTCAGGCTGAAGCCGCGGAGCGACCCTTGGGCGCCGACCGAGGTGCCGATTGCCGGCGGAGGCACCCGGCTGGCGCTGTTGGGAGACCTACCGAGCGCGACCCTGCCGTTGCGCAGGCCCGCGAAGACGATGCCCCGGCTGCCCCAGGGCGCGAGCTGCGGCTGCTCGGCGGCGACTCCAAGCGCCTTGGTCCGCCACCCGCCCGAGCTTCCGCGCACGGCCAGCCGCAGGCTGTCGCCCTCTGCCTGGTAGAGGACGGCGGTCTCCCCTGCCTCGGTGACCGCGATGGACGGTCGGCCGCGCCCTCTCGGGTCGACGACCGTGCGACGGAAAGCGGGCTCTGCGTCGCCCTTCCCCGGAAGCTGATCCGCCACGACCAGGCCATCGTGGTTGACATACGCGACCCGCGATAGGCGGTCGCGGCCGATGGCGACCGAACCGGGGCCGCCATCGCCGTCCAGCAGAGTCGGAGTGCTCCACCTCCCGGGCGCCGATTCCTGCGCCACGCGGATACCGGACCTGGAGACCTCGGTCCAGGCAACCGTGGCGAGGCCGCGGCCGTCCACCGCGATCGACGGCGGGGAAAGGTTCCCCCGGTCCTGGCCGGACGCCAATGCCAGGCTCGCGGCGGCGGCCGCGATCGCCGCCAGGGCCAGGACCGCGATCGCCGCCAACCGCGAAGCGGGACCGGCCTCGACCCTGCCGCTCTCGTCGTTTGAGGCAGTGCTCGGGGTGCTCTGCGTGATCTCTCTTTCCCCTTGGGAGCGGGCGGCGACCATGAGCAGGCCCGAAGCTCCGATCTCGAAGCGCCCTGCGCGGCTTCGTGGCCTGCGTGGGCTGGGCATACTACATCCGATCCATCGCGATCTGCGCCCATCTCGGCGCCTTGCCGTCTCGAACCGCAGCGCTCTGGGATGATCCGCGACTTGACGCTGGCGAACCTGCTGCGTTCGACCACATCTCTCAATGCCGACTGACTCACAGTCTGCCCGGCGGGGCCTTCACGGGCGCCGCTCGCTGGCCTGGAATGCTTTCAGCGGCGGGATCGCGCGGGGGCTCTACGGGGCGACCCTCTTCGTCGGATCGATCTTCGTGGCGCAGTTCCAGGGCGTCGACGCCCTGGGCTCCTTCGGCCTCGCCGTGGTGCTCGCTTTGTTCGCCGCGATCATCGGCGATTGCGGGATGAGCCAGTACCTGGTTCCGCTGCTTGCGCGGACCCGACAAGAGCAATGGGGTTCTGTGCTCGGCACCGTGCGCAGGTTTCAGCTGGTCAGCGCTCTGCCGGCTGCGGCGCTCTTTGCCGTCCTGGGCACCGTTGTCTTCTCGGGCCAGGATCGGGCGGCGGTACTGGCCTCCATTCCCTGGTGGCTTCTGACCAGGGCGACGCTCTCGCTGCGGTCGTTCTTCGCGGTGGGAGAGAACTCCATCTGGGACGCATCAGCGGGCCTCGTCGAAACGGCAATCGGCCTCGTGCTGCTCGCCGTCGCCTGCCAGCGGTTCGATTCCCCCGCCTGGGCAATCCTCGCCCTGGCCGTGGGCGCTTTCGTCGGTTTGGCCCTGCGACTGCTCAGCCTTCGCCGGCTCGGGGTCGTCCCCGCGCAGCCGCACCGGGTCGGGCTCGACCTCATCCGCGAGGCATGGCACTTCAACTCGTTCAACGTGCTGGTGATGGTTCACACGAGGATCGACGTGATCCTCCTCTCCCTGCTCGGCACTTCCGCCGAGCTGGGCATCTACCAGGCGCCAGTCCGGATCGTCACCGGCATCCTGCTCTTGCCTGATGCCCTGCAGATCCTGCTCATGGCCAGGGCATCCCGGCTCCCGGGGGACCGGGAGCAGCACGCCGTGCAGCAGCATCTCCTGACGATCGGGTTCGCAATCAGCCTGTTCGGAGTGGTCCTGGTGGCGCTGTTCGGCGACGACCTTCTCGCGCTGCTCTACGGGGAGCCATTCCGGGCCGCGGGCCTGGCGTTCGTCCTGCTTGCCTCGACCGTGCCGCTGCGGCTGGTGGCCTACCTGAACGACGTCCAGATCGTCTCGCACGACCTGCTCGGGGTCCGGGTCTTCCGCATGGGGATGACCGCGGTCTTCGCGGTGATCGCCGGAGCGATCGCCATCGCCCTCTATGGATACGAGGGCGCCGCGGCGGTGACCCTGGCTTCGGAGGCCCTGCTGGCGCTGCTCTACATGGATGCCGTCAAGCGGCGGATCGGCTCTGATGCCGTTTTCTATCCCGTTGACCTGCGGCGGGCGGTGGCGTGAAGCCGCCGGCTTGACTCGCCGAGGCGCGCGGATCTAACCTGAGCGTCATGGGAGCGGTCCAGGGAGGAGGGAAGAGCCGCGTCATCGGCGCTGCGGCGTTGCTGGCGGGGGCGGCGCTCTTGGCCTCTCCTCCGGGCCCCGCGGGTGGGGCCCTGTCGGGCCGGAACGGGAGGATCGCCTTCGCGAGCGACAGGGACGGCGTCAGCACGGAGATCTTCACCATGGACGTGGACGGCCGCCGGGTGCGGCGGCTCACCCACATCGGCCTCGACGGTGCCTACGAGGCGGCCTACTCGCCGGGTGGGAAGAGGGTTGCCTTCTCCACCAACAGGGACGGCTACAAGATCCTCACGGTCGGCGCCGACGGTAAGCACCAACGCCCGTTTCCGCATCCGCACAACACCGCGGAGGGGCTTCCCTACTTCTCCCCCGGCGGCCGCCGGATCGTCTATCAGTCGAATCGCGACGCCGACCGCGACCTCGAGATCTTCTCGGCCAAGCTCGACGGGACAGGGCGGCGCCAACTCACCCACAACGCCACCTTCACGGAGGGCGATCCCACCTACTCGCCGGACGGCAAGAAAATCGTCTTCTTCAGCGATCGCGACGGCGACGGCGACGAGGAAATTTTCGTGATGCGCTCCGACGGGACCCACCAGCGCCAGCTGACGCACAACACGATGGTCTCCGACATCGGCCCCGGCTTCTCGCCGAACGGCAAGCGGATCGTCTTCTCGAGCACCCGTGATGGCAGCCCGGAGATCTTCACGATGCGCGCTGACGGCAGCGGCCAGCATCAGCTCACCGAGACCGAGAACTCCGGCGCGCTGAACCCCGACTACTCGCCCGACGGCAAGCTGATCGCCTTCGACAGCGACCGCGACGGCGACCAGGAGGTCTTCGTGATGCGTGCCGACGGCAGCCACGAACGCCAGCTCACTCACAACACGATCAGCGACGGCGCCCCCGCCTGGCAGCCGCTACCGCGCCGGCACCACCACCACCGTTAGGCGAGGAGGAGCGGGCATGGAATCCGAGGCGATCGACCCGGTCGACTTCCGCGAGGCGCAGCAGAAGCGCTGGGACTCTGCTGCGGTGGGATGGAAGGAGTGGAGTGAGTTCAATGACAGCGCAGAGGGGCACATCAGCGAGCGGCTGGTGGAGCTCGCTGATGTGCGGTCGGGAAGCCGGGTCCTGGATGTCGCCGCCGGCTATGGCGAGCCGGCCCTCACCGCGGCGCGTAAGGCCGGCCCGGGGGGCCGCGTTGTGGCCACGGACATTTCCGCCGCGATGCTCGCGTTCGGGCGTGAACGCGCGGCGGCGGCCGGCTTGGGCAACGTCGAGTTCATCGAGTCGGCCGCCGCCAGCCTCGATTTTCCGCGCGCGAGCTTCGACGCCGCCATCTCGCGCTGGGGAATCATCTTCGAGCCGGACGCGGAGGCCGCGGCTGGGCGCATCCGAGGCTTCCTCAAGCCGGGCAGGCGGATCGCGATCAGCTCGTGGGGCGAACCCGATCAGGTCCCGTTCCTTTCGATTCCGATGAGAACGACGATGGAGCGGCTGGACGTGCCCCCGCCGGCGGCCGGAACGCCTGGGCCCCTCTCCCGGCCAACCCCGGCTGCCATCGGCGCGTTGCTCGAAGGAGGCGGGTTCTCGAAGGTCGCCGTGGAGCAGGACGAGGTCATCTTCGAGTTCGACTCCCCCGAGCACTTCACCGCCTATATCAGGGGGATCTCCGCCCCGATCCGGGCGATGATCGAGCAGCACGCAGGCGAGGCCCAGGAAGAGGCGTGGGACGCGATCACGCAGGCCGCCGCGGATGCGGGGGGCGGCTCGGGGCCGCTGAGCCTCTCGAACGTGGTGCTGCTCGCCTCGGCAACCGCCTAGCGCCCGCCTCGCACACCGAAAGGCCGACCACACAAGCCGGTGGGTTCGTTTCCCGACGGTACGATCGTCGCAGGCTCAACGATGGCGCACCGCAACCTGTTCCATGGATGAGCACCGGCCCCGATAGCTCAGCTGGATAGAGCGACTCCCTCCTAAGGAGCTCCGATTCGTGCCTGGACGTGCCTGAGAGAGCGGCGCGGATATGGCCCGATTAGTGGCGATATAGGGCGATTTGGGCAGAAATGCGGGCTTCTGCCCAATGCCCGCTCTTGGCGCTGCAGTGGCCGCACGAGGACCGTGCAGGGTTGGAAGTCGTGGATGGTCGCGACGATCTGAGCGGTGCCTCCGCTTCCCCTCATCGCGCAATGCGAAAGCGAGCGGACTATCGCTGGCGTCCCCAACTCTGTGGAGAGCCGCGTCCGCGCGACACGGGCAACGGCGGGCAACTTCAGATCGTGATGACGACCTTGCCTTGGGCATGACCCTGCTCGATGTAGGCGATCGCCTCCGGTACAGCGGCCAGTTCGTAGGTCCGGTCGATCACCGGCGTGACCTTGCCCGACTCGATCAGCCCGCGCAGCGTCCCCAGGTCCTCCTTGTTCGGCTTCGCGACGAACGGGACCATCCGCTGGCTCACGAACGGCGAGATCGCCAGCGCCTTGATGATCCGGCTGACCGGCCCGATCCAGCGCCCCTCCGAGTCGCCGCTGCTGAGTAGCAACGCGCCGTTGCGCGCGAGAACGCGGCGGCATTCGCCTGGCGCGGCCATACCAGCAAGCTGAAGGATCAGGTCGAAGGGGGTCGCGGCCGCGGTGAACTCCTCGCGCGTGTAGTCGATCACCGCGTCGGCGCCGGTCGAGCGGACCAGCTCGATATTGCGGGTGCTGCAGACGCCGGTCACATGGGCGCCGAGTGACTTCGCGATCTGGACCGCAAACGTGCCGACACCACCCGACGCTCCGATGATCAGAACCCGCTGCCCCGCCTCGAGGCGGCCGTGATCGCGAAGGGCCTGAAGAGCGGTCAGCCCGGCGAGCGGCACCGTCGCGGCGTGCTCGAATGAAAGGTTGGCGGGTTTCTGCTGGAGCAGGTCCTCGCTGACGGTCGCGAACTCGGCGAAACCGCCGCCGGAGTCGTCCTCGCAGAAGACCTCGTCGCCCGGCCCGTAGCCACTCACGTTCTGCCCTACCTTCTCGACCACCCCGGCGATGTCGGCTCCGAGCACCGCCATCTTGGGCTTGCGCAGGCCGGCCTGAACCCGCATGAAGTACGGTTCGCCGCGCAGGAAATGCCAGTCGTACGGATTGACCGAGGCGGCGCGCACTTCCACGAGCACCTCGCCCTCGCCGGGTTCAGGGGGATCGACCTCGCGAAGCTCGAGGATGTCAGGCGGGCCGTATCGGTCCCGGACGATCGCCTTCACCTGGTCTCCCGATGGTCGGATGAGTGAAGCGGACCTACCGGGACGCTATTCGAATCCTGAGGCCGGATGTCCGGAGATGCCTGCTCGCACTGAGGTGGAAACGAATCGCGGATACTCCACGGCGATGTCGAAGCAAACGTCGAGCTCGTGCGGAAGCTGTTCGATGCGATGGGCCGAGGCGACGTCGAGGCGGCCCTTCGATTCGTGCGGTCACCCCTCTTCTCGCTTCTTCGCCGAACGTCGCTGAACTGGGCGTTTATGCCGTGATGAGCGACGTCATCCCGGCGCTCGTGCTTTCGCGTGATCCCGCCGCTCCTCGTCGTCGCGCAAGGAAGGAGCGCCCGGACGTTGCGTGCCCCGGCCACATTCAGCTGAGCTGCTCGGACAGCCCGATGATGATGCCCTCGGGGCCACGCACGAAGCAGAGCCGGTAAATGTTCTCGTACTGCGCGATCTCGCCCACGAGTTCGGCACCGTGGCTGCGCAGGCGGGTGACGACGTCGTCGACGTCGTCGACCATGAACATGATCCGGCGCATGCCCAGCGCGTTCGCCGGCGCGCTTTCCGGCTCGGCTCTAACCGCCGGCGGGCTGTGAAACCTCGACAGCTCGACCCGGCCGTGGCCGTCCGGGGTTCGCATCATGGTGATGTCGGCACGGACGTCGTTGAGCCCGACGGTCCGGTCTACCCAAGGCCCCTCGACCGTCGTCTCGCCTTCCAGTTCCATGCCGAGCTCGGCGAAGAACGCTTTGGCCGCCTCGAGGTCCTCGACGACGATGAGCACGTTGTCCATTCGCTGAATCATGTTGTCCTCCTGGCGTCGTGGGCCGTGTCTGTCGTGGCCCCTTTACCTGGTGAGCGGAGCCAGTCAGAGCTTCTCGACATCGAGCCCTTGATCTGCTGCTCCCGCGTGATCCCGGCGCTGCTCCGCATCGCGCAAGTCAAAAGCGCGGCGATACGCCGGTCCCCGGCAGAGCTATCGGGCGGTTGCGAAGACTGAGAGCGCGCTCGACGCCACCAACTCCTGCTCAGTGGCCCGTCCTACCCCGATAGCTTTGCGAACGTGGATCTTCGGCGTCGCATCGTCTCCCGCCAGGGAGAGTTCCTGCTTTTCGCCCTGACCCCACCACGGTTGTCGACCAGTTCGGAGCAGGCCCAGGCGATCGCCGACGTCACCCTCGAGCGCCTGGAACCCCTCGGCGTGGACGGCCTGATCCTCTACGACATCGACGACGAGTCCGACCGCAACCCCGATGAACGACCGTTCCCGTTCTTGCCGACGATGGACCCGGCCGACTATCTGGATCGACACCTCCAGGCCTGGCACACACCGGTCGTCGTCTATCGCGCGACGGCGAAGTACACCGAGCAAGACCTTCGCGACTGGATGAGGACCCAGGACACCGCCAAGCGGATGGCTGTCTTCGTCGGCGCTTCCTCGCAAGGAAAGCCCGTGGCGACGACGCTGCGCATGGCCCAGCAGCTGCGCACCGAAGTGAACCCGGATCTGCTCCTGGGCGGCGTAGCCATACCTGAACGGCACACTCGCAAAGGCGCCGAGCACCTTGGTCTGGTCGCCAAGCAAGAGGCCGGGTGCTCGTACTTCGTCACCCAGATCGTCTACGACGTCAACGCCGCCAAGAACCTGGTGTCCGACTACGCCTACGAGTGTCGCGACCGCGGAATCGATCCGGTCCCGATCGTGTTCACCCTGTCTGTGTGCGGCTCGATGAAGACCTTGGAGTTCCTCCGATGGCTCGGCATCGACGTGCCGCGCTGGATCGAGAACGACCTGCGCCACGCCAACGACACCCTCGACGCGTCCGTCGAGCACGCCGAGGCAACCGCGCTCGAGCTGTTGTCCTTCTGCCGTCGCCTGGGCGTTCCGTTCGGCATCAGCATCGAATCCGTTTCGATCCGCAAGCTGGAGATCGAGGCGAGCGTGCGTCTGGCAGACCGGCTCGGCACCACGCTCGTGCGGTGACCCAGCGCGAGCGGCAACGGTCACCGTGCGCTTCTGCATTCGCGTGAAGGCGACAGCGCGGCTGGCGCCGTCGTGGCGTAAGCCAGTCGCTGCCCGATCGGGACCGAAACCGCTAGAAGGAGTCGCTCTATCCAGCTGAGCTATCGGGGCTGGTGGCTGTACTTGTCAGGTCGGGATCGAGCACCCACGACGCCAGCGGCTCGCCCAGCCGGAGCGGAACCGCGGCTCCGCCGGTGCCCGCGATCACGCTCGCGATTCGCTCCGGATGTGCAGCAGCCGCAAACAGGGCGGCCGAGGTCCCGACATCCGGAGCGACGATGTGAGGCGCGCCCAGACCAGCCTCGCCGATCAGCTGGGCCAGGAACTCTCCCATCGCCCGCGGAGACCTCAGGTCGTCTCGGCGTTCGGATGCGCCAAACCCCGGCAGGTCGATCGCCAACAGGCGGGCGTGCTCGGCGAGCGTGTCCCAGATCGGCGCAAATGCGTAGACGCTCTCCGGCCACGGACTCGCGAGCAGGATACTGGCCGCTGCGACCCGCCGCTGTCGGCGTACCGGATCCGGACGCCACCCTAAGGCCGAAAGTGGACTTCTGGCCTCTTCGTCATCGGCACCGAACGGCGGTTAGGCTGATTCCGCCGCGCTTGGCTCGTCGTTGCGGGCTTCGATCGCCTTCACCGCGCCCTCGAATGCCTTTTCCAAGCGGCCTTTGCCGACCGTCCCGAGCACGAGGCCGAGGAACCGTCCCTTGAGGTTCTTGCCGTCGCGTACCACGACGTAGTCCACCTCGGTCTTCCCATCGGGGTCGCGTTTGAAGGTGTAGGTGTGGCTCGCGCCGTTAGCCCAAGCGCTGGAATCGGTGGTGGTCAGCACGACACGGTTGGGATCGGACCAGTCGTAATGGAGGCGTTCCCAGATGCCGGCCGAGCCTTCCGTGACGTCGGCCTCGCTGGGGCCCTGGTAATGCACCTCGAGGTAGCTGTCGGCGCTGTTCTCAAAGAGCTCTGCGCGGCCCGGCCCGAAGTCGGTGAGCCCGGCGATGAACTGCTCGGGCGTCGCGGTGGTCGTCTGATGGAACTGGAACTGGGGCATATGCGTGCTCCTGGGGTTCGTAGGGAGGAGGGAGGCGAGGTCTAGGCGATGCGAGAACCGCGATCTCGGGCCTTAGGCTGACGCTCCGGGCTCACTCAGACGGCACGACGACCTGCTTGGCCTCCGCCATGTAACGCCCGGCGGCCGCCGAAGCCTCATCGGGAGTGGATCCGCTCTCCCGGGCGTCCATGTAGGCCGCATACCAATCCCACCAATCGTGCGGCGGGGCAACTGCCTCAAACGCGCCGTGACGCCCGGAGGTTTCGTGCAGCAGGTCCGCTAGTGAGGCGACATCCATCTCACTCCTCCCAATCGCGGCCGGGGAGGCGCGTCGTGATCTCCTGGAGCTCCCAGCTATTGCCGTCAGGATCGCTGAATGAGGCCCGCGCGAAGTAAGAGCGCCCCGGCTTGATCGAAGCCGGGCGGGCCGCGCCTCCTGGACCTCGCTGACCTCGACGCCGCGGCTGATCAGATCGTCCCGGGCGAGAGTCGATGTCCTCGACCACCAGGATCGTCGCCTTGGCGGACCCCGCCTCGGCCGTGGTTCGTCCTTTTCCGAACTGAATCGAGCACTGCGAGTGGGGCGGCGTGAACTGCACCGTGCGGACGTCGTCGCTGACGACCAAGTCGATGTCGAAGCGCCATCCGAGGCTTTCGTAGAAACCCTTCGCCCGATCGACATCTGAGACGGGCAAGGTAACGACCTCGAGCTTCATGTCGACGCCCAGAGCGCTCTGGGCCCCGCTCATCGGGTCACCCTCCACATCGGTGCTAGCCATCTCGACCTCCATTCCGATTCAGGGCCGGCCGGCGAATCCCGCGGCCGGCGGCCGGCGGGATTCTGAGCCTGTCACTCGCAGACCCCTAAGTCAATCCAGTACGTGAAGAACCGGTGAACGTCCACAGCGATCTCGGGCCGATGGCGATAGGTTCAACACCCGGACCGAGCGGCGACGGAGGTCAAGATGAGAAGGACCGACGTGGACGACAGTGGCTCGAATGTCGAAGAGCAGGCCCGAGCGGAGCTGCCGACATGAGCACCGACTACGACGTCATCGTGATCGGCGGCGGATCCCCGGGCGAGCATTGCGCCGGCGAGCTGGTCGAGGGTGGGCTTCGGGTCGCCATCGTCGAGCGGGAGCTTGTCGGCGGGGAGTGCTCCTACTGGGCATGCATTCCGTCCAAGACGCTGCTGCGCCCCGGCGAGGCCGTTCACTCGGCGCGCGAGGCTGCCGCGACCGCGGAGGTAGACGTGTCCGAAGCGCTTGCTTGGCGTGACTTCATGGTCTCGGACTACTCCGACACCGGCCAGGAGCGCTGGCTCGCCGACAACGGCATCGACCTGCTGCGAGGCACGGGCAGGCTGGCCGGCCCCGGGGCCGTCGACGTCGAAGGAACGCACCACACAGCCGAGCACATCGTGATTGCAAACGGCGCCGATCCGATCGTGCCGCCCGTCCCCGGCCTGCGCGAGCTCGACGGGGTGTGGACGAATCGCGAGGTGACAGGCATGAAGGCCGTGCCGAACCGGCTACTCATTCTGGGCGGCGGTCCGGTTGGCGTCGAGATGGCCCAGGCCGTCCGCCGCCTGGGCGGCGAGACGGTGCTGATCGAGGGCGCCGAGCACCTGCTGCCGCGTGAGCCGGCGCCGCTGGGCGAGGCCCTCGCCGACGCCCTGCGCCGCGACGACATCGAGATCGAGCTCAGTGTTCGCGCTGCTGCTGCGAGTCGCGAGGGGGATGACTACGTCCTTGCGCTCGAGGACGGGCGCGAGCTTCGAGGGGACCGCATCCTGGTCGCGACCGGCAGGAGCCCCCGGGTCGATTCGCTCGGACTGGACACGATCGGGGTCGAGGCCAATCCGCGAGGGGTCCCTGTCGACGCGAGCCTTCGCGTAGCCGAGGGCGTCTGGGCGATCGGCGACGTCAACGGCATCTGGCCGCTGACCCACGTCGGCAAGTACGAGGGCGAGGTCGTCGCCTCGAACATCCTCGGCGAGCCACGGGAGGCCAACTACGAGGCGGTCCCCCGGACTGTCTTCACCGACCCGCAGGCGGCGTCGGCGGGGAGCACGCGAGGCGGCGTTCAGCGCAACCGCCGCCCTCAACGAGACTCCGAAGATGGAGACCTACAGCCGCGCCTATCCCGAGAGCAACGGATTCATGACCCTGCTCAGCGATGGGGAGCGATTGACCGGAGCCTACGCACTGGGCCCGGAGGCTGGTGAGTGGCTGCAACAGGCCACGCTGGCGATTCGCGCCCGCGTCGAGCTCGATTCACTGCGCGACACGATCCAGCCCTTCCCCACGTTCTCTGAGATCTACGTCGCCGCGCTGAAGGCCCTCCGCGCCGAGATTGCGGCCAACCGCCCGCCGATGAGTGCGGAATCGTGAACACCGACACCGCTGCGCCCACTGAGCGCGAGCCGGAAATGCTCGGGCAGACCGTCGTCCTGATCGGCGGCAGCGCCAGGATCGGGCTGGAAACAGCCCGCTGCGCCCGTGCGGAGGGCGCCGATGTCGTGCTCACCGGCCGCAATCCGGAGCGCCTCGACAGTGCAGCGCAGGAGGTCGGCGCGCGGAGCACCGCCGCCTTCGACGCGACCGATGCGGCCGCGCTGAAGCGGTTCTTCGAGGATCTTGCGGACCAGATCGATCACGTGTTGGTCACCGGCCCGGGCCCGAGCTATCTGCCACTGATGGAGATGGACGCGGATCAGGTGCGGCACGCCATCGGCGACCACGTCGTACTCGGGCTCGAGGTCGCCCGCAACGCCGCGCCCAAGATGAGGCCCGGCGGCACGCTGATCTTCATGGGCGGCACCGGGGGGCGGCGGATCAGCCGCGAGCTCGGGCTTGTCTCCGCGGCCACCGCTGCGTTGCCTCCGTTTGCGGCGGCGCTGGCGCTCGAGCTCGCCCCGGTCCGGGTCAACCTGATCGCCGCGGGCTTCGTCGACACGCCGTTTTCGGCTTCGCTCCTTGGCGAGGGACTCGACGCCCGGCGGGATGAGCTCCGCGCGAAGCTACCCATCGGCCGGGTGGTCGGGCCGGCCGACGTTGCCGCGCTAGCGGTCCACATCATGACCAACACCGTCCTCACCGGCGCGACCTTCGACATCGACGGCGGGCAGCAGTTCGTCACCTGAAGCTCAGAGCGGCGGGTCTGCGTCGTCGTAGATGCGGGCTGCGGCGAGCTTGCCGCTTTCACCGCGGACGTAGACGGCGATCCCGGCCTCAGGCCGCAGGTCCGTCTCTCCCCACCGCACGACGTTGTACTCCAGCGCGCAAACTCGTCCGTCGTCGACGACGGCGCAGTGCTCCAGCGGGATGCCGCCCCCGTTCGAAAATAAGCGCTCATAGAAGGCGCGCAGGCCGCCGGCTCCCGTGTGAACGTGCTGGCCACCCGCAGGCTCGCGAGCGTAGCCGTCCGGTTCGAAGGCCGCCATGATCGCGTCGACGTCGCCCGCCCCCAGCGCAAGCTGGTACTCGCCGACGACGTCTGACTCACGCAACCCCGCATCGGGTTGCAGTAGCGGCGGGCGGTGCACGTGCCGGCCGTTCAGCGGCCAGCTGCTGTAGTAGATCCGCACCTCTTCGATCCGTCCGTCGGTTCTTCGTTCGGCCACGATCGCCACAGGGAGATCGACGCGCCCATCCTCACCACCGAGGTGGAGGACCGCCTCACCAACGCTGCGGCGCTTGGTCATCAGGAGGGCGATGTCGTCAATCGTGGCCTCGCGTTGCTCCAGCCAAGCCTTGGTTGCGGCCGCGTATTCGGCGAAGGCCCGCTCGCCCTTGACGCGGCCACGAACCGGATAGTGAACCTCGGGTTCGCCGGCGAAGGACTGGATCAATGCGTCAGTCTCGCCGGTCAGCAAACCGGCGAAGTAGGGGACGGTGTCAAGCTCTTCCCGCCTGACTCTCTCCTCAATCTCCGCCAGCGCCTGTGCAGAGAACAGCTCAGGGAACCAAGGCACCGGGCTACTCGTCTCTGGGGGTGATGCGAAAGATTGGGACCACCTTGAATCGGTGGACTGGATCGCTCATCAGCTCAGCCTAAGGCAGCAAGCCGAGCAGCGGATCGGGCCGGTGCGCTGTCTGCCTGGGTTTAAGGGGAGGCGTTGAGCGCCCAAAGGGAAACGCTCTCTACCCCGTAGGTGCTGGACGCCTGCAGGGCTCGGCCGGAGATGAACTTGTAGTCGTTCGGGCGCACCGCCTGAATATCAAAAGTCTGCTGCCTCGATCGCCTCGACGTAGCTTCTCCGGGGGATCGCTCCCGCGATGCAGGCGGCCCACAGTTCGACATCACGCCACGACCGGATGATGCCGCGGACAGCGCGCCGTGACCGATTTCTGGTCGTTGGGGCCGACGGAGATGGTTCGCTCCAGGCGGTCACCGTGGCGGACCGCACGCTCCGGACGATCCAGGTCCCGTCCGCTGGGGCGGGTAGCGCGGTCGATGAACATCTGGGCTTGGTTGAATTTGTTGACGCCGGCGAACCCTCCGAATGCCACCCGCTGGCCCCTCGGGCACTGCGCGGTGACGCCGCCCTGCTCGTTCACGTCGAGCGTCTTTGTCTCCTTGCGCACGCTCAGACTCCGCGTCGCACGGGATCGAGTCTCGTCCAGTCGGCATAGAGCGGAGGGGTGCGATCAGGCGGCCCCCGGAACCAGCGGACCGGTCGGCGGTGAGGAAGTAGTGTCAGCGTGATCTTGAAGCCCGAACGGCTGACGCTGCGGTGCAGTGAGCTTGTCCAGGATCAACCGTCGCCCGGCCGGAGGATCTGAGATGGCGGCGGCCTTGGGTTGGGCGCTCTTGCAGCTTCCTCACTCGTCCTCGGCGTCATCCTGGCCTTCGCTCGAGGATGGCCCGCGACGATGATCGGCCTGATCCTGGCTTTCGGTGCCGGAGCCCTGATCAGTGCGGTCAGCTTTGAGCTGGCCGAGGAAGGGATTCGCGTCGGTAGCCCCGGCGCCGTCGGGGCCGGGCTAGCCCTGGGTGCACTTACCTACTACCTGGGCGATGGTTTGATCGCGCGCCGCACCCGAACCAGCCCCGGCAAGGCGGGTAGAAGGAGCGGCGAGGTCGCGGGAGTCGGCCTTGCTCTCGGATCATTTCTGGACGGCGTTCCCGAGCAACTCGTCCTTGGAGTGGGGCTCGCCGGTGGTCAAAGCGTCAGCGTCGCGCTGCTTGTGGCGATTTTCGTTTCCAACCTGCCGGAGGGAATCGGCTCGGCCGCCGACATGAGTGCAGCGGGAACGCCAAGGAAGAAGACCCTCCGGCTGTTCCTGGCTGTAGGGCTCGTATGCACTCTGGCCACCGTGCTCGGCTATGCGATCGCCAACTCAATCACCGGCGAGGTCCAAGGTGTCGTAGATGGCTTCGCCGCTGGCGCGCTGCTGGTGATGCTGATCGACTCGATGATCCCCGAGGCACGCAACAAGGCAGGTCGACCCGCAGGTCTGCTCACCGTAGTCGGGTTCGCTGTTGCCGCGGCGCTCTCGAACAGCTAGTCGTCGGTAGAGCGCGAAGTCCGTGGTGAGCGCGCCGCCGCGGTGGCCCACCACCACACGACAGGCGGAGTAGACCGCAGCAGTCAGCGTGCCTTACAAGCAGGAGGTCGGCCAGTTCGAGCCTGGCACCGCCCACCGCCGGAAAGCCCGAACTCATGCGGAGTGTGGCTGGGCTGGTCGAGCGAGAGGGCGACGCTGGGGGTGGCCCCAAAACGGGTCTGGCGCCTTTCAGGGTGATTCGGGCCGTTCAGAGGCCGCTTCCCGGTCGACTGCTGGGGTAAGGCCGTTCGCCCGGCGATCGGGTTGGGGCCCGGAACCTCGCTCATCCGCTTCTCGGACTGGTCCGCCCAGTCCCGACCGGGAGGCACGAGGCCTCGCGTCCGGGTCGCAGCGGCGCCCCGGCCACGGCACAAGAGAAATCGTGCAGGACCTGCGTGGGCGGAGCGCCACCCGGTTCCGGCTCGGCCTCGAGCACCTCGGAGCTGATCGTCAGCCAGGCGAGGATCCCGCCGGCGGCAGCGAGCCCCGCACACATGTACATCGCGACGTGGAAGCCGTCGGTCATCGTCGCCGGGTCGTAGAAGCCCTCGCCCGTCAGGCCGGCGATCAAGGGTAGGACAGCGACCGCGAGCAGGCCGGCGACGCGGGAGACCGCGTTGTTGATCCCCGACGCGATGCCCGCATGTCGTGCGTCAGCGGCGGCGAGCACCGTCGCCGTCACCGGCGCCACGACCAGGGTCAGGCCGAGGCCGAAGACGATCACCGCCGGCAGGACGCTGGCGACGTAGCTGTCGCCCGGCTCGATCCGGCTCATCAGCAGCAGGCCGAGGGCGATCACCAGGGGCCCCACCGTCAGCGGGATCCTGGCCCCGATTCGCTGAGCCAGCGCGCCCGAGCGAGCGGAGAGCAGAAGCATCAGCAGCGTCACCGGAAGAGAAGCCGCTCCAGCTGCGATCGGGGAATAGCCGAGCGAGATCTGCAGGAAGGCGACGAGCAGGAAGAAGACTCCGCCGAGGGCGGCATAGACGACGAAAGTGACCAGGTTGGCCGCACTGAACTGGCGCGAAGAGAACATCCCCAGCGGCATCATCGGGTTCGAGCTTCGGCGCTCGGCGATGATGAAGGCGATCAGCGAGAGGACGCCTCCGATCGCGGCCGTGAGGATCAGCGGCGAGGCTCCCGAGCCGGGCCACTCAATCAGGGCGTAGGTGGTTCCTCCCAGACCGAGGGCCGCCAGCGCTGCGCCGCGGATATCCAGGTGTCCGCTGGTCGTCGGGTCCCGTGTCTCGGGCACGTGGCGGCCTGCGGCGAAGATCACGAACAGTCCCAGTGGAAGGTTGATCAGGAAGATCGCTCGCCAGGACACGGCCTCGACCAGGTAACCGCCCAAGAGCGGGCCAAGCGCGGTGGCGACGCCACCCAGCCCAGACCAGGCGCCGATCGCCCTGGCTCGGTCGAGGGGTCGAAAGCTGGCCTCGATCATCGCCAGGCTGCCAGGGGTCAGCAACGCTCCACCGACTCCCTGAAGGAGCCTGGCGGCGATCAGCAGCTCGACGCTTGGTGCCAGGGCACAGAGAAGGGAAGCGGCGGTGAATAGGCCGGCGCCGATCATGAAGATCAGCCGCCGCCCGTAGCGGTCGCCGAGGGATCCCCCGAGCAGGATCAGTGATGCGAGGGTCAGCAGATAGCCGTTGAGAATCCACTGAAGGGCAGCGGTGGAAGCGCCGAGATCGCGACCGATGTCCGGCAGGGCGACATTGACCACCGTGCCGTCGAGAAAGGCCATGCCTGATCCCAATACGGCGACGGCCAGCACCCATCGGCCGGCGCCGCTCTCGAAGGCAAGACCGTCGCCGGGCGCAGGCGGGTCGTGGACGCCGCCAGCGTTCGTTGTCGATCATCGGTATTGGCCCAGGTTATTCGCCGTCAGGTTGGCCTTGACGACTCTGGGATGCTGAAGACAATGATCGCCGGCTGCGATCACCTCAACCACGTCAAGGTGACCGAGCTTCCCGAGGCGGTCGATGGCTGCGAGGAGTGCCTGAAGAGCGGAGATCCATGGCTTCACCTGCGGATCTGCCTCGAGTGCGGCCAGGTCGGCTGCTGTGATAGCTCGCCGAATCAACACGCCTCGAAGCACGCTAGCCAGTCCGGGCATCCGCTGATTCGATCCCTCCAGCCCGGTGAGTCTTGGTCATTCTGCTTCCTCGACGACGTCGGTATGGAGATCCCGCAGGTCCGTGGCGAGACTCGGATCCCGCCCTCGCCGCTGGGCGGCTGATCAGTTGGCGCGCCGCGCCTAACCCGCGTTTAGGACGCCGCGGACTCGCACTCAGCCAGTCGGTCCGAAGCGCTCGGTGCGCACTCGCCGAGGCTCGAACCCGGCGGCCAGCAACAGCTGCGAGGCCGACTCGACGAACCCGTTCGATCCGCAGACGAAGGCGGTGCCACCCTCGGCGACCGCATCGGCCAGCAGCGAGGCATCGATTCGGCCGCGGTGCCCGTCCCACCCAGGCGGAGGGTCGCGCGTGTAGGTGAGGACCGCGTCCCTGTCGAGCTCGTCCGCGTAGATCACGTCATCGGCCGAGCGGACGGAGTAGACGAGCCGCATCTCGAGCTCGGGCATCGTCCGGCGCCGGTGGCGCAGCATCGCCATCAATGGCACCACGCCCGATCCGCCGCCGACGAGCAGCGCCGGCTCCTCCCCCCTCCAGACGAAGTAGGAGGCGAATGGGCCGCGGACTTCGACCTCGTCGCCTTCGACGACGACGTCGTGGAAATAGGGGGAGACCTCGCCGCCGTCGAGCCGGTCGATCGTCAGCTCGATCTCTCCCTCGTCGAGCGGGGATGAGGCGACCGAGTAGGAGCGCTGGGCCCGGTATCCGTCAGGGGCGGTGAGGCGGACGTCGTAGTGCTGGCCGGGCAGATGTGGCATCCACATCGGCAGATCGAAGCGAAACGACTTCACCCGCGGCGTCTCGGTCTTGATCGACGTCACCGTACTGATCTGCCATTTGCCCGGCGCGCGTTGCTCGACCTGCGTCAGTCGCTCCAATAGCGCTCCTCCCTCCACGGATCGCCGCGGTTGTGGTAGCCGTTGGCCTCCCAGAAGCCGGGCTCGTCGTGGTCCATCAGCCGCAATCCGGCGACCCACTTTGCGCTCTTCCAGAAGTAGAGGTGCGGCACCAGCAGGCGCGCAGGGCCGCCATGCTCGCGCGGGAGTGGCTCGCCCTCGTGCTCGGTGACGACCCAAGCCTTACCGTCGCTGATGTCCTCGATCGCCAGGTTGGTGGTGTAGCCGCCATGCGAGAACGCCATCGCGTAGGCGCCGAGCGGCTCGACCGAGTCCAGCAGCGTGTCGACCGAAACCCCGCCGAAGCTCGTCCCGAGTTTCGACCACTTCGTCACGCAGTGAATGTCGCAGGGCACCGATTCGAATGGCAGCGCCGCGAACTCCTCCCAGCTCCACTCCTTGGGCTCGGCGACCATGCCGTCGATCCGAAATCGCCAATCTCCGGTCTCGACTTCCGGCGTGGGGCCGGCGGTGAGGACCGGGAAGCCGGGCTCGGCGTACTGGCCGGGAGGAAGTCGGGCCGGAGCTCATCCGGTGCACGCCGACGGCCACTGAATCCGCGGGATACGAACTCACTCATCTCACCTCCACAATACGCGGGTGGCATATCGGCGCGGGAGTGGCACAGTCTCGCCGCCCCCGCGCTTCTGCGCCAGCTGACCTGGCGGTTCTCGATGGCTGACAGTCGGCAGTAGATTCGAGAGAAGTTGAAGCTCGAAGCCATCCAGCCGATCGGCGCCTCCACGGAGCCCCTGCCTGAAGAGTTCTCCCGATCCCGGCTGCGGCGGTCGCTGCTTGCGCTCGGTGCGGTGGCCGTGGGTGTGGTTGTCCTGCTCACGCTTCTGCCGGGCCTCAGTTCCCTTCGGGAGAGCTTCGCCGGGGCCGAGCCCGGCTGGCTGCTGATCGGGGTGCTGCTCGAGCTGTTCTCGTGCGCCTCCTACGTCCTCGTGTTCCGCTTCGTCTTCTGCAAACACATGAGTTGGGGGACGAGTGCCGAGATCGGTCTTTCCGAGCTGGCCGCCAACTCGCTGCTCTCGGTGGGAGGCGCCGGAGGGTTGGCTCTCGGCGCCTGGATCCTGCGCCGCGGGGGCGTGCCGGGCGGCCAGATCGCGCGTCGCACGGTGGCCTTCTTCCTGCTCACCAGCCTGGCCAACGTCGCTTTCCTCGCTCTCGCCGGCTTCGCGCTGGCAGCCGGCGTCGTCAACGGGCCGCAGCGATGCCCTGCTCGGGATCGTGCCGGCGCTTGCGGGGATCGGGGCCATCGGGCTGGCGCTGGCCGCCCGCCCGGCCGCGCATGCGCTGGCAGAGCGCTCGCACCGGCCGAAGGTGGAAGCCGCCTTCTGGGCTCTGGGAGATGGTGTCGAGGAGGCTGTGACCCTGTTGCGCCGCGAGCCGGCGATCGCGATCGGCTCGGCCGCCTACATGCTCTTCGATGTTGCCGTGCTCGCCGTGTGTTTCCCGGCCTTCGGTAACCCACTGCCGCCGCTCGGGGTCTTGCTCCTCGCCTACATCATCGGCCAGCTCGGCGGGCTGATCCCGCTCCCAGGCGGAATCGGCGGGCTCGATCTTGGTTTGATCGGAGCTCTGGTGCTCTACGGCGTCAACGCGACCGATGCTGCCGTGGCCGTGCTCGCCTATCGGGGCCTGCTGCTGGCGGTCCCAGCCGCGGTCGGGCTGCCCGCCCTGGCGAAGCTGCGCGGTCGGCTGCGCCGCGAGGAGCATGACATCGCGGCGTGCGTTCCGGGGCAGGAGGTCGAGGTGCTTGGAGGAGGGCGGGTCCGGATGCCGCCGGTGACACGAACGGCGGAATGAAATCGGCCCGGCAGCGGCACGACTATCGTCCCCCGGACATGCGGCAGTCCTCGCAGCCCCCTGCCTCAGGTTCGGGAGTTGGCACGAGTCCGGCGCGTGCGGATCCCGAAAAGGTCAGGCAGCAGCTCGAACGGTGGCTGCGGATCGATGGCTACAAGACCGTGGGTAGCCTCATCGACCTCTTCAAAGCGAAGAGCTTCGCGATCCTCTTCGTGGTTCTGCTCGGCGTACCGGCGCTGCCGCTACCGACCGGCGGCGTCACACACGTTTTCGAGCTCGTCGCCGCACTGCTGGCGCTTCAGTTGATAATCGGCCGCGAGAAGATCTGGCTGCCGCAGCGCTGGTGCAAGCTCGACCTGGCGGGCGAAAAGCAGCAGCGCTTCCTCACTGGCCTCCTGAAGATGATCCGCCGGCTCGAGCGCTTCTCCCGTCCCCGCCTGCGCTTCCTGTTTGACCATCGTCTCAGCAATAGCGTCTTTGGGTTGCTCGTGATCGCTGGGTGCACTGGTGCCTTCCTCGCTCCGCCTTTCACGGGACTCGACACCCTGCCGTCGCTCGGCATAGTGCTGCTGTCGCTCGGCGTGTTGCTCGAAGACTTTGTCTTTGTGGTCGTCGGCCTCATCGTCGGTGTCGCCGGCGTGGTGCTCGAGGTGGTGCTGGGTAGCGCTGCGCTCGACGCCCTCGGGAAGCTTGTCTAGTGGAGACCCCGTCGCCAAAGGCGGGGTCTCCACGAAGTCCAGAGGTACCGCCGGCCCGGTTCTCGCCGCTGCGTCTGATCAGGCGGAGGCGAGCGGCCCGCCGCTAGAGGGCGGCGAGTCGGTCGTGGACCAGGCGGACCGCCATTGACCCCTCGCCGACCGCGGAGGCGACGCGCTTGATCGATCCGGAACGGACATCGCCGACCGCGAAGATCCCGGGGCGGCTGGTCTCCAGGAAAAATGGGGGATCGCCGTTGTGCTCCGCGAGTGCCCCGTCCTGGACGTCCCGGCCGGTGCGCAGAAATCCGGCCTCGTCGGTAGCCAGCTGGCCCTCCAGCCACTCGGTATGGGGCGAAGCGCCGATGAAGACGAACAGCGCCCTCGCGGGGACCGCACTCCGCTCTCCGGAGCGGGTATCGGCGACGGTGACCGTCTCCAGCTCCCGCTCGCCGCCGAGCTCGACCACCTCGGAATGGAGGCAGACCTGGACCAAGTCGTTGCGCTCGATCTGATCGACGAGATACCGCGACATCGACTTCGCCAGATCACCGCCCCGAATCAGGAGCCGGCATTGCGACGCGTGCCGGGACAGGAACATCGCTGCCTGGCCGGCTGAGTTTCCGCCGCCGACGATCAGAACCGGATAACCCGCGCAGAGCTGGGCCTCCGCCTGGGTGGCGGCGTAGTAGACCCCGCCCATCTCGAACTCGTCGAGCCGCGCCACGTCAAGGCGGCGGTATTGCGCCCCGGTGGCGATGATCACGGCGCGACCGGTCGCGGCATCGCCGTTCGAGAGCTCAATCTCATGCCGGCCCGGTTCACTGGTCAGCCGGTCGGCCGCGGCCGGCACAGCCAGGCGCGCGCCGAACTTGAGCGCCTGCACACCGGCACGCTGGGCAAGCTCGCTGCCCGATACCCCGGCGGGGAAACCGAGGTAGTTCTCGATCCTTGCCGATGTCCCGGCCTGACCGCCGCTGGCGACCGCCTCCACTCCCTGCATGTCGAGCCCCTCCGAAGCGGCATACAGCGCCGCCGCCAGCCCGGCCGGCCCGGCGCCGACGATCACGACGTCGCAGAGCGGTGGGGGCGCGCCTCTTGACCCGAGGCCGATTGCCCTGCCCAGCTCGGCGGTCGTCGGGTTGCGGAGGATCTCACCACCGCTGGCGATCACGACCGGGGTCTGATCGGGCTCAATGGCGAGTCCACTCAGCAGGGCCTCCGCGTCGTCGTCCTCCTCCAGGTCGGTCCATTGGTGAGGCATCCGGTTGCGGGCCAGGAACTCGCGCAGCCGGCGCGAGTCGGGCGAGAACCGGGAGCCGATCAGCTTGATTCCCGTTTCGGCGTCGATCAGAAAGGAGCGCCGAGCCATGAAGGCACCGAGGATGATGTCGCTTAGGGCCTTGTCCTCAGCGACGATCTCGCGCAGCTTCTCAACCGGGACCTGGATCACCTCTCCGCCGTCGCTGACCACCCCGCTCAGATAGAGCCGCTGACCGGTCAGCATGCTGAGCTCACCCAGGAAGTGGCGCGGGCCGAAGACGGCGATCACCCTGTTCTCCCTTCCATGTCCCTGAACGATCGCCACCGACCCCGATTCGATAACGAAGAAGTCGGTGCTCTCGTCGCCCTCGGCGAAGAGCACATCGCCAGTCGCCGTCGTGCGATTGAGCCCCAGCCCCCGGAATCGTGCCACCTGCTCCTCGTCGAAGCGCGGGGAGGTGCCGTCGCGGTCGGGGGTCTCGGAGAGCCCTGGGACAATTGGCGGGTAACCCCCGTTCACGGCTGTTGCTCGCTCAGTGCGGCGGGGACGGCCTGCGCGAGCTGTCGCCAGTGACCCACGAGCCGCTCCCCGCCGACGAAGAAAGCGGGCGTGCCCTGAACGCCCGCTTTCCTGCCACCGGCGACATCCTCGAGGACGCGCTCGCGGTAGGTACGGTCGCGAATCGCCGACTCGACCTCGGCCGGGTCCAGATCGAGCTTTTCTCCCACCGAGAGCAGATCCTCAGTCGAGAAGCGCTCGCCGCCAGCCAGGAGAAGCGGGTGCGCTCTCCAGAACTTCCCGTTGACCGCGGCGAGCTCGGAGAGCTCCGCGGCGAGATCGGCCCCCGGGTGAAGCTCGGGGTCAGGAAAGTGGCGCCAGACCAGGCTCAGCGAGTCGTAGCGATCGAGGAGCGACTGCAGCGGCCTACTGGCCGCAAAGCAGAAGGGACAGCCGAAGTCCCCATACTCGACCAACGTGAGCTGTGGCTCCTCCGAACCTAGTACGTGATCGCCGTCTCCTACCGGAGTCAGTCCGTTGTAGGCCGGAGCGCTCATCGGCGTACGTGCCGCCGATGCCGCAAGTGGAATCTCAGCGTCACCTGATCGCCGGTGGAACGCCCTCTGCCGTGGCCGCGAGAACCGGGTCCCATTCGCACACCGCACCGGCGTGGCGGAAGGCGGAGCGGGCAAACTCCAACACCAGGGCCTGTGGATCGGGGCTCGTGCGGACGTCCTCCCAATCGAGCACGTACTCGCCGAGCTGACCGTCCCAGCGCGCCACGTCGGGGCTCAGGCTCGCGTCGGCGAAGCCATCGGGCGCCGGGTGTGCGAGGACGAAAAAGGCCGCCCGCTCGTGGTTTGGGTCCCCCGGCCACCAGCCGATTTCGACCTGCTGGGCATCCCCACCGTTGCGCATGATGAAGTCGTCCGAAGGTGGATCGGCCGGCCGTCCCGAGAAGAAGCTGACCGCGAGGTCGAAGGTGCCCCACCAGGCATTCACCGGCGTTGAGCGTCCGCGAAACGGCGCCCGGAATTCCCCCAGGACTAGCGCCGCACGGGTGACGGCGTCGAAATAGGTCGCCACCTGATCCGCGTCATAACTCGCATGCTCGAAGTCCTCGTCCAGGGGCACCTTCCACGGCACTTCCTGGGGCGTCGGATTGATTTCGACGACTCCCCCCATGCGGCCCACAGCCTCGAGCACCTCGCGCGTTACCTCGGCGACGGGCCGATTGGGGGTGAGTGCGATCCGCGTCTCTCGCCCGCCGCTGTGCTCGACAACCGCCTCATGGGTGCGCAGATCAAGCGTCGCGGCGATCGCCCCAGAGCCGTCGGGTGCCGGCAGCGAAAGCGTCTCCCAGCCGCGCGGGCTCAGCCGCAGTGCGGCATGCTGGAGCTGGGGCTCGGGCGGGGCGAGCTCCACCGCGAGCTTTCCGAGCACCTGCGTGTGCGCATGGAGCGTGTCGCAGGTCGCGCTCCAGGGTCCGTAGGCGAGCGGTGGCCACTCAGTGGGCATGGTCTGAACGCTACTCCCCCGGTTCGCTCGCTCCGGACGCGCTTAGCCGCGTCTCTGTGCCCGGTGCTCCTCGTCGTCACCAAGGCCACGCTACTCGCTTGGAAGCGACATTCCAATCCGCGCTTGGGGTCG
Organism: uncultured Actinomycetes bacterium; assembly: GCA_963738305.1. Taxonomy (GTDB): domain Bacteria; phylum Actinomycetota; class Thermoleophilia; order Solirubrobacterales; family 70-9; genus JBBRHQ01. The sequence goes on along the minus strand of CAVTVU010000001.1, from coordinate 1,298,891 downwards.
ACTCGGCGAGCGCGACCGGACCGTCCCGGGCTACGTCCAGGCGGGCGACGGTCCGCTCGGGCCGTCTCGCTGAACGGCGCGCACTCGAAGGGCCGGGCACCGGGCGGACGGGGGTCACTCGGGGCCGCTGAATCCAAAAGGCAGAAACGCCGATTTCTGCCCAAATCGGGTCGGATCGGGTCGAATCCGGCCCTATCCGCGGCCACGATTTCGTGCCTTGCCGTGCCTGGCCCGGGGTTGCTTAGGAGGGAGTCGCTCTATCCAGCTGAGCTATCGGGGCCGGTGTCCAGAGTACGGCTCCGCCATGCCGGTTGCGGGATTCTGCGTCCTATGCGGTGCCGTCGATCGAATGGAAGAATCGGCATTCTGCTCAATGGAGTGCCCCAAGCAAGGCACCGTCGCGCCGCCGCGCTTCCAGGCGCTAACGCTTTGCATGGAAAGCAGCGCTTCTGCTTTCACGCGAAGGGAGGAGCGGCGCATGAGCCCGGCGGCGCATACTGCGCTTATGGGAGAGCCGCGAGCCGATATCCAGCCAGAGCTCTGGGTGAGAGATGGGCCGGCCGCGGTCGCGTTCTATGAGCACGCACTCGGCGCGGTCGTCGAGCATCGCGTCGCGGGCCCTGAAGACTTCGATGTGATAGCTCAGTTATCGGTGTCTGGCGCGAGGTTTTGGGTTTCGACCGCATCAGGGCATCTGCACCGGTTCAGCCCGGACGCCATCGGCGGAGCCACCTGCCGGATACTGCTTGTCGTCGACGATCCCGAGTCGCTGCTCAGTGCCGCGGTCGCCGCGGGTGCGACGCAGACGAGCCCTGTCGGAGAGGAGCACGGATGGCGGCTCGGGCGATTCAAGGATCCGTTCGGCCATGAGTGGGAGGTCGGCCGGCCAATCGGCTCATGGCCGCCCTCGATGTGATCCGGCCCCCCGCTTCCGCTTTGCATGGAAAGCAGCAGTGTCGTGCGAGATACTGGGCGGGCGATGTCGGAGGAGAGTCTCGAAGAGTTCATCCGCCGCCCCTTCATCGCCGAGCCGGCCCACGCTGAGACAGCGCCTCTTTGATGCGAGCCGCCGGTATCAGCGAGTTCGGCGGTGCTGTCGGGCGGATCGACCTCCCAGATCCGCGCCCCCTCGCGGACGACGAGGTCCTGATCGAAATCCGGGCCGCGGGCGTCGGCAACTGGGAGGAGTTCGTCCGAACGGGCCAGTGGGACGTCGGCCGCGCCCCTCCAATGGCGCTCGGCGTCGAGGCCGCCGGGACCATCACGGCGATCGGAGATTCCGTCGAGGACTGGGATCCGGGCGATGAGGTGCTTAGCCACCCCCTTCCGCTGCGGGATCAGGGAGCGTGGGCGCCCTTGCTGATCGCCTCGGCGACGGTGCTCGCGCGAAAGCCTGGCGCCCTCTCGTGGGAGGCCGCCGCTGCGTTCCCCGTTCCGGCCCTGACCGCCGCGCAGGTGATCGACGGAGCCCTGGCGGTGCGCCCTGACGACCCGGTCCTCGTCAATGGTGGGAGCGGGGTGACCGGCACGCTGCTCGTTGGACTGGCCGCGGCGCGCGGCGCCGAGGTGATCGCGACCGCAGGACCGGCCAGCCATGAGCGCCTGCGCCGACTGGGAGCGGCCCACATGCTCGACTATCACGACCCCGACTGGCCGAAGCAGGCGCGCGCCATTGGCGGCGGCTTGGGCGTGACCGCCGTCGCGAACGCGGTGCCTAACGGCTCAGCCGACGCGATCGGCACCGTGCGGACGGCGGTCACCTTGCGACGATCACCCAGGACCCACCGGACCAGCAGCGGGGCATCGAGATCTCGTCGGTGATCGTGCAGCCCGACGGCCGCGCGCTAGGTGAGCTCGCCGAGCTGCTCGCGGCCGGGAAGCTCGAGGTTTCGACCGCGGCGGCGTTCCCGCTCGAGGATGCCGCCGCGGCCTTAGCGGCAGCGACCGGGGGCGGCGGCGGCGGAGCGGTCGTGCTTCGCCCCTGACGGGGGGAGGATCTAGCTCGTCAGGGATTGAGTGGCGACCCCCGCTGGTCAACGACGGTCCCGTGACCGTGCTGCCCGAAGTTTGGCGAAATGGTCGCTTTGGACGACCAGCAGAAGCGGGACCGGCTCCACTCAGGGCGCCTCCTTTGCGCGAGCAGGGGCAGCCGCCCCCTATGCGCTGCGGTCGTTCAGCGCGTCCTCGAGGAGCCCGAGGACGAGCCCGAACACAGCGTGGCGAATCGTCGCCTGGCCGAAAGCTCTGGGGTTGGTGGCGAGCTTCGGCAGCTCTTCGCGGGCGGGGTGGTAGTGGTCGAACAGCACGGTCAGGGGCCAGGCCGCGACGTGCTCGATGAGGCCCACCATCAGGCCGCGCAGAACGGGCGGCCCGGGCAGGGATGGCTTGAGCCGCGCGTATGCGACGCCGAAGATCGCGCCGTTATGCACGTGGAGCACGAAGCCGATGGGTTGCCAGTAGTCACCGCGGGTTACGAGCTTGCCCAGGATCTCGACATCGTCGTACTTGGAGTCGAAGAGGCGTTTGTCGAGTGGCTGCTCGAGCGTCATCACCACCGTCGCGACAGCGCCCGCAACCCCGCCTCGCAAGCTCCTCTGAAGCATCGGTTGAGCATGCCAGGTTTCTGCGCCGGCACAACCACCGCACTAACGCCTCGATCGCCGATCTGCCACGGCGTTGAGGTGCTTGGCGGAGCCCGGGCTAGGTCGACGCGCGAAGGTGATCTCGAAGTTGGTGAAGGCCTTGTGCCCAGGTGTGATCGCACCCCACCGACCGCGGATTTCAAAGGGCGGGACGCAAGACGAGCATCCCCCGGCTCAAGACCAGATGCGCCAAGTCGTCCGCCAAGCGTTGAACGTGTTCGCTCGCCTGTCCCCGGCCGTTCGGCTCAGGACGCGCCGCGCAGCTGCTCGGCGACCACGAGCGCGGCCAGCAGCGCGGTCAGCACTCCCGACGCGACCAGCCCGTCGGCGCCGGCGGCGAGCGGCACGGCCGCAAGGAGCGCGATGACCGCCACGGCTCGCGGCGTGCTCTGTGCCTGACCGATCCTCGCGGCGCAGGCCATCAGACCAGCGAGGAAGAGGGCTGGGCCGCCGAGTGCGACCAGCGCTCCCGCGTCATGCAGGGCGTCCGTCGGGTGCGCGATCACGAGCTCGTCGCCGACTGCGACGAGGACGATTCCCGCCACGATTGGGAGGTGTAGGTAGGTGTAGATGTCGCGGCCGATCTGGCCGCGCTCCTCGGCGGTGGCCGCGCGGATCCGCTCGAAAACCCTGGCGGCGACCTGGCCGAAGTACAGCCACCAGAGCGCCGTCGAGGAGAGGAAGGCGAGCAGGAGCGCCACGACGACCTCGAGGCTCAACCCCGTATCCGAGGCAGTGGCCCCTGCGAGAACGATGCTCTCGCCGAGCGCGATGATCACGAACAGCTGAAAGCGCTCGCCGAAATGGGCGCCCTCGATCTGCCACTGGCTCATGGCGGTAGCTCCAACGCCCGGCAGCCAATACCTCACCAGCGGCGCTGCGAGGTCAAGTCCGAGGGCACCCAGCCACAGGACCCAGCGCACCGCCTCCGAATCGACGATGCCGCCCGCGACCCACAGCGGCGCGGAGAGCACGCTCCAAGCCAGGATCTGGCGGAAGTTCTGGTTGAACAATCCGCGCGGCGTGACCACGACAACGAACACGTTGCGCCCGATCTGCAGGCCCGTGTAGGCGCACGCGAACAGCAGCGCGTGCGCGCCGAACCCCTCCGGGATCGCGACTGCCATCAGCAGGCTCGCGAGCATCACGAACACCAGCACGAGCCGGACCGGCGCCGTGTCCGGGTCGAACCAGTTGGTCATCCACGTCGTGTAGTTCCACGCCCAGTACACGGCGACGAGCATGAACGCCGTCTCGGCCGCGCCTGACCAGCTGATGTCCGCGAGCAGATGGTGCGACAGCTGGGTGACAGCGAAGACGTAGACGAGGTCGAAGAAAAGCTCGAAGAACGTCGCGCGCTGCTCGCCCTCCCCACGAGCGCGGATGATCGGCAGCTCCGGGACGATCGGGCTCGTAGCGGCCACCACGCCGCGAGCATAGGCGAGCCGTCGCGGATGACACGCGGTTTGCGGTTCAGCCTCCCGCGCCCTCGAATCATTCTGCGACCGCGCCTGGCAAAAACGTTGAGTACATTGCGTTCCGTTGATGGCGACGGCGGCAACACTGGTCATGTGGTTTTCTCTGCGCTCGCCCGAGCTGGCAGAGGACTTTGAGCGTCTGATGGCCAGCGATCGGGACATCGTCCGTAGCTCGCTGGACACGATGTCGGATTGGCGATTGACGCGGCCGCTGGATGTGCCCGGACAGGCAGGTGGGGGTGAAGCAGCCGATTACGTGCTGATGGCGGAGATCGTCAACGTCGAGAACTGGGAGCAACAGGCCGAGGAACGGACTCAGGAGTTGGCTGATGACTTGGCGCATCTGGTCTCCAGTCGGAAGTACCTCGTCCTCGAACGCGTCCTTTGAAACAAGTTTCAGTTCTGACGCCGCTCCTGCTTTGCGCGAAGGGCAGAAGCCGTTGCAGCCGGGACAGCGAACCGGAAACCCCTCCAGTTCAATCGGAATCCCGTCTCGCCAGTTCTCTCCATTCGCACTCGTTTCCCGACGCTACGATTCCCGACGACTCAGTGATGCGGCTAGTCCTCATGAAGGTTGCCATAGAGTTGCCATTTTGGAACTCCGGCATTCCTGTGCGGAAACGGCGCACACCGCATTGCAGAGCCATAAGCCCCGATAGCTCAGCTGGATAGAGCGACTCCCTCCTAAGGAGTAGGTCGCAGGTTCGAATCCTGCTCGGGGCGCTGGCCTGACTCATTTCCCGATGCCTCCAATGCTCGCCCCGGGGATCGCCGCGACCCAGGTCTGATCGGAGTCGATGCGCGCCCTCGGCGGCAGGGCCTGCGATGACACCGCGTTGAGTCTCACAGGGAGGCCGGTGCTGCATCTTGGGCGCGTGGGGTCACCGAGGTGCCGCGCGCCCTCCGTCGCGGCCCTGGTGCGGACGTAGGATGTGGTCCATGCGGGCGCTGATCGCCGGAGCAGGCATCGCCGGGCTGGCCCTTGCGCTGCGGCTGCGGCAGGCTGGATACGACGTTTCGCTCGTCGAGATCGCCGACGGCCCGCGTGACGAGGGCTACATGGTCGACTTCTTCGGCCTCGGCTACGAGGCGGCCGGGCGACTCGGCCTACTGGGCCGGCTGGAAGAGATCCACTACCCGATCGACGAGCTCGTCTACGTCGACGGCGCCGGAAGGCGCCGCTTCGGGATCCCGTACCGGGCCCTGCGGAAGCGGCTCTTCGAAGGGCGCCATTTCAACTTTCTCCGCGGCGATCTCGAGCGGGTGCTTCGCGACGAGCTCGGCGAGACCCCGCCGATCCGCTGGGGAACGCGCATCGCCGCCATCGACCAGGATCGCGAAGGCGTCGAGGTCCGGCTCAGCGACGGCGCCCGGGAGCGGGTCGAGGTCCTGGTCGGCACCGACGGCGTCCACTCCGGGGTGCGCGAGCTCGCCTTCGGTCCCGAGTCGGAGTTTGAGCTTGCGCTCGGCCACCGAACCGCGGCGTCGATCCTCGATCGCGTCCCGGACGGGGTAAGCGAGCGCGACTTCACGATGCTCACGGCTCCGGGGCGGATGGTCGCCGTCTACCCGATCCGCGGCGGGCGAGCTGCGACCTTCCTCGTCCACCGCACGGAGCTTGAACGCGGATCCGGCGAGCCGCTCGAGGTCCTGCGGGAGGTCTACGGCGGCCTCGGCTGGGTGGTCCCGGAGCTACTGGCGCGAAGTGACGGCGCCTCGCTTTACTGCGACCGCGTCACCCAGATCCGGATCGACTCCTGGACCTCCGGGCGGGTGGCGCTGTGTGGCGACGCCGCCTGGTGCGTTTCGCTGATGGCGGGACAGGGCGCCTCGCTGGCCCTCGCCGGGGCGGAGAGCCTGGGGGCGACGCTTGCGGCGGCCGGACCCAACGTGACCGGAGCGCTCGAGCGCTGGCAGCGCGCGTTGCGCCCCGCCATCGCCTCCCGGCTCGAGGCCGGCCAGAGCACCGCGGCCTGGTTCGTGCCCGAGAGCCGGTGGCGAATGGCTGTTCGGGACCTCGCCATGCGGACCGCGGCGATCCCCGTCCTCTCGCGTCTTGCCCGCCGACAGATCGGAATCGGGCGGCCGGGCACTTGACAGGCTGACCCGCCAGACCGCGAGCTGGGTGCGGATTGCCTCGTTGCCGCTCACCGGCTCCGCGGCGCGCTTTACCCCTCGGACTCTGCCATTGGGCATCGGGCTCGATTCACTCGCAGCGATCCAGACGCCCGATCGCGGCGGCCCCTGAAATGGCCTTCGAGTGATCGCGGGACCTCACCTGGGCACGCCCAAGGCGCTGAAGGAAGCTGGCGCTAGCCGGCTCATCGATGATGGTGTGATCGCTGCTCCGCCCGCGCTCTGACCTCTTCGAGGTGCTCGCCGACTGCGCGGTTCCATTGCGGCACCACCCAGCGGCGTCCGGCGATCCGGCCGAGCGCGAAGAAGTCGATTCCCAGCTCTCCCGTGTAGCGGAGCTCGGTCGCCTCACCGAGTTCATCAAGCCGGAACTCCTCGGCAGCATGCGGGACCGGCCCGCTCAGATGCCGGAAGCCGATCCTCGATCGGGGCGACGAGATCGACCACCTCCACGGTGCGCGCCTCGTAGAAGTGAATCTTGGTCATATGCGCTGCGACGACGGTCGTCCCGTCACCGGCAAGAACCTCGATCGAGTCGTTCCTGGCCCGTCCGAGATACGGAGCGCTGAGGACCTCGTAGACGATCTGGCGCGGTGCATCGATCCGGATCCGCAGCGGGCCGAGCTCGTGCAGGCTGCGTCCCCAGCCGAGATCGAGGCTGAGGCGGCCCATCGCCAGCGCCAGGAACGCACCCGCGACGAGGGTGCACGAGGGCGAGCGCGAGCACCGCCACCGCAATCCAGAGGCCGGTCATCGCAAGCCTCGCGGATCAGCCGCCGGCGACGAAGATCGCGTAGCCGAGGGCGCCTTCGCGGATCGCTCCCCTGGCCGCGTCCAGCAGCTCGATCGCCTCCGAGGTGGAAAACGGCGCTCCCGGCATCCGCCCAAGGCCCAAGATCCTTGCGCCTCGCAGACGATCCTGGACGCGCCCGGCGAGTGCGCGCTGCGTCCTCCTGCCGTGACTCGACCTCGAGCAACCTGCAGGCCCGCGGATTCGAGCAGCCGCTCGTAGCCGGAGCGCGAAAGCGCGTCGCCGATGCAGGCCAGGACCGACAGGGGCCCGGACAGCCCGGCCGGCAGCCGGGCGCGGTCCACCACGACATCGGCGAGGGCGAGGCGGCCCCCTGGCCGCAACACCCGGCGCAGCTCGCCGACCGCTCGCGGCTTGTCGGGAAAGGTGCAAAGCGAGCACTCGCAGAGCACCGCATCGAAGCTGTCCTCTTCGAACGGCAGCGCCTCGGCGTCGCCCCGATGGAAGGTTGCGCGCTCGCCGAGCCCCGCTTCCAGCGCCGCCCGGGTGGCCTCCTGGACAGCCGCTGCTCCGTACTCGAGCCCGACCACTCGGCAGCCGAGCTCGCGGGCGGCGAGCAGGGCCGAGGCCCCGGAGCCCGAGGCTACGTCGAGCAGACGGTCACCGCTCCTGACGTCAGCGAGCTCGAGCGCTCGCCGGGTCGTCGTCTCACCGCCAGGATGAAGCTCGCCGCCGAGCAGCCAGCGCACGGCCGGATGCTCGTAGAGCGCCGCGCAGCAGCTCTTCAGTCCGGCGTCGGTGTCGAAGCCGGACAGCGACGGCAGCGGCTCGATGCCGAGCTCCGGAGGAGGGCTCACCCTGTGCCGTCCGCGGCGACGACTGTGGACGACAGCGCAGCCCGAACCTGCTCCCGGTAGCCAACCGAGTTGTAGGCGCAGAACGGGATCAGCCTGCCGTCCGGGACGATCTCGGAGACGCAGCACTTGCGCAGCTTCTCGACGTCGAGGGTATAGGCGTCCTGAAAGTCCTGAATTACGACCATGAAGCCGCGGGCCGCCAGGTCGCGCAGCTCTGGCGGCATCCCGGTTGCGCAGGCGACGCACTCCAGGCGTTCGGCGACCGGCCCACTGCCGCCGGCGGCCTTCGCCGACCACAGGCCCTCGAGCGCCTCGCGGACCTCGAGGTCGGGGACCGCCCGGTTAGTGACGTAATCGAGGTACTGCTCGACGTCGACCAGCCGCGGGAGTGGAACCAGGTCGTCGGCGTCGTAGAGGGCGAAGGTGGCCGAGCGGCAGCTCGGCGAGCAACAGGGGACGGGCACGAAGTCCTCGCTGCGAAACCATTCGGGTAGCTGCTCGCAGATCGCGGCGATCACCTCCGGGTTGGTGAGCTTGTCGAGTGGGTCGGAGTCGATCCGAAAGCGCCCCGAGTGCGTCACCGGCTGGAAGAAGATCCCGGTCACGGCCGGGTGCTCGACGCCGTAGCGCAGAAGGGCGCCAACCTCGTGCTCGTTGAGGGAGCGCTCGATCGCCGCCGCCAAAGAGACCGTTACCCCGGCGGCGGTGCAGCGCTCGAGCGCCCGGCGCTTCTCGGCCACGAGATCCTTGCCGCGGATCTGCAGCTGCGTCTCCGGATCGAAGCCATCGAATTGAAGATAGACGTGGACTCCGATCTCGGCCAATGCTGGGGCAAAGCGCGGGTCGCGCGCGAGGCGAATCCCGTTCGTGTTCAGCATCACCAGCGGAATGCCGCGACTCTTGGCGGCGGCGAGCATCGGCAGGATCTCGGGGTGAATCGAGGGCTCGCCCCCGGAGAACTGAATCGACTCCGGCTCGCCCTCGGCCGCGACGAAGGACTCGAGCATCGACTCCACCTGTTCGAGGCTGAGCGAGAAGCCGTGCTCCTGGACGCCCGTTCCGGAGTCCGCGAAGCAGATCGGGCAGTCGAGATTGCAGGCCGTGTTCACCTCAATGATCCCCAGGCAGGTGTGCTGCTGGTGCTCCGGGCAGATGCCGCAGTCGTGCGGGCAACCGTCGAGCGCCTCGGTCTGGCGCGCCAGCGGCTCGCTCCCGGGCTTGTTGAAGCGCTGGATCTCCCGGTAACCCTCAGCGTCGCCGTAGACGCGTGCCTCGAAGCGGCCGTGTTCGGGGCACTCGCGGTCAAGCACGACCCGCCCGTCGACCTCGCGGAGCTCGGCGTCGAGTAGTCGTTTGCACCGCGGACAGATCGACCGCGTGGAGCGCGGCAACTCTCCCAGACCGGCGCCTGCCTCGACGCTGGCCGATCGTCCCGGGAGATCTGAAGACATCAATTGATTCTTTCGGATTCCGGCAACGATCGGTTCAGTCGGCCACTTCAGGCCGCCGACTCGCAGCTTCGCACTCGTCGTGCGGGCTTCACTGTTGGTGGGAACAGGGGGGCCGCTCAGATGGGCATCGTGGTCCCACTCGGCCTTCCGTTGGACGGCGCCACCCTAAAAATCTCTCAGATCTTTCCGGCGAGTGGCCGAAATCCACTCCCCTCCTGCTGTTTTCGGCCACTCGACATTCGGGGCGGCCTTCAGGGACCCGGCTCCCACGGCGCACGCCGCGGGACCCAGCGGGGGACGTCGCTCTTGTATTCGCGGTACTCCTCGCCGAAGCGCCGCTCCAGCCCGGGCTCCTCGCCCAGCACGAACCAGGCGGTATTGACGGCGGCGAAACCGGCGGCCCAGATCGCGATCCCGAGCGAGCCCAGCAGCGCCGCCTCGCCCAGCAGGACCGCCGTGACGGCGCTGATCATCGGGTTGCGGACGTGACGGTAGGGACCCTGGACGACCAGCCTGCGGGTCGGGTCCCAGGGGGCGAGCGTGCCCTTCCCGACGCAGGCGAAGAGTCGCACCGTCCAGATCCACATCGCCAGCCCGGCCGCGATCAGCGCCAAGCCGACGAGCACCGGCAGGGCGGCCGCGACGCCGCCGAGCCCCCAGCCGAAGTGCGGGCCCTCGCCCAGCAGGATCAGGGCCGGAACGACGATGGCGACGACCCCGGGCAGGAGGACGATCGCCCGCGCCTGTCGCCACCGGGGCGGCTGGTCTTGGCCCTCGACGGTGCCCGTTGTGGAGGTCACTCCCGCGGCTCGCGCCACATCGTCGCCACCGGGGGGCCGTCGCCCGGGAGCGAGAACTCGCCGACCTGAGCGAACCCGAGCCGCTCATAGCGGGCTTGTTGGCGGGGTTGGTGGACTCGAGGTAGGCGGGCATGCGCTCGGAGTCGATGGTCGCCAGGTTGTCGGCGAGCAGACCCATGCCGATGCCCTTGCCGCGGTGGTCGGGATGGGTGCCCAGGAGGCTCAGGTAGTAGTGGGGCGGTCGCGGGGGTGGGCAGCCTCGAAGCGATCGAAGATCTCGAGCAGGATCGCGGTCTGCTCGGCGCCGACCAGCTCGGTCAGCATAGGCTCGACGAGCGGCTCGGCCTCGGGCGCGATCTCGGATCGACCCGGCGGGATCCAGAGCGCCGCGGCGCCTCCCTCCGCGCTCAGCCACACCCACCCGTGAGGCTGAGCGTTGTCGAAGTAGAAGCGCCAGAAGACCGTGTGCTGGGCGGTGCGCCGGGCGGCGTCCGGGAACGCCCAGCCCCAGACCGGGTCATCGATGGAAGGCAGCCGCTAGGATCTCGGTGACGGCCTCTGCGTCCGCGGCGGTCGCGACTCTCGGTTCGGCTCCGGAAGGCACTTGCCGACCGTACGACGCCTCTGCGCCCCACAAGGGCCGGTACGGTGAGATGCCTCAGCGGTCGGGCCGTTCCGGGTAGATCTCGTCGATCGTGACCAGCGAGCCGGAAGGGCGCTCCCGCGGCCGCCTCGATCGCCTCCCCTCCGCCGGCGAGGCGGTCGACGACGCTGAGCACGGCGGCGACCTCGAGGCCCTGCTCGGCGATCAGCTCGATCGCGGCCACGGTCGAGCCGCCGGTGGTCACCGTGTCCTCGACCACCAGGCAGCGGTCGCCCGGCTCGGCGGCGCCCTCGACCCAGCGCTGCAGGCCGTGCTCCTTTCGCTCCTTGCGGACGAAGAAGCCGACCAGGCCCTCGCCCTCCGGGGACCGCGATCGCCGCGCAGGCGAGCGGGATCGCCGCCATCACGGGCCCGCCGACCGCCGTCGCCCCCGCCTCGCTCGCCGCGGCGGCGATCAGCTCCCCGGCGGCACGGAAGCCCGCCGGGCGCATCAGTGCCCGGCGCGCGTCGACGTAGTAGGAGGCGCGCTCGCCGCTGGAGAGGACGACGTCGCCGATCACCAGCGAGTGCTCGCGCAGCTCGGAGAGCAGAACCCGCTTCGACGCCTCGAGGTCGGCCACCGGCTAGGAGAGGCCCTCGCGGAACCCCTGGCGCCAGCTCGCATAGGAGGGCTCCCAGCCGAGGCCCGCCTTCGCCTTGGCGTTCGAGGCGCCCCGCAGCCCGGTCGCCATCGCCACCGCTGCCTTGCCGGCGACCAGCCGTGCCAGCCAGGCCGGGATCCGCGGGGGCGCTTCGCCCCGATCGCCTCCGCGTAGACCGGGATCCACTCGCTCATCGGGGCCGGCTCGTCGTCGACGACGTTGTAGATGCCCGGGTGCGCCGCGCTCCACCGCGGCCACGGTCGCCGCGGCCGCGTCGTCGATGTGGATGAAGGAGGAGACGCCGGTGCCCTTGCCGACGATCGGGAACCTGCGACGGCGCACGTCCTCGGCGGTCGAGCCGTCGAGCCCGTAATAGGTGCCGGGGCCGTAGAACCAGCCGTAGCGCAGCACCAGCCCGTCGATCCCCTCGGCGCCTCGTCACCTGCTGCTCGCAGCTGACCGTGGCCTCGACCGAGTCGCCGAAGGCGCCCCGGGCGCCGCTCATCAGCGGCGCCTCCTCGTCCTTGACCATGCCGCCCTGCGGCGCGTACATGAAGGCGATGCTCTGGGCGACCACCCGCCGCGCCCCGGCCGCCATGGCGGCGGCGAGCAGGTTCCGGGTGCCCTCGCGGCGGATCCGGTTGTTCGGCCCGTACTCGGGATTGCGCAGGTCGATCCGGTCGGGAAGCGAGGTCATCTCGTGGAGGACGACCTCCGGCGCGGCGGCCGCGACTCCGCGCGCCAGGGCCTCGGCGTCGAAGACGTCGCAGACCAGCGCCTCGGCCCCGGCGGCCCGGATCGCCTCCGCGCGCTCCTCGGAGCGGCTCAGCCCGGTCACCTCGTGCCCAGCCTTGATCAGCTTCGGGAGCAGCGGCCGCCCGATCGCGCCGCCGGCTCCTGCGAGAAAGACCCTCATCGGCCGATCCTATCCCCGGCGGCTCTTCCTCCCTGGGCCGCGAGCCGCTCGGAGACCCGCGCCAGCCAGACGGCCCCGACCGCGCCGAGGGCGAGCAGCAGGGTGTCGGTCCAGCCGCGCGCCTCGCTGCGGGCCTCGCCGGTGTCGAAGGCGTGGTTGAACGCGTGGAACCCGTACCAGAGCGCCCCGAGACCGAGGATCGGCACCCGCCAGGACGGACGGACCACGGCGATCGCCAGGGCGACGCCGAAGGCGATCGTGAAGGCGCCGACGTCGCCGACGTAGTGGCTGTTCTCGATCCCGTAGCGGCCGATCTGGTCGAAGAAGGTGTCGGGCGCGAACAGCGCCAGGGCGCCGGTGACGACGTGGTAGGCGGCGATCACCGCGAGAACCGCGCGCAGTGTCGGCTCGGTCACGCCGAAAGCCTACGCGTGTTCTCCGCCGGCGCGGCTCGCATGACGCCGGCGGAGGCATGTAAGCGGCAAGCCACCGCAAGGGAAGTACTAGAAGACGAAGATGTCCTCGCCGTAGGAGATCCGGTGGAAGATCTCGGGCTGGTCGGAGATGTAGGTGCGCAGGCAGCCGTGACTGGCCGGGTAGTTGGGCACGGAGTAATAGCCGTGGATCGCATAGCCCCCGATGAAGTAGAAGGAGTAGTACATCCCCTCGGAGTTGTAGCCGGGCTGGGTCGAGTAGAAGTGGAAGTGGCCGCGCACCGTCGGCGTCGAGGGCTTGCCGCTGGAGATCGGGTAGACCGCCTCGACCTCGTCGCCCTTGGCGAAGACGATCACCTGCTTGCCCAGCGGCGCCTCCACGTGCCGGCCGGCGCCGGGGTGGCGCACCCGGTAGCCGCCGCGACCCGAGTAGACCATCTGCACCAGCCGGCTGCCCGCGTGCGAGTTGCGCGCCATCCCCCTGACCTTGCGAAGCGCCAGCACGCCGCGGGCCATCTTGCTGTTGAAGCAGCGCCCGTGGGCGGGCTCGTAGCCGAGCCGGTTGAGCGCCTTCCTGAAGCCCCTGACGACTCTGCCGCACTGCCCGCGGTGAAGCGAGGGGAAGCTCACCGTCCACGACTTGCGCTCGGTGCTGTCGCCGCTGATCTCGGGGGTCGGGGCGAACCTCGCGCTGGCCGCGTACTTGCCGCCCTTGCGCACGATCAGCTTCGCGTAGAAGACGCCGTAGTCACCCTTGCCGCGGTGCACCCGGACCGTCTTGGCGCGCAGCTTGTGCGCGTTGCGGAAAAAGGTCACCTTGACCTTCTGGTGGGGGCGGAAGGGAGTGAGCGAGCCGATCACCCGCACCGACTTGAAGATCCGCGCGCTGCCCTTGTGCAGATGCCCGAGGCGGATCTTCACCGTCGACGGGATCAGCTCGGCCGAGGCCCCGGCCGCGTGGATGGCCTCACCGGCCGCGGCTTCTGCGCTCGGGGAGCTCGGAGGAGCCGGCGAACGATCGGCGGCCGGGGAGGTGGCCGGCAGCGCCAGCGACAGCAGGGCAGCCGCAAGCGCGAGGACGAGGAACAGGCGGCGACTCATCTCCAAGAATTGTGACTGATCGACTCTCAAGTTCGGGTGAGCGAACCGTGAGCGATCGCTCACCGTAAGCGTTCGCCCGCGGCAGATCGATGGTTCGCCCTCGGCGGACCGATACCTTTTTCAGCCCCTGCGGCGCCTCACTGCCCGAACAGCGCGACGGTGTTGTTGAGGGCGTGCAGGATCACACCGGGGAGGATCGACCCGGTGCGCTCATACAGCAGCGCCAGCACGGTGCCAAAGACGATCAGCGGCGGCACCGCCGTGATGCCTGTGAAGACGTGGAGTGAACCGAAGATCGTCCCGCTGGCCAGCGCCGCCGCCAGTCCCGGGAGCCGCTCGCGGATCCCGCTGAACAGCATCCCCCGGAAGCACAGCTCCTCGCTGGTTGCCGCGCAGACGATGATCAGCAGCACCTGCACCCAGACCGGCCCGAAGGAGGAGGCGATGTCCTCCTGCTTGGGCTGGGTGATGAAGATCGCGTAGACGGCCGCCAGCGCGAGGTAGGCGCCCGCCGCGGCGAGCATCCACCCGATCGCCGAGGGGCGGAAGCCGCGGACCCCAAGGCGCCCGAGCGCCTCGCGCATCGAGTCGCTCCGGCTGCGGGCCACGTAGAGGGGCACCGCGACGAAGCTGAGCACCGTGGCGAGCTGCACGAAGACGTTGGCGACGGTGCTGAGGTCCTCCCCGCTGGAGGGATGGTCGAGGATGAGCGCCGGGACACCGAGGACGATCCCCGCGACGATCGCCGCAAGGACGCCGACGATCGCCACCTTCGGCCCCCAGTTCGAGTAGGGGAACGGCCCCTTTGACGCGGCGGGTACTGGTGGCGGCGGGGCGCTCGGCTGCGAGCTCGGCGCCGCTGCGGCAGGGCCCGGCGGAGGGGCCGGGGGGCCGGGCGGGGGCACCCCCGGCGGCGGGGGCGGAGGCGAGACTCGGGGCGCTGCAGGATTCACCACGCCCCCGAGCGCGGCGGAGGCCTCGCCGAACAGCTCGCCCGAGGTCGGCGCGGGGGTGGCCGTGGCGGTCGGCTCCGCAGCCTCCTTCGCCCGCTCGCGCACGACCACGGTGTGAGCCGAGCGGTCGCCGAGGCGCTGGCTCCGCGGTGAGCGCTTGACGAGCAGCCAATCGACCCCGACGAGCGCCAGCGGCAGGTCGACCAGGCGAAGCAGGTTGCGCAGGGCGGCATCGTTGTAGGAGAGCTCCGCTCCTGCCGCAACCGGCAGGACGCGGATGCCGAGGGCGTTCTTGCCGATCGTCTGCCCGAAGCGCCACTCGCAGACTGCGAAGTAGTTGAACCAGGCACTGAACAGGATGAGGACGATCACCCCCCCAGCGACCCGGTTGTCCCCGACGATTCCGGACAGCCAGCCGAAGATCCAGAAGATCCCGATCACCCAGACGGTGCTGTCGAGAAGCGCCGCCACCAGGCGGCGCGAGAAGCTGGCGAACTCCACCCCGGGCTCAGACAAGCTCGGCCACCTCGGCGAGCGAGGAGACGTCCCCGCTCCCATCGCGGCGGATCAGTAGCGCTCGCAGGCCCGCCGCACGGGCGCCGGCGACGTCTTCATCGGGGGTGTCACCGACGTGCAGCGCCTCCTCGGGCGAGCAGCCCGCGATCGCCAGCGCCCGCTCGAATATCTCCGGGTCCGGCTTGCGCGCGCCGGCCTCGGCGGAGCAGACGATTGCATCGAGCGCCGCGCTCAGGCCGCATCGCTGCAGAACGCCCGGCAGCGAGACGTCCCAGTTGGACACGCAGACGGTGGCCAGGCCCCGCGCCCGCAGCACGGCCAGGGCGGGGGCCGCGTCCGGGAACGGGTGAAACCTGATGGCGCCCAGCAGAGTCTCGACCCCGACCTCCAGCCCGAGGCGCTCGGAGAGGACCGCGGCGCAGCGCCGGCGCAGGTCGGCGAGGGAGGCCTCATCGCGGCCCTCGATGCTGTGCTCGCGGTAGTAGGCCATCTCGGCCCTGACCGCACCGACCAGTGGGCCCTCTTCGACCGCGTCGCCTAGTGCCTCATGCAGCCCGACCCAGGGCGGCTCGAGGTCGACCAGGGTCCCGAGGGCGTCGAGGAAGACCGCCCGGGTCGCGAGTGAGGAAGCGCGGGAGCCCGACGCTTTGGTTGCGGGTATGTTGGCCACGATGCCGCTGGCAGTTTCACAGGTCGTCCCGGCCGCCTCGCTGCGCCTCTCCGATCTCAGTCTGGCCGCCGATCAGTCCTTCTGGCAGAGCCACGGCGACGAGATCTCGGCTGCGATCACGATGCTGGTGGCGATCCTCGTCGCCTTCCTTGTCGACCGGCTGGTGATCGGGCGCGGGACACGCGTGGCCGAGCGCATCTCCGACACCGGCGTTTCCCGCGGTGCCCACACCCGCCTGCGGGTGGTGCGACGCCTGGTCTTCGTCGCGATCCTGGTGATCGGCGCGGCCCTCGCCCTCAGCCAGTTCGGCCAGATCAAGCGCCTCGCCACCGGCATCCTCGCCTCGAGCGCCGTGCTCGGCCTGATCATCGGCTTCGCCGCCCGCCAGACGATCGGCAACATGATCGCCGGGGTGATGCTGGCGGTGACCCAGCCGATCCGGATCGGCGACCGGGTCAGCTTCGAGGAGGTGACCGGGCGCGTGGACGATCTGACCCTCTCCTACACATACATCGACCCGGGCAACGGTGACCTCGTGGTCGTCCCCAACGAGCGGATCGTCACCGGCACCCTCTACAACCACTCCACCGGCGACCGTGGCGCGCCGATCACGGCCTCGGCCTGGATGCCGGCAGGCGCCGACCTCACCCGCGCCAGGGAGGCCATCAAGGAGGGTGCCGGGGCCGACGAGGTGCGCCTGGCCGAGTGGACACCGGAGGGGCTGCGCCTCGAGGTGCTGGTCTCACCGGGGGCCGCCCGAACCAGGATCGGCGACGAGGAGCGGGCGTTGAGAGAGCGGGCCCAGAAGGCGCTCCAGGGGGCCGGTCTGCTCGCCGAGGACTGAAGGCTACGATTTGGCCATGACCTCGCGCCAGCGCCGACGCCAGCGGCGGCGCGGCGGCGTGCGAAGCAAGCTGCTGTTCGCCGCCGGCGGTCTGCTGGCCGTCGCGATCGGCGCGATCCTCGCCCTGGGCGGCTGGTTCCTCTCGGTCGCCGACGAGGCGCCGCCCCTCTCGAGCTGCAAGAAGCCGGAGCATCGCGGCAACACCGTCCTGCTCGCGGCCGACGGGAGCCGCCTCGGTTACGTGCGCTCAGACTTCGCCAGGGCGCCCGTTCCGCTCGATCGCATCGCGCGGAACCTGCGCCAAGCGACCGTTGCGATCGAGGACCAGCGCTTCTACCAGCACAACGGGGTCGACTACGAGGGAGGCCTGCGCGCACTGCTCGAGAACCTCAGCGCCGGCAAGGTGGTCCAGGGTGGCTCGACGATCACAATGCAGCTGATGCGCGGCCTCTGCTTCAGGCACCCGCAGCGGACGGTCGAGCGCAAGGCTCAGGAGGCGAAGCTGGCGGTCTCCTACGAGGAGCACCACTCCAAGGCGGAGATCCTCGACTCCTATCTCAACTCGGCCTCCTACGGGACAATTGACGGTCGCACCGCGGTCGGCGTCCAGGCCGCCTCGCGCATCTACTTCTCTCGACCGGCGTCCGCGCTGAGCGTCGAGCAGGCGGCGCTGCTCGCCGGGTTGCCGCAGGCGCCGTCGGAGTACAACCCTCTGCTTCACCCCTCATCGGCCCTACAGCGCCGCAACCAGGTGCTCGCCAAGATGGCCGACCTCGGCTACATCAGTCCCGAGCGCGGCCGGCTGGCCCGACAGCGTGGCCTTGGGCTGAGGCCCTCGAACGCCTACACCGAGCGGCGCGAGCCCTACTTCTTCGACTACGTCGAGAAGGCCCTGATCGACCGCTACGGGGTCGATCAGGTGCGGAACGGCGGGCTGCGGGTGCAGACCACCATCGAGCCCGGTTACCAGGAGGTCGGTCGAGACGCGATCTCCTCGACCCTCCCCTACTCGAGCGACCCCTCCTCGGCCCTGGTCGCGATCGACCCCCGCAACGGTCAGATCCGGGCGATGGTCTCGAGCGGCTCGTATGCCTCGAACCAGTTCAACCTCGCGGCCCAGGGCCACCGCCAGCCCGGGTCGACCTTCAAGATGTTCGTGCTGACCACGGCGATCAAGCAGGGCATCGACCCCTACCACACGTACTACACGTCGAAGCCACTCAGCCTCGACCTGCCCGAGTGGGGCCACTGGGACGTCCACACCGCGGACGAGGGCTACATGGGCACGGTCAACCTGCAACAGGCGACCGTCGCCTCAGACAACACCGTCTTCGCCCAGCTCGACCTCGACGTCGGGCCCGATAACGTGGCGAGGACGGCCCATGAGATGGGGGTCACGACAAAGCTCGACGGCATCCCGGCCGAAGGCCTTGGCGGCCTGCGGATCGGGGTCTCGCCCCTGGAGATGGCCGATGCGATCGCGACGCTCGCCTCGGGTGGGATCCACCGCGACCCGGTCGCGGTCAGCAAGGTCACCTTTCCCGGGGGAAGGGTGGAGCATCCCCAGCGGGCGAAACCGCGGCGGGTGCTGCCGGCGAACGTCGCCTACGAGGTGACCAGGATCCTCCACGACAACATCACCGAGGGGACGGGCACCGCCGCCTACACGGGCTGTTACGGGCAGGCCGGGAAGACCGGCACGACGGATAACTACGTAGATGCGTGGTTCGACGGCTACCAGCCCAACCTGGCGACGGCGGTCTGGGTCGGCTACCCGGAGTCCAACGACATCGAGATGACCAGCGTGCACGGCATCACGGTCTTCGGCGGCACCTTCCCGGCGGACATCTGGAACGCCTTCTACAGCGGCCTCGGGGTCCCCTGCCAGTACTTCTCAGTCCCCAGCGAGCCGATCAGCTGGGCCCCGTTCACCGGCTCCTACACGGCCTCCGCCCCCACCCCGCACAAGGCCTCGAGCAAGGCCCAGGGAACGCACGGGGCGGGAGGTGCCGCCGGTGGCGGAGGCTATGACCCCAACGCCTACGCTCCCGGCGCCGGCACCCAACAGCCGGCCCCGGTCCCCGCCCCGGCGCCCGCTCCAGCGCCCACGCCCGCCCCCGCACCGACCCCACAGGTGGGGGTCGGCGGCGCAACCGGAGCCGGGGGAGATACCTGAGCGAAGTCCGGCGTCGCGGAGTGGGCCTCGCCGGCCTGGCCGGCCTGCTGCTCTGCGCCGTGCCCCTGGCGGCGCCGGGGACTGCCCTGGTCCCCTCCGCCGTGGGCGACGGCCCGGGCTGGTTGCTGGGGCTCTACGGGGGCGGCACCGGGATCGGCCCGGGGCTCTACCTTGTCCTGCTCGGCCTCGCCTTCGCCGCCTACCTCGGCGTCATCGCCGGCGCAACGGCGTTGCCGGATCGGCTGCTCTGGTGGGTGATCGCATTGCTGCTCGCGGCCTTCGCGCTGGCGCCGCCGCTGCTCTCCCAGGACGTCTTCAGCTACATCTCCTACGCGCGGCTGGGCGTAGGGCACGGACTCAACCCCTACCTGCACGTTCCCTCCGAGCGCGCCGCGGACCCCGCGTTCCCTCACCTCGGATGGCCGGACTCGGCCAGCGCCTACGGGCCGCTGTTCACCCTGCTCAGCTACCCGCTCGGCTCGGTCTGCGTGCCGGTGGCGCTCTGGACGCTGAAGGCATTCGCGGCGGCGTCGGTGCTCGGTGTCGCGGTCCTCTGCGCGCGGCTGGCGCCGGCCCGGGGCCTGGATCCCCGCGCGGCCGCCGCGCTGGTCGCGCTGAACCCCCTGGTCCTCGTCCACGTCGTTGGCGGCGCCCACAACGAGGGGCTGATGCTGCTCGCCGCGATCGGCGGGGTGGCGGCGGTGCTCGCCCTGCGAGAGGGGACCGGCGCCGCGGCGATGACGGCCTCGGCAGCGCTCAAGGTCTCTGCCCTCTTCGCAGCTCCCTTCGCCCTGATCGGGTCCGCGCGGCGGGGGCGCTTTCTGCTCGGCGCCGGCCTCGCGACCGCAGCCCTGGCCACGGTGGTCGCGATCGCCTTCGGGCCTCACGCATTCGACGCGATCGGGCTGGCGGGAGAGAACCAGGCGCGCGAGAGCCACCGCAGCCTTCCCTATCTGGCCGCTCGGCTCACCGGCTCGGGCTCCGGCTTCACCCGCGCGGCTGCCCTCCTGCTCTACGCGCTCGGGCTCGCTTGGCTGTTGCGCTGGGCGTGGCGCGGCGCCGACTGGGTCAGGGCCGCCGGGTGGGCCGGGGTCGGGCTGTTGGCCGCCAGCGCCTGGGTGCTTCCGTGGTACGTGTTCTGGCCACTTCCGTTCGCGGCCCTCTCCAGGGACCGGCTGCTGGTCCTCGCGGTGCTGGCCTTCACCGCCCTGCACCTCGCGACCCGGGTTCCGCTTTAGCGGTCTCCAGGCCGGGCTTTGTCGCAGTCATCGTCTCCGGGGCGACGCTTTGCCTCCGCGCGAGAAGGGTTACGGCCCCCACGTAGATCAGCTCGACTACCGTCAGGGTCGCCCTGACCGCGATCGCGATCACGGCGCCGACCGCGAAGCTGCGGCTGGGGAGGGCGACCTTGACTGCCCAGGCGAAGGCGGCGTCGCGCACTCCGAGGCCGGCCGGCGCGATCAGCGTGACCGTGGCCGCGACGACGCCGAAGGCCTGCGCCGAGCCGACCACGAGCATCTTCTCCGGCGCTATGTAGTGGACCGAGCGGGCGGCGAAATAGATGCCGGCCGAGGCCACCGCCCAGTTGAATATGTAGAAGAAGAGCATGGTGATCACGCCCCGCAGGGGCAGCAGCTCGGGAAGCGGGTCGCGACCGAAGGCACGGAGCAGGCGGGTCGAGAGGGGCCCGAAGATGGGCGGGCTGAGGATCACGATCGCGGCCGGGACGATCAGCAGGAGCGCCCAGCGGGCCGGCTGTCCCTGCAGGTCAGGGTGGACGATCAGGAAGTAGGTGGAGAAGGCGACGCCCGAAGCGACGGAGAGCGCCTGCTCATAGACGATGCTGGCAAGGGTTATCCGCCGCGGCACGCCGGCCCGCTCGGAGAGGACCAAGCGCCCCAACAGGTAGAGGACGCTGCCGGGCACGTAGCGCGCCAGCAGCGGCTGGCCCCAGGCGACCTGGGCTTGGACCGGCGACAGCCGGTAGCCGAGGAAGCGCAGGATCAGGTCCCACCCCACCGCCCCGAGGACATAGAAGAAGGGGAGGGTCGCGATCGCCGGCAGCAGCCAGATGAGGTTGAACTCGACGCCCTTCTGGCGCAGCTCGCCCCACTGGTCGACGACGGTGATCACGAGGAAGCCGAAGATGAGGATCGCGACCCCGAGCTGCAGGGCGATCCGCAGCGGCCGGCTGCTGGGCGGCCTGCTGCCGATCCGCGCACCGAGCTCCCCCAGGCGGTGCAGAAGTGGCTCCTTGCGATCCACTGGCGCCGGACCATAGGTGTAATGCCCGCGCGGTGTTAGCGCGGGCACATGCATGTGAGGCGGCGAAGCCGCCGCAACTGATTCCCGTAGTGCCAGCCCCCGTGCGAACGGCACAATGCATGCGATGGGTGAGTTCGAGCTGCTCTCGAAGCTGCGTCGCCGCCTGCCACCACCCTCCCGGCGGGTGGTCCTCGGCAGCGGCGATGACGCCGCGGTCAGCCTGCCCGACGGAGCGACCGCGACCTCGGTGGACGCCAGCGTCGATGGGGTCCATTTCCGCCGCGAGGAGATGGCGCCGGAGGCGATCGGCCGCCGGGCGCTGGCCGTGGCCCTCTCCGACCTGGCCGCGATGGGGGCCAAGGCGGGGGAGGCCTACACGATCCTCGGTCTTCCCCCCGATCTCGGCGAGGAAGAGGCGCTGGCGATCCTCGACGGGATGATCGGGCTCGCCACGAAGCT
This sequence comes from uncultured Actinomycetes bacterium, assembly GCA_963738305.1. GTDB lineage: Bacteria > Actinomycetota > Thermoleophilia > Solirubrobacterales > 70-9 > JBBRHQ01. The sequence goes on along the minus strand of CAVTVU010000001.1, from coordinate 1,277,197 downwards.
GGACGTCACCCTCGCCGGGGGTGACGTCACGCAGGTCGCCGGTGCTCTCCCTCGGCGTCACCGTGGTCGGGCACGCTGCGGCTTTCGCCGATCTGATCCCCAGGTCGGGCGCCGCCGCCGGGGACGCCATCCTGCTCAGCGGGGAGATCGGCGGCGCCGCGGCCGGCCTCCTACTGGCCGAGCGGCCCCAGCTTGCCGGCGCCGTGTCCGAGCCAAATGGCCGAGACGCTGCGCAGCGAGGCTGCTCGACCCTTCGCCGCGGCTGGCCGAGGGAGCGGCGCTGGCCGCCGCCGGGGCGACGGCGATGATCGACATCAGCGACGGGCTCGGGGGCGGATGCCGGCGCACCTCGCCGAGGCGAGCGGGGTCGGCCTGCGCATCGAGGCCGGAATCCTGCCGATCCAGGAGGGGGTGGCGACGTCGCTCGGGCCGCCGGCCTCGCCGACGGGGCCGAGCTGGCGGTGTCGGGCGGCGAGGACTACGAGCTTCTGGCGAGCGTTCCCGCGGAGCGCGCCGGACGCCGCGATGGAGGCCGTCCGCTCCACCGGCACCGCCGCTCTCCCGCATCGGGGAGGTCGTCGCCGGCGAGGGGGTCGAGATCAGCTCGGCGAGCTGGCCGCCGGCTGTCGCCGGGCGGCTATGACCAGCTGTCGTAGTCCCGGCCAGCCCGTTGACGAGGAAGGCGCGGAAACCGCGCCGCTCCAGCATCGCCTGGGCGACGAGCTCGGGCTGCGGCTTGTAGTGGCCGGCCTCGACGAGGCTCTTGAGGTGGCGGGGCGACATCCTTCTGCTCCTGACTGGCAACGTCTCTCCTTCTGAGGGCCTATATCGGCTCGGAGAACCCGATCATTAGTAGTTGGTACTCGCACATGCGTCCACGCACGGAAACAAACCTTGCACACCACCCGGACACCCTCCACAGCGGTCCCCGCTATTTGCGGGCAGAGCCGCAGCGGAGGCCGCCAGGGCGTGGCTCCGACTACCCATTCCGGACCCTCGCTAACTCCGCGCCGCGGTGACCAAACACATGTATGGCATGACCGGGTCGTTCCGCCGCCGCACCGGCCTCAGCGCCTCGGCAGAGCGGACTCGGTGCCGCCCAGCGAGCCCGGTCCGGCGTAGGTGAGCGGGCCCCTCACGCGGGCGCCGGCATGGCCGGCGGCCGGCGCCCGCGGTCGAGTCATGGCGCTGGTCAGCACCGCCAGAAGGCAGCCTCCGAGCAGGCACAGCGGGGCCAGCGCCAGGGGCCCGAAATGGCGGCCGGTGAACATCAGCACGAGCTGCCACGGCACCTCGAGGCCGACGCCGAGCCGGCTGCCCAGCGACACCAGCGCGATCGCCGGCACGACCAGCCCGCCGGCGCTGAGTGCGATCACGGTCGCCACCCGGCCGCGCATCTCCGGCGCTGCGGCCAGCAGCCAGAGATGGGCGGTGGGCACGAGCAGGAGCGCGAAGAATGGATTGGCGATCCAGATGCCGATGCTCGCCAGCGCCAGCGCGGCGCCGATCACCGGCGCCGCCGCATCGGAGGAATCCTGCGGGAGGGGTAGCCGGCGGGCGAGGTGGACCATCAGGCCGAAGGCGGCAAGCAGGACGAGCGACGCGGCGGCTGCCGCGGCCCCGAAGCCGTGGCGGGCGGGGTCGAAGGGGAAGGACGGCGCCGGGATCAGCCCGACCAGGGCCATCAGGTAGGCGAGCAGCGCCGTCGCGAAGAAGGGGATCATCCTGCTGAGCAGCCAGGCGGCGGCCGGCTGCAGGGGCTCGCCGCGGCGGGATGCCCGCGCCAGGCCGTCCAGCGCGACGAGTGCCACGGGCGCCAGCAGCGCGATGGCCAGCAGCGCGACGGCCCAGCCAGGGATCAGCTTTCCGGCGAGCGGAACGTAGGACTCAGGCCCGTGCTCGAGCGGCTTGGAGCTCGCGTCCAGCGCCAGCGCCAGCGCCAGGGTGGCCCTTCCGACGCCGCCGAGCGAGCGGCTGGAGACGTCTGCGGGACGGTTCTGGGATGCCGGCGGCGGGAGCTCGCCGGCGGTTGTCAGCGTGACGGCGTCGAGTCCATCCGCGATCAGCGGCGCCTGGTCGCCGATCCCGGCCGGGATGGCGAGGCGCAGCAGGCTGGAGCAGCGTCCCCTCGTGAAGCGGATCGGTGGCGCCCAGCTCGGTCTCGATCGCCTTCGTGGCGCTCTCGACGAGCTGGATCGAGGTGCTCTGCGGTCCGGCCGAGAAGGGAACGACCAACGGCCGGGACAGGTCCTCGGCGGCGGGGGCCGCGATCACGATCACCGCCTCGGCCGTCTCCGAGTCGAGGCTCGCCGCGAGCCGGCCGGCGCCGCCGGCGCCGTCGCTCGAGCCGTCCAGCGAGACCAGCTCGATCGACTTTGAGTGGTCGACGCCGCCGAAGGCCTCGGCCAGTTCAAGCAGCGCGGCGGTCGCCGCGCTGCTGGAGGCCGCGCAGCTCCCCTCCCCGCAATCCCGGGGCGCCGCGATCACCACCCGCTCGCTCGACTCTCCCGGGATCACAAGCGAGACGTTCCGCAGCGAATCGCCGAACCGCTGCTCGCTGACCTCGCCGCCCTCGATCTCGCGGAAGTGGCTGAGGACGAAATCTGCCGCCGCGCGGTCGCCGGAGCCGCCCGGACTGCGGTCGGGCGCGAGGCGCTGCAGCTCATGGGCCAGGCCGGCTGCCCGGGCCGCGTCGAAGCTGTCCGCGGCGAAATCCGTGCGCAGGGGCTCGGGCCTGGAGACGACGGAGAAGAGCAGCACGACAGCCGCCGCGAGGGCGGGGAGCAGCGTGAGGCGGTACAGCGGCCAGCTGAGCATCACAGGCAGAGAAGCAGAAACCGGTGCGCTCTACCCTTCATCCATGTCCGAGGGCTCCGCCCGAATCCTGCTCGTTGACGATGAGCGGTCGGTTCAGACCCTGCTGAGCTACCCACTGCGGAAGGACGGTTACGAGGTCGTATCGGCGCTCGACGGGCAGGATGCCCTGCTGCGGTTCGCCGAGGGAAGCTTCGACCTCGTCATCCTCGACCTGATGCTGCCGCGACTCGATGGGGTCGAGGTCTGCCGCCGCCTCCGCGCCCGCAGCCAGGTCCCGATCATCATGCTGACCGCCAAGGGCGACGAATTGGACAAGGTGGCCGGCCTGGAGATGGGGGCCGACGACTACATCACCAAGCCGTTCTCGATGAGGGAGTTCCGCAGCCGCGTCAAGGCGGCCCTGCGGCGCTCCCGGATGCCTGGGGCCGACCCGGACGAGGAGCCGATCTCCAGCGGCGACCTGGAGATCGACTTCGCCCGCCGCGCCGTCACGGTGCGTGGAGACGAGGCCCGGCTGACCTATGTCGAGTTCGAGATCCTGGCGGCCCTGGCGCGCTCGCCAGGCCGCGTGCTCGGACGCGAGAAGCTCCTGGAGCACGTCTGGGGGGACTCCGAGTTCCGCGATCCCCGGACTGTCGACGTGCACATCCGCCACCTGCGCGAGAAGCTCGAGTCGGAGCCCAAGGAGCCCGAGTACCTGTTCACGGTGCGGGGCGTCGGCTACCGCTTCCGCGAAGAGCGTCGGTGAGCCTCCGCACTCGTCTCGTCCTGCTCTTCCTGGCGATCACCGCGGCCGCCGTCGGCTTCGTCTACCTCTACGTCGTCCCCCAGCTTCGCTCCAGCCTCACGGCCCAGAGCCTCTCCCGGCTCGAGGACGAGAGCTCCCGGCAGGTGCCGCGCCTTCGCGACGCGATGGGCCGGGGCCTTTCCCAGGCCCGGCTGGAGTCGCTGTTGCGCGGGATGTCGGAGATCACCGACTCGCGCGTGACGGTCCTCGGCGTACGCCGAGGGAATCGCGTGCCCACGTTCGTCGCCGCCGACTCGGAGCTGGAGCGAAGCCCGCTGGGGAGCGGCTTCGACACCGCGACCGAAGCGGCCCAGGACGGCGCCGCGGCCGTCGGCGTCGAGTCGCTCGCCGGCGTCCGCTCGGCCGAGGTCGCGGCGCCGATACCGCGCGGACACCCGGTCTGGATCGCGGTCTTCTCCGAGTCGCTGGAGGGGGTCGAGGACAACGTGGCCCTGATCAAGCGCCAGATCCTGATCGCCGGCGGCATCGCCCTCCTCCTCGCTCTGATCGCCGGCTATTACGCCGCGCGGGCGCTGTCGCGACGGCTGGGACGGCTGGAGGGCGCTGCCCGGAAGGTCGCCGACGGCGACTTTGCGACCCCGATCCCGGTCGATTCGGCCGACGAGCTCGGGCAGCTCGCCCAGACCTTCAACGAGATGCAGCGCCGGCTCGCCGACCTGGACAGCGCACGCAAGCAGTTCATCGCCAACGCCTCCCACGAGCTGAGGACGCCGATCTTCTCGTTCGGGGGTTTCGTCGAGCTGCTCGAGGACGAGGATCCCGACCCGATCGCCAGGGAGGAATTCGTGCGCACCATGCGCCAGCAGATCGAGCGGCTCACCAAGCTGACCACGGACCTGCTCGACCTCTCCCGCCTCGACGCCGGCGAGATGGAGGTCTCCGCCAGGCCCGTCGACCTGGGAGCGCTGGCCCGGGAGGTGGCGCGGGAGTTCGGGCCCGTAGCCGACCGGCGCGGCTCGCGCCTGCAGGTGAGGAGCGCCGAGCAGACCGCCATGGCGCTGGCCGACCCCGATCGGACGCGCCAGATCATCCGTATCCTCCTCGACAATGCCCTCACCCACACCCCGGAGGGCACGAAGGTGACCGTGACGACCTACAACGAGAACGACAGGGCAGCCTTGACCGTCTCCGATGAGGGGCCGGGAATACCGAAGCGGGTCCAGCAGCGGATGTTCGAGCGCTTCTACACCGGCGGCTCGGTCAGCGGCTCCGGCCTCGGCCTGGCGATCGGCCGCGAGCTTGCGCAGCGAATGGAGGGGCGGATCGCGGTCACGTCGAGCAAGCGCTTCAACGCATTCACTCTCGACCTCCCCCCGGCCGCGGCGGCCGATCGCGACGCCGCCGCGGTCGAGGCCCCCGCGTGAGCCGGGGCCTCCGCCCCACGCGCCGCGGGGGGTCCCGCTCGGGGCCCGTGACCGCCGGCCTCGTGGGACTGCTGACGGTCGGAGCGCTGCTCACCGGCTGCGGCGGCTCGGACAACGAGACGACCACGGTGACCGTCCCCTCCGGCGGGGCCGGGAAGACGACCCACCAGATCGTCGTGGCGGCTGCCGACTCCGGATTCGACGCCGCCAAGGTCTTCAGGGAGGACTCCCCCGGCGTGGTCACCATCCGGTCGATCTTCGGCGGCAGCGGCTCGGGCATCCTCTCGGGAGCCGCGGCGGCGGAGGGATCGGGGTTCGTTCTCGGCGCCGACGGCGAGATCGTCACCAACGCCCACGTGGTGACCGAGGGAAGCGGCGGCAACCGCGCCGTGGCCGACCAGGTCTTCGTGGAGTTCCCCGACCGCAACGTCGTCCCCGCCGACGTGACCGGCTTCGACCCGTTCGCCGACGTCGCCCTGCTGAAGGTCGATCCCGACGGACTCGAGATACACCCGCTCGAGCTGGGCGACGACCGCAACCTGGTGGTGGGCCAGCCCGTCGCCGCGATCGGCAGCCCCTTCGGCGAGCAGCAGTCGCTCTCGGTGGGGGTGATCTCGGCCACCGACCGCTCGGTCAAGTCCCTGACCCAGTTCCAGATCGAGGGAGCGATCCAGACCGACGCCTCGATCAATCCCGGCAACTCCGGCGGGCCGCTGCTCGACGCGGGCGGGCGCGTGGTCGGGATCAACCAGCAGATCGAGACTCGCTCCGGCGCGAACGACGGAGTCGGCTTCGCGGTCCCGGTCTCCGCGGTGAAGCGCTCGATCGCACAGCTGCGCTCGGGGGGCGAGGCCAAGTATGCCTACATCGGCGTATCGAGCCAGGCGCTATATCCCCAGCTCGCGGAGCGGCTCGGCCTCGACACCGATTCCGGCGGGCTGATCGCCGAGGTCGTCCCCGACGGGCCCGCCGATGATGCAGGGCTGAAGGGCGGTAGCGACCACATCCGCTTCCAGGGCGGCGCCTACACCACCGGCGGCGACGTGATCCTCTCCGTCGACGGCCACAAGGTCGTCAGGCCCGACGACCTTGCCCGCCTGATCGCCGCCCACAGCCCCGGCGAGGTGGTCAGGCTTCGCGTCCTTCGCGACGGCCAGACCGAGGAGGTCGAAGTCACCCTCGGCACACGCCCGACCAGCGTCTCCAGCGGCTAGACGAAGGAGGCGGGGGCCCCTTTGTTGCAGGAAGTCGCCCTGGGCCAGAAGTCACTGGCCGACTACACCCACATCGTCGGCCGGGAGCTGATCGACGAGATCGGCCGACTCTCCGCCCCGCTGGAGGGAAAGCGGGTGCTCCACGTCAGCGCAACCGCATTCGGCGGAGGCGTGTCGGAGATCCTCTACACGATCGTGCCGCTGATGCGGGACATCGGCCTGGACGCCCACTGGCAGGTGATCTTCGGCAAGGAGGAGTTCTTCAACGCGACCAAGCTCCTCCACAATTCCCTCCAGGGCGACCCGGCCACCCTGACCGCGGAGCAGTGGAAGCTCTTCGACGAGTTCAATGCCTACAACGCTGACGGGCTGCAGGGCGAGTGGGACGTGATCGTGGTTCACGACCCGCAGCCGATCGGCCTCAAGCGCGGCGCCCCCGACGCCGGCAGGCGCTGGATCTGGCGATGCCACATCGACCTCTCCGAGCCCAACCCCGAGCCAATCGAGCGGTTGATGCCGCTCATCTCCGACTACGACGCGACGGTCTGGCACATGCGGCAGTACGTGCCGGCAGGGATGGACGGCAATCCCCGGATCAGCATCATCCCTCCGGCGATCGACCCCCTCTCGCCGAAGAACATGGCGTTCTCCCCTGAGGACGCGGCCTTCGTGTGCGGCCAGTTCGGGATCGACATCGACCGACCGCTGATCACCCAGGTGTCCCGCTTCGATCCGTGGAAGGACCCGATGGGGGTGATCGACGCCTACCGTCTGGTCACGGAGGAGATCCCCGAGATCCAGCTCGCCCTGGTCGGCTCGATGGCAACCGACGATCCCGAGGGCTGGGAGTTCTTCCAGAGGACCTTCGAGTACGCCGATTCCGACCCGGACATCAAGATCCTCAACAACCTCAACAACGTGGGTGCGATCGAGGTCAACGCGTTCCAGTCGCAATCCGACGTCGTCCTCCAGAAGTCGATCCGTGAGGGGTTCGGCCTGACGGTGACCGAGGCCCTCTGGAAGGGGCGCCCGACGATCGCCGGCAACGTCGGCGGCATCCCGCTGCAGATCAAGGACGGCGAGACCGGTTTCCTGGTCGACTCGAGCGAGGAGTGCGCCCGCCGCTGCACGGAGGTCCTCGCCGACCCGGAGCTGGGGCGCCGCCTCGGCCGGGGCGGTAAGGAGCATTCCCGCGCGCATTTCCTCAGCCCGCGCCTGCTGCGCGACTGGCTGGGGTTGTTCGACCAGCTCGACGTCTGAGCGCTAGCTGAGCAGTTCGATCAGGCCGCGGATGACCAACGCGGTTCCGACTCCAGCGCAGCCGTAGATCGCGATCCGCCGGCCGCGGTGGGCGATCCATGCCTTGAACCGATCGACAGCCTGCGGCGTCCAGTCGGGCGCCAGCGCGTAGCCGATCAGCGGCAGCTCGAGCAGGGCCAGCATGACCAAGTTGAAGCCGAGCACCGTGAGCACCGTCTCGATCGTGTTCAGGTCCTGTTTCGCCATCGCGTCCAGGCCGGCCAGATAGGAGCCGCCCGGGAGGGTGAGCAGCGCCCCGACGACAAAGGTGTCGCGGGCGTTTCCCTTGCTGAGGAATGCCCTCCAGCGAGGTTCCTTCTGGGGTTTTCCCTCCTTCTTTTGCCGGCGACGCTCCCGCAGGCCCTCGTCGCGACCGCTGACCAGGACAAGCGCCAACAGCAGAAGGATGCCGCCGAGCGCCAGGTCGGTCGCGGGACTGAGCGTGTTCTGGGCGGTGCTGACCGAGCCCGTTCCCTCGAGCGAGAAGACGATCACCAGGCCGAGCGCGATGCTGGTGACCATCGCCCCGCAGAGGTAGCCGAGCAGCAGGCGCTTCGGCTTCGGCAGCAACAGCATCACCGTGGTCGCCGCCAACAGCGTCGGGTTGAACGCAGCCGTAATCGAGAAGAGGAGGACTCTGCTCACGCCGGTTGCCGACTCTATTCGCCGGATCGGCCCCGATCGCACGGCAAGTAGGCTCTGGGCGGGATGACACCCGACCGTGACCAGCCGCTGATCATCGTCTCCAATCGCGGCCCGGCGCAGTTCGAGACCGACGAGCAGGGCGACAGGACGGTTCGTCGGGGAGGCGGCGGGCTCGTCACCGCGCTCACCGGGCTCGTCTCCCACCGCGACGCCCTCTGGATCGCCTCCGCGATGACCGACGAGGACGTCTCCGTCTCCGAGGAGAGCGACTCGGGCCCGGTCGAGATCTCGATCGGCGGCGTCGCCTACCGGGTCTGCCTGATCGAGAGCGACGCGGCGGCTTATGAGCGCTTCTACAACGTGATCGCCAACCCGATCCTCTGGTTCATACAGCACTACCTGTGGGACCTCTCCAACGCCCCCGACATCCGCCAGGAGGAGCTGGACGCCTGGGATTACGGCTACCAGACGGTCAACCGCGACATCGCCCGCGGAGTTCTGCGGCAGATCGAGAGCGACGAGCGGCCGCTCGTGATGCTCCACGACTACCACCTCTACACGGCACCCGGGCTGATCCGGGCCGAGCGCCCCGACGCCTTCCTGCACTTCTTCGTCCACATCCCCTGGTCCCAACCCGACAGCTGGCGGATCCTCCCGGGCAGGATCCGGGAGGCCATCTACCGGGGCATGCTCGCCAACGACATCATCGGCTTCCACACCAGTGCCTACTGCCGGAACTTCCTGCGCTGCTGCGACGAGCTGATGGAGGTCGACGTCGACTTCCGCGGGAGCCGGGTCACCCACCCCGGCGGCGAGACCCTCGTCCGCGCCTACCCCCTCTCGATCGACGCCGACCGGCTCGAGCGGGCAGCCTCCTCCGAGGAGGTGGCGGAGGCCGAGCGTGAGGTCCTGGAGCGGCGGCGCAAGTACCTGATCATCCGGGTCGATCGCGCCGACCTCTCCAAGAACGTGCTCCGTGGCTTCACGGCCTTCGACACGTTCCTCCAGCAGCATCCGGAGTTCCGCGAGGAGGTCACCTTCATCGCCCACCTTCAGCCTTCCCGCCAGGACGTCCCGGAGTACGCCGAGTATCTGGAGCGGATCGAGGCCCTGGTGGCGGTCGTCAACCACCGCCACGGGACCACGGACTGGATGCCGATCGACCTGAAGATCTACGAGAACTTCCCGGAGGCCGTCGCCCGCTACAAGCACTTCGATCTGCTGATGGTCAACTCGATCTTCGACGGGATGAACCTTGTGGCGAAGGAGGCGCCGGCCGTCAACACGCGCAACGGGGTCCTGATGCTCTCCGAGAACACCGGATCCCACGAGGAGCTGGCGGATTGCGCCCTCTCGGTCAACCCGTTCGACGTCCAGGAGCAGGCCGACACGATCTACCGGGCGCTGACCATGGATCCCGAGGAGAAGAGGCTGCGGGCCGAGCGGCTGAAGGAGATCATCCACTCCCGCAATCCGGGCGACTGGGTGGACGAACAGCTCGACGACATCAGAGCCGTGCAGGAAGGGCGCGCGGCCCAGGCAACGTCCGCTTGAGCGCGCGGGGGCAAGCCGGCCGGCTGCGCGCCGCCGGGGGCCTGGCCGCAGCTCTGGCCACCTTGCTGGCCGTGGCCGGCGGCGACCCCGCTCCTGCACGCACCGCGGCGCACGAGGCGAGGGTCCATCCGCCAAGGCTGCACCGTTGCGATCTCGGGTCTCCCCGCCTCTTCCGCTGCGGTCACGTCAAGGTCCCGGTGCGCCGCGGCCATCCGGCAACGGGAAAGCTCAAGGTGGCCTTCGCGCTGCGTCCCCGGATCGAGAGGGGGCGGCGTTCGCTGGGCACGATCGTCGGCGTGGAGGGCGGCCCCGGCTATGCGGCGACCGACCACCCCTACGCCGCCTCGCTGATCGCCGCTCTCGGCCCGATCCTCCGCCGGCGGGACCTGCTGCTGGTGGACGAGCGGGGAACCGGGCGATCGGGGGCTGTCCACTGCGACCCGCTTCAGAGAGGGCAGATCCAGGAGCACATCGCGGTCGGGGAGTGCGCCGACCAGCTGGGCGCGCGATACGCGGCCTACACCACGGCGGAGGCCGCCGACGACATCGACGCGGTGCGCCGCTCGCTCGGCCTCGGCCGCATCTTCCTCTACGGCGACTCCTACGGCACCCTCCAGGGCCAGGCCTACGCGGTCCGCCATGCGTCGAAGCTGCGGGGCCTGATCCTCGACTCGGCCTATCCCGCGAACGATCCCTACTGGCGCACCCTTTTCCCGGCCTTCCGCCATGGGCTGCGGATCGCCTGCCGCCACTCCTCCCGCTGCCCGCCCCGGCCGTTCCGCCGCTTCCAGCGGGTGGTCCGCCGCTTCCATGACGCCGGCCGCGCAACCGATGACCTGCTGGAGGCCGCGCTGGAGGCCGGGACCTTCGCTCCAGGGTCCTACATCAACCTCGACGAGGGGGACCGGCTGTTCCTGCGCGGAAGGCCACGCCGGCTAAACAAGCTGATCTGGCCCGGCCCGCCCGGCTTCGGCGACGTTCATTCCTTCTCCTACGGCCTCGAGATCGCAGTCGAGTGCAACGACTACCCGCAGCTCTGGGACACGCGAGCGCCGATCAACAAGCGGATCCGCCAGCTCACCGCCTCGGTCAAGGGCCTGCCCCGCGGCTACTTCGCGCCGTTCACCCGCCGCGAGTACCTGCTCTCCTCGGCGGCACACCAGACCAACTGCCTGACCTGGCCGGCTCCGCCCGCGGGCGGCCTCGAGCCTCCGGTGCCGAAGGGGTGGCGGGCACCGAGGAGCTTCCCGACCCTGATCCTGGCCGGCCAGGTCGACGACATCACCTCGGTGAAGGAGGCGCGGCAGACGGCGCGGCGCTTCTCCCGCTCTCGCCTCTACGTGGTGCCCAACCGCGGCCACGTCTCCAGTCTCTACTACCCCTTCCGGTCGCCGGCGGTCGGGGTGATCCGCCACTTCATTCGCCGCCACTGAGGGGGCCTTTCCCGCCGAACGCAACCTTTCGGGCCCCATGGGCACGGAACATTGCGTTCGGCAACTCAGTGGGGGGCGAACTCCTCCGAGCCGTCGCTCGGGCGGGGCGGGGAAGGTGCCGCCGCGGGTGCTGGTGGAGACGGAGGCGGAGGAGGTGACGGCGGAGGAGGTGAAGGCAACGTTGAAGGGGGCGTGTGCGGCCGTTTGGGCCGGTGTTCTCGACGCCGGTGCCGGTGGCGCTGCTTCCTTGCTTGCCCAGTCCTTCGTCGATTCGAGGCGCGTCGTCGTCGTGGCCCGGCGTGTTCGTGTCGCCGTCCTCCGTCGTGGCTCGACGGCTCGCGCCCCCCGCTCCCGGCCTTTGCGGGCGGGGAGCGCTGAGAGGCGGTCTGTCCCTCCCCCTCTACTTGCCCGTGGATCCGGTTCGCACCACGGATTGGCTCGACATGCGCCGGCAGCCCCACGTCCGCCGCCAGCGGCGGGGGGCGGGGCGGGCGCAGCAGGGCGGACCCGGTGGTCAGGGCGAGCAGCGCCGCGACCATCGCGACGGCGATCCTGGCGGCGGCGGCCCAGCGGACCCGAACTCCCGGCATGAGAGGCGAAGCGCCGGGGACGAAGGACTCTCCCGCTATAGTCATGCGCCGCCTTGGCAGAGACACGTGAATACGAACTCGTCCTGATGCTCGACCCGGGTCTCGAGGACTCGGCCCGCGACGCGCTTGCCGAGGAGGCTCGCGGCCAGATTGCCTCTGGCGGGTCGCTCAAGCACGAAAACGCCTGGGGCGTCCGCAAGATGGCATACGAGATCGAGCAGCGGACCGAGGCGGACTACCGCTGGTTCCGGTTCGAGGCCGAGCGGGATCTTCTCGGTCGCCTGGATCACAGCCTGAAGATCGCCGACGGGGTGCTCCGCTTCCGGGTGTTCAGGGTGGATCCCGACTCCCCCGTGCTTGGCGCGCCCCCGGCGGCCGGCGCGCCGGCACCCTCGCGGGACCGCGGGGAGCGAGGCGATCGTGGCGATCGTGGCGAGAGAGGCGAGCGTCCACCCCGCGAGGAGCGCGAGGAGCCCGCTGCAGCCGAGAGCGGCGAGTAGCGGGCTCGCCCTCGCCGGCGCTGCCGGTCGCGCAATCCATTTCGCGCAGTTTGGGTCGTTTGCCGCCGCCGGGGGAGAGATCGCGCCGGGCGCCCTCTTAGACTCCGGTCGAGAAACTAAGAAGAGGAGCGAGAGCAAGTGGCAGCCACGAACATAAACAGGGTGATCCTCACCGGAAACCTGACCCGCGACCCCGAGCTGCGGAGCACTCCCGGCGGAACTTCGGTCTGCAGCCTGCGGCTGGCCGTCAACAGTCGCCGCAAGGACTCCAGCGGCGAGTGGACGGACAAGCCCAACTACTTCGACATCACCGTCTGGGGCGCGCAGGGAGAGAACTGCGCCAATTACCTCAGCAAGGGCCGCCCGGTCGCCATCGACGGCAGGCTGGAGTGGCGCGAATGGGAGGCCAAGGACGGCAGCGGCAAGCGCCAGAGCGTCGAGGTGATCGCCGACTCGGTCCAGTTCCTGGGCTCCCGGGAGGGTGGCGGCGGCAACGGCAACGGCTTCGCCGCGACTTCCGACGTGCCCGCCGACACCTCCGACTTCGAGGGTGCCGGGGTGGGCGGCGGCAGCGACGACGACATTCCTTTCTAGCGGAGGTACCTGCGGCGGCTGCGCCGCCTTACATGCCTCTGCCCGCGCTAACACCGCGCGGGCACTTCCTGAATAACCTGCGGCGGCTGCGCCGCCTTACATGCCTCTGCCCGCGCTAACACCGCGCGGGCACTTCCTGAATAACCTGCGGCGGCTGCGCCGCCTTACATGCCTCTGCCCGCGCTAACACCGCGCGGGCACTTCCTGAATAACCTGCGGCGGCTGCGCCGCCTTACATGCCTCTGCCCGCGCTAACACCGCGCGGGCACGAATTCCCGGGGCAGCCGCTACGATCCCCTGGTTCGGCTCGCCCGGCCCTCTGCCGGGCGACTTCTACGTAAGGACTACACGTGGCAAGGACCAGAGACGCAGCACCCCAGCGACGCGGACGGCGCCGGGACGATCGCATGCGTCCGCGGAAGTACACGCGGATCAACGTCGAGGAGATCGACTACAAGGACCTCAATCTCCTGCGCCGCTTCATCTCCGACAAGGGCAAGACGCGCTCGCGGCGCGTCACCGGGCTCTCGCGCAAGCACCAGCGCCAGCTCGCGGTCGCCGTGAAGCGGGCCCGGGAGATCGCCCTGCTGCCCTACGTGGGGGAGCGCTGATGGCCCAGGCGATTCTGCTCGCCGACGTCGAGGAGTTGGGGACTCGCGGCGACGCGGTCGACGTCTCGCCCGGCTACCTTCGCAACTACCTGGTGCCGAGGAAGCTGGCGCAGCCGGCGACCGACGCGGCGCTCGAGGAGGCGGGCCGGCGGCGCGAGGCGGCAGAGCGCGCCGAGCGCGAGGCGGCTGCCCGGGCCGAGGAGACCGCCGCGCTGCTTTCGAAGACCGTGTTGACGATCCACCACCGCGCCGGCGAGGACGGCAAGCTGTTCGGGTCGGTGACGGCGAAGGAGATCGCCGAGGCGATCCGCGACGCCCGCGACCTGCGCATCGACCGGCGCAAGATCCGCCTCGACCAGCCGATCCACGAGATCGGCACCTACATGGTCGAGATCGAGGTCCAGGGCGGCGCCACCGCCTCGGTGAAGACGATCATCGCCGAGCAGCGCTAGCAGGCCCGGCGCCGCTCACACCGCGCTGCTCAGATCACAGCCGGGCTCGCCGCGTCACACTCCCGTGCGCGAAAGGTTGCGGAAAACCCGCATTCCCCAGGCACGGCCCGACCCCCCGTGTGGTTTCGTTGATCCGGCTTCGCTCCGCACCCGATCACCGACCGCCGCGGACGCGCTTCCGCCGATGCCGACCCGACACTGATCAGCGAGCAATGACGCAGACGACGAGCCAGGTCCCGCCGCAGAACATCGAGGTCGAGGAGTCGGTCCTGGGAGCGATGCTGGTCGCCCAGGGGGCGCTGACCCGGGTGATCGACGAGGTCAAGCTCAAGCCCGAGGACTTCTACCTCGATCGCCACCAGGTGATCTTCCGGGCGATCCACGACCTCTACGCGGCGTCGAAGCCGGTCGATGAGCTGAGCGTGGTCGAGTCGCTCACCCAGCACGGGAAGATCGAGGAGGGCGGCGGCAAGCTGTATGTCTCCGAGCTGGCCGCCAAGGTCCCGGCCGCCGGCAACGCCAAGCACTATGCGGAGATCGTCCAGCAGAACTCGCTGCTGCGCCGCCTGCTGGGAGCGGGTCAGGAGATCCAGTCCTGGGTCCACGAGCACGACGGAGAGCCCCGCCTGCTGGCCGAGCGGGCCGAGAAGCTTCTCTTCGAGGTCGCCCACGAGGAGCAGGCGAGCGACTTCCGCCGGGTCGACGAGATCCTGATCGACGAGCTGGACCGGCTGGAGAAGCTCTCGAGCGGGGAGGCCGAGGTGACCGGCACGCCATCGGGCTTCCGGGATCTTGACGGCATTACGGGAGGCTTCCAGCCGGGGAACCTGATCGTGCTGGCAGCACGACCGGCGATGGGTAAAAGCGCGCTCGTCGCAAACATCGCCGAGAACGTCTCGATGAAGCACGAGCTGCCGATCGCCTTCTTCTCGCTGGAGATGTCCGAGGTCGAGCTGGCGCAGCGGTTCATCGCCTGCCGGGCGCGGATCCCCGGTGACCGGCTGCGCAAGGGGAAGGTCGCCCAGAAGGACTGGCCCAAGGTCGTGCGGGCCTGCAACGAGCTGGAGCGGGCGCCGCTATGGATCGACGACTCCTCCGACCTGGGCCTGCTCGACCTGCGGGCCAAGGCCCGCAGGCTGCATGCGCAGGAGCAGTCGCGGGGCGGGCTCGGGGCCGTGATCGTCGACTACATGCAGCTGATGCGGGCCGACGACCCGCGGGCCAACCGGGTGGAGCAGGTCGGCCAGATGAGCCGCGGCCTGAAGATCCTGGCCCGCGAGCTGGGGATCCCGGTGATCGCGATCAGCCAGCTCTCGCGGGCGCCCGAGCAGCGGCCCGACAAGCGGCCGATCCTCTCGGACCTGCGCGAGTCGGGGCAGATCGAGCAGGACGCCGACGTCGTCGCCTTCCTCTACCGCGACGAGTACTACGACCCCGACTCCGAGGACCAGGGGATCGCCGAGGTGATCATCGCCAAGCACCGCAACGGGCCGATCGGCAAGGCCCGGCTGGCCTTCATCGAGCGCTTCCCCCGCTTCCTCGACCGCGCCCAGGATCACCGCCCGATCGAGCAGCCGGCCGGCGAGGGGCCGCCGATCGCCGACGCCGCCGAGTTCTGATGGCCTCCTCCGCCGCCAGCCGCCTTGAGGCGGAGCCCGCCTGCCCGCTCGGCGTCTGCGATGGGTCCGGCTGGATCCTCGGCCCCGAGGACGTCGCCCGCCCCTGCGAGTGCCGGGCCCAGCGGATCGGGCGGGCCCGGACGCGGGGCGTCTCCTCGGTGCTTCCTCCCCGCTACCGCGGGGTCTCCTTCGAGCGCCCACCGGTGACGCAGATCGACGCAATGGTCGTCCGCATCGTCCGCGCCTGGGTCGATGAGCTGGGGCCCAACCTGGCGTCCGGTCGCGGTCTCTGGCTGATGGGCGACACCGGCACCGGAAAGACCACGCTGGCGATGCTGGTCTCGCGAATGGCGCTCGAGGCGGGGCACTCGGTGGCTATCTACTCGCTGCCGAAGCTGCTGGCGCGGATCAGGCGCACATATGACTCCGAGCCCGGCGGCGACTCCTACCTGGCCTTCTTCGAGCGCCTCACCTCGGTCGACCTGCTCCACATCGACGACCTCGGCGCCGAGAAGCGCTCCGACTGGGTCCTCGAACAGCTCTACGCGCTGGTCAACGAACGCTACGAGGCGGAGCGCTCGATGCTCGTCACCACGAACCTCGACCAGGAGCAGCTCGAGGAGCAGATCGGGCCGCGAACGGTCTCGCGCCTGGTCGAGATCTGCGGCGACCCGTTGCCGCTGTTCGGGCCCGACAGGCGGATCCAGGCGGGCGGCGCGGGCGGCTGACGCCGGCCCGTCGGCCGCGCAATCCGACCCCACCCTCCATAATTTCCTGCAAATGCCCGGAGTGGTCATAGTCGGCACCCAGTGGGGCGACGAGGGAAAGGGCAAGGTCACCGACCTGCTCGCCGAGGACGCCTCGATAATCGTGCGCTTTCAGGGCGGCAACAACGCCGGGCACACGATCGTCCGCGGCGGCGAGGAGTTCAAGTTCCACCTGATCCCCTCCGGCATCCTCCACCAGGACAAGACCTGCGTGATCGGCAACGGGGTCGTGCTCGACCCGAAGGTGCTGCTCGAGGAGATCGACGGCCTGCGGCGCCGGGGGGTCGACGTCTCGAAGCTGCGCATCTCCGCCAACGCCCACCTGATCATGCCCTACCACGTGCTTCTCGACACGGCCGGCGAGACCCGGCTGGGGAAGCTCTCGATCGGCACCACGAGGCGCGGCATCGGCCCCTGCTACGCCGACAAGGCCTCGCGGCTGGGGATCAGGGTCCAGGACATGCTCGACGAGAAGATCCTGCGCAAGAAGATCCTCGCCGCGCTCGAGCCCAAGCAGCAGGCCCTGCGCGAGCTCTCCGTCGCCCACCGAAAGCAGCGGATCGAAGGTGAGGAGGGGCAGGGCCCCGACCCGCGGCTCGACCTGCACACGATGACCGAGGAGTACGTCACCTACGGCCATCGCCTCGAGCCCCACATCGCCGACACGGCAAGACTCTGCTGGGAAGCTCTCGACGCCGGCCGCACCGTTCTCTTCGAGGGCGCCCAGGCGACCCTGCTGGACCTCGATCACGGCACCTATCCGTTCGTGACCTCCTCCAACCCGATCGCCGGCGCGGCCTGCATCGGCGCCGGGGTGGGGCCCACCGACATCGACGAAGTCTGGGGGGTCGCCAAGGCCTACACGACCCGGGTCGGCGCCGGCCCGTTCCCGACCGAGCTATCCGACGCGACGGGCCGGCTGATGGTCGAGCGGGGCCACGAGTTCGGGACCACGACCGGCCGCGAGCGGCGCTGCGGGTGGCTCGACCTGGTCGCGCTCCGCTACGCCGTTCGCCTCAACCGGATCAGCGCCCTCGTGATCACCAAGCTCGACGTGTTCGCCGGGATCGACCCGCTTCGGGTCGCGGTCCGCTACCGCTCCGGCGAGGGCGCCGTCTTCGAGGAGTTCCCCTATCACCAGTCGATCCTCCACTCGGCGGTCGCCGAGTGCGAGGACCTACCGGGCTTCGGTGAGGAGATCGGGGACTGCCGGACGGAGGAGGGCCTGCCCGCCGCCGCCCGCGACTTCCTCCGCTACGTCAGCGAGTTCGTCGGCGTCCCCGTTCGCCTGGTCGGGGTCGGCCCGGGTCACGACCAGGTGGTCTGGATCGGAGAGGGCGAGGGCAGCCCGCGCGGCGCCCGCACTCCCCGTCAGGTGATCGGCAGCGGCGGACCGAGCGGGTAGGCAGGCGGGATCTCGCCGGCCTCCTCCTGGCGCCGTTCGCCGCGGCGCAGGATGCGCAGGGCGAGGATCGCCGTGCTGAGTATCGCCGTCAGGCCGAGGCTGACCTGAACGCTCAGCATCCCCTCCTCGCTCCAGTAGACGTCGCGCAGGTCGAGCAGCAACGCCGCCTCATCGAAGGTGAGGCCCATCCCGACTCCCATCGGGAGGGCGAGACGATCCTCGAGCCCGTCGTCGTCGGTCAGCAGCGCCGTGGTCCCGGCCGCGAAGGCGATCAGGATCCCGGGGACGAAGTGGTGGATGTGGCGGCCGCCGACCCGAACGTTGCGAAACGGCCCGCGACCGTCGCGGATCGCCCAGGTCGAGAGGCGGACGGTCGCGAACGAGCCGAGGAACCCGGCCAGGATGTTGAACAGCACCGTCTCGCTGCGGGGCGCGGTCGCGTAGCCCTCGACCGCGACCCCGACGGTGTCCAGCGCGGCCGCGTTGGCGGACTCGATCAGCCCGTCGCCGCCCGGGTGCTCGTGCGTGCGCCGGCGGAAAAGCCGCGTGTACTGCCCCGCCAGCGCGGCGCCGGCGCCGGCCAGGGCCAGGGCCGCGAGGCCGGCGGTAACCCGGTCGGAGCGATCCCAGCGCTCGCGGCGCCGGGGGCGCAGATGGTCCCGCAATCGGGTGAATCGCATTGGCAGCGAGCCTAACGGGAGTAGGATCGGTCTCCGCGGATGGGGGTGCTAGGGATGTCCAGACTTCTCGGGGCGACGATGGCGACTCTGGGCGCCGCGATGGTGCTGGGCGGTGCCGTGGCCCTGGCGGGGCTCGGCTCGATCAACTTCGCCCCCAAGCGCGACTTCCCGGCAGGCGTTCGGCCGTTCGGCCTGATCAGGGCCGACCTAAACGGCGATCGAAAGCTGGACCTCGCCACCGCCGGTGCCGAGGGCGTCAACGTCCTGCTCGGCCGCGGTGACGGCACCTTCCGACCGCCGAAGACCATCCACACCCCGGGCGGTCTCTCCGATCTGCGGCTCACCGACCTGAACCGGGACGGGCGCAAGGACTTCGTCGCCGCCGATTACTCCAACAACGCGATCGTCGTCCTGCTGCGAAAGCGGGGCGGCGGCTACCGGATGCCGGCTTCCTATCCGACCCTCGACTACCCCTACAGCCCGGTGATCGGGGACTTCAACCACGACGGGCGCAAGGACGTCGCCGTGGCCGAGGAGGGAGATCAGTACGTCGCGGTCCTGCTCGGTCGCCGCGGGGGTCGCCTCCGCGCCAGGGCTGACTACCGGGTCGGCAACAGCCCCTATTTCCTCGCGGTCGCCGACTACAACAAGGACGGGCGCAAGGACCTCGCCGTCACCGTCTTCTCCAACGACGCCGTCGTCGTCCTCTACGGCCGCCGCAACGGGACCTTCGGCGCCAAGCGCTCCTTCCCGGCTGGCGACGGGCCTTACCCGATTCTGGCTCGGGATCTCAACCGCGACCGCCGGATGGACCTGCTGGTCGGCGACTACCAGGGCGGCAAGGTGGTCTTCCTGAAGGGCAAGCGAGGCGGCTTCGGCGCTCCCCGGACCCTGCTCACCCAACCGGCGCTCTACTTCCTCAACCTCACCGACGTCGACCGCGACGGCCGACGCGACCTCCTCTCGCTCAACATCGAGAACGGCGACGGCTCCGACGGACTGGCCGTGCAGCGCGGGTTGGGCGGATCGCAGTTCAGCCCGACCCCGGTCTACTTCGCCACCGGCGCAACCCCGTACGCGATCGCCACCGGCACCTTCAACGGCGACCGCAGGCCCGACGTCGCCGTCTCCAACTCGGCGATCGGCGCCGACACGGTCTCTTTCTTCCGCAACCGCCGCTGAGGCGGCTCAGAGCAGGACGAGGTTCTCCGCCTCGATCCCGCGGGTGACACCGCGGAAGTCGATCGTCAGCTCGGAGGAGGCGACGACCTGCTCGTAGTCGATCCCCGGATGGGCGGTGATGACCGCCACCAGGTCAGCCGCGCCGACCTCGGCGTCGAGGTCGGCCGATGAGAGCCCGAACTCACCCAGGGTGGGGACGTGCGGGTCGTGATAGGACACCTCGGCCCCGAGGTTGCGCAGAGCGCGGATGATGCGCAGCGCGGGCGCCTCGCGGGTGTCGCCGACCCCGGCCTTGTAGCTGACCCCGAGGATCAGAATCCGCGATCCGTTGACCGCCTTGCGATCCGCGTTCAGGGCCTTCTCGATCCGGTCGACGCAGAACTGCGGCTGCGCCTGGTTGATCTTCCCGGCCAGCTCGATGAACTCCGGGTAGAAGTCGTGCTCGCGCGCCTTGAAGGCGAGGTAGAAGGGATCGACCGGCAGACAGTGCCCTCCCATACCCGGCCCCGGCTCGAAGCGCATGAACCCGAACGGCTTGGTCGAAGCAGCGTCGATCACCTCCCAGACGTCGATCCCCAGCCGATCGCAGAGCTGCGCGAGCTCGTTGACCAGGGCGATGTTGACCGAGCGGAAGATGTTCTCCAGCAGCTTGGTCGTCTCCGCCGCCTCCGGGGTGGAGAGGACGACGACCTCATCGCAGATCAGCGAGTAGAGACCCCGGGCCCGCTCCGTGCAGGCCTCGGTGATGCCGCCGACCAGCTTCGGCGTGGTCCGCACCGTGAAGTCGGTGCGGCCGGGATCGATCCGCTCCGGCGAGAAGGCGAGATGGAAATCGCGCCCCGCAGCCATTCCCGACTCCTCGAGAATCGGCAGCAGACGCTCCCTCGTAGTCCCTGGGTAGCTCGTCGACTCCAGCACGACCAGCTGCTCCGGCTGGAGGACCTGCGAGAGGGAGGTCGCAGAGTCCAGGAGGTAGGCGAGGTCGGGCTCCCGCGACCCTGTGAGCGGGGTCGGAACGCAGACGATCACGGCGTGGCAGGAGGCGAGGTCGGCGTAGGCGGAGGTCGGCGTGAGCAGATCGCCACAAGCCTCCAGGGCAGAGTCGGGCACGTCTTCGACGTGGCTGCGGCGGCTCCGGAGGCTCTCCACCTTCGCCTGGTCCGCGTCCAGCCCGATGACCTCGTGCCCGGACTCGGCGAAGGCGACGGCCAGGGGGAGGCCGACGTATCCGAGGCCGATGATTCCGACCTTCATCGCCTTCACTGTAGGACACGCGCCGGAACTGGCGGATTCACTTGCGGCGGCTTCGCCGCCTTACATGCCCCTGCCGGCGCTAACACCGCGCCGGCAGAGCAAAAGGGCACACGCCTGACACTGAAAACCTGCATTTTGCGGGCTCTGGGCAATTGGTCGCTCCGGCCTACCAAATAGGATCGGCGCCGATGAAGAGGATCATCTCGCCGGCCGTTTCCGGCATCAACGCGGTCCGTCATCTCGCCTGGTACGTCGGTTACCACGCCGCCGGGTCGCGTCACGACTTCTCACGCTGAGAGCAGGCGAGATGGCTGAGCCTCCGGCAGGGACGGGGGCGGTCCACAGCCCGGACGACTGGTCCGTCAGCGAAGAGCGCGGCGGCGGCCCGTTCACCACGCTGCTCAGCTGGAAGCTGCCCGACGGCGGCACCGCGCAGTGGGCCTCGCGCGCCGCCAGGAAGCGAGCTCGACTCGAGCTGCGCGACGCCGGCGGCGCGCTCCGGGCGCTCGTCAGCGCCGAACTTGCCACCGCTCGGCGCCTCCGCCGACTCAACTGGATCGCCTCGATCGCCTTCACCTTAGGCGGCGCGCTGTTCGCCCTCGGAGCCTGGCTCTCCCAGGTGGATTCGACCGGCGGAGCAACGGTCTCCTCCGTCTACCTGGCGGGCGGCGTCTTCTTCAGCACCGGCGCCTACGCCTCGCTCCTGGGGGCGATCAACTCGCCGCGGCGGATCAGCGACGGCGCTCTCGCGGGGGAGCCCTGGCGCTGGTGGTCGTACGAGCCGATGCGGCTGGATTGGTTGGCGACCTTCGTCCTCTTCGCCGGCACGCTCGCCTTCGGTGTCAGCCTGATCGACGCCTTCCTCCAGGGCCTGAGCCTGCACCAGGAGAACCGGCTGATCTGGGCCCCCGAGGTGATCGGCTGCATCCTCTTCCTGGTCTCCGGGCACCTCTCGATGGTCGAGGTCTGCCACGGTCCCCCCTGCTGGCGACGCCGCGATCTCGGCTGGTGGATCGTCGCCGCCAACCAGCTCGGCTCGGTGCTCTTCATGATCGCGGCGCTGGCCGACTTCACCCGGCCCGAGACCTCCGGCCCCGTCAACCTGGCGGTTGCCAACTGGGGCACCTTCGCCGGCGCCGCCTGCTTCGCCGTCGGCGGGGTGCTACAGGCGTTCGAGAGGCCGGCCGTCGGGCCCGACTGAGTGGTCGATCCGCATTAACGAGCATCTAGGATCGGTCCCGATGGAGGCGAGCGGCGCCGCGGCGAGCAGCGAGCAGAGCCGCCCTCTGGGGGCGAGATTGCTGCGGATCGCGATCTGGGTGGGCGGCGTGGCGCTCGTCATCGTGCTGCTCGACCTGCTCGGGGTCCCGGTCTCCGACTGGATCCGCAGCCTGCTGCGGAAGATCCGCGAGGTTCCACCCTGGGCGGTTTTCTCCGGCGTCATCCTGCAGACCGCCCAGATCGCGCTCGCGGCGCTTGCCTGGCTCGGGATCCTGCGGGCGGCCTTCCCCCGGGCGCAGATCCGCTTCCGCATGGTCCTCGCCTGCTACGCGACCGCGGTCGCGCTGAACGGCTTCCTGCCGGCGAACATCGGGACCTTCGTGATGCTGATGATGTTCTCGACCCTGATCGCCGGCGCCACGTTCGCCGTCGTCTTCTCCGGCCTGGTGGTCCAGAAGATCCCATTCTCGGTCTTCAACGTCACCCTCTACCTCTACCTGTTTCTCTCGGTCGCCGGCTCGTTCTCGATCAAGCTCGGTTTCCTCGCCGACCACCAGGGCCTGATCGCGCTGATCCTCGGCGGGGCGGTGGTCCTGATCGCGCTGCTCGTGCGGATCTTCTGGAGGCGGACCGAGAAGCTCCGCGGGCAACTGGTCACCGGCGGCGCGATCCTCCGCAGCCCCCGGGCGCTGCTGATCAAGGTCGCCCTGCCCGAGCTGGGCAGCTACCTGGCGAGGCTCGGGGTGATCGCCGTCTTCCTCGGGGCCTACGGGATCCCGGTCACCTTCCACAACGTCGCCACCGTCACCGCCTCCAACTCGATCTCCAACTCGATCTCGGTCACGCCCGGCGGTGTCGGCGTCAACCAGGCGATGAACACGGCGGTTCTGAAGAAGGACACCAGCGCCCAGAACGCGACCGCCTACTCCGCCGCCCAGCAGCTGATCACCACCGCCTGGAACGTGGTCTTCGCCATGATCATGGTCTGCTGGGTGTTCGGCTGGACCGGGGGGCGGGCACTGGTCGAGTCCTCCTACGGAGATGCGAAGGTACGCAGCCGTGAGATGAGCGAGGATCGTAAGAAGCGCAAGCGCGAGAAGATGGGGCGGGCCGACGGGGCCGACAATGGCTGAGCCCCAGGCCGGCGCCCAGACAGAAGCGGTTCAACCGGAGCCCGATCCCAGGGAGGTGATGGCCAACCGCCGCTTCGCGGTGCTGCTCGTCTTCGTGGCGATCGTCGGCGTGATCACCTCGCTCGTGGCCTGGTGCTTCCTCGAGGCGGTGCATCAGATCCAGACCGGGGTGTTCACGGACCTGCCCAAGGACCTCGGCTATGACCACGGGGCGCCGAACTGGTGGTATCTGGTCGTGCTCGCCATCGCGGGGCTGATCACCGCAGCGGCGATCACCCGCCTGCCGGGCAACGGCGGTCACACTCCGGCAAACGGGCTGAGCACCGAGCAGCTGGGGCCGGAGGCGCTTCCCGGCGTGGTCCTCGCCGCTCTCGCCTCGATCGGCCTCGGCGCCGTGGTCGGGCCCGAGGCGCCGCTAATTGCTCTCGGCGGGGGGCTCGGCATCCTCGCCGGTAGGCGCCTGCAACAGGACCCGGAGCAACAGCAGGTGGTCGACATCGTCGCCGCCGCCTCGACCTTCGCCGCCGTCTCCTTCCTCTTCGGCTCGCCCCTGATCGCCGCAATCATTCTGATCGAGGCGATCGGTATCGGCGGCTCCCAGCTGAAAATAATCCTCGTCCCCGGGCTGATGGCGGCGGGCATCGGCTCGCTCGTCTCAGTCGGGATGGGCTCCTGGACCGGCCTCAGCACCAGCGACATCTCGATCGGGGTCCTGCCGCTGCCGGCGTTCGCCCGTCCCGACCTCACCGACTTCCTTTGGACGATCCCGTTCGCCGTCGCCGTAGCCATCCTGATCACCGTCATCTTCGCGCTTGCCAGGCCACTCGTGGATGTGATTCAGCGACGGCCGCTCCTCCTCACCCCGTTCGGCGGGCTAATCATCGCCGGGCTCGCCATCGGCTTCTCCGAGATCACCAATCACCCGATCAGCGAAGTTCTCTTTTCCGGTCAGGATCAGGTTGGGGGATTGGTGACCCACACGTCGGCGTATTCAGTCGGCGCTTTGATCGCCCTGCTGGCCTTCAAAGGTCTCGCCTACTCGGTCTCGCTGGCGGGCTTCCGGGGCGGCCCAATCTTCCCGGCGATATTCCTCGGCGCCGCCGCCGGTCTCGCCGCGGCGCACCTGCCCGGATTTGAGACGACCCCGGCGGTCGCCGTGGGGATCGGCGCCGCGACGGCCGCAGCGTTGAAGCTGCCGCTCTCCGGAGTCACCCTGGCGCTGCTCCTGACCTCCCAATCGGGACTGGGCTCGGGCCCGCTGATCATCGTCGGGGTGATCGTCGCCTACCTGGTCGCGTTGGCGTTATCCCGCTACCTGGACAACCGGGGCGCGCCTGCTCCGCCATGAAGATCACCCAATCCGGGCGATACGCAATGGCGCGGCTTGGAATAGGGTTGGCGCATCCCCACGGCGAGTGAAGGTTGGATGCAACTCGATGACAAGCGAACCCCCGATTCTGGACCTGACGGCGAACCCGTGGAGGCGTCAGCTCTGGACGATCGAGATCACCGAGTTGGAGGAGGGGGCGAGAGGCTGAAGGACCAGGCGCCCCGCTAGGCCCTCGACTCGCTAGCCCTCCGAGCATGCCCGACCAGCCCGACACCACCCCGCCCCCCGAGCGAGCCTCGGCACCCGCACCTGATTCCGCCGGGAGCCAGCGCGCGGAGGATCGCGCGGCGCAAGACCCGAAGCATCGCCACCGCGCCCTCGTGTGGGCCCTCGTCGTGTTCGCGTCAGTGGTGCTGGTCGTCTCGATGATCGCGAACTGGGTTCAGACCGAGGCCCTCAGCTCCGGCCAGCTGTCCAATCAGACCGACGAGATCCTCAAGAACAAGGACGTCCAGGAACAGCTCAGCATCTTCGCGGTCGATCAGCTCTACGCCAACGTCAACGTCCAGGCCCAAATCCAGCAGAAGCTGCCCAGCGCCGCCCAGCCGCTCGCCGCTCCGGTCACGGCGGCGACGCAACAGCTCGCCACGAACGTCGCGCAGACGGCGCTCGCCTCGCCTCAGGTTCAGGCCCTCGTCTCCACAGCGGTCGGTCGGGCGCAGCAGCAGTTCGTCGACCTGATCGAGAACAAGGACCAGTTCGTCTCGACCCAAGGCGGCGTGGTCACGGTCGAATACGGGAGCTTCGTCGCCGACCTTGCCACCCGCCTCGGGGTAGACCCCGCGACGATCTCCCAGATCCAGGGCCTCATTCAGCAGTACTCGACGGAGCTGAAGCAGCGCTTGACCACGGCCCAGACCCGGATCGAGTCAGCGCGAGCGACCCTCTCCCAGGCGCAGGCGGGCACCCTCAGCCCGCAGACGCAACAGAACCTCCAGACGCTCCAAACGGACGCCGCCCAGCTCCAGGCGACGGTCCGGAGCCTCGAGCAGAAGATCAAGGGCATTCTGCCGAAGGTCCCCGCCCAGCTCCAGAGCAAGGTGTCCGACGTCCAGGGCCGTCTGGCCCAGCTCGACAAACGGCTGACGGGACTACTGCAACGGGTCGCCGCAGTGCTCAAGGATCCGAGGCAGGCAAACATCATCAAGCTCGACCCCGCGCTCGCCTCCCTCCAGACACGCATCACCACGCTGCTCAACCGTCAGGCGCTTCAGCACCCGGGCGAGCTCGTCGTGATGAAGTCCAGCCAGCTGAGCGGGCTCCAGGACCTCGTGAGCGTGCTGCGCAGCCTCGGCTTCGTGCTGCCGCTGCTGACGCTCTTGCTGTACCTGGGCGCGATCTACCTGGCGAAGGGATGGCGCCGCGAGGCGCTAATGGCAGCCGGAGGCGGGATCCTGGGGGCAACGTTGCTCACCCTGCTGGCGAGGCGCCTGCTCGGCAGTGCGGTCACCGATTCGGTGGCGAGCTCCGACGCGGTCAAGCCGGCCATCAGCGCCGTCTGGAACATCTTCTCCGCGGGGCTGCGACAGCGGGCGCTGTTCGTACTCGTGATCGGCCTGGGGTTCATCGTCGGGGGCCTTCTCGCAGGGCCCGGCCGCCACGAGGTCGCCGTGCGACGCTTCCTCGCGCCGTACCTACGCGACCGCCCGGTTGTCGTCTATGCGGTTGTGGCCTTTGTCTTCCTGGTCTGGCTGTCGTTCCTCCCGACGATCAACAATCTCGGTCAGGTCCTCGTGGTCCTCATTCTCGCTGCGCTCGCCGTGGTGGGCATCGAGATCCTGCGCCGGCAGACGGCACGGGAGTTTCCGCCCACCCCAGCGGCTCCCGGCCAAACGCAGCGCCCGTAGTCGGAGTCGGCAATAGCATCTCTCTCGCTTCGCGGTTGTTGACTCCCCGATGAGCACCATCGTCCCCCGCCCCATCCTCCACTCTGCAGCGGCGTTCGCCCTTACGGTGCTCGCGATCCTGGCCGCCGGCGGCGGGCCGGCGAGGGCAGCGAGCGCCGACTACACCAAGGGCTACAACCTCGGCCTCGAGGCCTGGAAGTACGGCCTGCCGCTGGTCAGGGAGGACCAGACGTTCCGGATCCAGACCTCCGTCAACGTCCCGGACGGCAGGGGACGCGGTCCGGTCAACCGCTTCAGCCACGTCAGGAAGCTCGCCGACGCGAGCGCCCGCGACGTGGTCGCGCCGAACAACGACACGCCCTACTCGATCGCCTGGCTCGACCTGCGGCGCCAGCCGATGGTCATCCACATACCCAGGGTCAAGCGCTACTTCGTCATCCCCCTGTATGACCCCTACACCGAGAACTTCCGAAACCTCGGCACTGTCGCCCAGACCAAGCCGGGTGATTACGTCGTCACCGGCCCCGCCCAGCACGGGATCAAGCTCCCCAAGGGCACGCACCGGATCAAGAGCCGCTATGACCGCGCCTGGATCATCGGCAGGACGATCAACTTCGGACCCGCCGACCTGAAGCACACCCACCGCATCCAGAACCGGTACAGGATCACGCCGCTGAGCCGCTACGGCACCCACTACCGGCCGCCCCGGCCGAAGCATCCGGACACGACGCCCAACGACGTGCCGATGCCGGTGGGGCTTCATTTCTTCGACCGCCTCGGATGGCTGCTGAAGAGGTTCTCCCCTCCACGAACCGACCGGGCGGAGCTGGCGAAGCTCGCCGAGATCGGGGTCGGCCCCGGCAAGCGGCCCTCAGCCGACTCCTCGCTCAGCGCCGACACCAAGCAGGGCATGAGCGACGCGGTCGGCGCCGGCCCCGCCGTGCTCCAGAACGAGGTCACCGTCCGCTACCTGACCGAGGCTCCGGACCACAATGGCTGGCTGGTGCTGCCGACAGGCCGCTACGGAGCCGACTACGACTACCGGGCCCTGATCACTCAGGTGGGCCTGGGCGCCCTCACCCCCTCCGAGGCGATCTACCCGGTTGCCCAGACCGACAACTCCCTCTCCCCGCTGAACGGTTCCAACGACTACGTGGTCCATTTCGGCCCTGGCCAGCTTCCCCCGGTCGACGCCTTCTGGTCGCTGACCCTGTATGACTCCTCTGGTTTCTTCGTACCCAACCCGATCGACCGCTATGCCGTCGGCGACCGCAGCGGCCTCAGCTTCAATCCCGACGGTTCGATCGACCTCTACGTGCAGAGCGCCCAACCCTCCGATCCCGCCAAGGCGAAGAACTGGCTCCCGTCCCCGGTTGATGCGCCTTTCAGGCTGACGATGCGCCTCTATCAGCCGACCCATACAGCGATCCCCGGGATCCTCGACGGCAGCGGCTGGGACCCGCCGACCGTGACCAAGGTCCCCTAGCGGCAGACGGGCGATGGACGAGTACCCGCTCACCCTGACGACCGTGGTCGAACGAGCCGAGCGCTTCCACCCTCGGCGCGAGGTCGTTTCGCGCCGACCTGACCGCAGCCTGCACCGCACGACCTACGGTGCGATAACCGAGCGCTCTCGCCGGCTCGCCGTGGCCCTCGGCGGGCTCGGCATCGGCCCCGGCGACCGGGTCGCCACCCTGCTTTGGAACCAGCCCGAGCATCTCGAGGTCTACTTTGGAGTACCGGGGATGGGGGCCGTCGTCCACACCCTGAACCCGCGCCTCCACCCGGACGAGCTCTCCTACATCGCCAACCACGCGGAGGACCGCGTGATCGTCGTCGACGAGACCCTGCTCCCGGCACTGGATTCGTTCCGCGATGCCCACGAGTTCGAGCAGGTGATCGTCGTCGCGCATTCCGGCGCCGCGCCCAACGGGGCGATCCCGTACGAGGAGCTTCTGGGCGGGTCCGAGGCCGCGGACTGGCCGCAGCTGGAGGAGAGCCAGACCGCCGCCATGTGCTACACGTCGGGCACCACCGGCCGGCCAAAGGGCGTCACCTACTCGCATCGCTCGGCCGTCCTGCACTGCCTCGGCGCTTCGCTCCCGGACGCGCTAGGGGTCTCGAGCCGCGACACGGTGCTCCCTGTGGTGCCGATGTTCCACGCCAACGCCTGGGGACTTCCTTATGCCGCGGCGTTCTCGGGGGCTGGCCTGGTCTTCCCGGGACCGCACCTCGAGGCGGAGAGCGTCCTCGACCTGCTCGAAGGCGAACGGGTGACCATGACCGCCGGCGTGCCGACCGTGTGGATGGCGATCCTGGCAGCGCTCGACTCCGAGCCGGATCGCTGGGATCTCTCGACGCTGCGCAGGATGGTGGTCGGCGGCGCCGCCGTGCCGCAGTCGATGATCGAGGGCTTCCACGGACATGGTCTGGAGGTTCTTCAGGCTTGGGGGATGACCGAGACAAGCCCCCTCGGAACCGTCTGCCACCCCCCGCCGGAGCTCGAGCACGGCACCCAGGAGCAGTTCTCCTACCGGGCCCGCCAGGGCGTCGCCGTACCCCTGGTCGAGATCCGGGCCCGCAACGAGGATGGCGAGGTTCCCTGGGACGATCAGACCATGGGAGAGCTTGAGGTCCGTGGGCCCTGGGTGAGCGGCGGGTACCACGGAGGTGAGGGGGCCGAGAACTTCACTTCCGACGGCTGGTTTCAGACCGGCGACGTGGTGACTATCGACCCGCGGGGCTGCATCAAGATCTGTGACCGCTCCAAGGACCTGGTCAAGTCCGGCGGCGAGTGGATCAGCTCGGTCGACATGGAGAACCTGTTGATGGCCCATTCTGCGGTGGCCGAGGCGGCGGTAATCGCGATCCCCGACGAGCGTTGGGGCGAGCGGCCCCTGGCGGTGATCGTGCTGGCCGAAGGCTCCGAGGCGAGCCCCGAGGAGCTGCGCGAGCACCTTTCCGCGGATTTCGCCAAGTGGCAGCTGCCGGAACGCTTCGAGATCATCGACGCGATCCCTCGCACGGCCACCGGAAAGTGGAAGAAGACAGATCTGCGGCAGCGATTCGACGTCGAAGACTGATGACCAGACAAGAGGAGGTTCAGATGAGCGCGGATCCCGAGCAGGGAACAGGCTGGATTCTGTTCGCGGGGACGATGATCGCCATTGCGGGAGTCCTCAATGTGATCTATGGCATCGCTGCGATCGATAAATCGCAGTTCTTCACAGCCAATGCCCACTACGTCATAACCAACCTGAAGACCTGGGGATGGGTGGTGACGATCGTCGGTGTGTTGCAGCTGATCGCCTCCGTCTCGATCTGGAACAGGCACGAGTTCGGTCGCTGGGTCGGGGTGATCTCCGCGAGCCTCAACATGATCCTGATGCTGCTCTGGCTGCCGGGGAGCCCGTTCCTCGCACTTGCCGTGTTCGGGATCGACATCCTCGTGATCTACGGACTGCTCGCATACGGCGGCCGTCAGGAAGCTTGAGGTGGCGAGCAACGGAACTCCGCCCGACTCGGACCTCCTTGGTCTCGAGGTGGCCGGCGTCGCGGCGCTGGTCATGATCGGAACCCTCGCCGCGTTCTTCTTGGTCGGCGTCGTTGTCGGAATCATCGTTCTGATCGCCGGTGTCCTTCTCGGGTTGTTTGTGATCAGATCCGTGATCGGAAAGAGCAGCGACTAGCACCGTATGCCTGACATGAGACCCGCCGAGGCGGGGGAAAGCCAGAGGTAAAGAACCATGAACTCACCCAAGGGGCCCACCGTCGATGCGGAATTCGCTGACTACGGCTTCCTCACCGAGGGCGTCCCCGATCACAAGTTCCCGGAGACCGCGATGCCGGCCCTGGAGGCGATGCGTCTGGTCGGGGAGGACCTGCTGCTCGAGGGTGACCCGCACCGCAACCTCGCGACCTTCGTCACCACCTGGATGGAGCCCGAGGCCCAGCGGATCATCGCCGAGAACCTCCACCGCAACTTCATCGACCACGCCGAGTACCCGATCTCGGCCGAGATCGAGCAGCGCTGCATCCGCATGCTCGCCGACCTCTTCCACGCTCCGGGCGAGACGACCGGCGCCGCACCCAGGGATCATCGGAGGCGATCATGCTCGGCGCGCTGTCGCTGAAGTGGAAGTGGCGGCAGCGCCGCGAGGCGGACGGGCTCGGGACCGAGAAGCCGAACCTGGTGTTCGGGGGCGACGTGCACGTCGTCTGGGAGAAGTTCTGCCGCTACTTCGACGTCGAGCCGCGGATCGTCCCGCTGCAGGAGAACAAGTACACGATCGGGCCCGAGGACGTGGAGCCGCCACCTCGACGAGAACACGATCGGCGTCGCCGCGGTGCTCGGCACCACCTTCACCGGGCACATGGACGACTATCGTCGGCATCAACAAGCTGCTGGTCGAGATCAAGAACGAGAAGGGGCTCGACGTCCCGCTGCACGTCGACGGCGGCCAGCGGCGGCTTCGTCTGGCCCTTCCTCTACCCGGACTCCGAGTGGGACTTCCGGCTCGAGCAGGTGCGGTCGATCAACGTCTCCGGGCACAAGTTCGGGCTGGTCTACCCGGGTATCGGCTGGCTGATCTTCCGCGAGAACTCCGACCTGGCCGAGGACCTCGTCTTCTACGAGAACTACCTGGGCAAGACCGACGCCACCTTCACGCTCAACTTCTCCACCGGCGCCGCGATGGTGCTCGCCCAGTACTACAACCTGGTCCGCTTCGGCCGCGAGGGCTACACCACATCATGAAGATCATGCAGGAGAACGCCGAATCCTCGCCGCCGACCTGAAGGAGTCGGGGACTTCGAGCTGATCGGCGAGGGCGAGGAGCAGCTGCCGCTGGTCGCCTTCAGGCTCGCCGGAGAACGCTCCTACGACGAGTTCGACATCGCCTGGCAGCTCTCGGCCGAGCGCGGCTGGATGGTGCCCGCCTACACCCTTCCGCCCAACGCCCAGGACGTCAAGATCATGCGGGCCCTGGTCAAGGAGAACCTCAGCCGCGAGCAGGTCGACCGGCTCGCCGATGACATCGCCGAGGCCGTTGCAGACGCTCGAGAAGAAGGGCGGAGCGCATCCCTCCGAACGCAAGCAGGTGAAGACGGGCACCGGCTACTAGGGCCGGTGCCCGGGGGCTCCGCCCCACTACTCCCGCGTCGCGGCCGCTCCCACGGCAACCAGGTCCTCGGGGTGGACCCACTCATCGGCGAGGGGGACGCCTCCCGCCCGCTGGATCGATTCGCGCAGCGGGATCGCCCAGCGATGCTCGATCAAGGCGATCGCCGCCGAATCTCCCGGCGGGATCGCATCCGCCAGGAACCAGGCCTCCGACTCGTCGAAGATCGCTCCGTCCTCCGCCGCGATCGCACCGGCCAGAGCGCCCGCCTCGGCGCCCTCCTCACCGTCGGCCCCCAACCCCACCAGGGCGCCGGCAACCGCCCCGAAGGCCATCGCCTCCTCCTTCGAGAGGTCGCTGTGCTCGACGGCAGCGACGTTGCCTTCGGCGTCCTTGGTCACGAACAGCAGGTCGACCAGCCGCACGATGTCGTGCTCGCGCAGGCGCCGCAGCTCCTCCAGGATCTCTCCGGAGAAGTTGCCCTCGTGAAAGCCGACGACCATCAGCTGCACCGGGCCCAATTCGTTCTCTTCGGCTGCCATCTCCGCCTCCTCAGCTTCCCGGGAGAAGCTTTGCCTTCTCCGCATCGAACTGCTCCTGGGTCAGCACGCCGCCGTCGAGCAGACCCTTGAGCTTGGTCAGGGCGTCGATCCGCTCCGCATCAGACATCGCCGCCGGCGCGGGCGTGGCCGGCGGCGGGGCTGCCTGAGCCGCGGCTGGCGCCTGCTGCTGGGTCGCGTCGATCTGGGCGTCCTGCTCGGCCTCGTGCTCCGATTTCCGCTGGGCCCTCTTGCCGACCGCGTAACCGGCGCCGCCGACCATCGCAGCCCGCATCAGTGGGCGTCTTCTCATCAATGGCATCTTGCCTCAAAAGCTCCTCTCGGTTTCGCTGGGCGCAGCGCTCCGTTGCCGCGCTCGATTGAATACAACCGTATCCGCGGCGCGGTCACATCGCGCGAAGTGGGTGAAGTCACCGCACCCCACCCGGTGCTGATGGTTCTTCTGGTTCGGTTTTCTGGTCTCCCCGCTTCTCTGGATCATCGGGGCGCTGATGGCTCCCGCTCCTTCGGCCACGGCCAGGGCGTCCGGCGTTGCTCGAGCAGCGCGCCGCCAACTACCGGCGCGCTGGTCGCCGCAACGGAGGAAGGCAGGCGCCGGACCGGCCGAAGGTGCCCAGCCTGCGCTAGATTCGCGGGCGCATGGCATTTCTTGGCGGCGCTCTGGGGTCCTGGCTGCGGCCACCTCTTCATCGACGGGGATCGGCGTGAGCGGCTCACGCGTCGCGGCGCGCTCGGATGCCAGCACGCGCTCGATCAGCACGAAGGCCCCGCCTTCAGCGCCCGGTGCACCAGCGCCCGGTGTCCCCTCGTTCGAGCTGAGCGAGTCGAAGCTGATGCCGCCTCAGGGGACTGCAGGCAGCGTTCCCCGCACTGCACTGCTAGAACGCCTGCAAAGATCGCGCCAGAGCCCGGTGGTGGTCCTCGCCGCAGGGCCCGGCTACGGCAAGACAACGCTCCTCTCCCAATGGGACTCCCGCTCGCGGCGTCCCTTCGCGTGGCTGACGCTCGACGATGGTGACAACGACCCCGTCGTCTTCCTCACCTACGTCGCCGCCGCCCTTGACCGGGTGACCCGTCTCGGCCCGGACGTCTTCGACGCCCTCGGCTCGCCTTCCGTATCGATCGAAGGAACGGCGATTCCACGTCTGGGCGCCGCGATCGCCTCGATGCCCCGATCGGTCGTCCTGATCCTCGAGGATCTCCATCTGCTGCGCGATCGGCAGTGCCTCGACGCCGTCGACGAGCTGGCTCGCCACCTCCCCGCCGGCTCTCAGCTGGCGCTCTCCACCCGCGGCGAACCGACCCCATCTATGGGGGCGAGGCGTGCCGGCGGCACGGTGCTGGAGATCGGACCCGAGGAGCTGAAGATGGAGTGCGACGAGGCCCGCCAGCTGCTGGAGGCTGCGGACGTGATGGTTGACGAGGACGAGCTCGCCGCCCTCAACGGGCGCGCCGAGGGATGGGCGGCCGGGCTCTATCTCGCCGCGCTCTCGATCCGGTCATCCCGGCGCGAGGAGAGAAGCGTGTCCGATTTCCGAGGGGGCGACCGGTTCGTCGCCGAATACCTCGAGTCCGAGCTGTTCGAGAGCTTCTCCTCGGACGAGCTCCGCTTCCTGAGGCGATCCTCAGTGCTCTCCCGAAT
This sequence comes from uncultured Actinomycetes bacterium, assembly GCA_963738305.1. Taxonomy (GTDB): domain Bacteria; phylum Actinomycetota; class Thermoleophilia; order Solirubrobacterales; family 70-9; genus JBBRHQ01. The sequence goes on along the minus strand of CAVTVU010000001.1, from coordinate 1,243,496 downwards.
GTCGGGTCCCCTCTGTGACGCCGTGCTCGAGACCGAGAACTCGGCCGAGTCACTGGAAAGGTTGCAGCGCTCCAACCGCTTCGTAGTGCCGCTCGACCGCGAGCGGGAGTGGTACCGCTTCCACCATCTGTTCGGGGAGCTCCTGCGCGCCGAGCTTCGACGGGCTGAGCCCGAGCTGGCCCCCCGGCTCTGCCGCCGCGCCGCAGGCTGGCTGGAATCGCGCGGTCAGCCGGAGGCGGCCATCTCCTACGCCCAGCAGGCGGAGGACCCGCAGCTCGTGGGAGAATTGGTCCTAAAGAACGCCAACCGGGTCTTCGAGAGCGGCCGGGGCGCCACGGTCGGGAGCTGGCTCGGTTGGCTCGAGGAGCGCTCCTACATGGAGCGAAACCAAGCGGTTGCTATGCAGGGTGCGATGGCTCTCTCGGTTCTCGGTCAAGCCGAGGCGGCTGAGCGCTGGGCCGACGCTGCGGAAAGGGGGAGCTTTGAGGGCGAGCTGCCGGACGGGAGCCAGTCGATCGGTTCCTGGCTGGCCTTGCTCCGTGCTTTTCGCGGCTCCGAAGGTGCCGAGAGGATGAGAGCAGACGCCCAAGAGGCGGTCGAGACCCTCGCCCGGTCGAGCGCCTGGCGACCAGCGGCCTTGGCGGTCCTGGCCATGTCGCGCTGGATTCTCGGCGATACCCAGGATGCAGATGATCTGTTTGAGCGCATCGCTCAGGAGGGCCTCGATCTTGGAGTGCCGAACGCGGTGACCGTGGCACTCGCCGAACGCGGTGCGATAGCGATCGAGCGGGGTGATTGGGGTGAGGCGGAAGAGCTTGCCCACCGCGCCTTGCTGATGTTGCGCAGCTTCCGCATGGAGGAGATCCCGCTCAACGCTCTCGCATACACGATTGCGGCACGCACCGCTCTGCACCGAGGCGATGCCCGCGCGGGTGCAGAGATGCTGACCCGGGCCCAGCGCCTTCGGCCGAGACTCACTCATGGCGTACCTGTCCTGCCCGTCCAGGCCCGGCTGGAGCTTGCCCGTGCCTATCTGGCAATGGGCGACGCAGCGGGAGCCGGTACCGCACTTCGCGAGGCCGATTCGCTCCTGGGCGCCCTGCCAGATCTGGGCAAGCTTCCGGGCGAGGCAGAGGAGGTCCGCTCGCAGCTGAAGACCATTCGTACGACTGCTGCGGGCGCCTCCGCGCTGACCGGCGCGGAGCTCCGGCTCCTTCCACAACTCGTTACCCACCTCTCCTTCCGCGAAATCGGTGAGCGTCTGTTCATTTCCCAGCACACAGTGAAGACGCAAGCGGTGTCCATCTACCGCAAGCTCGACGTCACCTCGCGATCCGGCGCCGTCGAGCGCGCCCGCGAGATCGGGCTGCTCTGATTCGGGCCGCGGGTTGAGTCTCGGCGCACCTCAGCTGCCGCCAACTTTCAGGTCAGCAGTGCAATTAGTCCCCGCACGATCAGGAGTACACCCAGCACCGCGGCTGCGACGATCCCGGCGTGGCGGCCTCTGGTGCTGATCCACACCCTGAAACGCTCGACGGCGCCCTGGGTCCACTCCGGAGCTACCGCGTATCCGATCAGCGGCAACTCGAGCAGCATCTGCTGAACCACTACGCAGGCCAGGATGACGAGCACGGTGACCGTCGTGCTGGCATCAAGGGCGGCGACATGATTGAGCGTCGCGAGATATGACGCCCCTGGAAAGCTGAGGACGGCGCCTACGGCGAAGGTGATCCGGGGCGAGCCCCGACCGAGCATTCGCAGCGGATAGGACTCGGTCGGCTTACCGGCCTCCTGCTTGGCCCTCATCTTTTCGTCCTTGCGCTGCTGACGACGCGCCTGGAACGGTTGGTCCCGCCCGGTTCCGAGCGCGAACGCGATCACGACCGCGACCAGGCCGAAGAGGATATCCTCTGCGGGACTCAGGGAGTTCTGGGTAGTGCTGACTGCGCTCGACCCTTGGAGCGTGAAAACGGTCAGCAGGCTCAGGGTCGTGCTGGTCAGGTATGCGCCCAGCAGATAGCCGAGCATCAGCCGCCTCGGGTTGGGAAGCAGCAGCATCACGGTCACCGCCGCGAGCAGGGTCGGGTTGAACATCGAGACCAGGGAGAGCGCGACGATGTCGAGGACGTCGCTGCTCATCGCCCGCTGACGGCGCCTGTCGAGATATCTCTGCGGCGCGCCAGCGAAGACCTGTCTCGGCGTTTCCTCGCCAACCTGCGAAGGGTACGACGGCCAACCCGGTGCGGGTAGCGGATGGCCGGCCCGGCCATCACTGCCCGGCGTCCCTCTCCTCAAGCGCCTTGTCGACGTCGTATCCCAGGGCCAGGGCGAGCTCCGGGGCTGCCGACACGACACGAGCAATTCCGGTCAGCGGGGCCACAGCGACCACGGCACCAACGATCTCGTCGACGCTTGCCCCAGCTGTCACCGCGGTCTCGACGATCGACTGGTAGCTGCTGGGAGCGGCATCGATCGCCAACAGCGCACCGAGGCGCACCAGCGCATGGGTCTTCGGGTCGAGCCGGGACTGATCGATCGTGTCAAGCCCGATCCCGAGCACCGACTGCACGAAGCGCTCGTCACTGATCGCCAGGCTGCGCAGCCTCTCCTCATATTCAGCAGTCATCGCTCCCCGATGCAGATTGCGGTTGCCGTGGTGCCATTCCACATCGTGGGCGCGTCCCTGTCATCGCCCAAACCGAGTGATGCTGAAACGCCGCCCTCGGTGACGACGCCGATGACCGCTCCGACCTTGGCTACCCTCGCAGCGCCGCCCGGATCAGGGCCACGGGCGCCAAGGTCGCATTCGCGGACGCCCGCTTACGCTGCGGGCGATCTTTCATCCTCCTCGCCGAAGACAGCGATCCCGTAAACGACCCAGCAGCAGAGGAAGAATATGCCGAGGGACCACCAGGGGTAATGCCCTCCAATCGAGAGCAGGGCTCCGATCGCACCGATGCTGCCACCGATGATTCCGATCACCCGGCCGTAGGCGTTGCCGGCCATCAGGGAGAAGCCCCCGGTCAGCTGGATTACGCCGAGGATGATCAGGACCCAGCCCATGGTGTTGAGGTTGGTCAGTATGTATCTCGTGTCGTTGGCGTAGATATTGGCGTTGTCCAGAGCGCCGATGCCATAGATGATGTTCAGCGTGCCCACGATCAGCAGCAAGATCGCCGCGAACACGACTCGGCCTGCACCTCGCATTACAGCCACCTCCTCATTCTCGGTTCGCCGCTCCCCCGGTCATGACGCTGTCTCATCATGTTCATCGAAGCTGGCGCTGACAGGATGGACACTAGCCGCGAGTCCGGAGGCCGGCATCACCTGGTTCGGGTGATTTGCCTCACCCCCGCCGTCGTCCGTGGCACTTCCCCCAGTTGCGCCCGCCACCGCAGGTGCAGGGCTCGTCTCGAGGGCGCCGGGCGTCCTCGGATGCGTAGCGCTGCATGATCTCGGCCGGCGCGGCGCCCTGACCCAAGAGGTCACACATGACCCTCATCGGCTTCTCGATGTGGTGGAAGAAGGCCTTGTAGCCAGGACAGAGGTAGTTCAGCCCGGCCTCGCCGCTGGGGGTCGAGATGAACCGGTCCTTCGGGCAGCCGCCGTGGCAGGCGAATCGCACGTCGCATTCGAGGCAGAACTGCGGAAGCGTCTCGCGCTTGTCCAGTCCGAACTTCCGCTGGCGGGGCGACGCGACGAGGTCCAGCATTGTCTCCTCGGGATGTTGCCGAGCAGGTAGTCCGGCTCGACGAAGTGATCGCACGAGTAGAGATCGCCGTTGTGCTCGAGCGCCAGCGCGTTGCCACAGGTCGCGCAGTGGATGCAGAGTCCGGGTGGCTCGCCGAGAAGTTCTGCAGCGTGACGTCGAACATCTGCACGTAGACCTCGCCGACGTCGCGGCGAACCCATTCCTCGAAGACGTCGATCAGGAAACGGCCGTACTGCTCGCCGGAGATCGAGCGTTCGCTGACAGCATTTCCCTCCTGCATGTAGAGCAGACGATCGCGCCAGCGATGACCAGCCGGGATCGGACCCGTCCTCGGCTGCGTCGGGGATCGCGCTCGATGATCGGGATGAACTGGACGAAGCGCGCGCCGCATTCGTCCCGGAAGAAGCAATAGACCTCGCGGCCCCGCTCCGCGTTGGCGGCGTGAATTGTGGTCAGGGCATTGCACTCGACCCCGGCCTGGCGCGAGGAAGGCGAGGCCGCGCATCACCTGGTCGAAGCTGCCACGTCCGCCGCGAGTCGACGCGGTAGGCGTCGTGGATCTCGCGCGGACCGTCGATCGAGACCCGACCAGGAAATCGTGCTCCTTGAAGAACGCCGCCCACTCGGCGTCGAGCTTGGTGGCGTTGGTCTGGATCGTGTGTTGGGCCCGCTGGCCGGGCTGCAGGTACCTCTGGGCGATCTCCACCGAGCGCCGGAAGAAATCGAGGCCCATCAGCGTCGGCTCGCCGCCCTGCCAGGCGATCGTCACCTCGGGGACCCCAGCGTGGGCCTCGATCAGCTGGCGCAGATGTAGAGCTCCGAGCGTCTCCTCCGCCATCCGGAAGCGGCTGTCCGGGTAGAGCATCTCCTTCGAGAGGAAGAAGCAGTAGTCGCAGTCGAGGTTGCACGTCGCGCCGGTCGGCTTCGCGAGCAGATGGAAAGCCGGCGGCGGGTCATCCGACCCGGCGAGGTTCGACGCGGTCACTGGGGCCCTGCCCTCGACGGCTACTCCTTTCAGGCGTCGGCTTCGGCCATCTTCCGCTGAGCGTCGGCCAGCGCTCCCTTCAGCGCCTCGACGTGGTTTCCCTCGGCCTCGCCGATGGTCCTCTGCACGGCTCGGGTCACGGCGGGCTCGACCTTGTTGGCCTCCGAGTGAGAGTAGGCGACGATCAGGCCCGCCCCGCCCAGCGGGATCGTCTCCCCCGCCTGCTCCCCGATCTTGCTGCCGACCTTGTGGTGGAGCAGACCGCCGGCCGCGGCGCCCATCGCCGCCCCGACCGCGGTTGCGGCGAGCAGCGGTGGCGCGAACAGCCCAACCGCGAACCCGACCGCGCCCAGGCCCTCGGCACCCTCCGAACCATGTGGTCGGTCTCCTCGACCGACAGATTTCCCTCGAGGTCCTTGCTGATCACGGCGGCGCCCTGCAGGTGCGCACCACAGTCCCGGACCGCGCTGTGGTCCTCCTCGGCGGCCTCCTTCGAGAGGTAACCGCCGATCAGGACGTCGATCGTGTCGTGCAGCCTCATCTCAACCTCCTCGGCGTCTTGACCATCTCAGGCCGTCAGGGCGTGCGCCGTATGGCCGTGGTGGACGTACTTGTGGAGCTCGTGCTTGTCCTCCTCCGAACGGTGCGGATTGATCTCGAAGACGACCTTCTTGATCGTGCCGGTGAAGGCGAACGGCTTGCGATTCTCGTAGGAGAGGTCGACGACGCCGCCGTTGTCGCGGCCGATGTCCATCCCTGCATAGCCTGAGAAACGAATCGGCACGGTGTGCTCCATCCTGCCCTCTGCCGACCGGCCGACCGGCGATGAACAGCGTCACGCTCACCACCGGTGGCCGGTTTCGCCGAGTCGGCGGCGAACTCCATCCGCACCGTCACCTCTCCCTCGGGTAGCGGCTCCTCCGCCTGCTGGCGGAAGACGAAGACACCCATCATCGAATAGGTGTGGGTCAGCTTGCCGCCGTCGACGAACAGCGAAAAGCCGCCCATGTGATCGGCCTCGGCGACAATCACCCCCTCGGCGCCTCCGGGGGGGACCACGAGGTCGGCGCTGATCGAGTAGGAGTGGTTGTAGATCCGCGGAATCATGCCCGAGAGGACGTTCTGGACGTCGCCGGCGAACTCGAACTTGGCGATCTCGGGGAGCGGGGGCAGCATCCCGAAGAACCCCGCCAGCGGGGCCATCAACGGCAGCACGTGGTAGCGCTCGGCCTCCTGCCAGAACAGCTCCTTCAGCTCCTGCACCTTCTCAGGGTGCTCGGCGGCGAGATCGTTTGCCTGGGAGAAGTCGTCGGGCAGGTAGTAGAGCTCGATTGGATCGGCGTCTGGGTCCCACGCGCCCGGCGCGTAGGGCTTGAGGGCGTCGGGAGTGAGGACCCACGGGATGCGCTCGGTCCTCATCGAGAGCCACCAGCCGTCCTTGTACATCGAGCGATTGCCGATCGTCTCGAAGTACTGCTGTGTGTGGCGCTCGGGAGCGTCCGGGTCGGTGAATGAATCGGCGAACGTCTGCGCCGTGCATCGGCTGCTGCTCGATCCCGTCGATGTGGGTCGGCATCGGGATGCCCGCGATGTCGAGGATAGTCGGGCCGACGTCGATGACGTGGGTGAAATGGCTCCGCAGGGCGCCGTCATCGGCGACCCTCTCGGGCCAGTGGACGACGAGCGGGTTGCGGGTCCCGCCCAGGTGCGAACCCACCTGCTTTCCCCACTTGAAGGGGGTGTTGCCCGCCCACGCCCAGGCGGCCGAGTAATGGGGGGCCATCATCTGGTTCCCCCAGGCCTCGATTCCGCCGTAGCGCTCGGCCAGCTGCAGCTGCATCTCGTCAGTCAGCGGGATTCCGTTCTGCATCGTCAGCTCGTTGAAGGAGCCCGTGATCGTGCCCTCCATGCTGGCGCCGTTGTCGCCCCAGATCCACAGCACGAGGGTGTTGTCCAGCTCGCCCATCTCGTCGATCGCGTCGATCACGCGGCCGGCGTTGTAGTCGGCATTCTCGGAGTAGCCGGCGTAGACCTCCATCTGGCGGGCGTAGTACGCCTTCAGCTTCTCGGGTACGTCATCCCAGGCGGGAAAGGCATCGTCGCGAGGGGTCAGCTCGGCATCGGCAGGGATCACGCCGAGCTCCTTCTGCCTGCCGAAGGTCTCCTCGCGCAGCTTGTCCCAGCCCTGATCGAACCTGCCCTTGTACTTCGCCGCCCACTGCTCGGGAACGTGGTGCGGGGCGTGGCTGCAGCCGGTGGAAAAGTAGCCGAAGAACGGCTTGCCGGCATCCTGACCCCGAATAGCGTGCAGCCACTCGATCGTCTTGTCGGCCATGTCGTCGGGCAGGTAGTAGGGGTCCTCCTCGTCAGCGAAGCCATCCGGGGTGCCGATGATCTTCTGGTTCTCGGCCAGGCACGGGTCCCACTGGCCGGAGCCGCCACCGAGGAAGCCATAGAAGTAGTCGAACCCCCATCCGACTGGCCAGCGATCGAAGGGGCCGGCCGGCCCCTGCTGGCTGTCGGGAGTCAAGTGCCATTTGCCGAAGGCGGCCGTGCTGTAGCCGTTGTCCCGGAGGATCCTCGGAAACGGCGCGCAGTCATCCGGAACGAACGCCGTGTAGCCGGGGAACCCGGTCGAGAACTCGCCGACCGAGCCAAACCCGACCGCGTGGCTGTTGCGGCCGGTCAGCAGCGCTGCCCGGGTGGGGGAGCAGAGAGCCGTGACGTGGAAGTGGTTGTAACGGATTCCCTGCTCCGCCATCCGCGTGTAATTCGGGGTATCGATCGGCCCTCCGAAGGTCCCGGCGTTCCCGAAGCCGGCATCGTCGATCAGGACGAGAAGGACGTTGGGCGCCCCGTCGGGGGCATCGACATGGCCGATCAGATCCCAGTCGGGCTGCGAGCCCTCGAGCGTTCTATTGGCCACGCCCTTGAACGGCTTCCCGGGAATCGGAAGCTTGCTTCGATCCAGCTGGCTCATCATCTACCTCCGATTCCTTTGTCTTGATTTGCGGGCATCAGTTCAAGTCCGTCTCAACCTCGATGCGGCCAGATTTGGCCGCATCGGCGAGGGCGCCGTAGTCGAGCTCGTTCTGGTCGGCATAGCGTTCGGAGAAGTCGGCGATCGCCTGGTCGAAGCTCTCCCCCTTGCCGAGATAGGCGCCGATCGCGATCCGGTCGCCCGAGCGGGCGTGGGCGCGGGCCAGGGTCCAGCCGCAGATCCGTCCGTAGATCTGAAGCCCCTCGGGGAGCAGGGTCTCGATCTCGACCGAGCGCTTCCCGTCCCAGAGCTGGCGCACGTAGAAGGCGCGCTCCTTGTCGTCGAGCCCGAGCGCCGGCAGCCAGCCGAGGAGGATGTCGCTGGCGGCCTGCATCAGCCACTGGCCCTCGACCACCCGCTCGCCGTGGTTATCGAACTCGCTCGCGCCGACGTAGGGCTCGAGCACCGAGGCCTCGGCCTCCTTGGCCTGCAGGAAGAGCGGGTCCTGGCCGTCGCGGCCCATCATCAAGAGCACCCAGGCGCGGGTGCCGACGCTGCCGACCCCGACCACCTTGCGGGCGATGTCGACCAGCCGGTAGCTGTCGAGCAGGTGGCGCCGGTCGCCCTTGAGGCTCTCCCGGTAGGCGCCGAGCAGCTCCAGCAACCGCTTCTCGAGCTCCCCCTCCTGTTCGGGGGAGACCAGCTCCCGCGCCGGCACGATCAGCGGCGGGTCGCTGATGATCCGCGGCTCGCCGTCGACCTCGTGGACGAGACGGTCGAAAGCCTTGAGGCTGTTCTTCTTTTGTGCCTTGGCGACGTTCTTTTGCGCCGCCTTCATCTGCTTTTTGTCGGCGACCTTGGCGATCTCGGCGAGCAGGGACTCGATGTCGAGGCGGGCATACCAGACGTCGAGGTTTCGCATCCCCGCGAGCTCCCGCATCGCCTCGCGATAGCTGCGGACGGCACTGAGCACGGCGTCCCTGGTCTCCGTCTGGGTGAAGTCGCTGTTTCGCCCGGCGATCTCGAAGCTGGCGGCGAGGCGCTTGACATCCCACTCCCAGGGCCCCGGCAGGGTCTCATCGAAGTCGTTGACGTCCATGACCAGGCGGCGGTCGGGCGCGGCGAAGACGCCGAAGTTCGAGAGGTGGGCGTCGCCGCAGGCCTGCACCCGCAACCCGGAGTCCGGGGTCTTGGCGAGGTCCATCGCCATGATCGCCGCCGCACCGCGGTAGAAGGTGAAGGGGGAAACGAGCATCCGCCCGTAGCGGATCGGGACCAGCTCGGGTACTCGGCTCGTGGCCTGCTCCTCGAGCACCTTGACCGGATCCCTGCGGCGCTTCGCGGGCTCCCATTCCCCATGGCTTGAGCGAGGAGCCTGCTCGCGGGCCGCCTTGCCGGCGGTGGCGCGCTCCTCTACCGAAGCATGTGGGTCCCTTGCGCCCATCGGCTACGACCTCCCGGCGAGGGTTCCGAGTGTGGGTGCATCTGCTTCGGCCATATCGGTTCTCCTTAGGCACTGCATCGGTGCTGCCGCAAGCGCCCGGTTGCCAAGACGAATGTTCATTGCGGGTGACGATCCTTGCAGCCGATCACATCACAACCCATTCTCGGTGATGTTTCATCGCGCGATTGGGATGAAATGCCGTCCCGCCAGACTCCCGCTCAGATCGGCGATTCGGCGAGAATGCGTCGATGGCGGCGACCAGAGACGCGATTTCCCTCGGCTCACCCGGCGCCCGGCGGGTGCTGAAAAGGGCGCGCTCCATACCCCCCGGCCGGGTCAGCACCTACGGGGACCTCTCACCCGGAGCTCCCCGCTTTGCCGGCGCGGTTCTCTCCGTCTGCGATCTGCCCGATGTCCCCTGGCAGCGAATCGTCCGAGCGGATGGCTCACTGGCCAAGGGGGAGCGCCAGCGCGCCCTGCTGCAGGACGAGGGTGTCCCCTTCAAGGGGCGGCGAGTCGATCTGGAGGAGGCCTGGTGGCAACCCCAGGGTTGAGATGGGCCGTCAGCCTTCGAAGCTGGTCAGGTCCTGCGTCGCGATCCCCTCGGCCTCGCAGTAGGCCTCGTAGCGCTCCAGCGAGGTCTTCCAGTTCTCGCGGGCGATGATGTTGCCGCCCGGACCGTCGAGGAAGAGGAGCTCGCCGATGATCACGAAGAATACCTCGGCATCCTCGTCTCCGACGCTCTGCGGAGTGTGCGAAGAGGCGGCGGTCTCATAGACCGTATCGCCGGCCTCCGAGACCCAGTCATGCTCGAGGTAGCGCCAGGCTCCCTTCATCGTGTGCCCGATCACGGTCCCGGTGTGGTAATGGGTCGGAAGCTGCAGCCCCGGCGGGAACTTCATCGAGACGACGATCTCCCCGTGGATGGGGTCGATCTTGAAATACTTGAGGAAGACCTCATCGCTGTACGGCGTGAACGGGACCCAGGGCACCGAGTCGCGCTTCACGTTCGCGGTGACGATCTCCCTCTGAGCAACTGCCATGTGAGCCTCCTCCGATCGGGTCGCACGGATGCCGCCCCAGTCGAGCCGGCGCGCCGCCTCGGTTCCTGAGGATGGGCCGTGAAGGACTTGAACCTTCAACCTTGAGATTAAGAGTCTCCTGCTCTACCAGTTGAGCTAACGGCCCCGTGGAGGTGGCCCCGTCCCGGAGCCGCGGCGAAGTATAGGAATCCCGCGATAGGGTGGACGCAGGCGAGAGAGGGAGTCCAACCATGGGGCACAAACGCTTCGCATCCGTCGCGGTCTCGGCGATCGCCCTGCTCGGAGCGGCAGGTGCGTCGGGGCGCGCCGCTGCCCCTATCCCAACCCAGGTCTTGGTCGGGATCAGCGGCGGCACGAACGGGCCGAACCAATTCGTGCTGTCGGTGACGGGGCCGCTGATGTCGCCGGTCGCGAAGTGCAGGGCCGGAAGGACCGTGAAGCTCTTCTTCAGGTCCGGCGGCGCCAGGAAGCTGGTCGACGTCGACATCTCCAGCCGGCGTGGACAATGGGGAGTCCTGGGACGGTCCGCCTCGGCGCCCCAGGCCTACATCGTGCAGGTGACCAGAGCGCACGTGAAAGTCCATGGCCGGCCTCGAATTTGCGGTGCTGACCGAGTCGTGACGCCGGTGAACGTCGTGCAGCCGCGTGCGTAGTGTTCGCTAGGGACTGGTGGGTGCGGCCGAGCCGAGGCCGCCGCCGGCGAGGCCGCCGAGCGGGTTCTGTAGCTCCTTCTTCCCCTGTCCCTGCTGCGCCTTGGCGGCGATCTTCTGCTGCGTCTTCAGCTGCTTGCCTTGCTTGCGAACTGCGGCGATGCTCTTCTTGGCGCTCTTCTGCTGCGCGGCGGGGACCTCGGCCAGGTACTTCTTCGCGGCGGCATCGCCCGCCTTGAAATCTCCGGCCAGAAAGCTGAAGGCGGCGAGGTTGCTGTATGCGGCGGCGCCGGGCCTGGCGGCGGCGACCACTGCCTGAGCTGAAGCGGCGGCGCGGAGGTTCTTGTAGGCCTCGGGATAGGAGGTCGAGTTCTGCGCGAGGGTAAAGGAGGCGTTGGCGGCGAGCTGGGCGACGTTCGGGCTGGGCGGCTGCGGGTGCAGTTCGAGGTAGCTGTTCCAGGCCTTGGCCCCCTGCCGGAACTCGGCGACGGCGTCCTCGCTGAGCACGGTCTGCCCGGTCGTGGGATCGGTCTGGGCAAGCGTGCTGCCGGCGCCGAACCGGGTCCGCGCCAGGCTCAGCCACAGCCCCTCGCTCTCCGGCTGCTTCTTCAGCTTCTTCTCGATCGCCGCCGCCTGGTCGTCGAAGTTGGCGCTCGCACTGCCGCCGCTGCCACCCCCGAACAGGTCACCGAGGTTGACCGGGCCGACCACGGTGAACAGGCTCAACCCCATCAGCAGGGCGAGAATCACGTAGACGACCTGGACGACGCGCTTCCGTCGCCCGCGGATGTCGAAGACCATCCGGTGCTCAGATCCCTTAGCCATCGCGCTAGTGCTCTTGCGTGGTCGGCTCCTGCAGCCCGCCTGCTGCCGGCTGCCCGAAGGCACGAGCGAGCAAGATACTCACTTCGTAGAGGGCGAGCAGGGGCACCATCTCGATCAGCATCGTCACCGGGTCCACGCCGGGCAGCGCGGCGGCCACCACCGCACAGATCAGATACGCATAGCGGCGGTTGCGCTTCAGCTGCTCGACGCTGACGATCCCGAGCCTGGTCATTGCGAGGATCCCCACCGGCACCTGGAAGACGATTCCGCAGGCGAGCAGGGTAGTGGCGAAGAAGCTGTAGTAATCGCGGGCGCGCAGCTGGGTCGAGAACTCGCTGCTGTTGAAGTTGAGCAGGAAGTGGATCGCCGCCGGCAGGACGACGAAGTAGCCGAAGGCGACACCCGCAAGGAAAAGGAAGGGGACCATCAGCAGCAACGGCAGCATCACCCGCCGCTCCCGGTCGCTAAAGGCCGGGAGGACGTAGGCGTAGGCCTGGTAGAGGACGATCGGCAGCGCCAGGATGATCGCCCCATAGGCGCAGATCGTGAAGGTGGTGAGGAAGGGCTCGGTCGGGCTCAGGGTGATCGGGGTGAAGTGGTCAGGCAGCGGCGCGTTGGCGATCCTCAGCAGCAGGTGGTTCTGCCAGAAGCAGAGCGCCAGGGCGACCCCGAAGACCGCGAGCGAGACGATGATCCGGTTCCGCAGCTCATCGAGGTGCTCGACCAGGGTGAGCCGGTCCTGGTGGGAGACGGCCTTGAGCCGGGCCATACCCGCGCCCTCAGCTGCGCTTGTCGGCGACTACCTCGCCCTCGACCGCCTCGGCCTCGGCCTCGGCCTTGGCGGGCGGCTTTGCCCGTTCCAGCTCGGGAACCCTGTCCTCGCTGTCGGTGTCCTCGTCCTCGTGTTCGCCGCTGATCGAGCCGCGGAACTCGCGGATCCCCTTGCCCAGGGAGCGCCCCAGCTCCGGCAGGCGCTTGGGCCCGAACACGACGAGCGCGATGATCAGGACGACCAGAACTTCAAGTGGTCCGATATTCGGCATGACAGAAATGGTAACGGCGGGCCGGGCCGATCGGATCAGGATGACCGGAACCGGTCAGGACCTGTCGCCTGCGGGGCGCTCGCTCTCGGGGAAGTTCAGGTAGAAGCGGCTCGGGGTCGGCTCCGCCTGGCCCTGGTACTTGCTGCCTGTCTGCTCTGACCCGTAGGGGGTCTCGACTGGGCCGTCCATGCGCATGAAGGAGATCTGCCCGATCGGCATCCCGTGGTAGATGGTGATCGGCAGGTTGGCGACGTTGGACAGCTCCAGCGTCAGGTTCCCCTCGAAGCCGGCGTCGACGAAACCCGCGGTGGAGTGGATCAGCAGGCCGAGACGGCCGAGTGAGCTCTTCCCCTCCAGTCTCGCCACCAGGTCGCTGGGCAACCGCACCCGCTCCAGGGTCTGCCCGAGCACGAACTCCCCCGGATGGAGGATGAAGGGCTCGTCCTCGGCGACCTCGACCGCCTCTGTCAGGTCGTCCATCGGGCGGCGCACGTCGATGAAGGGGTAGCGGGCGTTGTGGAAGACGCGGAAGCGGCGATCCACCCGGACGTCGACGCTCGACGGCTGCACCATCGAGGCGTCGTAGGGGTCGAAGACGATTCGTCCTGCCTCGATCTCCGAGCGGATGGTTCGATCGCTGAGGACCATCGGTGTTGACAGCTTATTCGCGCCCTGGGGACGCCGGTACTACCCGGTTCTTGGTCCATGCCGGCGGTTACCCGATTTCAGGGATCAAGGCAGCGCCCACGGAGTCGATGAAGCGGCAGGATGAACGCCGGGAGAACCCAACTGAAGACCAAGGTAGGGCTCCACGTCTGCCCCCGCTGCAGCTCCGGACTGGTCCAGCCGATGCGCTGGGAGCAGGCCGAGCCGCACGGGAGCTGGAAGCTCTGGCGCCGCTGTCCCGATTGCGAGTGGGGCGGCGCCTCGGTGCACGGAGAGGCCGAGATCAACGACTACGACGAGCAGCTCGACTTCGGCACCCGCGAGCTGGCCTGCGAGCTGAAGATGCTCGAGCGGGCCAACATGAAGCATGCGGCCGAGATCTTCGTCGCGGCCCTGGCCGCTGATCTGATCGGCCCCGACGACTTCGCCTACCGGCCGTAGCGCTGCTCAGCTGTAGCGCTCGACGACCCCGTCGGCGACCAGGCCCAGCAGCTCCCGCTGCTCGGCGTCGAAGGCCGGGCCCTCGAGTCGTGCCTTGGCCGCAGCGACGATCTCCAGGGCCCGCACGCGCACGTCCTCGAGGGCGCCGGTGGCCGCGATGCGGTCGCAGAGCGCCGCGGCGCCGGCCGGGTCGAGGCCTCGCAGCTCGACCCCGCGCAACGACGAGTCGCGACGGCAGGCGAGGATCAGCGGCAGCGTCACCGTACCGTCGATCAGGTCGGTCCCCCGCGCCTTCCCCGTCCGCTCCGGGGGGCCGCTGACGTCGAGGACGTCGTCGAGCATCTGGAAGGCGAGGCCGATCTCGCCGCCGAAGGTGCTCAGCTCCTCTTCGCCCGCCCCTCCATGGGAGGCCCGCCCGATCACGCAGGCGCACTCGAAGAGGCGCGCTGTCTTCAGCGAGCAGCGATGGAGGTAGCGCTGCTCGTCGATGCCCACGTCGAAGGCATCGCGCCGCTGGGCCAGCTCGCCCTCGGCCAGGGCCACCGACGCCTCGCTGAGCAGTGCCGTGGCGCGGCGGTCGCGCTCGCCTGAGAGCAGCGCGAAGGCGCGCGAGAAGAGCAGGTCGCCAACCGCGCTCGCTCGGGCGCGCCCGGACGTCGCGGCGACCGTCGGCCGGCCCCGCCGCAGCGGCGCACGGTCGAGGACGTCGTCGTGGACCAGGGTCGCCATGTGGACCAGCTCCACCGCCGTGGCGGCGCGAATCGCCGGCTCCCCGGCGCCCGCGCCGCCGCAGAGCAGGACCAGCAGCGGCCTCAGCCGCTTGCCCCCCGCCGCGAGGGTTGCCGTGGCATCGGCCGCGAGCAGGGGGCCGTGGCCCAGGCTCAGCTCCCGCAGGCGGCGCTCGACCTCCTCCAGGCGGGCGGGCAGCCAGGCTCCCGCCGCGTCGATCACCGCGGTCACCGGCGGTGGCACCGCCGCCGGTCCGCTCATGGCAGCACCCCACTGTGGATCGCGATGATTCCCCCGGCGAGGACCGTGTAGCGGATCTCGCCGAGCCCGGCTGCGTCCATCCTCTCGGCCAGGCCGAGCGGTGAGGGGAAGCTGCGCACCGACTCGGGGAGGTAGGTGTAGGCGTCGCGGTCGCCCGCGGCGGTCCCCAGCAGCGGCACCACGCGGTCGAACCACAGCGAGTAAAAGGTCGAGAGGGGCGGCCTGCGCGGCGTCGTGATCTCGAGGATCACCAGGCGCCCTCCGGGCTTCAGCACCCGCGCCATCTCACGGAGGCCGCGATCGAGGCCGGCCAGGTTGCGAACCCCGAACCCGATTGTGACGGCGTCGAACTGCGCCGTGCGGTAGGGCAGCCCGAGTGCGTCGGCCCACTCGAAGCGAACCCCCTCGCGCCGGGCGGCCTTCTCGCGGGCCAGGTCGAGCATCGGCTCGGAGAAGTCGCAGCCGATCACATGGCCGTCTGGCGCGACGTGCCGGGCCAGCTCGAGGGCGAGGTCCCCCGTTCCACAGCAGACGTCGAGCGCCATGTCTCCGGGGCGCAGGCCGGCGCGGTCGGCCGCCCGGGTTCGCCAGCGATGGTGTAGCCCGGCCGTCATCACCGAGTTCATCGCATCGTAGTGCGAGGCGATCCGGTCGAACATCCGGTTCACCTGCCCCGCGAACTGAGCGGAGTCGCGCGCGGGGCGAGAGTCTGCTTCGACGGCAGCCATCAACCCCCCAAGCCTAGGCGAGCGCCGCGGCGGGGCCTCAGTCGAGTGAGGAGAGGAAATCCGCCAGCTGGTTCAGTTTGCGAGGCGGCAGGTCCCTGTAGGAGGGCATGATGCCGGGGCCGATCTGAACCGAGCGGACGATCGCCGCTCGGGGGATCTTCTGGGCGATGTGGGTCAGCTCCGGGCCGGGGCCGTTGTTGCCGTTCTCGCCCAGCTTGTGGCAGGCGAGGCAGCCCGACTGGGCGACCACCAGCTTCCCCGGCTCATATCGTTTCGACACCTGCATGTCGATCTCGGTCGGCGAGCCGCCGGTGGCGCCCAGGTAGGTGAGGTAGGCCATCGCTGCGATCACCAGGATCCCGGCCGTCGTCGCGATCGGCCGGCGCTCGGGGCGGCGCTCCGGGCCGCGGTCGTAGAAGGGCAGCAGAAGCAGCCCGACCATGCAGATCGTCGGGATCCCGATGGTCGCGATCGGCACCAGCTCCGGCGGCTTCAGAACACGCAGCAGCTCGAAGAGGAAGAAGAAGTACCACTCGGGCCGCGGCACGTAGGTGGTGGTGGTCGGATCGGCCTTCGGCCCCTGCTCGGCGCCCAGGATGATCGACATCGCGGCGACGACGATGACGACGATCAGCATCATCATCGAGTCCTTCATCACCGCGTAGGGGAAGAAGGGCTTGCCCTTCTTCTTCAGCACCTCGTACTCGCGGAGGTAGGCCTCCTTTTCCCGGTGGTTCATCCGCTGCCCGCCGCTCCGTTGCCGCGCCCGTTGCTGCCCGCCGCCAATTGCACCACGGGGGTTGCCGCCTCGGGCTTCTCGGCCTGCACCCAGGGGGGTGCGGTGGTGCCCAGCTTGACCACCAGGTAGAGGTGAGCGCCAATCAGGGCGATGATCAGGCCGGGGATCGCCAGCATGTGCAGGGCGTAGAAGCGCGAGAGCGTCGTCGCCCCGATCTCCGGCCCCGCCCGCAGGAAGTCGGCGAGGTAGGGGCCGACCACGGGGCCGGTCCCGGTGATGTTGTTGGCGACGATCGTCGCCCAGAAGGAGCGCTGGTCGAAGGGCAGCAGGTAGCCGGTCAGCCCCATCACCATGGTCAGGATCAGCAGCACGACCCCGATCACCCAGTTGATCTCGCGCGGGTACTTGTAGGCGCCGAAGAAGAAGGTCCGCGCCATGTGGACGAAGATCAGGATGATCATCACGCTGGCGCCCCACTTGTGCATGCCGCGGACGAACTCGCCAAGGAAGACGTCGTTGGTGAGGTGGGTGACCGAGCCGTAGGCCTGGGTGGTCGAGGGCGTGTAGAACATCGCCAGGAAGACCCCGGTGATCGCCTGGATGATGAACGCGAAGAGGGTCGCCGAGCCGAGGGTGTAGAACCAGTTGGTCCCCTTCGGCACCTTGCGGTAGAGCATCCCGGTGAGGAACCCGGTGGCCCCCGTGCGCTGGTCGACCCAGCCGACCAGGTCCTTGCCGGCTGCCTGGTGGACCGGCTCGCCGGCGGGGCGCTGCTCGACCTCGGGGTCGTCCCGCAGGTCCGACGGCCCGGGGCCGTTCGAGCGGCCGTTGGAGCCCGGCTTGCCCGGCTTGCGCAGCGGGGCGGGGACTATCGAGTCGCGGATGCCCATTCAGCTCCTCACGGGGCGGGGAAGGTCGAGGGGCGAGGTGGGTAGAGGTAGTTCCAGATGCCGCCGGTGAACTCGCCCGGGTCGCGGGCCTGCACCGGCTGCAGCTGGTTGGTGACGCTGTAGCGGGGGCCCAGCTCGACCTGCCGGTCGCGGACCCGGGTCTGGAAGCGGTCGAGCGGGCGCACCGGAGGGCCGCCGATGCGCTTGCCCTGGAAGTCGTAGACGCCGCCGTGGCAGGGGCAGATGAAGTTGCCGGCAGCCTGTACGAAGCGCACCGGGCATCCGAGGTGCGCACAGCGGGTCGAGACCGCGATGAACTCGTCCGGCTTCTCCCCCAGCTCCTTCGAGCCGCGGCGCACGTAGGCGGTGGTCTTGCCAACGTCCCCGATACCCGGGACGATCGTGAAGACCACCTGGCGGTAGGTGGAATCGTTGAAGTCGCCGGTCCCGCCCACCGACTCCCAGCGCTCCTTGCCCCGGTGGAAGAGCGGTGCCACCGCGAAGCCGACGGCGGGCAGGATGACGGCGAGGCCGGCCAGGCCGCCGACCCCCTGCGAGGCGATCGTGAAGACCTTGCGGCGGGTCATCGACTCGCCCTCGAAATAGCCCGGCGGCGGCGCCTCCGGCAGCTCCGCGCGGGCGGCCGGCGCCTCTGCCTCGGTCTTCTTATCCAGGGGTTCAGCCATCAGCAATCTGGGGCGGGGCGAATTCTATTGTTTCGGCCGCGTGGCGAAGATCGGCGCCGAGCCCGAAGTCGGAGGCGGTCTGCGACGCCGCATCCCAGAGGAGCACGGCGGACCCGGGCTCCAGCGCCCGGGCGCTCCGCTTCGCTTCCTCGCCCGCCTCAGTCGGGCCGCAGCCCACCGCGACCGCGGCCGCGAGCCACAGCGCCCCGCAGTGATCGTGCCCTGGCTCGGCCTCGCTCTGGGCGGCCAGCGCGATCAGATCGGACAGCTCCAGCACCGCCTCGGAGTCGCCGAGCGCGGCGAGTCGCTCAATCCCCAGGGCATATAGGTAGTCGCCCGCGAGCAGCGCCAGATCGGAGTCATGGGCGGCGAGCAGGCGCGGGTCGCCGTAGTGCAGGAGGAAGCCCTCGCGCACCGCCTCGACCACGAAGGAGTATTCGCCCGGCTCTCCGGCGGCGCGGGGTCCCGCGGCGCAGAGCGCGCCGAGCGCCGGCTCCGCGCCCGGCTCGATGACGTAGGAGGAGATCACCGTGTCGCCCTCGCGCAGCACCCGGGCGATCTCGCTCAACGCCTCCTCCGCCGAGGGGCTCACCCGAGCGCCTCCCTGAGCGCGTCCGAGGCCGCCTCGAGGGTGCGCTCGATCGCCTCATCGGTGTGGGCGAGGCTGACGAACCAGGCCTCGAACTGGGACGGTGGTGGGTAGACGCCGCGCTCGAGCATCCCGCGGCAGAAGTGGGCATGTGCCGAGGCGTCGCAGGCGGCCGCCGCGGCGAAATCTCCGACCGGCGAGTCGCTGAAGAAGAGCGTCACGAGGCCGGGTACCTCGGCGACCTGGAGCGGGCGCCCATCGGTGAGGTCCCGCAGGCCGTCGGCGAGGGTCCCGGTCAGCTCGCCAAGGCGCCGGTAGGCAACATCGTCGAGGCGGCGCAGGGTCGCCAGTCCCGCCGCGGTGGCGAGAGGATTGCCGGAGAGCGTGCCCGCCTGGTAGACGTCCCCCGCCGGCGCGACCCGCTCCATCAGCCGGCGTGGGCCGCCGAAGCCGGCGGCGGGGAGCCCGCCTCCGATCACCTTGCCGAACACGGTCAGGTCGGGCTCGACTCCGTAGAGGCCCTGGGCGCCGCCTCGGTCGACGCGGAACCCGGTTATCACCTCGTCGAAGACGAGCAGCGCCCCCGCCGCTGAACTCGCCTCGCGCAGGAAGTCGAGGAAGCCCTCGGCGGGCGGGACCACGCCCATGTTCGCGGCGATCGGCTCGGCGAGCAGGGCGGCGACCTCGTGCTCGTCCATCGCCGAGTCGACCGCGGCGCGATCGTTCCAGGGCACGACCACGGTCCCGGCGGCCTGGGCAGCAGGGACCCCGGGGCTCGCCGGCACTCCCAGGGTCGCCATGCCAGAGCCGGACTCGGCGAGCAGGCCGTCGGAGTGGCCGTGGTAGGCGCCGGCGAACTTGACGACCTTCTCACGCCCTGTGGCGGCGCGGGCCAACCGCACCGCGCTCATCGCCGCCTCGGTCCCGGAGCTGGTCATGCGGACCATCTCGACCGATTCGAGCCTGCGGCAGACCTCCTCGGCCAGCTCCACCTCGGCCTCCGTGGCGGCGCCGTAGCTCGTGCCCAGCTCCGCCGCCTCGGAGATCGCGGCCACGATTCCCGGCTCGGCGTGACCGAGGATCAGCGGGCCCCAGGAGCCGACCCAGTCAAGGTAGCGATTGCCGTCGACGTCGACCAGCTCGCAGCCCTCGCCACGCTCGATGAAGATCGGGTCGCGCCCGATCTGGCGCATCGCCCGGACGGGCGAGTTGACGCCTCCGGGCAGGGTGCGCAGCGCCCGCTCGTAGAGCTCGGAGGATCGGCTCATCCAGGCAGCCCGGGCCGGCGAGCGCTAGGAGTGAGCGGCCTCCCAGGCCGCGTACTCGTCGGTGAAGTACCGCAGGCGGATCTTCTTGTACTCGGTCGAGGAGTAGAGCGTGGCTCGGTCGGCCTCGGCGATCCCGCACTCCTCGGCGATCGAGTCGAGGATCGCGTCGCACTCCTCCTTGGAGCGGCCGTGGGCCATGGTGAAGAGGCTGTAGGGCCAGTCGGGATAGGTCGGCCGCTGGTAGCAGTGGGAGATCCCGCGGAACGCCGACATCCGGCGCCCGATCGGCATGACCTCCTTCTCCGGAACCCGCCAGACCCCCATCCCGTTGGCCGAGAACCCGGCGCGGCGGTGATAGAGGATGGCCGCGACCCGGCGCAACAGACGCCGCTCCACCATTCCCTCGAGATGGGCGAGGAAGTCCTCGACCGTCATCCCGACCTCCTTAGCCGCGGCATCGTAGGGCCGGACGACCGGCTCCATCGGCCCCTGTAGGGCGCGGATCACCGCGACGTCGCGATCGTCGTAGGGCTGTGCCTCCAGCTCTCGCGGGGGGACGGCCTCGGCCGCGGCGGCCAGGGCCTCTGTTCCCTTCTCCATCTCCAGGTTCATGTTGATCTTGAACAGGGTCAGGGTCGGGAGCTGGCGCATCGAGGTCGCGCCGGTCTCGCGCATCAGCACCTCGAGAGTCCCCTCGAGGCCCAGCTCGGAGTCGGGGGGTGTGGCGATCGTGAACCAGAGGTTGAAGTCGTGGTTGCGCAGGTAGTTGTGGGATACGCCCGGGTGCGAGTTGACGATCGCCGCCGGACGGTGAGGGTTCTCGCCATCCACCCTTGCCGCCACCAGCATCGAGGAGTAGCCGAGGGCACGCGTGTCGAAGATCGGAGTGATCTCGCGGATGATCCGCTCGTCGAGGAGCCGGCCGGTCCGCTCGAGCACCTCCTCCAGGGGCATCGCGGCCTCGGCGGCGACGCCGGCGAAGGGCTCCGCCGTGAGCGGGAACCTCGACTGGAGCAGGTTCATCAGGCGCCGGTCGGCGTCATCGAGCGGCACCGCCGCGCCGCCCTTGCGCGAGCGGAGCTTCGGCTGCGCAGCCTTCGCTCCGGCGCCTACCCCAGCCACCCGGCCGCCTCCTTCGCGTAGTAGGTGATCACCACGTCGGCGCCGGCCCGCCGGATCGAGGTCAGGGCCTCGAGCACCGCGGCGCGCTCCTCCAGCCAGCCGTTCTCGGCCGCCGCCTTCAGCATCGAGTACTCGCCCGAGACCTGGTAGGCCGCCAGCGGCGCGCCCGTCTCCTGCTTGACCCGGCGGATCACGTCGAGGTAGGGGAGGGCCGGCTTCACCATCAGCATGTCGGCGCCCTCCTCGAGGTCGAGCCGGGCCTCGCGAACCGCCTCGGCCGCGTTGGCGGGATCCATCTGGTAGCCGCGGCGGTCACCGGACTGCGGCGCCGAGTCGGCGGCGTCGCGGAACGGCCCGTAGAAGGCCGAGGCGTACTTGGCGCTGTAGGCGATCAGCGGGACGGCGGCGTGGCCCTCCTCGTCGAGCTGGTGGCGGATTGTGGCGACGCGGCCGTCCATCATGTCGCTGGGCGCGACCGCGTCGGCTCCCGCCTCGGCATGGGAGATCGCCGTCTTTGCCAGCAGCTCGAGGGTGAGGTCGTTGTCAACCTCACCCTCGCGGAGGAAGCCGCAATGGCCGTGCGACGTGTACTCGCAGAGGCAGACGTCGGTGAAGACGAGCAGGTCCGGACCGGCCTCCTTCAGGGCTCTGACCGCGAGCTGCACGACGCCCTCGTCGTCATAGGCGCCGGAGCCCACCTCGTCCTTCCCTGCCGGGATCCCGAACAGGAGGACCGCCCCGACGCCGGCATCGGCGACCTCGGCGGCCTCCCCGACCAGCTCGGAGATCGAGAGCCGCTCAACCCCGGGCATCGAGGGCACCGCTTCGCGAACCCCCTCCCCGGCGGTCACGAACAGGGGCTGGACCAGTTGCGAAGCCGACAGCGCCGTTTCGCGGACCAGATCGCGCAGCGCGGGCTTGGCCCGGAGCCGGCGCATACGGGTAGCGGGGAAGGCCATTGCAGCGATTCTAGGGTCAGACGTTGGTGAAGCGGCGCAGCGAGAGCCGCGCAAGCAGGCCGTAGGCGACGACCAGGGCGGCGAGGTGGAGCAGTGGCTTCCCGAGGCCCGAGCCCGCCTCGTCGAGCGCAGAGGTGATCGCGCTCAGCGCGGGCTTGAACGGGAACAGGGCCGTGAGCAGCCTGATCACGTCGTAGAGGCCGGAACCGACCGTGCCCGAAGGGATCAGCGAGAGCAGCGCGACGGGGAGCGAGACCATGAAGGCCAACAGCGAGGCGGCGCGGACCTCTCGCGCGACAGCGCCCAGCGCGGCCCCGGCCGCGGCGAAGCCGGCGCCGCCGGCGGCGATCGCGATCACCCAGAGGCCGAATCTCCCCCAGTCGAGGTTGACGAAGAGCTCGAGGCCGGCGAGCATCAGCAGGGTCACGACGAGCCCGATGGCGACGCCGAGGCCGATCTTCTCCACCAGCAGTCCCGTCCTCGAGACCAGGCCCCGGGTGAGGCGAGCGAAGACGTTTTCCTCCCGCTCCAGGGCCAGCGACCCGGAGACGAGCAGGATGGTTACGAACATCAAGGTGAAGCTGGCCGCGACCGCGACCGCGAAGATGTCGAGCGGCGGGGTCTCGCCGCTGATCACCGTCTTCTGGACCTGGATCGGCTGCGCCACCGAGTTCAGCAGCGGCCCGGCGAGGTCGAGGTTGTCGCGGGCCAGCGACGCGAAGTTGGTCACCTCGTCGAGCGACCCGCGCACGTTCGGCGGCACGACGGGTCGCAGCGCCGCCAGGATCTTCGCGCTCGCCTTCAGGCCGAGGATGTCGAACGACTGGCCGAAGAAGTCGAAGTGCCCGCCGTTGAGGATCAGGTTGAGGTAATCGCTGCCGGTGCGGGCGACCTGTCGCGCGATGACCAGGTTCGCCTGTGCCAGCAGCGAGGAGATGCGATCGTCGACCAGGCGCGCCTTGACGGGGTCCTCCTGGTTGACGATAACCTCGACCTTGGGATGGCCGGCGGTCAGCGAGGAGAGCGAGTTGACCTGCTCGGCCAGGTCGCTGGGCAGGATCAGTGCCCCGAGGACGTCGCCGGACTCGACTTTGTCGATCGCCTCCTTTCGCGAGGAGACCCGGACGCACTCGACCCGGCCGCAGAGCCGGTTGCGGGCACCGACCACGTTGAAGTCGCTTCCCCCGACCTGGACCGTCGTGCCCTTCGGGACCTGGTTCAGGAAGGCGACCCGCGGCTTCTCGGGGCCCCTCGAGATCGCGAAGCCGACGAGCACAGCGATCAGCACCGGGTACGCGACCAGCAGGAACGCCTGCAGCGGCGAGCGCCGGAGGATCTGCAGGTCCTTGAAGAGAAGCCAGCGCATCTAGCGAAGCGCCGCGTGCGTCATTCGGGTGCGCGGGGTCGTGGCTTCGGTCATCTCTAGTGGCCCCTGTGCTGGAGGTAGGTGACGAAGGCAGTCTCGAAGTCCCTGTTGGCCGCCTCCGGCGCCTCCTCGGAGACGGCGGCACGCAGCTCTGCCGCCGAGCCGTCGAACAGAGCCTCGCCGTCGGCGAGCACCAGCAACCGCTGGCCGTAGCGCTCGGCCTCCTGGATGTTGTGGGTCGAGAAGATCACGGTGGTGCCCCTGCCGGCCAGCGCCGATACAAACTCCCAGAGGCGGGCGCGCTGCCGGGGGTCGAGGCCGACGCTGGGCTCGTCGAGCAGCAGCACCACGGGCCGAGCGAGCAGGCCGATGGCGATGTTGACCCGCTGCTGGTTACCGCCCGAGAGCCGGGCGATCAGCTCGCCGCGGCGCTCGGAGAGCCCGGTCAACTCGAGCATCTCCCGGACCGTCGCCTCGGGGTCGTCGTGGCCCTCGAGCCGGGCGAAGAGACGAAGGTTCTCCTCCACGGTGAGGCGGCGGTAGAGCGCCGCGTGCTGGGGGACCCAGCCCACCTCGCCGCCCGGGAGGCGGATCTCGCCCTCGTCGCGACGGACGATCCCGGCGAGGATCGAGAGCAGCGTCGTCTTGCCCGCACCGTTGGGGCCGATCACCGCCACCAGCTCGCCCGGCTGGGCCGCGAGATCGATGCCGCGCAGGGCCTCGCGCTGCCCATAGCGCTTGACGAGGCCGTGCGCCTCCAGCGCCGCGCCGGAGGCCGGCGAGTCCTTGGTCTCCGTGCTCATCGGACGCGGAACGCTAGCGGCGCAGCCTCAAGAGGGCCCCAAAGTCGATCATCTAGGGTCAGCCCGTGCGCATCCTCTTCATCGGTGACGTGGTCGGCAGTCCCGGGCGCCGGGGGCTCGCGGCGACGATGCCGCGGTTGCGCGAGGACCATCGCCCCGACCTGATCGTCGTCAACGGGGAGAACTCGGCCGGAGGAATCGGGATCACCGAGAAGACCGCGGCCGAGATCTTCGCCGCGGGCGCCGACGTGATCACCACCGGGAATCACGTCTACCGGCACCGGGACGCGTATCCCTACCTGGAGCGCGAGGAGCGCCTCCTACGGCCCGCCAACTACCCGCGGGCCAACCCCGGACGCGGCCACACCGTCGTCGAGGGCTCCGTCGGGAGACTCGGGGTCATCAACCTGAGCGGCCAAGCGGGGCTGAAGGTCGCGCGCTCCCCGTTCCACGAGGCGGATGCGATTCTCGAGTCCCTCGACGCCGATGCCGTCATAGTCGACTTCCACGCCGAGATGACCAGCGAGAAGGTGGCGATGGGCTGGCACCTGGACGGCCGCGTCGCCGCGGTCTTCGGGACCCACACGCACGTCCCCACCGCCGACGCCCGGGTTCTTCCCGGCGGGACGGCGCACATCAGCGACGTCGGCATGACCGGGTCCCGGGCCGGCGTGATCGGCGTGAAGCGCGATCAGGCCCTGCAGGCGATGATCACGCAGATGCCGGTTCGCTTCGAGACGGCCGAGGAGGACGTCTGGGTGATGGGGTCGCTGGTCGTGGCTCGGCCCGACGGCCTGGCGTCCTCGATCGAGCAGATCCTGATCCCTGTGGACTGAGGGCCGCCAGGGCGATCAGGACGAGCGGCGCGAACCAGACTATGTAGAGGTAGAACCAGTGCTCGGCGGTCAGCTCGACCGCCAGCATCAGAGCCGCGCCGAGTGCGGCGAGCTGGACCAGCCCCTTGCGCCGCGGCACGAACGCGAGCGCCAGCGCGAGCAGCCCGGTGGCGACGATTATCCCTGCTCGCAGTGGCTCCAGCGACGGCACCTGGCCCCAGATGCTGAAGGGGCTGTCGCGGCCGGCCTGGTAGCCAAGCGTGCGATCGTAGAAGGTCGCCAGGCCGGGGTCGAGGATGGTCTGCAGCATGACCAGGGCGCTAACCGCGATGAACGCAGCCGCGAACGCTGCTGGCCCGCGGGTCCGGCCACGGAATGGGGCCCACCTCCCCTGCGGTGCAGTTGCTCCTCGGGGCGGTCCCTCCCATTCCGTGCCACCCGCGGCAGGAGCGTTGACGGCCTCCAGCGGGGTCGTCGCGGGTCCGCCGCCGTCCTCAGCGATGCGGTCGGCGACCTTCTCCTCGTCGCCCAGTCCGGCCTCCTCTTCGTTTCTTGGGTCGTAGGTTGCGAGCATTGGGGCCAGGGCAACCGGGGCGAACTTTGTGAAGGTCGCCAGGGCGAGCATCGCGCCTCGCGCGGCGGGTCGGGCCGCCACCAGGAGGGTCGCGATGAGCAGCGCGGCGACCAGCGTGTCGTTGGAGTTCGACTCCAGGGCGTAGGCGGTGTAGGGGTAGGCCGCCCAGGCAAACCCCAGTGTGGCGGCCAGCATCGTCCCCGGGGGTCCGCGGCGCATGCGCCGGCCCAGCAGCAGGAGCAGGGCGAAGGCGGCGAGGTCGAAGAAGACCGCCGCCGCGTGCCCGGCCGGAAGGTCGTCCCAGCTCCCGCTCCAGGGGAATGCCTGCTCGAAGGGGACGTAGGCGTAGTAGTTGACCGGGCCATAGGTGTCGCCCTCGGAGACGTCGCCGGGGAAGTTGTCGTAGAGCTGCTTGCCGTCGGCGACGCGGTCAGCGCCCACCACGCCCGCGTAGCCGACGTCGATCACACCGGAGTCGGCGAGGTTCAGCCCGACCCGGAAACCGACGAGGAAGAGGGCGGCGATCAGCAGCCAGCGCGCTGGCCAGACGGGCCGCAGGCCCTCGCCGCGCCCCCGCCAGCCGATCCACAGCATTCGCGCCAGCAGGTAGAGCATCGGGGGATAGGCGAGCGGCACCGAGACGCCGATCTGCGCACGGTTGAAGAAGAAGTGCGAGATCGCAAAGCCGAGGAGGACCAGCAGGTCGAGGTTGGCGATCCGCCAGGGCCGGCGCCAGTCGATCAGCCCAATCAGGAACGCGAGACAGAGCGGAATGAAGACGTACGGGGCGTTGAGCTTGTGCCCGAATGCCCCCGAGTACCCACGGGCCATCTTCCACGCCACTTGGTAGCCGGTCCACGACTCCCGCACCAACCCCGTAGCCGGATCGACGAGCACCAGCGCGACCTCCTCGTCGGCGGCGAAGTAGCCGATCTCCCAATTGCCGTCGACCAGGCTGGCGCTCGAGGTCATGCCCGGGTTCTTGCGGCGCTCGGCGATGACCTTCGGGTCCCGGTCCGCGATCCGGGTGGCCTGCGCCGAGCTCACCTTCGTGGCCTGCGCGGAGGGCTCCGTCACCGTCACGGTCGACCCGGCCGCCGCCGGCGCCGGGAACGCGAGCGCCGCGATCAGCAGTGCCGCCGCGAGCGGGCCGCGGCGCCGCATTCCGACCCTCCCGTGCTCGAGTTGCCGTCCTCGCCCGCCGCTGTCTAGGTGAAGGTCCACAGCTTGTTCCCCACGAAATTGAACGGCATCGCGGTCGCCACCGCGATCGCCTGCGAGGGGAGATCTGCCATGCCCGTCCCGATCAGCGCCTCCAGCACCACCAGGTTGACCGCGAGGGCTGCGACGCTAACGGTGAAGAAGCGGATCGCCTGGAAGCCGGCATGGCCATTCGAGGCGCGGAAGGTCCAGTGCCGATTCCAGTAGAAGTTGCTGAGCACGGCGACGGAGAAGGCGCCGACTGCGGCCACGGCGTGGTGCAGGGAGAAGGCCTCGGTCAGCAGCGCGAAGACGCCGAGGTTGACCACGTAGCCGGAGGCGCCGACCAGCCCGAAGCGGAGCAGCTGGACCCAGTTGGCGCTCTGCCGGGCGCCGACCCCGATCCGTCTCGCGGTCGCCACCGGGCTCATGCCGGACTCCCGGCCGCGAAGTGGTCGAGTACCACCGTGACGACGTCTCGCAGGTTCCATTGCCGCCGCTCCCGGGCGCTCTCCGGCCCGCAGCCGACGAACAACAGCGGGCCGAGGGAGTCGCCACGGTGAAGGGAGCCGTGGCTGCCGCCGCCGACGTGGGCGGAGCCGCCCCAGTCCACGCACTCGTATCCGAGCGCCGCGGAGACGATCACGTCCCCGGCGTGCGGGGCGCACAGCGCCGACCACACCCGGGAGAGCGGATCGGGGTAGGTGTCGCTACGGATCACGCCGTCGGTGATCGTCCCGTCGACCGCCGAGACGTCCCCGCTCAGGTCCCAGCGGGCGCCCCGCAGGTCCTCGACCTCGGAGCCCGGGCGGAAGCGAAGCTCGGCGCCCTCCCGCTCGACCACGGCACTGAGACCCTCGGCCCCGTCGATCCCGGGGTCAGGGCGCTCCAGCGGCACTCCGTCGGCGTCCGCCAGCCAGCAGACCAGGTCCACTCCCTCCAGCCCCGCCAGCTCGGATCGAACCGCGTCGTGCTGAACGCGGTGGTGGGGCGGGTCGAGGAGGTAGACGTGGGCGGCCCGCGAGGTCGGGCTGACCGCGAGGTCGGCCTCCTCGGGGCGGTCCTCGGAGGGCTGGAGCACCCGCCAGCGGTGACCCAGCGCTTCGGCCAGCGGCAGCTCGGCGTGAACGGCGGTGTGGGCGTGGTCGGCCATCAGGATCAGGGCGTTGTCGGCGAGGAACCCGTCCATGCCGCCGGAAGCCTCGACCAGTTTGCCGAAACAGTGGTCGGCCTTGCTGATCGACTCCAAGCTGGCGGTGGGTCCGTGCCTGTGGGAGTAGTTGTCGTTGTCGGGCAGCGAGAAGAGCAGGAAATCGTAGAGACCGGCGGCCGCGAGCTCCGCGGCGCAACAGGCCGAGTAACCGTCGCGGGTGCCGGGAATCGAGCTGGGCTTGCAGGGGACCTGGCGGCTGGCGTAAAGCTCGCCGTAAAAGAGCTCCGCCGGGCCCCAGGTGGCGTGGCGGAACTTGAGCCTGGTGGCATCCACCGCGCGGCGCAGAAGCCCGTCGAGCGAGACCTGGTGGCGGTGGCGGCCCCGGTAGATCAGGAAGGGGGTGCTGGCGGTCCGCAGCCCGGCGTCGTCGAGCGACTCGAACAGCGTGGACACCTCGGGGCTGAGGTGGGCGAGGTTCATGTTGTAGACGAGGTCGTAGAGGGAGCGGAAGATCCCGAAGGCGCGGCTCGCCTCGAGCGAGGACCCGTATTCGACGTAGCGGCGCTCCAGCCGGTGGTACCAGTTCATGCCGCTGATCCAGTGCCGATCCGCGCCGACCCCGGTGACCATCTCGGCGTTGGCGACCGGCGTCACCGAGGGGAAGCTCGAGACGCAATCCTCGATCAGCACACCGCGGTCGACCAGCTTGGCGAGGGTCGGCGCCTGGCCGTTCCCGATTGCCAGCTCGAGCATGTCGGTGCGCAGCGAATCGATGTAGGAGAGGACCAGCTTCTTGCGCATCACCAGATGAGTGATTCCATCGCCGCGCAGCCGCGATCCGGGCGGGCGCTCAACGCAGGATGCGCAAGCCCTCGTACTTGCGCTCCGATCGGCGCCGGCGCGAGACCGCCAGCCACAGCAGCCCCGCCAGCGCGATCAGCGCCAGCGGGCCGAGCAGGATCGAAAGGCCCGCGACGACGATGGCGGCCAAGACGACCAGGAGGCCGATCCCCCCGGCTCCTCCCCCACCGCGCCGCCCTGCGCCGGCAACGACGTCCGCCACCACGACGCAGGCGAGGAGCGCGCCGACCGCGCCGGCGACTGCGCCACCGGCCGGGGAGACGTCATCGCTCGAGGCGGAGATGCCTCCGGCCACGACACCGAGCACGAAGGCCGTGGCGATCAGCATGCTGCGGGCCGTGCCGCCGAGCCCGGGAGCGCCGCAGACGGCGCCGATCGCGATGCCGATGCCGAGCGCCTGACAGATGCCGAATATCGAGTCCATGCCGCCCGACAAACTAGCCTAGGCCGATGGACGAGCCGCCCCATAGGCGCAGGGCCCACACCAGCGCCCGCGACCTCGAGCGCTACGCGGGCCTCTTCTCGGCACGGACCAGGGTGATGCGCTCCTCGGCGATGCGCGACCTGATGGCGATCACCGCCCGTCCGGAGGTGATCTCGCTCGCCGGGGGGCTCCCCGACACCTCGACGTTCCCTCCGCAGAGCTTCGCTGCACAGATGACGCGGATCGCTCAGGAGTCGGCCGCCGAGGCGCTTCAGTACGGGCCCACCGAGGGCTTCGTGGAGACCAAGGAGCACATCGTGGCGGTGATGGGCGTCGAGGGGATGCTCGCCGAGCCCGAGGACGTGATCGTCACCACCGGTGGGCAGCAGGCGATCGACCTGCTCTGCAAGACCCTGGTCGACCCCGGCGATCCGGTGATCTGCGAGGCGCCGACCTACCCCGGCGCGGTGCCGGTCTTCTGCAGCTACGAGGCCGACGTGATCCAGGTCGAGTGCGACGGCGAGGGGATGCGGATGGACGCGCTGGAGGAGGTCCTCGCGGACCTCGTCGCGGCCGGGCGGAGGCCGAAGTTCATCTACTCGGTGCCCAGCTTCCAGAACCCATCAGGGGTGACGCTCTCGCTGCAGCGGCGCCGACGGTTGGTTGAGCTGGCGCGAGAGCACGAGCTGCTTGTGCTCGAGGACAACCCCTACGGGCTGCTGCGCTACGAGGGAGAGGCGCTGCCGCCGCTCTACGAGCTGGACGGCGGCGACTACGTCGTCTACGTCGGCACCTTTTCGAAGATCCTCTCCCCCGGGATCCGGCTCGGCTGGGCGGTGGCGCCCCCACCGGTGATGGAGAAGCTGGTCCTCGGCAAGCAGGCTGCCGACCTCTGCACCTCGACCCTGACCCAGTACTTCGTCCGCGAGTACTTCGCCCAGGAGCGCTGGCAGGACTACGTCGCGAGCCTGGTCGGGATCTATCGTGAACGCCGCGACACGATGATCGCCGCGCTCGAGCGCCACTTCCCACCGCAGTCGAGCTGGACCGAGCCGAACGGGGGTCTGTTCATCTGGGCGACCCTGCCGGCCTATCTCGACACCGGGGACCTCCTGGCCAAGGCGCTCGGCGAGAACGTGGCCTTCGTCCCCGGCCAGGCCGCCTATGTCGAGGAGGGCCGTGGCACCAACTCGATGCGGCTCAACTTCTCCGGGGTCGGCGAGGATGAGATCCGCGAGGGAATCCGCCGCATCGGCGCCGTGGTCAGCGAGCAGGTCGAGCTGTACGAGACGCTGACCGGCGAGCACCAGCTACCCAGCCGTGAAGCGGGAGGGGCCCGCGACCCCGGCGTCCCCGGAAGCGGAGCTGAGGAGATGCCGGGCAGTGGCTCTGGGGAGGCGGCGGGCAGTGATTCCGAGGGCGACGTCTTGCCGTTTCGCAGAACCGGCGAAGGGGCGGGATGAAGGTCGTTGTTCTGAAGGGGGGGCGCTCTTTGGAGCGGGGCGTCTCGCTGCGCTCGGCGGCCCGGGTGGTGGATGCCTTGGAGCGGCTGGGACACGCCGTGCAGGAGATCGACGTCGGTTCGGACCTGGTCGAGCGCCTCTCGGCCGAGCGTCCCGACGCCGCCTTCATCGCGATGCACGGGCCGGGCGGTGAAGACGGGACAGTGCAGGAGCTGCTGGAGATCCTCGGCATCCCCTACACCGGGCCCGGCGTCGCCGCCTGTGCCCGCTGCATGGACAAGGTGGCGACAAAGCACATCCTGCGCGAGAACGGGATCCCGACCCCGGACTGGTTCGCCTTCAACGAGACGGCGTTCGGTCAGCTCGGTGCCGCCGATGCGCTGGGCGAGATCTCCGAGCGCCTCGGGTTCCCGCTCGTCGTCAAACCGGCCAGCCAGGGGTCCTCGCTGGGCGTCAGGTTCGCCGCGGCGGCCGAGGAGCTGCCGGCCGCCCTGGTAGCAGCCTTCAGCTACGGCGACCGGGTCGTGCTGGAGACCGTCGTCGAGGGGCGAGAGCTGGCCGTGGGGATGCTCGGCTCCGAGCCGCTGCCGATCGTCGAGGCGATCCCGCTGGAGAGCGACGCCTACGACTTCGAGGCCCGCTATGAGATCGGCCGCACCTCCTTTGTCTGCCCGGCCGAGCTGGGCGAGGAAGGCGCGCGGTCGGTAACCGACGTGGCGGCGCGGGCCTACGAGGCGCTGCGCTGCTCGGGCTTCTCCCGGGTCGACCTGATGCTCGGCGATGACGGTCCGGAGGTGCTGGAGGTGAACGCGATCCCGGGCCTGACCGACACCAGCCTGCTGCCGCAGGCGGCCGAGGCGGCCGGGATCGGCTTCGAGCCGCTGGTCGGGAGGATCCTCGGGCTGGCGCTCGAGCGCGGCGGCCTCGCGGCCGGGCGCTGAGGCCGGCTACTCCTCGCCCTGGGCGAAGTCCTCAGGCGAGACCTCGTCGAGGAAGTCCTTGAACTTCTCCACGACCTCCTCGGTGTCCTCGACCTCGTGCTCGAACTCGATCGCCGACTCCTCGATCACGTCCTCCGCGGCGAAGATCGGCGCGGAGACCCGGACCGCCAGGGCGAGCGCGTCCGAGGGCCTCGAGTCGATGTCCATCTCGGAGCCGTTGACCGAGATCGTGATCGAAGCGAAGAAGGTGTTGTCGCGCAGCTCAGTGACCGAGACGCGCTCGCACTTGGCGTCGAGCTGGTCGAGCATGTCGGAGAGCAGGTCATGGGTCATCGGCCGCGGCGTCGACGCGCCCTGGAGCTTCATCAGGATCGCCGCCGCCTCGGGATGACCGATCCAGATCGGCAGGAACTTATTGCCATCGACGGTCTTCAGCAGCACGATCGGCTGCTTGCCGACCATGTCGAAGCTGACACCGTAGATCTGCATCTGCTGCAAGAGGTCTCTCCAGGCGGGGACGAGAGTCGATTATAGGTGCGGCGCCCAGGCGTCGGGAACGGCGGGAAGCGGTGTTCGCCGCTTGACATCGGGATGCTGATCGCTGGACAGTCCCGCGTGGCAGGGGACCACGCGCAGGGAGAAAATCGGGAGACGCCGGGTCTAACGACCTGCGCTGCGCTCCTTGGGGATAGCTTCGGTGTTTCGATAGCCAGATGAGCCGTCCAACGACGTTCCAGGTCGAACCCCGGAGCCGACTCCTATCGGGAATATCTCGCAGGCCAAAGCTGGCAGTTGTCACGACCTATTTCGGCCATGCTGCCGAGCCGGCGGCAATCGTCACGACCCCGAGCAACAAGATCCTTGTCTCGGGCTCCGGAATCCTGGCGCGCTATCTGCCCAACGGGCGGCTCGATCCGAGCTTCGGTGAGGACGGCGTGGTCGAGCCGGAATCATCAGCGGTGGCGCTGGCGCGGCAGCCAAACGGCAAGATCCTCACACTGGGCTCTCGCTATCCGACCGGGTCGCCGTTGGAGCGGTTCAACGCCGACGGAACCCGCGACTCGAGCTTTGGCGGGGGCGACGGCATCGTGGGTGCGAATGTGGGGACGATCAGCGGCCCCTATGCGATGACGTTGCAACCCGACGGAAAGATCGTTGTCGGCGGCCACGGCGACGGAGGATTCACGGGGGCCCGCTACGACTCGATGGGGAATCCCGACATGAGTTTCGGCGTTGGCGGGGTAGTGACGCTCAACCTAAGCGGAAGCCCCGCGACGGGGCTGAATCTGGACTCAGTCTTCAGCCTCGCGATGGGCCCGGGCGGGCGGATCCTGGCCGCCGGGTCGGCAGGAATTGCACCCGAAATCTGCGGCCACGGCAGCCCTTGTATCCAATCCTTCGCGACCGTGCTTCGCTTCAGGCGATCAGGCGAACTCGATTCGGGCTTCTCGGGCGACGGGATCCGCAAGTTGGGGCCTGGCGGCGTGGCCGATGTGCTTTCGATTGGCGGCGGCCGCTCGCTCGTCGCCGCTTACTTCAAGCGACCCTCGATCGGCCGTCTCACCTACTCGGGAACTTTCGATCGCAGCTTCGGTTCCACTGGAGTTGCAGGAACCGGCTTGGACGGCGGTCCAACCGCGATGGCGGTCCAGTCGACGGGACGGATCGTCGCGGTGGGCTCGATCACCGAAGGACGTAAAAACGTGTTCGGTGTAGCTCGGCTTCGGAAGGACGGCTGCCGCGATCGGAGCTTCGGCCGGCGGGGAGTTGCTCAAACAGTTTTTGGCGGATCGGCCTTCTTGACGCCGACCGCAGTAGCACTTGCGCGACACCGGCGCATCATCGTCGCGGGCGCCGCCCAGGACCGCGACGGACACCACCTCCGGTTCGCGCTCGCTCGGTTCTACGGGGGGCTGGGAAGGAATTGAGCGTTTCCATCGGCACTCGGAGAGTGGGCGATCCTGGACTCGAACCAGGGACCTCTTCCTTATCAGAGAAGCGCTCTGACCGACTGAGCTAATCGCCCCGAAAAGCAGGGCGATGATAGCGAGCGTCGCTGGGCCGCCGATTGGCCTCAGGCGGCTCGGCGCCGGCCAATCGAGCGGCCCATCGCCTCCACCTCGGCGAGCTCGTCGAAGTGGATCTCGGCGACTATCCCGCCGGCGCGGCGGCGCAGCTTCACCTCGTGACCGAGGGCCATCTCGAGCTGGTCTGCGGCCTCCCTCAGGGCCGCGGCCTCCTCGGCGCTGACCCGCACCCCAGAGCCACTTCCTCGCCTTGGCTGGCCAGCCAGCTTGGCCCTTCTCTCGGTCTCCCTCACCGACCATCCCTGGCTCGCCGCTGAGCGCGCCAGCCGCCGGCGCAGGTCGTTGCCGCGAACGGTGAGCACGGCACGCCCGTGACCCTCGCTCAGCTCTCCGGACTCGAGCAGGCCGAGCGTCTCGTCGGGCAGGTCGAGCAGGCGGATCAGGTTCGAGACGGCGGGCCGGCTGCGCCCGACCCGGCGCGCGAGGTCCTCCTTGGAGAGGCCGAGGTCCTCGACCAGGGCGGCGCAGGCCCGGGCCTCCTCGACCGGGTTGAGGTCCTCGCGGACCATGTTCTCGATCAGCGCCGTCTGCAGCCGCTCCGCCTCGCTGGAGTCGCGGACCACCGCCGGCACCCTTTCCAGCCCGGCCTGCTGGGCGGCGCGCCAGCGGCGCTCGCCGGCGATCAGCTCGTAGCTGCCGTCGGTCAGCGGGCGGACCAGCAGTGGCTGCACGACTCCGCTGACCTCGATCGAAGAGGCCAGGCCGGCGAGGGTCTCGGGGTCGAACCTGTTGCGCGGCTGGTTCGGGTTGGGCCTGATCAGCGAAACCGGGAGCTCGCGCAGCTCCGAGCGGTCCGAGTCGGGCTCGGGCAGGATCGCCGCCAGCCCCCGTCCAATGCCTCGCTGCTCAGCCACGCTCAGCCACCTCCTTGGCAAGCTCGCGGTAGGCGCTGGAGCCGCGCGAGCGGGGGGCATGCTCGATCACCGGCGAGCCGTAGCTGGGGGATTCGGCGAGCTTGACGCTTCTGGGGATCACGGTTCGGAAGACCAGGTCGGGGAAGTGGTCGCGCAGCTCGCGCTCGACGTCCTTGGCGAGGCGAGTGCGCTCATCGTGCATGGTGATGAGCAGACCCGACAGCTCCAGCGCCGGGTTCAGCTCGCGCCTGATCAGGCCCAGGGTGTCGAGGAACTGGACCAGCCCCTCGAGGGCCAGGTACTCGGCCTGGACGGGGACGATCACCCGGTCGGCGGCGGCCAGCGCGTTGACGGTGATCGGCCCCAGCGAGGGGGGGCAATCGAGCAGGGTGTAGGCGAAGCGGTCCCGGACGGGGCCCAGCCGGCCCCGCAGGCGACCCTCCGACCCCTCGATCCGCGGCAGCTCCACCGAGGCTCCGGCCAGGTCGCGCGAGGCGGGGACCAGCCAGAGGTTGTCGGGGCCGGCGGGTCGCGCCGCCTCGGCGACCGACACCTCCCCGACCAGGCAGTCATAGGACGAGGGGCTCTGCTCGCGGTCGCCGCCGAGCGCCACGGTCGCGTTGCATTGCGGATCGAGGTCGACGATCAGGGTCTGCTGGCCGGCCGCGGCGACGCACGCCGCGATGTTGACGGCGGTCGTCGTCTTCCCGACCCCGCCCTTCTGGTTGGCAATCGCGTAGACCGCTCCCATC
The DNA here is from genome assembly GCA_963738305.1 of uncultured Actinomycetes bacterium. Taxonomy (GTDB): domain Bacteria; phylum Actinomycetota; class Thermoleophilia; order Solirubrobacterales; family 70-9; genus JBBRHQ01. Next base: position 1,208,422 of record CAVTVU010000001.1, on the reverse strand, counting down.
GCTACGCGCCCACTCCGACGTCGCCCTCGCAAGCCATCCGCGCCAGCTTAGTGCGCGTGGCGGCGCGCCCCGGCGGCGCCCGCGGGCCGCTTCTTGGCCATGCCGGCTCGCCGCGGCAGCCCCTCCGGGGTGGCGGCTGTCTTGCGCAGGACGTGGAGGTGGCGATGCCGGCTGGCGGCGAAGGGGGCCACTGAGATCACCGCCTCCGCTCGCATCGCCAGTGACTCCTCAGCCCGCGCCAGCTCCGCTTCCTCCTCGGGGTCGCGGCGACCCTTCCAGGCGACCAGCACGCCCCCCTCGCCGAGCAGCGGCGAGGCCAGCTCGGCCAGGGTGGAGAGGCGCCCCACGGCACGGGCGGTAACCGCGTCGTAGGCCGCGCGCCCCTCCACACCGGCCAGCTCCTCGGAGCGGCGGCAGACGACTGTGGCGTTGGCGATCGGCGCCTCCGCCACTGCGCGGCGCATGAACCGGCACTTCCGCTCCACCGACTCGACAAGGTCGATGCGGGAGGCGGGCAGGGCGGCGGCCAGGACGATCCCCGGAAACCCTGCCCCCGAGCCGATATCCGCGATTCGCTTGGCGCCCGCCAGCGCTTCGACCTCGAGCCCCGCCAGGCTGTCGGCGACGTGCACCTCCCAAGCCCGCGCCGGGTCGGTGACCGAGCTGACCGACGCCGGCTCGCGCGCCAGCAGCTCCAGCACACGCTCGAGAGCCTGCCGGGCCTCTGGCTCCAGGTGCTCGGCGCTCACCCGGGGAGGAGCGGGGCGACCATCACGCAGCGGTTGGGCTCGTCGCCCTCGCTGTAGGTCTCGATGCCCGCCCGCTCCTTCAAGTGCTCGTGGATGACGCGGCGCTCCTGAGCGCTCATCGGATCCATCTCGATCGGGCGACCGCTCGACTCCGCCTGCTCGGCGGCGCGGTCGGCGCGGTCGATCAGCGTCTCCCGTCGGCGCTCGCGGTAGCTTGCGGCGTCGACGACGACCCGCTTGCGCTCCCGCATTCCCAGGAACGCGGCCTGATAGCAGAGCAGCTGCAGCGCGTCGATCGTCTGGCCGCGACGGCCGATCAGCAACCCGTAGTCGTCGTCGCCCTCGACTGCAGCGAGGATCGTGTCCTCGTCCTCGCTGATCTCGACCTCGCCGTCGAGGTCCAGCTCGTCGAGCACCCGCTCGACCATCTCCCGCACCCGCTCAGCGGGCTCCTCCGGCCAGTCCAAATCTTCCGCCACGCCCCGAACCCTAATGCTCCCCCATTGCCGAGCACGCTTCAGCCGAGCACAGGCGATGTTGGGTCCCATCCCGTGACAGGACCCGACCGCCGGCAACCCCCGAATCAGGGCGATCGGGTCAGCGGCGTTTCTTCTTCTTGCGAGGCGGGGGTGGCGGCGCTTTCGCCACCGCGGCCGCCGCGCTGACGGAGGCCGTCGGCGCCGGGACGACGCGCTGGATCACGTACTGCTGGCCGATCGTCCAGACGTTGGTGGTGATCCAGTAGAGGACGAGACCCGCCGGGAAGTTGATGATGAAGGGGACGAAGACGAACGGCAGGATCATCATCATCCGCTTCTGGGTCTTGTCGGCAGTTACCGACATCACCAGGCCGGAGATCAGCTGGGTGCCGACGTAGAGCACTAGGAGGACGCCCAGCACCCAGCCGGTGGCCGGGGCGGTGAGGTCGGGGATGAAGAGGAAGGAGGCTTGGTCGCCACAGTGGCCGGCCGAGCAGCCGATGTCCGCCGGGAGCTCGTGCCTGAGCGTGTAGAAGAGGGTGATGAAGACCGGCAGCTGGGCGAGCAGCGGGATGCAGGAGGCGAACGGGTTGACGTTGTTCTCCTGGTAGAACTTCATCATCTCCTGCTGCATGCGCTGGCGGTCGTTCTTGTACTTCGCCTGCAGCTCCTTGATCTGCGGCTGCAGCGCCTGCATCGCCCGCATCCCCTTCAGCTGCTTGTAGGTGAGGGGTATGAGGATCGCCCGCGTGACGATCGTCAGCGCGATGATCGCGCCGCCCCAGCTCAACCCGACGTTGTCGTGAAAGAACTGCAGTACGCGCGTTGGCGACGTTGATCAGCGGCTGCAGGATGTTGGCGAGAACCGGCGTCAACGGGGGCTCACTTCACCGTGCTGGGCCGCTCGGTCGCCCTGGGCGGGTCGCATCGTGAAGGTCTCCGGAACGGGGTCGAAGCCGCCGCGGCTGAAGGGGTTGCAGCGCAGCAGGCGCCAGCCTGCGAGGAGCACTCCCCGCCCGACGCCGAAGCGCCGGATCGAATCGGCGGCATACGCCGAGCAGGTCGGTTCGTAGCGGCAGCGACGCGGCATCGCCGGGGGAGATCCAGCGCTGGTAGGCGCGGATCGGCATCAAGAGGAGCTGTTTCACGTTGAACGCCCCTCGTGGGGAGGCACGGCCCCCAGCGCCTCTTCGATGCACTCGCCCAACGCGCCGGACCTGCCGTCGTCGATCAGGCTGGCGATCTCCGGCCTGGCGACGAGCACGAAGTCGTGCTCCGCGGGCAACTTCTCCGCCAGAGCCCAGAAGGCCTCGCGCAGCGCCCGCTTCACCCGGTTGCGCTCGACCGCGCCGCCGACCTTGCGGCTGACCGATACGCCGAGCCGAGGATCGGCGTGCTCGCCGTCTCGACGGGGAAAGCTGTAGAGCACCAGGTAGCGCGTCGCGTGCGAGCTCCCCTCCCGGTAGACGCGATCGAAGTCTCCGCTCCGCGACAGGCGCCGACGCTTCCGCGCCCCGGCGTCGCCCGCTGCCATCGTTACGCGGCGAGGCGCTTGCGGCCCTTGCGGCGGCGGCGCTTGATGATCGCCCGACCCCCGCGCGTGCGCATGCGAGCACGGAACCCGTGGGTGCGGGCCCGCTTGCGCTTCTTGGGCTGGTAGGTGCGCTTCATCGGTCGGTGTCGCGGCAGTATACGGACGAGCCAAGCGGGCGTCGGCCGGCGTCCCGACACGGCCGTTCAATCTTTTCTGCGGCATTTGCGGAAGGCCGGATCAGGCCCCCGCAGCCCGGCGCTATGGTCGGCGCGCCTCGGTGACGCCGCGCCTCCCGCGACCGGTCAGCGGGGAATCGAGCCAAGTCGACGGAAGGGCATCGCGCGTGCAGGAAGTCCCGGATCCATCGAGTCCCGGCAGCCGGGAGGTGGCGGGGTTCGAGGGGGATCTGGGAGCCCTCTGGTCGGAGGTCGCGAAGCCGACTGGCGGACTCGGTCCCCGAGTCCACCTTCCGCATCTGGCTGGAGCCGCTGCGCCCGATCGCGATCCGCGGCGCAGACGCTCCATCTCGCGGCGCCCGATGGGATCCGCGCCTGGACAGAGCGCCGCTACGGGGACCTGATCGCCGACGCGCTCGCCGAAACCCAGCCGGGGCTCTCCGCCGTCGCCTTCTCCGCGCCTGTTCCCGAGGCCGCGCAACGGCCTCCGCAGGAGAGCCGGGATCCGACTCCCAACCCGCAATACGTCTTCGAGCGCTTCGTGATCGGCGACGGCAACCGCCTCGCGCACGCCGCCGCCCTGGCCGTCGCCGAGGCGCCGAGCGAGGCCTACAACCCGCTCTTCCTCCATGGCCCGCCCGGGCTCGGCAAGACCCATCTGCTGGCCGCGATCGCCAACTACCTCACCGACCACGCACCGGAGCTGAACGTCCGCTACACGACCGCCGAGAGCTTCACCAACGAGTTCGTCGCCTCGCTCCAAAGCGCCGGCAGCGAGGCAGTTCAAGCGCCGCTACCGGGACCTCGACGTCCTCCTCGATCGACGACGTCCAGTTCCTCGAGGGCAAGCACCACACCGAGGAGGAGTTCTTCCACACCTTCAACGCGCTCTATGAGTCCGGGAGCCAGCTCGTGCTCTCCGCCGACCGCATCCCCGCCGAGCTCTCCGAGCCTCGCCCGGCGCCTGCGCGACCGCTTCGAGTGGGGCCTGACGGTCGAGGTCGGAGCCGCCCAACCTCGCCATGCGCCTCGCCGTCCTGCGCCGCCTCGTGCCGAGAGTCCGGGATCGAGATCTCCGACCGCGACGCCCTCGCCGAGCTGGCGGGGAGGATCGACTCCAACGTCCGCCAGCTGCACGGCGCTCTGACCCGGGCCATCGCCCACGCCTCGCTGATGGCAAGCCCGCTCAGCCGCGAGCTCGTCGCCGAGGTGATCCCAGCCTCCGCTCCTTCGCGCCCGCGCCCCGCGGCCGAGGAGATCCAATCGCGGGTCGCCGAGTCATTCGGCGTCTCCCGGGCCGAGCTGGTCGGCACCGCCCGCGCCGCCACCCCGCTCCGCGCCCGCCAGGTCGCCATCTACCTGACCCGCGAGAAGACCGACCTCTCCCTGCCGCAGATCGGCCGCCTCTTCGGGGGTCGCGACCACACCACCGTGCTCAACTCGATCCGCCGGGTCGAGGCCGTCGCCGCCGAAGATCCCGATCTGCGCCGCAAGATCGAGACCCTGCGCACAGCCATCCACAGCGAGCGCCACTGAGGAATGACAGCCGTGCCGGGTGCAAGAATCCGCGGTTGCGGCCCACAGCCCATCCACAGCCGCGAAGCGGCTCTGGAACGCGATATTCCCGGCCTCCGACAAACGATTCCACAAGCTCTAACCCAACTCAATAAGGCAATGGTGATTTGAAGCTCTCAACGAAACGCTACGAACTCGTCGACAAGCTCTCGGTCGTCTCGAGGGTCGCCTCGACCCGCGCCGCGACCCAGGCTCTGAGCGGTGTCCACCTCAGCGCGAGGTCCGGCGAGGTCCGGCTGCGGGCCACCGACCTCGAGATGGGCATCGAGACCGCGCTCGAGGCCGAGGTGGAGGGCGACGGGGAGTTCCTGCTGCCGGCCGGCTGCTCTCCGAGGTGGCTCGCTCTCTCGCCGGGCGACGAGGTCGAGATCGAGCCGCGGAGCTCCGAGCGCGATGTGGAGATCACGCGCCGCGGGCTCGAGGTTCCACCTGCGAACGCTGCCGGCCGAGGACTTCCCCCGCTTTCCGGCGGCGGAGGGCGAGCCGCTGCGGATCCCGGCCGACGTGCTGACCGAGACGGTCGAGGTGGTGGCGCGGGCCGCCTCGCGTGACGACATGCGCCCGGTGCTGACTGGTGTCTTCGTCACCGCCTCGGGCAGCGAGATGACGATGGTCGCGACCGACTCCTACCGGCTCAGCTTCCGCCGCACCGAGGTCGAGGGTGGGATCGGCGGCGACCTCGAGGCGAACATCCCGGCGCGGGCCCTGCGTGAGCTGGGGCGGATCCTGGCGGCCGGCTCCGAGGAGAGCGCCGAGGTCTCGCTGCTGCAGAACCAGGCGGTCTTCCGCGCCGGCGGCGTGACCCTCAACACGCGGCTGATCGAGGGCCAGTTCCCCAACTACAAGCAGCTCCTGCCGGAGTCCTACGAGCACGACGTGCGGCTGCCCGCGCGACGAGTTCCTCGACGTGACCAAGCGGATCAGCCAGCTGGCGCAGCGAAACGCTCCGCTGAAGCTCTCCCTCTCCCCGGGCGAGCTGACGGTCGCGGCCGAGACGCCGGAGGTCGGCGACGCCAGCGAGTCGATGCCGGCGGCATTCGAGGGCGAGCCGCTCGAGATCGGCTTCAACCCGGAGTTCCTCAAGGACGGCATCGACAGCGTCGAGGGCGATGAGGTACTGCTGCGGCTGATCTCGCCGCTGCGCCCGGGGCTGCTGCAGCCGGTGGACAACGACGACTTCCGCTACCTGGTGATGCCGATCCGGCTCAACGTCTGAGCCCGATGGTCCTCACCGCCGTGATCGCGCGACCGCTGAGGACCCTCGACGGGGTCGAGGTCGCGCTGCCCGAGGGGCGTCACCGCCATTCTCGGCGAGAACGGCTCGGGCAAGACGAACCTGCTCGAAGCGCTCTACTTCGCCCTCACCGGTCGCTCCTTTCGCACCGCGGATCGGCGCGAGCTGATCCCGTTCGCGCGAGTCGATCGCGCGCGCCGAGGCGCCGGTTCGCGACGACGACGGCGCCGAGCGCGCGCTTCCTCGCCTCGGTCAGCCGCACCGAGGGGCGTCGGCACCTGCTCGACGGCAGCGCGGTCGACGCCGACACCGCCGCGCGCAACCGCCCACCGGTCGCGGTCTTCTCCCCGGACCGGCTGGCCTGGTCAAGGGCCCGCCGGCGGAGCGCCGCGCCCACCTCGACCTCTTCGCCGCGACGCGCTGGCCCTCGCGAGCCGGCCTGCGCCGGCGCTACGGCCAGGCGCTGGCGCAGCGCAACGCGCTTCTGCACCGGGTGCACGCCGGCGCCGCCGCCGGGGCCGATCTGGACGTCCTGGGACGCGACACTGGCCGAGGCCGCGGCGCCGCTGATCGCATCGCGCGCAGAGGCGGTAGCGCGAGCTGGCGGCCCACTTCGCCGCCGCGGCCGCGGAGCTCGGGCTTCGACTCGCCCGCGGCAATCGCCTATGCGCCCCGCGCCGAGGGCGATGCCGAGGAGCTGCGGGCGGGCCTGGAGGAGCGCCGCGACGCGGACCTCCGCCTCGGCCGCAGCTCGCTGGGGCCCCCACCTCGACGAGGTCCGGATCAGCCTCGACGGACGCGCCGCTGCGCCGCTACGGCTCGCAGGGCCAGCAGCGGCTCGCGCTGCTGGCCCTCCTCTTCGCCGAGCGGCGAGTCGCTGCTGCGCTCCCGCGGCGCGCCGCCGCTGATGCTCCTCGACGACGTGATGAGCGAGCTCGACGCGGCGCGCCGCGAGCGGCTCGTCGGACCGGCTCGAGGACGGCGGGCAGGCGCTGATCACCGCCACCGAGGAGGGCTCGGTTCCGCCGTCGCCTCGCAGCGACGGCGATCTGGATGCCGGCGGCGCGGCGCCGGCCAGAGGTCGCGGCCGCCTGATGGGACGGCATCGCCCCCCGCCCCGCCGCCGAGGCTATCCGCCGCGCCCGCGAGCGCGCCGCGCCGCCGACCTCGCTCGCCGCTGTGCAGGCGGTCTGGGCCGAGGTGGTCGGCCCGGCGGTGGCCGCCGCCACCGAGCCCTGCTCCGAGCGCGGCGGGGCCCTGGTCGTGCGCTGCGAGAGCGCCGTCTGGGCCCAGGAGCTGGAGATGATGGGCCCGCAGCTGCTGGCGCGGCTGCGGGAGCGCCTGCCGGAGCAGGCACCGCGCGCCCTGAGGTTCGAGAGCGCCGCCTGGCTGGCCGGCCAGCAGATAGGCCGGATCGGCGCCTGCGGAGCGGCTGCGAGCGGCTCGATCTCAGCCCTCTCGAGACGCTCTGCGGACAGCTCGCGAGAATTCACCTTTTTACGTGATTTGCAGGGTTTTTTTGCGCTACCGGCGGCGGTTTCCGGAGGCCGTGGCTGGTATCCTTTATGTCAACTTGATCGCCCGCCCCGACCCTGTGCCACGCACCCCCTCGGGACGTGCCAGGAGGTCGGGGCTTTCTGTGGATATCCGGAAGGGGACAATTGCCTGAGAAGAAGAGCGAGGCCGCTGCGAAGAAGTCCCGGCCGAAGGGCGGCGGAGGCTCCTACGACGCCACCGACATCACCGTCCTCGAGGGGCTGGAGGCGGTTCGCAAGCGCCCGGGCATGTACATCGGCTCGACCGGGCCCCGCGGCCTGCACCACCTGGTCTACGAGGTCGTCGACAACTCGGTGGACGAGGCGATCGCGGGCTACTGCGACGCGGTCGAGGTCGTCCTGCACCCCGACAACAGCTGCACCGTCACCGACAACGGCCGCGGGATCCCGGTCGACGAGCACGCGAAGGAGAAGCGCCCCGCCGCCGAGGTGGTGCTGACCACGCTGCACGCCGGCGGCAAGTTCGGGGACGGCGGCGGCTACAAGGTCTCCGGCGGGCTGCACGGCGTCGGGGTCTCGGTCGTCAACGCGCTCTCCGAGCGACTGGAGCTGGAGATCTCGAGGGACGGCCACTCCTGGAGCCAGGAGTACGAGCGGGGCCAGCCGGCGGCCGACTTCAAGAAGGGCAAGGCGACCAAGGCCACCGGGACCAGGATCACCTTCCTCCCCGACCTGGAGATCTTCGAGGAGATCGACTTCGACTTCGCCACCCTGGCCGAGCGCCTGCGCGAGACCGCCTTCCTCACCCGCGGCCTGAAGATCGAGCTGGTCGACGAGCGGGGGCAGACCAACAGGGTCAGCTTCCAGTACGAGGGCGGGATCGAGGACTTCGTCCGCCACCTGAACGAGAACAAGGACGAGCTGCACCGCAAGGTCATCTTCTTCGAGAGCGAGGCGGACGAGGGCCAGGTCGAGGTGGCGATGCAGTGGAACACCTCCTACCAGGAGTCGATCTTCAGCTTCGCCAACAACATCAACACCCACGAGGGAGGCACCCACCTCTCCGGCTTCCGCTCGGCGCTGACCCGGACCCTGAACGCCTACGCCCGCAACAAGGGGCTGCTGAAGGAGAAGGACGACAACCTCGCCGGCGAGGACGTGCGCGAGGGCCTCACCGCGGTGATCTCGGTGAAGCTGCACGACCCCCAGTTCGAGGGGCAGACCAAGACCAAGCTCGGGAACCCGCCGATCGAGGGCCTGGTCAAGGAGGCCGTCGAACCGCAAGCTGGGCGAGTTCTTCGAGGAGAACCCGGGCGAGGCAAGGAGGGTGATCACCAAGGCCGTCGACGCCTCACGCGCCCGCGAGGCGGCGCGCAAGGCCCGCGACCTGACCCGCCGCAAGTCGGCGCTGGAGAACTCGACCCTCCCCGGCAAGCTCGCCGACTGCACGGTCAAGGACCCGAGCCTGGCCGAGATCTTCGTCGTCGAGGGCGACTCCGCCGGCGGCTCCGCCAAGCAGGCCCGCGACCGCTCGACCCAGGCGGTGCTGCCGCTGCGCGGCAAGATCATCAACGTCGAGAAGAGCCGCATCGACAAGGTCCTCCAGAACACCGAGATCCAGGCCCTGATCACGGCGATCGGGACCGGCGTCCACGACGAGTTCACGCTCGAGGACGCCCGCTACCACAAGATCGTCATGGCCACCGACGCCGACGTCGACGGAGCCCACATCCGCACCCTGGTCCTCACCTTCCTCTACCGGCAGATGCAGCCGCTGATCGACGCCGGCTTCGTCTATATCGCCAAGCCGCCGCTCTACAAGGTCAAGCAGGGCAACCAGGAGACCTACCTCGAGCGCGAGTCGGAGTTCGAGGAGTTGCTGCTGCGCGACCGCCTCGAAAGCTTCGAGCTGATCGACGCCAACGGCGGCATCGAAGAAGCTGACCCAGAGTCGCTGGCAGAGCTACGTCCGCCGAGCCAAGGAGTACGAGGGCTGGGCCTCCTCGCTGCAGGCGGAGTTCGGCTCCGACCTGGTGCGCTTCCTCGAGGAGTCCCAACTCCTCGACGAGGGGGTCGCGAGCATCGCCGGCGCCCGCAAGCTGCTGGCCGCGAAGAGCCCTCCCGCGGAGCCGTTCGACACCGAGCTCGTCGACGACGGGGAGGGTGAGCTGGTGGTCAAGGCGATCCATCGCCGCAGCAGCCTCGCCCGCACCCACCGCCTTCCCGAGTCCCTCTTCAAGCACCACGACTACCGGCGCTTCGCCGACGTCCACGGCACTCTGCTCAAACAGGTCGGCCGGCCGCCGTTCCAGGTCTCGCTCAAGGATCGCCGCGAAGAGGCGCTCTCCTTCGTCGATTTGCACCGCGCCGTCATGGACCTGGCCAAGCACGGGGCGCAGCTGACCCGGTTCAAGGGCCTCGGCGAGATGAACGCCGACCAGCTGCGCGAAACGACCATGGACCCGGCGACAAGGACCCTGCAGAGGGTGACGCTCGAGGACGCCTCGGCGGCGGATCAGATCTTCTCGATGCTGATGGGGGACCAGGTCGAGCCCCGCCGCGAGTTCATCGAGACCTACGCCAAGGAGGTGAGGAACCTCGATGTGTAGGCGACGGGCACAAGACACCGACCGGAGGGCTCGGAGCTGATGGCGCTCGAAGCCCTCACCGGGTCGCATAGAGGAGCGCGAGCTGGAGAAGGAGATGCGCAGCTCCTACATCGATTACGCGATGAGCGTGATCGTGGGGCGGGCGCTTCCGGACGTTCGCGACGGCCTCAAACCCGTCCACCGCCGGGTCCTCTACGCGATGCACGACCTCGGCCTGCAGCCGACCCGCCCCTACCGCAAGTGCGCCTTCATCGTCGGCGAGGTGATGGGCAAGTACCACCCGCACGGCGACTCGGCGATCTACGACACCCTGGTGCGCATGGCGCAGGAGTTCTCCCTGCGCTACACGCTGGTCGACGGCCAGGGCAACTTCGGATCGATTGACGACGACCCGGCTGCCGCGATGCGCTACTGCGTCAGCGGCGACACCCGCGTCGAGACAACGGCGGGCACCATGCGGATCGACGAGATCGTTCCCGGGGCGGACTCGGAGTCCGACAACGACATCGATCTCGAGGTGCTCGACCGGCTCGGACGTCCGGTCCGAGCCTCGAAGCTGTTCCACTCTGGTGCCCACCCGACGCTCCGGCTTCGCACCACCAAGGGGTACGAGCTCACCGGCACCCACAACCACCCCGTTCTCTGCCTGGTGGACATGGCCGGAGTTCCCCTCCTTCTCTGGAAGCTGCTCGAAGAGGTCGTGCCCGGCGACCGGGTGCTGATGGCGCGCATGGAGCGTCCCGCAGGGGCCGCGCTCACCTCTGGCCAGCGGAAGCTCGCGTTCCTCGCCGGCGCCTTCGTCGCCGAAGGCTGGATCGGGGACAGGCGGGCCGGTTTCAACAACGTGGACGAGAGCTACTTCGAGGACGTCGTCGATGCCTACGACTCGGTAGTCGGAGGTGCCCGCTACCTATCGAAGCGCCGGATCGTCTCCGGGAGCGACCTGCTCGAGCTGGACGTTCACAACCTCGCGCGCCTCAACCGCAGCCCTCTGGCGGAACTCAAGGCCAAGAGCTGCGAGAAGGCGGTTCCGGAGTTCGTTTGGCGCGGCGGACAGGAGTTCAAGCGGATCTTCCTCAGCTCGCTGTTCCACGGTGACGGATCTTCTTCGCTCCTTCCACGGAGCACGATCCAGGTCTCCTACTCGACCTACAGCGAGCAGCTGGCGCGGGATGTGCAGACGCTTCTCCTCCAGTTCGGCGTGGTGAGCCGGCTCTGCCGCTACTCCGGAGGCGAGACCAAGGTCGTGATCTCTAATCGCCGCGACGCCCGGCTGTTTTCCAGCCAGGTCGGGTTCCTCGGCGAGAAGCAGCGGAAGCTCGAGCGCGACCTGACGACGATCCCGCGAACCAGCCGCGCCCTCAGCGGCGATCATGTGCCGTTCGTCGCCGATTACATCCGGGCCGAGAACGGTTCACGGTGGACCGACCGCGATTGGCTGCGACGACACAACGTCGATCGGATCGAGCGCTGGGAGCATGGCGGCACGGCGATCCTCGAGCGGATCGCATCCGAAGAGGTCCGCGAGGTCGTCTCGCCGCTGGTCAGCGGCGAGTACTACTACGCCGAAGTCGCCTCGGTCGAGGACGCGGGGACGCAGGAGGTTTACTCGCTGCGAGTCGACACGTCGGATCACTCGTTCCTGACCAACGGGTTTGTCAGCCACAACACCGAGGCCCGTCTCGGCCGCCTCGCGACCGAGATGCTGCGCGACATCGACGCCGACACGGTCGACTTCGGTCCGAATTACGACGAGTCCCAGCGCGAGCCCTTGATCCTGCCGGCGCGGTTCCCCAACCTCCTGGTCAACGGCGCCTCGGGGATTGCGGTCGGGATGGCGACCAACATCCCTCCGCACAATCTGCGCGAGACGGTCAACGCCGTGACCGCCTATATCGAGGATCCCGAGGTCGACCTCGCCGGGCTGATGGCGCACGTCAAGGCTCCCGATTTCCCCGGCGGCGGGATTCTCGATCCGGCCGGCGTGCGCGAGGCCTATGACTCGGGCAGGGGCAGCATCAAGGTTCGCGCCCGCGCCCACATCGAGCCGCTCAAGGGGGGCAAGGAGGCGGTGATCGTCACCGAGCTGCCGTTCATGGTCAAGAAGGGCGGCGACTCCGGGTTGATCACGAAGATCGCCGACCTGGTTCGCGAGAAGAAGCTCGAGGGCATCTCCGACCTGCGGGATGAGTCCGACCGCTCGGGGATGCGGATCGTGATCGAGCTGAAGCGGGGCGCCGTCCCCAACGTCGTTCTCACCAACCTCTACAAGCGGACCTCGATGCAGACCAGCTTCGGGGTCAACATGGTGGCCCTCGTCGACGGCGTCCCGAAGACGCTCGGGTTGCGCGACCTGATCCGGCACTACGTCGATCACCAGCGCGAGGTCGTCACCCGCCGGACCCAATACGAGCTGCGGCGCGCCGAGGCCCGCGCCCACATCCTCGAGGGCCTGCTGGTCGCGCTCGACAATCTCGATGCGGTGATCAAGCTGATCCGCTCCTCGCCCGACCCCGACGCCGCCCGCGCCGGCCTGATCTCCGAGTTCGAGCTTTCCCGCGAGCAGGCGCAGGCCATCCTCGACATGCGCCTCCAGCGCCTCACCGCGCTCGAGTCGGACAAGGTTCGGGCCGAGCACGCCGACCTGATCGAGCGGATCGGCGAGTTGCGGGCGATCCTCGGTGATGAGTCGAGGATCTTCGGGCTGGTCAAGGAGGAGCTGGTCGAGCTGGCGGACTCCTACGGCGACGAGCGCCGCACCGAGCTGCAGCACTTCGGGGGTGACATCGACGTCGAGGACATGATCGCCGAGCAGCAGATGGTGATCTCCCTGACCGCCTCGGGCTACGTCAAGCGGCTGCCGCTCGCCACCTACCGCCAGCAGCACCGCGGCGGGATCGGCGTGATGGGGATGAACATGAAGGAGGACGACTACATCCAGCACCTCCACATCTGCTCGACCCACGACTTCCTGCTCTTCTTCACCAATCGCGGCAAGGTCTACCGACTCAAGGTCTATGAGCTGCCGGAGGGTTCGCGCACCGCAAAGGGCAGCGCCCTGGTCAACCTGCTGCCGCTGCGCGAGGGCGAGAAGGTGATGGCGGTGATTCCGACGCGCGACTTCAAGGAGAACGAGTTCCTCGTCTTCGCCACCGCCAAGGGACAGATCAAGAAGACCGAGTTCCTCGCCTACAACACGCCGATCAAGGCGGACGGGATCATCGCGATCAAGGTTCGTGACGGCGACGAGCTGGTCCAGGTCCGCCTCACCTCGGGCCAGGACGACATCCTCATGGTCTCCCACTCCGGCCACGCTTCGCGCTTCGCGGAGAAGCTCGTGCGGCCCGATGGGCCGCTCGACCAGCGGCATCAAGGGGATGAACGTCTCCGCCAAGGGCAACCGGGTGCTGGCGATGGACATCGCCCGCGACGACACGGAGCTGTTCGTCGTCACCGAGAACGGCTATGGCAAGCGCACCCCGGTCTCCGAGTACCCGGTCAAGGGCCGCGGCACCAAGGGGGTGCTGACGGCGAAGCTGACCGAGAGGAAGGGCGGTCTCGCCGGCGCCCTGATCGTGCGCGAGCACCAGGAGCTTCTATTCATCTCCCAGAACGGGATGGTGCAGCGGACCTCGGTCAGCGGCATCTCGCAGATGGGCCGCCCCACCCAGGGGGTCAAGGTGATGAACATCAAGGAGGACGACCGGGTCAGCGCCGTGGCGCTGGTGGTCGAGTCCGAGGCGCCGTCGTCGGGCAACGGCTCGGCGCCCGACTCGGAGCCGTCTCCCCTGGCCGACTGAGGTGTGTGCTTCAATCGGTCACCAGAGAAAGGAGGTGGTCCTAACTTGATTGACATGCTTGCGGGGACTCTGGAGGTGCAGGGCCGCTAGGAGGCCGTGCGTGCCGCCCGGCGGAATCTCACCCGGGCACCGGCGAAGCGGGGGACCGGACCTTGTCCCTACCGGTTGTTGAACCCTCCCGCCTCGCTTCCCGACGCACCTGCGAGGGCCGCCTTCGGGCGGCCCTCGTGTTTATCCGGCGCTTCCGAGGCGGGAGATCGAGATCGTCGTGACCCGGTGGTGGTTGGTGCTGTTGAAGGTGTCGAATTCCATCTCGGTCCTGCCCCGTCGTAGGTAGAACCCGAGTGAATTCCGCCGCAGCCGCGGGTAGGCGCGCCGCAGCCGCCGGGAGGTCGAGCCCAGGCCGATTCCGTGCTTGGTCCTGATCCGCATCAGCGGACCCTTGTAGACGGGGGTCACCCCAAGGCGCAGCCAAACTGCAATCGTCACGAGGTAAACACGACTCGAGGGGCTGGTGCCCTCGGCTGCGAAGTAGGCGACGCCGCGCCCCTCCTCGCGGTCGTTCCCGTAGGTGCAGACGGTGTTGCCGGAGACGTCCACCCGGCAGCCTCCCCGACCGGGCCCCCAAGCCCGCCGCGCCGCGTCGAGCCGTTGCCCGATGTGCACACCGGCGATGACCCGCGGCGCTCTGATCGTGGGGTCGGAGGGGTTCGGGTAGGTGTAGGTGTGGGCCGCCGCCGGAGTGGCAGCGCAGGCCAGCGCCACCACCGCAACAAGCAACCCTCCGGCGGCCTTCATGCCACGGCCGGCAGGTACTGGCGCCAGGCGGTCGGGATGGTGGGGCTGGCGATCCGGATGAAGACCGTCGGGCCCGGCGCCGAGGGCCGGCTGGCGGGGTGCATCTGGATCTCCCGCGGCAGGCGGTTCCCCTTGCGGCGGTTACAGGAGGCGCAGGAGGCGACGATGTTCTCCCAGACCGACTTGCCACCGCGGCTGCGCGGGATGACGTGGTCGACCGTCAGCCCCGGCTTGCGCGAGCCGCAGTACTGGCAGGTCCAGGAGTCGCGGGCGAGGACCGCCTTGCGGGTGATCTTGCGGCGGTGCGCGTCGCGCGGGATGCGCACGTAGCTGACCAGGCGGATCACGATCGGCCGCTCCATCGTCAGCCGCTCGGAGTGCAGGGCGCGCTTGCCGCGCTCGAGCACCTCGGCCTTCTCCTTCAGCACGAGGACCGCAGCTCGCCGAACCGTGCAGACGTTGATCGGCTCATAGGTCGCGTTGAGAACGAGCACCCGGGCACCGGACCGGAGCCCTGCCCCAGCCGTCGCGTCCGCTTTGGAGGGGCCCGACTTCGCGGCCCTCGCTCCTGCGGCCGAGGCGCGACTCTTAGCCATCTCGCGGGCGATTCTAGAGGGTGGCCCGCACGGGATAGGAGCCCGAGCACCTGCACGGAATCCGCCTTGGCCCGCAATCCCTCGACCGCCGCTCCGACCACGGGGTCGGAGATCGCCCCCTCCAGGTCGCAGAAGAACATGTAGCGACCGAGCCCGCCCTGGCGAAGTGGTCTCGACTCGATCCGCGTCAGGTTGATCTCACGCCCCGAGAACTCGAGCAGCGCATCGACCAGCGCGCCGGGATGGTCCTCACCCAGCTCGGAGAAGACGAGGCTGGTCTTCCACGGCCCCTCGCCGCTGGCCGCGCTGCCCGCCGGAGCCAGCCACACGAAGCGGGTCACGTTGTCGGCCTCGTCGGCGACACCTTCCCGCAGCACGACGCAGCCGTAGAGCGCCGCCGCGGTCGCTGCCGCCAGGGCCGCCCAGGGACGGTCCGAGGCACCGACGAGGCGGACAGCCTCGGCGGTGCTGTCGACTGCGCGCAGCTCCGCCCCGGCGAGGCTCTCGCGAAGGAACCGGGCGCACTGAGCCAGAGCCTGGGGATGGGAGAGCACCGCCTCGATCTGATCGGGTTCCAGCGTCCGGTGGGCGATCAGACTGGGGCTGACGACGTGGTCGTACTCGCCGATGATCGTCACCCCGTCAGCTTCTAGCGCCAGCGCGTCGAGCGTCGCCCGCACCGATCCCTCGATCGAGTTCTCGAACGGGACGAGGGCGCGGTCGGCCTCGCCGTCCTGCACCGCCAAGATCGCATCATGGACTGTGGCGGTGCGCAACCCCTCGAACCTCTCCCCGTCCCCCAGAGCCGCCCTCAGCGCGTCCTCGGTGAACGTGCCCTCGGGGCCCAGGTAGGCGATCCGCTTCATGCGTCAACCCCGCCCGCGGGACCCCTTGGGCGCAGTGCCGCATCGATTGCCTCCTGCTCCTCGGGCGAGAGGTCCATCTCCGGAACCCCGTCGACGATGCCCTTCGCGTAGAGCCGGGCCTGGTCGCGATGCAGGATCGAGGAGAGGACGACCCCGCAATGGTGGGAGTCGAGCAGCGCGACGGAGCTGGATTGGCGTCCCGCCATCTCGCCCATCGCGTCGTAGCGGACGACTGCGACGTGGCTGACGGCGCCCTCGAGCGCCGCCTGCAGCTCGGCGTCGCGCGTCTCCAGCAGGCCGATCGCCTCCTGCACCGCCCCGGCCAGCCCCGCGAGGCGGCTGTCGAGCTCGCTCGCGTGAGCGATCAGGTCGCGGTTCCCTCCCTCGCCGAGCAGCACCTGCTGGGAGGAGCGGAGGCGGCGCAGCCGGCGGGTGAGGACGATGCAGAGAGCGAGGGCCAAGAGCGCGAGGAATGCTGCTGAGAGGGCGACGATCCCCGCCGCTGTCGTCAGCTCATCCACCGCTCCTCTAACCGAACGTGACCGTGTAGGAGGCCTTGTTGTTGTCGGTGACCTGTTCGCCGGGGACCGCGTCGACCTCGACGTCGAGCGTCACCTGGCCCTTCGGCGTCGAGGGCAGCTGCACCGTCGCTGTCTGGGTCGCACCCGCCGCGATCGAGCTGATCTGCTCGGTCGTCGCCGCGCCCCCGTCCACCGACACCCCCACCGTGACGCCGCTCTCCTCCGAGTCGCCCTGGTTCTGGACCTGGACGTCGACGGCGGGAGGACCGCTGGTCGTGACCGTCGCCGGCGTGCCCTCGGTGAGGGTGACCCCGTTGATGGTGGTGGCCAGCAGTCCGGTGCCGTGGAGTCCTGGCGTGGCGGCCGCCGAGGCGCCGCTCACCTGGCCGAGCGAGTCGTCGATCGTGCTGGCCTCCAGCCACTTGGTGTCGCCGTTGGGGATGAAGAGGCTGTCCGGGACGTCGGAGCCCTCGATCCCCTGGTCGGCGAGGACGCCGTTGATCTCGGGCGCGACGACCTGCGCGTATAGGACATCGCTGGCCAGGAGTGTCCTCATCTGGTTGGCGATGCTGGCGACGGCGCGCTCCCGGCCGGCGTCACCGAGGGCGGTGCTCATCTTGTCTGCGATCTTGCCGAAAGCGGCGGCCCGCAGCTCGTAGGTCAGCTCGAGGGCGTGCTGGGCGCCGCCCATGTCGCCCGGCGCGTCGAGGCTGTCGACCCGGGTCAGGAAGGCGTCCATGGCGCTGCGGTCGGCGTTGGTCTCGGTGACGAAGTCGGTCACCGAGGCGGTGCCGGGATCCTCGAGGCGGGCGAAGAATCGCTTGCTGGTCTGGGCGGTCTCGTCGACGATCTGGGAGACGTTGCGGGCGTAATCGGTCAGGGCCCGCTCATGGCGGGCGTCGAGGCAGCCGCGAATTCCCAGCACCAGCAGGATGAGGACGATCAGGGCCGCCCCGAGCGCGATCCCCCGCCTCGCCATCACCTGCTGCCGGCGCGCCCTCCGCGGCCTCCGCTCTCGCGGCGCTCGTCGAGGCAGGGACTGCTCGCTGGTCGGTGATGCTGAGGATTCCTCGTCGAATGGATCCAAAGGAGAGTCTCCGGGGCAGTCGGCTCGGCGGCAAGTATGAACGCTGCGGGGGACCCGGCGCGGAGAGCCGCCGCGGATCGGTGTCATTCTTGCGCGGTCGGGCAGGCCTGCGACCCTCGGCGTCGAAGCCGAATGAGCCGTGATGGGTTCAGTGGTACTCAATCGCTTCCGAATCGAGCAGAGACTCGGGAGTGGCGGCTTTGGCGTTGTCTACCGAGCCTGGGACAACCGGCTCGAGCGCGACGTGGCCGTCAAGGTGATCGAAGCCGGTGCCGGGAGTGGGAGCCGGGTACTCCGCGAGGCCCAGGCCGCGGCGCGGCTCAACCACCGCGGCATCGTCACCCTCTACGAGCTCGGCGAGGAGGAGGGCAGGACGTACCTGGTCAGCGAGCTGGTCGACGGCGCCACCCTGCACGAGCTCACCGGCGAGGGTGAACTCTGCGATCGGGAGGTCGCCGAGGTGGGCGCGGACATCTGCGAGGCCCTCGATCACGCCCACTCGCGGGGGGTGATCCACCGCGACATCAAGCCGCAGAACGTCCTGGTCCCGGCCGCGGCAGCGCCCGCGAAGCTGATGGACTTCGGGATCGCCAGGGTCCTCGACACGGACGGGCCTGACAACGACGGGGACTGTGGTGGGCACGCTCGCCTACATGGCCCCCGAGCAGGCTGACGGAGGCCCTGCCGGTCCGGAAGCCGACGTCTACGGCCTGGCACTGACCCTGTACGAGTGCTGGAGCGGGGTCAACCCTCACCGCCGGGCGACGCCTACGGCGACGGCGCGCTCGATCGGCACCCCGGTCCCTTCTCTCGGCCGCGTCCGGCCCGACCTGCCGGTCCCGGTCGTCGACGCGATTGACGCTTCGCTCGAGCCCGATCCCGACCTGCGCCCCAGCGTCGAGGAGCTGGGGACCGCGATCGAGTCCTCCCTGGACCAGCTGGAGAGCGAGAGGTCCCTGCCACCCCCGCACCCGCACTTCGCTGCTCTCCGGGCCGGCACGGCGGGCTTCGAGGTCGCCGATGTCGCCTCGGCGGCCGCGGCCTCCGGGCTGACCGCCGCGGGAATGATCTCGGCAGGCCCGGCAGGCCCGCCCTGGGCGTACCTGCTGGTCCCGGCCGTCGCCGCGGCCTGGCTTCTGCGCCCACGGGTCGGCTACCTGCTCGCCGTCCTCGGCCTCGTGGCATGGCTGCGTCGCCGTCTCTCGGCCCGGGGCGGCATTGCTCTTCGGGCTGATCGCGGCGCCGCCCGCCCTCCTGATCGGCAGCCGCGGTGGCGGCCTGATCGTCCCGGCGGCAGCGCCACCGCTCGGCGCCCTCGGCCTCGCTCCCATCTTCCCGGCGGTGGCCGGCCTGGCCGGCCGCTGGCGGGACCGTGTCGTGCTCGCCGCGACGGGGTTCGTCTGGGTCAGCATCGCCGAGGTAGTGCTGCGCCGCGACCTCCTTCTCGGAGCCTCGGTGACGCCGCCACGCGGTTGGCAGGACTCCGCCCCCACGGCGCTGTCCAGCGTCATCTGGCCCCTTCTCAGCAGTCCCCGCTTCTTCGCGGGCATGGCAATCTGGTGCGCCGCGGCGCTGATCGCCGGACTGATCCTTGCTCCCGTTCGCGCCTGGCTCGGCGCGCCACCCGCTGAGCGGTTCGCATACCGGCCTGGCCAGGCGCCCGCATGCGCCGGCCGCTGCCGGTGCGGGCAGTCGGGGGCCGACACTTCCGTAGGATTCTCACCCCGCGGACCCAGGCCCCGGGGGCCTGCTCTCGACCAAGCCAAGGAGCCCGCCATCAGCGTCTTGCGCAATCTCGAAGCCCGGATCGAAGGCCTCGTCGAAGGGGTGTTCAGCCGTGCCTTCAGCTCCGAGGTGCAGCCGGTCGAGCTGGCCCGCAAGCTGGCCAAGGAGATGGACGCTCACCAGACGGCGTCGGTATCGCGCGTCTACGTTCCCAACGAGTACATCGTCCATCTCTCCCGCCAGGACCGCGGCAAGCTGGAGGGGTACGAACGCTCGCTCGAGCAGGAGCTCTCCGGCTACCTGCTGGAGCACGCGAGGCGCCGGGGCTACGACCTGCTCACCCGCCCCGCCGTCTCGTTCCGGACCGACGAGCGCCTGCGGCTGGGCGAGTTCGGGATCCAGACGCGGCTGGTCAAGCCGCCGGCCCGCGAGGGCGAGAGCCCGAGCCAGGGGGAGGAGGGCCACACGATGGTCTACTCGGCCGTCAAGGAGCGCGAGGCCGCGCCGCCGCCGAGCCCCGAGACCGGCCCCGTTCCGACCCGCGCGATCGTCGCGCTCGACGACCGCCGCTACGTCCTCGAGGGGCCGAAGGCGACGATCGGGCGCTCCAAGGACACCGACTGCGTGCTGCGCGACCCCAACGTCTCGCGCCGCCACGCGGAGCTGCGCCGCGCCGACACCGGGGATTGGCAGATAGTCGATCTCGGCTCCACCAACGGGATCAAGGTCAACGGCAGGCGGGTCTCCTCGTCGCGGCTGCGGCCGGGCGACGAGGTCACGGTCGGCACGACCACCTTCGTCTTCGACCTCGAGCAATGAGTCGGTGGACTACGAGCCGATCTCAGTAGCGCTCAAGTTCGGCTTCCTGGCCGTCCTCTACCTGTTCCTGTTGTGGATCGCCCGAAGCGCGCTCAAGGACCTGCGCGGGACCGTCACCCCGGCCCCCGACGCGACCGGGTACCACAGCCTCCCGGCGGCGGAGAACGCGCGCGAGGGCGAGGACGCCTGGCTGGTCGCCGAGCGCGGCGGCGGGCTCTCGGCCGGCGAGCGGTTCGACCTCTTCGGCGGGCTCTCGATCGGCCGCTCGGCCGACGCCGACGTCCGCATCGAGGACCGCTACGCCTCCGGCCTGCACGCCAGGATCTACATGCGCGGCGGCCGCTACTACGTCGAGGACATGAACTCCACCAACGGGACCTTGCTGAACGACGCCTCGCTGAGCGGGGAGGCGGAGCTGGTGGCCGGGAGACCTGGTCCGGATCGGGGACACCGAGTTCCGCTTCGAGCTGGAGTGAGCCGGTGCTGAAGATCGCCGATCTCGCCTTCCGATCCGACACCGGCCGCCAGCGGCAGGCGAACGAGGACTCCTACTTCGCCAGGGCGCCGGTCTTCCTCGTCGCCGACGGCATGGGCGGGGCCCAGGCGGGGGAGGTGGCCTCGAAGACCGCGGCGGACGCCTTCGAGCGCGACCTGCCTGACGGCGCCCCCGAGATGATCCTCCGGGAGACGATCGAGTCGGCCAACCGCGAGATCCACGAGCTGGCCCGCGAGCGACCCCTCGCGCGCCGGGATGGGGACGACGATCACCGCGGCGATGTTCAACGCCGAGAGCGACGAGGTGGCGATCGGCCACGTCGGCGACAGCCGCGCCTACCGCCTGCGCAAGGGCACGCTCGAGCTACTGACCCGCGACCACTCTCTGGTCGAGGAGATGCGGCGCAAGGGCCAGATCACCGACGAGCAGGCCGAGGGTCACCCCCAGCGCTCGATCATCACCCGGGCGCTCGGCCCCGAGCCGGAGGTCGACGTGGACGTGCAGACGGTCCAGGCCCTGCCCGGAGACGTCTATCTCCTCTGCTCTGACGGGCTGACGACGATGATCGGCGAGCCGAGGATCGAGAAGCTCCTCACCGACGCGTCCTCCCTCGACGCCGCGGTCCGGGCGCTGATCGATGAGGCCAATCGCGAGGGCGGCAGGGACAACATCACCGCCGTCGCGTTTCGGCTCGACGACGCCGCGGCCCCGGCTCCAGCGGCCGAGAGCCCGACCTTGGTCGGTCCGAGCGCCGAAGAGGAGGGCTTCACCGCCGAGGAGGTCCGCCGTCGCAGCGCGGCGGCGCGGACGAAGACGAGGAGGGAGCAGCCCCGGCGCCGGAGCAAACGGCTACGGCGCGCGGGGACGGCGGCGCTCGCCGCAGTCGTACTGGCGGCGCTCGTCTTCGGGGCCGCCTACGGGATTCGCCAGGTCTGGTTCCTCGGAACCGACGAGGGCGGGCGGGTGGCGCTCTACCGGGGCCTCCCCTACGACCTGCCCTTCGGCATCAACCTCTACCAGGAGCGCTACGCAAGCCCGATCCAGACCGCCTCTCTTCCCGCCCGCCAGCAGGGCTCGGTCACCGGCCACGACCTCCGCTCGCGCTCGGACGCCACCTCCCTGATCGAGGACATCGAGCGCAAGGCCGGGCTCGCACCCGACGGCACGGCCGAGGTGGCGGGCGCCGGCACCGCGGGCGCCGGCGGGCAGGGGAAGCCCGCGAGCGGTGGCTCCGGCTCGGGCGGCGGCGGGCCGGGCCAGCCGGCGGGCGGCGGCGGCTCCCGCTCGGGGAACGGCTCCGGCGGCGCGGGGGCGAAGCAGTGAGCGCCCGCAACCGCGAGCTGTTCGCCCTGGTCCCGGTGGCGCTGCTGCTCACTGCCGGCTTCACGGCGGTCTTCGCCCAGGACCGGACCCAGCTGGGGAACCTCAGCCTGATCTACGGCGCCTACTTCCTTGCCATCTGCCTTGCCACCCATCTCTACCTGCGGGTCCGCCTGCCCGACGCGGACCCCTACCTGTTCCCGCTCGTCGCGCTGCTGACCGCGGTCGGCCTGGTGATGATCTACAGGATCGACGATGGCCTGGCGCGTGACCAGGCCAACTGGTTCGTGCTCGGGCTGGTCCTCTTCGCGCTGACGATCCATTTCCTGCGCAATTACGAAGTCCTCGAGCGCTATCGCTACACGATCGCCGGTGTCGGCCTGCTGTTGCTGCTGGCCCCGCGGCTCCCGGGCATCGGGCAGCAGGTCAACGGCGCCTACCTTGGGGTGAAGATCGGACCGCTCGCCTTCCAGCCGGCGGAGTTCTCGAAGATCTGCATCGTCGTCTTCCTCGCCAGCTACCTGCGCGAGCACCGGGAGGTGCTGATCGTCGGGGCCAGGCGGGTGATGGGTGTGACCCTGCCGCCGCTCAAGCACCTCGGTCCGCTGCTGGTCGTATGGGGCGCCTCGATGTTCATGCTCGTCTACATCCGCGACCTCGGCAGCTCGCTGATGTTCTTCGCGGCTTTCCTGGCGCTGCTCTACGTGGCGACCGGACGCTTCTCGTTCGTGGTGATCGGCATGGCGCTGTTCCTGGCCGGGGCCTGGTTCTTCACCTCGACGGTGCCCCACGTCCACGATCGCGTGGAGATCTGGCTCGACCCCTACCAGCATCCGACCACCACCGGCTACCAGATCCTCCAATCGATCTTCGCCCAGGCCGACGGTGGGCTCTTCGGCAAGGGCTTCGCCCAGGGCCTGATCACGATCCCCGGCACCGACAACGCGCTGCTGCCGGCCGCCCAGACCGACACGATCTACTCGCTGATCGTCAACGAGTTGGGCTTGTTCGGCGCCTGCGGGCTGATCCTCATCTACCTGCTGGTCACCGCCCGCGGCTTCAAGATTGCGCTGATGGCCGACGACGGCTTCTCGAAGCTGCTCGCCACGGGGCTCACCGCCGTCTTCGCGATCCAGGCCTTCGTGATCATCGGCGGCGTGACCCGGGTGATCCCGCTGACCGGGGTCACGCTTCCCTTCGTCAGCTACGGCGGCAGCTCGATCGTCGCCAACTTCGTGCTCTTGGCGTTGCTGCTGCTGATCTCCGACCGGGCCAGGCGCGAGGCCCGCCGCTCTGCGGCCTATCCGGACGGGCCGTGAACGCGCAGATCACCAAGCTCTTCGGACTTGTCGTCGTCCTTTTCGCCGTCCTGGTCGGCTTCACCAGCTACTGGTCCGTGTTCGACGCCAAGGCCCTGAAGGAGAAGCGGGCGAACAAGCGGCCGCTGCTCGAGCAGCAGCAGATCCGTCGGGGCCGGATCCTCGCCTCCGACGGGACGGTGATCGCCCGCTCGGTGCGCAAGGGCCACGGCACCGGCCTGCGCTACGTCCGCCGCTACCCCGAGGGGGAGCTGTTCGGGCACCCGATCGGTTACAGCTTCGTGCAGCAGGGCGACTCCGAGTTCGAGAAGTACCACAACGACGAGCTGGTCGGCAACGATTCCGAGTTCGCCTCGATCCTCGACGAGCTGCGCGGCCGCAAGCAGGAGGGCAACGACATCGTCACCAGCATCGACGCGAACGCGCAGCGGGTCGCCCTCAATGACCTCGCCGCCGCCGGCTTCGGGGCGGTGGTCGCGGTCGAGCCGAAGAGCGGCCGGGTCTTGGTCAATGCCTCGAATCCTTCGTTTGACCCCAACCGCGTTCCCGAGCATCTCGGCGAGCTGAACAACGATCCGAGCTCGCCGCTGGTCGACCGCGCCACCCAGGGCCAATACCCGCCGGGTTCGACCTTCAAGGTGGTGACGGCGACCGCGGGACTCGACAGCGGCACGATCACTCCGGACTCGACGATCAACTCGCCGGGCATCCTCAATGTCGAGGGCCACGCCCTTCACAACGACTTCGACGAGGACTTCGGCCCGATCAGCCTCGATACAGCGCTGACCAACTCGGTCAACACCTTCTTCGCCCAGCTCGGGCAGCAGGTCGGAGAGGACGCCCTGTTCAAGACCATGAACGCCTTCGGGTTCAACGCCAAGCCGCAGCTCGACCTGCCTTCCGACCAGCTTTTGACCAGTGGCATCTTCGACGGAGGCAAGCTGCTCAACTCGAACGATCCGATCGACATCGGCCGGGTGGCGATCGGCCAGGAGCGGCTGCTTGCGACGCCCCTCCAGATGGCCGAGGTCGCGGCAACGGTGG
The DNA here is from genome assembly GCA_963738305.1 of uncultured Actinomycetes bacterium. GTDB lineage: Bacteria > Actinomycetota > Thermoleophilia > Solirubrobacterales > 70-9 > JBBRHQ01. The sequence goes on along the minus strand of CAVTVU010000001.1, from coordinate 1,184,179 downwards.
CCAACGGCGGGGTGCTGATGAAGCCGCAGATCTGGGACAAGGTGGTCGATCCCGACGGCCGGCTGACCAAGCGAATGGAGCCGAGCGAGCAGTCGACCGTGATGAGCAAGCAGACGGCGGACGAGCTGAACACGGCGATGCAGGGCGTGGTCAGCGCCGGCACCGGGACCAACGCGGCAATCCCAGGCGTCGCCGTCGCCGGCAAGACCGGCACCGCGGAGACACCCGGCAACACAGCCTGCGGTGGCGGCACCGAGCAGAACCAGGCCTGGTTCATCGGCTTCGCCCCCGCCGAGGACCCCCAGGTCGCGATCGCGGCCAGCGTCGAGTGCACGCCCCAGTTCGGCAACGACGTCGCCGCCCCGATCTTCCGCGACGTCGCCGAGACCATCCTGGCGGGCAACGGTGGCTGAGATCGCCGAGGGCACGGTCGTCGCCGGCCGCTACCGGCTGCTGGAGCGGATCGGCTCCGGAGGGATGGCCGACGTCTGGGCGGCAGATGACACCCATTTGCAGCGCCGGGTCGCGCTCAAGGTCCTCCACAAGCGCTTCGCCCAGGACCGGGAGTTCGTCGAGCGCTTCCGCCGCGAGGCCGAGGCTGCCGCCTCCCTGCAGCACCCGAACATAGTCGCGGTCTTCGACCGCGGCGAGATCGACGGCACCTACTTCATCGCCATGCAGTTCGTCGAGGGCCGCTCGATGAAGGAGCTGATCGACGCGGGTCTCACTCCGCAGCAGGCCTCGGGCCTGGTGATCCAGATTCTCGAGGCGGCCAAGTTCGCCCATCGCCACAACGTCATCCACCGCGACCTGAAGCCGCAGAACGTGATCGTCGACCCCGAGGGGCGCGCCAGGGTGGCCGACTTCGGCATCGCCCGGGCCGGGGTCTCGGAGATCACCCAGACGGGCTCGGTGATGGGCACCGCCCACTATCTCTCGCCCGAGCAGGCCCAGGGCCTGGAGGTGACGGCGGCCTCCGATCTCTACTCGGTGGGGGTCATCCTCTACGAGGCGCTGACCCGCCGCGTCCCGTTCGAGGGCGAGAGCGCGGTCGCCGTCGCCTTGAAGCAGGTCTCCCAGGCGCCCCAACGTCCCAGCTCGCTCAACCCGGCCGTCTCCCCGGCGATGGACGCGGTTGTCATGAGGGCCCTGGAGAAGGATCCGTCCCGCCGCTTCCACGACGCCGACGCCTTCATCGCGGCTCTGAATGCCGCCGCCCGCGACCCCGCCGCGGCCGCTGAAGGCACGGCGTCGTACGCGCCGCTGCCGCCCGTGGTCGCGACGCCGGCCGAGGAGGACGAGGAGGACGAGGAGGCGAAGCGCCGCCGGCGCCTCTGGATCCTGATCGGCATCGCCGCCCTGCTCGGCGTCCTGGTGGGGCTGGCGCTGACCCGCGACACCACGACCGGGGTGCCTAACGTCAAGTCGGAGCTGGAGGGCGATGCCAAGACAGAGCTGAAGAATGCGGGATTCAAGTTTGACGTCATTGCCCGCGTCCACCGGCCCGGCCCCGCTCATCGCGTGCTCGAGCAGGATCCGCTCGCGTCTCCGCCCGCCGATCAGGCGGAGCTCGATTGCGGCTTCCTGAGCTTCTTCTGCTCGAAGCCGACGGTTCACCTGACGGTGACCGCCGGGCCCGGTCAGGTGACCGTCCCGAACGTTCGCGGCCTGTCCCGCTCGGAGGCAAAGGAGAAGCTGCAGAACCGCAACTTCGATGTGGCATTTGCCAGCGCCCCTTCCAGCTCGGTCCCGGCGGGCCAAGTGATCTCCACCGATCCGATCGCCGGGAATAGCGTCACGGCCGGGTCGCTGGTCACCGTGACCGTCTCCAGCGGCCCGCGCCTCGTCAGCGTGCCGGCCGTGGTCGGGCGCAGCTCCGACGCCGCCAAGCAGGCGATCTCCGGGCGGGGGCTCGAGTACTCGGTCACCTTCCAGCAGAGCCAGAAGCCGGCCGGGAAGGTGCTCAAGCAATCGCCCGAGGCCGGTACGCGCGTCGCCGTCGGCGATACCGTCAGCATCGTCGTCTCGGAGGGCGTGCAGAAGGTCTCGGTGCCGAACGTGATCGGCGATCTGCGCTCGACCGCGGTCTCGAAGCTGCGGGGCGCCGGCTTCGCGGTCACCGTCAACCTCCAGGACACCAGCGTGCCGGCGCAGGATGGCAGGGTCACCGATCAGTTCCCCGCTCCCGGCTCGAAGCTGGCCAAGGGGGGCGAGGTGACGATCTTCGTCGGGAAGCTGACCGAGAGCCAGACGACCCCGACCACTCCGACGACCCCGACCGGGCAATGAGGGTCGCGGTCCTATCGGGCGGGCGCTCGAGCGAGCACGACGTCTCCCTGCGATCCGGCGCCTCGGTCTCCGCCGGCCTGGCAGAGGCCGGCCACGAGGTGATCGAGGTGCTGGTGTCCCGCCAGGGCGCATGGAGCGCCGGTGCCGAGCCGGTCGAGCTGGTCCCCGGCGCCGGGCTGCTCGGGGTGGACGTGGTCTTCCCGGTCCTGCACGGGCCGTTCGGGGAGGACGGCTCGGTCCAGGGGCTCCTCGAGTGCCTCGACGTCCCCTACGTCGGCTGCGACGTCCTCTCCTCGGCTCTGTGCATGGACAAGCTGTCCCTGAAGCGCCTCTTCGCCGAGCGCGGGATCCCCCAGGTCGATTTCGTCCAGGCCGGTGAGCCGGGCTGGCGCGAGCAGGTCGCCGGAATGGGCCTGCCGCTCTGGGTCAAGCCCTCGCGGCTCGGCTCCAGCGTCGGCATCACCAAGGTGACGTCACCCGAGCGCCAGCTCGACGAGGCGGTCGAGCTGGCCCTCCGCCACGACCCGCGGGTCATCGTCGAGGCCTCCGCCCACGGCCGCGAGGTCGAGTGCTCGGTGCTCGGCAACGACGCGCCGGAGATCTCGCAACCCGGGGAGATCGTCGCCCACGCGGACTGGTACGACTTCGAGGCCAAGTACTCGGAGGGCGGGATGGAGCTGGTCGTCCCGGCGCCGATCGGCGAGGCGGCGCTGCGCGAGGTCAGGGAGCTGGCGGTTGAGGTCTTCGCGCTGGCCGGCTGCACGGGCCTGGCCCGTTGCGATTTCTTCGTCGCGCCTGCGGGCGAGGTCCTGGTCAACGAGATCAACACGATCCCGGGCTTCACCGAGACGAGCGTCTACTCGAAGCTCTTCGAGGCGAGCGGTATCCCCTACCCGCGCCTGGTCGAGCGCCTCGTCGAGCTGGCGATCGACCGCCACCGCACTACCCGCAGCTTCGAGTTCTAGCCCGCAGCCGCTAGTCGAACAGCCGGGCGTCGGTGATCTCCACCCGGTACTGGCTGCCGACCGGGGACAGCTTGGTGATCCACAGCAGGTAGTCGCGGAACTTGCGCCCGCCGGTGTCCAGCGCCACCGACTGGTTGGTCGCCACCCCCGCCTTCTCGCCGACCGGCGTCCATCCACCCAGCGGGTCGGCGGCGTTTGGCTCCGGCGCCGATGGGGCTCCGTAGACCTGCAGGTCCCAGCCGCCCTTGGCCGAGCGTACCTGGAGCGACTTGGCGGCAGCAGGTGCCGCCGTTGTCAGGTAGATCCCGACTCCCTCCTTGCCAGCGGGGAAGTTCTGGTCGTATGTCTCGGTGGTCCAGGCGCCGCCGGTGATCGCCGGGTTGTCGTCGATCGCGTTCCCGGTCAGGTCGGAGTGCTCGCCGCCGGTGCCCAGCGGGTCGTAGTCGGTCGCCATGGTGACCTTGACGGGGTGCTTGCCGCCGCCGGCCGGCCCGCCGGCACCCGCCCCACCACCGCCGAACCAGCCACTGGAGATCCCGTAGACGAGCGCCAGCACCACCACCGCCACGACCAGCAGCAGCCCGAACCCGGACCACGACCAGCGGACGCCTCGCGCCAGTCTCCGGCGCGGTGGCGGCACCGCGTCCAGCACGCTGGTCGCCTCGCCGCTGGTCGAGCCCGCCCTGGCGGCCTCGACCTCGAGCGCGGTCTCGAGGTCGGCGATCATCTCGTCGACGTGCTGGTAGCGCCTCTCGGGCGCCTTGAAGGTGGCCCGCTCGACCACCAGCGCCGCGGCCGCCGAAACCTCGGACCGCCGCCGCTGCACGTCCGGCAGCTCCTCGTTGACGTGCTTCATCGCCACGCCGACCTGGCTGTCGGCGCTGAACGGCACCTCGCCGGTCAGCATCTCGTAGAGGACGACTCCGAGCGAGTAGATGTCGGAGCGGGGGTCGGCGCCGTGCCCCATCGCCTGCTCCGGCGCCACGTAGTCGGTCGTGCCCAGCACCCTGCCGGTCGCGGTCATGCCCGCCTGCTCGAGCTGGCGGGAGATCCCAAAGTCGGTCAGCTTCGCCCGGCCGTCGGCGTCGATCAGCACGTTCTGTGGCTTGACGTCGCGGTGAACGAGCTGACCGGCGTGAGCAAGGGCAAGCGCGCGGGCGATCTCGATCGCGTAGGCGAGCGCCTCCTGGACGTCGAGGGCACCGATGCGGGCGATCCGCTGCTTCAGCGTCTCCCCCTCGACGTACTCGAAGACGATGTAGGGGTGCCCGCCGTCCTCGCCGGCGTCGATCACCGCGACCACGTTGGGGTGGGAGAGCTTCGCCACCGCCCGTGCCTCCCCGCGGAAGCGCTGGAGCTGATCGGCCTGCTCGGACATCTCCCGGTGCATCACCTTGACCGCGACGGGGCGGTCGAGGGTCTCGTCGCGAGCCAGGTAGACGGTGGACATGCCGCCGCTTCCGAGCTTGGCTTCGAGCCGGTACCGGTCGGAGAGGACCGTTCCGATCATCTGTGCTGAGGTTGAGCCTGTGTTCATCTCCGTTGGGGATATTGTCAGCGCCCAGTGTCGGTAGAGGTCCGCTACTACACAGATCCTGCCTGCTCCTGGTCCTGGGGCGCAGAGCCCAAGCTTCGCAGGCTGATGTGGGAGTTCTCCGGAGAGCTCGAGTTCCGCTGGGTGATGGGAGGTCTCGCCCGCTCCTACGGGGAGGACTACCGGGACGACGAGGGCTCGATTGGCTCCGGGCCGAGCTGCTTCGCGGACCTGATGTCCCACTGGCTGAACGTCGGCGGCGAGACCGGGATGCCCTCCGACCCGAGGATCTGGACCGAGAACCCGCTGTCGAGCACATACCCGGCCTGCATGGCGGTCAAGGCCGCCTGCGAGCAGGGCTCCGAGCCGGCCTACCGCTATCTGCGCAGGGTGCGGGAGGGGATCTTCATCGAGCGCCGCAAGCTCGACCACCCTGACGCGCTTGCTGCCGAGGCCGGGCCGGCGGGGCTCGACAGCGAGCGCTTCAGGCTCGACCTGGGCTCGCACGCGATCGTCGAGGCGTTCGGCGCCGACCTCGACGAGGTCCGCGACGTTCCGCAGCAGGCGCGGACCGAGGGGAAGGTGCGGCGTACAGAGGGCCACGAGCGGGTCAGCCTGCCCTCGGCGGTGTTCATCGGAGCCGACGACGCTCGCCACGCGGTCTGGGGATGGAAGCCGCTGGAGGACTACCGCGAGGCGGCGCTGGCCGCAGGCGCCGAGCCCGTCAACGAGGGCCCGCTGGCGCCGCTCCAAGCGGTCGAGCGCTTCGGCCGGGTGACGACCAAGGAGGCGGAGGTCCTCAGCTCGAGTCCCAGCCCGGTCGTCTGCGCCGAGCTGTGGAGCCTGGCGAAGGAGTGGAAGCTGCGGCCGGTGCGGGCCCTGACGGGGACGATCTGGGAAAAGGCCTGAGCGGCGCCGGGATCAGCCGCCGCCTGCGCGGCCGGCGAGCCACTCGTCCGATGCCGCGAATGCGGCGCTGACCGCGTCGACGACGGCCGGCGGGGCCTTCGCCGGGGAGCCGGAGTCGAAGGGAGGCTGCGGGTCGTACTCGATCGCCAGCTGGATCGCCTGCGCAGCCTCCGCTCCCAGCTCCAGCTCGACCAGCCGCAGGGCCATGTCGATCCCGGCCGAGACCCCGGCGGCGGTGATCAGCTTGCCGTCCTCGACCACCCGCTCGGCACTGGGCTCGGCCCCGAACTCGGCGAGGCGGTCGAGGAAGAGCCAGTGGCTGGTCGCCCGCTTGCCCTCGAGCAGCCCGGCGGCGCCGAGCACGAGCGAGCCGGTGCAGACCGAGGTGGTCCAGCGGCTGTCCTCGTCGGCGGCGCGCAGCCAGTCGAGCACCGCCTCGTTCTGCATCAGCGTCCGGTTCCCCGCACCGCCCCCGACCAGCACGACGTCGGGCGAGCTGACCTCGTCGATGCCCTTGTCGGCCACCAGCCCCAGGGCGCCGCTGTCGGCCCGCTGCTCGCCCGGCTCGGGCGCGACGAAGCTGACCTCCCAGCCGGGGACCGAGCGCAGAACCTCGTATGGACCGACCGCGTCGAGCACGGTGAGGCCTTCGAAGATCAGGATGGCGGTCTGCATCGGCGCGGATCATCGCGCATATGCCGTCGGCGAAACGTCAATTTCCTCTCATAGTGAGAGGAAATTGCACTCTCGGCAGCGGCGACTGAGCTAGCCGGGGCGCCTCAGCACTCCGCCCACGTCCTCGGTGGCGCGGCCGATCGCTTGGCCGCCGGGTAGTGGACGCCGCAGCAGCTCGAGCGCCGGCTCCTCGTCGCCCGCCGCGACCACGCAGCAGAAGCCGCAGCCCATGTTGAAGACCTCGTACATCTCCTCCTCCGGCACCGAGCCGCGCTCGCGGATCAGCTCGAACACCGGCTGCGGCTCGAGCGGGTCGTCGATCTCGTAGCCGACGTCAGCCCGCAGCCGCAGCAGGTTGCCCAGCCCGCCGGAGGTGATGTGGGCGAGGCCCGCGCACCTCGACATCCGAGCGCAGCAGCTCCAGCACCGGCTCGACGTAGATCTCGGTCGGCTCCAGCAGCACCTCCCCCAGCGGCCGCCCGAGCCGCTCGTCGGTGAGCGGGATCCCCTCCAGCGCCCGCCGCGCCAGCGTGTAGCCGTTGGAGTGAAGCCCGGAGGAGGGCAGGCCGATCACGGGTCGCCGGCCTCGATCGCTCGAGCCGTCGACGATCGCGTCCAGCTCGACGACGCCGAAGCAGGCGCCGACGAGGTCGAGGCCGGAGATCATCTCCCCGAGCTGCGCCAGCTCGCCCCCCGGGATCTCGATCCCGGCCAGCTCGGCGCCGCGGGCCAGGCCCCGGCCGATCTCTTCGCAGACGTCGGGGTCGGCCCGGTCCACGGCGACGTAGTCGAGCATCGCCAGCGGCTCGGCCCCGACGCAGATCACGTCGTTGACGTTCATCGCGATGCAGTCGATCCCGACCGTGTCGAAGCGCCCGAGCTGCTCGGCGACCAGCAGCTTGGTCCCGACGCCGTCGGTCGAGAGCGCGATCCCGGTCCGCTCGTCGAGCCTGATCACGCTTGCGTAGTGGCCCGGGAGCGGAACCTGGCGCGAGCCCTCGGCGCGCCTGCCCGCCCTCAGCGCCGCGACCAGGCGCCCGACGGCCGTGTCCGCGGCGCCCTGGTCCACACCTGCTCGCGAGTAGGCGTCCCGCGCTCATCGTGTGGCGAGATCGATCCTCGCGACCATCGTCGCCGATTCAACATCAGCCGCCGGTCGCCGCGCCCGCAGCCTTGCAGGACCAGGGCGGCCAGGCCGAGGCGGTAGGCGGCGTAGGGCCACAGCGCCCGGTCGCGCTCGACCACGCGGATCAGCCCCTGCGAGGCCAGGGTCGAGGCGAACGAGGCGCGCGACGCCGATGCCGAGCGAGCGCCGAAGCCCGGCCGGGACGCCGCGGCAGGCCAGCCGACCCGCCCTTCAGCGCTGTGGCGCCGACGATGATCGGCAGAGCCACCGTGCGCGAGAGCAGGTTCGCCTGGTCGCGGGAGAACCCCCGCCATCGCGCCGCCGCCAGGGTGGCGCCGTTGCGGGAGACCCCGGGCGCAAGCGCCGCCGCCTGGGCGATGCCGAGCGCGAGGCCGTCGGCCAGGCCCGCCTCGCCGCGCCCGCGCCGCTGCGGGCCGGTGTCCGCGGCGAGCATCAGCGCCGCCCCGGCGATCAGCCCGGCGGCGGTCGCCCGCGGCCCGCCCAGCCGGCGCTCGATCGGCCGCTCCCAGAGGAAGCCGGCGATCGCCGCCGGCAGGAAGGAGAGGAGCGAGGACCGAGGCGCGCCGGGGGTCGAAGTGCCCGCAGCTCCTCGGCGATCACCCGGCGCTGGCCGAGCAGCAGCGCGGCCGCCGCCCCGGCGTGGAGCGCGACCTCGAAGCTCTTTCGCACCTCGGGGTCGAGCCGCTCCCAGTCCCATCCGGCGAGCCACGGGAGCAGGACGATGTGGGCCGAGCTCGAGACCGGCAGCAGCTCGGCCGGGCCCTGGACGATCCCCAGCGCGGCGGCGCGGCGCGCGGGGATCGCGGCTCCGGCGACCTCGCTCAAGCGCCGCCGGCGCCCGCCGGCTCGGCCGCCTCGCCCTCCCCGCCGGCCTCGGCCGCGCTCGCCCTCGCCGGGCCGCCGCCCCGTCGCCGCCTCAGGATCAGGTAGACGACGAGGCCGACCGACGGCGACCAGCACCAGATAGTCGAGATAGGCGAGGTTGTGCCGCCACTTCTCCCAGTTGTCGCCCACCTCGCGGCCGACGATCGCGAGCATCAGCACCCAGGGAACGCAGCCGGCGAGGGTGAACGCGGTGAAGCGCCAGAACGGCATCCGCGCGACCCCGGCCGGCAGCGAGATGAAGGTGCGAATGATCGGCAGCATCCGCGCGAAGAAGACGGTGGCCTCGCCGTGGCGCTCGAACCAGCGGTCCGCCCAGGCAGGTGCTTGGGGTTGACGTGGAGGACGTGGTGGCGCTCGAGCAGCTCGAGGCGGCCGTAGTAGCCGACCGCGTAGGCGATCCAGGAGCCGACCAGGTTGCCGAGGACCCCGGCGACGACGATCCCGAACAGGGTCAGGTCGCCGTTGGAGACGCTGAAGCCGGCGAACAGCATGATCGCCTCGCTCGGGCACCGGGATGCAGGCCGACTCGAGCGTCATCAGGATGAACACCGCGGGCAGCCCGGTGGAGCTGATGAAGTCCGTCGCGACGTTGACGATCGGGTTGACGACCTTGTCGGTGATGCTGGCGAGGGTGGGGGCGAAGGCGTGCACCAAGCGACGATCCTAGGGAAACGGCGGGAGGATCGCCTTCACGCGTCCGAGCGCCCTGGCGCGCCTAGGCTTACACTCGGCCGGCGCCCATGCACCGGTTGAACCACCCCGTCTACCGCGGCCGGACGATGCAGATGGTGGCCGACGCCCTCCTGGTCGCGATCGCCTTCTACTGCGCATTCAAGCTGCGTTTCCTCGACGATGCGCACGGGATACCGGAGCGCTACACGACCCTGCTCGTCCAGTCGGTCGCGTTTGTCGCCCTCGGCAAGGTGGCGATCTTCTTCGCCTTCGGCCTCTACCAGAAGTGGTGGCGCTACGTGACCGCGCGCGACTACCCGGAGATCCTCCGCGCCGTCGCCGTGGCCAGCCTGGTCATGGTCCTCGTCTTCACCGTTGTCAAGCCCTTTGACGACAACCTGCCGCGCTCGGTCGTCGTCACCGACTTCCTCCTCACCCTGATGCTGCTGCTCGGCGCCCGGCTCGCGGTCCGGCTGGTGGTCGAGCGACCGGAGCGCGGCGCTCGGATCCCGACCGGGCCGGAGGTGCTGGTGATCGGAGCCGGCTCGGGCGGGCAGATGGTCGTGCGGGAGCTGAAGCTCAACCCCAACCTGGGCAAGACCGCGATCGGGTTCATCGACGACGACCCGCGCAAGCGCGGAATGAGGATGCTGGGGCTGAAGGTGCTGGGCTCGACCGACGAGATCGACGCGATCCTCGACGAGACCGAGCCGGACGAGGTCGCGATCGCAATTCCCTCGGCGCCGGGCTCCCTGCGGGCAAAGGTCGTCGCCTCCTGCCGCGAGCGCGAGATCCGCGTGCTGACCCTGCCGACCGTCTTCGAGCTGCTGCGGGGGGGCGTCCAGCTCAACCACCAGCTCCGCGAGGTCCAGGTCGAGGATGTGCTCGGCCGCGACCCCGTCGTCGTCGAGCTGGACCGGGTCGGCGCCTATCTCGAGGACCGGGTCGTGATGGTCACGGGGGCCGGCGGGTCGATCGGCTCCGAGCTGTGCCGGCAGATCGCCCGGGTCGGCCCTCGCCTGCTGGTGATGCTGGACCACGCCGAGGACAACCTCTTCCAGATCGATCGCGAGATGGTCGAGGAGCGCCACTTCACCCGGGCCGAGTCGGTGCTGGCCGACTGCAAGGAGCCCGATCGCATGCTCGAGGTGATGCAGCGCTTCAAGCCGGCGGTCGTATTCCACGCCGCCGCCTACAAGCACGTGCCGCTGATGGAGTCCAACCCGCTGGAGGCAATCCGCAACAACGCAGTCGCGACCAGGATCACCGCGGAGACCGCCGCGGCCTCGAAGGCCGAGCGCTTCGTCCTCGTCTCGACCGACAAGGCGGTCAACCCGCAGACGGTGATGGGGGCCTCGAAGGCGATGGCGGAGTGGATCGTGGAGGCGGCCGGACATCGCCACCCGCACACCCGGTTCGGCAGCGTTCGCTTCGGCAACGTGCTCGCCTCCTCCGGCAGCGTCGTGCCGATCTTCCGCAGTCAGATCGAGCGCGGCGGCCCGGTCACCGTCACCCATCCCGAGATGACCAGGTACTTCATGACGATCCCCGAAGCCGTCCAGCTGGTGATCAGCGCCGGTGACATCGGAGCCGGCAAGGGCGAGGTGTTCGTGCTCGACATGGGTGAGCCGGTGCGGATCGTCGACCTCGCCCACAACATGATCCGGCTCGCGGGGTACGAGCCGGAGCGCGACATAGCGGTCTCCTTCACCGGGCCGCGACCGGGGGAGAAGCTGCACGAGGTCCTGTTCGGCGCCGGCGAGCGCTCGCAGGCGACTGCGTCGAAGCGGATCCTGCGGGCCGTGCGGCAGACCCCGCTCGACCCCGACTGGCTCGATCGGACCCTCAACTCGCTCGAGCAGCTGATCCTCGCCGGGGACGAGGTCAATCTCTCCGATACGGTCGTGGCGATCGTCACCGCCCCGGGCGGCGAGGCGGCGCCCGTCGCCCACGACTGAGTCCGCGCCGGCTCCTGCGGTCCCCTTGCCCTTTTAACATCCCGCCGATCCTGCCGCCTACGTCAACATCGGCCCCGGGCCAAGTCCCCGTGGAAGAGCCTTGCTCGAGATAGCGCGGGACGTCGGCGCCTACGCCGGCCTCGTCGCCTTTGCCGGCCTCGCGTTGCTGATCTTCCTCCAGTTCACCCAGGGGCGAGACATCCGCCGCCTGCGCGAGTGGGCCGGAAGCGCCCCGGAGCGCGACGCGGTGGCAAAGGAAGAGACCTCGGAGCTGGCGGCTTCCCGGGCCCAGGAGCTGCGCGAGATCGAGGAGGCACGCCGGGTCGAGCAGAAGGCAGCCTCGCAGCGGGACGTCCGTCGCGACCGCCGCGAGGCGGGCCTGCCCGAGCTGACCCGCTGGGAGCGCATCCGCGCGGCGCTGCCGGAGCCTCGCTACATCGTCCTGATCGTCGTCACGGTGGTGATCCTCGGCGCCGGGGTCGCTTACGCCGCGACCCACTTCCTCGGCAGCGAGGGGTCCAAGCACAGCCGGACGGGCAGGACAACCTCCTCGCTCCAGCCGAAGAACATCAAGGTCTCGGTGCTGAACGGGACCGCCGTCTCGGGGCTGGCCGGCCGCTATGGCGACAAGCTCGACCGAAAGGGCTACACGCTGGACGCCGTGACCAACACCCCCTCGAGCTTCGCGAAGAGCGTGGTCATGTTCCGCCGCGGGCGCGGCCCAGAGGCGAGGGAGGTCTCCCGGGCTGTCGCGATCCCGAAGCTGAGGCTGATGACCAAGGAGATCGCCGCCTCCGCGGCCAGCGCCGAGGTGGCGGTCGTGGTCGGCGAGGACCGCGCCTCGAGCTGAGCCGCCGGGGCTGCGGCCGCCGTGCCGCGGGTAATCTGACCCGGCCGTGGAGCCCGCAGACGATCGCGTGCCGCTGACCCGTGCCGTCGCGCCGGTCGTCATCGCGCTGCTGGCGGTCGCGACGCTCGGCGCCTTCGTCTACGCCCAGCGGCTGAAGCGCGAGCCGCTGATCCTCGACAAGGTCACCCTCGGCCGCGCCCTCGTGACCCCCGATGGCAGGATCAAGCACGTGACCGCGTTCAGCCCGAACGGCGACTGCCTCGCCGACAACGCCCGGATCCGGTTCCGGGTGACGCGCTCGGATCGAGCCAACGTGCAGATCGTCGACCCGGACGGGAGGCTGGTCCGCACCCTGGTCAGGGACCGGTTCCTGAAGCGCTACCGGTTCGCGACCTTCCACTGGGACGGCCGAGACCGCTTCGGCCGCCGCGCCCCGCCGGGTCGCTACAAGCTGCGCGTGGTCCTGACCGGCCAGGATCGGGCGTTGACGCCTGGTGGGACGCTTCGCCTCCACCGTGTCGAGCCCGGGCCGAACGGCTGCCGCCGGGCGCGCAAGGGGCAAGGCGCTTGAGCGCACTCGCCGGCGTCGGCGTCGTGGCCGCCGCCGCCGCGGCCGCGGCCGCGATTCTCCTCGCCCCCTCGCGGGCCCGGTCGCTGGCGATGCTGCTGGCTCTGGCCCTCTTCCCGGTCCTGATCGCAGGCGACCAGTGGCACACGCCGGCGATCTCCGACCTGCGCGAGACACCTGCCAGGCTGGCCGCCCTCGCCGCGCTCGCGATCGTCCTGATCGCGGCGCTGGCGCTGCTCTTCTCGCGTCGCCCCCTGCTGCTGCCGCTGGCGATCGTCGCCGCCCTTCCCTTCCGCGTCCCCCTTCACGCCGGAGGCGACCAGGCGAACCTCCTCATCCCTCTATACCTGGTCATCGCGGGGGGAGTGCTGGCGACGGCGCTCCGGGACTGGCGCGGGCCGCCGGGCGAGAGCCCGGGAGGGGCCGCCGAACGAGAGTCCTCCTCCGCCGCTCCCTGGCTGGCCCGCGTCCTCGCCGCGGTCGTCGTCGTGTACGCGCTGCAGGCCCTCTACTCCGACGACTCCTCCCAGGGCCTGCAGAACGTCTGCTTCTTCTTCGTTCCCTTCTCGATCGCTTTCGCCCTGCTGTTCGGGGTGCGCTGGGACCGCCGCCTGCTGGTCGGCGCCCTGGCCGTGGTCGCGGTGGAGGCCCTCCTCTTCGTCGCCGTCGGCCTGGTCGAGTACGCGAGCCGGGACCTGCTCTGGAACGGGGCGGTGATCCGCTCCAACGAGTTCCACGTCTACTTTCGGGTCAACTCGCTGTTCTGGGACCCGAACGTCTACGGTCGCTACCTGGCGCTGGTCATCGTGGCGCTGGTGGCGGCGCTCCTCTTCGCCCGGCAGCGTCGGGCGGGCCTGGCCCTGACTGCGGCGATCGGCTTCGCTTGGCTCGGCCTCGCGACTACCTTCTCGCAGTCGAGCTTCGCCGCGCTCCTGGCCGGGATCGCGGTGCTGGCGGCGCTGCGCTGGAGCCTGCGCTGGGCCGCGCTTGCCTGCGCGGCGGGAGCCATCGGCGCCGTCGTATTCGTCCTCGCGGCGGGCGGCTCGCTGAAGATCGACCTCTCCTCCGGCGGCACGGTCAACAAGGACACCAGCGGCCGGGCGAACCTGATCTCGGGCGGGGCCGAGCTGTTCGGAGACCGCCCGATCGCCGGCTACGGATCGGGCTCCTTCTCGACCGCCTTCCGCCGCAACGCCGGCGGCAAGGCCCCGGTGACCGAGTCCCACACCGAGCCGATCACGATAGCCGCCGAACAGGGCGTGATGGGCCTCATCCTGTACCTGGCTCTAATCGCCACAGCGCTCTGGACGATGTTGGGAGGACTGCGCGATTTGATGCCGGGGCTCCAGCGCGCCCCACCCGAAGGGGATGTGACGCACGGTCGAGCGACATTCGACGCCGGACCAGCTGCCAGCAACCCCGGCGCGCCCGGACGCGGAGCGGAGGACGCGCCGGGCATTGATTCCGTGACAGGACCCGCCGGCCGATCCGTTCCGAACCCCGCCGGAGGCAAGGTCGATCTGACCTACGTCGCGGCCCGGGCAGCGGTCCCAGCCATGTTCGTGGCCCTGATCGTCCACACCCTGGCCTACGCCGGGTTCTACGAGGACCCGATCACCTGGGTGCTGCTGGCGATGTCGGGATCGCTGGCGATCCGCCCCTCCGCGTAGGCTCGAAACGATGAGCGGCTACCTGCGCCGCCTGGCGACCACAGGCGCGGCATATACGGGCGCGAGCATCCTCTCGAAGCTGATCGCGGTAGCCCTGCTGCCGCTCTACACGCGCTACCTGACCCCTGCCGACTACGGCGCCGCCGAGGTCCTCTTCTCCGCCGTCGTGGCTGCCAGCATCGTCGTCCGGCTGGGCGTGATCGAGGCCCTGCTCCGCTTTTACTACAAGCCGGCGGAGGATCCCGGCGCAGTGCTGCGATCCTCCTTCGCCGCCCTCTTCTGGGCCACCACGGCCGGCGCCCTGGTGGCGCTCCCGTTCGCCGAGCCACTCTCCGAGGCCCTGCTCGACCGCCCCGCCCCCGGGTTGCTGCGGATCGCAATCGGCGGCCTCTGGGTGCTGACGATGCTCGAGTTCCTGCTGACCATCTTCAGGCTGGAGGAGCGCGCTCGCCCCTTTTTCCTGACCACGATGGCCAACGTGCTGGTCACGATCCCGGTCACGGTCGCCCTGGTCGTCGGGGAGGGGGACGGCGCCCGGGGACTGCTTCTGGGGAGCTACGGGACAGGCGCCGTCTTCGCCGCGGGGCTGATCGTCGTACACCGCCGCCGCCTCGCGCTGCTCTGGGACGGGCCATTGTTGAGGCGACTGATGCGGTTCGGCCTGCCGACGATGCCGGCCGAGCTGTCGCTCTACTCACTCAACTTCATCGACCGCATCATCCTGGTCCGCTCAGCCGGCCTCGCCGAGGCTGGGCTCTACTCGCTCGCCGTCAAGTTCGGGCAGGGCGTCAACGTCTTCGTCCGCGGCTTTCAGCTCGCCTGGCCGCCCCTCGCCTACTCGATCCGCGACGACGACGAGGCCCGCCGCGCCTACTCGGTCGTCGTCACTCTGTTCACCGCGGGGTGCGCCTTCGCGGTCACCGCGATGTGGCTGCTGGCGCGCTGGCTCGTGCGCGCTCTCGCCGCACCAGACTTCTTCGGCTCGTTCAAGGCGATCGGTCTGGTCACCACCGGTGTCACCCTCTACGCGCTCTACATGGTCCTGGTGGTGATCCTGGGGCGCACCGGGCGGACCGAGTTCAACCTGCCGGCGACGATCGCCGCGACCCTCGTCAACGTCGCCCTCAACCTCGCCCTGGTCCCCTCGATGGGGATCGTCGGCGCGGGCCTCGCCCTCGTCGCCTCCTACCTCGTGGTGCTGGCCCTCATGTACGTCTTCACTCAGCGGCTCTTCCCGGTTCCCTACGAGTGGGGCAGGCTGGCGAGGATCGCGCTGGTCGCGGCCGCGCTGATTGGGCTTGGGGAGCTGGTCATGCCGAGCGAGGGGGTGGCGGGGCTCCTTGGCAGGATCGCCCTGGTGCTCTGCTACCCGGGGCTGCTTCTGCTCAGCGGCTTCTTCTCCGAGGGCGAACGCCGCTGGCTCGCGCTGCTGCGCCATCCCGCCGAGCTGCGCGCCCGCCTCCGCGACCTGGAGGAGGCGCAGGCCGGGGCGCCCGGCACGGTCTCGGAGGTCTTCGAGGCCGAGGCGATGGACGAGGACGCCCTCCGGCAGTGAGCCGATCAGGCCGGCGGCGCGCCAGCGAGCTCGCGCAGCCCCCGGCCGCGCTCCGGGCGGAGCGCCTGGCGGGCATGGGCCAAATAGACGCGAGCGGGGTGGCCCGGCAGCACGGTCGCCACCAGGGCCCGAACGGCGTAGCTCCACGCGGTCAGCCAGCGCACCGCCAGCGCCGCCGACGCCGACGCGTGCTTCCGCATGTAGAGGTCGCGATTGCGGTGGAACTCGACGATCCTCGGCAGCCCGGCCGCCAGGTCGGTCGCGAGCTGGTCGTGATGGATCGCCCTGGCCCCTGGGACGTAGAGCACAGCCCAGCCGGAATCCTGGAGGCGGCGGCAGAAATCGCACTCGTCGTAGTAGACGAAGAAGTCCGAGTCGAGGAAGCCGACCGCCACCGCCGCCTCTCTGCGCACCATCAGGGCGCTCGATTGCGCCCAATCGACCTCGCGCGTCCGGGTCCCCCGGCTCTGGACGGTCAGCCGGCGATGCAGGAAGAGGGCGCCGGCCAACGCGGTGCCGACCCCGGGGAAGCGCCAGGCGCATGGCACGGGGTTGCGGCCGGTGTCCAGCAGCTGAGCGCCGGCGGCGGCGGCCCGGGGGTTCGCGTCGAGGGCCTCAGCGAGGGCCTCGGGGGCGTCCGGGAGGATCTCGGAGTCCTCATTGAGGAGAAGGCAGTAACGGCCCCGAGCCTCTCGCAGCAGGGTCGAGTCGTTCTCCGCCTTGCCGGTTCGCTCCTCTCGGGCGATCAGCCGGCAATCCTGGAGCCCGAGCGCTCGGACCGCTTCGGCGGAGCCGTCCTGGGAAGCGTTGTCGAGCACGAGGATCTCGCGTGCCAGCCCCGCCGGATGAGCCCTCTCGATCGCCTCCAGGCAGGCCAGCAGGTGCTCGCGGCCATTCGTGTTCACGACGCAGTAGGAGAGGTCCGGCCCCATGACCCGCCACCATAATCGGCGCTGATGCGCGTTTCGCTCGTCGATCCATCGGCGTTCACGCCGCCCTACGACCGTGCCCTGGCGGCCGCGCTGACGCGGGCCGGCGCCGAGGTCGAGCTGCTGACCAGCCGCTTCCTCCACGGCCAGGTGCCGGAGGCCGACGGATACGGGACCCGTGAGTTCTTCTATCGCCGAGCGGCCGAGCGCGGCCTCCACGCCCCCGCCCGGCGTGCCCTGAAGGCCGCCGAGCACCTCGGCGACATGGTTCGCCTTCGCGGCGCTCTCGGAAACGCCGACGTCGTCCACCACCAATGGCTGACGATGCCGGCCCTCGACCCCTCGCTCCTGCCGGGAGACCGGGCCCAGCCGCGGGTGATCACCGCGCATTACATCCTGCCGCCGCGACCGCGGCGGCACCATCTCTTCGCCGCCCGCCGGGCCTTTGGAGCGATGGACGCCGTCATCGCCCACTCCGAGTTCGGCGCCGGCCGCCTGCGGGAGGAGGTCGGGATCGACCCCGGCAGGGTTCGCGTCATCCGGCACGGGGCATTCGACTATCTGACCAGGCTCCCGGACCCGGCGCCGCTGCCGCGCGAGCTGGAGGGCGGGGAGGGGAGGGTGGTTCTCTTCTTCGGGCTGCTGCGCCCCTACAAGGGGATCGAGACCCTGATCGAGGCCTTCGCGCGGATCGGGGACGCAGCCGAGCTCTGGGTGGTCGGCAACCCGAGGATGCCGGTCGAGCCGCTGCGCGAGGCCGCGGCCTTAGCGCCCGGCAAGGTGCGCTTCGTGCCCCGCTTCATCGACGAGGCTGAGATCCCCGAGCTCTTCCGCCGGGCCGACGTGGTCGCCCTCCCCTACCGCGACGCCGAGCACTCGGGGGTGGTCTACACGGCGTTGGCCTTCGGCAAGCCGATGGTGCTCTCCTCCGTCGGAGGCTTTACTGAGCTGGCCGCCGAACACGGTGCGGCCCGCATCGTCCCGCCGGAGGATCCCGCTCGTCTGGCCGAGGAGCTGGCCGAGCTGGTCTCCAACGAGCAGGCGAGGACCGAGCTGGCCGCCGCCGCTCGACGAGCGGCCGAAGGCCCCTTCTCCTGGGACGCGATCGCTGCAAAGACCCTCGAGCTCTACCGCGAGCTCGCTCCCGTCCGATGACCTCCTCCGCGCCGGCAGTGGTGTTCTGGGCCTCGTTGGCCCTGATCGTCTACACCCATGCCGGCTATCCGGTGGCCCTTTGGCTGCTGAGCCGCCTGCGGCCGGCCCACGGGCAGCCCCGGCCGCCCGGTGACGCCGCTCTGCCGAGCGTCTCGCTGATCGTCGCCGCCCACGACGAGGAGTCCGCGATCGCCGCCAAGGTCGCCAACGCGCTGGCCCTCGACTACCCGCGCGGCTTGCTGGAGGTCGTCGTCGCCTCGGACGGCTCGGCCGACGCGACCGTCGAGCGAGCCCGCGCGGCGGGCGCCGATCGGGTTCTCGACCTCGCGCGCGGCGGCAAGGTCGAGGCGCAGAACGCGGCCGTCGAGGTCGCGGCGGGCGAGGTCCTCGCCTTCTCGGATGCCAACTGCCTCTGGGAGGCGGGGGCCCTTCGCGCCGTGGTCGCCGCGCTGGCAGACCCGGACGTCGGCTACGCCTGCGGCCAGGTCCGCTTCACCGACGTCGGGGGCGAGAACCTCGAGGGTGCCTACTGGCGATACGAGATGGCGGTCCGCCGGCTCGAGTCGGCTCTCGGGGGGATCACCGCCGGCAACGGGGCCATATACGCCGTCCGCCGCGACGCCTACATCCCGCTGCGGCCCTCCGGCAGCCATGACCTTTCCTTCCCCTTCGAGCTGGCAAAACGGGGCCTCAGGTCGGTCTACGTCCCGCAGGCCCGGGCGGAGGAGAAGATGGTCCCGACGCTGGGTGGCGAGCTGCGGCGCAAGCGGCGGATGATGGTCGGGCTCTGGGACATCGTGATCGGCGAGGGGATGGCCTCGCCGCGAGGCTACGGGCCCCTCTACGGATTCCAGATCGCCTCGCACCGGATCCTGCGCTACGCGACGCCGCTGCTGCACCTCCTGGCGCTGGCGGCCAATCTCGCCCTGCTCGGTCACGGCGTTATCTACACGGTCACCCTGGCGCTCCAGGTGGCGCTGATCGCTGCCGCCCTGCTGGCCCCGCTGCTGCCGCTGGCCCCGCTGCGGATCTGCCGCTACTACGTGATGGTCACCGCGTCGATCGCGCTGGGGCTGTGGGACCGAATGCGCCAGGGGCCGCCAGGAGCCTGGGAGAAGGCCGAGGGAACGCGATGAGCAGGCCGATGGAGGTCGTCCTCGCGGCTCTCACCCTGATCGTCCTCGCCCCGCTGCTGGCGGTCGCGGCGGCCTGGATCCGGCTCGGCGGCCGCGGGCCGGTGATCTACCGCCAGCGGCGGATCGGGCTCGGCGGCCACGAGTTCGATCTGCTGAAGCTGCGGACGATGGTCTCGGGCTCGGACCCGGTCGGCGTCGGGACCGCGGTCGGACGGGACGATCCCCGCGTCACCCGCCCCGGGCGGTTCCTCCGCCGCACCTCCCTGGACGAGATCCCCAACCTGATCAACGTCCTGCGCGGGGAGATGGCCCTGGTCGGGCCGCGGCCGACCATCCCCGCCCAGGTAGACGCCTACACGCCCCGTCAGCACCGTCGTCACGAGGTGAGGCCGGGCATCACCGGCTGGGCGCAGATCAAGGGCCGGGCCGGCATCCCCTGGGATGAGCGGATCGAGCTGGACCTCTTCTACGTCGAGCACCGGAGCCTCGGGCTCGACCTCCGCATCCTGGCCCGCACCTTCGGGCTGATCGTCAGCGGCCAGGGCCTCGCCCCCGACTGAGCGAACCGCGGCCGAACGCAACGTCAAGCGTGCAATGGCCGCGAGTGGTTGCGCTCGGCCGAAGGGGCTGGGGAACCGTCTAGGGTCTTCCGCGATGGGCGACCGCCCCACTGTCAGCCTGCGCGCCTTCGAGCCCGGCGACGCCGCCGCGGTCCACCGCTGGTTCAACAACCCTGAGGCGACCAGGACGCTGATGGAGCAGCGGGACTCCTTCTCTGAGCAGCAGGCAGAGGCCTGGGTGGCGCGCGCGACCGCGACCGAAGGGGACGATCGCAAGTACGCGATCGTCGTCGAGGGTCACCCCGAGCCGGTCGGCTTCACCGCGCTCTACGGGCTCGGGCGACAGACCGCGCCCGAGCTGGGCGCCCTGATCGGCGACGACGCCCGCGGCAAGGGGGTCGGCCGCCGCGCCGAGGCGCTGACGATCGCCAGGGCCTTCGATGAGTTCGGCGCGCACCGGGTCTACGGGCGCATCCCCGCCTACAACGAGGCCGCCAAGCGGGTCGTCACCAGCCTCGGCTGGCGCCACGAGGGAACGATGCGCTCGCATCTGCGCCGCGACGGCCAGCTCGCCGACTGCGAGATCTGGGGAGTCCTCCCGGACGAGTTTCGTGCTGCTGTCGCGGACCTGCTCGAGTGAACGCGGCCGGCGCCGTCGGGGACCTCCTCGCCGATCGCGGCGAGGCAGCGACCGGGGAGGAGTTCTTCCGCTCGCCCGAGTTCCTCGAGGCGGAGGGGGTGACACATACCCTGCGCATCCGCCACCCGGAAGGTGAGCTGCTCGCGCCGCTCGTGGTCCGCGAGGTGCCGGGAGAGCGACTCTCCGACGCCGCCTCGCCTTACGGCTATCCGGGCTTCGCCGGCCCCGATCCGGCCCCGGCGCTCGCCCCGGAGGCGCTCGACCTCGGAGCGACCGGGCTGGTCAGCGTCTTCATCCGCCATCGCCTCGGCGGCCCCCCGCTGGGGGATACGACCGAGCGGAACGTCGTCCAGATCGCCGACCCGGAGCTGCCTCCCAAGAGCCGGATGAGTGATCGCCAGCAGATCCGCCGCAACCTGCGGGGCGGCTACGCGGTGACGATCACCGCCGGGCCGCAGACCACGCCCGCGCAGCGAAGCGGCTTCCTCGAGGCGTACCAGCAGACGATGCACAGGGCCGGCGCCTCGAAACGCTACTTCTTCGCAGCGGGCTACTTCGACCGCATCCTGGCGTCCCGTCAGAGCTGGCTCGCCACCGCGCTGGAGCCCGGTGGGTCCGTCGCCGCCGCCTCGATCGCGGTCCGAAGCGACGGCATGCTCCACTACTACCTGAGCGGCACCGCCGACGCGCACCTGGGCGACTCGCCGATGAAGAACGTGGTTGCCGCCCTCTGCGAGCTCGCCGCCGACCTGGGTCAGGCGCTCAACCTCGGCGGCGGCCTGGCGCCGGGCGACCCCCTGGAGGAGTTCAAGCGCGGCTTCGCCAACCGCGAGCAGCCCTGGCACACCTCGCAGCTGGTCTGCGATCAGGCCGCCTACGAGCGGCTCAGCCGCGGGCGGGAGGCCGGCGGCTTCTTCCCCGCCTACCGGGCGCGCTGACCCGTCCCGGCTACTGCGTCTTCGGATCGGTGGGGTTCGGGCCGGTCAGGGGGCCGAAGCCCTCAACGGGCTCGCCCCCGTACTTGCCCCAGGTCGCCTTGCCGAAGGCGCGGATCGCGTCCAGGGTGGCCGCCCCCTGATACGTCTTGCACCCGAGCAAATTGGTCCAGGTGGTCGCGGCGACCTGATAGGGCATGTCGGAGTTCGGGAAGAAAAGCGATCCGGAGTACATCGTGTCGTAGAGCCCCTTCAGCTCGAGCTGGTCGCGCTCGGGCAGGTTCGGGTCGTACTGGATCTCCAGCCGCCCGTGCTCGAGCGAGTGGACGATGTCGATCGTCGCCGGCATCTCGCTGTAGGCGCCGTCGGCCTGCTGGTCGGGAGGCTCGACGTGGTCGCCGGAGGTCGGCGGGTTGGTGTCGTACTTGACGGTGGTGCCCGGCGGCACGTGGTGGTGGCCCTCGTCGTGCAGGTGCAACCGCAGCACGCAGCCGGCCTTCTTGGCCGCCAGCTTCAGGCTCGTCGTTTTCACCGGCGGCGGCGGGGTGCCGGTGCGATCGTCGACGGGCACGCCGTTGGTGGATCCGGTGACCTGGTTGGTGTGCGCCTCGCCGCTCGCGCCGCCGCCGTTGGAGGTCGCGACGATGATCACCCCAACCAGCACGGCGATCGCCAGCACCCCGGCAATCCCGTAGCCGAGCACGAGGCGCTGGCGCTGGCTCGAGGCCTCGCGCTTCTCCGCCTCGACGCGGGCCTGGCGCAGGCGCTCCTTCTCTTCCTTGCGGCTGGCCATCGCCGCACTCGCCTATGCGCCGCCGCCGGAGACGATTCGGGGCCTGGGCCGCTCACGCACCGCGGCCGAGCCCGACCAGACTCCGTCGAGGAAGGAGGCGAGCTGGTCGTCGAGCCGCTCCGGGCTGATCCTCCACTCGAGGATCGAGTCGGCCTCGACCAGGCGCGCGGCGGGGATCTCCTCGGCCAGCATCCCGGAGTCGCTGAAGGGGTGAAGCGGGTCGGCGGGGTGGCCGACGATGAGGGTCGGCTGGGTGATCCGCCGACGCTCCTCGCGGTGCGGCGCCGTCTCCCCCAGCAGCAGGCCCTCGAGGACGGCCAGCGAGGGCCCGGGGCGCTGGCGGACCCCGTCGAGGACGAGGTCGAGGAGCGGATGGGTCCTCGGGACCAGCGACGTGAGCCTGGAGACGCCCTCGAAGAGCGGCCGCGCGACGCGCAGGCCCAGCATCAGCGGCGCGAACAGCGCGGCGACGGCGGCCAGGGCGTTGTCGAGTACCGGCATCTCGATGAACAGGGCCTCGCTGCGATCCGGGTAGCGGGTCGCGAACTCCAGGGTGACGTTGGCGCCGAGCGACGTGCCGCCGACAACCGCCGTCTCCAGCCCCAGATGGTCAAGCAGCGCCTCGACCTGGCGCGCGAAGAGCGGCATCGAGTAGAGGCGCAGGTCCTCGGGGCGGTCGGAGCGGCCGTGACCAAGCAGATCGACCGCGATCACCCGGTTGCCCTGCTCGGCCAGCGCCGGGCCGAGGCGGTCGAACATGTGCCGGTTCATCAGCAGGCCGTGGATCAGGACCAGCACCCGCTCACCGGCGCCGAAGGTGTCGTAGGTGACCCGGTAACCCTCGTATCGGAACTCGCCCATGAGCCGGTGCAGTCTAGTCAGGCCCGGCTCGGCTCCGACGGCTGTACCCGGGTCCGCTCCCAGGGGCGCGAGGCTCGGAGCGCGCCGAGCACTGCGCGGGTCGCCGGAGCCCGGTTGAGGGCGTAGAAGTGGATCCCGGGGACGCCGGCGATCAGCAGCTCCGCGCACTGCTGGGCGGCGAAGGCGACACCCAGCTCGAACTCCGCCTGCGCGTCGCCGTCCGGCCGCCAACATCGCCGCCTCGAGCCGCTCGGGGATGGTCGCGTCGCACAGCTCGCAGATCCGCTTCGTCTGGGCGAAGCTCGCGACCGGGATCACGCCCGGCGAGGATCGGGACCTCGATCCCCTGGTCGCGGGCCGCAGCGACGAAGTCGAAGTAGACCTGGTTGTCGAAGAACAGCTGCGTGATCAGGAAGCGGGCGCCGGAATCGACCTTGGTCTTCAGGTAGCGCAGGTCGCGTGTCGAGGTCGCGTGCCTCGGGATGCACCTCGGGGAAGCAGGCGCCGCCGATCGTGAACGTGTAGCCCTCGGAGATGAAGGCGGCCAGCTCCGCAGCGCTTCCGAGGCCCCCCTCGGGCTGGACGAAGTCGGCCTCCCCGCGCGGCGGGTCGCCACGCAGCGCGAAGACGTTCTCGATCCCTGCCTCCTCGATCTTCTCGAGGGTCGAGCCGAGCCCCTCCCGCGTCTCCCCGACGCAGCTCAGGTGCGCCATCACCTCGAGGCCAAGGTCCTCCTTCAGGATGCGAGTGATCTCGACTGTTCCCTCGCGGGTCGAGCCGCCTGCGCCGTAGGTGACCGACACGAAGTCCGGCTCCAGCTCGCGCAGCGAGCGCGCGGTCTCGAGCAGCTCCTCCTTCGCCTCCTCGGTCTTCGGCGGGAAGAACTCGACCGAGAAGACAGGCGTGCGGGTGCCGAGGATCTCGTCTATTCGCATCGGATCAGGTTAGCTTCGCGGCGCCCGGCGCGGACGGCCGAGCGCTCGCGACCGCTGCGGAGACGCCCCCACTCGACGAACAGCAGGCGCTGGCGATGATCCCGGTGGCCTGCCGAACGCAGGCTACCCGAGCCACGCGATCGGCGAGGCGATGCGGCGGGCCGCAGCCCATTCGCGGGAGCTTGGAGACGAAATCCGCGCAGTTTGCGGCATCCGCACCGGCGAGGCCTGGCAGGCCCCCGACGGTGCGCTAGGTTAATCCTGCAACCGGGAGAGAGAGGGAGCCGCAGAGCCAAGCGGCACAACTCACTCGACAGGGACGCACAGAGCTTTGTCCGATCGAAGGCTACGTTCGGGGCAGGCGAAGAGCGTTCCCCCGGTTGCTTTTTCGTGCCCGCGGCTACGTCCGCTCCTCGCTCTACCTTCGCCAACTGCGGTGAGAAAGCCGCCGGCCGGCCAGGAGACTTCCTGCCCTCCGCGGCCGCGCGACCGGGGCGCAAGTCACTGGGAGCAGGGCGCTGCAGGCGACACCCCGGAGCCCCGACGCCCGCAGCTAGCCCGCCCGCTCCCGTAGGAGGCGCCTCGAGCGAGGTGGTAGGTCTGCCACCCTGAACGGGTGCCCACCGAGACCGAGACGATCGAGGCCCGCTTCCGCGGCTTCGCCGAGTTCTCGCCCTCTCCGCTCTACCGCCGCCTCTCCGGCGGCGTCGCGTCGGAGCCCGAGGTGATCGAGATGATGCTGGAGGCGGCCCCGGACCAGCGCTGGCCGATGCTCCTGCTGGCGGCAGTCCACCTGCATACCCGTCGCGCCGGCGAGCCCTACCCGGCCGATCCCTCTCGCTGCTCGATTACTGCCGCGCCCGGCGGGAGCCGCTCCTGGAGACGATCCGCTCACGGAGCACCCAGACCAACGAGGTCGCCCGTTGCAACTACCTGCTCCCCTGCCTCGCCGGCCGCCGGCGACGGCCGACCGCTGGCGTTGATCGAGATTGGCGCCAGCCGCGGGCTGCTGCTCAACCTCGACCGCTACGCGTACGACTTCTCGGGCCGGCCGGCCGGTCGAGCCCGGCTCGCCGCTCACCCTCTCCTGCGAGGTCCGCGGGGATCCGCCGCCGCTGGCCCTGCCCCCGATCGCCTCGCGCGGCGGCGTTGACCTGGCGCCCTGCACCGACGACGAGTGGCTGCGGGCCTGCGCATTCGCCGATCAACCGGAGCGGCTGACTGCGACTCGATGCGGCCCTGGAGATCGCCCGGGAGCACCCGCCGCCGGTGCTGGAGGGGGAGGCCATGGCGCTGCTTCCCGGCCTGATCGAAGCGGCCCCCGGCGGCGCCCAGGTCATCGTATTCCACACGGCCGTCTCCGCCTATCTTCCCGAGGGGGTGGCCGAGGAGCTGCGTGCCGCCGCCGTCGGTGTCACCCTCGTCAGCGCCGAGCCCACCGGTGAGTACGCTCTCCTCGCTCTCGAGATCGACGGTGAGCAAGTCGGAACCGCCCATCCCCACGGTCGCTGGCTCGATTGGACCGGCGGCGACCGGGTAGCGGACACGATTCGGAGATGAGCCAAGGCCCGACGACAAGCGACGACCGCAGACGCTGGATCGCCCTCTACGTCCTCTGCACGGGGATGCTGATGATCGTGGTCGACGCGACGATCGTCAACGTCGCCCTGCCCACGATCAAGGACGACCTCGGCTTCTCGCAGAGCAGCCTCGCCTGGGTGGTCAACGCCTACCTGATCGCCTTCGGTGGCCTGCTGCTGCTCTCCGGCCGGACTCGGCGATCTGATCGGCCAGCGGCGGGTCTTCCTGATCGGCCTCGACGGTGTTCACCGCCGCCTCGGTCCTCTGCGGGTTCTCCCCGAATCAGGGGATGCTGATCGGAGCGCGCTTCATCCAGGGGGTCGGCGGCGCCCTGACCTCGGCGGTGATCCTGGGGATGATCGTGACGATGTTCCCGGCGCCGGCCGACCAGGCCAAGGCGATCGGCGTCTTCGGTTTCGTCGCTTCGGCGGGCGGCTCGATCGGGCTGCTGGCCGGCGGCGTCGTCACCGAGGCGATCAGCTGGCACTGGATCTTCTTCATCAACCTCCCGATCGGCGTCGCCACCGCCTACCTGGCGATCCGGCTGGTCGAGGACCGCGGCGGCATCGGCCTCCGCGAGGGCGCAGACATCCCCGGCGCGCTGCTGCTAACCGCGGGCCTGATGCTCGGCGTCTACACGATCCTCGGAATCGCCGAGCACGGCTGGGTCTCCGCCCACACTCTCGATCCTCGGCGGCATCTCGCTCGCCCTGCTGGCCGCCTTCGTCGTCCGCCAGGCGCGGATCCCCAACCCGCTGATGCCGCTGCGCCTCTTCCGCTCGCGCAACGTCGCCGGCGCCAACGTGGTCCAGGCGCTGCTGGTCGCCGGGATGTTCGGGATGTTCTTCCTCGGCGCGCTCTACATGCAGCAGATCCTCGGCTACGACCCGCTCGAGGTCGGCCTCGCCTTCCTGCCGGCGACGATCGTCATGGGCGCGATGTCGCTGCGGGTCTCCGATCGCCTGGTGATGCGCTTCGGTCCCCGGGCCACGCTGATCCCCAGCCTGGTGCTGATCGGGGTCGGCTTGCTGCTGTTCGCGAGGACGCCGGTGGACGGCAGCTTCGCGCCCGACCTGGTGCCCCCGATGGTCCTGCTCGGCGCCGGCGCCGGCCTCGGCTTCCCCGCGCTGATGAACCTGGCGATGTCCGGCGCCACGCGTGAGCGACTCGGGCCTGGCCTCCGGCCTGGTCAACAGCAGCGTCCAGGTCGGCGGCGCGATCGGCCTGGCGGTCCTCGCCACCCTCGCCACCGAGCGCACCGACAGCCTTCTCGCCGCCGGCGTGCGCCACGCCGTCGCGCTCAACTCCGGCTATCACCTCGCCTACCTGGTCGGCGCCGCCCTGGTCGGCGCTCGCCTTGGTCGTGGCCGTCCTGGTCCTCGAGCCGCGACCGATGCCGGTGCCCGGAGCAGAGCCGGAGGCGACTCCGGCTCCGGAGCCGAGCGGGAGCCCGTCTACTCCGAGGCCAGCTAGTCCGCCAGCCGATCTAGCCAGTCCGGAAGCCGCTGACGCCCTGCGGGTCCTCTCGGCTGACCTCGACACGTTCCACGCGGGCCCCCGGAGGCCCGGTGCGGCACAGCTCGAGCAGCGAGGCGACCGCGTCGGCCGGCCCTTCGAGGACCGCTTCGACGCTCCCGTCGGCCCGGTTGACCGCCGAGCCGGCCACGCCCCGCTCGATCGCAGCGCGCCGGAGCGAGTCGCGGAAGAAGACTCCCTGTACGGCTCCGTGGATGATCGCCTTGCGGCGAATCACTCAGCGCTCATCGCATCCACCCGCGCATTTTGGGGGATACTGGTGCGGCGATGCTCTCCACTGTTGCCGTCGGAACCGACGGGTCCGAGACCGCCACCAAGGCGGTCGGCGAGGCCGCCGAGATCGCGCGTCGCTTCGGCGCGAAGCTGGTTCTGCTCAGCGCCTTCGAGGACTCCGGCCGAAAGCCGGCGCCCAAGGACTCCGAGGTCGAGCTCCAGTGGGCGACCAACTCCTCGGCCCGGATGAGGGAGATCCTGGAGCGAAGCGAGGAAAAGCTGCGCGGCAGCGGACTCGAGTGTGAGTCACGGGCCGAAGCGGGCGATCCGGCCGAGATCCTGGTGCGGCTCGCCCAGGAGTGCGGCGCCGACCTGCTGGTGATCGGGAACAAGGGGATGAAGCGGCGGGTGCTCGGAAGCGTCCCCAACACGATCACCCACAAGGCCGACTGCTCGGTCCTCGTCGTCAAGACGACCTGACGTCGATTCCGAGCGCCCTCAGCGTCTCCTCCGAGGCCGAGCCGATTTCTTGTGGCCCTTCTTGAAGGTGATCTTCCACCGGCCGGGCGGGAAGGAGCGGCCGCTGATCGCATCCCCAAAGCTGTTCGAGGTGACGTAGAAGAAGCGGAAGGTCTTTGCCTTCTTGACCTTGCCGTTGACAGTGAAGATCCCGACAGAGCTGTATGCCGAGGACGTGGTCTTCGAGACGCTGCTGCTGGGGACCCACCACGGCAACGAGGCAATCCTCCTCATCTACGAGGAGAACCGCAAGACGCTGGCCGGCTACACGGTCGACCCGGTCGAGCTGATCGACGCCGGGGACCGGGTCGTCGCGGTCGCCCAGGTGAACGGAACCGGGCCGGCGAGCCAGATCGCCATGGAGGATCGCGACCGGTTCGCGTTCCTCTTCACGATCAGGGACGGCCGGGTGATTCGGGAGCAGGCCTTCCACAATGGTGAGGAGGCCGCCGCGGCCGCCGGGCTCGCTTAGCCGGCAGACGATGTCTCGGGAGAAACAGCCGTGGCAGTCGGCGGCGGCCCGGCGCAGCTTCGTCCGCGAGCGGCTGGCGGGGACGAACTCGGCGGCGTTGTCCCCCTTGGTGGCAGTGTCCCTGGCTACCCCTCCTCTCACGCGGACAAGTCCCGCTTAAGGTAGCGGGCATTGGCGGGCGCGTAGCCCTTCCAGTCGTTATTGAGGTAGACGAACACAGGCCGGCGCGAGCGCCAAGCGGCAATCCGGCGACGCCAGCCGTCGAGCTCTGCTTCGGAGTAATTGCCGTCGTGACCGCGGTGCCCGTAGTGCAGGCGCAGGTAGGCGATCTCGCCAGCCGGTTTTGCCGCGGGCAGCGATCGGCGCCTGTCGTCGCCGATCGCCCGCGAAGCGCCTCGTTCCTCCAGCAGCTCCCGCACCGGGGCCCCGAACCAACTCGGGTGGCGGAACTCGAAGCAATGCTTGGCGCGGGGCAGCTCGTCGAGCGCCGCGGCGAGCAGGTCGTCGTCGCGGTGGAAGTTCTCCGGTAGCTGCCAGAGGACCGGCCCCAGCCGCCGGCCCCGCCGCAGCGGCTCGAGCGGCTCCCAAAAGCGCGCGACCGCGTCGGCGATCTCGTGCAGGCGCTTCATATGGGTGAGGTAGCGACTCGCCTTCACCGCGAACAGGAAGTCGCCGGGGACCTGCTCGACCCAGCCTTCGACCGTCTGGGCCTTCGGCAGCCGGTAGAAGGTCGCGTTCACCTCGACCGTGTCGAACACCTCGGCGTAGCGCTCCAGCCAGCGGCGCTGCGGCAGTCCGTCGGGGTAGAGGCCGCCGCGCCAGTCGCTATAGCTCCAACCCGAACAACCGATCCGCACCCGTTCCATCGTCCCGCTGGATGCCGCGCCTACTTTGCGCGGGCTATCGCCGCGCGCAGCTCGTCCTTGCCCATCTTCGAGCGGCCACGGATTTCCAGGCGGGCGGCCTCTTCGTTCAGCTCCTTGCGGGTCTTGGCTTCGCCCTTGCGAACCTTGTTCGCCTCTTTGCCGAGCGCCGTTTTGGTCTTGCCGGAAAGGTGTTTCAGAGTTTTCTTGCGTTTGGCGCCGGCCTGCGCTTTCTTGACGTTGCGGCGGGCAGCGGCGCGCTGTTTCTCAGAAGCCATGTGGTGCGTGGTACCCGTTTGGGCGTAAGCCACGCGCGGGTAGGGACCGGACGTGACCAAGCTTGGATACACACTCTCCAGCGAGGAGTTCGACGCCCCCTCGCTCGTCGCCCAAGCCGAGCGCGCGGAGCGGGCCGGGTTCACCTTCGCCTCGGTCTCCGATCACTTTCATCCCTGGGTCGACGAGCAGGGCGAGAGCTCGTTCGTCTGGGGAACCCTGGGGGCGATCTCCCAGCGCACCGAGCGGATCGAGCTGATGACCGGTGTCAGCTGCCCCACGACCCGCATCCACCCGGCGATCGTCGCCCAGGCCGCGGCGACCGCTGCCAGCCTTCTGCCGGGACGGTTCTCGCTCGGCGTCGGCACCGGCGAGAACCTGAACGAGCACATCCTCGGCGATCGCTGGCCGGGTGTGGTCGAGCGCCAAGCTCGGCTGGAGGAGGCGATCGAGGTGATTCGGGAACTCTGGGAGGGCAAGCTGACGAGTCACCGCGGCGAGCACTTCACTGTCGAGAACGCCCGGCTCTATTCGCTGCCAGACGACCCGCCTCCCTTGCTGGTCGCGGTGGCCGGCGAGAGTTCGGTCGAACTCGCTGCCCGCCTCGGCGACGGTCTGGTCGGAACCGCGCCGGTCGCGGAATCGGTGAAGCAGTTCCGCTCCGAAGGCGGGGAGGGCAAGCCCACCTACGGCCAGCTCCACGTCTGCTGGGCCGAGGACGAGGAGGCGGCGAAGAAGCTGGCACTTAAGCAGTGGCCCAACAGCGCGCTCAGTGGCAGCTTCTTCTTGGAGTTGCCGCTGCCGGCGCACTTCGAAGAGGCGGCCGAGACGCTGGACGAGGAGGACGTCGCCGAGAGCGTCGTCTGCGGCCCTGACCCAGAGCGCCACCGGGCGGCGATCCAGGAGTACGTCGATGCCGGCTACGACCACGTCTACATCCATCAGGTCGGCCCCGACCAGGACGGCTTCTTCGACTTTTACGAGCGGGAGATCCTCCCCGCTTTCGCCTGAGCCGGCGCTAGTACCACTTGCCGCGGGCGAAATGCGATCGGGGAAAGTGAAAGACCAGGCGGACGCCATTGTCGAACGGCTGACCGACGAGGAAGCGTGAAGTCGGTCCTCAAAATCGCCCTGGGCATCATCGCCGCGCTCGGCGGCTTCCTCGATATCGGCGACATCGTCTTCACCACCCAGACCGGGGCGCTCTACCGCCACGACCTGCTCTGGGTGGTGGTGCTGGGGACCGTTGGCATCGCGGTCTACGCGGAGATGTGCGGCCGCGTCGCCGCGGTCACCGGGCGGCCCGTCTTCGACGTGATCCGGATGCGGATGGGGTTGGCCTCGGTCTGGTCTCCTTGGTCGCCAGCACCTTCGTCAATGTGCTCACGGTCGCGGCCGAGCTGGGTGGGCTGGCGATCATCCTGCAGCTTCTGTTCGATGCCGAGTTCAGCCTCTTCGTCGTCCTCGCCGCGATCGGTCTGGTGATCGTCGTCGCCCTCTTGCCTCAGCGACTCCAAGCTCTGCCTCTACTTCGCCGTCGGCGTCTTCGCGGCGGCGCTAATGCCATACGAGGTCCACTTCTATTCCTCTGGCGCTGTCGAGGAGGGTTGGGACGAGTCCAACCTGCGGGAGAATCGGCTCAACGCGAGTGGGGCCGCTACCGCGGCCCCAAGAAAGCGCCGCGCTTCACCGCTCGTCGAGCTCTCCCCGCGCGGCGATCGGTCGCTGGCCGCTTAACGCTTTCTCGCTGAGTTCAACCCACCGCAGGGCGGGTAGACGCGAGTCGTGACGAAGCGCGGTGACGAGCCAAATATCGGCGTCGACGGAGTGATCGAGTGGCGCGACGAGGGGGGCGAGCTCCACCGGGTCGGTGGCCCAGCGCGGGTCTTCCCGAGCGGCCGGGAGGAGTGGTTCCAGCACGGCCGTTTGCACCGCCTCAACGGGCCGGCGGTGATCCACGCCAACGGGTCGGTCAAGTACTACGTGGACGGCGTCCGCCATCGCGAGGGTGGGCCGGCCTGCGTCTACGTCAACGGGACCGAGAAGTGGTACCGCGAAGGCAAGCGCCACCGCGACGACGGACCAGCGGCGACCTACCCGGACGGGCGCCGAGTCTGGTTCATCGAGGGAGAGAAGGTGCGCGAAGAGCGCAGCGCCCGCCAGCCCTCGCTGGTTAACGCGAGGTAGGCCTGCCCGTCGGGTCCGCGGCGCTCCAGCACAAGCCCGTGCCGCAGCGCCTGGCCGCGCATCCGCGCGAGCTCGCGGTGGCTGAGCTTCGGGAACCGCGGCGCGAGTTCCGAAACCGGGCAGAACCCGTCATCGACCGTTTCGGCGATCGCCGCCAACAGCTCCTCGGGCTCGATCTTCGTCCTCTTTCTCATCTTCTTTCTCGGCTGGTTTTGACAGGCTCGTCGTTGGGGTAAACCCTCGCCATCCTGCAGGAGAGAAAAACGGCGATCGAAGTGCGCAGTACGCGACGGGGCCTTCCCTCGCCCGCACCGTTCAAGCGCTGCGGGCGCTTCGGGGCCATCGTTCCCGGCCAGTGGACCAGACAGCTTCGTCTTCGCTGAGGGGCTCTCGCCCTAATTCGTAGGCTCGCTGTCGGCTAGCGGCGATGCCGTGGGAGAGCTGCTCGCCATCCACCTCAACGACCATCTGGCCGGAGCAACTGTGGGGGTCGAGCTGGCTCGGCGGCTGCGAGGGAGCAA
Organism: uncultured Actinomycetes bacterium; assembly: GCA_963738305.1. Lineage (GTDB taxonomy): Bacteria > Actinomycetota > Thermoleophilia > Solirubrobacterales > 70-9 > JBBRHQ01. The sequence continues at coordinate 1,152,390 of CAVTVU010000001.1, read as the reverse complement.
TGAGGGCGATTCAGAGTTCGGGCCGGCCTTGGCGGAGATCTGCGCCGAGATCGAGGCCGATCGGGAAACGCTCAAGGAGGTCATGGATTGGCTTGGCGTGGACCATGGCAAGCTCAAACCACTTGCCGCCACTCGGCGCCTTGGCCGAACGGGCGACCGAGCAGTTGCGGCAGTTCGAGGCGCTCCATCTGAAGGCTGCCGCTCTGGCTCTGTAGCGGACCGCGTTTCGCGCTCTTCCCCAGGGGTACAGACGCCCCGAGGCCTAAGGGAGCGGCTCTCCGCTCACTCCTCGCCAACTCAGACCCCAGGCCACGGGAAGGCGAGCAGACGAGAAGATGAAGGTAGTCGTCACTGGCGCGACGGGAAACGTCGGAACCAGCACCGTTCGGGCCCTCGGTGAGAGCCCAGAGATCGACGAGATTGTCGGCCTGGCTCGGCGCCAGCCCACGTGGGCGCCGCCGAAGACCACCTGGGTCGAGGCGAACGTCCTCACTGCCGATTTGGGCGCGATCTTCGAGGGAGCCGATGCGGTCATCCACTTGGCCTGGGCGATCCAGCCTTCCCGGGACGCGGTGACCTTGGAGCGGATCAACGTCGAGGGCAGCCGGCGCGTCTTCGAGGCCGTGGCGGCAGCCGGGGTGCCGAAGCTAATCCACGCCTCCTCGGTGGGCGCCTACTCACGCGGCCCCAAGGATCGCGAGGTCGACGAGGCCTGGCCCACCGAGGGCACCGAGACCTCTTTCTACTCCCGTCACAAGGTCGCGGTGGAGCGCGAGCTGGACCGCTTCGAAGCCGACAATCCCGAGACGCGGGTCGTGCGGCTTCGCCCAGCCCTAATCTTCAAGGAAGAGGCCGCGACCGAGATCCGCCGCCTCTTCGTTGGGCCGTTCCTGCCCAACTTCCTCCTCCGCCTGCGCTTCCTTCCGGCCCTGCCCCGAATCGACCGCCTGCGCTTCCAGGCAGTCCACTCCGAGGACGTCGGGCGGGCCTACCTGCAAGCCGTGCTGAAAGACGTGGATGGCGCCTTCAACATCGCCGCCGAGCCACCGCTCAGTCCAGAGGAGATGGCCGGGCAGATCGGGGTGCGGAGCTTTCCGGTGCCCGCGCGGGTCGTGCGGCGGCTCGCCGATCTGAGTTGGAAGTTGCGCCTGCAGCCGACGCCGGCCGGCTGGCTCGACATGGCGCGAAACGTGCCGCTGATGTCCTCCGTGCGGGCGCGCGAGGAGCTCGGCTGGGAGCCCCGCCACGGCGCCGTCGACGCCTTGGAGGAGCTGCTCGCGGGAATGCGAGAGGGCGATGGCGCCACGACCCCGCCACTCAAGCCCGACAGTGCGGGTGTACGGCTCGACGACCTCAAGACCGGGGTCGGAGCGCGCCAGTGGAATCGCGACCGGGATGAGCAGATCGTCAAGTATCTGGCGGACCTGCACTCGATCGAGCTGCAAGCGCTGGCGCAGCTTCGTGCGGCGCCGGAGATCGCCGGCGACGAGCGCCTGCGCGAGGCGTTTGAACAGCACCTCGGCGAGACCGAAGATCAGGAGCGGCGCGTGCGAGAGCGCCTGGAAGCGCTGGGCGGCGAGCCCTCGAAGCTGAAGGCCGCGGCCGGGACGGCCGGCGGCTGGGGGATGGTCGCCTTCGCGGCCTCCCAGCCCGACACGCCGGGGAAATTGACGATGCACGCCTACTCCTACGAGCACATGGAGCTCGCTGCCTACGAACTGCTGAAGCGACTGGCCGGGCGAGCCGGCGATGAGGAGACGGCGCGGATGGCGGCCGACATCGCTGCGGAGGAGGCGCGAATGGCGGAGCGCCTCGAGCAGTCCTTCGACGCCGCGGTCGAGGACTCCTTGGCGGGCGTCGATCCCGATCAGCACGACTCCGCGCTGCTCGCCTACCTGCGCGACATCCATGCCCTCGAGGGTCAGGCAGTGAAATTGCTGGAGGCCGGGGCAAAGCGGGTTGACGACGAGCATTTGGAGATTGCCTTCCGCGATCACCTCGCGGAGACCCGGGATCACCTCAAGAGGATCGAGGGTCTGCTGGAGGAGCGCGGCGCCGGACCATCGCTGGTCAAGGACGCGACGCTGAAGGCCGGCGGGCTCAATCTCTCGACCTTCTTCGGTGCCCAGCCCGACTCCACCACCAAGCTTGCCGGCTTCGCGTTTGCCTTCGAGCACCTTGAGGTCGCCGCCTACGAACTTCTGCAACGGGTAGCGGCACGGGCCGGCGATGAGGGAGTGGTGGTGGCCGCGGAGGAGATCCTCGCCGAGGAGCGTCGCGCGGCCGACCGGGTCGCCGAGAGCTGGGACCGACCCAACGTGCCGCTCGGATTGGCGTCGTGAAAGAACCAAAAGATGAGAAGGGAAACCAGATGGAAAACGGACAGGGCAGGCAACTGGCAGTAGTCACCGGCGCCTCGAGCGGCATCGGTTTCGAGCTGGCAAAGGTCTTCGCCGAGGAAGGCTTCGACCTGCTGATCGCTGCCGAGGACGGAGAGCTGACAACCGCGCTCGATGCGCTCAAAGGCTCCGGAGTAGGCGTGGAAGCCCACCGCGTCGACCTCGCCACCGAGGCCGGCGTGATCGAGTTCTACCGTCACATCCAGAACACTGGCCGCCCGGTCGACGCGCTTGCCCTGAACGCCGGGATCGGTGCCGGCGGCGCTTTCGCGACCGAAACGGAACTGGCTGACGAGCTGAAGCTGATCGACCTCAACGTGCGCTCGACCGTCCACCTCTGCAAGCTCGTGCTCGCCGACATGGTCGAGCGCGACCAGGGCCGCATCCTCTTCACCTCCTCGATCGCCTCGACCATGCCAGGCGCCTTCCAGGCCGTCTACAACGCCTCGAAGTCGTTCGTGCAGTCTTTTGCCCTGGCGATCCGCAATGAGCTCAAGGACACCGATGTGACGATCACGGCGCTGATGCCGGGGCCGACCGACACCGAGTTCTTCGAGCGCGCCGACATGGAGGACACCAAGGTCGGCGCCGACGAGAATGACGACCCGACCGAAGTCGCCCGACAGGGCTACGACGCCCTCATGGCCGGCAAGGAAAAGATTGTCGGCGGCTCTTTCAAGAACAAAGTCCAGACGGTCGCCGGGAAGGTGATCCCGGACTCTAAAAAGGCCGAGATGCACCGCCAGATGGCTGAACCCGATTCGGCTAAGGCGGACTGAAGATGAAGGCGCTTACATTCCACGGCAACGAAGACGTCCGCGTCGACGAGGTTCCCGATCCCTCGATCCAGGACCCGACCGACGCGATCGTCCGCATCACCTCGACCGCGATCTGCGGCTCGGACCTCCACCTCTACGGCGTCCTCGGCATGTTCATCGACGAGGGCGACATCCTCGGCCACGAGCCGATGGGCATCGTCGAGGAGGTCGGCCCCGAGGTCACCCACATCAAAGCCGGCGACCGCGTCGTCATCCCCTTCAACATCTCCTGCGGTCACTGTTGGATGTGCGAGCGGCAGTTCTTCGCCCAGTGCGAGACGACCCAGAACCGCGATCAGGAAAAGGGTGCTTCCCTTTTCGGCTATACGAAGATGTATGGGCAGGTGCCGGGCGGACAGGCGGAGTTCCTACGGGTGCCACAGGCTCAGTTCGGCCCGATCAAGGTTCCCGAGGGCGGCCCCGACGAGCGCTACCTGTTCCTCTCCGACGTGCTGCCCACCGCCTGGCAGGCGGTTGACTACGCGGCTATCGCCAAGGGCGGCTCCGTTGCCGTCTTCGGGCTTGGCCCGATCGGGCAGATGAGCGCCCGCATCGCCCGCCACCAGGGAGCCGAGAAGGTCTTCGGGATCGACAACGTGCCGGAGCGGCTGGCGATGGCCGAGCGCAACGGCATTACCGCGATCAACCACGACGAGATCGACGGCGACATCTCCGACCACCTGCGCGGGCTCACCGACGGCAGGGGCCCCGACAGCGCGATCGACGCGGTCGGGATGGAGGCTCACGGAGCCGGCAGCGCCGAGCTGTTGCAGAAAGCGGCCGGGCTGCTGCCCGACGCGGTCGCGGCGAAGATGACCGAAAAAGCCGCCGTCGACCGGCTCTCGGCGCTGCTCGCCTGCATCGACACCGTCCGCCGCGGTGGCACCGTTTCGATCTCCGGCGTCTACGGCGGCCAGCTCGACCCGTTGCCGATGATGCAGATCTTCGACAAGGGGCTGCAACTGCGGATGGGACAGGCCCACGTCAAGCAGTGGACCGACCAGATCCTGCCGCTGCTTGAAGGCGATGATGACCCGCTCGGGGTCGACGACCTGACCACCCATCAGTGGCCGCTGGAGAAAGCGCCGGAGGCCTACTCAATGTTCCAGAAAAAGGAAGATGGGGCGATCAAGGTCGTCCTCAAGCCCTGATCCGAAGGAGGAATAGCGATGGCTAAAGACCACGGCTCGAGCGTCAAGAACGACAAGCAGTACGACGGGCTGCGCAAGAAGGGCATGAGCAAGCAGCGCGCCGCCTCGATTGCCAACTCCTCGGAATCCTCCAAGAATGGCGGCGAAAAGAGCGGCAAGGGCAAGGGCGGCAGCAAGTCGCAAAAGCGCGCTGCCGGTCGCGAGGGTGGCAAGAAGTCGGGGAAGTAGAGCTAGCCGATGAAAGCGGTGAGCTCGACCTTGCCGTGGCCGAGCAGCTGCAGGAAGCGCTCGAGAGGGCCGGCTCGGACTGCATCCAGGTCTTGGTCGGGTTGGAGAATTGCGAATTCATCGACTCGACCGGGATCGCCGTGGTGGTCCAAGCCCATCGGCAATTCGCCGAAGAGGGCAGACGGGTCGTCCTGTATGGACCGACGAGCCAGGTGTTTCGAATCCTTTCGGTCACCGGCTTGACAGGCAACGGCCTAGTCTTCGAGAGCGCCGCGGAAGCGCTTGCCGCGTCGACGCCGAGTTCCGCGCTCGACGGTCAGCCCTAGAAGAACCCTGGCTCATGGCGGTGGGGGCGTAAGATCGAGAAGCAGGCCCGTCCGTTCGGTTCTCAACCCTTCTCTGCCTCGCGCATCTGTACTCGCGGACATCTCCCGCGAGATGGTGGGCCTCTACAAGGAGCAGTTCGGCCGAAGACCAGTTCTGCGAGGTGATCGAACGAGTGCTGGGGCGAAAGGTCCGGGCCTTCATCAGCGGCATGGACACTGGCCACGACGTGGCCGCCGAGCTCTTCTTTTTGGAGAGCGAGTAGACGCGCTCTGTGGTCTGCCAGGCCATTTCGGGAACTAGTTCCCGAAATGCGGGGGATAGGAGGCGATGGTTCAAGTTTCCCCCTGGGGAGCGAAGTTGCTCGTTTGCAGGGGGTGTCGGTGGAGTGGAGCTAGCCGGACTCGAACCGGCGACCTCCTGGGTGCGATCCAGGCGCTCTTCCAGCTGAGCTATAGCCCCGAGTCGGCGCTCGTGCGGGGGAGATCCACCGCCGCGCCGCTCGCAAGGATACGCGCTCGCCTCCGCGACACCTAGGGACTCGGCCGCGGGCGCCGAACACCGTGGACGAAGTTGGCCCCAGCGGACACGGCATAGCACTTAGGCTTAGGCTCCCGCGTAGGCGGAGATCATGGGCATCCTCGACGAAGCAATCCGTGAACATCTCGAGCTGAAGCGCCAGCACGGCGCCGCCGAGCCCGAGCTGAAGCAACTCGAGGACGAGGCACTCGGTCCGCCGGGCGCGGCCGAGATCGAGGCGCCACCCGAGATGTCGGACGTGGAGGCCGAGGCGCCGACCGACTACATCGGCTCACCGGCCGCCGCTCCCCCGGAGAGGGAAGAAGCCGGCACCGCCGAGGTCCCCGAGGTCCCGCGGCCGCGAGGAGCCATCGGCGCCCGCCCCCGACCTTCGCCCCCCGGAGATGCGCCCCGAGGAGCCGCCGCCCGCCACGGAGGAGCCTGTCGAGGCCGAGGCCGAGGAGCCTGCCGAGGAATCCACTGAGGGCGAGACGGAAGCCTCCGCCGAGGAGCCGGCTGAGGGCGAGACGGTCCCTGCCGAGGAGGAGCATCCGGCGATGGAGCTGGAGGTCCCGGACGCCGATGCGGCCGACTCCGCCCCGGAGACGTCGGCCGAACCGCCCGAGCCGCCCCCGGTCGTGGCCGGCGGCGTTTCCGCCGACCTCCGGGCCGAGCGTGAGGAGATCGCCCAGCATCCGACCGAGCACTACGACGTCGAGGAAGAGATCGCCGAAGCCGAGAAGGAGGCGGCCGGGTTCTTCAACGAGCAGTCCCTCTCCGACGAGCTCGACCAGGCGCTCGACTCGCCCGACCTACCCGCCGAGGAGGCCCCGGCGGACGCGACGGATGAGGTCGAGGTCGAGGTGGTCGAGGAACCAGAGGAGCCCGAGGCCGCCGAGGTCGGCGAGGAGCCCGAGCCCGAGGAACCCCCGGAGGCCGTCGAAGTCCTCGAGGAGGAGGTCGAGGTGGTCGAGGAGGACGCGGTGGTCGTCGAGGGGGACGATGCCGGCGCCGATGACGAGACGGACGGCGCAGACGAGGGTGAGGAGGACGTTCTCGAGGAGACTCCCGACTTCCTCCAGGACTCCCCCGAGCACGACCGGCTCTGGTTCGAGCAGAAGCCGCCCAAGGACTTCGACTTCGACGACTGATCCACAGGAAAGCCCCGCTCTCGCGGGGCTCCCTGTTGGCGTTCTTGCCTTCCCTGGCAAGAGAAGGGCTTTCGGATCCGGTACTGGACCGGTATGTGGAGAGGGGATCGGCAGCCGCCGGCCCGGCTTTAGCTCAGGGCCCCTACTAGAACAAACGTCCAGAACCCACGCAGGAATAACTGCGCCGCCTCCTCTGCTGCGCGACAGCCTGCGACAGGGGTGCCGGGGGAACAGCCCCGGACGCGACGCCGCGGTAGGAGGAATGGGGGGTCTTCGGACCGCGCGGGCGCGGCGCACTGAGTGTCCGGGGCAGCACCCCCGGCACCCCTCTGACCGGAAGTGGGGTCCGCCGCAGGACGCGGGGTTCTGGCCACCGGAATCACCACGCCGCCTCCTCTGCTCCGCGAGAGCCCGCACCCAGAGACACCGACTATCTGCGGGCTCTCGCTCCGCGTCCGGGGGCGGCTATGAAACGTAGCCGCGCATCTTCGACGCGGTGACCACGCGGTCCAAGCCGACCAGGAAGGCCGCCTCGCGCAGGGAGACCCCCTCCTCCTTGGCCTTGGTCGAGACCTCGCGGTAGGCGCGGCGCATGATCGTCCCCAGCTTGTCGTTCACCTCGCGCTCCTCCCAGCGGAAGTGCTGCAGGTTCTGCACCCACTCGAAGTAGGAGACGACGACACCGCCGGCGTTGGCCATCACGTCCGGGATCACGTAGATCCCCTTGTCGTTCAGGACCGCATCCGCGGTGGGCGTGGTCGGGCTGTTGGCGCCCTCGATCATCACCTTGCACTGCACCCGGTCGGCGTTCCCCTCGTGGATCATCCCGCCGAGGGCGGCCGGGATCAACACGTCGCAATCGGTCGCGATCAGATCGTCGGGATCGATTTCCTCGGCCGCCTCGTACTCGGCCAGCTTCCCGCCCTGAGCTAGGAAGCGGACCAGCTCGTCGGCGTCGATGCCAGCCTCGGAATGGATCGCGCCGTAGGCGTCGGAGACGGCGACCATGCGGCACCCGAGCTGCTGCATGATCCGCGCCGCCCAGGAGCCAACGTTGCCGAATCCCTGCACCGCGAAGGTGGTCTCCGAGGGGCTGAGGCCGAGCTGGGGCGCCGCCTCGCGGAACATGTAGACGCAGCCGCGGCCGGTGGCGGCCTCGCGGCCCAGAGATCCCTCCAGTTCGATCGGCTTGCCGGTGCAGATCGCCGGAGTGTGGCCGTGGAGTTTCCCGTACTCGTCCATGAACCAGGCCATGGTCTGCGCGTTTGTGTTGACGTCGGGAGCGGGGATGTCGCGGGTCGGCCCCAGGACCTTGTCGATCTTGTCCATGAAGGAGCGGGCGATCTGCTGGAGCTCGTTCTGCTCGAGCTCGTGGGCCGGGCAGTTGACGCCACCCTTGGCGCCGCCGAACGGAACCCCTGCGACCGCCGTCTTCCAGGTCATCAGCGAGGCCAGGGCGCGGACCTCGTCGATGTCGACCTCCTGGTGGAAGCGGACCCCGCCCTTGTAGGGCCCGCGCGCCCCGTTGTGCTGGATCCGGTAGCCCGAGTATGTGTGGACCCTGCCGTCGGACTGCTTGACGGGGATCTGAACGCTGACCTCGCGATACGGCGACCAGAAGACCTCGCGCAGGTCATCCCGTAACCCGGTGCGCTCGGCGGCAATGTCGAAGTAGTGGCGGACGATCTCGAGGTTGGAGACCTCGGCCCGCTCGCTCGCCTTCGGCGCGGCGCCAGCGCCGTCCGCGGACTGGGCGGCTTCCTTGCCCTCCTCGACCGCTTCGGCGGTCCCCGTCTCGGCTGCCATCGCGTCTCCTGGTCCCGTGGTCGGGGCCAGTCTCTCACACGCACGGCGGAGGGACGGGGATTCCGCCGCGGGGAGCGGGATTCGTCAGGTCGAGATGCGCCGCCTAGACTCTCCCCAGTGGGGCCATAGCTCAGTTGGCAGAGCGCTTCGCTTGCACCGAAGAGGTCGCCGGTTCGAATCCGGCTGGCTCCACTCACCCGCACGACCCGCGTTCCTTACCATCGAGCACATGACGATCCAGCGGATGGATCACGTGGGCATCGTCGTCGACGACCTCGCGGCCGCAACCGAGTTCTTCGTCGAGCTCGGACTCGAGCTGCAGGGCGAGGCCCCGGTCGAGGGCCGCTGGGCGGACCGCGTCGTGGGGCTGGAGGGCGTCCGCGCGGACATTGCCATGCTGCGGACACCGGACGGCAACGGACGAATCGAGCTCGCGAAGTTCCACTCGCCGCTATACCGGGGCGACAACCCGCAGATGGCGGCAAACACCCCGGGCATCCGCCACATCAACTTCGCCGTCGAGGACATCGACTCCGTCGTCGCCCGCCTGCGAGCCCTCGGCTCGGAGCTCGTTGGAGAGCTGGAGCGCTACGGGGACAGCTACCGGCTCTGCTACGTCCGCGGCCCTGAGGGGATTATCGTCGAGCTGGCGGAGCCGATCGACCAACGGGCCGAGTCCGCGAAATGACCCGCGACACCATCGAGATCGTCCGCGAGCTTTACGCGGCTCTGAACGCCGCCGACGAAGGCAGGCTGGAGGAGCTGATCGACCCCGAGATCGTCTGGGTCCAGAACCCGAACGCTCCCGACCCTCGCAGCTTCCACGGCCACGACGGCATTCGCGAGCTGCGAGCGATCATCGACGATGCCTTCGATCGCGTCCACCTCGAGCCGGACGAGCTGATCGGAGTGGGTGACCGGGTGGTGGTCCTCGGCAGGATGAGCGCCCACGGCAAGGGCAGCGGCGTCGCCGTCGAGCAGGAGCGCGCCTGGATCTGGACCATCCACGGGGAGAAGGCGGTGCGGCAGGAAACCTATCCCGATCACGCTGCAGCGCTCACCGCTGCCGGGGTCGCGGACTGAACCCTCAGCCCGCCCGCTCCGCCCGGAATCCGGCTCGCAGCAGCCGCGGCACCTGGTCCAGGGGGTTAGGGGAGTTGAGCAGGACCACGCCAAGGTGCCGGCCGCCGCGCCGTCGGGTGATCACGTAGCAGCGCCCGGCGGCGTCGGTGAGCCCGGTCTTCACTCCGGTGATCCCCGGCATCTGCATGGAGATGAACGGGTTGATGTTGAACAGGTCGAGCACGCCGCCCTGGATCGGGAACGGCAGCCTGGCGCGGCGGGTCGCGACGATGCGGCGAACCGTCGGGTTCGCGAGATCGAGGCGGGCGAGCGTCGCCAGGTCGAGCGCACACGAGTGGTTGCCCCGGTCGATGATCCCGCTGGGGCTCGTGAAGTGCGAGCAGCGAAGGCCGAGCGCGCGGGCGCGCCGGTTCATCCTCGCGACGAACTGTCGCTGAGTCCCTGCATCGTGCTGGGCGAGGGCGATCGCGGCGTCGTTGCCGGAGACGAGCAGAAGACCGTAGAGGAGGGCCCCCAGCCGGACCCGCTTTCCCTCCGGGAGAACCCCAACTCCCGAGCCGTCGTAGTTGATCGCCTGTCGGGTGATGCGGACCATCTCCCCTGGACGGTGGCGCTCCGCGATCATCAGCGCGGTGAGCATCTTGGTCAGGCTGGCGATCGGCAGGTCGCGGCGGGGGTGAAGCTCCCACAGGACCCTGCCGCTGCGGACGTCGAACAGCAGGCCGGCCGCGGGCTCCTGCTTCAGCGCGATCCGGACCGCGCTCGGCTCACGGGCCGGGTGGACGGTGAACCGGTTCCGCACTGGCTTCGGCGGCCCGTTGATCGTCGGCCCGCGACCGCGCCCATTGCCGGCTCGCGGCGCTGAATGAGTCACCACGCCGGCCGGCCGTGACGATCCTCCCTCGTCGTCGTGGCCCCGCACGATCACCACGCTCGAGGCGATCACCGCCACGATCACCAGCGATCCGACGGTGAAGCGGGCGGCCATCCGCCCTCAGACCGCCACGGCAGGGGAGGGGGGAGGGGGTGGCTCGGCGCCGATGTCGGGTCGGCGCAGGGCGAACAGCTTCACCACCGCCATGCCGAAGAGGAAGCCGCCGACGTGCGCGAAGTAGGCGACACCGCCCCCGAACTCGGGCGTTGCCACCTGGCCCACGGCGGGAAGGAACTGGAGGAGGAACCAGATTCCCAGCATCACCCAGGCCGGGATCTCGACCAGGGTGACGAAGAAGAGAAGGAAGATCAGCGTGAGGATGCGCGCCCGCGGCAGCAGCACGAGATAGGCGCCCAGGACCCCGGCGACGGCTCCGCTCGCCCCGATCGTCGGCACCGTCGAGCCGGGATCGATCAGCGCCTGTGAGTAGACCGCGACCAGTCCCGCGAGGAGGTAGAAGAGCAGGAAACGGACCCGGCCCATCGCGTCCTCGATGTTGTTGCCGAAGATCCAGAGGAAGAGCATGTTGAAGAGGATGTGGAGGAAGCCGCCGTGCATGAACATCGAGGTGAAAGCCGTGAGCAGCCATGGCGCCTGGTCGAGCGGCTCGAATGGCTGGCCACTCGCCTCGGCCCGGTCGTAGGCGGCCGTTCCCTCGCAGACCAGGTCGACCTGGGGCCCGGATGAGCCCTCGGTAACGCCGGCGGCGCAGTCCTCTCCTGGGTGCAGGAGGCGGTAGGGGATCGCGCCGTAGGTGACGGTGCGTTGGTCCCGCTCATTCAGCCCCAGCCGCTCCAGGGTCGGGCTCGAGTAGCTGTCGGTCGGTGCCCCCATCTGCCAGACGTAGAAGCCGACGTTGAGCAGGATCAGCACGATCGTGACGATCGGCAGCCGCAGCGTCCGGACGTTGTCCTTGAGCGGGATCGGCACGGAGCGGCGAGCCTACACTTGGCCGATGGCGAGACGACCGACCGCGGACCCCAGGCGCAACACCGACGTGATCGACGAACGCGCCCCACGGACAAACCAGGCTGCGGTGGGGTTGACGGCCCTCATTGGCGCGGGACGGCGCTCGAGCGACTGGCTCCCTGAGTAGGGTCGCTACCCTGCCAGCGCGGCGCGTTCGGGCAAGTGCTCGTCGGCGTGGTAGCTGGAGCGGACCAGGGGCCCGGCGGCGACCGACTCGAAGCCCAGCTGATAGGCCGCCTGCTCGAGCGCCTCGAACTCCTCGGGATGCCAGTAGCGGGCCACCGGGAGGTGGTCAGGGGTGGGGCGCAGGTACTGGCCCACCGTCAGCACCTGTACCCGGTGCTCGCGCAGGATTGCGAAGGCCTCGACCATCTCCTCGAACTCCTCGCCGAGCCCGACCATCAGCCCCGACTTGGTGACGACGTCGTCGCCGCCCATCTCCTTGGCCATCCTCAGGACGCGGGCCGAGCGCCCGAACTTCGACCCCCGGCGGGCATTTGGGTAGAGCCGCGGAACCGTCTCGACGTTGTGGTTGAAGACGTCGGGACGCTCGTTGATCACCTTTGCCAGCGGCATCTCCTGACCGCGGAAGTCCGGAGTGAGGACCTCGACCCGGCAGCCGGGGGCCATCCGGCGGATCGAGCGGATCACGCCGACGAAGGCGCCGGCGCCGTAGTCGGGGAGGTCGTCGCGGTCCACCGAGGTGACCACCGCGTGGCGCAGCCCCATCTTCGCCACCTGGTTCGCGACCCGCAACGGCTCGAGCGGATCGTTGAAGCTGGGCTTGCCGGTCTGCACGTTGCAGAAGCCGCAGCGGCGGGTGCAGACGTCGCCGAGGATCATGAAGGTGGCCGTCCCCCGCTCCCAGCACTCCCCGACGTTGGGGCAGTTGGCCTCCTCGCAGACCGTGTGGAGGCCCTCGGCGCGGATCATCGACTTCAAGCGCCGGTAGATCGGCCCGCCCGGCGCCGGGACCTTCAGCCAGGGGGGCTTGCGGGTACGGATCCCGACCCCCGCGCCCTCCTCGATCGCCGCGCCGCCCGGATTGGCCCGGGAACGGGTCACGTGGAGGCGCTCGCTGCCGGCGTCGTCGGCCATCCCCGCCAACGGTAGCGCCCCGGTCCGAGAATCAGCCGTGGGCGCTAATCGCCATGGGGAACGCGGAACGCGACAGCGGCCGGTCCAACTCAGTCGCCATGCGGCTGGCGATCGTTTCGCCAAAAGGGCCAAGGTCCTGCCCGCCACCCAACTCGCGGCTCACCGAAGTCATCCTGACGTTCTCGATACCGCAGGGGACGATCCACTCGAACGGCTGCAGGTCGTTGTTGACGTTGACCGCCAGCCCGTGGGTGGTGACGCCGCGGCTGACGTGGATCCCGATCGAACCGATCTTTCGAGCACTGCTGCGCGACATCTCCTCTGCTTCGCGTCCGGGGATGTCGCGGGGGTTGTGGCTCTGGACCCAGACGCCGGTCAGGCCCACGATCGTCCTCGCCTCGATCGCGTATTCCGCCAGGGCGCCGATCATCGCCCGCTCGAGCAGGCGGACGAAGGCGTGGACGTCATCCCCGAGCGGCCGCAGCGAGATCACCGGGTAGGCGACGAGCTGACCGGGGCCGTGGTAGGTGACGCGGCCGCCGCGGTCGGTGTCGTGGACCTCGATGCCCTGCGCCTCGTACCACTCGACCCCCATCGGCAGCTCGGCCTCCTCGCTGCGCCGCCCGCGCGTGTACGTGGGCGGGTGCTCGAGCAGCAGCAGGGTGTCGGGAGCCTCGCCGCAGCGCCGCGCCTCGGCGATCCGGCCCTGGAGCGATCGCGCCTCCTCGTAGGGGAGGAGCCCGCACTCGAGCACCTGTAGCGGCTCACTCATCGCCACAGCCCCCGTCGGCGCCGCGCACTTCGGCCGACCCCGACGCGCCCCACCTCTCCTCGCAGCCCGACGCAACCAACACAGCCAACGCACTCGACGCAGTCCACACAAGCGACGCAAGCGACACAGCGCGCGCAGCGGACGCAGGCGAAGGTCAGGGCGCTGCCGGCGATCGCCGCGCCAACGGCTGTCGCAACGGAGCCGGCGACGGCGACGCTTGCGATCGTGGCCGCGCTTCCCGCCACCGCGACGCTGAGCGCGGTCCCCGCGCTGCCGGCGACCGCGACGCTCCCAGCCGTGCCGGCGCTGCCGGCGACTGCGGCGCTTCGCCGGGTAGCGGTGCTGCCCGCGACCCAGACGCTCTCGCTCGTCTCCGAGCTGCCGGCGATCGCAGCGTTGCCGTTGGTCGCGGCGGCGTCGGCGATCTGCTGCTCAGAGGGCAAGGGAGACGGGCTCCTCCAGCAGCGCCCTGATCCGGGCCAGGAACTCTGCTCCATCGGAGCCGTAGAGGATGCGGTGATCGCAGGCGAGGGTGACCGCCATCAGCTGGGCGGTGGCGATCTCGCCGTCCCGGACCACCGGCGTCTCGGTGATCGCGCCGACGGCGAGGATCCCGGCCTGGGGGGTGTTGATCACGGCCGCAAAGTTCTCGATGCCGAACATCCCCAGGTTGGAGACGGTGAAGGTGCCCCCCGACAGCTCGGGCGGGGTGATCTGGCCCTCGCGCACCCGCGCCGCCAGCGCCCGCGCCTCCGAGGCGATCTGTCGCAGCCCCTTGACGTCGGCGTCGAAGACGGTCGGCACGATCAGGGCGTCCTGCGCCGCCACCGCGACGCCCACGTTGACTCGCGAGTACAGCTCGAAGCGCCCGTCGCGGTAGGCGCCGTTGGCACGCGGGAACTCGCGCAGCGCCAGGGCCGAGGCCTTCACCACCATGTCGTTGATCGAGGGCACGACATCGTCGTTCCGCGCGGCGGCCTTGATCGCCCTCCGGGCCTCGGAGCAGCGGCTCATGTCGATCGATGCCTGCAGGTAGAAGTGGGGTGCGGTCGCCTTCGACTCGGCCATCCGGCGAGCCACGGTCGCCTGCAGCTTGGTCGGCTCCTCGTAGTTGACATGCCCCTTCGCGGTCTCGACGTCTCCCCCGGGGGCGCCGATGGCGGGGGTCGGGGCCTCCGCGGAGGAAGACTGTGCTTCCGGAGGGGAGGTCCCGACCCCCGCCACCCGAGCGGCTTCTCCGGCGCCGCCCCCTGCCTCCGCCCGTTCGACGTCTGCCTTGACGATCCGCCCGCCCGGCCCTGACCCTCGGAGGGCGGCGAGGTCGAGACCCTTCTCGGCCGCGACTCGCCGGGCGATAGGAGAAGCCTTGACCCGCCCGTCTTCAGAAGCACGTGCTCCATCGCCGGCCGGAGGGGTGGCCGGAGCGCCTACGGGCTGCGGAGCGGCCGGGGCTGGGGCGGACTGCGAGGGGCCCGGAGCGGCCGGGGCGGGGGCCTCCCCGGAAGACTGTGCTTCTGGAGGGGAGGTCCCCGGCTCGGCCGCTCCGGAGGAACCTTGTGCTTCTGGAGGGGAGGTCCCCGCCCCGGCCACTCCACCACCGGTTGGCTGCTCGCCGGCTTCGCCGACCCGCGCGATCACCTCGCCGATTGGCAGAGTGTCCCCCTCGCCGGCCACCAGCTCGATCAGCGTCCCAGCTGCATCAGCCTCGTAAACCATGTTCGCCTTGTCGGTCTCGATCTCGACCAGCTCGTCGCCGACCGCCACCTCGTCGCCGGCCGACTTGATCCAGCGCAGGATCGTCCCCTCCTCCATCGAGTCCGAGAGCCGGGGCATGACGATGTCCACGCTCATCTCGCGCCCTCGAGGCTTGCCAGCGCCGCCTGGACCACGTGCTCCTCGTGCGGGATCGCCGCCTGCTCGAGCCGCTTCGAGTAGGGCATCGGCACGTCGGCGCCGGTGATCCTCTGCACCGGGGCGTCGAGATGGTCGAAGGCCTGCTCGGTGATCAGCGTCGCCAGGTTGGCGCCCACCCCGCCGTGCGGCCAGCCCTCCTCGACGATCACCGCCCGGTTCGTCTTTCGCACCGACTCGAGGATCGTGTCGAGGTCGAGCGGGCGAAGGGTTCGCGGATCGATCACCTCGGCCTCGACGCCGTGCTCGTTGGAGAGCTGCTTCGCGGCGCGCTCGGCAGCCAGCGCCATCTTCAGGATGCCTACGATCGTCACATCGGAGCCCTCGCGGCGGACCGCCGCTTCGCCGAAGCGCAACAGCTCGTCACCGTCCTCCGGAACGTCGCCACGGGCTCCGTAGAGGGTCTCGTGCTCGATGAAGACGACCGGGTTGTCGTCGCGGATCGCCGCCTTCAGCAACGCCTTGCCGTCGGCCGGCGTCGAGGGGCAGGCGACCAGGAGGCCTGGGACCTGGAGGAACATCGCCTCGAAGCTGTGCGAGTGGGTGGGCCCGAGCTGGTGCCCGCCGCCGCCCGGCATCCTGATCACCATCGGCACCCGCACCTTGCCATTGAACATGTAGGGGATCGACGCGGCGTGGTTGATGATCATGTCGAAGGCGAGCAGGGAGAAGTTGACGGTCATCAGTTCGACCACCGGCCGCAGCCCGCCCATTGCGGCCCCCACGCCCATGCCGACGATCGTGTTCTCCGAGATCGGGGTGTCGCGCACGCGGCGCTCTCCGAACTCTTCCAGCAGACCCTCGGTCACCTTGAAGGCGCCCTGGAAGACGCCGACGTCTTCCCCCATCACGAACACCGACTCGTCGCGGCGCATCTCCTCGGCCATCGCATCGCGGAGGGCTTCCCGCATCCGAACTGAGCTCACCGGTACGTCTCCTCCTCGAACTCGACGTCGCTTGTCTCGGCGGCGACCTCCGGTTCGACCCCGATCGCCACGTCGCCCTCCTTGGCCGGGTTGGGCCGCGGCGCGACAGGCTGTCCGGCGTGGGCGGCACCCGCCTCGGCAAGCTCCTTGGCGCTATCGCCCGCCTCCGCCTCCCGCTCTCCGCGGTGCGGCTCCGGGGTGCGCTCGTCGACCGCGTACCAGCCCATCGTGTCGCTGACCACGTAGAGGTTGTCGTAGAGCGTTTCCAGCGGAGGCTCGGGGGAGCTGTCGGCGAACTCGACCGCGGCCATCACCGTCTCCTCGGCCCGCGCCCGGATCTCCTCCAGGTCGGACGGGTCGAGCACGCCCTCGGCAAAGCAACGATCGGCGAAGCTCTGGATCGGGTCCTTGCTCCGCCACTCCTCGACCTCCTTCTTCTCCCGATAGATCTCTGGGTCGGCGGCGGAGTGACCGCGGAAGCGATAGGTGAACGCCTCGAGAAGGGTCGGGCGGCGCTCCTCGCGGGCGACGCGGATGTGCTCGGCGACACGCTCGCGGACCGCGAGCACGTCCATCCCGTCGATCCGCTGGCCGGGGACGCCGTAGCCCTCGGCCTTCTTGGAGAGGTCGGTCTGGGCCGAGTGCCGCTCGACCGACGTGCCCATCCCGTAGAGGTTGTTCTCAACCAGGAAGACGACCGGCAGGCTCCACAGCGCCGCCAGGTTCATCGTCTCCCCGAAGTTGCCGGCGTTCGAGGCGCCGTCCCCGAACATGCAGACCGTGACCGCGTCGGTGCCGCGGTAGTCCGCGGCGAGCCCGAGGCCGGCGGCGAGCGGCAGGTTGCCGCCGACGATGCCGTAGCCACCCATGAAGCGGTTCTCGAGGTCGAAGATGTGCATCGAGCCGCCGCGGCCGCCGCTGGTCCCGTCGACCCGGCCGAACAGCTCGGCCATCACGTTGTTTGGGTGGGTGCCGCGGGCGATCGCGTGCCCGTGGGTGCGGTAAGTACCGATCAGGTAATCCTCGTCACGCATCACCGAGGCGGTGCCGACGATAGTCGCCTCCTCACCGATCGCGAGGTGGAGGAATCCTCCGGCCTTGGCCTTCTGGTACTGCCGGCCGGCCTCCTCCTCGAAGCGGCGGATCAGAGCCATCTGCTCGAGCAGCTCGTAGCAGGTGGCCGGCTCGGGGAGGTCGCGATTCGTGCTCTTCTGATCGGCCAAGACTCTCCCGGCCACCTTATCTCAGGCGACTCGGCGGGCTGCCTCGACGCCCTCCTCGAGCCGGTCGTCGCCCCAAAACACCTGGTCGCCGACCCGGAGGCTCGGAACGCCGCGCACGCCGGCGTCGCCCGCCGCGTCCGTCGCCGAGCGGAGCGCCTCCTTCACGGTCGCGGTCTCGGCCGCCTTCAGCACCGCCTTTGGGTGGAGCTCGCACGCCGCGGCGACGACCAGGACCCCGTCAGGCGTGCTCAGGTCGAGCCCGCCGGCGAAGGCCTGGCGAAACCCGGCCAGCGCGAAGGAGACTGTGCGGCCGGTCTGCTTGGCAAATGTGGCGACCCGCATCGCCAGGAGGGTGTTCCCGGGCCAGGGGTCGGGCCAGCGGAGCGGCGGAAGCCCGTAGGCAGAGGCCCGGCGCTCGACCTCGGCGATGCCCTCGGCGCGCCCCGGGCCGTTGGACCAGGAGTCGCGGCCGAAGCGCCGGAAGAGGCCCCCGAGGAGGATCGGCTGCCACTCGGGCTGCTCCAGCCCGGCCTCCGTGAACAACCCGCTGACCCGCTCTGCGGACAAGTACGCGTAGGGCGACCCAAGGTCGAAGTAGAAGACCGGTCGCTCAGGCGTGCGTGGCCCAGCCATCCACCGCCCGGGCAGCGTCCAGCACCGCCTCGGAGATCGTCGGGTGGGGATGGACGATCCGGGCGAGCTCCTGATAGCCGCCCTCGAGCGCCATCGTCGCGACCAGCTCGGAGATCATGTCGCAGGCGCGGTTGCCGACGATGTGGGCGCCGACGATCTCCCCGTAGCGCGAGTCGACCACGAGCTTGACGATCCCGTCGCGATCGTCGTAGACGGTGCCTGCTCCCACCCCTCCCAGCTTCATCCTCCCGACCTTGACGTCGACCCCGGCCTCCTTTGCTGCATCCTCGGTGAGGCCGACACTGGCAACCTGCGGATGGCAGAAAGTGGCCCCGGCGACCAGGTCGATGTCCACGGGATGGGTCGGCTCCCCGGCCGCATGCTCCACCGCAACGACGCCCTCCTCGCTCGCCTTGTGCGCGAGTGCCGGGCCGCGCACCAGGTCGCCGATCGCGTAGGCCTTCGGGTTGCTGGTCCGCTGGAACTCGTCGATCCGGATTCGCCCGTTTTCCTCAGTCTCCACTCCGGCCTCGCCCAGTCCCAGGCCTTCGACGTCTGGGACACGTCCGCCGGCGATGCAGAGGTAGTCGACCTCGGCCGACTCTCCGCCGTAGCTGAACTTCACCGACTTCTTGCCGGCCTCGACGTTCTCGACCGGGGTTCCGGTGGAGATCGTGATGTTCTGCTTCTTGAAGGCGCGCTCGACCACGCGGACCACGTCGCGGTCCTCGGCCGGGAGGATCTGCGGCAGCATCTCGATCAGCAGTACCTCCGTGCCGTAGCGCCCGTAGGCCGAGGCTATCTCGCATCCCGAGGCGCCGGCGCCGACGACCGCGATCCGCTCCGGTTGCTCGGGCAGCGACCAGGCGCCCCAGGTGTCGACGACGCGACCTGAGAACTCGACCCCTGGGATCGGCAGGGCGACGGACCCGGTGGCCAGGACGACGCTACCGGCCTCATATGTCTGCCCGTCGACCTCGACGTTCCCGTCGGAGGTGAGCGATCCCTGACCGGCGATCATCTCGACCTTGTTCTTGTCCCAGAGCATCTTCACCCCGCCGGCCAGCGACTCGGAGACCTTGGTGCGACGCTCGCCCAGCGCCCCCCAGTCGAGCGAGGCGCCCTCGACCACCAGGCCAAGTTCGGCGCTGTTGCGAGCCTGGTCGAACAGCTCTGCGGTGTGCAGCATCGTCTTCGCCGGGATGCAGGCGTAGTTGAGGCAGCGGCCGCCAGGCTTGTCGCGCTCGACGACGGCCGTCTTGCGCCCGAGCTGGGCGGAGCGGATCGCGGCGACGTAGCCGCCCGGCCCGCCGCCGATGACGATCACGTCGTAGGAGTCGGCCACGTCGCGAGCCTATCGGACCCCGGTTCGGCGGCTCGTCGCTCAGCGCTGGCCCGGGCGCTGAGGCATCTGGATCCGCGCCAGGGCCTTGACCATGAAGAAGAAGAGGGTGCCGGCGGCGACGATCAGCAAGCATGTTCCGGCGAACTGCAGCCACGTGTTGGCGTTGACGATCCCGGCGACCGCGGCGAGCAGGAATAGCACCAGGAGCATCTGGAAGCCGAGCACTGCCCAGTAGCGGGCCTTCCACATTCCCCATGCCATCGCGCTCATGATCACCGCGAAGAGGGCCAGTGGCGCCGGGTTGGGCTCCCTGCCGTTGACCGTCGCGTCGCTGAGCAGGGCGACCAGCGAGGAGACCCAGAAGACCGCGGCGACGAGTGCCGCGAAGCAGGCGCCCACGGTGACGACCGTGGGTCGCTCGCCGCGTTCCAACGGTCGCAGCGCCTCCCGCGCCTTGCGGTTCCGCTCCTCGGACTTGGAGTAGCCGCGCTCCATGGCGCCCGGCGCGACCTCGGCGGCGCCCCCGTTCCGGGCTGAGGAGCGCTGCTTGCGCTTGCGGCGCTGCGAGCGCTTGCGCTCGCGGTCAGCCACCGGGTGCGGTCTCCCGCCCGACGAAGGCTCGGCGAAGCTCCGCCGCGATCGCGCCCGGGTCGGCGGCGTCGCGAATCGCCCGCACGACGCAGAGCCTCGAAGCGCCGGCCTCGATCACCTCCGGCGCCCTGGCGACGTCGACCCCGCCCACCGCGTAGAAGGGAAACCGCGAGTGCTCGGCGGCGTGGCGGACCAGTTCGAGGCCGACGGCCGGGCGGCCCTGTTTGGTCGGCGTCTCCCAGACCGGTCCGACACTGATGTAGTCGACCCCCTCGGCGTCGGCGATCTGCTGTTCGGAGTGGGTCGAGAGGCCGATGATCGCATCGGGGCCGAGCGTCTCACGAGCTTCGGAGACGGCGACGTCCTCTTGGCCGACGTGGACTCCGTCGGCGTTGCAGGCTCGGGCGAGGCTGGGATCGTCGTTGACGGTGAACAGGGCGCTGTACGTGTCGCAGAGCCGCCGGAAGGTCTGGCCGGCGATCTCGAGGGTGCGCCGGGTCGCGGTCTTGTCGCGGAGCTGGACGATGTCGACGCCGCCGGTCAGGGCGGCACGCAGCAGCGGCTCGGGGTCCTCGCCCCCGGGCGCGGCCTCGCAGACGAAGTAGAGGCGCGCGGTGCGAAGTCGCTCGCGGCGCAGCGGGCCGGCGCTCTCTGGCGTCGCCAGGCTCACGGGATCACTTGCGGGGCGGGAATCGGCATCACCACGATTATTGCCGTCGCGGGCGGATTCGGGCCCGCTGCGGGTAGCATCGGTGTTGACGGGAGCCCGCCAGCCACGGGCTGAGAGGGCGGCTATGGCGCCGCCGACCGCAAGAACCTGATCCGGGTAATGCCGGCGCAGGGATTCCGTGGCACGGCTCCAAAGGAGCGAGGTGCACGCAACCAAAGGCAAGCAGAGCTACGACGCGGTGATCGCCGGCGGCGGGGTGATCGGCCTCGCCTGCGCCTGGCAGGCAGCGCGAAGCGGCGCCAAAGTGGCGCTGATCGACCGCGCCGCTCCCGCGGGCGCCGCGACCCGGGTCGCGGCGGGGATGCTCGCGCCCGTCGGGGAGCTCGACTTCGGCGAGGAGGCGCTGCTTGAGATGACGATCGCTTCCGCGGGCCTCTACCCGGAGTTCGTCGCGGATCTGGAGCGGGCGACGGGCATCCAGGTGGGCTACTCGCGGTGCGGCGCTTTGTATGTAGCGCTGGACCGCGACGAGGCCGGAGTGCTCCAGCGCACCCGGGACCTGCAGCGCTCGCTGGGCTTCGACGCCGACTGGCTCCCGCCGCGTGATTGCCGCCGCCTCGAGGCCGGACTGGCTCCCTCCCTGCACGGCGGGATCCACGTCGCCGGGGACGCGGTGGTCGACCCGCGGGCGCTGGCGGAGGCCATCCTGGTGGCGGCGAGGTCCGAGGGGGTCGAGGTCCTCGCCGGTTGCGAGATCGAGCGGTCCCTGATCGCGGCTGGGAGGATCGAGGGTGTGGCGAGCGCCCGCGGCGAGCTGCGAGCCGCGGCGGTGGTCCTGGCGACAGGGGCCTGGTCGGGCCAGGCATCCTGGCTGCCGCCCGAGGCGCGCCCGCCGGTGCGGCCGGTCAAGGGCCAGGCGCTGGAGCTCTACGGGGACGGGCCCACTTGCGAGCGGATAGTCGCCTCCGAGCGGGTCTACCTGGTGCCCCGCAACGACGGCAGGCTGATCGTCGGGGCGACGATGGAGGAGCAGGGATTCGACACCAGGGTCACGGCCGGCGGTGTCCACGAGCTGCTGCGGGAGGCCTACCGGCTGCTTCCCGACGTTGCCGAGCTGGAGATGGTCGGCGCGGCCGCCGGGCTGCGGCCCGGAACCCCGGACAACCTCCCGCTCGTCGGGCCGGGTGAGTTGGAGGGCCTGATCCTCGCTACCGGGCACCATCGCAACGGGGTGCTGCTGGCGCCGTGGACGGCCGAGCGGGTCGAACGGCTGCTGTCCGGGGCGGAGGTGGCGGCGTGAGGGTCAAGTTGAACGGCGAGCCGCTGGAGCTGCCCGAGGGGGCGAGCGTCGAGGACGCGGTGCGGGCAAGCGGCGCCGGTGAGGGCGCGCGCGGGGTCGCGGTCGCCCTCGACGGAGAGGTCGTGCCCCGCGCCGCCTGGGAGCGGACCCCGCTTGCGGCGGGGCAGAGCGTTGAGGTGCTGGCCGCAATCCAGGGCGGAGCGGGGGCGGCCTCGGATCCGAGGGCGGAGGAGGCAGGTGCCGAGGCGAACCCGGGGACGGGCTGGGAGATCGCGGGGCGGCGACTGCGATCACGGCTGATCGTCGGGACCGGCGGGTTTCGCTCGCTGGAGCAGATGGAAGGGGCGCTGGAGGAGTCCGGGACGGAGATCGTCACCGTCGCGATGCGGCGCGTGGACCCGCTCGCGCAGGGCTCGGTGATCGAGGTGATCGACCGGCTCGGGCTGTTCGCGCTGCCCAACACGGCGGGCTGCTTCACGGCCCGCGATGCGGTGCGCACCGCCCGCCTCGCCCGCGAGGCCCTGGAGACGGATTGGGTCAAGCTGGAGGTGATCGGGGACGACCGCACCCTGATGCCGGACGCGGTGGAGCTGATCGACGCCGCGGAGACGCTGGTCGCCGAGGGCTTCACGGTCCTCCCCTATGCGAACGACGACCCCGTACTGGCCCGCCGGCTGGAGCAGACCGGGTGCGCTGCGGTGATGCCGCTGGGCTCCCCGATCGGCTCCGGGGCCGGGGTACGCAACCCGTACAACGTCGCGATCATCGTCGAGCAGGCCGGCGTGCCGGTGATCCTCGACGCCGGGATCGGCACCGCCTCGGACGCGGCTCTGGCGATGGAGTTGGGGTGCGAGGGGGTGCTGCTCGCCAGCTCGGTCTCGCGGGCAGCCGAGCCGGTGCGGATGGCGGCGGGCGATGCGGCGGGCGGTGGAGGCCGGCTACGAGGCGCGGCGGGCGGGGCGGATCCCGACCCGGATGCACGCCGATGCCTCGACCCCCGAGCAGGGAATGCCGGAGCTGCCCTAGCGGGGCCTGGCGCTGCCTCCCGTTTCTCTTAGACTGGGGTCGTGGCGGAGAGTAGGGGCGAGAAGCGTGGCGGGCTGACGCGGCGCCGCCTGATCGGCGGAGCTGCGGCGGGGGCGGCAGGCTATGCGGCTGGCACCGTCCCGGGTGCTGCGGCGTCGGGTCGCCGCAGGAAGTTCGACGTGGTCGTCGTCGGGGCCGGGCTGGCGGGGCTCAGCGCGGCGCGGCGGCTCCGCTCCAAGGGGCGCTCGGTCGCGGTGCTCGAGGCGCGCGAGCGGGTGGGGGGCCGCACCCTCAACTTCCACTTGGGCGGGGGTCAGGTGGTCGAGATCGGCGGCCAGTGGGTGGGGCCTACCCAGGACAGGGTGCTGGCGCTGATCAAGCAGCTGGGCCTGAAGACCTTCCCCACGTACAACACCGGCAAGAACGTCTACTACCGCTCCGACGCCGACCCGAAGTTCAAGGAGTACACCGGCGCGATCCCGCCAGCCGACACCCCGAGCCTGGTCGAGCTGGCGGTGTTCCTGAACCAGTTGAACACGATGGCCCAGGACGTGCCGCTCGATAAGCCCTGGAAGGCCGCGAAGGCCACCGAATGGGACGGGCAGACCTTCGAGACGTTCAAGCTCGCCAACACGACCCTGCAGGAGGCAAGGGATCTGATCGACCTCTCGATCGCCGCGGTGTTCGCGGCGGAGTCTCGCGACCTCTCCCTGCTTCACGTTCTCTTCTACATCCGTTCGGGGGGGAGCTTCGACAACCTGATCAACGTCGCCGGAGGAGCCCAGGAGTCGCGGGTGGTGGGCGGCTCCCAGAAGATCTCGCTGCGGCTCGCCAGGGACCTCGGCCGCAGCGTCGTCCTCGGCGCCCCGGTGGTGAGGATCGACCGCGTGCGCGGGGGCGTGGAGGTTCAGACGCCGAAGGGGACCTGGCGCGCGAAGCGGGTGATCGTCTCCGTGCCTCCAACCCTGGCGGGGCAGATCCACTACAAGCCGGAGCTGCCGGCGCTTCGGTCCCAGCTCACGCAGCGGGTGCCGATGGGCTCGGTGATCAAGTGCCTCGCCGTCTACAGGCGCCCTTTCTGGCGCGAGATCGACCAGACGGGCCAGGCGACAAGCGACATCGGCGCCACCCGCGTGACCTTCGACAACACGCCGCCGTCGGGCAGCCCCGGGATCCTGCTCGGCTTCATCGAGGGCCAGCAGGCGCGGATCTGGGGCACCCGGTCGAGGAAGGCCCGCCGCGACGCCGTGATCGCCGACTTCACCCGCTACTTCGGACCCGATGCCGCGGAGCCGGAGCGCTACATCGAGAAGAGCTGGGCCGACGAGCGCTGGAGCGGCGGCTGCTACGTGGGCTACATGCCGCCCGGCGTCCTGCTCGACTACGGCGAGGCCCTGCGCCGCCCGGTCGGCCGGATCCACTGGGCCGGGACCGAGACGGCGACCCTGTGGACCGGCTACATGGACGGCGCGATCCAGTCGGGCTACCGCGCCGCCGACGAGGTGCTCGAGGCGGATTAGCGCCAGCTCGGGGCGCTCCAGCCCCGAATCCGCGGGCGAGGGTGCTGATGGCATCGATGGGCAATGAAGGGCGGGCTACGATGGCCGCGCCCCCGTAGCTCAGCTGGTCTAGAGCGGCAGGCTTTTAACCTGCGCGGCGCCGGTTCGAATCCGGCCGGGGGCATACACGCGGCGTGGCGTGCTCTTAGCATGAGACGGCGCTCCACTAGCCGAGACGATTCGTTCGCTGAATCGTCCTGGTTGCTATGGCAACCGAATGCGTTCAATGAAGCCGTGGGCAGCGCCCCCGGCGGGCGCAACCTACGCTGACTAGGGCGCGAAAAATCGCTTGTGGCCCTTCGCGAGATGGATCTAAGACACCTATAGGGTGACTTTCTTCCATCTCGGCGTCCCGGCCCGGCCCGGCCGGCCCGACCCCCGGCCCGGCTCGCGGCCGCTAATGCCGGAAGTGGCGGTGCTTGGTGAAGACCATCGCCGTCCCGGCAGCGTCGCAGGCCTCGATCACCTCGCGGTCGCGCTTCGAGCCGCCCGGCTGTATCACCGCTCTGGCGCCGGCCTCGATCGCCGCCTCGGGCCCATCTGCGAAGGGGAAGAACGCATCCGAGGCCACCACCGACCCGGCCAGCAGCGCCTCGGCCTCGGCGCCCCGAGCCTCGCGGCACTTCTCCACCGCCAGCCGCACCGAGTCGACCCGGCTCATCTGCCCCGCCCCGATCCCCAACGTGGCGCCGTCCTTGGCGATCACGATCGCGTTCGAGCGCACCTGCCGCACCACCGTCCAGGCGAAGAGCATGTCGCGCCACTGTCCCTCGTCGGGCTGAGTCCCGGTCACCACCTCCATCAGCTCCCGCGGCTCCGGATCACCGTCGCGGTCCTGGACGAGCAGCCCGCCGCGGACCCGCTTGACGTCCCGCTCGCGCGGGTCGGTCAGGAGTTCCTCCTCGTCGCGCAGGATGCGGATCGCCTCCTTGCCCTGCAGGACCTCGAGTGCCTCCTCCTCGTACGCGGGCGCGATCAGCACCTCGACGAAGTTGTCGTTCAGCGCTTCGGCCAGCCCCCGCTCCACGGGGCGGTTCAGCGCGATCACCCCGCCGAACGCCGACATCGCGTCGCAAGCCAGGGCCTTCTCGTAGGCCCGCATCCCGTCCTCGCCGATCGCCACCCCGCAGGGGTTGTTGTGCTTGACGATCACGCAGGCGGGCTCGGCGAGGTCGGCGACCAGGCGCCTCGCCGAATCGAGGTCGAGGACGTTGTTGAAGGAGAGCGCGCGGCCGTGCAGCTTCGAGACTCGCGAGAGCACGTGACTGCGGGCGCCGACCTCGGCGTACAGCGCGCCGCGCTGGTGCGGGTTCTCTCCGTAGGAGAGGTCGAGGACCTTCTCGTAGGCGACCGCGAGGTGCTCGGGGAAGTCCTCGTAGTGGGAGGAGAACCAGGCGCTGATCGCCGCGTCGTAGCGGGCCGTCTGCGCGAACGCCTCGTTCGCCAGCCAGTGACGGGTCGACTCCGAGATCTCGCCGCCGAACTCCTCCAGCTCGGCCAGCACCGCGTCGTAGGACTCGGGCTTGACCACGACCGCGACGCCGGCGTGGTTCTTGGCTGCGGCGCGAATCATCGTCGGCCCGCCGATGTCGATGTTCTCGATCGCCACCGCGGGCTCGACCCCCTCGCGGGCGACGGTCTGTTCGAACGGGTAGAGGTTGACGCAGACCAGGTCGATCGGCTCGATCCCCTCACGCTCGAGGGTCTCGCGGTGCGCCGGGTCGTCGCGGCGCGCCAGCAGCGCCGCGTGGAGCCGGGGGTGCAACGTCTTCACCCGCCCGTCGAGGATCTCCTCCTGGCCGGTGAACTCGGAGACGTCGACGACCCCGACCCTCTCGTCGCGCAGCACGCCCGCGGTACCTCCGGTCGAGAGGATCTCGACCCCCAGAGCCGCGAGGCCTTTCGCGAACTCGGCGATGCCGGTTTTGTCCGACACCGAGACCAGCGCCCGGCGCACCCTGATCGAGCCGTCGCTGACGGCCTCCATCCGGGTCTCTGCGGGGGCATCACTCATCGATCACGACCAGGCGCGGGTTACGCTCGTCGATCCTAACCCTGCCCTCGGCGATCATGCGGACCGCCCGCGGCAGCAGCGCGTGCTCGGTGCGGTGGATCTCCTCCTCGAGCGCCACCCGCCCACCTCCCGGCGGGACCGCGACCGGCTGCTGGAGGATGATCGGCCCGGAGTCGACGTCCTCGTCGACGAAATGGACGGTCACCCCGGTCACCTTGGCCCCGTGCTCGAGCGCCTGCCCGATCGCGTCGAGCCCGGGGAAGGACGGAAGGAGGGCGGGGTGCACGTTGATCACCCGTTCCGGGAAGCGCTGCAGGAAGGCGGGGCTCAGCAGCTGCATGAATCCGGCGAGGACGATCAGGTCGGGCTCCCGTCCAGCCAGCCAATCAGCCATCGACGCGTCGCGCCCGGCGCGGTCGGGGTGCGCGTCGCGGGGGAAAGCCTCGGCCGGCAACCCCGCCTCCTGCGCGCGCCGCAGCGCCATCGCCTCCGGCTTGTCGGAGGCGACTCCCACGACCTCGATCGCCCCGGTGCCGTGCAGCTGGTCGAGAATCGCCTGCAGGTTCGTCCCACTGCCCGAGGCGAGGACGCAGAGCCGGAAGGCCGGGCTCACGGGATCTCGGGCGCCGCCGCGGTCAGCGCCCGGCGGCGCCGACCGCGAGCTGCTCGAGCGTGAACTTCCCGTCGGCCTCGTCGGGGTCGTCGCCCAGCGGGTAGTTGCCGCTGAAGCAGGCGTCGCAGTGCGTCCCGCCCCCGCTGCCCACAGCCTCGTATACGCCCTCCAGGGAGAGGTAGGCGAGCGAGTCGGCGCCGATCTCCGCGGCGACCTGCTCGATCGATCGCTCGTGGGCGACGAAGTCCTCACGCGAGGGCATGTCGACGCCGTAGTGGCAGGGGTGGCGGATCGGCGGCGCCGAGATCCGCAGGTGGACCTCCTCCGCTCCCGCGTCGCGCAGCATCTCGACGATCTGGCGGGTCGTGTTGCCTCGGACGATCGAGTCGTCGACCACGACGACCCGCTTGCCGGCAACGATCTCGGGCAGCGGGTTGAATTTCATCCTGACCCCCCGCTTCCGCAGCTCCTGCCCGGGCTGGATGAAGGTGCGGGCGACGTAGCGGTTCTTGATCAGCCCGTCGTCGCGCGGCAGGCCGGAGGCTCGGGCGTAGCCGACCGCGGCCGGGTTTCCCGAGTCGGGCACGGAGATCACCAGGTCGGCGTCCGCGGGGGCCTCCCGCCAGAGGATCTCACCCATCCGGCCGCGCACCTGTTGGAGCACCTTGCCCTCGAGGCGGCTGTCGGGGCGGGAGAAGTAGATGTGCTCGAACACGCAGATCGCGGTGCGCTCGGACTCCACGACCTGTCGGGTCTCGATCCCGCGCTCGCTCAGCGAGACCATCTCGCCGGGGGCGACCTCTCGCAGCAGCTTGGCCCCGATGATGTCGAAGGCGCAGCTCTCCGAGGCCACCACGTAGCGGTCCCCGAGCTGGCCCAGGGAGAGCGGCCGGACCCCGAACGGGTCGCGGAAGGCGACGATCGCGTGCTTGGTCATCACCACGGTCGAGTAGGCGCCCCGGAGCTTCGGCATCACGTCTGTGACCGCGTCCTCGACGTAGCGGCCATAGTTGGAGGAGATCTGCGCCGCCATGATCTCCGAGTCCGAGGTGCCGCGGAAGTCGAGGCCCTTGCGCCGCAGCCCGTTGTAGAGCTCGACCGCGTTGGTCAGGTTGCCGTTGTGGGCGAGGGCCAGCTCGCGACCGTCGTCGCGCCAGACCGGCTGCGCGTTCTCCCACGAGCCCCCACCGGTGGTGGAGTAGCGCACGTGGCCGATCGCCATGTCGCCCTCCAGCGCGCGCAGCTTCCCCTCATCGAAGACCTGCGAGACGAGCCCCGCATCGCGCATCGTGGTGATGTGGCCGCCCTCGCAGGCCGCGATCCCGGCCGACTCCTGGCCCCGATGCTGGAGCGCGTAGAGACCGAAATAGGCCAGCCGGGAGACGTCGTGCCCGGGTGCGTACACGCCGAGGACGCCGCACTCATCGCGCGGGCCCTCGCGGTCATCGAGTGGAGGCCGCTCGGTCAAGTCTTTCGAGGCGATCTGCCCTTGAAAGTCGTCGGGAGGCGCAGGCGGCTGCCTGCACCGGCAGGTTAGCAGCGGCCCAGGATCTGGCCGGCGGGCCGCCGCCGCGGTCGAGTGGACGAAAACGCGCCCATTTCTCCCGAAATCGTCCACTCGACGCTCGGTCGAGCCCGCCTAGCGATCCGGTTCGGCGAGTGCCGCCAGCGACTCCCAGGCCGAGCGGGCCTCGGCAAGCGGGACCGAGGCGGTCAGCTCCGCTGCCTCGATTGCGATCTCGTTCCCGCCGACCTCGCCGACGATCAGGACCTCGACGCACTCCCCGCCGATCGCCTCCAATGCCGCTCGCTCGCCGCTCAGCACGAAGCCCCCGGGGCCCTCGCCGAACAGGGCGCTCTCGCCGGAGCAGCCGCGCGCCTCGATCAGCGGGTCGAGATCCACCCGGCAGCCGATTCCCGCGACGACCGCGGACTCGGCGAGAGCGCAGGCGAGCCCGCCGTCGCTGACGTCGTGGGCCGAGCGCACGGCGCCCGAGCGCACCGCCTCGCGGACTGCCGCGATCGCCGCGGTGACGCTCTCGACCTTGGCGCCCGGCAGGCCCGCGTCCAGCTCGCCGCGCAGCTTGGCCAGCTCTGAGCCGGCCAGCGCGGGGGCGAACGGGCCGACCAGGGCGATCGCGTCCCGGGGAGCCGCAAAGCCCGTCCCTACGGCCGCTGCGACCTCGGGACTTGGGACCTCGCCCACCATCCCCACCACCGGCGTCGGGTAGATCGGCCCCTCCGGGCCCTCGTTGTAGAGGGAGACGTTGCCGCCGACCACGGGGACGCCAAGCGCTTCGCATGAGTCGGCCAGGCCCTCGACCGAGCGGGTCAGCTGCCAGGCCGGCCCCGGCTTCTCCGGGTTGCCGAAGTTGAGGCAGTTGGTCAGGCCCAGCGGCTCCGCCCCGGCGCATGCGAGGTTCTGGGCGCACTCGAGCACCGCTTCGACCGTTCCCACGTACGGGTCGCAGGCGACGCGGCGGCCGTTGCCGTCGATCGCGACGGCGACCGCGTTGCCCGCCTCCGGGAGCGCGAGCACCGCGGCATCGGCGGCTCCGGGGCGGCGCACCGTGCGGGAGCCGACGATCGAGTCGTACTGCTCGTACGCCCACCGCTTCGAGGCGACGTTGGGGGAGGCCAGGAGAGCCAGCATCAGGCCTGAGCCGTCGAGGCCGGAGGCCAGCGTCCTGCGGTTGCCGTAGGTCCACCCCTCCGGCTCCGCCGGCTCGAGGTCGTAGAGCGGGCACCCGTCCACCAGGGCGCCGACCGGGACGCTGCCAACTTCCTCGCCGTCGCGGAGCACCCGAAAGTCACCGTCCGCGGTGACCTCGCCGATCGCCGCGCCGCCGACCTGCCACCTGCGGCACAGCTCCAGGACCGCCTCGACGTCGGCTGGCTCGACCACCGCCAGCATCCGTTCCTGCGACTCGGAGACCATGATCTCGAAGGGCTCCATGTCGCCCTCGCGGAGTGGCACCCGTGCGACGTCGATCTCGATCCCCACGCCCCCGGCCGAGGCCATCTCGCCCGCCGAAGAGGTGAGCCCGGCGGCGCCGAGGTCCTGAAGGGAGACGAGCAATCCGCGGCCCAGCAGCTCGAGGCAGCACTCGAGCAGCTTCGACTCCTCGAAGGGGTCGCCGATCTGCACGCTGGGGCGCTTCGAGTCATCGGAGGAGTCGAGCTCGGCCGAGGCCAACACCGAGGCGCCGCCGATCCCGTCGCGACCGGTCGAGGCGCCCATGATCACCACCACGTTGCCGACCCCCGCCGCGGCCGCCCTGACCATCTCCGACTGCTTCGCGAGACCGACGCACATCGCGTTGATCAGGCAGCTCTGCTCGTAGGGCGCCTCGAAGTACGATCTCCCCGCCGACCGTCGGCACCCCGATCGAGTTGCCGTAGTGGGCGATCCCGCGCACCGCGCCGTCGAGCAGGTAACGGGAGCGGCCCGAGTCGAGCTCGCCGAAGCGCAGCGAGTCGAGCACCGCGATGGGCCGCGCCCCCAGGGCGAATACGTCGCGGAGGATCCCGCCGACCCCCGTCGCCGCCCCCTGGAAGGGCTCCACCGCGCTGGGATGGTTGTGGGACTCGACCTTGAAGGCGACCGCGTAGCCGCCGCCTACGTCGACCGCGCCGGCGTTCTCGCCGGGTCCCATCACCACCCGCTCACCCTCCGTGGGCAGCCTCCGCAGCAGCTTTCGCGAGTGCTTGTAGGCGCAGTGCTCGGACCACAGCAGCGAGAACATCGCCAGCTCGACGCCGTTCGGCTCGCGCGCCAGCATCTCGCAGATCCGCTCGTACTCGTCCTCCGTAAGACCGAGATCAACCGCCCGCCGCCTCCTCAGCTCTGCGTCCGGGGGCGGCGGGGCAGCTGTAACTTCGCGCTGCGCTTCGGGGAGCGCCGGGGCGTCTGGCTCTGCGCGCTCCGCTTCCGGGAGCGGCGGGGTCTCCGGAGGGAGGACGCTCACACGAGCGCCCCGGCGACGCTCTCGAAAAGGCGCAGGCCGTCGGTGGAGCCGGTCAGCGCGTCGACCGCGTGCTCGGGGTGGGGCATCAGGCCGAGCACGTTGCCTGCCTCGTTGCGGACACCGGCGATGTCGCGAGCGGAGCCGTTGGGGTTCTGCCCGGGCGCGTAGCGGAAAACGACCTGACCGTTCGACTCGATCTGGTCGAGGACGTCGTCGGGGGCGAAGTAGCGCCCCTCTCCGTGCTTGACCGGAATCGACAGCCGCCGGCCCGCCTCGAGGCCGGCGGTGAAGGGCGTCGCCGAGCTCTCCACGACCAGCTCGACCTGCCGGCAGACGAAGCGGACCGAATCGTTGACCAGCAGCGCGCCGGGGAGAAGCCCGGCCTCGCAGAGGACCTGGAAGCCGTTGCAGATGCCGAGCACCGGATGTCCGTCCCTCGCCAGAGCGGCCACGGCTTCCATCGCCGGCGAGAAACGGGCGATCGCTCCGGCCCGCAGGTAGTCACCGTAGGAGAAGCCCCCCGGGACGACCACCGCGTCCACGTCGCCGAGCTCGGTCTCCTCGTGCCAGATCATCCGCGCCTCGCCGGCCAGCGAGCAGGCATGAAGCGCGTCGCGCTCGTCACACGACCCGGGGAACTGAAGCACCCCCCAGATCACAGCTCCTCGATCTCGTAGTCCTCGATCAGGGGGTTGGCCAGGAGCTTGTGGCACAGCTCGTCAAGCCGCTCCGCGCTCTCGGCCTCCAACTCGACCATCCGCCCGACCCGGACGTGCTCGACGCCCTCGAAGCCGAGCGCTGGGAGAGCTCGCTCGACCGCCTTGCCCTGGGGATCGAGGATTCCCTCTTTGGGTCTGATCAGGACCCGTGCCCTCAGAAGCTGCGCTCCGTGATCCGCTCGTAGGCCTCGACGTACTTGGCGCGGGTCTGCTCGACCACGTCGGCCGGCAGCTCCGGCGCCGGGGGGGAGTGGTCCCAGCCCGCCTCATCGGCCCAGTCGCGGACGTACTGCTTGTCGAAGGACGGCTGCGAGCGGCCCGGCTGGTAGCGGTCGGCGGGCCAGAAGCGCGAGGAGTCCGGGGTCAGCACCTCGTCGGCGAGGACCACCTCGGCGCCGGCGTGGTGGCCGAACTCGAACTTCGTGTCGGCGAGGATGATCCCCCGCTCGGCGGCGTGCTCGGCGGCGTGGCTGTAGAGGTCGATCGAGACCCGCCGCAGCTCGTTCATCAGCGCCCGGTCGCCGACGATCTCCGCCGCCCGCTCGAAGTCGATGTTCTCGTCGTGCTCGCCCAACTCGGCCTTGGTGGCCGGGGTGAAGATCGGCACCGGCAGGCGGTCGGACTCGCGCAGCCCCTCCGGCAGGGGGATCCCGCACACCTCGCCGCTCTCGCGGTACTCCTTCCAGCCCGAGCCCGAGAGGTAACCGCGGACCACGCACTCGACCGGGTACATCTCCAGCTTGCGCACCCGGATCGCCCGCCCTGAGACCTCTTCGGGGACGTCCTCGGAGATGCAGTGGTTGGGGACGATCTCGCCGGTCGTCTCGAACCAGAAGATCGACATCTGGGTGAGGACCTTGCCCTTCTCGGGGATCGCGGTCGGCATCACCACGTCGTAGATCGAGATCCGGTCCGAGGCGACCATCAACAGGTCGCCGCGGTCCTCGTAGATCTCGCGGACCTTTCCCGAGGAGTGGAGCTTGAGGTCGGCGATCACGCTCTTCATGGCCTACCGGCGATGCTAGCTGCCCCGGAAGCGGATCTGCCCGCTCGCCGCCGCTTCATCCCGGAACCTGCGGCGGTCAGCCCGGCGGCCCGGCCAGGTCGGACCAGAGCCGCTCCAGCCGCTCCACCTCCGCGGCGTCGGTCCGGGGCCACCCGATCAGCGCCAGCACGGCGAGCGCGGTCTCCGCCGGGTACCCGTTGTACCCGCAGCTCCAGACCGCGGAGGCGACGTCGATCGAGCGGTCGAACCGGCCCGCGTCACCCCAGTCGACGAGCCCCGAGAGCCGACCCGTGGAGGGGTCGCCGAGGATGTTGGGCAGGCACATGTCGCCGTGGGTGAGGTCGCTCGCGGCCAGCCGCAGGAGCGCGTCGGCGACGATCGGAGCTGCCTCCCGGGGGCGGGCGAGCCAGCTGTCGTCGTTCATCGGAGCGCCGGGTAGCGCCTCCAGCAAGAGCCATCCGCTGCGAACCTCGAGCAGACGAGGAGCGGGGACGCCGGGCTCGCTCTCGAGCCGCTCGAGCGTCTCCGCCGATCCGTCGTCGGCACGGACGTAGACCGTGCCGGTACTCGGGTCGCTCGCCCGGAACACGGGGTCGGCTACGCCGGCGCGCTGCCAATCCCGCAGCTCGGCGAACAGCTCGCGAGGAGGCGGGCCCTCCGCGGGGCAGAGCGGTTCCGCCTCGCCCATCAGCGCGACACGTCGAAGATCTCGCCGAGGAAGTGGGCCAGCGTCCAGGCCGCAACCCGCGCGCTGGCGCCGGAGGGATCGAGCGCCGGGTTCAGCTCGACCAGGTCGAGCCCGATCACCCGCCCGCGCCGCGCCACCGCCGCGAGGACCGCCCGCAGCTCCCGGTAGGAGAGCCCGCCCGGCTCGGGCAGGGAGTGCCCCGGGACGATCGAGGAGTCGAGTACGTCGAGGTCGATCGACACGTAGATCCGCTCGGCCTCTGGCACGGTCTCGCGCACGACTTCCTCGCCGCCTCTCTCGAGCACGTCCAGGGAGGTCGCCCACCGACCACCCAGCTCCCGCAGTCCCTCGACCTCGGAGCGGTCGACGTTTCGCACCCCGAGCGCGGTGACGGTCCCTACGAACGGCAGCTCGGCCAGCCGGCGCAGCTGACTGGCGCCGGTCAGCCGCGCCTCGTCCAGCTCGTCGAGGAAGTCCGTGTGCGCATCGACGTGCACCACATCGATCTCGCCCAGACGCTCCATCCCGCGGCCGAGCGGAAAGCTGATCGAGTGATCGCCCCCGACCGCCGCCATCAGCGAGCCACGCTCGGCGATCCCCCGGGTCGCGTCGGTGATCCGGTCGTAGTTCGCCTCGGTGTCCGAGCCCTGGATCGCGACGTCGCCGACATCCGCCATCGTCACCCCGTTCAGGTAGTCCCGATCGGCCTCCACGTCGTAGAAGCCCTCGGCGCCGAGATCGGACCCGTCGGCTCCGGGCGGCGGATAGGAGAACTGCTCGCGGCTGGCCTCGCGGACGGCGGCCGGGCCCGCTCGCTGACCGGTCGGGATCCCCGGCTGCGGGGTGCCGCCGTCATACGGGACCCCGAGAAAGGCCACCTGTGATTTGAGCGCGGCTAGGTCGCGCAGGCCCGGTACCCCGAAGAAGGTCCACGGGGCCGGCTCGGTGACGTTCATCTCACTCGGGCATCGGCGCGGGGCTAGGCGGCCAGCGGATCGGGCTCGCCCAGCTCGCTGATCCGGGGCGCCTCGTAGGGCTTGCCGGGGATCCCCCCGATCGCCAGGATTCGGACGGCGTCGTCTCCGGTCGTGATCTTCCGCTTGGTGCCGGCGGCGACCCGCACCGCGCTGGAGGGATCGAGTGTGTGCTGCTCGCCCTCGATCTCGATCTGCGCCGAGCCGCTGAGCGCCATGTAGACCTCCTCCTGCCCGTCTTCGGAGTGGTCGTGCTCGGGGTAGCCGTCGAAGTTCGGCGGGATGTCGAAGATCGCGAGCCCGAAGGAATCGACTCCGAGCGACGCCCGGGCCCGGTAGAAGGCGCCGCCGTAGATCGCCTCCATCTCATCGATCCTCATCGCCGTGTATTCAGCCATCTGCTCCCCTTGTGTCGTGGATGCGGCGCTCTTGCCGGCCTGCGACTCTATATCGGTGCAGCTTCCGCCCGGACCGTCCGCGCCGCCGCTCCTCCAGACCATGCGCTGGTTCTGGCGGCCGATCGCCTTCATGGAGGACTGCCGCCGCCGCTACGGGGACTCCTTCAGCGTCACCTTCGTCGGCTTCCGCACGCCGATGGTGATGATCTCCGACCCGGAGGCGATCCGGGTGCTCTACAGCGAGCGGTCTCACGGTCTGCCCCCTGGGCGGAGCATCGCGATCGAGCCGATCATGGGGCCGCGCTCGATCCTCTTGCTCGAGGGCGCCGAGCACCTGGCGCGGCGCAAGCTGATGCTGCCGCCCTTCCACGGCGAGCGCATGCGCTCCTACGAGCCGCTGGTCGCCGAGCTGGTCGAGGCCGAGATCGACCGCTGGCCGATCGGGGAGGCGTTCCCGATCCACCCTCGGATGCAGGCGATCACGCTCGAGGTGATCCTCCGGGTCGTCTTCGGGGTCAGCGACCCGCAGCGGCTGAGCAAGCTGCGCTCCCTGCTGGGGGAGGTGCTCGCCGACGTCGCCGCGCCGGCCGCCCAGCTCAGCACCCTGGTTACCCGACGCGTCCCCGACCATGGGCCCTGGGCCCGCTTTCAGGCGCTGCTGCGGGAGATCGACGAGCCGCTCTACGCCGAGATCGCCGAGCGCCGCGCCGACCCCGGACTCGAGGAGCGGGAGGACATCCTCTCGGCGCTCATCGCCGCCCGCTTCGAGGACGGCACGGGAATGGACGACTCCGAGCTGCGCGATCAGCTGATGACCCTGCTCCTTGCCGGCCACGAGACCACGGCGACGGCGCTGGCCTGGAGCTTCGACATGCTGCTGCGTCACCCGGCGCAGCTCGCCAGGCTGCGCGAGGAGGTCGCCGATGGGGGCGAGGAGTACCTGCGGGCGACGATCACCGAAGCCCTGCGCCTGCGGCCGGTGGTGCCGCTGGCCGGCCGTCGCCTCGGCGCCGATCTGCGCGCCGACGGGGTCGACCTGCCGGCCGGCACCGACGTCACGCCGGCGATCTGGCTGACCCACACCCGTCCCGACGTCTACCCCGATCCGCTCGCCTTCCGCCCAGAGCGCTTCCTCGAGAACCCGCCCGACACCTACTCCTGGATCCCCTTCGGCGGCGGCGTGCGGCGCTGCCTCGGGGCCGCCTTCGCCGAGTTCGAGATGCGGATCGTCCTGCGCGCCGTGCTCGGTCGCTGCGAGCTGCGGGCGGCCAGCCCCCGCCCCGAGCGGGTCGGCCGGCGCAACATCACCCTCTCGCCGCGGGGCGGCACCCCGGTCGTCCTCACGTCCCGCAATCCCGCGCGCCAGCCGGTCCCCGCCTGACCCGGCGGGCCCGGATCAGTCCCGCAGGGCCTCGAGCCGGGCGAAGACCTCGGGGACGTGGGTGAGGTAGGCGTTGTAGTCGAAGACCGCATCGAGGTCGAGCCCCGGTGCGGCGGCGCCGATCAGGTTGCGGAAGGACACGCCGGTGTCGAAGGCCTCCTGGGCGGAGGCCTGGACCAGGCGGTAGGCGTCGTCACGATCCATTCCGGAGTTGACCAGGGCGGTCAGGGCGCGTTGGCTGAACAGCGCCCCGGAGGTCAGCTCGAGGATGCCGAGCATCCGGCCGGTGTTGACCTGCATCCCGTCGACGACCATGGTCGCGACGTGCTGCATGTAGTCGAGCAGGATCGTCGCGTCGGGAATCACCACCCGCTCGGCCCCCGAGTGGGAGATGTCGCGCTCGTGCCAGAGCGCGACGTTCTCGAGCCCTGTCTGCGCGTAGCCGCGCAGCACCCGGGCGAGGCCCGTGACCCGCTCGCTGAGGATCGGGTTGCGCTTGTGGGGCATCGCCGAAGACCCCTTCTGTCCGGAGCCGAACGGCTCCTCGACCTCGCGCAACTCGGTGCGCTGCAGGTTCCGCACCTCGGTGGCGAAGCGCTCCAGCCCGGCGCCGGCCAGCGCGATCGCGCTCAGCAGCTCGGCGTGGCGGTCGCGGGGGACGACCTGGGTGGCAACGTCCTCCCGCCGCAGCCCCAGCGAGTGCATCACCCGCTCCTCGACCGAGGGGCCGAGCGAGGCGTAGGTCCCGACGGCGCCGGAGAGCTTGCCGACCGCGGTGCCCTCCACCGCGCGGCGTAGCCGCTTCAGGTTGCGGTCGGCCTCGAAGGCGAAGCCGGCGAGGCGCAGGCCGAAGGTGGTCGGCTCGGCATGGACGCCGTGGGTGCGCCCGACGCAGAGGGTGTCCCGATGCTCGAAGGCGCGGCGCAACAGGGCGTCGCGGTAGGCGGTCGCGCCCCGCAGCAGGATGATCCCCGCCTGTTCGATCTGCAACGCGAGCGCGGTGTCGAGCACGTCGGAGGAGGTGAGGCCGTAGTGGATCCAGCGCCCCTCCGGCCCGACCTGCGCCGCGACAACGTCGACGAAGGCGGCGACATCGTGGTTGGTGACCCGCTCCCGCTCCTCGACCGCTTCGACCGTGAACGAAGCCCGCGAGCGGCACGCCTCCGCGGCCTCCGCGGGCACGATCCCCTCGGCGGCAAGCGCCTCGGTCGCCGCCAGCTCCACCGCGAGCCAGCAGTCCATCTTGCGATGGGACGACCAGACCGCCCCGATCTCCTCTCGCGTATATCGGGAGATCACGCGATCTAGCTGTTGATTATTCGAGCTGCGAGCACCCCGGCGTTCTTGGCCCCGTCGATCGCCACGCAGCCGACCGGGACGCCGGGCGGCATCTGCACGGCGGAGAGCAGAGCGTCCAGTCCGCCCAGGTTCTTGCCGGAGATCGGCACTCCGACGACCGGCAGGTCGCTGTGGGCGGCGGCGACCCCGGGCAGCGCCGCCGACATCCCTGCCCCGGCGATGATTACGCGCAGCCCGCGCATGCGGGCGTTCGAGCAGTAGTCGCGGACCATGTCGGGATCGCGGTGGGCGCTCATCACCCTGACCTCGTAGCGAATCCCGGCTTCGTGCAACGCCTCGCCGGCCGGCTGCATCTTCGGCTTGTCGTTCTTGGAGCCCATGATGATCCCGACCAGGGGCGCGTCCACCTCGATCTCCTCGAATGCCTCCTCCACCGCCGGCATCGTCACCGGCTCCGGCTGCTGCGTCTGCTCGGTCTCCGGGATCTCGTTCAAATCGTCCTCACGGGGTCAGGCCGGCGCGCTCCACGGCGCGCTCGGCGATGTCGTTCCTGAGCTGCATTCCATCGAAGTGGATGCGGCCCGCCGCATCGTATGCGCGGCGGCGGGCCTCGGCGGGGCTCGCCCCCAGCGCGGTCACGTTCAGCACCCTGCCGCCGGCGGTGAGCAGCCGCCCGTCGCGCTCGGCGGTTCCCGCGTGGGTGACCTCGGCGATCGCCGCGGCTTCTTCGACCCCGGTGATCACGTCCCCCTTCGAGGAGGACTCGGGATAGCCGGCCGAGGCGAGCACCAGAGTCACCGCCCAGTCGTCCTCGAAGACGGCCTCGGCCCCCTCGAGCCCGCCCGGCTCGCGGGCGGCGAGGCACAGGTCCACCAGGTCCGAGCGCAGCCGGAGCAGCACGGCCTGCGTCTCGGGGTCCCCGAAGCGGGTGTTGAACTCGAGCACCTTCGTCCCGGCGGGACCGATCATCAGCCCCGCGTAGAGCACGCCGTGGAAGGGGGTGTTGCGCCGCGCCATCTCCTCGATCATCGGGCGGTGGACCGAGTCGACGATCTTCTCGACTGCGGCCCGATCGAAGCCGGGGACCGGCGAGTAGCTGCCCATGCCGCCGGTGTTGGGACCGCGGTCGCCGTCGAAGATGCGCTTGTAGTCCTGGGCGGGCGCGAGCGGCACGACGTTCTCGCCGTCGCAGAGGGCGAGCAGCGACAGCTCCTCTCCCTCTAGGTACTCCTCCAGCACCACCGTGGTCTCGCCGAAGCGCCGCTCGGTGAAGAAGACGTCGACCGCCTCGCGCGCCTCACGTTCACCGGGGCAGATGATCACCCCCTTGCCCGCTGCCAGGCCGTCGGCCTTCAGCACGGCGGGATACGAGGCGCAGGAGATCTGCCCGAGGGCCTCCTCGCGATCGCGCAGCAGGACGTGAGAGCCGGTCGGAACTCCCGCCGCCGACATCACCTCCTTGGCGAAGGCCTTCGATCCCTCCAGCTCCGCCGCCGCCTCCGAGGGCCCGAAGGCGGGGACACCCACGTCCTCCAGCACATCGACAACGCCCTCGACCAGGGGCGCTTCGGGGCCGACCACGACCAGGTCCACTGCGCCGGCGCGGGCAGCCTCGACGATCGCCCTGGTGCTCTCAGCCGGGGTCTCAGGCAGGCACTCGGCGTCGGCGACGATGCCGGCGTTGCCGGGGGCGCAGAGCAGCTCGGGAGCGTGGACGGAGCGCGCGAGGGCCCGCACCATGGCGTGCTCCCGCCCGCCCCCCCCGACGACGAGGATCTTCAAGCTGTGCTCCGGGCGCCGCTAGAGCGCGGAGGCCAGCTCCTCCGCCGGCATCGCGGCCATGGTCTGGCTCGTCATCGTCCCCCGTGAGCCGAGCTCGACCGACACCTTGGCCATCGTCTTGTCGTCGGGCGCCTCGACGATGGTGACGAAGTCGTAGGGGCCAAGGGTCGCGTACTGGGCGAGCACCTTGGCGCCGATCTGCTCGACCTCCTTGTTCACCTCGCCCACCCTGGCGGGGTTGTTCTTCAGCGTCTTCACACCGTCGGCCGTCAGGTTGGTCAGCATCACGTAGGTGGGCATTGCGCTCCTCTCGATCGGGCTGGGGTCAGGGTCCAGTTTCTTTCACGTTAGGGAAGCGGGCGCAAGGCGGTCCCGCGGACCATCGGTCTGACGATCGGCACCGACTTGGGCAGGCGTCCGCTCTCGACCTCCTCCAGCTCGAGCGCCGAGGCCTCGATCAGCGCCACCGTGTCCCGGTTGGGGTGGCACCCGTTGGCGAACAGCCCCCAGGGACGCTCGAGCCGGTCCTGCCAGCGGGCCCGCCGCGGCTCGGTGGAGCGGACGTGCTCGACGAACAGCATCCGGCCTCCCGGCCGCAGGACCCGGGCCGTCTCGGCGAGGGCCGCATGCGGGTCGGGGACGGTGCAGAGGACGAGGGTGAATACGGCTGTGTCGAAGCTGGCGTCCTCGAAGGGAAGCCGCTCGGCGGGAGCCTCGACGATTTCCGCCTCGGCGACCGACGCGGCCACCCGGCGCCGCAACCGCACCGCCATGTGCGGGTCGGGCTCGACCAGCACCAGGTCGTCGACCGCATCCGGGAAGAGCTCGACGTTGACCCCCGTCCCCGCCCCGAGATCGACAGTGCGCCCCGACGCCGCCGAGAGGACCTCGCGCCTCACCTCTCTCAGGCCGGCTTCCTCGACCGCTTCGAGCGCCCGGTCATAACCGGCGGCGAAGACTCGGCCCCAGGTTGCGTCATAGACCCTTCCCACGGGCCAAGGTTATTGGGGCGGCTTGCCGATCTGCTCGATCTCGGTCGCCCGGTAGTCGAAGATCCTCTCCAGGTCACGGCGGACCAGGAGTCGCTGTGCCAGCCGCCCCAAGGGGCCCAGCGGCAGCCGGTAAACCACGTGATCGCGCATGATCGTTCCGCCGCTCCCGTCGGGCTCGAAGCTGTGGGTGTGGTCCCACAGCGCGTAGGGGCCGCGGATCTGGACGTCGCGGAACCCCACCCCGGGGTCCCAGCTTCGGATCTGCGTGCGCCAGCGCAGCGGGACTCCGTGGAGGCGGAGCCGGTAGTCGATCATCGTTCCCGCCCCCATCTCGATCGGCGCCGGGGTGAGGACCCGGAAGTGCAGCC
The DNA here is from genome assembly GCA_963738305.1 of uncultured Actinomycetes bacterium. Classification (GTDB taxonomy): domain Bacteria; phylum Actinomycetota; class Thermoleophilia; order Solirubrobacterales; family 70-9; genus JBBRHQ01. The sequence continues at coordinate 1,111,752 of CAVTVU010000001.1, read as the reverse complement.
AGGGGGGCGTGATCGCCTCCAGGTTGTGGGCGTCGGAGAAGAACGCGAAGTTCCCCTCGGGGGCGCCCCGCAGCCGCTGGGCGCGGTGAAGGTGCTCAGCCGTCGAAGCCGACGTGGACGTGATCGCAGTGGTCGGCCTGCGCCCAGGCCGGGCCCGGCCCGTCGAGGTCGTAGCAGTAGATCAGCTCGGTCGGGTGAGAGGGCCCGGTGAGGTGGGCGAGGGTCTCGCCGAGCTGCCCGCAGGGGGCCTGGGGCGAGACGTTGGTGCAGGGCACGCCGTCGACCACGGCGATGTCCATCGCCCGGCCGAAGTAGTGGTTGGAGACGTAGCCGCTGGCCGCGTACATCGAGTGGTCGGAGCGCAGGGCCGAGATGGTGATCGTGTGGGTCTGCGTGATCGCCCCGATCAGGCCGACGATCCGCGGGTCGATTGCTCCGGTGTCGAGGTCGCGCTTCTCGAGGCTGTTGGAGAGGGTCAGGTTGCTCCAGTTGATCGCGCTCGAGGTGACCTCGGGGAAGCGGATCTTCCAGGGGACCGTCCTCGCCTTGCAATTGCCGGCCATCGCGTCGGCCTCGTCGAGGACCTCCTGCACGTACCACTGTGCCTGGTTGTGGGTGAAGAGCCCAGCCTTCAGGCCGCCCCGCGCCCAGGCGATCCGCGCCAGGGTTGCGGCCGAGTCCTCGACGCTCGAATGCCGTACGACGCCGTCGCCGTCACCGTCCACGGAGTAGCGGCGCCACTCGGTCTCGTCGAGCCCGAGCGGTCCCGTGCGCCGCAGCTCTGCCTTGCTCATGCCGCGCCCGAAGCGGGACTCCAGCCTGGCGACCGCCGCAAGGGCCCAGACGCCGCGGCGCCCGAGGTCGTAGCGGCCGGCTGCCGCCTCGAAGGCGTTGAGGTAGTCGCTCGGGATCTTCCCGTCCCAGGCCTTGGACGGGTTGCAGGCGAGCACCTGGACCTGCGGCTCCAGGGTGAACGAGCTGCCGTCGAGGGAGCCGAAGCAACCGGCGTTCGCGAGCACTTCGGAGACGTACCAGTCGGCGTGGTTGTAGGAGTAGATCGCCCCCGCGGTGTCCTCCGGCATTCCCGAGGCACGCAGGTAGGAGGCCGCGGCAAAGATGGCGTCCTCGGGGTCGTAGGGGTCGCGGCGGCCGTCGCCGTTGGCGTCGACCCCGTAGCTGGCCCAGGTCGAGGGCATGAACTGCATCCAGCCGACCGCCCCCGCCGAGGATGTGACGTGGTTGAGCTCGCCGAAGTTGGTCTCGATCTGGTTGATCGCGGCGAGCACGCTCGGCCCCTGGGGGCCGAGCGAGTAGGTCGCGGAGGCGCGCTCGTAGATCGGCAGCAGCCCGGGAGGCGGGGAGGTCGAGATGCAGGAGGCGCTGGAGGCGCCGGGGGCCCCGAAGGACGGCGTCGGGGCCGAGAGCGGGAAGGGATTCGTGCCGGCCGCGCTGGCGCCGGTGCCGCCGCTCTGCTGCGGGTGGCTGTGGGTGTGCTTCTGGGCGCCGGCGTCGTTCTCCGGAGCCGAGACCGCGCCCCCCGAGCTCGGCTTCTGCTTTGGCTTGTGGGGCGGCCGAGGGGCCGCCAGGGCCGTCCCCGGCTGCACCGGCTCGGGACCCGCGACCGTCCCGGTCGGCGTCGTCGGGGGAACCCCGGAGGTTGCCGGCGCAAGGGAGGCGGACTGGTCGGCAGGGGAAGGGGTCTCCGCCGGCGCGCTCTGCGCGACGAGGAGCGTTCCCCCAATGACGGTCGCCGCAAAAGCGGCGCGGGTGCGCCCCATCAGCCCCTCACGTCGCTGACGAGCCACTTGTCCTCGATCTGCTGCAGCTCGAGGCGCAGCTCGCTGGTCGCGCCGACCCGCAGGAGCGAGACGCTGACCGAGACCGAGGCCCCGCGGCGGGGACCGGGGACGACGTTCAGCACCCTGGCGCGGGGAACCTCCACCGAGGCCGGCTGACGCGGCGGGCGCTTGACCAGGGACTTGGCCAAGGGCTGGGTGGCGGTCTTGCGAAACACCTTGCGGACCCGGGGGCTGTTCTTGCCGACCTCATAGGAGACGAAGGCACCGGCAAAGCGGTGCGCCACCTTCAGGGCCGGCCTCACCTTCGTCGGCTTGGCCGAGCTCGCAGCATCGGTGCCATCCGCGCTCGAGGAGTCGCTCCCGGAGGGGTCCGCCGGCACCGCGTCCTTGGAAGCCGAGGCGCCGGTCGGGGCACCGTCGGCCTCGGGGCCGAAGCTCGGCGCCGCCCCCTTCAGAACGTGCGCAGCCGGCTCCTTGGCGGGCTTGGCCGGCACCACCGCCGCGACCGGCGGAGGGGAGGACACGACGACTCGGGGCGGGGAAGCCGGCTGGTTCCCGGAGCCGTCGTGGGCGACGAAGGCGCCCGCCGTGCCGACCCCCGCGAGCAGCAGCACCCCGGCCCCGACCAGCGCCAGCCTGCCCGCGGGCCCGCGGCGCTCGTACCCGTCTTCAAGCGGCCATGCGATGCGGCTGCGGAGGCCCCAGGCAGCGCTCTCCAGCGGCCAGCGGACCGAGGCCCCGACGGCGCGGATCGCGTCCCCGGCCTTCCACAGGACCCTCTCTTGGAATGCCCAGCCCGCCCGGCGGAACGCGCCCGGAGCGCGCGGGGAGGACCCCGCCTCCGCAACGGGGCTCTCGCCGCCCTTCTCGTTTGCTCGTTTCTCCTCTGTCATCTCAGCGGCTCCCGGGCAGAGGATAGGCGTGAACAGCCTTCTCACCTAGCTTGTGTCGGAGCCTGCCCGGGCTCCCTTGAATATCGAAGATCGGCTGGACGCACACAGGAACGCCGTCTGCCTGCATCCTGCCTCTCACATGGTGACGTAAACGTGTCCAACGCGTGAAGTTGCGCGCGTGATCTTGACAGGTCTGATCAGGAAATTCCCCGGAGCGATTACGGCTCTTCGCGCTCCCCGAGGGGCGGAAATGGTCCAGAAACCGCCACGGGAGGGTCGATTCGTCTCAGGCTAACCCTCGACTGTAGACTGAGGGCAGCCCCCCGATCGGGCAGCCGGTCAAGCGGCGGCCTTCTCGGCGGCGGCCCCCGCCCGCTCGAAAGCCAGCTCCCCGGCCGCCGCGTCCACCCGCACCGTGTCGCCCTCGCCAAAGTCCCCTTCGAGGATCAGCAGGGCCAGCTTGTCGACCAATTGCTTCTGGACCACCCGCTTCAGCGGCCGGGCGCCGTAGGTGGGGTCGTAGCCGAGGTTGCCGAGCAGGGTGCGGGCGTCGTCGGTCAGCTCGACCTCGATCCCGCGCTCGCGCACCCGACTGACCAGCTGGGCGACCTGAAGCTCGACGATCTCGCCGATGTCTTCCTTGGAGAGACGGTGGAAGATCACCGTGTCGTCTATGCGGTTGAGGAACTCCGGCTTGAAGGTCGTTGCCAGCACCTCCTCGATCTGCTCGCGGATCCGCGCGTCCACGAACTCCCCGGCGATCCGGTCCGAGCCGACGTTCGAGGTCATGATCAGCACCGTGTTGGTGAAGCTGACGGTGCGGCCCTGGCCGTCGGTGAGCCGGCCGTCGTCCATCAGCTGCAGCAGCGTGTTGAAGACGTCGGGGTGAGCCTTCTCGATCTCGTCGAGCAGGACGACGGCGTAGGGGCGACGGCGGACCGCCTCGGTGAGCTGGCCCCCCTCTTCGTACCCGACATAGCCCGGGGGCGCACCGATCAGCCTCGCGACGGTGTGCTTCTCCATGTACTCGGACATGTCGAGCCGCACGATCGCCTGCTCGGAGTCGAACATGAACTCCGCCAGCGCCTTGGCCAGCTCGGTCTTGCCGACTCCGGTCGGGCCGAGGAAGAGGAAGCTTCCGATCGGCCGGTCGGGGTCCGAGAGCCCGGCGCGCGAGCGCCGCAGGGCGTTGGAGACCGCCTCGACCGCCTCGTCCTGGCCGATCACCCGCTCGTGCAGGCGGGACTCCATCTGGATCAACTTCTCGACCTCGCCCTCCATCAGGCGGGTCACCGGGATCCCGGTCCACTTGGAGACGACCTGGGCAACGTCCTCCTCGGTCACCTCCTCGGTCAGCATCGTGCCGCCTTCGGCGTGCAGCTCGGAGAGCCTCGCCTCGACCTCGGCAACGGTCTTCTCCAGCTCTGGGATCTCGCCGTAGCGAAGCTTGGCGGCGCCCTCGAGGTCGGCGTCGCGCTCGGCGCGCTCGGCCTCGCGGTGGGCCTCCTCGAGCCGCGCCTTGCTCTCCTTGATCGCCTCGATCGCGCCCTTCTCGTTCTGCCAGCGCGCCTTCATCTCACCGGAGCGCTCGCGCAGCTCGGCAAGGTCGGCTTCGATCGACTCCCGTCGGGCGACCGAGGCTTCGTCGGTCTCCTTCTTCAGCGCCTCGCGCTCGATCTCGAGCTGTTGGATGCGGCGCTCGACCTCGTCGATCTCGGTCGGCATCGAGTCGATCTCGATCTTCAGCCGCGAGGCGGACTCATCAATCAGGTCGATCGCCTTGTCGGGGAGGAAGCGGTCGGCGATATAGCGCTCCGAGAGGGTGGCGGCAGCGACGATCGCCGAGTCGGCGATGCGGACCCCATGGTGGATCTCGTAGCGCTCCTTCAGTCCGCGCAGGATCGCGATGGTGTCGGCGACGTCGGGCTCGCCGACCAGCACCGGCTGGAAGCGGCGCTCCAGAGCGGCGTCCTTTTCGATGTGCTTGCGGTACTCGTCGAGGGTCGTCGCCCCGACCGCCCGCAGCTCGCCGCGGGCCAGCATCGGCTTCAACAGGTTGGCGGCGTCCACCGCGCCCTCGGCGGCGCCGGCGCCGACGATCGTGTGCAGCTCGTCGAGGAAGAGGACGATCTGGCCCTCAGCGTCCTGGACCTCGCTGAGCACCGCCTTCAGCCGCTCCTCGAACTCGCCGCGGTACTTCGAGCCGGCCAGCAGCGCGCCGATGTCGAGCGCGATCACCCGCCGGTCGCGGAGGCTCTCGGGAACGTCGCCGGAGACGATCCGCTGCGCCAGGCCCTCGACGATCGCGGTCTTGCCGACCCCCGGGTCGCCGATCAGCACCGGGTTGTTCTTGGTCCGGCGCGAAAGCACCTGGATGACCCGACGGATCTCCTCGTCGCGACCGATCACAGGGTCGAGCTTTCCCCTCTCCGCCTCCGCGGTCAGGTCGCGGCCGAACTTGTCCAGCGCCTGCATCGTCTCCTCCGGGTTGGGCGAGGTCACACGGTGCGGCCCCCTCACCTCGGAGATCGCCTGCATCAGCGCGTCGCGGTCGGGGAGCATCTCCGCCACGCCCGAGGAGGCGTCGGTGAGCGCCAGGAGGACGTGCTCGGTCGAGATGTACTCGTCGCCGAGCGCCGCCATCTCCTTTTCCGCCCGCTGTAGCGTCCTCACCAGGGCGCTCGAGGGGCGAACCTCCGGCTCTGCGTCGCCGCTCAGCTTGGGGAGGGCCTGCACTGCCTCCGCCGCGCGGCCGAGGACCGCGGTCACGTTGGCGCCGACCTTCTGCAGCACCGGGGCCACGATCCCCTCTTCCTGGTCGATCAACGCCACCAGCAGGTGCGCCGGCGTGACCTCCGTGTTGCGGTTCTCGGCCGCGGTGCGCTGGGCGGAAGCGACGGCCTCCTGCGACTTCAGCGTGAAGCGATCGGGTTGCACGGCGCTCCCTCCTAGCGTCCTTCGCTCAGCCTGCTGGCAGCCCAGACGCCTGCAAGGGCGCCCGCCGCGCCCGACGCGACACCGATCACCCCGGCCTGGCGCAGCTCGGGGTTGCCGGCACCGGTCCACGCCAGCGTCAGGGCATCGCCCGCGTCGGTCGCGGCCGCTGCGAGGCATGCCGTTCGCAGCCACCGGCGGTCATTGCGCGCGGCCAGGGTGAGCGCGCCGATCGTGATGTCCCGCCCGCCCGCCAGCCTGGCCAGCGCCTGGTTCGCTGGGTTGGCCTCGGAGAAGCCGAGCGCGCGGAGGCTCGCGCGGGTCGCGAGCAGCGCTCCGATCCCGATCCCGATCCGGGCCGCCGCGATCGTCGAGACGAGCGTCCGGACGCGCGGCTCCGGCCTGGCTGCTTGCCGGATCATCGTCCCATCCCGTCCCTCCGTCGGCGCTCGACCGGGATCCGCACGGTTCCCGCATCGGGCTCAGGGATGCCCTCGTAGGCACCGTAGGGGACGATCTCGGTGCGCGAGCGCGCCAGCTCCTCGGCCATGCGCTGCTCCAACTCCTTGGCCCGGGCACGGACGCGCTCCAGCTCGGCGCGCATCTCCTCGACCCGCCTCTCCATCTCGAGCACGGTCTCCACCCCGGCCAGGTTGAGCCCCTCCTGCGAGGTCATCTGCTGGATCCTCCGCAGGCGCTCGACATCGCTCTGGGAGTAGAGGCGCGTGTTCTTCGGCGATCGCTGCGGCGCGATCAGGCCGCGCGCCTCATACATCCGCAGCGTCTGCGGATGCATGTCGGCAAGCTCGGCGGCGACCGAGATCATGAAGACACCTCGCTCGGCGTCGATCGTGGTCTCGATCGTGTGCCGCACCCGGCGGCGTCTCGCGCCGCCGCTCACGATTGCCCCTGCCCGGTCGACCGCTTCGCCTCCCGCAGCAACCGCTCCCTCGGGTCGCGCCCGTTGAAGGCGTGCTCGAGGGCCTCCAGAGCCTGCTCCTGCTCCGGGCTGAGGTCCTCGGGGATCTCGATCTCCAGCCGGTAGCGGATGTCCTGGCGCCCTCGTCCGCCGGTCCGCGGCGGGCCCTCGCCGCGCAGCCGCTGGATCGTGCCGTGCTGGGTTCCGGCGGGGACGCGGATCCGCTTGGTGCCGTTCAGGGTCGGCACCTCGACCGTGCCGCCCCCGATCGCCTCGGAGATCGTGATCGGCACCACCACCTCGAGGTTGCCGTCGTCTAGCCGCTTGAAGACCGGCGAGGGGGTCACCCTGGTCGTCACAAAGAGGTCGCCCGCCGGGCCGCCCCGGGGGCCCGCCTCGCCGCGGCCGGCTAGCCGGATCCGGGTGCCGTCCCGCACGCCAGCCGGGATGTTGACCTTGTAGCGCTTGGTCTGGTGCGTGAGGCCCGAGCCGCCGCAGGTCGCGCAGGGGTGCTCGATGATCTGACCGGCACCGCCACACTCGGGGCACGGCTGGCTGATCGAGAAGAAGCCCTGGCTCTGCGCGTCAACACCTCGTCCCTCGCAGCGCGGGCAGACGATCGGGCTGGTCCCCGGCTCGGCGCCGCTGCCGCCGCAGCTGCGGCAGCGCTCCGCCTTCGGCACCGTCACCGGCACCTGGGCGCCGTCGATCGCCTGCTCGAAGGAGATTCGGATTTCGGTCTCGAGGTCGCGGCCGTGGGCCTGCTGGGGCTCGCGCCCGCCGCGACTGAAGATGGTCGAGAAGATGTCGCCGAGGTCGGAGGCGAACCCGGCCGCGCCGGGTCCCGGCCCTCCCGGTCCGCCGAAGCCGCCCAACATCCCCCCGGAGTCGTACTGCTTGCGCTTCTCGGGGTCCGAGAGGGTGTCGTAGGCCTCCTGCACCTGCTTGAAGCGCTCCTCGGCCTTCGGGTCGTCCGGGTTACGGTCGGGATGGAACTGCCGCGCCAGCCTCCGGTAGGACTTCTTGATCTCCTCTTCGGAGGCCTTCTTGGAGACCCCGAGCACCTTGTAGAAGTCTTCGGCCATCGCCCCTCCTACTCGCTGACGACCACCCGCGCGGGGCGCAGGACGACGTCGCCGAGGCGGTAGCCCTTCTGCATCACCTCGAGGATGCGCCCCGCCTCGGCGCCCTCCTCGGCCCGGGTCTGAAGCGCCTCGTGCCAGCTCGGGTCGAACGTCTCCCCGAGCGGAGCGTACGCCTCGACCCCAGCCCGGCCAAGCGCGGCAAGCAGGTCGCGGTAGGTCAGCAGGCAGCCCTGCGCGAGGGCTCCGTCGATCTCCGGGACGCCGCTCTCGAGGACCGCCGCCGGGTCATGGCCGGCGGCCTCGATCGCGCGCTCGAGGTTGTCGACCACGTCGATCAGCTCGCGGGCGACGGCGGCACTGCCCCGCGTCGCCGCGGCCTCGGTCTCGGCCGCCATCCGCTTGCGGTAGTTCTCGAAGTCAGCCCTGGTCCTCTGGGCCAGCTCGAGGTACTCGTCCCGCTCGCGCTTGGTTTCGTCGAGCAGCGCGTCGAAGTCCTTCTCGACCTCGACCGCTGCGGCCTCGTCGGCCTCGGTGGCGGGTGAGCCGCCATCGCCGGCGGCCTGCTGCGCGGCGCCCTCGGCCTCGACTTCCCGCGACTCCACTACTTGTCGTCCTCCACGACCTCGGCGTCGACGACCTCCTCCTCGGCTCCGGCGTCGGCGGAAGCGCCGTTACCAGACCCGTCCGCAGCGGCCTGCTGCTCGGACGCGGCCTGGTAGACCTGCTCGGAGACCCGGTGGAAGGCCGCCTGCAGGGCCTCGGTCTTGGCCTCGATCTCGGCCGCGTCGTCGGAGGCGAGCGAGTCGTTGACGTCCTTGATCGCCGCCGTGATCTCCGACTTCGACGCCTCGTCGACCTGGTCGCCCAGGTCGACGAGCTGCTTCTCGGCCTGGTAGGCGGCATTCTCGGCGACGTTGCGCGCCTCGGCCAGCTCGCGCTGCTTGCGGTCGTCCTCGGCGTGGGCCTCGGCATCCTTGACCATCTGCTCGATCTCGGACTCGTCCAGCCCGGAGCCGGCCTTGATCTCGATCGTCTGCTCCTTGCCGGTGCCGAGGTCCTTGGCTCCGACGTTGAGGATCCCGTTCGCGTCGATGTCGAAGGTGACCTCGATCTGCGGCATCCCGCGGGGCGCCGGAGGGATTCCCGTCAGCTGGAACTTGCCCAGGCTCTTGTTGTAGCCGGCCATCTCCCGCTCGCCCTGGAGCACGTGGATCTCCACCGAGGGCTGGTTGTCCTCGGCCGTGGAGAAGGTCTCCGACTTGCGGGTGGGGATCGTCGTGTTGCGCTCGATCAGCTTGGTCATCACGCCGCCCTTGGTCTCGATCCCGAGGGTCAGCGGAGTGACGTCGAGCAGGAGCACGTCCTTGACGTCGCCGGCCAGCACGCCCGCCTGGATCGCGGCGCCGACCGCAACGACCTCATCGGGGTTGACGCCCTGGTGCGGCTCGGAGCCGGTCAGCTCGGTGACCTTGTCGCGGACGGCCGGCATGCGGGTCATGCCGCCGACCAGGACGACGTGGTCGATCGAGGCGTCGCCGGAATCGGCGAGCGCCTGCTTGACCGGGCCGACGATCCGCTCCAGCAGGTCGGCGGTCAGCTCGTTCAGCTTCGAGCGGCTGAGCTTCATGTCGAGATGCTTGGGCTGGCCCTCGACGGCGGTGATGAAGGGCAGGTTGATCTGCGTCTCCTGGGTCGAGGAGAGCTCGATCTTCGCCTTCTCGGCTGCCTCGTAGAGGCGCTGGAGGGAGTTCTTGTCCTGGGCGAGGTCGACGCCCTGGTCGCGCTTGAACTCGGCCACCAGCCACTCGACGATCGCCTTGTCCCAATTGTCGCCGCCGAGGTGGTTGTCGCCGGCGGTGGACTTGACCTCGAAGACGCCGTCGCCGATCTCGAGGATCGAGACGTCGAAGGTCCCGCCACCGAGGTCGAAGACGAGGATCGTCTGGTCGGTCGCCTCCTTGTCGAGGCCGTAGGCGAGCGACGCGGCGGTCGGTTCGTTGATGATCCGCTTGACGTCGAGCCCGGCGATCTTGCCGGCGTCCTTGGTCGCCTGACGCTGGTCGTCGTTGAAGTAGGCGGGGACGGTGATCACCGCGGCGTCCACGGTCTCGCCCAGCTTTGCCTCGGCGTCGGCCTTCAGCTTCTGCAGGATCATCGCCGAGATCTCCGGCGGCGAGTACTGCTTGCCGCGCACGTCGACGCGCACGTCGCCGTTCGGGCCGGCCTCGACCGCATACGGGACGATCGTCTCCTCCTCCTTGACCTCGGCCTCCTTGCGGCCCATGAAGCGCTTGATCGAGAAGATCGTGTTCTCGGGGTTCATCACCGCCTGGCGCTTGGCCACCGTGCCGACCAGCCGCTCGCCGGAGTCGGTGAAGGCGACGACCGAGGGGGTGGTGCGCCCGCCTTCGGCGTTCTCCAGCACGGTAGGCTCACTTCCGTCGAGCACGGCCACGCATGAGTTGGTGGTTCCAAGGTCGATTCCGATTGTTCTTCCCACTGCTTGCGTCCTCCAGGGTGTGTTCGAATGCCTGCCTTAAGAAATCTAAGTGACATTATGGCAGATCCTTGGACAGGACTCAAGGGCAGGCGGCAAGACGGCCGAGCGGCGGCGTGACCCGCTTACTGACAGGCCGAAGCGCCCGACTCCCCCTGCAGGAGTCGGGCGCCCGCCAACCGCCCCTGACCGGTCCTCCCTAGCGGAAGATCTTCAGCTTGCTGGCGACCCCGGCGTGGTCGGAGTCCCAGTAGCCGTTGGCCGGGCTGCGGCCGGTGACCCAGGACTTGACCAGCTTCACCTTGGCGGGGTCGCGGGTGAGGATCTGATCGATGTGATGGTCGAAGTCGCTCTTCGATCCGAAATTATCGGTGAGGATGCCGCTGTTGATGCAGCAGCTGAGCGGCTTCTCGGTGGCGCGGTCGCGGAACCCGGCCCCCTTCAGCGCGTTGTAGGCGAGGCGATCGTCGCCGCTGACAGTGTTGTCGTCGGAGTTGAGGTCGCCGACCAGGATCACCGGCAGCTTGCTGTTCGCCGGCGCCTTCGCCCCGGTGAACAGCTCCTTGGCCTGCGCCTCGCGAAGCGTCGGGTCGCCGAAGGCCTCCAGGTGGGTGTCGATGAACCGGAAGCTGTGGCTGTTGCGCACCTTGACGTCCGCCCGCAGCCAGCCGCGGGTCACCGGCACGTCGACGATCCCGCTCACCTTGGGGGTGTAGAGCGTGTCGTAGCTCGCACCCTGCGTTGAGCGCACCCTCACGCCCGCACCGACCCGGGCGAGGATCACGTCGCGCATGGTCAGCCGGCCGTCGAGATCGGCGCCGAAGGTCCCTCCGGTGGGGGTGTTCGGGTTGTTGTCGTAGTCGGCGGGAGCCTCGAAGTCGAACTCCTTTTGCACCTTGACGACCCGGTAGCGCTTGCCGTACTTGTTGAGCTGGCCGAGCAGCGACTTCAGGAAGTCGTACTTGACGGTGGTCGCCGTGCACGGAGTCCCGGCGGTCTTGGCCAGGCGGCAGCCGCCGGCGAGCGCCGCCGGCAGGTTGACGGCCCCGGTGCGCCACATCGCGACCTCCTGCAGGCCGACCAGGTCCGGCTTCTTGCCGAGGATCTCCTTGGCCAGGCCCTTGGCCCGGACCGGGAAGTTGTTGGTGTCGACGTCGCGGAGGATCTGCCCGTTCTTGTTGATGAAGTCGTCGACCCCGCTGGCCCCGATCGCCGGCCCGAGGTCGGCACCGAGGTAGAGGTTGCGGGTCATCACGGTGACCTTGGCGCCCCGCGGCTTGTGATGCCCGGGGTGGTGATGCCAGTGCTTGTGCGGCTTCGCCTGCGCGGTCGCGGAAAGAGCCATCAGCAGGGCTCCGGCCAGCGCCAGCAGGGCGGCAGCGAGGAAGGTTGTGCGCCCGTTGCGGCGGGCCGGGATGGACGTGCTCAAGTGAGACTCCTCTCGTGTGCGGTCGCGATCAAGAACGGTCGCGAGGGCGAGAAGTTGCGCTTTTTGCCCGGGAGGGGACTAGCCCTGGCCGGCGGTGTGGGCGACGAAGTTCGCCACCTTGTCCGCCTGGGCGCCGCTGATGATGCCCGCCGGCATCCGTCCCGGGGTGTTGGTGTCGATCCCGTTCTTGATCGCGATCGAAACCCGGCCCTTGGTCGTGGCGATCGTCTGCTTCGCGGTCGGCCCGCTCGGCGGGCCCGCGGGGGCCAGTCTGATGTCGAGGTTGGGGCCGAAGTTGCCGTCGGTTCCCGCCGCGTAGAGGGTGTGGCAGGTGCCGCAGTTGGTCACGAAGAGGGTCTTGCCGTTGCTGAGGTCGGGGGGGACACTGCGCGAGCCCTTGTCGGGGTCGCCGCTGGAATTGAACGCCCACAGCGGGATCACCACCGCGAGGACGGCGACGAAGATCCCGAAGATCACGAATGGCCGCTTGCTCATCTTCTTCGCGCCGGCGAGTCCGCCCTCCGGCGGCGGGGATACTACCTGTGGGAGGCAGCGGTCAGGCGTGCTGGCGATACCACGGGCACATGCGCCGCAGCTCGCATTCCCCGCAGCGCGGGGCCGGCCGGCAGACCTCGCGCCCGTGGCGGATCAGGTTCATGTGGAGCTCGTAGGCGTCGGCCGGGTCGGTGATCGCCAGCATCTCGTCGTGGGCCTCGGGGAACGAGGCGCTGGGCCGGAACAGTCCCAGCCGGCCGCCGACCCGGTAGACGTGGACGTCCACCGGGATCTCCGGGATCCCCCAGGTGAAGATCAGCACGCAGGCGGCCGTCTTGCGTCCCACCCCCGGCAGCGCCGTGAGGAAGTCCAGCGACTCCTCGCGCCGTGCGTCGGCGGTCCAGTCGAGGTCGGGGTGATCCCCCAGCCGGCCGAGGATCTCCTGGATCCGCGGGGCCTTTTGCTTCGAGAGCCCGCCGGGGCGGATCGCCTCCTCGACCTCCTCGGTCGGGGCGTCGCGAACCTCCTCCCAGGTCGGGAAGCGCTCGCGCAGCCCGGCGAAGGCGCGGTCGCGGTTGCGGTCGTTGGTGTTCTGGGAGAGCACCGTCCGGACAAGCTCTGCGATCGGGTGCCCATGGGGCCTGTTCACCGGCCGCCCGTACATCTCCCGCAGCCGATCGCGGATCGCCAGGACCCGGCGCCGGCGGGGGCGGCGCCATCCCGATTCGCTCACTGCGCTCCCCAGCCCTCGCAGGCGCGGGCTCCGGCCGCGGTCGCGGCCGGTAGCGCCTCGGCCGCCCGGGCGGCGTCCCACCCGAGCCCGGCCAGCCGGGCCGCCAGCTCTCCCATGAATGCGTCCCCGGCCCCCAGAGGTGCGACGACGTCGACCTCGGGAGCGGGCACCTCGCCACTCGCCTCGCCGCGGACCAGCGCCCCCTCGGCTCCCATCGTCACGACCGCCAGCCTCGCGCCCAGCTCGCAAAGCGCCGTCGCCGACCCCGCCGGCGTCTTCGATCCCAGTCAGCGCCGACGCCTCCGCGCGGTTGGCTCGGACCACGAAGGAGTCCTGGCACAGCTCGCGGCAGAAGTCGATCGCCACCTCCATCTCGCGCCAGCGGTTTGGACGCAGGTTGGGGTCGAAGAGGACGGGCACGCCCAGCTCGAGCGCGCGGCGGCGTGCCTCGAGCGTCACCCGTCGCTCGGTCTCGCCCACCAGGGTGTTGGAGCCGAAGACCAGGGCGCTCGCCTTGGCCATCGCGTCGTCGAGATGCTCGGCGCCGGCCTGCATCGTCTCCGCGATCCCGGCGCCGTAGACCTGGAAGCTCGGCTCGCGCCCACGAGCAAAGGTGGCGATCGCCAGCGGCGTTGGGACCGAAGGAGCGGTGGCGAGCCAGCCGCAGTAAACGCCCTCGTTCTCGAGGCCGGTCCGCAGCCAGCGCCCCCAGGGGTCGTCCCCGACCCCGCCCAGAAGCGCGGCCCTTCCTCCGGCGCGGGCGGCGGCGACGGCGACGTTGGCCAGGGCCCCGCCCGGATGAGGGACGAAGGAATCGGCCTCCTCGGGCGCGTCCAGCTCGCGCTCGCAGATCAGGTCGGCGATCGCCTCGCCCAGACAGACGATCGTCACCGCCTGCCGCCGTTCTCGACGGGTCCGGTCAAGGTGGCCGAGCCTAGTGTGATCGTCGCACCATTGGGCGTTTCATCGGCCCTTTACAATTGAAAGCGACGTGCGTCTCGCGATCTCCAGAATCGGGGAGAAGCTCCCCCGTGGATGGGCGGATGTCTTTCGCCAGCTTGGCCTGTTCCTGCTGGCGGACATCTGCTACGAGACCGTGCGCGGGGTCGCGGACGGGCAGCAGAGCGCCGCCTTCTTCCACGGCCAGCAGGTGATCGACTTCGAGCGCTCGACCCACACCTTCTTCGAGCCGAGCCTGCAGGGCGTCTTCCTGCCGGCACAGTGGGTGATCGACTTCGCGAACCAGATCTACATGAACAGCCAGTTCGCGGTCACGATCGCCTTCCTCGTCTGGCTCTACCTGTTCCGCAACGACGCCTTCTACTTCGTGCGCAACATGTTCATGGCAGCAATGGCATTCGCGCTGGTCGGCTACACGCTGTTCCCGACCGCGCCGCCGCGGCTCTATCCCCAGTACGGCTTCGTCGACACGATCACCGACTTCTCTGGCGTCAACCACGACTCCGCCCTGGTCAAGGTCTTCATCAACCCCTACGCGGCAGTGCCGAGCATGCACTGCGCGTTCGCGATGATGATCGGGGTCTCCGGCATCCGGGTCAGCCGCCACTGGTTCACAAAGGCCTTCTGGGCGATCTGGCCGCTGCTCGTCGTCTGGGTGGTGGTGGTCACCGCCAACCACTACTGGGTGGACGCCGCGCTGGGCTGGATGGTCGCCGCAGCCTCCGCCTTCGTCGCCTGGAGGCTGGCCCGCCTTCGCCCCGAGGTTTGGGGCTGGCGCTGGGCGCCGCGCGAGGCCGAGGCCTAGCCCCGCCCGCTGCTGCGCGGCTGATCATCTAGCCTGACTGCGATGGAGTCCTCGGCGCCCCCAAGGGCACCCGGCGGCGGGCGCGACGGCCGCCAGGCCCGCAACGCGCAGGAGTTCCGCGCCTACGCCCGCGACCGGCTGATTGAGTCGCGGCTGACGCCGAACGCCATCTCGACCGTCGGCCTGATCCTCAACCTGGCCGCGGCGGCGCTGGTCACCCAGCGGCTCTTCTTCTGCGCGGGCATCGCGTTCATCGTCGGCTCGGTCATGGACACGCTCGACGGCCGTTACTCGCGGATGTCGGGCAAGGGCACCCTGTTCGGCGCATTCCTCGACTCGACTCTGGACCGGGTCGAGGAGGGGATCGTGCTCGCCGCGGTCGCCGGCTACTTCGCCTCGCAGGGCGATGACTTCGCAGCGGCGATGTGCGTGATCGCCGTGCTCGGCTCGCTGATGGTCTCCTACACCCGCGCCCGGGCCGAGGCGCTCGGGGTCGAGTGCAAGGTCGGAGTGGCGACCAGGCCCGTGCGGGTGGTGATACTTTCGATCGGGCTCGTCTTCGCCAAGGGCGCCGGCCTCGGCGACTTCGAGCTCCTGGCGCCGTCGATCTACGTGATTGCGGTGCTGACCTGGGTAACGGTGGTGCAACGGGTGTGGCACGTGCGTGGTGAGATCGCCGGCGAGGGCCCGGCGAGGCCCGTCGAGCGACGACCGCGACCCGAGCGATCTGTAACCAGAACCGGCCCGGGGTGTGGTTTTCACCCCAGCCCGCAGGCTGATCGATCAGGAGGACTGCGACCCAATGAGCAGCAAGAGCAACGGAACCAGCGCCGAGGCCAACGGCTCCGCCGCGACGGACGAGAAGGTCCGGGTCGCGATCGTCGGCGTCGGCAACTGCGCCAACGCCTTCATCCAGGGCGTCCAGTACTACAAGGACGCCGACCCCGCCGACCAGGTGCCGGGCCTGATGCACGTCGACCTCGGCGGCTACCACGTTCGCGACATCGAGTTCGTCGCCGCCTTCGACATCGACGCCGAGAAAGTGGGCAAGGACCTCTCCGAGGCGATTTGGTCGGGCAGAACGACACGATCAAGTTCGCCGACGTTCCCGAGTTGGGCGTCAAGGTCGAGCGCGGCATGACCCACGACGGCCTCGGCAAGTACCTGAAGGAGAAGATCAAGAAGGCTCCAGGCCCGACCGCCGACATCGTCGGCATCCTCAAGGAGACCAAGGCGGACGTCCTCGTCTGCTACCTCCCGGTCGGCTCCGAGGACGCGACCAAGTGGTACGTCGAGCAGGCTCTGGCGGCCGGAGTCGGCTTCGTCAACTGCCTGCCGGTGTTCATCGCCCGCGAGGACTACTGGGACGGCCGCTTCCGCGAGGCCGGGCTGCCGATCATCGGCGACGACATCAAGTCCCAGGTCGGAGCGACCATCGTCCATCGCCAGCTCGCCCGCCTCTTCCACGATCGTGGCGTGCTGATGGAGCGCACGTCGCAGCTCAACGTCGGCGGCAACATGGACTTCTACAACATGCTCGAGCGCGAGCGGCTCGACTCGAAGAAGATCTCCAAGACCAACGCCGTCACCTCGATCATGGGCCACGACCTGCCCGACGACGACGTCCACGTCGGCCCTTCCGACTACGTCGCCTGGCTCACCGACCGCAAGTGGGCCCACATCCGCCTCGAGGGCCGCTCGTTCGGCGACGTCCCCCTGAACGTCGAGCTGAAGCTCGAGGTCTGGGACTCGCCGAACTCGGCGGGCGTCGTGATCGACGCCGTGCGGATCATCAAGCTGGCGCTCAACAACGGCATCGCCGGCCAGCTCGACGGCCCCTCCAGCTACCTGATGAAGTCGCCCCACAGCCAGCGTCCCGACGACGAGGCGCGGGAGCAGACCGAGGAGTTCATCGCCACTTACTCGCGCGAGAACACCCCGGTCGCCGGCGCCGCGAAGCCCGAGAAGCAGAAGGCCAAGTCCTAACCCCGCTGCCGAGACTGCAATTTCCTCTCATAGTGAGAGGATCGATCGGTCTCGCGGGCGCGGATTGAGCCGCCAGCGGCGCGGATCTGCGCCCTCGATCGGCTCGGCCTCGCCGGCCAGCGCCATGTGGTCGAGATAGGCGAGCGCGAGCTGTAGCCCCAGCGTCGCGGTCGCGGCGTTGAGGTTCTCGCGCCCGACCAGGTCGGGCACCGTTTCGAAGGCGGTCTTCGGCCCGCCCGCCAGCGAGCGCCGCATCCGCTCGAGCTGTTCCGCCACCATTGCCCGGTAGGCGGTGATCTTGGAGCCGGTGTCGCGGAAGGGGCGCCCGTGGCCCGCCAGGCAGAGGCCGGTCTCGAGGCCCTCGACCACTCCGAGGCTCGCCAGGAACTCGCCAACCGGGTCGGGGGTGTGGCCGTAGTCGTAGAACAGCGAGACGCGGCCGAGCAGGTGATCGCCGGAGATCATCAGCCGCCGCTCGGGCTGGTGGAGGACGACGTGGGAGGGGGCGTGCCCGGGTGTCTCGTGGACCTGCCAGGCGCCGAGGTCCGTTTCGACCTCCACTCCCGGAAGCAGCTCGCGGTCGGGGTCGAGCGTCCCCTCGATCCCGGTGTCGGCTCCGCGGCGGTCTGCCTCGTAGCGCTCCAGCGCCCAACCGGGGACGCCGCTCAGCCGGGCCACCTCGAGGCGGCGATCGAGGGCCGCGTCGGGATCGTCGATCAGCCTGCGGATGTGCTGCCACGCGGGATGGATCCACAGCTCGCAGCTCGCCGTCTCGGTGATCGGCGCCGCCAGGCCACAGTGGTCGACGTGGGCGTGGGTGCAGACGACCAGGCGCACGTCGGTGATCGCGAAGCCGGCCTGGGCAAGGGCCAACTCGAGCTCGCGCATCCGCCCATCCCCGCCGATCCCGGTGTCGAACAGGACGATGCCCTCGCCGGCCGCCACCGCGAAGGCGTTGCCGTGCGGCACCCCCGGCCACGGCAGCGGCAGGCGCAGCCGCCAGACACCCGGCAGGATCCTGTCGGTTCGGGGCATCGATGGGGCCGGTCGCATCGGCGCGGATGCTCTCAGACCCCTGCGGGAGCTGGCTTATGCTCCCCCGGTGCCCTCGGCGAATCCGCTGCGGATAGTTCAGGTCTCGCCCCATCCCTGGGGCGCGCGCCACGAGGTCGCACGAGTTCGCCGAGCGCCTCTCGGCCGAGCTCGCGCGGCGGGGCCACCGCGTCCTCGTCGCCGCCCCCTCGGAGTCGAGGGCTGAGGTGCGCGGCGGCCCGGGCCGCGATCGGCCGCGCCCGCGAGCGACCCGACTCGCTCTTCGACGAGGGCGAGCCGCGCGTGCTCGCGGTCGGCGGCGGGGTGCCTTTGCCGCGGGGCCCGCGCCCGCGCCCCGCCCCGGTCCCGGTGGACGTCGGGCGGGCGCTGGAGGCGCTGCTCCGGGCCGTGACCTTCGACATCGTCCACGTCCACGAGCCCTTTGGGCCGAGCGTCTCGGCGACCGCCCTGCGGCACTCCTTCTCGCTCAACGTCGGCACCTTTCACGACCCGCAGGAGCGCCTGCTCTCGACCCACATCGCGAGGCCGCTGGTCGAGATCTTCTTCGGCCGCCTTGACGTCCGAACGGTCACCTCGGAGGCCACCGGCGAGCTGCTGCGGCGCTACTTCCCCGGCAGCTATGACCTGGTCCCGCCCGGCGCCGACTCGGCCGCCGCGGGTCGACGGCGACGGGCCGCTGCGGATCGCCTTCTGCCTCGAGGAGGAGCGCGGAGCGCTGCGGCTCTTCCTGCGGGCACTCCGCCGCCTTCCCCCGGGCCTCGACTGGCGGGCATCGATCTGGTCGGCCGACGGAGCGGACCCCGCTTCGCTGCGGATCTCCCGCCGGCTGCGCGAGCGGGTGGAGGTGATCGGCCCGAAGGACTGCGAGGTGGCGGAGCTGATGGCTCGAAGCGATGTCGCGGTGGCCGCCTCGGGCGGGCCGGCCCCGGCCCCGGGCGTGATCCGCCGCGCCCTGGCGGCCGGCGCGGTGCCGGTCGTCTCGCGGCTGCCGATCTACTCCGAGCTGGTCGCCGAGGGCGAGCTGGGCCCGATGTTCCAGCCCGGTGACGCGGAGACCCTCGCCGGTCAGCTGGCCCGGCTCGCCTCTGACCGGGACGCGCTGGAGGCACTGCACGAGGCGGCCGCGGCGGCCGGCCCGGCCCGCAGCTGGCCCCAGGTCGCCGATGACTTCGAGGCTCTCTACGCGGAGATCACCTCCCGCCGCCACGACCCCGTCTGGTGACCCGGCGGTGCGTCGCCGGATCGCGCGCCGCAAGCTGATCGAGGTCGATCTCCACATGCACACCGACCACTCCCCTGACTGCGCCACCCCGGTCGAGGTGCTGCTCGAGACCGCCCGCGACCGCGGCCTGGGCGCGATCGCGATCACCGACCACAACGAGGTCTCGGGGGCCCTCGCTGCGCAGGAGATCGCCGCCGGGATGGACGACCTGAAGGTGATCGTCGCCGAGGAGGTGAAGACGGCCGAGCAGGGAGAGGTGATCGGGCTCTTCCTGACCGAGAAGATCGAGCGCGGGATGACGATGGCGGAGACGATCGCCGAGATCCGCCGCCAGGGCGGCCTCGTCTACGTCCCTCACCCGTTCGACCGGCTGCACTCGGTGCCCGACTACGAGCACCTGCTCGAGATCGTCGAGGAGATCGACATCCTCGAGGTGTTCAACCCGCGCGTTGCGCTGACCGCCTTCAATGACGAGGCCGAGCGCTTCGCCGCCAAGTACCGGATCGTCGCCGGCGCCGGGTCAGACAGCCACGTCGCCCAGGGCCTCGGCAGCGTCCGCCAGCGGATCCGCGACTTCGACGGGCCGCAGGAGTTCCTCGAGGCGATGCGGGACGCGGACATCACCCGCAAGCACAAGAACCTGGTCTACGTGCAGGCGCTGAAGTTCCTCCAGACCACCGGCCGGCCGAAGGCGCCGAAGCGGCGAGTCGCCGACCCCAAGCCGGCCCGCGGCGGGCGCCCTCGCCGGCCCCGTCGCCGTGGCCCGGCGAGCAAGAGCTGATGCAGGGCGCTCGCCGCAAAGGAGGCGCGCGGGACTCGTCAAAGAGAGGGCCGACGATGCCCGCGACGGACGACGAGATCCGGGAGAAGTACCTCGAGCGCGCGATCCGCGAGCTCAACCATCTCACCCGCGAGGTCCAGGAGTGCCAGCTCTGCCCCCGCGGCAAGCTGATGCCGGTGCTCGGCTCCGGCCATCCCCAGGCCGACGTCTTCATGCTGAAGCGCACTCCCAGCGCGTCGGAGATCGAGGAGGGAGTGGCCTTCTATGGGCGGGCCGGCAACGCCCTGATGAAGAGCTTCAAGCGCCTCGGCATCGACCCCCTGGTGATCTACGGGACGGTCTGCGTCAAGTGCCCGGTCGCCGATCCCGACCTCGCCGCCCCCGATTGCGTGGGCCGGCTGGAGGAGGAGATCGCGATCGTGCAGCCGAAGATCGTCGTCGTGATGGGCGAGCCGGCCCTCGCCGTCCTCAACGACCTCGACATCCCCCTCTCGCGGCCGATCGAGCCCCGCGAGGGCGAGATCCAGGCCTTCACCCCGACCACCGACGCCCTCTTCACGCCCGACATCGACTCCTCGCTCGACGAGGAGGGAGCCAAGCAGCGCTTCTGGCGGGCCTTCCGGATGCTCGGCGACTGGTACGACGAGCTGCCGCCGTACTGAGCGCCGGGCGTCCCGGCTTCTCAGCGGGGGGTGATGGTCAGCTTGACCCGCTTGGTGCGCCGTCCGCCGCGGAGCAGAAGTCGCTGCGCTGTACCGCCCACCGGCCGTGCCGAAGTGACCGCGAAGTCGTAGCCGTTCGGGTACTGGATCCTCGGCACGAACACCTCACTGGTGCCGCGGTTCGGCCGCCCTGTGCCCTGGTTGAAGCGGCCGTGTCCGTCGGCCCGCTTGGTGCTGTAGACGAGCTCGAACTTCCTCGTCGCAGGGTCGAATGACCAGCGGATCGGGGTGCCGGCGATCTTCTGGGGATAGGGGCGGGCCAGCGCCTTCAGTTTGCCCCAGAAGACGTTCGAGCCGCGCGGCGGCTTGCTCGGGTCCTTGACGATCGCCTGCACGTCACCGGGGCCCGCCTGCGTGGTGGGGTCATCGCATCCGCAGTAGTGCCACTCCTGCCAGGAGGTCATGTGGCGGTCGGCGTATCTGGCGATGCGCTCGAGGATTGAGAGGTCGTCCGTGGCGCCGAACTCGGAGAGCATCAGGGAGTCGCCTGTCTTGGCGGCGCGGGCGTCGGCGTTCCTGAAGATCGAGTTCTCCATCTCGGGGCAGGTGGCCGGCGCGCCTGTCACCAGTCCGAGGAAGCAGTAGTCATGGAAGGAGAAGCCGAGGTTCTTCCCGAGGTCGGGGAGGCTGGTGTCGGCGCCGAAGTTGTAGAGAACGTGCGGCTCGTAGAAGACGATGTGCCTGCGGTCGGTGCCGCGGATCGCCTTGATCACCCGTCGGTAGAAGGGCGCGAGCCGGGTGCGGTCGAAGGCCGGACAGCCCGCGACGACCCTGCACGAGTCGAAGGCCGACCCGGGCCAGGGCTCGTTCAGCAAGTCGTAACCGAGGACGCCGGGGTCGGCGTCGAAGCTCTTGGCGACCTTCTCCCAGGCGCTTGCGTAGCGCCGCTGGAGCCGCACGCCACCCGGGCCTGACTTGTTCGCGTAGAAATTGTCGAAGGCACGGTTCAGCCCGGGGCTGGTCAGGTAGGTGGCGGGGAACCCGGTCAGCGGCTCCGCCGGCAACCCGTCGTCGAGGACGGCCCAGTCGGGCCAGCCCTCACCGGTGAACTTCTCGTTGTAGAGGTCCTGGTGGAAGTCGACCAGCGAGTGGATGCCGCGTCTGGCGAGGGTCCGCTCGACCCCCCGCACCTTGCGGATGTAGGCATGGTCGATCTGACCCGGCTGGGGCTCGACCGCCTTGTAGATCATCCCCAGGCGAACGGTGTTGAAGCCGTTGCGCCGCAGGAAGTCCGCGTCGTCGGCCCCGAAGCCGACGGCCCGTGCCTGATAGGGCGGGCGCTTGTAGACCATGTTGAGGCCGTGCAGGATCACGACCCGCCCGCTGGCATCGGTGAACCACCGCCCGGTGTTGGAGAGCGGCCGCTGGGCCGGCAGCGGCGAGGTCGAGCCCGCGCTCGCCGCCGCCGGAGCCGTTAGAGCAAGCGCAACCGAAAGGAGTGTCGCGACCCTGCTCGCCATTCCCCGCATGCCACGATCATCGCACGCGGGGCCTTTCAACCGCCTGCCTGGCGGCTCAGAGGTCCCGAGCCGACCGCGGCCCTGCTGCTAGGCGTCGTACTGGCCGCCCAGCTCAGCCGCCGCGGGCTTGCCCCTGTGCCCTGCCTCCTGGAGGATCGGCGGGACCTCGGGGTCGGAGACGAAGTTCTGCCAGCCCTCCGCATCCCAGTCGAAGACCACCCAGACCCGGTCCTCCTCCGTGGGATCGCGAAAGACCGTCGCACCTTTGGAGCCGTGCTGCCGGCGCTTCTCAGCGCCCTTGGTGGAGAAGACCTCCAGGAATCGGTCGAAATCCTCGACCTGCGTCGTCGCCAGTAGCACTCTCTCTCCTTCCGCTCGGGGAATCGTCGTCGCGTTGGTGCGACGTGGCCACCGTATATGCCGTTCGGCCTCGCGGCAAGGATCGCCTCCCTCTCACTCGCGCTCCAGCAGGGCCACGCACTCGATGTGGGGCGTCTGCGGGAACATGTCCACCGGCTTCACGCGGAGCAGCCGGTATCCGGCCTCGCCGAGCTGGGCGGCGTTCGGTGCCAGCGTGGTCGGGTTGCAGGAGACGTAGACGATCCGCTTCGCCTCGCACTCGATCACCCGGCGGACGATCTTCTGGGAGAGGCCGGCCCGCGGCGGATCGATCACCACCACTTCGGGCTTGCCGGCCCGCTCGATCAGCGGCCGCACGCCGGTGCGGGCATTGGCGGCCAGGAAGCGGGCGTTGGCGATGCCGTTGGCCTCGGCGTTCCGCTCCGCGTCGGCGATCGCCTCCCCGACGATCTCCAGGCCCCAGACCTCGCCGGCCTCCGGTGCGAGCGCCAGTGCGATCGTGCCGATGCCGCAGTAGAGGTCGAAAACGCGCTCGTCGCCGCGCAGCCCGGCCATCTCGCGGGCGAATCCGTAGAGGCGCTCGGCCATCTCGGTGTTGGTCTGGAAGAAGGCGTTGTGAGATAGCTCGAGCCGCAGGCCGCAGACCTCCTCGGCCAGGCGCTCGGCCCCCAGCGATCCGGTCGGCCCGTCGGTCCCGCCCGAGGGACCCTCGATCACGGTGTGGAGGTCGACCGGCGGCCGCGGGAACTCGGCGGGGGAGGTGACCAGGCGCGTCTGGAGCTGCCCGGTGCGCCTGCCTTCGCGGACCACGAGGTTGCGCAGCACGCCGCCATCGCCGCGGCGGTCGGCCGCCGGGATCCCCTCGGCCCGGGCCCAGGCGCGGACCTGGTTGCGGGCGATGTTGCCGGCCTCCGAGGCGAGCAGGCAGTCCTCGACGTCGACGATCAGGTCCCAGCGCCCGCGGGCATGGAAGCCCAGCGCCAGTTCCCCGTCGTGCTCGCCGAAGGAGTACTCGAGCTTGTTGCGGTAGCGCCAGTGCTCGGTCGCCGGCTCGATCGGCTCCAGCTCGAAGCCGTCGAGGCCGCCGATCCGGCGAAGCGCGTCGTCGACCTGGCGCTGCTTGTGCGCGAGCTGGCGCTCGTAGGCGAGCCCCTGCCACGGAGCGCCGGGGCACGGATCGCCCTCGTGGGTGCAGCGGTCCGGCACGCGATCGGGGCTCGGCTCGAGCAGCTCGACGGCCCGCGCCTCGGCGAAGGCCCGCTTCGCCTTCGTCACCTCGGCACGGACCCTGTCCCCGGGCAGCGCGCCGGCGACGAAGACGACGTAGCCGTCGGAGCGGGCCAGTCCCCGCCCGCCGTAGACAAGGTCCTCGACGTCCAGCTCGAGCACCTCGCTGCGGCGCGGCCGAGCGCGAGGCTCCGGCCGCTCGGGGCCGGCGATCGGCGACTGGGGGGCGGCTTCCGTCACTTCCCTATCGTGCCAGCCCTTGGCGTTCGACCTCGACACCTACTCGGCCGAGGCCGAGGAGTTCCTCGCCGAGCTCGACCTCACCTACCACCTGCACTTCTCCGGGCAGTCGCCGACCTACGACGTCGAGGAGGTCTACGCGCGCCGTCCCTACCTGTTCAGCCGCGAGGCGATCGACGAGCTGCGGAAGGCCCACCAGGCGGCGAGCGGTGAGGCGCACCGCCGCACCGGCCATCTGCTCGCCTTCGCCGTCGGCGCCTACCTGGGGCGGGCCTGCGCGGCCGAGGAGGCGACGGTCGCCGCCCGGGAGGCCGAGCTGGTGATCAACGTGGACGGCACCGAGATCCCCTACCGGATGGCGCCGGTCGAGCAGGCGAACGAGCCCGACGCGGATCGTCGCCGCGCGATCGAGACCTCCCGGATGGAGCTGCTCGAAGAGGAGATCAACCCATTGCACAGCGCCGTCCTGGAGCGATCGCACCAGCTCGTCGTCGAGCTGGGGTGGCCGAGCTACGCGGCGGCCCACTCGGAGCTGAGCGGGATCGACTTCGACGCGCTGGCCGCCCAGACGAGCGCCTTCCTCGAGGCGACCGAGGAGGTCTACGCGGAGCTGCTCGACCCCGAGCTGGAGAAGGTCCTCGGGTTCGGTCGCGCCCAGACGCAGCGGGCCGACCTGGCCCGCTTCTTCCGCGCCCCGGCGCTCGACGCCAGCTACTCCGGAGAGCGCCTCCTGCCCGCATTCGGCGAGACAATGACCGGGCTCGGGCTCGACCTCGCGGGCCAGCCCAACATCATCCTCGACACCGAGCAGCGGCCGACCAAGACCCCGCGGGCCTACTGCGCTCCGGTGCGGATCCCCGGCGAGGTGTATCTGGTCGTGCCCAAGGTCGGCGGTCGCGAGGACTTCGCCGCTCTCTTCCACGAGGGCGGCCACGCCCAGCACTTCGCCCACATGGACCCCGCGCTCCCGGCCGAGTTCCGCCACCTCGGCGACAACTCGGTGACCGAGTCCTTCGCCTTCCTCTTCGATCAGATCGCCGAGGACCCCGCCTGGCTCTCCCGGGCACTTGAGGCGGACCCCGACCCCGTTGTGGCGCATGTACGCGCGGTGAGGCTCTACTTCCTGCGCCGCTACGCGGCCAAGATCGCCTACGAGCTGGAGCTTCACGGCGCCGGCCCCGACCTCGAGCGGATGCCGGCCCGCTACGCGGAGTTGTTGAGCGCCGCCACCTGCGTCGCCTGGGGCGAGGAGATGTGGCTCGACGACGTCGACCGCGGCTTCTACGTCGCCTCCTACCTGCGCGCCTGGGCGCTCGAGGCGCACTGGCGGCGGCACCTGCGGGCAAGCCTGGGGGAGGAGTGGTTCGCCGACCCGGAGGCAGGGCAGTGGCTCGTCGGACTATGGAGCGGCGGTCAGCGGCTTCGCGCCGACGAGCTCCTCGCGGAGTCGCTGGGCGAGGAGCTCCGCTTCGAGGAGCTGGCCGCGGAGTTCGCCTGAGCGGCGCTCAGGCGAGCTTCTTCTCGACCGCTGAGATAACGCCCTTGCGCTTCGAGTTCTGCTTCTCGTAGTCGCGGACCTTGCGCAGCTCGGCCGGGGTCAGGTCGCCGAGCCGTGACTTGATCTGCGCCGCGGTGAGCTGGTCGTAGGCGGTGATCGGGAAGGGCGAGGGGACGCCGGCGCGGCGACGCAGCCGGTCGGCCTGCGCGAGGGCGGGGTCGACGGCGTCGCGGGCCTGACGGGCCGCGCGGCCGGCCTGCTTGCGCACCGGCGCCGTCTGCCGGCGTGCCTCCCGCCGTGCCTGCTTGACCAGCTTGTCCAGCTCCTTGACCAGGTTGTCGGTCTGCTTGCGGCTGCGGGTGACAAGGTCGGACACCATCTTCTCGGCGTCGGAGCGGGTCATGCGGCCGCGCTCGACGAAGTCGTCGGCGACCTCCTGGAAGCGCTCGCGGCTGAAGGTGCTCTCCAGGCTCTCGCGGAAGCTCTCGACACTCTTGTCGAGTCCGGTGGTCGGGGTGCTGGAGCGGCTCGCGCGGCTCTTTGAGCTCGCAGCGGACCTCTTGCCGCCGGACCTCCGCGCGCCCGCCTTGCCGGTGCTCTTCTTCGCTGCCATCTTCCGCTTCGCCTCCTCGACTGGTCTGTGGGGATGAGACTGACTATCGCATCCGCGGCGCAGGCGGGCAATTCCCGGGGCGCAGACCCGGATTCAGGAGAGGGCGAAGGCCGCTTCGACCGGGGCGTGGTCGGAGAGTCGGATCGCCCGCCCTTCCTCATTAACCTCTTCGCGGCGCTCCGGCGGCCAGGCGGTCGGGGGCTCGACGATCTCGAGGCCGCGGGAGAGCAGATGATCGATCGAGCCGGGTGCGGTGGGTGGGCGCAGGCCGAAGCGCTCGCCGAGATCCTCGAACACGGCCGGGTGCTCGGCGGGGCGCAGGTTGAGGTCGCCGCCGAAGATCAGCGGTGCCCCGCGGGCCCACGAGAGGGCGTGCTCGGCGGCGGCCGGGAGCTCGGCGGAGGTGTAGGTGGGGACGTTGCTGGTGGCGTGGAGGTTGGCGACGCAGAGCCCCGAGAAGGTGCGGGTGAGGGCCATCATCCGCCGCTCGGGACGCCGCTCCCGCAGGACGAACTCGCGGCGCTCGACGATCTGCCCGAGCGGCGAACCGCGCCGGACGAGGGTGAGGTTGGAGCCGCCGTCATTGGAGGCGATCAGGTCCGGGTTGGCGAGGGCGAGCGCGGTGCGGAGGGGGAGAAGCTGGTTGCGGGAGGTGAGGACGCGATGGGCGTCGGCGTCGCAGGCGTGTGCAAGGGGGGAGGCGTAGCGGGGCGGGCACTCCTGGAGGAGGATCACGTCCCACTCGGCGCGGTCGATCAGGCCGGCGAACTCGGCCAGCAGGCTGCGATTGACCTGGAGGTGGGTGGCGTCGCGCTCGCTGATCCGCAGCAGCCGCGAGCGCCAGGTGAAGAGCGCCCGGTTGGGCGGAAAGTCGCGCCCGTGGAAGAGATTCCAGGTGATCGCCCGCAGCCGCACCCGGCGTAGTATCCGCGTCTTGCCGAGGCACTTCCTCACCGGCGAGGAGCTAGGGGCGTTCGAGTTGCGCTCCCTGCTCGAGCGCGCCGCCGAGCTGAAGGCGGGGCGGGGCGAGGGCCTCGGCTCGGACTCGCTCGCTGGGAAGAGCGTCGCATTGGTGTTCCAGATGGCCTCGACGCGGACGCGGGTCTCCTTCGAGGTGGGGGTCGCGGAGCTGGGCGGGACGCCGCTTGTGCTGCGGGGCGATGAGATGCAGCTCGGGAGGGGGGAGTCGATCGGGGACACCGCCCGGGTGCTGTCGCGCTACGTGGACGCGATCGTGATCCGGGGCACGTCCCACGAGGAGGTCGAGGCGCTGGCCGAGGCGACGGAGGTGCCGGTGGTGAACGCGCTGACGCCGCTCCACCATCCCTGCCAGGCGCTGGCTGACCTGATGACGATGGGCGAGCGCTTCGGCGAGCTGAACGGTGCTCGCCTCAGCTTCCTCGGGGACGGCAACAACGTGGCCCGCTCGCTGACCATCGCCGGGGAGCTGGCCGACGTCGAGGTGACCGTCGCGGCACCCGACACCTTTCAGCTCGAGCCGGGCCACGGCGCCCGGCTCACCGAGGACCCGCGCGCCGCGGCCGACGGCGCCGATGCGCTCTACACCGACGTCTGGGTCAGCCTCGGCGATGACCTCGCGGAGTCCGAGCGCCGGCGCGCTGCGCTGGCGCCCTACCAGCTAGACGCCGACCTGCTCTCGCTCGCCTCCGAGCGGGCCATCGTCCTGCACTGCCTGCCCGCCCACCCGGGGGAGGAGATCAGCGCCGAGGTCCTCTACGGCGATCGCTCCGCGGTCTGGGACCAGGCCGAGAACCGCCTGCACGCGCAGAAGGCGCTTCTGGAGATGCTGCTCGCTGACTGACCGGGGCGGTCCGCTGACGCGGGGAAGGTCCAATCCGGTCGAGTGGACGATTTCGACAGAAGCGGAGATGATTTCGTCCACTCGACCCCCGCGGGGCCCGCGGCTTGCTGCGCCCTAGACTTGCCGGCGACCCGGCCCCGTCGTCCAGTGGTCAGGACATCAGGTTTTCATCCTGAAGACGCGAGTTCGATTCTCGCCGGGGCTATAGAACCACCATGTACCCAGAGATCCACCTAGGCCCACTCACCCTCCAGACCTTCGGGATCATGTTCGCGCTCGGCTTCCTCGCCGCCGGTGCGCTGATCGTCAAGCGGCTCCCGGAGCTCGGCAAACCGGCCGACTGGGCCTATGAGATGTGCTTCGCGGCTCTGGTCGGCGGGGTGGTCGGCTCGCGGATCTACTTCATCGTCGAGAACTACGACCAGGTCAAGAACGACCTGATCGGCAACCTCTTTTCGGGCTCCGGCCTCGTCTGGTACGGCGGCGCGATAGGCGGCGCGATCGCCGTCCTGCTCTGGGCCTGGTACCGGGGCTTCCTCGGCCTGGTGCTGCTCGACGTCTGCGCTCCCTCGCTGGCGATCGGCTACGCGATCGGCCGGATCGGCTGCCAGCTCTCCGGAGACGGCGACTACGGCAAGGCCTGGGACGGCCCCTGGGCGATGAGCTATCCCGACGGCACCGTGCCCACCACCCAGACCGTTCACCCGACCCCCGTCTACGAGACCGTCGCGATGTCCTTCTGCGCCTACCTGCTCTGGCAGCTGCGCGACCGCTTCCGCGCCGGCATCCTCTTCGCGATCTACCTGATCTACGCCGGGTCAGAGCGCTTCCTGGTCGAGTTCATCCGCCGCAACGACCACGTTTTCCTCGGCCTCACCCAGGCGCAACTCGAGAGCCTGGCGATGATCGCCGCCGGGCTCGTCTGGGTGATGGTGGTCCGCTCCCGCCACGGTTCTCTCGCCAAGGCCCCGGCGCCGGGCACGCCCGCCAAGGCGGCGGCCGCCT
Source organism: uncultured Actinomycetes bacterium (assembly GCA_963738305.1). GTDB lineage: Bacteria > Actinomycetota > Thermoleophilia > Solirubrobacterales > 70-9 > JBBRHQ01. The sequence goes on along the minus strand of CAVTVU010000001.1, from coordinate 1,083,214 downwards.
AGCTCCGCCCGCTCAGAAGGCCGAGCGCAGCATGCCGCCGTCGATCGGCATCACGGTGCCGGTGATGTAGGCGGCGCGCTCGGAGCAGAGGAAGGCGACCAGATCGCCGTACTCCTCCGGTCTTCCTAGCCGCCCGGCGGGCACCTGCTCCTTCGCCGCAGCCTCGGCCGCGTCGAGCGAGCCGTCCGGTCCCGCCAGGCGCTCGGTGGCGAAGCGTCCGGTGGCCACCGTGTTGATGGTGATGCCGTCCCCGGCGACCTCGCTCGGCCAAGGTCTTGAAGAACCCGATCGCCGCCATCCGGTGTGAGTTGGAGAGCCCCAGGCCCGGGATCGGCTCGCGGGTGGAGCTGGAGCCGACGTTGACGATCCGCCCCCAGCCCCGCTCGCGCATCCCCGCGAGCACCGCCTTGGCCAGTACCCGCGGAGCGAGGACCAGCGAGCGGTAGGCGTCGGTCCAGATTTCCGTCCCGTGCTCGAGCGCCGCGCCGAACGGCGGGCCGCCGGTGTTGGTGACGAGGATCTCGACCGGCCCGAGCACCTCCACGACCTCGTCGGGCAGCCGTGCGAGCCGGTCGAGGTCGTCGGTGTCGGCGACGAAGGCCGTCACCTCTCCGGGGATCTCGGCGGCAGCGGCCTCGAGGGGCTCGCGCGAGCGCGAGGCAATCGCCACCCTGGCGCCCTCGCCCGCCAGCGACTCGGCGATCCCGCGGCCGATCCCCTTGCTGGCGCCCATCACCAACGCCACTCGGCTTTCGAGCCCTAGGTCCACGCCGCCTCCCCGCTCGGCAGCCGGGCGCACCAGGCCGCGAAGAGCAGAATCGCCACGACCGCCCCGAGCCAGTGGGCCCCGATCAGCACCGCGATCAGGCTGGGAATGCCCGCCAGCGCCGCTCCGAGCAGGGTCATTCCGGCGGGGAGGCGCAGGGCCCTTGCGGTCACGAGAGAGCAGACCGCCCAGGCGGCGGGACCCACGAACCAACCCCAGTCCTCGAAGAAGCTGTGGGGGAGGGCCAGTCCCAGGGCGAGCGAGAGCACCGCCACGGCAGCCGTTTGGATCAGGGCCGCCCGCCAGAACACCGAGGCACTCATGCCCTGATCTTCTCAGCTATCTGTGGCCTGCTGCCGCCACGACGATCACTCCCCCAACCCGACCGACCGCAGGGCCGCGTCGGGGTCGTTGAACCACTGGAAGCGAACCGCCTTCCCGTCCCGAATCGTCCACACGTACCCCTGCCGCTGACCGACCTCCATGCCGCTCCCCTGTCCGGTCCCCGCGCAGCGTTCCAATCACCACGACCGCCTCGCCGGCGTCGATGAACTCCTCGAACTCGACTCGGGCGCTCCCGAACGTATTGGTCACCGAGTCGGCGGCCTCCCCGAAGGCCGAGACTCCCTGCCTTGTCCCCCGCTCGACCGCCTCGCTCGGGTTCACCCACTCGATGTCCTCGGCGAGCAGCCCGGAAGAGAGCGGAGAGCCGTCCTCCCAGGCCCGGTAGATCCGCCTCACGATCCGCACGTTCTCCTCCGACACGCCACCCAGTATCGCGCGGCGCCGGGCCTTCGGCACATTGCGATAATCGGGAGGCACCGGGCGGTTAGCTCAGTTGGGAGAGCGCCTGCCTTACAAGCAGGAGGTCACTGGTTCGAGCCCAGTACCGCCCATCGCGTGTTCGAGCCACGCACCGCCCATCTAGATGAGTCGGGAAACTGGGTTCGAATTCCCAGTGGTGCCGCTTTCTGTTGTCGATCTGTTCCCTATGTCGAAGCTAGGCGCAAACTGCGTCACGAGCCTGGCAAATCGCCACTTCTTTGCCGCCGATTTACACCGACAGCCGGACTCACAATCCGGCCCACCCCCAGCACCAGATCCCAGGCGCAATGCCGCTCCTGGGTTTCGCGCAAAGCAGGAGTGGCTCGAGCCGCAGAGACACGCGCTCTAGGGATGCGATCTCGCTACGACGAAGCGCAGAAGCTCTGATCGAGATAGCTTGGGGCTTGATGCCGATGCCCGAAACACATGAAGGCGACCATCCGGAGCCGTCGAAGGGCAACTACCTGCTGAATACAGACGGTTCTGGCACCGGGACCATCGACGCCCCAGCTCAAGGTGCGATCGGAGTCGTCCTCAGGGACCCCGACGGTCACCTCATTGCCGAGATCTCCGAACGGATTGGACCCGCCATCAACACCGTTGCGGAATATCGTGCTCTCATCGAAGGACTCAAGCTCGTGCACCGTCGCGGAATCCAGCGCATCCGCGTGTTCCTTGACTCGGAGCTCGTGGTCGACCAGGTAAATGGACCGCGCGAAGGTTGGCAAGGAGCACATCAGACCCCTGCACACGGAAGCGTGCTCCCTGCTCAAGGAGTTTCCCAACATCAGGATTTCGTGGATTCCGCGAAAATGGAATGTCGAAGCGGACGCACTTGCAACCAAAGCGCTTCGTGGTCGCTGAGCGCAGAGTGGACACATACTCCCTCACCCAGGCTTGAACCGTGGCTTAGCTTCCGCTTCCGCTTCCGCGTGAAGGGAGTAGCGGCGCGAACGTCGTCGGGGAGACGCTCGGCGCCGGGCGCGCGAAGATCGCCGCGGCAGGTCTAACCCCGCGGACGGTGGGCGACGCGCGTCGAGATCAGCGAAATCGGCAAGGAGTTCCCGAAGGCGGGGGCGCGAGTCGCGCGGCACGTGCAGGTGATGCTGTTCGCGGGCGGCTAGGCACCCGGGACCTCCACCTCGTCGGTTCCCTCGTTCGGCTCCCTAGCGATGTTGAGATCCACGCCGCCGAGGGTGACGAGCAGTGTGTTCTTGTCGCCGCTGCCGCTCTCGTAGATATCGCGGTTGAACAGGAGCCCCGGGTGGACCGAACGGCCCTTTGCCCTCCCGCTCCTGGACGGAGAAATCGAAGGCGATCGGGAGGAACGCGACGCCCGAAGTCTCATCGTCACCGGCCCACCCGTGACTCATCTCCAGCGGCCCCGCGAAGCCGCGGAGCACCGCGACCGGCGCCGACCCGGATCGCTCCCCGCCGACGTACACCGAGATAACCGAGCCTTCGCAGGGCCGCCACCTTGTCGAGGAACGTCCGGTAATCGTCGTCCACAGAAGGATTCTCCCCTTTGGCTGCCGATTATCTAGGCATGGCGTATTACTGGCTGCCACCCCATCAGTCGATGCGTTCGTGTGTCGCGTTTGTCCTGCTCTGGATCTTCGGCTGGCCGCTCGTCGATGTTTTCGTGTCTCACACCGTGGCGAGCGTCCTGTTGGTCCTGCTCTTCGCAAACAACTTCCTGATGGGGCTGGGCGATTTCAGGAACACCGACGGCGTTGGCACCGAGTGGGAGCGTTCGGCGAACTCGGCTGCGTGGAGACGAAAAAAGGAGCCCGCGTCAGCTCGGAGTCTCGGGGTGGGGTGGATGGTGATTAGCGTTGCGCTCCTCGGTCTGCACGTCCTCCAGGGACTCTTTTGACCCCTGAAATCGTTTGGGCAGACAGCGGCGTGTCTGCCCAAACAGAGTCGGATCTCCGTCGGACCTCGTCGCATCGGGGGCGCCCTCTCAGGCACAAACCGCATGGTTGTCAACAGGAACCGAAAAGTGCAGCACTTTCAGGAACCGAAAAGTGCACCGACAGCGCTCGCCGCCGCTCAGGCGGAGGGCCGTAGGCCCGCAGCCTGAGCGGCGGGCGCCGCCGGGCCCGCGCTCCCAGCCGGTAGCTCTTGCCCTTCAGGGTGACGATCTGGGCGTGGTGGACGAGCCGGTCGATCAGGGCGGCGGCGACCATCTGATCGCCGAGGATCTCGCCCCAGGCCTCGAAGCCGCGGTTGGAGGTGACGATGATCGAGCCGCGCTCGTAGCGGCGGGCGACGAGCGCGAAGAGCAGGTTCGCGGCCTGGCGCTCCAGCGGCAGGTAGCCGATCTCGTCGACGACGATCAGCCCGTAGCGCTCGATCCGCCGCAGCTCGGCGTCGAGCGAGTTCGAGTGCTGGGCGGCCTCGAGCCGGTCGATCCACTGCTGGGCGGTCGCGAAGGCGACCCGGTGCCCGGCCTGGCAGGCCTTGATCGCCAGCGCCGTCGCCAGGTGCGTCTTGCCGGTCCCCGGGGGCCCGAAGAAGCAGACGTTGGCGTGCTCGGAGACCCAGGCGAGCTGCGCCAGGTGCATGAGGAGCGGCCGCTCGGCCGCCGGCTGGGCGTTGAAGTCGAAGTCCTCGAGCGTCTTGTGGGCGGGGAAGGCGGCGTGGCGGATCCGGTTGCGCGAGCCGGAGGCATCGCGGGCGAAGACCTCGGCCTCCAGCAGGGCCTCGAGGAAGCGCTCATAGCTCCACTTCTCCTCGCGGCGGTGCTCGCCGTCTCGTCGAGCCGCTCGCGCGATCCGCGGCGTCTTCAGCTTCGCGATCAGGTAGGGCAGCCGCTCGCCGGCCTTCGCCTTGGCGGCTCATGCGCAGAGCTCGGCGTAGTCGGCGAGCTCCGGGCGGTGTGATCTCGGGCACCTCGATCGTGGTGCGCTCGATCGGCGGCGGCGGCTCGGGCCGCATCCGCGGCGCCGGGCTGCCAGACTGCCCGGGCTCGTAGCTGCGCTCGTAGCCGGCGACGGTCTTCGCCTTGGTGGGTCGATCCAGACTCGGTCGCGGTCGAAGCGCAGCTCGACTCGCCGATGGACGAGCGCCTCCGGCGCCCGGTAGAAGCTGGCGCGGTGCTTGAGGTAGCCGTCGAGCGGCACCCGCGAGGTGCGGCGGCCGGCGTAGTCGAAGCGGCGTCGGCGGCAGCGCCCTCGCCGCATCGCGCTCGACCGCGAGCCGGTCGGCGACGATGAAGTGGCCGCTGAGTGGCGGCGCGGGCAGCGCGTATCCGCTCGCGCCAGTCGGCGTAGTTGGCGGTCGAGCTCGGCCAGCGAGTCGAAGCGCCGGGCCGGCCAGAAGCCGCGTCTTGGTGTGGCGGACCGCGCCCTCGACCGAGCCCTTCTCGCGCGGGGTCTCGGGCGTGCAGGCGGTGGCGTGGAAGGCGTAGTGGCCGCGCAGCTGCGGTGAAGCGCTGGTTCCAGGTGATCTGGTCGCCCTCGCGGCGGGCGACCGCCGAGCGCAGGTTGTCGTAGACGCACTCGCGCGGGACGCCGCCGAGCCACTCGAAGGCGTGGACGTGGCCCTCGAGGAACGACTCGACCGTCATCTCGAAGGAGAAGTGGGCGGTCGAGGCGCCCGAGTAGGGCAGCGAGCAGATCAGGGCGTAGATGCGGCGCTCGCGGCCGCAGATCTTCGGCCGGGTCGGCATCTCGGCCCAGTCGACCTGCATCACCTGGGCGGGCCGGTAGCCGGTTCGCTGGGCCGGGCGCTCGCTGGCGGTCGCATCGCGGCCAGCCGCTTGCGGACCAGGTCGACCGAGCCCTGTAGCCGTGCTCGTCGCGGAGGAGCTCGGTCACCCGCGGCGCCTTGATCTCGGGCCACTCGTCGAGCAGCTTGCGGATCACCGGCTCGAGCGGGTCGAGCATCGAGCCCGCGGGCTTGCGCCGATAGCTCGGCGGCTCGCTCGCCTCCGCCAGCCGCTTGACCGTCCTGGGTTGATCCCGAGCCGCTTGGCGATCTGCCGGCGGGATCCCATCGGCGTCCATCGCCCTGACCTGTGCCCACTCCATCGCGCTGCGCACCTCCTTGCCGACCTCCTCGATCTCGATCGTTGATCGAGCGAGGGTTTCGGCGGCGTCGGTCGCCACCGAGGTGGCGCACTTTTCAGTTCCTAGATGGCGCAGTATTGGGTTCGTGGTGTCAATGGTCAAGCGGCCCCCGTGTCGCCTTACAAGCAGGAGGTCGCTGGTTCGAGCCCGGCACCGCCCATCGCCGGCCTGAGCGACGCTTGGTGATCGGTGAGAAGCGATCTGTCGCCTCTCAGGCGCTAAGGAGGGGTTGTGGCCCACCCGAGAGACTCTTACGCTCATCCCTTGAGTCCATCTGCCGACAGCCAGGCGATTGCTCAGTCAGACCCTTCGGGCCCTGCGCGCGGCTCGCCGGCGCCATCACGTCGAGGAAGTCGACGTGATGGAGATCCTCTACCGGCTCTATGTCGGCGTGATATTCGGTGGATGGGGGCTTGCGCTGCTGGCCGGAGTCATCGCCGACAGCCATCTTGACCACCAAGCCGTCGAGCGAGTCACCCAGGATGGGCCGGCGATAATCGGCGTCTGCGTTGCTTTCTGTCTCGCCCTGTCCCTGCGGGCCGGGTGGCGCGGCGGGCTCCTCGCGATCCTGGCTGCCGATGTCCAACACATCCTTCTCGCGCCGATCGACCGGGGCTGGGCGCTCAGGGTTCCCGCGCTTCGCCAACTTCGCAGCGCGGGCTTCTTCGGCCTTGCCGGCGGTCTGATCGTTGCGAACTTCGCATTCAGACGGCTCCCAGGATCATCGGTGGAGTGGCTGAGTTGCCTTGCGCTCTTCGGGGCGCTTGTTCCGATCTGGATCCTGGCAACCGCGATGCTCGCATCGGGGCGGCGCCTCAATCCGCTCGCCGCCAACCTGACCGGCCTGGCGCTCCTCGCCTGGTCCCTCTCGGACTACCTGCTCGGGGTCACGAGCTCTCCGATGACGATGCTCGGCGATCTAGCCACCTTGCCGCTACACGACAGTGATGTTGTGGTCGAGGCGATCATGGGAGCGGGCGTCGTCGCGGCGACCGTCTGGGCCGGTCTGCGCTCGGTCGGTGGCCTCTCCCTCGAGGCCGCCCATCGGCAGGCAGGACTGGCCGCGGAGCTTCGCTTCGCGGCAACGGTCCAGGATATCCGGACCGTAGTCCTCCTTCGTCGCCAGCTCTCCTCAGAGCGCCCGCGCCGCCATCCGTGGTGGCAGCTGGGCGACTCGCTCTTTCCCCGCCACCCGGTCTCGCGCCGGGGTTGGCAGAGCTTTCTACGCTGGCCCGCTTCCCGTCTTGTCCGCGTCGCTTTGATCGGCGTGCTCACAGGGCTCACGCTAAGCGCCGCCTGGGCGGGTACCACGCCCCTCGCCGCGCTCGCCGGTTTGGTCCTGCTGGTCGCCGGGCTTGATGCCGTTGAGCCGTTGGCTCAGGAGGTAGACCATCCGACACGGCGCGATCTCCTGCCCGTGAGGCCCGCAACCCTTGCCCGACAGCACCTGCTGGCGCCGCTGACGCTGATGGCGTTGGTTGCCCCTTTTCGCCGCCGCTACGGCTGCTGCCCTGGGTTCGCCCTCGCTGGCGATCGAGGTCGGCGGCGTGATGCTCCTCCCAACCGCCCTCCTGGTCCTCTGCGGCGCTGCGCTGAGCGCCACCAACGACCCCTACGCCTACCTGCTGGCGCCACAAATCGGCTACGCGCAGTCGGGGGCTCCGATCTGCTTGGCCGTCGTGGGCGTTGCCGGTCCCGCCTTGGTGGCGCGGGAGGCCTCACGGCACGGCTATTCGGCACTGGCCGCGGTCGCCTCGGTGGAGGCCATGGTGCTGATTTCCTGCGCGATCGCGATTTGGTGGATCGGGAGGCGCGTGAGCAAGCGAGTGGCGGTGCGACCGTGATTCTCGCCCGCGATGTCGAGGGCACCACTCGATGGGGTCCTCATCGCCAAGGGACTCACCTACAAGTACGGGGATTTCATTGCCCTGGCCCCGACCGACCTCATCGTTGAGAAGGGGGAGCTGATCGCGCTGGTCGGGCCCAACGGCGCCGGTAAGACCACCTTCCTGACAATGGTGGCCGGCTTGCTCGATCCCTCCGGCGGCAACATTGAGATCTGTGGTTCTCCGGCGGGTTCGCTGGCAGCGCGATCCGCCGTCTCCTACATTCCCGATGAGCCCGTCTTTCTATGACGATCTGAGCCTCAACAAGCACCCTCGAGTATGTGGCCGGGCTCCATGGCGAAACGGACTGGGAGGGCAAGGCCAAGGGGCTGCTGGACCGACTTCGGCTCGAAGAGTCGGCCGACGATAGCCCCACGACCTTCAGTCGTGGGATGCGCCAGAAGGCCTCCATCGCCCTCGGTCTGATCCGCCCCTTTGTGGTCCTGCTCGCAGATGAGCCGTTCGATGGTCTTGACCCACCAAGCCGAGATGAGCTCTTCGAGATCCTCGAGGAGACCTGCAGCTCGGGCTCAGCGGTGATCGTCTCGACCCACCGAACCGAGGTCATCGAGATCGCCCAACGATGCGTCGCTCTCTATGAGGGCGAGGTCCGATACGACGGCCCCCCGGATGCGGAACGGCTCGCAGCCATCCTGCCCGAACGCGAGGCAGAGGATCAGGTCAGGTGATCAGACTCAGAGGGGCGAGCAATACGGAGAGTTTCGCTGCGCGGTCTATTTAGCAGCGTCTGTAACTCAGCTAATGACGTAATCCCGATAGGCAGCCTCTCCGACCGCAATCCGCTCCAGAAGCCGCCTGCGGTAGACGCGGAAGATCAGGGCTACTGCCACGGTAAAGACTCCGACGCCCATCAGTAGAAAGCGAGCCGGAAACGGCGCCGATGACGATTTCCCCTGCTCCCAGCACTGTGAAGAAGTTGTCCAGAGTCGGGCCGGTGAACATCTGTCGCTGCTGCTCAGCAGCACCGAGGACCAGCTTCAGCTCAAAGGGCCCGATGATTGGGTCTGCCCGTCGAATTGAGCGAACCACTTTGGCGCGGGTTCGCAAGGGCAACGTTTTCCATTCGCGCTCCCACTCGCGATCCCGCACCTTCCTCATCTGCAGATACCAGAAGAGCTCGTAAGCGAAAAGCAGGCCGAAGAAGATAAGGACGGGCATGGTCGATACCGATTATCGGCTTGACGGGAAGGCTGGCTTGAGGGGCCGACCTCTTCAGGAGCCGATCACGGCGCGCTTCCCTCGGAACGCCTGTACAGCAGGCTCTTCATCAGTGGCTGCGTGAAGCCTGTCTTCCAATGACAGGCGACCGGGATATCGGTAACCCCGCCTTCTCTCTTCAGCAGGATTCAGGGGCTCGGAGCCTTGGGTTTCAGCCGGAGATAGCGGTTGCGGGACAAACCGGCAAGTACAACGCGGAGATGTTGGCCCCTCGCCTGCAGGTGTTGCCGGAGGCTGTAGATGACGAGGATCTTGCCCTCTAGGTTGACGCGATCAAGCACGGCGCCCGCTCTCTTGCCCTGGTAGAGCACCGGCATGCCAATGCGGATCTGGGGGCCATCGGGGAGCGGGAGAGAGAGCGACGCGAAGGTGCCGTTTGCACCCTATGACCCCACCCCCAGTTTGGGATCTCTAGGATCTGATCGTGGTCCCAGGAGCCACAGATGTTTTTCACGCCATCCCAGGGCCCGGAGATCACCTGGGATGTCATCGAGGACAAATACTTGATCGTCACGGTCTGCGGTATCTACGACGCTGCCGACCTGCTTTGCCTCGGAAAAGGACCGGTGTTCCGACATGGATCTGGGGGCTATCTGGCCTTCGGATAGGCGGCAGGGAAGTAGCCATCCCTCTAAAAGAATTGTCCTCCGTCGCGGTGTTTGCCGATGATCGCGCCGGCGATGATTATGGCCAGCACCGCCGCCACTGAGAAGCCGATCCAACGCGAGAGGTAGCGAGTCCGGCCTGTGCGATTCCGCCACCTGAGTCCCTGTCGCGGCAAGAAGGGCCGCTCGAGCTCCTCGATCGGGAAGCCGCCCGTGGTCCCACCCGTCGCGTAGCGGTAGAGGACCACGGCGAACACTTGCCGCAGCGCTGCCGCCATGGCGCCGACGAGCACTAGCGCAATGACCGTGGCACCAAGCACGGCACCCCAGGTCTGGGGATGTTGCCTCGCCACAGCTGCGGCGATGCCAGAAACAAAGCCGAGAGGAAGGGCGATCAAGACCACCCAGAACCCGATCGTCAGCGCCCCCGTCAGACTCTCGCCCCAGCGCTTTCGAAACAGTCTGCTCGAGGCAGAGATCGAAGGCAGGGTCGCGGCTTCCGGCTCCAAGGCCAGGATCGGCACGACGAAGATCGTCGCAAGTCCCCAAGCCGCGCCGACTAGCCAGGTCGCTAGCTTGCCGCCGAAGGGGAGTCGGCTGGCGATCTGCTCAAGCAAGAGGCCGACCGTCGCCGCGATCAAGGCCCAGAGCGCAATCTGGCCTATCCCTTCGAGCGAGGAGGCGAGTGCTTCCCTGACCGGCGGCGTCCGACCTTCGAGCGCCGAACCTGCCGCTTTCGCCATTGCGATGTTGAAGAGAACGCTGATCAGCGTCGTGGGGTAGAGCGCGATCAAGCCGACGAGCGCGAGCTGGCCACTGTTGTGCCCGGGATGGCGGAAGTAGCCCCCGAGGTATAGGACCAACGAGGTGGCAAGCGTCGCGAACCCGACCCCTAAGAGCGCCAGCAACAGACAGGTTCGATCGCTCCGCAGGAGATCCCAAGCGATCCTCGTGAGGCGCCAGCTACGCCGTATCCTTCCTTCCTCCTCCAGCCCATCGGGTTCGTCATCGCCTCCCTCCTCTGGCCCGGGGGGTACCGGCGCTTGCACGGGCTGCGCGGGTGGTGGGATGGGCCCCTCGCCGGCATCGGGCCGGCCGCTCACCCGTGAGGTCCACCCGCCTCCGTCCCAATAACGGCGCTTCGCTGCTCCCAGCGGATCGTCTTCCTACCCCGGAGATTGGTCCTCGGGGGGCAGGGCCCGGGAGATGCTCATGATCGCCTGCCAGCTTGTCTCACAAGGCGAATATCGACGGACCTACGTCGACTCTCAAGTTCGCCTGGCCCCCTCTCGCAAAGTGGAGGTAGCTGCGATGATCTTGTCGTGTCCGTCCGGCACCTCTTTGCCAGCAGGGTCTGTCCTGGTCGTGCTCGTCAGCGGGTCGCAGGTATCCGTCTCGGGCGCTGCATCAACCACGGCCTTTCAGGGCCCAGAGAAGCCCCAGCTCACCGCGACTCGGACCATCTACGCGTCCCGATCGCAGAAGAACGACCTGATCGCGAACGGCCCGGACAGGGCCCAACCAGCGGGTTCTCTACGGGAGCTCGAAGGGGGGCCCAATCTCCCCCGAATCCGGGGCGAGCTGGACAGCGGACGGCACAGCGATGGCCTTCTCCGGTCTCCGAAGGCTCTCCTACTACGACGACCCGCCGTCAGACATCTATCTGGTTGACCACTTGGGGGCTCCCGCGCGGAGAGTCGATCGGCTTGGAAACGCACTTGAGCCGGTTCTTTCCCCGGACGGTCGGTTCGTGATCTTCAGCCGCATAAGGGGTGGAGCGAAGTTCTTCGGCGTAACGCTGTGGCGCGTGCGGACCGATGGAAGCAATCTCCGCCAGCTCACACCCTGGAGGAACTTCGTCATCGATTATCCAGGCTCGATCTCGCCCTCAGGCGATCGGCTCGCCTACACGCGAGTCAGCCTTATCCGTCCCGGCAAGCGCCGGTTTACGGTGCGCCTCCGCGATCTGACCGGAGGCGGGGGGAGATTGCTTATTACCCAGGCCTACACGCCGTCATTCTCCCCCGACGGAAGTCGACTCGCCTTCGCCAGCTCTCGCGATCACAACGGGGTCATCAGGGGAGAGGACGAGACGCTTACGGCGACTGAGCTCTACGTCGCGAAGGCCGATGGAACCCATCTGAGGCGCCTGACCCGCACCAAGGGAGTCAGCGAAGCTTCACCGTCCTCGGATCCGTCTGGCCAGCGGATCGCCTTCGAAGCCGAACGGGCGGCGGGCTCCGTCGCGGAGATCAACGCCAACGGAACTTGTCGCACAGCGCTCCTTCGAGGGATAGACGAACCCCGGCGATTCGTGGACTTTGGCGCGCCCTCCTGGCGTCCCGGCCCGGGCCGCAAGGCCGGCAGGATCGCCTGCTGACTCCGAGCGGGTTGGCGTCTCCAGGGACCAGATGTTCATCCAACTCCTTCTCATCGAGGGATTCGCCGCCGGTTCGCGCGGCAAGCTGGAGCCGCCTGCGCCCCGGGCGTCCTCTAGCCGCGATTAGGGGTTTGACCGCAGCGAAGTGTGTGGCAAATCCCCGAGGGTGAGCGGGTCACGTCGGCGCATCCTTGATGGGTCCCTGGGGTTTCAATAGGCAGCAGCAGCCAACACGGCAGAAAACCTTGGGGGACAACATGATTGGGGAAGAAATTCGGTCAGCGAAAGGCGACGACAGTCCTCGCTATCTCTCTGATCGCCTTTTTCGTCTTGGCCTTGCTCGTTGATCTCGGCCGAGCCGATGGCACCTACCCAGGACGCAACGGGAAGATCGCCGTGGCCACATACGCCCGCGGAAACGCCTCGGCGAAGATCGGGATCGTCAATCCGCGCAAACACAGGGTCCGCCCGCTCAACAAGCACGGCTTCCAGTCAGTCTCGGGGCTGTTTTCTCTTCGCCCAACGGCTCGCGGCTGACGTTCAGCTGGACGCCGCCTGGAGTCGCTGGTGGCTTCCTGGGCTTCGCCAATCTCCACACCGGCCATCTGCACGAGGTCGACATGCGGGGCTATACCTCGGTCGAGTTTCCGGCCTTTGCGCCAAATGGCAAGATCGTCTTTTCCGCTTCGCACTCTTTCCACGGCAATCGGCCTCTGCACACCTCGACGATTCGGCCCGACGGAACCGGTCTGCACAAGCTGTTCAATCGTGAACAGTTCGCGGTATCGCCTCATCGCCGGTAGTTCATCGGAGCAAACGACGCAGGCATCAGACTCGACCTACTCAGCAGGAAGGGCACGCTCATCCGACGGTTGGCTCCGGGTCTGAAGGGACATGTCCGCGATCCCAGCTTTTCTCCTAATGGCCACTTGATCGCCTTTGAGCGGGTGCTGCCCGCCGGGGGCCACCAGGTCAGCAACCTCTTCTTGATCCGCAGGAACGGAACCCATCTACGGCAGATCACGCATGGCGGGCATGCCGAAAACCCGGCGTTCTCTCCCAACGGCCGCTGGATCGCCTACCGGACGAGCAACGACGGCTTCGGCGGAAACGTCTACAAGCTCGCTGTCCGCCATCCGGCGATCCGGCGGGCACTGACCCACGTTGCTGGGGCGCAGTTCCATGACCCGGCGTGGAGTCCGCGGTAGGAGGGGATGGATTTGAGCGGCTGGTCAATCGCCTCCCCGAGCCGCATCGGCGGTGGGATGTACGTCCGCTCGATCGAGATGCGCAGCTGGCCGGCCGGAAAGTGATGATGCTGGCGCATAGCCACATGATCCGCTTAGCCCTGATCGCGGCACTCTGTGTCGCGGGTTCCGCATCGGCCGCTCCCGCAGTGGCGAGAACGGAGACCTCGACCGCACCCTCGGAGACGACGGCTACGTCTCCGGCCCCTATAGCGCGTTCGCCACCGCTGCGCTCGACCTCCAGGGCCGGGTGATAGTCGGGGGTGATGCGTCTGGAACCCGGTTCTACCTCGCGCGCTACCTGTACGACGGCAGCCTTGACCCGTCCTGGGGCGGTGACGGGGAGGTAAGGACAGATGCTGCGCCCACCGGCAGTGGAATCGAGACGATGGCTGTGGACAGCAAGGGGCGAGTGATCGCCGGAGGGGACATCCCATCGTCTGCGACCGGAGACTGGGTCCTTGCCCGCTATCTGTCAAACGGCACCTTGGACCCATCCTTCGGCGGCGACGGGATCGTGGTTCGGACCGTGGCTCAGGCCGGCCAGCTGAACGCCCTGACGATCGACGACCAGGACAGGATTATCGGCGCCGGCCGGCTGTGGAACGGATCGGCCTATGCCTTCGGCACGGCCCGCTTTCTCCCCAACGGCGATCTCGATCCCCAGCTACGGCGAGGGCGACGGGATTGCAACGGCAGAGCTGGGACCCTCGAACGACCTCCCCCAGGCAGTGACGATCGATCAGACCGGACGCATCCTGCTCGCCGGGCTGAGCCTCGACGGCGACCAATCCCGATGGGCGCTTGCTCGCTTCGCCGCGAGCGGGCAGCTCGATTCAGCTTTCGCGGGCGACGGGACCCTGCTCGGGACCGAACAGGGGAGGAGCTCTTTCGGCGCGGTCCTGGTCGATGGAGCCGGGAGGATCCTCGCCGGCGGAAGCCGCTGGGACGGTCAGGTCGAGCGCCTGGCCCTGGCCAGGTACCTCGATGACGGCACGCCGGACCCGGCTTTCGGCACCGGCGGGTGGTCCACGCGGGCGGTCGGCCGATACGCGCATATCGGCTCGCTCGCGCTCGATTCGCGTGGCAGGATCGTCGCCGGTGCACAGGCTTACTTTCCATGGGAGACCGATTCCTCCGAGAGCGACAGTGACGTCCTGGTGGCCCGGTATTTGGTCGATGGATCGCTCGATCCAACCTTCGGCTCCGATGGAACGGTCAGGTTCTTCTGGGGTCTCGATTTCAACCCCGAGAACGGCCCGGTTGACGACGCGCTCCACTCGCTGCTCGTCGACGAGCAGGATCGGATCTCGATGATCGGCTTGAGTGGCGGAGCGTCACGGATGTCGCGCCTGATCGGGGATGAGACGACGCGGATCGACGCCGGCCCGCCCGACGGGTCGGCGACCGGGAACAGCACTCCGACGTTTGCCTTCTCATCGCCCTCGGCGACGGCAACCTTCGAGTGCAGATTTCAGAGTGATGACTGGGCGCCCTGTTCCTCTCCCCAGGGACTGGGCCCGCTGAGGCGGAGGGAAACCACAAATTCGAGATTCGCGCCGTCGCCCCAGGGCAAGGGCCCGACCCCTCGCCGGTTAGCTCCCGCTTCACCGTCGACCTCACCCCCTCCGACACCAGCGCGTCACCCCCAACGGTCGGTCGGCGCCAGGTCCGATTCCGTTTTATTCTTCAGAGTTCGGCTCCACCTTCCAGTGTCGAATCGATGACAACGCATGGCAACCTTGCTCGGACCCGTGGACACCGGGGAGAGATGGCCCAGCCCTAGGCCCGGGGAGCCACACGCTCTTCGCCCAGGCGGTCGACCGTGCTGGGAATCCCGATCCGGAGCCAGCCGTCGTGACATTCCGACTTGACCCGATCCTGGAGCCGTGCGCGAACCGCTATTACGGGACCGCAGGCAACGACACGATCGACGGATCTGTCGGCGGGGACTGGATCTACAGCGAGGCAGGTGATGACCTACTTCGCGGCTGGAAGGGGCGCGATTGTCTGACCGCAGGTGACGGCAACGATGTCTTGAAGGCGGGCATTGGGGCAGACCGCGCAGCGGGCATGGCGGGGAATGACCGGATATGGGGAGGCATCGGTCGCGACCGGCTCTCCGGAGGCAGTGGCAACGACTGGTTTCGCTCGCTGGACCTCGCACCCGACACCGTCAGTTGCGGAAGTGGCATCGACGAGGTAATCGCTGACCGGCGCGACACCGTCGCGCGCGATTGCGAAAACGTGAATCGACGCGGCCGCTAGCGAGCAGCGTCCAGAATGGTCTGACGGTTCCTATGTACCTGATCTCTGGGTCGTTCAATCAGCGCCGCTTGGTGCTCGCCGCGTGTGCAGTGATCGCTACGGCTGTTGGCGATCGGTCCATCCGTTGGAAGGGCGGCATCGCTGGATCCGTCGTTCGGCACCCACGGAACCATCATTTACAACACCGGTTCGACCAACGGGGCCGCCTTCGGTGAGTACGCGGGGCAGCCCCACGCCTTGACCCTGGACAGGCAAGGTCGGATCTTGGTCGGTGGTGGCGCAGACGCATCCCTCCTCCTGATGCGGTACCTGCCAAACGGGAGCCTCGATGCGTCCTTCGGCGATGGCGGCGTCGTGAGCCTCTATGAGTCGCTGGGTGGCGGTGATCCGAACTACATCGCGAGACGCGTTGAGGCAGTCAAGGTGCTGTCTGACGGAAAGCTCGTCGTGGTCTGGCTCGAGCGGGCCCCGCGCCAACCCGTAACGAAGATCCTGCGGCTCC
This sequence comes from uncultured Actinomycetes bacterium, assembly GCA_963738305.1. Taxonomy (GTDB): domain Bacteria; phylum Actinomycetota; class Thermoleophilia; order Solirubrobacterales; family 70-9; genus JBBRHQ01. The sequence goes on along the minus strand of CAVTVU010000001.1, from coordinate 1,067,423 downwards.
TTCCCGACGGGACTGTGGATCACTCATTCAGCGGCCCGCGGGGAAAGCAGGCCGCGATCTCTCGTATCCCTGCGGATCTGGCGCTCCTCAGCGGCGGCGGGATGCTGGTCGGGGGTCGCACGGATCGCGCGCCCTCGACCAACGAAAAGCCCCAAGCCGGGTACATCACGAAGTACGACGCGCAAGGAAACCGAGTGAGCTCGTTCGGCGCCGCCCACAACGGCGGCGTGAGCTTCGCGTCCGAGCGGCTCAAGTGGACCTCCGGTATCTCCAGCCTCATCCCATTGGGATCCGGCAAGATCCTCGCCAGCGGCTATCAGGGCAACCGGTTCCTCCTAGCTCGGCTGCTCGCCAACGGCAGGCTCGATCGAACCTTCGGCCCCAAGAAGCACCGAGGTAGAGCTCTCTTCAGCTACTCGCACGTCGGCGGATGGGGCCTCCTCGGCGGGTTCGCGGCCCGAGGTCGCGGTGGCAACATCGTCCAGGTCGGCTACCCGAGGTTCTTCAAGCCCGGCAAGCCTGACCATCTGATCCTGGTGCGACGGCACGCCAATGGGACCGTGGACCCGACTTTCGGCGAACCCGGATCGGTCGACTTGAAGGTCTCACCGCTGGTCACCCCGCAGTCCGTCGCGATCCAGCGGAACGGGCGGATCCTCGTCGCCCTCTCCAAGGGGTTCCTCAAGGAGAGCGTTCTTGCTCTGTTTCGCTTTCTTCCCAACGGTCGACTCGACAAATCCTTCTTCGGGGATGGTCGCTACTTCGCCAAGCCCGGCGAGGCGGTTTCGACAGCGGACGAGGTGGTGATCGATGCCAAGGGCCGAGCGGTCGTCGCCGGCGGTGCGGCTGACTTCGTGGAGGGCTCTGACTCCGAGGGGGGCGGTGGCTCCTTCGTGCTGAAGCGGTTTCTCCTGGGCCTCGGCTGAACTGCCTTACCGCCCGCTAACCGGAACCACAGTTCCAGGTCTGTGGCCCAATAGTGGCCCAAACCTTCCCGGAATCGCCGTGCGTGACGAAGTCCGCCGGCCCGGATCCGGGGCACAGATCTGGGCCATTTGCACGTGGAACGCGTCCTGCGTTTTCAACCGTCGTTTTCCTCGGCGCAGCCTTACAAGCAGGAGGTCACTGGTTCGAGCCCAGTACCGCCCATCGCCGGAAAGCCAGTTCTCATGCGGAGGAGGCGCAGGCGCGCCACTCGAGCAGGGCGGTGGGTCCGCCTATGTAGGTGAGGCCTATCTGGTTGCCTCTCACGCCCTGTTTCTCAAGCGGTTTGGCCTCCTCGCACCTCACGCGTAGCCCAGGCCACGCCGATCGCAAGCCCAACCATGAACGGCACGCCGTGGATGTCCCCGAGCGCGGTGTCGAGGATGGCTAGGGGAATCGCGATCGCCGCCTGTGGCCTCCACCTGACGAGCTCGGGCTCGATCTCCAGCAGCGAGTACGCCGCGAGCCCGCCCAGGATGCCCATGAAGGCGACCGACGTGCCTCCCTGGTGTGGCTGAAAGTCCTCACCGATCCCATGCCCGGCCAGCGCGCCGCAGAGATACAGGGTCAGCCAAAGGCCAGGCGAGAGATATCGCTCCCCGCAGACCCCGATCACCGCGCAGACCGCGAGCACCGCAGCGATCGCGACCAAGCTCTTGTCGCTCTGCACGAGCACGGGCGAGACGAGGCGCCAGAGCTGGCCATGACTGAGCCCGCTCGGGTCGCGTCGGAGAACGTCGAGGGGCTGGTCGGTGAAGAGACGTGTCGCGGTACACAGCGTCGTCAGGCTCAGAGTGGTTGCGGTCAACACTCCTACGTGGCGTGGATCGGTCGCGTCCGACGAGATCGGGGGTTTCTCCTGTCGCCAGCAAGCTCAAACACGGCGATCGCCTCGAGGCATCTCATGACGTGGCCAAGCGGCGCCGACCACCGCCCGAATACCCGATCACGGTCGCCAAGGAACACGAGGTGAGCGAGAACGGCATTCTGCGGTGTGGCCGCCCCTAGGCGCTGCCCTCTCGGCCCGTTCGGTTGACTTGGGATGCACGCCAATCCGAAAGGCTCGACAGCGATGTCACGAGAAACGATGATTCCTGCCGCAGACACCCAGCTTTACGCGGTCGATGCGCCGGGAAGCACGCCGGCCCTGCTGTTCCTCAGCGGCGGTTTCGGCACGGTTCAGAACTGGAACCGCGTCATCCGCCCTCTCGAGGGGAAGTACCGCACGGTGCGGTTCGACGCGCGGGCACGCGGGAAGTCCGGGAGATCGGCCGATTACTCCGTAGAGGCGGCCGTCGACGACATCGGGCGGGTCATCGACGCGACCGGAATCGAACGCCCGATCCTCGTCGGGTGGTCTCACGGCGCCACGATCGCGGTGCGATACGCGGCTCAGCACCCCGGGCGGGTCGGCGGACTGGTGCTGATCGACGGTGCCTATCCGATCGCCATGTTCGACGAGGCCGGGAAGCAGAAGGTTCGCGCCCAGTTCCGTCGGTTGGGGTGGGTCATGCGCATTCTGGCGGCGTTCGGCCGCTCGGCCCGAATGTCTCCTGACGAGTCCGCGGACGTCGTGATCGAGATGGACGCCGTCAACGGCGACCTTGGACCCGAATTCGCGGCGCTGGAATGCCCGACCGCGTTCGTGGTTGGCACCGGAGCCCACTCGGGCGCCACCGAGGACGAGATGCGCACGGTGCGCGCTGCCGTCGCCGAGGCCCAGCAGAGCAACAAGCGCGTGTCCGTGTTCGCAACGACGCCCCACAAGCACACCCAGATCCTCAGCAAGGCCCCCGACACCGTTGTCGGCGCGATCGAGGACGTGATCCACGCCTCTTCCTGACCAGCCTTCGACGGCTCATACCGGAGTCGAGTCGGCCAAGGGTTCGGGAAATGGGCGAAACAGATCCAATCGAGGAGGAAGAGGCTCGCGTTGCGAGGAGTACGAGGAAGCTCGCCGAGCAGCGGGGACCAAGCGGGAGGGGGTTTTGGCACCAGGAGACGCCGCAGGGAACGCTCGCGGTCGTCTACCTGGAAGTCGAGGACGTTGGAGCGGCCATGCAGGCGAGCGGCACCTCCTAACTGACTAGGGGAATGCTCTGCAGATGTTCGTTGCGCCGGCCCAGAGGAAGTAATGCCTGAGCGGGCCCCCTGGTCGGAGAGGAACCCGACCGTGGAGCCGGCTGTAGCCCCGCCGCCCATCGCACTGTCCCAGGGATGAGGCCCGCAGCTTGATCCGGGCCTTGTGGGCGTAGTACCCGCCGGACGGCTTGTAGATCGGCGTGCGTCCGTATCCGATCGCGACCCGCTCGCCCCAATGCTTCCAGTGGATATTGGTGACGAGGCCGCTGGGCGCGCCGCCGTTGAATATCCGGTGCGGATGCCGGTGCCCGAATCCGAACCCGTTGGGCGCGAAGTCCTTCGAGCCGAGGACGACTCCGCCCCTGTTGGCAGTCGCGAACGCTGTAGAGCCGAGCGTAAGGAGCACGGCCAGGCAGGCCGCGGACAGGCCGATGCGCTTGACGATCATGGACGTACCCTAGCCCGCCGCGAGATGGATGTTAGGGTCGAAGCTGGCTACTAACGGAGGTCGGCGTGTCCCCAGTCCGCTCCGATGCGGCTCAAGGCTCTGGCATGACTCCTCGCAGCATCGCTGCGCGGGCCGGCATGTGGAGCGCCCGGCACCGGAAGACGGCGATTTGGGGTTGGCTCGTGTTTGTCGTGCTCGCCTTCATGATCGGCGGCGCCACCGGCACGAAGACCCTCGAGCACACCCAGACCGGGGTCGGGGAGTCCGGAAGGGCCGATCAAGCGATCGCGGATGCCTCTCCCGAGCACGCCCAGGAGATGGTGCTGATCCAGAGCACTCGGGCGACGGCCGGCGATAGGGCGTTCCGCGTGGTGGCGATCGACGCACAGCGGCGGCTCGCGGCCCTACCTCACACCCAGGACTTCGAGAGCCCCCTTGCCCCGGCGAATGCCGGACAGATCTCCAATGACGGACACGCGGCGCTGCTCCGGTTTCAGATAGCCGGCGATGACACCGAGGTCATGGACCGGGTCAAGCCGGCGATCGCGGCCGTCGCCTCCGTGCAGAACGCGCATCCAGGCTTCACCGTCGGCGAGTTCGGCGACGCCAGCACCTCGCAGCAGATCAATGACGTCGTTCAGGAGGACTTCGGCAAGGCGCTGATCACATCCCTGCCCGTCACCCTGATCATCCTGCTGATCGCCTTCGGCGCGCTCGTTGCCGCCGGGGTGCCGCTCCTCCTGGCGCTGACCGCTGTGATCGCCACGATCGGCATTCTCGGTCCGCTCAGCCATGTCATCGGTGGCGTCGACAACTCGATCAACGAGGTGATCCTCTTGATCGGCCTGGCGGTCGGGGTCGACTACTCGATGTTCTACCTGCGCCGGGAGCGCGAGGAGCGAGAGGCGGGCCGCAGCGAGGAGGCGGCGCTGGCTGCCGCGGCAGCGACCTCCGGACGCGCGGTGATGGTCTCCGGCTTCACGGTGATGATCGCGATGGCCGGCATGTACCTCGCCGGGACGCCCACCTTCGAGTCGTTCGCCACCGGCACCATCCTGGTCGTCGCCGTGGCGATGGTCGGATCGCTGACCGTGCTTCCGGCGATCCTCTCTTGGCTCGGAGACCGAGTCGAGAAGGGCGGCGTGCCGATTATCAAGGACCATCCGTGGAACGCCGCCGAGAGTGGAATCTGGTCGAAGATCCTCGATCCCGTCCTCCGCCATCCGGTGATCTCGCTCCTCCTCTCGGCGGGCCTGCTGGTGTTCCTGGCCATACCGGCATTCCGCCTCCATACCGCGAACGAGAGCGTCGAGTCGCTTCCCCAGGACGTCTCCTCGATCCAGACCTACAACCGGATTCAGGACACCTTCCCGGGCGGGGGTATTCCCGCGGTGGTGGTGGTCAGCTCCGCCCGCGGCCCCTCCCCGCAGGTACGGCACGGCATCGCCGCCATGGCGGCGCGGGCCAAGGCCAGCCCGCTCTTCCAGCCCCCGATCACGCTTCAGACTTTCCCCGACCGCGGCGTCGTCCAGGTGAGCATCCCGGTCGCCGGCAACGGCACCGACGCCAGATCCAACGCCGCCCTTGCCGAGCTGCGGGGCACGATCATTCCCGCGACGATCGGGTCGGTGCCGGGGGTGACAGCCGACGTGACCGGCTACACGGCCGAGTCGAAGGACTTCAACGACGCCACCAAGTCTCACGCTCCGCTCGTCTTTGTATTCGTTCTCTCGGCCGCCTTCCTGCTGCTGCTCTTCACCTTCCGCTCGATCGTCATCCCGATCAAGGCGATCATCCTCAACCTGCTCTCGGTGGGAGCGGCCTACGGGGTGATCGTCTGGATCTTCCAGGATGGCCACCTCCAGTCGTTCCTCGGCTTCCATTCGACCGGGGCGATCATCTCCTGGATGCCGATGTTCCTTTTCGTCGTCCTCTTCGGCCTCTCGATGGACTACCACGTCTTCATCCTCAGCAGGATCCGCGAGGCGTTTGACTGGGGCATGCCGACCGATCAGGCGGTCTCGCACGGGATCAAGACGACCGCCGGCGTGGTGACCAGCGCCGCCGTCGTCATGGTGGCCGTCTTCGCCACCTTCGCGACGTTGTCGCTGGTCTTCTTCAAGGAGCTTGGTGTCGGGCTTGGAGTGGCGGTCCTGATCGATGCGACCCTGGTTCGCGCCGTGCTGCTGCCTGCGTCGATGACGCTTCTCGGAGATTGGAACTGGTACCTACCGAGATGGCTCGAGTGGATACCCCACATCGGTCCAGGGGGAGCTCCGGAGCTGCCGCCGGCCGACCTCCGGCCCGGCGAGCCGTCCCCGAGCTTGGCAACGGATCCTTCGCGCTAGAGCTGACGGGGCAGCTTCGTAGAGCTTGGCCGTCAGCTCGGCGACCCGTTCGTGGTCGTCCTCGTAGAAGCCCCGTCCGCTCTTGACGCCGAGCTGCCCCTCGCTGACGTGCTGCTCGATTGTCTTTGACGCGGTTCGGTCCGTGGCGAGCTCGGGATAGAGAGAGTTGGAGATGTCCCGCAGGGTGTCGTGGCCGATCAGGTCGGTCATCTGCAGCGGCCCGAAAACGGGGACGAATGCGCGCAAGGTGGTCTGGACCATCGAGTCCAGGTCCTGCGGGTCAGTGGCGCCGATGTCGACCAGACCGGATGGAGGACGATGGCCCGCTCGGGATGGGCCATGCCCGCAGCGAGGCGCGTCATCGGCAAGCTCGAGGTCGCGCTCCACAGCAGCACCTCGGGACCGATGACCGCCTCGATGTCCCGGTAGCAGGCCGACTTCACCTCCGCGTCCTCGACGATCGACTCGATCACCGCGGCGCAGGGCTCCAGCGCCTCGGCGAGATTGTCGTGGGGTCGAGACCCGCGCCAGGGCTTCGTCGAACGCGGAGGACTCCACTATGCCGAGCTCTGCCAGCGTCGAGAGGCTCTGACGCAGCCGGTCCTGAAGGGTGCCGGCCGATTCGCCCGGTGACCAGGCGCGCACCTCGTAACCGGCGAGTGCGAACTGCTGCGCGAAGAGATGGCCGATGTAACCTGCACCGACCAGGCCGATCGGCCCGTCCAGGGCTCGCGTATCCGCCACGAGGCGACACGCTACCGCGATACTGCATGGGCGATGTCGCAGGATTCCGTCGCAATCGTCGAGGTCGCCCTGGAGGCCGTCGCGCGCGACCCGTTCCGGGCCATCGACGAGTACTGGGCAGACGACGTCGATCACCGGGCGATAGAGGGCGCGGTAGACGACCGGGGGCCGATCCGCGGCAAGGAGGAGTTCCTCGCCTACCTCCGCGACTGGGCCGAGATGTTCGACGACCTCAGCATCGAGCTGGTGGAGTTGATCGACGCCGGCGAGGACACCGTCATCGCGGTGCTGAGGGCGAGCGGGCGCGCCAAGCTCAGCGGCGTCGAGACCGAGGTGACCTACGCCTGCCTCTACACGATCCGGGACGGGAAGATCGCTCGGGGCCGGGAGTACTGGACGCGCGAGCAGGCCCTCGAGGCCGCACAGCTCAGGCGCTGAGTCCATGCAGGCGGAGCGCCGGACGACGAAATGCCTGCTGGTGGGTCTGCTTGCCGGCGCCGTCCTGCTGGTTGGGTGTGTCGGTGACGGACCTCCCCGGAGTGGATGAGTGACCTCGGGCTCTCATTGCGACAGCCCGATGGCTTCCAGAGTCGGCCTCAGGCGGCGGCGCCGGCCGGGACCTCGGCCGAGGTTCCCCGATGCCGCGCGTACATCTCGTTCACCCACTCGCCCCCTGGCCGCGCCGACAGCTCCTCGCGTAGCTCCCCTACCTCGGGCACCACGGCCTTCGGGGCGTAGGGCCGCTGGGGCGGCGCGATCAGCGGCGTGAACAGCGCCGCGCCGGTCAGATCGGCGACCGAGAAGGCATCCCCTACCAGGTAGCCGGAGGGCCCGAGCTCGGCCTCGACCCGGTCCATGGCCGCGACGATCTCTTCGCGTGAGCGGGCGGCGCTCTCCTCGTTGACGCTGTAGTCGGCGCGGACCATGCGCGCGGCCACCGGTGCGCTCGCCCGCAGCAGGCGCTCCCGGGTCGGGCTCGGCTTGGTGAACAGCGACCCGATAACCGCGTCGGGGTCGGGCAGCGTGTAATGCCAGACGAACCGCCGCACCGCCGGGGCCAGCCTCTCGTCAAAGTAGTCCTCCAGCTCCAGAGCCCGGGCGCGCTCGGCTGGATCCTCCGGGTAGAGCGGCGCCTCGGGCCGGTACTCCTCCAGCGCCGCGATGATCGCGGTCGAGTCGCCGATCTTCCGACCCTCGAGGTCGAGAACCGGCAGGCGGCGCTGGGCGCCACGCGTGAGGATCATCGCCCGCACGCCGTGCAGCCCGGGCATCGGCTCCTTGCGCTGATGCGGGATGTCCTTGTAGTCGAGCGCCCAGCGAGCCTTCTCGTTGTAGTGGGAGATCTCGAGGTGCCAGAGGACGACCGCCACGCCCACTGACCATACACCCGCCCCCGCGACCGCTACGGACTCAGAGCCCGTACTCCTCCATCAGCTTCAGCCAGATCTCGCTGCGGGTGGGATAGGCGGGGACGGAATGCCAGAGGCGCTGCAATGGCACCTCCCCGACGATCGCGATCGTCGCCGCATGCACCCAATCGGCGGTCTCGGGGCCGACGAAGGTGGCGCCGACCAGGACCTCGCGCTGTTGGTCGACGACGACCCGGCTGGTCCCCGGAGCGTCCTTGCCGACGAAGCTGGCGCCGGCCGTGCCCGACGTGTCCATATCAACGGCGCGGGCATCGATCCCGGCCTCGCGGGCGCCGGCGAGCGTCTTCCCCGTGGCGGCGATCTGCGGCTCGGTGAAGGTGACGCGGGGTGAGCCGCGCCGATCCTCGACCGCCGCCACGTCCTTGCCGAGGATGTGGTCCGCGGCGATTCGCGCCTGGTACTTGCCCATGTGGGTGAGCAGGGCTCGCCCGTTGACATCGCCTATGGCGTAGAGCCACTCGCTGCCGCCGACCCGCAGCTGATCGTCGACCTCGAGGTAGCCGTCAGCCTCGATCCCGACCGAGTCGAGGCCGATCTCGGAGGTGCGCGCGCTGCGCCCGACGGCGACGAGCAGCTCCGCCACCTCGCGGCTGCTGCCGTCCTCGAAGGTGACCGTAACCCGGTCCTCGTCGCGCTCGACCGAGCTGACCCCGACCCCGGTGCGCACCTCGATGCCGCGCCCGCGAAGCGACTCAGCAAGTTGCTCACCGGCGAAGGGCTCCTCCCGGGGCAACAGGCCCTGCTCCGCCTCGGCGAGGACCACCTCGCTGCCCAGCGACCCCCAGGCCTGGGCGAGCTCGCAGCCGACCGGCCCGCCGCCGAGTACGAGCAGGCTCTTCGGCGCCTGCCGGGCCGTGGTCGCCTCGCGGTTGTCCCAGGGCTCGGCTGCGCCGAGCCCATCGATCGGCGGGATCGCGGCGCCCGAGCCGGTTGCGACCACCACGGCCCTCGAGGCCTCGACCACCACTTCTCCGACCACGACCTCCCGCTCGCCCCGCACCCGCCCGTGCCCCCTCAGCAGCGCGATCCCGCGCTTCTCGAGCCAAGGCAGCTGGGAGGAGTCGTGGCGGTTGTGGATCACCTCATCGCGACGGGCCAGCACCGCGTCGACATCGATCGAACCGCCCAGCGCCTCACGGGCCCCCGGGACCCGGCGCACCTCCTCCAGCAGCTCGGCGGGTCGCAGCAGCGCCTTCGAGGGCATGCAGGCGTAGTAGGAGCACTCCCCGCCGACCAGCTCCTGCTCGATCAGCGTGACGTCGAGGCCGCCGTCGGCCAGCCGTCCCGAACAGACCTCTCCGGCCGATCCGCCCCCGATAACGACCACGTCGCATCGCATTGCTCCTCCCTTCCCGATCTCACCGCGCTCGAATCACCTCACCGATTGACGATGAGGGAATCGGGATGGCGGGGCCCCTCGGCGCTCAACTCCTCTTGATCCGGCGGGCCAGGAAGATCTCGACCCCGACCAGCATCAGGAAGGCGAGGGTCCCGGCGAACGAGCCGAGAAACCAGGAAGCCGTGCCGCCGAACACTTCGACCTCGGCCAGACACACGCCCAGGCCGCCGCCGACGGAGAGAAAGCTGATCGAGCTGCCGAGTGCGATCACGTCTGGACTCTCACCGCTCGGCCGCTCCCTGAAGCCGCGGGTGATGGCCGCTTCGAGCAGCGCGAAGGAGACCAGCGCCCCCGCAGCGAAGAGGAAGATCTCACCGACCGAGGCCGAGCCGAGCACCCTCGTGAGCAGGCCGAAGCTGGCGGTGATGGTGACCGAGTAACCGTAGGCGGTCGCGTTGTTTCGCAACGCGGTCTGGGTTTCGTCGATCAGGCTCGGCTTGCCGCCCTCGCTCATCGGACGAAGTCTTCGCCTGGGCCCGGACGTTTCGCTGCACGAGGAGTGCTTCCCGAGTCAGCACCACCGTGATTCCGCCGCTGGGGCCCGGGTATCGGTCAGCCGTGACCGACGACGGCATTCAGGTGGTCAGTCGCCGGAGCCTCAGCCGGGCCCGCGACGACGGTCAGAGCCGGCGAACCGTCGTCGTGGCGCTCTTCGCCAACGCCGTGACCACGCTGGTCAAACTTGCCGCGGGCCTGATCACGGGGTCGGCGTCCCTGTTGGCGGAATCCGCGCACTCACTGGCAGATACGGGCAACCAGGTATTCATGCTCGTCTCACTCGCGCTGGGCCGGCGGACTCCGACCGAGGACCGTCCCTTCGGGCACGCTCAGGAACGCTTTCTTTGGACCTTGATGGCTGCCGTCGGGATGTTTCTCGCCGGCGCCGTCTTCGCGATCGGCTTCGGACTCTACGAGCTGATCACCGGTCAGGGCGAGAGCGATCATTTTCTCCTCGCCTACGCCGTGCTCGGCCTCGCGTTCATCGCCGACGGAACCTCCTGGTTACGGGCTGTGCGACAGCTTCGCCGCGAGGCTGGACGTGTTGGCAAGAGGGCTGTCGACTATGCCCGCGACACCCGCGATCCGAATCTGAAGATGGTGTTACTCGAGGACAGCGCCGCGCTCATCGGAGTTCTCTTGGCGGCGATCGGGATCGGGCTCAACGAGGTCACCGGAGAGAAGTTGTTCGACCCGATCGCGTCAGTTTCGATCGGCATCCTTTTGGTGTCCGTCGCCGCCTGGATGGGCCGCGATGTCAGGCACCTTCTGGTCGGAGCAGCGGCGTTGCCCGAGGAGCGCGAGGCCATCGCGGAGACGATCGCCTCCTACGAAGAGGTCGATCAGATCCACCAGCTGCTTACGCTCGTCCTCGGCCCGAACGCCCTGCTGGTTGCGGCGCGCGTCGATCTCAAGGACGGAATCGACGGGGAGCGGGTCGAACAGGTGTCGACTGAGATCGACGCACGGCTTCGTGAGGTCCTTCCCGACGTCACCGAGGTCTTCCTGGACGCGACCCCGACGCGGGGACGGGCCGGCTCCGCCACCGAGGAGGCCGAGCTGGAGATCCGCTGACCGAGGCCCATCGCCCGGCCCAACGACGGCCACGGGGAAGCAAGTGGACGCAGTCATCGGGGTCGAGGTCCCTGTGCCTGTGGCTAGGCGGAGGAGCCCTCGCCCTCTTCCTGCGCGTGGGCGGTTTCGAGCAGGAGCGCGTGCACGAAAGCCTGGGGCAGGTTGCCCCGCATCTGTCGCTGTGCGACGTCGAACTCCTCGGACAGCAGGCCCGGCGGGCCGCAGGAGGCCCGCGTCCGCTCGAACCAGCGTGCCGCACGGACCCGGTTCCCCTGCTGGATATGCGCGAGGGAGAGGAAGAAGCCGCAGAGCAGGAACGCGCCCTCAGCCTCCCCAAGGGGACGCGCGTCGGGCCGGTAGCGGTAGGCGTAGCCGTCCTCGGTCAGCTCCTCTTCCACCGCACGGAGCGTGGCCGTCGAGCGCGGGTCGTCGCGAGGCAGGGCCCCGCGGATTGCCGGCAGCAGCAGGGAGGAGTCCACCCGGTCGTCCTGCGGCGACCTCTGCCAGCGCCCTGTGGGATGGACGCAGCGTTCCGCGCAGTCGGCGATCAGGCGGTCGGCGAGCGCCACCCAGGGTGCCGCCTGGCCCTCGCCGGCCCGCTCGGCGATCGCCCGCAGACCCGCGGCGCAGATCAGCCGGCTCTGGGTCCATTCGTCGGGATAGATCTCCCAGACGCCCGCCTCCGGCTCCCGCCAGCGGGATTCGATCGCAGCGATCGCCAGCTGGGCCGCCTTCCAGCCGTCGGCTTCCAAGCATCCCTCGCGGTCGGCGGCGGCGAAGAGAAGGAGGGCCTCCCCGAAGGCGTCGAGCTGGAACTGGTCGCGGACGCGATTGCCGATTACGTCGGCGCCGCCCGGATAGCCGCTCAGGTCGAGCTGCTCCTCGCCCGGCACCTCCTCCCCGGTCACCGTGTAGGCGGGGCTGAGCTGGTCGCCGTGGTCGAGGAGGCGGGCGCCGACGAAGCGCACGGCATCGTGCAGCAGGCCGTGCGGGCCGCCGCTCGCCACAGCCTGGCCCGCGTAGCACTGGTCGCGAATCCACGCATAGCGGTAGTCGTAGTTACGACCCTCGCGGGCGCGCTCGGGCAGGGACATGGTCGCCGCCGCGACCATCGCGCCGCCGGCGCTCGTCAGGCCGGCGAGGACCGCGTAGGAATGGCGGACGTCACGCCTTGCCAGCGAGCCCTCGAAGCTTGGGACCCGCTCCGCCCAGGCCGCGGCGGTCTGCTCCCAGGCCTGGTCGGGCTCGGGTCGGTCCTCGGGTCTTCCCTCGGCGTCGAGGACCAGCGTCAGGTCGGCGTGCTCCCCCTCCTTCAGTTTGAGCTGATCGCAGATCGTCCGTTCCCCGCTCGTCTTGGTGACGGTGGCCTCGGGGACGCCGGTCAGCATCGCGTGGGAGCTGCCGAGGCGGGCGTGCCAGCTACCGCCGTCGTCGCGGGCCAATCCGGTCGCCGCGTGGCGCCCGTAGTCGCGGCGCAGCTCGACGCTGACCCGAATCCGAGCCGAACCGCCGAGGACGCGGATGCGGCGCAGGATCAGCGCCCGCTGCGCGGTCGTCGGCAGTGCAAGTGCCTCCCTGCACTCGATCAGCGCCCCGTCGTCGGTCATCCACCGGCTCGTCCAGATCAGGGTCCCGTCCTCGTAATAGCCGCCCCAGACGTAGCGGCCCTCCGGGTGCACCGCGAACGTGCCCCGACCTCCGATCAGCGAGGCGAAGATCGCCTCGCTGTCCCAGCTCGGAAAGCACAACCAGGAGAAATCGCCCCGCGGCCCGACCAGCACGCCGCGCTCGCCGTCGGCGAGGAGGGCGTACTCCCGCAGTACGTGCGGGCGGTTACCGTAGCCGGGCTCGCCGCCTCTTTCCTTGGCCGTCACGCACGCCCCAGCCTAGGTGGCGAGCGAGCGGAGCATCCCGCCGCCCTTTGACGCTCGCCACTCCTGGCCCTGGCAGGCGGGGCAGACCGGAAGGTTCGTGACTGAACCCTCCGGCACCGTGTGAGCGGTGCCACAGCCGACGCACTCGTACTCGCCCGAGTTCACGGTTTCGCCTGCCAGGAACGGCCCTCCCCGCATGTAGGGCTCCTTCATCGTGACCTCGCAAGGGTGGTAACGACGCCGGCCGCCGCCGCAACCGCGCCCGCCGCGATCAGGGTCCTGCTGACGCCGCCCCCGTCAAGAACCACGTCGGGATAGGCCCGTTCCGGGCGCCCGCCCGAGGCCCCGGCGCCCCCGGCCTCGAGCGCCATCTTGATCACCTGGGCGGTGTGCAGCGGGCGCCGGTCGGTCAGCTCGGCGACCTGGGTCTTGCAGGAGAAGCCGTCGGCGATCACGATCGTCTCCTCCGGGACATCGCGCACCCGCGGCATCAGCCGGCGCTCGCCGATCTGACGGGAGATATCGTCATGGCTGCGCTCGAAGCCGAAGGACCCGGCGAGGCCGCAGCAGCCGGAGTCGAGGATCTCGAACCGCAGGCCGAGGCGCCGGTAGAGCTCGGACTCGGCGCTCATTCCCATCACCGCCTCCTGGTGACAGTGACCGTGCACGATCGCCTCGCGCTCGAGCCGCGGAGGGTCCCAGTCGGGCGCGTGCCGCTGAATGAACTCGGCCAGGGTCAGGGTCTGCAACGAGAGTCGCTTGGCGCTCTCGGAGTGGGGCATCAGCCCCGGCAGCTCGTCGCGGAAGGAGGCGACACAGCTTGGCTCGATTCCGACCACCGGTACGCCGGCGACGATATGCGGCTGCAGAGCTTCGAGCATCCGCTCCCAGAAGCGCTTTGCGGCGTCGAGCATGCCGTAGTCGTAGAGCGGGCGCCCGCAGCAGAGCGCCGGCTCGGGCACGATCACCCGGTGGCCGGTGTCCTCGAGCACCTCAACCGCGGCCTTCATCGGCTCCGGGTGCAGGAAGTTGTTGAAGGTGTCGGGGAAGAGGACCACGGGAGGACCGTCCGGGTTGACCGTGCCGCGCCTCGCGAACCAGCTCTTGAAGGTCTCGTGGGCAAACGGCGGCATCGCCCGGTTCGCCGCCAGGCCGCCGGCGCGCTTGACGAGCGCCGATACTCCGGGAGTCTGGGTCAGCAGGTTGGCAAGGCGGGGCATCCGCGCCGCGATCCGCGCGTGGAACATGATCAGCCCCATCGAGTAGGCGGCTATGGGCCGAAGGCGGCGACGGTAGTGGCGGGACAGGAACTCGGCCTTGTAGGTGGCCATGTCCACGCTGACCGGGCAGTCCCCCTTGCAGCCCTTGCAGGAGAGGCAGAGGTCGAGCGCTTCGGAGACCTCGGAGGAGCGAAATCCGTCGGTGATCGTCTTTCCCTCGAGCATCTCGTAGAGGATTCGCGCCCGGCCCCTGGTCGAGTGCTCCTCGTCGAGGGTCGCCATGTAGCTCGGGCACATCGTGCCGCTGTCGGTCTCGCGACACTTGCCGGCTCCGACGCAGCGCAGTGCCGCGTGGGCGAAGCTTCCTCCGTCCTCGCCGTAGGCGAAGTGGGTCTCGACCTCGGGCGGGTCATAGCCCGCGCCGAGCTTCATGTTGGAGACGATCGGATAGGGATCGACGACCTTGTGCGGGTTCATCCGGTTCTCCGGGTCCCAGATCCGCTTCATCTCGCGGAAGGCGTCGAGCAGCTCCGGTCCGTACATCTTCTCCAGCAGCTCGGCCCGCTGCTGCCCGTCGCCGTGCTCCCCGGATAGCGAGCCTCCGTAGCCGACCACCAGCTCGGCCGCCTCGTCGAGGAATCGCCGCCAATCGCGGAGGCCTCCCGCGGTGCGGAGGTCGAAGTTGATCCGGCAGTGCACGCAGCCGTCGCCGAAGTGTCCGTAGAGCGCCGCGCGATAGTCGTAGGCGTCGAGCAGGTCGCTGAAGCGGCGAAGGTATTCGCCCAGGTGCTGAGGCGGCACGGCAGCGTCCTCCCAGCCCGGCCAGTGGTCGCGCTCCATCGGGACGTATGAGGTGGCCCCGAGCCCCGCCTCGCGGATCTCCCACAGCTTCTGCTCCTCGCCGACGTCGTCGAAGAGCTTGATCTCCGGGGGGCTCGAGCCCTTGCGCAGCGCCTCGATGCAGTCACGCGCATGCTCGTGGGATTCCTCGCGGGTCTGGCCGCCGAACTCGACCAAGAGCCAGCCATCCCCGTCGGGCAGCATCGGCACCTCGGCCGAGTGCGTTCCCTTGACCAACATGTCTTCGATCAGCCGGCGGTCGATCCCCTCGAGGCCGGTCGGGCCGAAATCGAGGATCTCGGGGACGTGGTCGGCGGCGAGATGGATGTGCGGGTATCCGAGGACCAGCAGGGAGCGGGCCGGTGGCGAGGGGACGAGGCGCACCGTAGCTTCGAGCACCGCGGCCAGCGTCCCCTCGGAGCCGACCAGCGCCCTGGCGACGTTGAAGCCGTGCTCGGGCAGCAGCTCGTCGAGGTTGTAGCCGGAGACGCGACGCGGGATGTCGGGAAAGCGTTTGCGGACGAGCTCGGCGTAGCGGTCGCGCAGCTCCCGCATGCCCTCGTAGATCTCGGCGCGGCGACCGCCGGCGGCGATGATCGCCTCGAGCTCCTGCTCGGAGGTCGGCCCGACCCGCATCCGCAGCCCGTCGTAGGTGAGGACCTCCAGCTCCTCGACGTTGTCGGCGGTGCGCCCCGCCATGATCGAGTGCACCCCGCAGGAGTTGTTGCCGATCATCCCCCCGAAGGTCGCGTAGGCGTGTGTCGACGTGTCCGGGGCGAAGGTGAGGTCGTGCTCGGCCTCGGTCCGGTTCGAGAGCTGATCGCGGATCACGCCCGGCTGGACCCGGGCGACGCGGCGCTCGGGGTCGATCTCGACGATCCGGCGCAGATGCTTGGAGTAGTCGATCACCACGGCGACGTTGGTGGTCTCACCAGAGAGGCTGGTGGCGCAGCCACGAGAGAGCACCGGCGCCGCGTGCTGGCGGCAGACCCCGATCGCGGCGAGCACGTCGTCGATGCTCGCGGGGACGACCACGCCGAGCGGCGGCTGGCGGTAGTTCGAGCTGTCGTGCGAGTAGGCCGCTCGGCTGCCCGCATCGAAGAGGACCTCGCCCCGGACCGCCTGGCGCAGCGAGCGCTCGAGCTCGGCCCGGTCGATCAGATCGATCCCTGCCGGGGCGAGCGTCTCGTGTCCGCCGCCCGGCGCCTGGCCTGCCCCTCCATCGCCGTGCTCGGCGCGCCAGCGGGCCACCGCCGGATGGGTCCAGCCTCGGCGGGCGGCGGTGCTCATGCCGCGAAGCGCTCCGCCGCTTCGCGGTCCAGCTCGAGGCCGTGGCCGGGACGCGAGGGATCGGGGCGCAGGGCGCCGCCCTCGGGGTCGAGCGTCCCGGCGAAGAGCATCCGCTCGATCCGCACGTGGTCATGGAAGTACTCGAGGTGGGCCAGTGTCTCGATCGCGCAGCAGGCGTGTGCTGAGACGGCGGGCGCGCAGTGGGCGGAGAAGGGGAGGTTGGCGGCCTTGGCGAAGGCGCCGGCGCGGATGAAGTTGGTGATCCCACCGCAGCGGGTGACGTCCGCCTGGAGGACGTCGACGCAGCCCGCCAGCTCGGCCAGCTGCGGAAGGTCCCACTCGTACTCGCCGGCGGCGATCGCCATCCCCGCCGGGCCGTGATCGCGCAGGAAGCGCAGCCCCTCGCGGTCCTCGGAGGAGACCGGCTCCTCGAAGTAGGTGACCCCGAAGTCCGAGTAGCGCCCGGCCCAGTGCAGCGCCTGCTTGCGCGAGAAGGCGCCGTTGGCATCGACGAGGAGGTCGGTGTCGGAGCCGATCACCTCCCTGCAGAGCGCCAGGCGGTCCGGGTCGGACTCGGGATCACGCCCGACCTTCACCTTGACCCGCGGGATCCCGGCCTCGATCCAGCCGCTCAGCTGCTCGCGCAGGCGATCCGGCGAGTAGGAGGTGAAGCCGCCGCTGCCGTAGATCGGCGCCTCGGGATGAAAGCGCGGGAGGGCATCGGCGAGGCAGATTCCCAGCAGCTTTGCCTTCAGGTCCCAGAGGGCGATGTCCACCGCGGAGATCGCCATCGCCCCGACCCCGGGGCGGCCGGCGTTTCTCAGCTCGCGCTGCATTGCCATCCAGGCAGCGGGCGGGCTGAGCGCGTCGGCGCCCTCGACCAATGGGGCGAGCTTCGAGGCGATCAGCCCGGCGACCGCGGTCTCGCCGTAGGTGTAGCCGATCCCGGTCCGGCCGCCGCCGTGCACTTCGACCACGATCATCGTGGTCGAATCCCAGCTCAGCGTCCCGTCCGACTCGGGCTCGTCGGTCGGAATGGTGTATGCGCCCAGATCGAGGCCCTCTACCTTGCTCTCGGCGGGGCGTCGCTCCAGCACCGCGGCCTCGCTCAACGGTTGACGAACTCCATCAGCTTGCCCTTGAAGGACTGCCGGGCGATGCGAACCGCGTGCGGGTCACCGCCCACCAGTGCCTGCGCCATCGACGTCGCCTGGTCCATCGTGATGTGGGGTGGCAGCGGCGGCACCTCCGGGTCGGTTATCGCCTCCAGCAGCACCGGGCGGTCTGTGCTGAGCGCCTCGTCCCAGGCGTCACCGACCTGCTCGGGAGAGTCGACGCGGATCCCGCGCAGGCCCAGCAGCTCCGCGTAGCGGGCGTACTCGAAGCCGGGCAGGTTCTGCGAGACCTCGAGCTTCGGGTCGCCGACCAGGACGCGCTGCTCCCAGGTCACCTGATTGAGGTCGCGGTTGTTGAGCACCAGGACGACCAGCTGCTTGTTCTCCCAGGTCTCGTAGCGATTGGCGATGTCGATCAGCCCGTTGATGCCGATCATCTGCATCGCCCCGTCGCCGAGCGCCGCGATCACGGGCCGGTCGGGGTGCACGCATTTGGCCGCGAACGCGTAGGGCACGCCCGGGCCCATCGTCGCCAGAGTCCCCGACAGAGCCGCCCGCATCCCTTCCCGAAGCTTCAGATGGCGGGCCCACCAGTTCGTCGCCGATCCGGAGTCGGCGGTGAGGATCACCCGCTCCGGCAGGCGCTCGCTGAGCTCGTGGAAGACCCGCTGGGGGTTGAGCGGTTCCGCGTCCTGCATCGAGCGATCGGAGAGGATCTCCCACCAGCGCTCGACCTGGGACTCGATCTCCTCCCGCCAGGCGCGGTCCTCCTTGCGCTCGAGCTGCGGGATCAGCTCACGGAGCGTGTCGCGCGAGTCGCCGACCAGGTTCACCTCCATCGGGTAACGGATCCCGACGAGGCGGGCGTCGAGGTCGATCTGCACGCCGCGGGCCTGACCGGGTTCGGGGAGCCACTCCGAGTAGGGGAAGCTCGAGCCGACCATGAGGAAGGTGTCGCAGCCCGACATCA
The DNA here is from genome assembly GCA_963738305.1 of uncultured Actinomycetes bacterium. Taxonomy (GTDB): domain Bacteria; phylum Actinomycetota; class Thermoleophilia; order Solirubrobacterales; family 70-9; genus JBBRHQ01. The sequence continues at coordinate 1,049,107 of CAVTVU010000001.1, read as the reverse complement.
TCTCGTCGCTCGGCTTGGAGCCGAGCAGGCCGATCGGGCCGGTGACATAGGGAAGGTCGTCGGGGAGCACGTCGCGGCCGTTCAGCGCCTTGGCGACGCCGGCGCCGAGCAGGTCGGCGACCTGCTTCACCTCCTCGGCGGCGTCGCGGGCGCCCTGGCCGACGAGGATCGCCACCTTCTCTCCGGCGTTCAGCAGCTCGGCGGCCCGGCGCAGCTCGGTCTCGGGGGGCACGACCTTCGATGCGGCGAGCGGCGCTGCGGAGGAAAAGACGGAGCCGTGCGCCATGGGCGGGTCCGAGTAGTCGGCCTCCTGGACGTCCTCGGGGATGATCACACAGGTGACCGAGCGGGTGGCCTGGGCGATGCGGACCGCACGGTCGATCAGGTGGCGCGCCTGCGGCGGCGACATGCAGATCTGCACGAACTCCGAGGCGACGTCCTTGAACAGCGTGTTCAGATCCACCTCCTGCTGATAGTTGGAGCCGAGCGAGGTGGTCTTCTGCTGGCCGATGATCGCGACCACCGGCTGGTGATCGAGCTTGGCGTCGTAGAGCCCGTTGAGCAGGTGGATCGCTCCCGGGCCCGAGGTCGCCATGCAGACGCCGACCTCACCGCTGAGCTTGGCGTGGGCGCAGGCCGCGAAGGCGGCGATCTCCTCGTGGCGGGTCTGGATGAACTCGACCTCCTCGCCGTGCTCGTGGAAGCCTCCGAGCAGGCCGTTGATGCCATCGCCCGGGTATCCGTAGATCTTCTCGACCCCGTGCTCGTGGAGGCGGCGGAGGACGAACTCTCCTACGGTTTCAGACATAGGGTGCTCCTCTTCTGGTTCTCATCGGGGTTGCGCCATCGTCGATTTGCAGGTACCCCCGGAGCGGTTGAGAAATCACCGGCGTTAGCTGGCGAACGGGGCGGCGGGAGCCGGAGCTAGGCTCATCGGTCATGACGGGCCCCGGGCCGCGAAAGGCCTCGCTGCTACGCCTCGATCCGGATCTGGGCTCTGAGCTCGATCCCCCCCGCCGGCGCCAAGCCGAAGAGGAGGTCGAAGTGGAGGTGCTGACGGTTCAGTGCGGCGAGTGGGTGCCGCCCAGGCGATCCCCGCAACGCGGGCACCTCGGTTTCCTGATCACCGGCGGAATCATCCTCCGGGAGCTCTATGTAGCAAGGGGAAAAAGCCTCGAGGTGCTGAACCACGGCGACCTGTTGATCCCCTGGCAGGAGGACGCGGCCTCCTTCGTCGAGGCTCGATGGAGCGTGCTGGAGCGGGTCGACCTGGCTGTTCTCGACCGCGACGCTGCTGTGGCGCTGTGCCGCTTCCCGGGGCTGGTCAGCGTCGTCGCGCAGCGAGCCATGAATCGCTCGAGGGCCCTCGCGGTGTACGCCGCGATCGCGGGGATGACCGGGTTGGAGGATCGGGTCCTGGTCCTCCTCTGGCAGCTCGCCGAGCGCTGGGGCCTCCGCACAGAGGAGGGTGTGCGAATGCCGCTGCGGCTGACCAATCGGATGCTGGCCGATCTGGTGGGAGCCCGTCGCCCCTCGGTGTCGGTGACCCTGGGCCGGCTCAGCGATCAGGGCCGTGTGAAGCGAGATCCATCTGGTGGCTGGCTGCTCTTGGGCGATGCCCCTAAACCCCGAGAGCCCCCGTCCGTCCGCCCGGGCGAGTGACGCGGCCTCACGCCAGAAACGCCAGGCCTCCTTCCTCTCAGAGCCGAGAACGGGCCAGCGCGCCCAGACCGCCGATCGCCCCGGCGGCAAGGGCCGCTCCGATCAGGCCCCGGTGAGTGGTCGCCTTCAGCTGCAGTGAGCGCCCCTTCGCCTCATCATCGAAGGGGCCATGCGCCCCGCGATCCTCGTCGATCGCCTCGAAGAGGTAGTCCTGCCGCTCGGGCGAGAGGCTTTCGTCTGTCTGTTGCCCCTTGACGTTCGTCCTCGATAGGTAGAAGTCGGCGGCCTTGGGTGCGAGCCGGTTGCCGACGATGGTTGCGACCGTGGAGCCGCCGACCCAGATCTCGCGCCGCTTTCGACCGGACGCCCAGACGATCGCCTTGGCAGGAATCTCGGGCTGGTACACGGGAGCAACCGGCCGTGGGGTCTTGGTCAGGCCGCGCACCCGCACCCAGGTGAACTGCGGTGTGTTGAGGCCGGGCAGATGAACCATGGTCAAGACGATCTTGGAGCGTTCGTTCATCAGCTCGCACCGCAGCGAGTCGGTGAACCCGCGAAGAGCGAACTTGGCGCCGCAGTACGCGGCCTGTAAGGGAATGGCCCGGTAGGCGAGCGCCGAGCCGACCTGGATGATCGTCCCCCTGTTGCGTGGTCGCATCCGCTTCAGCGCGGCCATCGTCCCGTACGCGGCTCCGAGATAGGTCACCTCCGTGGCCCGTCGGAGCTCCGCGGGCTCGATGTCCCAGACGCGAGCGAAGATCGAGGCCATCGCGTCGTTGACCCAGACGTCGATCGGGCCGAGCTCGGACTCGACCCGGGAGGCGACGCTATCCAGGCCATCCGCATCGGCAACGTCCACACCAACTGGCAGCGCGCGACCGCCGACGCTTTCGACCTCCGAAGCGGCGGCGTCAAGACCTCGACCGGGACGCGCGAGCAGCGCCACGTGGGCTCCGTGGCGGCCGAATTCCACCGCCGTCGCCCGACCCACGCCGGCAGATGCACCTGTGACAACCACCACCCTTCCTTCGAGCCGGGACTGTGTGCGCTTGGCGGCCAGCCTCACGGCCGAGCCGGTACCCGCCCCCGAAGCCGCGAAACCGACTACGGTTGGCCCGGGATGACCTGCGTCAGCATCCTGACGGTGCGGCTGTGCCCGATCTTCCAGATGCCGCATTGCGCTCGCTGTGACCGTTTGACTCCGCGGCTCGATGGGTATCGCTGCGGCGGTATGCGAGAGTCATCGATCGCATCAAGGGGCGGAGGGCATCAGGCCTGAGCGAAGAATGCTCGCCGGCCTCGCGCTGGCGGTGGCACCGGCGCTGACCGGATGCGGCAGGCAGTCACCGCTCTCCCCTCACAGCCCGGCCTCGCGGGACATCGCCGATCTGTGGTGGTGGATGCTCGGGGCCGCCGCGATCGTCTTCCTCGGCGCGCTCGCCCTGCTGGCGATCTCCTGGCTTCGCCGCGACCGACCCGGTCTCCCGTTCTTCGGGGAGAGCGAGCGGGTGAACACGGGCCTGGTGCTGGGCTTCGGGATGGTCGTGCCGGCGGTGGTCCTGATCGTCCTCTTCGGGGTCTCCAACCTCTACGTGATCCGCAAGACCGAGGCGCCCGACCCGAAGTCGACGGCGATGACGATCACGGTGATCGGGCACCAGTGGTTTTGGGAGGTCCGCTACCCGGGCACCCCGGCGGTGACGGCCAACGAGATCCACATCCCGGCCCGCACGCGGGTGAACGTGGTAGCCCGCACGGCCGACGTGATCCACTCCTTCTGGGTCCCGGAGCTGAACCGCAAGATCGACATGATCCCGGGGCGCTCCAACCGGGTCCTCCTCTACGCCGATCAACCCGGCGTCTACCGCGGGCAGTGCGCGGAGTTCTGCGGCCTCCAGCACGCCAACATGGCGATGGCGGTCCACGCAGAGACGCAGCGGCGGTTCGACCGCTGGCTGGCCAACATGGCCCGGCCGGCCCAGGCCCCCGCGAGCGCCGAGCAGCGCCGCGGCGAGCGGGTCTTCCTCTCGGCCACCTGCGCCGGGTGCCACACGATCCGAGGCACCCCGGCCGCGGGCGATGTCGGGCCCGACCTCACCCACCTTGCTACCCGGGGGACGCTTGCGGCGCTGACCATCCCCAACAACCGCCGCGAGCTGGCGAGCTGGATCCGCGATCCCCAGCACATCAAGCCCGGCAACAAGATGCCAGGGCTCAACCTCAGCCCCGCAGACCTCCACGCCCTGGTCGCCTACCTGAGCGGGCTGCGCTGATCGTGGCCGTCTCGGTTCCGCCCGACGCCCGCGCCCGGCTCGACCGGTTGGAGCGGATCTGGCGCCAGCCCTCGGGCTTGGTGGGCTGGGTGACGACGACCGACCACAAGCGGATCGGGATCCTCTACCTCTTCACCTCCCTCGGCTTCTTCCTCGCCGGCGGGGTCGAGGCCCTGCTGATCCGCACCCAGCTCCTCGCCCCCGAGCAGACGGTGCTCGGCCCGGAGGCCTTCAACCAGGCGATGACGATGCACGGGGTGACGATGATCTTCCTCTTCGTGATCCCGATGTCGCTCGGTGCGTTCGGGAACTACCTGGTGCCGTTGATGATCGGGGCCAGGGACATGGCGTTCCCGAGGCTGAACGCCCTCACCTACTGGATCTACCTGTGCGCGGGCCTCTTCATCTACGTCGGGGTGTTTTCCGGCAACGCGCCGGCCGCCGGTTGGTTCAACTACGTGCCGCTGGCCTCGAAGGCCTACAGCCCAGGCGCCGGGATCGACTACTACGCGCTGGGGCTGATCTTCGTCGGGATCTCGACCACCGCCGCGGCGATCAACTTCATCGTGACGATCTTCAAGCTACGGGCGCCGGGCATGTCGATCAACCGGATGCCGCTGTTCTGCTTCGCCTTCCTCGCGGTCTCCTTCGCCCTCGTCTTCGCACTGCCGCCGCTGAACTGCGCGCTGCTGCTGCTCGAGCTGGATCGCCTGCTCGGCTTCCACTTCTACGACGTCGCGCGGGGGGGCGACACGATCCTCTGGCAGAACCTGTTCTGGATCTTCGGGCACCCCGAGGTGTACATCATCATCCTGCCGGCGTTCGGGATCGCCACGTCGATCATCCCCACCTTCGTGCGGCGTCGAATGGTCGCATTCCCGCTCGTCGCCCTGGCCGAGATCCTCGTCGCCTTCATCGGGTTCGGCGTCTGGGTGCACCACATGTTCGCGGTCGGGCTCTCGACCGTTACAACGGTCTACTTCGCCGCCGCCAGCCTGATCATCGTCATCCCCAGCGGCATCCAGCTGTTCGCCTGGATCACCACCATTCTCACTGGCAGGCCGCGCTTCAGCACGCCGCTGCTGTGGATCATCGGCTTCATCGTCCTCTTCATCCTCGGCGGACTCTCGGGCATCACCTTCGCCGCAATCCCCTTCGACCAGCAGCTCACCGACACCTACTACGTGGTGGGCCACTTCCACTACGTGATCTTTGGTGCCGCGGTCTTCCCCCTGCTGGGGGGGATGTTCTACTGGTTCCCCAAGGTCACCGGCAGGATGTACCACGAGGGATGGGGCAAGGCCAGCTTCTGGACCACCTTCGCCGGCATGAACCTGACCTTCTTCCCGATGCACATCGTCGGCCTGCTGGGGATGCCGCGGCGCCAATACACCTACCACGGCGGTCTCGGCTGGAGCGGCCTCAACCTGCTCGAGACGCTCGGCGCCTACCTGCTGACCGCCGGGCTGCTGATGGTGGCCGCCAACCTCCTCGTCAGCATCTTTCGCGGCGAGCGGGTCGGCAACGACCCCTGGGGGGGCGACACGCTCGAGTGGGCGACGACGTCCCCGCCCCCTGACTACAACTACGCGGTGATCCCCACCGTGACCAGCCCCTACCCGATGTGGGACAGGGCGGATCGCGCCGAGGACGCCCGCAACCTCGAACGGGGGCGACGAGTCCTGGAGCGCGGACACGAAACCCCCGCCAGCACCGCGGTGGACGCCGAGTGGGACGAGATCCTCAGGATGCCCTCCGGCTCGCCGTGGCCGCCGGTGCTGGCGCTGCTCCTGACCGGGACCTTTGCCTTCGCCATGCTGAAGCTCTGGACCGTATCGGCGGGGTTCCTGCTCGCGGTCGGTTTGGTCCTCGCTGCCTGGCACGGACGGGAGCCGCAGGAAGGATGAGCGAGGCGGTCCCCCGCAGCATGCAGGCCACCCACGCGGGGGCCACCGCCGAGGTCGAGCGCCGACGCTCGGCGATGCCGAGCGGATGGTGGGGGGCGCTGCTCCTGATCGCCACCGAGATCACGCTCTTCGGCTCGCTGATCGCCGCCTATTTCTACCTGCGGTTCCAGGCCACCGCTTGGCCGCCGCCTGGTATCCCGAAGCCTTCCGTCAGCCTGCCCCTGATGCTCACCGGGGTTCTGCTGGCGAGCTGCCTGCCGATGCTCGCCTCGGTGCGGGCCGCGGTCGCCGGCAGGGTTCGGGCCGCCTGGTGGCTGCTCGCCCTGGCGACCGTGGCCCAGGGCGCCTACCTCGGCCTCCAGATACACCTGTTCGTCGATGACATCAACACCTTCGGTCCCGCCGACGATGCCTACGGCTCGATCTACTTCACCCTGCTCGGGATCCACCACGCGCATGTGGCGGTCGGTCTGGCGCTCGACGCGTGGCTGCTGTTCAGGCTGCTCGGCGGCATCACCAACTACCGGCTGATCGCCCTTCGAGTGGTGGCGCTCTACTGGTACTTCGTCAGCCTGATGGCCGTCTTCGTCGTCCTCACCCAGCTCTACCCATCGCTGTGAGCCCGCGGACGCCGAGATCCGCCGCCTCGCCGCTGCTCTGGTTCGGTGTGCTCGGCGCCCCGCTCGCCTGGGGGCTTCAGTTCGGGGTGGGGTACTGGCTCACCCAGGGTCACTGCGGCGTGGATGGCGACTGGGGCTCGGGTCCGGACCTCTGGACGCTGATCCTGACCATCCTCGCCGCCGGGACGGCGATTGCCGCTGCTGCCACCGCGGTCGCGCTCTTCCGGGCGACAACCGAGGCCGAGGCCGAGGGCGCCCCGCCCGCGGGTCGTACCCACTTCCTCGCGATCGTCGGTATGGCGATCGCACCCCTGTTCCTCGCGATCATCTTGATGAACGCCGTCGGCGTGCTGGTCCTCTCGAGCTGCAACCAGTCGTGATGAGGGGTGCCAGGCTCAAGATCGGCTTGGTCGCCGGGCTCGGCATCCTCGGCCTGGCCGCCCTGGCGCGCGCCCAGCCTCCGAGCGGGGTCGTCCATCCAGGCCGCGAAGCGGGCACCTCCCGGCTCGAGCTGGGCGCGGAGCTCTACGCCTCCAACTGCGCTAGCTGTCACGGGATCGACGGCCGTGGCGTCAGCCCCTCGAACCCGGTTGCCGGGGCCGGCGACACCAAGGGGATCGGGCCCTCGCTTCGCGGCGTCGGCCCGGCCGCCCCGGACTTCTACCTGCGCACCGGCCGCATGCCCCTCTCCGGTCCCCAGGAGGTGCCGGAGCGCGGCCGCCCGCTCTTCGATGAGCGCGAGATCAGCGCCCTGGTCGCCTACGTCGCCTCCTTCGGGAAGGGAACACCGATCCCGCATCCGCGCTCCAGCGACCGCCTCGCGCAGGGTCTCGAGCTGTTCACCGAGCATTGCGCGGGGTGCCACCAGGTGGTCGGCGAGGGCGGCTACGTCACCGACACTCGGGTCCCCGTCCTCAAGCACGCCTCGGCTCGACAGATCGCCGAGGCGGTGCGGATCGGGCCCTACGTTATGCCGCGCTTTTCCCGCAAGGCGATCAGCGACAGCGAGCTGGACGACATCGTCGCCTACGTGAACGCGAGCAAGGAGCCTGAGGATCGTGGCGGTTTGGGGATCGGCCACATCGGGCCGGTTCCCGAGGGAATCGTCGCCTGGCTGGTCGCCGCGGTCGTCCTGGTCGGAGTCTGCGTGGTGATCGGGAGGCGGATGGCGTGAGCAGGGTGCGGGCGTCCCTGAAGATGGCGGGCCTGGCCCTGCTTGGCGCCGCCCGCGGCCGAGGCCGCGGGCGGCGGGAGCGGATCGTGCCCGAGGGCGATCCGGACCGCCGCGCCGAAACCGCCGTGATCATCCTCCTGCTCGCGGCCGCCGGTTGCGCGCTCGCTTTCATCGTCATCTATGCGCTCGAACCCGCCGGGCAGACCCAATTCCTCGGCCTGGCCCTGGGGCTCGCCCTCGCCCTGATCGGGGCGGCCCTGATCGTGGTGGGGAAGAGATTGGTCGTCACCGAGGACCTAGAGGAGGACTACCACTACGAGGATCGCGCCGATCAGGAGGACCTGGCCGCGATCGTTCGCGAGAGCGGTGGGCGTTTCACCCGCAAGCGACTCCTGGCCGGCGCCGCGGGGGCGGCCGGAGCGGCGCTCGGCGCGGCCCTCGTCGTGCCAGCAGCTTCGCTGGGGCCGGTGCTGGACACCGAGTCCCTCTACGACTCTCCCTGGTACCGGGGCCGGCGCCTGGTGGACGAGTCCGGCAAGGCCCTGCTCGCCGAGGAGATCGGCCGCGACACCTTCTACACCGCCTTTCCCGAGGATGGCGACCGTGAGCAGCTCGGTGCGCCCCTGATCCTCGTCCGCCTCGCTCCCGAGCATCTCGAGCTCCCGACCGACCGGGCCGATTGGGCCCCGAAGGGGATTCTCGCCTACTCGAAGATCTGCACCCATGCCGGCTGCGCCGTCTCCCTCTATCGCAAGGCGCTCTTTCCCCCGACCGGTCCACGTCCGGCCCTGGTCTGCCCTTGCCATTACTCGACCTTCGACCCGGCGGCGGCGGGGCGGGTCCTCTTCGGACCTGCCGGCCGCAACCTGCCCCAGCTCCCGCTGATGATCGACTCCGACGGCGGCCTGCGTGCCGCCGGGGACTTCTCCGCTCCGGTCGGCCCCTCCTTCTGGGGCGTTCGCACCGGGAGGCCGGGCCCCGCATGATCCGGCGGACCGTGGAGTTGCTCGACCAGCGCACCGGATCGGCGCCGGCGCTCCGCAAGGCCCTGCGCTACGCCTTCCCCGATCACTGGTCCTTCCTGCTCGGCGAGGTAGCGCTCTACGCCTTCGTCGTCCTGGTAGCGACCGGGATCTACCTGACCCTGTTCTTCGACCCGAGCACCGCCAAGACCGTCTACCACGGCAGTTACGAGCCCCTGAACGGCCTCGAGGTGACCCGCGCCTACAAGTCCGTGGTGGACATCTCCTTCGACGTCAAGGCTGGGCTGCTGATCCGCCAGACGCACCACTGGGCGGCGAACGTCTTCGTCGCCGCGATCGTCCTTCACCTGATCCGCATCTTCTTCACGGGCGCCTACCGCAAGCCGCGTGAGCTCACCTATGTGATCGGCGTCCTGATGCTCTTCATCACCCTCCTCGAGGGCTACCTGGGCTACTCGCTCGGCGACGATCTGCTCTCCGGCATGGGGCTGGCGATCGGCTACTCGGTGGCGCTCTCGATCCCGGTGGTCGGCGCCAACCTGGCGCTGCTGATCTGGGGCGGGCAGTTCCCGGGCGACCCCGACTTCTGGTCGCGTATGTACATCGGCCACGTGCTGATCCTGCCGCTCCTCATCGGAACTCTGCTCGGCGTGCACCTGGCGCTGATCGCCTCCCGCCACCACACCCGCTTCCGGCTCCGGCGGCGCCGCGATCCCGGGGAGGGCAAGTTGGTCGGCGTGCCCGCCTTCCCGGGCCAGGCCCCCCGCTCGCTCGGGCTCTTCTTCGCGGTCGCCGCGGTGCTGGTCCTGCTCGGTGGGCTGGTGCAGATCAACCCGGTCTGGCTCTGGGGCCCCTACCACGTCGGTCTCTCCACCAACGGCGCCCAGCCCGACTGGTACCTGGGCTGGCTGATCGGGGCGCTGAGGCTGGTCCCGGGCTTCGACCTGGTGATCGGCGACCGCACCGTCGTTCCCAATCCCTTCTGGGGCGGCGCGCTGTTCCCGCTGATCGTCATGGGTGCCCTGCTCGCGTGGCCCTGGCTGGAGCGGCGCTGGAGCGGCGACCGGCGCCCCCACAACGTCCTCGACCGGCCCCGGGACGCTCCGGTGCGCACGGCGATCGGTGCGGGCTTCCTCACCTGGGTGGTGCTCGTCTTCATGTCGGGGTCGGCGGATCGGGCCGACGTCCTTTTGGGGATCAGCTACGTCGGTCAGATCTGGGCCTACCGGGTGCTCATTTTCGTGCTCCCGGTCCTGGTCGGGCTGCTGACCTGGCGGGTCAGCCTGGGCCTGCAGGGAATGGAGCGGGTGGCGAGAGACCGAGAGTTCGCCGAGCAGGAGGCGGAGCGTGCGGAAGGCGGCGGGGTCGCGCCCCAGGCCTGACCGACGGATCAGGCGATCGAGATGCAGACCGCCGTCGCGTCGTCGGAGAGATCACCTCCGCTTGCGTCGAGCACCGCGGTGTGGACCTTCCGCACGGTGTCGGCAGCGGTCGCCCGCTCCGAGCTGAGCGCCGCTTCGACCACGCCCCGGGCGCCGAGGCCGGCCTTCCCCTTGCCGTCCTCGACCACTCCGTTGGAGACCAGCACCAGCCGGTCTCCGGGACGCAGTGAGGTCGACCGCTCCGCCGGGACCGCGCCCGAGCGGCCGCCGAGGCCGCGGCCCTTCGGAAAGAGCAGCTTCTCGGAGGTGCCGTCGGCCCGGATCAGGATCGGGGGCACGTGCCCGCAGTTGGCCAGCCGCAGATCGTGGGAGGCCGGGTCCCAGTGGGCGATCAGCGCGGTCATCTCGGGGCGGGGGCCGGGCATCTCCTTCAGCGTTCGGTGCATCAGCAGCAGGGCCTCCTTGATCGACCCGCCGCTGCGGCGGCTCGCCCGCAGGGCACCGAGGGCGACGGCGCCACTCGCCGTTGCCCGGGTTCCGCCGCCGATCCCATCGGCCAGGCTCAACCAGACGCCATCGGCGTTCTCGACGACGTCGAACCAGTCCCCGCCCACGTCGTAGCTCGGAAGGACGTTTCCGGCCACCTCGCCGCCCGTGACCGGGGAGATCCGCGGCGGGAGCATGGCCTGCTGCATCTCCGCCGCCGCCTTCGGGTGCTTGCGACGCTGGCCGCGGGCGAAGGCATCGGTGTAGCGGTCGGCCAGCGTGACGGCGGCGGCCGCCTGCCGCGCCAGCTCGGCGAGGTCGTGGCGGGGTTGCCCCAGGGTGAGCAGGACGCCGATCGCGCTGCCGCGCAGCCAAAGGGGCACGATCTCGACGCCGCGATAGCTGGAGAGCTGATCGCGCAGCTCCGCCAGACCGGCGAGGTCCAGCTCGGGGCCGATCGCCAGGGGAGTCTTGATGCGCTCCGGCAGCCTCGCGGGACCGGCGATGCGCAGCAGGTGCGACCCGTCGATGTCGAGCACGTAGAGCGCCAGCGCCACATTGGCGAGCCGCTGCGCCTCAGCGACCAGCTGCTCGGGCAGCACCGCGGGCGCCACCACGTCGAACACGTGGATCGCCTCCAGCGGCACCCCGTCCCTGCCGAGCTTCCCGGGTGGAAGCAGGTCCTCGACGGCCTCTTCGGTGCTGCGGGGGGTCTCCGCCACGGCGGCGACAAGCGCGCGGCGGTCGGGGAAGTGGCGGTAGACAGTCGAGCGCGACACCCCGGCCGCCGCGCCGATGTCCGCCAGGGTCGCCGCGGGTGACTGGACCAGCAGCCGTCCGGCCGCCTCGAGGATCCGCTCGCGGTTTCGCTGCGCGTCGCTGCGGAGGGGGGAAAGGTGGTTCTGACCCGGGTTTTGCGATTCATCTGCCACAGATTGTCCCGTAACCGTGTCGCGTTTCTATCAGGAATGTTTACCCCCAAACCTGTAGGGCAACCCCAAGTGACGAGCTTCGCAAGACAGGAGACGAGGGATGAACGGAACAAGCGCCCCACCCGGCGATCGGAACGAACAGCTCGAGGATCGATCGCTCTCGGACCTCATGAAGCAGCTCTCCGAGCAGTCGGCGACGCTCGCCCGCAAGGAGGTCGAGCTGGCAAAGGCCGAGATGAGCGTGAAGGGCAAGCGGATCGGGATCGGCGCAGGCGCCTTCGGTGGCGCCGGGCTCGTCGGCCTGTTCGCCCTCGCGGCGTTGACGGCGGCCGCGATCCTCGGCCTCGCCACCGCCGTCTCGCCCTGGCTAGCGGCGCTGATTGTCGCCGGCGCGTATGCGGCGGTCGCCGGAGTCCTCGCCTTGGTGGGCAAGAAGCGGATCGACGCGGGGACGCCGCCGGTCCCGGAGAAGGCGATCGACAGCACCAAGCAGGACATCGAAGAAGCCAAGCAAAGCGCCACGGAAGGACGCAACCGATGACAACGAAGGGCAGCCAGCCAGCCTCTGGCGCGGAAGCAGAGGCGACCAAGGACACCGAGGCGACCAAGGTTACGGGGGGAGAGCAAGTCGCCCGAGGAGATCCAGGCAGAGATCGAACAAACCCGAGAGGACCTGGGAGATACCGTCGCCGCGGTCTCCGAGAAGGCCGACGTGAAGAAGCAGGCCAAGGCGAAGGCAGACGACGTCAAGCAGAGCCTCGGTGCCAAGACCGATGATGCGAAGGAGAAGATCGTCGGCGCCAAGGATTCGCTCGCCGAGAAGGCGGGCGAGGCGAGCCCGGAGTCCGCTTCTGCGGGCGCTCAGCGGGCGCAGCAGCTCGCCAAGGAAAATCCCGTTCCGCTGGCGATTGCTGCGGCCTTCGTCGCCGGATTCGCGATCAGCAGGCTGCTCTCCCGCTGAGAGCTCCCGAGAGAGGGCGAAGATCCATGACAACCGACGCGACTCATTCGACCGAGGCGGAGAGCGAGCGCGCGCGGGCGGATCTCCGCGAGCCCGAGAGCTCGCAGGGCCGACCCGAGAGCCCGCAGGGCGATCGGGCCCGGCGGGACTACCGCCCGACCGGAGCCCCGGCGGAGACCGGCTTCCGCGCGACTCTGAAGCGCACCGCGACCGAGTTCCAGGAGGACAACCTCACCGACTGGGCCGCTGCGCTCACCTACTACGGGCTGCTCTCCCTGTTCCCGGCGCTGATCGCGCTGGTGGGGATCGTTGGCCTCTTCGGTGACCCGAAATCGACCACGCAGTCGGTCACTGACATGGTCACCTCGATCGGGCCGAAGTCCGCGGCGCAGACCTTCGCGGACCCGATCCGCTCGATCACCTCGAACCGAAGTGGGGCCGGGATCGCGCTGATCGTTGGCCTCGCCGTGGCGCTCTGGTCGGCCTCCGGCTACGTCGGTGCCTTCATGCGAGCCTCGAACATCATCTATGAGACGCCGGAGGGGCGGTCCTTCTGGAAGCTCCGCCCACTGCAGATGCTGGTCACCCTGGCGATGATCTTGATGATGGCGATCGTCGCCCTCGGGCTGGTCCTCACCGGGCCGATCGTGGAAGCGGTGGCCAAGCCGATCGGGCTCTCCAGCACCGCGACGACGATTTGGGACATCGCCAAGTGGCCGGTGCTCGCGGCGATCTTCATCACGATGATCTCGCTGCTCTACTACGCCTCGCCCAACGTCAAGGTGCGCGGCTTCCGCTGGGTGACCCCGGGCAGCGTCGTGGCGCTGGTGGTCTGGATCATCGCCTCGGCGGGGTTCGCCTTCTACGTCGCCAACTTCGGCTCCTACAACAAGACGTATGGAGCTCTCGCCAGCTTCATCGTCCTTCTAATGTGGTTCTGGATCACCAACCTGGCGATCCTCTTCGGTCATCAGCTGAACGCCGAACGCGAGCGCAGTCTGGAGATCGACGAGGGGACCCCGCGCGCCGAGCGCGAGATTCAGCTCGAGCCGCGGGCCGAGCCCAAGGAACAACGGACGACCTGAGAGGACGAGAACGATGGCCACAGCGGACACCGCGATACGGATCGAGCGCCTGCTCGAGAACGAGTACGCGCAGGAGCAACTGCGCGACGGGATGAAGAATCTCCGCGCCGCGTATGAGCGCGCGAGGAAGCGGCGAGTCAAGCCGACCCGCGACCAGCGGCTTCGCCGCCAGATACAGGCGGGGACGGCGTCGTTGACGGAAGCCGTGAACGCGTTTCGCAGCGATCGCCAGAAGCCGAAGCCGCGCTGGGGCCGGCGGCTGCTGATCGCCGGCGGGGTCGGCGCGGTTGGGGTCGGAACAGCGCTGGCAGTCGGCAAGTCGATGGGTGGGGGGGACGCGGATTCCGACTACGCATCCCAGGCAACGGAGGAGGAGAGCTGAGATGAAGTTCATCTTTCTCCCGGTCAGCATCATCGCCGGCCTGATCGCCGGCCTGGTCGGCCAGAAGATCTTCGAGAAGATCTGGGGCCTCGTCGATGACGAAGAGCCCCCGGACCCCAAGCATCGGGAGTTCGAGTGGAAGAAGCTGCTCGCCGCGCTGCTCGTGGAGGGTGCGATCTTCCGGCTGATCAAGGGTCTCACCGACCACGGGGCGCGACGCTCCTTCGCCCGGGTGACCGGGTCCTGGCCGGGACAGGAAGCGCCAGAGCCCGAGTAGGGCAAGGGCTGGGTCTCCCTGACGATCGGGGTCTCCCGCTCGATCAACTACCTGATGGGCCGGCGCCGCGGGCCTGGCCGCCGCCGGCCCTCTCCGCCCGCTTCATTCGCGTGGGCCGGGTCGTGCCCGTGAGGTGAGTGAAGCCCCCTCTTCCGCCCCGGCGCTCGGGGGGCCGGCTGTGAAGAGCCGCCGGCGCCCGTAGCGGGCGCTGCGGGCGGCGGCACGTGGCTCGTGGCCGGCGTCGAGCAGCGACTGGCGCAGCTCGGCCTCCCGTGTCCAGCGCAGGAACAACCAGGCGAAGATCAGGAGCGTGACGAAGGCGCCCTCGGTGAACATGATCGCCCCGGCGATCGTCTGGTCGGCGAGCGGCGAGACGCCGGCCAGGCGCTCGCCGTGCGCGTAGCGCGGGTAGAGCGGCTCGCCGGCCCAGATGAAGACGTTGCCGAGCACGGCGCCGAGCGCCCTCACTCCGAGCACGTAGGCGGCCTTGGCTCCGCTGCCGAACCAGGCCGGTCCCGGCAGCGGCTCGAGCACCGCCGTCCACATCAGCATCCCAGTGGCGAAGAACAGCAGGTGCTCGACCCCGTGCAGGAATGGATGCGCAAGGGCTGCCTCATACAACACAGGGAGGTGCCAGATGCAGAGGTTGAAGGCCCAGAGGGGGAGCGCCACCAATGGATGGGCGAGCGGGCGCAGGCGGATCACCATCGGCACCGCCAGCACCGGCCGCAGTATCGGGCCGCTCAGCCCGAGAACGATCAGCAGCGGCGATAGGTCGCCGAGCATCAGGTGCTGGACCATGTGGACCCAGAACAGGCGGCTCTCGCCGAGCGTGTCGATCGGCGTGATCAGCGCCGCCAGCAGCGTCGCCATCCCGAGGTAGAAGCAGGCCTGGCGGGGGCCCGCGACGGGACGCCCGCGGACCCGCAGGGTCCGCACCCGCGTCGCGTATCCGGCCACGACCACGGCGACCGTCGCGACGAGGGGCGGGTCGAGGTTCCAGCCGGGTGCGGGATCCACGTCGGCCTCGTACTACCCGCGAGGGCCGAGGTCGAAGCGCCGCCTCCCTCCTCGAGGATTGGGCCGGCCCGGCACGGGTAGGCCTCGGGCGTGGAAGCGCGAGCCACCGAGCAGCGGGCGCCGGCGACCGCGGTGCTCGGTGCCGGCGGAACGATGGGGCTTGGAATCGCCGCAAACCTCGTAGCCGCGGACATCGACGTGCGGGCCTGGAACCGCACCGCCGGGAAGCTGGCCCCGCTGGCAAAGAGCACTTCGGTGCAGATCTGCGAGACCCCGGCCGAGGCGGCGAGCGGCGCCGGGACGATCCTCACCGTGTTGAGCGACGCCGCCGCCGTGATGGACGCAATGCAGGGGCCCCACGGCGCCCTCGCCGGGGCAAAGTCCGGCGCGATCTGGATGCAGTCGAGCACGATCAGCATCGAGCCGACGCAGGCCTGCGCCGAGCTGGCCGGCTCGTCCGGTCTCGAGTTCGTCGATGCTCCCGTGCTCGGCACGAAGAAGCCGGCCGCGGACGGCGAGCTGGTGATCCTCGCCTCGGGGCCTGCCTGGCTCGAGGAGCACCTGCGCCCCCTGTTCGAAGCGATCGGCAAGCGGACGATCTGGGCCGGCGAGACCGGGGCGGGGACGCGCCTGAAGCTCGCGGTCAACAGCTGGATCTTCTCCGTCGTCGAGGGGGCGGCGGAATCGCTTGCCCTGGCCGAGGGCCTCGGCCTCGACCCGTCGAAACTGCTGGACGCGATCTCCGGCGGCGCGATGGACACGCCCTACCTCCAGTTGAGGGGGAAGGCAATGATCGAGCGTGACTTCGAGCCCTCCATGCGCCTGGCGCTCGCCGCCAAGGACGCCGGGCTGATCGTCGAGGCGGCACAGCGGGCCGGCCTCGACCTGCCGATGCTGGAGTCGGTCAGCCGGCGCATGGCGGAAGCCGCACGCCTCCACGGCGAGGAGGACATGGCGGCCACCTACCTGGCCTCGTCCCCGATCGGCGCGGAGGGCTGAGCAAACCCAATGCGCTACCTGCATCTCTGCGCGCACGAGCAGTTCCCGCCCGATGACCTGTTGCGCCAGGCGGTTGCCGCCGAGGCTGCCGGCTTCGAGGGGATCGGCTGCAGCGATCACGTACAGCCATGGTGGGAGCCGGGGGAGTCGGGCCACGCCTGGGTCTGGCTCGGAGCCGCGGCGCAAGCGACGGAGCGGGTCAGCTTCGGAACGGCCGTCACCCCGCCGGGGCCGCGCTACCACCCGCTACTCATCGCCCAGGCCTGGGCGACGCTCGAGGTGATGTATCCCTCCCGGCCCTACCTGGGGATCGGCTCGGGCGAGTCGCTGAACGAGTCCCCGCTCGGCGCCGAATGGCCGTCGGTGGCAGATCAGATCGAGCGCATGGAGGAGGGGCTGGAGATGATCCGTGCTCTGTTCGGCGGTGAGAAGCTCACCCGAAGCGGGAAGCACTTCGGCGCTGACGGCGCCGTTCTTCACACCCGTCTCGAGGACAGGATCCCGCCGATCTACGTCTCGGCCTTCGGGCCCGAGGCGGCCGCCGTGGCCGGCCGCCAGGGCGATGGAGTCTGGACGCTGGCCGACCCCGAGGCGGTCCCCGAGATCCTCGAGGCCTTCCGCGGCGCCGCAGATGACGCCGGCCGCGAGCCGGGAGAGGTGATCCTGCAGGCCGCGTTCTCCTGGGCGCAGAGCGACGAGGCGGCGCTGGAGGGCGCTCGCGTCTGGAAGGGCGCCCAACCGAAGGAGTTCTATCGCGAGGATTGGCACGACCCGAAGGCGATGTACGCGCACGGGGAGGAGCAGGTCTCCGACGATCAGCTCAGGGAGAAGCTGATCATCTCATCCGATCCCGACCTGCACGCCGAGCGAATCCGGGAGATCGAACGGATGGGCGCCACGACCGTGGCCCTGATGAACAACTCCGGCGCTGACCCGCTCAACGCGATCGAAACCTACGCGGAGCGCGTGCTTCCTCCGCTGCGCGACTAGGAAACCGGCTCAGCGGCGGGGAGTCGAGGCGGGTCCCTCGCCGGGTTCGTCATGCTCGCCGGTCACCGGCGCGTACTGTCCCCGCGCAACGGGCTTCACCTTGCCGTCCGCGATCGCCTCACGGAGCGCGGCGCGGAACAGTCCGGGGCCCCAGTAGCGAGCGCCCACTCGGCGCTCCAGCTCGCGGCGGCTGGCGCTGCCGCGGTCGTGGAGAGCGCGGTCGATCATCTCGACCTCGCGGTCGAGGTCGACCTCGTCGAAAGGTGCGGAGACCAGCATTCCGCGCGAGCTCGAGAGCCGCCCGGGGCCGGGGCGGTAGCGGCGGAAGCCGGCGCGCTCGCGCTGGTGGCGGGCTTCGCTCCGGGCCCGGATCCGCTCCGCCAGCTCGCGCTGGGCCTGGCGGCGATCCTTCTCGCCCTCGGCTTCTTCGCCTGCGCGAGCTTCCTCGTCCGCGGGCGCGCCTTCGCCCTCCGCCGTCAGCGGCTCGGCGATGTCCTCCAGCTGCTTCTGCTCCGCCTTGACGCCGAAGAAGATCTCGGCGATGCCGCCGATCGCCATCACCACGGCGCCGATGAAGAAGCCGATCGCGACCTGGTCCTGGCTGCCGGTGTTGATCAGATGGCCGAACAGCAGCGGGCCGGCGATCCCGCCGGCGGCGGTGCCGACCGCGTAGAAGAAGGCGATCGACAGCGCCCTGGTCTCCATCGGGAAGATCTCGGAGACCGTCAGGTAAGCGGAGCTGGCCCCCGCTGACGCTATGAAGAAGATGACCAGGATGAAGGCCATGAACGAGGCTGTGGTGAGGCTTCCGCCGAGCAGGAAGAACCCGAGAGCCGCCGTGACCGCCGCCGATCCGAGATAGGTGGCGGTGATCATCGGCTTTCGTCCCACCGTGTCGAAGAGCCGCCCGAGCGTGAGCGGCCCGAGGAAGTTGGAGATCGCGAACACCGCGAGATAGATCGGCACCGTTCCCGAGGC
Organism: uncultured Actinomycetes bacterium; assembly: GCA_963738305.1. Lineage (GTDB taxonomy): Bacteria > Actinomycetota > Thermoleophilia > Solirubrobacterales > 70-9 > JBBRHQ01. Next base: position 1,030,996 of record CAVTVU010000001.1, on the reverse strand, counting down.
GACGTCGAAGAACTCCCCCAATAGCGTGCCGAGGTCGAAGGTGACCGCGTTGTAGAGGAAAGCCTGGCCGATGAACAGGGCGAGCCCGAGGATCGTGCGCCGGGGGTAGTCCTTGAACGCGGTGCGGGCTATTTCCGTGAACGGGATCCGCTCCCGGGGGCGCACCTTGATGCTCTGATCGGCCTCGGGGAGCTCTTGCCCCGTGTCCTCGCTGACCTGCTCTTCGATCTCGCCGACGATCTCCTCGGCTTCCTCTTCGCGGCCGTGGATGAAGAGCCAGCGCGGACTCTCGGGGACGTTTCGTCGGACCAGCAGGATCCCGACCCCCAGGGTGGCGCCGATGATGAAGGCCAGCCGCCAGCCGAAGTCGGCCGCGAACAGGGCGGTGTCTAGCAGGGCGATGGAGGCCAGCGCTCCGCCGGCGGCACCGAGCCAGTAGCTGCCATTGATGATCAGGTCGACCCGCCCGCGCACCCTGGCTGGGATCAGCTCGTCAATTGCCGAGTTGATCGCCGCGTACTCGCCCCCGATCCCGGCGCCGGTGAAGAAGCGCGCCGCGAAGAAGTACCAGGCCGAGAAGGAGAAGGCGGTCGCGACCGTCGCCGCGATGTAGACGCCGAGGGTGATCAGAAAGAGCTTCTTGCGCCCGAAACGGTCGGTCAGCTGGCCGAAGAAGAGCGCACCGACGCAGGCGCCGGCGACGTAAAACGCCGCCGCGGTGCCGATCTGGCTGGCGTTCAGGGTGAGGCCGCTGTCCGCCTCGGTCAGCCGGGCGCCGATGCTGCCAACGATCGTCACCTCGAGTCCGTCGAGGATCCAGACCGTGCCCAGCCCGATCACGATCATCCAGTGGAAGCGCGACCAGGGAAGGCGGTCGAGGCGGGCCGGAATCCTCGTCTCGATCGTGCGCTCTCGGGCGCCGTCCTCACTCATCCCATCGACGGAGGTACCCAGGTCCGACGGCGGCAAACGACGGGCGGAAAAGGCGGGGGAAATCGCGGCGGGATACATTGAACATCAAATCGTGCAATGATCCCCGACGGGTTTTCGTGACGCAGGGTGGATCAATCAAGCGTGTGCTAGGGATGCTCGGCGCGGCGACGCTGCTCGGCGCTGCCGCGCTGGTGCCTTCGGCATCCGCTGCCACCACTTCCGGTGCGAGCGGTCCCTTCACTGCTCGGGGCAGCGTCGAGCAGGTCGACGTCACCGGCGCCACCCCCGGGACCAGCTACAGCCTCGTCAACCGCAGTGGCAAGGTCACCGACACCCGCAAGGCGGGCTCGCTTGGGGGCATCGTCTTCCGCCATGTCGATCCGGGATCCGGTTACCGGGTCCGCAGGGGAGGCAAGAGCGGGCTGAGCACTCCGACCTTCAGGGTCCTCAGCGATCGCTCCGCCCCGCCCAGCACCGGCATCTACCACCAGACGCTGCCGACGAGCGGCTACGGGTACCTCACCACTCGCGACGGGACGCAGCTCGCGATCAACGTGCGACTTCCGACCGGTGCCACCCCCGCAGACGGGCCGTTCCCGACCTTGATCGAGTACTCCGGCTACGGCTACGCCGACCCCTACTCGGGCTCCGGCGGCGAGAGCTCCATCTCGCTCGATCCCGAACGCCTTCGGGTTCGCCGTGGTCAGCGTCAATATGCGCGGCACCGGCTGCTCGGGCGGCGCCTTCGACTACTTCGAGCCGCTCCAGGGTCTCGACGGCTACGACGCGATCGAGACGGTCGCCCGCCAGCCCTGGGTCCTGCACCACAAGGTGGGGATGATGGGCGTCTCCTACGGCGGCATCAGCCAGCTCTTCGTCGGCGCCACCCGGCCGCCCGAGCCTCGCCGCGATCGCCCCGCTCTCGGTGATCGACAACACCCAGACGACGCTCTACCCGGGCGGCATCCTCAACTCCGGCTTCGCCCTCTCCTGGGCCAAGGACCGAGTGCACGACGCGCTCCCCGCCTCGCCGACCGGCGGCCAGCCCTGGGCATATCACCGGATCCAGGACGGCGACACGATCTGCGAGGCCAACCAGGACCTCCATCCCGAGGCGGTCGACCTGCTGAGCAAGATCAAGCGCAACCGCTACTACCGCCCCAAGGTCGCCGACCCGCTCTCGCCGGTCACCTTCGTCCACAAGATCAAGGTGCCGGTGTTCCTCGCCTGCCAGTGGACCGACGAGCAGACCGGCGGACACTGTCCCGACCTCGCCGACGAGTTCACCGGGACCAACCGCAAGTGGTTCACCTTCACCAACGGAGTTCACACCGACTCGCTCGACCCGAGGACCTTCGACCGGTGGTTCGACTTCATGAAGCTCTACGTCGCTCGCGAGAAGCCTGAGCTGAGCGCTGGGCAGAAGGCCTTCGCGGGGGCGATCTACCAGCTGGCGATGGGCATCTCCGGCGTTACGGTGCCCGACGACCCGATCTGGGCTGAGCCCGACTTCGCTGCCGCAAAAACCGCCTACGAGAAGCTGAAGCGGGTCCGCATCCTCTTCGACAACGGCGCCGGCAGCGCCACCCCGGGCCAGCCGCAGCCGGGATTCGAGCGCTCCTTCTCGCGCTTCCCGCTGCCCGGCACCAAGGCGCGCTCCTGGTACCTGGCGGGCGGCGGCCACCTCTCCGACCACAAGCCGCACAAGGCCGGTGCCGAGAAGTTCAGGTGGGACCGCGATGCCAGGCCCGCCACCGACTTCACCGGCAACACCGGCGCCGGCGGCCTCTGGGCCGAGACCCCGAACTACGACTGGGCGCAGAACCCCGCCGGCAAGGCCCTCTCCTACGTCAGCCCCAAGCTGACGTCGAACAAGACGGTGATAGGCGCCGGCGCCGTGCAGGCCTGGATCCGGGCCCGGGTCCCCGACGTAGACCTCCAAGTGACGGTCTCCGAGGTCCGCCCCGACGGCAAGGAGGTCTTCGTCCAGAACGGCTGGTTGAAGACGATCGCCCGCAAGCTGGACCGCAGGAAGAGCACCCTGCTTGAGCCGGTGCTGAGCCTGCGCAAGAGGGCGATCAAGCCGCTGCCGAAGAACCGCTTCGTCAAGGTGACGGTGCCGCTCTACTACGAGGGTCACGTCTACCGCAAGAACTCGCGGATCCGGATCACGATCGCCGCCCCCGACGGCGACCAGCCGGTCTGGGAGTTCGGCGAGGCGCTGCCGAAGACCCCGACCACGGTGGCGCTGGCCCACTCGCGGAAGATGCCCTCCCGGGTCGTGCTGCCCGTGATCCGGGGCGTCAAGGTTCCCACCGGCCTCCCCTACTGCCCGGGCCTGCGCGGCGAGCCCTGCCGCGACTACGTCAAGTACACGAACCACGAGCTTTCGCGGCGTTAGCGGCCCGGGCGCCTAGCCCCCGGCTGGGCTCCTGAGCCGCCGCCCTACGCGTACCGCGGCGGTCGATCTCCTCGGCGAGGCCGGCGATCCGCCAGGTCTCGGTCCGTGTCGCGAGCCCCCGAGCGGCAGTCGTTCTCGCTGCAAAAAGCGTCCGTCAGCATCACGAACTTCTGCCCGCATGGGGCAGCCCCAAGCCGGGTAGTCGGTCGGGGCAAGCACGATAGGAGGAAGTGGGTGGTCAGTCAGAAAAAGAATCTGAAAGCGATCGGCGATCGCTTGGGGGGAGAACCTGCGTCGCGATTCCGCGCCGCGGTGATGGCGGGCACCGCCGGCGTCGGCGTGGCGGTACTCGTCTACCGCGCGATGCACGACAGCAAGAAGTAATTCTCGGAGTTTGCAAATCCAAAACGGGGTACTAGCTATTCCATTCAGGCCGTAACAGGCCGCTGACGTCCCAGGGATTGGAGAGCTCATGAGTGAGGTAAGCGACGCGACCCGCAACGCGCTTCAGATCGTTCAGAAAACGAAGCCGAGTCCCGAGCGGCTGAAGAGCCCCACCGGGATGGCTGCCGCGGGAGCGGCGCTGATCGCTCTGCCCTATGCAGCACAGGGCATCGCGAAACTGGCCGGCCGCGGGAACGGCGGAGGCAAAACCGCCGACCTCGGACAGCGGGCCAAGGAGAGGGCGACCGAGAAGGCGAAGGACGTCGTGGGCGATGTCGCCGACGAGAAGCTCAAGTCGGGACTTCCCAAGGGGATCGGCGACCTCGTCGGTGGTGGTGGCTTGTTCGGCGCTGGCTCCGATTCCGACTCTGACGATGATGAGGGAGGAGAGGGGGACGCGACCGGTAGCGGGCGGCGGATGCCGATCCAGCAGGCCGTCGATGTGGCGGTCCCGCTGAAGACCGGCTACAACCTCTGGACCCAGTTCGAGGACTGGCCGGACTTCATGCACCGCGTGGACAGCGCCCAGCAGGTCGATGATGCGACGGTCGAATTCTCGACCAAGGTCTGGGGCATCACCCGACAGTTCAAGGCCGAGATCGTCGAGCAGCGGCCGGATGAGCGGATCGAGTGGGATGTCGCCGATGGCCTCACCCACAGCGGCGTCGTCACCTTCCACGAGCTGGCTCCGCGACTGACTCGGATCGAGGTGAGCCTCGACGTGAAGCCCGAGGGACTGCTCGAGAAGGCCGGCCGCGGTATGCGCTTCACGAAGCGCGCGGTCCGCGGCGACCTCCACCGCTTCAAGGCACTCGCCGAGATGGAGGAGGACGCCGAGGGGGGCTGGCGCGGCACGATCGAAGACCGCGACGTGAAAAGGAAGACCGAGCGGAAGACCAGCCGGTCGCGCTCAGCGCGCAGCAGGAATGGTTCCGATCCGAGCTCGGGCTCCAAAAAGACCGGCTCTCGCAGCTGAACTAGAAAGGAAGGCTCGAAATGGCAACGACCAAAACGAAAAGTCAAGGCTCGAGGAGCGGTGCCAAGAAGCGCGGTCAAGCCGCGGGCCGCAGCAGCGGCGCCGCGGGCAGTAAGGCAAAGGCTTCGGGCAGTAAGGCAAAGGCCTCAGGCAGCAAGGTGAAGAGCAGGCAGAGCTCGGGCAGCCGTGCCGCCTCAAAGACCAGCCCGTCGCGGACGAAGAGCTCGGCGAGCCGCTCCGGCAGCTCAGGCAAGCGCAACAGCTCGAGCCGCGGGCGATCGGGCCAGAGGAGATCAACCAGCCAGCGCTCACGGGCGTCGGGGTCGTCTCGGGGGTCGCGCTCGACCTCAGCGCGGCGTGGGACGAGCAGCTCGCGGCGTGGCTCAGGCGGAGCGGACAGCCTTCTGTCGAAGGCAAGGGGCCCGGCTACAGCGGCCGGCGCCGTGCTGCTGGGGGCCGCCGGGGTCGTTGCGGCCCGGAACGGCGGCAAGAGCCGGCGATCAAAGGTTCTCTCTGCCATGCGGAAGGGCATCAAGGGAGTCGAGCTGCCCAAGCCGGACGCCTCGATGATCGACTGGGTCGAGAAGAACGCGAAGAACTTCGGCGACGCGAGCTACAGGGTCGCCGAGCTGAGCACCCAGGCACGCGCGGTTCAGAAGGCGCTGAACGGCAAGAAGTAGCGCCACGCATCAGGCGTGGATAACTGCGAGGCGCTCGGCCTCGGCCGCGATCTCGCGCCGGCTTTCCGGATCGAGGCGCACGAACGGTTGCGTCGTGACACGTCCATTCTCGTAGGCCCAGGTGCCGGCGACCGCACCATCCACCGTGAAGGTGGCGACCGACTGCGGCGTCCTCGGGCTGAAGACCTTGCCGCGATGTTCGTCGGGAAGGATCTGGGTGCGGCGCGCATGCGCGAGCAGGGTCGCGTCCCAGACCGGCAGGAAGCGGACCGGCGCCGGCGTCTCGGGGTCTGGCAGCGGCGCCCGCGGCAGATCGACCAGCTCCGCGCCATCGGGACCGCGGAAGCGGCGCAGTTCGATCTGCTCCAGAGCCCCAGTGACGGGTTTGAGTGGGACGCCGACCCAGTCGGCGATCTCGGCCGGGCCGGCTGGGCCGAAGCCGCGCAGGTAGCTGCGGACGGTCTCGTCTAGCGCCTCTGTCTCGCTGATCTTCGGCTCGGGCCCGATCCAGCGCTCCGCCTCGGCGAACAGATCGGCCCGGCGACGCTCCCAGGTTCCCGACGGAGGCACCCGGACCAGGTCGGTCCAGATGCTGGCCCCGTTGGTCCCCCGCGAGCCCTGGCCGATCAGCTCCTCGACCTCGGCTCGGGCGACCGGTCCCTCGGCCAGTCGTTTGCGCAACCGCCTCGTCCCGGCGGCCATCTGCCTGGCGCTCGGGTCGCCCTTGCGGGCCACCAGCCAGCGCTCCTTTCGCAGCCTCCGCACCGCTGCCGAGAAGTGCCACCAGTCTGCCGGGGTCACCAGGTGGATCGTCGCCCGCATCAGCGTCCCCTGAACGACCGTGTGTCGCTCGAGCGCTCGGGTCAGCTTCTCTCGCTCGAAACCCTCGAGCCGGGTCCAGAGCCCCACGTACATCGAGGGCGCATACTGGGCCTGGATGCCGCCGATCCGCTCCAGCGCCCTGGGCAGCGAGAGGCGCTTGCGATCGAGCAGCATCTGACGCTCCAGCAGGGCCCGGTTCAGCTCCCTGGTGCTGAGAACGCGCTCGGCGCCTGTCATCGCCCTGGCCCTAGGCGCTCGTCGCCGCGCGGGGCGCTGCTTCGGTTCTGGGAGTGCTCTCCTCGCGCTCCTCCCGGCGCAGGCCAGATCCGGGCCACGCCCCCCCGCGCCCAAAGCCGGCGATCAGCGCCGGCACCAGCAGTGCCCGCACGATCAGGGTGTCGATCAGCAGCCCGGCGGCCATCGCGAACCCCAGCTCCCTGAAGGCCTGCTCGGGGATCAGCGCCACCGCGGCGAAGGAGAGGGCGAGGATCAGCCCGGCGGTGCGGATCGCGCTCCCGGCCCGTGAGCCGCCGATTCTGATCGCGTCCCTCAGGGCACGATGCCTGGATTCCTTCCAGATGCGGTCGACGACGAAGACGCTGTAGTCGGAGCCGAGCGCGAGCAGGAGGATCGCGGCGGAGAAGGGGACGAATAGCGAGAGCTGGCCGTAGCCGAGGAGTTCCTGGAAGACGTAGACCGTGAGCCCCAGGGCCGCCGCCACGCCGAGGACGCTCGCCGCGACCAGGTAGAGCGGCGCGACGAGCGCCCGCAGCAGTAAGGCGAGAAGCAAAAAGACCCAGGCGATCGCCGCGGGTGCGACGCGCAGGCCGGTGTCGCCAACGGAGTCCACCAGCTCACCGGTGAGCGCCGTGTCGCCTCCGATCGCAGCGGTCGCTCCACCCAGGCCCGTTCGGTCGAGAAGTGCCGGCATGCGGGAGTGGAGACGAGAGATCGTCTTGATTGCCGTTCCGCCGTACGGGTCGGAGTCGGTGATAACGAAGAAGCGGACGGCGGAGCCGTCCGGCGCGCTCATCGCTCTGCCCGCCAGCCCCAGGGGACCGGTGGCGGGGCCGATCACCCCGGCGATCCCGGGCTGACGGGAGACCAGGAGCTGAAGGCGGGAAACCTGCGAGCGCTCCGACCCGATCCCGGGCGCGCTCGCCACCAGCAGCGTGGGCGCGATCAGGCCAGGACCGAAGCCGCGGCTCACCGCCTCGTAACCCTGGGCGGGTCCCGCATCGGAGGGCAGGCCGCGCATCACCGGGTTCCCCAGGGACATCTCCCGCAGGCCGGTCGCCGCCGAGGCGAGGAGCGCCAAGCAGAGCATGCCGACGATCAGGGGATACCTGGCGGCCAGCCCGGTGATCCCGCCTCGCGGCTCCCTCTCCGGCTCCGCCCTTGCCAGGGAGCGGGACCTGCGCGGCCAGAAGAGCCGATCGCCGGTGAGCGCCAGCGCGGCCGGGAAGAAGGTGATCGCGACGGCGATCGAGACCAGCACCGAGACCGCCATCCCGGGGCCGAAGGAGCGCAGGAAGCTGAGGTCGGCGAGCAGCAGCGTGGCGCAGGCGCCGGCGATGATCAGCCCCGCTGTGAGCACGACCGGAAGCAGGCCGGCGGTCGTCTCGACGGCGCTCCGCCTCGGGTCCATTCCCTCCGCCAGCCGCCGCCTGAACCCGTAGGCGAAGAACACGAGGTAGTCGGTGACGACCCCGAAGAGCAAGGCCACGATCAGCGGCTCGACCTCCTGAGGAGCCTGCAGCCCGACCTGCTCGCCGACCTCGGCGACGACCCGGACCGAGATCAGGTAGGCCAGTGCCACACCCCCGAGGTTCAGCAGGGAGACCCCGAGGGCACGGAATTGCCAGGCGACGATCAGGAAGACGACCGCGACCATGGCGATCTCCACCAGAGGCAGTTTGTCTGAGACCAGCGACCATCCCTCGGTCTCAGCCGGGATGGCCCCGGTGACCTCGGCGCTGCCACGGCCGGCGGCGTGTTCGAGGCCGCGAGACACCTGCGCCGCCAGCTCCGTTTGCTCCCCGGTGCCGAGGGCCGGGTCCGGGAAGAGCAACCCGAGAACCGCGGTTCGGCTCTCCGGGGTCCGCAACGGCGGTCTCAGGTTGGCGACCGGGAGTGCTCCACGCAGGCCGTCGATCGGTGCAGGGCGGCGGTTCAGTTGGGCGAGATAGGCGATCGCCTGTGTCTGCGCGGCCGGTGGGAGACCCCGCGGATCGCGAAGGACGACCAGGTTGCGGCTCAGGGCCGGTGTCCCGAAGTCGCGATAGGCATTCACCTCGGTGGCGACGGCGGGAGACCCCTTGGGGACCATCGCCCCGACCCCGCCGCCGCCGGTCTCCGAGATAGAGGGAAGCTTGACGCTGGCCAGAACCGCGAGGGCGATCCAGCCGGGGATGATCAGAAACCGCAGCCAGACGATCGCCCGCGCGGCAAGCCCCGCGACTCCTCGGGACGGGATCTGCTCGGAGGCATCGCTGCCCGCAGAGTCTCCCTCCGGCATGTCGTTTGCCTACCCGTAGGCGCACGACAACTAACTACCGATCCGGGCCTGATCGATTACGGCCCGAGCCTGATCGGGGGTGGACAGGGATAATCCAGCAGATGAACACAGTGGCGGCCAACGCGAGCACCCCGGATTCGGTGGCGGAGCGGGCGGCGGCCGGCAAGGCGGCCCGCAAGGAGGTTCCGCGCTCCAGCCACGCCGAGTGGGCTCCACCTGACAATCGAGCCGACCCGGTCGAGATTCTCGAGAAGCAGGCGGAGACACGCGTTCCCGAGCTGGTTCCGATCCGATACGGGCGGATGCTGGTCTCGCCCTTCACCTTCTACCGGGGCGCGGCGGCGATCATGGCGATGGACCTGGCCCGGACGCCGGATTCCGGACTGCGGGTCCAGCTCTGCGGTGACGCGCATCTCTCCAACTTCGGCGTTTTCGCCGCCCCGGACAGGCGCCTTGTGTTCGACCTCAACGACTTCGACGAGACCCTGCCGGGCCCCTGGGAGTGGGACGTAAAGCGCCTCGCCGTCAGCCTCGAGATAGCCGGCCGAGACCGCGGCTTCAGCCGCAAGGAGCGACGCGCCACGGTGCTCGCCGCGGTCGGCGCCTACCGGGAGGCGATGGCGGAGTTCGCCGGGATGAGAAACCTCGACGTCTGGTACGCGCGGCTCGACGTAGAGACGATCCTCGCCCAGCTCACCGAGCAGGGCATCGACAGGGCGCGCCTCTCGAAGTTCCGCAAGGAGATGGACAAGGCCCGGCGCAAGGACAACCTGAAGGCCTTCGATCGCCTGGTCAGGGAGAGCGACGGCGGACCGCGGATCATCAGCGACCCGCCTCTGCTGATGCCGATCGAGGAGCTGATCTCCGACCCGGAGCGCCGCGCCGAGGTCGAGTCGCGGATCAAGTCGATGCTGGGCCGCTACCGCGAGAGCCTGAAGGGTGATCGGGCCCACCTCTTCGACGGCTACCACTTCGCCCACCTCGCCCACAAGGTGGTCGGGGTCGGCAGCGTCGGGACCCGCGCCTGGGTGGTCCTGATGATCGGTCGCGACGATGGAGACCCGCTCTTCCTTCAGGCCAAGCAGGCCGAGGCGTCGGTGCTCGAGGCGCATGCGGGGGCGTACGAGCTCGACAACCACGGCCGGCGGGTGGTCGAGGGCCAGTGGCTGATGCAGGCCAGCAGCGACATCCTGCTCGGGTGGTTGCGCGCCGACGGGATCGACGACCAGCAGCGCGACTTCTACGTGCGCCAGCTCTGGGATGGCAAGCGCTCGGTCAAGGTCGAGGAGCTGCTCCCGGAGGGGCTGGCGATCTACGGCCGGGCCTGTGGCTGGACCCTGGCCCGGGCCCACGCGCGCTCCGGCGACGAGATCGGGATCGCCGCCTATCTCGGCAAGGGGGCCGGCTTCGACGAGGCAATTGTCGATTTCTCCACCGCTTATGCAGATCAGAACGAGCGCGATTTCGCGCTGCTCTCGGAGGCTGCGGAAAGCGGCCGGGTCGAGGTCGAGACCGAGTCCGGCTGAGAGAGGTTTAGGGCCTGGGGGCGGGGGTAACCCCCTGCATACAGGCGTGTATGCAGTCCGCACGCCGACCCTTCTCCATCCGGAAGAGTTTCCGGCATCCGGGCCCTCCCTGAGCCTGGGTGCCGGTTACTCGTTTCAGCGGAAACTGCCAGAGGGAGCGCTTCGCTTTGACTGACCGCAGCCTGACCATCATCGTCGACATCGACGGCACCCTCGTCGACAGCAACTATCACCATGCGATCGCCTGGTCGCGGGCCCTTCGCCGGGTCGGCGTGGTCGAGCCGCTGTGGCGAATCCACCGCCACATCGGCATGGGTGGCGACAAGGTGGTCGCCGCGGTGGCAGGCGAGCGCGTCGAGGAGGAGCATGGCGATGCCGTGCGCGATGCGGAGGCGGAGCTCTACGCCGAGATGATCGACGAGGTTCTTCCCTTCGACGGCGCCCGCGCCCTGCTCGAGGCGCTCAAGGAGATCGGCCACACGGTCGTCCTAGCCTCCTCGGCCAAGGCCGAGGAGGCCGAGCACTACGTTGACCTTCTGGAGGCTCGAGAGTTGGTTGAATCCTGGACCACCTCGGCCGACGTCGAGGCCACCAAGCCCTCTCCGGACCTGATCGCCGCCGCCTGCGAGAAGGCGGGCGGCAGCGCGGATTGGCTGCTCGGCGACACGCCCTGGGACATCGAGGCCGCCGCCAAGCTCGACGTCCCGACGATTGCCGTCCGCAGCGGTGGCTTCTGCGAGGCGGAGCTGGTCGAGGCCGGGGCGGCGGCGGTGCTCGAATCGGTGCGCGAGGTCGGACCTCAGCTCTTCTTGCCGGCCACCGCCCGCTGAAGTTGGGCCTTGCTCATCTTCGAGCGTCCCTCGACGCCTAGATCCTTGGCCTCGTTGTAGAGCTGCTCGCGGGTCCGGCCCCGCGGCCCCGGGCGTCCGGAGCGCAGGCCGCCCCGCCGCGAGGATGAGATGTCGTCGGTCGAGCTGCGCGAGGCACGCTCCGACTCCCCCGACCGCGCCCGTTCCTTGTTGACCGTGCGAGCGGCGATCTCCTCCGCCCGCGACTCAGAGGCCCCCTGCTCCTTGATGCTGTCCTTGACGTGCTCGTACTGGCGCGCCCTCTTGGTTCCCTTTTTTACTCCGCGCGGGGGCATGGCTCTCCTTTCGTTGTTCGTCCTGACCGACTACCCGGCCGGCAAGCGATCACGCGTCCGATGCCGGCCCGTTTGAACTCCGCGCGGCGGGTAAGAGTAAGAAAGGAGTAGATGAGCGAAGTCGAGGAGGGATCGATGCAGGGCACGCCGGTTCAACTGAGCGCTGAGACCGCAAGTGAGGAGCAGTGCGAGGGGCTCGTCATCACCTGTGCCCACTGCGGCCGCCCGGTTTCGGAATGCGACGGGACCAACTGCGACAGCCTGCTTGAGACGCGCGATTGGATGGTTCCTGGCTACTCGCGCGAGCCACAGGCCGAGTAGCCCCCGGGCCGTAGACCCGGGGGCACGCAAAACCGGCGCTTGCTCGGTCGCTCAGCTGCTGCCGTAGGGGTCCTCGGCTCCGGCGAGAGTCAGTGACCCCTCCTTCACGTCGCTGAAGTGGCGCTCCTGGATCGGCAGCGCCCAGCTCACGAGGTCTCCCACCTCATCTTCGTCTGCCGACTCGTTCAGCTTCCCGAGCACCGCCCAGTGACCGACCTCTCCAGCCTCGGCCATGGTGAGGAACTCGAACCCGTCCAGCCCGTCGGCGTCATCGCCGAGGTAGGTGGACATCATCTCGCTGGCCTCGCTCTTCGTCTCGCGGGCCTTATCGAGGATCGCCGTCTTCTTGCCGTCGCGCTCCTCGGCCAGGTCGGTACAGCGGCGCTCGGTCTCCTCGGCCTCCTCACGCATCCTCTGCAGCACGCCGGCCAGCTCTTCGTCCTCGAGCAGCCCCTCCACCTTCTCGGTGGCGTCCTGCGCGGCCTGCGCGAGGCCGAGCACCTCGGCGAGCTTCTCTTCGAGCGTGGTCAGTTCGGCCATCGTCCTTCCTCCTTCGATTGATTCGGAATGTGTTTTCAGCTACCCGGATCGGGCGGCCGAGGAACCCAGACCACGTCGTTCGCCCTGTCCGTTTGGAACCCGCCGGCAACGGGTATCGATGTTCCTGCAAAATTCGACTCGAGGTGAAGCCCTGATGTGGGGTAGTTGGTTCGGAGTCACGTTTTCTGCGATCGTTGCTCTGCTCTTGGTGATGGCGCTGGCGGTGTTCGCGCCGGCGCTGCTTGCCGTGATCGTCGCGATCGTCGCGGCGGTCGTCATCGCCTTGCTCGCGTTCGGCGCGAACCGGCGCGGCACGCAGAAGGATCCCGTCGTCGAGCAGCCGGCCACCGTCACCGAGCCGAGCAGCCGGCAGGAGCGCTACTCCCCTAATACCGAGGACTTCGGCGCGCCGGCATCCGGCGAAAGCTGAGCCGTCGCACAATCGACATCCGCGGTGCGCTCACACAGCCATTTGAGCAGGCCATTCATGCCCACTTCCGCGTGCACGGCGCGCTGGAGATCGGCCCCTGAGCCCTCCTCGAGCATCCGCTCGACGTAGGCAAGCTCGCTTTCGCATTTCAGTTCTCCAGCGACTCTCCAGGCAAGGTCAAGCGTGCGCATCCCCAATTGCTTCGCCGGGACCGGATCCCCGTCGCGATCGAGCAGCTTCGCCGCCAGACCGTGGCGCGTCGCCTGGAAGGCCGACTCGGCCAAAGCCTCGCGGGCGGGGATGGGTCCCTGACCTCGCTCCGCCTCCACCCTGGCCAGACAGTGGACGAGGGCGGCAAGCGCAGCAACACGTCGCAGGTCGAACTGGGCATCAGGGGCGCGCACCTCGATCGTCCCGAGCCCCGGGTGGATTCGAGCGTCCCACCAGATGTGGGTGTAGTCATCCAGACCCGCGGCGGCGCAGACCTGCCGCGTGACGTCGCAGAAATCATCGAAATCGGCGAACTGCGGGGCCATCGCGGCGCGGGGGTAGCTGCGGAAGATGACCGTCCGCGAGCTGGCGAGGCCCGAGTCTTCCCCGAACCAGAAGGGCGAGTTGGCCGCAAGCGCGTTGATCAGCGGCACGTGAGTGCGAATCCCGTTGTAAGCGTGGACCGCCGTCTCGGGATCGGGCATGCCGACATGGACGTGCTGGCCGCAGATCGGTGTGCGGAGGATGCCCTGGAGCATGCGGGCGATCGCGCGGTAGCGGGTGCTCTCCTGGACATCGGCCTCGCCGCGTTCGGCGTTTGGATGTACGCCGGCGCCAAGCAGGCGGTGCCCGGTGACGAGCACTTCCCGTCGCGCCTCGCGCAGCGTTGTCGTCGCCTCGGCCACGGTCTCTGACACCTTTGACTTGGCCTCGATCATCGAGGTGAAGAGCTCGTCGCTCAGGTCTCCCTCGTCGGGATCGGCGTGCCGTAGGACGCGGGAAGCGTGATCGGCGAGGTCCAGGTCCGTGTCGACCAGCAGCAACTCCTCCTCGACCCCGATCGCGAAGGGCTCCTCGCAGCCGAAGTTGCTCTCCCAGCGTGCCTCGCAGCGATCGGCGTCCACCCCGCAGAGATACCCGCCTGCCCGTTTCACAAGCAAGGGGCGGGAACCTGTCGAGCTCGAACGATGGGCCCGTCGCATCGCGGCCTGGCGAGCCCGCTACGAGGTGGCACGCCTGCTTCAACAACGACTGGTCCGCCTACGCGCCCCGCGACGCCCTTGCGCTGCGCAGGCACCTGAGTCGCTCGGGCCGGAGTTGAACGAGGGGATCCATCTAGCCAAAAGGACCGCAGAACCAAAAGGACCCCCGCGGAGGGGGTCCTCAGGCCTCAACGCACTATCGCATGCGATGAGAGATACCCAGTCGAGGAGCCGGTACCCGCCGCTCGAATCTCCAAACACCAGGTCGTCCCGTCTCAGGCTGCGCCGGCGAGGCTCGGGCCGCCCGGGCCCGAGCGCCTGCCGGCCACGGATCAGGGCGCGGCTGAGATGGCCCCGACCAGCTCCCCGACCTGTTCGTCGGGAACGTTCTGCGCAAGGTCGCCCTGGCTGACGATGCCGACCATGGTGTGCCCGTCGATCACAGGCAAGCGCCGGACCTTGTGCTCGACCATCGTGTGGAGCGCATCCTCCACCGGGTCGTCGGCGCCTATCGTCACCGGCTTGCCCTGACCAAACTCGCCAGCCCTGGTCGACTCCGGGTCCTGGCCCTTGGCGATGACCTTGACGACGATGTCGCGGTCGGTGAGCATCCCTTTCAGTCTCTCGTCCTCGCCGCAGATCGGCATCGACCCGACATCGAGCTCCGCCATCTTCTTGGCGGCCTCGGCGACGGTCTCGTTCTCGCCGATGCACTTCGCCTCGCCCGTCATCACCTCTCTTGCGGTCTTCGCCATTCTCTTCCTCCTTTTCCGCTTGCGATGTGACTACCCTTGGCCCGAGGCTGGAAACGGCCGCGCCTACCGACCTCGATCGGAGCCTTCCAGGAGTCGAGCGGCGACGCGGAGGTCCTCGACCAGGCCCGCGAGGGCATCGTCACGCTCCTCGGCGGGACCTCGCAGAACGGCGGAGGGGTGGATCGTCACCACCGCGAAGTCGGCATCCTCGATCTCGAGCGCCTGCCCACGATCTCTCAGCACCCTCGCTCTCGCTCCGAGCAGCGCCCGGGTCGCGGTCGCTCCGAGGGCGACGACGCCGCTGGGAGCGACCGCGGCGATCTCCGCCTCCAGCCATGGCTTGCAGGCCTCGATCTCTCCCACCCTCGGCGTCTGGTGAAGGCGCAGGCTGCCCCTGGGCCTCCACTTGAAGTGCTTGACGGCGTTGGTGAGGTAGATGCTCTCCCGCGGGATCCCGGCGCGCTCCAGTGACTCGTCCAGGATCCTTCCCGCGGGACCCACGAAGGGTGCGCCAGCCCGATCCTCCTTGTCCCCGGGCTGCTCCCCCACAAGCATCAGCTCCGCATTGCTGGCCCCTTCTCCGAAGACGGTCTGCTCGGCGTCCCTCCACAGTGCGCAGCCCCTGCATCCGGCTGCGGCCTGGCGCAGGGCCGCCAGCCCGCCTCCTCGAGGCAGGTAGCTCGCGGCTCCTCGAGATGTCTCTGTTGCCACCTCCCTCGGCTACCCGCGATACCCCGCACGCATGCGAGCCGCCGACCGACCAGCCGGGCGGCGCTGTTTCCGCGAGACCCGCCACGGGTACCGAGTCTGAAAGCACGCAACGAGAAAGGACCAAGCAATGGGAATCACGGACAAGCTGACCGGTAAGGCCAAGCAGGCCGCCGGCGATCTCACCGATGACGCCTCGATGCGTCGTGAGGGGGTCAAGGAGGAGAAGAAGGGCGAGAAGAAGGAAGAGCTCGACCGCGCCGAGGAGCGTGCCGACGAGAAGGCCGACGAGGTCGCGGACCTCGAGAGGAAGACCTGACCCGCAGCTAGCCGGGCAGCAGTGACTGACGACGCCGGGAGGCGGCCCTCGGGGCGACTCCCGGCGTTTTGTCGTCTCTCAGCGGCGTTTTGTCGTCTCTCAGCCCCATAGGCTCCGGGCAGTTAGTCCGTCGAGCCCGAACCGCCACGCTACGAGCGTGCTCACGACCTTGCGGCTCTCGATCCTCCGCTCGACTTGCGCGAGCCGGACCGTGATCGGCTGGCGGTCTTCGGGCGCGAGGTCTTCCTGCGGGGCGACCGCCTCGAGCTGCGCCTCGGGCTCGGTCGCTGCTCGCGCGGGATCTCGGCCCGGACGACGTCCTTGACGAGCCGCTTCAGCTCGGCGTCGAGGAATTTCGCCATCCGTTCTTCATCGCGGCGGATGCCCCGTGCCAGGATCGCGGTCTCCCGATCCCCGACCTCCTCGGCGAGTGTCTCGAGCCGGGTGTATAGGGCGATCTCGACGTGCTCCTCCCGGAGCTCCTCCTGCGCGTTCCGAAGGTGCGTCGCAGCCTGCTCGGTGAGCAGTGCCCGGGCGGTGCCGACCTGCCCCTTGACCCCCGCGACTGCCTTGCCGGCAGCCTCGGCGACAGCGGTCGGGAGCCCTGGAACGGAGGGACCGCTGCTCGCTGAGCCCCCCAGCTGCTTGATCCGCGACGAGACCTTGCGCTTGTGCTCGCGGGTCTCCTTCAGATGTCGCTGGAGGCGCTTCTTGTAGGCAGCCTTCTCGGTGAGGGTGATGTGTGCGGTCAGGTCGGCCTCCAGCTCAGCTTCCTTGGCATGGGCCTCGTTCAACCACTCGACGAGTTTGGCGTCCCGTTCATTCATGGTCTTGGTCTCGGCCATCGCATTCCTCGCTTGGATAGTGGGTCTCGGTGGGAGTCCTTGCCCTACCCGGCAAGCCAGTCCCTACACCGACAGGCACGGGCGTTGTCGCGAAAGACGGGAACGGGTAGGGGCCACCACCACTCGAGCAGGTCGTCGAGCTGGCCGGCCTCAAAGGAGTGATGCGCCAGCGAGCGAACGGCGCCCGGCGCGGGCCGAGGGGGATTGGTCGGCTGGCTCGCCGAAAGCTACGGCGCCGAGGGGCTCACGCCACCCAGGTTCCGGGCCGCGGCCCGGAACCTGGGACGGTGAAAGAGACGCGCCCGCCCGTGCGTTGATCGGTAGGAAGGGAAGGGGAACTCTGAAAGCTAAAGTGACCGGGCCCGCGCGCAAGATATGGCTGCTCTCACTCGATCGCCCATTCGCGGCGCTGCGGTTCGTCGCCCATACCGCACGCATACCGTTGGGGTCGCAGCTGCCTCAACGCGCTCGCCGACGCTCGGTCGCGCGGATCACGCATCTGCACTCTTGACTCGATCGTCGCCGCGGCCCGGTAAAACTCCGGGAGGCGTGCTGAGCTTGGCGGGTTGCGATCCAGTCGATTCAGTCCTCGAGGAGGCTGCTTTTGTCTGACGCCGCAGGAGGCGAAGACTTCACCATTCAGGTGGAGTCGGAGTCGGGCGAGATCCTGATCCGCGTGAAGGGAGAGGTCGACCTCTCGAACGCAGCCCGCCTCGAGGAGGCGATCGACTCGGCATGCGAGGAGGCCGGCCGGCCCATCGTGGTCGATCTGAGCGGTCTGGAGTTCATCGACTCCACCGGACTCAGCGTGCTCGTCGCAGCGACCCGCCGCTCCCGCGAGAACGGCAATCGCCTGCGGGTGCGCGGAGCGAGCGGTCAGGTTCGGAGGATCCTCGAGGTCGCAGGAGTCCACGACTGGCTGTTCCTCGACGAGGATTCCGGCGGGGGGGAGTAACGGGCGGGCAATCGCCCGCCTTCGCTCAACCGGGCGCCTCCGCTGTGGGGCCGCGCCGGGTCTCGGTGAGGACGAACCCGTAGAGCAGATGGTCCGCCGCCAGCGCCGCCCGGTCGATCGGGCGGGCTTCACGGGCCTGAGCAAGGCCCAGCATCGGCGCCACGCCAGCCTCGAAGCTGAGCCAGACCAGCAATCCGTAAACCGGCCCCGTCCAGCGCCTGTCACGCACCGTTTCAGGCAGCACGGCGAAGGCAGCGCCGCCAGCGGCTCCGTAGGCCCAGTGGGCGAGCTCTTCGATCACGCGCTTGCGCCGCTTCTTCCGTGAGGTGGATCCAAAGCGGTGGATCTTCTGGCGGAAGATCGCCTGCGGAGGAGCCTCCTTGACGATTCCGGCGTTGACGGTGACCGTTCGCATCCCGGTCATCGTCATCGCGGCGATCGCCCCGCGAATCGCCCCATGCCCGACCGCTCGGGGGTCTGGCCCTGCGCTTTCGCTTTCGTCGGCCGAAGGAGGCATGGTCAACTTTCCGGGGTATTCGCGGCCTTCCAGTACCCGCAATCGGGCCCCATTCCTCGGGCGATCGTTAGAGGCGCCATCTCCTGGCCATCGGTCAGGAGGACTTCTTGCCTCCCTCGCGCCCCGCCGCCCGCTTCTGAGACTTGCTGCCGCCCCTGCCCTTGCCGCTCTTCTGTCCGCCCTTCTTGGATGAGTCCGGAGAGTTGGCGATCGAAGCCGCCCTCTGCTTGCTCATCCCCTTCTTGCGCAAGCCTTGGTACTGCTTATCGTTCTTGACGCTCGGACCATGATCCTTGGCCATCGTCTGCTCCTTTGCACTTTGCTGTGGATCAGATTCCCGCTCGTACGCCGGACAAACGCGATCCGAAAGTGGTGTGAGTGACTGCCCGGCCTGCGCGGCTGCGCTGAAGCTCACGGTGTTGATGTTTGGGGGCCCGAAAACGGGGCAGGATGGCTCTGCCGGGTACCCCCCATGCTCGGCGCGAGGTTGGCTCGCCGGCCTGGACCTCGGCGGCTTTCGACCGATTCGTTCGGTTCCCGCCTGGGTCTAAATGACCAACCCTCGGGTGACCGAGGGGGAGGCGTTCAGGTCGGCCGAGCCGTCTCGTTCCCTCGCAGCTCGCGCACGGCCTCATCGATCTTGTCGTGGACCGAGATCGACCCCTCGACTCCGGTGATCTTCAGCAACCTCTTCACCTGGTTCTTCGGGCAGCAGAGCACGAGCCGCTCGTCGCCCTCCTTCGTCTCGAGATCGCGCCAGCAGCGGACGATCAGCGAGACGCCGCTGGAGTCGATGAACTCGCACTCCGAGAGGTCGATCACCACCGAGATGCCCTCGCCTGACCGCGCCGCGGCGAGCTGCTCCTCGAGGCGCGGCGCCGTGCCGAGGTCCAATTCGCCCCGAACCGAGATCTGCTGGATCCCCGTCTCGATCGTCTTCGTGGTGACCTCGAAGCGCCGCGGCATAGTGCTGCGGATGCTACGTCAAACATGCCCGGGGGGTCGCGGATCAGGAGAGCAGCTTCAGCACCGCACGCTCGATCCGCTCCCGGTCGGGGAACCGATCGGGCCGCGGCTCGCTGATCGCGCTCCGCACGGTACGCCGGATGGCCGCGGAGTCGAAGAAATCGAAGACCCGGGGGTCGATATAGGAGGCGCGGCAGACCGCCGGCGTGTTGGAGAGGTAGGCGGCGACGTCCTCGACGGCCTCGTTGACTACCCGCTTGCGGGCGCTCTTGCTGAGCTCCTCGCCGGGCTCGACACGGTTCGCGAGTCCAACCGCAGCGAGGACTGTGGCGTTCCAGGTACGGAAGTCCTTGGCGCTGAAGCTCCCGCCGGCGATGGACTTCAGGTAGGCGTTGATCTCCTCGGCGCCCAGTTCCCGCCATTCGGACCCCTCGCGATAGGCGAACAGCCGGTAACCCGGAGCCTTGCGGCGAGCGAGCACACGGAGCACCTTGACTGTTGGCTCATCGGCGATCTCCTGAACTTGCCGCTGGGACCCCTTGGCCCGGTAATCGAAGACCGCAGCACCCCGCTCGAAGCGGACGTGGCGTCTGCGCAACGTCGAGAGGCCGAAGGTCTCGTTCTCCGCCGCGTACTGGTCGCTGCCGACGCGGAAGAATCCGAGGTCGAGCAGACGCACCGAGCAGGCCAGCACCCGCTCCCGGCGCAGACCTTGGAGCGCCAGGTCCGACGCCACCTGCTTTCGCATCCGAGGCAGCGCCCGGGCGAAGCGCAGCATCTCGTCGAACTTCTCGCGGTCGCGACTCTCGCGCCAGGCCTCGTGGTAGAGGTACTGCTTGCGGCCGGCCGAGTCGAGGCCGGTCGCCTGGAGATGGCCGTTGGCCTGCGGGCAGATCCAAACGTCCTCCCAGGCGGGCGGGATCGCCAGCGAGACGATGCGCTCCTTCACCTCAGCGTCGGTGATGGGCGTGCCGTCTTCCTCGACGTATTGAAAGCCTCGGCCGCGCCGGACCCGGCGAATCCCGGGCCCGGAGCAGTCAACCCGTCGGAGGCGGGGCATTCGACGGAGGGTCGCCGCTCATGGTCTGCGCAGGGACCCGAGCAAGGATCACGCGGCGGGGCGCGCGGCCTGCGCCCCTGCGGGCGGCCGCCGCCTCCCAGCAGCCACTTGCAGAACGAAGCGTCTGTCGGCCGGATCTCGTCCGGCCCATTCGGCGCGATGGTCGAAGACACGCCGCGCCCGGACCCTCTGCCGTGAGAGGCAAATCGGACAGACGGCGACTGGGGTAATCGGGTTGAGCTCGGTGCTGCAGCGCGGACAGCGGAACATCTCTGCTCCTCGGCTTCGGGTGCTCATGCCTACCCCCGAGGTGATCCCGCAAACGTTCCGAGGGATTGAAATCCTCGACTTGTGGGTATGTCGGGAGAGCGCTCCCGGCGGCTCGCCCGCCGGCTTCGCCTCAACCGGCACGGCGTGACCGACGGATTTCGACATGAAGCGCTCATCTACTCCTCCGACGCGGAGTTCGTCGCCGGCACCGTGCCATTCGTCGCCGCCGGTCGTGATGCCGGCGAGCCGGTCCTGGTCGCCGCCGTCCGCGAACGCCTGGACCTCCTGCGCCTGGCCCTCGGCAGCCACGGTCACACCGATGGGATCGCCTTTCTCGAGTTCGACGAGTTGGGCCGCAACCCGGCCCGGATCATCCCCGCCTGGCGGCGATTCTACGACGCCGCCGCTTCAGGTGGCGGGCGGGTCCGCGGCATCGGCGAGCCGATCTGGACTGGACGCAGCGGGGCCGAGATCGAGGAGTGCCGCCGTCACGAGTCCCTCCTCAACCTCGCCTTCGCCGACGCCGAGGGCTTCTGGCTGCGCTGCCCCTATGACCGCTCGAGCCTCGACCCGGAGGTGATCGCGGGGGCATGCCGCACCCACCCCCAACTCTGCGAAGCGGGTTCCGGCGCGCCCAGCGACTGCTTTCCCGGCGACGGTGGGCTTTCCGGCCCATTTGACGGAGAGCTGTCGCCACCCGACCCCGCCGCCGTCGAGATCCGCTTCTCCGAGGACGATCTCAGGGCCGTTCGAAGCTTCGCTACCCGCCAGGGCGAGGCGGCTGGGCTGGCCCAGGAGCGGACGGAGGACCTGGCCATGGCCGTGAACGAGCTTGCCGCGAACACGATCCGGCATGGGGGAGGCAGCGGCGTGGCGCGAGCCTGGCAAGCAGACGGCGAGCTCGTCTGCGAGGTCGAGGACGGGGGCCGGATCGAGGACCCGCTCGCGGGGCGGCGCCGACCCGAGCCCGCGCAAGGCTCAGGACGGGGCCTGTGGATCGCCAACCAGGTGGCCGACCTGTTGGAGATCCGCTCCACCCGGGCCGGTACCCACGCCCGCCTGCACATGCAGATCGCGTAGCGGGCTCCGCCGCCCGCACGCCAGCTGGGCTAGCGAGCCGTGGCCGGAGTGGTTAGCCGGAGTTTCTCCGGGTAGGGGCACCGGGAACCCGACCACAGGAGGTCATTGACATGTCCGAGCAGCTCCAGGGCAAGCGGGTCGCGTTCCTGGTCGCGGCGGAGGGGGTCGAGGAGGTCGAGTTGATGCAGCCGCGTGACGCGGTTCGCGATGCCGGCGCCGAGGTCGACCTGATCGCCCCCGACGGCGGTGAGATCCAGGCGTTCAACCACCTGGACAAGGGCGATTCGTTCGATGCCGACCGCTCGCTCGATGAGAGCGACGCCCTCCGAGTACGACGCGCTCGTCCTCCCAGGCGGGGTGGCCAACCCCGACCAGCTGAGGACTGACAAACGGGCCGTTTCCTTCGTGCGCTCGTTCTTCGAACAGGGCAAACCGGTCGGCGCCATCTGCCACGGCCCCTGGACACTGGTCGAGGCCGACGTCGTCAGAGGGCGGACCCTGACCTCGTGGCCGAGCCTGCAGACCGATCTCCGCAACGCGGGGGCGGAGTGGGTCGACGAGGAGGTCCATGTCGATCAAGGCCTGGTCACCAGCCGCAAGCCGGACGACCTCGAGGCCTTCTCGGCGAAGGTGATCGAGGAGATAGCCGAGGGCGTCCACACGGAGCAGGCCGAAAGGACGGTTTCGGCGTAGCGCCTTCGTCCCCATCCGGGCCCCCGATGAAGGACAATGGGGGCTCGGAATGGGGGATTCGTCACGCTCGCATAGGCGCATCGACCTCCCGGGGAGCCCTAACGATTGGGCGGGGCTGATACCGGCGATCGCGGGTATCGCGATCCTGGTGGCGCTCGACGTCAGGCTGGGATCGAAGGTCGTGGTGATCGGGGCGTTTGCGGCGGCGCCGTTCTTCACAGCTCTGCGTGGCGCCCGCCTGGCGACGATCGTCGTCGCGATCCTGGTCGTTTGCGTCGGTGCGGTCAGCGGGAGCTGGAACCACAACTACGGCACGGCCGACTTCACGATCAGGATCGGGCTGCTCGCCGCCGCCGCGATCTACGCCTGCTACTCCTCCTACCTGATCGCTCAGAGCCGCCAGACCAGCCGCCGGCTCGGGCTGCTGAACGAGATCGGCGAGATCGCCGACGGATCGCTTCCGCTGACAACGACCGTCGAGCGCATCACCGACCTATGCGTTCCCGAGCTGGCCGACCTCTGCATGATCGACGTCATAACCGGGGACCGGATCGAGCGGGTGGCGGTGAAGGCGGCGGAGCCGCGCAGCGCTGAGCTGGAGCCGAGGCTCGCCGCCCGTGAGCCCTCGCTCCCGCAGCACATCATCGAAGGCAGCGGCGAGTTGCTGGAGCCGTTCTTCGTTGAGGACGCGACCGACGAGCGACCTGAGGGGGATGGCGCGTTCGCCCGAGGACCTCGAGCTGCTGCGCTCGATCGGCGTACGCTCCTTCATGACCATCGCTCTCTCCGCCCGTGGCCGCCGGATCGGAGCACTGACCCTGATCGCAGGATGGTCTGGGCGCCGGTACTCGCGGGAAGAGGTGCGATTCGCTCGCGTTTTGTCCGGCAGGGTCGCTCTCGCTCTCGACAACGCCGGTCTATTCACTGATCTGGAGAGCGTCGAGCGTCGCATGGACACCGTGATGGCCGTCCTCGACGAGGCAGTCGGCATCGTCGACCGAAACGGCGAGCTGATCTTCGCCAACCAGGCGGCGCTGCAGTTGGGGGGCTATGAGTCGCCGGGGGAGATGATCGAGGCGGCCCGCGCCGGGGACGTGAAGAACCACCTCTTCGACGAGCGCGGTGAGCCGCTCGGTCGCGGCGAGTTCGCGCCGCAGCGCGCGCTGCGCGGCGAGGAGACCGAACCGCAGATCGTCCGCATGGTCAATTCCGACACGGGCAAGGAGACCTGGGTCCGCGTCCGCTCACGCGCGGTGCCGGGCTCCGACGGCAAGCCGATCTACGCGGTCTCCGTGTTCGAGGATGTCACGGACATCAAGCTGGCGGAGTTCGCCCAGTCGGTCCTCGCCAAGACCGGAGAGCTGCTCGCCACCTCGACCGACCCCGAGGCGATGCTCGGGCAGTTGGTCGGCCTCCTGATCCCCCAGCTTTCGGACTGCTGCAGCGTCCATCTTGCGGCCGCAGACGGCACGTTGCCCCTCGTCGCGCTCGCCCACCAGGATCCGGAGCGTGCCGAGGCTCTCCGGGCCCTGGCCACCGATTATCCGGTGAGGTTGGCCGAGGAGGGCGGGATGCAGACGATCTTCCGCAGCGGAAAGGCGCTCGTCGCCGACGACCTCGAGCCGCTGATCGCCGCCGAGGCGCGGGACGAGCGCCAGGCCGCGCGCTTTCACGAGCTGGACATCGGGTCGGTGATGATCCTGCCGCTGATGGCGGGATCGCGGGCGATCGGCGTTCTGAACTTCGCCAACCAGGCCGACCGGCGGTCCTTCGACGAGCTGGATCGGGAGATCGCCGAGCGAATCGGAGAGCGGATCGCGCTCGCCCTGGAGAACGCGCGGATCGCAAGCGAGCGCAGCGAGATTGCCGAGACGCTGCAGCGCGGCCTGCGGCCGCCACCGATTCCCCACATCCCGGGCTGGTCGGTCGCCGCGCTCTACCGCCCTGCCGGCGAGGAGAACATGGTGGGCGGGGACTTCTACGACCTGTTCAGGATCGAGGACGGCTGGATGCTGGTGATCGGCGACGTCACCGGGCACGGGGCCCGCGCGGCGTCGTTGACCGCCATCGCACGCAACACGCTGCGCACCGCGGGCTCGATGACCGGCAACCCGATCGACGCGCTGGCCCAGCTCAACCGGGCGATGCTCGCCCAGCGTGGTGGGGCGCTGTGCAGCGTCGCCGCGCTCACTCTGAACTGGCCGCTGCGCTCCCCGGTGAGCGTCGCCGTCGCGGGCCATCCGCCGCCGCTCTTGATCTCGGCCGGCGCCATCAGCGAGATCGCGCCTGAAGGCCCGGTGCTGGGCGCCTTCGACGACGCCGCCTGGGAGCTGGAGCAGGTCAAGCTGAGCACCGGCGAGCAGCTGGTCCTCTACACCGACGGGGTGACCGAGGCCCGCTCCTCCTCCGGGCGTTTTGGCGAGGAGCGACTGCGCGAGCGATTGCGCAACGTCCGCGGACCGGCCGAGGCGGTGCGGAGGATCGACGCCGACCTGGATGAGTTCTGCGGTGGCAAGGTGGACGACGACGCGGCGTTCCTGGCCGTGATGCGGACCGAGCCGCTGCCGGTGGAGCTCACCTCCCGGCAGGGGGAGGTCTCAGCGAATCCCTGATGGCACAGCGGTTTCACGGAGTGCCGGACGGGGTAAGCGGGGTGCATCCTTGCCCGGAGCAGCGAGACGCGTGGCCGACCGCCCCATCGGTGGTGACTACGAGCCCGGCAGCCGAGGGGAGGCCCGGGCGATGAGCGACCGAACCGAAGGACTTGAGATGACCCTCCCGGCGGATTCCGCCAACGTTGCCCTGGTACGCCACGCGATCTCCGGCGTGGCCGAGGAAGGCGGCATGGACGAGGAGCGGATCGCCGACCTGAAGACGGTCGTCACCGAGGCTTGCATGAATGTGGTGGTCCACGCTTATCCCCAGAGCACCGGGTTGATGCGGATCGACGTCACGCCGGAGGATGACTCTCTGCAGGTCACGGTGAGCGACTCCGGGGCAGGCATCCGGCCCTCGGTCGACCTGGAGGAGCCCGGCTCCAGCCTGCGTCTCGGCTTCTCGCTGATCTCCCGCCTCTGTTCCAGCTTCGCGATCAGCGGTGGCTTGGACCGCGGGACGACGATCACTATGCGGCTGCCGATGTCTGGCGAGGATTCAAGCCCCCCCGCCGCTGGCGAGGGCCCGGAGTCGCTGCCCGGCGAGGTGCGGATCGTCGCCTCGCAACCGGAGCTGCTCTCCTCGATGCTCTCCCGCGCGATCAGTGCGTTCGGGGCTCGCAGGGACCTTTCGGTCGACCAGATCTCCGACGCGATCCTGCTCGCCGACGCGATTTCGGCCGGGGCGCCCGCCGTCTTCGAGGGTGGCGAGCCGGGCCTCTCGCTCTCCGACGGCGACGGCGGCATCGATCTGCGCATCGGCCCGCTCACCGAGGCCGGCGCGGCCAGGCTCCGCGAGGGGCTCTCCCTGCCCGAGATTGGTGGGTCGATCGAGTCGATCGCCTCGGACGTCCACACCGAGAAGCTCGACGGCGGCGAGTACGTGGTTTACCGGCTAGCCGGCTTCGAATAACGCGCGGCCTCCGGAATAACTGCGTCGCCCTCCCCTGCTCCAGCTCGGGCGGACAGAGGCCGCGCTATTCCTTGTCCTCGATCTCCTCGCGGATTCTGGCCAGGGTTCGGCGGAGGATCCTTGAGACGTGCATCTGCGAGTGGCCGATCTGCTCGGCGATTTGCGACTGGGTCATGTCCTCGACGAAACGTAGGCGCAGGACCAGACGCTCGCGCTCGGAGAGATGGGGGAGGGCGCTCTCCAACGCGATCCGCCCCTCGATCAGCTCAAAGCCCTCGTCCTCGCTGCCGACCCAGTCGGCCGGCCGCGGCTCATCCCCTTCGTCTGGGCCGGCCGGCTTCTCCAGCGAAAGCGTGCGGCGATTCTGGCCGGCCTCGAACACCTCCAGCACCTCCACCTCCTCGAGGTCGAGGCGCTCGGCGATCTCGCGGATCGAAGGGGCCCGCTGGAGCTCTGTGCCCAGCTCGCCGATCGCCTTGTCGACCTCGGCGATCCGGTCATGCAGGCCGCGGGGCACGCGCAGTGTCCAGACGCGGTCGCGGAAATGGCGCTTCAGCTCGCCGAGGATCGTCGGCGCGGCGAAGCCGAGGAACGGGATTCCCCGGTTCGGGTCGAAGCGGTCGACCGCGTTGAGGAGGCCGACGCTCGCCACCTGGACCAGGTCGTCGGAGGGCTCGGCGGCGGCCCGGTAGCGGCGCGCCAGGCTTGTCGCATAGGGCAGGTAGCGGGTGACCAGCTCCTCCCGGGCGGCCGGGTCCTCGTCCTCGCGAAGGCGCGTCCACAGCTCGGACTCGTCGGTCAGCTTGGCCAGACCCGACAGCGCGGCGGGCGGTGAATCCCCAGGTGTATGAGCTTGATCTGACATCGAGGGCGTGGACTGGCGGCCCCGCCTCCGCCAGCCGTCCAGTCGTGCGCGCCGCGACTGCGCTCGCCTGGCGTCTCGCGACGCACGGAGCCCACACCGACGGACGTGAATCGCCTACCCGGAATTGTTCGGCCCAAAACGTTAGCCGCTCCGCCTGAACCCCTGCGACAAGCGCCTCGCGCGAGGCCTGGTTTCAGCCCGGTGACTGGTCCGAGAGCTCCATCAGCGCCGCCTCGACCGCCGGCAGCTCCGAGGTCTGCAGCTCGTGGGCGGCGAAGATCTCGTCGAGGTCCTCCCGGGTCAGGGTCTCACGCTCTAGCGCGTTCGCGGCAAGGTCGTCCAGGCAGCGGCGGTTGGCGCTGAGCAGGCTCAGGGCCCGGCGGTGCGCGTCGCGCGCGATCGCCATCGCGCCGAGGTCGACGTCACGGCGGGTGCGGTCCGAGAGCGAGTAGTCCTCGGTCGGCAGGGCGATCGGGGCGTCCTGCGGGGTGTCGGTCTCGATCCCCATCCCGAACTCCGAGATCATCTGCTTGCAGACCTCATGAACCCGGGCCAGGTCGTCGGCGGCGCCCGTGTAGGCCTCACCGAACACCAGCTCTTCCGCCGCTCTGCCGCCGAGCAGGGTCACCGTCTCGTCGAGGAGCTGATCGCGGGAGCGCAGGTAGGTGTCCTCCTGCGGCGAGTGCCCGACGAAGCCGAGGCGCCGGGCCCGCGGGCACGATGCTGAGGATCTCCGGCGGGTCGAGTCCCAGGAGCCTGCGGCAGAGGGCGTGGCCCCCCTCGTGGTAGGCGACGATGCGGCGCTCCTTCTGGGTCAGCCGGCGGGACTGCTGGGAGCCGACCGACTGGCGCAGCAGCGCTTCGTCGAGGTCCTCGCGGCAGGTCGCCGTCGCGGCCCGCGCGCCCGGCGATGATCGCCGCCTCGTTGAGCGAGTTGGCGAGCTGGGCGCCGGTCATCCCTGTCGTCTTGCGGGCGACGTCCGTGAGGTCGAGGTCCTCTGCCAGGGGCTTTCCCTTGGCGTGGGCGCGGAGGATCGCCTCGCGGCCGTCGCGATCGGGGGGAGCGACCAGCACCTGCCGGTCGAAGCGGCCCGGGCGAAGCAGCGCGTGGTCGAGCTTCTCGACGTTGTTCGAGGCCGCGATCACGATCACCATCCCAGGGTCGCGCTCGAAGCCGTCCAGCTCGACCAGCAGCTGGTTCAGCGCCTGCTCGCGCTCGCTGCTGCCGCCATCGCCGCCGCCGGTGCGGGTACCGCCGACGGCGTCCAGCTCGTCGATGAAGATCACCGCGCGGCCCGACTTGCGCGCCGTCCTTGAAGAGCCTGCGGATCCGCGCCGCGCCCCTGCCGACGAACATCTCGACGAAGCTCGAGCCCGGATGCGGCGAAGAAGTCGACCCCGGCCTGGCCCGCCACCGCCCGGGCGAGCATCGTCTTCCCGGTCCCCGGAGGGCCGAACAGCAGGACCCCGCGCGGAGGCTGGGCGCCGAGCGCGTTGAAGCGATCGGGGTCGCGCAGCCACTCGGCCACGTCCAGCAGCTCGTCCTTGGCCGCATCGACTCCCTGCACGTCTTCCCAGCGCACCGGAGCGGTCTTGCTCGAGCGGACCGTTTCGGGCTTGGTCGATCGCATGGTCTGGCGCAGCAGCAGCGCGAAGACGCAGAGCAGGCCGGCCATGAAGAGGACGCCGAAGACCGGGTACCAGGCGAAGAAGAAGTCGCTGATCGCCGCAGCGGTCATCGGGCTTCTGAGATCGGGCAGTCCATCGAAGCGATACCTCCCTGCCGTGGGATCGGACCCCAGAAGTGTGGCAAGCCGCGCCTCAATACTCACTCGCACATTCGTCGAGATGGGGTCGATCGGCTAAGGCCGGGGTGCCGGGCGGCTCTTTAGGATCAGCGCATGACCGACGCCCCCCAGGGCCCGCGGGCCGCGACTGCGCCCGAGCTGAAGGCCCAGATCGAGGCCGAACGCGAGGGGCTGCCCGTTCATCGTCTTCCGCGACGGCGAGGGAGCCCAGCGGATCCTGCCGATCGCCGCGGGGACGAGCGAGCTCTGGGTCGGGCGCCGCGGGTCGGCCGACATCCGCATCGAGTGGGACGAGGAGGTCTCGGGCCTGCACGCGCAGATCGAGGTGGTCCGCGACGAGTGCACGCTTGTCGACGACGGCCTCTCGCGCAACGGCTCCTTCGTCAACGGGGAGCGCGTCCGCGGCCGCCGCCACCTGCGCGACCAGGACATGATCCGCTTCGGGCAGACCGTCGTCCTCTACCGGGTGCCGGGGGAGGAGAGCGGCGAGAGCACCGTGATCGCCGGCCGAGGTCTCGGAGGCGGCGACCGTTTCGCCGGGGCAGCGGCGCGGTCCTGCTCGCCCTCTGCCGTCCCTTCAAGGACGGCGGCAGCGTTCGCCACTCCGGCGACCAACCAGCAGATCAGCCGAGGAGCTGCACCTCAGCGTCGACGCCGTCAAGACCCACCTGCGGGCGCTGTTCGAGAAGTTCGGGGTCGAGGCGCTGCCGCAGAACCAGAAGCGGGTCGGGCTGGTCGAGCGGGCCCTGCAGAGCGGGCTGATCTCCGAGCGGGACCTCTAGCGGGAAGGCCCCGGGTTCCTTCAGCCGAGCGAGCCCGGTTCCTCATAGGTCAGGCGAGACCCGGCGCGTGGATCGAGCCGCGCCTCACTTCAATTCGACCTTCCAGTCTGTGGGACGTCCGGCGGGTGCGGGCATCGAGAAGAGGACCGTGTCGCCCGAGCGCCGATAGGCGCGGAGCCGCCCCTCCACGCGAACCGCGCGGACGGCCCGGGGCACGGTCACCTCCATTCCCAGCTTCGAGGAGCGAACCGGCTCGACGTAACCCCTGAGCCGATGATGATCCCGGGCGACCCCGATCCGCGGCAGCCGCAGCTCGAAGCTCGCGACCGGCAGGCGGGGGTCGATCAGGTATCCGCGTCGCGTCGGCTCGATCCCGGCGAGCCTGATCGTGTCGAACAGGCTCCAGGCCGGCTGGTGCATGATCTGCCCGGCATAGCCCGTTGTCAGCCCGGCGCCGCAGATCTGCGGATCGGCCGAGTAGAAGGAGCGGCAGACGTCGTCCACGGAGACGATCCCGTCCCAGTGGTGGGGGAAGGCGGTGGCGTGAGCGGTCAGGGTGTTCCGCTGCAGCTCGTCGAGCGCGAAGCGGGTTGCTCCGGGAACGGTGCCGTCGAGGCTCCCCAGGGCCCAGGTCAGCCAGCCGTTGACGGCGTACCAGGCGCCGCCCACGTAGACGGCGTTGTTGGTGCCGACCCCGACCGGCGGCTCGGAGTGCTCGGTGACGTCGGGGTCGTTCCGCGCCGGCGATTGCGAGGAGCCGATCCGGGCCGGCCCATGGACCTCCGGCGGCGCGCCGACACCGGTGAGGAAGCGGCGGATGTTGGCGACCAACGTCCTCGCCTGCGCCGGGCTCGGGGCGCCGGCCAGCACAGCCCACGGCTGCGGCTCGCCGAAGATCGCGCCCACACCGATCCGCCCCGCGCTCCCGTAGCCGCGCGAGTACCAGCCGCCCCCGGTCCACTCGGACCTGACAGTGGCCAGGTCGCGGGCGCCGGCCGCCCGCAGGCGCGCGCGAAGGCCCGGTCGCCGCGCGCAGCCGCCAGCTCGGCGAGACGGGGATAGACGTAGGCGGTCTGAGCGGTCACCAGCATCGACTCGTCCATCTTCAGGAAGGTGGTGGAGAAGTCCGACCAGTCGCCGTTGGCGCCGGTGAGCTAGCCGCCGTGGGGGCCGAGCAGGCTTTCCTGGTGGTCGAACGCGACCTTCAGATGCCGCCAGAGCGAGCCTGAGCCGCCCGCGGCGAAGGGGAGCCGCTCCGAGAAGGCGTCGAGGTCGCGGGTAGCGAGGCCGTACTCGCTCGCTGAGAGCAGCAGCCAGAGGTCGAGGTCTCCGGAGGTCCCCAGCAGGGGGACGCCCTGGCAGAAGGGCCCCTGCCCGTAGGGAGTGAAATCGCCCGGGACCTGCTGGCGCGCCGAGGCCCTGATCACGTCCAGCGCCAGGCGAGGATCGGCGTAGACGATCGGCAGCATGTGCTGGAGGGGATCGCGGTAGGCCTCCTGGACCCCGAAGTCGTACTGGTAGTACCCGCCCTGCGAGATCACGTGAGTGCCCAGGCACTCCTCGTAGGTCGAGCCCGAGCGGAGCGTGTATGCGTCCCACTGCAGCTCCCGCGAGAGCCAGCTCCTGCCCCTCCCGATCCGGATCTGCGGCACCCACCCGGCCCAGCGCCGCTCGCTGTGAGCGAACGAGGCGCGCTGCTTTCCAGCGCTGGCGACCAGCGCCGGGACGGCCCTGGCGTGGGCGGCACCGTAGGCGTAGCGCAGCCTCACCGTCTGCCCGGGCCGCAGGAGCAGCGGCGCCCGGAAGGCGAACAGGGTCTTGCCGACCTCGCCCGGAGCCACCGCCGGCGCCCGGGAGCCGTCGAGCCGGTCGGCGCGGACCGCGTCGGGGTCGGCACGCCCGCCCGTTCCGAAGAACGATTCGGTGCTGGTCGCGTGGCCGCCGAGGGGACCTTTCAGCGCGGCGGCGAAGATCGAGAGCGGCCGGCGGTCGCGGCCCTCGGCGACCTGGCGGACGCGAAGCTGTCGTCCCCTCGACGAGACCACGGGCCGTGACAGTCCGATCTGGCGCCCGAGGTTCTGGTCATAGGGGTTGACGTCCCACAGCTCGAACCAGGAGGCGCGCCGGGGGCGATCGGAGCGGTTGGTGATCGCGACGTCGTGGAGCAGCATCGGCGCGTCCCCGAAGGGGGCGTAGACGTGCTCGGCGACCTCGACCCCGGCTGCCGCGGTTCGCCGCCGCAGGTAGCCGATCCCGAACCAGCGCCCGGTCCGCCCCCCGTCCGGGCGGTCGTCGTACATGGTGCTGATCGTCCTCGAGCCAAGGCGCAGGTAGCCGAAGCCGCCGGCCAGGTGATCGCTCGCCGGCTCGAAGCGGTTGGTCCACTCGTAGCGCCGGTCCTGGCTCCAGAGCTGAACGTAGCCGTGGTTGAAGGCGTCGGCGACGATGTGGTCGTTGCCGACCTGATGCCAGGCGTCGGTGCTGCCGCCCAGCTCGGGCTGGGCGGCGTCGGGGTCGGTCTCCTCGTCGATCGCGTAGCGGTAGGCGGGCAGGCCGAAGTGATCGACGGTCCACCTCCCGAACGCCCCGCTGCCACGGGTGGAGGAGACATCCACGCGCGCGGATTTCGTCGAGAGCCCGCCGGCGTCGCTCGCCACGGCAGATGGTGCGGGGAGCGCCAGCAGGAACGCCGCGAACGCGACAGCACTGCTCGTTCCCGCCCCCCTCAGCATCTCGCGCTTATATTAGGTGTGGCACGGATCCGAGCAGGAAGGAGGTGGGGCGGTGGGAGTGAGATCGGCGGCTGCGGCCATTGCGGCCGCGCTCTTCGTAGTGTTGCTGCCGGCGAGCGGCGCCGGCGCCGCTCCCTGCCCCACCCAGACCCCGCCGGGCGCCTTCGCATCGGCCTCGAAGCTGCGCCAGATGAACGCGATCATCGCCCGGACCGGCGCCCGCCCCACCGGCAGCCCGGCGCAGAGGCGGTTCCTGAAATGGATCGGGCGCAACCTGCGCGGCATCGACGGCCTGCGACTCTCCGACCAGCCGTACTCGATCCGGCGCTGGTCCGCCCGCTCCAGCTCCCTGCGGGTGCAGATCGACGGCGTCCCCGTCAACCTGCCGATCGCCGGGCCGATCCCTTACTCGGAGCCGAGCGGGGCTGCCGGCGTCTCGGCCCCGCTCGCCTACGTCCCATCCGGAACCCCGATCACGGCAGCAAACGCGGCGGGGAAGATCGTCGTGCGCGAGGTCGCGCCGGGCAGCGTGCCGCTCGTCGTCTTCCAGTACCTGGGGCCCTTCCAGTACGACCCGGGCCACACCCTCGACCTCTCGGGGGCCTATCGCCGCGACTTCCTCTCCTACGACTCGCACGTCTCCGACCTCGAGGACGCCGCCTCGGCCGGCGCCGCCGGGCTGGTCTACTTCCACGAGCTGCCCCGCGCGCAGGTCAAGGGCCACCTGGCCCCGTACGAGGGGACGGTCTGGGGCGTGCCGGGGATCTACCTCGGCGTCGACGAGGGAATCCGCCTGCGCGACGCGGTCCTCTCCGGGCACGCCACCAGCGCCCGGCTCACCGTGGATGCCCGGATCCACCGGACGACCACCAAGACGATCCTCGCGACCCTGCCGGGCCGCAGCCACCGCCGTGTCGTGCTCGAAAGCCACACCGACGGGACCAACGCATACGAGGACAACGGGCCGGTGGCGATGGTGGCGATCGCGCGATACCTGGCCTCGGTGCCGAGGCGCTGTCGCGCTCGCGACGTCCAGTTCGTCTTCCAGACTGGCCACTGGTTCCAGCGGATCTCCAAGCCTGACCAGCGCCACGGGGGCGCCGGACAGTTCGCCCGCCAGCTCGACCGCGCCTATGACCGCGGCCGGGTGGCGGCGGTGGTCGTCCTAGAGCACCTCGGCGCGCTGGAATACGAGCAGAGGCCGCGCGGCGGCGGGCACCCCGGCTTCTCCCTTCACCGCACCTCGAAGCCCGAGCTGGCCCTGGTCTTCAACACCCCGAGCGAGAAGCTGTCCGCCGCCGTCAAGCACCAGATCATCGCCCACCACTTGACCCGCAGCTTCATGCTCGACGGGGCCGACGGGGCCGTTCCGGGGCGGGCACCCGAGCACTGCAGCTTTGGCGGGGAGGGAACGCCGTACAACGAGCGGCTGCTGCCGACCGTGGCGACGATTGCGGCGCCGGCCGGCCTCTATGACCCCGTCTTCGGCCTTCGCTCGATCGACTTCGGGAGGATGCGGGCGCAGTCGCTCGCCTACACCGATCTGACGATGAAGCTGGAGCAGATGCCCCCGCAGGCGATCGCCGGGGGGATCACCGAGCTCCGCCAAGCGCGCAGAGACGGCGCGCCGACCTGCGAACCGTGAGCCGCGCTCGGACCCTGATCCTCCTCGCGGCCCTCACGGTCCTGCCGGCACTGTGCGTCGCGACCCCGGCCTCGGCGAGGGGAGTCGCCGGGCTGAAGCTGGTCGCCACGAAGCGGATCGACTCGCGGCTGCGCGAGCTGACCCTGAGCAGTGATCGCCTCAGCGCCGACACGGGCGTCCGCGTCCTGCTGCCGGCCTCCTACGCCGGCTCGCGCAGGCGCTACCCGGTCCTCTACCTCCTGCACGGCGCGGCCGGCGACTACACCGACTGGACCGAGAAGGGCGAGGCCGAAGAGCTCACGGCGGGGCGACCGCTGATCGTCGCGATGCCCGACAGCGGCACGGGGGGCGGCTACGTCAACTGGTTCAACGGTGGCGCCTTCGGCCCGCCGGAGTGGGAGAGCTACCACATCGGCGAGCTGATCGGGTTCATCGACTCGCGCTACCGGACACTCGCCTCGCGCAGCGAGCGGGCGATCGCGGGGCTCTCGATGGGCGGCTACGGAGCCATGCACTACGCGGCCCGCCACCCCGACGACTTCGCCGCCGCCGCCAGCTTCTCCGGGGCGGTCGACACCAACAATCCGCTCGACATCGCGATCACACCCGACGACGTCTACGGTCCGCGGGAGGAGCAGGAGGTCCGCTGGCGGGGCCACAATCCCTGGGACCTGGCCGAGAACCTGAGGCCCGTCGACCTGACGCTCCGCACCGGCAACGGCGAGCCGGGTGGCCCCTTCGGCGGCGGCGACGTGATCGAGAAGACCGTCTATGCGATGGGCGTCGGGTTCCACCGCAAGCTGGACCGCCTCGGCATTCCCAACATCTGGGACGACTACGGTCCCGGTGGCCACCTGTGGCCCTACTGGCAGCGCGACCTGAAGCGCACCCTGCCCCACCTGATGCGGGTGTTCGCAAGGCCGGCTCCCGCCCCGCGAAAAGTCACCTACCGCTCGATCGACCCGCAGTACTCGGTGTTCGGCTGGCGAGTGAGGATCAAGAGGAAGGTGCTGGAGTTCAGCCGCATCGGCGGCGCCGGCCGCCACGGCTTCAACCTCAGCGGGAGTGGCAGCGCCCGAGTCACGACGGCGCCTTTGTTTGCGCCCCGCGCTGCCTACCGGGTGGACATCCGCAGGCGGGGTAGGAATTTCTCCGAGGGGCAGGTCCTCCTCGGCATTCACGCCGGCGGGCGCGGGCGGATCAGGCTGCGGGTCCCGCTCGGGCCGGCGAACACGACCCAGCAGTACACGGCGGGCGCGACGACCCGGGTCTTCCACGCGAAGGTGAGAATCCAGCCGCTCCGCCCCTGACCGGCACCCCCCCCCTCGCGAGATGTATCTGAGTCACCAATAGGGTGTCTTATTCACCTGTCGCCGGCGGCATCCCGTCCGTTGGGGGGCTCGGGAGTGCCCTAGCGCTCGACCTGTGAGCCGCCGACGATCGCCTCTTCGCCGCTCTCGGCGAAGACGACCCAGGCCTTGTTGCCGCCGTCGTAGTCGGGCGCCCAGAGCTTCATCGTCGCGTCCTGCCCCCAGACCTGGACCTCCTCGGCGCCCTCGGGGTCGATGCCGCGCCAGACGCGGATGAACGCGTTCGACTCCCACTCGTCGCCGATCGTCGTCGGCTCCCGGTGGCCCGGGTGGACGCGTGTCTCCGGCGGCAGCTTCATCAGCTTGTCCATGACCGAGGCGCGCAGGTCGTCGAAGCCGCTCGCGCCGGGTGCCTTGGTGCCGCCTACCGTTCCCTTGAAGAGGACATCCGCTGTGATCACGTCTTTGCCGTCGATCAGGAAGGCGAGGTGGCCGGCGGCGTGTCCGGGGGTGTCGATCGCCTCGATCTCGAGGCCCCCGGTGGCGATCGTCTCGCCGCCCTGGATCGTCTCGGTGACCTCCTCGTCGATCTCCTCGGTGACGGCTGGGTGGGCGACCAGCGCGGGGTTGCCGAGCCGCTCGCGGGCGGCGGCGATTCCCTCGAGATGGTCGGCATGGGAATGCGTTAGCAGGATGTGCGTGATGTCGGTGCCCTCCCGCTCGGCGCGTTCGAGCAGCGGCTCGAGCACCCCGTTGCCGTCGATCAGCACGCCCTTGCCGCCGGGCTCGTCGACGACGAGGTAGGCGTTGGAGAGCCACTGTGGGTTTTCGGTCCGCTGCAGGATCAAGTCAGGCTCCTCTCATTCGTAGTGGATGACGCTGCGGATCCCGTCCTGGGCCTCCATCAGCTCGAAGCCGCGGTTGACGTCGTCCAGGGTCAGGTGGTGCGAGATGAACGGCTCGACGTCGATCTCTTCGGCCAGCCAGCGGTCGATCAGCTTCGGCACCCCCTCGCGCCCCTTGACCCCGCCGAAGGAGGAGCCGGCGACCCGGCGGCCGGTGATCAGGAAGCGGGGGACGATGTCGAGCGTCTCGCCCTTGCCGGCGACGCCGGCGACCGTGCAGAGGCCCCAGGCCATCCGCGCTGCCTCGACCGCCTGGCTCATCACCGCGACGTTGCCGGTCGCCTCGAAGGTGAAGTCGGCGCCGAACCCGTCCGTCTCGCCGAGGATCCGCTCCACCGTGTCCTCGCCGCCGACCATCGTTTCGGTCGCCCCCTGGCCGCGGGCCAGCTCGAGCCGGTCCTCGGAGAGGTCGACGCAGATGATTCGCTCGGCGCCCTGCAGGCGGCAGCCGGCGACAGCGCCGAGGCCGACCATCCCGGCGCCGAAGACGACGCAGGTCGAGCCCTCGCTGACCTTGGCCGTGTTGATCGCCGCGCCGAGGCCGGTCGAGAGCCCGCACGCGAACAGGCAGGCGCCCTCGAGCGGGGCCTCGGGGTCGATCTTGGCGAGGGCGATCTCGGGCATTACCGTGTACTCGGCGAAGGTCGAGGTCCCCATGAAGTGGCGGATGTCCTCCCCGTCGCGGCTCAGCCGGGTGCTGCCGTCGGGAAGGTGGCCCTTGCCCTGCTCCTCGCGGATCGCCATGCAGAGATTGGTACGGGGGTCGCGGCAGTGCACGCACTCCCCACACTGGGGGGAGAACAGGGTGACGACGTGGTCGCCGGGAGCGAGGAGGGTGACGCCCTCGCCCACCTTCTCCACCACGCCGGCGCCCTCGTGGCCGAGGACGGCCGGCGCATAGCCGGACGGATCGGCGCCGGAGGCCGTGTAGAGGTCGGTATGGCAGACGCCGCAGGCGACCAGCCGGACCAAGACCTCGCCGCGCTTTGGCTCGGCCAGCTCGACCTCCTGCACCTCGAGGGGCTTGCCGAAGTCCTCCAGGACAGCCGCCCTCATCTTCATCTCGCCACCTCCGTTCGCCTTTCCGACTGATCCTAAGGCGCCAGCGCACCGACCGAGCTGCCCTCCAGCAACAGGCCGGCAACAAGGCCCGGGTCGTCCCAGGTCGGGGTGTGGCCGACTCCGGGAAGGACGAGGTAGCGCGCGCCGGGCGGATACTGCTTCGTTCGTGGCGGCGCGACCAGCT
This sequence comes from uncultured Actinomycetes bacterium, assembly GCA_963738305.1. Lineage (GTDB taxonomy): Bacteria > Actinomycetota > Thermoleophilia > Solirubrobacterales > 70-9 > JBBRHQ01. Next base: position 994,040 of record CAVTVU010000001.1, on the reverse strand, counting down.
GGTCCTGCTCCGCCCAGGCCAGGGTGACCGGCACCTCCGGGAAGCCCGCGGGGTCGAAGGCGTCGGAGCGCATCTCGTGGTTCGCGGCGTCATATCCGGGCGCGTCGATCCAGCTCAGCACCAGGGCCCGCCCCGCCCTCGCCGGGACGTGCTCGGGCCTGGCCATCGTCGTTCGCAGCATCGCGTGGCGCCCCCGCCGGGTCCGCAGCAGCAGCGAGACCAACGGGCGCACCCGGACGGCCAGCGCGTGGCTGTCGAAGCTGCGGGGCCCGAGCGGCTTGCCCCAGAGGCCGGCGGGAGAGATGGCGGTCACCGAGGCGGCATTGCCGGCCCGGGCCATCTCCAGGCCGACCCAGGCGCCGAGCGAGTTGCCGCCGACGTGGGGCCGCCCAACGCCCAACTCCGCGCAGTGCCCGGCGACCGCGGTGGCGAGGTTCGCCGGAGTCGCCCGTACGTCGGCCGGGAGCGGCTCGGAGCGCCCAAAGCCCGGCAGGTCGATCGAGATCACCTCCCGGTCCTCGGCCAGCCGCCCGCTGACGGGCTCCCAGATCGCCCCGGTGGCGCCGAGACCGTGCAGGAGCACCAGCGGCTCGCCCTCCCCCGTCCGGCTGTACGCGATCACCGCAGGGCTCCGCCTCAGGCGACCTGGAGCTGCCGCGCAGGGGCCGCCGGGGTCTTCGGCCCGGCCTCCGGTCGCCATTGCGGCTTCGCCATCAGCATCTGCACGTCGCCGATCCGCCGCTCGCGGAAGCCGGCCTCCGAGCTGGAGAGGTAGAAGGTCCAAAGGCGCCGGAAACGCTCGTCGTAGCCCTTGCCGCGCAGCTCGTCCCAGGCGGCCCAGAAGCGCTCCCGCCAGGCCGCGAGGGTGCGCGGGTAGTGATCCGTTATGTCCTCCATCCAGACCGTGCGCATGTCGGTCGCCCGTGCCACGCAGTCGGCGATCACGGCATTCGAGGGCAGACAGCCGCCGGGGAAGATATGGGTGTTGGCGAAGCTGCGGGTTGCCTTCTCCACCTCGTAGCGGCGGTCGTCGATGACGATCGCCTGCAGCAGCATCAGCCCGTCGGGCGCGAGCAGTTCGCTACAGCGGGCGAAGAAGCCGTCGAAATACTGCCAGCCCACGGCCTCGATCATCTCGACCGAGACCAGCTTGTCGTAGCGGCCGCGCAGGTCCCGGTAGTCCTCCATCAGCAGGGTCACGCGGTCGGAGAGTCCGGCGTCGCGCACCCGCTCCGTCGCCAGGGCGTGCTGGCGGCGGGAGATCGTTGTGGTTGTCACCCGGCAGCCGTAGCGCGAGGCGGCGTGGATCGCCAGGCCGCCCCAGCCGGTCCCGATTTCCAGCAGGTGGTCGCCCGGGCGCAACCGGAGCTGCTCGCAGATTCGGTCCAGTTTCGCCGTCTGTGCCTCCTCGAGCCCTGCCCCGTCGACGAAGTAGGCGCAGGAGTAGGTCATCGAGGGGTCGAGGAAGGCCGCGAACAGATCGTTTCCGAGGTCGTAGTGGGCTGAGACGTTCTCCCGCGCGGCGCTGAGCGTGTTCTCGGGTACGAGCCCGCGAAGCCGGTGGATCAGGGCGCGGGGCCGGTCGAGCACGGCGCTGAGGTGCTCCAGCCGCCGCAGCTCGCGGACACCGACCCGCAGCAGGGACACCAGGTCGTCGGTGTCCCAGAGCCCGTCCGCGTAGTCCTCGCCGAGCCCGAGGCTGCCCCGCAGCGGGCCGGCCCACGCACGCGGATCGTTGATCGTGACCTGAGCATGGAGGCTCGATCCGGGGCGCCCGTAGGCGCGCATCCGTCCACCTTCGAGCACGTCGATGCGACCCGACCGGATGCGTCTCATCGCCGCGGTCACGGCGCCGCGCGCCAGTCGCGGGGTCACTCCGCCTGCCGGGCCGCAAGTCGAGGGACGAGCATGCCCGGAAGGTTCCCACGATCGGCGCCGCATCGCGAGCAGCCGCCGGCCCCGGGACAAACGCGATACTGGCCGCGTGAACGTCGCCGAGGAGATGGGGAGGGTCGGCCTGCCCGCGCCGGTCAGCGAGCTGGCGAGCCGCGAGTGGGACGCCGTCGTCGTCGGCGGCGGCCACAACGGCCTCACCGCCGCGGCCTATCTGGCTCGAGCGGGCCGCTCCGTCCTGGTCCTGGAGCGCCGCGAGCAGCTCGGCGGCGCCTGCACGCTGGAGCGCCCCTTCTCCGATCAGCTCTACGTGGTCAGCCCCTGCGCGTACGTGGTCGGCCTGCTCGACGATCTCGTGGTCTCCGAGCTGGGGCTGCGGGGCCACGGCTACCGCGTCTTCGCCGCCGAGCCCAACTCATGGGTGCCCCTGCCCGACGGCACGTCCTATGCGGGCTTCCTCGACGCTCGGGACACGGCCGAGCATCTGCGCCGCAACGACTTCTCCGAGCGCGACATCGAGGGCCGAGCTGCCTACGAGGCCGCCTTCGAGCGCTGCCGCACAGCGCTGCGGCACGGACCCGCCGGGGACACCTGGGTCGGCTCATCGCCGTCGCGCGAGCGAATCGAGGAGATCCTCGGCGGCGATCCGGAGCTGATCTCGATCGTCTTCGAGGAATCGATCGCCGAGACGATCGGCCGCTACATGGAGGACGAGCGCCTCCATCATGCGCTGTTCGGGCAGGGGGTCACCGGCGCCTACGCCGGCCCCCGCGACCCGGGCACCGCCTCGGTCAAGCTGATGCACCACCAGGGTGACCTGCTCGGGCTCGGTTCCTTCTGGGGCTACGTCGAGGGCGGCATGGGTCGCGTCTCCTTCGCGATCGCGCAGGCGGCGATCGAGGCCGGGGCCCAGCTGGCCTGCGGGGTCCCGGTCGGCGAGATCGCTCCCGGCGAGGGGGTGCGGCTGGAGAGCGGTGAGCTGATCCGATCGCGGGTCGTCCTCTCCAACGCCGAGCCGAAGCGCACCCTCTCGCTGATCGCGCCCGACTCGGTGCCGGCGGCAATGGCCGAGCGGATCGGCGCATGGAAGACGCGATCGCCGGTCGTCAAGCTGAACGCAGCGCTCGGCCGCATCCCGAACTTCACCGCCGCGGTCGAAGGGATCGCGCCGGAGCGCTCGATGGTGACCATCACCCCCGGCCTCGACGCCTGTCAGGAGGCCTTCAAGGCTTGCGAGCGTGGCGAGCCGGCGATCGGCTTCGCCGAGCTCTACTTCCAGACCGGCTACGACCCGGGCGTCGCCCCCGAGGGCAAGCACGTGATGAGCGTCTTTGCCCACTACGCGCCATACCGCTTCGCCGAGGGGGATTGGGAAGGGCGCCGCGGCGAGGTCGGAGAGAGGATCCTCGACGCAATAGCCGTCTATGCGCCCGACGTACACGAGTGCATCGAGGAGTACGAGGTCCTCGGCCCGCCCGACATCGAGGAGCGGATCGGGCTCACCGACGGCAACATCTTCCAGGGCGAGGTGATGCCCGACCAGATGTGGGACCGCCGATTCGATCACCGCACCGAGATCCCGGGGCTCTATCTCTGCGGCGCCGCGACGCACCCGGCCGGCTCGGTGATCGCGCTGAACGGACGCAGCGCGGCGATGGCCGCGCTTGCCGATCTCGGTTAGACGGTTGATTCCGCAACAGGGACCGATGGGCTAGGGTCGGAACCCGATGGGAGCGCCGCCCGAGCCGACCCCGCTCGACCAGGAGATCGTCGACGCGATCCACGCCGTCTACGGCCGCCACCCCCACACCCGCGCGTTGCACGCCAAGGGGCTCTTCTGCGAAGCCACCTTCACGGCCACCCCCGAGGCAGCGGCGCTCTGCAGCGCGCCCCACTTCCGGGGCGAGCCGGTGCCGGCCCTGGTCCGCTTCTCGACCGCCTCGGGCAACCCCGCGCGTCCACGACGGCGAGCGCGAGGGCCGCGGCCTCGCGGTCAAGTTCCGGCTTCCCGACGGCGGCGAGACCGACCTCCTCTGCGTCACCTCGCCGACCTTCCTGGCCCGCAATCCCGAGGACTTCCTGGAGCTGATGGAGGCGCGGTTGCCCGACCCCGAGACGGGCGCACCGGACATGGAGAGGGTAGGCGCGTACCTCGGCGCCCACCCCGAGGCGATGCCCGCGGTCCAGGCCAACCTCGGGTCCGAGCCGCCGGCCAGCTTCGCCCAGCTCGCCTACAACTCGCTGCACTCCTTCCGGCTGATCGGGCCCGGCGGCGAGGGCCGCTGGGTGCGCTACCGCTGGGAGCCCGAGGCGGGGGAGAGGCGGATCCCCGATGAGGAGGCCAAGGCGCGCCCGGCCGACTACCTGCGGAACGAGCTGGCCGAGCGGATCGCCTCCGAGCCGGCCCGCTTCGGGCTCATCCTCGTCCTCGGCGAGGAGGGCGACCCGACCGCCGACCCCGCCGAGCCCTGGCCCGAGAGCCGCGAGCGGCTGGCCGCCGGGACGCTCGACGTGACGGCGATCACCGAGGACCCCGAGGCCGGCGGTGCGATCGTCGTCTTCGACCCGACCAACGTGGTCGAGGGGATCGAGCTGCCCGATGACCCGATCCTCTTCGCCCGCTCGCGGGCTTACACGATCTCGGCCGGGCTCCGCGCCTCCTGAGCGTCGCGGGGCTAGGCTGAGCGCGAGGAGGAGGCGATGGAGCGATCGAATCGGCTGCACCGCTCGGAGCTGGCCGTTCCGGGGAGCAATCCGCGGATGCTCGAGCGCGCTCCGGAGCTGGGCGCCGACGTCGTCATGCTCGACCTCGAGGACGCCGTGGCCCCCGACGACAAGGTCGCCGCCCGCGCCAACGTGATCGAGGCGCTGAACGGCGGGGACTGGGCCCCCGCCTCGGCCTCGGTGCGGATCAACGGGCTCGACACGCACTGGTGCTACCGGGACATCGTCGATGTGGTCGAGCAGGCCGGCCGCGCTCTCGACACGATCACCGTCCCCAAGGTCGGCTCGCCGGCCAACGTCGAGCTGGTCGCCACCCTGCTCGACCAGATCGAGGTCGCGACGGGTCTCGAGCACCGGATCGGGATCTCGGTTCTGGTCGAGACGGCCGAGGGCATGTCGTGCGTGGAGGAGATCGCCCGGGCGTGCCCGGGCCGGATGGAGGCGATGGTCTTCGGGGTCGCCGACTACGCGGCCTCGATGCAGAGCCACACGACGAAGATCGGCGGCGTCGACCCGGCCTACTCGGTGCTGACCGACGAGTCCGAGGGCCGTCGCGAGTGCCACTGGGGCGACCAGTGGCACTACCCCCTCTCGCGGATGGCGGTCGCCTGCCGCGCCAACGGCCTGCGTCCGATCGACGGGCCCTACGGAGACTTCACCGACCCCGACGGCTACCTGGCGGCGGCGCGGCGTGCCGCCGTGCTCGGCTACGAGGGCAAGTGGGCGATCCATCCCTCGCAGGTGCCCCTCGCCAATGACGTGTTCACTCCCGACGAGCGCATCGTCGAGCGGACACACCGGATCATCGCGGCGATGAAGGAGGCTGCCGCCGAGGGCAAGGGCGCGGTGTCGCTCGACGGCCGCCTGATCGACGCCGCCTCGATCAGGATGGCCGAGAATCTGCTCGCCAAGCTCGAGCAGATCGACGCTCGCGCCGCCGGACGCTCATCCGGCCCGCCGCGGCCGAGCAAGGCGGAGCTGGAGGAGCAGCGGGCGAGCGCCGAGCGGGACGCCGGCGAGCCAGACCTCGGCGCCGCCTAGGTCCGAGCCCTCAGCCGTAGGGGCGGTAGATCAGCCGGTTGCCGAGCAGGGCGCTGACCGTCTTGAAGCGGTAGCCGCGGGAGCGCAGGGTGTGGATCATGTGGGGCAGCGCGGCGAGGGTCTGGCTGCGGTTGCCGCCGCCGTCGTGCATGAGGATGATCGAGCCGGGCTGCGCCGCGGAGACGATGCGGCTGTAGATCGCGCCGGTCCCGGGGTTCGACCAGTCGGTCGGGTCGACGTCCCAGGTCACGGTCCTCATCCCGGCCTGCGCGGCCGCCGAGATGACGCCGGAGTTGACGGCGCCGTAGGGGGGCCTGAAGAGGCACGGCCTGAAGTGCGTGAGCCGCTTGATCCGGGCGCTGGTCGCGGCCAGGTCGGCGTAGCCGGGGTAGGCGGAGTGATGCGTCGAGTGGTTGCCGATCTCGTTGCCCTCGGCGAGGATCCGGCGCATCAGCCTGGGCGTTTCCCGAGGTCTCCTGGCCCAGCTCGAAGAAGGTCCCGTTGACGTGCTTGCGGCGCAGCACCTGCAGGAAGCCGGACGTGTAGATGCTCGGCCCGTCGTCGAAGGTTAGGGCGACGACCTTGCGTCCGCGCGGGCCGTTGCGGACCAGCCCCGCGGTGCCCGCCGGTGCAGCCGACCGCGCGCACCGGGCGCAGCCGGAAGGCGCCGTCGCGGGCGGCGGGATAGCGCTCGACGCAGGGGCCCGGCCCCGGGCAGTCGGTCCCCTCGATCGCCCTCCAGCGGTAGCGCCGCGGAGCCAGCCCGGCCTCGCCCGGCAGCATCTTGACGACCAGCTTGCGGGCGCTCGGACGCTTCACCCTCGCCGCCAGGGTCGCGGTGCCGACCACCGCTCCCGGTGCCGTCGAGCCGGGTCAGCCCGATCCGGCGGCGGGTTGCCCTGGCGCCGCCGAGGCAGAGCCGCTTCTCGTGATGGCTGCCCGGGCGCCGCAGCGCCATGCAGAGGAAGCGCGGCTTCGGCTTGGAGAAGTCGGGGAAGCGGCGCGAGCTTCCGCAGCGCCGCAGGCGAGGAGGTGCGGATCGCTGAAGATCAGGCTCCGCCCCGCCTGCTTGAGGCCGGCGTTGCCGATCCCGCCGCCCGCGCCGCAGTGCGGCCGGTGCCAGCGCGCCTGCGCAGCCCAGGACGAGCGCGGATATGCAAAGGATCTTGCGCGGTGCTATTCATCGGACGGCTGACGCCGAGCGGAAGCTGTCGGCATACTAGGGGCAGGCACGGGCAGGCGGCGGCGTGGGTTTGGCTCCTGGCAGCCACCGCAGCCCCGTCGCCAGGACCGTGTTTCGATGAGCGTGAAGGCGACCACATCCGCGCCGGCACCCAGGCGCTGGCGAGCGTTCGCGATCGCACTGATCGCGATCGGCGCCCTCTGCGCGCTCGCCTCGCCCGCGATCGCCGCCAGCGGGGGCGCCGGGACCGGCGGCAACGGGACCGGCGGCAACGCCAAGACGCCCGTTCGACAGCCAGGGGATGTGGATCTGGTACGTCTCGCGCTCGAACGGCGGCAACCTCTCGCGGATCATCGCCAGGGCCCGCCGCTCGGACATCGGCACCGTCTACATCAAGTCCGGCGACGGCAGCGACACCTGGGCCAGTTCAACCAGCGCCTGGTCGATCGCCTCCACCGCGGCGGCCTCGACGTCTGCGCCTGGCAGTTCGTCTACGGCAACCACCCGGTCGGCGAGGCCAAGGTCGGCGCCGCCTCGGTGCGCCGGGGCGCCGACTGCCTGGTGATCGACGCCGAGGGCGACTACGAGGGCCGCTACGCCGTCCGCCGACCGCTACATCCGGGCGCTGCGCCGGCGCGATCGGCGCCGCCTTCCCGCTCTCGCTGGCGGGCTTCCCCTACGTCGACTACCACCCGGCCTTCCCCTACTCGGTCTTCCTCGGGCCGGGAGCGGCCAGCTTCAACCAGCCGCAGATGTACTGGAACGCGATCGGGACCTCGGTCCGCGCCGTCTACGAGCACACCTACTTCTACAACCGCGTCTGGGGCCGCCCGATCTTCCCGCTCGGGCAGACCTACGCAGCGGGTCAGCCTGAGGTCGCTGAAGCTGTTCCGCCGCTTCGCGCTCACCTACGGCGGCGGGCCCCCGAGCTGGTGGGACTGGCAGGAGACCAACGCCAGGCAGTGGGCGCTCGCTCGGCCGCCCGACCGCCGGGCGGGTCCTCGGCTACCGGCCGGTCACCGCGCATGCCCGTCCTGCGGCGCGGCAGCCGCGGCGACCTCGTCGTCTGGGCGCAGCAGCACCTGATCGCCGCCGGCTCTCCGGACCTGCCGGCGACCGGGATCTTCGGCCGCCAGACCTACCGCGCGGTGAGGCAGTTCCAGAGCAGGCGGGGCCTGCGGGCCGACGGCGTGCTCGGGCCGGCGCACCTGGCGCGACTGCTGCGGGTCACCCCGGTGCGGGTCCACTGGGCGGCGCAGGAAGGGGCGAGCGGCGCGGCTTTCCTCCGCCTCGAGCCCGGCGGCGAGCGCCCCGCTCTCCGCCTCGCTGCCGGCGAGGCGAAACGAGATCGACCCGGGCCCGCGGCCGTGAGCGGCGCCCGGCGCCGGCTGCGCTGGGCGCGGCGCTGGCCCTGATCGGGGTTGCCCCCGCGGTCGCCGCGACGCCCGCGCCGACGCGTTCGCCGATGGCGAGCTTCGATCCCTTCGAGGTGCCGGTGCCCTCGGTGCCGCCGCGCGACGTGGTCTTCGCCCGCGCCAACGCCGCCGCCGCGCGCGAGTCGGCCAGCTCCTCGGCGCGGCGCTACCCGGTCCACGACGGCAAGGGCAGGACGGTCGCGATCGGCGTCTCGGCCTCCTGCACGCCCGCCGCCTGCAACGCCGCCAGCCCGCAGAGGATCGCCAACTTCCTCGGCACCGTCCCGCACGGAGACGAGATGGACCTGCTCCGCGTGCAGCTCGTCACCGACGGCCAGATGGAGTCGACCTGCGGCAGGGGCGCCCTCGCCTGCTACTTCTCGGGCGAGAACCAGATGTTCCTGAGCGGCAACGACGACGCCAACCCGAGCGACGGCGCGACCCGCAATTTCGTCCTCGCCCACGAGTACGGGCACCACCTCGCCGACCACCGCCGCAACCCGCCGTTCCGGCCGACGATCGACTGGGGGACGAAGCGCTGGTCCTCCTACGAGCGCGTCTGCCAGGGGGCCCGCGCCGGCGCCTACTTCCCCGGGCGACGAGGGCACCCACTACTACCGCAACCCCGGCGAGGCCTTCGCCGAGTCCTTCGCGCTTGAACCGCTTCCCCGGAAAGGTCCGCTGGCAGTGGGTGGACTCGCTGCGCCCGAGCCGGGGGAGCCTTCGCGGCGATCCGCCTCGACGCGACCCGGCCCTGGAAGCACCGGACCCGCGCTGCTCGAGAAGCCGGACGCTCGGCGGCGCCGCGGGCCAGCGCGCGGTGGTGCCCATCACGACGCCGCTGGACGGCATTCTCAGCCTCGGCCTGAACGTGCCGCGCGGCGCCGACTACGACCTGGCGCTGCGCGACCGGGCCGGGAGGCTGCTCGGGGTCGACCAGGGAAGCGGCCGGCACGAGGGCCTCAACTTCACGGTCTGCGGACAGGCGCGCGTCAATGCGGTGGTCAGCCGGGTCAGCGGCGGCGGCAGGTTCAAGCTGACCGTCCGCCGGCCGTAGGGAAGGCCGGCCAGGGGCCCTGGCCGAACGCAAGGTTACGCGCCCAATGGGCACGCAAGGTTGCGTTCGGCTGGAGGCGGCGGTGCTCAGCGGGCGATTCGGGTCGTCAGCTCGCCCAGGGTGGGCGAGCTGACGACTACCTCGTCGCCGTCGGCCAGCCAGACCCGCGGCTCGCGGGCGCCGCCGACCCCGGCCGGGGTGCCGGTGGCGACGATGTCGCCGGGCTCCAGCGTCATCAGGGTCGAGAGGTGGGCGAGCAGATCGGGCACCGAGAAGATCAGGTCGGCGGTGCGTGGCCGACTGCATCTCTTCGCCGTTCAGGGTCGAGGGAGATCGCGATCGCATCGTGCGGCGCCGGCCTCCTCGGGGGTGACGATCGCCGGACCGCAGGGCGCCGAGCCGTCGAAGACCTTGCCCGCCATCCACTGCGGGGTGGAGAACTGCAGGTCGCGGGCGGAGAGGTCGTTGAGCAGGGTGTAGCCGGCGACATGGTCGAGGGCGTCGGCCGACGCGACCTCGCTGCGCGCGGCGGCCGACGACGAAGGCGACCTCGGCCTCGTAGTCGACCTTGGCGCTCGAGGCGGGCAGCGGTCACGGTCGCGCCGGGCGCGGCAAGGGCGTTGCGGTACTTGCCGAAGATCGTCGGGCGAGTCGGGCGGGTCGAGCCCGGCCTCGGCGGCATGGGTGCGGTAGTTGAGCCCGATGCAGACGATCTTCTCCGGGTCGGGGATCGGCGGCAGCAGCTCGACATCGGTCGAGCGGCCGGCGCACCGGCCGCCGGCCGGCGCCGAGGTCGGCAAGCCGATCCTCGGCGATCAGCTCGCGCAGGCTCGGCGCGCTCGGGCTCCCCCAGCGCCTCCCAGGCATCGATCACGCCGTCCTCGGCGAGCAGGCCGGCCCGCGGACCGTCGCCGCGCGAGTAGGTGACCAAGCGCATCGCGGCAAGCCTAGAGGGATGCGTTACCGTTGGCGAGCCGGCCAAGAGCGGAGGAGCGAAATGCCGACGGGCGTCGTCAAGTGGTTCAGCAACGAGAAGGGCTACGGCTTCATCACCCCCGACGACGGCGGCCCCGATCACTTCGTCCATCACTCCGAGATTCAGGCGGAGGGCCACCGCTCGCTCGATGACGGCGCCCGGGTCAGCTTCGAGTCCAGCGAGGGCCCAAAGGGGCCGGTGGCGACCCAGGTCACCGAGCTGGCGGCGGCCGAGTAGCGACGCGGCGCCCGCCCCGCCGGGCGCCCTAAGATAGATCGCCGGGCCGCCCGCCGGCCCGGAAACGCCTAGGGGGCGTAGCTCAGTTGGTTAGAGCGCCGGCCTGTCACGCCGGAGGCCGCGGGTTCGAGTCCCGTCGCTCCCGTTAGCTGTTTGTGCTGCAACTGACCGGGTTTCGGATTGGTCGAGCGCGAGCTGCTCACCCGGCTTGGCCTCCGGCGAAGCCCCACCAGTGCCCATTGGTGCCCAATCAGCGTCCCCGAGCAGGCCACCCATCCGGGTGCGTGGGCGCGTTTCCGTGACGTCCGTGTAGACGCGGAGCGTCATCCGTGGGTCGCGATGGCGCATTTGGCCAGCGGTGACCGCCGGATGCTCGCCAAGCTCGGCACGCAGCCCGGCGTATGTTCGCCGTAGCGCGTGGAAGGTGATGGGCGACGGGCAGCGGCGCCTTGCCCTCCTTCGCAAGCAGCTCGTTGGCCCGCTCCATCGCCCCGTAGAGGACTCGGGTCCGGACGCTGTTCCGATCGCGGGGCCGGCGGCGATCACGGCCTGGAAACACGAAGTCGTCGGGCTGGCTCCATCGTGAGGCGACTTTGTCTGCGAAGCAGCTGGGCGAGTTCCGGGTCGAGTGTTACGCGCCTGATTCCTGCCGTGGTCTTGGAAGCCGCGACGGTGAGCGAGCCCTCGCGCAGGTCGACGTCGCGCCAGCGGAGGTGGGTCAGCTCCGACGGCACTTGGCTGCGACGGCAACGGCGACACCGCTCCGAGCACCACGGAGGGCGTGGGTTTTCCGATCCATGCCTTGGCGTTGAACGCAATGGGACTGCCGTTGCTTGATTACCTGCGCCTCGAGGACCTGACGGCGGCCTGCGAGAAGGCGGAGCGCTGGGAGTTCCTGTTCATCGCCGCCCCACTGCGGATCGACGGTGGAACCGGGTCACCGCTCAACCCGATTGCAATCTTCTGAAACGCCCCGGTGCGGAGGCCCCGGCCCGGCTCAGTACGGGGTGCCCGCTTCGTCCGACCTCCAGGACGAGAACCTCGCTCGCCGGCGGGCGACTAGCCCCTGAGTGCGGCGAAAGGTTCGCCGCGGTGGCGGTGCTAGTCTGCTTGCAGGAGGGCATTCGCCTTGAGGTCGGGCTCCTTCGTGTGCCGGGCAGCGCCGCCTGACTTCCTGATTGGTTCACAGTCAAGGAGGTCAGACGTGCAGCAAGAGCCCGCGACCCCACCGGCATCCGGCCATTTCGAGATCGCTACGCAGCTCCACGACAGGGTCTCGACGATCCGTTCAGTAGGGGAGGTCGACCTCTCCAATGCCGACCGATTTGAGCTTGCCCCCAAGAGAGGCGGAGGCCAGCGCCACTCGTGAGGCTTCCAGATGCCCGCGGGCTGTTCTCGGGGCGTGCACAGCTCCCTTCAGCACAGCTCGCCCAGACGCTTGCCTCCTGGACCCCAACGATCAGGCCCTTGCCCGATATCTGGCGAGAGGCACGGCTTCCGGCAGAGGCTGCACGGTTGAGGAGAGATTCGGTGTGGCGAGGCGAGGGTGTCCCACGAGGTGATGGACAACCGGTCCTGCTGATCTGTGGCTTCCTGGCGGGTGATCCGTCGCTCAATACCCTGGCGGTGTGGCTCTCGCGAATCGGACACCGCCCGATGCGGGCGGGACTTCGATGGAACGTCGGCTGTCTGGGGGAAACGGTCGAGATGCTGGAGAAGCGCGCGGAGAGTCTCGTGCTGGAGCATGGGCGCCGGATCGCCGTGGTCGGGCAGAGCCGCGGCGGTTGCTGCGCACGTGCGCTCGCCGTGCGGCGGCCCGATCTGATCGACCGAGCGGTTGCTCTGGGGAGTCCTCTCCTGGATCATCTCGACGTCCACCCCGCCGTTTGGGCACAGGCCCACCTGGTCGGCGTTCTTGGAACCCTGGGGGCTCCCGGCCTGTTCAGCGCATCCTGCCGCTCGGGACGATGTTGCAAGGCCGTCGACCATCAACTACGAGCGTCCCTACCCGAACAGGTGGCGATGACGTCGGTCTACTCTCGCTCCGATGGAATCGTTCGATGGCGCTCGTGCCTCGACCCTGAAGCCGACCTTATCGAGGTGTCCGCCAGCCACATCGGGATGGCCCTCAGCGCCCCGGTCTATCGGGCGCTCGGAGCCCTGCTGGCGCCTGAGCGCCTTCGTGGACCCGGGCCAGATCGCCGCTCAGAGCGATCTGATCAGCAATGGGTCTAAGACAAGGCGACGACGCGAACTCGCACCCGACGCGAAGGAGGTTCGATCCTCGGCCTTGATTGGCCGGCCGGGCGCAGGGTAGCCGACCTGCGATGGCCGCGCTCGATCTGGAACGGGACCGTGACCTTCGGTCTGGTCAACGTGCCGATCAAGCTCTACTCGGCGATCGAATCGAAATCGATCCACTTTCACGAGGTCCACCTCAAGGACGGTTCTCGGGTCGAGCATCGGCGAATCTGCCCCAAAGACGATGCCGAGGTTCCGAGCCGACCAGCAGATCCCCGGCTATGAGATCTCGGAGGGCAAGTACGTCGTCCTCGAGAATGACGAGGTTAAGGCGGCGGCCGGGGAAAGGGGCAAGATCATCCACCTCGAGGAGTTCGTCGACGCGGCCGATATCGACCCGGTCTTCTACGACAAGACCTACTACGTCGGTTCGCGCGACGACGAGGATCCCTATCGGCCTGCTCCAGGAGGCGCTGCGGCGCAGCGGGCGGGCCGGAATCGGGCGCTTTTGTTTCACAATCGCGAGTACCTCGTCTCGCTGCGGGCACTCGAAGGCGTGCTCGCGCTGGACACGCTGCGCTTCCACGACGAGGTTGTCCCGGCCGAAGACCTGGAGATCCCGCAGACCCGCAAGCCGTCGAAGCGCGAGGCGCAAATGGCCGGCCGACCTCGTCGAGATGCTGGGCAAGACTTCAAGCCGGGCGATTACAGGACTCCTACCGCGACGTCGGTCCTCGACCTGATCAAGCGCAAGGCCGCGGGCAAGGAGATCGACCCGCTCGAGCAGGAGGTGCCTGCGCACGGCGACGACCTCGGGGCCGCTCTCGAGGCGAGCCTCTCTCGGCAAAGAGCTAGCCGATGGCCAGCACGCTCTGGACCGGCTCGATCAGCTTCGGGCTCGTAAACGTTCCCGGTGCAGCTCGTGACCGCGGCGCCAGGACCACGACTACCACTTCCACCAGCTGCACGAGAAGGACAAGTGAGGATCGAACAGCGCCGGTTCTGCTCCAAGGAGGACGTCGAGGTGACGTGGGAGGAGGTCGGACACGGCTACGACCTGGACGGCAAGCAGGTGGTTCTCACCGACGACGAGCTGGGGTCGGTTGAGCCGCGCAAGACACGCACGATCGAGATCGAGGCATTTGTGGAGGCCGTCGACATCGACCCGATCTACTTCGATCACCCCTACTACCTCGTTCCTGCGGGGGAGGCCGAGGGAACGTTGCGTGCCTACGGGCTCCTGGCTGAGGTGATGGGAAGCCAGGAGCGGATTGCGCTCGGCCGCTTCGTGATGCGAACCAAGGAGTACCTCGCCGCGATCCGGGCTCGTGACGGCGCGCTTGCGCTGAGCACGATGCTGTTTCACGACGAGGTGCGCGGCGAGAAGGAGGTCCCGACCGGCGGCAAGAAGCCGACCAGGAAGGAGGTCGACAACGCCGTCGCGATCATCGAGGAGCTGTCCACCGACTGGAACCCCAGCGCCTACACCGACTGTTACCGCCAGCGGTTGAAGCAAGTGATCGAAAGGAAACGCAAGCGCCGCAAGATCGAGGTTCCGGAGACCGAGGACGAGCCCCGTCCGGTCCCGGACTTGATGAAGGCTCTCGAGCAATCGCTACAAACGGTCCGTGACGGTGGCGACGCGGCGGCGGCCAGGAAGGCCGGCTCTGAGTCCGGCGATGACGAGGAACTGGACGATCTGGACCGCGACGAGCTCTACGCGCGGGCCAAGCGGGAAAAGATTCCAGGCCGCTCGAGAATGGGCCGCAAGGAGCTGCTTGCGGCGCTCAAGGACCCCTAGGTCGCGTCGCCCAGGATCGCCCCCCCGGCAGCTAGGGCGGACTAGCCGTCGGTGCCGGGCAGCGGGTCGGTGCCGGGCAGCGGATCGGTGGGCGCGCTCGCCTGTTCTGCGGCAGCCTGCTTTCTGGCGGCCTTCTTGATCTGCTTCTCCCGCCGACGCTCGAGCAGCTTGCGTTCTCGGTTGAGCTTCGCCATCGTGGTCTTCCTCTTGTTGCTTGAGGCCATGCCTTCCCTTCTGGTCGTGGACGGTGGGTCTCAGCGCGCCTGCACGTTCGCGGCTGCCGGGCCCTTGGTGCCCTGCTCGGCGTCGTAGCTCACCTTCGCGCCCTCCTCCAACGACTTGAAGCCTTCACCCTGGATCGCACTGTGGTGCACGAACAGGTCTGCGCCGGGCTCATCCGGCGTGATGAATCCAAACCCCTTGTCGTCGTTGAACCATTTCACAGTTCCTGTGGCCATCTGCGGTCCCTCCGTGTGGGTGCACAGCGAAAACGCGGAGGATGCCGGAGGCACGACTGCGGAACGCGGGGCACGGCTTCGGCCGAACGGACGCCCGACCCATATAAGCAGTCTACCTGGCCCGTCGGCTCGGTCCGCCTCGGACCTCGGCCCCTGTTGCGGTCAGCGCTCCTTCGCTAGGGATCGCGGTGCGGCAGCCCCAGGGGCGCGGCGTCGAGCATCACCTCATCGAGGTAGCATCAGGCCCAGCTCACCGTCTCCCCGCCCAGCACCTCGGTGTAGAAGCGGCGCGATCGCTCCACGTCGTCGGAGACGATGAAGTGGGTCAGCGCGATCCCTTCGACGGGCGCGGGTAGCTCGGCCATCAGGCACCTCCGTGTTGGTTGGCGCGGAACACTACGAAGCGCTCCCCCTCGAAGTGCTCGCGGGAAATTCCCCCCGGTTCGATGGCCGCGCGCTCGAGGGCGCCCAGCCTGCGGGGATCTCGGGCCGCCGCCTCGGAGCCCTCCTCGGACGACCAGAGGTTGACGATCATGAAGCCGCCGTCGGTCTTCGCGCCGAAGTGGAGGATGAGGCCGTGGTCCCTTCCCACCGCGTCCATCAGATCGGCGGATCCTCGGTAATCCAGAAGGAGCTGCTCGGCGTCCCCGGAGAGACGAGCGACGGTGAGGTATCCGCCGCTGAAACATGACACCGCGGCGGGTTCATGCTCACCGTGAGGTGGGAGCGCGTCATCGATCGACCGCGTGATCTCGATCCCATGCGCCTCGGCCAGGGCGATCAGCTCAGCCTCGGCAACCTCTCCCCCCGGTTGAGCTCGGTGGCTGCACGAGCGAAACGCTCCATCGCCTCGCCAGGCGAGAAGACGACCGTCGCCTCGGCCTCCTCGTCTGACTCGTTGCGGATCGTGTGCTCGAGCCCGGCGTCGATCGGAACGACACTGCCTGGACCGGCGACGGTGCGGCTCACCGTGCCATCCTCGCCCTCGAGGTAGAAGGCAAGCTCTCCACTCCGCACGCGATAAAGCTCGTCGCTCACCTGGAGCAGCTCGGCTACGTCGAACGCGTTCCCGACTCGAGCGATCGGCGAGCGAAGCTGGTTCGGGCCACCCGAAAGGGCAAGGAGCTGTACGCGATCGCACGGGAGGTCGTCGCCGAGGTCGAGGCGGAATGGACCGAACGCCTCGGAAAGGCCAAGATGCGCCAGCTACGGGAGCTGCTCGAGGAGCTCAACGCGGATCTGTGAGGCTGCGCTCGAGCTTGTCGAAGCTATCCGCCCAGCCATCGTGGTGCAGATCGCGGCGCGCCGGGGTCTTGAACGGCCGCTGGCGGAGGCCGACCACCGTCTGCCCATCGAGGTCGGCGAAGGAGAGGGTGACGAGGTTCTCGACATCGTCGGGATCCGGGTCCTCCCAGGCGAATGTGAAGGCAAGGCGGGAGGGCGGGTCGACCTCGCGGAACTCACCGCTGAGCCAGAAGGCCCCGCCTTCCGGGGGCTGCATCTCGATTCTGTATCGCTGCGCAACCCGCGGGTGGAAGTCGAGGCTCGGGATGCGGAACCCCTCGGGTCCCCACCACTGCGCGAGCTGCTCGGGATCGGTGAAGGCGGCGAAGACGCGCGCCGCCGGCGCAGCCACGGCGCGCTGCAAGTCCAGTGTCAGCCCCTCCGATCGGACCATTCGTCGAGAGTAGCCGTCGGCCCTCTCCCGCGGTGTTAGGCTCGCTGCGTATGAGGGGGTGGGCCAGAGAGGCCCTTCGGGCATTGGGAGCGAGCGCGGCGACGGGATTCATCGCGCTCACAGCCGCGCCGCCCGCGGCGGGCGCAGACTGGCTGCCGACCTTCGGCCTCGGCGCCACCCAGGTCGGCCAGGTCGAGATGAACCCCCGCGGGGACATCGCGATCCTGCTCAACACCGCCTCGGGTCCGGCCCTGCGCTTCCGCCCAGCGGGGGGTCCGCTCGGGCCCCTGACCCATCCGTTTCCCTCCGGCGCCCAGGGCGCCGATGTCGACCTCGACGCCAGGGGCAGGGCCTACCTGGTCTGGAGCCGCTCCGGCGTCCTCGAGGCACGCGTCAGGAGCCGCCACGGCAGCCTCACCGCGGTCCAGACCCTGCAGTCGGGCGTCTCTGCCGGCCGCGTCGAGGTCAGCCGTGCCGGGCGCGCGGTCTTCGCCTGGATCGGCAGCGACACCGCCCGCACGGGATCGGTTCGCACCCGCAGCGCCGACGGGACGCTGGGGACGGCCCACATGTTCACGGTCTCGGGGGAGAAGACAAGGGAGCTTGACCTCGGGGTCGACTCGAACGGAGACGCAACCCTGGTATGGACGACTCCCGACTCTCCGCCCAACACCAAGGTCAAGGCCCGGACCCTCGACTTCGACAGCCAGGCGCTCTCCGTCGTCCAGGACGTCTCGACCCCGCCCTCGCCAGAGCTCTCCGATAAACCTCTGGTCGCCGTCGACCCCGCCGGCAACGCGACGATCGTCTGGCGACACGACACCGCGTCCGCGTCGCTGACCGAGACCCGCAAGCTGAGCGCCGCCGGGACGCTCAGCTTCACACAGACGCTGACCAGCCCGGGATTCACGTCCCAGGCACACGACGTCGCTGTCGATGACGCAGGGAACGCGCGGGTGGTCTGGGTCGAGCATGAGGCCGGCCACGACACCGATCCATTCCTGCCCATGACGTGCATCAGCGCGGTGACCTCCTCCTGCGGCGCCCGGAACACGCTTTCCACCTCCCAGTCGCTGGGCGCTACCGTCGCAATGGGGCCGGCAGGCGACGCGATGGTCGGCTGGGCCGACCCGGCCGGGACCGTCCGGTCCCTGCCGCGCGACGGCGGCGCCGGGGGTTTCGGTCCCACGCACATCCTCAGCCCGACCGCCGCCCTCCCCGACCTGGCGCTCGACCGCGGCGGCGACGGGGTCGCCGTCTGGCGCCAGGGCACGGTTAGCAAGGGTGCGGGCTTCGACTCGGTGCCGCCCGTCTTCCGCCGGATCAAGGTCCCGCGCCGGGCCCAACCGGGCCAGAAGGTCCGCGCCTCAGCGGTCGCATTCGACGTCTGGGGCGCCAGGATCCGCTGGCGGCTCGGCGACGGCAGCAGGGCGAGAGGGAAGAGGATCCGCCACACATTCGAGCGCGCCGGCAGCTACCTGGTCAAGGTCACGGCCACCGATGGCTCGGGCGCCTCGGTCACCAAGACCCGCCGGATCCGGGTCAGACACCGTCGGTAGCAAGCCGACGCAAGCGGGAAGTCCTTGCCCAGGGGGCGGCTAGTTGGAGACGCTTGTTTTCGCGGTGGCGCGGATCTCGGCCTCATCGAGGAGGTCGGTCGGGCTCAGCACGAATACCTCGCAGATCATGTCCGGATCCTGCTGGTTGCCGCTCATGAAGCCGATGACCGAGCGTCCCGTGGCGTGTTGAACGACTGCTTCGAAACGCCCCCGCATGACCTCCTGAAACGCCATGCGCTGCTCGATCACCGCGGACCCGCGGTCGCCAGCGAGCAGGGTTTGCTCGACCCGTGTGAAACCGCCGCGCAAGACGCAGACGACGAGGTCGTCGTGGTAGTAGGTCTTGGCCTGGGTGGGGCCGACCCCGTAGTACTCCTTCAGCAGCGCCACCATGCCCTCGGAGATCGCCGTGAGCACCGCGCCGTGACCTGTGCTTGGGTGCTGGATGTCTGCTCGGGGCATCTCAGATAGCGGCTCGACGGACAGCAGAATCGTAGCCCAGCCTCGGCGATCCCGTTAAGCTTCGGTGGCCTCGTCGGGAACTCCAGCCTCCTCCGCCTTGCGACGCAACTTCGACGGAGGAGTGAGAGAGGAGCCACCCGTGGCTCAATCCACTTCCGAGCGGCAGGTGGCAGCGAGGATCTCGGACGATGTAGCCCGGCTCTACCTGGACACGTTTGGCAAGGGGCCGCTTCACACCGAGACGTTCATCAATGGAGACGTTGTCACCACCCTTCTGCGCGAGGTCTTCACAGTCGCCGAAAAGATGCTGGTCGACAACGGCAAGGTAGATGCCGTGCTCGCCACCCGCATGCAGTGGCAGGGCGCCACGGATCAGAGTTTTCGCTCCAGCGTTACTGATGCAACCGGCCGCCGGGTGATCGCAGCGGTCAGCGGCTTTGACGCTGTCAACGACATGGCCAGCGAGGTATTTGTCCTGGGACGGGAGCCAACCTAGATCGGCACCCAGCGCTTCCGGCCTGTTCGGACTTCAAAACGAAGAGATCTCCGCCCGACCCGGACTCTCCCGAGAGACCAGGTCGGGGAGGCTAGGAGGGGCCCGCGGTGGCCCCCGCGGTCGCGACGTGCTCGACGTCGAGGCTCGGCAGCGCCCGTTCCAGCCAGCTCGGGATCCACCAGTTCCACTTGCCGAGCAGCTGCATCACCGCCGGCACCAAGACCATCCGCACCACGGTCGCGTCGAAGAATATCGCCGAGGCCAGGCCGATCCCGAACAGCTTCAGGAAGACGTCGGGCGCCGCCATGAAGGCGAGGAAGACGACGACCATGATCGCCGCCGCGGCGGTGATCACCCGCGCGGTCTTGGCGAGGCCGTCGGCGACTGCCCGGCTGGTGTTCCCGTCCTTCAGGTACTCCTCGCGGATCCGCGAGATCAGGAAGACCTCGTAGTCCATCGATAGCCCGAAGAGGATCGCGAACATCATCACCGGCATGAACGGAGCGACCGGAACCTCGTGGTCGATCCCGATCAGGCTGCTCAGCCCGCCCCCCTTGGCGGCAAGCGTCATCACCCCGTAGGCGGCGCTCACCGAGAGCAGGTTCATGATCGCCGCCTTCAGCGAGATCAGCGGGGAGTGGAAGGCGACCAGCAGCAGCAGGAAGGAGAGGCCGACAACTCCGACGATGAACAGCGGCATGCGGTCCTTCATGTACTCGGACTGGTCCTCGAGCGCCGCGGTCACGCCGCCGATCTGGACGTCGATGCCGGTGTCGTCGAAGCGTTGCGGCACCAGGTTGTTCCGCAGGTTGTTGACGAGATCCTCGGTCGCCTTGTCCTGAGGCGAGGTGGTCGGGATTACGGTGATCAAGGCGGCGTCGCCAGCCTGGTTGATCCGGGGAGCGGTGACGAACTGCACGCCGGGCTCGCTGCGCAGCTCCGCGGCGAAGGCGTCCAGCTGCGAATTGCTCTGCGCGTCGGGCAGGTCGGCGGCGATCTGGATCGGGCCGTTCGTGCCCGGCCCGAATCCCTCGGTGTTGAGGTCGTAGGCCTGCCTGGTCATCGTGTCCGGCGGATCGTTGCCTGCGTCCGGGAAGCCGAGGCGCATTCCCAGAGCGGGCGCCGCCAGAGCGAGCAGGACGATCAGTGCCGCTATCGCCGCCAACCACGGCCGGCGCTGCACGCCGTGGCTCCAGCGCGCCGCGAGCGAGGATCCCTCGGCCTCGTCCGCCTTCTTCAGCGAGCGACCGAGCAGCGGGATCCGCAGCCTGTCCACCCTCGGCCCGAGGTAGGAGAGCAGCGCGGGCAGCAGCGTCACGGCCGCGAGCATCACGATCAGCACCGCCGTGGAGGCGGACAGCGCGACGCCGTACATGTAGCTCAACCCGGTCAGCATCAGGCCGAGGACGGCGATCACCACGGTGCAGCCGGCGATGATCACGCTTCGTCCCGCTGTGGTGACGGCCTCGACCACGGCGTCGTGGCGGTCCTTGCCCTCGCTTCATCGCGGACCGGAAGCGGGTGAGGACCAGCAGCGAGTAGTCGATCCCGACGCCGATCCCGATCAGCCCGGAGACCGCCGTCGTCCAGTCGGGGACGTCGATCACGTTGGCAAGGAGGGGGATCAGGCCGGCGGACGAGATCCCGAGCCCGATCAGCGCGATCGCCAGCGGCAGGCCCGCTGCGACCAGCGAGCCGAAGGCGATCAGCAGGACGATCGCGGCGCCGAGGAATCCGAGCCCCTCGGGGCTGGACTGCGACTGCGCCTGCGTAGATCGGGTCGCCGCCGAGCTTGATCTCGAGGCCCCTCGCCGCTGTTGTCGTCGGCGGCGCTGATCAGCTGCTCGCCCTGCGACTTGGTCGCGTCCCAGCCGGGGACGGTCAGCGGCAGTGTGCTCGAGGCGATCTGGCGGTTCTCGGGAGAGGCGGATCGGGGTGTGCGGGTCGATGTGCTCGACCTTCTCGGCCTGGACGAAGAAGCGGCTGCAGGCGCGCGGGCCGCCGCCGCCGGGCTGGCGAAGCCGGCGGGATCCTTCGCGACCACGTAGATCTCCTGGCCGGAGTAGCCGCCGAAGCGCTTCTCGGTGAGGTCCGCGGCGGCCTTCGACTCCGATCCCGGCGTGTTGTACTCGGCGTTGAACTCGCCGGCCAGCGAGGAGCCCACTCCGATGAGCAGCACCGCGGCCGCGATCCAGGCCAGCACCATGCGGCCGCGGTAGCGGTAGGAGACGTCGGCGAGTCGGGCAAGTGCTCGGGTCATTCGGCACATCCTACGAATCGGCCCCATCGGCCGCGCGCCCGGAGCGCCGCGATGTCGAGCTTCCCCATCTCGAGCATCGCCCTCATCGCCCGCTCGGCCCGCTTCGGGTCGGGGTCGCTGAACAGCTCATCCATCCCGCTCGGGACGATCTGCCAGGAGAGGCCGAAGCGGTCCTTGAGCCAGCCGCAGGGCCCTCCTCGCCGCCCTCGGAGAGCTTCTCCCAGAAGTAGTCGACCTCTTCCTGCGTCTCGCACTCGACCTCGAAGGAGACGGCCTCGTCGAAGGTGAACTGGGGGCCTCCGTTGATTCCGACAAAGCGCTGGCCGTCCAGCTCGAAGGCGACCGTCATCACCGTCCCCGCTGGCCGCGGGCCGGCCTCGGTGTAGCGGGCGACCTCGAGGACGCGCGAGTTCTCGAACACGGAGACGTAGAAAGCTGCGGCCTCCTCTGCCTCCGTGTCGAACCAGAGGTTCGGCGTGATCTTCTGTCCCATCAGAATCCTCCCCTCTGCACGCGGACGGGGCGCGGGCTGGTTGTATCAGGAGCGCCCGACGACCAGGAAGCTGTTGCCGTCCTGGTCGCGGATGAAGAACATCGGCGGCACCCCGTCCCCCATCCGCATCACTTCGTCGGCATCCACCCCGCGCTCTCCGAGGCTGGCATGGTCGGCGTCGACGTCCCCGGTCGTGAATGCGACCCGCATCTCGATCCCGGTCGATTCTCCCTCCCGAGGCGGCACGAGGGCAAGCGTCGTCGCGGCCCCCGGCGGCGCGACCTCGACCCAGCGCTGCCCCTCTCCATAGGGGGTATCGCTGCGCTTCTCGAACCCCAGGGAGGAGAGGTAGAAGTCCAGCGCCCGGTCCTGGTCGCTGACCGGGACCATCACGGTCCCCACCTGGCTGATCTGTATCGAGGCCTCGCTCGCGCCCATCTTGGCTCCTCCTCAAAATTGGGTTCTCTACCCGCTTCCCGCCGGGCGGGTCCCCAAACCGCCGAATCGGGCAAGCGGTTCGCCACACTGCGAGATGCCAACCCCGACTCGCCAGGAGAACGCTTTGAAAACTCGCACGCTTGGATCCGAAGGGCCCGCCGCATCTGCGATCGGGCTGGGCTGCATGGGGATGTCCGACCTCTACGGGCCGGCCGAGGACGCCGAGAGCATCGCCACCATCCGAGCCGCGCTCGACGCGGGCATCAACCTGCTCGATACCGGCGATTACTACGGGATGGGCTCCAACGAGATGCTGATCGGCGAGGCGATCGTCAGGACGCGAGCGCGGCGAGGCCCTGATCAGCGTCAAGTTCGGGGCGCTGCGCGGGCCCGACGGGAGCTGGCTCGGGGTGGATGGGCGCCCCGCCGCGGTGAAGAACTTCCTCGCCTACTCGCTGCGGCGGCTCGGCACCGACCACATCGACATCTACCGCCTCGGCCGCTACAACCCCGAGGTGCCGATCGAGGAGACGGTGGGTGCGATCGCCGAGACGGTCGAGGCCGGCCACGTCCGCCACATCGGCCTCTCCGAGGTCGGCGCCGAGACGCTCCGCCGGGCGCAGGCCGACGCACTCGATCTGCGACCTGCAGATCGAGTACTCGCTGCTCTCCCGCGGCATCGAGGAGGAGATCCTCCCGACCTGCCGCGAGCTTGGGATCGGCATCACCGCCTACGGAGTGCTCTCGCGCGGCCTGCTCAGCGGCCGCTGGTCGAGGGATCGCGACACGGGTCCGGCGCGACTTCCGCAGCCACTCGCCGCGCTTCAGCGGTGAGAACCTGGACCGCAACCTGGAGCTGGTCGAGTCGCTGCGAGCGGTTGCCGATTCCCTGGGCGCCTCCGTCGCTCAGGTCGCGATCGCCTGGGTGCTCTCCCGGGGGGAGGGGATCGTCCCCCTGGTCGGGGCGCGCCGGCGCGATCGCCTCGAGGAAGCCCTGGGGGCGCTCGATCTGGAGCTGAGCCCCGCCGACCTGGAGGCGATCGAGGGCGCAGTCCCGCCCGGCGCCGCGGCCGGCGAGCGTTACGCCGCGCCGCAGCTGGCGATGCTCGACAGCGAGCGTGGCTGAGCGGTGACGATGCCACGCACGACCCGCGAACCAAACCGTTCGCGGCAGCGTCAGGTGGCGTCAACGAGGACCGCGCGCTCCGCCACTGAGGTCAGCAACGCAATGGACCTCGCGGTCGAGAGCCTGCGGCCGGTGTAAAGCGAGTCGAAGCTCTCGAAGCTCGTCAGCATCCAGAGCACGTGCTCGGCGTCTTCTGGGCCCACGCCCTGGCGCAGCGCACCCTCCTCGGCGAACCGCCGTGCCAGCCGCCGCATCGCCGCCGCGCGCTCCGCGTCCATCCGCTCGACGACCCCCCCGACGGCTTCCGAATCGAGCTGCGCCATTGAACGCAGCGCGCGATAGATGTCGCGGTTCGCTGCGAACATCTCACTTGCCGCCCGCAGGCCGGCACGGAGATACTGCCGCGCATCGGGTTGGTGTTTTGCGTCCACCAACTGCTCGTATCCAGAGCGCACGGCCAATTCGCGTCCGACGGCGTCGAAGAGGCCCGGCTCGCGAGCCGAAGATCGCATAGACGGTGGAGCGGGCGACCCCGGCCATGCGCGCGACGCCGTCGACTGCGACGGGCTCGGCCGGTGACTCCCGAAGGGATCTGAAACACCGCCTCGATGATCTTCACTGCGCGTTGCGAGCGGCGTTCTCGGCCCGGGCGCGCTGCTGGTAGGTCCGCGGGGGCACCGGCCACAGTCTACTTCACCAGACGGCCTGTCCGATGAATTGATAGGATTCGCTCGGACATACTGTCTACTGAAAGGATTCCGATGGCCGTTGGTCAGCCGAGTCGACGCGCGTTCCGAAACGTTGAGGAAGTTGATGTTGCGGTGGTGGGGGCCGGCCCGGCGGGGCTTGCAACCGCCCTGACGCTCGGCTCATACGGGATTGACACGGCTCCTCGACCGCCGCGTGTCTCGATCACAGCTGCCTCGTGCCAACACGTTGAGCACCGGAACAATGGAGCTGCTTCGCCGCTGGGGACTGGAGCCTGCGGTCCGAGACTCGCGCTGGATGTCGAGACGCAGCCGCTCGCCCTCCCTCGCTCGCCGCGGCCGAGCGGGGCGAGGCGGTCGAGGCGGGGTTTCCAACCCGCGCTCAGGCGGCGATCGTCAGTCACGACCTCGCCCGCCGAGCCTCGGCCAGGATCAGCTCGAGCCGCTGCTCGAAGCCCGGGTGCACTCGTTCGGTTGCGCACGGGTAGCACGTGGAGTCCGACCTCCTCGCCCTCCGGAGCGACAGCGAGGGCGGGTTCACTGCTCTCGGTCGCGACAACCGGCGAGCAGCGGCGCCAGGTTCGGGCGAGGTATCTGATCGGTGCCGACGGCGTCCGCAGCACGGTGCGACGCGAGCTTGGGATCGCGACCGAAAGCCAGCAGCTGCTCGGGGAGCGCTTGGCGATCCATTTCCGGGCACCGCTGTGGCAGCTCCTGGGCGAGCGGCGGCATGCCATCTACTTCCTCACCAGCGAGCCGGAGGGTCGCGCCGTGCTGCCGGTCGGGAGGCCGGATCGCTGGGTGTTCGCCCGGCCCTGGGACAGCGCCAGCGACGACGTCGATACGGTCAGCGCCACCGAGGTCGAGGCGTGGATTCATCAGGCCGCGGGAGTTGCCGACCTGCCCGTCGAGATCACCCATCTGAGCCCCGTTGCCTACGGCACCGGCCTGGCGGAGCGGTTTCGCGACGGCAACGCGTTCCTGATCGGTGACGCGGCGCACCGCGTGACGCCCCGGGGTGCCACCGGGCTAAACACGGCGATCCGCGACGGTTTCGACCTCGGCTGGAAGCTGGCCTGGGTGCTCCGAGGCTGGAGCGACGACGCCCTGCTTGACACCTATGAGCGCGAGCGACGCCCGGTGGCGGAGTTCAACACGTCGCGGTCGATGCGATCGGACGGATCCCTGCTCGACAACGGCATCGGCCTCAACGCCGACATCGGGGGGCGGATCTCGCACGTCTGGGTCGCTCGAAACGAGGGCCTCGTCTCGACGCTCGACCTGCTCGGCGAGGGACAGACCCTGTTCACGGGACCTGAGTGGGATGGCGTGACGCCGGAGCGTAGATGTGACCCGGCGCCGCTCACGGTGGAGCGCCTCGACGCGATCGCTGCTCGCGGGCTCGGCTTGGCACCCTCGGGCTCGCTGCTTGCCCGTCCGGATGGCCATCCGCTGGGACTCTGGAATGACACGCGGTCGATGTACGGCGAGCCGCGTTGCCTGCCTGATGCCCATGCGTCGCTACAGGCCTCGTAACGGGATCCGACACCGGGCGGGCTATCCGGCGCCCGCCGAGCGGGCCGCCGCGACCGCCGCCTGGCCGTATGAGATGCCGCCGTCGTTGGGCGGCAACAGCTCGGGCACGATCGCCTCGATCTCCCGCTCCGACAGCGCCGCGACGACGCTCTCCAGCAGGCGGCGGTTCTGGAACACGCCCCCCGAGAGGACGACGGGCAGCTGCGGCTCGGCGAAGCGGGCGCAGGCCTCGGCGGCGGCGGCCGCCAGCCCGTTGTGGAAGCGGGCGGCGATCCACGGCACCGGGACCCGCTCGGAGAGGTCGCGCTCCACCGCAAGGATCGTCTCCCGGGCGTCGAGGCGCGGACCTTCGCCGGTCTCGACGAGGGGAAGCGGATACCCGCCTCGCTCCCCCTCCTCGCAGGCGGCCTCCAGCTCGATCGCGGCCTGCCCCTCGTAGCTGACCCTGGGGCGGATACCGCAGAGCGCGGCCACCGCGTCGAAGAGCCGGCCCGCGCTGGTGGTCAACGGTGAGGCGGGACCGTCGGCGGCGAGGCGGGCGACGTTCCGCCAGGCGGCAGGCTCGACCGCGCCGTCCAGCGTCTCGGGCAGGTCGGGCACTTCGGTGCGGTTCGCGGCGGCGAGCCAGGAGCAGGCCATCCGCCAGGGCTCGCGGACCGCCATGTCGCCGCCGGGCAGGCGCACCGGCCATAGCGCGGCCATGCGCTCGAAGTCGGTGAGGTCGCCGCGGATGATCTCCCCACCCCAGATGGTCCCGTCGCTCCCGTAGCCGGTGCCGTCGAAGATCGCGCCCAGCGCCGACCCGTTCAGGCCGTGTTCGGCGATGCAGGCGGCGAGATGGGCGTGGTGGTGCTGGACCCCGACCAGCCGCAGCCCCTCGCGCTCGCGCGCGTAGCCGGTCGAGAGGTAGGAGGGGTGCAAATCGTGGGCGCAGAGCTGCGGCTCGACCGCGAAGAGGCGCTGAAAGTGCTCGATCCCCTCGCCGAAGGAGAGCAGCGTCTCGAAGTCCGCGAGGTCGCCGATGTGGGGGCCGACCCAGGCGCTTTGCTCGCGCGCGAGACAGAACGTGCTCTTCAGCTCGGCCCCGACTGCAAGCACCGGGGCCTTGGCTTCGACGGGCATCGGGATCGGCGCCGGCACGTAGCCGCGCGAGCGCCGCAGGAACAATGCCCGCCCGCCCCGCCGGGCTCTCGGGCGCAGGACGGAGTCCTCGGTCCGCGTCTCGATCGGACGGTCGTGGGTGAGGAAGAGGTCGGCGATGCCGCCTAGGCGTCGCAGCGCGTCTTCGTCGCGGTAGACGATCGGCTCATCGGAGAGGTTGCCGCTGGTCATCACCAGCGCCGTCTTGGCGTCGGAGAGGAGCAGGTGGTGAAGCGGCGAGTAGGGCAGCATCAGGCCGAGCTCGGGCGCGCCTGGGGCGACCGAGTCGGCGACCCCGGCGCCGGCCCGGCGCGGGAGGACGGCGATTGGGCGCTCCCGGCCGCTCAGCATCCGTGCCGCGTCTCCGTCCACCTCGGCCAGAACCCGGGCCGCGGCGAGGTCCGCGACCATCAGCGCGAAGGGCTTCTCCTCGCGGTGCTTTCGCCCGCGCAGCCCTCCAACCGCTCGCTCGTCATCGGCGCAGCAGGCAAGGTGGTAGCCGCCCAGCCCTTTGACAGCGACGATCAATCCCTCGCGAAGGGCGCCCGCCGCGGCAGCCACCGGGTCCTCGCCGGGGCCGGCGGCGACGGCCGAGCCGTCGCGATCCAGCAGCCGGGCCTGGGGACCGCATCGCGGGCAGGCGTTGGGTTGGGCGTGAAAGCGCCGGTCGGCGGGGTCCTCGTATTCGGCACGGCAGGCATCGCACATCCGGAAGGACGCCATCGTGGTCAGCGGCCGGTCGTAGGGGACGCCTCGCACGATCGTGAACCGCGGCCCGCACTCGGTGCAGTTGACGAAGGGGTAGCGGTAGCGGCGGTCGTCCGGGTCGAAAAGCTCGGCCAGGCACGCCTTGCAGGTAGCGGCGTCCGGGGCGATGGCGGTATCAGGCTCGGTGCCCGCCGGGCTCTCGCGGATCTCGAAGCCCGCGTCGCCGCCCAGGGCCAGATCGCGCGTCTCGACCCCCTCGACCCTGGCAAGGCCCGGCGCGTCCTCGCGCAGCGAGCGCAGGAGCGCCGTCACCGCGCCGGCCTCGCCCTCGGCCTCCAGCAGGACCCCGGCGGAGTCGTTCAGCACCCAGCCGCTCAGCTCCAGCTCGCCGGCCCGCCGGTGGACGAAGGGGCGGAACCCCACCCCCTGCACGATCCCGCTCACCCGGGCCCGGACCCGGCGCCTCGCTATGGCGCCTCCTGGCCCCCGGCGCCAGGCAGCTCGACCAGCTCGCGAAGCGCGTGGTAGGCGCTCGCCTGCGCCTCCTGGATCCGCGGGATGTGCTGCGAGCGGGTGACGATCACGTGGTCCGCGAGCGCGTCAGCCTCGACCCGCCCCCCGTCGTATCCGACCATGGCGACGGTGATCAACCCCCGCCGGCGCGCCTCGCCGAGCGCCGCGATCACGTTGGCGGAGTTGCCGCTGGTGGAGAGCGCCAGGAGGAGGTCGCCGGCGCGGCCGTAGGCGATCACCTGCCGCGCGAAGATCTCGTCCACGCCGACGTCGTTGGCGACCGCGGTGATGATCGCGCTGTCCTCCGTGAGGTCGATCGCTGAGCGGGAGGGCCACCCTCCCCCGCCGGCGCCCCAGGGCGGCGGATAGCGGAAGTCCGCGACCGCGTCGGCGGCGTCGGTCGCCGAGCCACCGTTGCCGAGCGCGAGGAGCCGTCCGCCGCGCTCGAAGCCGGCGCGCAGGTCGGCGGCAGCCGCTGCGAGGGTCGCACCGGCCTCGGTGAGGGTCTGCTCGCGAAGCTCGCCAACCTCTCCGGACTTCAGCCGCGCCGAGCCGGCGACGTCGGCGAGCACCGCCTCGAGGTCGCTCTCCGAGGAAGAGAGGAAGGGGTAGAGGAAGCTCGAGGCGCCGGCGTCATGGACCGCGCCGCGGCTGCCCGCAAGCAGCCCGCGGTGATCGAAGAAGACGTGGACCAGCTCCCAGAGCACGTGGTAGGCGGTCTCGGCCAGCTCCTGGCGCACGAAGGGGTCGGCGCTCGGCGGCTCCAGCTCCCACTCGGCCCCGGCCGGCTCGAAAGCGATCGTCAAACAGCCGCTCTCCCGTGCTGCCGCGAGCGCTTCTCGAACCTCCTCGCCGCCCTCGACGGCGGCGCCGAAGGCGATCACCATGTCGCCCGGCTCGGCGGCGGCCCCCAGCTGGGCGCCCAGCGGGCCCCCCTCGCGTGTCAGCCCGATCGCGGGCAGAGCGCGCTTGCCGACGATCACCGGGTGGACGAACTCGACCGTCACGTGGCGCACGTCGGAGCGCGCGGCGGGGGAGAGGCCGACGGCGATCAGGCGGCCACCTGCGGCAAAGCGCTCGGCCATCGCGTGGCAGAGCCGGGCGATCCGCACGGCCTCGGCCTCGAAGAAGGCGTGCCCCGCCTCCAGCCGGGCCTCGAGCATCTCCGCGAGTCGCGCCTCCGAGTGGGCCGCGATCTGCGATCCGGCCTGATCGGGCGCGCTCAAGCGGCGGCGACCTCCCGGGTGGCGACCGCCTCGAGCCATTCGCCGAACTCCCCGGTCCCCTCCCCGGTCTTCGAGCTGAGCGCCATCTGCCGCACCCCGGGGTTGACGGCCTCGATGTTCTGCCGCAGCCGCTCGAGGTCGAAGTCCAGGTGCGGGATCAGGTCGACCTTGTTGATCACCACCAGCTCGCAGGCGCGGAACATCAAGGGGTACTTGAGCGGCTTGTCCTCGCCCTCGGGGACCGAGCAGATCATCACCCTGGCGTCCTCGCCCACCCTGAACTCGGCCGGGCAGACGAGGTTGCCGACGTTCTCGATCACCAGCAGGTCGATCACGTCGAGCGACAGATCGGAGATCGTCGAGCGGACCATGTTCGCGTCGAGGTGGCACTCGCCGCCGAACCCGGCGGCGGTGTTGAGCTGGACGACCGGGACGTGCGCGGCGGCCAGCCGGTCGGCGTCGAGCGAGCCCTGCACGTCGCCCTCGAGCACCCCGGGTCTCGCCCTCAGCCCAGGGAGGACGCGCTCCAGCAGCGTCGTCTTCCCGGCCCCGGGGGCGCTCATCAGGTTCACGACCCGCACCGAGGCGCGGTCGAAGTCGGCGCGGTTCGCTTCGGCAATCGTCTCGTTCGCGTCGAGCGCTCCCTCGGCGACTTTGATCCTCGTGCGGTGCATCTGACTCCTGTCCTGTCCTTCGCCGTCTCGCGTTCGCCGCGGCCTAGGACATCGCCCTGACCTTGAGGTAGCGCTTCAGCTCGGGAAGCTGCAGGGCGATCCCAGCGGCGATCGCCGTCATTATCGCCACCACCGCGAACCACTGCGCGGCGGGGCTGATCGTCTTCTCGCTCATCCTCGGCTCCTCTCCGTCTGCGTCTGCCTGGCGGAGCCCAGCTCCTCCAGGGCCGTTTCGACCAACCTCATCCCCTCCTCCAGCGCCGTCCGCACCGGTTCCGAGAGGCCCGGCGCGATCTCCTCGCCATCGGCGGGCAGCTCGCCCGGCTCGCAGCCGATTACGAGCGTCCGCGGCGGCGTCCCCCCGAGCGCGTGGACGAGCGAGAGGACCGTGACGGGGTCCATTCCGTGGGCGTCGATCGGGCGCCCGCCCGCCTCCACCTCGGGCTCGAGCAGGTAGAGGCTCCCCGGCTCGCCTCCGCGGGGGAGCGCGTCGAGCAGGATCACGGCGTCATAGCCCTCCTGCATCGCCCAGGCGAGGTCCATGCCGCGGATGCCGAAGTCGGCAACCTCGACCCCGGGGAAAAGCTCGCTTGCGGCGAGGCGGTTGGCGAGCGCCACGCCGAAGCCGTCGTCACCGAGAAAGACGTTGCCGATCCCGGCGATCAGGACGCGGGTCGAGGGCTCGGCAGCCGGCGCGGGGCCGAGCGGTTCGACCTCGTCGAGCTCGAAGAAGAAGCGATGCCCGGGCTGGCGCTGCGCGCCCAGGTCGCGGCCGGGATCGTCCTCCACCACCACCGCCAGCTTCACCTGTCCCTCCATGTCCTGCTCGACCTTCTCCACCACCGCCGTGCGCCCGGCCAAAGCGCCGTCGAAGGCGTCGCCGCGGGTGCGCGGCCGGAGCTTCACCCTGCTGCCGCGGCGGACCTCGACCCCGTTGATCTCCACGGAATCAGGCCCGGGGCGCTCCAGCTCCTCCCAGGGGGTGCCGGACCAATCGCCGGGGCCAGGGGCAGGTTCCCCCGGCCTCATCTGGGCTCCCGCGCGACGCGAAGCTCGCGGATCGTGCCGTGCAGGCGTAGCAGCTCCTCGCCGGAAAGTGCCTCGGTCCGCTCGAGGATCTCCCGCGCCCTGGGATCGGTGCGCCGCATCTCCTCCTTCTCCTCCTCGGTGAGGGCGAGGATGTTGAGGGTGAGGAGCTGGTCGATCTCGCCCCCGTCGAAGAGATCGCCGGGACTCTCGTCCGCGACCCTTGGATGGTCGGGGAGGATGATCGGCGAAACGAGCATCGTCTCCCGATCCTCGGGTCCCCCGACCAACACCGGCCAGACCCCGTCATTGCCGCACTGCGCAGCGTCCTTGCTCAGGCCTTCCGGTGGATCGGTCAGCGAGACGAAGCGCCCACCAGGGCAATGGAGGATCGCGTGGGCCGAGCAGAACGTCTGCTTCAGCGCGCCCTCTCGCGCTCCGCCATCCCAGGACGTCGTGTTGGCGAGGGTCATCGTGAGGCGGTGAAGGCCTTCCCGCAGGCGCTCGGCCCGGAGGGTGAGCGAGCCCTCGAGCTCCTCCCAGCTCCGCAGGACCGTTCCGGCCGAGACGGTGGACCCCGCCTCGCGGAGCTCCTCGGCCTCGCTTCCGGCGGGGATCGAGATCGGAATCGAGCGGCCCGCGCCAAGATCGTCAAGGCGAGTCGGCGGGAACGGGACCTCCCGCTCGCTCGCCTCCTCCCAGCTCAGATGGCGCTCGCCTTCCACCTCCAGCTCCTCGACCGGCTCGAGGCCTGCGTGAGTCCGTTGAAGAACCTGGCGCCGGACCACGTGGAGGAAGCGGACCTCCACCCCGAGCTCCGCCTCATCTGAGGCCTCGAGCAGCACCTGGGCGCGGATCAGCCAGCGATCGTCCTCGTGGCCCCGCCAGTGGCCACGGGGATGGACGCCGCCGAAGGTCCAGCGGCGCTGGTTCTTCAGCGCCGAGCGGCGATAGGGCCAGAGGATGTAGCCCTCATAGAGGACGGCGTCGGCGATCGTCCGCACCGGATCGGCGCTCACGGGCCCTCCCCGATCAGCGAGGCGAGCGTCCCCTCCAGGTCGGCCTCGCCGCGGCGGGCGCGCTCGGCCTCCAGGCGGCGGTGGGTCGCCTGGCTGACCCGGATCCAGGCACTGCCGGGGAAGTGGCGCTCGAGCGTCTGCTGCCAGAGGCTCACCGGCAGCTCGAAGGAGGCCTCCTTCTCCCACGAGACCCGCGAGGCCTGTAGCGCGCCGCCGGTGCCGGCGTAGAGCACGGTGCCGCTGAACAGGAACTCGAGCGGCACGGTGCCTGCGGAGAGCCCGCCGAAGTAGCGGTTGGCGATCACCTCGAGGTCGTAGCTGCAGGGCAGCGGCAGCTCGATCGACGTGCTTCCCTCGAACGGGGGCACCACCGTGGTCGTGCGCATCCAGGGCAGCGTCCGCAGCGTCGTGCTCCAGCTCTCGGGGGCGCCGAAGAGGTCGGTGAGGCGCTCGGTGTCAGTCGGCTCGTACCGTCGCCGGCGAGCGGCGATCTGCACCTGCGTGTCGAGCAGCACCGAGCGCACGGGGTGCCCGCCGAGGCTTTCGATCCGCAGCTCGAAGAGGATGGTCGGGAGCGCGCCGGGGTCCTGCGTGCGTGCGCCCTCGACCCGGAAGTCCAGCTCCGGGATCGAGCCGGGGCCGGGCACGACGCTCTGAGGGTTCGCCGCCAACCGTCCGCTCAGGCCGGTGAGAGGTTCGGCATGCTCGGGTCGATCGGCTGGCGGCCCTTCGGGTTGACCCCGGTCGAGCGCCGCGCGTCCGAGGTGCCGTCCGCGTTGTGGCCGCCCTGCCGCCCGTAGTTGCCGATCGAGTTGCCCTGCTTGATGCCCGGCGTGTGCGCGGGGGCGTCCGCCGCCGGCTTGTCCTGTGGTGCCATCTCCTTCACCTCCTGCCGGGCACGGGGGCCGCGGCGGTCGCTTGCATCCTCGAGGCCCCCTCCGGGGGCGGCTTGGCGCGCCGGTCGAGTTCGTCGAAGAAGGCGTCGATCTCCTCCCATACCTGCCGGCCGCCGCCGAGGCCCTTCCAGCGCATCCGGATCAGCCCGGTGAGCCGGTAGCACTCGTCCACGCCGACCAGCCACTGGCGGCGAGCGCCGCGGGCGCGGTTGACCAGCAGTGCCTCGACGTCGGGGAGCATCGTCGCCAGCACCGGGTTGTCCGCCTCGAGCCGATCCCAGGCCTCGAGGCCCAGCTGGGACTCGGTGGGCCCCATCGGCCCCGGGTAGTAGGCGACGACGCGGTCCTCGGCGCTGTTGCGGAAGAAGAAGGCGATCTCGACCGGGATCCGCAGCTCCTCCCAGGCTGCCTCGCTCATCTCGAGATCGTCGAGGCGGAGCAGGCGGTCCCCGACGAGCCTGAAGTGCTCGCCGCCGGCGGCATCGCGGTCGAACAGCGTCGAGCAGGCGCGGCAGGAGCACATCAGCTCCCGGCTTCGGAGGTCGAGCAGGTGGCGGTGCTCGGGCGGGAGCGGCGCGCCGCACAGCTCGCAGCGCTCCTCCGCTTCGGCGGAGCCCGCCGGAGCAGCTCCGCCCGCGCCGCGCTGCGCCAGCCTCGCCAGCCGCGATCCGGACCCGTTCTCGGACTGGCCGCCCATGGCTTCAGGCCGGCGCGGGCAGGGCGATCCGCACCTGCCCCTCCTCGTCGCTGAGCAGGGGAACCGGCTCGAGGTGGAGCGCGGGGTGGTCGAGGCAGCGGCCGGCCCGCAGCACGTCGTAGCGGTTGCCGCACCCGGCGCAGACCAAAGCGGTCCCATCCAGCCCGGCGCCTTCGAGCGAGGCCTCGCAGCCCGGGCAGGCGGGCCGGTAAGCGTAGAGCTCGCCGGCCAGGCGCAGGAAGAGGATCTCCTCCCCGCCCACCTGCCGGCACCGCGGCTCGCCGGCCGCCAGCTCGGACATCGCGCCGGCGCCCGCCCACGCGGCGCCGTTCCCATCTGCGGCAGCGGGCGCGCCGCCCGGGCGGCGCGAGCTGGATCAGCTGCCCGTTGCCCGCGGCCGGCGCCGGCTGCTCCCCCTCGGCCTCGACCCGCTCGATCTCGGGCGCCGCGCGCTGGATCGCGTCCTCGATCGCCAGCTTCAGGGTCATCGTGGAGGAGGGGCAGCCACTGCAGCTGCCCTCCAGCGCCAGTCGAACGACTCCGTCCTCGATCCCACGCAGCTCGACGCCTCCGCCGTGGGAGGAGAGGTAGGGGCCGACCTCCTCCAGCGCCCCCTTCACGCGGGCCTCGAGCGGGACGGGATGGAGGCCGTGCAGGAGGAGCAGGTGGGAGACCAGCTCGTCGTCCTCGAGCGAGGCGGCCTGCTCGGCAGAGAGCCCCGCGGCGATCCGCCCCAGCCCCTCCCCGTAGAGGTCGAGCAGGGCCGCGACCGTCTGGCTCGCGGTCTCGCGGGCCTGCGGATCGGGAAGCGACTCCAGCTCGGCGAGCAGCCCCTCGACCCGCCCCACCAGCTCTCTTGCCTCGGTGTCCTCCAAGGCCCCGCGCCCTCAGCCGCCGTGCTCGCCGAACATCGGCGAGTGGACCTCGCGCAGCGTCTTGCCCTTGCCGAGGTACATGTGCACCCCGCAGGGCAGGCAGGGGTCGAAGGAGCGCACCGCGCGCATGATGTCGATCCCGCGGAAGTCGTCCCGCGAGTTCTCCTCGAAGATCGGCTGGCCCATCACGGCGTCCTCGTACGGGCCGGGGGTGCCGTAGGAGTCGGTCGGGCTGCCGTTCCACGGGGTCGGGGGATAGGGGTGGTAGTTGGCGATCTTGCCGTCGCGGATTACCAGGTGGTGCGAGAGGACCCCGCGCACAGCCTCGTGGAAGCCGCAGCCGATCGCCTCGTCGGGGACGTCGAAGTCCTCGAACACCTTGGTCTGCCCGCTGCGCACCTCCGTCATCGCCCGGTCGAGGAAGTGGAAGGCCATCCCGGCCGCGTAGGCCACGAAGTAGATTCGCGCCCGGTCGCGTTCGATCGCGTTCGACCACTTCGGGATCTCCCACTTGATCGTCTGCTCGGGCGTGTTGGGGGTCTTCGGCAGGTTGATCTGGACCCCGTCGCCGGTCGCCTTCACGTAGGGGGTGTCGACCTTGTTGGCGAGCGCCGTCGCCCAAAGGCGGGCCAGCGCACCGCCGCCCGTGTCGAGGGCGAGGAAGTCGCCGGTTCGCTTGTCATGCCAGCGGGGGCTCATCACCCAGGAGTAGTTGCCGCCGTCGAGGTCGCGCTTCTGCGGCTGGGGGATCGTCGTCTGGTTCCAGGGGTGGCGCTTGTCGACCGGGTTTCCGAGTGGGTCCTTCTCGACGAAGGTCTCCTCGCCGGTCCAGTCCTGGTAGTAGGAGGAGCCGAGCATGATCCGGATCCCGAGGTTGATGTCGACCAGGTCCGTGGTGACCAGCTCGCCGTCCACGACGACCCCGGGGGTGACGAACATCTCGTTGCCCCAGTCGTTCATGTCGGTGTAGCGGTAGTTGACGTGGTCGGGGTTGTTGAACGCCCCCCAGCAGCCGAGCAGGATCCGCCGCCGCCCCACCTCTTCGTAGCCCGGCAGGGCCTCATAGAAGAAGTCGAAGACGTCGTCGTTCATCGCCACGGCAGACTTGATGAAGTCGAGCGTGCGCAGCAGCCGGCTGAGGTAGTCGGTGAACAGGGTCGGGGTCGCCACCGTGCCGACCCCGCCCGGGTAGATCGTCGATGGGTGGACGTGGCGTCCCTCCATCAGGCAGATCATCTCCCGCCCGATCCTGCTCATCTGGAGCGCTTCCTTGTAGGTCTCGCCGACGAACGGGTTGTAGGAGCGCATGATGTCGGCGATGGTGCGGTAGCCGTGGACGCTCGCGCCCGGCGCCTCGGTCTTCTCGGCCTTCTCCAGCAGGCTGGGGTTCGTCTCCTTGACCATCTGCTCGCAGAAGTCGACGAAGACCAGGTTGTCCTGGAAGATGATGTGGTCGAAGATGTACTCGGCCGCTTCGCCGAGGTTGACAATCCACTCGCCCAGCGGCGGCGGCTTCACCCCGTATGCCATCTGCTGCGCGTAGCAGGAGCAGACGGCGTGGTTGTCCCCGCAGATGCCGCAGATCCGGCTGGTGATGAAGTGGGCGTCGCGCGGGTCCTTGCCCTTCATGAAGACGCTGTAGCCGCGGAACATCGATGAGGTCGACTTGCACGAGATCACCTCGTTGTTGTCGAAATCGACCTTCGTGTAGATGCCGAGGTTGCCGACGATCCTGGTGATCGGGTCCCAGGACATGTCGACGACGTTTCCGGCTTCCGGCTTGACTGTCTCTCTGGTTGCCATTCCTAGCTTCTCCTCTTGGGGTGGGTGCTCACGCCGATCTCCTGCGGCCGTCGCTCACGGCCTGCCGCCCTGCCCCCAGCGCGGCTCGTATCCCGTCGTCAGCTCGGGGCGGTTGTGGCGCCACTTGGTCTCCTTGTTGACGGTGCGGTTGGTGATCCCCCGCAGCCGGCGGATCATCGGGCCGTAGGCGCCCTGCAGGGCGGAGGAGACCCCGCCGCCCGGCGGCGCGTCCATGAACGGCATGAACTTGTCGGGGAAGCCCGGCATCGTGCAGCCGATACAGATCCCGCCCACGTTCGGGCAGCCGCCGATCCCCGCCATCCAGCCGCGCTTCGGCACGTTGCAGTTGACGACCGGCCCCCAGCAGCCGATCTTCACCTGGCACTTGGGGGAGTTGTAGTCGTGGGCGAAGTCCCCCTGCTCGTAGTAGCCGGCGCGATCGCAGCCTTCGTGCACGGTCTTGCCGAAGATCCACTGCGGGCGGAGGGCGTCGTCGAGCGGGATCGTCGGCGCCAGGCCCGCCGCCTGGTAGAGCAGCCAGGTCAGGGTCTCCATGAAGTTCTCCGGCTGCACCGGACAACCGGGGACGTTGACGATCGGCAGGCCGCCGGCCGAGCGGAAGTCCCAGCCCAGGTAGTCGGCGAGGCCCATGCAGCCGGTCGGGTTGCCGGCCATCGCGTGGATGCCGCCGTATGTCGCGCAGGTGCCGATCGCGACCACCCCCCAGGCCTTCGGAGCGAGGTTGTCGAGCCAGTAGTCGAGGGTCAGCGGCTCGCCAGTCGCCTCGTCGTTGCCGAACGAGGTCCAGTAGCCCTCGCCGTTGATCTTCTCGTTCGGGATCGAGCCCTCGATAACCAGGACGAAGGGGGCGTCGAGCTGATCGTTGACCGCCGCCCGGAAGGGCTTCAGGAACTCCTCGCCGCCGAGCGTCGGGGAGAGCACCTTGTTGTGGAGGTGGACCTTGGGCAGGCCCGGGACCGCGCCGAGCAGGACGTCCTCGATCGAGGGCTGCCCCGCCGCCGTTATCGAGACCGAGTCGCCGTCGCAGCTCATCCCCTCCGAGATCCAGAGGATGTGAACCTCCTCCACTCCAGCCGGTGCTGCTTGCTGCTCGGCGGTCGCCATCGCTCAACCTCCAGTCGTCGTTGCTCCCTCGAACTCCTGCACGTCTGTTTCCTCGATCACCAGGGCCTCCACCAAGAGCTCCTCGCCGGCCACCAGCTCCAAGTCGGTCGAACCGCAGCGCGCGCAGGCGAGCGGGAAGCTCGAGAGCATCGTCTCGGAGTCGCAGCGCCGGCAGCGGCCACGGGCCGGGACCTCCTCGATCGTCAGCTCGGCCCCGTCAAGCGCCGTGCCCTCCACGAGCAGGTCGAAGGCGAACTCGAGGGCCGAGGGCACCACCTGGCGCAGGTGACCGACCTTCACCTCCACCCGCTCCACGGGGCGCCCCGCCGCGTGGCGCTCGGTGACGGTGAGGATCGATTGGGCTATCGAAAGCTCGTGCACCTGTTCCTCAGCAGATCCTCGGCAGCGGGTCTCCGACCAGCTGGTCCATCACCCGCCGTCCCCCAAAAGCAGTCTCGACCAGGACCATCCCCGGCGGCTCGGCGCCGACCTCGCCGATCTCCGCCGCGGCCTCGCCGCCCGGGACGGCACGCAGCGCGGCCAGCGCCGCCTCGGCGCTGCCGGGCTCGACGAAGGCCACCAGCTTGCCCTCGTTGGCGATGTAGGCCGGGTCGATGCCCAGCATCTCCGCGGCGGCGGCGACGACCGGGTCCACCGGGATCCGGTCCTCCAGGACGGAGATCGCGACCCCCGAGGCCCGGGCCAGCTCGTTCAGCACCGATGCGACGCCGCCGCGAGTGGCGTCGCGCATGCAGTGGAGCCCGTCACCGGCGGCCTCGAGCATGGCATCGACGTGTGGCCAAAGCGAGCGCGTGTCGGAGGCGATCTCCCCGTCCAGCTCGAATTCGCCGCGACAGAGCATGATCGCGGTCCCGTGGTCGCCGACCGTCCCGGAGACGATCACCCGATCGCCGGGGCGGATCCCCTGCGGCGAGAGCGCGGCGCGCGGGTCGATGCAGCCGATCCCGGCGGTGCTGACGTACATGCCGTCGGCGTGTGAGCGCTCGACTACCTTGGTGTCGCCGGTGATGATCTCGACCCCCGCCGTCTCGGCGGCGGCGGCGATTGTCTCGACCTCCGCCCTCAGCACGCCCGCGTCGAGGCCCTCCTCGAGGATCAGGCAGAGGCTCAGCGAGTGGGGCCGGGCGCCGGCGCAGGCGAGGTCGTTGACCGTGCCGTTGACCGCCAGCTCGCCGATCGAGCCGCCGGGAAACCGCAGCGGCTTGACCACGAACGAGTCGGCGGTCATCGCGATGCCGAGGCCCTCGATCGTCACCGTGCCGGAGTCGCCGAGGCGGTCGAGCGCCTCCGAGGCGAAGGCGGGGACCAGCAGGCCCTCGATCAGGGTCTGCGAGGCCTTGCCTCCGGCCCCGTGCGCCATCGTCACCCGCTCGTCCCTGAAGCGCGGGCGCTTCGCCCGCGCGGTCTCGATGATCTCCAGGATCCGCGACTCGCGATCGGAGACCGTGGCGTCGGTCATACGACCTGGCGCTCCCGGGCGAAGCGGCCGTAGTTGTAGTAGGCGGCGCAGGCGCCCTCCGGGCTGACCATGCACGTGCCGATCGCGTGCTCGGGCGTGCAGGCGGTGCCGAACACCTTGCACTCCCAGGGCTTGATCACGCCCTTCAGTACCTCACCGCACTGGCACGCCTTGGGGTCAGCCACCCGGACCGCCGGGACCTCGAAGCGCAGCTCGGCATCGAGGTCCGCGTAGGCCTCGGAGAGCTTCAGCGCCGACTGCGAGATGAAGCCGAGGCCGCGCCACTCGAAGTGGGGGCGCAGCTCGAACACCTCCGACATCACGTTCAGCGCGGCCAGGTTCCCCTCCTCGGGGACCACGCGGGTGTACTGGTTCTCGACCTCGCAGCGTCCCGCCGCGAGCTGGCGGAGGATCATCCGAATCGATTGCAGGACGTCGAGCGGCTCGAAACCCGAGATCACGACCGGCTTGCCGTACTCGGCCGGGATGAACGAGAAGGGACGCACCCCGACCACGGTGCACACGTGCCCGGGGCCGATGAAGCCGTCAAGGCGGAGGTCCGGCGAGTCGAGCAGGGCGCGCAGCGGCGGCACGATCGTGACGTGGTTCGACATGCAGGAGAAGTTCTCGATCCCTTCCGCGCGGGCCCGCTTCAGGGTCAGCGCCGTCGAGGGCGCTGTGGTCTCGAAGCCGATCGCGAAGAACACGACCTCACGGTCCGGGTTCGCCTTCGCGAGCCGCAGCGCGTCGAGCGGGGAGTACACCATGCGCACGTCGGCGCCCTCGGCCTTCGCCTCGGTCAGCGACTGCTCGGAGCCCGGGATCCGCATCATGTCGCCGAAACAGGTGAAGATCACCTCCTCGCGCCTGGCGATCGCGATGCCGTCGTCCACCCGGCCCATCGGTATCACGCAGACCGGGCAGCCGGGGCCGTGGACCAGTTCGACGTTCTCGGGCAGGAGGTCGTCCAGCCCGTACTTGTAGATCGAGTGGGTGTGCCCGCCGCAGACCTCCATCACCTTGTAGTCGCGGCCGGGCTCGACCGCCGCGAGGATCTCAGCCGTCAGCGCCCTGCCCAGCTCCGCGTCACGGAACTCGTCGACGAACCTCATCGCGGCGCCGCCATATCCGAGAGGCGGGCGATCGCCGTCCCGGCGTGGACCAGGAGGGTGTCTCCGACGCTCACCGGCGCGACCAGAGCAGTCTCCACCGTGCTCCGCGACCCGCCCCGGTCCGCGCAGAGGGCGAGGCCGCGCTGTGAATCGATGCTCAGTACGCGCAGCTCCGACGCCTCGTCCCCGCAGGTGATGCAGCCCGGCTCGTGCTCGCAGTTGGTCGTGAGCCCATCGGGGGCCGGGGGGGCGTTCACTCGATCACGCTCGACTTCAGCTCCTCCAGCTCGGTCTCGTACTCGGCCCCCATCCCCTCCAGCAGCCGCAGCGTCGCAGTCGCCTCCTCCTCGTCGATCTTGGAGATCGCGAAGCCGACGTGGATCAGGACCCAGTCGCCGGGGCCGGCGCCGTCGAGCAGGCCGACGCTGACATTGCGGCGCACCCCCTGCACGTCCACCTTGGCCAGTTGCTTGGCCTCGTCGACGATTTCGGTGATCTGGCCTGGGATGGCCAAGCACATCTTCTTCTCGCCTCCGCCCTGGTTGGCAGCGCCTTCCGGTCTTCTCCCCCAACGAAGCGGTGGGTAAACCGGGTATATCGGGTCAGAGAGGGCGCTGTCAAGCGAGGACGGGTCTGCCTGACCTCCGGAATCGACCCCGCTCGGAGTGTGGAGAACCCACGATCCGGACCGAGCTCCATCGGCTAGCTTGCTAAAACATCGCCCCCAGGCCACGTAGAGACGATGTAGCGCGCGAAAGGCAATAGGTGACCGAGGCCAGGATCGGCAGCGCCGCGATTCACGGGATGACCGTCCCGCGGCGCTC
Organism: uncultured Actinomycetes bacterium; assembly: GCA_963738305.1. Classification (GTDB taxonomy): domain Bacteria; phylum Actinomycetota; class Thermoleophilia; order Solirubrobacterales; family 70-9; genus JBBRHQ01. Next base: position 953,141 of record CAVTVU010000001.1, on the reverse strand, counting down.
GCGGGAGAACTTCGCCGCGATCCACCCCGCCCGTCACCGTCGCGCCGAGAGGGCCCTCGAGCAGGCACACGGCGCCCTCGCCGGACGCGCCATCTGGCACGTCACCTACTCGAGCCCACAGGGCGATGGGACCGGGGTAGCGGAGATGCTGCGCTCGCTGCTCGGTTACACCCGCGACAGCGGCCTGGACGCCCACCTGCTCGGCCTGAGTGCCGACCCCGGCTTCGGCACGGTGAGCCGGCGCATCTACCACCGGCTCTACGGCTCCGAGGGTGACGGCGGCCCGCTCGCCGGCGAGCAGCGCCGGTTGATCGAGCGGGTCGCCGGCGAGCACGCAAAGCTCCTCTCCGCGCGGGTGCGTGAAGGCGACATCGTCTTTCTGCACGACATGCCGGGGCTTGTCGGCCCGATGAAGGAGCTGGGAGCGAGGGTGATCTGGCGCTCGCACCTCGGCGTGGAGGACGCGAACCGATGGGCGCGGGAGGCCTGGGAATTCCTCTGGCCGATGATCGCCGAGGCCGATGGGTGCGTCTTCTCCAGGCCCGAGTACGCCTGGGAGATGATCCCGCCCGAACGCGTCGCTGTGCTGGAGCCCACGATCGACCCGTTCTCCCCGAAGAACGAGGAGATCAGCCCGGAAGTCATCCTGGCGATTGTCGACCAGATCGGCCTCAGCGACTCCGGGATCGAGACCGCGCCCGTCTTCGCCCGTCCCGACGGAACGCCCTACCGGCTCAGCGCCAGCGCCCAGATCGACCAGGACGCTCCACTGCCGGCGCAGGCGCCGCTGGCGCTACAGATCTCCGGATGGGAGCGGCTGAAGTCCCAGCGCAGGCTGCTCGAGCTGTTCGCGGAGGGGCTGCGCGACTCGACCGCGCACCTGGCGATCGCCGGGCCGATGATCGATCCCCGGTCCGAGCGGGGAGAGGAGGCCGAGGTACTCGACGAGCTTCGCTCCGCTCGGGTTGCCCTCCCGACACCGGTCAAGGAGCGCGTGCATCTGGCCCAGCTTTCCGTCGAGGACCTCGACGAGAACGCGATCATGGTCAACGCTCTGCAGCGCCAGGCCGACGTGATCGTCGACAACGCCGAGAGGGAAGCGTTCGGGCTCTCGATCGCGGAGGCCATGCTGAAAGGGCAGCCGATCCTGGCGCGACGCACCGGAGGGACCGAGGAGCAGATCGTCGACGGGGTCTCGGGTGTGCTGGTCGAGACCGGAGACGACGACCGATTCGCGGCGAGCCTGCGGGAGCTGCTGGCCGACCCCCGCCGCCGCGAGGTACTCGGCATCGGCGCCCGCGCCCAGGCGATGAAGGGCTCCCTGACGATCGACCACCTCGCCGACTACATCGGCGTGATCGAGGCCTTCTGCCTCGGGGGCCTTCCGGCTGCGGGCCGCTGACGGCGAGGACGTCCGGCGCGCGCCGCAGCCGCTGCGATGATCCGGGCGGATGGATAGCCCAGCCGCGCTCGGCGGCCTGCGGATCCTCGACTTCTCGCGCGTCCTCGCGGGACCCTTCGCAACCATGGTGCTCGCCGACCTGGGGGCCGACGTGACGAAGGTAGAGCGGCCCGACGGGGGAGACGACACGCGATCCTGGGGCCCGCCCTTCGACAGTGCCGGAGAGGCGACCTACTTCCAGTCGGTCAACCGCAACAAGCGCAGCATCCTCCTCGACCTCGGAAGCCCGCACGACCGCGAGTTGGCCCGGCACCTCGCCCTCGACTCCGACGTCGTGGTGGAGAACTTCCGGCCGGGCGTGATGGAGAGCTTCGGCCTCTCCTACGAGGAGCTGAGCGAGGCGGACCCCTCTCTGATCTATTGCTCGATCACCGGTTTCGGCCGCGGCGCCGGGGCGGATCTGCCCGGGTACGACCTGCTCGTGCAGGCGCTGGGCGGTCTGATGAGCATTACCGGCAACCCCGACGACGAGCCGCAGAAGGTCGGCGTGGCGCTGGTCGACGTCCTGGCGGGCCTCTTCTCGTCGGTCGGCATCCTCGCCGCCCTGCGCCACCGGGAGGCGACCGGGAGGGGCCAGCTCGTCGAGGTGGACCTCCTCTCCTCGCTCCTCGCCGGCCTCGTCAATCAGGCCTCGGCCTTCACGATCGCCGGCCAGGTCCCATCGCGGATGGGCAACGCCCATCCCAGCATCGCCCCCTACGAGCTGTTCGCCACCGCTGAGGGCGAGCTGGTGGTCGCGGTTGGCACAGATCGCCAGTTCGCCGTGCTCTGCGAGCTGCTGGACGCGCCCGAGCTGGCCGCCGATCTCCGCTTCGCGGGGAACGACGAGCGCGTCCGCCACCGGCCGGCGCTGCGAGACGAGCTGGAGGCGCGGCTGGCCGCCCGCACGGCGAGCGAGTGGGCCGAGGCCCTGACGGCGGCGAGGGTGCCGGCCGGCGTCGTCAACGACCTGGCCGGCGCCTTTCGCCTCGCCGCCGAGCTCGGCCTAGACCCGATCGTCTCGGTCCCGCGCGAAGACGGCAGCGCCGTCGAGCTGACGCGCAACCCGATACGCCTCACGGCGACGCCGGCGACCTACCGCTCGGCGCCGCCGCAACTGCGCTCAGCCTAGGCGGATGCCTCGCTCATCCGGGTTGGTCGAAGCAGGTGGTGCTGTTGTTGACGACCGTCACCTTGACGCCATGCCCACGACGCAGCGTGACCTTGGTGCGGTCGGTGCAGGCGTAATTGCCGTGATCGGCGTTGTTGAGGTCATAGCGCTCCGTGCAGCTGAAGGCCAACCTGCCAAGGCGCTTCGGGCACTTGCCGCTCGGCTTGGTGCATGTGCCTAGGCTCGGGTCATCCACGATTGCCGAGCAGACCGACTTGGCGTGGCCGAGGTTCGCGTGGTAGGCCCTCTGCTTGGTCAGGTGGAACTTGCCGCTCGCCACCCCGGTGAATGCGAGGGCGAACACGACCGTGAGCGCCATCGCGAACTTGAACTTGCTCGACTTCATCCCGTACCTCCCGTCGATCATTTATCGATTGCGTCCCCCAGGAACGCGAACCCTACGCTTGACACAACGCGGCACGCAACCCAAATAATGCGCAATCTGTTTCGATTTGTGCCTTGAGAGTGAGGATCGGCTACAAGGCATCGGCCGAGCAGTTCGCCCCGCGCGAGCTGCTCGAGCTGGCGGTCGCGGCGGAAGCGTGCGGCATGGAGCTGGTCGCCACCTCCGATCACTTCCAGCCCTGGCGCCACCACGGCGGCCATGGCCCCTCGGCGCTCGCCTGGCTCGGGGCGGCCGGAGAGGCGACCCGGCAGCGCCGTGCTCGGGACCAGCGTGCTCACGCCGACCCTGCGCTACCACCCGGCGATCGTCGCCCAGGCCTTCGGCACCCTCGGCTCGCTCAACCCCGGTCGCGTCTTCCTCGGACGTCGGCTCGGGCGAGGCGATGAACGAGACTCCGGCCACCGGCCGGGACTTCCCCGGCCGCAAGGAGCGCCGGCTGCGCCTGGCCGAGGCGATCGCGCTGATCCGCCGGCTCTGGAGCGAGGAGCGAGTCGACTTCGAGGGCGACTACTACCGGACCGCGGCGGCAACGATCTACGACCGCCCCGAGGAGCCGGTGCCGATCTACGTCGCCGCCTCCGGGCCGCTCGCCGCCAAGCTCGCCGGCCGGGTCGGCGACGGGTTCATCTGCACCAGCGGCAAGGATCCCGACCTCTACGACGACCTGCTCGGCAAGGTCGCCGAGGGAGCGGAGGCGGCCGGGCGCGACTCGGCGGCGATCCGCCGGATGATCGAGATCAAGGTTTCCTACGACCGCGACCCCGAGCTACGCGCGCGAGGCCTGCGCGTGGTGGGCGGCGCTCGCCCTGACCCCCGAGCAGAAGGAGGGCGATCGAGGACCCGATCGAGATGGAGCGGGTCGCCGATGCCAACGCCGAGCGGGCGCACACTCGGTTCATCGTCTCCGATGATCCCGCCGAGGTGGTCGAGCGGATCGGGACCTACCTCGACCTCGGCTTCGAGGACCTGCTCCTGCACGCCCCGGGCGCGGATCAGCGGCGCTTCCTCGAGCAATTCTCGGAGGACGTGATGCCGCCGCTGCGCGCCATGGCGGAGCGTCGTCCCGGCTAGCTGCTCGGGAGCGCCTCGTCGAGGAAGATGTCGGGCTGCAGGTCGGCCTCCGCGGCCCCGTACCCGTACTCGGAGAGGTCGGTGACGCCCTCCTCGGCCAGCACCTCGTCGTCGATGTAGAAGTTGCCGGTCGCCTCGCGGCTGGGCCGGGCGAAGATCGCCACGGCCGCGTCGGCCAGGATCTCCGGCCGGCGCGAGCGGGCCATCGCCTCGTCGCCGCCGAGCAGGTTCTGGACGGCGGCGGTGGCGATGATCGTCCGCGGCCACAGCGAGTTGGCGGCGATCCCGTCACCCCGCAGCTCCTCGGCCAGCCCGAGCGTGCAGAGGCTCATCCCGTACTTGGCGATCGTGTAGGCGAGGTGACCGCCGGCCCACCTGGGGTCGAGGCCGATCGGCGGCGAGAGCGTGAGGATGTGCGGGTTCTCGGCCTCGCGCAGGTGCGGGATGCAGCTCTTCGATAGCAGGAACGTGCCGCGGCAGTTGATGTCCTGCATCAGGTCGTAGCGCTTCATGTCGATCATCGATGTCGGGCGCAGGTCGATCGCGCTCGCATTGTTGAGGCAGATGTCGATGCCGCCGAACTTCTCGACCGTCTCGGCGACGGCGGCGGCTACGGAGTCATCGTCGCGGACGTCGCCGACGATCGGCAGCGCCTTGCCGCCGGCCTCCTCGATCTCCTCGGCCGCGGTGTAGATCGTCCCGGGCAGCTTCGGGTGCGGCTCGGCGGTCTTGGCGAGCAGGGCGACGTTCGCCCCCTCCCGCGCCGCGCGCACCGCGATCGCCAGGCCGATGCCACGGCTGCCGCCGGAGACGATCATCGTCTTGCCGGAGAGTGTTGCCACGGCTGGGAGCCTAAACGCATCGGCGCGCTCAGCGTCGCCCGATTTCGCAAGGTTGGCTGCCGGCCGACGCTCGGCTGAGTTCCGATCGGCCCTCATCCACCGCTCATCTCCGGCCGCTGTAGTCGGGCTGCACAGCGGTTGCGACGGAAGCGGCCGCGTCAGTCCAAGGAGACACGATGAACGGCATCTCGAGAACCCGAACAGCCGCGGTCACAGCCGGCCTCGCCACGGTCGCCCTCGGGCTCGCGGCCTGCGGCGGCAGCGCAACGACGGCCGCCTCGGCGAAGCCCGGCGGCGCCTACGGGCCAGACTCCGCGAGGATCACCAACCCCTACCTGCCGATCAGCAAGTTCCACCGCTGCGTGTTGAGGGGAAAGGACGGCAACCAGCGCCTGCGGGTGGTGCGTGTGCTGCTCGACAGAACGAAGCGCTTCCCGGTCGGCGGCCGGATGGTTTCCACGGCTGTGGTCCGTGACAGCGTCACCGACCTGCGTAGCGGCCAGCGGATCGAGAAGACGATCGACTATTTCGCCCAGGACAGGGCCGGGGGCGCCCACTACTTCGGCGAGGACGTCAACGAGTACGAGCACGGCAGGCTGGTCGGCCATTCCGGCCGGTGGCGGGTGGGGCGGGACGTGAAGCGTCCCGGTCTGCTGATGCCCGCCCACCCGAAGGTCGGCGACACCTTCTTCTCGGAGAAGATCCCCGGGGTCGCGGTGGAGAGGGACAGGGTCGTGGCCGCGGGCCTCACCAAGCGGGTCCACGGTCGCTCCTACCACCGCGTGATCAGGATCCGCGAGCACGCGACGACGCCGAAGCCGGCCGAGTTCGAGCTGAAGACCTACGCGCCGGCGACCGGTGTGATCACCGAGGCCAACGGCGGGCTGGGGCTGGTGGGCTGCAGCTAGGAGGGCTCGATGGCTTCCAGCAGGTCGGCTGCGCGGGCGGTCCCCTGGGCCGCCCGCAGCCGTCCGCCGATCGCGTCCAGCCTGGCCTTCAGATCCTGGTCGGCGAGAAGCCGGTCGATCGCCCCGGTCAGCTCGACGGGCTCGTGGCCGTACGTGTCGAGGCGAATCCCCAACCCCGTCTCGTCGATCCGCGCGGCGTTGTCGTGCTGGTCCCAGAACAGCGGCAGCACGACCATCGGGCGGCCGAAGTGAAGGCACTCGGTGACAGTGTTGTTTCCGCCGTGGGTGATCACCAGGTCGACCAGCGGCAGGATCGAGGTCTGCGGGAGGAACTCCTCCCCGATCATGTTTGGCGCCAGCTCGAGCTGGTCGTGCAGGGGCCCCTTGGAGACGATCACCCGGTAGGGACTGGCGGCAAGGATGTCGATCAGGCTGCGCATCAACTCGATATCGGCCGAGCCCAACGACCCGAGGCTCAGATAGACGAGCGGGCCCTCGCCCGAGACCAGCGGCTCCGGCATCTGCCAGGCCTCCTCGGTCGCGCGGACGCTCGACTGGAGGTCGTGCCAGGTCTCCCCGAGCGGCTGGGCGCGCCGGTAGTCGGCCTCGTCGGGGTAGATCCAGAGATTGAGCCAGGGCGAGGTGTGGATGAACTCCATCTCCGGCAGCGCCGGCGCCCCGCGCTCCCGGCAGAACGAGTCGAAATCGGTGTGCAGGTCCCCCAGCGTGAGCCGGTACTCGTCCTCGTAGGGGGGCCAGCCCGAGCGGTCGGCGACCGGGTAACCGGAGAAGGGCGGCGGGACCTCGGGGTCGCGGATCTCGGTCGGGTTGCAGCTGACGATCCGCACCCACGGGCGCCCCGAGGCCGGCAGCGCCGGGAAGGCGACGACGTTGTCTTCGACGACCACGTCGGGCTCGACCTCGCCGATGATCTCGACCAGGCGATCGTCGACTTGCTTGGCCCCCTCCACCAGCGCTCCGAAGGTGGGGGCGATGAACCCCTCGAGCTGCTCGATCGTCGGCCTGCGGAAGACCGGCGAGGTGTCGCGGATGAAGTCCTTCCAGAACTGCCCAGGGTCCTCCTCGTCCTCCTCGCCGGAGGGTGGTTGCAGCCGCATCAGCCGCTCCTCGAAGCCCTTCTCCTCGAGTGTCCCGGCGAAGGACTCCTCGATGATGAAAACGACCCGGTGGCCGCGGCGCCGCAGGACGTCGCCGATCCCGACGCAGTTGTTGGTCGGCCCGAATGCCCCCTCGGGGAAGAAGACGAATGTCTTGCTCATCCCAGCCAGTCCCGCAAACGCTCGTAGACAGCGGGGTGGTTGAGCAGGGCGAAGTGGTTCGCCCCGCCGAGGTGGTGGCCGTGCTCCTCGCGGAAGGCCAGCCGCCGGCAGCGGCCGGAGGCGCTCGGCTCCAGCACCAGCAGGTCGCCGACCACCCGGCCGACCGGATGGCGTGAGCTGCGGGTGAGGGTCGCGGAGACGAAGCAGTGGGTGGCGCCTTCGTGCAGCGGCACCTCCCGCTGGCCGATCGATCGGCCCGCGACGGCCAGCTCGACGAAACCCGCCCGGGTCAGCGCCCTGACCTCGTCCGGTGCGGTCGCCGCTTCGGCCATCGCCAACTTCTACAGCACCGCGGGAGTCGGCGACGGCGGGCGGAAATTCGGCCGGACTTCCCGCGACCGGGGCGCGCTGCGTTAGCCTGGCTGCGATGGGTAGGGCCTCGACTGGGAGATCGCGTCCGGCCGCCAGGCCGCTGGCGTTGCTTGCCCTGCTGCTCGCGGCGGCGGTGCTCGCGGGGTGCAGCCTTCCTCGCCCGCCCGGGGCCGGCACGATCCGCTACCGCGACCAGGTCTTCAACAACGTCAGCGTGACCCACGACGTCCAATACGGGAGCGCCCCCGACCTCGCGGGGAACCCGGTCGCCCTGAAGATGGACCTCTACCAGCCCGTCGGGGACACGGCGACCAAGCGCCCGGTGGTGATCTGGGTCCACGGAGGGAGCTTCTGCTGCGGGGACAAGGTCGCCGCCGACATGGTCGATCTCGCCAACAACTTCGCCAAGCAGGGCTACGTCACGGCTTCGATCAACTACCGCCTGCTCGCCACCACGGCGTGCAGCGGCAGCAACGTGAGCCAGAACTGCATCGTGGCCGCGATGGCCGCCCAGCACGACGCCCAGGCCGCGGTCCGGTGGTTCCGCGCCAATGCCTCGGCCTATGGGATCGACCCAACCCGAATCGGGATCGGCGGCTCCTCCGCCGGAGCGGTCACCTCGATCGAGGTCGGCATCAACTCCGGCGACCCGGGTGACAGCGGCAACCCCGGCTTCTCCTCCAAGGTGGGCGGGTTCATGTCCCTCTCGGGGGGCATCCCGCCGGGCTTCGAGTCCTACTTCGATTCGGGCGACTCGCCTGGGATCTTCTTCCACGGGACGGCGGATTCGGTCGTGCCGTACCAGTGGGCCGTCAACACGGCCGCGAACATGCTGCACGCCAACGTCGGAGTCGTTCTCGAGACGCTCGACGGTGCGGGGCACGTTCCCTACAACCAGTACCACGACCAGATCGTCTCCCAGTCGGACTACTTCTTCTACGACTTCCTCGACCTCGCCCACGCCGAGGGCGGGGTCGCGGCTGGCGGCTGACCGCCGGGCACTTGCAGCGCGTTCGACTGCCGGCGCACCACGGCTGAGCGCCGGCGCCACTCTCACAGCTGACGGCCGCGGCACGCGGGGGGCGGGTAGCCTGCCCACCATGACGACCGCAACCGAATCCGCCAGCTACTCGATCCCCCAGGAGTTCCTCGATTTCCGCGAGACGATCCGCCAGATCGTCGCCGAGCGGGTGGCGCCGCGAGCCGCTGAGATCGACGCCACCGGCACCTACCCGCAGGACATCCGCGAGCTGTTCGCGGAGAACGACATTCTCGGGCTCCCCTTCTCCGAGGAGCACGGCGGGACCGGGACCGGGACGCTGATGCTGAGCATCGCGATCGAGGAGATCGCCAAGGCCTGCGCCTCCTCGGCCCTGATCCTGATGGTCCAGGATCTCGGCACCTTGCCGATCCAGCTGTTCGGCTCCGACGAGCTGAAGCAGCGTTACCTTCCGAGGTGCGCGAGCGGCGAGTGGAGCCCCGCCTTCGCGCTGTCGGAGCCGGAGGCCGGCTCGGACCCGGCCTCGATGCGGACCAGCGCCAGGCTCGACGGTGAGGAGTGGGTGATCAACGGGACCAAGAACTGGATCACCAACGCCGGGATCGCCGACTTCTACGTGGTGATGGCAGCGACGGACCGCGAGAACCGCCGCACCACCGCCTTCGTCGTCGATGCGGACAGCCCCGGCTTCTCGATCGGGGGCCTGGAGAAGAAGATGGGGATCAAGGGCTCGCCAACCGGCTCGCCGGTGCTCGAGGACGTCCGGGTCCCCCCTGAGAACGTCGTCGGCGAGGCCGGCAAGGGTCTCGGGGTGGCGCTCGGCGTCCTGCAGCGCACCCGGCTGGGGGCCGGAGCCCAGGCGGTCGGCCTCGCGCAGGGCGCGACCGACTACGCCAATGCCTACGCCAAGGAGCGGGTGACCTTCGGCAAGCCGATCCACGAGCACCAGGGGATCGCCTTCAAGCTTGCCGAGATGGAGGCCCGCACGGCCGCCGCCCGCGAGTTGCTCTACCGGGCCTCGGCCGCGGCCGACCGGAACGAGCCCGACCTGGCCAAGTGGTCTTCGATGGCGAAGCTGGTTGCATCCGACACGGCGATGTGGGTGACGACGGAAGCGGTGCAGGTGCTGGGCGGCTACGGCTACGTCAGCGAGTACCCGGTGGAGCGGATGATGCGCGACGCCAAGATCACCCAGATCTACGAGGGCACCAACGAGATCCAGCGCCTGATCATCTCCCGCGCGATGTAGCCCCTTCGCCGCTGGCCGGCCCCGCGGCGCCGAACGCAAGGTTCCGTGTCCATTGTGCACGGAACCTGCAGTTCGGCTTGAGCGCAGCGGCTTAGGATCCTGGGAGTGAGCGAGGGGGCTGAGGAGTTCAAGCGGTTCGAGGCCGCGGGCTGGGGGCGCAAGGCCGAGTCCTACGCCTCGCTGACCGGCGCCCTGACCACCCGTGCGGTCGAGCCGCTGCTGGACGAGGCCCGACTCGAGAGCGGCAATCGGGTCCTCGACGTCGCCACCGGGCCCGGCTACGTTGCCGCCGCGGCGCTGGAGCGGGGGGCGGAGCCGGTCGGGATCGACATCGCCGAGGCGATGATTGCCGTGGCCAGGCGGGAAAACCCCGGCGTCGATTTCGTCGTCGGTGACGCCGAGGAGCTGCCGTTCGAGGCGGACGGTTTCGACGTGGTCGCCGCCAACTTCGTCCTCAACCACCTGCCCCGGCCCGAGGTCGCCGCCGCCGAGTTCGCCCGAGTGCTTCGCTCCGGCGGCCGCGTAGCGTTCTCGATCTGGGACGAGGATGAGCGCAACCGCTGGTACGGCCTGGCGGGCGAGACGCTCGCGGAGGTCGGCGAGGCACGCCCGGACGCTCTGCCGGCCGGGGCCCCGGACCCGACCCGCTTCGCCGAGGAGGCTGAGGCGCGGGCATTGCTCGCGGGCGCCGGGCTCGACCGCGACTTTGCGATGCGCCGCCTGGAGTTCACCTGGCCGGTGCCCAGCGGTGAGTCCCTGTGGGCGAACCTGCTGGCGGGCAGCGTCCGCACCGCCGCGCGCATTCAGGCCCAGGACCCGGAGGTCCAGCGGCGGATGCGGGAGCTCTTCACCGAGCGCGCCGAGGAGGAGTTCCGCTGCGGCGAGGAGCTGCTGCTGCAGGCCGCGGTGATGATCGCCTCGGCTGGGGCGCCTTGACCCGATCCCGCAGACGCTGCGGGCCGCCCCGCCCCGGCACCCGGCGATCGTCCCTCCGGCTGGCAGCACCCTCGTCCACCCCCGACCCGGCCGAGCAGGCCTGCTGCCGACGGCGAGCTGCGACCCGGCAGATCAGATTGCCCGCTTCAGGGGAGTCTTCGGCGCCCGGAGGTGCGACGTCTCCGATCTCTCGCTCTTCCGGTTGCCGCGCAGGCCGGTGGCGCTGCGCGACCACCTGCTCTCCCAGCAGATGATCTACGTCGGCGGCGGCAGCCTGATCAACCTGCTGGCGATCTGGGAGGCGCACGACCTCGCCGCGATCCTCCGGATCGCCTGGGAGCGCGACATCCTGCTGGTCGGTCAGAGCGCCGGGGCGATGTGCTGGTTCGACGGCGGCATCACCAAGTCCTCGGGCGAGGCGAGCGTGGCCGCCGGGCTCGGGGTGATCTCGGGCAGCCTCTGCGTCCACTACCACCAGGAACCCGAGCGGCGCCACGCCTACCTCGCCGCGGTGGAGCGGGGATTGCCGGCCGGCTTGGCCTCGACGACCACACGGGCCTGCTCTGGTCGGGCACGCGGCTCGTGCGCGCGGTCTCCGCGCGCCCCGGCGCCGGCGCCTATCGGGTCGCGCCGGCGGGAGGTGCGGCGAGGGCTGAGACCGCCGGCGTCTACGAAACCCGCCTCGAGGCGACCGCGATTGAGTCGATCGGCGAGGAAGGCGAGCCCGAGATCGCCGAGTTCCGGCGGGTCAGGCGGTTGCGCCCCGGGCCCTCGCGCCTACGCTGAGCTACAGCGCTCCGCCGGCGGCGGTGGGCGCGGTCGGGTCCGAGCCCTCCTCGCCAACTTGCTCGCGGGAGAGGTACTCCTCGGCCATCAGCGGGTTCTCGCTGGCGCGCTCGACGATCTTCAAGAGCGCCGACATCGAGGAGACCTCCTCGACCTGCTCCTTGATGAACCACTGCAAGAACTGCTCGCCCTGGTAGTCGCCCTCCTCGCGGGCGAGCTTGGCGAGGTTGGCGATCTGGTCGGAGACCCGCTTCTCCTGCTGGAGTGCCAGGTTGACCGGGGCGACCGTGTCGGTGAAGTCAGCCTGTGGCTTCTCGACCCCGGGCATCGCGACCTCGTGGTCGGCGTCGAGCAGGTACTGGATGATCATCATCGCGTGGTTTCGCTCCTCGACCGCCTGGCGGTAGAAGAAGGAGGCGAGCTGGGGGAGTGTCTCGGCGTCGTAGTGCACCGCGATCGCGATGTACTGCTGCGAGGCGGCGAACTCGTGGGCGACCTGCTCGTTCAGAGTCTTGACGAACTTGCTCGCAGGCATGCGCGGCACCCTACTCGGCCCAGCGGAAGCCGATCGCCGAGGGAACGGGGTTCATCGGGCTGGCCGGCAGCCCGTCCGGAACGGCGGGGTCGTTGTAGCCGGAGGGGGCGACGTCGTTGGGCGTGTCGTGGTGAAACAGCGAGGCCAGATACTGAATCTGGCCGCGCCCGGGGCCGATCTCGCCCTGGCCGCCGCCGTAGACGGCGATCCCCTCCCGTTCGCAGTGCTCGTAGATCGAGAGCAGCTCCCGCAGCGAGCCGAAGCGCGACGGCTTCGAGTTGATCGCCTTCGGCGCCCGCTCCAGTCCGGTGATGTCGGCGAGCGAGTGAAGCGGCGCGTCCCAGGTGATCCGGTCGGCGTGGGGCTCGAGCACCGGGCCGGTCTCCTCGTTCAGGTCGGGGTCCTCGAGATATGCCTCGGGGAACGCTTCGGCGACCGCGCGGTACAGCTTCGGATCGGTCTCGACGTCCACCGGGGTGCCGCGGTAGTGGCCCTTCAGATCGAGAACCCTGACCGGCGCAAGCTCGCCCAGCTCTCCGATCAGGCCGGCGTCCCAGTCGTTCTCGGGGTCGAGCTTGAACTCGAGCGTCGGGTACTTCGCCAGCCGCTTTCGCAGCGGCTCGGTGCTCGAACCGCTCTCGTCGCCGAAGGAGGTGAGCCGGGTGGAGCAGATGAAGCGGAGCGGCCGCGGGTCGCGCCCCAGCGCCTCGTGAAGCGAGGTCGCCGCCTGGCGCAGGGCCAGGTCGAGCGCGGCGCTCTCATAGGCCCAGCGCCGGTAATGGCGGGAGGCCTCGCGCTCGGGGGCGGCATCGCCGAACAGGTCGAGCCGGCCGAGCAGCTCGCAGGCCTCGCCCAGGGTCGTCGGGCCGCTGAGGTCGTGCACGGGGCCGGCGTCGCGGTGGGCGATGTGGTCGAGGACGTCGTAGACGACGTCCTCCCCGATGCCGTCGGCGCCGCCGCCGCGCAGGCGCACGGTGGTAGAGGGCCGCGTGAATCCCCCCGGGTACTCGCGGTCGTGGCCCTCCAGCTCGTAGGCCTCGATCTCGATCGGCAGGTCGGCGAGCTTCTCGTAGGCGCCCATAGCGGTCGAGGCTATAAGGTCGGGGAATCTCCGAGCTGATCCATACCTGCTACCGGATCGTTGACATCGACCGCTCGGTCGCCTTCTACGAGAAGCTGGGCTTCGAGGAGCTCCGCCGGATGCCGATCGGCGACGAGGCGATCAACGTCTTCATGGGCCTGCCCAGCGACGGCGCCCGGCTCGAGCTCACCTACAACATCGGCCGCGAGGAGCCGTATGAGATCGGCACCGGCTACGGCCACATCGCCGTCTCGGTGGACGACCTCGATGCAACCCTCGAGGGGCTGGCGAAGCTGGGGATCGAGCCCGAGCGCCCGCCCTACACGGTGCGCGAAGGAGGCTCGCGCCTCTGCTTCGTCCGCGATCCGGACGGGTACCGCGTTGAATTACTTGAGATGCCCACCGGTTAGCCCGATCCGAGGAATTGGCCCACGCCTTAATCTGACAGCCCGGCGGCTTCGAGGGCCTGCTTCCAGGTGCCAAAGGCATGAAGGTGGACGACGGCGCCGTCTTTGATCGTGAGTAGCCACGCGGCCTCGGCTTCCACCTCGACGCCGCTTCCCGCTCCCCTGCCATGGAAAGTGCCTGGTTCGAGATCTGCGCCATACGTCCCTGGCCGGCCTCGACCTCGGCATCCGCCGTGGCGTTCATGGGATTCCGATCCATTCGTCCTCTTGGGTCAGCTGCGCTCTTGGGTCAGCTGCGCGAAAGGAGGAGGACGAACCTGGAGAACCCGACGGGCAGTTGCTGACCCAAAGCCTAGCGCGACGGCCTAACGGAAACTACGGGCGTGATTTGGCGGGTCTGCTAGCGAAGTCGCGCGTCCTTGGCGCGGGACCGTTCGACGGAGCGGTTACGGGCGTTCGGTCAAGCTCGAATTGCAACGGAACCGGTACACGGGCCTTGGCCAGGCACCGGGGGCAGAGACTCCACCTGCGGGCAGCCCGCGGATGGAACCCGGCCCCGCAACGCTCGCATCGATACATCAGTCGCCCTCCGAGGCGACCACGTCCGCTGTCCCCTCGAAGAGATAGTCGAAGATGCCGGTGACCTCGAGGATCCTGCGGACCTGCGGCGAGGGCCCCCGAAAGTGGAGCTGGTCGCCGTTGCTGCGAGAGTTGCGGGTGGCCTCGATCAGGACACGGAGGCCGGTCGAGTCGATGAAGCTCAACTCGGAGAGATCGACGAGTACGTTGCGGTCGCCGCCGTCGGTGCAGGCGAGCTGGATCGCCTCTTCGAAGCGCTCGGCATTGGAGAGGTCCACCTCACCGCTGACCCGGATGACGATGCTCGCACCGGAAACCGCCACGTCGAGCTCTAGCTGTCCGTATCTCGGCGTCTCAGACATGGAAACCTCCATGAACTCAGGATGGGATCTGTGTCTAAGCGTCGATACCCCGTACGAGGGTCCGACTCTCTTCATTCTCCAACACCCCCAGAACTCCAGCCTCAGGCCGTCGCCTGTGGGCCCGCCTGATTCTACGTCTTTGCTGTGCGCGACGCAAACCGGCCTCGTCGTTCGTCGGCCACGCACCGCCGCTTCCGCAGCGGGCCGTGAGTGATGGTCTGCCCCGCGGCTGATGGGGCCGCGGTTTCGTCGGCGACACTGCGCGAGCGATGGCGGAGACAGGGTCGTTGCAGCGGTCGTCTTCCACACAAGTGGCAGGGGAAGCCAGGGTGAGGTCCTCCAGCGGGAGGCGCACACCTGGACCTTCCGCGACGGCAGGATCGCCCGCTACGAGTGGGGCCGGGACCTGGAGGCGGCCCTCGAAGCCGCTCGCCGGCCGGAGTAGCCTCAGTAGGCCGATTCACTCCCTGGCGACCCGCAGCGTCCTCAGCTCGCGGTCGGTTGCACCGCGGACGTAGCCGCCGTGGGCGACGCTCTCGGTGATGTAGTCCAGAGCATCCCGGGAGAGGCGCTCGCCCGGCAGTACGTTGGGGATCCCGGGGGGATAGGCGGCGAGGGCCTCGGCCGCCACCCGCCCCGCAGCCGCTTCGAACGACACCGTCTCCTGGGGGCCGAGAAACGCCTCGCGGGGAGTCATCGCCAGCTCCCCCCACGGCGGGGGCGGAGCGAACTCCGGGTGCTCGGCCGCCGGGATGTCGCCGAGTTGCGCGGCGGCCCGGCGCAGCGCCGCGACCAGGCGCTCGGACTGGGGTGCCGCCGGCGCCCCCATGCCGAAGGCGGCGACGGCGACGTTCTCGGCGAACAGCTCGAAGTTGACGTCGTCGTCGTATCGCACCAGCTCCGCCAGGCGGTATCCGGTCGAGCCGGTCCCACGCACGTCCACCGCGAGCCGCAGGGGGTCCCACCCGGCGACCCCGGCGCTGCCGACCATGCGCTCGTCGAGGACGTCGAGGCCCCCGATTCCCCGGATCGCCTCGCGGGTGTCGTGCAGGACCTCGATCGTCTCGGTGAGCAGCGCCTCGCCGTGCACCTGGGCTTGGCGGCGCCCCGCGTCGAGCGATCCGCAAAGGAGCCCGCTCGGGCTGGTCGACTCGATCAGGCTGACGCAGCGGTCCACCACCTGTTCGTCGATCCGCTCCGACGC
Source organism: uncultured Actinomycetes bacterium (assembly GCA_963738305.1). Classification (GTDB taxonomy): domain Bacteria; phylum Actinomycetota; class Thermoleophilia; order Solirubrobacterales; family 70-9; genus JBBRHQ01. Next base: position 937,511 of record CAVTVU010000001.1, on the reverse strand, counting down.
GAGGTGGAGCATCGCCGCCTGGGTGAGGCTGCCGACGATCTTGTGGGTAGACGAGATCACCAGGTCGGCGCCGCTGGAGATCGCGTCAGGGGGCAGCTCGGGGTGGAATCGCAGGTGGGCCCCCCAGGCTTCGTCGACGACAAGCGGCACCTGCCGCTTATGCGCCATCTCGGCGAGGCCCGCCACGTCGGCGCAGGCACCGAAGTAGGTGGGGGATACGGCGACCGCCGCGACAGCCTCCGGCGTCGTCGCCAGCGCCAGCTCGAGCGCACCGGGGGTCATGCAGTGGGCAACCCCCAGCTCGGGATCGAGCTCGGGTGAGACGAACGCCGGCCGCAGCCCCGAGAGGATGAGGCCGTCGATCACCGAGGAGTGGACGTTTCGCTGGATCACCACCTTCGGTCCCGAGTGAGCCAGGGCCAGGCAGGTCGCCTGGTTTCCCTGGGAGGCGCCGTTGATCAGGAACCAGGTGCGCCTCGCCCCCCAGGCCCGCGCCGCCAGCCGCTGGGCCTGCTGGAACGGCGTCGGCTCCGGACCCACGTCGATCCCTTCGATCAGCGCCGGCACGTCGTGCAACAGGGCTGTGTCGCCCGCCAGTGCCCGCAACCCGGCGTCCGCGCCCGGGCCCCCCTTGTGCCCCGGCACGTGCAGGCGCCCCGGGTCGCGGCCCGCGTAGGCGAGGATCGCGTCCACGTAGGGAGTGGAGTCCTGCTCGTCCATCAGGCCCCGAGTCTATGTGTGTCGCCTGTCCCCTTCGCGCCGCGAAAGGCACAATGGCGGGGTGCCCGAGGCGCCCCGATCGCTGATCACCGCAGCCCGCCCGGCTCGGCTCGACCGCCCGGACGGGCTGCTGGTCCTCCTCCACGGCCGGGGCACCAGTGAGCAGGACCTGGCAGGCCTCTTCGACCTCCTCGACCCCGAGGGCCGGCTGGCCTGCGCCGCGCCGCGGGCGCCGCTCCAGCTCCCGGGCCAGCCCGGCAATCACTGGTACGTGGTCGAGAGAGTGGGCTTCCCCGACCGCGAGACCTTCGCCACCAGCTACCGCGCACTCGGAGATTGGCTGACCGAGATCGGTGAGTGGGCCGGGATCGGGAATGAGCGGACCGTGCTCGGCGGCTTCTCGCAGGGGACGGTGATGTCCTACGCACTCGGGCTGGGGAGCGACCGCCCGCGCCCGGCGGGGATCCTCGCCCTCTCCGGGTTCATCCCGCAGGTCGAGGACTGGGAGCCCGATCTCGACTCTCGTGCCGGGATGCCGGTGCTGATCTCACACGGCAGCGCCGACCCGGTGATCGGGGTCGAGTTCGCCCGGGCCGCCCGCGAGCTTCTCGAACCGGCGGGCCTTGACCTCACCTACCGTGAGGCACCGCTCGGCCACTCGATCGACGGCCTGACGATCGACGCCGTGGTCGAGTGGCTGGAAGCGGCGCTGCCGCGGCTGCCCCTGTGACCGAGGCGCCAGACTGCCCGCGCAGGACGGGGTGGGGAACTGCACCGGGCTCGGGGATCGCCCTCAGGCGCCTCGAGTCGTGTCAGCGGCGTGCGGTGAGGCCGTGCAGGAGGACCTCGATCGGAGATCGGTGGCGCTGAGAGTCGCCGCCGACCGCCTCCCTCGTCTGCCGGATCTCCTTGGCGAGACTCCCGACCTGCTCACCGAATGAACCAAGCTCCTTTGCCGTCTTGGCGACGTCCTTGGATCGAAGCTGCAGCCTCGGCCGCTTCGGGCCGACGAGACCGAGGAGCCTCTGCCCCTTGCCGTTGCGGGCGCTGCTGAGCGCGACTCCTCCGGCGATCCCGGCGAGAGCCGCGCCCCCGGCCAGCAGCGGGGTCTTGGCCTTGTTCGCGGCGCTGCCCACAGCGCTTCCGGCTTCCCTGGTGGCCCCGGCCACCGCGTCCTTCGCTGCGTCGGCCCGTCCCTTGCCGTTGCCTGAGCCTGACCGGCTGCTCGAGCGAGCGCGCTGACTGGAGGAGGAGCGAGTGCGTTGGCTCGAAGAGGCCGCTCGCGATGAGGGCTTGCGGCGGTTGCCCGATGCCTTGGCGCGAGTCCCGGCGCTCCCGCCGTTACGCGACTGCTTGGCGCGGGTGCCCGCGCTCTTGCTCGAAGCCCTGCTGTTGGACCGTGACCGCGTGGTGGCGGGTCGGGTCTTTGCCTGAGCCATGCTCTCTCCTCCTTGGGGGCTGGTCCGCTGCACTACCCCTTTTTGGGGATCCCCAATCCACACCGTGGCCGGTCGCCCGCTGCATTTGCGGCATCTGGCCGACCTGCGGCATGTCAGGCGTGCATTAGGTCGGCAAGACGAGCGGAGCGTGGTCCGCGGCGGTCAACTCTCGCCGTAGGGGTACCACCACTCCTTCGGCGCGATCTCCGTCTCGACGTGGACGTGCTTGGTCTCCTGGAAGGCCTCGAGCCCCTCTCGGCCCAGCTCCCGCCCCATCCCCGACTGCTTGAAGCCGCCGAAGGGGCCGGCGTCGTTGTCGGTCAGCGGGTCGTTGAACCAGACGGTCCCGGCCTTGATCTCGCGCATGCAGCGGACCATCGTCTTCAGGTCCGAGGTGTAGATGTTGGCGCCGAGGCCGAAGGGGGTGCCGTTGGCCAGCTCGATCGCCTCGTCGAGCGAGCGCACCGGCACGATCGGGGCCACCGGGCCGAAGGTCTCCTCGCGGAGCAGCGCGGTCTCGGCGGACGCGCCGGTGATCACCGCCGGGGAGTAGTAGTGACCGCGCTCGTTGCCGCCGTCACCCCCGCCGGTGAGGAGCTCGGCCCCCGCGCCGACCGCGGCCTCGACCTGCTCGACCACCTTGCCTCGCTGGGTCGCCGAGACCATCGGGCCGACGTCGGTGTCGGGTGCGGTCGGGTCGCCGACCACCAGCGAGGCGGTGTGCTCGACGAAGGCGCTGACGTAGTCGTCGTAGACGTCGGCGGCGACGTAGAAGCGCTCCGCGGAGGTGCAGACCTGGCCCGCGTTCAGGTAGGCGGCCCAGGCCCCGCCGCGGGCCGCGACCTCGACCCCCTCGGCGCCGACGTCGGCGCAGACGATGAACGGGTCCTTGCCCCCCATCTCGAGGTTGACGCGAGCGACCCGCTCCGCGCAGGCCAGCGCCACCCGCTTCCCTGTGTCGACCGAGCCGGTGAAGGCGACGCAGTCGATTCCCTCGTCGGCGGTGAGCGCGGCGCCCACGCCACCGCCGCCGGCGATCAGGTTCACCGCCCCGTCCGGCAGGTGATCGAGGCAGCCGGCCAGCATCAGGGTCGAGGTGGGGGTCAGCTCGGAGGGCTTGCAGACGGTCGTGTTCCCCGCCGCCAGGGCCGGGGCCAGCTTCCAGGTCAGGAGCAGGAGCGGGTAGTTCCAGGGGACGATGCAGCCCACCACCCCGACCGGGTCCTTGACCACCATCGAGAGCTGCGTCGCTTCGATCGAGGGGATCACGCGCCCCGCGGAATCGCGCCCGATCTCCGCGTAGTAGTCGAAGGCCGCGGCGCACCATTCCACCTCGTCGCGATTCTCGACCAGCGGCTTGCCTCCCTCGGCGGTCATCGCCGCCGCCAGCTCCTCCTGGTGCCCGCGAAGTCGCCTCGCCACCTCGTGCAGCATCTCGCCGCGCTCGATCGCCGGGGTCCGCTCCCAGACGCGGGCCGCCTCACGAGCGGCGGCGACCGCGCCGTTCAGCTGCTCGGGCGAGGCGGCTGCGACCGTCGCCAGCGTCTCCTCGGTGGCCGGGTTCTCGACCGCCAGCGGCTCGCCGGCGCCGGCGACCTGCTCGCCGCCGATCAGCAGCCTGGTTTCGACGCTCACGCCGTCGACTCTTGCTCGGGTCGGACCTGGCTCATCCTCTCGGCTCGGCGCTGCTGGATGACGGTGAACGCCATCACCGCCAGGGTGACGATGAACAGCATCGCCGCGATCACGTTGACCTGCACCGGGATCCCACGCTGGTTGGCCCCGAAGATGTAGAGGGGGAAGGTGACCGTCGTGCCCGAGTTGAAGTTGGAGATGACGAAGTCGTCGATTGAGAGGGCGAAGGCGAGCAGGGCGCCGCCCATGATCCCGGGCATGATCAGCGGCAGCGTCACCAGCCTGAAGGTTTGAAGCGGGGTCGCCCCGAGGTCGTTGGCGGCGTCCTCGAGGCGGCGGTCGAAGCCGATCAGCCGCGAGCGCACGACGACGACGACGAAGCTGATGCAGAACATGACGTGGGCTATCAGCAGAGTCTGGAAGCCGAGCTCGAGGCCGTAGATCAGGAACATCGAGAGCAGCGAGGCGCCGATCACCACTTCCGGGGTCGCCATCGGCACGACGATCAGCACGTTGGCCCCCCGGCGCCCGTAGAACTCGTGGCGGACCAGGGCGATCGCCATCAGCGTCCCGATCACCGTCGAGATCAGCGTCGCCAGGAGCGCCAGCTTGATGCTGGTGCCGAAGGCGTCGGTCAGCTCTGAGATCGCGAAGGGGTGGGCCCAGTACTTCGTCGTGAAGCCCGACCAGACGAGGTTGTAGCGGCCCGCGGGATCGTTGAACGAGAAGACGATGATGATCGCGATCGGCAGCAGCATGTAGGCGATCGCCAGGCCCGCATAGATGTTCAGCCCGTGCTCGCGCAGCCAGCGCCAGGCGCGCCGCGGCGCGCTTTCCATGGGCTCCGCGGCGACTGGGTGGGTGATTGCTCCGGCTTCCATCAGGCGGACTCCGTCTCCATCAGCGCCTCCGAGCCGGCGAAGCGGATGTAGAGCAGCACCGCGACCAGGATGCCCGCCAACAGAACGAAGGACAGCGCCGCGGCACTCGGGTAGTCGCGGACCACCAGGTACTTCGACTGGATCACGTTGCCGATCATCGCCTGCTGGGTCCCCCCGAGGAAGGCGGCGTTGACGTAGTCGCCGACCGCGGGGATGAAGGTCAGCAGGGTGCCGGCCACGACCCCCGGGGCGGAGAGCGGCAGCGTGACCTTGCGAAAGGCCGTGAACGAGGAGGAGTAGAGGTCCTGGGCGGCCTCGACCAGGGAGACGTCGAGCCGCTCCAGGCTGGCGTAGATCGGCAGCACCATGAAGGGCAGGAAGTTGTAGGTGAGGCCGGCGATCACCGCGCTCGAGGTGGCTAGGACCCGGCCGCCTGAGGTGAGGCCGAGCGAGTTGAGCACGTCGACGACCGGGCTTTGGTCGTCGAGCATCGTCTTCCAGGCCAGGGTGCGGATCAGGTACGTGGTGAAGAAGGGGGCGACGACGGCGAAGAGCATCGCGTTCCGCCACCTGCCTCCCTTGAAGGCGATCGCGTAGGCCAGCGGGTAGCCGATCAGCAGGCAAAGGATCGTGGCGACCCCCGCGTAATAGAAGGAGCGCAGGAACTGCGTGTCATAGGCCTTCAGCGAGTCGGGGAAGTTGGCCCAGTGCCAGGTGAACTCGAAGTTGGGGAGCACCCCCTGCTCGAGCGAGAGCCGGCCCATGAAGTACATCGGCACGACGAAGAAGAGGATCAGCCAGACGACCCCCGGCCCCAGCAGGAAGTACGGCAGGGCGCGGCGGCGCCCCGAGCTCATGCCTGTGCCTCGCTCATCAGCTCAGGGCGCCGCCTTCAATCAGCCCGTGATCACGTTCTGGAAGGCCTCCGTCACCCGCGTCTCCTCGCTTCCCTTGAGGGGTGGCTGGGAGAAGCAGTTCTTGGTGAACGAAGCACTGGGAAAGATCAGCTGGTTGTTGGCCAGCTCCGGATCTGTCTTCTGGAGCACCTGCTTGACGCCGTTCACCGGGCTGACGTAGTTGACGTAGGCGGTGATCTTCGCCGCGACCTTCGGGTCGTAGACGTAGTTCATGAAGCCGAGCGCCGCCGCCGTGTTCGGCGCGCCGACCGGGATCTCCATGTTGTCCGACCACAGCGAGCAGCCCTGGGTCGGCATCCGCCACTGGATGTCCGGGTTGTCGGCCTGGAGCTGCACCGCATCCCCGGACCAGCCGATCCCGGCGACCAGGTTGCCGCTGGTGAAGTCGCTGGCGTAGTCGTTGCCGGTGAAACGGCGGATCTGCCCGTTGTCGACCGCCTTCTTGATCTTGTCGATCGCGTCCATCCAATCCTGCTCGGTGGCCTTGTCGGGATCGACGCCGTCGGCGGCCATGATCAGCGGCACCGTGTCGCGCATCTCGGTCAGCATCGAGACCTTGCCCTTGTACTTGGGGTCGAAGAGGTCGTTGATCGAGTGCACGTCCGGCGCCAGGTCGGTGCGGACGATCAGGCCGGTCATCCCGCTCTGCCAGGGGACCGTGTAGTCGCGGTTCTGATCGAACGAGGGATGCTGCAGAGGCGGGATCAGGTTCTTCTCGACGTTCGGGATCGCCGACTTGTCGAGCTTCTGCACGTAGCCGAGGTCGTACATCTTCTGCGCCATCCAGTCGGTCAGGACCATGATGCTGCGCCCGCCCGAGTCGCCCTGGGCGAGCAGCGGCTGCAGCTTGCCGAAGAACTCGTTGTTGTCGTTGACGTCCTCGATGTACTTGGTGTTGGTGCCGTACTTGGCGTCGAAGTTCTTGACCGTGTCCTTGTCGATGTAGAGCGGCCAGTTGGAGATGGTCAGGTCCCCAGTAACCTTGCCGCCCTTGGCGGTCTCGGCGCCGGTCGTCTCGCCGCCGCCCTCGATCCCGCCGCCGCCCCCGCCACAGGCGACCAGCCCCGCGGTGACAGCAGCCACCGCCAGCGCCACCAGCAATGTCCGGGCCGGCCCCATCGCCGAGCCCCGCCGCCGCAATCCCGAACTGCCGATTCTCTTGCTCAAGACGCTGACTCCTCCTCGTTGGGTTGTGTCCGCGCGGCCGCCATCTCGGCAGTGGGCCGAAGCTCCCCCAGGTTGGGCTCGGCGCGGGTTGATTCACGAACAAGGTGCATGTGCTCGGGCGCCCACCCCAGTCTCACCCGGGCGCCGCCGCCCGGCAGGCGCTGGCGCTCGGCCTCGCTGGCGTTGGGCACCAGCACGGTCATCCGGACGTCCTCGCCGAGGTCCACCGCGATCTGGGTCGACGTCCCCAGGTAGAGCGAGCTCTCGACGATCCCCTCGACGCCCGGATCGTCGGACGCCGGGCCGGCCCCGTTGACGGCGGCGATCTCCAGCTTCTCCGGCCGCACGACGGCGAAGCAGCGCTCTCCGCTCGAGAAGCGGCCGGTGTCGGCGGGAACGACCGGGCCCTGCTCCAGCCGCACCTCGCTCGCGGAGGAGACCGTGGCCGGCATCAGGTTGGAGACGCCGATGAACCCGGCCACGAAGGTCGTGTCGGGGCGGTCGTAGATCTCCTCCGGCCCACCGATCTGCTCGATCCGGCCGCGGTTCATGACCGCGATCCGGTCCGACATCGTCAGCGCCTCCTCCTGGTCGTGGGTGACGTAGACGAAGCTGATCCCGACCTCGCGCTGGATCCGCTTCAGCTCGACCTGGAGGCCCTTGCGCAGCTTCAGGTCGAGCGCCCCGAGCGGCTCGTCGAGCAGCAGGACCTTGGGCAGGTTGACCAGGGCGCGGGCCAGGGCGACCCGCTGCTGCTGCCCGCCGGAGAGCTGGTTGGGCCGCCGCCTCGCCTCGCGCGCCAGGCCGACCCGCTCCAGCTCGTCGGCGACCCGGGTGGCGATCTCGTCCTTGGCGACCTTCTTGCGACGCAGGCCGAAGCCGACGTTCTCCTCCACGCTGAGGTGGGGGAAGAGGGCGTAGCTCTGGAAGACGGTGTTGGTCGGGCGCTTGTAGGCCGGAAGGCGGGCGACGTCGGAGCCGTCGATCAGCAGCCGTCCCTTGGTGGGAAGCTCGAAGCCGGCGATCATCCGCAGCGTCGTCGTCTTGCCGCAGCCGCTGGGCCCCAGCAGGGTGAAGAACTCTCCCTGGCCGATCCTCAGGTCGACGTCGTCCACCGCGACCACGTCGGCGAACTGCTTGGTCACGCCCTCAAGCTCGACGCTCGGTGTGGTGCTCTCCTCGCTCACTCTCGAACGGGAACAACTATTACAGGTACCTCAGAGATGTGGAGGAGCTTGTGCGGTGTGGCGCCGAGAATGACCCCGGTCACCGGCCGCTCCCCATAGCTGCCGAGGACGATGAGCCGGGCCCCCAGCTTCGACGCCAGGGTCGAGAGCGCCACCGCGGCCTTCTCCTTGACGAGCTCGGCCTCGGCGTCGACCCCTGCCGCCTGCGCTTTCTCCACCGCCTGCGCGGTGACCTCGCGGCCCCGGGATTCTAGAGCCTGGTCGAGGTCGCGGACCTCGCCGCCTAACCGGGCAGGGTCGTAGGCGTAGAGGACGATCAGTTTGGAGGCCAGGTCCTTGGCCAGCCCGACCCCGACTTCGAGCGCGGCCTCCGAGCACTCCGTGCCGTCGTAGCCGACGACAATCTCGCCCGCCACTAGGCCGGACCTCCCCCGGCGGTTTCATCGCCGGCGAACGACGGCTCCGCGGGCGTTGCCACCTTCGGATCGAGCGACCCCGGCGGCGCCGTCTTCCACTTGCGCTTGAAGAACTCGGGGTGGGTGCGCTCGCGGACCAGCATCAGCAGGAGTCCGACCAGCAGCGAGCCGATCCCGATCACGAAGGGGGGGCCCAGTCCGAACCAGGAGTCCCCCGACTCGGAGTTGGCGGGATCGGAGAGGTCGATCGCGCTCTTGAAGAAGGCCCAGGTGAGGACCACGCCGCCGATCGTCCCGGCGGCGGCGACCAGGATCAGGCTCTTGGTCGATCGGCTGCGGAGGAAGGCGACGGCGGTGCCTACGAGCACGCCGACCGTGCCGACCCACGCGCACACCGTGGCGAGGAGATTGGCAAAGCTGGCTTTGTCGAACAGCGCCGTCCAGGCGTTGCCCTGTGTGCTGAAGACGTCGGCGACGAAGAAGCCGAGGCCGAGTAGCGCCAGGCCGCCGAGCACCCCGAACCCAGCGGTTCGGATCGCCGCCGGGCTGCTGAACAGCTCCCGCCGGTAGTAGATCGGCGCCGCGAAGCCGGTCAGCGCATAGTAGAAGGCGATCATCAGGCCGAGGGCGGCGATCGAGTCGAAGAGGATGTTCTCGCTGATGATCGTCAGGCCGACGTACCAGATGATCGAGCCGACGCCGAACCAGATCGTCGCCGTGTCCGGCGTCTGGAACCGCTTGTGGACGTGGCCGAAGCGATCGGGAATCGCCTTCGCGAAGGCCATCGAGAGGGCGGTTCGGGAGGTGGGCAGGATCGTCGTCTGGGTCGATGCCGAGGCGGAGGTGAGCACGGCGATGATCAGGATCTTGTCCAGCGGGCGTGCCGAAGACGTCCTTGCCGAGCGCGCTGAGCACATCGTCGGGGTTCTGCTTCAGGGGGCCGAGCCCGCCGTAGGCCATGGCGGCGACGGAGACGACGAGGTAGATCAGCACCAGGATGACCGTGCTCATCACCGCGGCGCGGCCCGGAGTCTCGGACGAGTTCTCGCTCTCCTCGTTGACGGTGACGGTCGAGTCCCACCCCCAGTAGATGAAGATTCCCAGGATCAGGCCTGACGCGAGGGCGCTGCCGCTGCTGATGTCGGCCGGGTTGAACCAGGAGAGCGACGGCAGCACCGAGCCGGGGAGATCGGTCGCATAGACCTTGACCAGAGCCACGACCGAGAACAGGGCGAGGGTGAAGACCTCGGCGGCGAGCAGGAAGAACTGGGTCCTCGCCGAGAGCTCGATCCCGACCACGCAGATCCAGGTCATCACGGCGATCCAGATCACACCGACCACGGTCACCGCCGCCACCGAGTCCGCCGCGGACTGCCAGCCGACCAGGAGGAACGTGTAGAGGCCGGCGATCTGGGAGAGGTTCGCCATCACGAAGAGATCGGCCATGATGATCGCCCAGCCGGTGAGCCAGCCGGTCCGGGGGCCGATCGTCGAGGTCACCCAGGTGAACGACGTGCCGCAGTCGGGGTCGGCGCGGTTCATGTAGTAGTAGGCCGCCGAGATGAACAGCATCGGGACGAAGGCGAGCCAGAGGATCGCCGGGGACTGGAAGCCGACCTCGATCGCGACGAAGCCGAGGACGGCGGCGAGGCTGTAGCCGGGGGCGGTCGAGGCGACCCCGATGACCACGTTGGAGAGGAATCCCAGCGCCCCGGACTTCAGCCCCTTGTCGCCCTCGCTCGCGACGGCCGCGGCCGGAGCCGGCTCGGCTGCTGAAGCACTCTCCATTCCTTCTCCTCCTTGGTTCCGCAGCCCTGGCGGCGGCGACCTGCGGCAACCTATGCGCCGCCGATCCGATTCGCAAGTTGCCGGTGGCAAAGTTGCAGCCGCGCGCTTGTACACCTCGTACAAGGGGCCGGCCGGCGCTTGACCCGAAGATCACTTGCAAGCAGGCCGATTCGGCACTAGCTTTATCCAGATAGTCGAAGCAAACCCCAGCGGGACGGAGAGCGAGATGGCCATAGCGCAGCAGAAGGGTTCTCAGAGCGACACCAGCCTGCAGGAGCTGGCGAGGCGGCACCTGTGGATGCACTTCTCGCGGATGGGCAACTACACGCCCGACCACGAGATCCCGGTCATCGTCCGGGGCGAGGGCTGCTACGTCTATGACGAGCACGGCAACCGCCACCTCGACGGGCTCTCCGGGCTCTTCTGCGTCAACGCCGGCCACGGCCGCAGCGAGATCGGCGAGGCCGCGGCCCGCCAGGTGGAGGAGCTCGACTTCTACGTGCTGTGGAGCTACGCACACCCGCGGGCGATCGAGCTGGCGGCGCGGATCGCCACCCTCACTCCGGGCGACCTGAACCGCGTCTTCTTCACCTCCGGGGGCTCGGAGGCGGTCGAGTCGGCTCTGAAGCTCGTGCGCAACTACTTCCGCCTCCAGGGCAAGGGCCAGAAGACCAAGGTGATCGCCCGCGAGGTCGCCTACCATGGCACCTCGCTCGGGGCGCTCTCGGCGACCGGGATCACCAGCCTGCGCTCACAGTTCGAGCCGCTCACCCCGGGTGGCTGCCACGTGCCCAACACCAACGTCTATCGCTGGCCAGTGGATCGCCACCCCCTCTGGGCATCGACGGCGATCGAGGAGCGGATCGTCTTCGAGGATCCGGAGACCGTGGCGGCGGTGATCCTCGAGCCGGTGCAGAACGCCGGCGGCTGCTTCGTCCCGCCCGATGGCTACTTCCAGCACGTGCGGGAGATCTGCGACCGCTACGACGTGCTGCTGATCTCCGACGAGGTGATCTGCTCCTGGGGCCGCCTCGGGCACTACTTCGGCTCCGACCGCTTCGGCTACCAGCCCGACATCATCACCACGGCCAAGGCACTCACCTCCGCCTACGCGCCGATGGGGGCGATGATCGCCTCCGACGAGCTCGCCGAGCCGTTCCTGGAGGGCAACACCTCCTTCTCCCACGGCTTCACCTTCGCCGGGCACCCGGTGGCGGCGGCGATGGCGATGGCCAACCTCGACATCTTCGAGCGCGAGGACCTCTGCGGGCACGTGCTCGCCAAGGAGGGCGAGTTCCGGGCGATGCTCGAGACATTGCGCGACATCCCGATCGTCGGCGACGTGCGCGGCGCCGGCTACTTCCAGGCGATCGAGCTGGTCAAGGACCAGGACACCAAGGAGAGCTTCAGCGACGAGGAGGGCGAGGACCTCCTGCGCGGCTTCCTCTCCGGCGAGCTCTACCGCAACGGGCTGATCTGCCGGACCGATGATCGCGGCGACCCGGTGATCCAGCTGGCGCCGCCGCTGATCGCCGACACCGAGCAGTTCGAGGAGATCGGCGAGATCCTGCGCAAGGTCCTCGAAGCGGCCTCGAAGCGGATCTAGGGCCGGTCCGGCGCCGAAGCGGGGGACGCCGATGCTCACCGTCAACAGCCTGTTGGACGAGCTGGGCCTGGAGCTGGCGGCGGGAGATGACGGGGCGGAGAGCCCGGTGCGCTGGGTCCACATCTCCGAGCTGGAGGACCCCACCCCCTGGCTCTCCGGCGGGGAGCTGATGCTGACCACCGGGATCCCGCTCGGCAAGGCAGCCGAGCAGCGCGACTACGTGAAGCTGCTGGTCGGCCACAATCTGGCCGGACTCGGGTTCGGCACCGGGTTCAGCCACGCCAAGCTGCCCAAGGCGCTGGTCGACGAGGCCCGCAAGCAGGAGTTCCCCCTGTTCGAAGTTCCCTACTCGATGCCGTTCATCGCGATCACCGAGAAGGCCTTCTCCCGCCTGGTCAACGAGCAGTACGAGGTACTGCAGCGCGGGATCGCGGTGCAGCGACGGCTCGAGCGGCTGGTGCTCGAGGAGCGGGGGCTGGAGGAGATCGCCGCGACTATTTCCTCGGCGGTGGGCGGCACGGTCAGCATCCTCGACGGCCGCGGCGAGCCGCTCGCCGGCCGAGGCTTCCGCCGCGAGGTCTCCGAGGAGGCCGCGGAGGAGATCCGCGCCGAGGCCCTCGCCCACATCCGCGACGGCCACCCCTTCATCCCGTCCCACCCCTCGGTGGCCGGGCGGGCGCTGGCGCACCCGGTGATCTCCCCGGGCGGCGGGTCGCCGCAGGCCTGGGTGGCGATCGTCCGCGACTCCGGCGGGCTCGGCGACTTTGAGCAGATGATCCTGCAGCAAGCCGTGGCGGTGGTTGCGCTCGAACTGATGCGCCGCCGGGTCGCCCGCGAGACCGAGCGGCGGCTGGCGGGCGACGTGCTCACCGCGGCGCTCTCGGGCCGCCTCGAGGAGGCCGAGCTGAGGCGTCGCCTGGAGCCGTTCGGGATCGGCTCGGAGGCCGCCGTGCTCGTCTTCTCGCTCGACGATCCTTCCGGGGCCGAGCCGGCCCTCGAAGCAGCCCTCGCCACTGCGGGGTGCCCCGCGGTGGTGGCGCCGCACGCGAGCCAGGGCCGGGAGCTTCTCTGCGCGTTGATCGACGTTTCCGACCGGGACCCGGTCGAGGTCGCGGCCGGTGCCCGGCGGGCGCTGGCCGAGAAGGGGCTCGCGTTGCGGGCGGCGGCCAGCAGGCCGGCGGCGCCGGAGGCCCTTCGCCTCTCCTTCCACGAGGCGCGCTGCGCGCTCGAGGCGACCGCCCTGGACGATGGCGACGCCCCGGAGGTGGCATCCTGGCGCGACCTTGGCGCCTTCACCCTGCTGCTGTCCGTATCCGACGACGAGGCGCTGAGGCTCTACACGCAAACCGTGCTCGGGCCGATCGACGATGGCGACGCGGAGTACGGGGGCGAGCTGCTGCGCTCGCTGGAGGCGTTCATCGAGCAGAACGGCCAGTGGGAGAAGGCGGCGCGCCAGGTCTACTGCCATCGCCATACCCTGCGCTACCGGATGCGCAAGGTGGAGGAGCTGACCGGCCGAGACCTCTCGAGCGCGCACGACCGGATCGAGTTCTGGCTGGCGCTGCGGGCGAGGGAGCTGGTGGCATGAAGGTGGCGCTGCTGGGGGCGGCGGGGACGATCGCTCCGGCGATCGTTCGCGACCTCGCCTCCTCCGAGGAGGTCGAGGAGATCCTGCTGCTGGACCTGCGCGGCGACGTCGCCGAGCGGGTCGCGGCCGAGCACGGCGGGGCCAAGGCGAGCGCCCGCGAGGCCGACGCCCGCTCGGGCCTGGCCTCCGAGATCGCCGGCTGCGAGGCGCTGATCAACTCGGCCAGCTACCGGATCAACCTCGACGCGATGGAGGCCTGCCTGGAGGCCGGCTGCCACTACCTCGACCTCGGGGGGCTCTACCACCTGACGGGAGAGCAGATGGCGCTTGGCGAGCGATTCGAGGCGGCCGGGCTGCTGGCGGTCCTCGGCATCGGCTCCAGCCCCGGCAAGACGAACCTGATGGCGGCGCGGGCGATCGCGGAGCTGGAGTCGGTCGAATCGATCGACGTCGCCGCCGCCAGCCGCGACCTCGACCCGCCGCCCGGTTTCAGCCTCCCCTACGCCCTCGAGACGCTGCTCGACGAGCTCACCCTGGCGCCGATCGTGTTGCGCGACGGCCAGCCGGTGGAAGTCGAGCCGCTCAGCGACGGGGGCGAGGTGGACTACGGCGACGAGATCGGCCGCGCCGGGACGATCTACACGCTGCATTCGGAGCTTCGCACCTTCGGCGAGAGCTTCGGCTGCGCCGAGTGCAGTTTCCGGCTCTCGCTCACCCCGGCGCTGCTGGAGAGGCTCCGCGAGCTGACCGGGGCGTCGCCCGAGGAGGTGCGGGAGGCCGCCGGGCAGGTGGTTCGCCAGTCCGGAGAGACGGTCTCGATCCACCTGATAGACGCCGCCGGGGGCGGCCGCGAGGTGAGGATGCGCTCGGTGACCCCGCCACATGCGGAGTGGGGGATGGGTGGCGGCATCGTCTCGACGGCATCGCCCGCTGCGGCGGCGGTGAGGCTGATGGCCCGGGGCGGTGTGGAGGCCCGCGGGGCGCTGCCCCCCGAACGATGCCTGGACCCCGAGGAGATGTTCACCGAGCTGGAGAGCCGCGGTTGTCGCTTTCAATTGGACGTCAAGGAGGAGAGCGTCGGATGAAGGTCGGAGTGGTCAAGGAGATCAAGCAGGACGAGTACCGGGTTGCGATCACGCCGGCCGGGGTCCGCGAGATGGTCGAGCATGGGCACGAGGTGTTGATCGAAGCCGCGGCGGGCGAGGGAAGCTCGATCCCGGACGCCGAGTACGTCGCGCAGGGAGCGAAGACCCTCCCCGACGCCGCCTCGGTCTTCGGGGAGGCGGAGATGATCGTCCACGTCAAGGAGCTGCAGCCGGCCGAGATCGAGATGCTGCGCCCCCAGCAGGTGCTCTTCACCTACCTGCACCTCGCGCCCGACCCCGAGCAGACCAGGGGGCTCCAGGCCTCCGGGGCCACCTGCATCGCCTACGAGACCGTCGTCGACGACCGCGGGCGCCTGCCGCTGCTGGCCCCGATGAGCGAGATCGCGGGCAAGATCGCCACCCAGGCCGGGGCGTTCATGCTCGAGAAGCCGCTGGGCGGGCGGGGCATCCTGCTGGGCGGCGTGCCGGGCGTCGCGGCGGCCACGGTGATGGTGATCGGGGGCGGGGTGGTCGGCATGAACGCCGCCTTCATCGCGATCGGCATGGAGGCCGACGTCTTCGTCTACGACAAGTCGATCGACCGCCTGCGGGAGCTCGACGTCGGCTTCGGTGGGCGCTGCTCGACGGTCTACTCGACCACCCTCGCGGTGGAGGAGATGCTGCCGCGCGCCGACCTGGTGGTCGGCGCGGTGCTGGTGCACGGCGCCCGCGCTCCCTACGTGGTGCGCCGCGACCAGCTGGCGCTGATGCGGCCCGGGGCCGTCCTCGTCGACGTCGCGATCGACCAGGGTGGCTGCTTCGAGACCTCGAAGCCGACGACTCACGCCGACCCCACCTACGAGGTCGACGGAATCACCCACTACTGCGTCGCCAACATGCCGGGCGCGGTGCCGATCACGGCGACCTTCGCGCTCACCAACGCGACCCTGCCCTACGCAATCGCCCTCGCCGACCTCGGACTGGAAGGGGCTATCAGCGACGACCCGGGTCTGCGGCCCGGCGTCAACGTCGCCGCCGGCGAGGTCACGCATCGGGCGGTCGCCGAGGCGGTCGGGACCACCTACGTGCCGGTCGAGGAGGCGCTCGGCCTGGAGCTGGCCGGGACCGCCACGTAGAGAGCCGACACTGAGATCCGGTAACTGAAGAGGAGGAGAGAGATGGCAACCGCAACCAGGACCAGGCTCAAGAACTTCATCGACGGCGCGCAGGTCGACCCTGCCGAGGGTCAGACCGAGGACGTGATCAACCCGGCCACCGGCGAGGTCATCGCCGAGGCGCCGCTCTCGACCAAGGAGGACGTGGACCGCGCCGTGGCGGCGGCGAAGCAGGCGTTCGAGACCTGGGGGGCGACCACCCCCGCCACGCGGGCGACGGCCCTGCTGGCGATCGCCGATCTGCTCGAGGAGAAGGCGGACGAGATCTCCGACCTCGAGGCGGCCGACGCCGGCAAGCCCCGGCAGGCGATGTTCGAGGACGAGGTGCCGCAGATGTCGGACCAGCTGCGCTTCTTCGCCGGTGCCGCCCGCTGCATGGAGGGCAAGGCGGCGGGCGAGTACATGGAGGGGCACACGTCGATCATCCGCCGCGAGCCGATCGGCGTGGTCGGCCAGATCACCCCCTGGAACTACCCGCTGATGATGGCCATCTGGAAGATCGGCCCCGCGCTGGCGACCGGCAACACGATCGTCCTCAAGCCGGCAGAGACCACCCCGATCACGACCCTGAAGCTGGCCGAGTGGTGCTCGGAGATCCTTCCGGCGGGCGTCTTCAACGTGATCGGCGGCCACGGCGAGCCGGCCGGGTCCGAGCTGGTCAAGCACCCCGACGTCGGCCTCGTTTCCCTCACCGGCTCGCCCCCGACCGGCAAGTGGATCGCGGCGGCCGCGGCGGAAACCCTGAAGCGGGTTCACCTCGAGCTGGGCGGCAAGGCGCCGGTCGTCGTCTTCGACGACGTCGACATGGAGACGGCGATGGAGACCATTGCCGCAACCGGCTACTACAACGCAGGCCAGGACTGCACCGCCGCGACCCGGGTGCTGGCGTCCTCAGGCGTCTACGACGACGTGGTGAGCGGGCTCGCCGAGCAGGCCAAGGGGCAAGTGCTGGGCGACACCCTGAGCGCCGACACCACCCTCGGCCCGGTCAACTCGGAGCGCCAGCGCGAGCGGGTCGAGGGCTTCCTCGAGCGCAAGCCCGATGGCGCCGAGATCGTCACCGGCGGCACCGAGCCCGACCTGCCCGGTTACTACCTCGAGCCGGCCGTGGTCGCCGGGCTCGAGCAGTCGGACGAGATGATCCAGAACGAGATCTTCGGCCCGGTGATCACGGTGCAGCCGTTCGCTGACGAGGCCAAGGCGATCGAGTGGGCGAACGGGACACGTTACGGTCTCGCCGCTTCGGTCTGGACCCGGGACGTCGGCCGCGCCTTGCGGGTCGCCAATGCCCTGCGCTTCGGCTGCGTCTGGGTCAACGACCACATCCCGGTCGTCGCCGAGATGCCCCACGGCGGCTACAAGGAGTCGGGTTACGGCAAGGACCTCTCGATGTACTCGCTCGAGGACTACACCGAGGTCAAGCACCTCATGGTCAACCTCGACTAGACCGTCGGCCCGGCGAGTGCGCGAGTCGCTATTGCCCGCAAGGGTGCCGGGCGGTACCGTCAACGCGATCCGGTCACCGCACGAGCCAGCGCGCACCAAGGATCAAGCGAGGAGGTCGTCATGAAGGTGCAGTTCATCGCCAGCGTCGCCGTCATCGCCGCCGATCCGGCCGAGAGTCGCAAGCTCTACGTCGGTTCGCTGGGCTTGCCGCTCGAGGCGAGCGAGGGCAGCGACTACTTCCATAGCGAGCACATTGGTGGCTGCAAGCACTTCGCCGTGTGGCCGCTGAGCCAAGCCGCTCAGGCCTGCTTCGGGAACGAGGAATGGCCGAGTGACCGCCCCGTCCCTCAGGCAAGTATCGAGTTCGAAGTCGAGGACGCCGAAGCAGTCCAGGCTGGGGCGGAGGAACTGCGCCGCGACTGCTTCGCGCTCCTGCACGACGCGCGCACCGAGCCGTGGGGACAGACGGTAGCCCGGCTGCAGTCGGTCGAGGGCGCGATCGTCGGGATCTCATTCACGCCCGCGTTACAGGAGTGACGTCCGCCGGCCCGACTAGACCAGCGCGGCGGTCTCGGTCTCGGCCTCCATCGCGGCGCCGCGGCCGCCGGCGCCGCCCTCGTCGCGGGTCAGCCGGTGCGCGAGGTAGACGGGAATGATCGAGATCAGCACGGCCAGCATCGCCACCACGTTGACGAGGGCCGGCTGCGTGCTGCGGAAGAGATTGTTGTAGATCCAGATCGAGAGGGTCTCCTGGCCCGCGCCGATCGTGAACAGGGTGACGATGATCTCGTCGAAGGAGAGCGCGAAGGCGAGCAGGGCGCCCGCGACCAGAGCGGTTTGCATGTTGGGCAGGGTGACGAAGCGGAAGGTCTGCCAGGTGTGGGCGCCGAGGTCGGCGGATGCCTCCTCGAGCGATCCGGAGACCCGCCGCAGCCGGGCGACGACGTTGTTGTAGACGACGACGATGCAGAAGGTTGCGTGGCCGATGATCACGGTGAGCAGGCTGAGGCTGATCCCCCAGACCTGGGTGAAGGTGTCGCTGAGGGCGATCCCGGTGACGATCCCCGGCAGGGCGATCGGCAGGATGATCACGAATGAGATCGTCTCGCGGCCGAAGAAGCGGTGGCGCCCGACCGCGATCGAGGCCAGGGTCCCGAGGACCAGGGCGATCGCCGTGGCGGCCGCCCCCACCTTGAGCGAGGTCAGCAGCGCCTGCTGGGCGCTGTGATCGTGAATCGCGACGCTGAACCAGCGCGTGGTCAGGCTCGGCAACGGCCACTCGATCGACTTGCCGCCATTGAAGGCGTAGATCGCGACGACCAGCAACGGCACGTAGATGAAGGCCAGAGTGATCCCCATCCCGATCCTCAGCAGGATCTGTGAGCGCCTGGACAGCCGCATCAGATGTGCTCGAAGGCGCCAAGCCGGCGCGCGATCAGCAGGTAGACCACCATCACCGCGATCGGGACCGTGGCGAAGGCCGACGCAAGCGGCAGGTTGGTGGTGATGTTGTCGTAGACGACGTTGCCGATGAACTGGGTGTCCGGTGAGACGAGCGAGGGCGCGATGAAGTCCCCCAGCGTGAGCGAGAAGGTGAAGATCGAGCCGGCGACCACCGCCGGGAAGGCAATCGGGAGGATCACCCGGCGGAAGGTCGTCCCCGGGCCCGCGCCGAGGTCCTCGGAGGCCGAGAGCAGCGAGTCGGGGATCCGCTCCAGGCCGGCGTAGATCGGCAGGATCATGTAGGGGAGCCAGAGATAGCTCTCGACCAGCCAGACGGCCGTGGTGCCAAACCCGGGGCCGCTCAGCCCGAGCGGGTCGAGCGCCCAGTTGACGATGCCGCCGGAGGAGAGCATCGTCTGCCAGGCGTAGACCTTGACCACGTAGAAGGACCAGAGCGGCATCAGCACCGCGACGATCAGCAGGCCGCGGATCCTCGGCTTGGCGATCTTGGCCATGAAGAAGGCGATCGGGAAGGCGAGCAGCGCGTCGGTCAGGGTCACCGCCGCGGCGATCAGGATGGTGCGCTGCGCGACCTCGCGGTAGACCGGGTCGCTGGTAAGGGTGTCGAAGTTGGCGCTGGTCAGCGTGCGGTTGATCTCCCCGCTCAGGGAGTCGACGCTCCAGAACGCCGCGACCAGCATCACGGCGAGCGAGCCGATGTAGCCGATCACCAGCCAGCCGAGCGGGCCGGCCAGCAGGGACCCCACCTGGAGGCGGGGGCGACCGTGGAAGAGGCCGGCGAGCCTGCGGCCCGCCGACCTCTTCGGAGCTGGCGCCAGGGCGTCAGCTGCTTCCATCGACGCTCACGGTCGTCCGGGGCGAACCGCCTGGCTCACCCCTTGATGTCCGTCCACGCCTGGATCCAGGCGTTGTTGTCCTTGCAATCGGTGTCGCCGTTTCCACAGTCGGCCACCGGCGTGATCCAGTAGTAGACCCGCTTCCAGAAGCTCGGGTCCGCTGCGTGGTACTGGTTGCAGAACTGCGGATTCGGGTCAGACCCGATCGCCTTGGCGGCGGCGGTCAGGGTTGACGCTTCGCATGACTTGCTCTGCGCCGGTGCCTCCCCGAAGTACTGGGCGACCTCAGCGTTCGCCTGCGGCGAGACGATGAAGTCCATCCACTTGTACATGCAATTCGGGTGCTTGGCGCTGGAGCTGATCATCCAGGTGTCCGACCAGCCGGTCGCGCCCTCCTTGGGCACGAAGCCCTGGCTTGCAGGGCTCGAGGCCACCGGGTGCCCCTCGCCCTTCAGGGCGAAGTACTGGTACTGCCAGGTGGTGCCGACCGTCGAGTCGCTGTTGGCGAACGAGGCGATCTGCTTCGTAGCGCTCGACCAGTACTCGCCGACGTTCGGCTTCTGCTCCTTGAGCAGGTTGACCGCGGCGTCGAACTGCTTCTGGTTCAGCTCGTAGGGGTTCTCGATCCCCAGGCTCTTGTCGTGGTACTTGAGGTAGACGGCGGCATCGGCGATGTAGATGTAGTCGTCATAGGCGCTGATCTTGCCCTTGTACTTGGTCGCCTTCTTCGGGTCGAGCATCACGTCCCACGAGGTCGGCACCGGCTTGACGTCGTCGCTGTTCCACATCAGGAGGTTCGCCCCCCGCCCGTGCGGGATCCCGTAGTTGACCCCGTCGACCGTGTTATAGGGCTGGTTCTTGAGGTCGGAGAAGATCGTCTTGTAGTTCGGCACGAGGTCGACGTTGACCGGGTCGACGTCACCACCCGAGACGAGCTGCAGCGATGCGTTGCCCGATGCGGAGACCCCGTCGTACTGGCCGGTCCTCATCAGCGAGACCATCTCCGAGGACGTCCCGGCTTCCTTGACGCTGACCTTGCAGCCGGTCTCCTTCGCGAAGTCCGACATCCACGGGTCGGCGACGTATCCGGGCCAGGCGACCAGGTCGAGCCGACCCTCTCCCTTGCCGACCTTCTTCAGCTCGCCGGCGGTTGAGCCGGTGGTGTCGCCGCCACTGCTGCTCCCGCATCCGGCAAGCGCGAGCATGAAGGCGACGAGACCGGCTATGCATAGCCATGCCACCCTCGCGGGGTTGGCCTCGGGCTTCCTCACGTTGATTCCTCCTCCTGTTTGGTTTCCCCCCGGACGGTGACCGCGTGCTCCGGCCTCCATCCGACGACGACCTCACGTCCGCTCTCGGAGGCGACGTCTGCCGACGTGGTCTCCTGATTCTGGCGAACGACCTGAAGCTCTCCCCCGGCGTCAAGTGCCACCGTGTAGCGGGTGACCATGCCGACGTAGGCGATGTCGACGATCCGCCCCGCCTCGTTCCGGAGCCCATCGCCGCCGCCGCCTCGATCGAGGATCGTGATCTTCTCGGGGCGGATCGTGAACCGCTCGCCGTCGCGCTCCAGCAGGTTGGAGACGCCGACGAAGCCGGCGACGAAGGCGTTCTGGGGGTGCTCGTAGAGCTCGGTGGGGGGGCTCACCTGCTCGATCCGCCCCTCGTTGAAGACGGCGATCCGATCGCTCATCGTCAGGGCCTCGTCCTGATCGTGGGTGACGTAGACGAAGGTGATCCCCACCTCTCCCTGGATCGTCTTCAGCTCCGTCTGCATCTGCTCGCGCAGCTTCAGGTCGAGCGCTCCGAGCGGCTCGTCGAGCAGGAGCACCTTGGGGCGGTTGACGATCGCGCGCGCCAGAGCGACCCGCTGTCGCTGGCCACCGGACAGCTCGCTGGGCTTTCGGTCGCCGTAGCCGGCGAGCCGCACCATCTCGAGCGCCTCGTCGCGGCGGCTCTCCCGCTCGTCCTTCGGCACCCTGGCCACCTTCAGCCCGTAGGAGACGTTGTCGCCGACGCTCATGTGCGGGAACAGGGCGTAGTCCTGAAAGACCGTGTTGACGGCGCGGTCAAAGGGAGGCAGCCCGACGACGTCCGCGCCGGCCAGCTCGACGACTCCGGCGGTCGGCTGCTCGAAGCCGGCGATCATCCGCAGCGTCGTCGTCTTGCCCGAGCCGGAGGGGCCGAGCATGGTGAAGAACTCCCCCTCGGCGATCTCGAGGTCGATCCGGTCGACGGCGACCACGTCGCCGTAGCGCTTGGACAGGCCGCTGAGGCGGACGTCGGGGACGCTGGCGCTTTCGTCCGCCTCCCCGGCGGACGCCGGCGTCGGGGACCCTTCGCTTGCCGTGGTTGGTGCCGTCTTCTCCTCCACTCCCGGAGGCGCAGCCGGTCAGATCGTGGCTGCCACCCCGGGGCACAACGGTATAGGAGCCGCCCGCGGCAGGCACGCGCGAGAGGCCCGGACCCCATCGGGCCCGAACCTCTCGACAGCTCAGCCTGTGGCTCTAGTAGCCGCTCGGGTGACGGACCACATAGCCGCTGGAGGAGCGCATCTGCTTGCTCCAGCCCGGGCCGTCCCCGGGTGTCATGGACGTGTCCCAGCGCAGCCCGGCGATCACCGCGTAGGCATGCCCTGCGTTGGCGTAGACGCTGATCCAGCGCCCGTGGCCGCGATGACCCCAGCTCTCCAGCGGGCCCGAGGGCAGCGGGCTGGAGAGGAAACCTCCGCCGTGCAGGGCGTAGCTGACCGAGCCGGAGCAGTCATAGCCGCTGTCCACCCAGCGTCCGTGCCCGCCGCCCCAGACGTAGGGCTTGTTGCGGATCCGGTTGGCCGCCGCGACGACGGCTTTGACCCTTGCCGGCGCATTGACCGGGGCGATCGCCTTGCCACGCACCAGCCGCGCCTTGCCGGCCGGAGCACAGGCACTGCTGCCGCCCGGGTTGATTCCACCGGAGCTGCCGCACGCCGCGGAGGCCCCGCCCGGGGCGAGCGCGAGCACGGCCACCGCCGCGCCTGTTGCCGCCAACCCCGCCTTGAACTTGCGAATGCTCGAAGACAAACCGATCTCCTTTGTCGGCCTGCGGGGTTAGCTGTCGGGCTGGCGCTTAAGGAGCCTGCGCTCCCACCGTGGTGGGTTCGCCCCATGCATCGTTGGTTCCCCCGCTCCCGGGCTCTAGGTGGCCCGGGACTCGGCTTACCGGTTATTCAGTTCGCGGCACTGTAGAGGATTCCCTGGTCGAATGCTAAGGAAGGCGAAGAAACAAGTGCGGGATCGCACTATCGGGATTCGGCGATCGCGCCCAGCGCTTCCGTGATTGGGGTCTCGCCCTCGACGGCCTCGAAGGTCGCACCGATCGCCGCGGGATTGCGCAGCACCGCCGCCAGGACCGCCGCGACGTCGTCGCGGCTGATCGAGCCCGATGCCAGCCGCTCGCCGAGGGTGACGAGTCCGGTGCCCGGGTCGTCGGTGAGGCCTCCCGGCCGCACGATCGTGAAGTCGAGCCCGCTCCCCTGCAGTGCGCGGTCGGCTTCGGCCTTGGCCCGCAGGTATTCGCCGAAGACGTCACCGCCCGCCGCGGGCGGGTCCGCCGCGCCCATCGCACTGACCATCACGTAGCGGTTGATCCCGCGCTGCTTGGCCGCCTCGATCAGCTTCACCGCGCCTCCCAGGTCCATGCTCCGCTTGCGCGCCTCGCCGCTGCCGGGGCCGGCGCCGGCAGCGAAGACGACTGCGTCGGCTTCGCCGATCGCCACGGCGACGTCGGCGGAGGCGGCCTCGAGGTCGCAGACCGCCGGCTCGGCGCCGGCGGCGCGCAGGTCGCCGCCCTGCGCGGGATCCCTGATCAATCCGAGCACCTCGTCACCCGTCGCGCGCAGCAGCCGGGTCAGCCGCAGGGCGATCTTCCCGTGCCCGCCTGCGATCGCGACGCGCATGCGCTCAGCTTGTCGCGGGTGAGGCGGCGGGGTGCTTCTCGGCCCACTCGATGATCGCCTTCGAGTCGGCGATCGCCTCGCCCTCGTCGGTGACCAGCACCGGCACCGCCGGCTGGCCGGTCAGCTCCTTGACCTCCTTGCGCCCCTCGGTCATCCACTTCAGCGGCCCCACCCCGAGCCCATGCACCTTGATCACGTCGGGCTCGTAGCCCGCCTCCCGCAGCGCGTTGTGGGCATTGGCGCAGGGGTGCCCGCCGGGGCGGATCGTCTGGAAGGTCCCCCAGCAGACGTAGAGCTTCACTTCGGCTCCCTTCGATCGGGGTTGGCAACGCGAGCCTACATCTGTGATTGGGTGCGCGGATGATCGAGATCTCCTCCCTGAGCAAGCGCTACGGCTCGACCTTGGCGGTGGACGATCTCAGCTTCTCGGTGGCGCCCGGGTCGGTCCTTGGCTTCCTCGGCCCCAACGGCGCCGGCAAGACCACCACTCTGCGGATGTTGCTGGGCCTTGCACGGCCCAGCGCCGGCACCGCGACCATCGACGGCCGCGACTACGCACGGCTCTCCGACCCGACCGGGACGGTGGGAGCCGTGCTCGACACCTCGGGATTTCACCCGGGCCGCAGGGGTCGCAATCACCTCCGGGTCCTGGCCCGAGCCGCCCGCCTTCCGCTCACACGGGTCGACGAGATGCTGGCGCTGGTCGAGCTCGGCTCGGCCGGGGGCCGGCGCGTCAAGGGCTACTCGACCGGGATGAAGCAGCGGCTCAACCTCGCCGCCGCCCTGCTCGGAGACCCCCGGGTTCTGGTGCTCGACGAGCCCGCCAACGGGCTCGACCCGCAGGGGATCCGGTGGCTGCGCGACCTCCTTCGTTCGCTTGCGGCGGAGGGGCGGACGATCCTGGTCTCCAGCCACGTGCTGGCCGAGGTCGCGCAGACCGTCGATGAGGTCGTCGTCATCCACAAGGGTCGGTTGCGCGCGCACTCCACCCTCGAGGAGCTGACCTCGCGAGGCGAGGGCGGCGGAGTCGTGCGGGTGCGAAGCCCGGAAGCCGAGCGTCTCGCGAAGGCGCTGGGGGACGCCGGGCGCACGGCCGAGCCTTCCGCTCCCGAACTGCTGACCGTTCGGCGGGCGAGCACCGAGGAGGTGGGCGAGCTGGCCGCCCGGGAGGGGATCGTCCTCCACGAGCTCACCAGCGTCGAGCAGTCCTCGCTGGAGGACGTGTTCCTGGAGATGACCAGCGATTCCGACGCCGGGGGTGCAGGATGACCGACCTGGTCGCCGCCGAGCTCCTCAAATTGCGGACCGCACGTTCGTACTGGTTGCTGGCCGTGCTAGCCGTCGCGGCCACGGCCCTCTTCACGGTCACGCATCTCGCCACGGAGACCGTTTCCACGGAGAAGGACGCGCGATCCCTGCTCTCGACCTTCGGCATCGGCGCGCTGCTCACCCTGCTGCTGGGAATCGTCGGCTCGGCGGGCGAGTACCGGCACGGGACCATCACCTCGACCCTTCTGGCCTCGCCGGACCGCCGGCGGGTTCTGATCGCGAAGCTGTTGGCCGGCGCCCTCAGCGGCGTCGTCATCGCCGCCGCCAGCGCTCTCCTGCTGCTGACGATCGCGATCCCCTGGCTCTCGGCCGACGGCGAATCGCTGGGTTCGCTCGGCGTGAGCGGAGCCGATCTCGCGGGCATCCTGATCCGCACCACCGCCTATATCGTCCTCTCGGCGATGCTGGGAGTCGGGCTCGGTGCGCTGCTCGCGAACCAGCTCGCCGCGATCGTCGTCATCCCGGCGGTCCTGATCGTCGTCGATCCGATCCTCTCCCTCCTGATCGACGGTTATGACACCTACAGCCTCAGCGGCCTCTGGTCTGCGCTCGGAGGCGAAAGCAGCGGGGATGTCGGCTACAGGTTGCTCGACCCCCTGCCGGCGGGGCTCCTCTACTTCGGCTACGCCGCGTTGGTAGCAGCGCTCGCCGCGGCGATCTCCGAGCGCCGCGACGTCTCCTGAGCGGCGGGCGCGTGTCGGGCCGGTGGTAGGTTCATCCAGATGGATCCTTCCGGCCGCACAGCGCTTCTGACCGGGGCGACCGGAGGGCTCGGGAGGGCGATCGCAGTTGCGCTCGCGGCGCGGGGGGCGAGGCTGGTCCTCTCCAGCCGCAAGGCCACCGAGCTCGAGCAGATGGCCGCCGAGCTGCCGGGGCAGGGTCATCTTGCCGTCCCGGCCGACCTCGCCGAGCCAGGGGCGGCGCTCGAGCTGGCGGCTGCGGCCGGCGAGCCCGACGTCCTCGTCGCCAACGCCGGCCTGCCGGGAACCGGTCGGATCGAGAATTTCTCCCCCAACGAGGTGGAGCGGGCGCTCCGGGTCAACCTCGAGGCGCCGATGCTGCTCGCCCGCGCGCTGCTGCCGGGGATGCTGGAGCGAGGCGCGGGACACCTGGTCTTCGTCGCCTCGCTCTCCGGCAAGGCACCCAGCCCCCGCTCGGCGGTCTACAACGCGACCAAGTTCGGGCTGCGTGGCTTCTCGCTCGGCCTCCGCACCGATCTGCGGGGCAGCGGGGTCGGCTCCTCGATCGTCGCCCCGGGGTTCATCCGCGACGCCGGTATGTTCGCCGACGCCGGCGCGAAGCCTCCGCCCGGTCTGGGGACCTCGACCCCGGCGGCGGTTGGGGCGGCAGTCGTGCGGGCGATCGAGCGCGACAGCGTCGAGGTCGCGGTGGCGCCCGCCCAGCAGCGGGTCCTCGCCCACTTCGCCCTGGCGGCGCCGAGGCTGGCGACCCGCAGCGCCTCCGGAGGCACCGCCCAGAAGACCGCGCACGAAGTCGCCTCGGGGCAGACAGACAAGAGATGACGGGAGCTACGATGAGCAGCGACTCCTTCGACTCCCGCTCGACCCTCGAGGTCGGCGGGCGCAGCTACGAGATCCACCGCCTCGACGCGCTCCAGCAGCGCTTCGACGTCGCCCGCCTGCCCTACTCGATCAAGGTGCTGCTGGAGAACGTGCTGCGCCTCGAGGACGGCGAGTCGGTCACCGCGGCCGACGTCGAGGCGATCGCGACCTGGGAGGCCGCCGCCGAGCCCAGCGTCGAGATCCCCTACCAACCGGCGCGGGTGCTGATGCAGGACTTCACCGGCGTCCCGGCGGTCGTCGACCTGGCCGCGATGCGCGACGCGATGGCCGACGAGATCGGCGGCGACCCCGCGGCGATCAACCCGCTGGTCGACGTCGACCTGGTGATCGACCACTCCGTCCAGGTCGACGCCTTCGGCAACCCCCGCGCCTTCGCCACCAACGCCGAGCGCGAGTTCGAGCGCAATCGCGAGCGCTACTCGTTCCTGAAGTGGGGCCAGCACGCCTTCGACAACTTCCGGGTGGTGCCGCCGGCGACCGGGATCTGCCACCAGGTCAACCTCGAGTACATCTCGCAGGTCGTCTACAGCCGCGAGGGGGAGGGTGGCCTCGCCGCCTACCCCGACACCCTGGTCGGTACCGACTCGCACACGACGATGGTCAACGGCCTCGGGGTACTGGGCTGGGGCGTCGGGGGGATCGAGGCCGAGGCGGCGATGCTGGGACAGCCGGTCTCGATGCTGCTGCCTCAGGTGGTCGGGTTCCGCCTCGACGGTGAGCTTCCAGAGGGGGCCACCGCGACCGACCTCGTCCTCACCGTGACCGAGATGCTCCGCGAGCGCGGGGTGGTCGCCAAGTTCGTCGAGTTCTTCGGCCCCGGGCTGGCCACGCTCGGGCTCGCCGACCGGGCGACGATCGGCAACATGTCGCCGGAGTTCGGCTCGACCTGCGCGATCTTCCCGGTCGACGCCGAGACCCTGCGCTACCTCGAGTTCACCGGCCGCCCGACCGAGACGATCGAGCTGGTCGGCGCCTATGCACGCGAGCAGGGGATGTTCCACGACTCCGACTCCGAGGACCCGACCTTCTCCGACACCCTGGAGCTGGACCTCGGCGACGTCGAGCCCAGCATCGCCGGCCCCAAGCGCCCCCAGGACCGGGTGCCGCTGGCCAGCGCCAAGCGGGCCTTCCTCGAGGCGATGGAGGAGTTCGCCCCCGACGCTGCCGAGCGGATGGGCAACGGCCACGACGAGGCGATCGAGGACTCCTTCCCGGCGTCCGACCCGCCCGCCGAGACCCCCGACGACGAGCGGGGCAAGCCGCGGGAGCCGGTCACCGTCGCCGCCGCCACGGCGACCGCGGAGCCGGGCAGCGGCGAGGGGGTCGAGGTGACGCTGGCGGACGGCACCAGCTTCGAGCTCGACCACGGCCGGGTGGTGATCGCCGCGATCACAAGCTGCACCAACACCTCGAACCCGAGCGTGATGATCGGCGCCGGCCTGCTCGCCCGCAACGCTGTCGAGCGCGGCCTGGAGCGAAGGCCCTGGGTCAAGACCTCGCTCGCCCCCGGCTCGACGGTGGTCACGGCCTACCTCGAGAGGGCCGGCCTCACCGAGCACCTCGACGCGCTCCAGTTCAACCTGGTCGGCTACGGCTGCACTACCTGCATTGGCAACTCGGGCCCGCTGGCGCCGGAGATCTCGGCGGCGATCGCCGAGCGGGACCTGGCGGTCTGCGCCGTGCTGTCCGGCAACCGCAACTTCGAGGGGCGCATCAACCAGGACGTCAAGGCCAACTACCTCGCCTCGCCGCCGCTGGTCGTCGCCTACGCCCTTGCCGGTCGCATGGACATCGATCTGCTCACCGACCCGCTCGGCGAGGGCTCTGACGGCGAGCCCGTCTACCTGCGCGACATCTGGCCCGACGCCGCCGAAGTCAAGGAGGTGGTGGGGCGATCGATCCGCTCGGAGATGTTCACGAAGAGCTACGGAGAGGTGTTCGAGGGCGACGAGACCTGGAACGCGGTCGAGGTCCCCGAGGGTGACCGCTATGACTGGCCGGAATCGACCTACGTCCGGCGGCCGTCCTTCTTCGAGGGGATGCCGGCGGAGCCCGAGCCGCTGGAGCCGATCACCGGCGCCCGGGTCCTCGCCGTGCTCGGCGACTCGATCACCACCGACCACATCTCCCCGGCGGGCGCGATCAAGAAGGACAGCCCGGCTGGGCGCTGGCTGATCGAGCAGGGGGTGGAGCCGCGCGACTTCAACTCCTACGGCTCGCGCCGCGGCAACCACGAGGTGATGATCCGCGGCACCTTCGCCAACATCCGCCTCCGCAACCAGCTGGTGGACAGGGCGGGCGGCTTCACCCGCCACTGGCCCGACGGCGGCGAGACGACGATCTACGAGGCGGCGATGGCCTACGAGTCGGACGGCGTGCCGCTGGTCGTGCTCGCCGGCAAGGAGTACGGCTCCGGCTCCTCCCGCGACTGGGCCGCGAAGGGGACCAAGCTGCTCGGGGTCCGCGCCGTGATCGCCGAGAGCTTCGAGCGCATTCACCGCTCCAACCTGATCGGGATGGGCGTGGTCCCGCTGCAGCTCCCGGCGGGGGAGTCGGCCACCTCGCTGGGGCTGACGGGCGAGGAGACGATCGACGTCGGCGACCTCCGCGAGGGCGAGGCGAAGACGGTCGAGGTCACGGCGAGCCGCGATGGGGCGGAGCCGGTCGAGTTTCGAGGCGACGGTGCGCCTCGACACGCCGAATGAGGTTCGCTACCTGCGCAACGGCGGCATCCTGCAGACCGTGTTGCGGGGACTGCGCGACGGTTGATCAGCCGCGCACGCCCTCGGCGAGACGTACCTGGGACATCAATCGGTGACTTATTGACATCTCGGCGGTGGCGGCGGGTGGAGCGCAGGGGCCGTCGCGGTAAAGAAGGGGCGTGACGGGGCCGCGGGAGGCAGGGGGTCCGCACGGCCCTCGCCACGCCAGCGCGTCGGTAGCCAGGGAGGGATGCCGACGCGTTCACCCCGAAGGACGAACCCCCGGAGCGAGCTTATGAAGAACTCGAAATTCTCCCTACACGAGGGATCTATTCGATCCCCCTATTGCGGAGATTCTACACTCGCCGCCACCGTTCCCGTCAAGCCCGCTTCGGAGGCGGGTTCATCCGGGCCGGCGACGCCCCATCGCTTGCGCTCGATCAGCTCGATCGCGACCACGCTGCCGACCGGCCCGACCGGCGTCAGGGTTGCCGCCAGCAGCGTGTAGGGAGCTTCGCGCCGCAGCACGCATGCCCAGATCACAAGGCACAGAGCGACAAACCCGAGGCCGTGGGCGAGGCCGAAGGCCGATGTCTCGCCCTCGAAGCCGGGCGCCAGCCAGAAGAAGAGGAGCGCCGCGAAGATCGCCAGCTCGATCCACGAGAGGATCTTGACCCAGGCGAACATCCGTCCAGGCACCGGTTTTCGCAGCGCTTTCGAGCTCCGCGCCATCGACTCCAAGATACCGCCGTATGCAGGGCGCCGGCGCAGCGTCGCCCGCGCCGGCTCAGGCGGGCTGCGGCTCTGCCTCTACCGAGAGCGCGGTCAGCACGATCCGCTCCTGCTCGCGCGCGTGGGCGATCGAGTAGCCCTCGCCGGGGCTGGCCCGACCCGGCCGGCCGATGTAGCCGAGGTCGATTCCCTCCGGCAGGAGCCGCGGTATGCGGCGCGACATCACCTTCCATGCGCCCATGTTGCGCGGCTCCTCCTGGACCCAGACGACCTCCTGGAGGCTGGGATAGGAGGCGATCAGGCCGCTGAGCTGGTCGGCGGCGAAGGGATAGAGGTACTCGACCCGGGCGATCGCGACCTTCTCGGCCTCGGCGCGGCGCTCGCTGGCGTCGAGGTCGTAGTAGATCTTTCCGGTGCACAGCACCAGCCGCTCGATCGTCTCGCGGCGCTCGGTGGCGGTGGGGTCCTCGAGTATGTAGTGGAACTCGCCCTCGGTCAGCTCCTCGAGCGAGGATGCCGCCCGCGGCAGCCGCAGCAGGCCCTTTGGGGTGAAGACGACCAGCGGTCGCGCCTTCCGGACCAGCGCCTGGCGGCGCAGCAGGTGGAAGTACTGGGCAGGGGTTGTCGGGTTGGCGATCCGGATGTTGCCCTCGGCGCCCAGCGCGAGGAAGCGCTCGATCCGGGCACTGGAATGCTCCGGGCCGGAGCCCTCGTAGCCGTGCGGGAGCAGCAGCGTCAGCCGGCTGGTCTGGCCCCACTTCGCCTCCCCGGAGACGATGAAGCTGTCAATGATCACCTGGGCCGAGTTGGCGAAGTCGCCGAACTGCGCCTCCCAGAGGATCAGCGAGCCGGAGTTGGCGGCCGAGTAGCCGTATTCGAACCCGAGACAGGCCGCTTCGGAGAGCGGGCTGTTGTGGAGCTCGAAGGGGGCGGTCGCGTCGTCGAGGTGCTGCATCGGGCAGTACTCGAGCCCGGTCTTCTCGTCGTGGAGGACGAGATGGCGATGCGAGAAGGTCCCCCGCTCGGTGTCCTGGCCGGTGAGGCGGATGTGGACCCCCTCGGTCAGAAGCGAGGCAAAGGCGAGGCTCTCGCCGAGGCCGAACTCGATCCCGCCGTCGTCGAGCGAGTCCAGCCGCTTCTGCAGCGGCTTTCGCAGCTTGCGGTGGATCGTGAAGCTCTCCGGCACCTCGATCAGGCGCTCGTTGAGCGAGCGCAGCTTCTCCTCTCCTACAGCGGTGGCGACCGGGGGGCTGGCGGTGCGGTCGAGCTCGCCGGTGCCGGTCGTCGTCACGGTGGGGTCCTCGTACTCGCCCAGCTCCATCTTCTCCCGCAGGCCCTTCAGGGTGCCGCTCAACCGCTCCCGGCGTTCCTCGCGCTCGCCTTCGACCTCCTCGGCGCTCAGCACCCCTTCGGCGATCAGCTGCTCGGCGTAGATCTCCGAGACCGGCGGGTGGGACTTGATCTTGGCCGCCATCAGCGGCTGGGTGTAGGCGGGCTCGTCGGTCTCGTTGTGACCGTAGCGGCGGTAGCCGATCACGTCGATGACGATGTCGCGGCCCCAGCGCTCGCGGTAGGCCATCGCCAGCCGCACCGCTCCCGAGCAGGCCTCGACGTCGTCGGCGTTGACGTGGACGATCGGCACGTTGAACCCCTTGGCCATGTCGGCCGCGTAGGGAGTCGAGCGGTCATCTTCCGGATCGGTGGTGAACCCCACCTGATTGTTCTGGATGATGTGGATCGTGCCGCCGGTGGCGTAGCCCTCGAGCGCCTGCAGGTTGAGGGTCTCGGCGACGACGCCCTGGCCGGGGAAGGCCGCGTCGCCGTGGAGCAGGACGGGGACGGCGCGCTTCGGGTCGTGATCGAGCTGAGCGCCGTCGATCACATTCTGCTCGTAGCGGGCGGCGCCGACGACGACCGGATCGACGAACTCGAGGTGGCTGGGGTTGGGGTAAAGGCGGACGTCGATCTTCTCGCCGGCGTGGGTCTCGTAGACGCCGGCGTGACCGTAGTGATACTTGACGTCGCCGGTGCCCCCGTGCGGGATCGCCGCCACCGCCTTCACCGACTCGATCGCCTTCGAGCCCTCGAACTCGGCGAAGATCCCCTCCAGCGGCCGCCCCAGGTTGTGGGCGAGGACGCTGAGCCGCCCGCGGTGGGCCATCCCGAAGACGACCTCATGCGCACCTCCACGCAGGGCCAGCGTGACGACCTCATCGAGCATCGGCACCACCGAGTCGATCCCCTCGATCGAGAACATCTTCTGGCCGAGGTAGGCCTTCTCGATGAAGCGCTCGAACTCGAACACGTCCAGCAGACGCTCCAGCAGTCGCCGCTTCTCCTCGGCCGAGAGCGGCTGGCGGTTGGCGCCGGTCTCGATCATCTCCCGCAGCCACATCCGCTGCTGGTGGGAGGAGAGATGCTCGATCTGATAGCCGACCCTGCCGCAGTAGGCGTCGCGCATCCGCGGCAGCGCTTCGAGCAGGGTCTCGCCGGGGACGCCGATCCGCAGGATCGAGGCCGGGATCTGCGCCATCAGCTCAGGGGTCAGGTTGAGGTTCTCGGGCTGGATCGCCGGATCGCCGCGCGGTTCCGAGCCCAGCGGGTCGAGGTGGGCTGCGAGGTGCCCGTGGGTGCGGTAGGCCTTGAGCAGCGACGTCGCGGCCTGCACGGCGGCCAGCAGCTCCTCGTTGGGCTGGACCGTGGCCGCGGCGGGCGCGGGCCCGGCTGCGAGGGGGGTCGCCGACGCCGAGGCGGGATGGGCGTTGGCGACCACGCTCTCCTCGATCCCCAGCGAGCGGGCCAGGTCCTCGTAGAAGCCGTTCTCGCCCTGGAGGAGCTGCTCGATGCTGCGCAGGAACGAGCCCGACTCGGCCCCCTGGATGACCCGGTGGTCGTAGGTCGAGGTCATCGTCATCACCTTCGAGACCCCGAGCGACTTGATCCTCTCCGCGGAGGCGTTGGCCCACTCGGGCGGGTAGGCGATCGAGCCGGTGGCGATGATTGCGCTCTGCCCCGCCATCAGCCGTGGCACCGAGGCGATCGTGCCGATCCCGCCGGGGTTGGTCAGCGAGATGTTGGTCCCCTGGAAATCATCCGCCGTGAGCGCGTTCTCCCGGGTCTTGGTGATCAGATCCTCGTAGTAGCTGTGGAAGCCCGTGAAGTCGAGCCGCTCGGCACCCTTGATCGCCGGAACCATCAGGCTCCGCGACCCGTCCTTGCGCTCGACGTCGACGGCGATGCCGAGGTTGACCGGGTTGCCCTCCAGCGCGAACGGTTTTCCGTCGCGCTGCTCGAAGGTGCGCACCATCACAGGCCACTCCTTCGCCGCCTGGACGATCGCCCAGGCGACCAAATGGGTGAAAGAGACCTTCATCCCCCGCTCCTTCAGCACCCCGTTCAGCGCCTTGCGCTTGGCGTCGAGGGTGTCCACGGCGATCGTCCGGAATGAGGTCGCGGTCGGGACCTCGCGGCTCTCGTCCATCGCCTGGGCGAGCATCGCCGCCGGGCCCCGCAGCGCCTTGGCCTCGCCCGCTGCTGGGGGGGCCGCTGCCCCGTTGCCCTCCGCGGCCGCGAGGACGTCCTCCTTGCGCACCTTGCCCCCGGCTCCCGAACCGCTGAGGGCCCCGAGATCGACGCCGTTGGCCGCCGCGACGCGGCGCGCCACGGGGGTCGCCTTCACCCCGTCCGTGGGGGCGCCGTCCGTCGGAGGCGCCCCATCTCCGGGGGTTGCGTCGGCCACGACCGGCGAGGACGGGGCCCCGCCCCGAGCCTCCTGCTCTGCACCCGCCGCCGGAGCCTCACCGGCCTCCATCTCGGCCAGGGGCGCGCCGACCTCGACCACGTCGTCGGCCGCGACGAGGAGCTTGGTGATCGTCCCCGAGGCGGGGGCAGGCACCTCGGCATCGACCTTGTCTGTGGAGACCTCCACCACGGTGTCGCCCTCGGTGACGGTGTCGCCCTCGGCGACGTGCCACTCGAGCAC
Source organism: uncultured Actinomycetes bacterium (assembly GCA_963738305.1). Lineage (GTDB taxonomy): Bacteria > Actinomycetota > Thermoleophilia > Solirubrobacterales > 70-9 > JBBRHQ01. The sequence continues at coordinate 903,896 of CAVTVU010000001.1, read as the reverse complement.
CGTCCCCTCGGTCACCGACTCGCCCATCGCCGGCATCTCGATCTGGACAGTGGCTGTCTCAGCCATTCCCCGCCCAGTCTATGCGACGTGCCGAGCGCGCGAACCCGGTTTCGAGGTGGCGTTCAACCTGGCAGGCGGGCGATCATGTAGGCCTCGTTGGCGACCGTGTCGAAGACGTCGCGGACGAGGAACTCGCGCGCTCGGGCGGCGTGGCCGCAGAAGCCACAGCTCAGCTCGCCGGCGGCCGGAACGGCGGCGCCGAGAGTGAGGGGCGCCGAGCAGCCGGGGCAGACGACGGCGCCGTGGGCGATCACCTCGATCCCGTGGCGCGCCACCCTCCAATCGGGGGCTACATCGGCCGCCCGTGCCTTCTGCTCTCCGGGGAGGGGCCCCTGCTCGAATGGATCGAGGTGTAGTGCCACGGGGCAGAGTGTAGGGTGCGCGCGAGTCCGGGTTTTCGCCTGAATGGGCCGTCACCTGCAGCGAACCGAGGAGGAGAGATGAACTACTTCGTGACCGGAGCGACCGGCTTCATCGGCCGCCACCTGGTCGAGCTCCTCCTGCAGCGGGAGGGGACGATCTACGTCCTGGTGCGGGAGGGCTCCCGAGGCCGCCTCGAGGAGCTCCGCAACCGCTGGGGCGCCGACCAGGACCGTGTGGTCGCAGTCGTCGGCGACCTTGCACAGCCGCGGCTGGGGGTCTCCGATGCCGAGGTCGCCGAGCTGAAGGGCGAGATCGACCACTTCTTCCACCTGGCGGCGATCTACGACATGACCGCCGACGCCCAGAGCCAGCAGGTGGCCAACATCGAGGGGACCCGCCACGCGGTTGAGCTGGCGGAGGCCTTCGAGGCCGGCTGCTTCCACATGGTCAGCTCGATCGCCGCCGCCGGCCTCTACAAGGGGACCTGGCGCGAGGACATGTTCGATGAGGCCGAGAACCTCGACACCCACCCCTACTTCCGCACCAAGCACGAGTCCGAGCGGGTCGTCCGCGAGGAGTACTCGCGGCCTTGGCGGGTCTACCGGCCCGGGATCGTCGTCGGTGACTCGGAGACCGGGGAGATGGACAAGGTCGACGGCCCCTACTACTTCTTCAAGCTGATCCAACGCCTGCGGAACACCCTGCCACAGTGGATGCCGACGGTCGGGGTCGAGGGCAAGGAGATCAACCTGGTCCCGGTCGACTTCGTCGCCAAGGCGCTCGACCACATCGCCCACGAGCCGGGGCTCGACGGCAAGGCCTTCTCGCTCACCGACCCCGCCCCGAAGAGCGCCGGCCAGGTGATCAACCTCTTCTCGCGCTCGGCCAATGCGCCGCAGATGTCGATGCGGCTGGACCCGAAGATGTTCGACGTGGTCCCCCCGGCCGTTCGCAGCGGGCTGATGATGCTGCCGCCGGTAAAGCGGATCCGCAACCAGGTCCTGCGTGACCTCGGGATCCCTGAGTCGGTGCTCACCTACGTCAACTACCCGACCAGCTTCGACTGTTCCAACACCCTGGCGGCGCTGGAGGGCACCGGCATCTCGGTGCCGCCGCTCGAGACCTACGCCGACAAGCTCTGGGACTACTGGGAGCGGAACCTCGACCCCGACCTGTTCAAGGATCGCTCGCTCTCGGGGGCGATCGAGGGCAAGGTCGTGCTGATCACCGGCGCCTCGTCGGGAATCGGCAAGGCCGCCGCGATCAAGTGCGCCCGGGCCGGGGCCACGGTGCTGCTCGTCGCCCGCACGCCGGAGAAGCTGGAGGAGACCAAGGCCCAGATCGAGGCGGAGGGCGGGGCCGCGCACATCCACCGCGCCGACCTCGCCGACGTCGACGACGTCGAGCGCATGGCGGAGGAGGTCCTCTCCGAGCACGGGCACGTCGACGTTCTCGTCAACAACGCGGGGCGCTCGATCCGCCGCTCGGTGAAGCTCGCCTACGACCGCTTCCACGACTACGAGCGGACCATGCAGCTCAACTACTTCGGGGCGCTGCGGCTGATCCTCAGCCTGCTGCCCAGCATGACCGCCCGCAAGTCGGGCCACATCATCAACATCAGCTCGATCGGCGTGCAAACGAACACGCCCCGCTTCTCGGCCTACGTCGCCTCCAAGGCGGCGCTCGACGCCTTCAGCCGCTGCATCGCCTCGGAGGTCGTCGACGACCGGGTGCAGATCACGACCATCCACATGCCGCTGGTGCGGACCCCGATGATCGCCCCGACGAAGATGTACGACGCCTTCCCGACCATCACGCCGGACGAGGCGGCGGAGATGATCACCGACGCGATGATCACCAAGCCGAAGAAGGTCGCGACCCGGCTCGGCAACTTCGGCGAGCTGCTGTACGCGGTGGCGCCGAAGGCCTCCGACGCGGTGCTCAACACCGCCTACAAGCTCTTCCCCGACTCCAAGGCCGCGAAGGGCGAGAAGGGGACGAAGGAGATCGAGAAGGAGGCCTCGACCGAGCAGGTCGCCTTCGCCCACCTGATGAAGGGCGTGCACTGGTAGGCGCGGAGCGCCGCCTCAAGCACTGGGGCTGGGGGTACGAGGACCAGCAACCCCCGCGCGCGGAGCTGGAGGCGGTTGCGGCCTCGGCCGCGGAGCGGCTGGGTTTCGACGGGCTCTCGGTGCGCGAGCCGGTAGCGCTCGACGAGGTCGAGATGCGTCCGTCGCGGCTGAAGGCGCCCGCCTCCCTCGACGGGCTGTTCAGCGACGGGCACTACGAGCGCACCTCCCACGCGCTCGGCAAGGCCTACCGGGACGTGGTCCGCGGGTTTCGGGGCGAGTTTCCGAATCCCCCCGACCTGGTCGCCTTCCCGCGGGACGGGTCGGACGTCGAGCTCGTCGTGGCCTGGTGCGAGGAGCAGGGGGCCGCGGTCGTGCCCTTCGGGGGCGGCACCAGTGTCGTCGGCGGAATTGAGGCGCGACTCGGCGAGGAGGTCCCGGTTGTCACCCTGGACCTCCGCAGGCTCGATCGGGTGCTGGAGGTGGACCCGGTTTCGCTAGCCGCCCGGATCCAGGCCGGGGCGACCGGGCCCGGGCTGGAGCGGCAGCTCCGCGAGCACGGGCTCACCCTGCGCCACTTCCCGCAATCCTTCGAGTACTCGACCCTCGGCGGCTGGATCGCGACCCGCGCCGGAGGGCACTTCGCGACCCTCGAGACCCACATCGACGACCTCGTCTCCTCGGTGCGGGCGCTGACCCCCCGCGGCGCCTGGGAGAGCCGGCGGCTGCCGGGCTCGGGCGCCGGGCCCTCGCCGGACCGGATGCTGCTCGGCTCGGAGGGGATCCTCGGGGTGATCACCGAGGCCTGGGTGCGGGTCCGCGAGCGCCCGCGCTTCAAGCTCTCGCGCGCGGTCGGCTTCGCCAGCTTCGCGGCCGGGGCGGAGGCGGTGAGCGAGATCGCGCAGTCGGGCCTTCATCCGTCGAACTGCCGACTGCTCGACGAGCTCGAGTCGGAGATGTTCGCCGGCGGCGAGGGGGAGGCGATCCTCGTGCTCGGCTTCGAGGCCGCGGGTCACGAGGTCGGCTGGCCGATGGAGCGGGCGCTCGAGATCGCGCGGGCGCGTGGAGGGAAGGCGAAGGACACCCGGAGGAGCCCGGCCCAGGCGAAGACGGCGAGGGGCCGTTGACTCGTGGCGCATCAGCCTTCCTCCACATCCCCTACCTGCGCGACTCGATGGTCGCCTGCGGAGTGCTGAGCGAGACCTTCGAGACGGCGATCACCTGGGATCAGCTTCGAGTCCTTCCACTAGAGGTGATGGAGACGGCCCGTCGCGCTCTCGCCGAGGCCTCCGGTGCGCCCGCGGAGGGCCGGGCTCGGCCCGCGTCAGCTGCCGCTTCACCCACGTCTACCCCGACGGTCCGGCGCCCGTACTACACGGTGATCGCTCCGGCGGTCCGCGGGGGGCGAGGTCGAGCAGTGGGACGAGGTCAAGGCGCGCCGTCTCCGAGGCGCTGATCGCGGCGGGAGGGACGATCACCCACCATCACGCGGTCGGCCGCGACCACCGCCCCTTCTATGACCGCCAGCGCCCCGCCCCCTTCGAGGCGGCGCTGCGGGGCGCGAAGTCGGCGGTCGACCCGGTCGGGATCATGAACCCCGGGGTACTTTTCGAGTGACCGCCGGCGCTACGCTTTCGCGACCGTCCTTGATCCGCCGCCGGGCGCATCGTGCCGCTCGCCGGCCGCCCTGCCATGGAAACGATCACCGAGGAACACCCGACCGTCGAGCCCGGCCGCGGCGAAGAGCCCCCGGCCGCCGGACGGCCCTCCCGTCCCTCCCCGCCTGCGCCGCTCGCCCCCACGGGCGGCCCTGAAGACCGCTCGCCCGCACGAATGGATCAAGAACGTCCTCGTCTTCGCGGGGCTGCTCTTCTCGGGCCAGTTCAACGACGCCCACGCGGTGCTCGAGGCGACCCTGGCCTTCATCGCCTTCTGCGCCGTCTCCAGCGCCGGCTACTTCATCAACGACCTCAACGACGTCGAGCTCGACCGCAAGCATCCGAAGAAGCGCTACCGCCCGATCGCCGCAGGAGAGCTCTCGGAGTCGACCGCGGTGCTCCTCGCCGTCGCGCTTGCCGCCGGCGCCCTGCCCTCTCCTTCGCCGCGATCGGCTGGGAGGTGGGGCTGATGGTCGCCGGCTACGGCGCTTGCCCAGCTCGCCTACAGCTTCGGGCTCAAACAGGTCGTGATCATCGACGTCATGACCCTCGCCGGGCTGTTCATCCTGCGGGTCGTCGCGGGCGCCGAGGCGGTCGACGCCCACGCCTCGGAATGGCTGGTCCTCTGCACCGGCATGCTCGCCCTCTTCCTCGGCTTCACCAAGCGCCGCCAGGAGGCCGTTTCCGAGCTGCACGAGGGCACCAGCACCCGGCCGGTGCTGGAGCACTACTCGCTGCCCTTCCTCGACCAGATGGTCTCCCTGGTCACCACCGGCACGGTGATCAGCTACGCCATCTATACCGTCAACTCGCCCCTGATCGGCAGCGAGATGATGCTGACGATCCCGCCCGTCGTCTACGGCATCTTCCGCTACCTCTACCTGATCTACGACCGCTCCGACGACCGCTCGACCGCGGCGATCGTCGCCGAGGACAAGGGCATGATCGCCGCCGGCGCCTGCTTCGCCGTGGTCGCCTTTTTGCTGCTCTACGTGTTCAACTAGGGGCCCGCCGATGAGGCGTGCCCTCATCGCCTGCCTGGCGCTCGCCGCCCTGGCGGGATGGGGGTGCGGGGGCGGCGACGACGGCGAGGACTCGACCGTCGGCGGTCTCGAGATCAGGGGCGAGAGCTCGGCCGACCCTGATCCGGCGCTACATCGAGCGCCGGTGCGGGAGCCTTCGAAACGCCTTTCGCGTGCAGACGTCGGCTGCCACCTGCCGGCCCGTTTCCATTTCGGTCTCGCGAGGTGTGATCACCGTGACCACCCGATACGGGCGGAGCCGGCTCGGCCGCAGCGCCGCGCGGGACGTCTGAAACAGCATCCAACCCTCAGGTTCTGACGATTGATTGGACGTTTCTGGTCGCTATGGCAACCAGAAACGTCCAGCGAACCCCGCCGAGCCCGGGCGGCCGCTCAGTCCGGCAGCACGGCCAGGTCGGAGACCAGCTCGGTCTTGCCGGCACGGGTGAACTGCACGTCCACGGTCTCATGCTTGCGGTAGGTGCCGGCGACGCCGACCAGCATCGAGAGCCAGCGGATCCCGCCCAGCTTCCTCTCCTTGAGGATGGGCCGCGAGAAGACGACCTCGCCGCCGTGGATCTCGTAGTCGGCGCCCAGTTGCTGGCGGACGCCGTTGACGAAGACGGCGAACGGCGGCTCGGCGCCACGCGGCAGCTTGACGCGGCGCCCGGCCGCGACGCTGCCCTCGGGAACCTCGAAGCCGTCGCTCATCCGCCCCGCGGCTCGAGCGCCCGCCGGACCAGCTCGAACGGGCTCTCGCCGTCGGTCGGCTCCAGCTCCTCGCGGGCCAGCGATCCCGAGAAGGCGATCACGCTGCCGTCGCCCGCGCAGGTCGAGCCCCGCGGTCGGGGGCCGGATCAACCCCTTGCCGGAGATCTCCAGCCGAGCGTGCACCTGCGCGGCCGGCTCGAAGTCCCTCAGCATCGAGACGCTCTCCAGCGGCCCCTCAGCCCTCAGCTCCTCGATCTCATGCGGCGGGCCCGCTCCAGCGCCGCGTCGAGGTCGTCGAAGCGCCGGCGGCTGACCTCGGGACCGCGGCGGACGGTCAGCTTCCAGGCGGGCACGGCGCCACCCTAGCGCCGCGCTACGCCGTCCCGAAGCCTCCCCCGGACGCGAGCGAAAGTCCGGTGATTCCGGGTGCGGGCTTTCGCGCAGCAGAGGAGGCGGCGTTGTGGTCTCAGCCGGAGGGTCGCCGCGCCGGGGGCCCCTCGATCTCTCCCCGCCGCTGCGCTCGGCGATCGGCACATAGTCGACGTCGCGCCCGCCGGTGTAGATCTGGCGCGGCCGGGCGATCTTCTGCTCGCCGTCGTCGTTCATCTCCAGCCACTGGGCGATCCAGCCGGAGGTGCGGGGGATCGCGAAGATCACCGTGAACATCTCGGTCGGGATCCGCAGCGCCTCGTAGATGATCCCCGAGTAGAAGTCGACGTTCGGGTAGAGCTTGCGCGAGGTGAAGTACTCGTCGTCGAGCGCCCGCTTCTCCAGCTCGGTGGCGATCTCGACCAGGGGGTTGTAGGCGGTCGCCTCCATCACCCCGTCCATGTGCTTCTTGATGATCCTCGCCCGCGGGTCGTAGTTCTTGTAGACGCGGTGGCCGAAGCCCATCAGCCGCTCCTCGCGCTTCTTCACGTTCTCGAGGAAGTCGGGGATGTTCTCGATCGTCTCGATCCGGCGCAGCATCCGCAGTACCGCCTCGTTGGCGCCGCCGTGCAGCGGCCCGTAGAGCGCCGCGATTCCCGCCGCCACCGCCGAGTAGGGATCGACGTCGGAGGAACCGACCGCCCGGACAGCGTTGGTCGAGCAGTTCTGCTCGTGGTCGGCGTGGAGGATGAAGAGCACGTCGAGCGCCCGGGCCAGCCGCTCGTCCGGCTTGTACTTCGACTCGGTCATCTTGAAAAGCATCCCGAGGAAGTTCTCGGGGTAGGAGAGGTCGTTGTCCGGATAGACGTAGGGCAGCCCCATGTTGTGGCGGTAGGCGAAGGCCGCCATCGTCGGCATCTTGGCGATCAGCCGGATCGTCGCCAGGTAGCGCTCCTCGGGGTCGTCGAGCTTCTTCGCGTCCGGGTAGAAGGTCGAAAGCGCCCCGACCGAGGCGAGAAGCATCCCCATCGGGTGGGCGTCGTAGCGGAAGCCCTCGAGGAACTTCTTGATGTCCTCGTGGACGAAGGTGTGGTGAGTGACGTCGTGGATCCAGAGATCGAGCTGGGCCTGGGTCGGCAGCTCGCCGTAGACCAGCAGGTAGGCGACCTCGAGGTAGGTGGAGCGCTCGCAGAGCTGCTCGATCGGGTACCCGCGGTGCTGGAGGATCCCCGCCTCGCCGTCGATGTAGGTGATCGCGGAGCGGCAGGAGGCGGTGTTGGTGAAGGCGGGGTCGTAGCCCATCAACCCGAAGTCGTCCTCGGAGACCTTGATCTGCCGGAGGTCCATTGTCTTCACGGTGCCGTCGGTGATCGGCATCTCGTAGCTCTTGCCGGTGCGATTGTCGGTGACGGTAAGCGACTCGTCGCCGCTCGCGCCGGCACCGTCCACCGACACGTCCTTGGTCCGCTGCTCGGTAGCCATCGCGTCTCCTCTTCCTCGAAATGCGAGGCGCCAGTATCGCACCTCGGGCCCGCCGGCTCGCCCGGATTTTGGAACCCTTCCCCACGGGTGTCCGCGAAGAGGTCCGACACGCAAGCTGGGCGCGCTCGAGCTGTTCGAGGGGCTACCGGCGCGCTACGACGAGCTCGGTACGGCGCTCTCCTTCTTCCAGGACCCTCGCTGGCGCCGGGCGATGGTGAGGGCGGTGGACGCCGCTCGGCGCGAGCGGGTGCTCGATGTCGCCTGCGGGACCGGTCTTGTCGCTCGGGCGCTCGTCCGTCGCTACGGGTGCCGCGGTCGTCGGCCTCGACCAGAGCGAGCGCGATGCTCTCCCGTGCGCGCTCGAAGCTGGAGGCCGACCCTGCGACTTGCGTGGCGGGTGGAGCTGGTCTCGCGGGGAGGCCGAAGCGCTTCCCTTCGCGGAACGCGGAGTTCGATCATCTCACCTTCACCTACCTGCTTCGCTATGTCGACGATCCAGACGCGACCATGCGGGAGCTGGCGCGCGTGGTCCGCCCCGGCGGACGGGTGGCCTGTCTCGAGTTCAGCGTCCCGCGTCCGCCGTTCCTGGCGCCCTGGCGAGCCTACACGAGAGTCGGGCTGCCGCTCCTGGGCCGGCTCGTCTCTCGCGAGACTGGCAGCGGGTTGGGCAGCTTCCTCGGTCCGAGCATCGAAGGCCTCTATGAGCGCTATCCCGTCGAGCGCCAGCTCGAGAGCTGGGATCGGGCGGGAATCGGCGACGTTCGCTACAGGACGATGAGCCTCGGTGCGGGAATCGTGATCTGGGGAACCCGGCGTGGAAGCTGAGCGCCCGGCCTTCTACGCCCTCGCGCCGGGCGGCTGGCGTGACCTTGTCACGATTCTGCACCCTCCCTACACCCTCTGGCACCTCAGCTACGTGGCGATCGGGGCGGCGGCGGCGCCGCAGGTTCACTGGAGCCGCCTCGCCTGGACGCTGCTCGCCTTCTTCTGCGCGGTCGGCGTCGGCGCCCACGCCCTCGACGAGCTGAAGGGCCGCCCTCTCGGAACCCGGCTCTCGGATCGTGCGCTGAGGGCGATCGGCGTCCTCGGGCTCCTCGCCGCGCTGGCGATCGGGTGCGCCGGCGCCGTCGTCGTCTCGCCGACTCTGATCCCCCTTGTCCTGCTCGGCGGCTTCCTCGTCCCCGCCTACAATCTCGAGCTCTTCGGCGGGTCGCTTCCACACCGACTGGTGGTTCGCCGCGGCCTGGGGCGCGTTCCCGGCCCTGACCGGCTGGTGGGCCAACTCCCTGGGATTCCACTCCGTGGCGGAGGCCACTCGCGGGCATCGCCGCGGTACTCGGCTGCTTCTGGCTCAGCGTCGCCCAGAGGCGGCTCTCGGCGCCGGTCCGCGAGTTGCGCCGGCGGACCGCCGCGGTCGAGGGCCGCCAGCAATTCACCGACGGCGCCACGCGCGCCCTCGACGTCATCGTCCTGGCCGCCCCGCTGGATGGCGCGCTTCGTGCCCTCTCCGTCGCGATTCCGCTGCTGGCGCTCGGCCTGCTGGTGGTTCGCGCCTAGCTGAGTGATCCACGGCCGCTTTGCTCCGATCAGGCCGGCAACGGCTCGAACTGCGTCATCGCCCGCAGGTGGCTGAAGCGCTCGTCGATCTCCTTGCGGGTCAGGCTGGCGACTCGCTCGGTGCCGAACTCCTCCACGTTGAAGGAGGCGAGCACCGTGCCGAACCCCATCGCCCGACGCAGAGTAGCCTCGTCGATCTCGCCATCGGAGCCGCTCAGGTAACCGAGGAAGCCGCCGGCGAAGCTGTCGCCCGCGCCGGTCGGGTCGCGGACGTCCTCCAGCGGGAACCCCGGCAGGGCGAAGAAGCCCCGGTTCGTGAACAGCGCCGCGCCGTACTCGCCCTGCTTGGCGACGACAGCCCTGGGGCCGAGCCTCATCACCGTGCGGGCCGCCTTCGCAAGGTTGGGCTCTCCGGTCAGCTCGCGGATCTCGGCGTCGTTGACGATCAGGCAGTCGACCTCGGCCACGGCCGCCAGCAGCGAGTCCCTCGCCGTCTCGATCCAGAGGTTCATCGAGTCGAGCGCGATGAAGCGGGCGCTGCGGCACTGGCCCCGCACCTCCCGCTGCAGCTCGGGCTGGATGTTGGCCAGGAACACCGTGTCGGAGTTGCGGGACGCGTCCGAGAGCTTCGGCACGAAGTCGCCGAAGACGTTGAGCTGCGTGTCGTCGGTGTGGGCGACGTTGAGGTCGTAGTCGTAGTGGCCCTGCCAGAAGAAAGTACGGCCGCCGTCCACCCGTTCGACGTCCTCGGTATTCACCCCGCGGCCCTCGAGCACCGCGAACTGCTCTGATCCGAAGTCGTCCCCGACCGGGCCGACCACGCGGACCTCGGTGAAGAAGCTCGCCGCGAGCGAGAAGTGAACGGCCGAGCCTCCGAGCATTCGCTCCCGCTCCCCGAACGGGGTTTTGACGGAATCGAAGGCGATCGATCCGACGACGGTCAGGGACACTGGTCCTCCTCGAGGCGGGGTCGGGCGACACTCGCGGTGCCGCTTGCGGGACACTAGGCGGCCGTGAAGGCTATCCAGATGAGCGAGTTCGGCGGTCCCGAGGTGCTCTCCCAGGCGGAGCTCCCCGACCCGGAGGCCCCCGACGGACACACCCTGATCACCGTCTCGCGGTCCGGCGTGAACTTCGCCGACACGCACGTCACCCGCAATGACTACCTCGCCGAGCAGCAGCTACCCCTGATCCCGGGCGGCGAGGTGAGCGGGACGACGCCGGACGGCCGTCGGGTGGCGGCCCTGCTGATGAACGGCGGCTACGCCGAGAAGGTGGCCGTCCCCGACGCAGCGCTGATCCCCGTGCCCGACGAGGTGGACGACGACCAAGCCGCGGCGCTGCTGCTCCAGGGCCTGACGGCGCGCAGCATCCTGCGGATCTCGGCCGACCTCGAGCCCGGCGAAAGCGTCGTGGTTGCCGCCGCTGCGGGGGGCACCGGCAGCCTGGCGGTGCAGCTGGCCAAGCGGATGGGCGCGGGCAGGGTGATCGGCCTCGCCTCGAGCCCGGAGAAGCGCGAGACGGTCCTCGGCCTCGGCGCCGACGCCGCGGTCGACTCTCGCTCCGAGGACCTGCGCGAGGCGATCCTCGAAGCCAACGAAGGCGCGCCGGTCGACATCGTGCTGGAGATGGCCGGCGGCGACGCGTTCGAGCAGTGCCTGCGCGCCATGGCGCCCTTCGGGCGGCTGGTGACCTTCGGAATCGCCTCCCGCGAGGAGAACCAGGTCAAGACGGGGCACCTGATGCGCAACAGCCGCGCCGTCGTCGGCTTCTGGCTGGTCCACCTCTTCGGCCGTCCCGACCTCCTGCGCGAGGGACTGGAGGAGGTCTACGGCGCCGCCGCGGCTGGTGAGCTGGAGGCGGTGATCAGCGGCGTCTACCCGCTGTCCGACGCGCAGCGCGCCCATCGCGAGCTGGCGGCGCGGAAGACGACCGGCAAGCTGCTCCTGGACCCATCGGCATGACGTTCCGAGAGCTTGGGCTCTCCTCCGAGGTCCAGCAGGCGCTCGACGAGCTGGGCTTCGAGGAGCCGACGCCGATCCAGGAGCAGGCGATCCCCGAGCTGCTCGCCGGGCACGACGTGATCGGCCAGGCCCAGACCGGGACCGGCAAGACCGCCGCCTTCGGCCTGCCGCTGCTCGAGTACCTCGACCCCTCGAGCGAGGAGGTGCAGGCGATAGTCCTCACCCCGACCCGCGAGCTGTGCATCCAGGTCACGCAGGCGATGCGCGCCTACGCCGAGCACCTGCCGGTGGAGATCGTGGCCGTCTTCGGCGGCGCGCCGATCCGCTCCCAGCAGGCCCAGCTCCGGGCCGGCGCCCAGGTCGTCGTCGCCACGGTCGGGCGGATGATGGACCTGATGTCGCGCCACTCGCTGGTCCTCACAGCGGCTCGCTACGTCGTCCTCGACGAGGCCGATGAGATGCTCGACCTCGGCTTCATCGAGGACGTCGAGAAGATCCTGCGGATGTGCCCGAACGGGCGCCAGACGTTGCTCTTCTCGGCGACCATTCCGCCGCCGATCCAGCGCCTCGCCGAGAGCTACATGTACGACCCGGTGACGATCCGCATCACCCCGAAGAAGCTCACGGTCGACGCGATCTCTCAGGCCTTCGTCGAGGTTCCGGCACGCGAGAAGGCCTCGCGGCTGATCGAGCTCCTGCGGGCCGAGGAGCCCGAGCAGGCGATCATCTTCTGCCGCACCAAGATCGGCGCCATCCGCCTGGACAAGACGCTCCGCGATAAGGGCCTCGACGTCAAGGCGCTCCACGGCGACATGAGCCAGGGCTCGCGCGACGGTGTGATGATCGCCTTCAAGGACCACCGGGTGCGACTGCTGGTCGCCACCGACATCGCCGCCCGCGGCCTCGACATCGAGCATGTCACCCACGTCATCAACTACGACGTCCCCGACACCTCCGACGTCTACGTGCACCGGATCGGCCGCACCGGCCGGGTCGGCCGCACCGGCCGGGCGATCACGCTGGTGACGCCGAGCCAGCGCAGCGAGATCGACCGGATCGAGCGGGACGTCAAGACCTCGATCGGCGAGTGGGAGGCCCCCGAGGAGCGACTCGAGCACGCGCCCCGTCCGCGCCGCCGCGAGCGCCGTCCGCGACGCGAGCGCGAGGCCAAGCCCGAGCCGCAGGCCGCCGAGCCCGACGGCACCCAGAAGCTCTTCGTCAACCGCGGTGAGCGCAGCGGGATAACCGAGCAGGACCTGCGCTTCATCCTGCGCGAGGGAGCGGTGATCCCCGACGAGGCGATCCGCGACGTCCGCGTGCTCCACCGTTTCTCCTTCGTGGAGCTGGACGCCGACCAGGCCGAGCGTGCCGTCGAGTTCCTCGACGGCACGAAGCTGAAGGGCCGCGAGATCCGGCTGGAGGTGGCGCGCAGCTAGCTGCGCTGGCCCTTGCTGCGCTGGCCGATCAGCTCGGCGACCCTGCCCAGCAGCTCGTTGAAGTCGATCGGCTTCGCCAGATAGCCGCTCGCCCCCGCCTCGGGAGCCTTCGCCTGCGCGGCCGCCTCGCCGTGAGCGCTGACGATGAGCACCGGGATCTCGCTGCCCGCCTCGCGAACCTCGCGCAGGACATCGAGGCCGGACTTACGGGGCATCATCGCGTCGAGCAGCATCAGGTCGGGGCCTTCACCGGGCTCGCGCCCCCAGAGCTCATCGCTGGCCTCGGCGCCGTCGGCCGCGGTGATCACCTCGTAGCCCTCCATCTCGAGCCGGGTGCGCAGCAGCAGGAGGATCGTCTCGGAGTCGTCGGCGACCAGGATCCGCGCCATCAGCGGCTCTCCAGGAGGCGCTGCCCCGCCGGGCGGTGGGGGCGGACGGGGATCGTCGGCAGGGCGATTCGGAAGGTCGAGCCCTGCCCGGGCGCCGAGTCGACATGGAGGGTGCCGCCGTGCAACTCGACCAGCGACTTGGAGATCGCCAGGCCGAGGCCGCTGCCGCTGACCCGCTGGGTCAGCCCCGCCTCCCCGCGCACGAAGCGCTCGAAGATGTGCTCGCGCTGCTGGGGGGAGATCCCCGGGCCGTCGTCGGAGACCGCGATCACGACCCCGTCGGCTCCCCGCATCGCGGCCACCTTGATCGTCGCGCCCTCGGGGCAGTACTCGTTGGCGTTGGTCAGCAGGTTGACCAGCACCTGGCGGATCCGGTCCGGCTCGACCGAGATCTGCGGCAGCGCCGCCTCCACGTCGAGCCGCAGCGCCTGGTGGCGGGCCTCGGTCTGGGTCCGCATCGAGCGCACCGCCTCCGAGACCAGCGGCTCCACGTCGGTTGGCACCGGGTGGATGGTGAGCCTGCCCGCGTCGCTGCGGGCCAGGTCGAGGAGGTCGTTCAGCAGCCGCACCAGGTGGCGGCTGTTCTCGAGGATGATCTCCACCGTCTCGGCCTGCTTGGGGCTGAGGCGCTCGCGCTCGAGCATCAGCAGCTCGGCGAAGCCCTGGACCGAGGTCAGGGGGCTGCGCAGCTCGTGCGAGGCGGTCAGCACGAACTCGTCCTTCATCCGTTCCAGCCGCGCCCGCTGCGAGATGTCGCGGACCGAGAGCACCGTGCCCCCCTCCTGAGCGCCCAGCTTGGAAGCGGTTATCGCCAGTGTGGCCTCCCCCTCCCCGAGGTGGAGCTCCCTCGGCTCGCCGCCCGCCAGGAGCCGCTCGATCGAGCGGCGATCGGCCAGGCTGGCCAGCAGCTCGCGGATCGGGGTGCCGACGTCGGCCCAGGGAACGAGCCGTCGCGCGGCAGGGTTCGCGTCCGTGACGGTGCCGGACTCATCGAGGGTTATTACCCCGTCGGAGAGGCTTTCAAGCGTCACCGAGAGGCGCTCACGGCTCTCTTCGAGCCGGCGGTAGGCCGATTGCAGCTCGTCGGCCATCTCGTTGAATGCCACTCCCAGAGCCGCCGTCTCGGAGGGCCCGGCGACGCTGACCCGCGCCCGCAGGTCGCCGCTGGCCAACTTCCCGGCAGCGTCGACCAGTCGCTGGAGTGGACGTTCGATCGAGGCGATCAGGCGGTCGAAGAGGAACCCGGCGGTGAGCAGGCAGGCGACCAGGAGCGCCGCGAAGAGGATCGTCGTGCGGCGGGTGTCCTCGGTGACCTGCTTGTCGAGCACATCGAACGGCGGGCCATCTCGACGCCGGCTCGGCTCGGGTCGCTGATCTGGCGTGCGTAGGACTGCTCTGTGCGGCGCTCGAAGTTGTGCCGCAGCTCCAGCAGGTTTCCGACTCCGATCACCGCCACCGCCGCCAGCAGGACGAAGGTGATTGCGAAGCCGATCCTCAGCCGATTGGCAAGCGTGGCGTTCACGGGGTGGCGCTCCCGCCTACAGTAGCGGCGCTCCGTGACGCGCAGACCCTCGCAATCGTGCTTTCGTTGGCCGCCAGCGTCTCCTGGGGCATCTCCGACTTCCTCGGCGGGCAGGCTTCACGGCGGACGCCGGTGACCTGGGTCGTCGCCGTCAGCTACCCGACCGGACTGCTGCTGATCGCGGTCGCAGCGCTGATCGCCGGCGGCTCGGTCTCGCCTGCGCATGTGGCGGTCGCGCTGGCCGGCGGGGTCTGCGGCGCCGCCGCGATCTCGCTGTTCTACTCCGCGATGGCGATCGGCCCTGTCAGCATCATCTCGCCGCTGGTCTCGATGGGGGTCGTGGTCCCGGTCGCGGTCGGCCTGATCCGCGGCGAGGCGCCCGGCGGCATCCAGATAGCGGGGCTGGTGGCGGCGCTTTGCGGGATCGCGCTGGCGGTACGCGAGGCCGAGGTGCCGCACGCTGTCTCGGTCTCTCCGCGGGCACTGGCGCTGGCGGCGCTGGCCGGTCTCGGATTCGGCCTCTTCTTCGTCGGCGTCGACAGCGCCGCCGCCGATGACCCTCTGTGGGCGGCGGCCTGGACCCGGCTGGGGGGCTCGGTGGCCGTCGGGGTGGCGCTGGCGGTGCGCTGGCCCGCCGTTCGCTTCCCGACCGCGATGCTGCCCGAGCTTCTCTCGATCGGATGCCTCGACGCCACGGCCAACACGCTGATCGCCGTCGCCAGCGGGATCGGCCTGCTCTCCCTGGTCGCGGTCGGCGGCTCGCTGTTCCCGATCGTCACGGTCATTCTGGCGCAGATTCTTCCTCTCGGAGCGGCTCGCGCGGGTCCAGCAGCTCGGCGTCGCCCTGGCCCTGACCGGCGTCATCCTGATCGCCGCGGGCTAGCGGAGGGGGATGTCCAGCAGCCGCTCGAGCGTCGCGATCGTCTCCTCGGGGTCGCGGTGCAGCACCGGAGTCATGCCGACCGCGGCGGCGCCGTCGCAGTTCTCCCGCAGGTCGTCGACGAAGAGGCAGGCATCTGGCTCCCGCCCGACCCGCTCGGCGGCCAGCAGGTAGATCTCGGGCTGGGGCTTGTGCATGCGCACCTCGGCCGAGATCACGACCCCGTCGAACAGCTCGGAGAACAGCTCGCGGTCGTAGTGGTCGACGCTCCAGGAGTTGGAGACCAGGCCGGTGGGGATCCCTGCGGCGCGTGCCGATCGGACCGCTGTCGGTCATCGCCTCCACCGGGACCATCCCCGCGAACATGCTGTCGATCAGCTGCGAGGAGTCCTCGAGCCCGAGGCGGGCGCCGAAGCGACGCTCGAACTCCTCCTCGGAGATCGACCCGGTCTCCAGGCCGCGCAGGTCGGCAAGGGCCTCCGGATCCTCGCGAAACAGCCGCTTGACCGCGCCCTCGTCGAGCCCCTTCTGCAGGCAGAAGGCGGCGAAGCTGTCCCAGACCGGGGTCGTGAGGACGCCGCCGAAGTCGATCAGCAGGGCTCTGTCGTTGTCGCGGTCGGCCATATGCTTCGCGGCGATGGGCGACGAGGCTATCGGGACGACGACCCCGGACGGGATCGATCGCGCCGGGGTCGAGGGATGGTTCGCCGCCAACGTTCCCGGCGCCGAGCCGCCGCTCGCCTATGAGCGGGTCTCCGGCGGGCGCTCCAACCTCACCTACGGCGTGACCGACGCGGCGGGTCACCGCTGGGCGCTGCGGCGCCCGCCGCTGGGCAAGCGGCTCGGCTCCGCCCACGACATGGGGCGCGAGCACCGGGTGATCTCGGCCCTGGCGCCGACGCCGGTGCCGGTGCCGCCGGTGGTCGGCCTCTGCGAGGACGAGGCCGTCAACGGCGCCCCCTTCTACGTGATGGACTTCGTCGAGGGCCCGATTCTCCGCACCGCCGCCGAGGCGGAGCTCTTCCCCGAACACGAGGATCGGCGCGCGATCGGCGAGCGGGTGGTCGACACCCTCGTCGCGATTCACGAGGTCGTCCCCGACGAGGTCGGGCTCGCCGAGCTGGGGAAGAAGTCCGACTACGTCGCCCGCCAGCTCCACCGCTGGCACGGCCAGTGGGAGAAGTCGAAGACCCGCGAGCTGGAGACGGTCGACTCGGTCCACGCGCGCCTCTCGGAGCGGATACCCGAGCAGGGCCCGGCGACGATCGTCCACGGCGACTACCGCCTCGACAACATGATCCTCTCGCCTCGGGGGGAGGTCGCGGCGGTGGTCGACTGGGAGCTCTGCACGCTGGGCGACCCGCTCGCCGACGTCGGCCTGCTGATGGTCTACTGGTCCGAGCCGGGAGACGACTTCGTCCCCCTCTTCGAGCCCGCGACGATGGCCCCGGGCTTCCCGACCCGCAAGCAGCTGTCCGACCGCTACGGGGAGCGCTCCGGCCGCGACCTCGGCCAGCTCGACTTCTTCGTCGCCCTCGGCTACTGGAAGCTGGCGATCATCCTCGAGGGCGTCTTCGCCCGCTACGCGGCCGGCCAGTACGGCGAGGCCGCAGAGGGCCACGAGCAGTTCGCAAAGATCGTCGAGCGGCTCGCCGAGGCCGCTGAGGAAGCCGCCGGGCGCCTCGGCTGAGCGATCCCCTCGGCCGGGCGGATCAGGCCTTGGCGGTCTCCGCCTCCGCCTCCGCCTCGGCCTGCTTCGCCCAGCGGTTCAGCTCGCGGCGCGCCACCACCATCTTGTGCACCTCGTCGGGGCCGTCGGCGATCCGCAGCATGCGGCTGAAGCGCCACATCGCAGCCAGCGGAGTGTCGTCCGTCATCCCCAGCGCCCCGTGCACCTGGATCGCGCGATCGAGCACGTCCATCACGACGTTGGCCGCGACCACCTTGATCATCGAGATCTCCTGGCGGGCCGCCCGCTTGCCGGCGGTGTCCATCTTCCAGGCCGCGTAGAGGGTGAGGAGCCTCGCCTGGTCGACCTCCATCCGCGAGCGGGCGATGAAGTCCTGGACGAATTGCTTCTCGGCCAACGGGCCGCCGAAGGCCTCCCTCGAGTTGGCCCGGCGGCACATCATCTCGATCGCCCGCTCGGCCGTCCCGATCGCCCGCATGCAGTGGTGGATCCGTCCCGGCCCGAGCCGGTCCTGCGCGATCGCAAAGCCGGCCCCCTCGGGGCCGAGCAGGTTCGCGGCAGGGACCCGGCAGTCCTCGTAGATCACCTCGCAGTGCCCGGGCCCGCCGTCGTGGCCCATCACCGGCACAGGCCGGATCAGGTTGAAGCCGGGGGTGTCGGTGGGGACGACGATCATCGAGGCGCGCGCGTAGGGCGCAGCCTCCGGGTCGGTGACGACCATCGCGATCGCCAGCTCGGCGCCGACCGCGCCGGAGGTGAACCACTTGTGGCCGTCGATCACCCAGTCGTCGCCGTCGCGCACGGCCCGCGCCCGCAGGGTGGTCGGGTCCGAACCGGCGACCTCGGGCTCGGTCATCGAGAAGCAGGAGCGGATCTGCCCGTCGAGCAGCGGCGCCAGCCAGGCCTCCTTCTGCTCGTCGGTGCCGTGCTCGGCGAGGATCTCGGAGTTGCCGGTATCGGGCGCGGAGCAGTTGAAGGCCATCGGCGCGACGATCGGGCTCCGGCCCATCTCCTCGCAGAGCAGCCCGTACTCCCAGTTGGTCAGCCCCGGGCCGTAGCGCTCGTCGGGCATGAACAGGTTCCACAGGCCCTCCGACTTGGCCCGCTCGCGCATCTCGACCAGGACCTCGGGATAGACGGCGTCCGAGTCGACCCTCACCTCGGCGTCGAGCGCCTCGGTGGCCTCGCGCTCCTGCGGGTAGACGTGCTCGTCCATGAAGGCGACGACTCGCTCGCGCAGCGACTCGACTTGGGGGCTCGGGTTGAAGTCCATGGGCCGTCCTCTCTCGGGGGTCGGGAGGAACGCTACCGCGGCCGGCTCAGCGGCGGCGGTAGCGGGTGAACAGCTCACCCTCGCGCTCGAGCAGCCAGACCAGGTCGAGATCCGCGACCTCGAGCAGCTCGCCTTCGAGGATGTGGGGGCCGGCTCCCCCCGAGAGCTTGGGGGCGATCGTCACGAACAGCTCGTCGACCAGGCCCGCGGCCTCCAGCTCGCCGTGCAGGCCGGGGCCGCCCTCGCAGAGCAGCGCCCTGACCCCGCGCTCCTGGCGCAGATAGCGCAGAGCGCCGGCGATGTCCACCCAGTCCTCATGGCGGACCAGGCGCAGCGGCGTCTCGGTTTGGGGCGGCTCCGCCTCGGATGCGGTGAAGATCACGATGCGACCGCCGCCCGAGGTGAAGATCGGCGCGTCCCAGGGGAGGTCGAGGCGGCCGCTGACGATTACCGCCAGCGGGTCGTGGGGGAGCCCGATCCGCTCGCGGCGCGCCCGCCAGTCCGGGTTGGAGACGATCCGCCCGTAACGCTCGGCGCGCACCGTCCCTGCCCCGACCATCACCGCGTCGAAGCGGGTCCTCAGCCGCTGCAGCATCTCGGTGTCAGCGTCGGAGCCGATCTTGCCCGAGCGCCCCTCGATCGCCGCGCGCCCATCGAGCGTCGTGGCGAAGTTGATCGCGACAAAGGGGCGATCCCCGTGCGGAGTCTCGAAGGGGCGGTAGCCCGCCAGCTCCTCGGCGACCGTGGTCGAGCCTGTCTCCGGGAGCAGGCGGCGCAGCGCGCTCGAGGCCTCCTCAGGCACGCAGCGCCTCGAGCCAGTCCTCGTCGGGCGGCGGGGCCTTCCCGGGGTCGCCGCCGATCCGCTGCAGCGATTCCTCGATCAGCTCGGTCAGGGTCGCGACCACGACAGGGTCGAACTGGGTCCCTGCCGCCGCGCGCAGCGTCGCGACCGCTGTGGCGATCGACATCGCCGCCCGGTACGGGCGGTCGGTGGTCATCGCGTTGAACGCGTCGCACGCCGCGATGATCCTGGCCGGCAACGGGATCTCCTCGCCGGCCAGGCCGTCTGGGTAGCCGCTGCCGTCGAAGCGCTCGTGGTGCGTGCGGACCACGTAGGAGGCCTCGCCCAGGGTGCCCCCGATCCGCTCCAGCATCAGCTGGCCGTCGGTGACGTGCTGCTTCATCACCTCGAACTCCTCATCGGTGAGCGGTTCCGCCTTGTGGAGGATCTCCTGCGGGGTGGAGATCTTCCCGATGTCGTGCAGGAGCGCCGCGAACTCGACCTCGCGCTTCTGACGCTCGCTGAGCCCGATCCGCTCGGCGACCTCGATCGAGAGGATGACGACGCTGCGGCTGTGCTCCCCGGTGTACTCGTCGCGGGCCGAGATCAGCTCCCCCATCAGCAGGGCCGTGCCGCGGTAGGCGTCGCTGAGGGCGACAGCCGAGTCGATCCGCGCCTGGCGCTCCCGCGCGAAGACCGCCAGCAGCGCCGCCAGCGGCAGCACCAGCAGGAAGGCATAGCTCTCCTCCTGGCTTGCGAAGCCGGCGAGGAGACCGATCGGCGAGAGCAGCGCGTCGACGAGGTAGACGCTGCGCAGCTCCCTGAGGTGGGCCAGGGTCGGCACGCTCGAGCCCGAAGCGAGCCCGCAGCACCGAGATCACGGCGTCGATCGAGAGCTGCGAGCCGAGCGCCGCCAGGTAGACGGGCCACTCGCTCCACTGCGGCACCTCCGCTCCGGCGAGCGAGATCACCACCGCCGGGCCGATCGAGTACCAGGCGTCGCCGAAGGCCAGCAGGGCGCGCTCCGGGCGGACCTCGCCCCGCTTGTACTCGGCCGCCTTGGAGAGCAAGCAGCCCGGCGGCGACCAGGGCCGGGACGTACGGAGTGGGGAGGACGAACAGCATCGGCACGAAGACGAGCTGGGTCGGCACCGTCCATCCGGCTCCGGTGTGGAACTCGACCCGGGCGCTGATCGCGAGCGCGAGCACGGCGGCGACGGCGACCAGGAACGTCGAGCGAGCGCTCGCTCGACAGCAGCAGCGCGCAGGCGGTGGCGGCGAGCAGGAAGGTGGCCGCGACGATCGCCTCGGTCCGCAGCTCGCGACCGGCTGAACTCGCTCACCTGGCGGCTGCGGGACTCGGCCAGCAGCCGCTGCACGCCGGCGTCCAGGCCCGTGTGACCGCCGCCCGGGAATCCGGCCCTGCTGCGTGTCTCTTGAGGGGTCGGCGGCGGCTCCATCCGAGGTGGCGCGGGGCTCCGGGAGGACGTGCGATCGGAGCAAGCGGCAGGCTAGCCGCCGAGGTGGCCGGCCTTCAACCTGGACATTCGTATGAGAGCGACGGTCAACGGTTATATGGAGCCGTTCGCTTCCGAATTGAGGTAACGGGTGCTCGCTCCGAGAGCACAGCAGAGCGGCGAGCAGATGCCGCCTCACCTGACGATGGAGACCGAGATGCCCTGGCGCCACTAGATCCCTCCCTTGAGCTTTCGCCCAGCGCCGCCGGAGCGCGGCCCTGAGCGCCGAGACGGCGTCAGCCCAGATCGTCCCGGCATCGAGCCGCGCCAGGTGCGCGACGTTTGCGCGGTCCTCCTCGTCGCCGCTCGCCTCGCCCCCGAACCAGGCTTCGAGGATCTCGGTCAGCTCGGCCTCCGAGGTCGAGCGCAGGCTGAGCGCCAGCGCGTTGGCGTCGTTCCAGCGCCGGGCGCCGGCCGCGGTCGCGCCGTCGGCGCAGAGCGCCGCCCGCACCCCGGGGACCTTGTTGGCCGCGATCGACGCCCCGGTCCCGGTCCAGCAGCAGACCACCGCCTGCTCGGCCCGGCCCTCGGCGACGTCGCGGGCGGCGGCCGCCGAGGCCCAGGCCCAATCGTCGCGCTCCTCGGCGCTCAGCGCTCCGTGGGGCAGGACGTCGTGGCCCGCGGCGCTCCAGCTCCGCGACCACCTCCTCGGCCACCCCGACCCGCTCGTCCGCTGCGACCGCGATCCGCACGCGGCGAAGGGTAAGCAGCTAGCGCGGGGGCGGCCCCAGGAGTAGTCGTGCCAGCCGGCGAATTCGCGGCCGGCGAACTGCTGAAGCGCCGCCACGTCGTCGCCGAAGCGGCCGCGCAGCGTCTCGAACACCTCGTCGGGGAGCTTCGGCTTCGGCGCCGGGGCCGCCTCGGGGTCGTGGACGACCTTCTCGACGATCCAGCGCATCGACTCCGGCAGGCGGTCGAAGTTGCGGTCGAAGGAGCGCAACCCCGGGAGCTTGATCAGGCGCTCCATCAGCTGGTAGCGGTCGCCCTGCTTGGCGCTCGACTTCTCCCACTCGCGGTCGAACTGCTCCGAGCTGAAGCTCTCGTCGACGCCGGCGAAGCGGAAGGCCCTGCGCATCGTCTCGTCGCGCTCGCCCTGCAGCTCCTCCTGGGCGATCACCTCGATCTGCTCGCGCTCGAAGACGCTTCAGGTAGGGCTGGAGCTGCATCCAGTAGAGCGAGCGCTCGACGTAGGCGGTGTCGGGCGCCGAGAGCGTCGGGCTCAGCTCGCGGGTCTCATAGCCGGCGCCCGGTCGCGTGGACCCAGTGGGAGAGGACCCGCTTGATCGGGTCGCGGACCATGTAGATCAGGCGGGCATCGGGACAGTGCCGGTGGATCCGCTCGGCGACGCCCGTGTAGCGGGGCAGGTTGGTGTAGTGGGGCGAGGACTCGCCGCGGACCCGAAGCGGTCGTCGAAGCGGCTCGCGTACCAGTCGAGGCCGAGGTCCCAGTTGAGCTCCTCGACGAAGAAGTTCAGCTCCTTCGGCTTCGACATCTGGATCTCCGGATGCAGGCCCAGGTAGTGGTGGATGCTCGTCGTCCCGCACTTCAGCCCGCCGATGATGATCAGGTTCGGCATCGCCGCGTGGCGCTTGCGGCGGCGGCGGGAGCTGCGCTTGCGGTCGGCCGTGTAGCGCTCGCGGGCGCGGGCGCACATCGCCTCGTCGGCAGGGTCGTGGGTCGCGGCTGGGGGCGACGGTCTGCGTCTCGGCCTCGGACAAGGCTGGCTAGTGTAGCTTCGCCGCGAGACCGTGATCGCGGCCGACTTCTCCTCGAGCTTCCGCTCATTCACCGACGCCGCCGGCGCCTTCTTCTCCCATCTGGCGGACGTCCGCTGGCTGCCCTTCGCCCTGGCGCTGCTGATGCTGACGGCGATGCAGCTCTCCCGGGCGCGCGCCTGGCACAACGTTCTGCGCGCCGCCTATCCGGGGACCCCGATCTCCTTCCTCCGCGTCTCCGCCTCCTACCTCGCCGGCGCGGGCATCAACGCGATCATCCCGGCCCGGGCCGGCGACGTGACCAAGATCTTCCTCGTCAAGAAGCAGATTCCGCACTCCTCCTATCCGGCGGTCACCTCCTCCTTCTTCGTGCAGTCGGTCTTCGACACCGCTGCCGGCGCGCTGGTCCTGCTCTACGCGGTCACCCAGGGCCTGCTTCCGCGGCCGCCCGAGCTCCCCGACCTCCCCGCCTTCGACATCGCCTTCTGGGCCGACAACCCGCAGCTCCTGATCTTCACCATCACCGTGCTCGGGGTCGGCTCGCTGGTCGCCTTCGCCCTCCTCGCCCGCCGCGCCGAGCTGTTCTGGGCGCGGATCAAGCAAGGGGTCGTCGTGCTCAGCGAACCGCGCCGCTACCTGCGCGAGGTCGCGGCCTGGCAGGGGATCGGCTGGCTCTGTCGTTTCGCGGCCTTCTGGTTCTTCCTCGAGGCGTTCCAGATCGGCGGCTCGATCCCAACGTGATGCTGGTGATGAGCGTCCAGGCGATCGCCACCATCGTCCCCTTCACCCCGGGGGGCGCGGGGGCACAGCAGGCCCTCCTCGTCGCCACCCTCGAGGGTCCCTCGCGCTCTGCGGTCCTCTCCTTCTCGGTCGGCACCCAGATCGCGATGGCGGCGTGGTCCGTCGTCCTCGGCTTCGGCGCGATCCTGCTGGTCTTCGGCACTACCGACTGGCGGGGGCTGATCCGCGACGCCGAGATCCGAGGCGGCGGAAGGGGGCGCTGAGCGGGCGGCTGCCCAGCTCGATTGAACCACCCGGCTCAGCTGGAGATCACCACGAACTTCTTGAACGGCTCGGTGATCGTCCAGACCGACTTGGTGCCGGCCCGGAAGTGGCCGACGTCGCCGGGCCGCAGCTCGATCGTCTCGCCTGTTTCGGGGAGCTCGACCGTGGCCGCTCCCTCGATCACGTGAAAGGCCTCGTCGCCGTCGAAGTCGTAGTCATAGGTGGCCGGGTCCGAGCGCCAGAGCGAGACGTCGAGCTTGCCGGCTGCGGATCCTTCCGGCTCGATCTGGTGCGACTCACCGACCTGGGTGCCGTCGATCATCTCGGGCTCATACGTATCCGCATCTCACCTCGTCGACGACATATATCTCGCTGCTCATCACGCTCCTCTCGACGCCGGCAGGTACCAATGATTCTGGACCTCCGCGGGCGCCGAGTCAACTGGTCAAGGAGCCCCGAAAGGGGAGGGAATCAGCTCGACCAGCCGGGATAGCGTCCGCCAACCCGCCACTGCCACGGTGGCTGCTCGCCGGGCGGGAAGTCGTAGTGGTTGCGTCCGGGCAGCGTCTCGAGCGGCACCAGCTTGGGGTCGTCGCGCAGCAGCACCCGGACGTGCGATGCCGCGCCAACGTCGGCGCGATCGGCCTCGCGGACGACCCTGTCCCACCCGAGGGCCGGCCGGTAGAGCCAGTAGGTGACGCGGACGCCACCGCCGGAACGGCGCCGGTCGGAGATCTCGGTGAAGGCGGTGGTGCGCCGGCCGGAGGAGGTCAGGTGCCGGCCGGCGCCCCCCGGCAGCGGCACCGCGCAGCTCTCGCGGCGGCAGCGGCGGAAGTCGACCGGGACGAGGGGGAGCCCGGACGGGCCGGGCTCGGCGACCGGAGCCGGGGCCAGTGCCCTGACCAGACGGGCCAGCGGCCAGCCGTAGGCCGGGACGAGGGGATGGTGATTGCAGGCGTCCGGGAGCCGCGGCGCGCAGGCAATGCGCCGGGCGATCGCCCCGGCCACCGCCCGGCCCGAGTCGAGCCCGCCGCCGCTCAGCGCCGAGCTGATCGCGGCGAGGATGAGCAGCGCGATCAACGCCGCCAGACCCGCCTGCTCGACCGTGGCGGAACCCATCTCTGTCTTCGAGCGCATGCCGCCAAGCTAGGCCGGCGGAACGCATCGGACCTGCGTGCGGAGTCAAAACTCTGCGCCGGCTCGAGACCCCACCCGTCTATCCTGCACAGCATGGAAGGCAGCCCCTTCAACATCTTCGGCGATCCCGGACGAGTTCCGCGCCCGGATGGAGGAGATGGCCGAGCAGATGCAATCCTCCCAACGGGTCGCCTGGGCCGACAACGCGATCAAGCTGGCGGTCGACATGACCGTCGCCGCCATCCACCGGCTCGAGCTCTCCGGCTCGAGTGACGAGCAGGCAATGCAGGTGCGCGACGCGATCCGCGTCCTCTTCCCGGAGGCCGTGACCCTGGTGCGCGAGGCGCGCGAGGGACTCTCCTAGCCGCCGGTGCCGCACGCGCACGGGGTCGATCTCGCGCACACCGAGCGCGGGTCGGGGCCCGCGGCGCTGCTGATCCACGAGACGGCGACCGGCGCCGGTGTCTGGCGTCCCCTGATGGACGAGCTTGGCGAGGGCATGCGCGCGATCTCCTACGACCGGCGGGGCTGGGGCGACTCGGAGGCGCCGCCCGGCTATGCCCGCGCCACGGTCGAGGAGCACTCGGAGGACGCGGCGGCATTGCTGGATGCGCTCGGCATCGCGCGGGCGGCGCTCTGCGGCGCCGGGATCGGAGCCGTGATCGCGCTCGACCTGTTGCTGCGCCGCCCGGCCCTTGTCTCCACAGCGATCCTCATCGAGCCCCCGCTCCTCGCGTTCGTCCCGGGCGCCACCGAGGGCCTCTCCGCCGACCGCATCTCGATCGAGGAGGCGCTCCGCGAAGGCGGCCCGAAGCAGGCATTCGACCTCTACCTCGGCGGAGGGCTGCCGTTCCTCGGCCCCGGCGCCGACCGGATCCCCGCTGAAGCGGCGGCCTCTTCGCGCGAGCGGCCGCTCAGCCTCTTCGCCGAGCTGGGGGCGGTCCCGTCCTGGGCGCTTCGCCCTGCCGAGATGAGCGCGGCTGCGGTGCCGACTCGGATCGTCGTCTCACCGAGCACTCCGCCGCCGCTGTGCGAAGCCGCCCGGGAGCTCGAACAGCGGCTGGGTAGGAGCGAAGTGGTCGAGGTCGGCGGCGAGGGACTGCCGCAGCTCACGGCCGCGGCGGAACTCTGCGCGCTGATCGGCGGCGTTTCGGAGGACAGCGGGCGATAAGGGGGTTGGGCCGATTTCGGCGACATGGAGGCCGTTATTCGCCCAACTCCCTCGACAGCCGGAACCCGCGTCCGTGCGGCAGCTCGCCTACTTGCCGATCACGATCGTGGCGTGGAAATCCGTGGGCTTCGACTTCCCGGGCACGGGCGTCTGGGCGATGACCTTGCCGCGCCTCTTCCGCCCGGCGCTTCGGTGCTTGATCTTCGCCTTCTCGCCGCAGCCCGCCAGCCAGATCTTGTTGAAGAGCGACTGATACGGCTTGCTGATGTGCTCGCCGATCAGCTTCGGGAGCTTGCACTTGTCGCGCTTCGCCGACTTGGCGCCGGTGACCGGGGCGCCCTTCCCGCAGGTGATCGCCTTGGTCGGCTTGGTGAACGTCGCGAGGCAGTCGGGGCCGTTGCCCTCGTCGATGTGGATCGTGTGCGGGCCGGGCGTCGCGTACATCCAGGTCGTGGCGTAGTCCGGGCCGATCGTGTCGGAGCCGGCGCAGATTCCGTCGTCGACGCCAGCCGTCCATCTCGTGCCGTGGCCGACACCCCGGTAGTCGGGTGCGCCGAGGTCCGCCGTTCCGCTCCGCATCTCCAAGACGACGTCGAATCCGCCTGCCGCCACGTATTCGTCCACTGCGGACTTGCAGGGAGGGCTGTCCGCCACGACGGCCGAGGCTCCGGTGAGCGCGATGATGGCGATCAACCCGCAGACGGTGGCGGCTAGGAGCAGGTGCTTGCGATTCACGGATCCTCCTTGAAGGCGCGTGCGATATGAGCTTCGAGTCGGCCGGCGGGTGGACCCCCAGGTAGCCGCGGCCGGGATCCGGACCAACGTAGCTGGGCGACGCCGCGCCCGCAATACCGAAAAGTCGTGGTCGCGCCTGGATCAGCCGATCTTCAGCCGCCCGCCCCGGCCGGCCGCGGCGGCGAGGAGCTCAGCGAGCGCAGCGATCGGGAAGGCCAGCGGCGTCGCCAGCAGGCTGATCGCGACGTCGAGCCGCCGTTGCCAAGGCTCGGTCGCTGCGGTCGCATCGGCCCGTCCGAGGCGGCCGAGGGCCACGTCGTGGCCGAAGGTGAAGCTGTTCAGCAGGGTCTGCCACATCGCGGCGACCGCGGGGCGCGGCCGCGCCCCGGCGTGCCCGAGCAGGCGAAGTGACTCCGGCGTGAAGAGGAATCTCCTCTCCGGCTCCAGGGCGGACCAGCCCGAGCCGCCGATCCAGGCCTGGAGGCTGGCGCGGTTTGGCCCCCCGCCCCTGGCGGCGGCGGCTGAGGCCGCCGCCTCGGCCTCCGGGCGCTCGGTCGCCCCGCCTTTCACCGCGAGGCCGCAGCGCTCGCAGCGCCGCACCGGGAGCCCCGCCGGCCGCACCATCGCCCAGCCGAACAGCGGCTCTCCGCAGGCCGGGCAGGGCGGGTTCTCGGGGCCGATCCCGGCCTCCAGGGGGACTGCCGGGCGCCCCTCGCCGATCGCCATCAGGTTGCGGCGGGCGAACCTTCCCGGGCCGGCTCGACTTCGCGGGAGACCCCGAACGGCTCGAGCGAATCGAGGAAGCCGCCCGGCTCGAAGGCCTCCGACGGCGCTAGGGCGCCGCTCCTGCCGTAGCCCTCCGCCGCCAGGCGCAGCGCGCCCTCGGCGATCGTCACCGCGGTCAGCCCGTAGACGTCGGAGCCGGAGATCACCCCCCGTCGCGGAGACCCGCCCCCGGACGGGCGCGCCTCGCAGACGATCATGAATGTGGCCGCCTTGCGAGCGCCCAGCTCGGGGCCCTCGGGACGGCGCTCGACGAGGCGCGCGGCGAGTGACTTCAGCGGCGTCCTCAGCGCGGCGCTCATCACGGGCAGCAGCGCCGGCAGCGCCGGAACCATCAGCGGCGGGGCCATCGTCGTCGCGGTCAGCATCGTCCGCACGGTCCGGACGTCGATGTGGCGGGGCACCATGATCGGCTCACCTGACGGATAACGGGCCATCGGCTGCGGCCCGATGGGCGGCGGGAACGTGAAGCTGCCGCGGTTGACGCTGCGGTCGCCCGGCCTCAGCGCGCCATCGACGTAGGAGAGCTCGGCGGCGGTGATCATCCCGATTCCCGAGAGCGTTGTCCCTCGCGTCATCTGCAGACCTCGCACCGAGTAGGCGAGTGTGATCTCCTCCAGCGGCCCAAGGCCCTCTGCGGTCAGCGCCGCAATCATGTCGCCGGGGACGTAGTCGAAACCCATCGCGGTGACCAGCGCGGCGCCGCTTTGTTCGGCGACGGGCCCGTAGCGATCGAAGACGAGCTGGATGAAGGGCTGCTCGCCCGTCGTGTCGAGGTAGTTGGTCCCGGTCTCCGCGGCCGCCGCGAGCATCGGCTCACCGTGCTCGCAGAAAGGCCCCGCGCAGGCGATCACCGTCGCGCACGGCTCCAGGAGCTTCCGCAGCCCGGGTGCGTCGCCGGTGGCCACCGCGCGGGTCGGCACGCCGCCACCCAGATGTCGGGAGAGCGCCTCGAGCTTCGCCGGGTTGCGCCCGGCGACGATGAAGTCGGCGCCGCGCCGGGCCAGCTCGTCGCAGACCAGCCGGCCCGTATAGCCGGTCGCGCCGTAGACGGCGATCGGCCCCGATTGACTGGGAGCGGCCATGCCCTGATCCTACGCGAGCTTCGCCGCCTGCCCCCGCCGGGCGATACGGTAGGGGAGATGCAGCTGAGCGAGATCATGACCGCCGCCGTGATCACCGCCGAGCCGGGCTCCAGCGCCCTCGAGGTGGCCCAGCTGATGCGTGATCACGCCGTCGGCTCGGTCGTCATCGTCGACCCAGAGGGTGTCCCAACCGCGATGGTCACCGACCGGGACCTGGCGATCCGCGTGCTTGCCGAGGAGGGCGGCTCCGACGAGGCGATCGAGGGCAGCGCCTCGCGGCCCCTGGTCACGGGGGAGCCCGAGATGGAGCTGGACGAGGCGGCGGCGCTGATGGTCCAGCACCGGATCCGCCGGCTGCCGGTGGTGCTCGACGATCGGCTCGCCGGCATCGTCACCATCGACGACATCGCCGTGCGGACCGGCAACCTCGAGGTCGCACAGCGGATGACCCAGGAGGTCATCGAGGGCGCGCTGCCGCAGTTCTACTTCCACGAACGGGGCTGAGGAGCTTGCCGCTCACACCGGGGCAGCAGCGGACCCGCCACCGGGTCGAGAGGTTGATCGGCCTGGCGGCGCCCTTCCTCGACGTCGTCCTCGCGGTCGGTGACCGGATCTCCCGCATCGCCGAGCCCGAGGACTACGAGTACTACCCGGTGAGGACGGGCGAGCTAGGCAGGCAGGAGCAGGATCGGCGCTCGATCCCCGGCCAGAACGGGTCGAGCCGCTGACCCCCGAGCAGGTGGTCGAGCGCGAGCGCCGGCTCGCGGTGCCCGCCGCGATCGCGGCCTTCGCGGGCCTGGCCTGCTATGTCATCTCGGTCGTGGTCGAGCAGGGGACCGGTGTGAAGACGAGCGGCCCGGAGAACCTCCAGCTGCTCTCCTTCGACGACCACTCCGGAACGCTGCTGCTGGCCACCGTCATCCGCTCCGTCGGGTTCGCGGCGATGTGCCTACCGCTCTATTACATCTTCAGGGCCGCCCAGGCTCGCAGCGAGAGGGTGCGCTCGGAGATGGTCGCCTTCGCTTTCATCGGCCCGGCGATCCTTGCCGTTCAGGGGATCGTCGCCTGGGCGGCCTCCCGGGGAATCTCCAGCGATTTCATCGACGCCGGCACCAACACGGTCAAGGCCGCCAAGGACATCATCGACGCCAGCGACGCCCGCAAGGTCGCCTCCGCGCTGCTCATCCCCTCGGTCCTGGCTCTGATGGTCGCGATGATCTACATACCGCTCCAGGCGTTTCGCGTCGGCCTCGTGACCCGCTTCTCAGGCACCCTGGCGATGGCGCTGGGGGCGTCGATGTTCCTGATCTTCCCGGTGGCGCTGCTGGCGATCATGTGCTGGCTCGTCTTCGTCGGCCTGATCTTCATCGACAAGTTCCCGTTCGGCTCCCGGCCGCAGGCCTGGGACTCGGGCGAGGCGATCCCCTGGGAGCCTTCTCAGCGCGGGATGGGAGGCGGCGGCCTGTTCGGAGGCCCCCGCCGGCAGGCTCCACCGGACGCGGACGACGCGGTCGAGACGAGCGGCGTCGAGACAAGCGACACCGGGGCCTTGCCCGACACCGGGGCCTTGCCCGACACTAACCCGCCCCGCCAGCGGGGCGAGCGGCGGAAGCGCAAGCGGCGTCAGTAGCGCGGCTCTCCTCCCCGCGAGAAGCGGGCGGCTGAGACTTGAAGCGGGCTGAAACCCGCCCGCACGGCGCGGTCGCAGAGTTCCCGGCCCCGATCGGCTCGTGGGCTCCCGTCCCCATCCCCGACCGCCTTCCGGGCCCGCCCATCGACCAGGATCAGCCCCCCCGGCAGGGTGGTGACGCGCCGGATCGCCTCCGGGCCGTGGGCTCGCCCGCCCTCGCCAGGCACTTCCCGTCCCCCGTAGATCCCGGCCCAGGGGAAGCGTCTGGCGACCAGGAGGAGCAACTCGATCGCCCCAGGGGCCGGGACCACGCCGGCTTCGATCAGCAGCAGGAGCTCGGCCGGATCTCGGCCCGCCGACCCCCGGTCGGTCGCAGCAGCGTCGACTGCCTCGATTTCGACTTCCGCGGCAGCCCGGATCGGCTCCAGCGCCCTGAGGCATCGATCGAGCCGATCCGAGCTTCCGCCCGCGGCGACGGTCACCGCGAGCCTCGGTCGCAGCGGAACGAGGATGCTCGGGCCCCGGCGGGGCGCTCGGGCCCAGGTGCTCGTCGGAGCCCTCAGCCGGGCTGCCCCCGAAACGGCAGCGAAGGCTGGCAGATGCGGCCAGGTCGGGGGCTGGGTCGCGAGCGAGCGCAGCGCCGCCCGGCGCGAGGCGCGTGGATCGGCGTCGGCGCCGAGACGTGCCAGCTCGCGATTCCCGTCCCGCCAGCGCCTCAGCACCCCGAGCAGGGCGTGACCGGAGGGGAATGCGTTCACCATCTGCTCGCCGGCGATCAGCTTGCGCTCCGCCTCTGCGAAGCGGGACCGCACGAAGGCGTCGTCGGCGACGACCGGGGGCATCGCCGACCAGCGCTCCCTCCCGGCCCGGTTGACGGCATAGCAACCCAGACCCACGACCTGTCCGGCAACCGAGGGGAGCCGCATCCACACCTCGGCGTAGCCGCGAGCCAGTCGGCCAGCGGGCAGGAGAAGAAGCGGCAGCGGAGAGGTCATCCTCGGTCCCGCGCCGGCCAGCTCCCGGTGGAGCGCCAGCAGCGCCCCGGCGCTGAGCGCGGTGTCGGCGTCGAGGTAGACCCGGGTCTCGCCGTCGAGCAGAGGATCGGCGGCGTTCAGCGCGCCGGCCTTGCCTGCCTCGGGAAGCTCGAGGACCTCCAGCCGGTGCCCGGCGGCCACGGCCGCCTCCCGGTAGCCGCGTGCGACCACGGCGGTCCGGTCCGAGCAACCGTTGGCGACGACGCAGATATCGAGCGCCTCGACCCCCCGCTGCGCCAGGAGCGAGACGAGGCAGGCGGGCAGCGCGGCCTCCTCGTCGTGCGCCGGGATGACCACGTCCACCCCTCCGGCCGGCGCCGCGATCATCCCTTCCTGCGGAGCTCCTCGGCGGCGCCCCACACGGCCCCGCGAAGGTCCCGGTGCGGTCCGAGGATGCGCCTTGTGCGGCCGCGTTCGGCCAGGCGTCGCACGTCGCCGGGCGCCTGCCCGGGCGCCCAGAGGACCACGCGGCCGGTCGCGGCAAGCCGGCCCGGGAGCTGCAGCTGGTGATCGTCGACGTGCTCGCCGTGGCGAGCCAGGCGGGGGATGACGACAGGTCGCAGGCCGAGATTGATCGCCTGGTAGATGCAGCCGGAGCCACCATGCACGATCACCACCGAGGCGCTGAGCATCGCCTCGTCCAGCTCCTCCCGCCCGTACCACT
This sequence comes from uncultured Actinomycetes bacterium, assembly GCA_963738305.1. Taxonomy (GTDB): domain Bacteria; phylum Actinomycetota; class Thermoleophilia; order Solirubrobacterales; family 70-9; genus JBBRHQ01. The sequence goes on along the minus strand of CAVTVU010000001.1, from coordinate 872,193 downwards.
GCTGCCAGCGGGCATCGAGGCCGGGGATTCGTTGCGTGTGGCCGCGCTGTACGTGAAGCTCCTCATCCGTCGGGTCGCGCAGGGCGTGCGCCATCCGCACCGCTCGGGGGAACGGCTGCTCATGGGTCCCGAGCACCGCGAGGATCACCAAAGCCTCCCCGCGTACTCGGCGCGCCGGTGGCGGTTCGCGGCCTCGGGCCACTGGACGAAGAGGCGGGTCGTCGCCGGGGCGGCCAGCCGGGCGGAGAGGGAGAGCCCGTTGACCCGCTCGATCCCCTCAACCCAGATCACCGGTATCCGGAACAGCCGGGCGGCATAGACGAGCGGCACGGCGACGCCCGCCCCCGTGGTGACCATCAGTCGCGGGCGCTCCCGCCGCAGCACCGCGATCGCCAGGATCGCGTTGCGGACGAGGTTGCGCAGGCTGCGATTCGTCGGGTGGTACGCGAACAGGACCCGCTCCCCGGCCAGAAGCTGTCTGGCGTCCGGGGTCGGGAAGGTGATCCAGAGCCGATCCTGGGCCGCCCAACCCTGCCCCAGCTCGAAGAGCTGGCTGAGATGGCCCCCCGAGGAGGAGACCAGCAGGCAGGGGCGATCGCCGGGTTGCGTTTAGGCCCCCTCCGTCACCTGCTCCTTCAATTGGTCGACCACGCTGGGGTCGCGCAGGGTGGTCACGTCCCCGAGCTCGTTGCCCGCGGCGATGTCTCGCAGCAGGCGCCGCATGATCTTCCCAGAGCGTGTCTTCGGCAGGTCGTCGGCGAAGAACATCTGCTTCGGGCGGGCCAGCTTGCCGATCTTCCCCGCGACGTGGTCGCGCAGCTCGGCCTCCAGCTCGGGCCCTCCGGTCTCCTCCCCCTGGGGCGTGACGAAGGCGACGATCGCCTGCCCGGTCAGCTCGTCGGGCTGGGCGATCACCGCCGCCTCGGCGACCTTGGGATGCGAGACCAGGGCCGACTCGACCTCCATCGTCGAGAGCCTGTGCCCGGAGACGTTGATCACGTCGTCGATCCTGCCGACCACCCAGAAGTACCCGTCCTCGTCGCGGCGCGCGGCGTCGCCGACCAGGTAGATGTCGCGCCCGTAGCGATCCCAGTAAGTCTCGACGAAGCGCTCCCGCTCGCCGTAGAGGGTGCGGGCCATCCCGGGCCAGGGACGGGTCAGCACCAGGGTGCCGCCGCCCTCGTCGATCTCGTTGCCCTCGGAGTCGTAGATCGCCGCTTCGATTCCCGGCAGCGGCACCGTCGCCGAGCCCGGCTTGGTCGTGGTCAGGCCGGGCAGGGGCGCGATCATGATCGCTCCCGTCTCCGTCTGCCACCAGGTGTCGACGATCGGGCAGCGCCCGCCGCCGATGTGCTCGTGGTACCAGAGCCAGGCGCGGGGGTTGATCGGCTCGCCCACCGTGCCCAGCAGCCGCAGGGAGGAGAGGTCGTGCGCGGCGGGATGCTGCTCCCCCCACTTCATGCAGGCGCGGATCGCGGTCGGGGCGGTGTAGAAGATCGTCGCGCGATAGCGCTCGATGATCTCCCACCAGCGGTCCTCGGCCGGGTAGTTCGGCGCCCCCTCGTAGAGGATCGAGGTGGCGCCATTGGCGAGTGGCCCGTAGACGATGTAGGAGTGGCCGGTGACCCAACCGACGTCCGCACCGCACCAGTAGACGTCGGAGTCCTCCTTGAGGTCGAAGACCAGCTTGTGGGTGGCGCTGACCTGGGTCAGGTAGCCGCCGGTGGTGTGGACGATGCCCTTTGGCTTCGCGGTCGAGCCCGACGTGTAGAGGATGAAGAGCGGGTCCTCGGCGTCCATCGGCTCGGGCGGGCACTCGGGCTCGGCCGCGGCGCAGGCTTCGTGCCAGAAGAGGTCACGGCCGTCCGTCATCGGCGGCTCGGTGCCGCAGCGATCGACTACCACCACGTGCTCCATCTTCGGCAGGGAGCCGAGGATCTCGTCCACCGCCGGCTTCATCGGCACCGGCTCTCCGCGACGCAGGGTGGCGTCGGCGGTGACCAGTGCCTTCGCATCGGAGATCTCCATCCGCTCGCGCACCGACTCGGCGGAGAAGCCGCCGAAGACGACGTTGTGGATGGCGCCGATCCGGGAGCAGGCGAGCATCGCCATCACCGCCTCGGGGACCATGGGCATGAAGATGCCGACGACGTCGCCCTTGCCAACGCCCAGGCTCTTCAGCACGTTGGCGAAGCGCTGGGTCTCGGCGAGCATCTCCGCGTAGGTGATCGCGCGCCTCCCTCCCTCTCCCAGCTCGTCGGCATCCTCGGCCTCCCAGTGGAAGGCGACCCGCTCCCCGCGGCCGGCCTCGACGTGGCGATCGAGGCAGTTGGCGCAGACGTTCAGCTTGCCGCCGGAGAACCACCTGGCGAAGGGCGGATCGGACCAGTCGAGCACCTCCTCCCAGGGCTCGATCCATTCGAGCTTCTCGGCCCACGACGCCCACCAGGTTTCGGGGTCGGCCTCGGCGCGCTCGTATACGCCGGGATCCGAGGCGTTCGCCTGAGCCGCGAAATCGGGCGGCGGGGGGAAGGTCTGCTCGGTCTCGAGCAGGACGTCGAGTTCGGGTGTCTCGGCCACGGCTCTCCTCCTTAGCTGAGTCCCAATCCTATTCGGACCCCGCCTGCTCAGCGGGCGCAGGGGATCCAGGGCCGCGCGAAGAGGTCGTAGCTCTTGCGGATCGCGCTGAACCGAAGCCCTCTGGCCCGGGCGCAGAACCTCGCAGGCCGGATCTCGTACTCGGCCTCGAACACCGCCTTGCCCCGCTTCACGAAGGGCGAGAAGCGCCCGCACTCGTGGTACTGGAAGCACTGCTCGACCACCGCGAAGTCGAACCGGTGGACGAGCTTCGCCGCCTGCTCGGGGTCGTTCTTCAGCGCCACCGACATTCCCCGTCTGTGCACCTGCCTCGCAACCCAGCGGTTGAAACGGAGCTGGTCTGCCGCGGTGAGCGGGAAGCCGGTGCGGTTGGTGAAGCCGTTGATGTTGTCGGGCTCGACCGCGTCGAAGCCCTTGCGCTGGCAGAGGTCGAAGCGCGCCTTCAGCGGCTTTGCCAGCAGGTCTATGCGGCGGATGTCGAGCCAGCGCTCGTCGGGGTAGCCCTGGTACCGGCGGCCGATCACCCGCTTCGGAAAGGCGTCGCGGTCAGGGCGGTACCGCTCCCAGGACCCCACGTCGAGGTAGCAGATCGCCCTGCGGCCCCGGGCGTGGAGCTTGCGCACGACCCGCTTGGAGACGTCGAAACCGTCGACCTCGTAGACGCGGGCCTGGACCGAGAGGTCGATCTTGCCCTGTAGCTGCCACTGCCACGGCGCGGTGGTCGGCTTCGGCTTCCAGCGCGCCGCCTCAGAGCTGGTGGTCGATCCGCAGGCCGTCAGGGTGAAAGCGGCGAGGATCGCGGCCAGAGCGGGGCCTATGTGTGAAGGGCGCGCGGGCAAGACTGCATCCTAGAGGCCCGGCAGAGCGGGCACGGGACCTCAGCCGGGTTGGGAGGAGCGCCAGCGCAGCAGCCCCAGCGTTCCGGCGAGGAGCAGATCGACTCCGAGCAGCGCCAGCAGCGCCAGGTCGAGGCCGGTGCTGGGCAGTGTGCCGCTGTTTCCGGATCCGCTCGATGTCGAGGAGCCACTGCTCGAGTCGCCGAAATCGAAGCCGCCTCCGCTCGAGGTGCCACCTGTCGAGTTGCTCCCGCTCGAGCTGGCGGAGCCCCCATCGTTCGACGAGCCTCCGCTCTCGCCCGAGTTGCCGCCATTCCCGGAGTCACGGCCCCCGCCTCCTGACTTGGCCTTGACGACGACCGTCCCCTTCATGTTGGAGTGCAGGGTGCAGATGTAGTCGAAGGTGCCGGCGGTCGAGAACTTGTGGGTGTAGCTCTCACCCTGGTGGAGGACCCCGGAGTCGAAGTTGTCACCGGTCGCGGTGTGCCCCTCGTCGACCTTGTCCTTGTTGTCCCACTTGACCGACTCGCCGACGTCGATCGTCACCGTCTTCGGGATGAACTTGAAGTCCTGGATGACGACCGTCGCCGCGGGCCCGGCCGAGGCGGTCGCGCGGCGCGGGGGGTGCCGGGCAAGGGACGTCCGCAGCGTCGGGGCCGCGGCCGGCTCGGCCGCGGTGCCGTCGGTTAACTCCGAGCCGTCGGTGCCGTCATTGCCGTCCTCGCTCACGGATCCCGTGGCGGGTGCGGTGGCGCCGCCGGCGGGGGCCGGCGCGGGCGATGTTTGCTCGGCGAGGATCGCTTGAGGCGCGATCAGCGAGCCGGCGACGAGCGTCGCGAGCACCACCCCCGGGAGTCTCCTCATGCGAGGCATCCTAGGCACAAGCGCGATCCGCTGCGGTCGATCGCTGCCGTGGGCGAGCCCATCGCTCTCGGATACGGACCGGGCTGGCTGTCGGTTCGGCCCGGATCTAGCCCAGCGGGCTGAGGCCGGTCGGCGCCGCCTCGGCGGCCCGACCGGCTGCCTCGATCCGCTTGCGCTGGGTGCGGATCTCGCTGAGGATCCGCTCGAGGCGGGGCTCGCGGGTGCTGTCGACGTGGCTCATCGCGGCGGCCACGGCGGGGTGGACGTCGGCGATCCGCTCGTGCATCGCCTGGGCGACCGCGCGGTAGGTGGGATGGCCCTCGCGCCCCGACCGAAGCTCGATCAGGTGCATCGCCTCGCGGGCGTTGAGGTCGAGCACGTAGCGGATCCTGTATCCCAGGCAGAGCGCGTAGGGCGCGGCCTCCGCCAGCCCGGCCCCCACCAGTCGCTCGTACTCTTCGCGCGAGGTCTCCAGCGCCCGTCGGTAGGGCTCGTCGACGCCGGCCGCTACCAGCTCCTCCGGCACCCCGGCGCCCAGGTCGGGACTGAGCCGTTGCCACTGGCAGGTCAGCATCCGATGACGCTGGAGGTCGCGGAAGCCGCCGTAGTCGGAGACGATCTCGAAGCGGTAGCGCAGCGCCTCGAAACCGCGCCCCGGGCGATGGCGGCGGTTGGCCCGCTCGCCGACCATCGCGGCGAGCAGCCTCGTACGCTCGTCGCGGTCGAGGACGTCGATGCGCGCCCGGATCTCGCTCTCGGGTGCAGCGGCCGCCTCGAAGATGCAGGCGGCGAGCAGGTCCTCCTCGGTGCCGTCGACCCCGAGCAGCTCCACCGTCGGCCCGCTCTCCGCGGAGGTGCGGCGGTCGAGGCCGAGGCGGGAAACCCAATCCTCGGTCTCCTCGCGCCGCGCCCGCAAATAGGCGATCCACTCCCCGCCGCGGTCCGGCCGCTCGACCCGGGAGACGAAGCTCGGCATGACCTTCTGCAGCTCGGCGAGGATCATCGTGCCCACCTCGCGCGCCTCCGGCAGCGGCGAGGCCATCAACCGCAGGAGCATCTGCTCGTAGGCCTGCCCGGAGGCGTAGATGCCAACGTGGCTGAGGGTCGCGGCGGGCAGAAGGCCCCGCAGCAGGTCGAGCGCCTTGGCCCGGATCGAGCTCCGCCACGGGCCCTCGGGCTCGGAGTCGCCGCGCGGCCACTGCTCCGCCGCCCAGGCCTCCACCTGCGCCAGGGACTCCGAGTAGATGCCGAACAGCTCGTCCATCGCCGTGCCGAACCGCGGCCCCAGGTCCTCGTCGCGGTAGTAGCGGTAGCCGCCGTCGGGCAGGGGTCGGTCGTAGGGGATGTAGCGGGTGGACTGCTCGAGGTAGGCAGCCAGCCGCCCCCGCTGCAGGAGCTTGGTGAGGACGTTGGAGACCCACTCGCAGGCGATGTGGGCTCCGCCGACCTGGGCGATCGAGTCGTCGCCGTAGCCGAGGAAGACCCGCTCGTACAGCTTCGCCGCCCGCTCCCCCTCCGCACCGTCGAACGGGCGCCCGCCCTCGCCCACGTCGGCCGCGAACTCCTCCAGGAAGAGGCGGCGGACACCCCCCGAATAGCGCGAGTAACGGGCGAAGAGCGCGCCCTTCACGGTCTCCGGCAGGTTGACGAGGGCGAAGACCGGCCGGTCGAGGTTGGTGAAGTGGGGGGCGAGCAGGGCTCGCTCCTCGGCCGTGAATGCATCAACCGGGTAGCGCACGGCGGGATCGTAGCCAGCGCGGGCGACGGGCCCGGCCGGGAGCCCCCCCGGGCCCTCCTCACTCGGACGAGCTCGGTGGAGGCTCCTCCATCAGCTCGACGCGGTGCCCGGCGGGGGCAATCGCGAAGGCCCTCCGTGCGCCCCACAGCCGGCGCGATTCCTCGACCTCGAAGCCGGCCGCGGCGACGGCGTCGAAGGCGTGCTGGAAGTCGGGCGCGACGACGGCGACGTGCCCGAGCACCGGGACGCTCGCCGCGTCGGTGTGGATCAGGTGGATCTGGGTGCCCTGGCGCTCCAGCCAGGTCACGTGGCCGCGGAGCGGCTCGGGCGGCTCGACCCGGTCGAATCCCAGCAGTGCCCAGAACTCGACGGTTCGTTCCGCCTCGGATTCGGGCACCTCGATCGAGACGTGCTGGAGCATTGCCGCAGGATGCCAATCTGCGAGGCTTCAGGTCGGGCAATGGACACGATGAGCCTCGCCGACCGCCTCTGGCCCGTCACCCGCCACGTGATGGGGCTGCACACCGCCCTCTACAGGGCCACGGGCGGGCGCATCGGGCACAGCTTCCCCGGTGCACCCTCGACGCTCCTGCTCGACCACGTCGGGGCCCGGACCGGAAACGAGCGAACGACGCCGCTGACCTACTTCCGTGACGGGGAGAACCTGGTGATCGTCGCCTCCAAGGGCGGTTATCCCAAGCACCCCGCCTGGTACCACAACCTGCGCGCCAACCCCGACACCACCGTCCAGGTCGGGACCGAGCACCGTCCGGTCCACGCCCGCGTCGCCGATCCCCAGGAGCGCAAGCGACTCTGGCCGAAGGCGATCGAGACCTACAGCGGCTACCGCGACTACCAGGAGCGCACCGAGCGCGAGATCCCCCTGGTCATCCTCGAGCCGCGCGCCTAGAGGAAGGGGGCCAGCGAGGCGCCGGCGTGCTCGGCGAAGCGGACCAGCGGCTCGGGGACGATTCCGAACACGATCGTCCCCGCGGCCGCGAGCAAGGCCGGACCGACCAGATAGGCGCGCCGGCCGGCGCCGGGGTCGATCGCGTCGGCCTCCGGCGAGGCGCCGGCGATGGCAGGCACCGCCTCCCCACGGGTCGGCTCGGCCCCCGGGCGCGCCCAGACGGCAGCCACCACCCGCAGGTAATAGACCAGGGAGATCATCGTGCCGACGGCGATGAACACCGCCAACCAAGTGAAGCCGCCGGAAACCAGGGCCTCGATCAGGTAGAGCTTGCCGATGAAGCCCGCGGTGGCCGGGAGGCCCGCGAGGCCGAGCATGGAGATGGTCAGCGGCCAGGCGAGCTGGGGGCGATCGCGGCCGATCCCCTCGACCGAGCCGATCTCGTCACCGCGCCCGCTTTCGCGCTCGCGGGCGACGATCACGGCGAAGGCGGCGAGGTTCATCAGGGTGTAGGCGGCGAGGTAGAAGACGAGCGCGTTCACCCCCTCCTCGGAGGCGACGACGAGCCCGCCCAGCATGTAGCCGGCCTGCGCCACCCCCGAGTAGCCGAGCATGCGCTTGAGCGAGGTCTGGGCGATCGCGCCGACGTTGCCGACGACGATCGTGATCGCCGCCAGGACGGCGAGGGCGACGTCCCAGTTGTCCACCGAGGGCGCGAGGGCGACGTCGAAGAAGCGGATGAAGACGGCGAAGGCGGCCGCCTTGGTCGCCACCGCCATGAATGCCGTGATCGGTGTGGGCGCACCCTCATAGACGTCCGGCGTCCACTGGTGAAAGGGGGCGATCGAGGTCTTGAAGGCGAGCCCCGCCGCGGCCAGGGCGATCCCGACCAGGACGAGCGGATCGTCGAGGACCCCGCCCTTGCTGATCCCGGCGGCGATCCCGGTGAAATCGACCGCACCGGAGCCGCCGTAGATGAAGGCCATTCCGTAGAGCAGGGTCGCCGAGCCGAGCGAGCCGATGATCAGGTACTTGAGCCCCGACTCCAGCGAGCCCTCGCGGCGCAGGTTGGTCGCGCAGAGAACGTAGAGCGGGATCGAGAGCGTCTCCAGGGCGACGAAGAAGGTGATCAGGTTCTGGGCCTGGGAGAGCAGCACCATCCCCAGCACCGAGCCGAGCAGCAGGGCGTGATACTCGCCCGAGCCCGCGACCTCCGTCGCCGGCTCGCCGATCGAGAGCAGCACCGCGACCGCCGCGGCTCCTATGCAGAGCAGCGAGATCGCGATCGCCAGGTCGTCGAGGCGCAGCGCCCCGGCGACCAGGTCCTGCGGGTCGTTCCACTGCCAGATCAGCAGCCCCGCGGTGGCCGCCAGCGTCATCATCGTCAGCTCCGGCGCGATCCGCCGCAGGCCGTCGAACACGGCGGTCGCGAGCACGACGCAGATTCCCGCGGTCAGCGCGATCACCGGCGAAAGCCCGGCGTAGTCGATGTGGGGAGCCTGGAAGGCGGCGATCACTGCTGGCTCACCCCGCTCAGCGGCGCGTAACCGGTCCAGCCGTTCCCGTTGTCGGTGCTGGCCGATTTGCCCGTGCCCGCGTTGACGCCCTCGGGGACCGTCGCCGCGGCGACCGAGGCGGCGGTGGCGTTCTCGCTGCGGCTGAGGATCAGGTTCGGGTAGAGCGCCAGGCCGAGGATGCAGAGCACCAGCGGGACGAGCACCAGGCCGTCGCTCAGTGTGACCTCATGCGAGGCGACGCCGTCGGGAAGGCGGTTGTGCATGGTCCGTTGGTAGAGGCGGAGGGCGTAGTAGGCGGCCATCGCCACGCCGCTGATCGCGACGATCGCGTAGACGATCTTCGCCTGGAAGAGCCCGTTGAGGATGTAGAACTCCCCGATGAAGTTGGGGGACCCCGGCATCGCCAGGGTCGCCAGGGTGACGATCAGGAAGAGCGCGGCGAGGACCGGGGCTCGTTTGGCCATCCCGCCCATCTCCCGCAGGTCCTCGGTGCCGCTGCGCTCCCCCAGCAGGGCGATGATCAGAATCAGCGGCGCGACGACGATCGCGTGGTTGACCATCTGCAGAATCGAGCCGTCGGCCCCGTCGCCGCGCAGGGCGAAGATGCCGACGGTGATGAACCCGAGTTGGGCGACCGAGGAGAAGCCGGCGATCAGCCGGATGTCGTCCTGGGTGAACGCCATCACCGAGCCGTAGAGGATCGAGGCGACCGCAATCACCAGTACCACCTCCTGGAACTGGGTCACCGCGGCCGGGTAGAGCGGCAGGACGATCTTCAGGAACCCGTAGGCGGCGACCTTCGAGAGGACGGCGGCGAAGACGATCAGCACGGGCAGCGGGGCTGCCCGGTAGGCGTCGGGCATCCAGCCGTGGACCAGGAAGGCCGGCATCTTGATCAGGAAGGCGGCGGCAAAGAACCAGAAGATCCAGCGCTGGCTGCCGTCGGCGAGCGGGTGCTGCTGAAGGGCGGCGATCGAGAAGGTGATGTGGCCGCCGTCGGAGGAGATGATCGCCGTGGCGATCGCTCCGACCAGCATCAGCAGGGAGCCCACCAGCGTGTAGACGATCATCTTCAAGGTCGCCGACCAGGCGGTCGGGCCGCCCTCGCGATCGCTGCCCCAGGCCCCGAAGAGGAAGTAGAACGGGACCAGCATCAGGTCGAAGAAGAGGACGAAGAGGAGCAGGTCCTGGGAGAGAAAGGCGCCGAGGATCGCTGTCTCCGCCAGGGTCATCAGGAAGAAGAAGAGCCCCGGGCGCTCCTGCTCGCGGAGCGCCGCGAAGGCGATGCCGCCGGCGAAGACCACCGTGGTCATCACCACCAGGAAGAGGTTGAGCCCGTCGATGCCGAGGCTGTAGTCGACCCCGAGGCCGGAGATCCAGGTGACGTCCACGGAGTGCTGCAGCCCGCCGCCCGAGTCGAAGTCGGCGACGAGCGCAACGGAGAGCCCCACCGCGACCAGGCTCCCAAGGAGGGCCCACCAGCCCGTCGCGCGCCGGGGCAGGAAGAGGCCCACGATGCCGAAGGCAAGCGGCGCCCAAAGCAGCACGCTCAGCATCAGCTGCTCACGATCAGGAAGTAGAGGCCGAGACCGGCAAAGCCGCCGATCAGGAGCAGGGCGTAGCTGCGGACGAATCCGGACTGGGCGCCGCGGACGATCCCGCCGGCTCCGCGGACCACGTCGATCGCGCCGTTGACGACTCCGTCGACGACCACTCGCTCGAAGCTGCGGCTGGCGAAGCGCCCGACCGCCAGGGCGGGCCGGACGACGAGGATGTCGATCGCCTCGTCGAAGTACCACTTGTTGACGAACAGCTCATACAGCGGCGCCAGGCGGTGTCGCAGCATCGCCGGGGTCTCGGGGTGGGCGATGTAGAGCCAGTGGGCGATCCAGATGCCGAAGATCGAGATCGCCCCGCCGATCCCCAGCCCCTCCCAGTCGGCGAGCACGCTCGGCTGGATCGTCGCCAGCGGCGAGTCGGCGAAGACCGGATCGAGGAACTTGGTGATCACGTCGTCGATTCCGGGGACTTGGACGAGGCCACCGATGAGGGCGAGGAAGCCGAGCACGCTCATCGCCACCAGCATCGATGGAGACTGCTCGGCGATGTGGTGGGTCTCCCCGGGGAAGCCAATGTCGGTGTCCTCGACCTCCCCGGTGGCCGGGTTGGCCGGCTCGGCGTGGTAGACGTGGCCGGTGTCGATCAGCTCCTGTGCTTCGGGGCAGGGCTCGCCCGGCAGCACCCTGAAGACGAGCCGGAAGGTGTAGATCGCTGTCAGGAGCGCGCCGATGTAGCCGCCGATCGTGAAGATCCCGTAGAAGCCGCCCCGGGCCCAGGCGTAGCCGAGGATCTCGTCCTTGGAGAAGAAGCCCGAAGTGAGCGGGAAGGCGGCAAGCGCCAGGCCGCCGACCACGAAGAGGATCGACGTGTAGCGCATCGCCTTGCCGAAGCCACTCATCCGGTCGATGTTCTGGTTGTTCGCCATCCCGGCGATGATCGACCCGGCGGCCATGAACAGGAGCGCTTTGAAGAAGGCGTGGGTCATCAGGTGGAACATCCCGGCGCTGAAGGCGCCGATCGAGACCCCGACCACCATGTAGCCGATCTGGCTCATGGTCGAGTAGGCGATCGCCCGCTTCAGGTCGGTCATCACGAGCGCGATCGTGCCCGCGATCAAGAGCGTCGCCAGGCCGATGAAGGCGCCGACGTCCGCGGCGGTGGGGGCGAGGCCGAAGAGGACGTGGGTCCGGGCGATCAGATAGACGCCGGCGGTGACCATGGTGGCGGCGTGGATCAGCGCCGAGACCGGGGTCGGGCCCTCCATCGCATCCGGTAGCCAGGTGTGGAGCGGGAGCTGCGCCGACTTGGCGAAGGCCCCGACCAGAAGCAGCAGGCAGATCGCCACCACGGTCCACTGGTTGGTGGTGAAGACCTGCGGTGCCTTGGCGAAGACGGTGCCGTAGTCGAAGGACCCGATCTCGCGGAAGATCAGGAAGGCGGCCAGGGTGAGGCCGATGTCGCCGACCACGTTGATCACGAACGCCTTCATCCCGGCAGTCGTGGCGGTGGCCCGCCGGTACCAGAAGCTGATCAACGCGTAGGAGGCAAAGCCGACGAAGGCCCAGCCGACGATCAGCAGCACGAAGTTGCCGGCCAGGACCAGCAGCAGCATCGAGAAGACGAAGAAGTTGAGGTAGCTGAAGAACCGGTGGTAGCCCCGGTCGGACTGCATGTAGCCGAACGAGTAGAGGTGGATCAGCGAAGAAACCCCTGTCACCACGAGGACCATGAACATCGACAGGGGATCGACCAGGATCCCGAGCTTGATGTCGAGCCCGGCGGCGTTGGCGTAGTCCCAGGCGGTCGAGGTGAAGCTGCGCGAGTCGGCGGGGTCCCCGAGCATCGTTGCCAGCGCCCCCACGGCGCAGGCGAAGGCGAGCGCGATCGAGGCGGTGCCGATGATCCCGGCGACTCGGGCCGGGAAGGCCCGAAAGCCGAGCCCGGTCACAATCGCGCCGGCCAGCGGGAGGGCGAGCACCAGCCATGCCCAGGTGGTGACGCTCACCCCTTCAACCCCCTCAGCTCATCGACGTTGAGCGGCAGCCGTCTCCGGAAGATCGCGACGATCAGCCCCAGGCCGACCACCACCTCGCAGGCCGCGACCACCATCACGATCAGGGCGAAGACCTGCCCGGACTCGTTGCCGGTCATGCGGCTGAAGGCGACGAGCGCCAGATTGCCCGCATTCAACATGAGCTCCAGGCACAGCAGGATCACGACAGGGCTCCGACGGATCAGGACGCCTCCCGCGCCGATCGCGAACAGCAGGGCCGAGAGGACTACGTACCACTCGACGCTCATGCGGGCGGTCCTCCGGGGGTGCCGGGTTCGGGGGGCGTCGGGGGAACACCCCCGGACGCGACGCCGCGAGTGGAGAAGCTGCTGATCCCCGATCCGCTCGGCGCGGCGCGCTGAGTGTCCGGGGGAGCACCCCCGACGCCCCCCACATCAGCTCCGCCGGGAACGTCGCTCGGAGCGCCAGGCGCGACGAGCTCAGCGGCCGTTACCCCGCCTTGGCCGCCGTCTGATCCGGAGCGTCGGCGGGCGGCTAGGACCACGGCGCCCACTGCGGCTATGAGCAGGAGCAGGGAGGCGGCTTCGAAGGGGATCAGGTAGCGCTCCAGCATCAGGGTGCCTATCCGGGAGGGGGCGCCGAAGCCGTCGGCGACGTGTGGCCCGTCGGTGCCTAGGGCCTTCAGTGAGGAGCCGAGGACGGCGATCGAGAGTTCGATGAAGAGCGCTGTACCGAGCACCGGCGCCAGCAGGCGCTGGCCGGGGATCGGCTCCCAGACCGGCTCCTCGATCCCGCCGACATAGGCGGCGACGAAGACGTAGAGGACCATCACCGCGCCGGCGTAGACGACGACCTGGGCGGCGGCGACGAACTCGGAGTGGAGCAGCAGGAAGAGCACCGCGAGGGAGATCAGATGGACGACCAGGGCGAGGACGCTGTAGAAGGGGTTGCGGAGCCCGACCACGGCGATCGCCCCTCCAAGGGCGCCGATCGCCGCTCCGAAGAAGACGACCTCTTCCACTAGGCCACCGGCCTCCGGCGGTGCTCAGGATTCGATTGAGGCCAGTGCTTCGTCTCGGGAGAGGAACTGCCGAGCCCGGACCGGCCGCATCCCGTCGAATTCCCAGATCTCGTAGGTATGCACCTCGACCGGCACCCCGGCACCCCGACTAGTGCCAGCGATGACATGGTCGACAAGAAGTGCGTTATCAGAAAGCTGCTCGAAGCCGCGCAGCTCGATGCGCCAGACGTCGAAGACGCTCCGCAGCTCGGAAAACCAACTTTTGATCTCGGCTGGGCCGCGATAAACGTCGTGGTCCGCATCCTCCTCGGGAGCGTGCCACTCGAAGTCCGCGGCAAGACCGCCGAGGGCTCTGTCGAGATCCCCATCGTTGAAGGCATTCGCCGCCTGCTCGTAAACCGCTCGAAACGAGGTGAGCAGCGCCGCCTGCCTTCTGTGATCTGCCACCGCGCGCCGAGCCTCTTCGAGCGAGTCCAGCCCGGAGAGGAGATATGTGACTCGCCCCTCGCTGATCCAGCACACGTCCACCCCCGGAAGCTCGGTCTCGACGGCGCTGGTCTCGCCGCTTCCCCGGTAGACGACCCAGTAGGCAAGCGCTTCGCCGACAGCGATGATCTCCCCGATTTCCATGCCGAAGTCGGGCATCGCCTCCCTCCAGTTTCTGACGACCGCTCGGATGTTGTCCAGTCCTCGGGTGAGCGAGTCCTGGTCCGGCCCGGCGCGCCGGTCTTCGAAGACAGCGTCGGGGTCCCAGTAGCTGGCCCACTCGTCGAGGTCTCCCCGATTGAACGCTGCCGCACAGCGACGCACCAGCTCGACGTTGCTCTTCGCCACGCGCCCAAGCTACTCGCCCTCCCTGCGCAGCGGGGTGCGTTCGATCGGCTCAGCCAGCAGCATCTCCTTGGTGAAGATCAGGTCGCTGCGGTCGTAGTCGGACATCTCGTAGTCGTGCCCCATCGTGATCGCGTCGAAGGGGCAGGCGATCTCGCAGTAGCCGCAGAAGATGCAGCGCGAGAGGTTGATCTCGTAGACGGAGGCGTAGCGCTCGCCGGCCGAGACCCGGTCGGCGGGGTCGTTCTCGGCGGCCACGACCCTGATGCAGTCGGCTGGACAGGCGGCCGCGCACAGCGAGCAGCCGACGCACTTCTCCAGCCCGGTGTCCTCGAAGCGGTGCAGCTTGTGGCGGCCGCGGAAGCGGGGGTAGACGGGAGTCTTCTCCTCCGGGTACTGGATCGTCAGCGGTCCCTCGACGATCCGGGCGAAGGTCGTCTTCAGGCCGCGAAGCGTTTCGCCGAAGGCGCGGTAGGCGCCTCCCGGCCCTCCCGGCTCGGGGCCCCTCTGGACCTCGATCACGCTCTCGTCGCGGAGGTAGGGGAATTCGCTCAAGTGATCACCACCAGGATCGCGGTGACCAGGACGTTCAGGGTGGCCAGGGGCAGCAGAACCTTCCAGCCGAGCCGCATCAGCTGGTCGTAGCGCAGGCGCGGCAGGGTGGCCCTGATCCAGATGAAGAAGAGGACCAGGGCGAGCATCTTCGCCAGCATCCAGATCGGGTCCAGCCAGGACGGCCCTGGGCCCATCCAACCGCCCAGGAACATCGCCGCGGCGATCCCCGAGACGACCATGATCTCCAGGTACTCGACCAGCAGGAAGGAGCCGAATCGCATCCCGCCGTACTCGGTCATGAAACCCTGGACCAGCTCGGCGTCGGCTTCCGGCAGGTCGAACGGGGCGCGGTTGGTCTCCGCGAAGCCGGCGATCATGAAGATCACGAAGCCGAGGATCTGCGGTGCGATGTACCAGACCTGGTTCTGAGACTTGACGATGTCGACCAGGGAGAGCGAGCCCGCCATCATGATCACCCCGAGCAGTGACAGCCCCATCGCCACCTCGTAGGAGATCAGCTGCGCGGCGGAGCGCATCGCCCCGAGGAAGCTGTACTTCGAGCCCGAAGCCCAGCCTCCCAGCAGCATCCCGTAGAAGGCGATCGAGCCGACCGCGAAGAAGTAGAGGATTCCGATCGAGACGTCGATCCCGTAGAAGCCGACATCGCCCTGGACGTCGCCGAAGGGCAGGATCGCCAGCGCCAGGATGCCGGAGAGGACAGGCAGAAGCGGCCCGAGGACGAAAAGCGCCGGAATCGCGCCGTCGGGACGGAAGGCCTGCTTGGAGAGCAGCTTGCCGACATCGGCGAGCGGTTGGAAGAGTCCGTAGGGGCCGACCCGGTTGGGGCCGTAGCGGTGCTGGAAGCGGCCGATCAGCTTGCGCTCGACCACGGTCAGAATCGGCAGAATCGCGAAGATCACCGCGAAGATCACGATCGACTTGACGATCAGGACCCAGGTGGCCTCGGCGACCCCGGTGTCGGCCAGCGGCAAGCTCACCCGATCTCCGCCTTGGTGATCTCGACGGTTTCGGCTCCGCCATTGAGCAGGGCATTGGCATTCCCCTCCGCCGTCCCCTCGATCAAGAAGCAAGCCCCATCCAACATCCGCTCCCGAACCACCACCCGCGCTTGGACCCGCGCCCCATTGCTTGCAACGAGCGCGTGATCGCCTTGGCTCAAACCGAGCCTCTGGGCATCCCCCGGCGACACCTCGACCTGCTGATGAGGTTCGAGGAACCGCAGCGCCGGGTTCAGCTCAGTAACGGGCCCGGCCCAGAGGTCGCGGTAGGTGCCAAGCCGGAGCTCACTGCCAGATCCCTCGGAAGGCGGCGTCGGGGGCCCCTCGAGGGAAGACTGTGCTTTCGGAGACGGGTCCCCGACCCCGCCCCCAGGTGGATCGAGATCCGGCGCCTCGCGCGGAGGTGCTCCCCGGGGGAGGGTGTCGCCGGCCGGCCGGTCCTGCCACCTGACGCCCCGACCTCCGATCTCAGCGTCCGTGATCCCGGCATAGAACGGCACCGCCTCGGCGACGGCAGCGAGCGCGTCAGGCGCCGACTCGATCCCCGTCTCGTGCCCGAGGGCCGCAGCGAGTTCGGCCAGCACCTGCCAGCCAGGCCGAACGTCCCCGGGCCGCGAGGCGCTCGGGCGCACCCGTTGCAGCCGTCCGTCAGGGTGCGTAACGGTGCCGTCCTTCTCTGCGTGGCTCTCGAGCGGGAAGACGACGTCAGCCCGGGCGGTCGTCTCGTTCTCGAGCATCGAGAAGGCGATCACCGTATCGGCCGCCGAGAGTGCCTTCTCCCAGCCGTCGCGGTCGGCGAAGTCGCGCAGCGGGTCGCAACCGAAGAGGACCACCGTGGATAGGTATCCGGACTCCAGCGCGGCGCGGATCTCGGCCGTGCCCATCCCGGCCTCGGCCTCGGCCAGCCCGGGTCCTGCATCCGGGAGGCAGCCGACCTCGCGGAGGCCCCGGGCGTTGGCCAGGTCGGGCACCTCGAGCAGCCCCGACCCCTCCATGCCGCTCATCCCCAGCCCTTCGGCGATGCCGAGCAGCCCCTCGATCGCCTCGGGCCCGGACTCGCCGCGCGCGATCCTCTCGCCCCAGATGACCACGACGTCGTCGGCGCCGGAGATCGCGCCGGCGACCTCGGCGGCGGGCCCTGAACCCTCGCCGTCCCCGGCGAGCGCTGCGCAGAGGTCGCCGAGGAAGCCGGCGGCGTCGCCGGGGGCGTAGCGGGCGACGGCCGCCGCGCCGCCGTCAAGGGCCGTCGGGCGCTCGGTGGCCAGCGCCAGCGCCGTCCCGTTGCGACGGACCGCCTTGCGGATCCGCAGGTCGAGGATGGGCGAGGAGTGGAGCGGGTCGGTGCCGATCGCCAGGATCGCGCCGGCCGCGTCGATGTCGGCGACCCGGGCCGAGATCGCCGGGTCGGCCAGCTTCGCGAGTTCCTCGCGTGGAGGGCCACCGGCCGGCCGGGAGTCGATGTGGGGGGAGCCGAGAGCCTCGCGCAGGATCCGCTGTACGAGGTGGCCCTCCTCGTTCGAGGCATCGCCGACGACCGCCGCGGCCCGGGCTCCGGCCCCGCGCAGCCCGGCCGCGGCCCGCTCGATCGCCTCCGGCCAGCTCGCCGCCGCCGGGTTGCCCCCGGCCCGAAGCAGCGGTCCGCGCACCCGAGCTTCGCCGGCCAGCATCTCGAAGCCGTAGCGGCCCTTGTCGCAGAGCCAGCCGTCATCGACATCGGGGTTGTCGCGGGCCAGCACCCGCTTCACCGCCTCGTCGCGGACCGTGAAGCTGACGTTGCACTGGCTGGGGCAGAGAGTGCACACCGAGCCGGCCTGCTCGATGTCCCAGGGGCGGGCGCGGAAGCGGTAGGTGTAGGAGGTGAGCGCGCCGACCGGGCAGAGCTCCGTGATGTTGCCGTGGAACGGGTCGATGTAGGGGCGCTCGTCGAAGGTGCCGACATAGGATTTGTCGCCGCGCTCGAGCAGCTGCAGCTGAGAGTCCTCGGAAACCTCCTGGCTGAACCGCACGCAGCGGTAGCAGAGGATGCAGCGCTCCCTGTCGATCCCGATCAGCGGCGAGAGCGGGATCGGCTTCTCGAAGTGGCGCTTCGCCTCGGTGAATCGGCTGCGGCCGTGGCCCCAACCCATCGAGATGTCCTGGAGCGGGCATTCGCCGCCCTTGTCGCAGACCGGGCAGTCGAGCGGATGGTTGACGAGCAGGAACTCGACCACCGCGTTCTGGGCGCCCTTGACCTGATCGTTGCGGGTGTAGACGACCATCCCGTCGCGGACCGGCGTAGAGCAGGCCGTCTGCAGCTTCGGCATCCCCTCGATCTCGACCATGCACATCCGGCAGGCGCCGACCGGCGCCCCCAGCTTCGGCTCGTAGCAGAAGACAGGTATCTCGACGTCGCCGTACTTGGCGGCGTCGACCAGCATCTCGCCCTCGACCGCCTCGATCTCGCGCCCGTCGATGACCAGCGTAATTTTGCGCTGCGGCGTCAAGGACCGCCTCCTGCTCCGCGTCCGGGGGCCGGAATAACCACGCGGCCTCCTCCGCACCGCAGAAGCCCGCACCCAGAAACACCGGTCATCAGCGGGCTCCTGCTCCGCGTCCGGGGGCCGCTTGGGCGCCCACCAGGGCCTCCTCCGGCACATAGGTCTTGCTCGCGCCCGCGATCGTCTTCTCGAACTCCTCGCGGAACTTGCGGACCATCGCGCCCACCGGCATCGCCATCGAGTCGCCGAGCACGCAGAGGCAGTGGCCGATGATGTTCTCCTGCACCGAGGCGATGATGTCGAGGTCCATCGGGGTGGCATCACCGCGCGCTACCCGCTCCAGCATCTTCGTGGTCCAGTTCGTCCCCTCGCGGCACGGCGTGCACTTGCCGCAGGACTCGTGGTGGTAGAAGCGCGCCGTGCGCAGTGCCATATGGGGAATCGACACCCGGTCGTCGGCAACGATGATCGACCCCGAGCCAAGCATCGAGCCGGCCTCGGCCATCGCCTCGAAGCTGTAGGGCAGGTCGAGGTCGTCGGGGGTCAGGACCGGGGAGGAGGAGCCGCCCGGGTAGAAGGCCTTCACATCGTGCCCTTCCTCGGGGCCGCCGGCGAGGCCGTAGACGATCTCGCGGGTCGGGATGCCCAGCTCGACCTCGTAGTTGCCGGGGCGCTGCACGCAGCCTGAGATCGAGACAACCTTGGTTCCCGGTGACTGCTCGGTGCCGAAGCTCTTGAACCACTCGGCGCCGTTGGCGACGATGTGGGGGACGTTGGAAAGGGTCTCGACGTTGTTGATCAGCGTCGGGCCGCCGTAGAGGCCCTCGACCGCCGGGAAGGGTGGCTTGAGGCGCGGGTTGCCCCGCTTCCCCTCGAGCGCGTCCAGGAGTGCCGTCTCCTCGCCGCAGATGTAGGCGCCGGCCCCGCGGTGGACGACCAGCTCGAGGTCGTGGCGGGAGCCGAGGATGTCGGTGCCGAGGTAGCCGGCCTCATACGCCTCGGCGACGGCGGCGTCGAGGATGTCCCCCTGGCTGTCGTACTCGCCACGGATGAAGATGAAGGCGTGGCCGACGCCGGCGGCGAGCGCGGCGATCGTGATCCCCTCGACCAGCTGGTGGGGGTTGCGCTGCATCAGCTCGCGGTCCTTGAAGGCCCCCGGCTCGGACTCATCCGCGTTGCAGCAGAGGTACTTCTGCATTTCCCCCCGTGGCAGGAAGGAGGCCTTCTTGCCCATCGAGAAGCCGGCCCCGCCGCGGCCCCGCAGCCCCGACTCCTCCAGCTCGTTGACGATCTCGTCGGGCTCCAGCTCGCGGAAGGCCTTCTCCATCGCGCTGTAGCCGCCCCTGCTCTTGTAGCCCCCGATCGTGGCCAGGCGAGGATCCTCGGCCCCCTTCAGCAGCATCCGCGTCTCGGTCGCGCTCACTGGTTCGGGCCCTTCTTGTCCGCCACGCGGCTGTCCGGCTCCCCATCCGGCCCGCCGGCAAGCGGGCGCTTTTCCAACGATCGCTCGGGCAGGACGTCCGTCCCCGAGCGCAACTGCTCGACCGCGGTGGCAGCGTCGCCGGTCCGCAGGGGACCGAAGTAGCGCTCGTTGATAGAGGCCATCGGCGCCAGGTCGCAGGCCCCCAGGCACTCGAAGCCGGAGACGTAGACCTCGCCGTCGGCGGAGACCGAGCCACCCTTGCCGGCCGCCTCGCGGTCGCAGCCGGCCGCTTCGCAGAAGGCCTCGAGCAGCTCGTCGCCGCCGCGCATCCAGCAGGAGATGTTGGTGCAGACGAGGACCCGCTGCTTGCCGGCGGGCTCGGTGTGCAGCAGGTCGTAGAAGCTGGCGACCGACTCCAGGTAGGCGGGGGACACCCGCATCACCGCGGCGGCCTGGCGGATTCCCTCCGGCGTGCACCAGCCGTAGAGGCGCTGCACGGCCCACAGCGCCGGGATCGAGGCCGAGTGGCGGTCCGGATAGCGCGAGACCAGATCCTCTACCCGCTTCTGAAGCTCCGGCGGGCAGTCCACCTCGTGCAGCTCGGGGACCTGCTCCGCATCCCGGCCGGGAAAGCGCCCGTCGACCAGGGCGGGGTCGAGCGGCAGCCCCGGTGTCCCGTCGGCGCGGGGCGGTGCCTCCGGGCCGCGCCCTGGCCCGCCCTCGGCCGGGGCGATGTCCTCGAGGCCGGCGCCCGGGTGGGTAAGGTCGCGCGCATCGGGCGGGCTCATCGGTCGATCCCTCCCAGGATCGGGTCGAGCATCGCCAGGTTGGCGATCAGGTCGGCGACGTAGCCGCCCACGCACATGTCGCGCAGCGCCTGCAAATTGACGAAGGAGGGGTCGCGAAAGTGGACCCTCGCTGGCTTCGAGGAGCCGTCGGCGAGGACGTAGCAGCCCAGCTCGCCCCGGGGTGACTCGATCGCGCGGTAGATCTCCCCGGGCGGCACCCTGTATCCCTCGGTGACCAGCTTGAAGTGGTGGATCAGGGCCTCCATCGAGGTCGACAACTCCGAGCGCGGGGGGAGCACGTACTTGCGGTCGTCGGAGATATGCGGGCCCTCGGGCAGCCCGTCCATCGTCTGCTCGATGATCTTCACCGACTCCCGCATCTCCGCCATCCGCACCCGGAAGCGGTCGTAGCAGTCGCCGACGGTGCCCACCGGGATCCCGAACTCGAGGTCGGGGTAGGCGAGGTAGTCGACGACCTTGCGGAGGTCCCAGGGCTCCCCGGTCGCCCGCAGCAGCGGCCCGGTGACGCCCAGCTCCAGGAGGCGTTCGCGCGACACGGTGCCGACCCCCTTGGTGCGGTTGAGGAAGATCTCGTTGCGGTCGAGCAGCGCCTCGTACTGGTCGATCCTGGTCGGCATCTCGGCGGTGAACTCACGCAGCTTCCGCTCGAAGCCGAGCGGGATGTCCTCGATCACGCCGCCGACCTGGAAGTAGCGGGTGTGCATCCGCTGGCCGGTGGACATCTCGAACAGGTCGAGGATGGTGTCGCGCTCGCGGAACGCGTACCAGAGCATCGAGATCGCGCCGACGTCGAGGGCACTGGTGCCGAGCCAGACGAGGTGGGAGTGGAGCCGGTTCAGCTCCATGTGCATCACCCGAAGGTACTTGGCTCGATCCGGGATCTCGATCTCGAGCAGGCGCTCGACCGCGCCGCAGAAGGCCTCCATGTTGAAGAAGTAGGAGAGGTAGTCCATCCGCTCGACGAAGGGGATGACCTTCCAGTAGGAGTGGACCTCGCAGGACTTCTCGATCCCGGTGTGGACGTAGCCGATCACCGGTTGCAGGTCGCGGACAACCTCGCCCTCCAGCTCGACCAGCAGCCGCAGCACCCCGTGCGTCGCGGGGTGGTGCGGGCCCATGTTGATCGTCATCAGTTCGGTCTCGGGCTCGAGCGAAACGCTCGCCCCGGGCACCGACCCCTCGACCTCAGCCGCCGCCTTCTCGATAGTGCTCACGCGCCCGCTTCCCGCTCCTCGTTGTGGGTAAAGGCGACCGGCTCGCCGCCGACCGGGAAGTCGCGCCGCTGCGGCCAGCCGACGTAGTCCTCGGGCATCAGGATCCGCCGCAGGTCCGGGTGTCCGCGGAAGACGATCCCGAAGAAGTCGTAGGCCTCTCGCTCCTGGAAGTCGGCGCTCGGGAACAGCTCCACGCACGAGTCAACCTCCGGCAGGACGCCCCCGCCGGGGTCTGCGAGGGCCGCGCGCACCCGGATTCGCTCGACCCGGTCGCGGTTGAGCAGCTCGTAGTGGACGCCGAAGCGGGGCTCGGCCGGCAGGTAGTCGGCGACGTGAAGGCTGGAGAGGAACCTGTATTGCTGGCCGGGGGTGTCCCGGAGCCAGCGAAGGACGGCGAGGACGTGCTCAGGGTCGGCGATCAGCGCCGCCTGCTCGTGCTCGAAGCTGGTTTCGAGGATGGCTCCGGCGTGGCGGTCGTTGATCTCGCTGCGGATCAGCTCGAGACCCGGAGCGTCAGGCACCGACCGTCTCCCTCGCGGCCTGGTAGGCCTCGAGCGCCTCGGGGCTCGGCCGGCTGGCACTGCCTCCCCGCGCCCACTCCTCGGTGCCCTCGGCGTTGTAGCGGCGTCGCCAGCCCGGGTCGGGATTGCCGAGGATCTTGCGCTGCAGCTTGTTGAAGCCGTACAGCAGCGCCTCCGGGCGCGGGGGGCAACCGGGGACGTGGACGTCGATCGGCATGAACTTGTCGGCCCCCTGGACCACCGCGTAGTTGGAGAACATGCCGCCGCTCGATGAGCAGGCCCCCATCGAGATTGCCCACTTCGGCTCCAGCATCTGGTCGTAGAGGCGGCGGATGATCGGCGCCATCTTGATCGAGGCTCGGCCCGAGAGGATGATCAGGTCCGCCTGGCGGGGCGAGGCCCGCAGCGCCTCGGCCCCAAAGCGGGCCAGGTCGGTGCGGGCGGAGACGACGGAGATCATCTCCATCGCGCAACAGGCCAGCCCGAAGGTCATCGGGAACACCGAGTTGGCCCGGGCCCAGCTCTGGATCTTCTCGAGCGATGTGGTGGCCACCCGGTCCTCGACGTATGCCTCGAGGTCCTCGGGGTCGATCGAGCCGCGCAGCATGTCGCGGGCCCGCAGCTGGCGGGCCCGCAGCTCCTCGGGGGAGCTCGGCTGATCGAGTGGCGCCAGCGCTCGGATCTTGGTGCGCTCTACCTCCAATCCAGCGCTCCCTTGCGCCACACATAGGCGAGGGCGACGAACAGCAGGACGACGAAGACGATCACCTCGCCGAGGACGAAGACGCTGTCGGCGGCCTTGAGGATGACGCCGACCGGGTAGAGGAAGACGACCTCGATGTCGAAGAGGATGAACAGCATCGCCACCAGGTAGAAGCTGACGCCGAACCGGAAGGTCCTCGAGACCTCGGAGGGAAGCCCGCACTCATAGGGCTCCGTCTGGCGCCGCGTCGCCTCCGATTGCTTGCGTGGCCGCTTCGCGCCGATCACGTGGTTCAGCATCGTGAACGCGCCTCCGACGATCAGGCCGAGAGCACCGAAAACGAGGATCGGGAAGTAGCTCCGGAGCAACGCGGGGACTGTTATACACCGGCTTTGTGACAGATTGCTACATAGTGCCTTTCCGCATCAGTAAGCGGAATCCCGACCCTTTTGGGCGGATATAACGAAATGGCCGAGCTGCACCTCGTCGTCGGCCTCTGCGTCATAGTCCTCAACCTCGCGGCCGGCCTCCTCGGCGGCTATTGCTGGTTCCGCGAACAGGCCTCGGTCCCCTTCTGGTACTTGCTCCGCGCCGCCCAGGTCGCGGTCTTCATTCAGGTCATGCTGGGGATGCTGTTGGTATTCGCCGGCCACAAGCCCCCGGATGACCTCCACTACGTCTACGGCATGTTGCCGCTGCTCGTCTCGCTGCTGGCCGAGGGCGCCCGGGCCGGCGCGGCGGGCCAGGAGCTGGCGGGCCTCGACTTCGACGCCCTGCCCGAGCAGCGCCAGCGCGAGCTCGCCCTGGCGATCGTCCGCCGAGAGATGGGGATCATGGCGGTCAGCTGCTGGGTGATCTTCTTCCTGGCGCTCCGAGCCGCCGGGACGAGCGGCCACTTCTGACCACCGCGCTCGCGGGGGTGCCGCCGGCACCCCCGAGCCGGCGACTCGTTAGCCCAAGGGCCGGTAGGCGCCGCCGTGGAATACCAGGGGCTCGCCGCCCTCGGCTTCGACCTGCAGCACCTCGCCGGTGACGATCACGTGGTCGCCGCCGGCGATCACGTCGCGGAGCTCGCAGCCGAGGAAGGCGATCGCCCCGTCGATGGAGGGCAGCCCGGCCCGCTCGCTCCATCCGATCCCCTCCCACTTGTCGGCCACCGGCGCCTTGGTGCTGAAGGCGCGGGCGATCGGCTCCTGGCCGGCGCCGAGGACGTTGACCCCGAAGTGGTTCGCGGCCTGGACCGCCAGCAAGGTGCGTGAGCCGCGGTCCAGGCAGGCGAGCATGAGCATCGGCTCCAGCGACAGCGAGCAGACGGCATTCGCTGTGGCGCCCGCCGGGGCGCCCCCACCGCCGGCCGTGACCACCGTGACACCGGTCGGCAGCAGGCCCATGGCGGCGCGGAATCGGGCGGGATCGGGTGCGGGCATCGCGATCGGCGCCAGACAATATGATGCCCCGGTCGTGCGCCCGATCTGGATCACAGCAATGATCGCGTCGGCGGTCTTCGGGCTGGCCGCATGCGGTTTCGGGAAGGAGGGGGTCACCGTCTCCGAGCACGACCCGAACTACGCCGGCGCTGAGCTCTTCGCGACCCACTGCTCCGGATGCCACACTCTGCGGGCGGCCGGCACCCAGGGCACCGGCAACCGGGGGGAACGGACCCAGGGGCCGAACCTGAACCAGCGCACCGAGACGGTCGCCACCTCCCTCTATGCGATCCGCAACGGCGGCTATTCCGGCGCGATCATGCCCCAGAACATCGTCGTCGGCGACGAGGCGAAGCAGGTTGCCCGCTTCGTCGCCAAGTACGCCGGCCAGGACGCCGCGGAGTCGCCTCGGCCCGGCGAGCCGAAGCCCTGATGGGCGCCGCCGGCCATAGCCGGCGCGCTTCGGGTCGGTCCCCGGCGGAGGAGCGACCGTGCTGGACCTGAAGCAGATCCGCTCCGACCCCGAGCCCTACCGGGTGGCGCTGCGCCGAAGGGGCGCGGCCGAGGCGCTCGACGAGCTGCTCGAGCTGGACGGCCGGCGCCGGGCGCTGCTGCCTGAGATCGAGGACGGGAGGGCCCGGCAGAACAAGGCCAGCGAAGCGATCGCCGAAACCAAGCGGGCCGGAGGCGACGCGGCGGAGGCGATTGGCGAGATGCGCGAGCTCTCCGGCCGGATCAAGCAGCTGGAGGGTGAGCTGGCCGAGGTCGAGCGCCGACGCGACGAGCTGGCGGCGACTCTCCCCAACATCCCCGATCCAGATGCTCCCGATGGCCTTACGGAGGAGGACGCAGTGGTCCTGCGCGAGGTCGGGGAGCGCCCCGAGTTCGGCTTCGAGCCCCGCGATCACCTGGAGATCGGCACCGCGCTGGGCCTGATCGAGATGGAGGCGGCGGCCCGGGTATCGGGCTCGCGCTTCGCCTACCTGATGGGCGAGCTGGTGATGGTCGAGCTGGCCCTGGTCCGCTACGCGATGGAGACGCTGCGTTCCGAGGGCCATGAGCCGGTGGTTCCCCCCGCCCTGGTCAGGGAGGGGGCGCTGTTCGGAACCGGCTACTTCCCGGGCGAGCGGGAGATGATCTATGAGGTGGAGAGGGACGAGCTGTTCCTGGTCGGGACCTCGGAGGTGCCGCTGGCCGCGCTTCACGGCGACCAGATCCTCGACCCCGGCTCGCTGCCGCTGCGGTACGCGGGCTTCTCTCCCTGCTTCCGCCGCGAGGCGGGCGCCGCCGGCAAGGACACGCGGGGGATCTTCCGCGTGCACCAGTTCGACAAGGTGGAGATGTTTTCGTTCGTCGAGCCGGACTCCTCGGCAAACGAGCACGAGCGGTTGCTCTCGATCGAGGAGCGGATCCTCACCGATCTCGAGCTGCCCTACCGCGTCATCAGCGTCGCGGTGGGCGACCTCGGCGCGCCCGCCGCCAAGAAGTACGACTGCGAGGCCTGGATGCCGAGCCAGAGCCGCTATCGGGAGCTGACCTCCTGCTCGAACACGACCGACTTCCAGGCGCGCAGGCTCGGCTGCCGATACCGGCCGGCGGAAGGCGAGGCCCCGGTGCATCCCCACACCCTGAACGGGACCGCCGTCGCCGTCGGGCGCACCCTGATCGCCCTGATCGAGAACCGGCAGGAGCGCGACGGGGGATTCACGCTACCCAGTTCTTTGCATCCCTACGGCGCCCCTGAAAGAATCGGGGCGGAATGAGCGTGCGCGAAGCCAAGCGCGTCGTGCTTTGTGACGACCACGAAATCGTCCGCGACGCGATCAAGGCACGGATGGCGAGCCACAGCGCCGTCGAGATCGTCGGCGAGGCAAGCGACGGTCGCGGCGTGGTCGAGACCGTGGCCGAGCTGGAGCCCGACGTCCTGATCATCGACGTCGAGCTGCCGAAGCGCGACGGTATCGAGGCGACCAGGGAGGTGCTCCGGGTCCGGCCTCTGACCAAGGTGATCATCTTCACCGCCCATGCCCAGCCCGACCTGCTGGCGCTGGCCCTCCGCGCCGGCGCCTCGGGCTACGTTCTGAAGTCGGCGCCGGCCGAGGACATCGCCAAGGCCGTCGAGGCGGTCACCAACGGCGGGACCTTCCTCGGCGGCGACTTCGCCGGCGGCAAGCCGTCCGAGGTGGAGAAGCTCCTCGACCTCTCCCCACGTGAGCGACAGATACTCGAGCTGCTGGCCGAGGGCCTGCGGGTGAAGGAGATCGCCGACCGGCTCTCGCTCAGCCCGGCGACGGTCCACACCCACGTCCGCAACGCGATAGCGAAGCTGGAGGTCGACACCCGCACCGAGGCGGTCGCCCTGGCGGTGCGCTTCAGCTACCTCGGCGCGGGCGGCGGCGCCAACGGGACGTAGGCGTCGTCGGTTTCGGGTGCGCCGGGGGAACCACCCCCGGACGCGACGCCGCGAGTGGAGTAGCCAGTGGTCCCTGGTCCTGTAGGCGCGGCGCGCTGAGTGTCCGGGGGAGGAATCCCCCGACGCACCCGAGTTCAGCAGCGCCACGGCCACCGGCGCCGCCACCCGGACGTGGCCGACCAAACCCCTGACGTAAAGAGCCTCGGGTCGGATCTCTCGTGATGGCACCGAGCCGCTCCTACCTGCTCCAGGAAGTCCCGGGTGCGGACGCTCGTTCCGCGCCCGGGGACGGCTTGCACGCTTACAAGCCCGAGTGTGCGGCGAACGGTTGGACGATAGGACGCTTGGGGGTGTCGGGGGGTGCTGCCCAGGACACTCAGCGCGCCGCGCCGTGCGGTTTAAAGGCACCCATTCCTCCTATCGCGGCGTGCGTCCGGGGCTGTTCCCCCCGGCACCCCCCGAGCCCTGGCATGCAGCTATTCCTTCTCCGCAAACTCCAAGGCGCAGCCGTTGATGCAGTACCGCTGGCCGGTTGGGCCGGGGCCGTCGTCGAAGACATGGCCCAGGTGGGCGTCGCAGTGGCGGCAGACGACCTCGGTGCGCCGCATGAAGAGGCTGTTGTCGGGGCGCAGCTCGACGTTCTCGAGGTTGGCAGGCTCGGTGAAGCTGGGCCAGCCGGTTCCCGAGTCGAACTTGGTCCCCGAGGCGAACAACTCATTCCCGCAGCAGACGCATCGGTACATCCCCTCGGCCTTGTTGTCGACGTACGGTCCGGTGAAGGGGCGCTCGGTGCCGGCCTTGCGGGTCACCTCGTACTGCTCGGGGCTCAGCTCGGCGCGCCACTCGGCGTCGGATTTCGTGACCTTCTCTGTCTTCTGGCTCATCTCGCTCCTTGCTCGTCTATCTGAAAGTCAGATCCCCAGGCCTATCGTTACAGCCTTGCGGGCATCGAACAGACGTCCACTCCCGTGCCTGACGGTCGCGCCGAGCGCGCCAGATGGCGAGAAAGCCAACGTGATCCGGAGACCGGCTATCGCCGCCGCTCTGCTCATCGCGCTGCTCTGCGCGGTGCCGAGCCCCGCGCAGGCGGTCCGGATCAGCCGGCTGATCGCGCCGGCTCCGGCCTGCCGCCACCAGAACGTTCGCAGCGATCCGGTCGCGGTCCAGGAGCGCGCGATGCGCTGCATGACCAACTTCGCCCGCCAGAGGCTCGGCATCCCGAAGCTCGACGCCAACCGGCGGCTGGGGCGCTCGGCTCATCACAAGGCCCTGGACATCGTTCGCTGCGACAGCTTCAGCCACTCCGCCTGCGGGCGCGGCTTCACCTACTGGATGCGCCGCGAGGGCTACCTCTCGGGCGGCTGCTGGCGGGCCGGCGAGAACATCGCCTGGGGCACGGGCAGCCTCGGGACGGTCCGCTCGATCTTCGAGGCCTGGATGCACTCGCCCGGGCACCGCGAGAACATCCTCGATCCAAGCTATGACAGCCTCGGGGTCGGTCTGGTGGTCGGTCCGCTCGACGGCTACAGCCCCGCCGACGTCTGGGTGCAGCACTTCGGCGAGCGCTGCTGAGTCCCGTCATTCGACCATCTAGGCTCGGCCGGTGACGGCAGCCTTCTACGAGCCCGACGGCGACACGTACGTCGCCACCGCATCGACCCGCGGGCCGTGGGACCCCGGGCACCAGCACGCCGGCCCGCCGGCCGGACTTCTGGGCCGCGAGATCGAGCGGTTCGGCGATGGAGGCGGCTGCCACGTCGGCCGCATCACCTTCGAGATCCTCCGACCGGTCCCGATCGCGGCACTGAGGGTCGGCGCCGAGCTGGTCCGCCCCGGCCGTCGGGTGGAGTTGATCGAGGCCTCGCTGTCCGACACCGCCGGCACGGAACTGATGAGGGCGCGGGCCTGGCGCCTGCGCGGCTCGCCCCTCGAGCTGGAGCCCGCCGCGGCGCGCGAGCTGATCCCGTCCCCCGCCGAGGGCGTCGAGGGCGATTACTTCCCCACCGGCGAGCAGGTCGGCTACCACACCGCGATCGAGTACCGCTTCATCAGCGGTTCCTTCACCGAAGCAGGCCCGGCGACGGTCTGGATGAGGATGCGCGAGCCGCTGATCGCCGGCGAGGAGCCGACTCCACTGCAACGGGTACTGGTCGTCGCCGACTCGGGCAACGGGGTCAGCTCGGCGCTCGATTTCCGCCGCTACTCCTTCGCCAACGTCGACCTCTCCGTCCACCTCGAGCGCCTCCCCGGCGGTGAGTGGGTCTGCCTCGACGCGGTCACGCTGCCGCAGCCCGAGGGAGTCGCCACCTCCGACGCGCTCCTCCTCGACGAGCGAGGCCGGATCGGCCGGGCGATGCAGACGCTCCTGATCAGCGCGCGCTGAGCTCCGCGACCAGGGCGCGCCCCCGGCCCGAGATCGCCAGGGCGATGGTCGCCGCGGCCATCAGCGCGAAGGCGGCGGCGAGCAGAAAGGCGCCCTCGTATCCCGCGAGTGCCGCCGCGACCCCGGCGATCGGTGCTCCGAGCCCGACCCCGGCGTCGAAGAACGCGGTGAAGGTCCCCAGCGCGGCACCGCGGCGGTGCTCGGGAACGCGGCCGACGACGACCAGCGAGAGCGAGGGGTAGAGCAGCGAGAACGCCGCGCCCATCGCCAGCGCACCGGCGATCGCCACTGGAAGGCTGTAGGCGAGGGCGATCGTCGCCAGCCCCAGCGACTCGACCGTCGCCGCCCCGATGGCGCAGCGCGCCGGCCCGACCCGATCGGGGAGATCGCCGCCGATCAGCCGGGTGAGGACCACCATGGCCGCGAAGGCGCCGAAGGCGATCGCCCCGTGCCCGATCCCGCGAGCATCCAGGTGGAGGACGACGAAGGCGGCCACCGTCGCATAGCCGACCGAGGCAAGCGCGAGAGCCGAGCCCGGGCGGATCGACTCGCCGGCGATCAGCGGTCGCAGCTCCGACTCCTCCGGCGGGATGAAGGGGTCGGGGAGCTGGACCGCGATCAGGCACCCAAGCAGCGGCGCCACCGCGGCGAAGGCCCAGACGAGCCCGTAGCCGGATGCGTGCAGTAGCAGCGAGCCGATCAACGGCCCGAGGCTGAGGCCGCTCCAGACCGCGAGCCCGTAGAGGCCGATCACCCGTCCGCGACGGTCCTCGGGGGCCAGGTCGACGATCCAGGCCGAGCCTGCGGTGAAGACGGTGCCCTCCCCCACGCCGAGGATCAACCGGGCGACGATCAGCCCCGGAACGCCGGCCGGCACCGCGTACATCAGCCCAGCCAGCGCCGCCAGCGCCGTGCCGAGGACCACCGCCAGCCGCCGGCCGCGGGTGTCGGCGATCCGCCCGGCGATCGGGCGAAAGATCAGGCCCGTGATCGCGTAGCAGCCGATCACCACACCGACAATCACGTCGCCGGAGTCGAGCGGACCGCGGACGTAGTGCGGGAGGACTGGGAGGACGGCGCCGACCGCGAGCATCGCCAGCATCGTTGTCGCGAAGACCCCCGCGAACGACGCCAGCCGGCGCGGTGAGCCCTCCTGGCTGATGTCGGTTATCGCCGCGCCGATAACCTGATTCTGGCGATGCCGGCGAGCGCGGGTGGTGAGTGGGGGAGGAGGGCGGAGCTCCCGATCTGCCCGAAGTGTGGCGCCCCGACCTCCCCCGGCGACCGCTTCTGTCGCTCCTGCGGCGGCGAACAGCCAACCGCCGAGCCGACCGGGGAGACCGAGCAGTTGAGCGGCACGGCCGGCGAGCCGGACCTCGAGCCGCCGACCGAGCGGGCGACCCGCGCCGAGCCGCCGACCGAGCGCCGCCCGCCGCCGAAGTCCCGCCCGCCGGAGCCGCCGAGGCTCGAGGCCCCGCCCCCGCCCCCGCCGCCCGCCACCGAGAGGCGGCGGCTCCGAAGGGCCAGGCGCCGGGTGATCGCCGTTGCGGTCGCGGTAGCGACCGGCCTCCTGGCCGGACTGGTGGCGGTGGCCTTGCTGAACGGGGACGAGGGCGGCGGGACCGGCGCCTCCCAGAGCGGCACCCCGTCCACCACGCTCGACCCTGTCGAGACCCTGCAGGCCCATTTCGACGTGCTCGAGCAGGGGAGGTTCCTGGCCGCCTCCGACGACCTCACTCCCGGGCTCCTCGACAGCCTCGGCGGCAGGACGTTCTGGGTCTCCGAGCGAATCGCCGACCTCCTGCTCGACGCCCGGCTGGACGCGAGGGTGACCGAGGAGACCGATAACACCGCCACCGTCCGGGTCGATTCGCTGCGCACCGACTCCCTGGCCAGCGGCTGCACCGAGTTCAGCGGGACCTACGCGATGGTCCGCTCCGGAGATCGCTGGTTGATCGACTCTGCCGATCTTTTCGATCGTCCCTGTTGAGCCGTGGGGGAGAGGCCGGCGCGCGCGTCGCTTGAATCGCCATGTGGCGCACGGCGTTCAGCGCGATCCTCGCCGCAGTGGCGATCTGGGCCGGCGGTCGGACGGGCGCCGCGCCGGCCAGCAGGGTCGAGTGCTCGAAACCGCGCACCCTGCGGCTGGTCCGGTACGAGGACCGCTCGGCGCGGCTCTACTGCGCGGGCAGGGTGCTGGTGCGGGTCTCGGTCCCCTACTGAGGGTGGTGGAAGTCCCCGCCGCAGCGTCCCCAGACCCCGCGCTGCGCGCGGTGCGCGCGGTGCGCGGCCCGGCGGTAGCTGTGAACCCGCCTGAAGCCCGCGCTCGAACACGTAGACCTTGGCCCAGCCGCGGGCGATCTGGGCACGACCAAGGTCGCGTCCGTCCCGGCGCCGGATCACGTAGGCGAGCAGGCGCCCGTAGCGATCGAAGGTGTCCTGGCTCGGGTCGGTGACGAGCTTGACCCGCAGCCCGACCGGAGCGAGCCGCCGCAT
Source organism: uncultured Actinomycetes bacterium (assembly GCA_963738305.1). Lineage (GTDB taxonomy): Bacteria > Actinomycetota > Thermoleophilia > Solirubrobacterales > 70-9 > JBBRHQ01. The sequence goes on along the minus strand of CAVTVU010000001.1, from coordinate 840,864 downwards.
AGAGCGAGACGCACCGGCGGAGCCGCACTCGCGAGCGCCGTACTTCTCCGGCGTGTCGATGCCGATCAGCCGCACGTCGTAGTTACGTCTGCGGGTGTGCTTCGCCCGCACCCGGACGGTGTCGCCGTCGACGACGTGGACGATGCGGGCCCTGATCCGCTGCCGCTGGGGCCCACCGCCCCCGTCCCCGTACCGGCAGGGACAGGGGAGCGTCTCGCAGGCGGTGCCATCGCCGTCGGAGTCGAGGTGATCTGGGTCGCGCCGCAGGTCCACCCTTGGCGATGAAGTAGCTCTGCGCCGCCCGCTGGTTGGGGAAGTCGCTGCAGTCGCGGTCGGCGGCGGTGGCCGGGGACGCGCCGAGGCACGCCGCGGCGGTGGCCGGGGCGGCGAGCGCGACTCCTATCCACAGTGGCCGGGCCATCAATCCCTGAGGTCGGCGACGCTCTCGACGATCTGACCGGGGCGCACCGGCGAGTTGAGCGCCTCCTTGCGCCCTGTGGAGCCGGTGAGGACGAGGATCGTCTCCAGCCCGGCCGCCGCCGCGCCCTCGATGTCGGAGTCGAGGCGGTCGCCCACCATCGCCACCCGGGAGCCCGCCACCAGCGCCCGCGCGCGCTCGAAGATCGGCCGCTGGGGCTTCCCGCCAACCGTCGCGGAGGCCCCCGAGGCCGTCTCGACCGCCGCCAGGATCGAGCCGGTGCCTGGCCAGAGACCTCCCGGGCATCGGCATCGTCGGGTCGCGGTTGGTGGCGAACAGCTTCGCACCACGCAGCAGCGCCGCGGTCGCGATTCTCAGCTCGCCGTAGTCGAACCCGGCGTGCCCGGAGACGACCACGACCCCGGCCTCCTCGCCCCCATCGCCGTCGAGCAGGCTCGCTCCGGCGTCGGCGACCTCCCGCCGGAAGGAGTCTGTGCCGATCACGTACGCGCCGCGGAGGGCGGCGGGAGAGGCCGCAGCGAGGGCGGCGGTCACGGCCCCGGCCGTGACGACGCGCTCGGGCCCCACCTCGATCCCTTCGCCGCGAAGGCGGGCCGCATAGTCCTCCGCGCCGGCGCGCGGGTTGTTGGTGAGGAAGGCGGCGCCCTTTCCGGCGTCGATCAGCCCGGCGACGGCCTCCGCCGCCCCGGGGATCGGTTCGGACCCCAGCCAGAGGACGCCGTCGAGGTCGAAGAGGAAGCCGTCGTAGCCGTCGGCGAGGGCCATCGCCCGCCAGGCTATTGAGCGCGGCCGACTCTTACGAGATTCTTCGGCGGATCCCCGATCCTTCTGCCATGCAGGTGATGATCGTCGACGACGAGCCGGCGCTGCGCTCGGCCGTCCGCCGTGCCCTCGCGCTCGAGGGCTACGGGGTGAGCGAGGCCGCGAGCGGCGAGGAGGCGATCTCGGCGCTTCACACCGACCGGGTCGACGCGATCCTCCTCGACGTGCTGATGCCCGGCATCGACGGGCTCGAGGTCTGCCGCCGGCTGCGCGCCGCCGGCGATCGGACCCCGGTGCTGATGCTGACCGCCCGCGAGACCGTCAGCGACCGCGTCGCCGGGCTCGACGCCGGTGCCGACGACTACCTGGTCAAGCCCTTCGCGCTCGAGGAGCTGCTGGCGCGCCTGCGGGCGCTGCTTCGCCGTGGCCCCGGGGAGGGCTCGGCCGGCGAGCGACTCCGCTTCGGACCGCTCTCGGTCGACCTCGGCGCGCGGCTGGTGACGATCGGCGGCCGGGCGGTCGAGCTGACCAGGACCGAGTTCTCCCTGCTGGAGCTGTTGATGCGGAACCCCGGCCAGGTGCTCTCGCGCTCGCTGATCAACGAGCGGGTCTGGGGCTATGACTTCGGCGAGACCTCGAACTCGCTCGGGGTCTACATCGGCTACCTGCGACGCAAGCTCGAGGCAGGTGATGAGCCGCGCCTGATCCAGACGGTGCGCGGGGTCGGCTACGTGCTGCGGGAGACGGCGTGAGCATCTCCCGGCGGCTGGCGCTGACCTCGGCGCTGGCGGTGGCGATAGCGATCGTCCTCGCCTCGGTCGGGGCCTACGTCGCGGTCCGGTCGAAGCTGCGAGGCGAGGTCGATTCCTCCCTGCGGGAGCGCGCCGCAGCGGCCCGCAGCGCCCCGGCGGGCGCGCCCGGGACGGCCCCGCCCCGGGGAGCGCCACCGCTGGCGCCGCCTCAGGGCCGGGTTCCCCCGGCGAGCCCCGAGGCGGCCCGCTTCGGGGGAGCGACGGGCGTGGTGCAGCTGATCGGCCCGGGCGGGCGGGCGATCAGCGGTCCCGGGCCGCGGCTGCCCGTGAGCGCCGCCGACCGCGCGATTGCCTCCGGCAGCGGTGAGACGCAGATCGTCGATCGCACGGTCGCCGGAGACCATCTGCGCATCCTCACCGCCCCGCTCCCGGGCGGCGGTGCGATCCAGGTCGCCCGCCCGCTGGACGAGGTCGACCAGGTCCTTTCGGACCTCCTCGTCATCCTCGTCGCGATCACGGTCGTCGGGATCGTCCTCGCCGCGGTGCTGGGCGGCGCCGTCTCGCGGGCCTCGCTGGCGCCGGTGCGCCGCTTCACGGAGGAGACCGAGTCGGTCGCTGCAGGCGCCGACCCGAGCCGGCGCCTGCCCGAGGGTGGCGACGACGAGCTCGGCCGCTTGGCCCGCACCTACAACTCCACCCTCGACGCGCTCGAGTCCTCGGTACTCGCCCAGCGTCGCCTGGTGCTCGGACGCATCGCACGAGCTGCGCACGCCTCTGGCCTCGGTCAAGACCAATCTCGAGGTGCTGCTCCGCGAGCCCGACCTCGGCGCTCAGGACCGCCGCGAGCTGAGCGCCGACCTCCTCGGGCAGGTCGACGAGCTGACCCTGCTGGTCGAGGACCTGGTCGAGCTGGCGCGCCGGGGGGAGCGCGAGGCGATCAGCGAGGACGTCGCGCTGGAGGCGGTCGTGGCCGAGGCGATCAGCAGGGCTCGCCGCCACGCGCCGCAGCTCCACTTCGCAGCCGAGCTCGAGCCATTCACCGTCCGCGGCGATTCCGAGCAACTCGGCCGCGCCGTCACCAACCTCCTCGGCAACGCCGCCAAGTGGAGCGGCCCGGGAGGGCTGGTCGAGGTCACGCTGCGCGCCGGCGAGCTGGTCGTGCGAGACCACGGGCCGGGAATCCCCGCGGAGGACCTGCCCTTCGTCTTCGATCGCTTCCACCGGGCGCGCGAAGCGCGCGGGATGCAGGGCTCGGGCCTGGGCCTGGCGATCGTGCGGGAGATCGCCGAGGCCCACGGCGCCGCCCTGAGTGCCGAGAATGCCCCCGGGGGCGGCGCCCTCCTGCGGATCTATTTCGCCGGCGGGCGGTCAGGGGCATCGAGCTCTGCCACCGAACAGGTCGAGTGGCCGAAAACGGGGAAATAACTCCCGTTCTCGTCCACTCGACGGTGCGTGGTGTCAGCCGGCGCCCGGGAAGGGGGAGACGTCGGCGATCTCGTTCAGCTCCACCGAAGGCGTGGCGTCGATCGCCGCGGGCAGCTTGGCGGCGAATTCGGCCAGGTGCGCCTGGGCGAAATGGCGGTCGAGCGCCTCCCGCGAGGCCCACTCCTCGACCGCGATGAAGCTGTTCGGGGACTCGATCGCCTCGAAGAAGCCGTAGCTGAGGCAGCCCTCCTCCAGCCGCGAGCGCTCCTGCATGCCTTCGAGCAGGGAGACCAGCTCCCGACGTTGATCGGGCCGGCAGGCAACCCGGCCGATCACGATGATCTTCCGCCCCTCGTGCTGCTCGTTCGATGTCTCCATGGGCTCCTCTCGCCGTGGTCAGGGCTCGCTCAGGGCCGCAGGCCGCGCGCCTTCGGCCCTCCCGGCAGCTCCTGCCGGATCAACTCGTGGGCGCGCTCCGCCCAGTCGCAGAGAATCGGCCGGGTGTCGCGAGGGTCGATGATCTCCTCCACGAAGAAGCGCTCGGCGGTGCGGAAGGGTGAGGTGACCGCGCTGAGGCGGGCCTCGATCTGCGCCCGCAGCGCCGCCGGGTCCTCGGCGGCCTCCAGCTCGCGCCGGTAGGCGGCCTCGAGCCCACCCGCCAGGGGCAGCGAGCCCCAGTTCCCCGACGGCCACGCATAGCGCAGGTTGAGCCGCGAGGCGTCACCGGCGGCTGACCCGGCGATCCCGTAGACCTTTCGCACCAGCACCGAGACCCAGGGCACGGTCGCCTGGTAGACGGCGACGTAGGCGCGGGTCCCGCGACGCATCGTCCCCCGCTTCTCGGCGGCGGTTCCGACCACGAAGCCGGGCTGATCGACCAGGTTGACCACCGGCAGGCGGAACTGGTCGCAGACATCGACGAAGCGGGTCATCTTCTCCGAGGCGTCCGCGTCGAGCCCGCCTCCGTAGGCCTTGGGATCGGAGGCGAGGACGCCGACCGGGCGCCCGTCGAGGCGGGCGAGCGCAGTGATCAGCGGTCGGCCGAAGCGCCGGCCCATCTCGAAGAGGGATTCGCGGTCGAAGACCAGCTCCAGGATCCGCCGCATCTCGTAGGTCTTGCGCGGGTCGCGCGGGACGATCCCCAGCAGCTCCTCCTCGCGACGCTCTGTCGGGTCGGAGGCGGGCCTCACACAAGGCGGCGCCTCCCAGACGCTACCGGGGAGGTAGGAGAGGAAGCGGCGGATCTGCGCCAGAGCGTCCTCCTCGTCGACGGCCTCGTTGTCGACTGCACCGGCCGCGGTCTGCATGCGCGCCCCTCCCAGCTCCTCCTTGCCGGGTGCCTCGCCCATCCCCGCCATCGCCACCACTGGTGGCCCGGCGACGAAGAGCTGGGCGGTGTCGCGGACGATGACGCTGAAGTGCGAGGCGACGACGCGCGCCGCCCCGAGCCCGGCACATGGCCCGAGCGCCGCGGCGACGACCGGCACCTGGGAGAGGTTCGAGACGGCGACCTCCCAGCCGGGGACCTGGGGCACGTAGGTGAAGCCCATCTGCTCCAGCGACTTGACGCTGCCCCCGCCACCGGTGCCGTCGACGAGCCGAACCAGCGGAATCCTCATCTCGGCCGCCAGCTGCTCGGCGTAGACCATCTTGCGCCAGATCGCCGCGTCGGCGGCGCCACCGCGGACTGTGAAGTCGTCACCCTGGACGGCGACCCTCCTGCCATCGATTCGGCCGCGGCCGATCACCATGTTGGCCGGGGTGAAGGACTCCAGGTCACCCTCGTCGCCGTAGCTGCCGACGCCGGCGACCGCCCCGGTCTCGTCGAATCTCCCCTCGTCGAGCAGGCGCTCGATTCGCTCACGCACGGTGAGGCGGCCGCTGGCATGCTGGCGCTCGACCCGCTCGGGCCCGCCCAGCTCGCGGGCGAGCGCCTCGCGACGACGCAACTCGTCGATCTCGGGCTGCCAGCTCACCCCTCGCCACCGGGCGCCGCGGCCGCGGGCCAGATGTCGCCGCCCGCGATCTCGATCAGGTTCCCCGCGGGATCGCGGAAGTAGAACGAGCGCCGCCCGGCGCTCCACTCCTGCTCGTGAACGATCTCGAGCCCCGTGGCGCGCAGGCCCTCGCGCCAGCCCTCGTAGTCCCCGGGCGGCGCGAGCAGCGCGACGTGCGAGGCGCCGCTCGAGCCGTGCTCGGAGATAGGCCCGGAGCGACGGGCCAGCGCCACGCGATCGAAGAGCAGGATCAGCCCGCTGCCCACGCGTAGCGCGCTTCCGTCCTCCCACTCCGCGACGACCTGCAGGCCGAGCAGATCGCGGTAGAGCTCCAGCATCGCCTCGGTCTCGCCGGGCTCGTGGTAGAGGACCGTTTCGAGGACTCCCTCCAGCGCGGCCGGCCCGGCTGCCGGCATCACCTCGCCTTCGCCCTCACTCAGTCCTGGCGGTCGCCGCCGGCGGCGGAGACCTCGCGCGCCGCGGTGAGCGCCTCGTCCAGCGGCAGCCCCGCCTTCGCGGCGACCCAGCAGGCGGCCGGGGCGGCGACCCGCTCCGAGGCATGGGCGGCCTCGGCGGCGAGATCGAGGATCGCGCTGAACTCGTCGCTCGAGGGAGTCTCGATCCCGGCCCGCTCCGCGTAGGCGTCGATCCACTCCTTCGCGTTCATCGTTCGAGCCTAGTCGATGGCCGGCTGTGGCCGTCCTTAGGATCGGTCACTACGGTTTCGCGCCCGAGTGAGGCGTGCGACCACATCCCTGCTTGCAACGGCTCTGGTTTTCGCCGCCGGCCCCGCGCCCGCCCTTGCGGACGGCCCGAGCCGCTACGTCGCGCCATTCGCCGGCACCCGCCCCGGCCACGGACCTTTGGTGGCGGCCACGATTTCCCCGGCGCGGCGGCCCCGTTCGGCATGGTCCAGTGGAGCCCCGACACGCTCTCCATCGGACCGGCACTCGGGGCGGCTATGACTACCGCGACGGCCATATCAAGGGGTTCAGCCTCACCCATCTCAGCGGTGCCGGCTGCGCCCTCTACGGCGACTTCCCCTTCCTCCCGACGCACCGAGCCGATCACCGACTCCCCGGCGCCCCACGGCGCCCCCGGCCTCGGCGCCCGTTTCCGGCCCGGCTTCACCCACGCCCGCGAGCGGGCCTCGCCGGGCTACTACGAGGTTCCGCTCAACCCCGTCCAGCCGGCGCCGATCCGTGCCGAGCTGACCGCGACGACGCGCACCGGGATGGCCCGCTTCACCTTCCCGCGCAGCCATCACGCCAGCGTGCTCGTCAACGCCGGCGGCAGCGCCCAGCCGACGACTTCGCCGCGGTCCAGATCGTCCCGGCCGGCGCGAGATCACGGCAGTCGCCTCCAGCGGCTACTTCTGCGCCCAGCGACCCCGCTACCGGGTCTACTTCTACGCCCGCTTCAACCGGCCCTTCGACGCGCTTCGGCACCTGGGGGCGGCAGGCGCTTCACCGGCGCGGAAAAGCCGCCAGCCGACGCGCAAGCGCCCCTCGACCGTTGCCTCGAAGACCAGCGCCGAGGCCGGGGCCTACGTCGACCTTCGACACCCGCCGCAACCGCGTCGTCAACGCCCGGGTCGGCGTCTCCTTCGTCAGCGTCGAGGGCGCCCGCGCCAACCTCGCCGCCGAAAACCGCGGCCTCTGACTTCGGCCGCGGTCGCCGCGTGCAACGAGCCGGCGCTTGGAACCGGGCACTGGGACGGATCCGCGTCAGCGGCGGCACCGCGCCGCAACCTCGACACCTTCTACACGGCGCTCTACCACGCCTGCCTGGCGCCGCGGACCTTCAACGACGCCGGCGGCGCCTATCCTCGGCATGGACGGGCAAGTCCACCGCGCCGGCGGCCGCACCCAGTACGCCGACTTCTCCGGCTGGGACACCTACCGCAGCCAGATCCAGCTGCTCTCGATCCTGGCCCCGGGCCGGGCGAGCGACATGGTCGCCTCGCTGCTCGCCGACGCCGACGCAGAGCGGCTGCCTGCCGCGCTGGCCCTACGCCAACGGGCAGAGCATGACGATGGTCGGCGACTCGGCCGACCCGATCATCGCCTCCGCCGCCGCCTTCGGCGCCTCGCGGCTTCGACCGCAGCGCCGCTCTGGACGCGATGCTGAAGGGAGCGCCGACGGCTTGCCGCAGCGCCAACGGCGAATACCTCGAGCGCCAGGGCCTGGCGCCCTACCTGGCCCACGGCTACGTTCCCTTCGACCTCGACACCAACCGTCCGCAACGCCAACTCGATCTACGGCAGCCCCGACGCCGTCTGGGGCTCGGCCGCGACCACCCTGGAGTACGCGGTCGACGATTTCGCGATCGCCCAGTTCGCCGCTCGCTTCGCCGGCGACAGCGCGCGCATACGAGCGCTTTCATCCGCCGCGCTCAGGAACTGGCGCCGCCTCTTCGAACCGCCACAGCCGGCAAGATCGAGCCGCGTTACGCAAATGGCGCCTTTCCGCCACCACTACGACAACCTCGGGGGCGGCGGGCTTCGTCGAGGGCGACTCCTTTCAGTACACGCTGGATGGTCCCCCACGACCCGGCCGGCCTCTTTCGGCGCGATCGGCGATCGGACCGCGGCCGCGATCCGCCTCGACCGCTTCCTGCGCCAGCTCAACGGCGGCGGCGGCGCCACCCACACGACCACGCCCTGCTCGGCAACGAGCCCACCCTCAACGTGCCCTGGCTGTATGACTGGACGCGGCGCCCGTTCAAGACGCAGGCCGCGGTGCGGCGGGCGATCCTCCGCCTCTATGGCACCATCCCCGGCCGGCTACCCCGGCAACGACGACCTAGGCAGCTCTCGGTCCTGGTACGTGTTCGGCGCGCTCGGCCTCTACCCCGAGGTGCCCGGCGTCGGACTACTCGCCGTCGGCAGCCCGCTGTTCCGGCGGGCGGTGATCCGGCTGCGCGGGGCGGAGGCGGGTGCTGATGCGTGGCCGCGGGCGCCTTCGGCACGGAACCCCTACATCGAGGGCTGCGCTTCAACGGCCACCCCTACGGCCGCCCGTGGACGACCTGGTGCGCGCTCGCCCGAGGCGCCCGCCTCACCTACCGTCTCGGTCCCCGCCCGAACCTCGCCTGGGGCGACAGCCGCCGCCGCCGCTTCCCGCCTCCTACGGGCCCGCGCATTCCCCGCCCCGCAACCGCTGCGCCCCCTGAGCGGCGCATCCGATCGGCTCGCCCCCATTTAGGTTCCTCTAACACCCCCTTTAGCTGAAGGCCAGCACCGCCCAGCAGCCTTCAGGGTGGTGGAATCGGCAACCGCATCGCGTCAGGGGATCCGATCCCCCGCATGGAGCCTGGCGGGGCTGGGGTCCGCGGCCGCTTGGGGCTTTGTGGCGATCGCCGCGGTGGGGGTGGGGGTTCGCTTCTCGACGCTGGGCCTCCAGAGCTACCACCACGACGAGGTGATCACGGCTGCCCGCGTGCTCCCGGGGAGCTTCGGCCACATGCTCCATGAGGTGAGGGCGAGCGAGTCCAACCCGCCCCTCTACTACGTCCTCGCCTGGGGATGGGCGAAGCTCTTCGGCACCGGCGAGGTCGGGCTGCGCTCGCTCTCGGCCCTCTTCGGCGCAGCGACCATCCCGATCGCCTACCAGATCGGTGCGGAGCTATCGAGCCGTCGAGTCGGACTGATCGCGGCCGCGCTGGTCGCGTCAACCCGATGCTGATCTGGTACTCCCAGGAAGCGCGCTCCTACGCGCTGCTGGTCGTCCTCACCGCAGCCTCGCTGTTCTTCTTCCTGCGCGCTCGGCGCGGCGGCGAGACCCAGAACCTTCTGCTGTGGTCGCTGTTCTCGGCGCTGGCGCTTGCAGCCACTACTTCGCGGTCTTCCCGATCGCGATCGAGGCCGCCTGGCTGATCCTGGCGAGCCGGCTGCGGCTGAGGGTGCTGCTGGCCGTCGCGGGGATCGCCGCGATGGGCCTGCTCCTGGCCCCGCTGGCCCTCGCCCAGATCAACCCGCCGCCACATCGGCTGGATCTCGGCGAGTCCGCTCTCGACGCGAGCAGTCCACGCCGCTGCCACCTTCATGATCGGCGAGACCGGCTCGATAATCGGACACAGGCCCCGCGACGGCTATGCGATCGTCCCGGGGGCGATCATCCTCCTCGGGATCGTGCTGGCCGTCTTCTTCGCTGGGCGGACCGGCCGCCGAGCCGCAGGCGTCGGGCTCCTGATCGGGGGCGGCACCGCGGCTCTCGCCGTGGGCGCCGCGCTTGCCGGCAGGGACTACGTGGTCGCCCGCAACCTGCTGCCGGCGCTCGTCCCGCTGCTCCTGGTCGCCGCCGCCGGCTTTGCTGCCTGCCGTTGGCGTCGCGCCGGGCTCGCCCTGGCGGGGGTCCTCTGCGCCTACTGGCTCGCCTTCGCGATCCACGTGGACACGACGCCAAGCCTGCAGCGGCCGGACTGGCGCGACCTGGCGGCCAAGATCGACACCTCGCCGAAGGCACGGGCCATCGTCGCCTGGAAGCTCGCCGCGGCCCCACTCGAGTACTACCTGCACGGCGACGCCGGGCGCCTCACCTACGGAAGGGCCCGGGCCAGCGAGGTCGACGTCATCTTCAAGCCCCAGGCGGCTCGCAGGGGACCGGCCGGGCCGCTCGGGTTTCACCGGGACGGGCAGGTGCGTGAGGATCGCCTGACCCTGGTCCGATACAGCTCTCCTCGGCCGAGGACGGTTCGCTTCAGCGATCTCCGCCGACTGCGAACAGGGTTCCGCGTCAACTCGATCCTGCTCGACGTCGGCCCGCGGGCGACTCGGCTCGATCACATCGCCAACACCCTCTCGGGGACAGTCTCATGAATCGACTTGAGCTTCGGGGGCGGATCGGCGTCGCCGCCCGGCAGCGAGCGACCTGGGTGCAGCTGCTCAAGTTCAGCCTCGTCGGCGCCTCCGGCTACCTGCTCAACCTCGCGGTCTTCGGGTTCTTGACCGGCGCAGGGGTGCAGCACACGGCGGCCGCGACCGGCGCCTTCTGCGTGGCGGTAGCCAACAACTACGTTCTCAACCGACGTTGGACATTCGGTCCGGGCCGGGTGGCCGCGCGCTGGCAGGCGACTCGCTTCTTCGCGGTCAGCGTCGCCGCCCTGATGGTCAACCTGGCCGCGCTCGAGGTCCTCGTGGCTGGCGCCCAGCTCGCCGAGCTGCCGGCGCAGGCGATCGCCGTCGCCGTCGCGATGCCCTTCAACTTCGCGGGCAACAAGCTGTGGACGTTCACGTGAGTGCCCCCCAGGCATGGTTGGTCCTGCCGACCTACGACGAGGCCGCCAACATCGAGGCGATCGTCACCGCGGCGAGGGAGAGCCTGCCGGCCCGGCGCCAGATCCTCATCGTCGACGACGGCTCCCCGGACGGCACCGGGGAGATCGCCGATCGGCTCGCCGCCCTCCACAGCGACGTCGCTGTCCTGCACCGCAGCTCCAAGCAGGGCCTCGGGACGGCCTACGTGGCGGGCTTCCGCCGCGCGCTGGCGGGAGGAGCCGGGCTGATCCTGCAGATGGACGCCGACTTCTCCCACGATCCGTCCGATCTCCCCCGGTTGATCGAGGCCACCGCGGGGGCGGACCTGGCGATCGGCTCGCGCTACGTCGAGGGCGGCAGGATCGAGGACTGGAGTGCGCTGCGGCGCGCGATCAGCCGTGGCGGCAACGCCTACGCTCGGGCAGTGCTCGGCCTCGACGTCGGCGACCTGACCGGCGGCTTCAAGTGCTTTCGGCGGGAGGTCATCGAGGCGTTGGACGTCGACTCGATCGCCGGCCACGGATACGTCTTCCAGGTCGAGGTGACCTACCGCGCCCTTGCAGCAGGCTTCACGGTGCGGGAGGTCCCAATCACCTTTCGCGACCGCAGCGCCGGCGAATCGAAGATGAGCGGCGTGATCGTCGCCGAGGCGATCTGGCAGGTTCCGCTACTGCGCTTCGAGGACCGGCGGCGGCGCGCCAGGGAGGCGCGCGAGCCGCAGCCCAGCGGGGCCTAGCAGGTCATCAACTGAGCAATCGCTGGAGGGGCGGCGTCGGAGCCGCGGCGGCCTTGCCAAGCGCCGGCAGGCCGAAGGCGTTCTCGATTGTGTGGAGCAGGGTGTAATGGTTGGCGCGCCCGCTTGAGCGGGCGCCATCGCGGGCGGCGCCCCCGGCGGCGATCAGCGCCACGTGGCCGCCCCCCGGCCGCGCGTGCATCTTTCCTTCGTCCCAGGTGACGAAGAGGATTCCGTGGCGGCCCAGCGCCCTCAGGACCGCCGGGACAAGCTGCGAGAGATAGCGGTCGCTGGCAGCCGGGGGGCAACTGTGACCGTCGTGGCAAAGGCTCAGCCCGAGCCAGGAGAAGCGGGGCAGCGAGCGATGGCGGATATCCCGCCAAAGGGTTGTGAACGGGACCACACCGGCAGCGTCAGCATCACTCACCTCGCCCTCGTAATGCAGGAACGGGTTGACCCGGCGCGACCCGGGCTCGAAGTAGGCCTTCCAGGGGATCCCGGCCTCGCTCAGCTGATCGAAGAGGCTGCTGCCCTCGACCGTGCAGGAGCCACAGTCGCCGCTCAATCCGAAGGTCGAGCCGCCGGTCATCGCCAGGTAGTTGGGCAGCGAGGGATGGCCGACCCCGAAGTAGTTGGTGGCCAGCGCGGAGCGGCTCGCCAGTCCGGTTAGATAGGGGGAGCTGGGGCTGTCGATGATGCTGCGGTAATCGTGGTTCTCGAGCACGAGAACGGCGACGTGCGAGTAGCGCGGGGGGTGGGTAGGGGCGATGTGGGGAGCCGCTCCGTCGCTGTCGGGGACGACCGTCACCGCGAGCAGGGCGGCAACGACGATCCCCGAGAGGAGCCAGCTCAAACGCCTTCTCAGGGCTGTGGAGATCACCCCTCGATGATCGGCGGCCAAGATGAGCCATCGATTAGCGGCCGGAGATCTTGACCCAGCTTTTACCGCTTCTTGACCTGCGGGAAACCGGGGCGCTCCACGCTGCCCCCACCCAACCCGAAGGAGGCCAGCATGCCCCAGATAGTCGTGGTCACGGACGCCCCGGACGATGCGGCCAGAACCGTCGTCTACCGCGAGCGGGTGGCGCTTAGCGATCTCGAGTCCGATCACTTCTCGGGCCATCTCGTCGAGCGTGTGGGATGGGCGGTTCTGGATGCCGATGAGATCGAGCACCGGGCGGATCAGCTCACCGCGTCGGGTTCAGAGGAGCGACGGGATTGAGCCGGAGCTGGTCGATCGTTTCGAGCGGCCTTCCGCTCGGATCGAGGCCGCCGATCAGATAGGCCGTGTTCCCCACCACCCCGGCGGCGGCATTCTGCACCGGGGCCGGGAGGCGGCCCACCTGCCTCGAAAGGACCCGGTGGGGGTCGAACCGCAGAACCTGATCTGTGGTGCGCCCCTCGCGACGCCCGCCCAGCAGGAGGACTCTGGCTCGTAGGGTCACGGCCGAAGCGTGTGAGAGCCCAGCCGGCAACCGGCCGACGATGGATGTCGCGCCCGTGGAGAGGTCGACGGACTGGATCTCGGCGGTGTCGGTTCCGTTGGCGAGCTCGCCGCCGAGGACGAAGAGGTGGTCTCCCCGCGCTGCCACCGACGCGTATCGGACCGGCACCCGCAGATGTGCGAGCGTGGTGAAGCTGCGGCCATCCTGCGTCTCCAGAACTGATCCGAGCGGTCGCGCCCCGTCGTAGCCGCCGAGGAGGACCGCGGTTTCTCCGACGGTCAGGGTCGAGAGGTCCGACCGGGTCTGCGGCAGGTGGCCGACGATCTGTCCGGCTCGTCCAGGAGCCAGCCGCTCGACCTCGTCGAGCGTCGTCGTCGAGCCGCCGCCGAAGACCAGGACGCCTCCACGCACGGCGGTCGCGGCAGCATCGTGCAGCGGCTGCGAGAGCGATCCCGCCGAGCGGGTCGTTCCGGTGGCGGGGTCGAAGTCGAGCACCGATGAGGTCGAGGCGCCGGCCCCGTCGAGGCCACCGATGACCAGCAGGCCGTCGGGCCGCGCGACGACCGTCTCTCCTGAGGTCGGCGCTTGCAGCCTCGTCGGAAAGGCGAGGGCGGTCAGCCGAAGCGGATGCTCCTGTGATCCGCGAGGCTGTCCGCGGCGCGAGCCGGTCGCGGTGTCCGATGGCGAACCCGAGCCCCCACCCGGCAGTGATGCGGTTACGACGGTCAAAACCACCGCGGCACCGAGCAGGGCTCCGGGGATGAGCAGTCGGCGCCATGTCACACCGCAATCCTGGTGCTCAGCGCCTGACAGAATCCTGACCGCTGCGACCGATTGCGTGCACGTTTTATGCAGTGTTCAGGAGGCCGTCAGGTTCCCGACTGCATTGTGGGGCGGCATGTTCGGGCATCGGAAGCCGCTGATCATTGTCGCGACCGCCCTTGCGAGCGCGGTGCTCGCTTCCTGCGGGTCGGGAGGATCGGAGACGCCCGCGATTGGAGGATCCGATACGCCGGCGTCGACGAGCACCAAGCGGGATGCGCCGAAGCGCAAAGGAGCGCGACGGTCGCCGTCGACTAGGCGGAGCGGAGTTCCGCCTCTGCTGGACCCGCGCAATGTCTACGCGGCCGATCGGCCGGGGATGCTGGCGCCGGCCGCCCGGGGATACCCCTCGCGGATCTACGTTCCCAACAGCGAGAGCAACACGGTCAGCGTCATCGATCCCCGCAGCTTCAAGGTGATCGACGAATTCGGGGTCGGGGCCCAGCCGCAGCACGTCACCCCCTCCTACGATCTCAAGACGCTCTGGGTGGACAACGACCGGAGCAACAGCCTCACGCCGATCGACCCGCGAACGGGCAAACCCGGCAAGCCCGTGCCGGTCACCGATCCCTACAACCTCTATTTCACTCCGAATGGGCGCTACGCGATCGTCGTCGCCGAGCGGCTGCGACGTCTCGATTTCCGCGACCCGAACTCGATGCGCCTGCATCACTCACTCCGTGTCCCCTGTCCGGGCGTCGATCACATGGACTTCACCGCGAACGGACGCTTCCTGGTCGCGAGCTGCGAGTTCGGCGCCAGGTTGATCAAGGTTGACGTTGGTGCCGAGCGGGTCGTCGGGACGCTCTCGTTGCGACCCGGTGCGATGCCCCAGGACGTCAAGCTCTCGCCGGACGGGCGCTTCTTCTACGTCGCCGACATGATGTCCGGCGGCGTCTGGCTGATCGACGCTCACAGCTTCCGGCGCGCCGGCTTCATTGCCACTGGCGCCGGCGCGCATGGCCTGTACGCCAGCAGGAACTCCCACTTCCTCTACGTCTCCAACCGCGATGAGGGATCGATCTCGGTGATCTCCTTCGCCAAGCGCAAGGTCGTCCACAAGTGGCGCCTCCCAGGCGGGGGCAGCCCCGACATGGGCGGCGTATCAGCCGACGGCAAGGTGCTCTGGCTCTCCGGACGCTACGACGCCGAGGTCTACGCGATCAGCACCCTCAACGGCAGGCTGCTCGCCCGGATACCGGTCGGCACCGGGCCGCATGGCCTCTGCGTCTATCCCCAGCCCGGGCGCTACTCGCTCGGGCACACCGGGGTCTTCCGCTAGCGACGAAACGCTCAGGATTTCGTCAGGTCGGGGCGGCGACGATGGCGCCATGACGAACAGAGCACTCACCCTCATGGCCCTGCCGATGACGATCGCCGCGCTTGCCGCATTCGGCTGCGGGGGCTCCGGCTCCACTTCGCCGCTCACCGACCAGACGCCGGCATCAGATGCGACGTCCGCCGCCACCGGGGACATACCCGACAACCAGGTGTTTCTCACCTTCCACAACCCACAGGCCGGCTACTCGATCTCCTACCCCGAGGGCTGGACGCGGAAGGGCAACGGAAAGGAGGTCACGTTCACCGACAAGGGGAACTCGGTCCACGTTGCCGTCGCCTCCGGTCCGCCGGCGACGGTCGCCTCGGTCCGCGCCGCCCTGGCGAAGCAGAAGGCCTCGGAGCCGACGCTCACCGCCGAGGCACCGGCCCCGGTGTCGCTCAAGCACGGCCCGGCGATCAAGGCCACCTATACGGTGCAGGGCCCCTCCGACCCGGTTACCGGCAAGCGCCCGCTGCTGGTCGTCGATCGCTACGTCTACAGCCGCGGCGGCAAGGTCGCGACCGTGGACCTGGGAACCGTCAAGGGGGTCGACAACGTCGACGCCTACCGGCTGATCAGCAATAGCTTCTCATGGATGTGAGGAGCCTCTACAACGAGCCGGAGCGTACGCCCGAGGAGATCGACTGGCCGGCGCTGGAGTGCCATGACGTGTTCAAGATCTTCCGCTCCGGCCCGGCCGAGACGGTCGCACTGCGGGGCCTCGACCTCCGCGTCGAGGAGGGAGAGGTCGTCGCGATCTTCGGGCCTTCAGGCTCGGGCAAGAGCACCTTCATGTCCTTGGCTGCAGGACTCGATCGCCCATCGGCGGGCGAGGTAAGGTCTTTCGGCCGATCTGTGGGCGTGCTCAGCGAGGACGAGCTTGCCATCTACCGCGCCTCCAAGATCGGGGTGATCTTCCAGAGCGACAACCTCTGGCCCGTGCTGACGGCGGCCGAGAACGTCGCCACCTCACTGCGCCTGGCGGAGAAGACCGCCGGTCACGGCGAGGCGAAGGTCGCGCTCGCCTCGTTCGGCCTCGCCGAGCGGGTTCATCACCGCGCCGCGGCCCTCTCCGGCGGTGAGCAACAGCGAGTGGCTGTCGCCTCCGCCGCGGCGAGGCGGGCACGGATGGTCCTTGCCGATGAGCCGACCGGCGAGCTCGACGAGCGCAATGAGCGGATCGTCCTCGAGGCACTTCTGCTGCTGCGCGAGGAGGTCGGCTCGACCGTCATCATCGTCACCCATTCCGAACGCGTCGCCGGAGCGGTTGACCGCGTGGTCGAGCTGCGGGATGGACGGGCGGTCAGATGAGCTCGGCGACGGCCGCCCGCCAGAGGATTGCATCGGTCGAGGAGCTGACCGTCACCCACGGGCAGGGCAGGGCCCGGGTCGATGCCCTCAGCGCGGTTTCGCTTGAGATCGGCGCGGGGGAATCCCTCGCCCTATGGGGCCGCTCGGGGTCGGGCAAGACCACCCTTCTACATGCGCTCGGCGGCCTGATTGAGCCCACCGCCGGCACGGTCTGGTGGAGAGGCGAGCCGCTCTCCTCGCTCGACGCCGCGGCGCGGGGGGCGGCGCGAGCAGGCGGGATCGCCTACGTCTTTCAGGGAGCGAACCTGCTTCCCATCTTCACCGCCTATGAGAACGTCGCCTTCGCCGCGGCTCAGCGCGCTGGTGGCGGCGATTCGTCCAAGGCCGGCGACGAGCTGCTTGCACTGGTCGGGCTCGCCTCGAAGCTCGACAACCTGCCCTCGGAGCTCTCCGGAGGCGAGATCCAGCGCGTCGCGATCGCCCGCGCGCTGGCCCAGCGGCCGGATCTTCTGCTCTGCGACGAACCGACCGGCCATCTCGACTCCGATACCGGCTCCCGTGTGCTCGACCTTATCGACGCCCTGCGCGAGGAGTTTGGCTTCGCGCTGGTCGTTGCCACCCATGACGCCGACGTCGCGGCCCGATACTCGCGGACGATTGAGCTTGCCGACGGCAGGATCGCCGCCGGGGAAGTTCTCCAATGAGCGCCACCGGGCGCCTCGTGTTCGCCGGCCTCCTCCGCTCGCCCGGGCGGACCTTGATCAGGATCGTCGTCCTCGGCGCTGCCACCGCCCTGCTCGGAGCGATGCTGCTTTTCATCGGCAACTCCCTGCAGACGATGGCCTCGAGCGCGGTTCGCAGCGTTCCGCTCGACTGGCAGGGGCCGGCGCTCTCCGGCGCCCAGGCGCAGCGGGTCGCCGCCGGCGTCGCCCGCCAGGCGGGAATTGCGCAGGCGTCGGCCACCGCGACGGCGCCTTTGGCGAGCGCCGCCTCGTCCGGGCCCGCGGGCACGACCCGGTCGGGCAGCGGCTCGGTTCTCGCGGTGCCGCCGAACTACCTCTCTCACATCCGGGCCTTCCGGATGCTCCAGGGCGCCCTGAAGCCCGGCCAGGTCGTCCTCGACCAGCAGATGGCGGCGACCCTCCAGGCGAGGATAGGGGGAAAAGTCCTGCTTCGGCCGGCGAATGGGTCCCGGCCCATCCCCTACACGGTCAGCGGAGTCGCGATCGTGACTTCCGCCGATGTACTCTTCCAACCGCTCAACCCGGCCCTCGGCCCAGCGCCGGCGCAACCCCCAGCGAACACCGCGATCCTGCCATTCGGGACGTTTGCGCGCACCTACGCTCCTGCGCTGCGGACGATCACGCCGGCCAACGTCGGCTCCAACGTCCAGCCCGGTGCGCAGACGGGGGTCCAGTGGCAGGTCCAGGCGCAGCTCGATCCGGGGCCGCTCTCGACCGGCAGTCCGATGGCCGCCTACAACCTCGCCAATCGCACTCGCAACCAGGTGGAGCGCTCGCTTCCGGGGCAGATCCAGTTCGTCGACAACCTCTCGGACTCGCTCAACACCGCCGCCGGCGATGCCCTCTATGCGAACGCCCTCTACATCATGCTCGCCGTCCCCGGAGCGCTGATCGCGCTCGGGCTCGCCTACCTGGCGGCGCTGGGAACCGTCGAGCGCGACCGCCGCGACCTCGCCCTGCTGCGGGCCCGTGGAGCGACCCGCCGCGACCTCTTGGTGATGGCAGGCATGGAGAGCGCAGTGATCGGCCTGGTCGCCGGGCTCGCCGGTGCCGGCCTTGCCTTCCTCGCCGTCTCAGCGGTGGTCGAGGGCGGCGTCGGGCTCACACTGACACGCGCCGTCGTCACCGCTGCCGCCTGCGTCGCCCTGGCGATCGCCGGCGCCGCCGCGGCACGGATCGGTGCCAGCGTTTCCGTTCTGCGGGCCAGCGTCGCCGACAGTCGCCGCTCGGGCCGCCGCGAGGGAACGCCGCTCTGGCAGAGGCTCAATCTCGACTGGTTCGCCCTGGCGATCAGCGGCCTGATCTACTGGCTGACGGCGAGCACGGGTTTCTCGGCTGTGGTCAACCCCGACTCCAACCCGACCCTCTCGCTCTCCATCTACATGTTCTTCGCCCCGGCGCTGCTGTGGATCGGCGCGACTCTGCTGCTCGTCAGGCTGCGGGGCCGCGGCTTTGCCTGGCTTGCGCGGCGGGCGGCAGGGGGCCGGGCCGAGACGGCTCGCGGTTTCCTCCTGGCCAGCGCCGGGCGCAGGGGGGCCGCGATCAATCGGGGCCTTGTGGTCGTCGGGCTCCTGCTCGCCTTCGGCGTCAATCTCGGCATCTTTTCCGCCACCTATGACCAGCAGGCCGCCGTCGACGCCCAGCTGACGCTTGGCGCCGATGTAACCGTGACGGCGCCACCGGGCGTGACCGCCGGCAAGCATCTGTCACAGCGAATCGCGAAAGTCCCGGGCGTTCAGGCGACCACGGCCCTCGATCACTCCTACGCCTATATCGGGCCGGATCTCCAGGACACCTACGGCATCAACCCCGCCACCTTCACCGACGCGACGACCCTGCGCGACTCCTACTTCATCGGCGAGTCGGCGAGGTCGGCGATCTCGAAGCTGAAGACGACCCCCGACGGGATCCTCGTCGGCAAGGAGACGATCACCGACTACTCGCTCGCCCCAGGGGACCTCCTCAGGCTCCGCGTGCTCGACCGCTCGACGGGCGCCTTCCGGGTGATCCCTTTCCACGTTGTGGGGGTGGTCCAGGAGTTTCCATCGGCGCCGAAGGACTCGTTCATGGTCACCAACCTCTCCTACCTGCAGCGGGTCAGCCAGGGAGCCGGGCCCAATGTCGTATTCGCAAAGGCAGCTGGCGATCCGCGCGCCGTGTCCAGCCGAATCGCCGCCGCAACGCGCTCCGACGGAACGATCGTCAAGAACATCCGCCAGCAGACCCAGCAGACGGTCAGCTCGATCACCACGGTCGACCTAGGCGGGATCAGTCGCATCGAGCAGGCCTTCGCGATCCTGCTCGCGGCTGGGGCGATGGGTCTGTTCGTCGCGCTCGGCGCTGCCGAGCGTAGACACGAGTTCGCGACGATGGCGGCCCTCGGCGCGCCCCTTCGCCAGGTGGGGTCCTTCCTCTGGAGCGAAGTCCTGCTCGTCCTCGGCGTCGGCCTGGTCGTCGCCGCCGGCCTCGGATTCATGCTCTCGGCGATGCTGGTTGCGATGCTCCAGCACGTCTTCGATCCGCCCCCGGATTCCCTCGCGATCCCCTGGGGCTTCCTCGCCGGCCTCGCCGGGGCGGCGGTGCTGGGTGGGTTGGTCGCGACGGTGCTGGCGATGCGCGCCCTGCGGCGCCTGCCGCTCGGGAGTGTTCTGCGGGAGCAGTAACCCGCTCATCGGGCGCTCATCCGGCGACCATACGGTCGGTTGCTTGACGCGGGTTAGGGTGATCCGATGAGGCGGCTGCCGATCCGACTGCGTTTGACCCTTGCCTTCGCGCTGGTCATGGCCGTCGTCCTCGCCGCGACCGGTCTCTTTCTCTACCTGCGGTTCCGGGCAGAGCTTGACAAGACGATCAACCAGGGCTTGATCACTCGCACCAACGACGTGGCAAGCCTGATCAGGCAGTCCGACGGAGGTCCAGACAGCGAAAGCAACCTGCTCTCGCGGCAGGATGAGGGTTTTGCCCAGGTGCTCACCCCAGCCGGCCGCGTACTGGATTCGACTCCGTCGGTGAGCGGCCCCAGCCTGCTCGATCGGGCCCAGCTCGCGGCGGCCAGCGAGGACGAGGTGACTGTGAACCTCGGCCCCGTCCGGGGCCTCGATGAGCCTTCGCGTTTGCGGGCGACGAAGGTCTCCGCAGGACTGCGCGACCTGGTCGTGGTCGTCGGTGCCCCCCTCGACGACCGCAACGGATCGCTTTCGAGCCTGCGTGACCTGCTCCTGATCGGTGGACCGGTCGCGCTGATCCTCGCCTCCCTCGCGGGCTACGGCGTCGCCGCCAGCGCCCTGCGACCAGTCGACGCCATGCGCCGCCAGGCGGCGGAGATTTCGGCCACGGAGCCCGGGCATCGCCTGCCGGTCCCGCCGACCCACGACGAGATAGCCCGGCTCGGGGAGACATTGAACGAGATGCTGTTGCGTCTGGAGGAGGCGTTCCAGCATGAGCGCACCTTCGTCTCGGACGCGAGTCACGAGCTGCGCACCCCCCTGGCGATCCTCAAGACCGAGCTCGAGCTAGCCATGCGGGAAGGCCGCACGCCGGAGGAGTTGGTGCTGGCGATTCGATCGGCGGCCGAGGAGACAGACCGGCTCGCCGAGCTTGCCGAAGACCTCCTGGTGGTCGCCCGGTCGGACCAGGGCAAGCTCCCGGTCCGCGTGGTGGAGGTCAGGGTGGCCGATCTGCTCGGCAGCCTGCGGGAGCGATTTGCAGAGCGCTGCGCGGCCCGGCAGCGGCCGATCACCGCGGACGCCCCCGACAGCCTCACCGTTCGCGCCGATCCCCCGCGTCTCGAACAGGCAGTCGCCAACTTGATCGAGAACGCGCTCCGCCACGGTGAGGGGGGGATCGCGCTCTCCGCAAGGGCGGAGGGGCCAACCATCGAGATCCACGTCACCGACGAAGGCCCCGGGTTCCCACCGGACTTCATCGATAGCGCCTTCGATCGCTTCACCCGCGCCGACCAGGCGCGCACCCGCGGCGGGAGCGGGCTCGGCATGGCGATCGTCGAGGCGATCGCCGAGGCGCACGGGGGCGAAGCTCACGCCGCCAATCGCAACGGCGGTGGGGCAGACGTCTGGATCGCACTGCCGGCCGACGGGATCAAGCAAGGCCCGGGATCTCCCTGAGGCGGGTCGCCCGGCACTCTCACATTCAGCTCATCCGCGGTTTCTACCTTGCCCCGTCCCATAGGAACAGAGAACAAGGAGCATGAGATGAGCAAGAAGTTGAGAAACGGAATCGCAGCAATCGCCGCCCTGGCGGCGCTTGCCCTCGGTGGAGCCGCCCTTGCCGGGGCGACCCAGGGCGGGAATTCGGAGTCCCCGTCCGCTCAGGAGCAGTCGGGCGCGGCCGAAGCCGGTGGGGCCACCGAGCAGTCGGGCGCCCAGGAGCAGTCGGGCGCGGGCGAGAGCGAGAAGGGCGAGGCCGGCGATAAGAACGAGGCGAACGACGCCGACGAGGCCGGCGATAAGAACGAGGCCGGCGATAAGAACGAGGCCGGCGACACCGAGTCAGGCGCTGGAGAGCAGGCAGAGACCGGGAACGAGGCCGCGGATCAGGACTGATCAAGACGGGCCTCGGACAACGATCCACATTCGATCAGCGAGCCGGCGGCTCCAATGAGCCGCCGGCTTCAGTGCCGACCATTCATTCGCGGTTGGCCGGCAAGGTTGACCTGGCCGCCCGCCAGACCGAGAAGGCCAGCAGGAGCCCGACGGCCAGGCACATGACCCACCAGGCGGCGCGACCGTCGGCGATCAGCGCCGTGAAGCCGAGCGCCGCCACCACACCGATCGCGATCACCCAGTCGTCGCCGACGACGAACTCCCAGACGAAGGTCAGTAAACCCTGAAGGCGCTTCATGCGCTGAGGATCGCCTCCTCTTCGGGGGGCCGGGGATGGTTGACCGGCGGAGAACCCACACCATTGCCAGTGAGAACAGCAGCAGGGCGGGGATGATCACCAAGAGCACGGCGTCTGATCCAGGCCAATTGGCGCCGGCACCCTCTGCTCCCCAAAACAATCCGTAGGACGTGAGCATGACCCCGACGCCGAACTTGATCGCATTCTCAGGTGCGCGAGCGAGGGGGCTCGCACCGATATCCCGAGCGCAACTACTGCGAGAACGGCCACCAGCGCTGCAGCGGCAGCCAGCGGCACCCGATTCTGGTTTGCGCCAAAGGTGAGGACGATGAAGACGACCTCCAAGCCTTCCAGCAGCACCCCCTTGAAGGAGATCGTGAAGGAGTAGGCGTCGAACCCCTCCTGAGGCGCGCCGGCGGCATTTGCGGCGGCGGTCTCGTCCCGGAAGATCTGATCCTCGTCGTGCTGCGCCTTCAGGCCCGCGGCTCGGAGAATCGCCTTCCGCAGCCACTGCAATCCGAAGATCAGCAGCAACCCGCCGACCACCAGACGCAACGAATCAATCGGGAGCGAGGTGAGTGCTGGGCCGATAGCGACCGTCAGCGCCCCGAGTACGCCGATCCCCGCCGCCACCCCCACATAGGCCGACGTCCAGCTTCGGGTCGATCCGACCGCGAGCACGATGGTCAGCGCCTCGACCGCCTCGACTGCACTGGCGAGGAAGACCGATATTGAAAGTCCGAGCTCGTGTCCGCTCATCTTCGTGACCTGGACTCGATCGTACGGTCCGTCAGAGGTCGCGGCGCGCGAACGCTCGGGCCGCAAGCCCGAGCGCCGCGGCCATGTAGAGCACCGAGAAGCAGACTAGGAGCGGCCCTCCCTCCTCGGACCCCCCGAACGGACCCAGCTGCAGGACCACGCCGGTGAGCCCTCCGGTGCTAGAGATCAGGGCGTGCAGACCGGCTGCGTAGAGGGCGTCGAATGGCAGGGCCCAGCTCGCGACTCGACCGATCGTGTGCAAGGTCGAGGAGTCGATCGCCCGGCCGATTTGCCCGAGTAGACCAGCCGTCAGCCCGGCGCCGAAGACCATCAACACGGCAATTCCCTGCGCGGTGGAGGCGAGGTAGACCGAGCCGAGCAGGGAAAGCGCCGCGACGATCGAGACGCCGAGCGCCAGGCCGAGGGCCGGGCCGACGAGGTGGTCCGGTGACCAGTGGCCGGTCAGCTGGGTGATCAAGGCGGCGAGTAGGTAGATCGCGATCACGTATGCAGCGGAGAGCGCGGCCGCCCCGGCGAAGCGGGCGAGGAGGAAGGTCGTACGGCCGATCGGACGGACCGTGATCGGCTGAAGCAGGCCGCTCTCCGCGTCGCCGCGAACAACGCCGAGGGTGAGGAATACCGCCAGCACCGAGCCGAGAAAGAGGTCCGCGAACATCGCCAGTCCGAAGATCGTCGCGCCGGTGAACGCCTTCGGGTCAAGGATGTGCTGCTCGGGATCCGCGAAATGGCGGGCATCCCGGAAGGCGAAGTGGGCGCCAACCCCGTAGAGGACGAGGAATCCCACGGAGAGGACCAGCACGACTGCGAAGATGCGGCGACGCAGGCTCTCGCGCACGGCGAAGCCGACGATGGTCCCGATCGAACCCCCCGCGGCGCTCAAACCGTCTTGCCTCCGACGGCGTCGAGGTAGACCTCCTCGAGGGTGCTCTTCAGCACCTCCACCGAGTAGACGCTTTCCCCCGCCGCCACCAGCTCGGCCACGATCTGGGGCGCGTCCTCGCGCGGCGCACCCTCGAACACGCGACGACCTGCCCCCGTTTCGACCTCTATTCCACGCGGCCGGGTCAGCTCGTCCGGGCGGCCCTCCTTAACGAGGCGTCCCCCGGAAATGATCGCCACCCGATCACATACAAGCTCGATCTCGGTCAGCAGGTGCGAGTTGAGGAGCACCGTCACTCCGTTGGCCCGCAGCTCACCGAGCAGCCCCCGAACGACCAGTCGCCCTGCCGGGTCGAGGGCGCTGGTCGGCTCGTCGAGCAGCAGCAGACGCGGGGAGCCGACCAGCGCCTGGGCGAGCCCAAGACGCTGCTGCATCCCCTTCGACATCGCGTCGACCCGAATCGCCGCAGCATCGCTGAGCTCGACCAGCCCGAGCAGCCGGGCGCGCTCCGCCTCGCCGCCATCCGACCCGGCGAGCCGCTGGTGAAGTCGCAACAGCTCCTCCGCCGTGCACCAGCCGGGAAACCGGAAGAGCTCCGCCAGGTAGCCGGTCTGCGAGCGTGCCGGCAGCGAACCGGCGGGGTGGCCCAGCACCCCTGCCGACCCGCCGCTGGGCCGCACCAGACCGCAGGCGATCTTGGTCAGCGTCGATTTCCCGGCGCCGTTCGGGCCGAGAAGCCCGACCAGCTCGCCTCCTGCCACCTCCAGGTCGATGCCGTCCAGAGCAACTGCGCTGCCATAGCGCTTTCGCAGCTCCGTGACGGCGAGCGCCGGGGCCATAGAGCAGTCAATCTACGAAACCGGGGTCAACAGTTGACAACGCGTAGGCTCCTTCACTGTGCTGCTGAGCGCCGGCCACATGCTCGACAGCTACGGCGTCATCGGCGTCGGGATCATCCTTTTCCTCGAAACGGGGGTCCTGCTCGGCGTTCTCCTCCCGGGCGAGACCTTGACGGTGATCGCCGGTGCCTATAGTCACGTCAGCACCCGCGGGTCGCCCCACCCCAGTTTCGTCCTCGTCGTCGGGGCTGCGGCCTGCGGAGCGATCGCCGGCGGAGAGCTGGGGTTCGCGATCGGCCGCCGCGCCGGCCCGCCACTCTTCGAGCGGCCCGATGGGCGGGTCTTCCGCCGCAGCCAACTCGAGCGGACATCCGCGTACTTCGATCGCTTCGGCAGAAGCACGATTCTTCTTGCCCGCTTCGTTCCGTTCGTTCGCACCATGGTCAGCCCCGCTGCGGGCGCCGCCGGGATGCCCGCTGCAACCTTCTCGGCGTACAACGTCCTCGGGGGAATCGCCTGGGCGATCGCCGTCGCTGGATTGGGCTATGTCCTGGGAGGATTCGTAGCGATCGACCGCTACGCGTTGTGGGTGACCGCAGGCATCGCGACCCTCTCATTGATTCCCCTGATCATCCACCTGCGCGCCTTGCGAGGGCGCTTGGCCGGCGGCGGCGGGTCGGCGGCCCCTTCCGGCATCACTTCACCTTCATCTTCTCGAACTGATACGGAAGATCCTGCTCTGGGTAACTAGCGCTGCTCAGCGGATGGTAATGCGTCCCGAAGTAGTGGTTGAACACAAACCGCAACGTATTGACCGTATTGGGTGGCTGTGGCACCCGCGCCCTGCTGATCCCGGGGAAGTAGAACGCAGCCAGCCCCTTGACGCGTATGTCCTGCATCGCGGCCTCTCCGACGGTCTCGGAATTTGCCTGAAATCCCTCGTCGGCTTGGATGATGATGATCGGTGACGCCTTGGAGTGCGCGAGGATCGAGTCGACGGCGTCTAGCAGCTTCCGACTAACGAACTGAAGCTGTTTCAGGTAGTACCTCATGCCGAGCTTCGAGCCGAGGGCGTCCTCGGAGGTGGACGGAAAGGTCACAGGCTGCCCCTTGGCGCCGAAGATATAGGGATCGTGCGGCGCCAGAGTGTGAAACACAACAAACTTCGGGCTCGGCTGCTGTGGCACACTGCCGAGTTTCGAAAACGCCGAGTTGATGCTCTTTCGAAAGCGTTGAGCGGCGGCAGCGTCGTTGAATCCGATATCACCGCCGAATGCCCGCAGAACGCTATCCCGTAGCCACAGGCTGGTGAAGCTGTCAGGCGTGGCAACGGGTGATATGCCTGGGTTACCGGCGGCAAATGTGACCTCGTCCGAATCGAGATGGACGTAGCGGTACCCGAGTCCTCCCAGCAGGCGCGATGCACGACTGTCCTCGATCAGCGTCTTCACAGGGCGAACATCCTGCGAGCTCTTGCCAAGGATCTTTGGCAGGCCATTCAGGTATCCCATATTGAGCGCGGCCGCTATGTTCGATTCGCTATCCGAATAGGGGCTGCGAGCCTGCCCAGAGACTATGAAGCCGCGTCTCTTTAACTGTCGGATGAAAGGCGTGTTGTCATAGTGAAAGTACTGCTTGAGGATATCCGCGCGCGCGTAGTCATCCGGAATGAGCACGTAGATATCCGGGCGCGGTGCACGAGGTGCGGAGACGGGCGGCTTGAGGGCGGTCGGCCAGAGGCGCGGGTCCGTGGCCCGCACGGCAGGATGGTCGAGTTGGTAGATGACGATCGTGGCGAGCGGGCCGAGCACCAGGATCGCTGCGCCGACCGTGGCTATGACGGTGAAATTGCGCAGGTCGCGCCGTGTTCTTGCCAAGGCTACGAAGCCGATCGCGAAAAGCGCGATCCAAAGTGGCACGAGGCAACCCGCGATCAGGCCCCAACCGGACACATGGTCATGGAAGACGCCGTAATAGAAGAATGCGACGACGACCAGCGACGCGAGGGCACCCGCCTTCGTCGCTCGCCTGAAGATCAGCAGGAAGACGCCGAAGAGCGCGGCCCCGCTTGCGACGGATATCGCCAGCGGACTCCAGAGGACGCCCAGAGGTAATTCAGTCTGATTCTGCTCGAACAGCGAGAGCAGTGGGAAGATCGCGAATAGAACGGGGTGGAGGAACGGGTTGAGTCGTCTGAAGAAACCCGCCGAGTGGTGCGGGATGGGCCGCTGTGGGGGTTCGGGCGCCGGGTGACTTGATGTCGGCACCCGTTCATCGATAGGTCAGGGAGATGAGACGGGAATGAAATGGGCTCTCATCTTGCGTTCATCCTTGACTGAGACCATGAAGAGATGCGCGTTCTGATCGTCGAGGACGAGTTGAAGATGGCTGGATTGATCCGCCGCGGGATGCGCGAGGAGGGGTTGGCCGCGGACGTGGCTTCCAAGGGTGAGGACGCGATCTGGATGGCGGGCGCAACCGAGTACGACGCGATCGTTCTCGACGTGATGCTTCCCGGAATCGACGGCTTCGAGACGTGCCGGAAGCTCCGGGCGGGCGGCGTTTGGGCACCGGTCCTGATCCTGACCGCCCGCGACGCGGTCGAGGACCGCATCACCGGGCTCGACGGAGGAGCCGACGATTACCTGACCAAGCCCTTCTCCTTCGCCGAGCTTCTCGCCCGACTGAGGGCGCTGGTCCGCCGCGGCAGGATCGAGAAGCCGACGGTGCTCGAAGTCGGGGACCTGCGCCTTGATCCAGCCGCCCACCGGGTCTCGCGGAGCGAGAAGGAGATCAGCCTATCCGCCAAGGAGTACTCGCTGCTGGAGGCATTCATGCGCCGGCCGGGTGACGTGCTCAGCCGCTTCCAGCTGCTCGAGCAGGCCTGGGACTACGAGTACGAGAACCGCTCCAACATCGTCGATGTCTATGTGCGCTACCTGCGCGAGAAGATCGACCGGCCTTTCGGTGTCACCAGCATCGAAACGGTCCGAGGAGCCGGTTACCGGCTCAACGCTGACGGCGGGCGGTGAGCGGTGGGAGGGCGGGTCCTTGTCGCCGAGGACGACCTCGAGCTGCTCGACATCCTCCTCGCCGGCCTGCGCCGCGCAGATTTCGACGTGCGCGGCGTCTCCAGCGGAGCCGACACGCTGAGGCGGGCGACGGACTTCGAGCCACACGCACTGGTTGTGGACATCGGCCTCCCTGACGCCGATGGTCGCGACGTCTGTCACGCCCTGCGGGCGGAGGGGAAGGAGGTTCCGGTCCTGTTCCTGACGGCGCACGGCACGCGTGCCGACCGGCTCTCGGGGTTCAGCGCCGGCGGTGACGACTACGTGACCAAGCCTTTCGACTTAGAGGAACTGCTGGCCCGGTTGCGGGCGCTGATCCGTCGCTCCGGAGGTTCCACCACGATGAATGCCGGAATGCTGCAACTCGACCCGGCCGCCCACGCGGTCCACTGTGGCTCCGACGCGGTTCCATTGACTCCGACTGAGTTCCGCCTGCTGGCGGCGCTGGCGGCGCGGCCGGGAGTGGCTGTCAGGCGAAGCTCCTTGAGGGCAGCCGCATGGCCCGAAGGCGCGCTGGTCCACGACAACACCCTCGACGTCTACGTCGCCCGTCTGCGACGCAAGCTCAGCGGCTTCGACGAGGCTCCGAAGCTGATCACCGTCTACGGCGTGGGCTACTCGCTGGCGGCAGAGCCGCGGCCATGATGCCGGGGCTCCGCGGTCGCCTGCTGGCCGCAGTAGTCCTCGCGGTTGCGCTGGCGCTGGGGGTGATCGTGATCTCCTTCAACCTGATCCTCACCTCCCGGCTCGACGCCGACGCCAACGACCTCCTCCGCTCACGGACGACCGCTGGCCTTGACTCGCTGCAACTCGTCGACGGCGCGCTGCGCTCACAGGAGGCGCCCGACGCTGGGGCGGTCGACGAGCCGATCTGGGTGTTCTCGGGAACGAGAACGCTGGAAACCCCTCGAGCGGGGCCGCGGCTAGACCGGGCCGCGCGGCTCCTCTCGATGGCCCCCGGGACGCGGGCGGACAGCGTCTCGACACGGCTGCAGGCCGTACCGGTGACGATCGCTGGACGACGGGTCGGGACTGTCGTCGCCGGCGTTTCACTGACACCCTATGAGCGATCGAAGCGGATCGCGCTGATCGGATCGTTGGTGATGGCGATCGTCGTTCTAATCGCAGTCGGGCTCGCCGCTCGCTGGCTCCTCCGTGCCGGGCTGCGGCCTGTGGACCGGATGTCGGCGGAGGCGGCGGAGTGGAGTGAGCGCGACCTGGACCGGCGCTTCGGGCTCGGCCCGCCCCGGGACGAGTTCACGAGGCTCGCGGCGACGCTCGACGGGCTGCTCGACCGCATTGCAGCTGGGGTCAGGCGGGAGAGGCGGTTCGCCGCCGAGCTCTCGCACGAGTTGCGCACGGCGATGGCGAAGATCCGGGCCCGGGCGCAGCTTGCGCTGGCTCCGGGCGCCGGGCCGGAAGAGAGCCGCGCCGCGCTCTCTGGGGCGGTGGCCGAGACGGACCGCCTGACGCGCGTCTTGGACTCGATCCTTGGGGCGTCGAGGGCCGAGCTCGGGCAAGCCCGGCGCAGCGGCGATCCCCACCAGGCCGCCATCGCCGCGATCGACGCCTGCACCTCCGAACGGGACGCGGACCGGATCGCGATCGACCTCAACGGCCCGGAGGGTGTCCGGCTCGGCGTAGATCCCGAGCTGATCGAGCGGATCCTCAGTCCCGTCCTCGAGAATGCCTGTCGCCACGCTCGGAGCCGGGTCGGAGTGAGCTTCGACGCGGATCGCTCCGAGGTCGCCTTCCTCGTCACGGACGACGGCGAGGGGGTGCGTCCCGGGGAGCTCGAGAGGATCTTCGAGCCGGGAGTCATGGGCGACGGAAGCGGCAACGGCTCCGGGAGCGCGGGGCTCGGGCTGGCGCTCTCGAGACGCTTGGCCCGGGCAAGCGGCGGCGAGGTCGAGGCGCTCCGGTCGGATTCGGGCGGGTGCTTCTCGATTCGCCTGCCCCGATCATGAGCTCGCCCGGCGCTCATCTCGCCTTTAGGCCACTCGGGCGCCGGATGCTGAACAAGGTGCCCGAGGTCACCAGAAGCATTCATCAAGGTGGCCGAGGGACGCAGGCAACCACCCGGTGGCCGCCGAAATGCCTTTCGGTCTAAGGAATCAGGTGGTGGTCCGGACGGACGTAGGGTTCAGGCGAACCTGCCCCGAAGCGAGGAGGAGCCGCCGATGGCATCCGAACGAGTCCCGGTCCCCCGCGACCGCGAGAACGACTACACGCGAGAGGCTGCGGACGCGAGGCGGGCGTTCGTCGAGGAGCGCTGCGGCGCCTCGCTCGAGCACGTCTCCAGCTACTCCTTCGATCCCGCGGTCCTTTCCGGCAATGTCGAGCAGTTCGTCGGGGTCGCACAGGTCCCGATCGGCGTGGCGGGGCCGCTGCTGGTCGACGGCGAGCACGCAAAGGGCGAGTTCTACGTTCCCCTCGCCACCGCAGAGGGCACCCTGGTCGCGAGCTACAACCGCGGCATGCGCCTGCTCCACGAGGCCGGCGGCGTCCGGACGACCGTGCTCGAGGACCGCATGCAGCGCGCTCCGGCCTTCCTCTTCGAGAGCGCGCGGGGGGCGCGGGAGTTCGGCACCTGGCTCGAGCAGAACTTCGAGCGGATCCGCGAGGCCGCGGAGCGCACGACCCGGTCGGGGAAGCTGCGCGACATCGAGCAGTACTCGGCCTCTCGAATGCTGTTCACGCGGTTCAACTACACGACCGGCGACGCCGCCGGCCAGAACCTGACCGGCAAGGCGACCCAGGCGGCCTGCCGCTGGATCGTCGAGAACAACCCCAAGATCGAGCAGTACTTCCTCGAGTCGAACTTCGCCACCGACAAGAAGAGCTCCCAGGTCAACATGCTGCGGACCCGTGGCAAGCGGGTCGTCGCCGAGGCGAGGATCCCCAACGAGCTGGTCCAGCGGGTGATGCGCTCCGACACCCGGCTGATGTTCCGAGCCCGACAGGTGTCCAACCTCGGCGGTTTCATGTCCGGGGTCAACAACAACGGCGCCCACTCCGCCAACGGGATCACCGCGATGTTCATCGCCACCGGGCAGGACGCCGCCAACGTCGCCGAGTCCTCCGCCGCCTTCGTCCACGCCGAGCTCGAGCCGGACGGCGACTACTACTACTCGGTGACTATCCCCTCTCTGATCGTCGCCAGCTACGGCGGCGGCACCGGCCTCGCAACCCAGCGGGAGTGCCTGGAGATGCTCGGCTGCTACGGCGACGGCAAGGTCCGCAAGCTGGCCGAGATCGTCGCCGCGACTGTGCTCTGCGGCGAGCTCTCCCTCGGCTCGGCGATTGTCGCCGAGGAGTGGGTGGAGGCGCATGACATCTTCGGCCGCAACCGCCCCTGAGCGTTCGCCCCAAACCTTCCCCACCGTGACGGACTGCACGCCGATCGGCCAGCGGCTGTGAAAGGCTCCGGAGCGTGAGCCGGACCAACCACGGCTTCAAGCTCGCGGCCCGCCCGGTCGGCCTGCCCGGGCGCGACGACTGGGAGTACTTCTCCGAGGAGGTGGGCGACCCCGGCGAGGGGCAGATCCTGATCGAGGTCTCCCACATCTCGCTCGACCCGGCGATGCGCGGGTGGGTGCGCGAGGGGCGCTCCTATGTCCCGCCGGTCGAGGTCGGGGCGGTGATGCGCGCCCTGGGGATCGGCCGGGTGATCGCCTCGGGTGCACTCCCGACTTCGCCGAGGGCGACACCGTCAGCGGCCTCTTCGGAGTGCAGCAGTACGTGATCGGCGATGGCGCCGGGGTGATCAAGGTCGATCCTTCGCTGGCGCCGCTGCCGCGCTTCCTCGGTGCCCTCGGGATGCCGGGCATGACCGCCTACTTCGGCCTGCTCGAGGTCGGCCGGCCGGAGGAGGGCGAGACCGTGGTGGTCTCCGCGGCGGCCGGCGCGGTGGGCGCGGTCGCCGGGCAGATCGCCAAGCTCAAGGGCTGCCGGGTGGTGGGGATCGCCGGCGGCGAGGAGAAGTGCCGCTACGTCAGCGAAGAGCTCGGCTTCGACGCGGCGGTCGACTACAAGGCGGGCAACGTTGGGGCGGCCCTCGCCGAAGCCTGCCCAGACGGGGTCGATGTCTACTTCGACAACGTCGGCGGCGAGATCCTCGACGCCGCCCTGGCGCTGCTCAATCGCCATGCCCGGGTGGCGATCTGCGGGGCGATCTCCCAGTACAACAACACCGGACCGTTCCGGGGTCCCTCCAACTACATGTCGCTGCTCGTCAACCATGCTTCGATGACCGGCTTCGTCGTCACCGAGTACGTCGGCCGCTACCGCGAGGCGGCGACGGAGATGGCCGGCTGGATCGCCGAGGGCAAGGTGAAGGCGCGTGAGGACGTGGTCGAGGGGATCGAGACGTTCCCGGAGACCCTGCTGATGCTCTACAGCGGCGCCAACAACGGCAAGCTGGTGCTCGCCGTCGCCGGCGGGGAGTAGGCGGGGCCATCGCCGGCGAGCTGAAGCTGGGGCTGAACACCGGCTACTGGGCCGGGGGCCCGCCGCCTGGCGTTCCCGAGGCGATCTCCGCGGCAGAGAAGCTCGGTTTCGACTCGATCTGGACCGCCGAGGCCTACGGCTCGGAAGGGCTGACCCCGCTTGCCTGGTGGGGCTCCGAAACGGAGCGGGTGCGCCTGGGGACAGCGATCACCCAGATCTCGGCGCGCCAGCCGGCGGCGACCGCGATGGCCGCGATGACCATGGACCATCTCTCCGGCGGGCGCTTCATCCTCGGCCTCGGCGTCTCTGGTCCGCAGGTGGTCGAGGGCTGGTACGGGATGCCCTTCGCGAAGCCGCTGGCACGCACCCGCGAGTACATCGGGATCCTGCGCGACATCTGGGCGCGCCAGGGGCCGGTGATGAGCGAGGGTCCTCACTACCCGTTGCCGCTTCCCGGCGGCACCGGGCTGGGCAAGCCGCTGAAGTCCTCGATCCGCCCCCTGCGCGAGGAGATCCCGATCTTCCTCGGCGCCGAGGGGCCGAAGAACATCGCGCTCTGTGCGGAGCTCTGCGACGGCTGGCTGCCGATGCTCTTCTCGCCCGCCCACGAGGACCTGTATGCGGGTCCCCTGGCCGAGGGATTCGCGCGCGAGGGAGCGCGGCGCCGGCCTGACGAGTTCGAGGTAGCGGCGACCGTGCCGCTGATCGTCTCCGACGACATCGGAGCCGCGGTCGATGCGCTGCGGCCGTTCTACGCGCTCTATTTCGGCGGCATGGGGGCGAAGGGAGCCAACTTCCACGCCAACGTCCCGATCCGCATGGGCCACGGCGAGCTGATCGCCGCGGTCCAGGACCTCTATCTCGGCGGCCGAAAGGACGAGGCCGCCGCCAAGCTGCCGGCGGAGCTGATCGAGGAGCTCTCCCTGATCGGCCCGCCGGCGAAGATCCGCGACGACCTCGCCAAGTGGCGAGAGTCGGTCGTCACGATGCTGCTGATCTCCGGCGACGTCGCGACCGTGCGCGCCGCCGCCGAGATCGTTTTGGGCTAGCGCCCGGGCGGCCCGGGACGAGCGGAGCGCCTACGCCGCCTCGCGCCAGCCTGCCAGCGCCTCGTCGGAGGCGAGCCGCTTCAGTCCCTGCGCCTCGAGCCGCCGCGCCTGCTCCTGGGTGACACCGGCCGCGCGGGCGGCGTCGCGCAGGGTGCCGGCGACCTCGCCACCGGTGCCGAAGCGCACCTCGAGCACGCGGCGCTCGCCTTCCGGCAGGGTGGCGAGGGCCGTGCTCACGGCCTCCTCGCGCTCGCGGTCGATCACCTCATCGTCGGAGCGCCCGTCGCTCTGGGCGCGCAGCTCGCCGAGGGTCGTCTCGCTCTCCCCGACCGGTGCGTCGAGGCTGGAGGTGACGCGGGCCAGGTCCTGGACTGCCATCACGTCCTCCAGGGGGAGCTTCGCCCGCGCAGCGATCTCCTCCTCGGTCGGCTCGCGATTCAGCTCGGTGCTGAGCTCGGTGGCGACGCGATTCACGGTGCGCTCGCGCTGGGCGATGTGGGCGGGGATCCGCACCGCGCGGCCGCTGTTGTCGAGGCCGCGCTGCATCGACTGCTTGATCCACAGCACCGCGTAGGTGGAGAACTTGTAGCCGCGCCGCCAGTCGAACTTCTCCGCGGCGCGGATCAGCCCGATCATCGCCTCCTGGACGAGGTCGTTGAGCGGCAGGCCGTGGCCCTGGTAGCGCGTCGCGAAGCGCACGACCAGTCGCAGGTTGGAGTTGATCAGCAGCTCCTTGGCCTCGAGGTCGCCGCGCTCGATCCGCTTCGCCAGGTCGATCTCCTGCGCGGCGGTGAGCAGGGGATAGCGGCTCGCCTGGTTGAGGAAGAGCTGGAAGCTGTCGGTGGTCTGCTCCGGCAGCAGGTGGGTATCGGTGCGCCGCTCCGCCCGTGTGCTGGAGCCGGTTCCGTTGTCTATGTGTGCGCCGCGGCGGCGGCGCGTATCGGTGCGCTGCTCGGCAGCGCCTCTGGTCCTTGCCAATGGTGCTCCTTCCAAGGTAGGCCGTATTTCGACCCAGATACTTCAGAAAGTATAGCGAACCTCCGTTCGGCGTGCAAGTCTGGCCCGGTCAGGGGCCCGCGAAGCGAGCTGTGAAGCCGATTTTGGCTGTTCAGCGGCCGGGCTGGCCGTGGCCGTGGCCGTGTCTGTGCGGCCCACCCGCACTCCCGTGGCCGTGCCAGGGCCCGTACGTGTCGCTCTCGCCGGGCCTCACCTCGTGCAACCCCTGCGGCGGGTTCGCATTGACCAATCGCCCGGGCTTGCAAGTGGCGATGAAGCTCGCGAAGCGGGTGCTCGGGCTCTGGGCGCTGAACCTGTAGACCCCGGCGGGGACGTCAAGCCAGATGACTCCGCCGTCGACCGAGGATTCGGTCAGGCTCCGGTCGGGGATCACCGAGGAGTTGAAGTAGATCGGGTCCGTCAGGGCCGGGTGGGCGGAGGCAGTGGCTCCCGCGACGCCGTGGGCGCCGTAGGCGATGAAGTCCTCGAAGCTCAGATCGCGGATGTTGACCGTGCTGATCGTGGAGACGACGGCGCAGTTTTTCGGATTGTCATCCGGCCCCAGCTCGACGCCGAGCAGGGCCGCCAGCCCGTGGTAGATGCCGACCGAGGGCACCTGGAAGTTGACCCGCGGCATGTTCCTGTGGGTGGTGAAGAAGGTCTGCAGATAGATGCCGTGGAAGCCGTCGGCCTCGATGTAGGGGGTGACCCTCGTACCCGACGGGACGACGAGGTCGTAGCTCCCGTCCGCCGCGCTCGTCGCCGTCGCCCTCGGCAGCTCCGCGACACGGATCGTCGCCCCGGCGATCGGTAGCTGGTTGTCGAAGGCGTATGCGGTGCCGGTGATGTGGATCCTGTGGTGGCGGTGATGCCGCGAGCCGTGATGTCCGGGGTTCGCAAGGGCAGGGGCGCTCCAGAGAAGGGCGCCGGCGAGGACGGCGAGCGTGGCCTTGAGCGGTCTCATCGGCCGCTCACCCTAGGCGATGCCCGTGACCGGCGTCTTCGCGCTCACGGCCCAGCAGTGTTCAGCCGGTGGACCGCCGCCAGCAGGCCGCCGTAGGTGACCTGGTCGGCGGCGATCACCGAGGGAAGCCGGCCACGAGCCTGCCGGCAGGCCTCGGTCCTGCCGAGGATCACGTCCGCGGCGTTGACCGCCGCCGAGGCATCGGGGTCGGGCACCGCGGGCGGGGTGGCGGGCGACCAGTGGTTGACCAGGAACAGCGAGCCGTTGGTGCCGCCCCGGTTGGGCTGGCAGCTCGCCGGCCAGTTGACCGGGTCGATCAACAGGTCCGGGGTCGCGAAGGTGTAGGGGGTCTCCTGCATGATCCCGTCGTACGCGCGGTGGTACCAGGGCACCTGACCGGCGTCGTGCTCGGCCAGGACCACCACCTGCTGCCGGGTCGCGATCATCTTGCGCAGGGTCGGCCAGACCGGGCCCGGTTGACCCCGGAAGACATGCCCCCGCAGGCCGCTCCAGCGCACCGCCGCGGCGAAGTCCCCGGGGGAGATGTAGTCCTCGTTGTCGATCAGCAGCACGTTGCGCGGGTGGTACTCGAGGAACCTGGTGATCCTGCGAAGCACAGGGATCAGCGGCGAGGCGCCGAGCTCGCAGAGCACGTGGCAGAGGTACAGGCCGCGTACCCCGGTGGTCACCTTGCCGCCGTCGTCGGTGCGCACCGTGCCGTCGGGTTGCAGGCGTCCGTAGTGGGTGTCGACCAGCAGTGCCCGGATCCCGTAGCGGAGCTGACCTGGGATCGCCACGGTCTGGTTCGGGATCTTCCAGCCCAGGTCGAGCGACGACATCGCGTTGTGGGCGCCGGGCAGGACCACCTGGTTGAAGCGCTTTCCGCAGAGCCGGCGCTCGCCGTTGCAGCGCTGCTGGTGATGGGGGCGGCCGTGGTGATGACCGCCGTGGTGGCCACCGTGTCGGGCGGCGGAGGCCTCGGCGGCGGCGAATCCCAGCCCCAGCGTTGCGCAGAGAAGCAGCGTCGCCGGGGTGCGGAGCCTCATGCTCAACAGACTATTTCCGGGCACCGCTCGTGGCCATCCGTTTAGCCCTTTTCTCAACCTGCCCGGCCATCCCCGCCGCGGCGGCCGCCCGCCGCGGCCGCGCTACGATCACGCCGGTTCGGGGCCATGCCCGACTCCTCGACATCCGCGCTCAACGGCGACCGCCCCCAGTCGTTGCCGCTGCGCCGCCGCGAGGTCGAGGAGACCACGAAGCCGCTGCGCCGTGCCCGCATGCTGCCGGGCGGCGCCTTCACCGCCCCCGCGGTCCTCGACTGGGAGCTGGAGAGCGTCTTCGGCAGCTGGATCTGCGCCGCCCACATCTCGGCCGTCGGCGAGCCGGGAGCGTTCGTCGCCCGGGAGCTGGGGCCGGAGTCCGTGTTCGTGATCGGGGGCGAGGACGGACAGGTGCGCTCCTTCTACAACGTCTGCCGGCACCGGGGCTCCCGGCTGCTGGATGGGGCCGGAGTGGCGCGGCGCCTGATCCGCTGCCCCTACCACGCCTGGGCCTACGGCTTCGATGGGGAGCTCAGGGCGGCGCCGCACACCGAAGAGCTGGAGGACTTCGACCCAGCCTGCAACGGGCTGCGCCCGATCCGCACCGCTGTGGTCGGCGGCCTCGTGCTCGTCGATCCAAGTGGCGAGGCCCCCGATCCGGGCGAGCACGTTGGCGACCTCGCCGAGCGACTGGAGCGCTACCGAACCGCCGAGCTTTGTCCCGCGGCCGAGCGCAGATACGAGGTGGCGGCCAACTGGAAGGCGATCGCGGAGAACTACAACGAGTGCCTGCACTGCCCCGGGGTTCATCCCGAGCTGAACGCGCTGTCGCCCTACGACAGCGGCGAACGCTTCGAGGGGAAGGGGCTGTGGTGTGGAGGCTCGCTGGAGCTCAGCGACGGGGCCGAGACCATGGCCCGGCAGGGTGGCGGCGGACGGGCGCCGATCGCCGGGCTATCCGCGGGCGAGCTTCGCAGCGTCCTCTACGTCTCCCTTTTCCCGAACGCACTGATCTCCTTCCATCCCGACTACGTGATGCTCCACACCCTCTGGCCGCGGGAGCCCGGGCTGACGGAGGTCACCTGCGAGTGGCTGTTCGAGCCGGCGACGATCGAGGCCGACGACTTCGACCCGACCGACGCGGTGGAGTTCTGGGACCAGGTCAACCGCGAGGATTGGCGGGTCTGCGAGCTGACCCAGAAGGGCATGACCTCCCGCGGCTTCAGCCCCGGGCGCTACAGCGACAACGAGGACGACACCCACGCCTTCGACCGGATGGTCGCCGAGCGCTACCTAACCGCACTCTGACCCCGGCCGGCCACGGCGCGACGCCGGTGGCAGGCGCCGAACGCAATGTTCCGTGCCCATTGGACACGGAACTTGCATTTCGACCAGCGGTTAGCGGCAGTAGGCGAAGGCCTGGAGTTTCGCCGCCCTCCCGTTGGGCGGGATGTAGTTCTGGCCGGCGCGTACGGAGATCGCCTTCTTCGAGGAGCGGAAGAAGCCGAAGATGAAGGCGTTTCGCCCAGAGAGGTCGTCGAAGTCGCCCTTGAACCCTCCGAAGACGGCCTCGCTGCCGCCCGGGCAGGTCGCCGTCGCGGTCTTCACCCCGAAGTTCGCCGGGACCATCTCGGTTGCCACCGAAGTCTTCGGCGCCGCGCCGCTCCCGCAGAGTGCGATCGCCGTCACCGCGTGCTGCTTTGCGGTGTCGTTGACGATCGAGACCTGCCAGGTTCGGTTCGATGTCCGCCGCAAACCCATGATTTCGACATAGGGCTGGGCGTCATCGGAGTGGTAGAGGGGGGAGGCGGTCCGCGCCGACCAACCGCCCCCGATCACGTTCTTGCCCTGCGGGCATGTGGCGCTGACGTTCCGGAACTCGTCGTTGGCGGCGCTCGGCAGCACGATCCGTTTGCGACGCACCACGGTTGGCTTGGCGCCGGCCTTGCAGTAGGCGATCGAGGTGAGCTTGCCGCCCTTCGTCGACGGGGCGGCCGCGACCGTGGACCATTTGTTCACCTTGCTGCCCACCGGTCCCATCGTGGCCGGCCAGAGCAGCCCCTTCGCGTCGTACGTGAAGGCGGTGTCGGTCTTGAAGCCGCCGAAGTTGACGTGCTGGTTGTGCGGACAGCTCGCCGTCACCTCGCCGAAGACGTTGTAGGGGATGTGCTTCTGCTCGCTGCTGCTTGAAAACGCCCCGAGCGCCGCGCCGGCCCAGATCGACCCCAGCGCAGCCGCGATCGCGACGAATCCGCCGAAGGCGCGCCTGCGACGCCTGCCACCCGACGATTTCTCCCCCATCAGAGACCCCCCTCAGAAATTGACAACCGAACAGCCAACGATTGAGCAGCGCGACTCTCCCGCAAAGCTCGGCTGCCTGCCGCTATGTCGTACCCGACTACCCGCAGCCGGTGTTGTTGCCGCAGCTCGGGCAGGTGTAGCAGGAGCCGGTGCGCTGCATCATGCCGCCGCACTGCTCGCAGGCCGGGCCCAGGTCGGAGCCTGAGAGCTTGGCCGGGATCACCGGCGGGGTGTCGGTCAGCGCCTCCGCCGCGGGCACCGGCTCGGCCGGCTTCGCGGTTGCCTCGCCGTTGCCGCCGTTCGCGTGCCCGGTGCCGTGCCCGTTGGTTCCATTGCCGTTGCCCCCCTCGGCCGCGGCCAGCTCGGCTTCCTTTCGGGCTCGGACCTCGGGGGTGAGGATGCCGAGGTCCTCCAGCTCGTCGAGGTCGTCGATGAAACGGCTGGCGAGCCAGCGCATGATGTAGTCCGGCATCGACTTGGCGAAGGGGATCTCGGGGTTCTGGGTGATCCCCTCGGGGTCGAAGCGCATGTAGCTGAACTTCTTCACGAAGACCTCGAGCGGCACCCCGTACTGAAGGCCGATCGAGATCGCGGTGGCGTAGGCGTTCATCATCCCGCGCAGGGTCGAGCCCTCCTTGCCGATGTCGGTGAGGAAGATCTCGCCGACCCGGCCGTCCTCGTACTTGCCGGCGGTGATGTAGCCCTCGTGACCCGCCAGCGAGAATTTGTGAGTGATCGACTCGCGCTCGCGCGGCATCTTGCGCCGCACCGGACCAAGCGTCTCGACCTGGGGCTCGGACTCCTTCTCCTGCGCGTCCGTGCGCAGGGCCTGGGCCGTCTTCGAGCCGTCGCGGTAGATCGCCAGTGCCTTCAACCCACCCTTCCAGCCGCGCTCATACGCGTCGGCGATGTCGGCGACCGTGGCCGACTCGGGCAGGTTGACGGTCTTCGAGATCGCCCCGGAGATGAACGGCTGGGTCGCTGCCATCATGTCGATGTGGCCGGTGTGGGAGATCGCCCGCTCGCCGACCGCGACGTCGAACACCGCCAGGTGCTCGTCCTTCAGCCCCGGCGCGCCGATGATCGTCGCGTTCTCGGCGACGTAGGCGTCGATCTGATCGATCTCGGACTCCGAGTAGCCGAGCGTCCGCAGCGCCAGCGGCACCGAGCGGTTGACGATCGTCATCTGCCCGCCGCCGACCAGCTCCTTGAACTTGACCAGGGAGAAGTCCGGCTCGATGCCCGTCGTGTCGCAGTCCATCAGGAAGCTGATCGTCCCGGTCGGCGCCAACACGGTCGCCTGGGCGTTGCGGTAGCCGTGCTCCTCACCGAGCTCGACCGCCTCCTCCCAGGAGCGCCGCGCCGCCGCGAGCAGGCCGTCCTCGACCAGCTCCTCGTCGATCTCGTGCGCGGCGTCGCGGTGCATCCGCATCACCGCCGTTGTGCGGATCGCGGTTTCGCTCGTACGCCTCGTACGGCCCAGTCGCCTCCCCCGCGATCCGCGCCGACTGGCGGTAGGCGCGGCCGGTCATCAGCGCGGTTATCGCCGCCGCCACCGAGCGACCCTGCTCGGAGTCGTAGGGGAGGCCGTCGGACATCAGCAGGGCGCCGAGGTTGGCGTATCCGAGGCCGAGCTGGCGGAAGGCGTTGGCGTTGCGGCCGATCTGCTCGGTGGGGTAGCTGGAGAAGCCGACGATGATCTCCTGCGCGAGGAAGACCACATCGACCGAGTGCTCGAACTCTCCGACGTCGAAGCTGCCGTCCGCGCGGCGGAACTTCATCAGGTTCAGCGACGCCAGGTTGCACGCCGAGTCGTCGACGTGCATGTACTCCGAGCACGGATTGGAGGCGTTGATCCGCCCCGACTCCGGGCAAGTGTGCCAGCGGTTGATCGTGGTGTCGTACTGGACGCCGGGGTCGGCGCAGCGCCAGGCGGCGTCGGCGATCTGGCTCATCAGCTCCCGCGCGTCGAGCGTCTTCGTCGGCTTGCCGTCGACCCGGGCGAGCAGCTCCCAGTCGTCGCCGTCGGCGACGGCCTGCATGAAACGGTCGGTGACGCGGACCGAGTTGTTGGCGTTCTGGTACTGGATCGAGGTGAAGCCCTCGCCGTCGATCGACATGTCGAAGCCGGCATCGCGCAGCGCCGCGGCCTTCTCCTCCTCGCGCGCCTTGCACCAGATGAAGTCCTCGATGTCGGGATGGTCGACGTCGAGGACGACCATCTTCGCCGCGCGCCGGGTCTTGCCGCCGGACTTGATCGTCCCCGCCCACGCGTCGGCGCCGCGCATGAAGCTGACCGGGCCCGAGGCGTAGCCGCCCTTGGAGAGGTGCTCGACCGAGCCGCGAATGTTCGAGAGGTTGATCCCCGACCCCGAGCCCCCGCGGAAGATCATCCCCTCCCTGGTGTTCCAATCGAGGATCGACTCGATCGTGTCCTCGACGCTGAGGATGAAGCAGGCCGAGCACTGCGGAGTCTCCTCAAAGCCGACGTTGAACCAGACCGGCGAGTTGAAGGCCGCCTTCTGGTGCAGCAGGATCGCGGTCAGCTCCATCTCGAAGGCGTCGGCGTCCTCGTCGGCGGCGAAGTAGCCGCCCTCGCGCCCCCAGCCGGCGATCGTGCCGGCGACGCGGCCGATCATCTGCTTCACCGAGGACTCGCGCTGTTCGGAGCCGAGCTTGCCGCGGAAATACTTCTGGGCGACGATGTTGGTCGCGTTCTGGGACCAGCTCTTGGGGAACTCGACCCCGCGCTGCTCGAAGGCGGGGTTCTCCGGATCGCCGATGACAGCGTCGCGGATCTCCCACTCGACCTCGTCGAAGGGATGCACGCCCGGGGTGCTGAATCGTCGCTCGACCGCGATCCCCCGGCGGGTCGTTGCGGTGCTGCCCTCGGCGGTCCTCGACATCTACTTCTCTCCTCTCACAGCGGTTTTGGGGGCGAATTACCCAGGATCGCTCTTGGGTCGGATGGAACCCGTCCCTCCGATCGGCGCAAGGAGCGCGGAATCCGCCGTCTCCGGAGTGCCGGATGAGGTGGGCTCGGGATCGAGCAGCGCCAGCTCCGCCTGGACCTGCTCGACGTCGAGTTGCTTATAGACGGCGGCGAACTGCAGGTAGGCGACCCGGTCGATCGCCCGCAGCCCCTCGAGGCAGAGCTCGCCGATCCGCGCCGCATCGAGCTCGCCGCCGGCGCGCTCGGCCTCGGCCTCGATCCGCGCCACCAGGGCGTCGATCTCGGTCTCGCCGACGGGGCGCTTGTGCGCCGCCCGCGCCAGCCCTCCGCGCAGCTTGGCGCGATCGAAGGGCTGGCGCTCGCCATCCCGCTTGCGCACGAAGAGCGGACCGCGCTCGTAGCGCTCAAAGGTCGTGAAGCGATGACCGCAGCTCGAGCACTCGCGCCGGCGGCGCACCGATGCTCCCACCTCAGCTCTGCGGCTCTCCTTCACCTTGGTCTCCTCGGACGTGCAGACGGGGCAGCGCACACAGCGAATACTACTAGGGATAGGGTCAAAGTCCTCCTCAGAAGGCTATATATAGCGTTCACGTTGAAGAATCATCCCGCTAAGTGGGGGATGTAGGCTGTCCCCCGTGGTCGACGACTTCAAACGGGGGGCCGAGCGAGCCGGCGAGCGGATCAGCGCCGCCCGCGACGCGGCCTCGGAGCGCGCCGGGGCGGCCCGAGAGGCGGTCGGGGAGCGTGCCGAGGCTGCCCGGGAGGCAGTGGGGGAGCGCGCCGTCGCCGCCCGCGAGGCCGCAGTCGAGGGTGCGTCTGCCGCCAGGGAGGCCGCCGCCGAGGCGATCGCCGTCGTGAAGCCGCGGCTGCGCGGCGTCTCGCACGAGTGGGCGTTCTTCGTCTCCCTGGTGCTCG
Source organism: uncultured Actinomycetes bacterium (assembly GCA_963738305.1). Classification (GTDB taxonomy): domain Bacteria; phylum Actinomycetota; class Thermoleophilia; order Solirubrobacterales; family 70-9; genus JBBRHQ01. Next base: position 798,759 of record CAVTVU010000001.1, on the reverse strand, counting down.
GCGCGGCGCTGATCGTCTACGCCAAGACCCCGAAGGCGACCCTGGCGGTGACGATCTACGCGATCAGCCTCTCCGCCCTGTTCGGGACCAGCGCCCTCTATCACCGGGTCAACTGGAAGCGACCCTCGGCGCGGCGGTGGATGCGCCGGCTCGACCACTCGATGATCTTCCTGCTGATCGCGGGCACCTACACCCCCTTCGCGCTCCTCGTCCTCCACGGCCCCCTGGCCGACGCGATCCTGGCGGTCGTCTGGGTCGGGGCCCTTGCCGGAGCGATCATGGAGATGGTCTGGATCGAGTCGCCGAAGTGGGTTCACGCCCTGGTCTATCTGGCGCTCGGCTGGGTCGCCGTCGCCGCCTTCCCCTCGCTGCTCAGCGCGATGGGCCTTGCCGGGGCGCTGCTGCTGGCCACCGGCGGCGCGCTCTACACGGCCGGCGCGGTGATCTACGCGACCCAGCGGCCGGACCCCAACCCCGCCGTCTTCGGCTACCACGAGGTCTTTCACCTGTTCGTGATCGCCGCCGCCGCGGTCCACTTCACCGCGATCGCGCTCTACGCCCTGCCGGCCGCCTGAGCCGTCCGTCGGCTCGCGCCGCGCGGCCGGCGGCCTGGAAGCGCCCCCCCGCATGATGTTCGAGCGTCTGGCGCGTCGCTCACGCGCCTGTGGCGCCAACGTGCGCACCTCCGGAGACACGTCAGCCGACGTGGACCCTTTGAGCTGCGCACAGCGCGGTCAAAGGCCCCGCCCCTTCCGCGCGCTCCCGCTCATACCCCGGTGCCGCAGGGCCCCGGGGCCCTGCGACGCAGGCCCCGCGCCTCAGCCCGCCAGCGTCGCCGCGCTCCGCTCCTTCGCGGCCTCGATCAGCTCCAGCAGCTCGGCCTCGCGGCCCGCCCGGACCAGCTCGACCGGGTCGGGGTCGCCGTTGACGATCCCCTCGAAGAACTCCTTGCGGTCCTGGTACGTCGGCAGGGTGCCCTTGGCCCAGCCGCGCGCGTCGTTGAGGATTACCGCCAGGCGGGCGTAGGGCTCGCCGAACATCTCGGCGATCTCGCGCTTCATCCGCTTCGCCAGGGCCGGCGAGGCGCCGGCGGTCGAGATCGCGATGGCCAGCGGCCCGGTGCGGACGATCGCCGGCAGGATGAAGTTGCAGAGCGGCGGCACGTCGACCACGTTGACGAGCATCGCGCGGCGCTCCGCGTCGTCAAAGACGGCGATGTTGACCTCGCTGCTGTCGGTCGCGGCGATCACCATGAAGGCGTCCTCCAGGTCGGCCGCTCCGGCGTATGGCCGCTTCTCCCAACCGATCGAGCCCTCCGCGGCGAGCTCGGCGATCGCCGGGTGCGCGTCCGGCGCGATCACCGTCACGTCCGCGTCGCAGGCCAGCAGACCCTCGACCTTCTCGAGGCCGATCTCGCCGCCCCCGACCACCAAGCAGCGCCGCCCGCTCAACTTCAGGCAGGCGATGTAGAAGGGGGTCTCGAGCATGTCTCGCACGCACGACTGGTCGCAGATCCCCCTCCGGAGCTGGCAGACGCAGGGCTTGCCGGCGTAGGCCTGGGCGGGCATGGCCCGAAGGTTAGTGGTGGCCGGCCGGCCCTCTCGCCTAGAGCGAATCGAGGGTGAGCTTCAGCCCCTCGTCGAGGCCGGTCAGCGGCCTCCACCCCAACGCGTCCGCAGCGCGCGAGGGGTCGATCGAGATCCGCTGAACCTCGCCGGGCCGGGCCGGCGCGAACTGTGGCTCGAAGCTCTGCTCATTGCCGCTCATCGTCCGCAGGCTCTCGACCAGCTCGAGCACGGTGGTCTCGATCCCGGTGCCCACGTTGACGGACCCGCCGGCCTCGCTCTCGGCCGCCGCCAGCGCTGCCGAGACCACGTCCCCGACATATATGTAGTCGCGGGTCTGGCGGCCGTCGCCGAAGACGACCGGCGGCTCCCCGCCGCGCAGGCGCCCGCAGAAGATCGCGATCACCCCGGCCTCACCCAGCGGGTCCTGACGCGGCCCGTAGACGTTGCCCAGCCGAAGGCTGATGCCGGGGAGGCCGTAGAGGCGCCCGTAAAGCGCCAGGTACCCCTCGGCAGCGAACTTGCTCAGCCCGTAGGGCGAGAGTGGCGCCACCTCGGTGTCCTCGGGCAGAGGAAGCTCGCGGCCCTCCCCCTCGCCGTAGATCGCCCCCCCGGTCGAGATCAGCACGAAGCGCGGCATCCCGGCCTCGCGGGCGGCCTCGAGCAGGGTCGCGGTGCCGCCGACGTTGATCGAGGCATCGAAGGCGGGGTCGGCGACCGACTTGCGGACGTCGATCTGCGCCGCCAGGTGGAAGACGGCTTCCGGCCGAACTCGTTCGAAGGTCGCAACCACCGCGCCGGCGTCGCGGATGTCTCCCTCGATCAGCTCGGCTCCTGCCCCGAGCGCCTCGCCGAGGTTCTCGCGACGGCCTGTGGAGAGGTCGTCGAGGACCGTCACCTCGTCGCCTCGGGCGAGCAGCTCGTCGACCAGATTCGAGCCGATGAAACCCGCCCCCCCTGTGACCAGAGTCCGCATCGAGCGACGATCCTACGCACGTCGAAGCTCACCCGTCGCTCAGGTTCGGGCGCCCGCAGGCCGACATTCACCCCGGGCGGGGCCATGATTTGCCCCTGCTACCCTCGCCGGCCGATGCGACTGATCGTCACCGAGAAGAACAACAGCGCCCGAAAGATCGCCGAGATCCTCGGCGGCAGCCCCTCGGAGGAGAAGTCCTACAAGGTGCCCTATTACACCTGGTCGGACTCCGACGGCGAGCACCGAACGATCGGGCTCAAGGGCCATGTGCTGAACCCCGCCTTCCCCGATGGCTACTCGAACTGGCAGGAGACCGACCTGCACGACCTGATCGACGCCGAGCTGATCAAGGAGCCGACCGACAAGAACGTCGTCAAGGCGATCAAGAAGGTCGCCGAGGAGGCCGACGAGCTGGTGATCGCGACCGACTTCGACCGCGAGGGCGAGTTGATCGGCCTCGAGGCCCTGGAGGAGATGCTCGAGGCCAACCCGTCGCTCGGCAGCCGCGAGGACGCGGACGCCGGCACCCTGCGGATCCAGCGCGCCCGCTACTCGGCGCTCACCAGGGAGGAGATCGAGCGGGCCTTCTCCGAGCTGGACGAGCTCTCCTACCCGCTCGCAAATGCCGGCGCCGCGCGCCAGTACATCGACCTGCTCTGGGGCGCCACCCTGACCCGCGCCGTCTCCCTGGCGACGCGCCGCTTCGGCTCCAACTTCCTCTCCGTGGGCCGGGTCCAGAGCCCGACCCTCGGCCTCCTCGTCGAGCGCGAGATGGAGCGACGCGCCCACGTCGCCAAGCCCTTCTGGGAGGTCCTCGCCAGCTTCTCGGGGCCCGAGGGGTCCTTCGAGGCGCACCACGAGACCGACAAGTTCTGGGAGCGCTCCGAGGCCGACGCGGCGGTAGTGGGCACCTCGAGCCCGGGGAGGGTGAAGTCGGTCACCTCTCGCCGCAACACGCGCAAGCCGCCGGCGCCCTACAACACCACCGCCTTCACCACCGACGCCTCCAGCCGCCTCGGCATCACTCCGGCCGCCGCGATGCGGGTTGCCGAGGACCTCTACATGGACGGCTTCATCTCCTACCCGCGGACCGACAACACCGTCTATCCGCCCTCGCTGCCGGTGCGCGAGCTGGTCTCGTCGCTGGTGCGGATCCCCGACTTCTCCGCCGCCTCCGGCCTGCTGGACGAGCCGCAGCTCACCCCGACCCGGGGCAAGAAGGAGACGACCGACCACCCGCCGATCTATCCCACCCAGGGGCTTTACCCCAACGCCCTGGAGGGCCCGAAGCGCCGCGTCTACGAGCTGGTCGTGCGGCGCTTCCTCGCCACTTTCTCCGAGCCGATGATCACCGAGTCCACGCGGGCCGACATCGCCGCGGGTTCCGAGACCTACTTCGTCCGCGGCTCGGTCGTCGTCGAGCCCGGCTACGCCGGCATCTACACCTATGCCCGCTCCTCCGACGAGGAGATCCCGCCCCTGTCGGAGGGCGACGAGCTGGCGCTCGACGGCGAGCCCTGGATCGTCGACAAGGAGACTCAGCCCCCGTCGCGCTACTCGCAGGGGAAGCTGGTCGAGTTGATGGAGGAGCGCGGCCTCGGCACCAAGGCGACCCGGGCCGACATCATCCAGAAGCTGTATGACCGCGGCTACGTCTACGGCAACCCGCCCGTCCCCTCGGAGACCGGGATCGCGATGTACGAGGCGTTCAAGCGCTACGTGCCGGAGATGGCGACCCCCGAGATGACGGCGAAGCTGGAGGCTGAGATGGACCAGATCGCCGCCGGCGAGATGACCCGCGACGGCGTGGTCGGCGACAGCCGCGAGCTCCTGCATCAGACGACCAGCGAGATCGAGGAGAGGCGCGAGGACCTGGCCAAGGTCGTCTGGGCCGGGATGGACGAGGACAAGTTCCTCGGACCGTGCAAGGTCTGCGCCGACGCCGGCCGCGCCCACGACGACGGCGAGCCGAACCGGCTGCGGATCATCGAGCTGAAGGGCGGCAAGCGGATGTACGGCTGCGAGGGCTGGATCCGCGACGACCCCGAGTCCCCCGATTCCTGCCCGGTCTCCGGCCCGCTGCCCGGGCGGGGCTACGAGCTGTGGCGCCTCGAGGAGAGCTGCTCGATCTGCGGTGAGATGCCTCGGCTGACCGTCAAGGGCTTCCGGGGCCGCCCCTGGAAGCTTTGCCTCAACGACGATTGTCCCTCGATGGTGGAGATGCGCGAGAAGCGTGCGGAGCGCGAGGCCGCCCGCGCCGCTCGCAAGGAGATGAAGGAGAAGGCCGAGGCCAACGGGGAGGAAGCCGAGGCCAAGGCTCCCAAGGGCCCGCCCGACCCGGGGACCCGGCGCCGCAAGCGGGCCCGCAAGGCCCCCAGCACGGCCAAGTAGGCCGGCGCTCGGGTGTTCATCTCACTCGAGGGAATAGACGGCTCGGGCAAGAGCACCCAGGCGCGGCTGCTGGCCGAGGCGCTTGGCCCGCAGACCCTGCTGGTCCGCGAGCCGGGGGGCACCGGCTCCGCTGAGCGGATCCGCGAGCTGCTCGCCGATCCCGTGGCGGAGCTGGACCCGCTGGCCGAGCTGCTGCTCTTCTGCGCCGCCCGCGCCGACCTGGTCAGCCGCGTCATCCGCCCCGCCCTGGAGAGCGGGCGCGACGTCGTCTCGGACCGCTTCTCCGATTCCAGCGTCGCCTACCAGGGCGCGGCGCGCGGGCTTGGCGCCCCGATGACGATCGGGCTCTGCGACACGGCCACCGAGGGCCTCTGGCCCGACCTCGCGGTGCTGATCCGGGTCGACCCCGAGGCCGGGCTCGCCCGGGCCGGGGGAGAGGACCGCTTCGAGGCCGAGGGGGTCTCCTTCCAGCGGGAGGTCGCCGACGCCTACGAGGAGATCGCCGTGGTCGCCGCCGACCGCTTCGCGGTGATCGACGGGGAGGGCAGTGTCGAGGAGGTCCACGCCCGGGTGATGGCGGCGGTGCGGGCCAAGCAGGCGCAGGGCGAGGAGGGCGGATGAGCGAGCCCGAGGCCGCGGCGCTGGAGGCGGCGACCGCTCACCAGCCGCGGGCACGCCTGGCCCTGGCCTCGGCCCTCGCCTCCGGCCCCTCGCACGCCTACCTGTTCGAGGGGCCGCGAGGATCCGGCAAGGCCGCAGCGGCGCGCGCCTTCGCCGCCGAGATCATCGCCGCCGGGCTGCGAGGACCCGGCCGACGCGACGGCGGCGGGTGCTACTGGACCCCTCGCCTCATCCGGACCTCGTCTGGCTGTCGCCGCGCGGGACCCAGCACCTGGTCGACGACGTCCGCGAGCAGGTGATCGGGGCGGTGGCCCTGCGGCCCTTCGAAGGCGCCCGGCGGGTGTTCGTGATCGAGGCCGCGGAGGCGATGCGCGACGAGAGCCAGAACGCCTTGCTGAAGACCCTCGAGGAGCCGCCCGCCTACGCGCACCTGATCCTGCTCAGCGCCGAGCCCGAGGCGCTCCTGGAGACGATCTCCTCGCGCTGCCAGCCCGTCCCATTCGCCGCCCTCCCGGTGGCGGCGATCGAGGCGGCGCTGGAGGGGGCGGCCGAGCCCGAGCGGGTGAGTGCGGCGGCCGGGCTGGGCCGCGGCGACCTCGAGCGGGCGCGCTTCCTGCTCACCGAGGCGGGCGCGGAGATACGCGCCGAGGCGGAGTCCTGCGCCGAGGCCGCCCTCGCCGGCGAGACCTCCTCGGCGCCGTGGAGCGCCCTGCTCGCCTCGGCCGAGGCGGCCGGCGAGGAGGCCGAGGCGGCCGCCCGCGAGGCGCTGGAGGCGGAAAAGGAGCTGGGCGTCAAACGCTCGGCCAAGGAGGCGGCCGACGAGGCTCGGCGCGCGGGTCGCCGGCGCCGCACCGCTGTGCTCGACCTGGGGCTCGAGCTGTGCGCCGCCTGGTTGCGGGACCTGATGGCGGTTGGCGCGGGCGCCGAGAACGTCGTCTTCAACCGCGACCGGCTCGAGCGGCTGCGCCGCTCGGCGGAGGGGCTGGACCCGGCCCGCGCGCGGGCGGCGGTCGAGCTCGTCGGCGAGAGCCGCCGCCGGCTCGACATCAACGTCTCCGAGGAGCTGGCCCTAGAGGCGCTCTTCTTCCGCCTCGAGGCGCTTCTCTGTCCCGCTGCCTGAGGGCTCCCCGGCACCGACCTCGCCGTTGGTGGCCGCGCCCCGCCCGTCCCGGTGGGCCCGCTCGAGCGCCCGCTCCTGCGCCAGCCTCGTGATCTGCTCGGACTGGCGGGAGACGATCACGCTGAAGTTCAGCGCCAGGCCGAGCAACAGCAGCAGGACCAGCGAGAAGAGGGCAACGTTGGTGTCGCGAACGCCCATCGCGTCGGCGACGACCTCGAGCAGCCCGGGGAAGGCGGCGCCGATCGAGCATCCCCAGCCCGGCGATGAACCAGATCACGCTGTAGCGCTCCTGGAGCCGGTGGCGGCGGATCATCTCGAGGATCAGCGCCATGAAGGCGATCGCGATCACCGCGGCGAGGATCCGCGACTGCGGGGTCAGGTGGACGGTCGGGCCGGTGTCCGCCAGGGCAACCCGATCACCGGTCCTCGTAACCCGGGTGCTTGGGCCGGAACTGGCCGACCGCGAGGACGATCGAGGCCCTTGAAGATGAAGAAGGCCGAGCCCAGCGGGGTGAGGAAGGAGCGGCCCTCGGCGCGCGGCAGCATCCGCACCGGCACCTCCTCGACCCGGAGGCCCTGGCGGACCGCCTGCTGGAGCGACTCGATCTCGGCGAAGTCCGGCGAGTAGCGCTGCCCGAACAGCGCCATCACCCGGCGGTTGGCCGCCCGCATCCCGCTGGTCGTGTCGGTGAAGCGCTGCCGGGTCGCGGCGGTTAGGAAGAAGCGGAAGACGCCGGAGCCGATCCGGCGCGAGATCGTGGGGCGGTAGTCCTCGCTTGTCGCGGCCGAGGGGTCGCTGTAGCGCGAGCCGACGACCAGGTCGGCCCGATCCTGCCAGACCTCTTCGAGCAGGCGGACGACCTCGAACGGCGGGTGCTGGCCGTCGGCGTCGAGGTGCGCGCAGCAGTCGTATCCCTCGCGCAGCGCGTAGAGGTAGCCGGTCTGAAGCGCCGCCCCGAGCCCCTGGTTGAAGGGCAGCGAGGCGACGATCGCACCGGCCCCGCGGGCTGATTCGGCGGTGCCGTCGGTCGAGCCGTCGTCGACCACGAGGACATCGGCCTCGGGCAGGCTGCGGCGCACGTCCGCGACCACGGCCGCGATCGAGTCCTCCTCGTTCCAGGCGGGGATGAAGACGAGCGTTCGCACCGAACGATTCTGCCACGAAGCGGGTTCGCTCCCGGCACGCCTTCGCCCGTGACTCGGTTAGCTTTGTGTTAGGAACCACTAATGCTGCGAGGGCTTCGGATCAGATCGCGCCGCGGGCGGCCGCCCCACATCGGCATGCGCCTCTGGCTCGCCGGTGCCTTCGCCCTGGTCGGCCTGATCACCGCGACGCTGGTCTACCTGCTGGTCAGCGATTCCAGTGAGACGACGATCTCCCGCCGCGCCACCGATCTGGCCGTGGGCCGGACGATCACCGTCGCCGACAGCGTCGGGGAGGCGAACGGCGACGCCACGGACGTCGTCGCCGGCGCCAAGGGGGGCGGGTTTCAGGCCTGGTACTTCGATCGCAAGGGCAAGCTGGTGGCACCGGTTCCTCCGGGGGCGGCGCTGGCCGGCATCTCGGCCCGGCGCAGCGCCGTCCAGACGGCGCTCGACGGGGGCCGGTACACCGGCACGGTGCCGGGTGGCGAGGTCGACGTCGTCGCCGTCCCGGTGTTCGGGGCGCACGGCATCATCGGCGCCCTCCTGGGGCGCTCCTCGCGCTCCCAGGTCCTCTCCAGCGCGATCACCCACCTGCGCAGCGACAGCCTGCGGGCGCTGGGGATCGCCGTCCTCGTCGGTGTGCTCTCCGGCTTCGGGGTCGCCACCGTGATCGCCCGCCGCGTCAAGCGCCTGGCCTCGGGGGCGGAGGAGATGGCCTCCGGCTCGTTTGACGTGGCGCTCGACACGTCGGGGCGCGACGAGATCGGCGACCTGGCTCGGGCCCTGGACTCGATGCGCGCCTCCCTCGAGGAGAGCTTCGGCGTGCTGACCGCCGACCGGGACAAGCTGACGGCGATCTTCGACGGGCTCACCGACGCGGTCATGGTGGTCGACGACGACGGCACCGTGCGCTTCTCGAACGGCGCCGCGTCCCGGCTGGTCGATTCCGACGGGCGGGCTCCGCAGGCGATGATCCCGCAGCTGCGGCGCGCCTCTGCGGTCGGGTTCTCCGCCCACCCGGCCCTGCGGATCGGTGACCGCGCCTACGCGATCCAGGCCCGCGACCTGCCCGAGGAGGGCGCCGTGCTGGCGGTCGTCCGCGACCGCACCGACGAGATGCGCCGCGAGTTCGCCGAGCGCGACTTCGTCTCCAATGCTGCGCACGAGCTGCGCAACCCGCTGGCGGGGATCTCGGGCGCGATCGAGGTCCTGCAGACCGGCGCCAAGGACGACCCCGAGGCCCGCGAGCACTTCCTCGAGCGGCTCTCCCAGGACGCCGAGCGGATGAGCCGCCTCACCGAGTCGCTGCTCATCCTGGCGCGGGTCGAGGCGCTCGGCGCAGGGGAGGAGGACTTCGTCGACGTGGAGGCCGCCGCATCGGACGTCGCCGCCGCGGTCGAGGCCCCGCCGGGGATCGAGCTGACCGTCGACGTCGAGCCCGGCCTGGCGGCAAAGGGCGACGCGACGCTGCTGCGCCAGGTGCTGATCGGCCTGCTCACGAACGCCTACAAGAACACGCCCACCCCGGGCGCCGTTACCGTTCGCGGCCGCCGCGACGGCGAGACGGAGGTCGTATTGGAAGTCATGGACACAGGCACCGGGATCCCGGCAGCCGAGATCGAGAGGGTCTTCGAGCGCTTCTACCGGCGCTCCGAGTCGCGTCGCCAGGAGGGCTTCGGCCTCGGCCTGGCGATCGCCCGCAGGATGGTCAGCGTGATGGGCGGGCGGATCGGCGCGTCCTCGGTCGAGGGTGAGGGGAGCACATTCTGGGTACGCCTCCCTGTCGCCCAGCCCAGCCCGACCCCGGTCGCATGAGACCCCTGGAGCAATGGTGATGAACAGAGGACGGATACTGATCGCCGACGACGAGCCCTCGGTCCGCGACTCGGTCGGCTACGCGCTCGACCAGGAGGGCTTCGAGGTGGTCGGCGCCGTGGACGGCAACGACGCGATGGAGAAGATCGGCTCCGACGGCATGCCCTTCGACCTGCTGATCCTCGACATCATGATGCCCGGCCCATCGGGGCTCGACATCTGCCGTGACGTCCGTGCCCGCAGCCCGGTGCCGATCATCATCCTCACCGCCAAGGACGCGGAGATCGACAAGGTCGTCGGCCTCGAGGTCGGCGCCGACGACTACGTGACCAAGCCGTTCTCGGTCCGCGAGCTGCTGGGCCGTGTTCGCGCCCAGCTGCGCCGCCAGGAGCTGGACCGCTCACCGGCCGCCCAGGAGAGCCGGATCCAGGCCGGCCCGGTCTCGATCGACCTGGCCCGCCACCTGGTCACGGTGCGCGGCGATCAGGTCAACCTGACCCGCTCGGAGTTCCAGCTCCTACGCCTGCTCGCCGCCCGCCCCGGAGAGGTCTTCCGCCGCGCCCAGATCATGGAGGAGCTGTGGCAGACCGAGTTCGACGGCGACGAGCGCGCCTGCGACGTCCACATCTCCAACCTGCGCCAGAAGGTCGAGCGCGACGCCCAGCGGCCGGAGCTGGTGGTCACGGTGCGCGGCGTCGGCTACAAGTTCAACGACCAGGCCTGATGAGCAAGGCGCCGGCGCCGGCGGCGAGAGTGCAATTTCTTCTCATGGTTAGAGGACTTCTACGTTTCCGCGGCGGCCTGGCTCTCTGCCGCGGCGGCTTCGAGGGCCGTCAGCGACTGCTCCAGCCAGCGACGGAAGTAGAGCTTGGCGATCGTCGCGTCCATGATCTTGTAGCGCATGCCGATTGGGTCCATCCCGAACTCGACGTCCACGAAGGTGTCGCCCTGGGCCTCGGTCAGGAGCCAGCGGGTGAAGGTGCCGGTATTGGTGCAGCGCATCGAGATCTCACGCAGGTTCTCGAGGCGCTCGACCCGCATCGTCGTCTCGATCGTGCCGTTCGGCTCCCGGGTCACCTGAGCGTAGTTGTCGCCCTCGTCGAAGCGCTCGCCTCGGACCTCGATGACGCGCGGCCACCACTGCGGGTGCTGGCTGGGATCGCCGACCAGCTCCCAGATCCTGCTCGGTGGGGCGTTGATCAGCGCTTGGCGGCGCACTACCGACATAGGGACACCGATTCCAGTGTGCCACAAGGACCTAAGATGACTCCCCTCGCCGGGGTAGCTCAGCTGGCCAGAGCACCGCTCTCGTAAAGCGGGGGTCACGGGTTCGAATCCCGTCCCCGGCTTCGACCCCGCCGGCTCCCGTGAAACCGCGCTCGAGATTCATTCCCTTCGCCGTGACCGCGCTGGTGACGCTGCTTCTGTGCGCTCCGGCCGCGGCCGGGATCCGGGTGCGCGGCAACCACCTGATCGCCGGCAAGGGCCGGGGCCATGTGGTCCGGCTGCTCGGGATGAATCGCTCCGGGACCGAGTACAGCTGCTTCCAGGGATACGGGTTCTTCGACGGGCCCAGCGACCGGGCCAGCATCAGGGTGATGAAGAGCTGGCACATCAACGCCGTCCGTCTACCTCTGAACGAGGACTGCTGGCTGGGGATCAACGGGGTGAAACCATCCCTCGGGGGTCGCCGCTACCGACGGGTGATCCGCCGCTACGTCCGGCGCCTTCACAGCTTCGGCCTCTTCGTCGTCCTCGACATGCACCTCGCCGGCGCCGGCGATCGCCTGGCGAACCAGATCCTCCGCATGCCCGACGCCGACCACGCGCCGGACTTCTGGCGCTCGGTCGCCTCCTACTTCAAGCACGACCACCGCCTCGTCTTCGACCTCTACAACGAGCCGCACTACGTGAGCTGGAGATGCTGGCTTCACGGCTGCCGGGTCCCGGCCTACACCCAGGAGCACGGGCCCGTTGCCTCCTACGAGGCCGCCGGAATGCAGGAGCTGGTCGACGCGGTTCGCTCCACCGGCGCCCGCCAGCCACTGATGCTCGGCGGCCTTGACTGGGCCCGCACCCTGGGCGGCTGGCACTCGCACCAGCCCAGGGACCCCCTGCATCAGCTGGTCGCCTCGGAGCACAACTACGGCAAGCTCGCGCCTTGCGGCCGACGCTGCCGGACGGCGATGGCGGGGACGGCCCGCCGGGTGCCGGTCGTGATCGGCGAGTTCGGCGAGACCGACTGCCGCCACGGCTACATCGATCGCTTCATGCCCTGGGCCGACCGCCACCACATCTCCTATCTCGGTTGGACCTGGAACGCGACCGCCCCGGGAAGCTGGACCTGCCGGGGCGGCCCCTCGCTGATCAAGGACTTCAACGGCACCCCGACCAACTTCGGGATCGGCTTCCGCGAGCACCTGCGTAAGCTGGCCCGCTGACCGGCGGGCCGCGGTTCCGTCGCGTCCGCCCTCGAAGATCAAGGGATGGCGCGCAATCGATCCACCTCCCTGCGTCGCGAGGAGAACGAGGTCGAGTTCTCCCGCATCGTCGCTTTCAGCGATGGCGTCTTCGCGATCGCGATTACCCTGCTGGTGCTGCAGATCGAGGCGCCGCACGGGGCGACGTCGAGCAGCGAGCTGTGGCAGGAGATCAAGAGCCAGGACGGCGACATCCTGGCCTTCGCGATCAGCTTCGCCGTGATCGGCCGCTTCTGGGTCATCCACCACCGCTTCTTCACCGAGGTCAGAGCCTTCGACGGCCGCCTGCTGTCGATCAACCTGCTCTACCTGATGTGGATCGTCGCGATCCCCTTCTCCAGCCAGCTGCTGGGCGAGTACGGGGGAGAGCCGCCGGCGGTGATCATCTACGCGGTGAACCTCTCCCTGGCCACCCTGACCAGCGCCATGATGACGACCTACGCGGTGCGCGCCGGCCTCACCACCGAGGGACGTTCCGACGAGATACGCGCCAACCGCAACGGCGGGCTGTGGGTCTGTGCGGTGTTCGCCGCCTCGATCCCGGTGGCGACGATCGCCCCTCATGTGGCTCCGCTCCTCTGGCTCGGCTGCCTCTTCGATCCGAGCCGGCGGATCGCACGCAGCGTCGGCCTCGGCTGACGCCCGCGACTCGGATCAGTCGCGCCGGCCGGCGCGGATCTCCTCCCGCTCGGCGAGGCGGTTGGCCCGCCGCAGCTCGGCCTCCTTCTGACGCCGGACCTCGTCCGGGGACTCGGCCTGCAGGGCCGGCACGGGAGTCGGCTCTCCCCGCTCGTCGACAGCGACCATGGTCAGGTATGCGGTCGAGGTGGGCCGGGTCTCGCCGGTGCGGGGGTTCTCGGCCTCGACCCGCACACCGACCTCCATAGAGGTACGCCAGGCCGCGTTGACCTTGGCCCGGCAGGTGACGAGCTCGCCGACGTTGACGGGGTTCACGAAGGTCATCCGGTCCATCGCGGCGGTGACGATCCGAACCCCGCAGTGGCGCAGGGCCGCGATCCCCGCCGCCTCGTCGCAGAGCTTCATCACCATGCCCCCGTGAACGAAGCCGGCCGAGTTGGCGTCGGTGATCCCCATCCACCTGACGAGCAGCGACTCCGAGGCGGAGGCGGGGCGGGCGTCTGCGCTCATGAGCGCCGGATGAAGGAGATCGAGCGACCGCGCCGGGCGCAGTTGACCGCGAGGCCCTGGGAGGTCCGCACCGAGAGGCAGCGATAACCCTGCACCGAGCAGGACGACCGCGATGCTCCGCCCCGGGGAGCGCAACCACGCGGGCGGCCCGCCCAGGCGAGGAGGACGACGGCCGTCTGCCTGCATGAAAGTCCGGTGACCCTGATTCGCTCCAGTTCCGTTCCGCCGGAGTTGCAGACCCTGACCGACGCTCCGGCCGGACCACCCGCGTCCCCGGCCGCGCTTCAGCGGTTGCGGTGCGCCCGTCGTCTCGCCGCCGTCCGAGCCGCAGCCGGGGATCGCCGCCGCGGCGAGGAGCGCGATCGCGAGTGCGGTTGCGGCCGGCTTCATCGCTGCGCCACCCTACCCGGCCAGCTCGCGCGCCCGGGCGAAGACGGCGTCCAGCATCGCCTCGGTCAGCTTGCCGGTGAAGGTGTTCTGCTGGCTCGGGTGGTAGCAGCCGAGCAGCGAGAACCGTCCCGCGCGTCGCCTCCGCACCATGACCGAAGCGCGGCTTCGGCTTCGGGCACCTCACCGCCGCCCGCCCTCACCGCCCGCAGGACGCCGTCCCAGGCGAAGCTGCCGAGGGCGACGATCACCCTCGCCTCGCGCAGCAGATCCAGCTCGCGCTCGAGGAAGGGCAGGCAGTTGTCCCGCTCCGCGGTGGTCGGGCGGTTCTGCGGCGGCGGGCAGCGGTTGACCGCGGTGACGTAGGCGCCGCTGAGCCGCAGCCCGTCGCCGCGGCGCTCGGAGAGCGCCTGGTTGGCGTAGCCGGCGCGGTGCATCGCCGCGAACAGCCAGTCGCCGGAGCGGTCGCCGGTGAAGAAGCGGCCGGTGCGGTTGCCGCCGTGCGCGGCGGGGGCCAGGCCGACGACGAGGACCGGGCGCACCGGGATCCCCGAAGCCATCCAGCGGCTTCGCCCAGTAGGCCTGGCCCCGCAAAGCGGCGGGGCGGCTCGGCGGCACAGCGCTCCCGCCACTCGACCAGCCGAGGGCAGCGGCGGCACCCGTGCACCTCGGCGGCGAGCGCCCCCAGCGCCGCCGGCCCTCTCCGGCTCTGATCTCGGCGATGATCCGCTCATGTCGCTCCCGCACCTTTCCGATCCGGAAGGATGCCGCCCGGATCATCGGCGACCCGCTCTCGCGCCGCGGCTTCCTGACCGGCGCCGGCCTCGCCCTCGGCGCCGGCTCGGCCGCCTTCTTCGCCGCCTGCGGGGGCGGCGAGGGCGCGCGCACCGGCGGCAATCGGGACCGGGACATCGCCATCCTCGACCACGCGCTCATCCTCGAGCTGACCGCGATCGCCGCCTACCGCCGGGCGTCGGAGCCGCTCGGCGGAGAGGCGCTACGCGACCTTCGAGTGCTTTCCTCGCCCAGGAGCAGGAGCACGCTGACGCACTGACCAAGGCGATCAAGCAGCGCGGTGGGTCCGCCGCCGCCGAACCGGTCGCGCCTCGACCACCCAGAGCTGCGCAGCCGGCGCGGGGCCCTCGCCTTCGCCGCCGACCTCGAGAACGTCCTGATCGCCGCCTACCTGGCGGCCGTCCAGAGGCTCTCGGCCAGCAACCTGCGCGCGATCGCCGGGGAGATCGCCTCGGTCGAGGCCGAGCACCTCGCGGTGATCTCCGGGCGAGCTGGAGCGGCCCCAGGTCCCCGACGCCTTCGTCAGCGGCGATCCCGCGGCGCTCTCCTGGGCCGGCCTTTCGGCCGGGGCAAACAGGTGAACCGCCTCGGTGCCTCCGGGGGAGGGGGGCAACTGGGAGCTGGCAGCGCTTCGGAGGGAACCCGGCGCGACGCCACTCGCCGCGGGGCGATCGGGGCGGCCGCCGTTCTCGGGTGCGGCGTGGTGAGCTTGGCGGTAAAGGCCAAGCCCGCGGCCGGCAGCGGGGAAGACGTGGCGATCCTCGAGACGCGCGATCGCCGCCGAGCAGGCCGCGGTGCTCGCCTACTCCACGGGATGCGAGCAGCGGATTGCTGGAGAAGCCCGGTGGCCGAAATCGCGAGGCTTTTCGCTGAGCAGGAGCGTCGCCACCTCGAGGCGCTGACCGAGCCCTGCGCGAAGCTGGGTGGCACCGTGCCCGAGCCACCCGCGGCATCGCAGCGTGAGCGGGCTGGGCTCGTGCGCAGCCAGACGGACTTCCTCGAGCTGGCGATCGAGCTCGAGAACACGGCGGTCGCCGCCTACGGGCAGGCGCAGCGGAAGCTGGAGACCCCTGCGCTGCTGAGAATCGCCACCGAGATCTGCTCGAACGAGGGCCAGCACCTCGTCGTGCTGCGCCAAGCGCTCGGCGCCGGGCCGGCCGCCGCGGTCCCGGTCGGCCTTCGAGGCGGGGGTCTCGCCGCCCCCCGAACCGCGGGCGCGATGAAGGGATTCGGGGCGGCGGACTGAACATCAGGGAGTGCGCCACCGGGCGCAGCCGCCCTCTCCCTGCGCCGAGGCGCGGTACGGTGGTCTGGGCCAGTCAGCGAAAGGACCGGATCGTGATGCCCAACGTCGGACCGATGGAAGTGCTGATCGTCCTGATCGTCGCCCTGCTCGTGCTCGGCCCGAAGAGGCTGCCGGACGTCGGCCGTTCCCTCGGCAAGGGGATACGAGGCTTCAAGGACACCGTCAGCGGCGCCGACCCGACCGCCGTCCAGGACTCGGACGAGCCCAAGTCCTGAGGCATCGCAGCGGTGACCGGGGATTAGCGGAGGGCATCCCGTGACCGGCCCCCTCTACGCCATCGGGCGCTTCTGCTCGCGGCACCACTAGCCGGTGATCGCCGTCTGGGTGATCGCTGCAGTCGCCCTCGTCCTGCTCGGCCAGGCCTCGGGGGACAAGACCAACGACAACCTCACGCTGCCCGGCACCGGCTCGACCGAAGGCGACCGAACTGCTCGAAGACAACCTGCCCGAACAGGCCTACGGCAGCAACCCGCTGGCGATCGTCTCGCACGGCGCCAAGCTGACCGCAGCCGCCAACAGCAAGGCCGTCTCGGCCACGGTCGCGAACCTCAACAAGGACCCGATCGTGACCACCGCGATCAGCCCGCTCTCGGCGCAGGGTGCGGACTTCCTCACCAAGGACGGTCGCATCGGCTACATCCCGGTCATCCTCGGCGTCGGCCCGGGCGAACTCGACGAGGAGCAGGCGCAGCGGGTCCTCGACGCCGGCGACCCGGCCGCAAGGCGGGCCTCGACGTCTCGGTCGGCGGCTACGTCGGCCAGCAGCTCTCCAAGCCCGCCACCGAGGTCAGCGAGGCGATCGGCCTGACCGCGGCGGTGATCATCCTGCTCTTCGCCTTCGGCACGGCGACGGCGATGGTGATGCCGATCTTCTGCGCCGTCCTCGGCCTCGCCTGCGCGCTCTCGATCATCCGCCTGCTCGAGAACGTGATCGAGGTGCCGAGCGTCGCCTCGACCCTGGCGACGATGATCGGCCTCGGGGTCGGGATCGACTACGCGCTGTTCATCGTCACCCGCCACAAACTCCAGCTCGGCGACGGGATGGAGGTGCGGGAGTCGATCGCCCGGGCCACCGCGACCGCGGGCGGCGCCGTCGTCTTCGCCGGCTTCACCGTGGTGATCGCGCTCTGCTCGCTCGCCTTCGCCGGCATCCCGCTGGTCACCACGCTCGGCTTCACCGCGGCGATCGCGGTCGTCGTCGCGGTCTGGCCGCGTCGACCCTGCTGCCGGCGATGCTGGGGGCGCTGGGGCCGCACATCAACTCGCTGCGGGTCCAGCTCGGCAAGACCCACCCCGACGACAAGGAGCCGCACGGCTGGCGGCGCTGGGCCCGCGGGGTCGCCGACCGGCCCTGGCGCTCGGCGATCGTCGCGGGCGCTGATCCTGGTCGTCCTCGCGCTGCCGATCCTCCAGCTCGAGCTGGGCCAGAACGACATCAGCGCCCTGCCCAAGTCGACCACCGCGCGCCAGACCTACGACGGGCTCAACAAGGGCTTCGGCCCGGGCTTCAACGGCCCGCTGCTGATCGCCGTCAATTCGGGACCCCGGCCAAGCCGACCAGAAGAACCTCGATGAGATCAACTCGAAGCAGAAGCAGCTCGACGCGCAGCAGCAGCAGATCGCCGCCGAGGCAGAGGCGGCCGGCCTGCCCCCGTCGGAGGCGGAGCAGCAGGCGAAGCAGGAGACGGCTTCGCAGCAGCAGAAGCTCGACCAGCAGAGCAAGCAGGCCGAGGACCCGGCGACCGACCCGCGCTGACCACCCTGCAGAAGGACATCTCCAAGGCGCCCGACGTCAAGGCCGTCTCCGAACCGACCCTCGACAAGAAGGGGACCGTCGCGGTCTTCACCGTCATCTCCAACTCGGCGCCGTGGGCAGACGAGACCGTCGAACCTGGTCAAAGACCTGCGCGACGCGATGATCCCGAAGGCGCTGAAGGGGACCGACCCGACGCCCTACGTCGGCGGCCAGACCGCCGGCTACATCGACCTCGCCACCCAGATCGCCGACAAGCTGCCGCTGATGATCGCGATCGTCGTCGGCCTCAGCTTCATCGTCCTCCTGCTCGCCTTCCGCTCGCTGCTGGTGCCGATCAAGGCGGCGGCGATGAACCTGCTCTCGGTCGCCGCCGCCTACGGGGTCGTCACCGCCGTCTTCCAGCTCGGCTGGGGCGCCTCGCTGATCGGCCTCGACCACTCGATCCCGATCGTCAGCTTCGTGCCGCTGCTGATGTTCGCGATCCTCTTCGGGCTCTCGATGGACTACGAGGTCTTCCTGCTGACCCAGATGCGCGAGCACTTCAAGGAGAACGGCGACGCCAAGCGGGCGGTGATCGAGGGCCTCGCCAACACCGGCCGGGTGATCACCTCGGCGGCGGCGATCATGGTCTGCGTCTTCACCAGCTTCGTCCTCAACGGCAACCCGGTCGTGAAGGAGTTCGGGGTCGGCCTGGCGGTCGCGATCGCGATCGACTCGACCCTGGTCCGCTGCCTGCTGGTGCCGGCGGTGATGGTCCTGCTCGGCGAGCGCGCCTGGTGGCTGCCCCCGGCGCTGGATCGCTGGCTTCCCCACATCAGCATCGAGGGCGAGGAGTACTTCGCCAAGCGCGACGCCGCTGCTGCAAAGTCGCCGAGCCGGTCGCCGGCGCGTCGGGAAGTGACTGAACGGGGTACCCCCGTGTTCCCGCTCAACCTCCCCAACGCGCTGACGCTGCTGCGCATCCTCGCGGTGCCGGTCGTCGTCGTCGCGCTGCTCGGGGAGACGCCGAACGGCGACGCGCTGGCCGCCGGCGTCTTCGCCCTGGCGGCGCTGACCGACGGCCTCGACGGCTACTTCGCCCGCTCGCGCGACTCGGTCACGACCTTCGGCAAGCTGATGGACCCGATCGCCGACAAGCTGCTGATCATCGCCGCCCTGGTCTCGCTGGTCTCGCTCGACCGGCTCGCAGCCTGGGTGGCGATGGTGATCATCGCCCGCGAGTTCGCGGTCACGGCGCTGCGCGCGATCGCCGCCGAGCGCGGCATCGTGATCTCCGCCAGCTGGCTGGGCAAGGTGAAGACGGTCCTGCAGATCGCCGCCGTGTTCGCCCTGATCGCCTCCGACCCGGCCCCGCTCTGGGTCGACGTGCTCGTCTACCTCGCCGTCGCCGCCACCCTGATCAGCGGCGCCGACTACTTCTTCGGCCTGCGCAGGCGGATCGAGAACCAGCGGGAAGCAAGGACGGCGCCGAAGACCAAGCCCGGGTAGGAGCGACGGGGCTCAGGCGGCCGGGGCTTCGAGCCACTCGCGCATCGTCAGGTGGTGGGCGAGGTGCTCGCCGCTGGCCAGCTCCTCGCGCAGGTCGTCGAGCGTGCCGTAGCGCTCGGCGACGACGTTGTGGCGGTGGATCGTCTCCAGGTTCTCCTGGCGGGCCATGACGAAGGCGTCGGGGTCGAGGTCGGGATGCCCTCGACCACCTGGCGGACCATCTCCCGCACGCAGTCCTCGACGAAGCGCGGCTGCTCGTGCGCCTTCATCACGACCGCCAGCTCGTCGGGGCGCTTCATCAGCTCGTAGATCTCCGAGCTCATCGACTCTCGACGATCCGCAGCAGCTCGCGGGCGTCGATGTCGGCTCGACGCCCTCGGGGCAGCCGACGTAGAGGGTGCCGATGCCGCGCTGGTTGTGGGTCGCGATCGGGACGGCCTCGACGATCTCGACCTGCTCGGGGTCGAAGCCCCGCTCGGCGAGCCGTTCGCGGGCGAGGCCGGCGACCATCTCCTGGGCGCAGGGGCAGGCGGTCATCCCCTGGGCCTGGACGCCGGTCAGGGTGCGGGTGCCGCGCTCGGAGGCGACCGCGGTGCCGAAGAGGACGTAGATCTCCTGGGTCTCCTGGCCCGTGGCCGGGGTCGGGACCGTCTCCGGGTAGCGCGCGGTGACCGAGACCTCGGCGCGCAGGCCGCCCTGGCTCTCGCGCACCCGCTGGGCGATGTGGGCGGCGAGCATCTCGGCGTGGAAGGCCTCGCCGAGGACGACCTCGTCGATCGCCTCGCCGACGATCTCCTCGAAGCGCGACATGTGGACGCCGGCCTGCCGGGGGTTGAGGTCGACGAAGCACTCGAACTCGGCGTAGTAGAGGTTCTCGGTGCCGTCGGCCTTGACCCGGATCACCTTCTCGACCCCGGTGACGCCGACCCGCGAGAGGCTGACCTGGGTGGCCGGGACCGAGGCCTGGACGTCGGTGGTGCCGGCCGAGAGGGTGGACGTCTGCGGGGCCATCGCATTGAAGGGTAGGCAACCGGCGCTGCGGCGGCGCTGGTAGGCGCGGAAGTGGGCCGATTCGGTCGGCAATTAGCCGGGTCATTTGGTCTGCAAAACAAGCCATTTCGAGGCTTCGTCCACCCCTATACTTCGCCGTGGCCGGAGCATCGGGGCCGCCTCCGCGTGAGGGGAGAAGTGCGCGGGAGGCAGAGATCGAGCCGTTGGACACGC
Organism: uncultured Actinomycetes bacterium; assembly: GCA_963738305.1. Classification (GTDB taxonomy): domain Bacteria; phylum Actinomycetota; class Thermoleophilia; order Solirubrobacterales; family 70-9; genus JBBRHQ01. Next base: position 778,540 of record CAVTVU010000001.1, on the reverse strand, counting down.
GGTGGAGGGACTGGAGCAGGACTCGGAGGAGCAGCCGTTCGCCGACTCCGAGGAGCTGCGCGGGCTCGTCGCGCTGGGCCGCGAGCGCGGCTACCTGACCTTCGAGCAGATCGCCGCGACCCTCGAGGAGGTCGAGGTCACCAAGGAGCAGGTCTCCCACCTGCACGCCCACCTGGTCGAGCACGGCGTCGACGTGATCGCCGAGGACGGCGTCAGCGCCTACAAGGAGCAGCAGGCCGGCGAGTCGCCTCCAACGGGGCGGCGAAGAAGGCCGAGCTCGACCTGACGGTCGAGCCGAGCCTCGACTCGCTGCGCCTCTACCTGCGCTCGATCGGCCAGGTCGACCTGCTGACCGCGAGCCAGGAGGTCGAACTGGCGAAGCGGATCGAGCGCGGCGACATGCTCGCCAAGCGGCAGATGGTCGAGGCCAACCTGCGCCTCGTCGTCTCGATCGCGAAAGGCTATCTGGGCCGCGGGCTGAGCTTCCTCGACCTGATCCAGGAGGGCTCGCTGGGGCTGATCCGCGCGGTCGAGAAGTTCGACTACCGCCGCGGCTACAAGTTCTCCACCTACGCGACCTGGTGGATCCGCCAGGCGGTGACGCGGGCGATCGCCGACAAGGCGCGGACGATCCGCATCCCCGTCCACATGGTCGAGAAGCTGAACCGGGTCGCCCACGTCGAGCGCCAGCTGGTCCAGCGGCTCGGCCGCGAGCCCGAGCCGGCGGAGATCGCCGAGGAGCTGCGCTGGCCGGTCCGCGACGTGCGGGACATCCTCCGCGTCGCCCAGCTGCCGGTCTCGCTGGAGAAACCGGTCGGCGACGAGGACGAGTCCGAGCTCGGCGACTTCGTCGCCGACGACGCCGTCCCCGAGCCCTTCGAGGAAGCCAGCGAGCACCTGCAGAAGGAGGGCGTCCGCAAGGCGCTCGACGCCCTGCCCGAGCGCGAGCGCCAGGTGATCGAGCTTCGCTACGGCCTCTCCGGCCTCGAGCCGCTGACCCTCGAGGAGGTCGGCCGCACCTTCGGCGTCACCCGCGAGCGGATCCGCCAGATCGAGAACAACACGCTGAAGAAGCTGAAGCGCCTGCCCGAGGCGCAGATGCTGCGCGAAGCGACCTGAGTCGGGTCAGCGGTCCTGAGCGCCCGGTTGGCGCGACTCTTCGATTCGCTCGAAGATCAGCCGGCCCTGTCCTTGGGCGCGAACCCGCATGCGGTCATTGACTCGCAGGCCGGCTTCGAGATAGGGCTTCTTGGGGATCGTCGCCAGGCGCTTGGAACGGATGATCGCCTGACCACTGCGACTCAGCTTTCGGTCAGCGCGCGCAATTTCCCCTGCATCTGAATCGAGTGTCTGATCCGGCGATCCGGCACTGATGGGGGAGACAGGATTCGAACCTGTGAAGGCATAGGCCGACGCGTTTACAGCGCGCATCCGTTGACCGCTTGGATACTCCCCCAGGTGGGGCTGCGATTCTAGAAAAGCCTCGGCTTCGACGTGGACGACAGAGTCGATTGGGCTTGCTGAATCAATTTCGAATTCAGAATGCTTCCGTCCCCCGGGACTAATCGCGTGCGCGGCCTCGATCGTGTCGGCGGGGATCAACCATCGACGTCCACCGCCGGTCAACCCGAACAGAAGATCGAACCTAGAGGGATCAAACGTCCGAACTGCCCGGCTCCAACTTTGGTTGCCTCCGTTGGTGGCCAGCGAGACCTCCCATCGCTCGTGGCCCTTCGGAGTCCGCCTCCGAAAGGTGCTTGTCTTCACCTGCACGCGGAGGAGCTCTCCTTGCACATGCGCGATCAGGTCGTAGTCGGGGCTATGGCCGAACGGCACGGAGACCGTCGCCCCGACGCGGGTCAGCCACTCGATCGCCGAGGCCTCGCCCAGGTCGCCCTGCTGGCGGCGGTTGATCCGGCGTTGCGATTCACGGACGTGCCGTGCGGGTCGATCCATGGATCGACCCTACGGAGCAATGTGAGACGAGTGGCGCGCTGAATGTGACGATTGCTGCTAGGCGGCCTACCCCCGGCTCACCAGCCTCGACATCACCACCTGGGATGTCGTTCGCACCACCGGGGCGCTGCGCTGCAGCTCGATGATCAGCCGCTCGAGGTCGGCGTTGTCGGTGGTGCGGACGCGGGCTATCGCGTCGGCCTCGCCGGTGACGCTGAGCGCCTCCACCACCTCCGGGTGAGCGCGCAGGGTGCTGCCACCTCCTCGAGCTGGGTGCCCGGCTCGAAGAACAGCTCGATCAGCGCCTCGGTCCCCCAACCCATCGCGGCCGGATCGACCACGGCGGTGAAGCCCTCCAGCTCGCCGGTCGAGCGCAGGCGATCGACGCGGCGCTTCACCGAGGGCGCAGACAGGTTTACCCGGGCGGCGATGTCGCCGTAGCTGCGACGGCCGTCCTCGACCAGTAACGCAAGAATCTGTCGATCGATGGCATCCATGCGTCCGATTATTGCGCGAAGATGGCTGATCTTGGGGATTGACTATGCAGAGGGGCCGCTCTAGCCTTCAGAGGATGCTGACTCAGCCGAAACTGGCTCGTGTCCTCTTCGACGAGGCCCACTCCGAGGCCTGGACGATCCGCCCCGAGCTGGCGGCCGAGATCCAGCCCGCCCACCCGGCCGACTCCTCCCTCGCCGCCGCCGCCGAGGCTCTCGCCTCGCGCGACTTCGAGGTCGCCGCGGCGACCCACAGCCCCGCTCGACCCCGAGGCCCTTGCCGCCACCGACGTCCTGGTCATCGCCCATCCCTCCGATCCGAAGTGGGAGCACACCCTGGACGGCGGCTCGCCGCGGCTCGACGGATGCCGAGATCGACGCGATCGAGCGCTTCGTCGAGGCCGGCGGCGGCCTGATCGTCCTCGGCGAGACCGAGCAGGACAAGTACGGCAACAACCTCAACGAGCTGCTCGCCCGCTTCGGCCTCCGAGGTCGAGAACGCGACCGTGCAGGACTACGAGCACCACCGCGAGGCACCCGCCTGGGTCCTCGCCGACCTCGCCGACCGCCAACGGCGCGGCCCCCGACCTCCTCGCCCGCGTCCACGAGGCCTGCTTCTACCGCGCCGGCACCGTCGCCCTCGGCAACGGCGCTCGCGCCATCGCCCGCACCCACGACACCGCCGATCCCGCCGGACGCCCCGCTGGCCGCGGTCGACCGAGCACGGCGCCGGCCGGGTCGCCGTCCTCGCCGACTCCGACCTCTTCGGCGACGACTGCATCGACGACCTCGACCACGCCGCCCTCTGGCTCAACCTCGTCTACTGGGCCGCCGGCCCGGCCTTCGCCGCGATCGCCGGGATGCCGGCGCCGCCACCGGCGCCGCCTCCGACCCCCACTGGCTGGCGCTGAAGGACGCCGTCGCCGAGCTGCGGCTCAGCCAGGAGCCCGACGGCTCGGTCGACCTCTCCAGAGCACGACCGCGCCCGCACCGCCGAGCTGACCGCGCGCGATCGCCGCCGAGGTCGAGGCGCTCGCCCCGCGCTTCCCCCACCAGGCCGCCTACTTCGCCGCGCTCGCCGCCGACCTCGCCGCCTGGGAGGCGTCGGGCTTCGGCAAGCCCGACTTCTACGCCTCGACCGACGCGCTCCATCCCGAGCGCCACCGCGAGGACGGGATCGAGCACCTGGTCGTCTTCCCGATGTACAAGCAGAACGCCTCCCGCGACACCTGCTTCGAGGCGCTGCTGGTCCGCACCCCCTGGCCCGAGTTCGTCGCCGAGCTGGAGTCCGGCGGGTACGACAACGCCAAGTTCGTCCCGGTCGAGCTGATCGACTACACCGACGGCTATGACTCCGAGTGCGCGGTCCTCTTCCCCGAGACGTTCTCGGTGCACGAGCGCCCCCCGGCCCACTTCGGCGCGATCTTCTGCGACCGCGAGGCCGAGCGCTTCCGCCGGGTCTGCGGCGCCGCCGCGGAGATCCTCCACCTCAACCTCCCGCCCGACGCGGCCTGCCTGCTCGAGCTCGCCGGAGCTCTCCCAGCAACGCCTACATCACCTGGGACCTGATCCACGACCGCACCCACATGCACGGCGACCTGCCCTTCGACCCGTTCATGATCCGCCAGCGCAGCCCCTACTGGATGTACTCGCTGGAGGAGCTGCGCTGCGACCTCACCGCCTTCGGCGAGGCGGTGAAGCTCGAGCGCGAGGGCTTCGCCTTCGCCCGCTACGTCCAGTACGCGATCATCTTCGACCGCCTCTTCCGCTTCCCGCTCACCGGCAGCCGTGTCCGCAACTACGACGGCCTCGGCGGCCAGCTGCTCTTCGCCTTCCTCCACAAGGAGGGCTACCTCGACTGGACCGACAACGCCCTGACGATCGACTGGGATCGGGTCGCCGACGGCGTCGCCGCGCTGCGCGAGCGGGTGCAGGCGCTGTATCACTCCGGGATCGACCGCTCCAAGCTCTCCCAGTGGATCGCCGCGCACGACCTCGTCTCCTCCTACGTCCCGGCGACCGAGGGCTCGGTCTGGGACAGCGGGCCGCCGCGACCTCCCCGAGGTCGACGAGCCGAAGGAGCTGGTCGACCTGGTCCGCGACGACGAGTTCCCGCTCAGCCTCTTCTATTCGCAGCTGCAAGCCGAAGCTCCAGCCGGCGCTCGACGCACGGCCCTCACGAGACGGCGCGCCCGCGGGCGGCGGAGCCTGAGTTGGCGGAGGCGCGGCTCGAGGGCAGGGTGATCGCCGTCGCCGGCGCCGGCGGCGGGCTCGGCCCGGTCGTCTGCGGCCACCTCGCCGCCGACGGGGCGACGATCGCCGCGACCGACATCGACCAGGAGCGCCTCGACGCGATCGCCGCCGACGCCGGCATTCCCGAGGAGCGCTGGGACGGGCGGGTCGTCGACCTGCTCGACCCCGAGGCCGCCGCGGGCTGGTGCGAGGCGCTGGGCGAGCGCTTCGGCAAGGTCGACGGCCTGGTCCACCTGGTCGGCGGCTGGAAGGGCGGCCAGCCCCTGCACGAGGAGCCGCTGGAGGACTGGGCCCTCCTGCACGACCTGCTGATCCGCACCGTCCAGCACACGACCCGCGGCTTCCACGCCGCCCTCGCGGAGAGCGAGCACGGGTCGCTTCGTCCTCGTCTCGGCGAAGCAGGCCCAGCACCCCTCCAACGACAACGCGATCTACGCCGCGGCGAAGGCCGCCGCCGAGGCTTGGACGCTCGCCTACGCCGACGGCTTCGAGGGCACCCCGGCGACCGCCAACATCATCGTCGTCAACGCGATCCTCACCCCGCAGATGCGGGAGGCCAACCCCGACAAGGCCTATGCCACCTTCACCCCGGCCGAGCACCTGGCCGAGGCGATCGCCTTCCTCTGCTCCGATGAGGGCGGGCGGATGAACGGCCAGCGCCTCTCGCTGCACCCGTGAGCGCGGCCCGGGGCTTCGCCAGCGACAACTACTCGGGCGTCCACCCGGAGATCCTCGAGGCGATCGCCGCCGCCAACGACGGCCACGCCCCCGCCTACGGAGCCGATCGCTGGACCGCCGCCGCCGCAGGAGCGCTTCCGCGAGCACTTCGGCCCCGCCGCGCGGGCCTTCCCGGTCTTCAACGGCAGCGGCGCCAACGTGGTCGCGCTCGCCGCGGTGACCGAGAGCTGGCAGGCGGTGATCTGCCCGGCCACCGCCCACCTCAACGTCGACGAGTGCGGCGCCCCGGAGAGAGGTCGCCGGGGTGAAGCTGATCACCGTCGAGACCCCCGACGGCAAGCTGACCCCGGAGCTGTTCGAGCCGCGTCGTTCCCCTGGGAGCGGGTCGGCGACGAGCACGCCTCCCAGCCCCGGGTGGTCTCGATCGCCAACTCGACCGAGCTCGGCACCGTCTACACCCCGGCCGAGGTGCGGGCGATCGCCGATGCCGCCCACGAGCGCGGACCTGCTGCTGCACGTCGACGGGGCGCGGATCGCCAACGCCGCCGCGGCTGCGGCGCGACGCTGCGGCGAGCTGACCTACCGACGCCGGCGTCGACCTGCTCTCGTTCGGCGGCACCAAGAACGGCCTCCTGTTCGGCGAGGCCGTCGTCTTCCTCGCCGAGGAGCTCGGGGAGGGAACGGAGTTCGTCCGCAAGCAGCTGATGCAGCTGGCCTCGAAGATGCGCTTCGCCTCGGTCCAGCTCGAGGCGCTGCTGGGCGGCGACCTCTGGCTGCGTAACGCCGCTCACGCCAACGGGATGGCGGCCCGCCTCGGTGCCGCGCTGGAGCGGATCGAGGGCGTCGAGCTGGCCCAGCCGGTCGAGGCCAACGGCGTCTTCGCCCGCCTGCCGGCGGCGGCGATCGAGCGCCTCGAGATCGACCCGGACGGCAACCGCGCCTTCTACGTCTGGGACGAGCCCTCCGGGACGGTGCGGCTGATGTGCTCCTGGGACACGGCAGCCAGAGGACGTCGACGCCTTCGCGGCCTCGCTGGAACGTTCGCTCGCCGGCGCCGCGGGCTCCAGCCGGTAGCTGCCCGGGTCGAATCGCCGGGTCAGGCGCCGAAGCTCCAGGTCTGCCGGGGCCAGATCACGATGTTGCGGCCGTGCTCGTCGAGGTACCAGTTGGCGCAGCCGCCGCCGCTCCAGACGGCGCCGGCGAGGCGGCGCTGGAGGTCGGCGTTGTAGGCGCGCTGGACCTCGGGGCGAACCTCGAAGCGGGCGATCCGGCGCCGATCGATCAGCCGCAGCGCGTCGAGCAGGTAGTTGAGCTGGGACTCGATCATGTAGATGATCGAGTTGTGGCCGAGGCCCGTGTTCGGCCCGAGCCACGGTGAAGAAGTTCGGGAACCCGGCGATCGGCGGCGCCCAGATAGGCCTGGGCCCCCTCGCTCTCCCAGACCTCGGCCGAGCGCTCCCGCCCGGTCCCTGTATCCGGTGGGCGAACTCCGGATGAGCGACGTTGAACCCGGTCGCAAGGACCACCGCATCGACCTCCCTGAGCGAGCCGTCGGCGCCCACCGGCCCCTCCGGGCAAATCTCCGTGACTCCACCGCTGAGCGACCAGCTCGACGTTGGGCTGCTGGAGCGCCGGATACCACTCGTTCGAGGGCAGGATCCGCTTGCAGCCGAGCCGGTAGGAAGGCTCGAGCCGGGCGCGCAGCTCGGGGTCGGGCACCTGGCGGTGCAGATGGGCGCGGCCGATCCGCTCCATCCGCGCCAGCCGGTCGGGGTTCCCGACCAGCCCGGGGACGATCGACTCCCGCAACAGGTAGGACCAGCCGCGGCTGAGGCGCTGAGCGGCAGGAAGCGCTCGTACAGCAGCCGCTCGATCGCGCCCGATCGGCCGGTCGCGGTGGGGCATCACCCAGGGGGGAGTGCGCTGGAAGACGTGGAGCTTCGCCACCTCTGGCTGGAGCCGGGGGACGATCTGGATCGCCGAGGCGCCGGTCCCGACCACCGCGACCCTCTTGCCGCGCAGCTCCTGCCCGTGGTCCCATCGCGCGGAGTGAAAGAGCGCGCCGTCGAAGGAGCCGAGGCCGGGTATGTCCGGGATCGCCGGCTCCGACAGCCCGCCGGTGGCGGCGATCAGGACCTCGGCGCTGAGCGAACCCGTTCGAGGTCTCGATCATCCAGCGCTTGCTGGCCTCTTCCCATTCCGCCCTGAGGACGTCGCAGTCGAGGCGCAGGTGCGGGCTGACGCCGCCTTCGCGGGCGCAGCGCCGCAGGTAGTCCCAGATCTCGGCTCCCTCCGAGAAGGTCCGTGTCCAGCCGGGGTTGGGCATGAAGGAGAGCGAGTAGAGGTGGGAGGGGATGTCGCATTGGATCCCCGGGTAGGTGTTCGCCTGCCAGGTGCCGCCGAGATCCTCTGCCTTCTCGAGCACGACGAAGTCGCCGATTCCCTCTCGCAGCATCCGAATCGCCAGGCCGATCCCGGCGAAGCCGGCGCCGATCACGACGATCCGCCGGTGCTCGCTCATGCCGGTGCCTTCAGCCGGTCCGAGCCGCGCATGCCGCCAGTCTCCCACCGCCGCCGCTGCGATGTCTCCGGCTCGCGCCCCAGCCGCGCGAGGCCGAAGGCGAGGATCGTCAGCAGGCCGAGCGCCAGCGTCAGGACCAGGGCCGGCGCGACCGTCGTCAGCGAGCGCGGCACGCCGCGCTTCGTCTCGCGCTGGAGGATCTGCTTGTCGGCGACGAAGGTTCGCCGGAAGCGGCTCGGCGCGGCAACGGCGGGGGCCGGGATCGCGCGGTCGGCGGGGAGGTAGATCGGGACCGCGGCGATCGTGCGGCCGGTCTGCAGGCGCAGCGTCGTCTTCCAGTCACCGCTCACAGGGATCGGCTCGGTGCTGCGGTAGACCCCGCCGCCAAGCGGCCGCAGGCGATCGACGACGAGCCCACCGCCCTGCCAGGAGGTGATCGTCAGCCAGCGGGCGTCGGCGGCGGCCGAGGCCGGCGAGATCCGCGCGGTTGCGCTGACCTCGCGGCCCGGCCCCGCGCCCACATCGATCAGCCTGACGCTGGCCCGCAGCCCCTGGGGCGCCGTGGTCATGAGCCCATCGGCGACCACTGCCATGACCACGGCGAGCGAAGCGAGGGCCAGGCCGCGGGTGAGGGTGCGCCCCGGCAGGGCCTGCTTCAGCGAGAGCGCCAGCAACGCCCCGGCGATCGCGCCGGCCATCCCGGCGAGGATCGCCAGCAGCAGGCCCTCCGGCAGCAGCGCTTCCGTCCACGGCAGCGGCATCGCCACCTGGCTCCAGCCGTACTCGGCGGCGAAGCCGACGGTGCCGATCGCCAGGCCGGAGGCCGCGGCAAGCGCCAGCGGCCGCCGGACGAGGAAGACGCCGGCCAGCTCGACGCAGGCCGCCTCGGCCAGATACAGCGGCATGTGGGGGAGGGTCTCGCCGAAGGCACCGACGACGACCAGGGCGATCGCCCCGCGAACGAGCGAGGAAGAAGGCGGCGGCCGCAAGCGCGCCTCCCGGGCCGATCCAGATCCGGGCGCAGACCAGCGCGGTGCCCGCGGCGAACGCGATCAGGATCGGCTGGAAGACCATCTGGAACTGGGGGACGCCGAAGTCGAACTCTGCCTGGAAGGTGGAGAGGCCGATCAGCAGCCCTCCCATCAGGCCGGCGCGACGCAGTCGCACGATCAGCGCCGGGCTGCGGCTGCCCCCGGTCCGCTCGCGCGCCCTCATCCCCTCGACCAGCAGCACCGCCTGCCCGACCAGGGTCAGCGATGCGCCGCCGATCAGCATCAGGTGGGTGGGGCCCCAGAGGGTGACGTCCTGCCCGAACAGCCGGTGCCAGACGTCGTCGAGGGGGAAGCCGAGCAGCGAGAAGGAGGCGCAGACCATGATCAGGACCCCTCCGAGTGGCGCGTACCAGCCGCGATTGATCCGCACCGCCGTCGGCGAAGGCTGCTCCAGCGGAAGGGCCATCGCGACGAAGCCCGAGCAGAAGATCCCGAAGAGGCCGGCGAGGATCAGGTAATGGGCCGGGTTGGCGAGGGGCCCGGCGTCCCGGCCGACGTCGATGTGCAGGGAGATGTCCCAGTACATGCCGAGCAGCGCGACGAGCAGCGAGACGCTCGCCATCGCCGAGGGCAGGGCGGCCCAGCCGGGGAGCCCGCTGGCCCGCTCAGTCGCGGCGGCGGCCCGGCCCAGGTAGGGCACGCGGCCGCTGCGGTGGCCCAGCACCAGCCAGGCGAGGGCGCCGCTGGCGGCGATCGCGAACGCATTGGCGATCAGGATCTGGTCGATCGCGGCGCCTCCGGCCGGCTGGGTGCCGCTCGCGGCGAGAAGGGAGGGGTACGGCGCGGCGAGAGACATTGCACGAAACATTGTTACACCGATCTATGGCACATAGGTCGGCTACCCTCGTCGTGTGACCGAAGTCACCGAATCCACGATGACGATCGACGAGCTGGCCCGGCGGACCGGGATGACGGTGCGCAACATCCGCGCCCACCAGTCGCGCGGACTGCTGCCCCCGCCCGAGGTCCGGGGCCGCACCGGCTACTACGACGAGGGCCATGCGACGAGGATCGAGCTGATCCGGGACCTCCAGGCCGAGGGGCTCAACCTGGAGGCGATCCGGCGGCTGCTCGATGGGGTGGGGAAGTCCAGCGAGGCGGTGCTCGACTTCACCCGCACCCTGAGGACGCCTTTCGAGGACGAGGAACCCGAGGTGGTCCACATCTCGGAGCTGGCGGAGGGCGTGGCCGAGCCGAACCCGGAGCTGCTGGCGCGGGCCGAGCGGCTCGGCCTCTTCCGCCCGCTCGGCGGCGGCCGCTACGAGGTGGTCAGCCCGCGCCTGCGCCGCGCTCGGATGGAGCTGGCCGAGCTGGGAATCGGGCCCGAGGCGGCGCTGGAGGTGGTCGAGGAGATGCACCGCCACGCCCGCGGCGTGGCGCGCAGCTTCGTCCGCCTCTTCGTGAAGAACGTCTGGGAGCCGTTCGAGGAGGCGGGGCGCCCCGAAGAGGGCTGGCCCGAGGTCCGCGACGCGCTCGAGCGCCTGCGCCCGCTGGCCACCGAGTCGCTGCTCGCCGTGTTCAAGATCGCGATGACCGAGGAGACCGAAAAGGCTGTGGCCCGGACGCTGCAGCGCGAACCCGGGGGCACCTCGCGGTCGAAGAACCGCCGCTAGAGTTGACGGCTCCGCCCGGATAGCTCAGTTGGTAGAGCACTTCCATGGTAAGGAAGGGGTCACCGGTTCGAGTCCGGTTCCGGGCTCTCTGATTTAGCGGCGCTTGTGATCCTCCTTGTTACAGTCGCCGGCCGATGGAATGGAGCATCCTCCACACGCTCAACGACTTCCTCTATCACCATGATTCGGTCGAAGACCCACTGCTCTTCTACATCAACGCCTCCGAGGCGTTGTTCGCCGCCACGCTCCTCCTGGTCTTTCTCTTCGCCAACGGCAGGCGATTCCAGAACTGGCGGCGGACGGCCTTCGCGGCGGCTCTCAGTGCCGGCCTTGCGCTTGCCGTCGCCAAGCTGATCTCCGAGCTCGTCGACCGCCCCCGGCCGTTCCTCCTTGAGCCAAACGCAGTGCACCTCTTCTCAGGGCACGCGCCCGACCCCGGGTTCCCGAGCGACCACGCAACCGGGGCCTTCGCTGTTGCGATGGCGATCTACATTCGCGATCGCTCCTGGGGGCTCGTGGCGCTCCTCGCCGCGGCGCTGCTGGCGATCGGGCGGGTGGCCATCGGCGTCCACTTCCCCAGCGATGTGCTGGCTGGAGCGGCGCTGGGCTGCGGCGCCGCGCTCCTCCTTTCGATCCGCTCGCTGCGGGAGCGGATCGACCGCCTCGCGGATTTGCTCGGTCGCCCGGTCGAGCGGTTTCTTGCCTGGGGCGCTGCCCGTCTCGGCCTCCAATAGGCTCTTCGGCCGGTGGACTTCACCCTCACCGACGAGCAGCAGGACTTCGTCGCCGCGATCCGCGACTTCTGCGAGCGTGAGTGCGGCACGCCGGAGCAGCGCGAGGCGCTGACCAACGGCCACACCGAGCTCCACAACGCCGACCTCTACGCGAAGATGGCCGAGCTCGGCTGGCTCGGGGTGACGATCGACGAGGGCTACGGCGGCTCCGGCGGGTCGATGCTCGACGCCTGCCTGTTCATGGAGGAGACCTCGCGCGGGCTGGCGCCGATCGGCGGCTACGCCACCACCCTGATCGTCGCCGGCGCCACCCAGCGCTTCGGCACCGAGGAGCAGAAGGCCGAGATCCTCGGCGGGATCGCCGCCGGCTCGGTCGAGGCGATCGCGATGACCGAGCCCGAGGCCGGCTCCGACGTCGGCTCGCTGACCACCGCGGCCGAGCGGGTCAACGGCGGCTTCGTGATCAACGGGCAGAAGGTTTTCTGCTCCAACGCCCACATCTCCGACCACGTCCTCGTCGTCTGCCGCACCACCAAGGGCGCCAACAAGCACGAGGGCCTGTCGATGATCTGGGTCCCCGCCGACGCCGAGGGGATGGAGGTGAAGCCGATCGACACGATGGGCGGGCGCGAGACCAACCACCTCTACTTCAGCGACTGCGAGGCCCCGGCCTCCGTCGCTGCTCGGCGAGGTCGACCAGGCCTGGATGCAGCTGATGGCGGGCCTCAACGTCGAGCGGCTGATCCTCGCGGCGACCATGCTCGGCGTCGCCCAGCGCGCCTTCGACGACGCCCTCGCCTACGTCAAGGAGCGCCGCCAGTTCGACCGCCCGATCGGCTCCTTCCAGGCCCTCCAGCACCGCCTCGCCGACATGGCCACCGAGCTCGAGGCAGCCCGGCTGATGACCTACTGGGTCGCCTCGATGACCGACGAGGACCCGGGCCGGATGCTGCCCAAGGAGGCCTCGATGGTGAAGCTCTACGTGACCGAGGTGGCCAAGCGGGTCGCGCTCGAGGGGATGCAGCTGATGGGCGGCTACGGCTACTCGTCCGAGTACGACATGGAGCGCCTCGTCCGCACCAGCCTCGTCTCGACCATCTACGGCGGCACCTCGGAGATCCAGCGCAACATCATCGCCAAGACGCTCGGCCTGTAGGCCCCACGGGGGCGCGAACTCGGGCCGAACCGCACGTTCCGTGTCCATTGGTCACGGAAGCTTGCGTTCGGCGCCGAGTGGCGGCTTGGCGGCGCGGCTCGCATGACGCTGGCAGAGGCATGTCAGGCGGCGCAGCCGCCGCAAGTTATCTGGCGCTATCCTTGGCACGCCTCGCGCTCCGCGCCCGGGGTTTTCTTTCTGTAACGGCTTCGATTCGAGGAGAAATGGCCCGCGGAGATGTGCGCATCGCTGTGACCCTCGCCTGTGAGGAGTGCAAGCGGCGCAACTACCAGACCAACAAGTCCCGCCGCAACTCGCCGGACCGGGTCGAGCTGCGCAAGTACTGCCGCTGGTGCGGGCACCACACCCCGCACAAGGAAACCCGATAGGCGGCTGATGGCGAAGACGCGCGCACAGCGCAAGGCCGAGCGGCGCGCCCGCGAGGCCGCAGCAGGCGAAGGCGGGGAGCTCCTCGACGACCGAGGCCGACGGTCGAGGCCCAGCACGACACCCAGGTGCCGAAGTCCGGCGACATCGCCGAGATCGAGGCGGTCGAGGCCGGGATCGCCGCCGGCGCCCCGGAGTCCGAGCTGGAGACCCCCGACGCCCCCAAGGCGCCCGCGCCCTCGCGCGCGGACAGGCCCGCGCCCTCGCGCGCCGACCCGGCGGGCCGAGGCCAAGGAGCGCAAGGAGGCCGAGAAGCGGCGCAAGGAGGACAGAAGCGCCGCGAGAAGGAGGCGCTGGCGCGCAAGCAGAAGCAGGCCGCGGCCGAGCGCCAGCGCGGGCGGCGTCTTCGGCTTCCTCGCCTCCTGCTGGGCGGAGCTGAAGAAGGTCCAGTGGCCCGACCGCGAGACCCTCGTCCAGGCCACCGCGGTGACGATCATCTTCGTCGCCGTCGCCGCCGCCTACCTCGGCGCCCTCGACGCGGTCTTCAACTTCCTGATCAAGAGAATCCTCTAGGAGCGAGAACCAACTACATGTATCGCTGGTACGTGATCAACACCTACTCCGGGCACGAGAACAAGGTCAAGCACAACCTCGAGCACCGGGTGCAGACGATGGCTCAGGACCGCTACGTGCGCCAGGTCGTCGTCCCCACCGAGCAGGTCTCCGAGATGAAGGACGGGCAGAAGGTCCAGACCGAGAAGCGGACCATGCCCGGCTACGTCCTCGTCAACATGGAGATGACCGACGACGCCTGGGGGCTGGTCAAGAACACGCCCGGCGTCACCGGCTTCGTCGGCTCGCGCAACAAGCCGGTGCCGCTCTCGAAGCCCGAGGTCGACCGCCTCCTGCACCGCGAGACCGCCGAGCGGCCGCGGACCCAGGCGCAGTTCTCGATCGGCGAGTCGGTGAAGGTGATCTCCGGCCCGCTCTCGGACTTCTCCGGCGAGATCGCCGAGATCAACGAGGACGCCGCGAAGCTCAAGGTCCTGGTCTCGATCTTCGGCCGCGAGACCCCGGTCGAAGTCGGCTACGACCAGGTCAAGAAGGTGTGATGGGCCGGGCGAAGCCGCCGCAAGTGGTTCTGTCATGCCGGCGCGGCTCACATCACGCCGGCACATGCATGTGAGGCGCGAAGCGCCGCAAGATATTCCAGAAGAACCGAAAACCCCTAGATTGAGCAACTGAGAGCCATGGCGAAGAAGGTCCTGACACTGATCAAGCTGCAGATCCCGGCGGGGGCCGCCAACCCGGCGCCGCCGGTCGGCCCCGCGCTGGGCCAGCACGGGGTCAACATCATGGAGTTCTGCAAGGCGTTCAACGCCCAGACCCAGTCCGAGGGCGGGACGATCATCCCGGTCGAGATCACCGTCTATCGAGGACCGCTCCTTCACCTTCATCACCAAGACGCCGCCGGCGGCGGTGCTGATCAAGGAGGCGATCGGGCTCGAGAAGGGCTCCGGCGAGCCCCACATCAACAAGGTCGGCACGATCAGCATGGACCAGGTGCGCCAGATCGCCGAGCGCAAGATGCCCGACCTCAACGCCAACGACCTCGACGCCGCGTCGAAGATCATCGCCGGCACCGCCCGCTCGATGGGCGTCGACGTGGAGGCTGCTGCATGGCACACGGCAAGCGCTACCGCGAGCAGTACGCCAAGATCGACCGCGACCGCGCCTACCCGCCGGCCGAGGCGGTGGCTCTGCTCAAGGAGACCGCGAGCGCGGCCTTCGACGAGACGGTCGAGCTGCATGTCCGCCTTGGGGTCAACGTGCGCCACGCCGAGGAGCAGCTGCGCGGCACCCTGGCGCTCCCCCACGGTCTCGGCAAGGACGTGACGATCGCCGTCTTCGCCCAGGGCGATAAGGCCCGTGACGCCGAGGCGGCCGGAGCGGACTTCGTAGGCGGGCGACGACCTCGCCAAGCGGATCGAGGACGGCTGGACCGACTTCGACGTCGCGATCGCGACCCCGGACATGATGCCCACGGTCGGCAAGCTCGGCCGCATCCTCGGGCCCCAGGGCAAGATGCCGAACCCGAAGGTCGGCACGGTCACCGACGACATCGAGAAGGCAGTCTCGGAGTCCAAGTCGGGCAAGGTCGAGTACCGCACCGACCGCCAGGCCGTGGTCCACCTGGCAATCGGCAAGGCCAGCTTCGAGGCCTCCGCATCTGCTCGACAACTACAACGCCGTGATCGAGGAGATCAACCGGGCCAAGCCGGCCGCCGCCAAGGGCCGCTACATCATCACCGTCACCCTGGCCACGACGATGGGGCCGGGGATCCGCGTCGACTCGACCAAGGTCGGCGAGCGGGCCGCCGCCGCGGGATCAGAGGCCGGTGCGGAGTCGCCCGCCCCCGAGCCTCCGGCCACGGAGCCCGACGAGGGCGGCGAGGGCTCCGGCGAGGAAGAAGCGGTCCCCGCGTAGGGATCGCGCTCCGGTCCGGTGGAGCACCGGCTCAGCCTGGTCACGCTCGGCGTCGCCGACCTCGCCCGAGCGCGTGCCTTCTACGCGTCGCTGGGCTGGAGGGCCAGCGGCGATCCGGACGCCGACGTCGCCTTCTTCCAGGCCGGCGGGATGGTGCTGGCGCTGTGGAGCCGGGCCTCGCTGGCCGCCGACAGCGGGATCGAGGACTCGCCTGGATGGGGCGGGGTCACGCTGGCTCACAACGTCCGCTCTGCGGCGGAGGTCGACGCGGTGATCGAGGAGGCCCGCACTGCCGGGGCCGAGATCACCCGTGAGCCCGGCGAGACATTCTGGGGCGGCTACTCCGGCGTCTTCACCGATCCCGACGGCCACCCGTGGGAGGTCGCCCACAATCCGCGCTGGACGATCGGCGAGGACGGCAGCGTCACGATCTGAGACCGAAACCCCGCGCCGTCTCGCCATCCCGCTCAGGCTGCTTCGCGCGCCGCATCGGCGGTCGCCACCAGGGTCCGGGCGAGCAGCTCCTGCACGACGGCCCGATCGAGACCCTCCTCGCGCCAGGTATCGAGTGCCTGCTCGGCGTAGGCGAGGAAAGCGCGCAGGGCGAGCCTGGCCAGCGGCGGAGGATCGGCGGTGCCGAAGTGATTGAGGGCGATGCTGGCGATCAGCACCTGCCGGTAGGACTCGGCCAGCTCCTGGATCTCGGGTTCGGACGGGATGCGGGAATGGCGGAGAACGACGCCATGCGTCGCTGGGCTGGGCCGCGTGCTCGATCATCCGCCCGAAGTTCGCGGCGAGCCGCGACTCGAGGGGAAGCCGCTCGTCGGTCACCCATCCCTCCGTCAGCTCGCGCCCGGCGAGGTCGGACGCGGCCAGGAAGAGGTCGAGCCGGCCCCGCGGGAAGTAGTGGTACAGGAGGTTGCGCGTCACCCCGGCGCGTTCGGCAACGTCGTCGAGCGAGAGACCGGCGTAGCCCTGCCGGGCGGCGATCTCGAGGGCGGCCGCCCCGAGCTGTCGGCGCCGCTCGGCCGAGGGCATCCGGCGAGACCTGGCTGCCCTTGCCGGCACGGCGGTCGGATGTCCGGTCGACGGAAGCCACTTGACAAAGTGTAAACAGGCTCGTAGGATGCCTCGCCGCCAAGACTTCAGGAGCCAGGAGAGGAAAAGATGACCGGCATCAAGGGGTTCCCTGCTCGTTTCGCGGCGATCGCGCTGATCGGCGCGCTTTCCGCGCTATCGGCCGCCGCCCCCGCGGGCGCCGCTCCGATCGCATCCGCTCCGCCGCCCCCGTCGCTGCCCGATTTCCAGGGGAGCGCGGTAAAGGCTCATCCGGTCACCCCGACTCGGGCGCCGCAGAACCCCTTCATGGGGAGCAACCCGTTCAACAACATCCACAACGACACCTGGATGACCGACGCCTACCGGATCCCCGGCCCGCTGGGATCGAACCTGACCGCCAGCTCCGACGCGAAGGGCGCCTCGCTGTGCGGCTCACTCACCTTCGACACCCGCGGCCGGATCCTCTCCGTATGCCCCTCGGCGGCGGCGCCTCCTCAGGCACGAATCATCGACCCCGCCACGCTGGCGACGGTCGACACCTTCGACCTCCCGCAGGCGCCGGACCCGCCGAATACCCCCATCTACCAGAACTTCACCGGAGGCGGCTACTTCTTCCTCGACAACAGGGACCGCATGTGGATTCCGACCAAGACCGACCACATCTTCGTGCTCGGCGAGTCGGCCGACGGTCAGACCCTGGTCAAGAAGCGCGACTACGACCTCACCGGCGTTCTCGACGAGGACACCGAGCGGATCACCTCCGCCCTGCCTGACTTCTCGGGCCGGATCTGGTTCGTCTCTAAGAAGAACGGCAAGGTGGGGACGCTCGACCGCAAGACCCGCACGATCAGGGTGAAGACGATGGGCGATGAGATCGAGAACTCGTTCGCAGTCGGCAGGCGCGGCGTCTACATCGTCACCGACAAGCGCATGTACCGCTTCGACGCCGGCAGGCACGGCAGGCCGGTGATCGCCTGGAAGGCCGGGTACAAGAACTCGGGCATCGTCAAGCCGAGCCAGGTCGACGCCGGCAGCGGCACCACGCCGACGCTGATGAGCCATGGCTACGTCGCGATCACCGACAACGCCGAGCCGATGCACGTGGTCGTCTACCGGCGCGCCCGGCACCTGCACCGCGGCGAGCGGCGCAAGGTCTGCGAGGTGCCCGTCTTCCCGAAGAAGGCCGGCGCCACCGAGAACACGCTGCTGACTGCGGGCAGGTCGCTGATCGTCGAGAACAACTATGGCTACCAGGACCCCTTCGGCCCGAACACCGGCGCCGTCACCGAGCCCGGCTTTGCCCGCGTTGACGTGAAGCGCAACGGCAGGGGCTGCAAAAAGGTCTGGACGAACCACGACCTGCGGGCCCCGACGCGTCGTGCCGAAGCTCTCGACCAAGACCGGCCTGATCTACACCTACACCCGGCCGCCGGACCCGAGCGGCTCCGAGGGCTATTACTGGGCGGCGCTGCGATTCTCCAACGGCAAGACCGCCTGGCAGAAGTACGCCGGCTCGGGTCTGCTCTTCAACAACAACTACGCCGGCCTCGCGCTCGGCCCGGACGGCACCGCCTACCTCGGCGTGATCGGCGGCATCATCGCCCTGCGCGACGGGAGCAGCTGACTCGCCGTCGCGCCAACCCCACCGCCGAGACTGCGATTTCCTCTCATAGTGAGAGGAAACTTCGCTCTCGGCGACCGTGGACGAGCTGGGCAGGGATCGGTGACGGTCGCGGCCGAGTTGCTCTACACTCCGCGGCCTGCCAGAGACCACCGGCGGGGCCCCCAGGGCCCGCAAGCCCGGTGCAGGTGGAGCCAGAGAGACCGTGCGTCGCTGAGCCCGCCTGCGAGCGGGTTTTTTCGTGGGCTCGGGCCGGACGGCAGCACACACAGATCGAGGAACGAAAAGCTTGAACCGGGATGAGAAAGCAGCGGTGGTCGATGAGATCGCCGCCCAGATCGAGGGCGCCGAGGCGATCTTCGCGATCGACTACCGCGGCATCAGCGTCCCCGAGGCCGCGACGCTGCGCGGCAGCCTGCGCGAGGCCGAAACCAGCTTCCGCATCGTCAAGAACCGGCTGACCAAGCTGGCCGCGGAGAAGGCCGGGCGCGAGGAGCTGAGCGAGCTGCTCGAGGGCCCGACCGCGCTGACCTTCATCCGCGGCGACACGGCCACGGCCGCCAAGGCGATCTCCACCTTCAACCGCGAGCACGACGTCCTCGCCTTCAAGGGCGGCTTCATGGACGGGCTCACGCTCGACGAGGAGACCTTCGCCTCGATCGCCCGCCTGCCCTCGCGCGACGTCCTCAACGGCCAGTTCGCCGGCGTCGTCGCCAGCCCGCTCACCGGCCTGGTTCGCGGCCTCGGCTCGATGGTCTCCGGCCTCGCGATCGCGCTGCAGCAGATGGCCGACCAGGGCCTGGTCACTGGCGAGCCTCCAGCAGCTGCCGACGCCGACTCCGAGGGCTCGGACGCCTCGGCCGCGGGTCCTGTCGCGGAGGAGGACACCTCGTCCTCGCAGGCTGCGGGCGAGGAGCCCACCTCCGCGCCACCCGCCGAAGAGGCGTCCAAGGATGAGGCCTCAGAGCCGGCCTCACCCGAGACCCAGGCCGAAGCACCGCAGGTCGAGGCCGCAAGCGAAGCACCGGAGCCCCAACCTGACGACGCCCCCGACCCACCCGCAAAGGAGGCGTCGGAGCCCGAGGCCGCTGAGCAGGATGCCGGGGACCCCGACGCGCCCGGAAGCGAAGCTGAGGACGCGTCGGGCAGTGATTCAGAGACTTCAGAGCAACCAGAAGCTTCGAACGAAGAGGAGTAGCTAAATGGCAAAGGTGACAACCGAGGACTGGATCGAGGAGTTGAAGGGGATCTCGGTGCTCGAGCTCTCCGAGCGGATCAAGGCGCTCGAGGAGGAGTTCGGCGTTTCCGCTACGGCGGTCGCCGCTGCGGCTCCGGCTGCCGCGGACGGCGGCGACGGCGGCGACGGCGGCCGAGGAGGAGTCGTCGACGGTCGACGTGGTCCTGACCGAGGTCGGTGGCCAGAAGGTCCCCGTGATCAAGGTCGTCCGCGCCGCGACTGGGCTGGGGCTGAAGGAGGCCAAGGCCGTGGTCGACGAGGCGCCGAAGGCGATCAAGGAGGGTGTCGAGCGCGATGAGGGCGAGAAGCTCAAGGCCGAGCTCGAGGAGGCCGGCGCCACCGTCGAGCTCAAGTAGCGCTGAAAATCCCAGCAATTCGGGCGATTTTGGCGCGGCGGCTCAGCCAACCCTTGTGGGCAGGCGCGTGCGTGTGGTATTTTCTACGGTCGCGCGCCGTTGTGCCCTCGCGTCGAATTTCGCGCCCATCTTTACGTCCCTCTGACCACCTGAGGAGTCGCCGACTTGGCACGTTCCAACGCTGCCCCCGTAACCCGCAGGAATTTCTCTCGCCTTCAGAATCCCGCTTGACGTCCCCCACCTGATCGATATCCAGCGCCGCTCCTTCGCGGAGCTGACCGACCCCAAGTCGGGTCTGCTGAGGGAGACGATCGACGACATCTCCCCGATCGAGGACTACACGGGGAACCTGGCGATCGTCTTCGGGGACTTCAAGTTCGAGGAGCCCGCCCACTCGATCGAGGAGTGCCGCGAGAAGGACATGACCTACTCGCGGCCGCTGACCGCGACCGTCGCCTTCCAGAACAAGGAGACGGGGGAGATCCGCGAGCAGTCCGTGTTCATGGGCGACTTCCCGTGGATGACGGACCGCGGCACCTTCATCATCAACGGCACCGAGCGGGTCGTCGTCACCCAGCTGGTGCGGTCGCCCGGCGCCTACGTGATGGCGCCGAAGGACGCCGAGAAGCAGGTCTTCATCGCCAACCTGATGCCGGCTCGCGGCTCCTGGCTGGAGCTCGAGATCGACAAGAAGGGGCGGGTCTACGTCCGCATCGACCGCAAGCGCAAGCTGCCGGTGACCGTGCTGCTGCGGGCGATGGGCTACGTCGAGGACGCCGAGCTGCTGAAGCTGTTCGACGACTCGGTCTACATCAGGCACACCATCGAGGCCGACACCGAGCCAACGAAGACCGAGGACGGCGCCCTGATCGAGCTGTTCAAGAAGCAGCGCCCGGGCGAGCCGCCCTCGGTGGACGCCGCCCGCAACCTGCTCGAGCAGCTCTTCTTCGACCCCAAGCGCTACGACCTCACCCGGGTCGGCCGCTACAAGCTGAACGCCCGCCTCGACCTCGACATCGACCTCGACACGCGGGTCCTGACCCACGACGACATCATCGCCCTGGTCAGGGAGCTGGTCAGCCTGCCGAGGCTGCTCGGGATCCCCGAGGAGATCGACGAAGAGAACCCGATCAAGGACTACGCGGCGGAGGCGATCACCTACCCGCGTGAGCCCGTCTATGACCACCTCGACGAGTACGAGCACTTCGGCAACCGGCGCCTGCGCACGGTCGGCGAGCTGATCCAGGAGGCCTTCCGGATCGGCCTCTACCGGATGGAGCGGGTCGTCCGCGAGCGCCTCACCACCGAGGACTCCGACGCGATCACCCCGCAGACGATCATCAACATCCGGCCCGTGGTGGCCGCGCTGAAGGAGTTCTTCGGCTCCTCGCAGCTCTCGCAGTTCATGGACCAGACCAACTCGCTGGCCGGGCTCACGCACCGACGCCGCCTCTCGGCGCTCGGCGCCGGCGGCCTGACCCGCGAGCGGGCGCCGATCGAGGTTCGCGACGTGCACCCGACCCACTACGGCCGCATGTGCCCGATCGAGACGCCGGAGGGGCCGAACATCGGCCTG
This sequence comes from uncultured Actinomycetes bacterium, assembly GCA_963738305.1. Classification (GTDB taxonomy): domain Bacteria; phylum Actinomycetota; class Thermoleophilia; order Solirubrobacterales; family 70-9; genus JBBRHQ01. Next base: position 757,359 of record CAVTVU010000001.1, on the reverse strand, counting down.
ATCGGCTCGCTCTCCTCCTACGCGCAGATCTCCGAGCACGGCTTCGTCACGACCCCGTACCGGATCGTCAAGGACGGCGTCGTCACCGACGAGATCGTCCACCTCGACGCGACCCAGGAAGAGGACAAGATCATCGCCCAGGCGAGCGCCGAGATCGACCCCAAGACGAACAAGCTGAAGGGCCCGCAGGTCCTCTGCCGCGCCAGCGAGGACGAGTACTCCTCCGCCGCCCCCAAGGACGTCGACCTGATGGACGTCTCGCCGACCCAGATCTGGTCGGTGGCGACGGCGCTGATCCCGTTCCTCGAGCACGACGACGCCAACCGGGCGCTGATGGGCTCGAACATGCAGCGCCAGGCGGTGCCGCTGGTCAAGCCCGACCCGCCGCTGATCGGCACCGGGATGGAGCGGCGCGCGGCGATCGACACCGGCGACGTGACCCTGGCCGAGAACGCCGGCGAGGTCGCCTACGTCGACTCCGAGCAGGTCGTCGTCAGCCACGGCTCCAAGAAGGACACCTACAAGCTCGACAAGTTCATGCGCTCCAACCAGGGGACGATCATCCACCAGCGTCCGATCGTCTCGGTCGGCCAGAAGGTGAAGGAGGGCGACGTCCTCGCCGACGGCTCCTCGACCGCCGGCGGCGAGATCGCACTCGGCAAGAACTGCCTCGTCGCCTTCATGTCCTGGGAGGGCTACAACTTCGAGGACGCGATCATCCTCTCCGAGCGCCTGGTCAAGGACGACGAGCTGACCTCGATCCACATCGAGGAGTACGAGATCGACGCCCGCACGACCAAGCTCGGCGACGAGGAGATCACCCGCGACATCCCCAACCGCTCGGAGGAGAGCCTGCGCAACCTCGACGAGCGCGGCATCGTCCGCATTGGCGCCGAGGTGCAGTCGCGGCGACCTGCTCGTCGGCAAGGTCACCCCGAAGGGCGAGACCGAGCTGACCGCCGAGGAGAAGCTGATCCGCGCGATCTTCAAGGAGAAGGCGCGCGAAGTCCGCGACACCTCGCTGAAGGTGCCCGCACGGCGAGGGCGGGGTCGTGATCGACGTCCTCACCTTCAGCCGCGACGAGGGGACGACCTGCCCCCCGGCGTCAACGACCTGGTCCGCGTCTACGTCGCGACCAAGCGCAAGATCGCCGAGGGCGACAAGCTCGCCGGCCGCCACGGCAACAAGGGCGTGATCTCGAAGATCGTCCCCGAGGAGGACATGCCCCACCTCGAGGACGGGACCCCGGTGGACGTGATCCTCAACCCGCTCGGCGTCCCCAGCCGGATGAACATCGGCCAGATCCTCGAGACCCACCTCGGCTGGGTCGCCGCCAACGGCTGGTATGACGATGGCTCCGACGCCTACAAGCAGGCCCACGGAGACGAGGGCAACGGCCGCGTCTACGTCGCCACCTCGGTCTTCGACGGGGCCACCGTCGAGGACGTCGACGAGGCGCTGGTCAGCTGGTCCGAGGAGAACGCCGAGCGCGGGATCGACTTCGGCGTCGACAAGCGCCAGCGGCCCGGGTCGCGCTGCGCCGGCACCGTGCAGCTCTACAACGGCCGCACCGGCGAGCCCTACGAGGGCAAGGTGACGGTCGGCCAGATGTACATCCTGAAGCTGCTGCACCTGGTCGACGACAAGATCCACGCCCGCTCGACCGGCCCCTACTCGCTGGTCACCCAGCAGCCGCTGGGCGGCAAGGCGCAGTTCGGCGGGCAGCGCTTCGGCGAGATGGAGGTCTGGGCCCTGGAGGCCTACGGCGCCGCCTACACCCTCCAGGAGATGCTCACGGTCAAGTCCGACGACACGGTCGGCCGCGTCAAGGCATACGAGGCGATCGTCAAGGGCGAGAACATCCCCGAGCCCTCGATCCCGGAGTCCTTCAAGGTGCTGCTGAAGGAGATCCAGAGCCTCTCGCTCGACGCCAACGTCGTCTCCGAGGGCGGCGAGGTCGAGATGTCCGAGGAGGAGGACGACCTGCTGAAGGCCGCCGAGGAGCTGGGCATGGACCTGACCGGGGTCCGCGCCGACTCCTCCAACGGCGCCGCCGACGAGAAGGTGGAGGGTCCGACGGCGCCGGCACGGCGCCGAGGCGGAGGCGGAGGCCGAGGAGGCGAAGAAGTAGCTCGCGTCGCAAGCCGCTCGAAGCGGCCGACGACCCGACGACATCGACTAACGACGAAGACTAAGGACTGAACTTGATCGACATCAACAATTTCGACGCAATCGAGATCGGCCTCGCCTCCTCGAAGAAGATCCGCTCCTGGAGCTGGGGTGAGGTCACCAAGCCCGAGACGATCAACTACCGCACCCTGAAGCCCGAGAAGGACGGGCTCTTCTGCGAGCGCATCTTCGGTCCGACCAAGGACTGGGAGTGCTACTGCGGCAAGTACAAGCGGGTCCGCTACAAGGGGATCGTCTGCGAGCGCTGCGGCGTCGAGGTGACCCGCTCCAAGGTGCGGCGCGAGCGCATGGGCCACGTCGACCTCGCCGCCCCCGTCTCCCACATCTGGTTCTTCAAGGGCGTCCCGAGCCGGATCGGCTACCTGATCGACATGGCGCCGAAGGAGCTGGAGAAGGTCCTCTACTTCGCCGCCTCGATGGTCACCTGGGTCGACGAGGAGGCCCGCGCCAAGGACATCGGCAAGCTCGAGAAGGAGGTCGACAAGGTCGTCGACTCCTACGAGGCCGAGCGCCAGAAGCGCACCCAGGAGCTGAACGAGTCGCTGGAGCGCCGGCTCGCCTACCTCGAGGACGGCAGCCAGGACAAGTTCTCCGACGACGATCACATCTGGGCCGAGGGCCTGAAGCTGACCGCGGCCCAGCTCCGCAAGCTCTCCGACGAGGAGCGCACCAAGCTGACCAAGGAGCTGAAGAAGACCTTCGACGCCGAGATCTCCGACACCGAGGCCTACATCGACGAGGCGATCGAGCGCATGCAGGAGGTCTGGAAGATCTTCTAGCGAGATGAAGCCGAAGGAGGTCGTCAACGACGAGACCGTCTTCCGCGAGCTGAAGGACCGCTTCGGCTCCCCGTTCGGCTGGGGCGAGTACTTCCGCGGCGGCATGGGCGCCGAGGCGGTGCGCGACCTGCTCGAGCAGATCGACCTCGAGGCCGAGTGCGAGGAGCTGGAGCAGACGATCAACTCCTCCAAGGGCCAGAAGCAGGCCCGCGCGGTGAAGCGGCTGCGGGTCGCCTCGGCCTTCCTCAACTCCTCCAACCGGCCGGAGTGGATGATCCTCGACTGCGTCCCGGTGATCCCGCCGGAGCTGCGGCCGATGGTCCAGCTCGACGGCGGCCGCTTCGCCACCTCCGACCTCAACGACCTCTACCGGCGGGTGATCAACCGCAACAACCGGCTGAAGCGCCTGCTCGACCTCGGCGCGCCGGAGATCATCGTCAACAACGAGAAGCGGATGCTCCAGGAGGCGGTCGACGCACTGTTCGACAACGGCCGCCGCGGCCGCCCCGTCACCGGGCCCGGCAACCGCCCGCTGAAGTCGCTCTCCGACATGCTCAAGGGCAAGCAGGGCCGCTTCCGCCAGAACCTGCTGGGCAAGCGCGTCGATTACTCGGGCCGCTCGGTGATCGTCTCCGGGCCGAGCCTCGGCTGCACCAGTGCGGGCTGCCGAAGCTGATGGCGCTGGAGCTGTTCAAGCCGTTCATCATGGCCCGGCTGGTCGAGCGCAAGGCCGTGCAGAACATCAAGGCGGCGAAGAAGATGGTCGAGTCCGAGATCCCCGAGGTCTGGGACGTGCTCGAGGAGGTCATCCACGAGCACCCGGTGCTGCTCAACCGGGCCCCGACCCTGCACCGGCTGGGGATCCAGGCCTTCGAGCCGATCCTGGTCGAGGGCAAGGCGATCCAGGTCCACCCGCTCGTCTGCCATGCCTTCAACGCCGACTTCGACGGCGACCAGATGGCGGTGCACGTGCCGCTCTCGGCCGAGGCGCAGGCGGAGGCGCGGATCCTGATGCTCTCCTCCAACAACATCCTCTCGCCGGCCCACGGCGCGCCGCTGGCGACGCCGACCCAGGACATGGTGCTCGGCATCTACTACCTCACCTACGGCCCCACGGCCGAGGAGCTGGCCAAGCTCGACGAGGAGCTGAAGAAGGGCAAGGGCGCCAAGAAGGGCCCGCGCCCCAAGGTCTTCCGCTCCGCGCAGGAGGCAGAGCTGGCCTATGAGAACGGCTCGGTCCGCCTCCACGACCACGCCGAGTACCGGCGCGAGGGCCACGAGCACTTCCTGACCACGGTCGGGCGGATCATCTTCAACGACCGGATCGAGCGGGCGCTCGAGGTCGCGCTCGACGACGAGTGGAAGCCGGAGAGCTACGAGTTCGTCAACCACTCGCTGAAGAAGCGCGACGTCAACGAGACGGTCTCCGACCTGGTCGACACCTACGGGGCGCCGGCGATCTCGCTGGTCCTCGACGCCTTCAAGGACCTCGGGTTCCACTTCGCCACCCAGGCCGGGATCACGATCTCCAAGAACAACGTCGTCTCGCCCCCCGACAAGGACGAGATCCTCGAGCGCTACGAGGCGCAGGCGGAGGAGATCCACGGCCAGTACAACGACGGCTACATCACCCAGGAGGAGCGCCGCGAGGCGGTGACCAGCCGCTGGAACGAGGCCACCGACGTGGTCGGCAAGGCGATGGAGGGCAACCTCGACGAGCTCAACCCGATCTACATGATGGCCAACTCCGGCGCCCGCGGCTCGTTCAAGCAGATCCGCCAGCTCGCCGGGATGCGCGGCCTGATGGCCAACCCGAAGGGCGAGATCATCGAGCGCCCGATCAAGGCCAACTTCATGGAGGGCCTCTCGGTCCTGGAGTACTTCATCTCCACCCACGGCGCCCGCAAGGGCCTCGCCGACACGGCGCTGCGCACCGCCGACTCGGGCTACCTGACCCGCCGCCTCGTCGACGTCGCCCAGGACGTGATCGTGCGGATCGAGGACTGCAAGACCAAGGACCACATCGAGATGCCGATCCGCAAGCCCGACGGCTCGCTCAACGACTACCTGATCGGCCGGCTGGCGGCGAAGAAGTTCGAGACCAAGCGCGGCCGCGAGCTGCTGAAGCGGAACGAGGAGATCGACGCCGAGAAGCTCGACGAGCTGGCCGAGGCGCTCGACGAGGACGACACGGTCCCGGTCCGCTCGGCGCTGAAGTGCGAGGCCGAGTCGGGGATCTGCCGCTCCTGCTACGGCATCGCCCCCGCGACCGGAGCGATGGTCGACATCGGCGACGCGGTCGGGATCATCGCCGCGCAGTCGATCGGCGAGCCCGGGACGCAGCTGACGATGCGGACCTTCCACACCGGCGGCGTCGCCGGCCAGGACATCACCCAGGGCCTGCCGCGCGTCGTCGAGCTGTTCGAGGCGCGCAAGCCGAAGGGCCTCGCCCAGCTGGCCGAGCACGCCGGCAAGGTCGCGGTCGAGGAGACCGACAAGGCGGTCAAGGTGACGATCACCGACTCCGGCCGGCGAGGAGACCTCGCACTCCTTCCCGGCCCGCTCGCGCCTGCACGTCGCCCACGGCGAGAAGGTCGAGGTCGGCCAGCAGCTCAACGAGGGCTCCCTCTACCCGGCCGACCTGCTGGAGATCCGCGGCCGCACCGAGACCGAGGTCTACCTGGTGCGCGAGGTGCAGGACGTCTACCGCCAGCAGGGCGTCGACATCAACGACAAGCACATCGAGCTGATCGTGCGGCAGATGCTGCGCAAGGTCGAGGTCGAGTCGAAGGGCTCCACCTCGCTGCTGCCGGGCCAGCTCGAGGACCGCCAGAGCCTCAAGCGCCTCAACAAGGAGGTCAAGGACGAGGGCGGCACCCCGGCCAAGGCCAAGGAGCGGATCCTCGGCATCACCAAGGCCTCGCTGGCCACCGAGTCGTTCCTCTCGGCCGCCTCCTTCCAGGAGACCACCAAGGTCCTCACCGACGCTGCGCTGGAGGGCAAGCGCGACCGACTCGTCGGGCTCAAGGAGAACGTGATCATCGGCAAGCTGATCCCGGCGGCGACCGGGCTCAAGCACTACCGCACGCTGGCGATCGAGCCCTCCGAGCCGATCGAGCCCCCCAGCGAGGAGGGCCTGCTCGACGAGGACGAGCTGGCCGCCGAGCTGGGGCTCGAGGGCGGCGGCGACGCCGACATCGAGAGCTTCGGCCCCTCCTTCGCCGAGGAGCTCGAGGAGCTGGCGCAGGAGATCGAGTCGACGACGGACGGGGGCCGAGTAGCGCTCAGCGGCGCTGCTCGCAGTCCCTTCGCGCGGTCCGGCGCGCGTCGGCCAGGAGCAGGTCGCGGCCCGGGCCGCAGCTGACCACCCTGTCGCGCCCGCCGTCGCGGGCGTCGACGTAGTCCTTGCCGCCGCCGGCGCGGAAGACGTCGGCGCCCTCGTGGCCGAGCAGCCCGTTGTGGCGGCCGTCACCGATCAGGATGTCCACCCCCTTGGTTCCCTCCAGCGAGGAGACGCCGACCAGCCGGTCGTGCCCGCAGCGCCTGCGCTTGAAGCCCGCGGTGTCGCGTCTTCAGGCTCATCACCCAGACGCTGTTCTGATCGGAGAGGGCGTAGGAGACGTTGTCGCGGCTCGAGCCCGCCGTTGATCAGGCTGCCGCCCCGGCAGGTGGCCGGGAGGGTCGAGAGGTCCGGTCCCGGGCCGCCGAAGAGGCGGTCGGGGTCGTTGCCGCCGCCGTAGAGAGCGTCGCCCCCGCCTCGGCCGATCACCGTGTCCCTGCCGCCCGATCCCGACCTGAGGTGATCTGCGCCGCGGCCTCCGACGATCCGGTCGTTGCCGGCGTCCCCCATCGACGGTCACGTCCACCGAGGGCGGCACCGAGTCGGCGATCGTCACCCGGTCACCGCCGGCGCCGCCGTCGACGAGCAGCGAGTCGAGCGAGCTCGTCGGCGCACTCGACCCCGCCGTCGTTGTCCCTGGTCGCAGCCCGACTCGCTCCCCGGCATCGATCCCGGAGCGTCGGAGACCGAGTAGCGGCCGCGCCTGATACCCGACGCGGATCCGGTTGCCGGAGCCCGAGCCCAGGACCACGAGGGTCGAGGAGCCGTCGATCGAGCGGTTCAGCTCCACCTCGGTCAGCCGGCCCTCGCCGCTCGGCCCCGGGCAGGAGGTCTCCCTCTCGAAGTCGCTGCAGAGGTCGTAGCCCGACCCCCAAATGCCTCGTCGCGGCCGGCACCGCCGCTGAGGCGGTCGTCACCGGGCCCGCCGTCGATCCGGTTGGGACCGCCGTCGCCGCGATCCGGTCCGGGAAGGCGGTGCCGACCACGTCCTCGATCCCCGCAGCTTCTGGACCAGGATCTTGTCGTGGGCGAGGAACTCGCAGGCGACGCCGCGATCCATGTCCACCACCAGCCCGAAGCCGCGCGGTGTGCTGGCAGCCCGGGGCTCGCCCAGCCCAGCCTGCTGACCACCGAGGCGGTGCTGAAGGAGGCGATGTCGCGCGGCGCCCGGCCCGCCGACGATCGTGTCTGGCCCCTGGTCGCCGCGGACGACGTCTCCGTCGCCCGGCCCGCCGTCGACCAGGTCGACGCCGGTGCCGCCGAGGACGCGGTCGCTGCCGCCGTCGCCGTAGACGCCGCCGTCGTAGATCGGGACGTCGTCGCCGAGGCCCCCGTCGACCAGGTCGTCGCCACCACCGCCGTGGATGAGGTCATCGCCGTTCTCGGCGAAGAGCCTGTCGGGACCCGCGTCGCCGCGGATCGGTCGTTGCCGGTGAAGCCGCGGGCTCGGTCCGCCCCGGCGCCGCCGTCGATCCGGTCGTTTCCGGACCCGCCCAGCAGAACGTCGTCGCCGCCGCCGCCGGAGAGACGGTCGTTTCCCTGCCCGCCGATCGCGATGTCGCGGCCACCGCCACCGTAGAGGCGATCGTTGCCGTGGCCGGCGACGAGCCGGTCGCGCCCACCGTCGCCGCAGAGGATGTCGTTGCCGTTGGGTCCGTCGAGGATCACGTCGTTGCCGCCCAGCCCGGCGATCACGTCGCTGGCCCTCCTGCCGACGATCCGGTCGGGGCCGGGGGTGCCGACGATCGTCGCCCGGTGCCCGGCGCAGGTTTGCGCTGCCTCGGCAGGGGGCAGCCGGCCCGCGCCTGCGCGCGGAGAGAAGCTGCCAGGACGACGTGCCGGAAGTATCTCGAGAGGCTCGTCGCATTCGGAAGTCCCTGTTGAGTGATAACCCGCTGCCCTGGTCCTTGTATCGGCGAAACCGGCCAAGGTTTGAGCGCCAGCGGGCAACCCTGGGCGGGGAAGCCGCCGCAATTGGGTTCTGCTTTGCCGGCGCGGAGCGAGCGCCGGCACCGGCATGTCAGGCGGCGAAGCCGCCGCTATTGTCTAGTTTCCCGCGCGTGAGCGCGCTTCGGCCGGGGCAGAAGGTCTGTGTGATCGGCGCCGGTTCCTCCGGGATCGCCTCCTGCCAGGTGCTGGCCGAGCGGGGCATCCCCTTCGACTGCTTCGAGAAGGGCTCGGAGGTCGGCGGCAACTGGCGCTATGAGAACGACAACGGGATGTCCTCGGCCTACCGCTCGCTGCACATCAACACCTCCCGCGGGCAGATGGCCTACGCCAGCTACCCGATGCCCGACGACTATCCCGACTACCCCGACCATTTCCAGATCGCCCGCTACTTCGACGACTACGTGGACCACTTCGGCTTCCGCGAGGACATCCGCTTCCGCACCGAGGTCCTTAGCGTCGAGCCGGCCGGCGGCGAGTGGGAGGTCGTAACCGAGGACGACCGGGGCCGGCGCGAGAGCGGGCGCTACGGGGCGGTGCTCGTCGCCAACGGGCATCACTGGGATCCCCGCTGGCCGGAGCCTCCCTTCCCGGGGTCCGAGGAGTTCCTCGGGGAGCAGATGCACGTCCACCACTACCGCGAGCCCGACGTCCTGCGTGGAAAGCGAGTGCTGGTGCTGGGCATCGGCAACTCCGCCACCGACATCGCCGTGGAGTCTTCGCGGGTCGCCGACGCGACCTTCCTGGCGATGCGCCGCGGGGCCTACGTCATCCCCAAGTACCTGCGCGGCCGGCCGACCGACGAGACGGGCTCCGAAGTGCTCTCCCGGCTGCCGCTGGCCGTCCAGCGGCGAGCCTTCATGGCGGCGCTGAAGACGGCGACCGGCGACGTCACCTCATACGGCCTGCCCGAGCCCGATCACAAGCTGCTCGAGGCGCATCCGACGGTCTCCTCAGAGCTGCTGCCGCGGATCGGGCACGGCGACATCACCGTGAAGCCGAACATCGAGCGCTTCGTCGGGCACAGCGTCGGCTTCGTCGACGGCAGTGAAGAGGAGATCGACCTCGTCATCTACTGCACCGGCTACAGGATCACCTTCCCGTTCCTCGACCCCTCGCTGCTCTCGGCGCCCGACAACCGCATCGATCTTTACCGCCGGGTGGTGTCGGTCGAGTGCCCGGGCCTCTACTTCATCGGCCTGATCCAGCCGCTGGGGGCGATCATGCCGGTCGCCGAGCAGCAGTCGCAATGGGTCGCCGACCTGCTCGAGGGCAAGGCCGCCCTCCCTGCCGTGGCGAAGATGCGCGAGGAGATCGAGCGGACCCGGACGCGGATGGCGCGCCGCTACGTCGCCTCGAAGCGGCACACGATCCAGGTGGACTTCCACCCCTACATGCGCGAGCTGCGGCGCGAGCGTCGACAGGGCGCCCGTCGCCGCGGGAGCAATGGCCCCGCTCGCACCGGACCCAGCTGGCGAGACGGATCTGAAACACCAATACGGTGACTTATCGAAGTCTCGCGAGTGGCGCCGCTAGTGGCCGGAGCGCTCGCGCGCCGGCTGGGCAGCGCCGCGGGCGTGGGCGAAGCCGGCGCGGGCCGGGGCCGGCGGGCTGAGGACCCGCGTGCGGGAGCCGGGCGGACAGGCCGGCAGCGCCTTCGCGGCTCCACCCCCGTGGGGGCCGCGGCGGGGGCCCTTGGGCCGCCGCGGCTGCGGGCGCCAGCGGCGGAAGCCTCCGTCTGAGTCCTCGGCGCCGTCCGCCTCGGGGGCCGGATGCGAGGCCCACCAGACGAGCCAGAGCGACCCGAGCACGGGGATCTTCAGGACCACGATCAGGAAGAAAATGGGCCAGAAACCCTCCACCAGCTAAGAGTTTAGAGGTCCGCCTGTCCCGGCTGCGACTCGCGCTCCAGACCGCGGGCCCAGGCCGAGAGCGCCTCGGCGTGGGCCTCCTCCAGGCCAAGCTTCGACTCGGTTGGCACCAGCAGCGTCGGATGAGAGCGCGAGCGCGCCCACTCGTAACAGCTCTCGTCGAAGGAGTCGTCGATCCAGGCCAGCGCGCGGCCCTCGGCGAGCTCGGCCAGCGGCTCCAGCTTCCAGTGGGCGGTGCCGAACTGGGCGGCGCCGCCGAAGTTGACCACGGGCAGCTCGGGCAGCCCGAGAATTCGGGGCAGGACGTCGTTGGCGCGCTCCTCCCAGCCGGTAGCCCAGACGAGCTCGTAGTACTCGGCGAGACGCCGCAAGCGCTCACCGGCACCCAGCGAGATGCAGTGCACCATGCCGTCGATCAGCTCGAAGCTGGCGAGGCTGCGATCGGGCGGCTCCTCGAAGCCGAAGAGGCTGATGACGCCGTCGACGTCAACGGCGAGGATCGGTCGCTCGGCCATCGGGCCAAGCCTAGTTGCCCGGCTGCCAAAAACCGCCTCTCATCGCGGTCTCATCGGGCCACCGCAGCCTCAAGGGGGTGGGGGTACGCGAAGTCCAAACCGATAAGGAGCAGAAATGAACAGAGCCAGGAAGGTCGTCGTAATCACCGGCGCGGTCGCCGCCCTCGGGGCCGGGGGGGCCGCCGTTGCCGGCGCCGTCGGCTCCGACGGCGGAGAGAACGCCACCGGTCCGGGAGCTGCCAAGGCGGAGAAGGCAGCGCTGGCCATCACCGGCGGCAAGGCCAACTCGGTCGAGCGCGACGGGGAGAACGGCGCCACCTGGGAGGTCGAGGTGGGGGAGCCCGATGGCCGGACCGTCGACGTCCGCCTCGACCAGAACTACAAGCTGGTCGTGATCGAAGGCGATGGCGATACCGCGGGCGAGGGCGGTAACTAGGTGCTGAGGGCAGGCGGCGGCCATCTCACGCTCGGTCGCCGCCCGCTACCATTCGCCGCCGTGCCGAACACGAACCAACTCGTCAGGAAGGGCCGCAAGCGCCCCAAGAAGAAGGTCACCACGCCGGGGTTGAAGTCCGGGCAGGGCCGCAAGAAGCGCGTCTCGGCGCCGCAGCGCCGCGGCGTTTGCACCAGGGTTGCCACGGTGACGCCGAAGAAGCCGAACTCGGCACTCCGCAAGATCGCGCGGGTGCGGTTGACCAACGGAATGGAGGTCACCACCTACATTCCCGGCGAGGGCCACAACCTCCAGGAGCACTCGGTCGTGCTGGTCAGGGGCGGCCGCGTCAAGGACCTTCCGGGCGTCCGCTACAAGGTCGTCCGCGGCACCCTCGACGCCGCGGGCGTCAGTGACCGCCGTCAGGCCCGCTCCCGCTACGGCGTCAAGCGTTAGACCGGATGCCGCGCCGCACCGCAGCCCAGATCCGACCGGTCGAGCCAGACTCGCGGCATCGCAGCCGGCTCGTCCAGCAGGTGATCAACAAGGTGATGACCCACGGCAAGAAGTCGCGCGCCGAGGAGATCGTCTACGACGCCCTGGCGCTGGTCGGGGAGCGCTCGGGTGAGGACCCGGTGGAGACTCTCGACGAGGCGGTCAAGCAACTGACTCCGGTGCTGGAGGTCCGCTCCCGCCGGGTCGGTGGCGCCACCTACCAGGTTCCTGTCGAAGTTCCGGCCCGCCGCGCCCGCACGCTCGCGGTCCGCTGGCTCGTGGACTTCGCCCGCCGCCGCCGCGAGTACTTGATGGCCGAGCGCCTCGCGAATGAGATCCTCGACGCGACCAAGCAGCAGGGCAGCGCGTGGAAGCGCAAGGACGACATCTACCGGATGGCCCAGGCGAACAAGGCGTTCGCCCACTACCGCTGGTAGCCAGCTAGCTGCCGCCGGCCTCCTGGGAGGCCTTGCGCAGACGGGGCACACGCCTGCGCCCTCGCTTCGGGGTCGCGGTGCCGCTCCCCTTCTTCTCGCCCTTCCGCGCCCCGGGTCGCAGCGCCCGAAGTTGGGCCGGGCTGAGGGTCGCCAGCGCGCCCCCGCAGACCGCGAGCACCAACGCCCCGATCAGCTCCAGCCAGAAGCCACCCTCGGGAACCGCCTTGGCGTCGACGAACGAGCGCCCGGCGTCACTGAAGGTCCCGACCTTGCCGGCGTCGGGGACGTCGATGAGGACGAACAGGAGCAACGCGGCGGCCCCGGACACGGCGACGGCCACCGCGGCGGGCTTCGAGCCGGTCCCGATCGCAACGAGGAGGGCAAGGACCGCGAACAGGCCGAGAATGAGCATCGCGTGCTGGTGGCGGTCGGCCACGGTGGTGACTGCCCCGACGCCTCCCGACACCTCATCCACCGCGTCGAAGCGGAAGGTGTCCATCAGCTCGGAGGCGATCAGCAGCAACGCTCCGGCCAGGCAGGAGAAGGGAAGAACTCGCTCGTAGCGGGCCCCCTCGCTCACGTGCCGCTCTCCGCCAACGACGGCGCCTTCCGCGAGCGCCGCGTCCGGTCCTGCCGGCGGTGATGTCGAGCTCGCCTCCTCGCGCCCGAGCGGGCCGCGCCCAGGTCGAGCACCAGCGCCGCGCCGCAGATTACGAGGCCGGCGCAGGCGGCGAGCTGAGCGTAGAACCCCTCTCGCAACACCGCGTGCGCGCCGGAGAACCGGACCCCTACGGAGCCCGCGTCCAGGCCGCTGGGCATGTCGATCAGCAGCGTCACCGCGAGCCCGGCGAGCCCGGCGAGGGCCACCATCTCGGCGGCACGGCGCCGACCGGCGATGGCGGCCACGGCGGCCATCACCACGGCGAAGACGGCGAGTGGGATGAGCAGGTAGGAATGAGCCTCGCCGGCCCTCTGGAGGTCCATCTGCGGGGCCGAGGCGATCGCCGCCACCTGGCCGTAGCCCGGCTGTCCGATCTCGACTCCCCGGTAGTTGACGAACTGGGAAAGCACCAGGCATCCGGCGGCCCCGACGGTGACCAGGAAGGCCCCACGCGCCGGCGTCAGGAGACGATCGAGGCGGCGGATGCCGCCGCGGACCATCCGCCCCAGGCGGACCAGTCCGGCCCGCAACAGCCGGTAGCCGCGCGCAAGCAGCCCGAAGGCGAAGGCGAAGAGCGGCGCGATCAGAGCCCAGGCCCGGCCGGCCGCGCGGCCCAGGGCCGGCCCGACCGTGCTTGCCCTGGTCGCGGTGGCCCGCATTCCGCGGCGCCAGGCGCGTCTGGCGCCGTCGAAGCTCGACTTCCCGCGCCTCCCCAGCGCGGCCGAGGAGCGCGTGGCCTCGACCCGGGCGGCCCTGGCCTTCCGCCTGACCCGCTGCTTCGGCCGCCGCTTGCGCGGCTTCCCGACCTTCGGCTCCTGCGCCTTGTCCTGGCGGGCAGCGTCCCGCTCGGCACGCCGCTGCTCCCGCGCTGCGTTCGACTCGTCCGGCTCCTCGCCCCGCAGGCGCGCCGAGAGCTCCTCGCGGCGGGCCTGGCGGGCCGCCCGCTCGCGCTCCCTGTGCGGCTCTCGCCGCCTCCGGAATGGCTTCATAGCTCTGCTATCATCGCGCGTCGCCCAGGCACGATCCCCAGGCACGCATCAGCCTGCCGGCCGGGGTCGTCAGGAGCCGTTTCCCGACCAATGGATAGCCGCTCGACATAGACGTCGGTCCCGGAGCTCGCGGAGCAAAGATCGTGCCGGGCCCGCAAGGGCCTTTTTTGTGCGCGAAACCGGGATCTCAGCAAAGACGCCACCTCTCTTCCAAGCCCCCCACCAACAGACACTCTACGCCCAATAATGCCTCGCAACTTCCCGCTCGAGAAAACCCGCAACATCGGGATCATGGCGCACATCGACGCCGGCAAGACGACGACGACGGAGCGCATCCTCTACTACACCGGCCGCACCCACAAGATGGGCGAGGTGCACGAGGGCGCTGCCGTGATGGACTGGATGGAGCAGGAGCAGGAGCGGGGGATCACGATCACCTCGGCTGCCACCGCCTGCGAGTGGGACGGCCACCGGATCAACATCATCGACACGCCCGGCCACGTCGACTTCACGGTCGAGGTCGAGCGCAGCCTCCGCGTCCTCGACGGCGCGATCGCCGTCTTCGACTCGGTCGCCGGCGTGGAGCCGCAGTCGGAGACCGTCTGGCGCCAGGCAGACAAGTACAAGGTCCCGCGAATCGCCTACATCAACAAGATGGACCGGACCGGGGCCGACTTCTACAACGCCGTGGAGACCATGGTCGAGCGGCTCGGCGCCCACCCCCTGCCGATCCAGCTCCCGATCGGCCAGGAGGCCGAGTTCACCGGCGTCGTCGACCTTATCGAGATGAAGGCGCTGGTCTGGAAGGACGAGCTCGGCACCGAGTTCGAGACCTCGGAGATCCCCGAGGACATGCGTGAGCAGGCGCACAAGTACCGCACCGACCTGATCGAGGCCTGCGCCGAGTACGACGACGAGCTGATGGAGGCCTACCTGGCAGAGGAGGAGATCCCCCATGAGCGGATCGCTTCCTCGCTGCACCGCGCCTCGCTCGACATCAAGGTGACGCCTGTCCTATGCGGGTCCTCGTTCAAGAACAAGGGGGTGCAGCCGCTGCTCGACGCGATCGTCGAGCTCCTGCCCTCGCCGCTGGAGGTGCACGCGGTCACCGGCCTCGAGCCGCCGGCAAAGCGCTCGGAGGAGCCCACAGAGGCGGAGCGCCCGGCCGACGACAATGCCCCGTTCGCGGCGCTCGCCTTCAAGGTGATGGCCGACCCCTACGTCGGCAAGCTCACCTACTTCCGCGTCTACTCGGGCAAGCTCTCGGCTGGGGGCCGGGTGCTCAACGTCTCCACCGGCAGGACCGAGCGGATCGGGCGGTTGCTGATGATGCACGCAAACCACCGCGAGGAGATCGAGGAGTGCTACGCCGGCGACATCTGCGCAGGGGTCGGGCTGAAGCAGACCTCCACGGGTGACACCCTGGCGGCGCCGGACGCGCCGATCCGGCTGGAGACGATCGAGTTCCCCGAGCCGGTGATCGCGGTCGCGATCGAGCCCAAGACCAAGGTCGACCAGGAGAAGCTGGGCACCGCCCTCGCCCGCCTGGCCGAGGAGGACCCGACCTTCCAGGTCGAGTCCGACGAGGAAACCGGTCAGACCCTGATCCACGGGATGGGCGAGCTCCACCTCGAGGTGATCGTCGACCGGATGCTGCGCGAGTTCAAGGTGGACGCGAACGTGGGCCGCCCGCAGGTCGCCTACCGCGAGACGGTACGCCAGCGGGTCGAGAAGGTCCAGGGTCGCTTCGTGCGCCAGACCGGCGGCCGCGGCCAGTTCGGCCACGTAGTCATCAACCTCGAGCCCGCCCCGGGGGAGGGCTTCGACTTCGTCAACAAGATCAAGGGCGGGGTGATCCCGACCGAGTTCATCGGGCCCGCCGAGCAGGGCATGGAGGAGGCGCTGGAGAACGGCGTCAAGGCCGGCTACCCGATGGTCGATGTCCGCATCGAGCTGATCGACGGCTCCTACCACGACGTGGACTCCTCCGAGATGGCCTTCAAGATCGCCGGCTCGATGGCGGTCCAAGAGGCCGCCCGCAGGGCGAAGCCGGTCCTGCTGGAGCCTGTGATGGCGGTCGAGGTGGTGACACCCGAGGACTTCCTCGGCACCGTCAACGGTGACCTCAATCGCCGCAGAGGCCAGGTGATGGGCCAGGAACCGCGCGGCAACGCCCAGGTCGTCCAGGCCTTCGTCCCGCTCGGGGAGATGTTCGGCTACGCCACCGACCTGCGCTCCTCGACCCAAGGCCGCGCCACCTACACGATGCAGTTCGAGCGCTACGAGGAAGTACCGAACAACATCGCGGAGGAGATAGTCGAGCACCGCGCCGGCGAACCCGTCGGAGCGGCTTCCTAGGCAAACGGGCCGAACCCAGATTTGTAGCTATATTGCCTGGGTTCGCCTGCGGGCAGCACAAATCACCCTGCCGAGCAGCCCGAACACCAAATCACTTAGACCAGACAGCAAAGACGAGAAACCAAGAAAGGCCCAAGGAGAGAGATGTCCAAGGAGAAGTTCGAGCGCGACAAGCCGCATGTGAACGTCGGCACCATCGGTCACATCGACCATGGCAAGACAACGCTTACGGCCGCGATCACCAAGACCCTCTCCGAGAAGGGCGGGACGGAGGCCAAGACCTTCGACGAGATCGACAACGCTCCCGAGGAGAAGGAGCGCGGGATCACGATCGCGACCTCGCACGTCGAGTACGAGACCGACAACCGCCACTACGCCCACGTCGACTGCCCGGGCCACGCCGACTACGTCAAGAACATGATCACCGGCGCCGCCCAGATGGACGGCGCGATCCTGGTCGTCTCCGCCGCCGACGGCGTGATGCCGCAGACCCGCGAGCACATCCTGCTGGCCCGCCAGGTCAACGTCCCGCACGTGGTCGTCTTCCTCAACAAGATCGACCAGGTCGACGACGAGGAGCTGATCGAGCTGGTCGAGGAGGAGGTCAAGGACCTGCTCAACGAGTACGAGTTCCCGGGTGACGAGACCCCGATCATCAAGGGCTCGGCGCTGAAGGCGCTGGAGGGCGACGAGGACGCGAAGGCGGCGATCTTCGAGCTGGCCGACGCGCTCGACTCCTACATCCCTGAGCCGACGCGCGACCTCGACAAGCCGTTCCTGATGCCGATCGAGGACATCTTCTCGATCACCGGCCGCGGCACCGTCGCCACCGGGCGGATCGAGCAGGGAATCGTCAACACCGGCGACGAGGTCGAGATCGTCGGCATCAAGGACACCGACAAGACAGTCGTCACCGGGGTCGAGATGTTCCGCAAGATCCTCGACCAGGGGCAGGCCGGCGACAACGTCGGCTGCCTGCTGCGCGGCACCAAGCGCGAGGAGATCGAGCGTGGCCAGGTGCTCTGCAAGCCGGGCTCGATCACGCCCCACACCAAGTTCCGGGCCGAGGTCTATTGCCTGAAGAAGGAGGAGGGCGGCCGTCACACCCCCTTCTTCTCCGGGTACCGGCCTCAGTTCTACTTCCGTACCACCGACGTGACCGGCGTCGCGGACCTCCCAGAGGGGACCGAGATGGTGATGCCGGGAGACAACGTCGAGATGACGATCGAGCTGATCCAGCCGATCGCCATGGACCAGGGCCTGCGGTTCGCCATCCGTGAGGGCGGGCGCACCGTCGGCTCGGGGGTCGTCTCCGAAGTCATCGAGTAGCGACCCCGAGGGCGGGCACGGTGCCCGCCCTTTCGCCGCCAGGACGGCGGCAATAACTGCAAAGGACATACGACCGGGGCGGCGCCCCACCAACCGGGGCGGCGCCCCGATTGCGCGAGTAAGACAAGGAAGGACAGCAGCACGAAGTGTCGGCCATCGCGGCTCAGAAAATCCGGATCCGCCTCAAGGCGTACGACCACGACGCGATCGATCGCGCCGCTCGCGAGATCGTGGAAACGGCCGAGCGCACGGGCGCGAGCGTCTCCGGCCCGGTGCCGCTGCCGACCGAGAAGAACGTCTACTGCGTGATCCGCTCCCCGTTCAAGGACAAGGACTCGCGCGAGCACTTCGAGATCCGCACCCACAAACGGCTGATCGACATCCACCAGCCGAGCCCGAAGACAGTGGACTCGCTGCAGCGGCTGGATTCGCTGCCGGCCGGCGTGGACATCGAGATCAGGTTGTAGGCAATGCCGAGCGAGCGTCTAAATCTGATTCCGCGCGAGCGGAGCATTGCCGGGAACGGGGCCTGATGTCGGCGATCATCGGCCGAAAGCTCGGCATGACCCAGATCTTCCGCGAGGACGGCACCGTACTGCCCGTCACGGTGATCGAGGCGGGCCCCTGCCCGATCACCGCGATCCGCAAGGCCGACCGCGACGGCTACGACGCGATCCAGCTCGCCTTCGGCGAGACCGCGGAGGCCAAGCTGAGCAAGGCCGAGGTCGGGCACCTGGTGAAGGCCGGGGCGGCCCCGATGCGCCACCTGGTCGAGTTCCGCGACGCCGAGATCCCGGCTGGCGAGCCCGAGGGGGAGGCGGAGGGCGAGGCCGAGGAGGCCGGCGCCAAGGTGGGCCAGACCGTGACGGTCACCTCATTCGAGGAAGGCCAGCGCGTCAAGGTCTCGGGGGTCTCGATCGGCAAGGGCTTCCAAGGCGGGATCAAGCGGCACAACTTCAGCCGCGGGCCGGTCAGCCACGGCTCGCACAACGTCCGCGCTCCCGGCTCGATCGGGGCGAGCGCCTGGCCCGCCCGGGTGTTCAAGGGGATGAAGATGCCGGGCCGGATGGGCGGAAAGCGGGTCACCCAGCGCGGGCTCGAGGTCGCCCAGATCGACGCCGAGCGCAACCTGCTGCTGATCCACGGCTCGGTCCCAGGGTCCCGCAACGCGATCGTCGAGGTCCGCGCTGATGGCTAGCAAGGCCGCCGTGCTCGGCAAGACGACCAAGGTCGACCTGCCCGAGGGGATCTTCGCCGAGCCCTTCCATCAGTCTCTCGTCGACGAGGCGGCACGGGCGGACCTCGCCTCTCGCCGGCGCGGCACCGCGTCCACCCTGACCCGTGGGCAGGTCTCGATGACCACCGCCAAGGCCTGGCGCCAGAAGGGGACCGGGCGCGCCCGGGTCGGCGCCCTCAGCGTGCCCCACCGCACCGGCGGCGGCGTCGCCTTCGGCCCCAAGCCTCGCCGCTACACCGTCAAGGTCAATCGCAAGGCGCGCCGCCGGGCGCTGCGCTCCGCGCTCTCGGTCCACGCCGACCGCGGCAGCGTCGCGATTCTCGACGCCTCGGGCTTCGATGAGCCCTCGACCAAGCGCGCCGCGGAGGCGCTGGAGGGGTGGGGCGCTGGGCGCCCGACGCTGGTCGTGATCACGGCCGAGGAGACGGGTGCCCTGAGGAGCTTTCGCAACATCGAGCGGGTCGAGGTCGCCGAGGTCGGCTCGGTCGGGGTGGCGGACGTGATCGCGACCGCTTCGCTGATCCTTTCCGAGGAGGCGCTGAACGTCCTGTCGGCGCGGGCGGGGGCGGGCTCGTGAACCCCCGCACCGTGGTCATTCGCCCGGTGATCTCCGAGAAGAGCTACGCGCTAATCGCCGAGGGCAAGTACACGTTCCGGGTTGACGACCGGGCGCATAAGACGCAGATCGCGCAAGCCGTCGAGGAGATCTTCGAGGTCGAGGTGGCCGCCGTGCGCACCTCCAAGGTGCGTGCCAAGCCGAAGCGCCGCGGGCTGTATCGCGGCCGCACCCGGGCCTGGAAGAAGGCCGTGGTCCAGCTCGCCCCGGGCGAGCGGATCGAGCTGTTCGAGGGAGCGGCGACGGAGTAGCCATGCCGAACCGACGCACCAAACCCACCAGTCCCGGCCGCCGCTTCGCCACCTACCCGATCCGGGAGCAGGTGACGGAGTCGGAGCCCGAGCGCAAGCTGACCGAGGGCCTCCGCAAGAGCGGCGGACGGAACTCCAAGGGCCGCGTCACCAGTCGCCACCGCGGAGGGGGCGCCAAGCGCCGCTACCGCAAGATCGACTTCAAGCGCCGCAGGGATGGGGTGCCGGCGAAGGTCGCGACGATCGAGTACGACCCCAACCGCAGCTGCTACATCGCGCTGGTCCACTACGCCAACGGGCACAAGTCCTACATCCTCGCCCCCGCGCAGCTCGGGGTCGGTGACGAGGTCCGATCCGGGCCCGGCGCCGACATCCGCCCCGGCAACGCGCTGGCCCTGCGCGAGATGCCGACCGGGACGATCGTCCACAACGTCGAGATGGTTCCCGGTCAGGGCGGCAAGCTCGGCCGCGCGGCCGGCACCGCGATCCAGCTGGCGGCCAAGGAGGGCGACATGGTCACCCTGCGCCTTCCCTCCTCTGAGATGCGGATGGTCCGGGCCGATTGCCGCGCCACGGTCGGCTCGCTGTCGAACCCCGAGCACCAGAACATCAAGATCGGCAAGGCCGGCCGCAATCGGCACAAGGGCAAGCGCCCGCAGACCCGCGGGGTTGCGATGAACCCGGTCGACCACCCGCACGGCGGCGGCGAGGCGCACCACACCCCCGGCGGCCACCCGGTGACCCCTTGGGGCAAGCCGACGCTCGGTTACCGCACCCGCAAGAAGGGCAAGCAGTCAAATCGCTACATCGTCCGCGGCCGACGCCGCGGCAAGAAGAAGCGGTGATCGCTCGTGGGTAGGTCGACGAAGAAGGGCCCCTGGGCCGAGGAACGGCTGATGGTGCGAATCAACGCGATGAATGAGTCCGGCCAGAGGCAGATGGTCAAGACCTGGTCGCGCACCTCGACGATCTTCCCGGAGATGGTCGGCCACACGATCGCGGTCCACGACGGGCGCAAGCACGTCCCTGTGTTCATCTCCGAGTCGATGGTCGGCAACAAGCTGGGCGAGTTTGCCCCCACCCGCACCTTCCGCTCGCACTCCGGGACCGGAAAGGCGAGTGAGTAGCGATGGCTGAGAAGGCGAAGAGGGCGACGAGCACAGCCACCAAGAAGGCCCCCGAGCCGGCGCCGGTGATGGTGCGGGCGAGCGCGCGCTACGTGCGGATCGCTCCGCGCAAGGCGCGGCTGGTCGCCGACCAGGTGCGGGGGTTGCAGATCGAGAAGGCGCGGGCGCTGCTGCGGTTCTCGCCGCGCCACGCGGCCCGCGACATCGGCAAGCTGATCGACTCCGCCGCGGCCAACGCGGAGAACAACTTCGACCTGGTCTCCGACGAGATGACCGTCGCCGAAATCACCGTCGACGAAGGGCCGACACTGCGCCGCTACCGCCCCCGCGCCTTGGGGCGGGCAACGACGATCAACAAGCGAACCAGCCACATCTCGGTGGCGCTGACCCCGGAGGACTGACGGATGGGACAAAAGATCCACCCCGAGGGCTTTCGTGTCGGCTACATCCACGACTGGAAGTCGAACTGGTTCGACGAGAAGGGCTTCGCCGACACTCTGCTCGAGGACCTCAGCATCCGTGAGCACATCGAGAACAAGCTCTCCCACGCCGGGCTCTCGCAGATCACGATCGAGCGCCGAGGCGAGGTCGCTGTGGACATCCACACCGCGCGTCCCGGCATCGTGATCGGCAAGTCGGGCAGCGAGGTGGACGCCCTCCGCAAGGATCTGCACGACATCACCGGCAAGGCGGTCAAGGTCAACATCCGCGAGGTCAAGCGCCCCGAGCTCGACGCGAAGCTGGTCGCGCAGTCGATCGCCGAGCAGCTCCAGAACCGGGTCGCCTTCCGCCGCGCGATGAAGCGGGCGCTGACCTCGGCGATGCGCTCCGGGGCCAAGGGCGTCAAGGTCCAGGTCTCGGGACGGCTCGGCGGCGCTGAGATGGCGCGGACCGAGGGCTATTCGGACGGTCGAGTGCCGCTGCACACCTTGCGGGCTGACATCGACTACGGCTTCTTCGAGGCGCGCACGACTACCGGCCGGATCGGCGTCAAATGCTGGATCAACAAGGGCGAGGTGATGCCCGAGGGCTTCGCTTCGGAGCAGAGCCCGGCAGACGAGGGTCCGCCACAGCCGGGCGAGCGCGGCGGCCGGCGCGGGGGAGGCGGGCGCTGATGCTGATGCCGAAGCGGGTCAAGCACCGCAAGCAGATGCGCGGGCGGATGCGCGGCAACGCGAAGGGCGGCACCCAGGTCGCCTTCGGCGAGTACGGGTTGAAGTCGCTGGAGCGCGGCTGGGTCACCAACCGCCAGATCGAGGCCGCCCGAATCGCAATGACGCGCAAGATCAAGCGCGGCGGCAAGGTCTGGATCAACATCTTCCCCGACAAGCCCTACACGAAGAAGCCCGCCGAGACGCGGATGGGCTCGGGCAAGGGCAACCCGGAGGGCTGGGTCGCCGTGGTCAAGCCGGGCAGGGTGATGTTCGAGCTCGCCGGCGTACCCGAGGACCTGGCCAAGGAGGCCCTGCGCCTGGCCGGCCACAAGCTTCCCGTGAAGACGAAGTTCGTCCATCGCGAAGGGGTCGTGGAGTGATGAAGGCCTCCGAGGCGCACAATCTCAAGGACGACGAGCTTGTCGCGAAGCTCCACGATGCGCAGCAGGACGCGTTCAACCTGCGCTTCCGCCACGCCACCGGCGAGCTGGAGAACACGGCGCGGATCAGCGCCGCCCGGCGCGAAGTCGCCCGGCTGCTGACGATCGCCCGGGAGCGGGGAATAGACGTGCAGAAGGAGCTGAGGGGCTGAAATGGCTGACGACGAGACGACAGACGAGACAACCGGCGCTGCGGACGAGGGCGCGAACGCCTCGGGCGAGGGTTCAGACGCCTCGGCCGCGGGTCCTGTCGCCGAGGAGGACACCTCGTCCTCGCAGGCTGCGGGCGAGGAGCCCACCTCGGCGCCACCCGCGGAAGATCCGTCAGAGTCCTCCGACGGCGCCGAAGCACATGAGCCCGAGCCTGCTAGCGACCCCGCCATCCCAGGACGCGAGGCGGAGGAGGCGGCGGGCAGTGATTCCGATCTTCCCTGGAAGGAGCGGCGCAGGCTCGAGCGGTCGCGGCGGCCCTTCGAGGCCAAGCCCGAGCGGAGTGCTGAGGACCGGGCCGGCGAGCGGGCCGATGCCAGGCGCCGCGCCGGGGTTGCCCGTCGCCGTTACCGTGAGGCGCAGCGCGTCAAGGGCGGCGAGACGGGCACCGGCACCCCGCCGGCCGAGCGCAAGCCCAACCCGGCAAAGACGCGGCAGGGCGTCGTCGTCTCCGACCGGGCGGACAAGACGATCACCGTGCGGATCGACATCGCCCGCCGCCACCCCACCTACGAGAAGGTCGTGCGCCGCTCGCGGACCCTGCACGCCCACGATGAGCGCAACGAGGCCGGGGAGGGCGACATCGTCCGGGTGATCGAGACGCGACCGCTGTCGAGGACCAAGCGCTGGCGCCTCGTCGAGGTGGTCGAGAAGGCCCGCTAGCGTGATCCAGCAGGAAACAAAGCTCCGCGTCGCCGACAACTCGGGAGCCCGGGAGATCCTCTGCATCCGGGTCAAGGGCGGCTCGCACCGCCGTTACGCCGGGGTGGGCGACGTGATCACCGCGACCGTCAAGCAGGCGAGCCCTCAGGGCGGCGTCCGCAAGGGCGAGGTGGTGCAGGCCGTGATCGTCCGCACCCGCAAGCAGTTCGGGCGCTCCGACGGCACCTACATCGCCTTCGACGAGAACGCCGCCGTCCTGATCGACCCGCAGAACAACCCCCGCGGCACCCGCATCTTCGGCCCGGTGGCCAGGGAGTTGCGCGATCGTAATTTCATGAAGATCGTTTCGCTGGCGCCGGAGGTGCTCTGAGATGGCCAAGTCGATGCGGATCCGGACCGATGACCAGGTGATCGTGATCGGCGGCAAGGACGCGGGCAAGACCGGGCGGGTCGTGCGCACCGATCCGAAGCGCCAGAAGGTTTACATCGAGCACCTCAACATGATCAAGCGCCACCAGCGGCCGCGCTCGGTCAAGGACACCCAGAAAGGGGGCGAGGTCGGCGGGATCGTCGAGAAGGAAGGGCCGATCCACGTCTCCAACGTAATGCTGCTCGACCCCAAGGACAACAAGCCGACCCGAGTCGGCATGCGAAAGAACGACGCCGGGGAGCGCGAGCGATACGCGAAGCGCAGCGGGAGCGCGATCGACTAGGCGATGGAGGCGACTACCACACCCCAGCCTCAGCAGGCGGCCCCGCCGCCCCGGTTGCGCGAGCGCTACCGCGAGGAGGTGCGGCCGGCGCTGATCGAGAAGTTCGGCTACTCGACGCCGATGCAGGCCCCACGGCTGGAGAAGATCACCCTCAACATGGGCCTCGGCGAGGGCAAGCAGGACTCCAAGGTCTTCGACGCTGCGACCGAGCAGCTGGCGACCATTGCCGGGCAGCAGCCGAACGTCCGGCGGGCGCGCAAGTCGATCGCCTCGTTCAAGGTTCGCGAGGGGATGCCGGTGGGCCTCTCGGTCACCCTTCGCCGGGCGCGGATGTGGGAGTTCCTCGACCGGCTGTGCTCGATCGCCGTACCGCGGATCCGCGACTTCCGCGGCCTCAACCCGCGCTCCTTCGACGGCCGCGGCAACTACTCGATGGGGATCCGTGAGCAGCTGATCTTCCCCGAGATCGACTACGACTCGATCGACGAGGTGCGCGGGCTCGACATCACCATCACCACCAGCGCCGCCACCGACGAGGAGGCCTTCGAGCTGCTGCTGGCGCTCGGCATGCCCTTCGCCCAGGAGGGCCGGCCCGGCTCGGTCGATCGCGAGGCCGAGGCCGAGGAGGAGCGCCGTAAGGAGGAGGCCCGGCTGAGGGCCGAGGCCGAGCAGGCAGCGCTCGAGCAGCTCAAGGAGGAGAACCCCGAGGCCTACGCCAAGCCGGAGAGGCCGGAGGAAGACGAGGAAGGCGAAGAGAGCGTCGAAGGAAGTGGCGAAAGCCCGCCCGCGGCGGACGCGGAAGCGAACGAGAAAGAGGATCAGTCCTGATGGCCAAGACTTCCCAGAAAGCACGTCAGCAGCGCAAGCCGAAGTACAAGTCCCGCGGCTACCATCGGTGTCGCCGCTGCGGCCGCCCGCGCGCCTACTACCGCAAGTTCGGCCTTTGCCGGATCTGCCTGCGTGAGGCCGCGCACGAGGGCTACATCCCCGGAATGACCAAGTCCAGCTGGTGAAGACGATGCTGACCGACCCGATAGCCGACTACCTGACCCGGATCCGCAACGCGATGAGCGCCGGGCAGGACGAGGTGGAGATCCCCGCCTCTCGCCTGAAGCTGGAGATGTCGCGGATCCTCAAGGAGCAGGGCTACATCAATGACTTCCGCTCCGAGCCGGCCCGGGTCGGCGACGTGATCACGGTGCGCCTCAAGTACACGGACGACCACGAGCCGGTGATCACCGGGCTGGAGCGCGTCTCGCGCCCGGGCCGCAGGCGCTACGTCGACTCGAAGAAGGTGCCCCGCGTCTACGGCGGCACCGGCACCGCGATCGTCAGCACCTCGAGCGGTGTGATGACCGGCCACGAGGCGAAGGCCAAGAGGCGTGGGCGGCGAGGTCGTCGCCTACGTCTGGTGAGAGACCGATGAGTCGAATCGGACGAAAGCCGATCGCGGTTCCCGACGGCGTCGACGTCGAGCTTGCCCCCGGGCGGGTGGCGGTCAAGGGGCCGAAGGGCGAGCTCGCCCAGACGGTATCCCCGGAGATGACCGTGGAACAGGACGACGGCACCCTGACCGTTGCGCGGCCCACCGATCGCGGCGAGCACCGAGCGCTGCACGGCCTCACACGCAGCCTGATCGCGAACATGGTCGAGGGCGTCACCGACGGCTTCGAGAAGCGACTGGAGATCCAGGGAGTCGGCTACCGCGCGCAGCTCAAGGGCCGCAACCTCGAGCTGGCCCTCGGCTACTCGCACCCGGTTGCGGTCGAGGCCCCCGAGGGGGTCGAGTTCGAGGTGCCGCAGCCGACCGAGATCATCGTCCGCGGGATCGACAAGCAGCTGGTCGGCCAGGTCGCCGCCGACATCCGCAAGCGGCGCCCGCCGGAGCCCTACAAGGGCAAGGGGATCCGCTACAGCGGGGAGCACGTGGCCCGCAAGGTGGGGAAGCGGGCATGACCGTCCTCACCAAGCAGCAGAGGCGGCTGCGCCGCCGCCGCCGCGTTCGGGCCAAGGTGTCCGGCACCGCAGAGCGCCCGCGGATCTCCGTGTATCGCTCCAACCGCGGCGTCTTCGCCCAGCTGATCGACGATCGCGCCGGGCCGCACCCTTGCCGCTGTCAACTGGACCGAGCCCGCGCTGCGCAAGCTGAAGCGCGGCCGAGCAGGCCAAGCGCGCCGGGGAGCTCCTGGCCGAGCGGGCGAAGCAGGCCGGAGTCGATACCTGCGTCTTCGACCGCAGCGGCTATCGGTACCACGGCCACGTCAAGGCGCTCGCCGAGGGCGCCCGAGAGGGGGGACTGAGGCTGTGATGCGGCGCGTCGCGATCGTCGCTTCCGCTACCGTGAGCCGCTTGCCATGAAGGGAATGAGCACAGGAAAGATCGAGATGGTCAGCCCCAAGGGCCTCGACCTGCACGAGCGGGTGATCGAGATCAACCGCGTCGCCAAGGTGGTAAAGGGCGGGCGCCGGTTCTCGTTCACCGCGCTGGTCGCTGTCGGCGACGAGGAGTCGGTGGTCGGGATCGGCTACGGAAAGGCCCGTGAGGTGCCGCTGGCGATCCAAAAGGCGGTCGAGGACGCCCGCAAGAACCTGATCCGCGTCCCCAAGTACGGGCAGACGATCACCCACAAGATCATCGGTCGTTTCGGCGCCGGGCACGTCGTCCTGCGCCCAGCAAGCCCCGGTACCGGCGTGATCGCCGGCGGCGGGGTCCGGGCGGTGCTCGAGCTGGGCGGGGTTCGCGACGTGCTGACCAAGAGCATCGGCACGCAGAACCCGATCAACCTGGTCAAGGCGACGATGGACGGCCTGATCCGCCTGCGCCGTCCCGAGGAGGTCGCCGAGCTTCGGGGGCTAAGGGTCGGCCAGGTGCTCGGCCTCGACGCCGAGAAGGCCGAGCGCGCGATCCGCGAGGGCGAGGCGCCGGGCAGCGCCGAGGACGAGGCAGCCGACGCGGCCGAAGCGGCTCCGGAGCCGGTCGCCGCCGTCGCCGCCGAGCCCGCAGCCGGGGAGAGCTCCGCCGGACAGGAGGGCGAGGGCTCGTGAGCACCGTGACGATCACCCAGGTCCGGTCCTCGGCCGGGACCAAGCCGAACCAGCGGGCGACGCTGCGCGCCCTGGGGCTTCGCAGGCCCGGCTCCCGGGTCGAGCGCCCAGACACGCCCCAGCTGCGGGGCCAGCTTCGTGTCGTCGAGCACCTGGTCGAGACCGGAGAGGGCTCCTGATGGCAGAGACGCCGCGCTCCGAGGAGATCGGGCTGCACAACATCAAGCCGAAGCCGGGCTCACGCCGCCCGCGCAAGCGGGTCGGCCGCGGCGAGGGCTCGGGCACCGGCAAGCAGTCCGGTCGCGGCCACAAGGGCGCCGGCGCCCGCTCGGGCTCGAAGCGCAAGGTCGCCTACGAGGGCGGCCAGAACCCGATCCACATGCGGATGCGCAAGCTGCGCGGCCCGCAGATGAAGAAGTCGATGCCGTTCGAGAAGTTCCGAAGCCGCACCCAGCCGGTCAACCTCGCCGACCTCGAGCAGCGCTTCGACGCCGGCGCCGAGGTGACCCCGGAGACGCTCCGCGAGAAGGGCCTGGCGAAGCGCTCGGACCCGGTCAAGGTCCTGGCCCGCGGCGAGCTCTCGAAGAAGCTGACCGTGCGCGCCCATGGCTTCAGCGCCGCCGCCCGGGAGAAGATCGAGGCAGCGGGCGGCACCTGCGAGCTCTTGAACCCCAGCCTGCCGGTAACCCCGGCACGACCGGACGCGAAGCGGAGGACGTGCCGGGCGGTGATTCAGAGGAGGCGGCGGGCTAGTGCTCAGGACCATCCTCAACGCGTTCAGCGTTGCCGACATCCGCAAGAAGATCGCCTTCACGGCGGCGATGCTCGCGCTCTACCGGCTCGGCGCCTACATCCCCTCGCCCGGCGTCGACGTCAACGCCGTCAAGGAGATCCAGAACAACTTCGCCGGCTCCAACATCCTCGGCTTCCTCAACCTCTTCTCGGGCGGGAGCCTCTCGCGCCTCTCGCTGTTCGCGCTGGGGATCATGCCCTACATCACCGCCTCGATCATCCTGCAGCTGCTGACGGTCGTCGTCCCTTCGCTGGAGAAGCTGCAGAAGGAGGGCGAGGTCGGCCAGCAGAAGATCACCCAGTACACCCGCTATCTGACCGTCGGGCTGGCCTTCGCGCAGTCGCTCGGCTACGTCTTCCTCTTCCGCTCCTTCGGCAACCAGGCGGGCACCAGCGTGGTTGGCCAGCTCACCTTCACGAGCACCTTCCTGATCGTCATCTGCCTCACGGCCGGCACGACCCTGCTGATGTGGTTGGGTGAGCTGATCACCCAGCGCGGCATCGGCAACGGGATCTCGCTGATGATCTTCGCCTCGATCGCGTCGCGGATACCCAACGGGATCGCCCAGTGGTGGAGCAACCCCGACCAGGTCTTCGTGGTGATGATGCCGTTCATCGCCCTCGCGGTGATTGTCGCCATCGTCTTCGTCCAGGAGGGCCAGCGGCGGATCCCGGTCCAGTACGCCAAGCGTGTGGTGGGGCGCAAGATGACCTCCGGCGGGTCCACCTACCTGCCGCTGCGGGTCAACATGGCCGGGGTGATCCCGGTCATCTTCGCCGCGTCGATCATGGCCTTCCCGCCGACCATCGGGCAGCTCCTCAACACGCCGGCCGCGCTCGACTTCGCCGCCTTCTTCTCGCCGAACAGCTGGGCCTACGTGATCGGCGAGGTCTTCTTCATCATCATCTTCACCTACTTCTACACGGCGGTTACCTTCAATCCCGTGGACCAGGCCGACAACCTGAAGAAATACGGCGGGTTCATCCCCGGGGTGAGACCCGGCCGGCCGACCGCCGAGTATCTCGACCGCATCCTCTCCCGGCTCACCTTTCCCGGGGCGCTGTACCTGGGCGCGGTCGCCGCGCTGCCGACCATCCTGATCAGCCAGACCTCGGCCAACTTCTTCTTCGGCGGGACGTCGATCCTGATCGTCATCGGGGTCGCCCTGGACACCGTCAAGCAGCTCGAGGCGCAGCTGATGATGCGCAACTACGAAGGCTTCCTGAAGTAGGCCGCGCGGCGGCGGATGTCTGAGCTGAACCTCGTACTCCTCGGCCCGCCCGGCTCGGGCAAGGGCACCCAGGGGGAGCGCCTGAAGGAGGACTACCGCCTGCCCTACTACGCGACCGGCAACATCCTGCGCGCCGCGGTCAGCGAGCAGACCAAGCTCGGCCGCACCGCGAAGGAGTACATGGACCGTGGCGACCTCGCCCCGGACGAGATCGTGATCGGGATCATCGTCGAGGCCCTGGGCTCCGACGAGGCCGCCGACGGCTTCATCCTCGACGGCTTCCCTCGCAACGTCGCCCAGGCGGAGGCGCTGGACGCCGAGATCGAGCGGCTCGGCCGCGAGCTGACCGCCGCCCTGCTCATCGAGGTCTCCGACGAGGAGGTGGTGCGCCGCCTCTCCGGCCGGCGCACCTGCTCCGAGAACGGCCACGTCTTCCACGTCGAGTTCGACCCGCCGGAGAAGGAGGGGGTCTGCGACATCGACGGCAGCCCGCTTGAGATTCGCGACGACGACACGCCCGAGGTGATCCACAAGCGCCTCGACACCTATCGCGAGCAGACCGAGCCGCTGATCGCCTACTACGACGATGAGGGCCTTTTGCGCCGGGTCGACGGCACACATGCCCCCGAGGAGGTCAGCGACCGGATCCGGGCGCTGCTCTCGACCATGAAGCTGGAAGAGGACATCTGAGCGTGTACCGGATGATCATTCGCAAGACACCGGAGCAGGTCGAGGAGATGGCCGCGGCCGGGGAGATCCTGGTCCGCTGCCTACGGATGCTCTCCTCCAAGGCCCGCCCCGGGATCAGCACGCTCGACCTCGACGAGGCTGCCGAGCGCTTCATCCGATCCCAGGACGCCGAGCCCGCCTTCAAGGGCTATCGCGGCTTTCCCGGCTCGATCTGCGCCTCGCCCAACTCGATGGTCGTCCACGGGATCCCGAATCCGGCCGAGCTGAAGCGCGGCGACATCCTCTCGGTCGACGTCGGCGTGGTCAAGGACGGGTGGGTGGCGGACGCGGCAATCACCGTGCCGATCGGTTCGATCACCCCAGAGGCGCGACGCCTGCTGGAGACCACCAAGGCGTCGCTGATGGAAGGGGCCGAGCAGATGCGCGCGGGCAACCACCTCGGTGACGTCTCGGCGGCGGTCCAGCGCCGGGTGGAGCTGGACGGCTTCTCGGTGATCCGCACTCTGGTCGGCCACGGGATCGGCCGCGACATGCACGAGGACCCGCAGATCCCCAACTTCGGCGAGTCCGGCAGGGGCCCGCAGCTCGAGGAGGGGATGGTGTTCGCGATCGAGCCGATGGTCAACGCCGGCGGCCCGCTGGTGCGGATCGACGACGACGGCTGGTCGGTCTATTCCCAGGACGGCTCGCTCGCCGCGCACTTCGAGTTCACGGTCGCGGTTACGGGCGACGGGCCGCGCATCCTGACGCCCTGGCATGAGGGCTGATCGTCCTCGCGGGGGCACAGGCGAGCAGCGATGCCCTGCTATCCTCCTCGGTCGGCCCGAGGGCCGGTCTGAGCATGCCTGCGGCTCATCTCCTGGAGCCGCCGGGCCTACCTTTTCGATACGAATCCGAGGCGATGAAAGTCCGAGCGTCCGTAAAACCGATGTGCGAGAAGTGCAAGGTGATCCGCCGCGGCGGCGCGGTGCTGGTGATCTGCCCGAACCCGCGCCACAAGCAGAGGCAGGGCTAGCCATCTGATGGCTCGGATTGCCGGCGTCAACATCCCCGTCAACAAGCGGGTCGAGATCGGGCTCACCTACGTCTACGGGATCGGCCGATCGACCGCGAACGAGATCCTCTCCGAGGCCAAGATCGATCCCAACACCCCGGTCAAGGACCTGACCGAGGACGAGGTTGTGAAGCTGCGCGGGGCGGTCGAGTCCCGGGAGGTCGAGGGCGACCTGCGCCGCGAGCGCTCGCAGAACGTCAAGCGGCTGATGGAGATCGGCTCCTACCGCGGCCTACGCCACCGGCGCGGCCTTCCGGTGCGGGGCCAGCGGACCAAGACCAACGCGCGGGGACGCAAGGGCCCGCGCCGGATGAGCGTCGCCGGCAAGCGCAAGGCGCCGACCCCGAAGTAGGCAACCGATGGCAGCGAAGAAACCGCCAAGGGTCGGGCGCGCCGACGCGTCAAGAAGAACATCACCTACGGACAGGCGCACATCAAGACTTCCTTCAACAACACGATCGTCACCCTCACCGACACCGAGGGCAACGTGATCGCCTGGGAGTCGGCGGGCAGTGCCGGCTTCAAGGGCTCACGCAAGTCCACGCCCTTCGCGGCCCAGGTGACCGCGGACTCGGCCGCGAAGAAGGGGATGGAGCACGGCCTGGAGAGGGTCGAGGTGTTCGCAAAGGGCGCCGGCTCAGGACGCGAGACCGCGATCCGCTCGCTGCAGGCGGCGGGGCTCGAGGTGAGCACGGTCAAGGACGTCTCCCCGCAGGCGCACAACGGCTGCCGCCCGAAGAAGCGCCGGAGAGTCTGACGTGGCTCGCGATACCTCTCCCCAGTGCAAGCAGTGCCGCCGCGAGGGCCAGAAGCTCTTCCTCAAGGGAGAGCGCTGCTTCACCGACAAGTGCGGGGTCGAGCGGCGCTCCTACCCGCCGGGCGAGCATGGACGCGGCCGCATGCGGCACTCGGAGTACCGGCTGCAGCTGCGCGAGAAACAGAAGACCCGCCGCTACTACCAGATCCTCGAGAAGCAGTTCCGTGAGTACTACGACAAGGCCTCCCGTCAAGACGGGGTCACCGGCGAGAACCTGCTGCGGCTGCTCGAGTCCCGCTTCGACAACGTCCTCGTGCGACTCGGCTTCGCCGCCTCGCGACGCCAGGCCCGCCAGCTGATCCGCCACGGCCACTGGATGATCAACGGCCGCCGCGTCGACATCCCCTCCTACCAGATCCGCCCCGAGGACATCATCTCGATCAAGCCGAGCTCGGCCGCCACCGACACGATTCGCCAGGCGACGGAGCTCGTCTCTACCGTGCCTGCCTGGTTGCAGGCCGATCACGACGCTCTCACCGCGAAGGTCCTGCGCTACCCGGAGCGCTCCGAGATCTCCGCCCCGGTACAGGAGCAGCTCATCGTCGAGCTGTACTCCAAGTAGTCCGGGCCCACTTTCTGAACACGAATAACCGAGGAACCCATGCCCACTGACTTCCAGGTCCCCAGAATCAGCGCCGAATCAGGCGACGACACGCAAGGCACGTTCACCGTCGAGCCCCTCGACAAGGGCTTCGGCTACACATTCGGCAACAGCCTGCGCCGGGTGTTGCTCTCCTCGCTCGGCGGCGCCGCGATCACCAGTGTCCGCATCGAGGGCGTCGCGCACGAGTTCTCGACCGTGCCCGGCGTCAAGGAGGACGTCACCGACATCGTCCTCAACCTGAAGGAGATCGTCGTCCGCATGCACACCGACGCCGACGAGATCGAGGCGCCGCTGGTCGTGACCGGTCCGGGCGAGGTCAAGGCCAAGGACATTGACCTCCCTTCCGGGGTCGAGATCCTCAACCCCGAGGCGCCGATCGCGACCCTGGAGAAGAAGACCAAGCTCGAGATCTACCTGACGATCGGCCGCGGCCGCGGCTACTCGCCGGCGGAGGAGAACAAGACCGAGGAGCAGCCGATCGGCGTGATCCCGATCGACTCGATCTTCTCGCCTATCCGCCGAGCCTCCTATGCGGTCGACTCCGCCCGCGTCGGGCAGCGCACCGACTTCGACAAGCTCACTCTCGAGCTCGAGACCGACGGCTCGATCGAGCCCGCGGCGGCGCTGCGCGAGGCCTCCGAGATCCTGATCAAGAGCCTGGCGATCTTCACCGACGCCGACCGGGTCGAGGAGCTGACGGCGCGCGAGGCCGTCTCGGCGCTGACCGCCGATCCGCTCGCCGACAACGGCGCCACCGCCGGCGGTGACGGCCTCGACGAGATCCTGATCGAGGAGCTCGAGCTCGGCGTCCGCTCCTACAACTGCCTGAAGCGGGCCGGCGATCCAGACGGTCGGCGACCTGGTCCGCAAGTCCGAGTCTGAGCTGAATGCGATCCCCAACTTCGGCTCGAAGTCGATCGAGGAAGTGATCGAGACCCTGCACTCGCGCAACCTCGACCTCCGCCAGGACTAAGGCCGCCGGCGGCGGAAGCGGAGAGGAAGCCGTGCGTCACGCTCGCAAGCGCAACAAGCTGAGCCGCCCCGCGGCGCATCGCAAGGCGCTGATGGCCAACCTCTCCAAGCAGCTGATCGAGCACGAGCGGATCAAGACCACCCAGGCCAAGGCGAAGGCTGTGAAGCCGGAGGTCGAGCAGCTGATCACCCTCGCCAAGCGGGGCGACCTCCACGCCCGCCGCCAGGCACTGGCGACCCTTCACAACGACAAGTTCGCCGTTCACAAGCTGTTCGAGGAGGTCGCGCCCCGCTACGCCGAGCGCCCCGGGCGGCTACACGCGGATCGTCAAGCTCGGTCCGCGCCGCTCGGACTCGACCGAGATGGTCTACCTGGAGTTGGTCTAGACCAACTCGAGGTTGGAACGACTGCCCGGCGCGTCCTCGGCTTCGCTTCCGGGCGCGCCGGGGTCGGTGTCCTCCTAGGCTTCTCGCCGCGGGCTGACCGCGACCATGAAGCCGATCGCGGCGAAGACGATCCCGCCGAGCACGACCCACTCCGCCCAGCCGTCGAGCACGGCGAGGGCAGCCGCGCACAGCACCACGGCGACGATCGCTGCGACCACCGTGTAGATCCTCGCCCCCTTCTCCGATCCGTGCCGGATCCGCTCGGCGCTGCCGGAGTACGTGGCGCGCTCGAACCCGGCGCGCTGGTTCTCGCTCATGTTCGACATCTGGCCGCTCCTCTCATCCGGTTGCGCCCGGCAAGTGCGGGCGCTGCCCCAGGCAGGTTACGCCTCCCGCCGAGCGTTTAGCGTGATGCGGCTCACGTGACCACGATCCGCCTCGAGATCTCCTACGACGGCGCCGCCTTCCGCGGCTGGGCGGCGCAGCCCGGGATGCGCACCGTGCAGGGCGAGCTTGAGGCGGCGCTGGCGAGATCCTGGGCGAGACGGTGAGCTTGACGGTCGCCGGGCGCACCGACGCCGGCGTTCACGCCTGGAGCCAGGTTGCGAGCTTCCGGACCGGGGCCGAGGTCCCCGGCGACCTTGCCCGGCGGCTCAACGGGGTCGGCCCCGACGACCTCGCCGTGCTGGCGGCCGAGCCCGCCGCTGAGGGCTTCGACGCCCGCCGCGACGCCCGCTCTCGCACCTACTGCTACCGCGTCCTCCGCCGCGACGCACCGAACCCGTTCGAGCGCGGCCGGGCGCTCTGGTGGCCGCGCCGACTCGACCTGGAGGCGCTGGCGGGGTGCGCCGCCGCGCTCCCCGGCAGCCACGACTTCACCGCCTTCACCCCGACCCAGAGCGATCACGTCCGCTTCGAGCGCGACGTGCTGAGGGCGGAGTGGACCGAGGAGATCGGATCGATCGTCGGCTTCTGGATCGAGGCCGACGCCTTCATGCACAACATGGTGAGGATCCTCGTCGGCACGATGCTCGAGGTCGGCTCCGGACGGCGGAGCGTGCAGAATTTCGAGGCGCTGCTGGAGGGCAGCGCCCGCGAGCACGCGGGAGAAACGGTCCCCGCCCACGGCCTCTACCTGGCCTCGGTCGCCTACTAGAAGATCGATCAGCGCCGAATCAGCACCGTAGAATCGAGCGCGATGAGGGTCCTGCTGACCAACGACGACGGCATCAACGCCCAGGGCCTGCATGCCCTGCGCCGGGAGCTGCGCGGGATCGAGGAGATCGAGGTCCACGTGATCGCGCCCGACTCGAACCGCAGCGCCACCGCCCGCAGCATCACGACCCGCTCCCCGCTGACCGTCGAGGAGGTCTCCTTCGGCGACGGCTCCAGCGGCTTCGCCACCGACGGGACCCCGGTCGACTGCGTCCGCTTCGCCGACCTCGGCCTGCTCGGCGAGAAGCCCGACCTGATCGTCTCCGGGATCAACCATGGCGCCAACCTCGGCGACGACATCACCTACTCGGGCACCGTCGCGGCCGCCTTCGAGGGCATCATCCTCGGGCTGCCGGCGGTCGCGGTCTCCCAGCAGTCCGCGAAGCGCGAGATGGACTTCCGCTTCGGCCGCGTCTTCGACTTCGGGATCGCAGCGGCCTTCACCGCGCAGCTGGTGCGAAGGCTGTTCACCGAGCCGATGCCCGAGAGGACCCTGATCAACGTCAACTGCCCCGCCGGAGAGCCGGATGGGGTGGAGGTGACCCATCTCGGCAAGCGCCTCTACAACGACGAGCTGAAGCTGGTCGACAGCGACGAGCGCTCCGGACGAAGCCGCTATGAGATCTACGGCTTCGAGCCTTCCTTCGAGGACGAGGAGGGCTCCGACCTCTCGGCGATCGCGAATGGGAGGATCTCGGTCACCCCGGTGCATTTCGACCTCACCGACCACGGCGGGATCGGCAGCCTGCGCGATCGCGACCTGGAGTCGATGCTGGACTCGGCGTCCCCCCAGGCCACGGCCGCCGAGCGGTGAGCCGCAAGGCCGACGAGCGGCGCGCCGCCGAGCTGCGGCGGGAGCTGGAGCGCCACAACCGCCTCTATTACGTCGAGGACGACCCGGAGGTCGGCGACGACACCTACGACGCGCTGCTCGACGAGCTGCGCGGGATCGAGGAGAGAAACCCCGAGCTGCGCACCCCCGACTCGCCCACCCAGCGGGTCGGCGCGCCGCCGCTGGAGCACTTCGAGCGGGTCGAGCACGCCGAGCCGATGCTCTCGCTCGCAAACGCCCGCGACGAGGACGAGCTGCGTGCCTGGGAAGCGCGGATCCGCAACCACCTGAAGCGGCTCGACATAACCGCGTCGGAGTTCAGCTACACGACCGAGCCGAAGATCGACGGCCTGGCGATCTCGCTCACCTACCGCGATGGCGTCTTCGCGCGCGGCGCGACCCGGGGCGACGGCCGGGTCGGTGAGAACGTCACCCGCAACCTGCGGACGATCCGCGCGATCCCGCTGCGGATCGAGGACGCGCCGTCCCTGGTCGAGGTGCGGGGCGAGGTCTACCTCCCGATTGCCGCCTTCGCCGAGCTGAACGAGCGCCGCGCCGCGGCCGGCGAGCCGACCTTTGCCAACCCGCGCAACTCGGCGGCCGGCTCGATCCGCCAGCTCGATCCCGCGCTCGCGGCCGAGCGCCCCCTCTCGGTCTGGTGCTACGGCCTGGGTGCGACCGAGGGCCTCGACCTCGCCACCCACAGCGAGGAGATCGCCTGGCTTCGCAAGCGCGGCTTCAAGGTCAACCCGGACACGGGTCACCACGCCGGCGTCGATCCGGTCGTCGAGCGCTGCCTCTGGTGGCAGGACCGCCGCGACGAGCTCGACTTCGAGATCGACGGGGTCGTCGTAAAGGTCGACGAGCGGGCCATGTGGCGCGAGCTGGGCGTGGTGGGGCGCGAGCCGCGCTGGGCGATCGCCTGGAAGTTCCCGCCGACCACGGCGACCACGAAGCTGCGCAAGGTCGTCTGGAACGTCGGCCGCACCGGCCACCTGCTGCCCTTCGCGATGCTGGAGCCGGTCCACGTCGGCGGCGTCACCGTATCCACCGCGACCCTGCACAACGAGGAGGACCTGGCTCGCAAGGACGTCCGGGAGGGCGACGAGGTGGTGGTGATGCGGGCCGGGGACGTGATCCCGCAGGTCGTCTCGCCGATGCTCCAGCGCCGTCCGAAGCGGACCCGCCGGCCGAGGCCGCCGAAACGCTGCCCAGCCTGCGGGACCGAGACGCTGAAGCCGGACGATGGCGTCTTCACGATCTGCCCCAACCGCTCGGGCTGTCCGGGCCAGTCCTTCCAGCACGTCAAGCACTTCGTCAGCAAGGGGGCGATGGAGATCGACGGCCTGGGCGAGAAGCAGGCGCTCCGTTTCCTTGAGGAGGGGCTGATCTCCGACGTCGGCGACAT
The DNA here is from genome assembly GCA_963738305.1 of uncultured Actinomycetes bacterium. Taxonomy (GTDB): domain Bacteria; phylum Actinomycetota; class Thermoleophilia; order Solirubrobacterales; family 70-9; genus JBBRHQ01. The sequence continues at coordinate 720,556 of CAVTVU010000001.1, read as the reverse complement.
CTTCGACCTGACCGAGGAGAAGCTGGCCGACCTGGAGGGTTTCGGCGAGGTCTCGGCGCGCAACCTCGTGGCGGCGATCGAGGTGGCGCGAGGGCGACCCTTCACCAGGGTGCTCTATGCCCTGGGGCTCCCGGGAGTCGGCTTTGTCACCGCGGCCGCTCTCGGCGATCACTTCGGCTCGATCGACGCCCTTCGGGCCGCCGACCCCGAGCAGCTGGCCGACGTCGAGGGGGTGGGGCCGGTGATGGCCCTGCAGATCGCCGAGTCGCTGGCCGACGAGCAGACCTGGGCGCTGATCGAGAAGCTGCGCGAGAAGGGCCTGCGAATGGAGCTGGGCCCCTCGGAGCGCCGGACCGCGGGGGGCCCGCTGGAGGGCCAGACCCTGGTGCTTACCGGCACCCTGCAGAAGCTGACCCGCGAGGAGGCGACGGCCCTCGTCCGCGAGGCCGGCGGAAAGGTCACCAGCTCGGTCTCCAAGAAGACCGACTACGTGATCGCCGGTGACAGCCCGGGCTCGAAGCTGGCCAAGGCCGAGAAGCTGGGCGTGGAAGTGCTCGACGAGGCCGGCCTGCGCGATCTGCTCGCTGGCTGAACCCAGACGCCGCTGCCGAGACGGATCTAAGTCACCAATGAGGGTGTCTTATCGCAGTCTCGTCGCTGTGCAGATCTTCACAGCCCCGTTCCATCTCAGTGACCTCCTAATAGCGGGCGATCAGGGCGGCCATCCTGTCCTGCTCTCGGTGGGCGAGGTCGAGGTTGCCCACGCTCGCCATCAGGATCGAGAAGACCATCGGCTTGCCGGAGCGGTTGAAGCAGTACCCGGAGAGATTGCTGACGCCGCTGATCGTTCCCGTCTTGGTGCGGCAGCGGCCGGCGGCGGCGCTCCCGCGCATCCGGTCGGCCACGGTGCCCTCGCGGCCGGCCACGGCGAGCGAGCGGACGAAGGCGCGGCCGAAGGCCTCGGCGCGGACCGAGCGCAGCAGCCGGACCACGGCGGCCGGCGACGCCTTGTTGCTGCGGGTCAGGCCCGAGCCGTCGACGGCATGGACGGCCGAGTCGTGATTGTGGGCGAATGCTTCGACCACCCGGGCGCCGGCGCGGGTGCTGCCGGTGCTGCCGTAGCGGGCGCCGATCCCCTTCAGAAGCATCTCGGCGAAGAAGTTGTTGGAGTCGACGTCGGTCTCGTTGGTCAGCCGCGCCATGCTCGGCGAGCGCACCACGCCGATCGGCTCCGCGCCCTTCGGCGCCTTGCCCATCGCCACTCGCGCCTTGACCATGACCCGGTGCTTCCGCAGGGACCGGGCGAGCTTCGCCCCGGCGAGCCGGGCGGGGTCGGAGGCGAAGCTGCGAGCGCTCGAGGTGGAGAAGCCCGAGTTGAAGGAGAGGCCCGAGAGGGGCCCGATGTAGGGGCTGGTCCGGTAGCCCGAGTCGGCAACACCCCGCAGGCGGTCGAAGAAGGAGTCATCCGCGTAGAGGCGGCCGGTGACACGCTTGATCCCGGCCGCCCGGACCCGCCTCGTCAGGGCGAACAGGTCCGTCCCGAGCCCGCCGAGGAAGGTCTGGTAGAAGGGCGGCGAGCCCAGGGCCGGGTCGCCGCCTCCCTTCAGGTAGAGGCTGCCGCGCAGGACGCCGTCGCGGTCGATTCCTCCCTTGGCAAGCAGGCGGGTGGGGAGGCGGGCGTCAGGCCCGAAGCGCCCCAGAGCCGTCGCCGTGGTGAAGATCTTCATGTTCGAGGCCAGCGGTCGGCGGGTCCGGGCCGCGTGGCCGCAGACCGCCCTGCCGCTGGCGGCGTTGAGCACGAAGAACCCGCTGCTCCGACCGCCGCCCCGGAGCAGCCGTCGGCGCAGGGCACGGCACAGCTCGCTCCGGCTGAGGCGGGCAGAGGACGTTGCCCCGCCGAGAATCGGTGTCGCGGCCGGGCTGTCGGGGCCCGGGCGTGGCGCGGGCTTGTGCCCCGCCGCCGGCGCCGGCGCAGCCGCGAAGGAGATCGTGGCAAACGCCACGAGAACTCCGGCGAACAGCGATCTGATGCGGCCCTGCATGCGCAAGCGGCCGAGGTTAGCGCCGCCGGCGCGCAGGCGCGCCCGCGTCGCCGGCCTCCGAATACCGCCTTTTAGCAACCTGGCTGCCCGGCCAGCGTGCGATAATCCGCGACTCAATGGGCAAGGTCGTCAAGCTCGAGACGCCTTCCGGCCAGGGCAGGAAGGCGTCTCGGACAAGAAGGCGCCGGTCGAAGACAGCGCTTGTCCTCGGCGGCGGGGGCTTCACCGGCGGGGTCTATGAGATCGGCGCCCTGCGAGCCTTCGACCTGCTCGCGGTCAACCGTACCGTGAACGAGTTCGACGTTTACGTCGGCACCAGCGCCGGGTCCTTCGTCGCCGCGATGCTCGCCAACGGCGTGACCCCGGAGGAGATGATGCGGGTGCTGAACAAGCGCCTGCCCTCGCCGATCGAGGACGTCGATCTGGGGACTCTGCTGCGCCCCAACTACCGCGCCTACGTGGAGAAGGCGGCGGTGATGCCACTGCGCCTGATCGGCACCGCTCGCAAGCTGCTGGGCAATCTGGGCGACGTCTCCCTGATGGACTTCGGCGTCGGCCTGGCCGAAGGGCTACCCACCGGCATCTATTCGGGGAGGGGGATCGGCCGCTACGTCGAGGAGGTGCTCTCGGACCCCGACCGGGTCAACGACTTCCGCATGCTCGACCGCGAGCTCTACCTGACCGCGACCGACCTCGACACCTGCGAGCGGATCATCCTCGGCGAGGGGGACTGGGCCGACGTGCCGATCTCGAAGGCCGTGCAGTGCTCGACCGCGCTGCCTGTCGTCTACGAGCCGGTCGAGCTGAAGGGGCGCCAGCTGATCGACGGCGGGATTCGCTCGACCACGAACGTCGACATCGCGGTCGAGCGCGGGGCCAAGTTCATCGTCGTCGTCAACCCGCTGGTCCCCTACATCAACGACTTCCAGCGCCAGATCCCCACCTTCCTCGGCACCAGGGTGCGCCGCGTCTCCGACATGGGCCTGCCGGCGATCGCCAACCAGACCTTCAAGCTGATCGCCCACGCCCGCCTGCATCAGGCGGTCGCCTTCTGGCAGGAGAAGTACCCCGGCGTCGACATCCTCCTGATCGAGCCCGAGCCCAACGACGAATTGATGTTCGGGACCTCGGTCATGGACTACTCGCAGCGCCTGGCGATCGCCCGCCACGGCTTCGAGTCGGTCACCGTCGCCCTGGCCCAGGACTACAAGCGCTACCAGGAGATCGCCGAGCGACATGACATCGAGATCTCGGCCCGCCGCGTCCGCAAGGTGATCAAGCAGGTCTCCGACGAGGAGCCCGAGCAGACCTCCGCCTGGCGTCGGGTGCTCGAGCAGACCACCTCGGCGCTGCTGCGGCAGTCCGGCGAGGCTTCCTGACGTAGATTCGTCCGCAATGCCGCCTCGCGCCGCTCGCCCGGCTAGCGTAGCGGGATGAGCTGCGCGATCGTCTCAGGACACGCAGCCTGCCCGCTGTCCGGCGGCGGCAAGGTGCGGATCATCGCGAGGTCGGGCAACGGGCGGGACACGATCAACTCGGGACTGCTCCTGTCCCTCGTCGAGCCTTTGTTCGACGATCTCCTGCGGGCCGGGGCGCGACAGCCTCAGCCGCGACCGCTTCGACCCGCGGCCGAGCGGCTGTCCCTGACAGGGGCGCTCGAGCCCCTCCTTCGCCGGTTCAGCCCGTCCCCGCGTAGAGCGAGTCGATCTCTTCCGCGTACTTGGAGGCGACGACCGAGCGCTTCACCTTCAGCGTCGGGGTCAGCTCGCCCCCCTCCTGGGAGAGGTCGGCGGGGAGGATCGCGATCTTCTTCACCTGCTCGACCCGCGCGAAGCGCTCGTTGATCTTCTCGACGTGGGCCTCGATGTCGGTCCGCACCTCGGGGTTCTTCGCCAGCTCTGCCGGGTCGGGCGGGAGGCCGTGCTCCTTCGCGTAGGCGACCGCCTCCTCGGGATCGAGGGTGACCAGCGCCACCAGGTAGGGCCGGCGGTCGCCGATCACCACGCACTGCGAGACCAGCGGGTGCTGCTTGATCTCCGCCTCCAAGTTGGCCGGGGTGATGTTCTTGCCCCCGGCGGTGATGATGATGTCCTTCTTGCGTCCGGTGATCCGCAGGAAGCCGTCGGGATCGACCTCGCCGATGTCCCCGGTGTGGAGCCAGCCGTCGACCAGCGTCTCGCGGGTCGCCTCCTCGTTCTTGTAATAGCCCTTGAACACGTTGGGGCCCTTGACCAGGATCTCCCCGTCGTCGGCGATCCTCACCTCGCAGCCCGGGAACGGTTTGCCGATCGTGCCGATCTTGAAGTCCTCTGGGGTGGAGATCGTGGCTGCGGTCGAGGTCTCGGTCATTCCCCATCCCTCGAGCACGAGCACCCCGGCGGCGTCGAAGAAGCTGAGTATCTCGGGGTTGATCGGCGCCGCACCGCTGGTCGCCAGCCGCAGCCGCCCACCGAACAGGTCGCGGACCTTCGAGAGCACCTGCGCATCGGCGAACTCGTGCTGCTTGCGCAGCAGCCAACCCGGCTGCCGCCCGGAGCGCTCGGCCTCGCGCATCCTCCGGCCCACCCCGATCGCCCAGTTGAAGATCGCCTTCTTCAGCTTGCCCTGCTTCTCGGCGGCGGCGTTGGCGGCGGTGTAGATCTTCTCGAAGATCCTCGGCACCGACGGGAAGTAGGTCGGTCGTACCTCGGAGAGGTTGGGGACGATCTTCAGCGGGTCGCGCTCCCAGTAAGCCAGCGTCGTGCCCAGCTCGACGTTGGCGAGCTGGATCAGCAGGGCAAAGGAATGGGCCAGCGGCAGGAACAGGTAGCTGATCTCCTCGTCGCCCGGCCCCTCGCCGTCCATTCCCAGGGCGCCGCGCTCGACCACCATGTCGAGCATCGCCCGGTAGTTGCCATGGCTGATGATGCAGCCCTTCGGCGGCCCGGTCGTGCCAGAGGTGTAGATGAAGGTGCAGATGTCATCGGGCGTGACGGCCGAGTAACGCTCCTCGAATTGGGCCTCGGGGACCTCGGCGCCGCGGGCGGTCAGCTCGTCGAGGGAGATCGCATCCTCGCTCGAGCCGGTCATCAGGATCACCTGCTCGAGCTTCGGCACCGCACCACGGACCTCGCGGATCTTCTCCAGCTGCTCGTCGTCCTCGACGATCACCACCTTGGCGTCGGAGTTCTCTAGCACGTAGCGGCACTCCTCGGGCGAGTTGGTCTGGTAGATCGGCACCACGGTGGCGCCGGCGCAGAGCGCGGCGAAGTCGAAATAGGTCCACTCGGGGCGGGTGTTGGCGAGGATCGCGACCTTGTCGCCCGCCTCGATCCCCAGCCCGATCAGCCCGAGCGAGAGCGAGCGGGAGACCTCGAGGAGTTGACCGTAAGAGCGCTTGACCCAGGCGCCGCTCTCGTCCTTGTACATCACCGCCGGGGCATCGCCGTAGCGGCGAGCGGCGAGCGGCAGCAGGTCGGCGATCGTTTTCGACCCCGTTCCCAGCTCGGCGCCAGCCGCGCCGGTCGTGGGCACTGTGGCTCGCTCCATGGCTCTCCTCGTCCGGCCTTCTCGGGCGCGCCGCGGGAAGGACCCGCCCTGAGGCGAGGAAGTCTATTTGCTGCCGGGAGCCGCCCGCGGGCGGCTGCTCAGGCCGCCGAGGGCTGGCTCTTGCCGGCCTCGGCGACGCTCCGAAGCGAGGTCTCGAACAGGGCTCGGTCGATACGGCCGTGGAAGATCGGAACGCCCATCTGCATGCACTTGTCGATGACGTCCTTGCGCTTCATGTGAAGCTCGTCAGCGAGTTCGGTGGGCGTCAGATGATTGGCCACAGAGGACCTTCCCTTCCTCGTTTCAGTTGTATGAGCAATCTACCGAGGAAGGCGGATGTGTCAATAATTTTCGCCGCAAATTGCGGGTTTCGAGCGCCCCGTTCAGACCGGGTTGGGGACGTCGACGAAGGCGTGCTCGACGCCGAAGCGCTCGGCCACCAGCTCACCCAGGCGGCGGATCCCGAACGTCTCGGTCGCGTAGTGGCCGGCGGCGATGAAGTGGATCCCGCCCTCGGCGGCGTCGGCCATCACATGCTCGGCCGGCTCGCCTGTGAGGAAGGCGTCGAGCCCGAGGGCGACCGCGGCGTTGACCTCGGAATCCCCGCCGCCGCTGACGACGCCGATCCGCCGCACCCGTTCCGGGCCGGAATCGAAGACCAGCGGCTCGCGGCCGACGGCGGCGGCGACCCGGGTCGTCAGCTCTGCAATCTCGACACCCTCCGGGTCGTGGCCGATCACCCCGATCCGCCTCCCCCTGACCTCCGCCCACCCATCCGGCTCGGCCTCGAAGCCGAGGGCCTCGCAGAGGAGCGCGTTGTTGCCGATCTCGCGGTGGGCGTCGAGGGGGAGGTGGTAGCCGGCGATCGAGAGGCGCGCGTCCAGGGCTAGGCGCAACCGCTCGGCCATCTGCTCGCTCAACGCTCGCGGCATGAACTCCCAGAAGAGCCCATGGTGGGCGATCAGCAGCTGCCCGCCGGCGGCCACGGCGCGCTCGATCAGTGCACGGTGGGCCGAGACGCCGGAGACCACCATCTCGACCGCGGCCGAGCCCGGCACCTGCAACCCGTTCGGTCCGTAGTCGTCGAACCCCTCGATCTCGAGCAGCTCGTCACAGAAGGAGATGATCCGGTCGCGCTCGGCCATCGCCTCAATCTACGATGTGACGATGCCCGACGCGGATCCAGCAACGGGAGCGGTTGCCGGCAGCGACGCCTTCATCGAGTCGCTGATGGACACCGACCTCTACTCGATGGGCGCCTTCTTCTGCGACCAGCACCCCGAGTTGGTCGACGAGGTCGTGCGCCGCAGCGTCGCGATCGAAGAGAAGGGGCTGGAGCGCTACGCGGAGGCCGAGGGGGTCGCCGTCGAGGAGGGCTTCAGGACGCTGCTGACCGGCCTGGCAGTGCGCTACTACACCGCGGTGGCCGGCTAGGTGGAGGCCGCCGTGCAGGGGTCCGAGGCCCGCCGCGGCCGCTGGTTCGTCGCCGCCATCCTGGCGATCGGGGCGGTGGCGCTCGGGGCGGCGATCGTCAACATCGCGACCCAGAAGGCGGGGCCCTCGTTGGTCGACCTGGCCGGAGTGGACGACGCGCAGGAGATCTTCGGCGGCCTGCCCCAGGAGGGCGAGCGCCTCGGGCCCTCGAACGCGCCGGTCACCGTCCAGGTCTTCAACGACGTGCAGTCGAAGGGGGCCAACGAGCAGTTCCTGGCGACCGTCCCGGCCCTCGTGAACGACTACGTGCGTCCCGGTGACGTCCAGCTCGACTACCGCAACTACTCGTTCTCCGAGCGCGCGGTGCAGGAGGGCTTCATCGCCGCCGAGGCCGCCGGCGAGCAGGGCTACCTCTGGCAGTTCGTCTACCTGCTGTTCCGAAACCAGGATCAGGCCGAGCGCTTCGGCGTCACCGACAACCTGCTCGAGTCGATCGCCAACTCGATCGGCGAGCTGGATGTGCCGAAGTGGAAGGACGACTTCGCCGCCGGCGGAGGCGAGGGCGGCGCGATCACCAAGCGGCTCGAGGCCCAGGACGAGACCGCCCGCGGGCTGGGCCTCCGGGCCGAGCCCTCGGCGATCGTCAACGGGCCACGCGGCACCCGCACGCTGCAGGACTCACCGACCCTGGAGCAGATCGAGGCGGCGATCAAAGCTGTCTCCTGAGATAATCGGCCGCTCTCGGGGCGTGGCGCAGCCTGGTAGCGCGCACCGTTCGGGTCGGTGAGGTCCCCGGTTCAAATCCGGGCGCCCCGATAGATGTCGCCGATCGCCCTCGTCACCGGAGCCAGCAGCGGGATCGGGACGGCGACCGTCCGCCTGCTGGCCGCCCGCGGTTTTGAGACGATCACGGCGGCGCGACGGGTGGACCGCTGCCGGGCCCTCGCCGAGGAGGTCGGGGGGCGGGCAATCGCCCTCGACGTCACCGACTCCGATTCCGTATCGACGATGGCCGCCGAGGTCGGCCCGCTCGACGCGATCGTCCACTGCGCCGGGGGGGCGCTCGACCTCTCCCGTGCGGCCGATGCGGATCTCGACGTGTGGCGCGAGATGTACGAGGCGAATGTGCTCGGCGTGGTGCGGGTGACGCAGGCCCTGCTGGAGCGCCTCGAGGCAAGCGAGCGCGGCCACATCGTCGTCGTCGGCTCGGTTGCCGGGGTCGAGGTCTATCCCGGCGGGGGCGGCTACACGGCCGCCAAGCACGCTCTCAACGCGTTCGTTCGCACCCTCCGCCTCGAGCTTCTGGGAAGCGCCGTACGGATCACCGAGGTCGCGCCCGGAATGGTCGAGACCGAATTCTCCCTGGTCCGCTTTGGCGGCGACACCCGTCGGGCGGCGGACGTCTACCGCGGCATCGACCCGTTGAGCGCGGAGGACGTCGCCGAGGTGATCGCCTTCGTCCTCGAGCGCCCCGCCAACGTCAACATCGACTACGTCGCCGTCAAGCCGGTGGCCCAGGCGACCGCGATGGTCTCGCACCGGCGCGAGTAGCCCGCGAGCGGACGCGGCGCTACCCCGGCTGCGGAGCGGGCAGCCGCCGCGTCCACAGGCGCCGCCAGTCGCGCTTTGGCACCGGCGCCCTGCCTTCGAGCCGCTTCTCGAGGTCGAAGTAGAGAAGGGTTCTCCCCGAGGCGACGTAGGGGACCAGGATCGCGTAGACGACCGAGGCGATCAGGTTGACGACGATCAGCGAGTAGTTGGCGAAGATCAGGGCGAAGGTGAGGATCGGGCCGACGGCGACGCCGATCACCCAGAAGAAGGCGACCACGGTCACCGTCCACCACCACTTGCCGCGGACCGTGTTCGAGCTCTCCCGCATCGCCTCCCGGATCGAGCGGTCGTTGAAGAGGATCTCCTGCTGGACGAACTGCCAATCGACGTACTTGCGGATTGCGATCGGGATGCCGATCACGGTCAGCGCTATCGCCGCGGTCAGGAGGACCACGACCATCTGGCCGAAGACGATCCGCCAGAAGCGGCTGAACATCAGCCGGTAGGAGGCGAGGACGCCCGCCTCCGCGTCTCGATCGAGAAGGCTCAGATGCGCGATAACCGCGCCCGCCCCGACCGCGAACCCCAGTGGCTGCCCGAGCGAGGTGATGAAGTCCTTGATCGGTGCCTGCGAGCCGGCCGGGCCGACCAGCCCGCCGACTTCGGTCTCTCCGACCAGCACGCCGAACAGCCAGGAGACGCCCTGGACCGCCGCCAGAACGGCCAGCGAGGTCACCGCGATCGGGATGAAGACCCTCCACTCGCGCCCGTAGAGCTTGCGGGCGGCGCGCAGCAGCTGCCCGAAGGCGCGGCGCTGGCGCATCGGGACCGGGTCGGCCGGCCGCCAGGTGGTGATGAGGACTGGGATCGCGATCAGCAGGACGATGATCGCGAGCAGCACGAACAGCCCGAAGCGGGACCGGGCCTCGAGGTTGACCAGGTTCGACATCGCTGCCACGGTGCCGCAGAAGGCGCTGGTGGCCGCGGGGCCGAGCAGGGAGCCGGCCGGCAGCTTGGGGCTGGCAGAGCGCAGTCCGTCCATCCAGGTGAACGGCTCGGTCCACTGCGTCTTGGTGTTGGGCCCGGTCGGCCCGGTGTTGTAGCCCTTCTCCCGCTGGCCCCAGTGACCGGCATAGGTGAGCCACTGGGCCGGCGAGTCCACGGCGGCGTAGGTCGGGATCCGCACCGGGCGCGGGACCAACCGCCTCACCGGGTCGCTGGTGTTGTCGCAGCCGAGGCCGGCGCCGCCCTGCCCGTTCTCGACGAAGATCGCCGACTCGAAGAAGGTCGCGTGCGAGCCGGCCGCCGGATATACGACCGGGTGGGTCCCCTCCTTCTCGACCTCGTCGTCATCCCAGTCAACCGCCTCGCCGCCCCCGTGCTGGAAGACGGCGATCCGGCTCGGCCCTTCCCTCAGCGCCTCCGCGGCGCTGTCGGCGTCGAAGGCGATCTGCATCCCTTCCCAGTCGCCCTCGTGGAGGTCGTTGAACTGGTTGAAGTACCAGAAGAACCAGTACTGGACGACGAGACCGCGATGCCCGGTCTCCCGAGCGATGTGCGCGTAGGTGATCGGAGGCGTCTTGCCCGCCCTGCGCAGCGCGTCGAAGTCCTTGGCGTATTTGCAGCCGGCGTTGAGTGGATCGCCGGGCAGGTTCAGGTAGTTGGTGTCGTCGAGCCCGGCGATGTTCCCGGCGCTCGGCGCCGTCTTCACGGTCTTCATCGAGCCGTCCTCGTAGCGCTTCAGCTGCACCCGGCGGTTGTCGAGCACGACCCCGACCGACATCGGCTGGTACTGTTCCTCGGCGTCGTCGCAGATACCGTTCTCCTGCGAGCGCAGCATCATGATCGGCGAGTAGGTCCTGATCAGCTTCTGGGTCGCCGTGGCCGCCTGCGCCACCGAGGGCCCGGCGAAGCAGAGGGCCAGCGCCAGGCTCGCCAGCGGGGCGATCCGTCGCGGCTGCGCCCGGCGCCTCCTCGCTCCCCCGTGCATGGGGCCTGATTCTCCCAGAGCGCCATTCTTCCCCATCCGCTCTTCGTCCAGACGTCTAGCGGACCGTCACAAGCACGGTGCCGAGGATCAGCGTCGCGATCCCGACCAGGCGCAGGGGAGTCAGCGAAACCTGCTCCAGCCCCAGCACGCCGAGCTGATCGAGGAGTGCGGCGACGACGAGCTGGGCGGAGACGAGCACGGCGATCGTCGTCCCGGCGCCGAGCTGGCGGACCGTGACCAGCGAGATCCCTACGAAGGCGGCCCCGTAGAGGCCACCCGTGAGGTAGATGGCGGGCACGTCCCGGACCTTGGAGAGCGAGCCGACGTCCCCGAAGGCGAGCAGGATGACTCCCAGGACCAGGAATGTGATGCTGACACTGATGAAGGCGGCGCCGAGATCGCTGGTCCGCCTGCCCAGCTCCGAGTTCACCGGAGGCTGGAGCGCGACCAGCGCGCCGATCGCGGCCGTGGCGATCAGGGCGGCGACGGTGGAGGAGTTCCAGCTCACGAGGCGCCATCTTGGCGACCCCTGTGGACGCCGGGCCGCCGCCGGGACACGAGTCGCCACTGGCGAAACGTCGATTTCCTCTCATGGTGAGAGGAAATTGCAGTCTCGGCAACGGCGCTGGGGGCCAGGCTCAGCCGACGATGCCGACCACCCGCGCGGGGGCCGCGCTCGCGCGGCTGATCGGCAGCGGGAAGCAGGCGACGCGGAAGCCGCTCGGCGGCAGCTCGCCGAGGTTGACCAGGCGCTCGATCTGGCAGTAGGGGAGGTCGGCCTGGTGCGCCTCCCAGAAGATCCCCGGCTCGTCGCGCTCGAGCGCCTCGGCCGCCTGGAGGTGGAGCGGTCGGTCCCAACCCCAGGCGTCGATGCCCATCACCCGCACACCGCGCTCATACAGCCAGCGGGTCGCCCCGGCGGTGACGCCCGGCCCGCGGGCCACGTAGTCGTCGGCACCGTAGAAGGCGTCGCGGCCGCTGCGCACGAGGACGATGTCCCCCTTCGCGAGCCGGTGGCCCGCCGCCGCGATCCCGGCCTCCATCTCCTCCTCGGTCACCACGTCGCCGTCCTCCTTGGAGGTCGCGTCGACGACCACCCCGGGCCCGAAGAACATGTCCAGCGGCAACTCCTCGATGGTCTGCGCCGCGGCGCCCTGGATCCGAGAGTTGTAGTGGTAGGGCGCGTCGACATGGGTCGAGTTGTGTGTTCCGAGGGTGATCGTCTCCCTGGTCCAGCCCTCGCGGTCGCGGAGCAGCCTCGGCGGCACCCCGAACAGCGCCTCGACCTCGGCCGCGCCGCCGGCGTGGTCGAGGCGCTCGATCCTGGTTGCGAGGAAGTCCGGCGTTCCCTTGGGGCTGGCCTCGATCGGGGCGGAGAGGTCGATGAAGCGCTCCGCGCCGCTCATCGCGTCGACCTCCCGCAGCTAGTGCCCGGCGACGACGTAGGTGCGCTTCGCGTCACGGCGGATCTGGCCCGCCGTGAAGGTAAGCGGGATCCACTTGCGCTTCGAGTAGAGACGGGTCTGATCGGCGTGGTGAGGAGAGCGCGGGTTCTCGGACTCAGAGTAGGTGAGGACGGTCGTCCCCCTCGGGCCCCTTGGGGTCAGCTCGATCTGCATCACCGTGCTCGAGCCCTCGACCACTTGGCCGTACTTCACCGGGACCCCCTGCGCGCCGCTGTCGCCAACCGGGTTGACGGCGCTGTAGATGGCCACGTAGCAGCCGCTGTCGCAACCCGGAATCGGGATGCGCTTCCCCTTGTCGGGGAAGTACTGCGCCTTGCGCATGCTCGCGTCGAGCGGCAGCCCGGCATCCTCGAGGCTCTTCACAGCCACGCCGAGTGCGGTGATGTTGTCGGCGCTTGGGTTGAGCTGGTTGGGAGTGGTCAGCGGATGCGCGGGATCGAACGGATCCGAGAAGGTGCTCCCCGAGTTGGCCCACCAAAGCTCGAACAGCCAGGCGCCCTTGCTGTCTAGGCGCGCGTTCGCATTCCAGTTGCGAATCACCGGACAGGCAGCCGAGACGTCGACGACGCTCGAGTCGGGCAGGGTGACCATCGGGTGCGCCTCGCAGAGGTCGGCGAGCTGGTCCTTGAGCAGGATGCCGGCCTCGCTGTCGTCGCGCTGCCAGAGCGTGCGCAGGTCCGCGAGGGTGAAGCGCTTGCCGGGGAGACCGTCGGTGCCGGCCAGCCGCTGCTGGATCAGACGGATCCCGTAGCGGGTGCGCAGTCCCAATTCGGTGTTCTCGGAGCCGATGATCGGCGAGAAGCCGGTCAGCGGGTGCTCCGGGTTCGTGTACCAGTAGGAGTCGTTGGAGTTCTGCACGAAGTCGCGCCGCCGCAGGACCGGCAGGTGCCGGCGGCCGAATATGCCCGGCTCCACGGCGTCGGGGTCGCTGCCCCAGCCGCAGCTCGGCTTCGTCCCGTCGAGGGTGATCAGCCCGGCCAGCTGGTAGACGAGCTGGGGCAGGCCGGCCGGGATGCAGGTGTCGATCTTCGCCTTGGCCACGTGGGGGACGACGCTGTTGTCCTGGTAGAGGGCCCGCCCATGGTCGTCGGCGGCGATCGTGTTGACCCAGGGCACTCCCTGGTCGCGCGATTGGGCCCGGACCAGGTCGCCGACGTTGCGGGCCCGGTCGATGTCGAACCAGACGTTGCCCACCCGCAGGTTGTCGGCGTTGGCGTCGCCGAGCGCGTAGGCGTTGTCCGTGCTCCAGGAGTAGAAGGCCTGCGGCAGATCGAGGATCGGCCCGAATCGCGAGTACCAGAAGGTGTGCTGTCGGGTCTCGAGCCCGCCCTGGGTGCGCACCTTGACCTTCACGATGTCCGAGGTCATGTGAAGGTTCTTGCCGTTGTAGACGTAGGAGGTCGGGTCGCCGGGGACCAGCTTGAGCTGGAACGGCGTGAAGCGCCACGCGGTGGAGACCGTGTGCGACCAGGCGACGTGGCGGTTGAAGCCGATGTTGACCACCGGCAGGCCCCCGAGGCTCGATCCCTGCACGTCAACCTTGCCAGGCAGGGTGAGCTGGAACTGGTAGAAGCGCTCGGGTCCGATCCAGGGGAAGTGCGGGTTGGCCAGCAGCATCCCGTCGCCGCGCTTGGTCGCCTCCGAGCCGAGCCCGATCGCGTTCGACCCGATCGCGCGCCGGTGCCGCAGCCGCCGCCACCACCGTGCCGCGCGGGAGGCGTCCGTCTGCGTCACGGCCGGCGGATGGGACTGTACGGCGGGGGGCTCGGCGGCGACCAGGCCGCCGATGAGGTTTCCGCTGCTGGCGACAAGCGAGAGCTGGTAGGCGCGGCGCCAGACATCGAGCGCAGTGATCGGCTTCACCCAGGCCTTGCCGCGGCAGCGGGGGTCGGGGATGCCGTCGACGCCGACCTTCTTCAGGTAGGCGTCATAGCCGGCCGCATAGCCGCGAATCGCTGCCTTCACCCGCTTCTTCGGGCCCATCGGAGGCTTCTTGGCCAGCAGCTTCTCGACCACGTGGCGGTCGATGATCGACTGCCAGAAGAAGTCCGAGTCGAGGTTCCGGTCCGACGGCTTCGCCGAGGCGATCGTGTGAGCGTTCGGGCCGAAGTAGCGCGACCGCTCGGCCCTCACCGTGACGAAGGTGTCAGCGATCGTGCAGATGTTGTCCTCGGCGTAGGCGTAGCCGGTCCCGTAGCCGAGGCCACCCCAGTTATGTGCGCGTATGTGGGGGATGCCGTAGGAGGTCCTGGTTATCTTGGCCCGGTAGCCCCCCTTGCCGGCGGCGCTCGCCTCGCCGGTGAAGCCGACTCCGAGGATCGTTGCTGCCAGCGCTGCGACGACCAGGCGGCGGAAACACCGCCCCGTATCGAGCTTTGCCTCTCCCACCAGCACTCGTCCCCGATTCTATGCCCACTCGGCCCGCTCTGCAACGCGTCCGCGGGCGCGGTTTCATATAGACCGGAGCCATGGAGACGCACGAGCCCTTCGCCGCGCCGGAGACCGAGGCACTCGACGTGATCGCCGGGCTCGTGCCCGAGTTCGACGACGAGTGGGAGCTGGGGGGAAGTCAGTTCTACGACCGCCTCTGCGAGGCGGTCTGCCGCCTCGCCTCGATGGACCGCGCCGGGCTCCTGCTCTACGACGACGCCCGCAAGCTCGTCGTCCCGGTCGGCAGCCACGGGGTCGAGCCCGGGATCATGTCGCAGATCCACGGCACCCTGGACGAGACCCCGATCGCTCAGCGGGCTCTATCAGAGGACCGCGTGATCGAGGTGGCGAGGCTCGAGGGAGAGGTGCCCGAGCGCTACGTCGGCTTTGGGACCCTTTCGACCATGAGCTGCACTCCGGTCTCGGCCGCGGGCCACTGGCTGGGGGTGATCTTCGCCGACCGCGGCGGGCGCGAGTTCACGATGACCACCTTCGAGCGCCAAACCATGATGGCGATTGGCAAGGCCGCCGCGCTCGCCGCCAGCGCTCGCATCGGGGTAACCCAGCAGGTGCGAGCGAGGATCCTCTCGACCCGCCTCGACCTGGCGCGCGACCTCCACGAGCGAGTCGTGCAGCGGCTATTCGGAGTCTCGCTCGCCCTTGGCTCGGGCCGCGAGCTGAGCCGAACCGAGCTGGACCGCTGCGCCGATGAGATTCAGCATGCCCTGGCCGATCTGCGCGACGCCGTCTCGCGGCCGCTCACGCCGCCGCCGCTCGACACCGGAGCCACCCTGAGCGAGGAGCTGGAGCGGTTGGGTCGCTACTACCACCGGCTGCCGATCGAGGTCCAGTGGGAGCCCGGCGCCGAGGTCCCGGCAGGGCTCGAGCCGCTCGCCCAGTCGGTGCTGGCCGAGGCCCTGCGTAACTGCGCGAAGCACGCCGCGCCCAGCCGCGTCTCGGTCGGCGTCGGAACCGACGAGGCGACCTTTCACCTGGAGGTCCGGAACGACGGAGTGGAGGGCGCGGAGGACATGCTTGGGACCGGCATGGGATTGAGGCTGGCGGCGCTGGAGGCACTCCAGAGCGGCGGTATGGTCGAGTTCGGTGCCCCCGCCGCGGGCGAGTGGCGTGTGCGGCTGGTGGTGCCGCGGGCGGCAGACGGCGCCGATGGCTGACCCCGAGCGCCTGCGAGTGCTGATCGTCGACGACCACGAGGTCGTTCAATGGGGATTCCGCGTCCTGCTCTCCGAGCAGAGCTGGGTCGAGCGCTGCGTCGCGGCGGCCAGCGCCGAGCGGGCGCTGGAGATCGCCCGCAAGCTCGAGCCCCACGTCGCCCTGATCGATCTCTTCCTCGGCGAGGAGTCGGGCGCCGAGCTGTGCGAGACGCTCCGGCGCGCCTCACCGGGCACCAGGGTGCTGCTGATCTCCGGCGCCGGCTCGATCTCGCCCGAGGCGGCACGCGCCGCCGGCGCGTCGGGCTTCGTGTTGAAGGACTGGAGTGCCCCCGACGTCGCACGGGCGGTGCGGATGGTCGGCAAGGGGATGACGGTCTTCGCCAGCCGCCCCGACGAACCGGCTGCCGAGCTATCGGCGCGCGAGCGCGAGGTGCTCGCCTTGATGGCCGGGGGCGCCACCAACAAGGAGATCGCCGACCGCCTCTTCCTCTCCCCCCACACCGTCAAGGACCACACCAGTGCGCTCTACCGAAAGCTCGGGGTGCGGAACCGGGTCGAGGCGGTGCAGCGCGCCGAGCGGCTCAACCTGACTCAAAAAGCCCAAAATGCGGCGCCGACACCCCCTGGCGGCTCCGACTGACCCCCCCATTCGGGGGGTCTGGCGCTCAGCGCGCGTACTTGACGGCCCCCGGCGGGGCTATGTTCGCCAGCGATGCGCGATCCCCAGTCGACGGACGCGGTCCTCTTCCCCGGCCAGGGAAGCCAGACCGCTGACATGCGGCGCACGGTCGAGGCCTACTGGCCCGATCTGCTGGGCCTTGCCGCCGACGCCGTAGGCGCCGATCCGTTCGAGCGCGTCGAGGACGGGACCCGGTACGCGCAACCCGCGATCTTCTGCGCGGCGATCGCCGGCTGGCAGGCGATTCGCGACGAGGTCGACCCGCTGGCGATGGGTGGTCACTCGCTGGGTGAGATCTCCGCCTTGGTCGCCGCCGGGAGCCTCTCGGTCCCCGACGGCGTTCGCCTGATCGCCGAGCGCGGCCGATTGATGCAGGAGTCTGCCGAGGCGGCCGGGGATGGCGGCATGGTCGCCGTGCTCGGCGAGCCCCGTTCGGCGGTCGAGGAGGTTGCCGGCGTCCACGACCTGATCCTCGCCAACGACAACTCACCCACCCAAGTGGTCCTCTCCGGTCGCACCGTTGCGCTCCGGGCGGCCGAGGATGACCTCCGCGAGCGGGGCCTGAGAGCAATGCCCCTGGCGGTCAGCGGAGCCTTCCACTCGCCCGAGATGGCACCGGCCGCCGCCGGACTGCGCCGCGTCCTCGACGGGATCGACTTCTCGGAGCCCGCCGTCCCGGTCTTCTCCTGCGTCACCGCGCGGCCGTTCAGCGACCCGCGCGAGGAGCTGGCCCGCTCTCTCACCGATCCGGTGCGCTGGCTCGACGTGATGCGCGCACTGCACTCGATGGGAGCGACCCGTTTTGTCGAGACCGGCCCAGGCAAGGTCCTCAGCCGGCTCGCCCGGCGCACCCTCGAGGGGGTCGAGGCGAGCGCCCCTGTGGGGGAGATGGCCAGTGCCTAGTGCCGCCGCCACGTCTCTCCGGATGGCGCCGTCGGCAGCGGGGCGCCCGGTCCGCAGCGCCGCGGTCGCCGCGGTCTCCAAGGCTCTGCCCCGGAAGGTCGTGCCGAGCTCAGAGGTGGCGGAGCGGATCGGAGTCACGGAGGACTGGATACTCACCCGCACCGGCGTGAGCGAGCGACACATCGCCGCGGAGGGTGAAACGGTCGCCTCGCTCGCGGTGGACGCCGGTCGCCAGGCGCTCGAAAAGGCCGGCGTGGAGGCCGCTTCCCTCGATCTCGTGCTGGTCGGAACCAGTGCCGCCGACGACCTGACGCCGAACGCAGGGCCGGTGGTCGCGGGCCGGCTCGGTGCCGTCAACGCCGGCGGCATGGACATCGGCGCCGCCTGCAACGGGTTCATGTCGGCGATGGCGCTCGGCGCCGGCCAGATCGAGGCCGGACGCGCCGAGCGGGTGCTGGTGATCGGCTCCGAGGTACTGAGCCGCTTCACCGAGGCCTCGGACCGGGGAACCGCCGCGATCTTCGCCGATGGCGCCGGTGCGGCGCTGCTCGTTCCCTCGCAGGGAGGTGCCTCGATCGGGCCGATCGTCCTCGGCGCGGACGCCGACGATGACGGCTACGTGAAGGCGACCCACGCCGAGCAAACGATCCTGATGAAGGGTCACGACACTTTTCGTGAAGCGGTCAGGCGTCTATGCGAATGCACGCTTCAGGTCCTCGACCTTGGGGGGATAGCGGTGGACGACGTGGACCTCTTTGCATATCACCAGGCCAACCTGCGGATCCTCGCCGCCGTTGGGGAGAAGCTGCACCTCGACCCCGACCGGGTGGTGCAGACGATCGACCGTTATGGCAATACCTCGGCCGCCACCGTCCCGATCGCCCTCGCAGAGGCTGATGCGGACGGGCGCCTGCACGAGGGCGACACTGTCCTCTTCAGCGCCTTTGGCGGCGGCTTCTCCTGGGGCGCCGGGCTGCTCACCTGGGGAGCGCCCTGATGGCGGCAGCGGGTGAGGCCCCGGCCGGCAGTGCCCTGGTCACCGGCGCCTCCCGCGGGATCGGCGCGGCGATCGCCCGCGGCCTCGCCGCCGACGGCTGGCCCGTCGGCGTCAACTACCGAGCCGACCGCGAGGGAGCAGAGGCGATCGCCTCGGAGATCTCCGGCAGCGGCGGCTCGGCGACGGCGATCGGTGCCGACGTCACCGATCCCGAAGCAGTGGACGGGCTCTTCTCCGAGCTGGAGGAGGCGCATGGCCCGGTGATGGTCCTGGTCAACAACGCCGGCACCCGCGCCGACGCGCTCTCGCCGATGATCGACGACGACGCCTGGCAGCGGGTGATCGAGACCAACCTCTCGGCGGCCTTCCGCACCACGCGGCGGGCGCTGCGGCCGATGATCCGAGCGCGCTTCGGGCGGGTCATCAACGTCGCCTCGGTGGTCGGCCCGCGGGCGAACCCCGGACAGGCCAACTACGCTGCCTCGAAGGCCGGTCTGATCGGGTTCACGCGGACGGTCGCATCGGAGGTGGCGAAGCGCTCGGTGACGGTGAACGCGATCGCCCCGGGATTCGTCGAGACCGAGCTGACCGAGGACGTGATCGAGGCCCGAGGTGCTGGAGCGGATCCCGGCGGGCAGGCCGGGGACCAGCGAGGAAGTGGCCGCCTGCGCGCGATTCCTGGCCTCCCCGGGGGCCGCCTACGTGACCGGCGTGACGTTGACAGTGGACGGCGGGATGACCGCATGAGCAGCGAAAGGAACGAAGGATGACCGAGACAGTGACGAGGGAAGCGGTGCAGGACCGGGTATTCGCAGCGCTCGAGGAGTTCGGCGCCGACCCCGCGGAGATCAGCCTCGACGCCGAGTTCGAGGCGATCGACATCGACTCGCTCGACATCGTCGAGCTGGCGCAGATCGTCGAGGACGAGTACGGCGTCGAGCTGAAGGGCGAGGACGTGGAGGGGATCAAGACGGTCGGGCAGGCAGTCGAGCTGGTGGTCTCGCGCCTGCCGTGACCCGCGCCGTCGCCATCACCGGGATCGGCGCGGTGACGCCGCTTGGCGTCGGCGCCGAGACCCTGCACGAGCGCTGGAGCGCCGGGAAGTCGGGGATCTCCGACGGCGTCGGCCGCGCCGACGAGTTCGAGCCCCGCGATCACCTCTCCGTCAAGGAGGTGAGGCGCTCCGACCGCGCCACCCAGCTCGCCCTGACCGCCGCCGGCGAGGCGGCCGCCGGGGCAGGATGGGGCGACGAGCTGCCCTACGAGGGCGAGCGGATCGGCTGCATCATCGGCACCGGGATCGGCGGAATGAACACGATCGAGTCCGAGCACGACGTGCTGCGCGAGCGCGGTGGAGAGCGGATCTCGCCGCTCGCGGTCCCGCTGATGATGGCCAACGCTCCCTCCGGCGTGATCTCGATGCGCTACGGGCTCGAGGGGCCCCTCGTTCGGCACCGTCTCGGCCTGCGCCGCGGGTGCACACGCCGTCGGCACCGCGACGCGGATGATCGCCTACGGGGACGCCGACGCGGTCGTCACGGGCGGTACCGAGTCGGCTCTGACCGAGCTGGCGGTCGCCGCCTTCTCGAAGATGGAGGCGACCTCTCCGAGCGGGATCTCGCGCCCCTTCGACAAGCTCCGCGACGGCTTCGTGATGGGCGAGGCGGCCGGCGTGCTGGTGCTCGAGGACGAGGAGAAGGCCCGTGGGCGCGGCGGCCGCGATCCTCGGGCGGATCATCGGCTACGGCGCCACCTCCGACGCCCACCACATCACCGCTCCCGAGCCGGAGGGCCGTGGCGCCCGCCGGGCGATCGAGCTGGCCCTCGCCGACGCCGGGTGTGAGCCCGGCGCAGCTCGACTACGTCAACGCCCACGGCACCTCGACCCAGCTCAACGACCGGGCCGAGACCGAGGCCCTCAAGGCGGCGCTGGGTGAGGACGCGCTGAGGCTCCCGGTGAGCTCGACCAAGTCCGCGGTCGGCCACCTGCTCGGCGCCGCCGGCGCGGTCGAGGCGATCGCGACGGTGCTGGCCCTGCGCGACAGGATCGCGCCGCCGACGATCAACTACGAGGTGCCCGACGAGGGCCTCGACCTCGACTACGTGCCCAACACCTCGAAGCCGCTGGCCAACGGCAACGGCGGTCCCGGGCTGGGCATCTCCAACTCCTTCGGATTCGGCGGCCACAACGCAGTGCTGGTGCTGGAAGGCCCATGAGCGTCGCCACCTCAAGGAGCCCCGCGGCCCGCGACCGAGTTCGGCGCGCCGGCCCCCTGCGCCGCCTCGAGCTGCTCGCCGACCCGGGTTCGCTGGAGCTGATCCGCACCGGCGTCGTCTCGACCCGGGTCGCCGAGCGGGCCCGGCCCGACGACGGCGTCCTCGCCGGCGCCGCGCGGGTCGAGGGACGGCCTGTCTTCTGCTACGCCGAGGATCCCGACTTCCTCGGGGGCAGCCTCGGGGAGGCGCACGCGGACTCGATCGTGCGGGTGATGGAGCTGGCCGAGCGCGCCGGCGCGCCCGTGGTTGGCTTCGTCGAGTCCGGTGGCGCCAGGCTCCAGGAGGGCCACGCCGCTCTGGCCGGCTACGGGCGGATCTTCCGCCGCAGCGTCCAGCTCTCGCGGCTGGTCCCGCAGGTCTCCGTCGTCGGCGGGGTCTCCGCCGGCGGCGGTGCGTACTCGCCGGCGTTGACCGACTTCGTGGTGATGACCTCGGAGGGGAGGATGTTCCTCACCGGTCCCGGCGTGGTCAGGGCGGCGCTGGGCGAGGAGGTGGGAATGCAGGAGCTGGGCGGACCCCGGGTGCAGGGCCGAAACGGTGTCGCCCAGTTCTCGGTCGATGGCGAGAACGAGGCCGCCGCGCTGGTTCGCGAGCTGCTCGGGCTGCTGCCCTCGCGGATCGGCGAGCCGCTGCCGCGTGTCCCCGGCAGCCCTCCCGCCGGGGATCCGTCAGCTCCGGTCCCGGCGGCGCGGCGCAAGGTCTACGACGTACGGGATGTCGCCGCCGCGATCGTGGACGACGGGCGCCTGCTGGAGGTCTCGCCGCGCTGGGCCCCGAACATGGTCACCTCGATCTGCCGGATCGAGGGGCGACCGCTGGGCCTGATCGCCAACCAGCCGCGGCGGATCGCCGGGGTGATCGATGCCGCCGCGGCGGAGAAGGCCGCGAGCTTCATCGAGCGTTGCGAGCGTTTCGGCCTTCCCCTCGTCGTCCTCGTCGACACCCCGGGCTTCATGCCGGGCCGCCGCCAGGAGGCCGAGGGGGTGATCCGCCAGGGCGCCACCCTGCTGCGCGCCTTTGCGGCGGCGCCACGGTTCCGAAGCTGACGGTGGTCCTGCGCAAGGCTTACGGCGGCGCGGTGATCACCATGAACTCGCGCGACCTCGGCGCCGACGCGGTCTTTGCCTGGCCCGGTGCCGAGATCGGGATCATGGCGGCCGGGCAGGCGGTGGACATCGTCCACCGCCGCCGGTTCGAGAGCGAGGGGCCGAGCGCGCGCGAGCTGCTCGCGTCCGCCTATGAGGAGGAGCACCTGAGCGCCGATGCGGCCGCCGCGAGCGGCTATGTGGACGAGGTGATCGAACCGTCACGGACCCGGGCCCGCCTCGCGGGCGCCCTGGGCTGGCGCGACGCCGGCAGATGAGCGCGGCGGCGTCCCTCTTCTCCGAGGACTTCGACGCGCTGCGAAACAGGGGCCTCCTTCGTGACCCCGGCCCGCACGGTCACCGAGTCGGACCTCGTGTCCTTCGCGGCTCTGACCGGCGACTGGCATCCGCAGCACGCCGACGCCGAGTGGGCGGCCGGGAGCCGTTTCGGTTCCCGGGTCGCGCACGGGATGCTGGTCCTCTCCTACGCGGTCGGCCTGGTTCCGATCGACCCTGATCGGGTGATCGCCCTGCGCGGGATCGAAGGCGTCGCCTTCAAGCGGCCGGTGCGGATCGGGGACACGATCAGGGTCGAGGGGCGCCTCGAGGAAACGAAGCCACTATCCGACGAGGTCGGGCTCGCCACGTTCTCCTGGCGCATCGTCAACCAGGCCGGCGAGCTGGCCGTCCGCGCCCGGGTGACGGTGCTGTGGAGGCGCGGTGACCTCGGCGCAGAGAGCGCGGATGTCAGCGCCGAGGAGGTCTACCTCTGATCCTCGAGGGCCGGCGGATCCTCGTCACCGGGGTGATCAACCGCCGCAGCATCGCCTACGCGATCGCCGAGCGGGCCCTCGAGGAGGGCGCCGAGGTCGTTCTGACCAGCTTCGGGAGGGTGCGGCGGATCACCGAGCGCGCCGCCGGGGCATTGCCCGGCCCGCCCGAAGTGCTGGAGCTGGACGTCAACCGCGACGAGGACTTCGACGCCATCGCGAGCGAGTTGGGTGAGCGCTGGGGCAGTCTCGACGGCGCCGTTCACGCGGTCGCCCACGCCCCGCCCGATGCGATCGGCGGAAACTTCCTCAGCGCCCCGCGGGCGAGTGCCACGCAGGCCTTCGAGACCAGCGCCTACTCGCTGAAGGCGCTGGGCGCAGCGCTGGGCCCGTTGCTGGAGAGCGCGGCCGCGCCAGGCGCGGGAGGCAGCATCGTGGGGCTTGACTTCGACGCCTCGGTGGCTTGGCCGGCATATGACTGGATGGGGGTCTCGAAGGCGGCGCTGGAGTCGGTCTCGCGCTACCTGGCGCGCGAGCTGGGCCCCCGCGGCGTCCGGGTCAACCTGGTCTCCGCTGGCCCTCTGGCGACCGCCGCGGCAAGCGGGATTGAGGGATTCTCCGAGCTGAGCGGGGGCTGGGGGGAGGCGGCGCCGCTGGGCTGGGACCCGGCCGATCCAGGTCCGGTGGCCGACGCGGCGATCTTCCTGCTCTCGCCGCTCTCACGCGGGATCAGCGGCGAGATCGTCCACGTCGACGGAGGCTTTCACGCGGTCGGCGCGGTCGCGCCCTGAGAATCCGTCGCTAACCGGCCGGTCTGCGCCCCCAATCAGGCCGGTACTCGAACAGCGGCGAGGTCGAGACTGCCCGCTTGTGGCGGCCGTTCGGGTCCATCGTCCAGATGTCACCGACGAATGGGTGGTGCTTGTCGCCCTCGACGAACCGCGTGTAGGCGATCCGGCGGCCGTTTGGGGACCATGACGGGTTGAAGTTCGCCACCCGCCCCCCGCGGTGGTGGGTCAGGTAGCGGATCCGGCTGCGGCACTTGGCCGGGGTGGGACAAGTGGCCGGGACGGTCGCGATGTTCTGGGTCTTGCCCTTGGGCGCGTTGTGGCCGTAGGTCTCGAAGACGACGAGGTCCTTGGTCGGCCCGCTCTTCGCAAGTGAGATGTCGGGGATGTCGCCCCCGAGGCGCCAGGGGGTAAGCCGCCGCGCATTGCTGCCGTCGGCATCCATGCGGAAGACGGCGACCGAGTCCGGCGAAGTTCGCCCGCGGAGGAAGACCACGTAGCTCCCGTCGCGTGAGTAGTCCGCATAGAAGTCGCCGAACCTGTCACCGATACCCGGCGGCGAGAGCCGCTTTTGCCCGGAGCCGTCGAGCCGGGACGTCTGCAGGAAGGCGGCGGTGGCGTTCCCGTTGTCCGGATCGAAGGGGCCGATCACCGGGGTGTAGGCGATTCGCCCGCCCCCTCTGAGCCAGGTCGGCCCGGAGTCGAGCGCGCAGGGGTCGACGCAGCCCAGGTCGAGGAGCCGCCCGTGCTTGCCCCTGATGTCGGCCAGGTGGATCTCCGGCGGAATGCTCTCGTCGAAGAAGTCCCGCTCGTAGACGACGCGGTGCCCGTTGGGGGAGATCTGCGCGTCGATGTCGGAGCCGCCCTTCGGCGGGTGGCTGATCGCGTGCAGCCGGCTGCCGTCGGGCCGGGCGGCGACGATCTGCTGGCGAGTGAAGTTCCTGTCATATCGCGACCAGACGATGGTCGAGGCGCCGCTCGCGGCCGGAGCCGCTAGCGCGGCGAGTGCAATGAAGCTGATGATCAGCCGCCGCGCCCCATAACCGCGAGTCCCCGTTCCCGCTCCCATGCCGTCTCCTTTCGGCCCCACCTCTTGCCAGGTCCAGCGACCCTAACCGGGCGGGCCGGCACCGGCAACCCCGGCCATCGCAGCGCGGACGTGTTCGAGCCCGGGCGGGATCAGCGCTCCACTCAACTAGCGTTCAGGGGGATGAAGTGGAGGCCGACCAAGAGCCGCGACGTGATCGACGTCCGCGGGGCGGGCCGCGGGGCGGGAAGCGGCGGATTCGGAGGGCTCGGCGGCGGGCGGGTCGGGATCCCGGCGGGTCCGGGCGGAGCGGCTCGGGCTGATCATCGTCCTGGTGTTCCTCGCGATCCAGGTCTTCGGCGGAGGCGGCACGAACAGCGGCTTCGACATCAACCAGGTGTTCCCCCAGATGCAAGCCCCGGGAGCCGGTCACCCGCAACCGATCCCTCCCTCCGAGGACCCTCAGCGCGGCCTGAGGAACTTCTCCGTCTACGTCTTCGAGAACACCCAGCAGACCTGGGCCCGGATCTTCGCCGAGGACGGGCAGCCCTACGGAACGCCAAGCTGGTGCTCTACTCGGGCGCCGTGAACACCGGCGGCTGCGGTGACGCGACCTCGGCGGTCGGCCCCTTCTACTGCCCTGCCGACGGCCGGGTCTACCTCGACCTGAGCTTCTATGAGGACATGAGACGCCAGCTCGGTGCTCCGGGGGACTTCGCCTGGGCCTATGTGATCGCCCACGAGATGGGCCACCACGTCCAGAAGGAGCTGGGGACGAGCCAGGAGGTTGACGCCCAGCGGCGCTCCCATCCCGGCGACGCAAACGAGCTCTCGGTGCGACTCGAGCTGCAGGCGGACTGTTTCGCCGGGGTCTGGGCCAGCACGGTGTTCAGCAGGGGACCTGCAGCACGGCGATCTGGCCGAGGCCCAGACCGCCGCGGCCGCGGTCGGTGACGACCGCCTCCAGCGCCAGGCCGGGGGCGGAGTCAACCCGGACTCCTTCACCCACGGCACCTCCGAGCAGCGCCGCCGCTGGTTCCTGAATGGGTTTCGGAGCGGCGATCCGGGCGACTGCGACACGTTCTCCCCCGAGACCCTCTGAGCATCCCGCCGAGCCGCGGCCGCGTGTGCGGCCGGCCGATCCGGGTAGTGGCGACGATGATCCAGACACGCTTGGCCACCCGCGCCCTCGGGGACACGTGGCCATGAATCAATCATCTAGGCTGCAACCAGAACTCTCGAAAACGGAGGAGACACCCCAGCATGGCCTACTCGGTTCCCGACCTTCCCTACGCCTATGACGCGCTCGAGCCCCACATCGATGAGGCGACGATGCGGGTCCATCACGACAAGCACCACCAGGCCTACGTCGACAAGGCGAACGCGGCGCTCGAGGGCACCGAGTGGGCTGACGCCGATATCGAGGACGTCCTGCGCGACCTCTCTGCCCTCCCCTCGGACAAGCAGGGCCCTGTCCGCAACAACGGTGGCGGGCACTACAACCACTCGCTCTTCTGGCAGATGCTCTCCCCCGATGGCGGGGGCGAGCCCGGCGGCGACGTCGGCGAGGCGATCTCCGGCAAGTTCGGCTCCTTCGACGACTTCAAGGATGAGTTCAAGGCGGCGGGGGTCGGGCAGTTCGGCTCCGGGTGGGCCTGGCTCGTCCACGACGGCTCCGGCCTCGCGGTGGTTTCGACCGCGAATCAGGACTCGCCGGTCTCCGACGGCTCCACCCCGCTGCTCGGTTGCGACGTCTGGGAGCACGCCTACTACCTGAAGTACCAGAACAAGCGACCCGACTACATCGACGCCTTCTGGAACGTGGTCAACTGGGACTACGTCGGCGAGCGGCTGGCCGAGGCGGGGAGCTGAGCCCGGGCCGCCGCAACAAAGAGGACGGGACCGAGTTACATTGGGCGAGATGGCAGGGCTGAATGGAAAGCGAGGGCGGCTGTTGCTGGCCGTCGTGGTGGTGGCGCTGGGTGCGTTGGGCGCCTGGGCGGCGATCGCCCTGGCGGCGGAGAACGTGGAAGCCACTGCTGATTGCTGCAACTTTTCGAAGTCCACCTACCTCTCCGATCAGGGCGAGAAAGCCAACCTCGTAAACCTCTCAACGCCGGAAAGCCCCTCATCCCACGACGTCACCGCCAAGGACAAGCTGGGCGGCAAGCCGCTCTTCCGCTCGAAGACCATCGGCGCCGGTAAGACCGCCCCAATCGAAGGCATGCAATATCTCCCTGCTGGCAGCTACAAGTTCGTCTGCCACATCCACCCGGACTCGATGAAGGGGACCTTCGTCATCTCCGGCAAGGGCACGCCGGTCGCGCGGCCGAAGATCGACGTCTCGATCCCGGCCCAGACCCTCAACAAGGTGCGCCGATCGGGCAAGCTCAAGGTCAAGGTCAAGGCTGTGACCAAGAGCGCCGGAATCTCGATCCAGGCCCGCAAGGGCGCCAAGCTGATCGGCAGGTCGAGCGGATTGACGCTTGCCGCCGGAAAGTCGCGCACGGTCAAGGTCGCGCTCACCGCCAAGGGCCGCAAGGCGCTGAGGGGCGTCCACGTGGCGGCCGTCTCCGCCACCGGATCGGTCCCCTTCGGCCTGCCCGACGCTGGCCGCCGGACCCTCAGGTAACCGCCGCAACGTTGGGCAGCGTCTCGCCGAGATCCGGGGCGTGGGCGCCTTCTCCGATCCGATCGGAAACAAGCCGACGATGCAATCAGCCGAAACAACCGAGTGATCGCCAACACGATGGGCCGCAACGGGACGGACTCGAACGCGGTCGATCTTCGCCGATCAGCAGGCACGGCTGCGTTAGACTCGGACCAGGTCAGGGACCCCAATCAGCGGCAGAGAAACTTTTGTCGATTTCGGGGGTTTCTCACCCGAGAACCGGCCACGGATCCGCCGTGGCGCCAACCGAGGAGGATCAGTGGCAACCAGCTTTCGGACCCGGTATCTAGTCGCTGTCGCGCTCGGCGCGGCTCTGCTCGTGCCGGCATTCGCGACGGGCACCGCTTCGGCCAAGCCCAGGCACAAGGCCAAGCACAAGACCTTCATCGTGTGCAAGCACGGCTGCCACTACCGCTCGCTCCAGGCCGCGGTGGACAAGGCCCACAAGCGTGACACCATCAAGGTCAAGCCCGGCCACTACGTCGGCGGGGTCGAGATCGACGGCAAGCGTTACGACGGCCTGCGGATCATCGGCACCGGCCGCAAGCCCTCTGCGGTTGTCCTCGACGGCAAGAACGCGCCGATCGCCAAGGCCCAGAACGGGATCTACGGCGAGGGCGTCGACAACCTGGTGGTCAAGAACCTGACCGCCAAGCGCTTCCTCGGCAACGGCGTCTTCGTACACGCCTGCCACGGCTATCTGATGAAGGGTCTGGTGGCCGCGTTCAACCGCTCCTACGGCCTCTTCGCGAAGAGCTGCACCGGCGGTCGCATGACGCATAGCGTCGGCTACGGCCAGGGCGACTCGGCCTACTACATCGGCGAGACCCCTCCTCAGAAGAATCCCAAGTGGACCTCGCTCGACCACCTCAAGGGCTACGAGAACGTCCTCGGTTACTCAGGCACCAACTCGAGGTACGTGAACATCCACGAATCCGACTTCTACAACAACGGGGTCGGCGTCGTCCCGAATACGCTCGATTCCGAGAAGTACGAGCCGGCTCAGAACGGGATCATCCAGCACAACAACATCTTCTGGAACAACTACAACTACTACCTGCCGGCATCGAAGGTGAAGACGGTTTCCGGTGGTCTCGGAACCCTCGGGGACTGCCCTAGCGGCGCCGATTGCCAGGAGTTGGACTATCCGATCGGCATCGGAGTGCTTCTGTTCGGCGTAGACGGCTGGAAGGTGCGCAACAACAACATCTTCGGCAACTACAAGTGGGGTGGAGCAGCGTTCTCCGATCCGCTCGGAAACAAGGGCTACGACGCCGAGAGCAAGAACAACAGGTTCCTCAACAACAAGATGGGCCGCGGAGGAACTGACAAGAACGGC
Organism: uncultured Actinomycetes bacterium; assembly: GCA_963738305.1. GTDB lineage: Bacteria > Actinomycetota > Thermoleophilia > Solirubrobacterales > 70-9 > JBBRHQ01. The sequence goes on along the minus strand of CAVTVU010000001.1, from coordinate 692,404 downwards.
ACCGCGGTCGATGGAGCCGACTTCTTCGTCGACGGCTCCGGCTCCGGCAACTGCTTCGATGGCAACGGCTCCGCAACGTTCGATCCGTCGGCATCGCACTCGCTCGCCTACCTGTATCCCACCTGTCCCGCTCCGGCCCCTCCGGCGTCGGGCAGCGGAAACAGTTTCGGGGACAGCGAGCAGCAGTTCGATGACCTGCTGAACTACGTCACCTCGTACAAGAACGTCCCCGGCGACGGACCGCAGCAGATGGAGTGCGACTGGACCGAGCATTCCCACCCGGCGTTCAAGAGCTACAAGCCGAAGATGGTCACCCCGGGCGCGACGTGCTAGGGGGACGCCGAATCCGAAAGAAGGCGACGATCGCCGCGGCCGCTGTGATGGCGGCCGCGGTGGCGGTCGGCATCCCGGCGACGGGCGCGGCGAAGCCGCGTCATCACAAGCCGGCGAAGCCGAAGATCGTCAAGGTCGCGGACGATTACTACTCGCCGACGACGCTGACCGTCCACAAGAGTGCCTCGATCCGCTGGGCCTGGAGCTACTCCAACTACGACACTCACAACGTCCGGCTGAAGAAGGGCCCGCGCGGAGTGAAGAAGTCCGTCTTCCGTTCCCCGACCGGGGCGGTGGGGATCCACTTCCAGCGCAAGCTGAAGAAGCCGGGGACCTACAAGTTCATCTGCTCCCTGCACGCCACCGTGATGCGGATGACGGTCACGGTCAAGCGCTGAGTCTCGGATGAGCCCCGGGCCGGTCGATCGTCGCGAGTTCCTCGCCGGCACGGGAGGGCTGTTCCTCTGCACGCTGGCGGGGCACAAGGTCTTCCTCGACAAGGGGGCCGACACGGAGAAGCTCGCTTCCGGGCTCAAGGTTCCGCCCCGCGTGGCTGCGGCCGACGCCAAGGCGGGGCGCGCGCGGGCGGAGGGCAGGACGGTGCTCGCCGCTGAGACCACTGCTGCGACCAACGTTCGCGAGTACTGGATTCGCGCCGAGCAGGTGAACTGGAACATCGTCCCCTCCGGGCGCGACGCGATGATGGACCAGCGGGTCAGGGGAAAGACCAGGTTCACGGCCTACGCCTACCGCCAGTACACGCCCAACTTCGCCAGCCCGATGGGCCCGGCGACGATCCCCGGCCCGCTGATCGAGGCGGAGGAGGGCGACCAGATCGTCGTCCACTTCCAGAACAAGCTCTCGACCCCGGTCACCGTCCACCCGCACGGCGTCTTCTACTCGGAGGACATGGACGGCGCCTACAAGGGCAAGTTCACCGACCCGGGGGGATTCGTGCAGAAGAACCGGACCTTCCGCTACGTCTGGGAGGCCCGCCCGGGCACAGCCGGCGCCTGGCTCTACCACGACCACGGCCCGATGGACCCGCTGCCCGTGTTCAAGGGACTGTTCGGGACGATCATCGTCCGCAAGCCCGGCGACCCGCTGCCCGACCGCGAGTTCGTCACCGTCTTCCACTCCTTCCAGCCGGTCGCGACCCACATCGACAAGGCCGTTCTCCTGCATCAACGGGCGCTCCTACGCAGGCAACACTCCCAACCTGCACGCCAAGGTCGGCGACGACGTCGTCTTCCACGTCTTCGCCCTCGATGACTTCTTCCACACCTTCCACCTGCACGGACATCGCTGGACGGACGCCGACGGCCGCGTGATCGACAACCAGACGCTCGGCCCCGCCGACTCCTACTCGCTCTCCTTCACCGAGGACAACCCCGGGCGCTGGTTCTACCACTGCCACGTCTTCACCCATCTGCACATGGGGATGAACGGGTGGTACATCGTCGACCCGTGAGGCCGGCTCGTTGCCTACCCGCCCTGGCAGCCCTGCTGGTCGGGCTCGCGATCACTGCCGGCGATCGCGGCCGCGGACAGCCGCCGGGTCTCGATCGGCGACTACCGCTGGTCGCAGCCGGAGGTCAACGTCGATCTCGGCCAGCACGTCACCTGGTACTGGGTCGGACCGGACACGATCCATTCGGTGACCGGGGTCTCCGCCAACGACAAGGGCGAGGACTCCGATCCCCAGACCAGCTTTCCGCAGCACACGCCGGGCGACACGCTTCCAGCTCAGCTTCAACTCGCCCGGGACCTACCTGTTCCAGTGCAAGCTCCACCCCTCGGTGCGGGGCGAGGTGATCGTCTCGAACACTCCCGGGCGACCCCAACGTCGAGGCCGACCCGGTGCCGGAGATCAACTTCGACACCGAGCCGCCGCGGATCGGCCACCCGACCCTGACGAGGACCAGGTTCACGCGCCTCGGGACCACGATGCGGCTGGCCCTGGACGAGAAGGCGCTGGTCGACGCCGAGTACTGGCGCCTGCGGCGCGGGAAGCGCAGGCGATTCGCGGGCTACGCGGCTGTGGCACGGCCACGTCGGCTACAACTACATCCGCTTCGGCGCCGCCGGCAAGCACTTCCGCGCCAGGCCCGGCCGCTACGTCGCCCTGCTCAACGCCACCGACACCAGCAACAACTTCGGGCCGGTGGTGCGGGTCCACTTCACGATCGCCGGCAAGGGGGTCGCCGTCACCACGCTGCGGGCGATTGCCGACCGTGGCCAGCCCGACCAGCTCTGGGATCGAACCCATTGCCGAGCACGCCTCAGCCGAGCGCTCACGGGAATGGCGGGTCACCTAAACCGCGATGCAGGACCCGCCGGCCGAGGGGCATCGAAGCCACCCCGGAGCTCAGGAAGCCGCCGGTGCCTCGGGCGCGGAGTCGCCGAAGCTGACCTGGACCGGCTCGCGCTCGGCTGCGTCCTCGATCTCGAAGTACTCGCGCGGGCCGAAGCCGCCCTGGTTGGCGATGATCGAGCCCGGGAACTGCTGGATCGAGGTGTTGTAGGACTGCACGTTGGAGTTGTAGATCCGGCGCGAGGCCTGGATCTCGTCCTCGAGCTCGGAGAGCTGGCGGCTGAGCTGCTGGAAGTTCTCGGTCGCCCGCAGCTCCGGGTAGTTCTCGGCCACGGCGCGCAGGTCGGTGAGGGCGCCGCTGAGGTTTGCCTCCGCCTGGCCCGCCTGGGCGGGGCCGCGCGCCGACATCGCCTCGGCCCGCGCCTTGGTCGCCTTCTCGAAGACCTCCTTCTCGTGCGAGGCGTAGCCCTTGACCGTCTCGACCAGGTTGGGCACGAGGTCGTGGCGTCGCTTCAGCTGCACGTCGATCCCGCTCCAGGACTCGTCCACGCGGTTGCGCGAGGCGATGATCGAGTTGCGCTTGCCGATGTAGTAGAGGACCGCCAGCACGATGATCACGGCGATGACGATGAGGGCGATGGTCATTGAGGCTCCTGTCGGGATTGCCTGGTGCCCGGAATCCTAGATGAGCGATCCCGTGGCGGGGCTGAAAGTAGGATTCGGGAAACGGCGGAAGGAGAGGCTCTTTGGCCTATTTCAAGGACGCGCAGGAGGTCTACGACACGGTCGGCAAGATGTTCGCCAGCGTCGCCGACGACGAGGAGCTGGGGCCGAAGTTCCGCAAGGCGAACACGATCGTCCAGTACGCCTACACCGAGCCCGAGGCGACGATCACCGTGCGCCTCCAGGAGGGCCGGCCGGGCGATGTCGACTTCGGCGAGACCGAGATGGAGCCCGAGGTGACGATGCGGATGAAGGCCGACACTGCGCACCGCTTCTGGCTCGGCGAGGTCAACGTGACGATGGCGATCGCGCGGGGCGAGATCAAGCCCCAGGGCCCGGTCTCGAAGATCCTCAAGCTGGTGCCCGTTGACCAAGCCCGTCTTTCCCCGCTACCGGGCGCAGCTCGAGGCCGACGGCCGCCAGGACCTGATCGACGTTTGACCCCGCCGCGAGGACTTCACCGCTCCCCGCGAGGCGGGGCCTTGAGCGAGGCCGACGAGCCTGGGCCGAGACCGTGCGCCGCTATGGCGAGCGCAACGGCCTCACCTACGAGGCGGTCGGCGGGATCAACCCCAAGGACGGCCCGGTGGCGCTCTGCGTCGGCGGCACCAACCGGCTCACCGGCCGCCTGGCCGAGAACCAGGAGTTCTGGGGCGCCTGCTGCGACGCCGACGAGCACGAGGTCGGCCGCCTCTTCAACAAGGAGGTGCTGCCGGCGGCGATCCTCGCCAAGGCCCACATGCCCGACCTGGCCAAGGTCGTCCCCGCCTTCAACGTCGAGTCGGTCGAGGGGGCCGGCGAGAAGGTGATGCAGCGCCTCGGGCGCAAGGTCGAGTTCGAGTCGATCGACTTCAACAAGCGCTTCCTCGCCACCGTCCCCAGCGAGTACGACCCGGTGGCGCTGCGCGAGCTGTTCAGCCCCGGCTTCCTCGGCTGGGTGATCTCGATCGACAACGAGATCGACTTCGGCATCAACGACCGCCAGCTCTGGTTCCTCTGGAGGCTGCGGGAGCGCTCCGAGGCGGAGCTGAAGGCGGCGCTGGCCAACGCCGGGCAGCTGTTCCGCCGGCTGCGGGCCGAGATGGAGGAGGAGGGGATCCACGCCTACCCGCCCGGCCCCTGGTTCGCGGGGCTCGAGCCGCTTCCCGCCCGAGTAGGCTGCTCAGCTCGCCAGCTCCGCTGCCGCCCGCTCCTTCAGGACCCTCTTGCGGGTCTTGTAGAAGCGCACCGACTTGCTGAAGTTGCGCCGGTAGCGGGCCAGCTCGCTCTCCTTCGGCAGCTCGAAGCCCCCGATCAGCTTGCGGGGGCTGAGCGCCCAGCCCTCGCCGGCCTCGAGGAGGTCGCCCCGCACCTGGAAGTTCTCCTGCCACTTGAAGTCGGGTGCGTGGGCGTGGGCGGTGAGGCAGGCGCGGCCGCGGCTCGACCGGCAGGCCCGGCGTCGAGTTCGGTGATCGCGACCCGGCGCTCGTCGCCCTGCCAGCGGACCCCGGCCCGGGCCGCCAGCGGGAAGCCGTCCGGGGCGACCCAGGCGAGAGCGGCGGTCGGGTGGCGCTCGCCCAGCTCCTCGATCCGCGCGTCCCAAGACGGGCTCGCCGCGCCTGCGGGCGCGCGATGGGGCTGCGGCCGGCTCCTCGCTGTGGCCGGAGCGAACCTCCTCCATGTGGGAGTCGAGGATCTCCGGCTCGGCGCTCGCCGTCGCGCCAGACGAAGATCCGCTCCGGGCGCACCCGGATGTAGATGCGCTCGAAGTACCAGCTGAACAGGCCCTCGACCAGCTTCGGCGGCATCATCTCCACGGTCGCCGGCAGCTTCTGGGCCGACTCGCGCCGGTAGCGCTCGCGGTTGGCGCCGAGGTCGGCGTCGTCGATCTCCGCCGTGCCCTGGACCAGGACCCGGATGCCGCTCTCGATTCCCGAGCCGGTCGGGTCGGAGAAGAGCATCGCGACCCGCGGGTTCCGCCTCGCGTCCTCGGCCTTCTTCGGGTAGCCGACGCCCGGTCGTCACCTCGATCACCGGGGCGCCGTCGGTGTAGTAGGGGGTGAGCGGCCAGGCGATCGGCTGGCCCGCTCGCGTCCATGGTCACGAACTCGGTCGTGATGAACCGGGCGAAGACGTCACGGACCTCCTGGGGGAGCGTCCCGGTCACTGGCTGAAAACTACCGCGACAAGCGCGCCGCCGGGAGGGCTCAGGCCGGGTAGTCGGGGTCGCCGGGCAGCACCAGGCGAGCCTCGTCGCGTGCCGCCGACGAGCTTCGGCAGGACCGGCTCGACGGCTCCCCCGCGGCAGGCCTCGATCGCCTCCTCGGAGCTGGCGAAGGGGAGCAGCCTCTCGAGCTGCTTGATCGTCGGGAAGACGAGGTGCAGCTCGTCGGCGGCGTTGGCGTCGAGGGCGGCGCGCGGCCGGTACCAGGCGGCGTCGACGATCTCGGCGCCGTCGGGCTCGCGGCGGCGCGTGGGCGGGGGCCAGGGCGAGGAAGAACCAGGCGTCGAAGCGGGTCTTGACGAACTCCGGCGTGATCCAGCGCGAGAAGAGGACCAGCTCGGCGCCGGGCTCGAGCCTGATCCCGGCCTCCTCCTCGAGCTCGCGCACGGCGCAGGCTCGCATCCCCGCCTCGCCCTCGCCGTCGCCCGGGTCGACCGCGCCGCCGGGGAAGACCCAGGCGCGGGGCATGAACGCGGCCTCGTGGCTGCGCTGCAGCAGCAGCACCTCGAGCGCCCGCTCGCCGTGCTTGGCGCCGCGGCGCAGGAGGATCACCGAGCCGGCCGGGCGCGGGGTCGAGGGCTCGCCTTCGTTGAACGCTTCCGCCGGCCCCGGGGGTGGTTCGCCCATCGGCTCACCCTACATCGGTCCGCGATCCCCGCCGCGCCGGCCGCGGTCCCGACCCGGCGCTCGTCTATTCTTCCGGCGCCATGGAAGTCGGCGTCAAGCAGCAGTGGATCTGCACCTCGTGCGGGTTCATCTACGACCCCGCCGAGGGGGACCCCGACGGGGGCGTGCCCCCGGCACCGCCTTCGAGGACGTCCCCGACGACTGGTTCTGCCCGGTCTGCGGTGCCCGCAAGGCCGACTTCGAGCCGTATACCGACTAGTCGCCCTCCGAACTGCCGCATACGTCATTCGGGTTGACCGTCTGGCCGGTGTTGGCTAGCTCTCGAGGGCCCGCTCGCGGCCGGCGCGGACCCAGGCGCGGCGCCCGAGCCAGGCGAGCAGCGCGAGCAGCGCGATCGGCGCCAGCACGGCGAGGCCGACCAGGGTGACCCCGGCGGCGACCGCGAGGATGCGGCCCGCGTCGGCGGCCGCGTCGCCGATCGTCCAGCGATCGTCGCCGGAGGCGGGGAAGGCCGCGGCGTCGCCGGTCAGCAGCTGCACCGAGACGCGCGAGAAGTTGGCCCGGCGGCGCAGGTCGTTGAGCGAGGCTCGCAGGGCGGCGACCCGCCGCTGCTGGAAGCGCAGCTGCGCCTTGATCGCGGCGCGCTCGGAGTCGCTGTCGGCCTCGGCCAGCTGCTTCAGCAGGCCCTCGACCTCGGCCCGGGCTTCGCGCAGGTGGTCGCAGACCGTCACCGTCGGCGCGGTGATGTCCTCGGCGCTCTCCTCGCGGGAGCGGACCTCGGCGATCGAGGAGAGGTCGGTCAGCGCCGCTCCGAGCCGGTCGCTGGGGATCAGCAGGGAGAAGTCGGCGCCGGCCTCGCCCGAGGCGCCGTCGCGGATCGAGGAGCGCAGGACGATCCCGTCGTAGCGGCCCACGGCGGCGAAGACGCGGTCGGCGGCCGGGCGGACGCCCTCGGGGTCGGTGCCGAGCACGAGCTGGGCGGAGCGCTCGACCGCGCGGCGGCTCTGCTTGAGGCGAACGGGCCGCTGGGGGAGGGCGCGGCCGGGCGAGCCGGGTGCGCCTCGATCCCGGCCCTGTCCTGGAACTCGGCGCCGGCCGAGTCACCGGTGACGCCGCCCGCACGGCCGAGTTCGGAGCGAGCCGCCTGCCGTCGGCCTGCGCGGGGCGGGCCTGGCTCTCGGCGCGAGCCCGGAACGGCTGCTGCGGGCGGACCGGAGCCCGGGGCCCGAGTGCGTCCTGGTCGCCCCCCGAGCCCCCGATCGAGACGACGGCGGTGGCGATCACCACCGCGGCGAAGGCCGCCGGCGGCGCCGCCCAGCAGCGATCCGCCGCGGCGGCAGCGCGCCGAGCCGGTTCGCGAGACCGCCGAGGCGGCCCGCACGGCGGCGCCGCCGAAGCCGGAGGCGACGGCGGCGTCGAGCTCGGCGGCGAACTGGCTGGCTGGGCGCGGGGCGGGTCCGCGTCAGGTCGCTCGGCCAGCTCGGCCAGATCGCGTGCTCGTGGCCGACCGGCTGGCCGGCGAGCGCCGCCTCCAGCGCCTCCAGCTCGCGCTCGATCGCGGGGTCGAGGCGGGTTCGTCCCTACGGAGCCTCATCGAGGACCTCCCTCAGCTTGGCGATGGCGCGGTGCAGCCGGGTGCCGGCGTTGGTCTCGCTGATGCCGAGCGTGGCCGCGATCTCGGCGTTCGCGAGGCCGGCGAAGAACTTCAGCGCGATCAGCTCGCGCTCGCGCCGGGCCAGGCGACCGAGGGCCGTCGAGCAGCGCCGCCCGGCGCTCGCTCTCCTCGGCCGCTCCGGGGTGGCGGCGCCGCGATCGGCGGGCTCGACGGTCGTCAGCGCTCTCGGCGCTGGCGGCCGCGGCGGCGCAGCTCGTCGAGGGCGGCGTTGCGGGCGATCCCGAAGAGCCAGGCGCGCGGGCTGCCGCGCTCGGGGTCGAAGCGCGAGCGCTTGCGGTAGGCGCGCTCGAAGGCGGCGGCGGTGACTTCCTCGGCGGCGGAGCGGTCGCGCAGCAGGCCGGCGACGTAGGCGTAGACGTCGTCGCGGCTCGAGCGGTAGAGGCGCTCGAAGGCGAGATCGGCGTCAGCGCGGCATCTCCTTGGCGGGTGCGACCAGCGTCTGGCTCACACCCCTACTACGGGCGGGCCGCGGGATCCATCACACCCGAGTATCGGCGCTGCGGCGGCTGCCGGCGTGATCAGGCGGCCTCGGCAGAGCAGCGCCGGCCGGGCTCGCCGTCGAGCGGCCGGCGCCGGGCCACCGCGGCCTCGATCGACTCGGCCGTGATCGCGACCAGCCGGCGCAGCTCCGCCTCGGAGATCGAGAGCGGCGGCATCAGCACGACCATGTCGCCGAGCGGGCGGACGATCGCGCCGCGCTCGCGCGCCTCGAGCGTCACCCGGTGGCCGATGCGCAGCGCCGGGTCGTGCTCGCCGAGGTCGATCCCGACCATGAAGCCGCGGCTGCGCACCTCGGCCACCTCGGGCATCGCCGCGACGCCGGCCAGCAGCTCGCGCGAGCAGGCGCGATCTTCGGCTGCAGGCGCTCCAGCGTGCGCTCGCTCTCGAAGACGTCGAGGTTGGCCAGCGCCGCGGCGCAGGCGAGCGGGTTGCCGGTGTAGGTGTGGCCGTGGAAGAAGGTGCGGTGCTCCTCGGCGGCGCCGAGGAAGCCCTCGTAGACCTCCTCGGTCGCCAGGGTCGCCGCCAGCGGCAGGTAGCCGCCGGTCAGCCCCTTGGCGAGGCAGAGGAAGTCGGGCGCGACCCCCTCCTGCTCGCAGGCGAACATCGTCCCGGTGCGGCCGAAGCCGGTCGCGACCTCGTCGCAGATCAGCAGCACGCCGAAGCGGTCGCAGAGCTCGCGCACCGCGCGCAGGTAGCCGGGCGGGTGGACGAGGATCCCGGCGGCGCCCTGGACCAGCGGCTCGACGATCACCGCCGCGATCTCCTCCTCGTGGGCGGCGAGGACCCGCTCCAGGTCGGCGGCGTCGCCGGGCTCGGCGGCGTGGGTCTCGAACAGCAGCGGCCGGTAGGTGGCGTGGAAGAGGTCGATGCCGCCGACCGAGACCGAGCCGATCGTGTCGCCGTGGTAGGCGTCGCGCAGGTGGACGAAGGAGGTGCGGCGGACGTGCTGGCCGCCGCGCTGCTGCCAGTACTGGAAGGCCATCTTCAGCGCGATCTCGGCCGCGGTCGAGCCCGAGTCCGAGTAGAAGACGCGGCTCAGCCCGGCCGGGGCGATCGCCGACCAGGCGCGCGGCCAGCTCGGCGGCGCCGGGGTGGGAGAGGCCGAGCATGGTCGAGTGGGCGACCCGGTCGAGCTGCTCGCGCACCGCCGCGTCGATCCCGGGTGGCGGTGGCCGTGGACGTTGCACCAGAGCGAGGAGACGCCGTCGAGGTAGCGGCGCCCGTCGGTGTCGATCAGCGTCGTGCCCTCGGCCCGCTCGATCACCAGCGGCTCCTCCTCGCACCATGCGCTGCTGCGTGAAGGGGTGCCAGAGGTGGTCGTGGTCGAGCTGGCCGGTGGTGCGACTCGAGGTGGCTCGGGAGACGGCATCGGCGCGGCCGAGACTAGATTCCGTCCCGGCGGAACGGAGGCCACTGCCGAAACTTCGATTTCCTCTCACTGAGAGGAAATCGTACTCTCGCCGCGGGGCCCAATGGCGAGGAGCGCTTCGGGGCCCCGTTCGTCGGTCCTGTGTGATCGTTGTCACACGACAATAATTGCGTTTGTGCAATTGTTACATCCGTGCAAGCAACTGCGACAAGCAACGCCCGGGAGCGCCGAGCAGGGAAGTGAGCGAGAGCAGTTCGACGAGACCGCGCTGCGGCTCGGCGCCTTCCTCCGCCACCTCTTCCTCTTCGACCGCGGCAACCAGCTGCGGGCGATCGAGGAGAGCGGCCTGACGATGACCCAGTGCAAGGCGCTGCTCGAGCTCTCCGGGCCGGCCGGCGATGAGGCGAGGAGGCCTGCCAGGCAAGGAGCTGGCCGAGCAGATCGGCCTCTCGATGCCCGCGATGAGCCGGGCCGTCGACGGGCTGGTCAAGAGCGGCTACGTCACCCGGGTCGAGGACCCCGACGACCGCCGCGTGCGCCGGATCGCGATCACCGAGGCCGGGGAGGAGCTCGTCGACCGCATGCTCAGTGCCCGCCTGGCGGGCATGCGGGAGTTCGCCGCGACCCTCAGCGCCGCCCAGCGGCGCAAGCTCGACGCCGCCGTCGACCCGCTGATGGACCGCGAGGACATCGCCCGGACCTACCGCAAGCTGAAGGAGCTGGAGAGCTGATGACCCGCTACCGCCACCTGATCACCGACGAGAACCGCAAGTGGTGGACGCTCGGGGCGATGTGCTTCGCGCTGTTCATGATCATGCTCGACAACACCGTCGTCAACGTCGCCCTGCCCTCGATCCAGCGCGACCTCGGCGCCTCGATCTCCGGCCTCGAGTGGACGATCAACGGCTACACGCTCTCCTTCGCCGTGCTGCTCGCGACCGGCGGCCGGCTCGGCGACATCTTCGGCCGCCGCCGCATGTTCCTCGCCGGCGTCGTCATCTTCGCCCTCTCCTCGGCGACCGCCGGCTTCGCCGCCGACCCCACCTCGCTGGTGATCAGCCGGGTCGTGCAGGGCGTCGGCGCGGCGCTGATGATGCCGGCGACGCTCTCGATCATCACCGACGCCTTCCCGCCGCACGAGCGCGGCAAGGCGATGGGCACCTGGGCCGGCGTCTCGGCCCTGGCCCTCGCGGTCGGCCCGGTGCTCGGCGGCTTCCTCACCGAGCACGTCAGCTGGCGGGCGATCTTCTACCTCAACATCCCGGTCGCGATCGGCGCCGTCCTGGCGGCGCTCTTCGCGGTCCGCGAGTCGCGCGACTGGAGCGTCGGCCGCGAGGTCGACTACCTCGGCGTCGCGGCCCTGACCGCTCGCTGACCGCGCTGATCCTCGCCCTGGTCGAGGGCAACAGCTGGGGCTGGGGCTCGACCGAGATCGTCGCCCTGCTGGTCGGCTTCGTCGTGTTCGGCGCCGCCTTCGTCGCGGTCGAGCTGCGGGTCAAGGCGCCGATGGTCGAGTTCAAGCTGCTCTGCGACCGCAACTTCCTCGGCGCCGTCGTGGTCGCGCTGGTCATCTCCTTCGCGATGCTCGGCGTCTTCTTCTTCCTCGCCCTCTACATGCAGGACATCCTCGGCTACTCGCCGCTGGAGGCCGGGGTCCGCTTCCTGCCCTCGACCCTGATGATCGTCGTCGTCGCGCCGCTGGCCGGCCGGCTCGCCGACCGCTTCGGCCCGCGCTGGCTGATCGGCGGCGGGCTGCTGCTGCTGACCGGCTCCCTCGCTCTACAGCTTCAGCGGGATCGCGGTCGACTCCAGCTACCTCGACCTGCTGCCCGGGCTTCATGCTGCTCGGCATCGGCATCGCGATGACGATGTCGCCGATGACCAGCGCCGCGATGAACGCGGTGCCGGTGGAGAAGGCCGGGATCGCCTCCGGCGTGCTCTCGATGTTCCGCATGGTCGGCGGCAGCCTCGGCGTCGCCGTCACCGGCGCGATCTTCCAGGGCCTCTCGTCGGACCGGCTCGGCACCCTGCTGGCCGGCTCGGGCATCCCCTCCGGCCAAGCAGGGCGCGATCGCCGAGAGTCTCGGCAGCGGCTCCGCCGGGCAGGCGCTCGCCGGACTGCCCCCGGCCCAGGCCAAGCAGGCAGGCGCCGCGGCCCAGGACGCCTTCGTCTACGCGCTCAGCCACGCGATGGGAATCTGCGCCGCCGTCACCCTGCTCGGCGCCGTCGTCGGGGTGAGCGCGATCCGCACTCGGCGGAGCCCCGCGACGCTCGATGCCGCCGAGGCCCCGGTCGGCCCGGCGGGCTCCGAGGTCGCCGCCGGCGAGGCGGTCAGCGCCTGAGCCGCCGCGCGACCGGCTCGAGGCCGTCCGGCCAGCCCTCCGGGCGCTTTAGATCGATCCGCTCCAGCACCGCGACCTCCGTGCGGGCCAGGGCGGCGATCGTCTCCCGGTTGGAGATCTCGATCGGCTCGGGGCGGGCGGGCCAGGGGGTGAGGACGACGCAGCAGACCTCCAGCCCGACCGCGCGGGCCGCCTCCACGGTCAGCAGCGTGTGGTTGATCGTGCCGAGGCCCGGAGCGGCGGCGATCACCAGCGGCAGCCCCAGGTCGCGAGCGAAGTCGCGCACGAGATAGCCGGGCGTGAGCGGGACCAGCAGCCCCCCGACGCCCTCGCAGACCAGCGCGCCGGCCTCCTCGCCCGCGTCGACCGCCGCCGCGCAAAGCGCTCCGGGGTCGATCTCCTCGCCGGCCAGCTGCGCCGCCAGGTGGGGTGAGAGCGGGGGCTCGAAGCGATACGGTGCCACCTGTTCGGGGGCCTGGGGAGAGCCGGCGGCGCGGCGCAGAATCGCGTGATCGGGCTCACCGGGCTCGTCCAGGCCGGTCAATGCCGGCTTGAACACCGCGACCCCCTGACCGCCGGCGGCCAGTGCCCGCGCGATCACCGCCGCGACGACCGTCTTGCCGACTCCCGTGCCGGTGCCGGTGACGAAGACCCCGCGCAAGGCAGCTCGACTAGGCGGCCTCGGCCAGGCCGGGGCGCTCGCCCGCGCCAGCAGTCCCGCCGCTCGCCTCGCCCGGCAGGTCGATGCCGAGCTCTCCGGCACAGGCGACGATCTGCCGGGCAGCGCGGCGCAGCTCGCCCTCCCGGTGGCTCGCCATCACGGTCAGGCGCAGTCGCGAGGACCCCTCCGACACGGTCGGCGGCCTGATCCCCTGCGCGAAGACCCCGCGCTGCAGCGCCCGCTCGCACAACTCCATGGTGGGCTCGGCATCCCCGATCACGATCGGCACGATCTGCGTCTCGCCGCCGACCTCAACACCCTCGTTCGCCAGCTCCTCCCGCAGTGCCGCCGAGTTCGATTGCAGGCGCGCCACCCGGTGGGGGTGGGACTCGAGCAGCTCCAGGGCCGCCCCCGCCGCTGCGACGATCGGGGGCGGCGGCGCCGTGGAGAAGATGAACGGGCGCGCCGTGTTGAGGAGGTACTCGACGATCTCGCTGCTCCCGGCGACGTAGGCACCGTAGGTGCCGAGCGCCTTGCCCAGCGTGCCGACGATCAGGTCGACCTCCTCGCCCAGCCCGGCTGCGGCGACCGATCCACGCCCTCCGGGCCCCAACGCGCCGGTCGCGTGTGCCTCGTCGACCATCAGCCGGCAGCCCTTCGCGCGCGCCAGTTCGGCCAGCCCGCCGAGCGGAGCCAGGTCCCCGTCCATGGAGAAGACACCGTCGGTGACGATCAGCGAGGCCCGCCCCTTTGCCCGGCCCAGGCCCCACGCGAGGTGCTCGAGGTCGCGATGCCGGTAGACGAAGGTCTCGGCTCGCGAGAGCCGGCAGCCGTCGATGATGCTGGCGTGGTTCAGCTCGTCGGAGAAGACGACCTCTCCGGAGCCGGCGAGCGCGGCGATGGTGCCCGTGTTGGCCAGGTAGCCGGATCCGAACAGCAGCGCCGCATCGCGGCCCTTGAACGCGGCCAGGCGATCCTCGAGCTGGCGGTGCGGCTTCATGTTGCCCGAGATCAGGCGCGAGGCGCCGGCGCCGGCGCCCCAGCGCATCGCCGCCTCGGCGGCCGCCTGGCGCACCCGGGGATGGTCGGCGAGCCCGAGGTAGTTGTTCGAGCACATCAGCAGCACCGGGCGCCCGTCCAGCTCCACCCGGGGTCCCTGCGGGCCGCCGATCAGCCGGAGCCTCCTCCGCAGCCCCCTGTCGCGGAGCTCGGAGAGGTGCTCGGCGATCTCACTCACGCGCTCAGGCCGCTTCCTCGGCTCCGCTCTCGCTCGGGCGACGCTCGGGATAGGGCGGCGGCTTGCGCGTCATGCGGATCACCCGCAGCTGGGTCGAGGGGTCCCAGAAGTTGGCGTCGGACTGGTGGTCGATCAGCTCCTCCATCGGCGTCGCCGGAGTTTGGCCCTCGAGCCAGCCGGCGCGGTTGTCGGGCCGCGGGTTGGCCCCGTTGTCGGGCTGGCGGGCGACGTTCAGCCCCTGCTCGGCGAACATCGCCCGGTCATCGGCGGGCTCGGCTCCCAGGGTGGTGAGGAAGTTGCCCATCATCACCCCGTTGAGTCCCGCCCTGACCGCCAGCGGCTGTAGCTCGCCGAGATTCTCGACCCGGCCGCCGCAGAGCCGGAAGAGCGCTCCCGGGATGATCAGCCGGAAGATCGCCACCCACTTGACGACCTCCCAGGGGTCCATCAGGGCGCGATCGCCGAACTTCGTCCCTGCCCGCGGGTTGAGCAGGTTGATGGGCACCGATGTCGGGTCCAGCTCGGCCAGCTCGAACGCCATCTCGACGCGCTGGCGCCTGCTCTCACCGAGGTTCAGGATGCCCCCGACGCAGGTCTCCAACCCGGCCTCCTTGACGGCGCTGATCGTCCTCAGCCGGCCCTCGTAGCGAACCGTGGTGGAGACCTCGGGGTAGTGGGAGCGTGACGACTCGACGTTGTGGTGGACGCGCTGGATCCCCGCCCCACGCAGCTTCCGCGCCCGCTCGGGCGACATGTGGCCGATCGAGGCGCAGCGCTTCAGGTTGGTGTGCTCGGCGACCAGCCTCGCCCCCTCCAGCACCTTGGCGAAGTCGCGCTTCGAGAGGCCCTGTCCCTGGGTGACCATGCAGAAGCGATGCGCCCCGGCGGCCTCGGCCGCCCGCGCGTGCTCGAGGATCTGCTCCGGCTCCATCATCGCGTGCATCGGGGTGTCGGCCTCCGCGTAGCGGGACTGGGCGCAGAAGCCGCAGTCCTCGGCGCAGCCGCCGGACTTGGCGTTCACCAGGGAGCACATGTCGGTCGAGTCGCCGAAGTTCTCCCGGCGCACCCGCCAGGCACGCTCGACCAGATCGCCGATGCGATCGCGATCGGTGAGCTCGCCGAGCTCCAACGCCTCTTCGAAGCTGATCAGGGGTCTCATCCGGCTTCCTTCCCCGTCGGGTGGGCACCACGCTAGGCGCCGGCGCGGACGCCCCCGGCCGCCCAGACGGTCGAATCCGAGTTGACGTGCCCGCGGGGGCAGCGCAGGCCAAGCTGGGCGCCGCACGGCGGCGGAAGCAGGAGCCGGGGATGCGGCGATGAGTGAGTTCGCAATTTTGGGTTCCACCGACCCAAGACGGCGAACTCAGAATCGGCACCCCCCGGACCCCGGAGGGGTCCGCGAGATGCGGCAATCGGCGAGACCGAGATGTACGATCTCTTCAACGACCCCTACGAGCTCGAGAGGGTGCACGCCGGCCCCGCCTACGCCGGTGCCAGGGCGGACCTGGCCGAAAGCCTCGTTGCGGGGGAGGCACCCGAGCACCGCTTCGGAGGCCGAACGCAAGGTGAGGGGTGCAATACACCCCTCAACATGCATCTCGGCGCCGGTGACGGGGTTCGTAGTATCGGTTCGGCTTGAGCTCCTCTGTGGCCCACCCCAGATCGAGGCGGCGCCGCTGGGCGCCGCGCCGCGCTGCCAGCCGGCGCCTCGCCGTCTGCCTGCTCGCGGTCGTCGCGATTGGCGCCTTCGCGCTTGGGATCGCGCTCTCGGCCGACGGCTCCGAGTCGCGCGAGCGAAGCGCCGCCGAGGACTTGCCGGCCGCGAAGCTGGCCGGCGAGCGAATCGTGGTCGGCTTCCCAGGCACCCAGGTCCCCGACGCGGTGAAGCGGATGATCCGCCGGGGCCGGATCGCCGGGGCGATCCTCTTCTCCGAGAACATCCCCAGCCGCTCGGCGGGGCACCGCCTGATCGCGCGCCTCCAGCACGTTCCCCGCCCGAAGGGCGTTCGCGATCCGCTTCTGGTGATGATCGACCAGGAGGGCGGGCTCGTGAAGCGGATCGGTGGCGCGCCCCGGGCCTCGGCCGAGGTGATGGGGGCGCGCGGTCCACGCTTCAGTCGCCGTCAGGGGCGGCTGACTGCCCGCAACCTGCGCAACCTCGGAGTCAGCGTCAACCTCGCACCGGTGCTCGACGTCGCGCGGCCCGGCAGCGACACCGCGGCCACCGATCGCGGCTTCGGCTCCAGCGCCCGGCGAGTCCGGGCAACGGCGATCCCGTTCGCCAGGGCGATGCAGAAGTGGCGGGTCGCGGCCACCGGCAAGCACTTTCCCGGCCTCGGCGCAGCCCGGCGGGACACCGACTTCGCGGTACAGCGGATCCGCCTGTCGAAGCGCACCTTGCGCCGGGTCGACGAGCTGCCCTATCGGCGGTTCGCGGCTGCTCGCGGAGCGATGGTGATGTTGAGCACGGCGATCTATCCCGCCTTCTCGCCCAAGCCGGCGGCCTTCGCGCGCCCGCTCGCGACGCGCGAGCTGCGGGTCCGGCTCGGCTTCCGCGGCGTCTCGATCACCGACGCGCTGGGAACCGTCTCGGCCGGTGCCTTCGGCGGCCCGGCCAAGGCCGGGCTCGCGGCCGCCAAGGCGGGCACCGACCTGCTCCTCTACACCGACTTTCGGGAGGGGGCACGGGCCTACAGGGGGCTGCGCCACAAGCTGCGCGCGCGCGACCTGGACCGGGGCCGGTTCGAGCGTTCCGTGCAGCGCGTCCTCGCGCTTCGCCACCGGCTGGGGCGCGATCTGGACTGATCGTCCGGCCTGCCGTGCGCGCCGCGACGCGCCCAGGGCCTACTCGGCGTCCTGGGAAGCGGGAGGGACCGAGGCGTCGCGGTCGAGGTCGAAGACCCGCACCCGGTCGCGGCCGTCGTCCTTGGCCGCGTACATCGCCAGGTCCGCCTCCGCGATCACCGTGGGCACATCGAGCCTCGGGTCCCCGTCGAACAGCGCGACGCCGATGCTCGCGGTCACCGAGGCTACGCTCCCCTTCTCGGTCCCCTCGCGGATCGCCCTGGTCAGCGACTCAGCCACGAGGCGGGCTTCGCGCAGGCCCGTGTCCGGGAGGAGGATCGCGAACTCGTCTCCGCCGAGGCGGGCCAGGGCGTCGGACTCGCGCAGCCGCTCGCCAAGGATCTCGGCGATCTGCTTCAGGACCTTGTCTCCGGCGAGGTGCCCGAGCGAGTCGTTGACCGACTTGAAGTGGTCGAGGTCGATCAGCAGCAGCGCGCCGGGGGCGAGCTGGCGGCGCGAGCGGGCCATCTCGGCCTCGACCTCCTGCTCGAAGCGTCGCCTGTTGCCCAGGCCGGTCAGCGAGTCCTGTTGGGCGAGCCGCTCCAGCTCCTGGTGCATGCGCTTGCGGTCGCTGATGTCGCGGATCGCGGCCTGGAACTCGAGAATCTCGCCGCTGTCGGGGTCGGGGATCGAGCGAGCGGCCGCTTCGATCCAGACGTAACTGCCGTCCTTGCGCAGGAAGCGGCACTGGTAGGTGATCGATTGCGGCGCCTCAACCAGGTTCTTGCTCAGGCTTCGCGCCGACTCGAGGTCGTCGGGATAGACGAACTCGTAGCTGGAGCGACCGATCATCTCCTCCGGCTGGAAGCCAAGCAGGGTAAGCGAGGAGGGCGAGACATAGACCAGCCTTCCCTCGAGATCGGTTACGCCGATCATGTCGATCGAGTTCTCCGCCAGTACCCGGTAGCGCCGCTCCGTCTGCTGGCGCTCGACTTCCGCGCGGTCGCGCTCGCCGATCCGCCTCGCCGCGATCCCGCGGGCGATGCTCTCGTTGCGGCCCCAGAGCAGCATCAGGGCGCCGACCAGCGCAGCCAGCAGGATGCCGGCGATCGCGATCGCCAGCGGCAGCGCCAGGCTCGGCGTGTCGTGATCGCTCAGCACCAGGATCCAGGTCCGGTCGGCGATCCGAACCGGGGCGGTCGCCGCGTCGGAGAGGGGCTCGAGGGGCCCGAGCACGACCCGGGACCGCTCGCGGAGTTGCAGGGTGGCCCCGGTCGCGGCACCCATGGCTGCAGCGATCAGGTCGGGAACGCGGATCACGCCCACGGCGAATCCCGTGAGCGCCGACCTGCGCTGCGCCCTGCCGGCCGGCGGCGCGCCGGCGCGATAGACGGGCTGGTAGACCTCGATCCCCCTGCCGGGCGAGGTGAGGAGCGGAGTCATCCCCGTCGCCGCCGCCTTGCCTGTGCGGCGGGCCCGGCGCAGCGCGGCCAGGCGCCTCGGGGCTGAGCCTAGGTCGAGCCCCCGCAGTCGCGGCGCGATCCGGCTCTCTCCGGTGCTCGCCAGGTTGGTCAGCGGGTAGTACTCCGGGCGCGGAAGGACGGGTGCGGCCGCGTCGCCCCGGCGCTCGACGATCGGCCGCCGAGCGCGGCTCTCGTAGGAGTCCTTCCGGGAGAATGGCACCACCGCGGCAAAGCCGGTGGCGCTCAGCAGCCGCTCGCCCAGGAGCGAGCGGGCCACGGCCATGAACGCCCGGCGCGAGTACCCCTCGGCACCGGTCGAGCCGGTCTCGGCGCCCTCGGCCGCATAGAAGGCGGCGGCGCTCGCCAACTGGCCCGCGGAGACCTCAGCCGAGGCGTTGACCTGGTGCGCGGCCCGGACCGCCTCTCCGCTCTGGGTGCGCTCGAAGTCGTCCCGTTCGGTGGCGTGAACGAGCAGGGCGGCGATCACCGAGGCGACGACGATCGTCCCAACCGCCACACATCCCAGCCAGATGCGGAAGCGAGAACCGGACACCGTCAACAAGGATCCCACGAAATGGAAACGCTACGTAGACGGCGCCGGGCGATCCTGGCTGGGTGATCGGATTCCGGAGGCAGGTGCTGGGCCGACTTCCGCGGCTATTCCGCCGCGGGGGGACTGATCGGGGCGCAGGCAGGGGGGGCGAGCAGCGCTCGTCCCGCCCCCCGACCAGGCCCGCCGGAGCGCCTCCCGGCCTATCCTCCCGCTTCCGCTGATCGCACCTCGGCCTGCTTCGGCCGGCGCTTGACCCACCGCCTCGCCGGTGGTATGCCGTGCTCTCCGAAGAGTCGGAGGATCGCCTTGAAGAGCGCACTGCTCACCGCAATTCTTGCCCTCGCCATGACGTCGGCGGCGAGCCCGCCGCCGCGGCGGCGGCGGCGGCGGCGCGGGACTCGGTCACCGGGAACGCCGAGGCCGACGTGCCGTTGGGGTTCTTCGGCCTCGACATCCAATTCATCTTCGACGCGTCCAGCGGCCCGAGCGGGGAGGACCCAGCCGGGACCGTGAACATGGTCAACGCCTTCGGCCCCGGGACCGTCACCTGCCTCAACGTGCAGGGGAATCGCGCCGTGATCGGCGTGAGCATGCAGGACACCCCACTCGATTTCCTCGTCTACGTCGCCGACCTCAATGGGCCCCAGGGAGACACGGTCGGGATGGTGCGGACCGAGGGCGCCAATCAGCAATGCCCTGACCCGATCGGGCACACGACAACGTCTATTTCACGTTCGGAGGCGTCACAGTCACGGACGATCCGGCGGTCCCCGCCTCGCTGGCCGACTGCCGAAACGGCGGCTGGCGCAGCTTCCCGGGCTTCCGCTCGCCCGGCCAATGCGTCGTCTTCGTGGTCACGGCCAGGATCTGCGAAGCGCTCGACCGCCACGGGATCCACCCCAAGTTCTGTCCCCCGACTCCTCCGGCGATCACCGCCCGCTCGGACTGAGCCGGACCACTCGCCCGGCCCGCTCAGCCGACCGGGTTGTTCGCCAGCGACTCCCAGAGGTAGATCGAGGCCAGGCTGCGGTTCGGCGACCAGCGCTCCGCGATCTCGACGGCCTCGGCCGGGGTCGGCATCTCCTCCAGGCCGTGGCATAGCTGGATTGCGCGGCGCAGGCCGAGGTCGCCGCCTGAGAAGACGTCGGGCCGCTTCAGGTGGAAGATCAGGAACATCTCCGCGGTCCAGCGTCCGAGCCCGCGAACGGCGACGATCTCGGTAATCACCTCCTCGTCGCTCAGGTCGTCGAGGCGGTTCAGCTCCAGCTCGCCGTCGAGCACATGCACGGCGAGGTCCTTGATGTACTCCACCTTGCGGCCCGAGAGCCCGCAGGCCCGCAGGGCATCCGGGGCCGCGTCGAGCAACTCCTGCGGGCTCGGGTCGCGACCGCCGAACAGCTCCAGGACCCGCCCGTGGATCGTCGCTGCGGCCTTGGTCGAGAGCTGCTGGCCGACGATCGCCCGGAGCAGGGTCCCGTAAGCGTCGGTCTTCTCGGCGCCGCGGCGCCGCAGCCGCCTGCCCACGTCCCAATCGCCCAGCTCGGCGATCAGCCGGGCCATCGCCGGGTCGGAGGCCGCGAGCTGCTCGCGCCGTCGCTTCAGGGAGATGCTCAGCGCCCGCTCCAATCGGGCTTCCGCTTCTCGGCGAAGGCGCGGATGCCCTCCCTGAGGTCCTCGGAGGCAAAACAGGACTCCCGCAGCGTCACCAGCCCCCGCTCCTGCTGCTCGCTCAGCACCGGGTTGGCGTTGAGGATGTCGATCGCGTGCTTGTTGCCCTGGGTGGAGAGCGGCGCGTGGGAGGCGATCGACGCCGCCAGCTCGATCGACGCCCTCGCGAGGTCGTGGTCGGCGATCACCCAGTTGACCAGGCCGATCTGCTCCGCCCGGGAAGCGGTGACGTTGCTGCCGGTAAGAAACAGCTCCTTGGTCCGCGCCAGGCCGATCACGTCGAGGAACTTGCGAAGCCCGGTGTGCCCGTAGACGAGGCCGAGCTTGGCGGGCGGCATGCCCAGCTTCGCCCCAGAGGCGCAGATGCGGAGATCGCAGGTCACCGCCAGCTCCAGCCCGCCGCCGAAGCAGTGGCCGTTGATGGCGGCTACGATCGGCCAGGGATGGGAAGCGGCGGCCTCGATCGCCTCTTGGAAGGGGTGGGCGACGAGGGCTTCCGCGTCACGCTCGAACGCGTCCTCGGAGATCGAGCCGATGTCGTAACCCGCCGAGAAGACCGGCGGCGCGCCGGTGATCATCACGCAGCGAATCTCGATGCCGCGGTCGAGGCGGGGCATCACCTCGGCCAGCGCGTCGAGGATCTCGTGGTCGAGCGCGTTGCGCTTCTCCGGGCTGGTGATGGTCAGCCGTGCCACCGCCTCGGCAGGCTCGTCCAGCAGCAGCCTGCCCCCCGCCAGGCGCTCACTCACGGCAGCTACTCCAGGACCACGAGGATGTCGCCCTCATGGACCGACTGGCCCTCCTCGCAGCGGATCTCGCTCACCTTGCCGTCGTCCTCGGCCTCGACCGGAATTTCCATCTTCATCGACTCGAGGATGACCACCGTGTCCCCGTCGCTGACCTCGTCGCCGACGGCGACCTCGATCTTCCAGACGTTGCCGGTGATGTGGGCTTCGATGTCTGCCATGGCGGGGCACAATAGCCACCCTTGTCCACGGATCTCCCACCCCCCATGGTCATCGTCGCCGCCCGCAACGAGGCAGACCGGATCGCCGAGACGCTTGCCGCCCTGAGGGAATCGTTCCCGGGCGCGACCGTGATCGTCGCCGACGACGCCTCGCGGGACGGCACCGCCGAGCTGGCCCTGGCCGGCGGCGCCGAGCTGGTCAGCCGCGGGCGTCCGCACGGCAAGGGCGCCAACGTGACTGCCGCGGCCGAGGCGGCGCTGGGCCACCCCGCCGCGGCGGACGGCCGGGTCTTCCTCCTCTGCGATGCGGACCTCGGCGCCTCCGCGGCGCGGCTCGTGCCGCTGGTCGAGGCGATCGAGACCGGCGAGTGCGACCTGGCGGTCGCCGCCTTTGCCCGTCGCCTCGGGGGAGGGCTGGGCGCCGCGGTGGGTTTCGCCGGCTGGGCGATCCGCCGCCGCTGCGGGATCGAGACGACGGCGCCGATCTCCGGCCAGCGGGCGATGCGCGAGGCGGTGCTGCGCTCGGCCCTTCCGTTCGCTGCCGGCTACGGGATGGAGGTGGGGATGACGATCGACGCTGTGCGGGCCGGAGCGCGGCTGCGCGAGTACGAGCTGGACCTCGAGCATCGGACCACGACGCGGAACGCGGCCGGTTTCCTCCACCGCGCCCGACAGCTCTGGGACTTTGCCCTCGCCTATCTTTCCCGGCGCCGATGATCCTCGCGATCGACCAGGGCACCACCGGCACCACCTGCCTGGTGTTCGACCTCGAGGGTCGGGTCGCCGGGCGTGGCTACTCCGAGTTCCGCCAGCACTTTCCCCGCCCCGGGTGGGTCGAGCACGACGCCAAGGAGATCTGGGAGGTGACAAGAGCGGTCGCAGCAACCGCCATCGCCGACGCGGGGATCGAGGGATCAGGCCTGACCGGGGTCGGGATCACCAACCAGCGCGAGACGGTGGTTGCCTGGGACCCCGCGACCGGCGAGCCGGTCCACAACGCCCTGGTGTGGCAGGACCGCCGCACCGCGGAGCGCTGCGATCGGCTCAGGGCCGAGGGCCACGAGCCGCTGGTGCGCGAGCGGACCGGGCTGGTCATCGACCCCTACTTCTCCGGGACGAAGATCGAGTGGCTCTTGGAGAACGTCGATGCCGCCCGCGAGGCGGTCTTCGGCACCATCGACTCCTGGCTCGCCTTCAAGCTGACCGGCCGCCACCTCACCGACTACTCGAACGCGTCGCGCACGATGCTCTTCGACATCCACAAACTGGCCTGGGACCCGGACCTCTGCGCGCTGCTCGGGGTCGAGCTCTCCCGGCTGCCCGAGCCGGTCCCCTCCTCCGCCGTCTACGCCACGACCACCGAGTTCGGCGGCGATGTCCCGGTCGCCGGGATCGCCGGGGACCAGCAGGCGGCGCTCTTCGGGCAGGCCTGCCACGCGCCGGGCGAAGCCAAGAACACCTACGGGACCGGCAGCTTCGTCCTGCTCAACACCGGCGGCGAGGCTCCCTCGCCCGGAAAGGGGCTGCTGACCACCGTCGCCTGGGGCCTCGGAGAGGTGGCCGAGTATGCGCTGGAGGCCGCGATCTTCGTCACCGGTGCCGCCGTGCAGTGGCTGCGTGACGGGCTCGGGATCCTCTCCGAGGCCTCCGAGTCGGAGGCGCTGGCCGCGTCGCTCGAGGGGAACGACGGCGTCTACTTCGTCCCGGCCCTGACCGGCCTCGGCTCACCCCACTGGGATCCCTATGCGCGCGGCACGATCGTCGGCCTGACGCGTGGCAGCGGGCGCCAGCACCTGGCCCGCGCTGCCCTGGAGGCGATCGCCTACCAGACGGTCGACGCCGTGCGCGCCCAGGAGGCCGCCTCTGGCCGGCGGATGGCCTCGCTGAAGGCAGACGGGGGCGCCGTCGCCAATCGCTGGCTGATGCAGTTCCAGGCCGACGTCCTGGGTGCGCCGCTGATCGTCCCCGAGATCTCCGAGACGACGGCGCTCGGCGCCGCCTACCTGGCCGGGATCGCGACCGGCGCCTGGAGCCGGGAGGGGGTCCGGGAGATGTGGCGCCAGCGGGCGGCGTACGAGCCCGCGATGAGCGAGGACGAGCGCCGCTCGCTGCTGTCCGCCTGGGCGCGCGCCGTCGAGCGCTCGCGCGGTTGGGCGGAGGGCGCGTAACCGCCGCGGGGGGAGCGGGTAGGAACCAAACGGGGACCGGTCCGTTCGCGCGCCATGCGCACCCCGGCGTGCTGGCAGCCCCAGGCAGATGGAAGAGATCAAGCCGCAGAGATACAAGGACTCGCGTCCCGCCTCCTACTTCCAGAAGTTCCACGAGCGGGCGCGGGCCGACCGCCAGGGGGGCTGGGTCTACAACGTGGCGCGAGTGATCCTCACGCTGCCCACGGTGCTGATCTTCCGCACCAGGGCGATCGGGACCGAGAACGTTCCCGCCAGTGGCCCGGTCCTGCTCGCCCCCAACCATTTCAGCCAGATGGACCACTTCTTCTGCGCGGTCTACATGCGGCGCAAGATCCGCTTCATGGCCAAGTCACAGCTCTTCGGCCCGCGGGTGGTGACCTTCATCCTCCACCACGGCGGCGCCTACCCGGTGCGCCGCGGACATGCCGACGAGGAGGCGTTTGAGACCTCCGACGCGATCCTCCAGCAGGGCCACCCGCTGCTGATCTACGCTGAGGGCGGTCGTTCGCGCTCGCGCAACCTGGGCACGCCGCGCCGCGGCATCGGGCGAATCGCGCTCGAATCCGGGGTCCCGGTGGTGCCGATCGCGATCCACGGCTCGGCCGGCGTCCGCGGCTGGCGCCGGCTGCGGTTCCCAAAGGTCACGGTCCAGTTCGGCGAGCCGGTCACCTTCCCGGTCGAGTCCCGGCCGAGCCGTGAGCACCAGATCGAGGCCGCCGAGGAGATCTTCGACCGGGTGCGGACGATGTACACGGCCCTGGAGGAGAAGGGCCGCCGCGGCGTGATCCGCTCCCTGCGCGAGGGCCTGCCCTCGCCCACGCCGGGACGCACCTCGCCCGAGGGTTAAGACACCGCCCGGGCCGGCCGCGCGGCGCCTAGGAGTAGCTCTTCGCGAGCTTGGCGTAGAAGCTCGGGTCGTGGCCGGGGGTGATGATCGACTGCGGGAACTCGCGCTGGAACAGCTTCAGCTCCTGGAGCGAGCGCCGGAAGTTGTGCTCGTCGAAGGGTCGCGGCGGGAGCGGGGAACCGGTGAGCTGGCCCAGCGTGTAGAAGGCATCGCCGCCGATGATGAAGTCGCGGTCGGAGAGGCGGGCGATCACCGACTGGTGGCCGGCGCTGTGGCCCGGGGTATAGGCGAGCCGGAGAGAGCCGTCCCCGAAGAGGTCGAAGGTGCGCCCGAAGGTTGCATATGAGTTGACCTCGACCCGGTCGAAGTCGATCGTGCGGTAGTCGAAGGCATAGTCGTAGTGGGAGGGCCGGTAGCCGCGCAGCAGTGGCCGGCCGCCCCGGGTCGCGTCGTCCCACTCGGCCTCGGAGACGATGAATGTGGATTGGGGGAACTCGGAGATCGCCGAGCTGTGGTCGAGGTGGAGGTGGGTCATGATCACGATCGGGATCTCGCCGGCGCCGAGCCCGCGGGCGCGGAGCTGGGCTGGTACGTCCTGGCCCGACTCGAGGCGCGGGTCGGCTCGGGCCCCCGCCGACCCGAGGTTCTCCTTGGGGTCGCTGGCGATCGAAGGATGAAGGCCGGTGTCGACGAGGATCGCGCCGGCGCTGGGATGCCGGACCAGGAAGGCCGGGATCGGAATCTCGTGGGGGGGCTTGCCGGTCGCGAGGG
This sequence comes from uncultured Actinomycetes bacterium, assembly GCA_963738305.1. Classification (GTDB taxonomy): domain Bacteria; phylum Actinomycetota; class Thermoleophilia; order Solirubrobacterales; family 70-9; genus JBBRHQ01. The sequence continues at coordinate 667,176 of CAVTVU010000001.1, read as the reverse complement.
CCCGCAACAGCTTCAGGGTGAGGAAAGGTCCGCCGGGGCTCTCCATCAACGACAGGGGCCAGTTCATGCGCCCGGCGACCATCGGCTCGACGGTGACGGTGGCTCCCTCGCTGCCGCCGGCAAGCGGCTCGTGCAGGGGCTTTGTCTCGGCGTGGATGCTCATCGTGGCTCACAGTAGCGGCGCGATCGCCGCCGGTAGGCTTGCGCGGCCTTGGCTGAACGCACTCTTTCGCGGATCTTCGCCCCCGGGCTGCTGGACGGGAAGGTGTGCGTGGTTTCGGGCGCCGGCACCGGCCTGGGGCGGGCGACGGCGCTGGAGATGGCCGGCCTCGGGGCGACGGTGGTCGGCTGCGGGCGACGTCCCGAGCCGCTGGCCGATACCGCGGCCGCTGCCGAGGGCCTGCCGGGCTCCTTCTCCTCCGAGCCGCTCGACATCCGCGAGGAGGAGGCCGTTGACGCCTTCGTCGACACCGCCCTGGAGCGCCACGGCCGCATCGACGTGCTCGTCAACAACGCCGGCGGTCAGTTTCTCAGCCCGGCCGAGGCGATCTCGCCCAAGGGCTTTCGCACCGTGATCGAGCTCAACGTCCATGGCACCTGGCTGATGACCCATGCCGCGGCCACCAAGGCCTTCATCCCCCAGCAGGGAGGCAAGATCCTCAGCGTCACCCTCTCCCCCCACAACGGGATGCCGGGGATGGTCCACTCCGGGGCGGCGCGGGCGGCGGTGGAGAACATGATGCGGACCCTCTCGATCGAGTGGGCCCGCTTCGGGATCCGGGCCTGCGCCGTCGCCGCCGGGCAGTTCGACACCGAGACGCTGCGGACAAAGTACCCGCAGGAGGTGGTCGAGAACGTCGCCTCCACGGTCCCCCTGGGGCGCCTCGGCACCGAGGAGGAGATGGCCTGGCTGATCACCTTCCTCGCCTCACCGGCCGGCGACTTCTTCTCCGGCACGGTGATCACCGTCGACGGCGCCCGCGACAACTGGTTCGGCACCTGGCCACCGGGCATCTACGGCGAGCGAGGCGAGCCACCCAAGGAGCAGCGGCGGGACTAAGGCCTGGCGCCGCCTCGGAACCGAGTGGACGAATCAGCAGAAGGGGAGAGGTTTTCGTCCACTCGGACGGAGACAGGTCTGACCGACCTCGCTTGGCCCCCGTACGAGCCCCTCAGGTGTACATGCCCCCGAATTGGCCGCCGGTGACGTTGAGAATCTGGCCGTGGACGTAGTCGGCGAGGCCCGAGGCGAGGAAGAGCACCGGGCCCGCCGCCTCGTCCGGCTGGGCCGGGCGGCCGAGCGGGATCACCATCTTCGCCATCGCCCGCATTTGCTCGGGGATCCCCAGCTCGATCTCCTCGCCGCCGGGGGCGGTCATCTTCTCGCCCGCCTCCTTGGCGCCGGTGAGCCGGGTCTCGACGAAGCCGAAGGCGACCGCGTTGACGTTGATCTTGAACTGGCCCCATTCCTTCGCCAGCGTCTTTGTGAGGCCGACAACGCCCGCCTTCGCGGCCGAGTAGTTGGCCTGGCCGGCGTTGCCCATCGTCCCCGAGATGGAGGAGACGTTGATCAGCTTGCGGAACACCTCCTTGCCCTCGGCGGCCTCGGCCTTGGCGGCCTCGCGCCAATGAGGGGCGAGCGCCCTCGTCACCCGGAAGGGGACCGCGGTGTGGATCTCGAACATCGCCTGGAACTGCTCGTCGGTCATGCGGTGGACGACGCCGTCCCATGTGTAGCCGGCGTTGTTGACGGCGATGTCGACAGAGCCGAAGGCCTCGACCGCGGCGGCGACGAGGGCGTCAGGGGTCTCGGGCTTCGTAAGGTCGCCGGCGAAGACAGCGGTCTCGCCGTCGATCTCGCCGGCCGCCTGCTCGGCGACGTCGCCGTCGAGGTCGTTGATCAGGACCTTCGCGCCCTGCGAGGCGAACAGCTCCGCCGTCGCCCGGCCGATGCCCCGCGCCGACCCGGTGACGATCGCGCTCTTGCCGTCCAGTAGTCCCATCTGAATGCACTCTCCTTCCGGATTGTCACTTGCGGCCGTTTCGCGGCCTTACATGCATGTGCCCGCATCATGCGCGGGCATTGCAGAACCTGAGGTCCGGGGGGAACGCTATCGCCGCAAGGCCCGAGGGGGCGCCATACCTCAGCGGCGCTGGGGCGAATGTGTCGCCTGCCCGGTCGAGACCTTGTTGTAGATCAGCAGCGCGATCACCGCGCCGATGATCGAGCCGAAGATCCCACCCGCCTGGAAGGGACCGTCGCTGAGGTCATGGCTAAAGATGAGGTACCCGATGAAGCCGCCGACGAAGCTCCCGACGATCCCCAGCAGGACCGTCCTCCAGAAGCCGAGGTCCTGGCGCCCGGGGACGAGCAGGCGCGCCAGGTAGCCGGCGACGATCCCGATGAAGAACAGGTAGATGAGGGTGCCGATCATGAGCTTCTCCCTTGGGTTGTGGTCAGGGAAAGGTAACTACCCGGCGGTGACGTACTTCCAGACCGTCGGGTTGGCGAGGGTGGTGCCGCCCTGGTCCTTCGCCGTCCCGGCAACGGCCGCCGTGTACTGGGCGTTGGCCGCCAGCGCGGAGCTGGGGGTGAAGCGCATCGTGTTGCCCGACCAGCTGAAGGTCCCGCCCACCGCGGCGCCGGTGCTGGTCCGCTTCAACGAGAAGGCCCCCTGGGCGGAGGTCTTGTCCATCGCCTTGTTGAAGGCGACCGTGGTCGCCGCGCTGCGGGCCGCTCCGGTCGTGCCGTCGGCTGGAGTGACCGAGTCCACGATGGGGCGGTTGGTGGTTGTGAAGCGCCACGACCTCGCTGCCGGCAGCGCGTGGCCGGCGACGTCCTTCGCCGAAGTCGAGACCGCAGCCGTGTACTGGGTGCCTCCGGCGAGGTCGGAGCACGGCTTGAACAGCAGCAGGTTTCCGAACCAGATGAACTGCCCGCTGACCCGCGCCCCGTCGCTCGTTCGCTTCAGCGAGAGCGCCCCCTGCGTCGAGGCCTTATCCATCGCCGTGTCGAACAGTGCCCATACGTAGGTGTTGGGCAGAACCTCGCCAGCGCCGTCGCCGGGGGAAGACTGGGTGATCAACGGCTGGGTGGCGGTCGTGAACTGCCAGCTCCGGGCTGCCGGGAGCGAGTTGCCGGTGTCGTCAACGGCGGCGGCTGACTCGGTTGCCGTGTAGGAGGTGCCGTTCGCGAGCGGCGCGCTCGGCAGGAAGACAAGCGCGTTGCCGAACCAGGCGAAGCTGCCGCTCACCGACGCCCCGTCCGAGGTGCGCTTCAGGGAGAAGGCCGCCTCGGCGGAGAGCTTGTTCATCGGCTGGTCGAAGACCGCGACGACCGCCGCGGTGCGCGCCACGCCCCCGGCCCCCGCGCCGGGGCTGACCGTCGTGATGGTCGGCGCGGTGTCGGTGGTGACGGTGAAGGTGCGCGAGGCGGGAGTCGGGTCGGGGTTTCCGGCCGGGTCGATCGCCCGCACCCGGAAGGTGTGCGCCCCCAGCGACAGCGAGGACAGGGTTGTCGGGGATTGGCATGCCGAGAAGGCCGAGCCGTCCAGGCTGCACTCGAAGCGGACGCCCGTCTCGGTGCCCGAGAACCCGAAACCGACCGACGTCACGGAGACGGTCGAGGCCGGGCCTGAGGAGATCGTCGTGTCCGGCGGCGTCGAATCGGAGCCTCCCACGAAGGTCTGCCAGGTTCCCGCCAGGGGCTGCTCCCCGACGCCGGCCTTGGTCCAGTCGCAGATGCCACCGGGGTAGATCGCTTGCATCTGACTCTGCTGCGCGGCGCTCATCGCCGGGTAATCGCCGAAGTCGATCGGCTTCAGCTGGCACTTGGCGACGATCGACTCGACCGGCTTGCCCGCCCGGTTCGCGGGCAGGCTGTGCGCCGGGTAGGTGGTCGAGCACGTCCCGGTGCCGTTGAGGGTCGCGGGCTCGTCGATCCGGTTGCCGGCGACCCAGCACGCGTCCACCGCGTTCGCGGGCCGCTCGACGACGACCTTCTGGGCTCGGGAGAGGCCCGAGTTGTCCGCCGCGACGCTGTCGAGCCAGGTGCCCATCGTGTCGATCGCCGCATCCTGCATCCGGTTGACGCTGGTTCCGCCCTTGGCGCGGAACATCACCTGGTTGTCGTGGTCGCCGCCGAAGCGGTCGAGACGGGCCCGCATCCGGTAGGTGTTGAAGTACTGGTGGACGTTGACCTCGTCGTCGGTGTAGGTGCGGATGTCGATCACCGGCACGTCCGGGTAGCCGCCGGTTCCCTGGTTGATGCGCCCGGTGCGATAGGCGGTCGCCAGGGCCGCGCTGTCGGCGACCGAGCGCTGGGCCCGGAGGTCGCCGTTGTTGTCGAAGCCGCCGATCGCCTGGTTGAGGTCGAGGAACTGGGCGACCGTGATCGAGCCCTCCTGGAGCGCCTTCAGCCCGTACTGGACGCCGACGTTATCCAGGGTGCGGCGGGCGTAGCCCGTGGCGGGGTCCGCGCCGTAGACGTTGATCATGGAATCCCAGATCGTGCAGCGCGCGCCGTCCGGGTTGCTGATGGGGTCGAAGATGTTGGCGACGCCGACCACGCTTTCGTCGCATCCCTCGCTGGCGCGGACCACGTCGGCGCCGGCGCTGAGGGCGTTGCAGCCGTTCGGGTCGCTGAGGCCGGTGATCGCGCTGCGCTGCGCCGGGGTGAGCGAGGCGCCCGCGGAGGTGCCGAAGTAGTTGACGAGTAGCCGGCAGTCGGGATAGTCGGAGGCGGAGTTGTCGGGGAAGCTCGCGGCGGGGACGAGGCCGTCGAGGATGCCGGGATAGTTCTGGGCGATCATCTGCTGCTGGACCGAGCCGCCCGAGCCACCCCAGCCCATGGTCCACGCCGGCGGCTCACCGAGGCTCTCGATCACGTGTTCCTTGACCATCGAGGCGGCTTCGGCGGAGAGCACGTCGTTGCAGGCCGTGTTGAGCACGTTGAGGCTCGAGCCGAGGACCGAGTAGCCCCGCGAGAGCATGCGGTCATCGAGCACGCTGGCGATGGATGAGCTGCCCTGCTGGTATCCGGCTGAGCAGCCGCCGCCGAAGAAGTAGATCAGCCGGTGATTCCACCCGTCGGCGGTCACCCCGCCGGGGGCGAGGACCGCCCAGCGGTAGATCGAGCGGTCGATCACCCCGGACTCGACGCGCACGACGTAATCGACGGTCCTGCCCTCGCGGGTCGTGGTCTGGGTCAGGTCGGCGGGCCTGCTCGCCGGGTTGGCGAGCGTGTGGAAGGTGCCGTCAGTGGACTTGTAGTAATAGGCGACCTGAGTCGCGGCGGAGCAGGTGCTGGTGTCGGTTGGCGAGCCGAGCCCGTTGCTGGCGGTCGTGCAGACGTAGGGGGACTGCCGCGGACCGGAGAAGATCGGCCCCTGACGCGGATGGTCGACCAGGGCCAGGGTTGCGGTCGGCTGGCCGGGGATCGTCGCCTGGACCGTGTTCGGACCCGCCGTGAGGCCGCCGAGCAGAGCGCGCAGGCGCCGTGGGTCGCCGTTCACGGGGCTGAACGCTGACGTGCGATCGGTGCCGTTGACGGTCACGGCCAGGTCGCCGGGGCGCTCGCTCGCCGGCACCCGCACCTCGACCAGCGAGTCGTCGTCGCTGACCATGTCGGGACGGGAGGAGAGCACCTCGAGGCTGAGCTGGCCGGGATCCGCCGCGGAGGCGCCGGCGGGAACTGCCAGCGCAAGCAGGGTGAGCGAGATCCAGCCGAGAGCGAGCGCGAGCCTCGCGGAGATCCTCATGTCCCTGTCTATCGGTCTCATCCGCTCGCCGGCCGGGCGGCTTCACGCCAGCAGACCCCCGCAGGAAAGCGGGAAATCGCCTCAAGCGCAAGCCACCCTGGGTGTCGAACACCCAGGGTGTGGGCACGGAGGGCGGCTTTCCGCCGGTCGGCGCGACACCATCTGCCTCTCACTAGGAGGAGGAGCGCAGATGGAGGTCTCGGACTACCCGGTTAGGTTCTCGGTCGACTACCCGGATCGCAACCTCGACCGTGTCAGCACGGCGTTTCGCATCTTCGCCGTGATCCCGATCGCGATCGTCCTCGGCCTGATCGGCGGGGGCGGCGGCTTCGGCGGTGACGCGGGTTCGGACTACTGGGGGATTGCGGCGGCCGGTACCGGGATCATCTTCCTCCCGACCCTGCTGATGATCGTCGTGCGCGAGAAGTACCCCCGCTGGTGGTTCGACTGGAACCGCGAGCTGCTGCGCTTCGGCAACCGGGTCGGCGTCTACCTGGCACTGATGGACGACGCCTACCCCTCGACCGACGAAGAGCAGTCGGTCCACCTCGAGTTCGCCTACCCCGACGTCGCCAGCGAGCTGGATCGCGGCCTGCCAATTGTCAAGTGGCTGCTGGCGATCCCCCACTACGTCGTCCTCTTCTTCCTCTACATCGCCGCCTTCTTCGCGGTGATCGGCGCCTGGTTCGCGATCCTCTTCACCGGTCGCTACCCGCGTGGCGTCTTCGATTTCGTCGAGGGAGTGATCCGCTGGCACAACCGCGTTATCGGCTACGCGTTCGTGCTGGTCACCGACCGCTACCCGCCCTTCCGGCTCGGCGGCTGAGCGGCGGGGCGCCCTTCAGTCATCCGGCCAACCCGCCGATAACCAAGGCCATGGAGTCACGTTCGTGGCTTTGCCCGACCGAGCTTGACCGTGCCCGGGTGACCGAGGCGAGCCCGCGGGTGCGCCGGGCGCGGGAGATCGCGGCGGGCGCCTGCGGGGCGGTGGTGATCGCCTCCGGGCACTGGCTCGGCTGGTGGACCCTGGGCCTGCTCGCCGTCGCGGTCGCCAACCTCGCCACCCTCGAGTGGCGCCTCGGTCGCACCGATCATCCCGAGCGGGTCGCGGCCCGCAGCCTCTGCCTCAACACCGCAGTGTTCGCCGCCGGCATCGCCCTCAGCGGCGGTCCCGCCAGCCCGGGCCTGCCCTGGCTGGCGATCCCGGTTGGGATGGCGGCGACCCGGTTTCGGTCCGCCGTGGTCTGGGCCTACGCCGGCCTCACCGGCGTCGTTGCCCTCGCGGTCTCGGTTGGGGTGGACCCGGGCGGCGTCGCCGACGACCCGGTCCTCCTCATGGTGACCCTCTCCCTCCTGGTCGGCCTGGCGGCGATCACCTCGGCGCTGACGGGTGCCGAGCTGACCCACCGCGACGCCGCGGTGCTCGACCCGCTCACCGGCCTGCTCAACCGCAGCGGCCTGGAGGCGCGCGTCGCCGAGCTCGAGCAGCAGGCGGCACTGACCGGGGACTGGGTCTGCTTCGTCGCCTGCGACCTCGACCACTTCAAGGCGGTCAACGACACGCACGGTCACGAACGCGGGGACGCCGTGCTGCGCGCCGTCGCCTACGAGCTTCGCAAGACGCTTCGCTCCTTCGAGCTGATCTACCGGCTCGGCGGGGAGGAGTTCCTGGTCGTGCTCCCCGGCACCGACGCGGCCGGAGGCTGCCAGATCGCCGAACGCCTGCGCGAGGCGATCTCCTCTTCGCGCCCGGGCGGGGTCGATCTGACCATGTCGGTCGGGCTCAGCGCGGCCCAGGGCACCGACGTCGAGCACCATGTCCTCTTCCGCAGCGCCGACGAGGCCCTCTATGAGGCGAAGCGCGAGGGACGCGACAGGGTGGTCGTGGCCGCCGATTGGCGCGGCACAGCGCTGGAGCCCGTGCCGGCGCTGGCCTCTGCCTGAGCCGAGTCAGCCGCGGTGCGGCGTCTCCTCACTGCCCTCGAGGGCGCGGTGGTCCCGGTGCAATCCGAAGACGGAGTTGAGGTCGTCGATCATTCCCTCCGGCGTGATCACGCCGCGGACGATATCCGCGTGCGGCGCCGGTTCAGCCTCGTCGAAGGGGATGCGTGCCGCAGCGCCGGAAGTAGGGCAGCTTCGTCAGCGGCGCCGTCACGGTGGCGCTGGTTCGCCCGCCGTAGCGCTTGGTGCCCCCCACCTCCTGCCAGCACCCGGCCGGGAAGTAGACCCGGCGCGAGGCGGACCCCTCGGTGACAACCGGGGCGACAAGCAGATCCGCCCCGAGCATCCACTCCTGGTCGGCGCGCCGGGCGCGGCGGTCGGAGTCGTCGGTGAGCCAGAGCGGCCGGGTCGGCGGGATATCCCTGACCTGGGCCTTGCGCCAGAGGCGCATGATCAGCGGCGCCGCCCGCAGGTGCAGCTTCGAGAGGCGCCGGTAGATCCGCACCGTCTGCGCGTCGAACGTCCAGGGGGCGTGGGTGCCGGTCGGCCCCGCGCCGTGGAGGCGGAAGACCGGGCTGAGCGCCGCCCACTCGGCCCAGCGGATGAACAGCTCCTTGGTGGTCGGCGGCGTGGTGATGTCGAAGTAGCCTCCGATGTCGGTCCCGAACCCGTAGGCGCCGCCAATCGCCCGGTTCAGCATGTCCGGCGTTGAGGAGGCGAGGCCCGAGGAGCGGGTCCAGTCGGTGGTCTCATCGCCCGGGAAGTTGGCGTTCTCATACGCGGCGCTCCCCGGTCGCCCGGTGTAGCCGGCGCGCGTGAAGAACCACATGCGCCGCTTGCGGTGGCTGCGCTCATATCTCTCGATCTCCTCGCGCGTCGCCCGGTGATAGAGGGTCAGGTAGCGGTTGTGCATGGTGACGCCGGTCTCGCCGTCGTGGAAGTGCATCCCGATCAGGACTTCCTCGCCGAAGTCCTGCATGAAGCCGTCGAAGCCGAGGTCGAAGATCCCCCGCACCTGGCGCTTCCAGTAGCGGACCGCGGCGGGGTTGGTGAAGTCGAGCAGGGCGATCGGCTGGCCGGAGGTCCCGGTGGTCAGGTAGGGGGTGCCGTCGGCGTGAGTCGCGACCCAGCCGTTCGCCACCGCGGCCGAGTCGGGCTCGACCCAGGGGCGCAGGTAGGCGAGCGGGTGGATGTGACGGCGGCGCAGGGTATGGATCACCTGCGCCTGCACGTCCGGGCTGGTGAAGGTGTGGATCGCCAGGCCGTGATTGCCGCCCGGGAACCCCCAACCCTCGATCCGGTAGGCGCGAATCGGGATCCGGTAGCGGCGCAGGTTGCGCATGTCGGCGAGCAGGTTGGACTCGTAGTCCTCCTCCGTCTCGCCGAAGTTCTTGACCAGGCGGTCCATCATCGGCCCGAGGCCCCAGCGAGGGGGGACCGGTTGGCGCCCGGTCAGTGAGGTCAATGGTCCCATCGCATCACCCGGGGCAACGACGTAGCGCAGGCGCTTCGCCGAGGCTGTGACGTTCCAGCGGTCGGGACGGTCGGCGGCGAGCTTGAAGCGGCCCAGCTGCGGCTGGTCAAGCAGGAACCCGTAGTGGCGCGAGGAGATGAACTCGGCCTGCGGGTAGTAGGCGGCCGGCGGTCCGTTGGGATAGAGCGAGGTGCCGTCCCCGCCCTTGCCCCACCCCGTGGTGCCGTCGATGTTCTCCTCGTTGATGAAGCTCGAGAAGACCTTGCCGCGCTGGTCTAGGTCGAGGTGGCGGCCGCCGAACCCGAAGAATCCCTCGCCCTGCCCGGAGACGAACGAGTCGCCGATCGTCGCGACCCCGGCGGCGGGGTGGGGGGTGGCACGTACCGAGATCGCGCAGCATCCGAGCGGGGCGAGATCGAGGGTTAGGGTGCGCCCGCTGGGATCGGTGGTGGAGAGGGTCAGCCGCACGCCCCGGCCGGAGCGCTTCGCGCTCAGCACGCGGCTCGCCGAATACTGGGTCCCGGAGCGCTCGCCGCTCTCAAGGTTGCCTCCGAACAGCCCGCCGTCGTACTGCTCGAGCGTCTCGCTGCCGACCAGGAAGGAGAGCGGCGAGTACAGGGTGGGAGTGGAGGGGTTATCGGAGCCGGGGAGGAGCGGATCGGCGGTAGGGGGCGTGATGAGCGAGCCGGTCCCCCGGTTCGGTGCCTCGCGCAGCACCGGCCCGGCAGCGATGCCCGAGAAGCTGATCCGGAACGGATTGCGCTCGACCACGGCCCGGGCCTGCCCCGCGTCGACCACGATTGGCGCCGCGGCGCCCCTGTCGGCAGGGGCGGCGGCGGAGGCCGGGACCGGTAGCGCGAGCGTGCAGGCAAGAACCGCCACGATCGCGGCTGCCCCGCCAGCCTTCGGCTGGCTGCCCGATTGGCCCCTGCGGCCGGTCATCCGCCGCGCACGCTACCGCAGCGCCGCCCCGCCGCCGAGCCTGCCTCAAGTGCTCCCCGCGCCCAACCGCATGTACCGGGCGCAATGCGCACGCAAAGGTGAAGTTCGGCGTCAGATCGGGTCGGTGCGCCTCGACCCCGACGGACACCCATGGCAACCGACTCCGGGGCGCCGTGTGCCATTGCGCCATCCGGGTAGCGTCAGATCGGGGGATCTGTTCGATCGCACAGGAGTGGCCGAGGCCCACAGGAGGAGAGAGATGGTGGAGCACAGGATCGGAACCCGCGAGGAGTGGCAGCAGGCCCGGGACGAGTTGGCGAAACTCGAGGGGGAACAGGCGGATCGAAACGAGGAGATCCAGCGGAAGCGGCGCGACCTCCCCTGGGTCCCGGTCGAGAAGGAGTACGAATTCGACACAGAGGAAGGCAAGAAGAAGCTTGCCGAGCTCTTCGACGGTCGCTCGCAGCTCCTCGCCTACAACATCATGTTCGGTCCCGATTACAGCCTTGGTGCTTGCCCTGGCTGCACGAGCCTCGCGGACGAGCTGGACGGCGGGCGTGTCCATCTGAACCACCGGGACGTGACGCTGATCTGCTTCTCGCGGGCTCCGATCGACCGGCTCGTTGCATACCAGGAGCGGATGGGCTGGAACTTCCCCTACGTCTCCACGTACGAGACGGACTTCCCCTGGGATTTCAACCTGGCGATGACCGAGGAGCAGGCGCAACGGATCCCCGAGGTCAGGGAGATGATCGACGACCCGCCGGAGTGGCTCGCGGAGTGGTCAACCCAGGTCGGCGCCGAGCTCAAGGACGGCCTTCGCGAGGCCCCCGCCTGGATCGCCTTCACGCGAGAGAACGGGACCGTCTACCACACCTACACGGTCACCGCACCGGACCCATTCGTCGCCCCGTACTTCACCTTCCTATTGCAGCGGACGCCGAAGCCCCAGCCGCCGGAGCCGCGCTCCTGGCGCAAGGACGAGTACCCGGACTGAACGCCGGCCGCCCTCCCTACAGCCCCATCCCCTTGCCGAGGATCTCCTTCGTGAATAACCAGGGCGGCGCTGGCGGGCACGCGAGATCACGCGAGGACACGAATCCGCAGCAGCTGAGGCTGTTCGAATGAGCGGGCGATGCCCGCTGATGATCGGGCGCGGTCGAGCTGACGTGTCCGGATTGTGTCCGCGGATGAACCGCAGCGAGTAGCCTCTGAGCCGAGATGGAAGGAACGCTACGACTTCGAATCGAGTACGAGGCAGGGGAGGATGGCTGGGTAGTCGCGCAGATCCCCGCCGTGCCAGGAGCGATGAGCCAGGGACACACCCGTGAAGAGGCGCGCGAGAACGTCCTCGACGCCTTGAAGCTGCTGCTCAGCCCGGAACCGGCGTCCGAGGCCGGCGAGGCCGAGTCGGTCGAGTTGACCGTCCTTCGGTGAAGCGTCGCGACCTCGAGCGCTACCTGCGCGCTCAAGGTTGCCGGAAGATCGACGAGGGCGGGAACCACACCCGGTGGGCTGGTCCTGCTGGTGCCCGCAGCGCCGTGCCCCGCCATCGCGAGATCGACTGGAGATTGGCGAGGAAGATCTGCGCACAACTCGGAATCGAGGCACCTGCCAAGGGTCGATAGAGAAATCGAGATCGCTACAGCCCCATCTGCTTGCCGAGGATCTCCTTCATGAGTTCAGAGGGTGGAACTCGCGGCCACGAGAGATCATGGGAGAACACGAATCCGCTGCAACTGAGGCTATTCGAGAGCGCAGGGGATGACCGCGATTGATCGGTCGTGCACCGGCCGATGTGTCCGTTTTGTGTCGGCCGGAAGAGCCGGCCGACACCCCATCGCTCCAGCAGTCACTGCTCCTTTCAGCGAAGGGAGGAGCGGCGCATGAGCCCGGCGGCGCATACTCCGCTTATGGGAGAGCCGCGAGCCGATATCCAGCCAGAGCTCTGGGTGAGAGATGGGCCGGCCGCGGTCGCGTTCTATGAGCACGCACTCGGCGCGGTCGTCGAGCATCGCGTCGCGGGCCCTGAAGACTTCGATGTGATAGCTCAGTTATCGGTGTCTGGCGCGAGGTTTTGGGTTTCGACCGCATCAGGGCATCTGCACCGGTTCAGCCCGGACGCCATCGGCGGAGCCACCTGCCGGATACTGCTTGTCGTCGACGATCCCGAGTCGCTGCTCAGTGCCGCGGTCGCCGCGGGTGCGACGCAGACGAGCCCTGTCGGAGAGGAGCACGGATGGCGGCTCGGGCGATTCAAGGATCCGTTCGGCCATGAGTGGGAGGTCGGCCGGCCAATCGGCTCATGGCCGCCCTCGATGTGATCCGGCCCCCCGCTTCCGCTTTGCGGGTATCGCGCGTGCCAATCCGGATGTGTCCGTTTTGTGTCCGCCCTTTCACCAGGTAGATGGAGAGCTTCTTACGGCTTGGCCTTGGGGACGCTGAGCTGGATCGTCGAGTCCGAGTTTGCGTTCAATCCCGTCCAGCATCGCTCGCACGCGGCGCTGGGATCCGGCGTCGATCGGCAGATCTCCCACTCGCCGGACGAGTTCGCCAAGGTTGACCAGCCCCGCGTTAAGTGCTTCCTGCACATAGTCCCAGTCGCGACCCAGGCCTCTTGTGCACTTCGAGAGAACGAGGTCGTGTACTTCCAGGCACCACGCAGTCGCGCCCTCGATTTGACCTGGTGAAAGGGCGGACACAAAACGGACACATCCGGTGGCACTGAATGAGCGTCGAAAAGGTAAAGCGGGAGAGCGGAGCGGTCTGGCGAGTCCGGTGGCGCGACGAACTGGGCCGTGAGCGGTCCAAGGTCGTGGGCCTCAAGCGGGATGCTGAAGCGTTCGAAGCCGAAATCGTGCGACGCAAACGTACCGGCGAGCTGGATCTGCTCAGGGCGGGAAAGGAGACGCTCGCGGACTTCGGGGAAGAATGGTGGCGCCTCTACGCCTTGGCCAACCTGAGTCCGCGGACCCTCCGAAGCTACGCGGGGCTCTGGGATCGCCACATACTGCCGCGACTCGGCGCGATGAGGCTCCAATGCGATCACCCCTGAGGAGCTCGAGCGCTTCCGGGCGGCTCTTAACCAGGCCGAGGTCGGTCAACCGACGATTTATCGAGCGATGGCGCTGCTCCAAGGCGTCCTGCAACGAGCCGTCGAGTGGCGGCGGATCGCTCACAACCCGGTCAAGTTGGTCCGCAAGCCAAAGGTCCGCCGCCTGCGGGAGGTGCGGCCGCTCACACCCGTTGCCGTCGAGCGGCTGCGGGCGGCGGCCGGCACGAGACGCAGCGCACGGCGCACCGCGACGCGACGCTGATCAGCGTCCTCGCTTACGCCGGCCTGCGTCCGCAGGAAGTACTGGCCTTGCGATGGGGCAACGTGCGCGAGCGTACCTTGCTGATCGAGACGGCCTCAGACGGACAGGGCGGCGTCAAGGCGACCAAGACGAGCCAGTCGCGCACCGTTCGGCTGCTCGCTCCGCTCCTCGCTCGACCTCACCGAGTGGCGTCTGGCCTGTGGGCGGCCCGAAGTTGATGGCGCTCGTCTTTCCCAACCTCCAGGGCGGCGTCTGGAACGACCGCGCCTGGCAGACCTGGCATCGCGATGCATGGACGCCGGCCTGCCGCGCCATGGGCCTCGACCAGCGTCGCGGCCCTACGACCTGCGCCACAGCTTCGTCTCCCTGCTGATCCATGAGGGCCGGAGCGTCGTTGACGTCGCCCGCCAGGCCGGGCACTCGCCGACGATGACGCTCGACGTCTATGCGCACGTCTTCGACGAGTTCGATCAGACCGAGCGCGTATCAGCCGAGGAAACGATCCGCCAGGCACGAGCCGATGTGTCCGGATTGTGTCCGCCTAGCGCCGATCGGTGGAGCAAGACTCAGAAACCCCTGCAAATCCCTACAACCCCATCTGCTTGCCGAGGATCTCCTTCATGATCTCGTCGGTGCCGCCGCCGATCGGACCGAGGCGGGCGTCGCGCAGGGCGCGCTCGATCCCGTACTCGCGCATGTAGCCGTAGCCGCCATGGATCTGGAGTGCCTCGTCGCAGATCTCGACCAGGGCGCGCTGGGTGAGCAGCTTGGCCATCGTCACCTCGCGGATGCAGTCCTGGCCCTCGTGGAAGAGGCGCAGTGCGTTGTAGGTGAGGGCGCGGGAGGCCTCGGTGCTGGTCGCCATCTCGGCCACCTTGTGACGGATCGCCTGGAAGGAGCCGATCGGCCTCCCGAACGCCTCCCGCTCGCCGGCATAGGCAATCGTCGTCTCGATCACCCGCTGCATCGCGCCGATCGCGCCGATCGCCATCAGCAGCCGCTCCCAGGCGAAGTTGGCCATGATCAGGGCGAAGCCGCCGTTCTCGGTGCCGAGCAGGTTCTCCGCCGGCACCTCGACGTCGGTGAAGGAGAGCTCGCCCGTGTCGGATGAGTGCCAGCCCAGCTTCTCCAGCTTCTGCGTGACCTCATAGCCCGGCATCTCTCGCTCCAGCACCAGGAAGGAGATGCCGCCGTGCCCGCCTTCCTCGGTCGTCCTGCAGGCGCAGACCAGGAAGTCGGCGCGTACCCCGTTGGTGATGAAGGTCTTGGCGCCGTTGACGACGTAGCCGCCCTCGACCCGGCGCGCGTGGGTGCGGATTCCGGCGACGTCGGAGCCCGCTCCCGGCTCGGTGATCCCCAGCGCCCCAACCTTCTCGCCGCGGATCCCGGGGACGATCCAGCGCTGGCGCTGCTCCTCGCTGCCGAAATTGAAGACCGGCGGCATCGCGATCGAGGCGTGCGCGTTGAGGCCGGCCCCGACCCCGCCCGAGGCGCCCGAGCGGGCCAGCTCCTCCACCCAGACTGCGTCGTGGAGGTGGGTTCCGCCCTGGCCGCCGTACTCCTCAGGAAACTTCAGCCCGAGGAAGCCCAGCTCCCCGCAGCGGTTGAACAGCTCGCGCGGGAACTCGCGGGCCTCCTCCCATTCGGGCACGTTTGGCGCGATCTCGGCGGCGACGAAGCGCCGCACCGTCTCGCGCAGCTCCTCGTGCTCCTCGCCGAAGGGGGGCAGCACGGCGCGGGCGCCGCTGTCGCGGATCACGCTCATCGCGCCTGGCCGAATCCCTCGCTCAACCGCCGCCGCCCTCGTTCCCGCTCGGGCCGTGCGGCGCCCGCCAGTCCTTCATCATCGTGTGGCCGCGTCCGGCGTGGTCGAAGCCGAGCAGGTCACCCTGCGGGTTCTTGCGGCCGCCGTGATGGTAGGCGCGGACCTCGCGGATCAGTCCGTCGCGGAAGACGAACCACTCGGTGCCGCGATCTAGGCGCTGCTCCGCGGATTTCGGGTCGCGCCAGGTCATCGTCCACTCGATCACCACCTCGCCGTCGGCTTCGATGCCGTGCTCTAGGTACCACTGCCCGTCGATGTTGGCCACCGCGAAGGCGGCGTACTCACCGATGGTCTTGCCGCCCTCGTGCGGGCCGAGGCGGGTGTAGTAATGGACCGCGTCCTCGGTGAAGTGCGCCGTGACGCGCTCTGCGTCGCCTGTGTTGAGGGCCTCGTAGTAGGAGCGGACGTGGTCGAGCAACTCGGCCATCGCAACTACTCCATTACGAAGTGGTCACACATCTGCACAGATCTCAACATCGTGTCAGGCATTGAAAGACGTGGGCCTTTGAGCCGCGGCATACGAGGTTGAAAGGTCCCACGTCTGGGGTGGCGCCAACGTGGAAGGTGTCCCCAAGCCTGTCTGAGACGCTAGAGCCCGTAGGAGCGGCCGATCACGTCGAGCATGATCTCGTCGGTCCCGGCCCCGATCCGGTTCAGGCGAACGTCGCGGTAGGAGCGCTCCAGCTCGTACTCCTTCATGTAGCCGTAGCCGCCGAGGATCTGGATGCACTCGTCGGCGACCTCGCAGGCGACGCGCGAGGAGAACAGCTTCGCCTGGGTGATCTCGCGCACCGGGTACTCGCCGTTGGCGAAGCGCCAGGCGGTCGAGTAGGTGAACTGCTTCGCCGCCTCGGTCTTGGTCGCCATCTCGGCGAACTTGTGGCGGATCGCCTGGAACTTGCCGATCGGGCGCCCGAACGCCTCGCGCTCCTTCGCGTACTCGAGGGTCCGCTCGATCATCCGCTCCGCCCCGGCGTGGCAGCCGGCGGCGGCGACCAGGCGCTCGCCCTGGAGCTCCCAGCTGATGTGGTAGAAGCCCTTGCCGATCTCGCCAAGCACGGCGTCGGCCGGGACGCGGACGTCCTCGAAGGCCAGCTCGCCGGTGTCGGACGCGTGCATTCCCATCTTCTCCAGCTCGGCGGAGACGGTGAAGCCCGGGACCTTCTCGCCGCTTTCGTCGCGCAGGTCGACGATGAACAGGGTGATCCCCTCGTGGCGAGCCTCGGGGTCGGTCTTGGCGACGAGGACGATGAAGTCCGCCCGCGGCCCGTTGGTGATGAACGTCTTCGATCCGTTGATCACGTACTCGTCGCCGTCGCGGATCGCCGTGGTGCGAATCCCCGCGACGTCGGAGCCGGCTCCGGGCTCGGTGATCCCCAGGCACCCGATCTTCTCGCCCTTGATCCCGGCCGGCAGGTAGCGCTGCTTCTGCTCCTCTGTGCCGAGCAGGTGGATCGGGGGCAGAACCATGTCGGTCTGCACCGCGAATCCCATGTTTGTCCCGCCCGAGCCCGAGTAGCTCATCGACTCGGCCCGCACCAGCGAATAGAAGTAGTCACCGCCCTGGCCGCCGTAGGACTCGGGGAAGCAGAGGCCGAGAAAGCCGAGGTCCCCGGCCCGCTTCATGACCTCGCTCGGCCAGTAGGTGTCCTCCCACTCGTTGCGGTGGGGGTAGAGCTCCTTCCTCACCCACGAGGTCAGCGACTCGCGCAGGTCCTCGTGCTCCTGGGTGAAGATGAAGTGCTTGCGGCCCGACTCGAAGTCGGGCTTGATCACCGAGGTGCCGTTGGTCGTCGCGGTCGCCACAGCTGCTCTCCTCTGCTCGGGGGATCGGTTCGCTCTCGCCCGGCGCGAGCTGTTGATCCGACCGGGCAAAGTGGACAGTAGCACTTCCTACTTTCATCAATGCTACTCTGCGCGGAGATGGCCTACGAGAAGGTCCGCTACGAGGTTGAGGGGAACGTCGCGACCGTCACGCTCGACGATCCCGAAACTCGCAACGCCCTCTCCGACGAACTGCTCAGTGACCTGCTCGGGGCGCTGCGCGAGGCGCGCGAGGACGACTCGGTGCGTGTGGTCGTCCTCGGCTCATCGCACGAGAAGGTCTTCTCGGCCGGCGGCAACCTCGCCGCCTTCGGGGGGGACATGCCCACCGTCCACAAGCACATCGGGGCCGAGAAGTTCGTCGAGGTCTTCCGCACGCTTGGGGAGCTGGGCAAGCCCTCGATCGTCGCCGCCAAGGGGCACGTGCTCGCCGGCTCGCTGGGCATCGCCCTCGCCTGCGATCTCATCGTCGCCTCCGAGGCCGCGACCTTCGGCACGCCCGAGATCAACGTCGGGCTTTTCCCCTTCATGATCATGGCGCTGATCTATCGCAACGTGCCGCGCAAGAAGGCGACCGAGATGATGCTCCTGGGCGAGCGGATGACCGCCGAGGAGGCCCGTGAGGCCGGCATCGTCAACCTGGTCGTCCCGGCCGACGACGTCGACGACTCGGTCGCGGCGTGGGCGGGGAAGCTGGCCGCGAAGTCGCCGCTGGTGATGCGGCTCGGCAAGGACGCGATCTGGCGCCAGATGGACATGCCGATCGTTGAGGCCCTCGACTACCTGCGCGCCCAACTTGCGATTGAGCTCTCGACCGAGGACGCGGTCGAGGGCGTCAAGGCATTCTTCGAGAAGCGCGAGCCGGAGTGGAAGGGCAGATGATGAGCCGCTCAGCCCCCGGGCCGGTGGGCCGCGACGATCGCGTCGAGCCGGGCGATGACCGGCCTCAACGCCCGCGGGATGGCCGCCTGGTCGAAACGCAGCGCGTTGGCGGGCGTCGCCAGCTCATAGACGAAGCAGTCGGTGCACCCGCTCGGGCTTCTGCCATCGAGCTCGTCGAAGTGAACGCGCTTCAGCGTTGCCGCCAGCCGGCGCCGCTGTGCGGGTCCGAGCTCGATCCTTTTCACCCGGATCGCGCCCGCCGTGCGACCCTCGGTGAGCGTCGCCGCCCCCGTGCGATGGATCCGCAGCGTCTCGTCGATCGGGGCGAATCCGCCGGAGCGACGGTAGGTCAGCTCGACGCCCTGCCCGTTCTCGCTCTCGGAGCTCGAGCCGCCGGTCTCGGTGCTCGAGTCGCCGCTCCCGCAGCCGCACAGCAGCATGGCGAACAGCAGGATCGAGAGGACGGCGTGCATCCCGGTCAGACTACGAACGAACTCCGTATCGATCACACCTGGGGGAGGTAGCTTGGCCGCTGAGGATCAGAGCGACGCGAAGGCCGCCGAGGGCGGCAACGGCGCGCCCGCGAAACTGCCCGGTACCGCACCTCTGGGCGAGCTGACCGATCAGCTCCACGAGCGCCGTGAGCACGCGAAGCTCGGCGGAGGCGCCGAGAAGATCGAGCTCCAGCACGAGCGGGGCAAGCTCACCGCGCGAGAGCGGATCGCGCTGCTGGTCGACGAGGGCACCTTCGTCGAGATGGGGATCCACGGTCGCCCACACTTCTCCCAGCGCTCCATGGAAGGCAAGGAGGCGCCGGCCGACGGGGTGATCACCGGCTGGGGCGACGTCGTGGGGCGCCCCTGCTGCGTCGCGGCCTACGACTTCACCGTGATGGCCGGCTCGATGGGCATGACCGGAGAGCTGAAGGTCACCCGCCTGCGCGAGATGGCGCTGCAGAAGAGGATGCCCTTCATCTGGCTGCTCGATTCGGCCGGGGCCCGGATCCAGGAGGCGGCCGGGTCGCTGTTCGCCGGTTCCGGCCACCTGTTCCGCGAGGAGGTCGAGATGTCCGGGGTGATTCCCCTGGTTGCGGCGATGCTCGGCCCCTGCGCCGCCGGCACCGCCTACATCCCCGGCCTTTCGGACTTCGTGCCGATGGTCGTGGGCCAGGGTGCGATGGCCCTTGCCGGGCCGCACCTGACGAAGGCGGTCACCGGCGAGGAGATCTCGATGGAGGACCTGGGCGGCGCCAAGGTCCACTGCCGCAAGTCAGGCGTCGGCGACCTCGAGGTCAAAGACGACGAGGAGTGCATCGCGGCGGTCAAGAGCTACCTCTCCTTCTTCCCCTCCAACTGCGAGCAGAAGCCCCCGACCCGGGAGACCTCGGACCCCGAGGACCGCGCCTCCGAGCGCCTGCTGGAGATCGTCCCTGACTCCTCGCGCCAGCCCTACGACATGTACGAGGTGATCTCGGAGATCGTCGACGACGGCTCCTACTTCGACCTCAAGCCGCGCTTCGCCCGCACCCTGATCACCTGCCTGGCCCGCTTCGGTGGGCGCCCGGCGGGGATCGTCGCCAACCAGCCGAAGCAGCTCGCCGGCATCCTCGACAACGATTCCGCCGACAAGGCGGCGCGCTTCATCAACCTCTGCGACGCCTTCAACATCCCCCTGGTCTTCCTCCAGGACGTGCCCGGCTTCATGGTCGGCTCCAAGGTCGAGCACGCCGGGATCATCCGCCACGGGGCGAAGATGCTCTACGCCGTCTCGCGCGCCACGGTGCCGAAGGTGACCGTGGTGGTGCGGAAGGCCTACGGCGCCGGCTACTACGTGATGTGCGGCAAGGCGTACGAGCCCGACTTGATCGTCGCCTGGCCCGGGGCGGAGATCTCGGTGATGGGGCCCGAGGGCGCGGTCAACATCATCGGCCGCTCGGCGATCGAGGCCTCCGAGGACCCCGAGGCGACCCGCGAGGCGATGCTGGCCTCGGTCCGCGCCCAGATCGACCCCTACATCGCCGCCGGAAACGCGGCGATCGACGACATCATCGATCCCCGCGAGACCCGCCCGACGATCGTCCGCGCCCTGCGGATGGCCAAAGACAAGCGCGTCGAGCGGCCCTGGAAGAAGCACGGGGTGATGCCCGTATGAGCCGCTTCGAGGACGCGGTGATCATCAGCTGTTCGATCTCGGGGGCGATCGCCAACCGGGATCAGTGCCCGGCGATCCCCTACACGCCCGAGGAGTACGCGGCAGAGGCGCGCCGCGCGGTCGAGGAGGGGGCCAGCCAGATCCACATCCACGCCCGCACCCCCGACGGCACGCCGTCGTATGAGATCGAGGACTTCCGGGCGATCACCGAGGCGATCCTGGCCGAAGTGGACGACGTGATCGTCAACTACTCCACCGGGGCGATCGGGGTGCCGATCGAGAAGCGGATCACCTACCTCCGCGAGCTGAAGCCCGACGTCGCCGCGCTCAACATGAGCTCGATGAACTACGCCAAGTACTCGCGGCGGCGCAAGGACTTCGTCTTCAAGGCGGTCTTCGAGAACAGCTTCGACACGATCATCGAGTTCCTCGACAGCCATGCGCGAGCTGGGCATCAAGCCCGAGCACGAGTGCTTCGATGCCGGCCACGTCGCCAACCTCGACCCGCTGATCGACATGGGTCTGCTCGACCCGCCGCTGCAGATCTCCCTCGTCATGGGGGTCAACGGCGGCATCCGGCCGAACGCCCGGAACGTCGCGCTGATGTCCGAGCAGGTTCCCGGCGGGGCCGAGGGCCCCAACGCCTGGCAGGTGATCGGCATCTCCCGCGACCAGTGGAAGCTGCTCGGCGCCTCCCTCGTCCTCGGCGGCAACGTCCGCGCCGGGCTCGAGGACAACCTCTACCTGCCCGATGGGGAGATGGCCCGCTCGAACGGCGAGCTGATCGGCAAGGCGCGCCAGATGGCAGAGGATGTCGGCCGCCGCGCCGCGACCGTCGCCGAGGCACGGGAGATGCTCGGGCTGCCGAAGCGGTCTGTCGCCGGAGCGGGGGCCCCGTGACCGCGGCCGCCCCGATGCTCGAGCAGCTGCTGCCGGCCCCGGACTTCGGGGAGCGCCACGAGCGCGCAATCGCCGCCGACCCGGAGCGGGTTGGGGCCGCGATCCGGGCGGTGACGCCCGCCGACGTGCCCCTGGCCCGCCTTCTGATGACCCTGCGGGGGATCTCGCGACGCACCGGCCCGAGCGACCGGCCCTTCCTCGAGGGGATGACCGAGATCGGCTTCGCCGAGATCGGGAACGGCCACGAGGGGGAGCTCGTATTCGGGGGCATCGGCCAGCCCTGGCGGCTGAGCGGCGGCGAGACCGTGGCGATCGGCGATGCCTCCTCATTCAGCGGCTTCGATCGCCCCGGCTTCGTGAAGATGGCGATGGACTTCCGCCTTCGCCCCACACCTGGGGGCACCGACCTCCAGACGCGGACCTGGGTGAAGGCGACGGACCCCGCGAGCCAGCGCCGCTTCCGGCTCTACTGGCTGGCGGTTCGGTTCGGCAGCGGGATCATCCGCCGCAGCCTGCTGGGCGCGATCGCGAAGCGGGCGGAGGGGGAAGCGGGATGACGGACCAGCCCCTATGCGACGTCCGCGTCCTCGACCTGACCCGGCTGCTGCCCGGAGGCTTCTGCTCGCTGCTGCTCGCCGATCTCGGCGCGGACGTGCTGAAGGTCGAGGACACCGGCGCCGGGGATTACGTCCGCTGGGCCCCGCCCTACTACGGGACCGAGGAGCAGCAGGGCCTTGGCACCCGCTCGGCGATGTACCTGGCCCTCAACCGCGGCAAGCGCTCGATTCGCCTCGACCTGAAGTCAGAGCCCGGGCGCGAGGCGCTGCTGCGCCTGGTGGCCGACTATGACGTCGTCCTCGACGGCTTCCGGCCCGGCGTCCTCGACCGCCTCGGGGTCGGCTACGAGCGCATGCGCGAGGCCAACCCGGGCATCGTCTTCTGCGCGATCACCGGCTACGGCCAGGACGGCCCGAACACCCAGCGGGCCGGCCACGACACCAACTACCTCGGCCTGATCGGCCTGCTCGGCCTGACCGGCGCCGCCGGCGGCGCGCCGGTGCAGTCGGCCGGCCAGATCGCCGACCTCGGGGGCGGCGGGATGATGGCAGCCTTCGGGGTGATGGCCGCCCTGCACGAGCGCCGGCGCTCGGGCGATGGCCAGTTCGTCGACGTTTCGATGAGCGACGGGGCGCTCTCCTGGCTGGCGATGGTCGCCGGCCGCTACTTCTGCGACGGGGTGGTGCCGAGGCGCGGCGACCTCGAGCTGGCCGGACGGATCGTCTGCTACCTGCCCTACGAGGCGGCCAACGGCTGGGTCAGCTGCGGGGCGCTGGAGCCGAAGTTCTGGGCCGCCTTCTGCAACGGTGCGGGGCGGCCCGAGCTGATCGAGAAGCAGTTCGAGCGGCCCGGCTCGGAGGCCTGGCGGAAGATCGCCGAAATCTTCCGCTCCCGGACCCGCGACGAGTGGCGAGCTTTCAACGACGAGCACGACTGCTGCATCGAGCCGATCCTCGACCTCGACGAGGCCCTCGAATCCGAGCTGGTCCGCTCGCGGGAGATGGTGGTCGAGCTGGAGCAGCCGGAGATCGGCCCGGTGCGCCAGGTCGGGGTGCCGATCAAGCTCTCGCGCACCCCCGGCAGGGTGGAGCGCCCGGCGCCGGCCCTGGGCGAGCACACTGAGGAGGCGCTGCGGGGAGTCGGCTACTCCGAGGAGGAGATCGCCTCGCTGATCTCCTCGGGGGCCGCGGCGGGGACCTCGGGCGCGCCGCAGTCCTCGTTCCTGGGATGACCCCGCAGGCTCGAACCCGGAGGCCGGGAGCGGGGCAGGGCGCCAACGGCGCGGACGGGCTGCTGCGGATGAAGGAGCTGGCCGAGGCCTCGGGTGTCCCGGCCCCGACGATCAAGCATTACCTGCGGGAGGGCCTGTTGCCCGAGCCGGTCAAGACCTCGCGCAACATGGCCTACTACCCGCCTGAGTTCGTCGAGCGGATCCGCCTGATCAAGCGCCTCCAGGAGGAGCGCTACATGCCGCTGCGGGCGATCAAGACGGTGCTAGACGAGGGCCCAGACCGGGCCCGGGCGCTGATCGAGATCGAGGACCGGATCCTCGAGCGGGCGCTCGAGGGAGAACGCACCCGGACCAGCCCCGCCGAGGTCCGGAAGGCCTACGGCGTGCCCAAGGAGGTCCTCGACCGCCTCGAGCAGCTGGAGATCCTCAGCCCCAACAGCCGCGGCTACTCGCCCTCCGACGTAAAGGTGATCGAGGCGATCAGCCGCTTCCGGGCAGGCGGATATGACGAGGAGATCGGCTTCACCGTCTACGACACGCTGCGCTACAAGCGGGCGCTGGAGCAGCTGGTCAAGGAGGAGGTCGGGGTGCTGACCGAGCGGCTCGCGGGGGAGATGGAGCCGGAGCGGGTGGCGGAGCTGATCGAGGCCGGAGCCGAGCCGCTCAAGGACCTGATCGCCGCCCTGCACACCAAGCTGCTGATCGCCGAGCTGGAGAACACCCCGCGCCGAACGCGACCCTAGGCGTCCCTGAACGCGGAACGTTCCGTTCGGCGCCCGGCCTGAGTCAGGCGCCGTTGCGGGCGACGGCGAGGATCTCCTCGGCCAGCTTGGCGCCGTCGGCGGGCTGATCCGGGGTCGCCGCGATCCGCAGCACCACCTCGTCGCGGTCGATCTCCTCCAGGGAGATCCGCGGCGGGTAGCGGGTCGGCACCGTGACCGAGCTGGCCAGGCGCTCCTGGATCGCGCTCGGGCTGACGTCGGAGTCGAAGCGGGCGCGCAGGTCGACCTGCTGCGGCTCGCGCAGCGGCATCACCGCCAGGGAGAGGAGGACGCTGTTGGGGATCATCATCCGATCCGCCCCGTTGACGAAGCTGGTGTAGAAGAGCCCGAGGGAGCTGACGGTCCCTTCGACCGATCCAGCCATCGGCCCGCCGGTGAGGCGCACCCGCTCGCCGACCCGGAAGGGCCTCGTCCCCTGCAGGACGATCCCCGCGAAGAGGTTGCCGATGGTCTGCTGGGCGGCAAGACCGAGGACGACCGCGGTGAAGGCACCCCCGACCGCCAGGGCCTCTGGGCGGACGCCGGCTATCCGCAGGGCGACGATCACCACGAGCCCGATCGTCAGCAGCCGGATCACGAAGCCGACGGTCCCCGCCGTGCCCGGGTCCATGCGCCGGAACAGGGCCGGCGCGATGCCGCGGCCGAGCGAGCGGGCCAGGCCCCAGCCGAGGATGACGAGAGTGGCGACCGTTGCGATCCGGGCCTGTGTCCCGTAGCCGGGGAAGAGCTCCTGGCGGTGGCTGAACAGCGCCAGCACCCCGGCGATCATCGCCGCGAACGCGGCGACCTGGCCCTGGGCGCGCAGGGCGCTGCGGCGGCCGGGGCGGCCGCTGGCCGCGACCTCGCCCTCCAGCCCGACCTCGCGCCAGGCGTGGGAGCGCGTCTCGAACATGTGGCGCGCCTGATCGTCTTGGTTGCGGCGAAAGGGGTTCATGGCCAACCGGCAAGGTTGGCGGCGTCGGGGCCGCAGCTGTGTGCGTTGCGTCACTCGCAGCGCGAAATCCGCGCGGCCGCTCCAGCCGAACGCAACCTTAGGTCTCCAATGGGCACGGAACGTTGCGTTCGGCGGATCCCACCGGCTCGGGCCCCTGGTCGGACGGGGCCCCCGGGTCAGGCGGCGGCGCGCATCTCTGCCAGGCCCTGATCGCGGGTGACGACGGGCTCGTAGGAGAGCTCGCTCTGAGCCTTGGAAATATTGATCGTGCACTCCTGGGTCATGACCCAGGCGGTGAAGTGGCTGATCGGTGGGGCGCCGGGGAGGGGGAGCAGCTTCCAGGCCGCCTCGGAGATCGTCGCGATCGGACCGGCGAGGAAGCCCGGGATGCTGCGGTCGGGCGGCACGACGCCCTTGGTCGCGAGCATCTCCGTGACGAATTCGCGCAGGACCACCGGCTCGCCGTCAGTGACGAAATAGGCCTCGCCGGGAACGCCGCGCTCCGCCCCGAGCACCAGGCCCTCGACGACGTTCTCCACGTGAGTGATCGAGGTGAGGTTGCCTCCTCCCCCGATCCATGCGAAGCGGCCCTTCTCGATCATCTCCTCCATCGTCGGGACCAGCGTCGTGTCGCCCTCGCCCCAGACGAAGCGGGGGCGGATCACCACCGTCTCGAAGCCCTCCCGGTTGGCATTGCGCACCAGTTGCTCGGCCCGCGCCTTGGTCGCCGGGTAGGGCGCCTTCGAGTCGGGCCGGAGCGGCGCCGTCTCGTCGACGCCGACCAGCGGCTGCCCCGCCATCAGCGCCGCCTCGGTCCCGCAGTGCACGAAGCGGCGCACTCGGGCGGCCTGGGAGGCCGCAAGGACGTTGCGGGTGCCGTCGACGTTGCCGCGCTCGAACTCCTCCCGCGGACCCCAATCCCCAAGGTGGGCGGCCAGGTGGAAGGTGACGTCGCAACCCTCGGCGCCGGCCGTCAGCGAGTCGCCGTCATCGAGATCGCCGCGGACGGCCTCGGCCCCTAGTGTCTCGACGGCGGCGGCGGAGCCGTGGCTGCGGGCCAGGGCCCGCACCGTCCAGCGATCGGCGACGAGGCGGGAGATCAACCTGCCGCCGATGAATCCCGAGCCGCCGGTCACGAACGCCGAATTCGCCATCGCTCAAGCCTACGCCAGCCGCTCCGGCTTCCCGAGGAGGGCGATCCTCTAGGTTTGCCAGGTGCCAGCGGTGTTGATCACAGGGGCCTCGACCGGGATCGGACGCGCCGCGGCGCTGCGGCTCGACTCGGGCGGCTGGAAGGTCTTCGCCGGCGTGCGGCGCGAGGAGGACGAGGACGCGCTGCGGGAATCCGGCTCGGAGCGCCTCATTCCGCTGAGGATCGACGTCACCGACTCGGACTCGATCGCGGTCGCGGCCGGGAGTCTCGAGGAGGCGCTCGGCGCCGCCGGCCTCGACGGCCTCGTCAACAACGCCGGCGTCGCGATCCCCGGCCCGCTGGAGACCCTGCCGGTCGCCGACCTGCGGCGACAGCTCGAGGTCAACCTGATCGGCCAGGTCGCGGTCACCCAGGCGATGCTGCCGGCGATCCGACGCGCCGGCGGCCGGATCGTCTTCGTCAGCTCTGTCGGCGGCCGCACCGCGTTGCCGTTCACCGGCGCTTATCACGCCTCCAAGTTCGGAATCGAGGCGGTCGGGGACACGATGCGACAGGAGCTGCGGCCGTGGGGGATCGAGGTCTCGCTGATCGAACCGGGCGCGGTCGCCACCCCGATCTGGGACAAGGGACTGGACGAGGCCGACGAGATCGAAGAGCGCGCTCTCGCCGACCATGACTCGCTCTACGGGACGAAGCTCCAGAAGTACCGCGAAACGATCCGCAAGGTGGCTGCGCGGGGCGTGACCCCGGAGGAGGTTGCCGGGGCGATCGAGGACGCCCTGACGGCGTCGCGCCCGAAGACCCGCTACCTGATCGGTCGCCAGGCGAAGATCCAGGCGCGCCTCGCCAAGGTGGTCCCGGACCGCATCTTCGATCGTCTCGTCGCTCGCGAGATGGGCATCTGAGCCCCAAGGCTGCTGGTTGCGCGCCTATACTGGGCCCGGCACCGATTGACTGGTCAGTCAACCAATCAATCGGTCCGGACGCGGCACCGGGCCGCGAGGAAGAGAGGATGGGGTTCTTGGCATTGCGCGCCGCTGCCGTGCAGATCAACTCGACCGGGCAGAAGGAGCGAAATCTCGAGGTCGCCGAGCGCCTCGTCCGCGCCGCTGCTGCGGACGGCGCGACCCTGGTGGCGCTGCCGGAGAAGTGGAACCTCCTGGCTGCTGCGGAGGCGCTCCGCGCCGGAGCCGAGCCCCTCGACGGACCGAGCCTCGCCGCCGCCCGCGGCTGGGCGCGGGAGCTGGGCATCCACCTGCTCGCCGGCTCGATCTGCGAGCTGGGCGAGGGCGGCCTCCGTCACAACACCTCTGTGCTGATCGGCCCCGCCGGCGCCGACCTCGCCACATATCGGAAGATCCACATGTTCGACGTCGAGGTGGGGGGCGTCACCTACCGCGAGTCAGACGTCGAGGATCCGGGGAGCGAGATCGTCAACGCCGAGGGCTCGGAAACCGAA
Source organism: uncultured Actinomycetes bacterium (assembly GCA_963738305.1). Classification (GTDB taxonomy): domain Bacteria; phylum Actinomycetota; class Thermoleophilia; order Solirubrobacterales; family 70-9; genus JBBRHQ01. The sequence goes on along the minus strand of CAVTVU010000001.1, from coordinate 640,044 downwards.
TCCCTCGATTACCCGATCGCAGGCATGCCCATGATCGGCCTCTCGGTCTGCTACGACCTGCGCTTCCCGGAGCTGTACCGGATCCTCGCGGTGCGCGGCGCCCGCCTCGTAACGGTTCCCTCGGCCTTCACGATGGCGACCGGTCGCGATCACTGGCTGGTGCTGCTGCGGGCGCGAGCGATCGAGAACCAGCTGTTTGTCGTCGCCCCCAACCAGTTCGGCGAGGCGCCCCCGTTCCACTCCTATGGCCGCTCGGCGATCGTCGACCCCTGGGGCGTCGTGCTCGCCACCGCCGCCGACGAGGAATGCTTCATCGCTGCCGACCTCGACCTCGCGGCCCAGGAGCGGGTCCGCGGCTCGCTGCCCTCGCTCGCCAACCGCCGGCCGGAGACCTACCGCTGGCCGGAATCCTCGGAGGTCGGAGCCCGATGAACAAGGCGCCACCGATCGAGAAGCGTCGCCAGATCCTCGACGCGGCGGTTCGCGTCTTCGCCCGCCAGGGCTTTCACTCGACCCGGGTCTCCGACATCGCCGACGAGGCCGGCGTCGCCTACGGGCTCGTCTATCACTACTTCAAGTCGAAGGACCAGGTGCTGAACGAGCTGTTCACCGAGCGCTGGTCGCTGCTGCTGGCGGCGATCGAGGAGACCGACCGCAGCGACGCGAGCCCCCGCGAGAAGCTCGCGGCGGTCGCCGCCTTCATCATCGAGTCCTACCGCCACGACCCGGAGTTGATGAAGGTGATCATCGTCGAGGTCACCCGGGCTGCCAACTCCTTCGGTCGAACCCACCTGCCGGAGATCTCCAGCGCCTATGACGGGATTGCGAAGATCGTCGCCGACGGCCAAACGGCCGGGGCCTTCCGCGCCGACATCGACCCGCAGTTCGCGTCGGCGGCCTTCTACGGGGCGATCGAGCAGCTTCTCTCGGGTTGGATCTTCGAGCTGATCCCGGCCTCGGACGCCGACTACGAGGAGGCGAAGGAGCTGGTGGTGGGGACCATCTGCGACGGCCTCGAGCCCAGGTAGCGCGCGATGTGGGAATCGCTGGCGACGACCCGCGGGCAGGACCGCGCCCTTCACGGGGCGGCCAAGGCGTTGAACGTGATCGTCGGCTTCTTCGCGATCCCTGCCTGGCTGATCGGGCAGCGCCTCGGCATCCCGGTGCGCCGGGCGCTGCTCGAGCGCCCGGAGCGTGAGCCGCTTCCCCTTCCGGCCGCCGCCGAGCGCTCCATGGATGCCCTGCTGGAAGAGCTGGAGGCGATCCCCCACCGGCTCGAGCCCAGCGCCTGGGGCGAGACGCGCAAGGGCCTGCGGGACCTGACCAGCTTCGCGCTGGCCCAGACCCGCCAGGGCCTCGACGTCGGCTACTCCTATCCCGCGCAGTTCAACGACGAGTGGTTCGTCGGCGCCGACGGCGAGCACATCGGCGCCAGCCTCGCGGTCCACCCCAAGCCGCGCCCGGGCCTGATCGTCGTCCACGGCCTCTTCTCCTCGCGCCGCTTCGACTATGTGCGCGAAATCGCCGTCCGTGCCTTCTACGAGTGGGGGTTCAATGTCTGCGCGATCGACCTGCGGAGCTTCGGCGCCAGCGCATACCTCTCGCGGGCTCCCTCGACAGCCGGCTGGAAGGAGGGCGAGGACATCGTCTGCGCGGCGCAATTCCTGAAGGAGGCCGGTTCCACCAGCGTCGGCGCCGTCGGCATATCCCTCGGCGGCTCCTCGGTGCTGGGCGCCTGCCACCTCGAGGCCGCCGAGGAGGCGCTCGACGGCGGCGTGATCGCGATCGCCGCGCCCGCCGACACCCACTACATGGTCCGGAGGATCTCCCGGCCGCGCCGGCGCGACCGCGCCTACGACCCGATGGCCGCCCTCCAGGCGATGCTCCGCTCTCGCATCCACGCCTCCCGCTGGCCGGTCGACTTCGAGGACTTCGCCGATCCGATCGAGCAGCTCGCGGCCCCCTACTACGGAGTCGAGCCGGAGGTGATCTGGGAGCGTTCCTCTGCCCGCAACACGATCTCGGGCGCCCGCGTCCCGGTGCTCGTCCTGCACTCGGCCGACGACTGGCTGGTCCCGGTGCGCCAGGCGGAGATCCTCCGCGAGGCCGCCGCCGGCAACGAGCTGGTTCGGGTCTGGACCGTCGCCGCGGGCGGTCACGGGGCCGCCGACGCGATCGACGAGCGCTGGGCCTACGCGGTCTATCGCCGCTTCTTCGAGCGCTGGGCGGGGTATCCCGACCGCGAAGCGGGTGAGGTGGTTTACTCCGCGGCCACCGACGGGAAGGTCGAAGCAAGTGGATAACGAACTGGTTCGAAGGCTCATCTGGAGCGGCATGCTTGCGGGGTTCGGGGCGCTCGCAAGCATCGTCGCGGCCCGCGCAGCCGCGATCCTTTACCGCCGGGTCTTTGACGAGGATCCCCCAGAATAGGAGCCCCAGCGATGGCCGAGACCCCGAACGCACCGCCCCCGCCGATCCCCCCCGAGCCCCCCGAGAAATCGGTCGGCGAGCTCTTCCTTGACGTCTCCGAGCGCACCACGACGATCGTCCGCGAGGAGATCGAGCTGGCCAAGGCCGAGATCTCAGAGAAGGTCGGCAAGCTCGTCCGGGGCGGTGCAGTCGGTGCCGCCGCCGGGACGTTCGCCTTCCTGGCCCTGATCATGATCCTGGTCGGGATCTCCTTCCTGATCGACGATCTCTTCTTCGACGACCACCTCTGGCCGGGCTTCCTGATCGTCGCCGCGGTGCTGCTGCTGCTCGCCGCGCTCGCCGGCTGGCTCGCCTACCGCTCGATCCAGGCGGGCTCGCCCCCGGTCCCCGAGCAGGCGATCGAGGACGTCAAGCAGACCCGGGCCGTGCTGGAGCACAGTGAGCCCCCGGCCGCCGCCGAGGCGCCCCAGCTCGAGAAGGCGGGGCAGTGAGCGCCGCCGGCCCCCCGCAGGAGCCGGTTCGCCCGCGCTCGACCGTCGGGTCCCCCGGCCGCAGCTCGGCCGAGATCCGCCGCGACCTCGAGGCACAGCGTGGCGAGCTGAGCGCTTCCATGGACGAGCTGCGCGCCAAGGTCAACGAGCTGACCGACTGGCGCAGGCAGGTCAGCGAGCATCGCAACGAGCTGATCACCGCCGCCGCGGTCGCCGGCTTCGTGATCGGCGGCATCATCGCCATTCGCCGTAGACGGCGCTAGCTCAGCGCCAGGGGTACGTGCTGCCGACCCCGAGCAATCCGGGGCCGACGTGGGCGCCGAGCACTGGCCCGATCTCGGATAGAAAGACCGGCTCGCAGCCGAAGACCTCGCGACAGTCGTCGGCCAGCGAGGCCGCCGACTCGGGGTCCTGGATGTGCTGCACCACCCAAGCGTCGGCGCGTGACTCGTGTCGCTGGGTCGCGTAGTCGCGGAGCCGCTCGATCGAGCGCGCCCTGGTCCGCACTCTCTCGACCGGTGTGATCTCGTCCTCGAGCGTGAGGATCGGCTTGATCTTCAGGGTCGAGCCGATCCAGGCGCGGGCGCCGCCGATCCTCCCCCCGCGGCGCAGGTACTCGAGGGTGTCCACCGCGAACCAGGTCTTTGTCCCCTCGCGCGTCTCCCGGGCGCGCCCGAGCACCTCTTCGGCGCCGGCCCCTCCCTCGGCGGCCTCCGCCGCCGCGAGGACGCAGAGCCCCAGGGCGCCCGCCGAGGTGCCGGAGTCGTAGATGCTGATCCGCTCGCCGCCCCTGCCCTCTGCCTCTAGCCGGTCCTTCGCCTGCTCGGCTGCTTGGACCGTCCCAGAGATCCCAGCCGAGATGTGGATCGAGACGACGTCGCGTCCCGTAGCCAGCAGCGGCTCGTAGGCGGCGACGAAGTCCCCAACCGAGGGCTGGGAGGTGGCCGCGGCGGACTCTGAGGCGCGCAGCTCGTCGTAGAAGGCGGGCAGATCGGTGATGTCCGTCTCCCTGCGCTGCTCGCCCTCGAGCGTGACGTAGAGGCTGATCACCTCGATGCCGTGGGCCTCGATCAGCTCCTGCGGCAGATACGTGGTCGAGTCGCAGACGATCGCGGTCTGGGGGCCGGGACTCAAGGGAGCCGGTTCTATCAGAACCCCACGGCGTGCCCGGCGCCCGCCCGACTAGCATCTGCCGCCGTGACGACGCTGGTGACAGGGGGCTCGGGCTTCATCGGCTCGAACCTGGTGCGGGCCCTGGCGGGGCGCGGCGACGACCTGCGCCTGCTGGCGCGACGGAAATCGAACCTCGACCATCTCGCCGACCTCGACTTCGAGCGGGTTACCGGCGACGTCACCGATCGCCGCGCCGTGCGCCGGGCGGTCGAGGGCGCAGATCGGATCTTCCACGTCGCCGGCACCACCTCGATGAGGCCGGGGACGGTGGAGAAGGTGTTCGCGGTAAACGTCGGCGGCACGCGGATCGTGATGGAGGAGGCGCTCGCCGCCGGTGTTGAGCGGGTCGTCCACACCTCCTCGGCCGGCGCCGTCGGCCCGGCCAAGCCAGGCGGTACGGCCGACGAGACGCAGCCCTTCACCGCCGGGCGGCTGGGGGTCGCCTACATCAACTCCAAGCACGAGGCCGAGGTGGAGGCGCTGCGGGTGGCGGCCCACGGCCTCGACCTGGTGATCGTCAACCCGACCTTCGTTCTGGGGCCCGAAGATCCCGGCCGCGGCACCTCCAACCGGCTGATCAGGCGGGTGCTCCTGCGCCAGATACCCCTCTTCGTGGACGGAGGGCTGAACGTCGTCGATGTCCGCGACGTGGCCGAGGGCCACCTCCTGGCCGAGCGCAAGGGCAAGCCCGGGGAGCGCTACATCCTGGGCGGGCGCAACTTCACGCTGCAGCGCCTCTTTGCCGACGTCGCCCGAATCTCCGGCGTGCCCGCGCCGCCGCTGAAAGTCCCCTTCGGCCTGACGATGGCCTCGGTCGAGATGGCCGGCTGGGTGGGGATCTCGCCGCCGGTCAGCCAGGACGAGCTGATCTCCGCCTCGCAGTGGTGGACCTACCGCTGCACGAAGGCGAAGAAGGAGCTGGGGTTCAAGCCGCGCCCGCACGAGGAGACCCTGGAGGCGGCGGTTCGCTGGCAGATGGACGAGCTGGGCGATCGCGTCGGCCGCGCCCCACGCAGCGACCTCGTCCTGCGGGCCTTCGGCCGGGTGCTCCAGCTCGGCGACCGCTTGACCCCGAGATGAGTCCCGGCCCGCCGCCGGACGGGGCCGAGGGGCGGGTGCTGTACCGCTGCCGCACGCCGACCAACTACCTTTGCCCCTGTGGCGCCGTGGCCCGCGATCTGGATCGCCGCTCACTGCCCTATCGCACCGAGCGCGTTTCGCTGAAGCGCACCGAACGGGCCGAGATCGTAGAGCTGACCGGCCAGTGGCGGGTGCCCGTGCTGGTCGACGGCGACGAGGTGATCCACGACTCACGCAGGATCCGCCAGTACCTCGAGCACCGCTCCGGGGAGGCCGCGGGGGAGCGGGGCTCCTGATCGGCGGCCGACGGTGCTTTACAATGTGAAGCCATGAGCGACTTACCTGAGGCCGCCATCAAGCTGACGCCGAAGGCGGCAGAGAAGATCAACGAGCTGCTCGGCTCCTCGGAGGGCGCCGAGCAGGCGCTGCGCGTGGCCGTGCGGGGCGGGGGCTGCTCGGGGTTCCAGTACGCGCTGGCCTTCGACAAGGCCAAGGAGGACGACCACGTCTTCGAGGATCGCGGTGTCGCCGTGATCGTCGACAAGGTCAGCGCCCAGTTCGTCTTCGGCTCGGAGGTCGATTACGTGGAGGGCCTCCAGGGCGCCGGGTTCCAGGTCAACAACCCGAACGTAGTCGCCGCCTGCGGCTGCGGCTCTTCCTTCCAGGTCCGCGAGGACGCGGCCGACCAGGCCGCGGTCTAGCCCAAGCGCCGCTGCCGAGGCTTCAATTTCCTCTCATGGTGAGAGGAAACTTCACTCTCGCCGAGTGTGCACTGGATCGATCGCGCGAGCGAGGCGGCAGGTTGAACGGTTTCAGCGCTTATAGGTGCTGAAACCGTTCATTCGTTCGACCGTGACGGGATCAGCAGGTAGAGCCTGAACGGCACGCCGCGCTGCGCCCACCAGATTGCTGCGCTGACCCAGGTCTCAACCAGCAGGGCGGCGGTGCGCGGTACGCGCGCCAAGAGCGCCCCTGCGTCCTCGACCAGGAGGGTGACCGCATCGGGGGCCTCGCCCCCCGAGCCGAGATCGCGCAGGCAGTCCAGGAGAGCGTCCCAGTTGGCCCCGAACCAATCGGGGAAGGAGAGAGCCGCCGCGAGAGCCGAGAACAGATCCTGCTCGTCGCCGATCATTGAGCCGTCGATCGCCGCGCGCAGCTCTGCCGGCCGCGGCTTGGTAGGCACGTCCCCGTGCCCGATCACCCGCACGGGTGGCTCGGCCTCGAGCAGGGCCAGCGGTTCGGAGGGATCACTCATCGAGGCGGGTGAAGCTGGAGTAATGATCGGACGTGTAGTAGACGCTGCCGTCGTCTCCGACCACGAGGCGCCTGGCGCCCCGGTCGGGGCTGCCGGGGGTCGGGACCGTGTACTCGCGGTAGAGCAGCCCCGAGGGCAGGTCGGGAAGCAATCCCTCGCGGTTCTGGAAGATGGAGCCGTCCTGCTCGTAGGGGAGGGAGTCGCCGGACGCGATCTGCCGCAGGACCTGCTCGACTGCGGCTCGCTGAGTCGCCGCCGGCACCCGAGCGGCGAGGGCGGTGGCAGACTCGCCGCTCCTCGGAGCGCCGATGCCGGGGCCGTTTGACGCGGCAGCCGTCGAGGAGCCGCCGCCGCTGCCGCAGCCCGCAAGGAGCGCGGCCACCACGAGGACGGCCGCGATCGCGGCCGCCGGGCTCGTCCGGAGATGTCTCGTCAACCAGCGGGGTTGTCGATCTGCAGCGGCGGTCCCTGCGCAGGCTCCGTCGCGACCGGGGCGGGGGCCTCGGCCTGCTCGACCCCGAGCGCCTGGGCCAGCTCGCCCGACTCGTACATCTCCCCGACGATGTCGGCGCCCCCGAGCAGCTCGCCGTTCACGTAGAGCTGCGGGAAGGTGCGCCAGTCGGAGATCTCCCCGGTCACCTCGCGCAGTGGCTCCAGCGCGGGCAGCACGTCGATCGCGCCGTAATCCGCCTCGAGCGAGTCGAGTATCTGCACGACGCGCATCGAGAAGCCGCAGCGCGGCATGTCCGGCGTCCCCTTCATGAACAGCAGCACCTTGTTCTCGGCGATCAGCCGCTCGACCTGCTGCTTGAAATCGTTCTCGGGCATGGGGCGATCTTAACTTGTTGACCCCGGCGCGCCCGGACGCATCCCAGCAAAGCTGGGATCACCGGTCGCTTACGCTCCCTGAGAGGACGCGCCGGGCGGTGATGTTCTCAGCGTGAGGGCGTGGATTGCGCCGTCGTCCATCCGCTCCTTCACCGCGGCCTTGACCAGCCGGTGCTGGTCGATCCGGGAGAGGCCCTCGAACTGTGGGGCGGTGACGGCTGCCTCGAGGTGGTCGCCGGTGCCGGTCTGGTCGGTGACCTCGACCTCCGCCCCCGGCAGGGCTGTCTCGATCATCGCCCGGATCTCGGCGAGGTCGGCCATCCAGGGCTACCCGACCCGCTGGCCGAGCACGTCGAGCATCTCCTCGACCCGCACGAACTTGACCCGGGGCCTGCCGTGGGGCTCGCCGCGGCCGACCTCGGCCTGGTCGATCGCCTGCCAGTCCTCGAAGCTGATGTAGCGCACGCCGCGCTGGGCGAGCATCTCCTCGACCGCGGCCGGCTCGGGCGCGGAGGGGTCGAGCAGGGCGCCGGAGGCGACGTCCTCGAGCAGATGGGAAACCGTCTCCAGGGCGTCCTTCTTGTTGGTCCCGATCACCCCGGAGGGACCGCGCTTGATCCAGCCGGCGGTGTAGTGGCCCCGCTTGGGGCCGCCGTCGTGGGAGTCGAGCACCCGGCCGCCCTCGTTGAGGATCGTGCCCCTGCTGTCGTCGAAGGGGACCCCCTCGATCGGGACACCGGTGTAGCCGACCGAGCGCAGGACGAGCCCGCAGGCCAGCTCCTCGCGCTCGCCGGTGTCGCGGGCGCGCAGGGCGCCGCCCTCTTCGACCAGCTCGTTGTGACCGATCACCACTCCTTCGACCTTGCCTTCGCCGGTGATCTCGACCGGGGAGCAGAGGAAGCGAAGGACGATCCGCTTCGGCTTGCCCTCGGGCCGGCGCTCCGAGAACTCGCGCAGGGTCTCGACGTTGACGCGGGTCGTCTTGTCGGCCTCCTCGGACTCCAGGTAGGCCTGGCTGGTCGGGTCGAGCTGGACCTCGGAGGGATCGACAACGACGTCCGCGTCGTGCATCTCTCCAAGCTCCCTGATCTCGGGGTTGGTGAAGGCGGCCTGGACGGGCCCGCGACGGCCCAGGACGACGATCTCGCGCACCTGGTTGCCGCCGAGCATCTCGATCGCGTGGTCGGCGGTGTCGGTCTCGCGCAGCTCGCGGTCGGTCAGCGCCAGCATCCGGGCGACGTCCATCGCGACGTTCCCGTTGCCGATCACGACCGCCCGCTCGCAGCTCAGGTCGAACTCCTCCGAGGCGTAGTCGGGATGGGCGTTGTACCAGCCGACGAATGCGGTCGCGGCGTGGCTCCCCGGCAGATCCTCCCCCGGGATCTCCAGGCGGCGATCGGTCTCGCAGCCGAACGTGAAGACGATCGCGTGGTAGAGCCGCTCGAGGTCCTCCACGTCGATGTCCTGCCCCACCTTGACGTTGCCGAAGAAGCGGAAGCCCTCCCGCGCCGCGGTCTTCTCGTAGACGCGGATCACCGACTTGATCTTGGGATGATCGGGCGCGACCCCCCCGCGGACCAGGCCGAAGGGAGTGGGGAGGCGGTCGAAGAGGTCCACCTGGGTGTGGGTGCCCTCGTCCTTGAGGATGTGCTCGGCGGCGTAGAACCCGGAAGGGCCGGCGCCGATGATCGCCACGCGGAGCGGGTTCTCAGTTGTGCCGGGGGCGCTCATTTGCGAACGCGGAAGGATAGGGAACCTGACCGGCAGGTCAGGCGAGGCGAGCGGGCTCGACCGCGCTCACCGGAACGCCGTCGAGGGCATCGAGGGCCTTGGTCAGGCTCATCGCGATGCAGGTGAAGAGCGGCGTCTCGCGCTCGGTGTACTCGCTGGCCTCGGTCGGGCGAAGTTCGTTGACGAGGTCGAGGAACTGGCCCGGATCGTCGCCCTCGAAGGCGACCACGAACTCCTGGTCGTCGAGGCCGAAGGAGTAGGTCGTGTTGACTGAGATCTCCGGGTAGCGGCGGCCGACCTCGATGTGGCTGCGCATGATCCTCTGGCGCTCCTCCAGCGGCACCCCGTACCAGCGACGCTGCTTGACCATCGGGTAGATGAAGAGGTACTTGCGGTCGGAGACGCAGATCTCGGGCCGTACTGACTCCTCCTCCGAGTAGGGGGAGGCCTTGGTCATCGAGAGGAAGGAGTAGGGGGTCGTGGCCCACTTGGCGAGACCGCTCTGCCCGAGGACGACGTGGAAGTTGTGGATGTCCTCGAGGATCGGGCTCTGGCTGAGCAGCACCAAATCGACGTCGCTGCGGGTGCCTATGGTTGAGTAGGCGCGCAGCGAGCGGTCCAGCCCGAAGTCCTCGCAGGCGGCGAGGAACTCGAGCTTGTCGGCGGCCCGCCGCTCGTCATCCAGGCGTCGCCAGGCGGGATCGAGCTTGAAGAACGTGAATTTCGCGAAAGTCCGCCCGGCCACTGTGCTGAGAAAAATAGCGCTCGCAACCTGGCTCCTCTGGGTGGCGGGGTGCCTGGCAGGGCCAGCGGGGGCGGTGGCCGAGCCGCGGGTCACGGTGGCCCTGCTGCCCAACGGCACCTCGCTTTCGGCGCTGGAGGCGGCGCCGGGGATCTCTCCGGGCCTGCTCAGCGCCGGGCTGGGGGACGTCGCCCCCGAGCAGACCTATCTCGACATCACCCAGGGCAACCGGGTCTTCGACTCGCTCTATGACTCGGATCTGCCCAGGCTCGTGCCGCGCGGCACCGGCGTCCAGGGTTGGGGGAGCGCGGTGGCCCGCGCCGAGGGGGCGCCGGCCGAGATCGTCCCCGGGCTGCTCGCTTCCTCGCTTGGGGTGGGGAGGATGGCCGCGGCCCCCGGGCTGAGAGCGGCGGCGCTGTTGGCCGCCGATCGGCGGGGCCGGCTCACCCGCCTGCCGCTCGGCTGCCAAACCCGCGCCTGCGGGCCGCCCGTGAGCGTCATCGACGCCAAGCCCGGCGTGCTACCGGCGCTCGCCCGCGAACTGCGCGGCGACGACCTCCTGATCGCGCTGGAGCGCCCACCTCCCGCCGAGCAGGCCCAGCTCGCCCTCGGGATCGCGGGGGCCGGCTTCGACGGCAACCTCACCTCCGACAGCACCCGCATGGACGGCTACGTCAGCTCCATCGACCTCGCCCCGACCATCCTCGAGCGCCTCGGCCTTCCCATCCCCTCGGAGATGGATGGAACTGCGATACACACCGAGGGCAGCCCCGACTTCGCGGAGGTGGAGTCGCTCGGCGACCGCCTCACCGCGATCCCCTCGCGCCGTGCCTCCGTGGTCGGCATCAGCATCCTCGCCTGGGCCCTGGCCGCCGGGCTGGCAGCCCTGCTCGGCCGTGCCGGAGCAGGGCTGCGGCTGCTCGCGCTCGCCGTCGCCTACCTGCCGCTGGTGCTGCTGGTCGGTGCGGCGCTCCGCCCGAGCGAGTCCGCCGAGCTGCTCCTCCTCGCGCTCGCCGCCCCCGCGCTCGCCGCCCTGACCCTTGCCGCCCTCTCCGGCTACCGGGCGCTCGCCGTGGCCTGCGGCGCCACCACGGCAGCCTGCGCGATCGACGTCATCGCCGGATCCCCCCTTACCTCGCTCTCCCTGATCGGGCCCAACCCCGGCGGGGGCGTTCGCTTCTACGGGATCGGCAACGAGCTGGAGGCGATCCTCGCCCCACTGGTGCTGGTCGGCACCGGCGCGGCGATCACCGGCTTCGCCGCGGCCCTCTCACGGCGCGCCGCGGCGATCGCCTTCCTCGCCGTCGCCGCATGCGCCGCCATCGTCTTCGCTGCCGGGCGCTTCGGTGCTGACGTCGGCGCCGCGATCGTCTTCCCGGCGGGCGCCGCGGCTGCCGCGGCGGCGGTCAGCGGGCGACGCTCGCTCGCCTGGCTGGCGCTGGCGGCGCCGCTCCTGGCGCTCGCCCTGCTGGCCCTGATCGACCTGATCTCCGGCGGCGACGCCCACCTCACGCGCTCCGTGCTCGACGCCGGTGGGCTTTCGGACCTCGCCGACGTCGCCGAGCGGCGTCTCCGGCTCTCGGCGATCAGCTTCGGCCGCGCGGCCGGCTCGCCCGTCTTCTGGGCCCTGCTGGCGTCCGCGGCGCTGGCGGTGATCCAGCGTCGCCGCATCGGCGCCTGGTTCGCCGGCCAGCCGACGATGCTGGCCGCCTTCGCGGGCGCCGCTTTCGCGACCGTGGTCGGCACCCTCGCCAACGATTCCGGCGCCCTGCTGCTCGAGGTCGGGATCGCCTACCTGCTCGCCTTCTCCGGCTACGTCTGGGCCGAGAAGGCGGAATCCGCCTCCCAGGCGCGAATAGAGGCCGTGGAGACCGGGTAACCGGGAGCCCGGAGAGGGGTCTTTCTGGGTTCAGGCCCGCGCCCTCACTGCGTGGGCCTCCTCACAATCCCCCACCGGAACATCAACTACCCTTAGCCAACGTGAGAATCGCCCTCGTATCGCCATATTCGTGGAGCTATCGGGGCGGTGTGAATCGCCACGTGGAAGCGCTCGCCGAGGAGCTGATCGGCCGCGGCGACCACGTTCGGGTGATCGCGCCCTACGACCCCCCCGACCGACTCAGCAAGCGGCTCCACCGCGCCCCCGCCGAGCCCAGGGAGGTGCCCGACTACCTGGTCCCGGTAGGCCGCACGGTGGGGATCGGCGCCAACGGCGCCGTCTCGAACCTCTCTTTCTTCCCCGAGGGCGTGACCGCGACCCGCCGGGCGCTGCGCGAGGGCGGTTTCGACGTCATCCACGTCCACGAGCCGATCGCCCCGGTGGTCGGTTGGGACACCGCGCTTCACTCGCAGACCCCGGTGGTCGGCACGTTCCACGCCTACTCGACCAAGGCGATCCCCAACCACGCCGCCAACCTGCTCGGCGCCCGCCGCGTCGTCAACAAGCTCTCGGCCAAGATCGCCGTCTCCGAGGCGGCCGAGTGGACGGGCCGGCGCTGGTTCGGCGGCCACTACGAGATCGTCCCCAACGGGGTCGACATCGGCGCCGCGCCAAGTGGCCCCAAGCCGCCCAGTGACGAGTTTCGGATCCTCTTCGTCGGCCGTCCCGAGGAGCGCAAGGGCCTGCCCTTCCTGCTCACCGCCTTCGGCGCCCTGGTCGACCATGCGCCGGCGCGCCTGACGGTGATCGGCGCCACCGACGCCGAGGTCCTCCGCTACGTGGGGGACCCGGCGCTGATGGGCTCGGTCGACGCTCGCGGGCGGGTCTCCGAAGACGAGCTGTGGCAGGCGCTCCACCGGGCCGACGTGCTCTGCGCGCCGTCGCTCTCGGGCGAGAGCTTCGGCATGGTGCTGACCGAGGCCTTCGCCGCGGGGACGGCGGTGATCGCCTCGGGCATCGCCGGCTACAGCGACGTCGTCACGGACGGCCTCGACGGCATCCTCGTCCCGCCCGCCGACCCGCAGCGCCTGGCGGAGGAGCTCCAGCGCGCCCAGCACGAGCCGGAGCGCGTGCGCGAGATGGGCGAGGCGGCGCGCGTCAGCGCGGAGCGCTACGCGTGGCCCCGCGTCGCCGATCAGGTCTCCTCCGTCTACGAGCGGGCGATCGAGGCGCCTGCGCCCGCTAGCGCCGGCGAGCGCATCGCCCGCCGCGCCGGGGTTGCGCCCGCCGACGGCCGCGAGCGACGGCCGGCCGAGCGCCTGCCTTCACTCGACCCGGTGCTGGCGCGGAGCGGCAGCCGGCGGCGCAACGCCGCCCGGCGCCTCGGGCTCGGCGTAGCCGCTGTGCTGGGGATCGGCCTGACCGCCCTGGCGGCGAACAAGATCGGCGTCGACAAGGTCGTCGCCAGCATCGTGCGCTCCGACCTCAGCTGGGTGCTGATCGCCTGCGGGCTGATGTCGGCGTCGCTCTTCTTCCGCGCCGCCTCCTGGTACGCGATCGTGCGGGCCGCCCTGCCGAACCGGCCGGTGCGCCGCCGGGACGTCACCTCGGCGACGATGATCGGGGTCCTGATGTCGGCAACGCTGCCGGCCCGGCTAGGCGAGCCGGCCCGCGTGATGTCGCTCTCCCGGCGCACCGGGCGCATGCGCGAAACCGTTCCGGTCCTGCTGGGCACCCTGGTCTCGCAGACGATGCTCAACATCCTCGCGCTGGTGATGCTGGGGATGATCATCGTCTCCACGACCGACCTCTTCCACTCGGGGACCCAGAAGCTCTTCTGGTTCAGCTCCGTACCGCTGCTGCTACTGCTGGTGGTCCTGATAGCGCCCGCGCTGATGCGCCGCGGGGGCAACGGGCGCCTGGCCCGGATCGGGGCGAGCATGCGCAGCGCCCTGGTCCAGGTGCGTCGCGGCCTGACCGTGTTCCGCGACCCGAAACGGGGCTCGATCGCGACGGCCGCCCAGCTCGGCGCCTGGGCGATCCAGCTCTCCGCCTGCTATGCGCTGCTGTTCGCGCTGGGGCTGGACGGCCAGGCCGGCATCGGCGCCGCAGCCGCGGTGCTGTTCGCGGTCAACGTTACAGCCGTGGTCCCGGCGACCCCCTCGAACATCGGCGTCTTCCAGCTGGCGGTGATCAGCGTCCTGCACACCGGCTTCGGAGTCAGCACCGCCGATGCGCTCGCCTACGGCGTGATCCTCCAGGCGGTTGAGATCGCGACGGCGGTGGCGCTCGGGCTGCCCGCGCTCGTGCGCGAGGGCCTGACCTGGTCGGACCTGAGGGTGCAGGCCCTGTCCTCGACGCCTGTGCGCCTCTCCTCGAAGCCGCCGTCCCGCGAGGGCGCCCGGATCTAGCCCGCCGCCGCGGCTTCGGGCTCGGCGTCCTCCTCGGCCGAGTCCTCCTCGGGAGGCTCCTCCTCGGGAGGTAGGCCGGCGCCGCGCTCGGAGCCGGCGATCACCTCGTCGGGTGCGGCGTCCTCGGGGATGAAGCCGGACTTCATCCCGAAGTAGACCGCCTGCGGGTGGTGGGCGATGATCGCGACCGTCGACTGCTCGGGCATCACCGCGTAGCCGTCGGAGAGGGTCATCCCGATCTGCTCGAGGCCGAGCAGGCGCCAGACCTTCTCGTGCTCCGACTGCTCCGGGCAAGCGGGGTAGCCCCAGGAGTAGCGTCGCCCCTGGCTCGGCCCGATACCCAGCTCCCGGCGGGCCTCCGAGTGCAGCCACTCGGCCAGGCCCTCGGCCGACTGCACTCCGAGCCCGTGGACGTAGAGCTGCTCGGCGAACTCGCCCTCGGCCTCGAGCTTCTCCATCAGCTCGGTCACCTCGGGGCCGACGGTGACCCCCTGGAGGGCGACGACGTCTCGCTCGCCGCTGTCGAGCGGGCCTGAAGAAATCGGTCAGGCAGATGCGGTCGTGCTTGGGCTGTCGCGGGAAGACCAGGCGCTCGAGCTCGACCTCGGGGTCCTCCGGGTCGTAGATCACCAGCTCGTTGCCGTCGGCGTTGCAGGGGAAGTAGCCGAGCACGGCGCGCGGGTGCAGGTAGTCCTGCTCTCGCCACATCCGCTCCAGGCGGGGCGCGAAGCCCTCCTCCTCGCCGTCGCCCTCGACGATCTTGCCGCCACTCCTCGCCCTTCTTGCCCCGGCCGCCCCAGTGAAGCTTGAACAGCACGTGGCGGTCGAGGTGGGGGAAGACCTGATCGAAGTCGACCTCGACCTCCCGCGCGCCCCAGAACGGCGGCTCGGGGACCGGCACGTCGGTGCGCGGCGTCCGAGCGGACGCTGTCGTCGGTGACCGGCGGCGCGTCGTCGATCACCTCCGGCTTCTCCCGCAGCGCCTTCGCCTCGGAGCGGATCCGCTCGACCAGGGCCTCGCGGGCCTCGCCGTCGATCAGCGCGTCCATCGTGTCGAGCCCGGCGAAGGCGTCCTTGCAGTAGAAGACGCCCGGCTCGTAGACCTCGTCGGAGTCCTTGCCGCCGGGGTAGAGCGCCCGGCGGCCGAAGTCACGGTTGATCGCGGCGCCGCCGATCAGCACCGGGAACGTCGAGCCCGCGCGAGTGCAGCTCGCCGATGCAGGTCGGCATCTGCTTCGAGGTCGAGACGAGCAGCGCCGAGAGGCCGATCGCGTCGGCCTCGTTGGAGACCGCGGCCTCGATGATCGTCTCCACCGGCACCTGCTTGCCGAGGTCGATCACCGTGTAGCCGTTGTTGGTGAGGATCGTGTTGACCAGCGACTTGCCGATGTCGTGGACGTCGCCGAAGACGGTGGCGATCACCACCTTGCCCTTGGTGTGGCCCTCGATCCGGTCGAGGTAGTTCTCGAGCCGGGCGACGGCGCGCTTCATCACCTCGGCCGACTGCAGGACGAAGGGCAGGATCAGCTCGCCGGCGCCGAACTTGTCGCCGACCTCCTTCATCGCGGGCAGCAGGACGTCGTTGAGGGTCGGGACGGCGCCGATCTTCTCCACCGAGCGGTCGATCCAGTCCTCGACACCGTCCTTCTTGCGCCGCAGGATGTGCCAGTGGAGCGCCTCCTCGGGCTCCATCCCCTCGGTCGGGTCGGCGCCCTCGTCGACCTCCTCCTCGCCCTTCGACTCGAAATGGGCGATGAAGCGCTCCAGGGCGTCCTCGGAGCGGTTGAAGACCAGTTCGTCGGTCAGCTCCCGCTCGGCATCGGGGATCTCCCCGTAGGGGGTGATGTGGTTGGGGTTGACCATCGCGAGGTCGAGCCCCGCCTCGACGCAGTGGTGCAGGAAGACCGAGTTGAGGACCGCGCGGGCCGGGGGGGAGACGCCGAAGGAGACGTTGGAGACGCCGAGAGAGGTCTTCACCCCGGGCAGCTCCGCCTTGATCCGGCGGATCCCCTCGATCGTCTCCACCGCCGAGGGCTTCCACTCGTCATCGCCGGTGGTCAGGGTGAAGGTGAGCGCGTCGAAGATCAGCGCCTCGGGATCGAGCCCGTGCTCGTCGCAGGCGAGGTCGCGGATCCGCTTCGCGATCTCGACCTTGCGCTCGGCCGTCTTCGCCATCCCGACCTCGTCGATCACCAGCGCGATCAGCGCCGCCCCGTGCGCCTTTGCCAGCGGAACGACCACGTCGGCCTTGTCGCGGCCCGCCTCGAGGTTGATCGAGTTGACGATCGCCCGGCCCGGGATCTGCTCCAGGGCCCTGCGTGATCACCTCGGGCTCGGTCGAGTCCACCTGGATCGGCGCCGGCTGGGTCAGGGAGACCCGCTCGACCACCTGGCGCATCTGCTCGTCCTCGTCGGCGCGCTCGGTCAGCGCGACGCAGACGTCGAGCAGGTGGGCGCCGCCGTTGACCTGGTCCTCGGCGACCTGGACGAGCCCGTCGTAGTCATCGGCGAGCAGCAGCTCCTTGGCCTTGCGCGAGCCCTGCGAGTTGACCCTCTCGCCGACCAGGGTCGGCCGCGGCTCCTGCACCAGCGGGGTCGAGGTCATCATCGAGGAGACCTCCATCGGCCCGGGCGCCGGCCGCGCACTTCGGGGACCCGTCCCTCGACCCGCTCGCGGATCGCCGCGATGTGCTCCGGGGTGGTGCCGCAGCAGCCGCCGACGATCCCGACTGCGTAGCGCTCGACGAACTCGCCGAGGGTGGCCGCCAGCGGCTCGGGCTTCTCGGGGAAGATGGTCTCGCCGTCCGGACCCTGGAGTGGCAGGCCGGCGTTGGGGATGCAGTGGACCGGCAGCGGCGAGTGCTCGCCCAGGTAGCGGATCGCATCGCGCATGTCCTCCGGGCCGGTCGAGCAGTTGAGCCCGATCACGTCGACTTCGAGCGCCGCCAGGGTGGTCAGCACCGCGGCGATGTCCGTCCCCAGCAGCATCTTGCCGCCCTGCGGCAGCAGCGAGACGCTGGTCTGGATCGGCACCGACCGCCCCGCCGCCTTGAACGCCTCGCGGGCGCCGAAGATCGCAGGCCTTGACCTCGAGGATGTCCTGGGCCGTCTCGATGATGATCAGATCGGCACCCCCGGCGAGCAGGCCCTGGCCTGCTCGGTGAAGACCTCGACCAGGCGACCGAAGGAGATCTCGCCGAGGGTCGGGTCATCGGAGGCGGGCAGGAACCCGGTCGGGCCGATCGAGCCGGCGACGAAGCGCTCCGGGCCGGCCGCCTTGCGGGCGATCTCCGCCGCCCGGCGGTTGATCTCCGGCGTCTCCTCGCCGAGCCCCCACTCGTCGAGCTTGATCCGGCTGCCCTGGAAGGTGTCGGTCTCGACCACCTCGGCGCCCGCCTCGAGCATCGAGGCGTGGACTCCCTCGATCACGTCGGGCCGGTTCAGGACCAGCGCCTCGTGGCACTTGCCCTCGAGGCCGCCGTAGTCGGCCTGGGTCAGCTCGAACTGCTCCAGGGTCGCGCCCATGCCGCCGTCGAAGACGATCACGCGCTCGCGGGTTGCGGCGAGGAAGTCGCGCTCAGCCATCTCGGTCCCTGCTCTGCGTTTCGCTCTTCGGCAGTCTCACTGTCGCCTCCATCGATCCCGGCTTTAGCACCGCCACCCGCAAGCGGAGCACGCGGAGATTCGGGCCGGTTGCTGCGATGTCGATGGGCCGGGTCCCTCGATCGCTCTTGATGGTCGACCTAATTTAGCGAAGCGCCGCGGCGCCCCGTGCAGGCAACGTTCGGCTAGCGGCGCGGGCTTCTGCGAGGAGGGCGGGACCAGCCGGTAGACGGGTCCGTTGGTGGTCACCGTGTAGATGTGGTGGGAGGTGTCCTCGCCGAAGGAGGTCATCAGCCCTCCGAACCGGCCCCGGCGGGATCTCTGATGCCCACCGGTCGGTCGTCGACCGCACCGCTCAGGCGCGGCTTGAAGCTGCGGATCCGCCCGCCGCAGTAGTCGCTGTAGAGGTAGCGGCCGTGCAGCTGCTTCAGGGCCGGATCGCGGACGACGTAACCGCCGATCACCGCGCAGCGGGGCCCGTGCGGGTAGGTGAGGATCGGCTTCAGGGTGTTCCCCGGGTCAGGCGTGTCCCCGTTGGGGCAGAAGATGCCGCAGGGCCCGCCGGCGTCGTAGGGATCGTCCCCCTCGAAGGCGTCCCAGCCGAAGTTCCCTCCCCAGGCCCAGAGCACGTTCTCGTAGTCGATCTCCTCGAAGCGGTTCTCGCCGACGTCGCCGATCAGCAGCCGGTCGGGAGCGCCCTTCATGTCCTGGAAGGAGAAGCGGTACGGGTTGCGCAGCCCGTAGCTGTAGATCTCGTCGCGCCCGGGCCGCCCGACGAAGGGGTTGCTCCGGGGGACGCCGTAGGGCCTCCCGCCGGGGCTGGGCCGGGGGTTGATGCGGATGATCTTCCCCCGCAGGTTGTCGAGGCTCTGGGCGTAGTTGAAGAGGTCTCCGGGATCCATGCCGTCGCCGATGCCGCTGTAGAGCAGCTGTCCGCGGAAGAGGAGCTGGCCGCCGTTGTGGTTGGTGTAGCCCTCCGGCTCGGGCGCCTTGAGCACCGCGCGGCGGGAGGAGGCGCGGGCGAAGGTGGCGCTGGAGCGGCGGTACTCGTCGATCTGCAGGTCGTCGTTGCGGTCGGTGTACTGGACATAGAAGCGGCCGCTCCTGCGGTAGTCGGGCGGGAACGCCAGGCCGAGCAGGCCCTGCTCGCTCCTCGCCGTATTGACCCTGGCGGAGATGTCGAGGAAGGGCTTGGAGCGCTTGCGTCCCCTCTCGACGACCATCACCTTCCCCGCGCGCTGGGTGACGAAGAGAAGGCGCGGGAATCCGGGCGCCCCGGTGACGTAGGTCGGGTCCTGGAAGCTGGCGACCTTCCTCATCACCGCTGGCTTCGCCGCAGGCGCCGCCGCGCTGCCGGGGCTGCCCGGCAGCGGCGCGTCGCCGCGTCCCTGCCGACCGCGATCAGCAGCGCCGAGCCAGCGCCCACCGCTGCGGGCGCCGCGCCGCCTTCCTGCGCCCTGGCCGGATCCGGCTCTCGCTCTTGGCGGGCGACTGATGCTCGAGCACTTGCGAATCCTGCCTTCGCACAGTTAAGAACGCTTGAGGAGCATCCAGGCGTTGCGGGCGGGCCTCGAGGAGGCCTGCCCCCTTGCTCAGGCAGGTCGGTCTGCATGCTAGATAGCCAGGTGGGACAGTGTCGCATTCGTCGCCCGGTGGTCGACCGCCGTCCATCCCGCCGAGCCGGTCGGCGAACTCCCCGAGCAGGGCCACGAGTCGCTCGGGCGCCTCGAGCTGGGGACAGTGGCCGCACCCCTCGATCAACTCGAAGCGGACGTCGGCGACCTCGCGCAGCAGGCGCTCGGCGCCGCTCGAGAACACCATCCGGTCGCTGTCGCCCCAGAGCAGGAGCACCGGGCAGTCGGTGCTCGAACAGGACTGCCATGGCTAGCTGGCGCCAAGCTATCGGCGTTTGCCGACGAGTCCGCCCAGTGGCGGGAAGTCAGGCGAAATTCAACCGCCCTTTAGCGTCGCGGCCTACCCTCGCGGCAATGCCGCCCCTGCCCAGTTCGCAATCAACGGTTCACGGTTCCGACACATCGGGCACGCCGCCTCCGGACGATCATCCTGGGCGTGAGAGCCCACATCTCGTCCTGCCCACGCTGCGGATCGATCCTCGACGCGCCCCGGGCCAACCCGGGCACGGGCGAGATCGCCCACAAGTGCTGCGATTGCGCCACCTGGCAGCCAGTCGCCGCTCGCGAGACGTCAGCAAGACACCCTATTGGTGACTCAGGTAACTCTCGCCGCCGGCGTGGCGGGCGTCCGCGCCGTGGGACGAGCTAGTCGCGCTTGCCGCGCCCGTACATCAGGCGGATCCCGCGGCCCAGCAGCTTCGTCGTCTTCGACTTGTAGGGAAGCATGTGCAGGTCCCGCTTCGGCCCCCAGCGGGTGACCAGGATCGTCTGCTGCTTGGTGTACTTGCGGATCCCGCCCGCCCCGTGCCTGGAGCCGAGCCCCGAGCTCTTCCAGCCGCCCATCGGCAGTTCGAGCGCGACGTAGTTGATCTGGGCGTCGTTGACGCAGCAGACTCCGGCCTCGACCTGGCGTGCCAGCCGCTCGCCCTTCTCGATGTCCCGCGTCCAGACTGAAGCCTGGAGGCCGTAGGGGGAGTCGTTGGCGAGCCGCACTGCCTCCTCGGCGTCGGCGACCTTCATCACCGGCAGCGTCGGACCGAAGGTCTCCTCCGTCATGCACTCCATGGAGTGGTCGACGTCGACCAGCAGGGTCGGCTCGTAGAAGTCGCCGGGACCCTCGCGCCGCTTGCCGCCGACCACGACCCGGGCGCCCTTCTCGACCGCGTCGGTGACGTGAGAGTTGATCAGCTCGACCTGGGGCGGGGAGGTGATCGCCCCGACGTCGACGCTGCCGGCCGGGCCGGGAGCCCCGACCCGCAGGCCGCGCATCACCGTCTCGATCTCGCGCGACCAGCTCATCGTAGATCGGCGCCTCCGCGTAGACGCGCTCGATCGAGATGCAGGTCTGGCCGCCGTTCTGCATCGAGTAGTGCACGGCGGCGTTGGCGGCGCGCTCGACGTCGGCGTCGGCGCAGACGATCATCGGGTCCTTGCCGCCCAGCTCCAGCCCGACCGGGGTCAGCGTCCGGGCCGCCCGCTCGGCGACCTTCTTGCCGACCTCGGTCGAGCCGGTGAACATGACGAAGTCGACGTGGTCGATCAGCTCGCTGCCGACGTCGCCACCGCCGATCGCGAGCTGGAAGACGTCCTCGGGCAGCCCGCACTCGGCCAGCATCTCGCGCCATCAGCAGCGACGTCATCGGCGTCAGGCTGGCCGGCTTCAGCACCACCGAGTTGCCCGCGGCGAGAGCCGGTATGCAGTCCCCGAAGGAGTTGGTCAGCGGGTAGTTCCAGGGCCCGATCACGCCGACCACGCCAACGGCTCGTAGCGGACGAGCAGCTTGCGACCGATCACGAACGGGGAGCTCGAGCGGACCTTCTCGTCGGCGAGGTACTTGGGGGCGTTCTTGGCCCAGAAGCCGAAGGCGGCGGCCGCGTAGGAAACCTCCGCGAGCTGAGCGTCCTCGAAGGTCTTGCCGTTCTCGTTGACGATCGTGCGGACGATCCGATCGGCGTTCTCCGTCACCCACTTCTGCGCGCGTCGCAGCACCCGGCCGCGTCCCCCGAAGCCGAGCGCCGCCCAGCCGGGCTGTGCCTGCCGGCCCCGCTCGACCAGCGCCGCGACATCCTCGGGCCGCAACGCCGGGATCGTGGCGATCGTCTCGCCGGTCGCCGGGTTGCTGACCTCGATGCTGCGGGATGCGCCGTCGCCGTTCGCGGTCGCGCCAGTCGTCTTTGCCTCGGTCGTGGTGCCGCTCTCCACCGTCGCTCTCCTTCGCTCGCTGCTGATTGGCCGGGCTCGCCCCGCGGACTCTACCCTGCGGTGGCAGCCAGCCTCCGCCGCGCGCCCTCGCTCAGATGGGGGCCACCCGATAGACGGGGCCGTCCAGCGAGCACGCGAACAGGCGGCCGTCGGGCGCCTCGCCGAAGCAGCTGAGAGCGTTGACGTGGAGCCCCATCGGAGCGTCGGCGCTGACCGGCCCGAGGCGGGCAGGGAAGCTGTGCAGCTCTCCCTCGCAGTAGTCGCCGTAGACGTAGCGGCCCCGCAGGGTGGGGAGGGCGGGGTCGCGGGCGACGTAGCCGCCGGTGATCGCGCAGCCGCGGGTGTGGTCGTAGGCATAGATCGGCTTGGTCGTGCCGCCCGGGTCCGGGGTGCCCGAGAACAGGCACCTGATCGGGCCGCAGGGTGCATCCGCCGGCAGGTTGGCGTCGTAGAGCTCGAACCCCTCCCAGGCGTCCCATCCGAAGTTGGCGCCGCGGGCGTCGGGAAGCGGCAGGTAGTCGACCTCCTCGTAGCGGCTCTGGCCGACGTCCCCGATCGCCACCCGGTCAGGCTGCTTCCCCTTGAGCACCTGGATGCTGAAGCGGTAGGGGTTGCGAAGGCCGTAGCTGAAGATCTCGTCGCGCCCCGGTCGGCCGACGAACGGGTTGGAGCGCGGCACCCCGTAGGGCCGTCCCGACCTTCGTCTTGCGGGGGTAGATCCGCAGCAGCTTGCCCAGCAGGACATTGGTGTTCTGGGCATTGTTGGGCGGGTCGCCGCCGTAACCGCCGTCGCCGGTGCCGATGAACAGCTCGCTGCCGTGGAACTGGAGCTGGCCGCCGTCGTGGTTGGCGTAGTTTGGATGGGCGATGGTGAGCACCCGCCGCTGGCTCGAGCGCAGGGCACGGGTCGGGTCCTTGCGACTGCGCCGGAACTCGTCGATGCGGACGTTGCCGCTGTGGTCCGTGTAGTAGACGTAGAAGCGTCGACTCTTCAGGTAGTCGGGGGGGAAGGCGACGGACAGCAAACCGCGCTCCTGGAAGGCGCTTTCGACCAGGCTGGTGATGTCGAGGAAGGGCCGCGCCAGCGTCTTGCCGCGCCGGATCACCCGGATTACCCCGGGGCGCTCGACCACGAACAAGAGCTTCGGAAAAGCGCGGGTGCCGGTCACGTATACCGGTTGGTCGAAGGTCCCGATCCGCTTCAGCCGGGCTTCGCCGCCGCTTCCGCGCGGGGCCGCGCTCCCCGCCGCCGGAATGGCTGCGGCGACGATCGCCAGTGCCGCCAGGCAGGGGATCAAGGAGCGGCGAGCGCTCATCGCCGTACCAGCCGGAAGACCTTGCCGCCGTGCGCGGCGGTGGTGAACGTGGTCACGTAGACACGGCCGCGGCCGTCCTCGCCGAAAGAGGTGGGGGCCGGGAGCGAAATGCCCAGCGAACGGTCGTCGCTGGCCCGCCGCAGGTGAGGCGAGAGGCTGCGCAAGGTGCCGTCGCAGTTGTCGCTGTACACGTAGCGCCCGCGCAATCCAGGCAGGCGCCGGTCGCGGACGACGTAGCCGCCGATGATCGCGCAGCCCCGACCGTGACCGTAGGCGAAGATCGGCTTCGTGGTCCCGCCCGGGTCGGGCGTGCCGTCATAGTCGCCGTGGTAGAGCCTGAACCCCTCCCAGGCGTCCCAGCCGAAGTTGGCGCCGTTGGCTGAACCCAGCGTCTCGTAGTCGACCTCCTCGAAGGAGTTCTGCCCGACGTCACCGATCACGATCCGCGGCCGGGAGCCGCTGGTCGTGTCGAAGGAGAAGCGGAACGGGTTGCGCAGCCCGTAGGCGAAGATCGCGTCACGCCCCCGCCGCCCGACGAAGGGGTTGGACGCCGGCACCCTGAAGCGGTGCCGTCCCGGGGGGTCCCGGGGATCGATCCGGATCAGCTTGCCGAGCAGGCTGGACTTGTTCTGGGCGTTGTTGGGGGGGTCGCCTCCGCTGCCTCCGTCACCGGTGCCGAAGTAGAGGAGCTTGCCGTGGAACTGGAGCTGGCCCCCGTTGTGGTTCGCGTTCGTTGGGTGAGGGATCTCGATCACCTTGCGCCTCGAGCCGAGCCTGGCTCGGGTGAGGCTGCCCCGCCTGAACTCGTCCACCTCGATATTGCCCCGGTTGTTGGTGAAGTAGACGTAGAAACGCCTCACCTTGGGGTAGCCGGGCGCCAGCGCCATCGAGAGCAGGCCGCGTTCGCCGAAGTCGAAGCTGACCCGCGAGCTGATGTTCAGGAAGGGCCGGCGGAGATGATGGCCGTGCCTTACAACCTCGATCTTTCCAGGTTGATCGACCACGTAGAGCAGCTTCGGAGCCCCCGGCGAGCCGGTGACGTAGACGGGGCGATCGAAGTTGCCGACCCGCTTCAGGCCCACCCTCGCGCCGGCCGCGCCAGGCAGCGCGGCGCCCAGCGCGAGGAGCGCCGTCAGCGCGAGCGGGATGATCGTTCGTCTGCCTCTCATCGTCGAGGTGACGGGCCTGTGACCTCGGCCGGCGCCGGCTCGGCGCCGCCCAGTCCCTTCAGCCCTACCTAACCCGGGAGAGCGGCAATCGGACCGCTCCCCGACCGCACGTTACCCGGCAGGGTCGATCCGGTAAACGGGTCCGGCCTGCGAGGCGGCGTAGATCCGCTTCTGCGAGTCCTCGCCAAAAGAGGTCAGTTGAGGCACTTCGAGGCCCAGCTCGCGGTCTCCGGTGGCCTCCTCCCCCGGCGTCCGGGGAGGCAGGAGCTCGCCCACCTGCCCGGCGCAGTAGTCGCCGTAGAGGTAGTGCCCGCGCAGCTGCGGCAGCCTCGGATCTCGAACCACATAGCCACCGGTGACCGAGCAGCCCTCGTCATGGCTGTAGACGAGCACGGGGGGTATCGCCCCCGGGGCGTGCTGGTCGCGGTTGTAGGGGGCGTTGCCCTCGAACGCGGACCAGCCGAAGTTCATTCCCGGCTGGGGGTCGCGCACGTAGTCCACCTCCTCGAAGTTGTCCTGCCCGACATCGCCGATCGCCAGCGCCCCGGTTGGCGGATCGAAGGAGAAGCGCCACGGGTTCCGCAGCCCGAGCGCGTAGATCGCGGGGCCGGCGCCCGGATCGTCGGGGTCGATGCGGACGATCTTGCCGAGCACGGTCGATCGGTTCTGGCCGTTTCGCTGCGGATCGCCCTCGGAGCCACCGTCGCCGAAGCCGATGTACAGCTGGCCTCCGGGCCCGAACTCGAGCTGCCCGCCGTTGTGATTGTCGTATGGCTGGTCCTGGGCGAGCACGACCCGGGCGCTGCCGGGGTCGGCGCGGAGGTGGTCCCCGGACGAGCGCCGGTAGGAGACGACCCGGGTGTCGCCCTCGGTGTTGGTGTAGTCGACGTAGAAGAGACCGTCGCGCGAGTAGTCAGGCGAGAAGGCCATCGAGAGCAGTCCCTGCTCGGAGCCGCCCGAGACCTTGCTGCCGATGTCCAGGAAGGGCTGCGGCAGGGTCCGCCCGCCCTCCACCACCCGGATCGCGCCCGTCTTCTCCACCACGAAGAGGGCGCGACGCTCGCCGGGAGGTTGAGCGACGTAGACGGGCTGCGAGAAGTCGCCGATCTTGGTCAGCTTCGTCCCCGCGCTGCGCCCGTCCACGGCGCCGGCAGCGGGCGGAGGCCCCTCGCCGCCCGCGGTTCCGGTCTCCTGCGAGCCGGACGACCCGCAGCCGCCGAGGATGGAGACGGCGAGAGCAGCGAGGAGGAGCAGGGTCGTGCCCTGGGCCAAGGGCCGAGCAACCTTCAGGAGCCGGGGAGACCGCATCGCTTCGCGAACCTTGACAGGCCCGGGCCACCGGCCCGTCGCGCCGGGGTGGGACCTTTGAGCCGCTATATGCGCAGCTGAAAGGTCCCACGTTCCCCGGCGGCGTGGCTTGGACCTCGTGGATCCTCAGTAGCCCGAGCCCGAGCCCGAGCCCGAGCCCGAGCCCGAGCCCGAGGGCGGGTAGGAGCCGCTGCCGCTGTTCGCGGTGCCCGAGGTCGCGTTGGGGTTGCCGCCGACGCCCCCGCCGCCAGCGCCAGCGCCACCGCCCCCCTGGCCGGCCGGGCGCACCGGCACGATCTCGCCCTTGGAGTTGATCCGGGTCAGCTGGGGCTTCAGCGCGATGCTGGCAGCGAAGCTGCCGACCGGAGGCCCGCCGCCGTCCGCGTTGATCGCTTCCTGGCTGCCGCCCAGCCCGGCGTCGATCCGGTAGCGGAGCTTGTAGGCGCCGGCCTTCACCGCCCCCAGCTTCCATACGCCCACCCGCGACTGCCCGGGTTTCAGCGCGCCGAAGTCGAAGGTCTTGTTGTTCGACGTCTGCGCGCCGCCCGGCCCCGGCTCCCCGGCGATCCTCGGGTAGGTGTCGGCAAGGATCCAGACCGGCCGGTCCGGGTTCGCCAGGCCCGGCTGCGGGTCGCGGATCGAGAACGGCCGAGTCGACTCGACGCCTTTCTTGCCGCCGATCGTGATCGTCACCGCCATCGCCGGCATCGTCTTCTGCCCGCGGTTCCGCACCCCGATCCGCAGGTAGGCGTTCTGGTCCAGCTGCTGCCGCGCCGGGAAGCTCGCTGCGGTGACTTCGACTGGGAACCGGCCGGCGGCCTCGTTGGAGAACTGGCTTTCGCCGCCGCCGCCGCAGGAACCGAGCGACGCCGCCAGCGCGCCGCTTACGAGGGCCGCCCCCGCGATGCGAAGGCCGGCTCCTCGGGCGTGTCCTCCGCTCCTCCGCAAGGCGCCGGGGAACATACCACGCGTGTCCCGCGCCCAAGGCGGGTTTCGGCCCGGTGGGAGGGGCCCCCGGAAGCCCT
The DNA here is from genome assembly GCA_963738305.1 of uncultured Actinomycetes bacterium. Taxonomy (GTDB): domain Bacteria; phylum Actinomycetota; class Thermoleophilia; order Solirubrobacterales; family 70-9; genus JBBRHQ01. Next base: position 613,766 of record CAVTVU010000001.1, on the reverse strand, counting down.
CGAAGTGCGTGCCCGGCGGAGAGGTGTGGCGGGGCGCCAAGCCATCGCATAGACTTGTCCAGGACGGGTGAGGCGCCGCATCTGCGGGGCGCCCGTCGGGAGGAGTAGATGGTCAGAACCGCGGTCGACAGGGCATTCCTACCCGCCAAGTCGCTCTTCGAGCAGGTTGGCGACATGATGATCCTGACCGCGAAGACCCTGGCCTCGGCGATCCGCCCTCCCTACCCCTACGGGGGCGAGTTCATCGGCCAGTTCCTCTTCGCCCTGCAGCTTTGCTGGTTCCCGATGATGATCTCCTGCATCGCCTTCGGGTTCGGCGCCCCGGGCCTGCAAGCCGCCAACTTCCTCTCCCTGTTCGGCTCCCTGGACCGCCTCGGCGGCTTCTTCATCCTCGCCTCGATCCGCGAGTTCGCCCCGATCGTCACCGCGATCGTCGTCGCCGGGGTGGCCGGCACCGCGATCACCGCCGACCTCGGCGCCCGCAAGATCCGCGAGGAGCTAGACGCCCTCCAGGTCTTGGGCGTCGACCCGATCAAGAACCTGGTCGTGCCGCGCTTCTTGGCGCTGATGCTGATCACCGGCCTGCTCGACGTCTACGCGCTTTTGTTCGGGATCACCGGCGGGCTCGGCGCCGAGATCCTCTACAACCAGCCCCTCGGCGGCTTCTTCGCCACCCTCTTTAACAACGCCTCGGTCACCGACCTCTGGGGCTCGGTGGTCAAGTGCACCCTGTTCGGGGCGATCATCTCTGTGGTCTGCTGCTACAAGGGGATGACCGCCTCCGGCGGCGCCGCCGGGGTGGGGCGGGCCGTGAATGAGGCGGTGGTGATCGCCTTCATGGGGATCGGCGCCTTTAACTACGTCTTCACCCAGACCCTGCTCGCCACCCACCCCGACCTGCAGGCGATCAAGTGAGCGGGCGCCTCTGATGCCCGGCTGGATGGCGGTTCCCCGCGGCTGGCTTGACTCGATCGGGGAGATCTCGCGCTTTTGCGGGATGGTCGCCGGCCAGGTCTTCTCCGGGCGCGTCTTTAGGTTCTTCGGCGAGGCGCTACGCCAGGCGGGGATCCTGATCCTCGGCTCGGCGATGGTGATCTGGGGCTTGATCTTCATCCTCGGCCTGCAGTGCGGGATCGAAGGCGCCTACTTCAACCGCTCGGTCGGAGCGCCGGCCTACGCCGGCGTCTTCGCCGCCTGGTGTGACCTGCGCGAGGTGATCCCCTACGGCTTCGGCTACATGATGGCGGCCAAGGTGGGGACCGGGATCGTCGCCGAGCTGGGGGCGATGCGGATCTCTGATGAGATCGACGCCCTGGAGGTGATGGGGGTCGCCCCGGTCACCTTCCTCGCGGCGACCCGGCTGCTCGCCGCCTGGATGGTGCTGCCCTTCATGTACATGGCGGCGATCGGGATCGGCTACTTCGCCTCCTACCTGGCGGTGGTCAAGCAGATCGGCGACGTCTCCTCGGGCGGCTACTTCCTGATCTTCTGGATGTTCCAGAACCCCGGCGATGTCCTCTTCAGCGTGATCAAGGCGATGGTCATGGGGACCTTCATCGTCCTGGTCGGCTGTTACTACGGCTACACGGCTTCGGGGGGCCCGGTCGGGGTCGGAACCGCGACCGCGAAATCGATGGTCTTAAACATCGTCTTAGTCCACATCATCGGGATGTTGGGGACCCTGGTCTTCTGGGGGGCCAACCCGAGGGCGCCGATAGGAGGCTGAATTGGAGCAGACCCCGGAAGACCCGCGCGAGCAAAACGCCGAGGACGCGATCAACTCCGACCCGGGCGCGACCGAGGCCGACCCCGGGGTCGGCGACACCTACGCGTTCGAGGAGGCCGAGGCCCGCGCCGATGCGACGGCGACCCCGCCGGCCGCGTCGGATTCCGGCGCCGGCTTCGTCTCTGAGGACGGGGCGCAGCTCGGCAGGGACTTCATGATCCCCGGTGTCGATCCCGACGACGACAACCCCTATCGGTGGCATACCGGCCGCAAGCGTGACCACGGCGGCACGGACGCGATCGAGGTCATCGACCTGGTCAAGCAGTTCGGCCGCACCCGGATCCTCAACGGGCTCAACCTCGGCCTTCCCGACGATCAGATCTCGATGGTGCTCGGACCCTCGGGGACCGGCAAGAGCGTGCTGATCAAGCACATCGTCGGGCTGCTCTACCCGGACTCCGGCGACGTCCTCGTCCACGGCGAGTCGATCCCCAACATGACCGACGACGAGCTGTTCGAGACCCGCAAGAAGTTCGGCCTGCTCTTCCAGGACGGCGCGCTGTTCGGCTCGATGAACATCTTCGACAACGTCGCCTTCCCGCTGCGCCAGCACACCGACAAGGGCGAGGAGGAGATCAGCGAGATCTGCACCCGTCGTCTGCGCGAGGTTGGCCTCGGCGAGGCCCACTTCAAGATGCCCAACGAGCTCTCGGGCGGGATGCGCAAGCGGGCCGGCTTCGCCCGGGCCCTGGTGCTCGACCCCGCGATCGTCATGTTCGACGAGCCCGACTCCGGTCTCGACCCTGTCCGCACGGCGCTGCTGTGCGAGCTGATCCGCGAGGTACACGAGGAGGGCAAGGGCTGCTACCTGGTGATCAGCCACGACCTCGGCACGGCGCGGCGGATCGCCGATTTCATCGCGGTGCTCTGGAAGGGCAAGATCGTCGAATCGGGTCCCAAGGAGGAACTGTTCAACTCCGACAACGAGTTCGTGAGACAGTTCCTCAGCGCCGACGTGCAGGGCCCGCTGGCGATGGACTGAGCCGCTTGATCGAGCCGCTCGAGGCGATGCCGGAAGGGACGATCGGGCTGCAGGCGAGCGGCAAGCTGAGCGTCGAGGATTACCGCGCCGTCCTGGAGCCGGCGCTGAAGGAGGGCATCGAGTCGGGCGAGCTCCGCCTGCTCTTCAGGTTGACCGAGCTCGACGGGCTCGAGCCGGGCGCCTGGATCGAGGACGCCAAGACCGGGTTTCGATCCCTGGTGCGCGATCACTCGTCCTGGAGGCGCTTCGCCCTGGTCACCGACGTCGACTGGGTTGCCAACGCCTACCGCCTCTTCGCCTGGATGACCCCCGGTGAGGTGAAGATCTTCGACTTGGAGGACCTCGAAAGCGCCAAGCGCTGGGTGGCCGGCTGAGCCATGCGACGGTCGGATCATCGACAGCGCTGATCGCGATGCTCGACGGGCGTGCGAAGCAGTGGCTGGAGGGAGGGGACTTCTTCGAGTGGACGGCACCCGGCGCCGCCGGCAAGCTGAAGGTCTTCCACGCCGAGTTCGGCGATCCCGAGGCTCCCCTGCTTCTCCTAGTCCACGGGTTCCCGACCAGCAGTGTCGACTGGTACGACGTCGCCGGGCCGCTCAGTAGGGAGCACAGGGTCTGCGTCCTCGACTTTCCCGGGTTCGGCTTCTCCGACAAGCCGAAGGGTGAGAGCTACAGCCTCGGACGCGACTGCGAGCTGATCGAGCATTACCTCTCCGAGGTCCTCGGCGCCCGGGCGGGGTCAGTCGTCGCCCATGATCGCGGGGACAGCGTCGCCCTTACCCTCGCGGCCCGGTGCGATGCCGGCGAGGCGGAGTTCGAGCTGCGCCATCTCGTGCTCAGCAACGGCAACGTATTCCTTCCGCTCTCCAACCTCACGGAGTTCCAGCGAATGACCCTGGATCCCGCCTCCGCGCCCGAGGTGCTCGCCCAGGTGACGCCGGAGCTGCTCGCGACAGGGATGGGCCAGCAGACCTTCACGCCGCCACGCGGCCTGGAGGATCCGGCCATCGCGGCCCTCGCCCAGACCTTCGCCTACAACGACGGCGTCGCTGTGCTCCACGACACGATCCAGTACCTGGTCGAGCGCTCCGAGAACGAGACGGGATGGCTGGAGGCGCTGGGCCGATCAGAGGTGCCGACGACGCTGATCTGGGGCCTCTACGACGTCGTCTCGCCGCTGCGCGTGGCCGCCCACGTCTGGAACACCTACCTGGTGACCAAGCCCGGCGACAATCAGCTCTGGCTCCTGCCGCGCGCCAACCACTACCTGCAGGAGGATCAGCCGCAGGAGTTCGCCGAAGTCGTCTCGACCGCTCTGTCGGGGCGGTCCCCCCAGGCCCCGGGGCCGCTTTCCGCGGAGCCGGCCGCCCCGATCCTGATGGACCGCTCGCGCCCTGAGCTGCCTGTGGCGAAGGACGTGCTGGCGGACTCTGTGTGAGCGAGATCACCTGAACGGTGGCGCGGCGCGGACCGTACACCCCCGCGCCAGATCAACTTCGCGCCGAGGAGGAGCACCACATGCAGGCCGACGAGAGCAGGATCCTGATCATTGCCCACCGCGCTGCCGAGGACGCAGCGCTGCTCAGGGCGGTCGCCCAGCGTGCGGCCGCGTCCCCGGCGGACTTCACTCTGCTCGTGCCGGCGGTCGCTCACGGCCTCCATCGCGTCGTCGACCCCGAGGACCAGTGCTGCGCGGAGGCCGAGGCGACTCTGGAGGCTGTCATCCCTGCGCTCAGCCGGGCCGCCGGCGCACCGATCACAGGGATGATCGGCAGCCACGATCCCTTCGCCGCAGCCCTCGACGCTCTCAACCTGGGCGCGTATGACGAGGTGATCGTCTCCGCGCGGACGGGCCGGCTTTCGCGATGGTTGCGCCTCGACCTGCCGCGGAGGATCGCTGCGCTCGGGATTCCGGTGGTGACGGTGGAGGGCGAGGGGGAGCGTCGGCCGCGACTCGCCACCCTGAGAGCCGCTGCCTGAGGACGAGGCTGATGTAGGTCTCCCGGTGCGATGCGCGCCTCGCGACCCGGCAGTCTGAGCAGGGCCGGATTCCGGATCCCGGGTCGCACGGCGTTCCTGTGGCTCTCGGCCCTCCTCGCCTCGCTGACACGGGCCCCCGCCCCGGCCGCGGCGGCCGAGCCGGCTCCGTTCGGGCACGCCTGCACCGCGCAGGACGGGGTGCGCTTCTGTCCGACCGCCGATCTTCCCTCGCGGGTGCCGGAGCTGGGACGGGGTTCCGCTCGAGTTCCTGCGGCGTCCCGGTCTCGCGTACCGTGGGCTGCGCGAGCGGCTGGACGCGGCTCGGCGACATCCGCTACGAAGTCCGCGATCTCCAGTACCTGACCGGTCTGCTCGTCGACGAGGGGATTGCCGATCGCGAGGCGATCGGCGCCACCGGCATCTCCTACGGTGGCGGGTTCTCGACCATGCTGGCCTTCCTCAGGGACCGCGTCCGGCTGGCGAACGGACACCTGGCGCCGTGGCGCTCACCGTCGGGCAAGCGGATTCGGCTGACCGCCGCCTGGCCGCGCTGGCCGTGGACCAACGGCGAGGCGATCTTCAGCCGTAACGGGCGGGGCGGCTGGTCACGGGAGCCGCTCGGCGTGCCGGTCCAGGCATGGTCTGGCCTGATCTTCGGGGTTGCCAACAGCGGCTTCGTCGCTCCGTTGGGCTCTGAGCTATCCGCTGACATCAATGGCTGGAAGGCGGTTCTCGACGCGGGAACGAGGGGGCCGAAGACGCGGGCTGTCGCCGATAACGCCTACCTCTACCACGGGGTCGCCTCGCTGAAAGGCAGATCGGCCGCGATCCTCTTCCAGACGGGTTGGACCGACGCCCTCTTCCCGGCGCCTCAAGCGCTGGCGGGTTACAGCGAGCTTCGCGGCCGCAACCCCCGGGCGCCCGTTCAGATGCAGATCGGCGACCTCGGGCACATGCCCGCCAACAATCCTCCGGCCGATACTGCCGGCTTCGATCAGCAGGGGCTCAGGTTCTTCGACGCCTGGCTGCGCGGCAGGGCCGCAAGCCGAACCCGGGACGGGTCACGGCCCCGGACCATGACCTGCCCGCGCGAGGCGGAATCGGGAGGCGGGCCCTACGTCGCCCGGAGCTTTGGGGCGCTGTCGCACGGCACCCTTCGCTTCGGCACCGAGCAGGCCCTGGAAATCGACTCCGAGGGTGCCTCAGCGGACCTCGCGGCGCGGCTTTCGGCGACGGCGGTCAACCTGTGCGACCCGGTGGAGCCCGACGTGACGAGCCATGCGGTCTTCAGTCGTCGCTCGCCGGGGGTCACGCTGATCGGCCTGCCGGTCCTGAGAGGCCGGGTGGCGACCAGCGGCACCTATGGGCAGATCGACGCCCGCCTCTGGGATCGCGATCCCGCTACCGGGACCCAGCGCCTGATCACCCGCGGGGTCTACCGCCTCACCGACAACCAGCACGGCGGCTTTCGCTTCGTGCTCGACGGGAACGGTTGGCGCTTCCCGCCGGGCCACCGGATCGTCGTCGAGCTTCTCGGCCGGGACGCCCCGACCTACGCAGCCAGTCCCACCCGGTTCTCGGCCAAGTTGCGGAATCTGAACATCAGCCTGCCTGTGCGCCGGCGCCCGGCGAAGCGCGGATAGGGCTACCCGCTGCCCCTGCCCGGGAATTCGCCCGCAGGGGCGTAGCGACGGGCGGTGCCGATCAGCCGCGTGTACGCGCTGGCGCCGGAGTAGGTGAGGTGGATGCCGTCGGGCTGGAACCAGCCGTTGCGGCCCCTGCTCTCCCGGACCCAGTCCAGCAGCAGGACGCGCCGGCGGTGGGTGCGGGCGGCGTGGCGCACCACGTCGGCGTCGTGGCTGGTGCCGCCTCCCAGCTCGCGCGGCACGATCAGCGCCAGCACCCGCTTCGGGCCGAGGATGTGCAGGGTGTGGCGGACGTTGCGGGCGGTGATCGAGCCGTCGGCGCCGAGGCCGATCACCACCAGGTGCGGCAGCTTTCCGGCCCGCTTGTAGTGGCGCAGGACCCGCTCTCCCTGGCCCCACTGCCGGCAGCCCTGGGCGTTGACCTTGAAGCCGATCCGCGCCAGCTTCGGAACCGCCAGCAGCATCACCGAGTCGCCGATCGCCAGCGGCGCCCTGCCGCCGGGGTTGACCCTCTTCTGGGCCCGGGCCCGCTCGACCCCTCCGCAGGAGGCCGGCGCCGGCGGGCGGCGCGGCAGGCCAGCGCGATGCCGGTCGCGGCGAGGGCCGCGACCGGCAGTCAGCCGCGCCTGGCGCCCGGAGCGGGTCAACCGCGCCGCGCTCAGACCTGCTGCGTATAGGAGAACTTGACCTCGCTTCGAGCCGCGCTTGCAGGAGACGTTGACGCTGTATTGGATGTGGGGGGCGAGGGTGCGCTTGCCCTCGCCGCACTTGTAGCGCTTGACCCGGTTGGGGCAGCGGCCGTTGAGCCCGCCGTGCTTATAGCGGCACTTGGTGTAGCCCTTGACCACCTTGCGCCCGGTGCGGCAGGAGGTGTGGCGCGCCGCGAGCGACGTGAGGTACATGTTGTGCCCGTAGGCGCGCGGTGGCCTTTGATGTTGCAGCTGCCTCGAGGCGCTGGCCTCGCGGCGGCGCCGGCCCCGGGGGCGCATCAGCGCCGCCGCGGCGAGCGCCGCGGCGGCGATCGTGAGTCGCGATCTTCAGGGTGCTTCTCATCGGGTGGGGTTTCCTTTCTCCCTGGCTTATCCGTGCAAAGGGTGCGGCATCCTAGCGAACCCCGATCCGCGTGGAGAATCAGGGCTCGCAAGCGGTGGAGTGCTCGAGGTTTAGGCAGGTGTCTGAGAAGGGGCCGCCGTCGCCGCAGTCGCCCTTGCGCTCTCGGCGCCCGAGCCGCCGTCGAGGAGGTCGGCGACCGCCGATCTCACAGGACGCGCCGACGCAGGGGTGGATGTCGCCGAAGAGGCGGTCGTCGCCCTCGTCGCCGTAGATCTGGTCAGTCGTCCTCGTCACCGATCAGGGTGTCGTTGCCGGGTCCGCCGTGGATGATGTCGTCGTCGCCTGTATCCCTCGATGCGGTCGTTGCCGGCGTCCCCGTAGAGGGTGTCGGCGCCGCTGTAGCCGATGATCCGGTCGTCTCCGTCATCGCCATGGACCGTGTCGTCGCCGGGACCGGCCCCGATCAGGTCGTCGCCGCCGCGTCCGTCGATCGTGTCGCCGGCCGCCGAGCCGGCCAGCGAGTTCCGCATTCTCGTCGCCCTTCGATCGTGTCGGCGCCGAGCGAGCCCATCACCCCCTCGATCCCGACCAGCCGGTCGAGGCCCTGCCCGGTCGCCTCGCCGGCCTCGAGGTCGACGCTGACCGCGGGGCCCTTGCCGGCGTAGGAGGCGACATCGGCGCCGGCGGGGGTGCCGGCGTCGGGACCGCCGATGATCAGGTCGCCGTCCTCGGCCCCCTCGCAGGTAGTCGATCCCGCGCTGGCCGCGCAGCCTGTCCCTGCCCGCGTCGCCGTAGAGCGTGTCGCGGTTGTCGCCGCCGTCGATCCGGTCGCCGCCTGGCCCGCCCCAGGCGAAGTCGACTCCCCGCCCGACGCAGATCACGTCGTTGCCGCCCCTTGCCGTGGATCTCGTCGTCGCCGGCGCGGGCCGCGATCACGTCGCGGTGGCCGGTGCCGGAGATCCGGTCGGGCCTTCGAGGTGCCGACGATCGTCGCCCGCAGGCCCTGGCACTCGACCCGGGCCGCCGCCGGGCTTCGCGGACGCGATCCCGGCTGCCGCAGAGTGCCGGCGATCGCAGCACCCGCCAGGGCGACCGCGAGGCTAATGCGGGAAGCGGGTGCCATGGGGAGACGTGCCCGGCTGGGAGAAGCGGGTCCCCTTGGCGAGGAGGCGGGCGAAGGCCGCGGCGCCGGCTGTAGGAGAGGTGGGCATGGTCGGGCTGGAACCAGCCGTTGTGGCCGCGGCTGTAGCGGACCCAGTCGAAGAGCACGATCCGGGCGGTGTGCCTGCTCGCGGCCTTGCGCATCACGCTGGCGTCGAAGCCGGCGCCGCCGCCCAGCTCGTGCGGGGTCACCAGCCCGAGGATGCGGTCCGGGCCGGCGATCCGCAGCGCCTCGCTTGATCTGGGCCATCTTCACCCGGCCGTCGGTGCCCAGGGCGAGGACGACGAAGCGCGGCAGCTTGCCCGCCCGGCGCTGCTTGCGCATCACCCGGAGGCCCGTCGGCGAAGGAGCGGCAGCCCTGCCCGTTCGTGTCGTAGCCGACCCCGGCAAGATCGTGGAGGGCGAGGAGCATCACCGAGTCGCCGACCGCCAGCGGCTCCGCGCCCGCCGGGATTGACGTCCACGGTCGCCTTGACCTGCTCGACCTGCCCGCAGCCGCGCCGCGCCGAGGCGCCGCCCGGGAGGGAGATGGCGAAAAGAACGGCCGCCAGGGCCGCCATCGTTAGGAGCTGTCTGGAACGAAACACCTGTCTCTTGAAAACCCTTCCGCGCGCCGGCAGTTGCGGATGGCTAGGATCGCACGTCGCCGTCGACGCGTGGCAGGGTACCCACCGGAGGTTCAGCAGCTGCTCTTTCCCACCATCGAATTCGCGATCTTCTTCCCGATCGTGCTGGCGCTCTCCTGGGCGCTGATGCCCCGGCAGCCGCTCTGGAAGCCGTTCATCATCGTCGCGAGCTACGTCTTCTACGCGGCCGCGAACCCGCGCTTCTGCCTGCTTCTGGGCGGCATCACCCTGGTCAGCCAGGTCGCGGCGCAGATGCTGGGGCGCACCGAGGACGAGACCAGGCGCAACTGGATCACCGGGGTCGCCGTCGGGCTCGACCTCGCCACCCTGGGCGTGTTCAAGTACTACTCGTTCTTCGTCCAGGACATCGCCGACATCGCTGGACACGATGCACCTCGGACCACGCCGCTGCCGCTGCTCACCGTGGCCCTGCCGATCGGCATCAGCTTCTTCACCTTCCAGGCGATCACCTACGTCGTCGACGTCAAGCGGCGACAGGTCGAGCCCGCCTCGACCATCGACGCCGCCATCTACCTCAGCTTCTTCCCGCACCTGGTCGCCGGCCCGATCGTCCGCGCCAGCGAGTTCCTGCCCCAGCTGCGCCAGCCGCGCGACCCCAACCGGGTCGCGGTCGGCGCCGGGCTCTGGCGCTGGTCGCCCTCGGGCTGGTCAAGAAGGTGATGATCGCCGACTACCTGGCGCGGACGATCGTCGACCCGGCCTTCGGCGTGCCCCAGGCCTATGCCGGGCCGGACCTGCTGATCGCCGCCTACGCCTACGCGGCCCAGATCTACTGCGACTTCTCCGGCTACACCGACATGGCGATCGGCCTCGCGCTGCTGATGGGCTTCATCTTCCCGCAGAACTTCAACAGCCCCTACCGGGCCACCGGGTTCCGCGACTTCTGGCGGCGCTGGCACATGACCCTGTCGCGCTTCCTCCGCGACTACCTCTACATCCCGCTGGGCGGCAGCCGCGGCAGCCGCCTCTTCACCTACCGCAACCTGATGATCACGATGGTCCTCGGCGGCCTCTGGCACGGGGCCGCGTGGACCTTCGTCCTCTGGGGGACCTTCCAGGGGCTGGGCCTGGTCAGCGAGCACGCCCTGGGCGGGCGGATCGGCCGGCGCACCCCGGCCTGGCTGCGCTGGTTCGTCACCTTCAACCTGATCGTCTTCGGCTGGATCCTCTTCCGCTCGACCGACCTCGGCCTCTTCGGCACTTACATCAGCCGCCTCTTCGTCGCCGGGCCCGCCGACCCTGGTCACCTTCCCGGTCGTGCTGGCGCTGATCGTCGTGATCGGCATGCAGCTGCTGCCGCCGCGCCCGGTCGAGCGCCTGCAGATCTGGATCGAGGGGCTCAACCCGATCGGCCTCGCCGCGGGGTCGCTGTCACCATCCTGATCGTCGGCGCAACCGTCCCCAGCCAGGGCGTTCCGCCATTCATCTACTTCCAGTTCTAAGGTCCCGGCTCGAAGAAGATGCCCCAGCACTCAGACGACAGCGAGATGAGCCGCTTCGACCGCGAGGGCGTGCGCCACTTCAGCGCCCGCCAGTCGGTCCTCGCGGTCGCCCTGGTGATGGCGATCCTGATCATCTTCTCGGGAGGCAGCGTCCTCCACGCCGGCGAGGAGCAGGCGCCGGGGATCGGCCACGACCTGATCACCGCGGTCGGCAAGCCGACCAACAAGATCGCCGACAGCCTCCCCTTCCAGCAGGTCTCGGCGAAGATCACCGCCCCGCTCAACCCCAACCAGAACCTCGACAACGGCGGCCAGTTCAAGACCGGCGCGATCGCCCTGCAGGGCGGCCGCATCCCGCCGATCACCCCGCAGGCCTTCGACCCGCTCCAGATCGGCACGCAAGCCGCCTCCGAAGCGCGAGCTGCACACCCTGCTGGTCACCGGCGACTCGCTCTCCCAGCCGCTCGACACCCAGCTCGCCCAGCGCCTCGCCCCGGACGGCGTCAACGTGGTGCGCGACTCCCATCCCGGGACCGGGATCTCCAACCCGACCCTGGTCGACTGGGGCCAGCTCTCCAAGGCGCAGGTCGCCGACAACCACCCCGACGCCGTGGTCGCCTTCATCGGAGCCAACGAGGGCTACCCGCTGCCGGCGCCGGGCGGCAAGAGCGTCCCCTGCTGCGGGCCGCAGTGGGCAGCGATCTTCGCCGGCCGCCTGCGGCAGATGATGGACACCTACCGCCAGGGCGGCGCCGCCCGCATCTACTGGCTCACCGTGCCCACCCCGCGCGACAGCTACCGCCAGACGGTCGAGAAGACCGTCAACGCCGCGATCCGGGTCGCCGCCCAGCCCTGGATGGACCAGATCCGGATCGTCGACACGGTGCCGGTCTTCACCCCCGGCGAGCACTACCGCGATGCGATCGACATCGGCGGCGACCAGACGATCGTCCGCGAGTCCGACGGCATCCACCTCAACGACGCCGGCTCCGGCGTCGCGGCCGACGAGGTCCTGCGGCGGGTCGATCAGGACTTCAAGTACTAGGCAGTCTGACGGCCGCAGGCGGATCCGGCTGAGGGACCATGCTCCCGGCCGGCGGGTCCTGTCATGGGATGGGACCCACCATTGCCTGCGCTCCTCGGAGGCGTGCTCGGCAATGGGTCCTCCCATCCCATGCCACCCACCGGAGGAGAGCAAAGCGGGCCCAGGGTCCAAGCCACCAGCCGGGGGCTCATGCTAGGAGCCAAGCTGACCGGCCGCTGGTTTGGTAGCTGGATGACGCGATCCGCCCGGGCCACACCCCGTTCGCGTCGAATTAACCCTGGCTCCGTACTCTCTGGCCGGTGAGAGCAGGAGAGAGGTTCGGGGCGCTGGCGGCCTGGGCCGTGCGCCACGCCCGGGTCGTGCTGGTGATCAGCGCCCTGGTTGCGATCGCCGCCGGGCTGGCCGCGACGCGGCTGCCCACCGACGCCGGCAGCGACACCCTGGTGGACAGGGACTCGGCCTCCTTCCAGGCCTCGGAGCTGGTCCGGCAGCGCTTCGGCGAGGACCCGGTGGTGGTCCTCGCAAAGGGGGACCTGCGGACCCTGCTGCTGACCCGGAACCTGGGCCAGCTGCTGCGGCTCGAGGGCTGCCTCGCCGGCGATCCGCCGAAGAAGGCGAAGCCGATCCCGGGGCCGTGCACGAAGATCGCCGAGCTGCATCCGGTCGAGTTCCTCTCGGGCCCCGCCACCTTCCTCAACCAGGCGGTGATCGGCATCGACCAGCAGCTCGGCCGCCGCTTCGCCGCCGCCAAGGCGCGGGCCAGGCGGCTGGCGCTGGCGGTGGCCCGCCAGGCGAGGGCGCAGGGCTACTCGACCGCCCAGGCCCAGGCCCTCGGTGGCCAGGCCGCGAGTCAGGTCATGCAGGAGTTCCAGCGCGCCGGCTGCTTCAGTCGGCCGCCACCTACGGGATCACCAGCCTGCCCCGGCTGACCGATCGCAACTTCATCTCCAGGGTCGTCTTCGACCTCCGCCAGACCGGAGGCACGCCAAAGGCGAAGCTCGCCTACCTGTTCCCCAACCGCGACTCGGCCCAGATCGTCATCCGCCTGCGACCCGATCTCACCGATTCCGAGCGGCACCGCGCCCTGGCGCTGATCGGCGAGGCGGTGAATGACGAAACGCCCGCGCAAGGTCTGCGCTGCCGGCAAGCGCCCCGCCCCCTGCTTCGCCCTCGATGGCGGCAGCTACGTCGTCTCCGGGGCGCCGGTCGTGATCGACGGCCTCACCGAGGTGATCGAGGACGCGCTGCTCGTCCTCTTCGCCGCGGCCCTGGCCGTCATGGCCCTCACCCTGATGCTCGTCTTCCGCTCGCGGATGCGGCTGCTGCCCCTGGTCCTGGCGCTGGCAGCGGCGGGAATCACCTTCGGCCTTCTGGGCGCCGTCGGAGGCTCGCTGACGATGGCTTCGATCGCCGTCCTGCCTGTCCTGATCGGGCTCGCCGTGGATTACGCGATCCAGCTCCAGGCTCGCTACGACGAGGCGGCCGCAGGCGGCACCGCGGCGCCGCGCCGCCCGCGAGGCGGCTTCCCGCGGCGGGCCGGTGATCGGCACCGCCTGCCCTCGCGACGGCGGCCGGGTTCGCCGTGCTCCAGCTCTCGCCGAGCCCGATGGTGCGCGGGTTCGGCCTGATGCTCGTGGTGGGCATCGCGATCGCCTTCGCCCTCGCGCTAACCGCGGGGTTCGCCGCGCTCAGCCTGCGCCGGCGCCGCGAGGCCCGGTGGGTACCGCGGGGACGGCGAGGTCGCGTCGCCGCCGGGGGCCTGGAGGCGCCCCGCTCCGAGCGCGGATCGCGCTCGCCCGCCCTTGATGTCCCGGTTCGGCCGCTCGGCCCTGGCTGCGGCGATCGCCTCTCCCGGCCGCGTGCTGATCGTCGGGCTGGCGCTGGCGCTCTGCGGCTGGGTCGCGGGAACCCGGATCGAGACGATCTCCGACGTCCGCCAGCTCGTGCCCCAGGACCTCTCCCAGGTCCGCGACCTCAACCGGCTCCAGGACATCACCGGCGTCTCCGGGGAGCTCGACGTCAGCATCCAGAGCACGGGACATCGCCGACCCCGCGCTGGTCAGGTGGATGGGCGAGTTCAAGCAGCGGGTGCTCGAGGCCAACGGCTTCGACGGGCGCTTCCCGAGCTGCCGCAAGGCCCGAGATCTGCCCGGGTCCCGGCGCTCTCCGACTTCCTTGGCGCGCCCCGGGGACACGGTGACGCGCGGCCGACGTCAGGCGGCCTGATCGACCAACTCCCGGCCTACGACCTGCAAGGGGTCCTCGCGCAGGGATCCCGGGACCGGCAAGCTCGACACCGCCAACATCGCCTTCGGGATCAGGGCGCAGTCGCTCGACGACCAGCAGGACGCTGATCGACCGACATCCGGGCCGAGATCGACCCGCCCGGCGCGGGCAACGGGCCCCCGGTGGGCACGACGGTCCGATTGGCGGGGCTGCCGGTGATGGTCGCCGAGTCCGCCACCGACCTCTCGCGGAGCCGCTACTGGCTGACCCTGGCGGGTATCGCGGCGGTTGCGCTGGCCCTGCTCGCCGTCTACCGCTCGGCGACGCGGGCGCTGGTGCCGCTGGTGCCGATCGTCCTCGCGACTGGCTGGTCCTCGCTGATCCTCGCCGCGAGCGGCGTCCCCTGAACCCGATGTCGGCCGCACTCGGCGCGCTGGTGATCGCGATCGGGACCGAGTTCAGCGTCATCCTCGCCGCCCGCTACCACGAGGAGCGCGGCGGCGGTCGCTCGGTCGGTGAGGCCCTGCGCCGCGCCTACGAGCGAACCGGGCGCAGCGGTGCTGGCCTCGGGGGCGACCGCGATCGCCGGCTTTGCGGCGCTGCTCGCCACCGACATCCGCATGTTGCGCGACTTCGGCTTCGTCACCGTCGTCGATCTCCTCGTCGCGCTGGCCGGGGTGATGCTGGTCCTGCCGGCTGCGCTGGTCTGGGCAGAGTCCTCGTTCGAGATCCGCGGCGTCTCGCTGCCCCGCCGCCTCGCGGCGCTGCGGCCCCGCACGGCCCGCCGCTGAGCCGATGGCGCACGCACCGGGGAATGGCGGTTCCGAGCGACCCTGCCGCGCCGGACCGCCCGCCGCACGCTCGAGCCGGCGCCGAAGCCCGGTGCGCGCTACTCGCGCTTCGTCGGCCTCGCCTTCCTGGTCCTCATCGTGGTCGCCTTCGTCAACCTGCTGACGACCCGGGACACGCGGCACGATCGGCATCGACGAGTCGAGACCGACCTGCCCCTGCCCGAGTTCGCGGTCCCGGTCGCGCTCGGCCCGCTCGACGGCGACGCCAACGTCTATCCAGGACGACTGCTCGACGTCGGAGAACCCCTGCCCGGAGGACTCCCGTCGCACCCCGGCCTGCGAAATCCGGCTCGCCCACGCGATCCGCGTCTGCGACTACTTCGACCGTCCGCTGGTCATCTCGTTCTGGTTCACCCGAGGCGGGGACTGCGAGGCCCAGCAGGACGTGGTCAGCGCCGTCTACCGGCGTTACCGTGGGCGGGTGAACTTCCTCTCGATCGACGTCCGCGACGATCGCGACGACGTTCGGGCACTCGTCCGCGACCGGCGCTGGAGGATGCCGGTCGGCTACGACCGCGACGGCGCCGTCTCCAACGTCTACCGGGTCGGCGGCTGCCCGACCTTCGTCTATGCCTACCCCGGCGGGATCCTGGAGGGGGCCAGCATCGGCGAGCTGAGCCGGCACCAGCTCGAGGCCAAGGTGAAGGCCCTGCTGCGGGCCTCGCGGCGCAAGGCCGCGATCGATGACTGAGCAGGGCTGGGTTGCACCGGCGGTGGCCTCCGAGTTCCCGGGGGTGGGACTCGTCTCCGTCTTAGTCGATGGGCCCTCCGGCCGCAGCCCCGCATCGGTGCGGCGCCGGCTCAACACCCTCTCGGACCGGTTCTTGGGGGCCCACGCAGTCCATATGCGCGAGCGGCCGATCCCCTGGGCCTACCGGGTCTTCTTCCGGCAGATCGGGCTCGACCCCGATCGGACCCGCACCCCGGTCGAGGCGCTGGCCCTCGAGCGGATGAAGAGCGGGGCGTTCAAGAGCCGCAACCAGCTCGACGACGCGCTGACGATCGCGACCATCGAGACCGGCGTCGCCCTGCGAGCCTTCGACGCCGCGAGGATCGAGGGGGAGCTGGGCATTCGCGACTCGGCTCCCGGCGAGGAGCTGGAGGGACGCCGCGGGTCGCTGCCGCAGGGGTCGCTGCTGATCTCCGACGAGCACCGGCCGCTGGCGATGCTGTTCGGGGCCACCGCCGAGGGCCGCGGTGTCCATCCCAGCACCGAGCGCATCGTGCTCGCCGCGATCCAGGTCAACGGAGTCCCTCAGATCGCAATCGAGGAGGCACTGTGGATGGCGACGACGGTGATGAGCGCAAAGGAATAGAAGCCGGCGCGGTGTTAGCGCCGGCACAGGCATGTAAGGCGGCGAAGCCGCCGCAATTTAATAAAGCCCGCGCGGTGTTAGCGCCGGCACAGGCATGTAAGGCGGCGAAGCCGCCGCAAGTACTTCCGGTTCGCCAGACGCTTGGTCAGCGGCTGCGCCGGTTCATTGGACGGATCTGGTCGCCATAGCAACCGAATACGTCCAACGAATCCGATCATAGACGTCGCTCTACGTGCTCGAAGTGTCCGCCCTCGAGGTCAGACGGCTGCGCCGCCTGACGTGCCTGTGCCGTCCTGATGCGAGCCGCGCCGGCAGAGCAGGCTCCCGACTGCCTCGCGCGAGCTTCCGCGTCCGGGGCGACTTGGCCGGCACGCCTCAAAATGGTGCGGCCGCGCGCTCCGGTTGCTGGCAGGCTGAGGCGCGTTTAGAATGGTCCCCAAGGAATCGTCCGCGGGAAGGGACACATGCCGGAGCTTCTGCATCGAGGCACGAATCGCAGAGGGCCAGCCCTCGTCTCCGTCGGCCCCGAGCCTGGAAGGGCTGCTGGTCGCCGACGAGAGTTTGGCGCGGGCCGAGCTGCGCCGCCAGATCGCCCGGCTCGAGCGCGAGCTCGCCGCTCTCTTCACCTCGGCCTACCCGCGCAGGGAGATCGAGTGGGCGGTCGCCCCCGCCGGTGGCCCGAGGATGCTCGGCATCGGGGAGCTGGAGGAGGTTCGCGACGCGCTGGCCCTCCGGGTCGCCGAAGCCCGGGGGGAGATCGACCGCCGCGGTCAGATCGAGGAGGCCAACCGCGAGCTGCTGGAGCGGATGATCGCCGAGCCCGCCGAGCACAAATGGGTCCGTATCTCCAACGAGGACATCGGGGAGACCGGGTGCCGACACTGGCACTCGCGCCCGCGTTTCGGCCTGCTCGGGATGCTGATGGGATGGTGGAGGGTCAAGCTCTCCTCCGGTTGCCCCTTATGAAGGGGGCCCCGGCCCCCGGCGCCCCGCGCCACCATCCGAGCTAGATCCCGTGGCGAAGTCACGCAAGAAGCGACGCCGGCGTGGGCCCGGGCCATCGCCATCCAAGCCGCCGCCCTCCGAGTCGGCCGGTGAGGCCAGGGCGCCCGCCCGTGCCAGGCGCGGGAGCGCGCCCGACGAGCGCCCGCCTGCGCCCTGGGGGTCATTCCCCCTCCAGGAACTCACGGTCCTGGTCGCCCTCGTCGTACTGGGAGTCGGCATCTTTGGCAGCAATCCGGTCGCGATCACGGTAGGCGTCGTCCTCGGGTGCATGGCCGGCCTCGAGCTGTCGGTGCGCGAGCATTTCGCGGGGTACCGCTCGCATACGACCCTGATCGCCGGCACCGGCTTTGTCCTCACCGTCGCTGTCCTCTACTACGCGGCCGGGCTGATCCTGATCGCCTGCCTCGGAATCGGCGCGGCGGTCTTCCTCGGCTCCTTCATCGTCCTGCGCAGGGCCTTCCAGCGGGCTTCCGGCGGTCTCTCCTTCCGGGTGGGCGGACTCCGGGGCTGACCCTCAACGAAAAGGACCCCGCCGTCCGGCGGGGTCCCGAGGAGTCGCATGCCTTGGGCCGGGTCGCCCCCGGCGGGGATTGGACTAGGAGGCCAGCGCGACCTGGTGCTCGGCCGTGGGGGCCGAGCCGGTCTTCGCCTCCAGTTCGGAGGCCAGCATCAGCCGCTGGCGGTGGGTGAGGGTGCCGACCCGCTTGTTCTCGTTCAGAGCCAGGGGAAGGAGGAACTTGCGCGCACGCGTGCGGCCCCAGCGGCGCTGGGCAGTCAGCAGCTCGGCGAGGGTCATGCTCTCGGTCTCCCAAGGCGCCTCGCGTATCACGTCGGCGACCGAGCGCTCGCCGCGAGCGACCGAACGCTTCAGCGCCGCCCTGCCTAGGCGAACGCGATTGGCATGCGCCAGCGCTTCCATGTGCTGGGGCATATGACCTGGGGGGGACTTCACGGAAACTGTGGGAGCAGGGGCAATCGAGGCAGCATTCACTGCAGACTCCTCCCTTCAAGGAATCGGGGATTGACTGGATATCTCTCTCGTACCGCGCCCCAGAAGGCCAATCGCGACGCCGGGGCAATGACTTCCTCTCTCGTCGCCTCCCTGCCCCGGGGGCGTGCGGTCGGGGCAAGGTATTTGTTTTTCGCGCGGGGCGTCAACCCGAACAGCCCGTTTGGCCCGGCGGCGGTCGCTAAGAGCAAGTTTTTCCGCGCGCCTTTCTTTTGTCCAGATTCGGACAAGAGCGAAAGTCCCCCCGTTGGGGGATGGATAGACGCCGTCCCGGCCGGTCTTGAACCTCGGCCCATGAACATTCGGCTACCCGAAAACGTGGAGCAGGCGCCAAGTCTTCGGGCTCGAACCCGCGTCGAGCTAGGTGCGGGGCAGGTCCGGGAAGTCGGCGATCACCCGGCCGATCGTCTCCAGCGCACGGTCGAGATGCTCGCTCTCATGGGTCGCCATCAGGCTGGTGCGCAGCAGCGCCCCACCGGGCGGCACCGCCGGATGGATCGCAACGTTGGTGTAGACGCCGGCGTCGAAGAGCGCCTTCCACAGCAGGACGGCCTGCCAGTCCTCGCCCACGATCACCGGTACGACCGGCGTGGTGGCCTCCGTGCCGTCGGGCAGGCGCCCGGGCTCGACCACGACCAGGCCGAGGTCCCGTAGGCCGGCACGCAGGTAGGCGGCGTTCGAGAGGAGCCGCTCGAAGAGCTGCGGCCCCTCGGAGCGGATGATTCGCAGCGCGCCGAGCGCCGCGCCGATCGCGGCCGGCACAGCGGAGGCGCTGAAGATGAACGAGCGGGAGGAGATCCGCAGGTACTCGATCACCTCCGCCGGCCCGGCGATGAAGCCCCCGCAGGACGCGAGGCTCTTGGAGAAGGTGCCCATGCGGAGGTCAACCTCCTCCTCGAGGCCGAACAGCTCGCAGGCGCCCGCCCCGCGGTCGCCGAGGACACCGACGCCGTGAGCCTCGTCGACCATCAGGCGGGCGCCGTAATGCCGGCAGAGCTCGACGATCGGCGGCAGGTCGCAGACGTCCCCCTCCATGGAGAAGACGCCGTCGACGACCACCAGCACGCCACCCCCGTCCCCGGCGGCCCGTTGCAGCATCCGCTCGAGCTTGTCCATGCGGTTGTGGCGGAACGGGCGCAGCTTGGCGCCGGAGAGGCGGCAGCCGTCTAGGATCGAGGCGTGGTCGCCGGAGTCGCAGACGACGGTGTCGCCGGGCTGGAGGATCGTGCCGATACAGCCGACGTTGGACTGGTATCCAGTGGTGAACACGAGCGCGTCGGGGGTCTGCATCCACTCCGCAAGCTCGCGCTCCAGCTCGAGGTGCAGCGGCGTCGTCCCGTTGAGGAGCCTCGATCCGGTCAGCCCGGTGCCGTAGGCCTCCAGCGCGTCGCGGGCCGCCTGCTTGACCCGGGTGTCGTTTGTCAGGCCGAGGTAGTTGTTGGAGCCGAGCATGATCGTCTCCCGCCCCTCCATCTCGACCACCGGCCCGGCCTGCGACGTGAGCAGGCGGAAGTAGGGCAGCAGGTCCGCTTCCTTCGCCGCCTCGAGCTGCTCGAGCCGATCGTGGGTGCGGGCCTTCTCGAAGACGTCGACGGGACTGCGTGCGGTCTCGGCCATCGCCCCAAGTGTGGCAGTTGGCTCCGACTTCCCTGCGCTACGTTGCGGCGGTGGCTGACGTCTCCATCCGAACGATCGAGGGCCGGCGCGACCTGCGGCGCTTCGTCAAGCTTCCCTTCCGCCTGCGCCGCGACGACCCGCGGTGGATCGCACCGCTGACCTTCGAGCGGATGCAGTTCCTCGACCGCTCCCGCAACCCGTTCTTCGAGCACGCCGAGGCCGAGTACTTCCTCGCCGAGCGCGACGGCGTCCCGGTCGGCCGCATCACCGCCCAGGTCGACCGCCGCTGGGATTCCTACCAGGGCGGCAGCGACGGGATGTTCGGCTTCTTCGAGAGCGAGAACGACCCCGAGGTCGCCGCGGCGCTGCTCGACGCGGCCGCGGAGTGGGTGCGCTCCAGGGGGCGCGAGCGGATTCTCGGGCCGATGGACTTCACTACCAATGACGAGCTGGGGGTTTTGATCGAGGGGTTCGAGCGACCGCCGCAGATCCTCCAGCCGTGGCATCCGCCGCACTACCGGGAGCTGATCGAGGGGGAGGGCTTCGGGAAGGCGATGGACCTGTTGATGTGGGAGCTGCAATTCGGCAGCCTCAAGGAGGGCGAGCGCTTCGACCCCGCGATCCACGAGGCGGCCGACAAGGCCCTGCGCGACGAGGGCATCACGATCCGCAACATGCGCAAGCGCGACCTCGAGGCCGAGGTGCACCGGTTCATGGAGGTCTACAACGAAGCCTGGGGGAACAACTGGGGCTTCGTCCCGGTGACCGAGGCAGAGGTCGCCTTCCAGGCCAAGAACCTCAAGCAGGTGATCGACGAGAAGTGGACCTGGATGGCCGAGAAGGACGGTGAGGTGGTAGGCGCCGCGCTGACCCTGCCCGACATCAACCAGGTTCTGGCGAAGATGAACGGACGCCTGCTCCCGT
The DNA here is from genome assembly GCA_963738305.1 of uncultured Actinomycetes bacterium. Classification (GTDB taxonomy): domain Bacteria; phylum Actinomycetota; class Thermoleophilia; order Solirubrobacterales; family 70-9; genus JBBRHQ01. The sequence goes on along the minus strand of CAVTVU010000001.1, from coordinate 593,075 downwards.
TCGGCTGGTTCCATTTCCTCACCGGCCGTCGCAGGATCGACCAATGCCGCGTCTTCGCTCTCGGCGTGAAGAGTGACTACCGCCATACCGGTGTCGCCGCCAGTCTCTACCTCAAGCACATCGAGGAGGCCGCCCGCCCCGGCGGGATCGTCGGCGGGGAGATGGGCTGGATCCTCGAGACCAACCGCCCGATGAACAGGGCGATGGAGGGGATGGGCGGCAAGGTAGTGAAGAAGTACCGGCTGTTCGAGAAGCGGTTCTGAGGCGGAGGCGGCCGGAACATCCGGGCGGAGGAACCCGGCGCTCCCCCCGGGCTGATCCGGCACCACCCGGCTAAGGTTCGGACCGCCCGGTCTTTCGCTATTTGCGGGGGTTTACGTAACCGCTGGTGCGGCCCGCCAGTGCCATCGCTAGAGTCGGGTTTCGTGAGTGGTTTGGAGAATCAGGTCGAGGGAGTCGTGGTCTCCGAGGAGGACGCCGAGCCGGGCGCGGCAGGCGGCGCGCGGCCGCTTCCGCTGCCCTACGAGCGGGCGAAGCCGCCGGCCCTGCGCAACGAGGTGCGAAGCGCGGCGATCGCGGCCGCCGGAGGGGCCCTGGCCGGCGCGGCCACGGTCGCCGTGGTGCGGGCGGTGAGCGCCGCCGGGCGCCGCGGTCGCTCTTCGAGGCGGCTCGCCCGGCGTACATCGGGCGCGCCGGCCAACGTCGTCGCCAGCCGCTCCTTCCTGGTGGACGTGCACCTGCTCGGACGGTGAGCCCGCCGCAGGGCCGGGGCAGCGCGCTCGAGGTCGCGGTGCGCCCGCCCTCGCCCTTCCGCCTGCCCTCCGCGGGCGGCGATCGCGTAATGCGTCGCTCCGGAGGCGTTGCGACGCGTCTGCTCCACGTCGGCGAGGCCCCCGTCGCGGTCCACGCCTGGCAGGCCGGTTCCGGGACGGTTCGCTTTCGAGCAGAGCCGCTGGAGCCCGCCGACGTGGCGGCGCCGGCCCTGGACGGCTCGCCCGGGCGGGGTCCCCGGGCCGACAGGGGGCAGCTCGAGATCGCGATTGAGCGGATGCGCTTCGCCCTCGGTGTGGACGACGACCTCTCCGACTTCTACCGAAGCTTTCGCCGCGATCCGCTGCTCGGCCCGCTGCTGCGGAGGCGCCCATACCTTCGCCCGCGACGGCGGCCCTGGCCCTGGGAGGCGCTGGCCTGGGCGGTCACCAACCAGCTGATCGAGGCCGTCCGCGCCGCACGCATCCAGCGCCGCATCGTCCGTCGCTGGGGGCCCCATCTGGGTGAGGGTCCCGCGATGCTCCGCGACGTGCCCTGCGCCGCCGTGATTGCCGGCCGCGCCCCGGCCGAGCTGGAGTCCACCGACCTCGCGGCGCGGCGGGCGATCGCCCTGCGGGAGGTCGCGCGCGACGTCGCCGCGGGGCGATGCGACCCGTCCGACCCCGCCTGCGACGTCCGCCTGCTCGCGCGACGGAACATCGGGCCCTGGACGGTGCAGTGCCTTGGCCTGCACGGGCGCGGCGACCCCGATTCCCTGCCTGCCGGGGACCTGGCCTACCTGAAGCTGGTCGGGCGCCTGGCGAAGCTCGGCGGCCGACGGGCGACGATCCCCGAGGTCGAGGAGTTCTACGCGCCGTATGAGCCCTATCGCGGCCTGGCAGGAGTCCATACGATCGTCGGTCTCCACCACCTGGTCGCGCAGGGCGGTCCGCAGCGCCTCGCCGCCTAACGTGCCGGAGTCAAGCCGACAGGCGTCGATGCCGATGGTTTGGAGTGGCAAACCAGCCGTCCTGGGAGCGCAGCTGGCCGACCGAGCAGCTGGCCGAATTCCTCGATCTGATCTCCTCGGAGGCCGATGAGGGCGCTGCCCTGCGCGTCGCCGCCGAGCGCGTTGCCGCGGCCTTCGCCGCCGACGGTGCGGCGATCGTCTCCGACCGGGTCGAGTCCCGGGCCGGGTTCGGGGACGGCGAGGCCCGCGAGGCCGACCTGATGGCCGTCGCCGCCGGGCGGTCGAAGCTGATCGAGCTGCCCGCCGGCCATTGCAACGCGGTCGCGGTCCCGGTCGACCGCGACGGCCAGCGCTCGCTCCTTGTCGCCCGCTCCCGACCACAGATGTTCAGCCACGAGGAGGTGGGGCTGCTGGGGGAGATGGCGCACACGCTGGAGGTCGCGATGCGTCTGCTCGACAGCCGCGCCAAGGAGCGTGAGCTGCGACAGCGCGCCGAGGACGAGATGAGGGTCCGCAAGCGGGCCGAGGAGGACTACCGAATCCTGGTCGAGCGCCTCCCGGCGATCGTCTACACCGCTGAGCTGGGCGAGCTCGGTCGGTGGCGCTACGTCAGCCCCCAGGTCGAGGACATCCTCGGCTACACCCCCGAGGAGTGGCTCGCCGACTCGGGCCTCTGGGCCAGCCGGATCCATCCCGAGGACACCGAGCGCGCGATGGAGCAGGAGACCGAGAAGATCGTCGGGACCCGCAACCCGCCTCCGCTCGACTACCGGATGCTGACCCGCGACGGCGACGTGGTCTGGATCCTCGACGAAGCGGTGCTGGAGCTCGACTCCGAGGGCATCCCCGTCTGGCACGGAGTCCTCTACGACATCACCGAGCGCAAGATCGCCGAGCAGGGGTTCGAGCGCAGCGCCGCGCAGCAGGCGGCGGTCGCGCGGCTGGGCGAGCAGGCGCTCTCGGGCGCCGACCCGGCGGCCCTGATGGACTCGACCGCCGACCTCGTGGCCGAGATCGAGGGGGTCGAGCACGCCTGCGTCTGGGAGCTGCCGCAGGGCGGGCGCACGCTGCGGCTGCGGGCGGGGCTCGAATCCGTGCGCAAGCGCGGGGAGGGGCGAGCCTCGGCCACCCGAGACTCCCACGCCGGCGCCGCGGTCGAGTCCGGGCTCCACGTGATCGTCGACGACTGGGAGGCCGAGAACCGCTTCGCCATGCCTCCCGCCCTGCGGGTGCTGGGGATCCGCTCCAGCCTGGCCGTCGTGATCGACGGTCATAAGAATCCCTTCGGGGTGCTCGACGTGCACTCGACCGAGCCGCACTTCTTCACCCCGAAGGACGTCCACTTCATCCAGTCCGCCGCCAACGTGCTGGCCGACGCGATCGAGCGCCGCATGGCCGACGACCAGCTTCGCCACCGGGTGCTCCACGACGCCCTCACGGGCCTCCCGAACCGGACCCAGTTCATCGACACCCTTGACAAGGCGCTGGCCCGCGCCGGTGACTCGGGGGCCCCGGTCGGCGTCCTCTTCCTCGACCTCGACCACTTCAAGCTGATCAACGACAGTCTCGGCCACCACAAGGGCGACGAGCTGCTGCGAGCGATCGCGCCGCGCCTGCGCTCACACCTGCGCCCCGGCGACGCCGTGGCCCGCTTCGGCGGCGACGAGTTCGGGATCCTGGTCGAGCAGCTCGCCGACGAGCGGGAGGCGCTGGCGATCGCCGGGCGGGTCAACCGGGCCTTCGACCACCCCTTCCAGATCAGCGGCGTCGAGCACTACATCGCCGTCAGCGTCGGCATCGCTGTGGCCGAGCCCGGCGGGCCCGAGGCCGACGCCGACTCCCTGATCCGCGACGCCGACGCCGCCATGTACCGGGCCAAGGAGCGCGGCCGCGGCCGCTGCGAGCTGTTCGACGCCGAGATGCGGGCCCAGACGGTCCGCCGGCTAGAGATCGAGCGCGAGCTTCGCCATGCGCTGGAGCGCGACGAGCTGGTCCTCCGCTATCAGCCGATCGTCGCCCTGGGCACCGGCGAGGTGAGCGGCGTCGAGGCCCTGTTGCGCTGGCAGCATCCCGAGCGCGGCGTGCTCGACCCGGGCGAGTTCATCCCGGTCGCCGAGGACAGCGGGCTGATCGAGCCGATCGGGCGCTGGGTCATGGAGCAGGCCTGCCGCCAGACCCTGATCTGGCACGACGAGCGCCCCGACGCGCGCCCGATCGCCGTCTCGGTCAACCTCTCCGCCCGCCAGGTCACCCATCGCGACCTCACCGCAGCCGTCGCGGAGATCCTCGCGCGCACCGGGCTTGATCCCGAGCACCTGCACCTGGAGATCACCGAGAGCGTCCTGGTCGAGGAGCACGGCATCGCGACGTCGACCCTGGAGGCGCTGAAGGAGCTGGGCGTCAGCCTCGTCCTCGACGACTTCGGCACCGGCTACTCATCCCTCGCCTACCTCAACCGCTTCCCACTGGACGTGCTGAAGATCGACCGATCCTTCACCGAGGCGCTCGGCCTAGAGGCCGAGCGGACCGCGATCGTCGAGGCGATCATCGGCATGGCCAGGGCGCTGTCGCTCGACGTCGTCGCCGAGGGGGTTGAGAACGAGGCACAGGCTTCCGAGCTCCGCCGGCTGGGCTGCGACTGGGCGCAGGGTTTCTGCTTCGCCCGCCCGATGGCGGCACAGCAGGTCTCGAACCTCCTGGCCGATGCACGCCCCTACTCGGGGATCCTGTCCGGCAGGTAGTCGTTGCTGAGGAGCTGGGAGGGGGCGGGCAGGCTCTCGATCAGGCTGTTGTCGCGCATCCAGCCGATGAACTCCTTCCAGGCCGCCGGGCTCATCCATCCGAACGGGCGGCCCTTGCGGCTCGGCTCGAGCAGCGGCAGGGTCGCGGACAGCTCGGCCTGCGCGGTCTTCTCATCGAGGCCGGGCTCGTAGGAGAGCACCGCCTTCTTCGCTGCCGCAGGATTGCGCTCGGCGGCCGCCGTGCCGCGCGCCAGCGCGGCGATGAACAGCCGGATCGACTCCGGATCCTCCCGCAGGCGGCTGCCCTTGGCGACAAGGACCAGCTCGTCGTAGCGCGGGACGCCCAGCTCGTCCACCGGGGTCACCACCGGCTTTTTCCCGCGGACCCGCAGGTCGACGCCCTCGATGTTGCTGAAGCCGCCGAGGATCGCCGCGGCGCGCCCGCCGAGGATCGCCGGCAGCAGCCCCAGCCCGACGTTGACCGCCTTCACGTCGGAGGGCGACATGTTCGCCCTGGCCAAGATCGTCTTCAGGTAGGCGTCCTGGTAGGGGATGCCCGCGGTGGCGATCGTCTTGCCGCGCAGGTCGGTGACGCTTTTCACGCCGGAGTCCTTGAGCCAGATCATCGAGGTCAGCGGCCGGTCGACGAGGGCGCCGACGGCAACCACGTCGAGGCCCTGATCGCGGGCCAGCAGCACTTCGGGCTCGTACGAGATCGCCAGGTCGGCCTGCCCGGCCGCCACCTCCTTGATCGGCGCCGACGGGTCGGACGGAGCGTTGATCGAGACGTCGAGCCCGGCGTCGCGAAAGTACCCCAGCCGCTTCGCCATGTAGATGCCGACGTGGTCGGGGTTGGGATAGAAGTCGAGGGCGAGGTTGAAGGGCTGGGTCTTTGCTGTGACGTCCTCGCTCTTCTCGCCGCAGGCGGCGAGGGTCAGGGCGGCCAGCAGCGTCGCCAGAGCTGCCGCTGCGAAGGCGCGGCGCGGGCGGCGGCTGTTCGGTCTACCCTCGCTCAAACCGGCCGCGACCCTACCGCTCATCGCCAGCTCACCACCCTGCGCTCGGCGAAGGCAAGGAGGGCGAAGAGCCCGATCGCAAAGGCCGAGAGAATCGCCACCGAGGCGAACATTCGAGCCGTCTCGAGCCGGCCGTTGTCGAGCTGCATCAGGTAGCCGAGGCCCTCCGAGGAGCCGGACCACTCGCCGAAAACGGCGCCGATCACTGCGACGGCGACCGCGATCTTGGCGCCGCTGAACACGTACGGCAGCGCGGTCGGCGCCTCCAGGCGGCGGAAGATCGCGAGGCGGGAGGCGTCGAGGCTGCGCATCATCTTTCGCGCCTCGGGGTCGACCGAGCGCAGGCCGTCGAGCGCGTTGACGGTGATCGGGAAGAAGCAGATCAGCGCGATGATCGCCAGCTTCGGCCCGATCCCGTAGCCGAACCAGACGACCAGGATCGGCGCGACCACGATGATCGGCACCGTCTGCGAGGCGACGATCAGCGGGTAGAAGGCGCGGCGCAGAGTCGGAGAGAGGTGGAGGACGACGGCGAAGGCGAGACCCGCGGCGAGGGCGCAGGCGAAACCGAGGACGATCTCCTTCAGGGTCACCCAGGCGTTGTCGGCGAGCAGCGAGCGGTCCTCCCACAGCACCTTGGCGATCTCCGAGGGGGCCGGGACAAGGAAGTCCTCGAGCCCGAGCGCAGAGGCGATCGCGCCGCTGGTGGCGGCGATCTGCCAGGCGCCGAGCAGCGCGGCCAGGACGAGGGCGGGGAGGACCCAGCGCCTCACCGCGCGCCCTCCCGCAGCGCCGCCATCGCCCGCTCGCGCAGCTCGAGGAAGGCGGGAGTGGTGACGGCGCGGTCCCGGTCAGGCGCCCGCGGACCAGCGACCTCCAGCTCGGCGGCGGCCGTGGCCGGGCGGGACGTCAGGACGACGACCCGGTCGCAGAGGTAGAGCGCCTCCTCGACGTCGTGGGTGACGAGGACGACGGTGCGCGGATCGGCGGCGAGCGCCCCGGCGAGCCAGCCCTGCATCTCGGCCCGGGTGATCGCGTCGAGCGAGGCGAAGGGCTCGTCGAGCAGCAGCACCGGCTTGCCGGCGAGCAGGGTGCGGAGGAAGGCGACCCGCTGGCGCATCCCGCCGGAGAGCTCGGCGGGGCGGCTCGCCTCGAAGCCCTCCAGCCCGAAGCGCTCGAAGAGCTGCGCGGCCTCGCGCCTCGCCCGGGCCCGGCCGAGGCCCTGATTGCGCAGCGCCAGGGCAGCGTTGTCCACCGCCGAGAACCAGGGCAGGAGAGCGTCGCGCTGCGGCATGTAGGCGCAGGCGGCGAGTCGCTCGGCGGCCTCCTCGCGGCCGCCGACCAGGACGCCCCCAGCGGAGGGCTCGCGCAGGCCGGCGATCAGCTCCAGCAGGGTTGACTTGCCGCACCCCGAGGGCCCGACCACCCCGAGCACTCCCCGCGGCGCGAGCTCGAGATCGAGACGCGCGATCACCTCCAACTCGCCGAAGCTCTGACCGAGGCGTCGCAGCGCGATCTCCGTGCCCCGCGGGCCCCGGGCTGGATCTGAAAGGGGCTCCTGTATGGGAGCCCCGGTCCTCGTCAACATGCTCCCTCCGCGCGCATTACCGCACAGGTTCTGAGGGTCGGCGCCGGGGCTGCTCGGACGCCATCTCAGCCCGCCTACCCGCGAGCTCCCCTGGATTGTCGGGTGCAGTCTAGTCACACAACTGCGCGGCCTCCTCTGCTCCGCGGGAGCCCGCACCCAGAGTCACTGGTCATCAGCGGGCTCCCGCTCCGCGTCCGGGGGCCGCTTGGTCGCTCCGGGGGCCCGATCAAACGCGGACTCCTCCGCTCCGGCGGCTTGTGGGGTTGCCGGGGGTTCCTCCCCGGACACTCAGCGCGCCGCGCCGGGGCGGATTGAAGGCGCTCACCTTCCTCCTCTCGCGGCGTTGCGTCCGAGGTGGTTCCCCCGGGCAACCCCGCATGTCCGCAATGCACAGGAGGACAGGTCTTGCTCCGGCTCCCGGACGCGGAGGGGGAATGACCAAGCGGCCCCCGGACGCGGAAGCCCGATCGCGAGGCTTCCGGTGATGGTGAACGCGATCGGGCTGGAGCAGAGGAGGCCGCGCAGTTATCCCGGGCCGCTTTGCTAGCATCCCGACCTTCTTGTGCTCCTGACTAAGAAAGTCAGGAAAGTCACGAAAGAGTTTTTTCGCCACGAGGAACCCAGTGGACCCGGCAATCATCCTCTTCGGACTCGGCGTAGGCGTGCTCGTCGGAATGACCGGCATGGGCGGCGGCTCCCTGATGACGCCGCTGCTGATCCTCGTCGTCGGCACCTCCCCTACCACCGCGATCGGCAGCGACATCGTCTACTCGGCGATCACCAAGACGGTCGGCGGCTGGCGCCACCTGAAGATGAAGACGGTCAACACCGGCATGGTCTTCTGGCTCGCGGTCGGCAGCGTCCCCTCGGCCGTCGCCGGGGTCTTCTTCATCTCCTACCTCTCGAACCAGATCGGCGAGGACAGGCTCGACTCGCTGCTCTACGCGATGCTCGGCGGCACCCTGCTGATGGTTGGGATCATCACCCTCGCCAGGGCGCTGTTCCTCGCCAACCTGATCGACGAGCGCGATGACTTCGAGTTGAAGCACCGCCACAAGGTCGCCGCCGTGGTCATAGGCGCGACGACAGGCTTCATCATCGGCATCACGTCGGCCGGCTCGGGCACGGTGATCGCGATCCTGCTGATCACCGTCTTCCGGCTCTCGCCCAGGCGGGTCGTGGGAACCGACATCGTCCACGCAGCCGTCCTCCTCTGGGCCGCCGGGGTCGCCCACATGATCAGCGGCAACGTCGACTACGGCCTGGTCGCCAACATCCTCGTGGGGTCGGTGCCCGGGGTCGTGATCGGCTCCGCGCTCTCCGGCAGAGCACCGACCGGGTTCCTGCGCACCGCGCTCGGGCTGGTCCTGATCGGCTCGGGGATCATCACGATCCAGAAGGGCGACCCCAACGTCTGGCCGATCGCCGCCGCCGTCGCCGGCCTCGGCCTGGGCCTGATCATCGCCGCCCCGCACTACCTCAACCGCCGGCGTGACCGCAAAGGTCAAGACACGCGGGGCGGGCCGCCCAGCGATTCCGGCCCCACATCCCGCGACGGCGCGGCGCCCCACGACTCGGAGGAGCTGACACCCGAAGTCGTCGGCTGAGCCGTCGGCCAACGGCACGGCGCAGGCCCTGGGCGATCGCGTTCGGCACATCTTCCCTGGCGCGGTCCGCATCTTCCTGACTGGTTTACTTGCCTTTGTGCGGGTGACAGCGAAAGTCGATTACGCGGTGCGCGCGGCCGCCGAGCTTGCGGCGGCCAACGACCAGGGGCCGATCAAGGGCGAACGCCTGGCCGACTCCCAGGACATCCCCCTCCAGTTCCTCGAGCACATCCTGCTCGAGCTCAAGCACGCCGGCATCGTCCGGGCCCGACGCGGCGCCAAGGGTGGCTACTGGTTGGCCAGGCCGGCCGACGACGTCACGATCGCCGACGTGGTCCGCGCTGTGGAAGGTCCGATCGCCAACGTGCAGTCGGCGCCGCCGGAGTCGATCACCTACCGCGGCAACGCCGAGCATCTCCAGGGCGTCTGGATCGCGGTTCGCGCCAACCTGCGCGCGGTGCTCGAGCAGGTCACGCTGGCCGACCTGGTCAGCGGCGAGATGCCGCCGGTGGTGGAGCACCTGACCGATTCACCGGACGCCTGGGCGGCGCGCTAGAGCGGCTGCCGCTCGCGAGACTTCATTTTCCTCTCATGGTGAGAGGAAACATCACTCTCGACAACGGCGATGCGGCAGCGGCTCCATCCAGCTGACGCATGTCCATCCCGGCGTATCCGCGTCGGCCGGATGCCAGCGCTCGCCCCGCTCGAAGACGCTGAGACCGCAGTTGACCGAGCGCAGCTGCCAGAGCCGCGCTGCGGTGGCGGGGCCGAATTGTTCGCCGAGCAACGAGTCGAAGAAGAAGAACCGCAGGAAGAGGCCGTGGGTGACCAGCAGAGGCAACTCCTCGCGGCGCTGCTCGAGGAGCGACTTGAGCCGGTGGACCCGGCCCAGCACCTGGTTGAAGGACTCCGCGCCCGGGGGAGCATGGTCGGGGTCGGAGGCTTGCTCGGACATCCTCACCGAGAAACGGGCCAGCATCTGCCTTTCGGGACTCATCTCCCCGAAGCCCTCGGGCTCCCGCAGCTCGTGGATCCGATCTAGCCGCTCGATCGGCAGCCCGAGCGACTCGTTGACGGCCTCGGCGGTCTCCGCGGCCCGCCGCATCGGGCTGACCAGGAGCCGGGTCGCGCCCGCGCTCAGCAGGGCGCGCCCCGCCGCTCGGGACTGCTCCCAGCCGCGCTCGGTGAGGCGATCCCCCTCGGCGACGGGGAGGCTGACCCGCTCCGGATCGGCGTTCGAAACCGATTCCCCGTGACGGAGGAAGAGGGCTCTCAATCGGCAGCCGGGACGCCGCCGGCGACGACGTTGACGAAGGTCTCCAGGTGCCGGGTGGTCCAGCACTCGAAGGCACCGTCGCAGTAGGGCTCGTAAGCCGCCATCACCGAGTCGCCGTAGTTCCAGTACAGGCGTGGCTCGGGGTTGAGCCAGAACAGGCGCCCGGCCCGCTCGGAGACCTGGGCGAATGCCTTGGCATGGGGCTCGCGCCCGTTGGTGCGGGCGTCGCCGAGCACGATCACGGTCGAGCGCGGGTCCAGCTCGGAGGCGATCTCGTCGAGGAACTCTAGCCAGACCCTGCCGTAGTCGGTGTAGCCGGAGACGTCGGCGACTCCCCCCTCGCTGGTGATCCGCGAGGAGATCTCGCGGAAGTCCCGCTCGTGCTCGAAGATCTCGGTGACCTCCGAGATGCGCTCGATGAAGACAAAGCTGCGCAGCTTGCGAAACGAGTCGTGCAGGGCGTGCAGGACGCTGAGGAAGAAGACGCTGGCCGAGGTGACCGAGGTCGAAACGTCGCAGAGCACGTAGATCTCGGGCCGCCGCGGCCGCTTCGGGCGGTAGCGCAGGTGGAGGGGCACGCCACCGGTCTCCAGCGAGGTTCGCATCGTCCGGCGCACGTCGACGACCCGTCCCTTGCGCCGCCCGCGCTGCTCGTGCCCAAGCGTCGCCAGCCTGCGCTTCATCTGGGCCACCGCGCGGTGGACCGCCGCCAGGTCCTGGGCGGCGCTGGTCGGAAGGGTGCGGTCCAGCTCGGCCAGCGGCCGCGAGGGGGGCAGCGTCTCGGTGCGCTCGATCAGGCCCCGCTCCAGCTCGCGCCGCAGGTGGCGCTCGAAGCGGTTCAGCTGCTCGCGGTCGATCGCCGGCTGCTGGCCGCTGCCGTCCTCGGCGGGCGGCTGGGTACCGGCCGAGAGGCCGAGGGTGCGGCGGATCCGCTGCACGTCGACACCGACCACACCCGAGCCCTCGCCCTGGCGGCCGAAGGCAGCGATCGCCAGCCGGGCGAGGTCGCGCATCTCGCCGTCGTTGCCTTCGACGATTGCCGCGCGCACCGCCTCCCGCAGCTCGTCGAGGTCGAGCCGCTCGCCACCCTCGTGCCGCTGCCCCTGCTCCTTCAGCCCCCGCTCGATCGCCTCGGCCTCGGCGCTGCGGAAGAAAAAGCGCTCGAACAACAACTCGAAGACGCGGCGGTCCTCCTGTGACTTGGCGATCGTCGCGGCCAGCGCCTCGCGAAAGTCCTCCTGCTGGGACCAGGGGATCTCCTCCAGCGCGGCGAAGGCGTCGAGGATCTCCGAGGTGCCTACCGCCACCCCCTCGCCACGCAGCACCTCGCAGAACGCGAGCAGCTTGGCTGCAAGACCGGGCGGGCCGGCCTCGAGCTTCGGCCCGAACGGGGTCTGCGTCACGCCTCCGTCGGGGCGCCGGAGAGCCGTACCCCGACCCGCTCCGCCACCAGGTCGATGTCGGTGCGGTGCTTGACCAGGATCGAGATCGACTGGTCGAAGGTCTCGCGATCGATGTCCTCGGAGCCCATCAGCAGCAGGGTCCGCGCCCAATCGATCGACTCGGCGATCGAGGGCGGTTTCTTCAGATCCAGCGCCCGGATCGAGGAGACGACCTCCACCAGCTTGCGGGCCAGCGACTCGGGCAGCTCCGGCGCGTGCAGGCGGACGATCTCCATTTCGCGCTCCACCTCGGGATAGTCGAGCCACAGGTAGAGGCAGCGGCGCTTCAGCGCCTCGGTCAGCTCCCTTGTGTTGTTCGAGGTGAGGACGACGATCGGCATCGTCGTCGCCGAGACCTGACCCAGCTCGGGGATCGAGATCTGGAAGTCGGAGAGCAGCTCCAGCAGCATGGCCTCGAACTCCTGGTCGGTCTTGTCGATCTCGTCGATCAGCAGGACGACCGGATCGGGGCTGGCGATCGCCGACATCAGCGGCCGCTCCAGCAGGAACTCCTCGGCGAAGATGTCGTCGTGGACCTCCTCCCATCCTGAGTCGCCGCCGGCCTGGATCCGGAGGAGCTGCTTGCGGTAGTTCCACTCGTACAGCGCCTTGGCCTCGTCGAGGCCTTCGTAGCACTGGAGGCGGATCAGCTCGCGATCGTTGCAGCGCGCGAGCGCCTTGGCCAGCTCGGTCTTGCCGACACCGGCCGGTCCTTCGACCAGGATCGGCTTCTCGAGCCGCTGGGCAAGGAAGGCGACGAGCGCCGCGGCCTCGTCGGCGAGGTAGGAGACGTCGGCCAGCGCGTCCTTCATCGCGACCACCGAGTCGGGTGTGTTCGCTTCGGGCATTGGCCAGCGATGATAATTGGCCCGGTGCACTTCCTCGCCCCGCCGAGCGCCGAGCTGCTGCCCCACAGCTTCGGCCCGTATGCGGCTGTGATGATGGTCGGCTTCGCCTTCGGCATCGCCGGGCACCTCAGCCGTTCGCGCTGGCTGGTCGCGATCGGGATCATCCTGGTCTTCCTCGGGGCCTTCGTCTTCCCCCTGGCACTCAACCTGACCACCGAGAAGCCCCCGGCGCTGGATTATCCGCCGCGCCGATGAGAGGATCTCCTGATGGGCAGACTGGACGAGGTTGACCTCACCCAATCGCTGTCGCGAAAGGAGGAGCGGGCTGAGCTGGAGCAGGCATGGGAGCGCCTCACTCAGCTGAGGCTGACCGTTGGTGGGCTGATTGGCGAATCGGGCATCGGTCCACCGGTCTGCGTCGTCTTCGAAGGCTGGGACGCGTCGGGCAAGGGCGGCTGCATCAAACGGCTGGTCGCCCAGGTCGACCCGCGCCACGTCCGCGTGGTGCAGTTCGCGGCGCCAACACCCGACGAGAAGCGCCACCACTTCCTCCGGCGCTTTTGGCCGATGCTCCCGGGATGGGGAGGGATGGCGATCTTTGACCGCTCCTGGTACGGGCGGGTGATGGTCGAGCGGGTCGAGGGCTTCGCGACCCGCGAGCAGTGGCTGCGCGCCTACGACGAGATCAACGGCTTCGAGCACACCCTCGCCGACGAGGGGATGATCCTGATCAAGTTCTGGCTGCACATTTCCGCGGAGGAGCAGATGCGCCGCTTCGAGCGCCGCCAGAAGGACCCGCTGAAGATCTGGAAGCTGACCGACGAGGATTGGCGCAACCGCGAGAAACGACCGCAGTACCTGGAGGCGGTCGAGGACATGTTGGCCCGCACCGACCAGCCCCAGGCGCCCTGGCACCTCGTCGCCGCAGATGACAAGCGCCACGCGCGGGTCGAGGTGATCAGGATCGTGATCGCGCGGATCGAGGAGGGGATGAGGAGGTGGGGCTTCGAGCCCCCCGATCCACCCGTGAATTAGAAGCTGCGGCCTGGCGGGCCAGCTCGTCGCGACGGATTCGCAGGCCGGCGAGCGCCAGCACGACGGCCCCGCCGAGGGCGACGAAGATCCCGTAGCCGAGCCCGTAGTCGGTGGGAAAGTCGGCGAAGACGGCGGTCGGGCGGTCGAGCATCAGGTAACCGACGATTGCCGCAGACCAGATCCCCGCGGCGGCCAGCAGGGTTCCCTCGTGCAGGGGCAGGGGCGGCCGGCGGCCGCCACCGACCCGCACGAGCAGGGTCAGCGCGGCGAGAAGCGTGATGATCAGCGCGGCCTCGGCGAAGCCGAAGCTTCCGAGCCCGCTCTTGCCCAACCCGCCCGCGAATTGCAGCTTGTACCAGGGCAGGGGGAGGCTGGCGAGGCAGGCGATCGCCCCAATTGCGGCCAGCCGCTCGAAGCGGCCGAGCCGCATCAGCGAACGCAGAACGCCCGAGCGCTCAGTCGAGGGGCTCGCGGCCACCGTAGCCGGAGTCGAGGTCGTGCCAGTGGTCGACCGCGTCCTCGTTCAGCTCCCAGCAGAGGTAGACCTCGCGGCCGTCGATCACGGCCGGGAAGTCGAGCAGGCCGCGGTCGATGTCGCGCACCACGATCCCCGACTCCTGTAGGACAGTGAGGATTCGGCGGACCTCGAGGAACGACTCGCCGACCTGCACGCCGGCCTCGCCACCCCCATTTCCGGGGGCTGCATCCGAAAGAGCCTCGTGCGCCTCGGCGTCGGTAAGCAGGTCCTTGGCGTCACGGAGCTTCTGCAGCAGGGGGCGCAGTTTCGGCAGGGCCGCATTCGCCTCCTCGCGGGTGAAGTGGCGCTCGTGGACCGGTGGCTCGGCCGGCTCGCTCACCGGCTTGCCACGGCGCCGGACCGGTTCCCGCGCCCAGGTGCAGCGGCCGCTTCGAGCCGCCCTCGCAGTAGGCGAGCGTCCTCCGACCCGACCGTTCGCAGCTGCCCCTGGAAGGCCAGGTGCCAGTGCTCGGCTGGCCACTTGGATGCGTGCTCGAGCTCGCCGACCAGCTCCACCGCCGGGACGAAGTCCTCCTCCGCGAGGATCAGCACGGGCTCGGAGTCGACCCGCCAGGGGTAGGGCTCCGGGTGCTTCTTCTTTCCCTGCGGCCAGATCGGGGCCCGGTCCTCGAAGACCTCTGACGTGACCCGCGCGATGCCGCCGAACTCCTTCACGCCGGTGACATAGAAGACGATCTCATCCCCCGGGGCCATCTGCTCGGCCTGGTTGCGACGCCGCTCCTTGAACCCGATCACGTCGAAGCCGCGCTCGACGTTGATCCGGAAGTTCTCCAGCGAGCCGGTGAGGATCCAGGTCTTTCCGTCGTTGCCCACCGCGGCGGATTCTAGATTGCTTCCTAGCCGGCGCGGTGTTAGCGCGGGCAGGCGCATGTAAGGCCGCGAAGCGGCCGCAGGTGGTTCTGTGATGCCCGCGCGGTGTTAGCGCGGGCAGGCGCATGTAAGGCCGCGAAGCGGCCGCAGGTGGTTCTGTGATGCAACAAGGCCGCCTCCTCTGCTCCAGCTCGCGCGCACTGAAATCTCGAGTGCCTTCGCGCGGGCTTCCGCGTCCGGGGGCGGCTTGGCCAGCACGGCTGGCGCTCAACCCGCGGGGACCAGCTCCTGCGCCCGCGCCGCCATGTGCTCGATGCCCAGCTCGACGCAGCGGCGTTCGATCTGCTCGGCGGCGACCCTGGCGGCTTCGGGATCGACGTCGGCAAGGCGGCGGACCCGCAGCATCTCCGCCCGGGCGGCGTCGACCGGAAGGCCCAGCTTCTCCCAGGCGTCGCGGGCGTCGGCGAGGGCGAGAGCACCCTCCTCGGGGTCGGCCATCGTTGCGCCGGCCGCCTCTCCGGCGGCCGCCGTGCCGACCGGGTAGTGGAGGCGCTCGGCCAGGTGGCTGGCCCCCTCGGCGGCTTCCAGCGCCTGATCTGCCCGTCCCGCCTGGGAGAGGCAGATCGCTCGCTCGGCCGTCGCCTCGAGCGATTGGGCGACGAGGCCGGCCCGCTCGCAGACGTCCAGGGCTCGCGAGAGCGTCAGCTCGGCGTCGATGTGGTCGCCGCGGTCGCGCTGCGTAGCCGCCAGCCAGCGCAGCGCCGAGAAGGCGACCTCCGAGCGGCCCACCTGCTCGGCCAGCTCGTGAGCGCGCCGGCAGGAACGCTCCGCCTGCTTCCACTCGCCCGCACGCCAGCGCAGAGCTCCGCGCATCACGTAGGGGAAGCAGAGCTTTCCGGTCAGGCCTTCGCGCTCGGCGAGCCCGGCGCTGGCCTCGGTCTCCCGCTCGACGGCGTCCCACTCCGCCGCGTAGAGAGCAAGCTGGGCGAGCGCCGCGTGGACCTCTACCTGGGAGGGGACGTCCCCTGATTCCACCGCGAGGTCGAGCGCCTCCGAGTAGGCCTGCGCAGCGCCGGGATAGTCAGCCTCGGAGACCTCGAGGTGATAGCCGAGCGTGAGTAGGGCGCGGACCGCCTCGCGCTTGTCGGAGTCGCGAGCCAGCTCGACCGAGCGCTCGAGGTTCTCGCGGGCCTTCTCGAAGTCGCCGATCCGGCCGAAGACGCGTCCGAAGATACCGTGTGCGCGGCTCGCGGCGGCCGCCTCGCCGAGCCGCTCGGCCAGCCGCAGCGCCTTCTCGGAGGCGTAGATGGCGAGCATGTTGTCACCGGTGTGCATGTAGAGGGAGGCGGCTTCCTCGTAGAGCCGGACCAGCTCGATGCAGGGCGGTCCGTCCTTGAGGAGGTCGATCCCGCGCTGATAGTGCTCGATCGAGGCGTCGCGCTCGCCCTTGTCCCAGTGCGCAGCGCCGATCTTGCAGTGCAGGTCGCCGACCCGGGCGAGGTCCTCCTGGCGCCGGTGGTAGGAGAGGCACTCTTCCCAGACCGAGATCGCCTCGTCCACCCGGCCGAGCCGGAGGGCGACGTCTCCCGTCTTCTCCCCGATCCGCGCCGAGGAGTCCTCGTCGATCACGCCCTCGAGGCTGCGCGCCGCACGGTAGTGGCCGAGCGCCTCGCGGTTGGAGTACAGAGCCGCGGCGGCGTCGCCGGCGGCCTCGGCGAACTGGAGGGCCGGCTTGCTGATCCGCCGCATCTCGTCGGCCTCGATCCCGGACTCGGCGCCCAGCGTCGCCGCCCGCCCGTAATGCTCGGCGACCAGGGCCACGGCGCCCTCGCCGGCCTCCTCAGCGCGCTCGGAGATCAGCTCGCCGACCGCGAAGTGCTGCCGGCAACGGCTCGCCTTGGGCAGCATCCCGTAGGCGACGTCGCGAATCAGCGCGTGCTTGAAGGCATACTCGCGCTCGCCGGCAAGCCGGCTGCTCAGCCCTCCGATCACCAGCTCCTTCTGCTCCAGCGAGCCGAGCGCCTCGGCCACCTCGCGATCCTCGCCGCCGGAGGCTCGGAGCAGGACCCCCTCCCAGAAGTTCTGGCCGATCACCGATGCGTACTGGAGCAGGCGGCGCTCGAAGGCGGGCAGCGAGTCGAGCCGCGCGGCGAGCACCGAGTGGACGGTGTCGGGGAGCGCCTCGGGGTCGGCGTCGGGCTCGTTCAGCCGGTTGACCATCTCCTCCGCGAAGAGCGGGTTGCCGCCCGCACGCTGCGCCACCCGGGTGACCAGGCCGGCGTCGCCGCCATTGCCGTGGTAGAGCGAGCCGACCAGCGCCTCGGTCTCATCGGCCGAAAGCGGCTCCAGGGCGATCGAGGTGGCGTTGCGACGGCCGCCGCCCCAATCGGGCCGGCGATCTAGCAGCTCGTCGCGGGCCAGGCAGACGATCAGCAGCGGGCCGCGCACCCAGCGGGCGAGGTGCTCGATCAGGTCGAGCATTCCCTCGTCGGCCCAGTGGATGTCCTCGATCGCCAGCAGCAGCGGCTGCTGCGCGCACATCCTCTCGGTGAGGGTGCGGATCGAGGAGAAGAGGGTCTCCCGCATCCGCTGCGGGTCCTCGGCGTCGGGGCCGGCCGTCCCCTCGGGTGCCTCCAGCCCGAGCACGATGGCGATCGTGGCGGCGATCCGTTCCGCCTCCTCGAGGCCGGTGTCCTCGCCGAGCAGCCCACGGACGCTGGAGCGGAGCTTCTTCCAGGCGGAGTCCGCCGGCTCGTCGCCGACGATCCCGAACTGCGCCCGCAGCACCTCCGCCAAGGCCCAGTAGGAGATCCCCGAGCCGAACGGCGGGCACTCGCCGATCTCCACCGCCGGTGGGGTGTCGAGCTCCGCCGCCTGCTCGGTCAGCTCGCGAAGCAGGCGCGACTTGCCGACCCCGGCCTGGCCGAGGACGGTCACCAGATGCGGCCGGCCCTCGCGCTCGAGCTGCTCGGTCAGCGACAGGAGCAATCGCAGCTCGTCACTGCGTCCGATCAGCGGGGCCGCGGTCCGCGGGGCCGCCCGCTGGGTGCGGCGCTCGGCCAGCACCGCTCGCGCCTCCCAAGCCGGGACGGGCTGCGCCTTGCCCTTCAGCTCCAGCGGCTCCAGCTCGTCGTAGGCGATCGACTCGCGACTCGCACGGTAGGTCGTCTCGCCGACCGTCACCGAGCCGGGGCGCGCGGCGGCCTGGAGCCTCGCGGCGACGTTGACCGTGTCGCCGATCACCGTGTAGCCCTCGCCCATCCGCCCGGCCAGGACCTCACCGGTGTTGATACCCACCCGCAGCAGGAAGGCGACGTCGCCGGGGAGCTGCTCGTTGATCCGCTCCATCTCCGCCTGCATCGCCAGCGCTGCGCGGACGGCTCGCTCGGGGTCGTCCTCGTGGGCGGTCGGGGCCCCGAAGACGGCCATCACGTTGTCACCGATGTACTTGTCGATCGACCCGCCGAAGCGCTCGACCTGCTCGCCGAGGCGCTGCAGCGCGCCGTCGAGCATCGACTTGACCGCTTCGGGATCGGTCCGCTCGGCCACCGCCGTGTAGCCGGAGAGGTCGGCGAACAGGACCGATACCTGCCGGCGCTCCTCGGGGGGCGGTTCGGTGGGTGCCCCGGGAGCCGCCGGGGCCGGCTGCGGCGCGGCCGGGGAGGAGGGGGCAGAAGCAAGGTCGCCGTCGACGCGGGTCCCGCACTCGATGCAGAATTTCGCCCCGCCCGGGACCTCTGTCCCGCAGCTGGGGCAGCGGCGCTCGAGCGCCGCGCCACAGGACATGCAGAACTTCGCCCGCTCGGGGTTCTGCGTCCCGCAGCTGGCACACGATGCCATCGCCATCAGGGTACCGGCGACGAACGCGAGGTCTGGGCCGAATCGGGGCCCGGATGAGGTTCGGCCCGCGGCTAGCGGATCGGGATGTCCTCTACCGCGCGGTCGGGCTCGCGGGGCCGGCCGCGGTCGGCAGGCTCCGCCCGAGCGCGCGCCAGGTAGGCGTCGATCAGCGCCCGGGCCAGCGCCAGGGCGTCGCGCTGGATCGCCTCGAGCTGATCGCGCAGCTCGGGCGGTGCGGTCGCCCTGACGACCTCGGCCCCGCGGCAGATCGGGCACCGCTCGAGGCAGACGTGATCATCGCTCCCCTCCGCGGCGGCAGACCCGGAGCCGGCGCCGGCGGCCTCGCCATGGCCGCCGTTGCGTGCCCCGTGGCGCCGTGCCTCTCCGTAGCGCTCCCAGAAGCGCTCGGCACCGGCGGACGGTCCGGGGCGGGGGGCCGAAGGGCCGGTTGCGGGGTCAGACCCGCTCGGGTTGGGCTCGTCGTGATGCTCGGACATCCTCGAAGCTCACCTTCAGGGTGCCGTTCTCCAAGGCCGCGCCGGAGGGCCGCGCCCCGGAAAGCGCGGAGGGCAGGATGATAGTCCGCTTCTCGCCGCCGACCGTGACGATCAGCTCGTCCCCGACCTTCTTCAGGTCGATGTCCGACCGCTCGGCAAAGGGGACGGCCAGGCGCAGGACCCCGACGCCGTCGTCCATTGTCAGCTCCCGCGTCAGCTCCGTGTACAGGATCTCCTCCGGGCGCTCGGAGCCGAACAGCTCGACGGCCAGCCGGTCGAGCATCTCGGCGCCGACCACCTCCTCGCTCGAAGAAGCGCGCCTTCAGCACCGGCACCGGGGCGAATCCCTCGCGGACAGAGAGCAGGTGCGCGCGCTGGCGCTCATGCCAGGCGGCGAAGTAGCCGCCCGCCACGTCATCGGGGAAGACCCGGTTGACGATCACGGCGTCGGTCAGGTAGCCGTAGAGGTTGAGGTATGTGAAGGTCCGCTGCGCCTCGTTGATCACCATCCGATCCGGGTTCATGACCAGGCGTATCGAGCAGTGCCGGCGATCGCGGAGGATCTCGTTCATCGCGATCAGGTTGCGAGACAGGCGCTGGACCTCGTCGAAGACATCCGGGCCGGGCAGCGGCAGGTCGAAGGTGCGGGCCAAGGGCCGCGCCGCGCTGACCATGCGGCGCTCCCAGGGGAACACCTTCTCGATCCACCACTGGGCGATGTCCGGGAACCCGAGCAGTCGTAGCGTCTCCCCGGTCGGCGCGCAATCGACCACCAGGACGTCAAAGCGACCGCTCTCGGTGTGGCGCTTGATCTGGAGCATTGAGAACAGCTCGTCCATGCCCGGTGGGACGGTCAGCTCCTCGGCCCGGATCTGCTCGACGCCGCGGCTGGCCAGCAGCTTCGCCATCCAGTCCTGGACGGCGGTCCAGTTGGCCTCCATCTCGAGCTGGGCTCGTACCTCCTGTCCCCAGAGGTTCGTCCCGGCCGGGGTCGGTTGAGGCCCAAGCTCGACCTCGAACGAGTCGGAGAGGCTGTGCGCGGGGTCGGTGGAGAGCACTACCGTGCGCAGGCCGGCGCTCGCGCAACGCCTCGCCGTGGCGGCGGCGACGCTGGTCTTGCCCACGCCGCCCTTGCCCGTGTAGAGGATCGTCCGCGGGGTGGGCACCGAGGCCGAGCCTAGCGCCATCCCGCCCGCAGGGCCGGGTCAATCCCGCTGTCGCGCTACTCTGATGCGGCACGTACCGCGCCGCGGCGCCGCAGGTATCGCCGAGATCAACCCCTGGAGGACACCCCTTGAGCCGAATCCGCATCATCTTGCTGCTCGCAACCAGCCTGGTGATCGCAGCGGCGTTCGTGGCCTGCGGAGGAAGCAGCGACAGCGGCAGCAGCGACGTGCCGCCGAAGAAGGTCCTCGACCAGACATTCTCGGACAAGAGCACGATCCACAGCGGAAAGATCGACGCCTCGCTGAAGGTCGAGACGAGCGGCGATCAGAGCGGCAACCTCCAGATCGACGTCACGGGACCCTTCGACGACAACGGATCGGGTGACGCCAAGCTCGACCTGACCGCCAAGGGAAGCGGCGACCTTGCCGGTCAGAGCGTCGATTTCGAGGCCGGCGCGAACTTCACCGGGAATTCCGGCTACGTCGATTGGCAGGGAACCGACTACAAGCTGAGCTCCCAGCAGTACTCGTCCCTGACCAGCTCCCTGCATTCCTCGAACCAGAGCACTGGTCAGAACCAGAAGAACCTCCCCGGTCTGGAGGACTCCCTCAGCGACCTCACCAACGAGGGCGAGACCGACGTGGCGGGTGTCAAGACGATCCACGTCTCGGGCAACGTCGATCCGGCCAAGCTCAGCGATGCGATTCGCTCGGCGATCGAGCAGGGTGCCGGCGGCGGCGCCAGCCAGTCCCAGCTGCAGCAGCTACAGGGCGCCCTGCCGCAGCTCGACCAGGTCTCCGACACGATCAAGGAGGCGAGCTTCGACATCTACTCGGGGGCCAACGACCATCTCCTGCGCAAGCTTGACTTCAACCTCGACATTGCCCCGAAGACCGGCGGCGAGCTCAAGTTGACCTTCGATCTCACGCTCAGCAACGTCAACCAGCCGCAGACGGTCTCGGCGCCGAGCAGCTCGGAGCCGTTCAACAACCTGCTGCAGAAGGCCGCCCCGCTCCTGGGTGCGATCCAGGGCCAGGTTCAGCCCACGGCCCCGAGCACGAGCGGCGGCGGCACGGCGACGCCCACGACTCCCTCCGGCGGCCCCAACGCGGCGCTGCTCCAGTGCCTGCAGAACGCGACGACCGCGGCTGAGGTGCAGGCCTGCTCCTCCCAGTAGCGCTCGGCCGAGCGCGGCCGTGAGTGGTTGGCCGGATGTCACGGGCCCGCGCCCGCGATGTCCCGCGCACGCGCGCCCGCGAGGGGTCGCAGGCAACCCGTAGGGTTCGCCGCGATGGAGGCGAGACCACCCGCGAGCCGGATGCCGCGGCTCGACCGACGGTTCTTTCTCAGCGCTCAGGGCCTCCCGTACCTGCTGGCGCCGCTGATCCCCGGCGCGGTGGCGATGGAGGTGGCGCACAGCCCGGCGGGGGCGATCTTCGTCGTCTCCGCGCTGGGAATCATCCCGACGGCGGCGCTGATGGGGCGGGCGACCGAGGAGCTGGCGGCGCGTTCGGGGCCGGGGATCGGCGGCCTCCTCAACGTCACCTTCGGCAACGCCCCGGAGCTGATCATCGCCCTGTTCGCGCTCGGTGCCGGCCTGCATGAGGTCGTCAAGGCCTCGATCATCGGCTCGATCATCGGCAACATCCTGTTGGTCCTGGGGGCTTCGATGTTCGTCGGCGGAGTGGGCCGCGACCACCAGGAGTTCAACCCGCGCGGCGCCAGCGTCCAGTCCTCGATGCTGCTCCTTGCCGCAGCGGCGATGATGATGCCCGCGATCTTCGAGTTGGTCGAGGGCAAGGGCCTGCCCGCTCCCACCGCGGAGGTGATCGACTACGGCGGCACCGTCGAGCACCTCTCGCTGGCGGTGGCGATCATCCTCATGGGCACATACCTGGCCGGGCTGATCTTCTCGCTGAAGACCCACCGATCCCTGTTCAACCCCGATTACGGAGAGGAGGAGACCTGGGGCTGGTCGGTGCGCATCTCGGTCGCGATGCTCGCGATCGCCGGCATCGCTGGTCGGCGTGATGTCGGAGATCCTGGTCGGCTCTATCAGCGAGGCCTCGGAGGCCGTTGGGCTCTCGGAGTTCTTCATCGGCGCGATCGTCGTGGCGATCGTCGGCAACGCCGCCGAGCACTGGGTGGCGGTGCTGGTGGCGAAGAAGGACAAGATGGACCTCGCCGTCAACATCGCGGTCGGATCGAGCGGGCAGGTGGCGCTTTTCGTCGCCCCGGTGCTGGTGATCGTCTCCTTCTTCCTCGGGCCTCACCCGATGGCTCTGGTCTTCAACGGCTTCGAGCTGGGCGCGGTGCTCCTGGCCGTCCTGATCGCCAACTACACGACACAGGACGGCCGCTCGAACTGGTTCGAGGGGCTTCAGCTCCTGGCCGTCTACGGCGTGCTCGCCCTCGCCTTCCTCTACGCCTGAGCGCGGTCTCCCCGGTGGACTACGTCCTCCTGCTGGCCAGCTTCGCGGTGATCCTGGCGGGCGCCCAACTCTTCACCAACGCGGTCGAGTGGGCGGGCCACCGTCTCTCACTGGGGGAGGGAGCTGTTGGCAGCCTGCTGGCCGCAATCGGCACTGCGATGCCCGAGACGCTGATCCCGATCGTCGCCGTACTAGGGGCGAAGGAGGGCGGCGACAGCGTCGCCATCGGCGCGATCGTCGGCGCCCCTTTCCTGCTGGCGACGATCGCGATGGCCCTGGTGGGGATTTCCGCTCTCGCCTTCCGCGGCCGCCGCCGGCAGCGACGCCACCTCGCCGTCCACGTCGAGACCCTCGAGCGCGACCTCGCCTTCTTCGCGGCGTTCTACGCCCTCGGGCTCGCCCTGGGCTGGGGGGCTCCCGCGGCGTTACGGGTTCCGGTCGGCATCGCCTTCCTCCTCGCCTATGCGGTCTACGTGCGGCTCACCCTGGCCAGGGGAGGCGAGAAGCAGGCGGAGGAGACCTTGAGGGCGCTGACCCTCGACCCGCGCGACCGACCCCGGCCGCCAGGCGCCCTGATCGCCGTCCAGCTTCTGGCCGGGCTGGGGGCGATGGTCGGGGGCGCCCATCTCTTCGTCGATCAGCTGCTGGGGGTCGCCGATCGGCTCGGGCTCGAGCCCCTGGTGCTCTCGCTCGTCCTCGCCCCGCTGGCGACGGAGCTGCCCGAGAAGGCCAACAGCTTCTTCTGGGTGAGGGAGGGCAAGGATGCCCTCGCCCTCGGCAACATCACCGGGGCGATGGTCTTCCAGTCCACGATCCCGATCGCGATCGGGCTCCTGCTCACCGGTTGGGAGCTGGACCGCTTCGCGGCCCTCTCGATCGTCCTCGGCCTGGCCGGCGGCCTCGTCGCCTTCTGGGCCCTGCGCCTGCGAGGTCAGTTCAACGCCACCGCGATCGCCGCCTGGAGCGCGCTCTACGCGACCTTCCTCGCCTTCGTCATCGCAAATTGACCTTCGTGACCGCCGACAGAGCGGAGCCCCGCTCGCGAGAGTGCAATTTCCTCCCATAGTGAGAGGCGATTGAAGTCTCGGCAGCGGGGATGGCGGGCTCACCCGTCATGGCGGCGACCACTCGCCGGCGCGGGCGACGTAGAGGAGGTGGGGCAGGTCGGCGCGCTCAATCGGGCGGTCCAGCGCGAAGCCCGCCTTCTCCATCACCCGGAGCGAGGCGAGGTTATCGGTCCAGGTGAAGCTGACCACCCGCTCCAGGCCGGCCTTCCCGAAGGCGTGGCCGAGTGAGGCGATTGACGCTTCGGTCGCATAGCCGCGGCCCTGCTCGGCGACCGGGACGCTCCATCCCAGCTCCACCACCGGCTCGCCCTCGACCGTGGTCCGCTTCAGGCCTACCCTCGCAACCAGGATCCCGCGGTCGCGATCGCGCCAACACCACCAGCCGTGCCCGTGCTCGGCCCAGTGCTCCACGTTCTCCCGGAAGAAGCGACACGACTGCTCGCTGCTGCGCGGGCCGCCACCGGGCCAGTGCCAGCGCGCCACCTCGGGGTCGGCGAAGAGGTCGATCAGGAAGCGCAGATGCTCTTCGCCCTCGGGGCGCTCGGCATCGAGGCGCTCGCTGTGCGGCCCGGTCATCGCCCGATCAGGCGGAGGGAACCGGCTCGGGGGCGACGACGTCGCCGACCCGGATGCTGCCGCCGCGCACCACCTTTGCGCAGAGGCCGGCGCGGTGCACCATCCCCCGCATCACCCCCGGTCTGGTCAGGCCCTCGAGATGATTACAGGGCTCGCACAGCTCGACCCCTTCGCATTCGACCTCGCCCACCCGGAAGCGCTTGCCGACCAGGTCGTTGAGGCCGATCCCCCTGGTCAGGACGTTGCGCCGCGACTCGGCAGCGCTCAGCTCGATCCCGCGCTCGGCGACCAGAGCCTCCAGCGCCTCCGTCTCGATCAGCGTCAGGTCGTGGCCCGCGTCATCACCGGCATTCACGCGGCCCTCGGACATGAAGTAGCGGTCGCCCCGGATCCCCTTGCCGGGCACCACCTCAACCTCCTGGATCGGTTCGGGAAGCTGCTCGAACCGCGGCGAGATGAAGATCCCCTCGACGTTGCCGCCAGCGCTCATCCCGCCTCCGCCAGCTCTCCCAGGGCCGCAAGTGCCACCTCGTCGTGTGTCTTCGGGGAGACTTTCTCGAATACCCGGGCGATGCTGCCGTCGGGGTCGATCACGAACGTCGCCCGCTGGACGCCCATGTAGGTCTTGCCGTAGTTCCTCTTCTCGACCCAGGTGCCGTACGCCTCGGCGACCGAGTGGTCGGCTCGGCGAGCAGGGTGAAGTCGAGGTCGTGCTTCCCGGCGAACTTCTCGACCGCGCTGACCTCGTCGGGCGAGACCCCGAGGACCCGGGCCCCGGCCGCCTCGTATTCAGCGCGGTGGTCGCGGACGCCGCAGGCCTGTGTGGTGCAGCCCGGCGTGTCGGCGCGGGGGTAGAAATACAGCACCACCGTCTGACCGCGCAGGTCGGAGAGGCTGACCGGCCTCCCGTCCTGGTCCGGCAGAGTGAAGCCCGGCGCGGTTTCGCCCTCGGCCAACATCAGGGGCTTGAGTATGACGACCCCGTTGCTGCGCCCCAAGCCGATCCCCAGGGCGACTCGCCTGATGTAAGCTCCGGCGTTGCCCGGTGTCGTGAGTCGCAGGGGATCGGAGGAGAGATGACTCGCATGCGGTTGGTGGCAGTTATGGTTGTGGGCATAGCGGTGGTGGGCGTCTATGCAGCGGTAGGGACGGCGGCGATCACGCCCAAGAGTGGTCCCTACGGGGGAAGTGAGAACAAGTTCCACAACGGCGAGGGTGTGGGTTACTTCAAGGTGGCCGCGGGGGCGCGGGGCAAGAAGATCGTGGCCTGGCCCAGTGCTGGCAACCCGTCCGGCAACATCGTGGTCCCAACCGATTTCATCTGCAAGCAGGGGAACATATCCGCGTCAAACCAACTGAGGGTGAAGCAGATCCCGATCAAGGCGGGCGCCTTCGACTACAGGGGAACGCCGTGGGGGCCCGGCCAGGCGGGCCGGACGATCCGGGTCAGGGGCCATTGGACCAGCACCAAGAAGGTGGTCGGCTCCACGAAGACGACGGGCGGCGGTTGCAATCACACCGTCCAGTGGACGATGACGACGCCGCCCCCGCCCCATTACGGGGGCCCGGGCGGTTAGTCGGCGGACCGGCGCCCGATAGGTTTGCCCGGGGCGATAGGACGGGCCACTGAGCTCAGTCCTCGCGGCCAGGGTCCTGCCCGCCCTCGTCCTCGTCGAGCTCCTCGTCGCCCTGCTCCAGGGCTGTGGCCGACACCGACCCTGCGTTGCCGGGGTGGTAGTGGGTCTGGAAGCTCTCCAGGAGGCGGTCGCGGCCGTCCTCGTCGATCGGGACCTCGTCGGAGATCCGCACCCACTCGGCCCCCTCGTAGGCCTCCATGTTGAAGACCTCCTGGTCGAGCGATGTGGAGTCGTCCACGACCACGACGACCTCGGTCTGCGGGTTGAAGTAGGTGCCGGGCTGGACGAGCAGCTGCTCGATCTCGAAGACGTCGTCTTCGCGCGGTTCGGCCATAGGCCGCGATCCTACTGACCCAGGTTCTCGAGGTCGGAGAGTTGGCGGCGGACCTCGGTCTCGATGTCGAGCGGCTCCTCGCCCTTCCGCATCCGGCGCTCGTTGCGGGCGACGACGAGCTGGCGCACCTCCTCGCGCAGTTGCGCGTCCATTCCGATACCGACCGCGGGGTCAGGCGCGGCGAGCATCCGCTCGACCTCGGTCTCGATGTCGAGCGGCGCCTCCCCGCGCAGCTCCCGGCGATAGGACTTCGCCTCCATCATCTGGCGCACCTCGGCCTCCCTGACCGCCGGGCTGACCGGCGGTGCAGGGCCGAGGGTGCGCGGCGCCGGCAGCTCGCGCTCGATCGCGAAGCGGCCCTTGCCGAGGTCCTTGAGCGCCCGGCCGGCGCCGGCGAAGGCGACGGCTGCGATGGGCAGAGCCACCAGCGCAACGAAGAGGATCACCTTGCCGTTGTCGACCGCTGTCGCGGCAAGCGGAAGGGACACACGACAAGGGTACCGCCGCGACTGGCTCCGCCGGGAGCCTTGAGCTGCTCGCCGCGTTTAGGGGCTGCCGGGGGGTGGAGGCGTCTTCATCGTCGGAAGTCGCTCGGCGCGATGATCGATCCCTGCGTAGCTTGCGATCGGGGAATCGTGCCTGGATGCGGGCCCGGATTCCATCCCCAATATTTGGAGATCGACCCGGAGCCGGGCGGATGATCCGCTAACCTGGGACTGGTTGACTGACCAGTCAATCAGTGCGGCGCCCGCCTGGCGCCGCCCATGACAAGGCTTGAACACGGACGAAAAGGAGCCTCGCCGAGATGGTTGACTTCACTCTGACCGACGAGCAGAAGGACCTGCGCGAACTAGCGCACAACTTCGCTGAGAAGGAGATCCGGCCCGTCGCCTGGGACTACGACCGCGACGGCACCTGGCCGCAGGAGATCATCGAGAAGGCCTGGGAGGTGGGCTTGATGAACGTCCACACCGCCGAGGCCTACGGCGGCCCCGGCCTCGACTACCTCTCCGGCTGCCTGATCGAGGAGGAGTTCGGCTGGGGCTGCTCGGGCATCGGCACCTCGCTCGCCGCGAATGGCCTCGCCGCGGCCCCGGTCGCGCTTGGCGGCTCCGAGGAGACAAGGAAGAAGTATCTCGGGATGCTGACCGAGGAGCCCAAGCTCGCCAGCTTCTGCCTGACCGAGCCCGACGCCGGGTCCGACGTGAGCGGGATGAAGACGCGGGCCGTGAAGAAGGGCGACAAGTACGTGATCAGCGGCTCCAAGTGCTTCATCACCAACGGCGGCTACGCGGACTGGTTCACGGTCTATGCAAAGACCGATCCGGAGGCCGGCCACCGCGGGATCAGCGCCTTCGTCGTTGACGGCAAGCAGGACAACATCTCCGTCGACAAGAAGGAGGACAAGATGGGCCAGCGGGCCTCGAACACCGCGACCATCTCCTTCGACGAGGTCGAGGTCCCGGCCGAGAACCTGCTGGGCGAGGAGAACCACGGCTTCAAGCTGGCGATGATGACTCTCGACCGCACCCGTCCCGGTGTCGCGGCGATGGCGGTCGGGATCGCCCGTGCCGCCTTCGAGTTCGCCTCGGAGTACTCCAAGGAGCGGGTCCAGTTCGGCGTCCCGATCGCGATGCACCAGGCGATCCAGTTCCTGATCGCCGACATGGCTACCAAGGTCGACGCCGGCCGGCTGCTCACCTGGCTCTCCGCCGTCCAGCTCGATCAGGGCAAGCGCAACACTCTCGCCTCCTCGGAGGCCAAGCGCTTTGCCTCCGACTCGGTGATGGAGGTCACCACCGACGCCGTCCAGGTCTACGGCGGCTACGGCTTCATCAAGGAGTACCCGGTCGAGAAGCTGATGCGCGACGCGAAGATCATGCAGCTGTACGAGGGCACCAGCCAGATCCAGCGCCTGGTGATCGCCCGCGAGGTGCTGCTGCCGCGCAACATCGACGAGAACGTCCCCGAGTCCGAGGCCAAGGGGCGCGAGGCCGACGAGAAGGTCGCCGAGGCGGCTCCCGCCGCCGCGTAGCCCGACGCCTCAGAGGGACGCGTCCAGGCCGCAGGTCTTTGGCTGGCCGGCGGCCGAATGCGCAGGATTCACGGCTGACGATCAGCCTTGGCGCTCGCCCGGGTCGGAGTCGGCCGCATCCGGGTCGGGACGCCGCGGCCGCAGCCAGTGGGCGACGCCGATCAAGGCGAGTAGCCCGCCGATCCCGAGCAGCACGGTCGGGTCCTCGAAGGAGAAGCTCTCGAGCTTGGTGCCGAGATAGACCGTGATGGCGGTGATTGGCGCGTACCCGGCGGCGGTCGTCCAGATGAAGCGCCAGACCGGCACCCGGGCCGTTCCGGCCGCCGTCGAGACGAGGCTGAAGGGGACGATCGGCAGCAGCCGCACGGTCAGCAGCAGCGTGACCCCGCCGCGCTCGATCATCGCCTCGATCCGCTCGAAGCGCTCCGCTCCCAGCAACCGGTGGATCAGCGGCCGCCCGGCCCACTTGCCGATCGCGTAGGAGAGGAGGCCGGACAGGACCCAGCCCGTTTGCAGTAGCAGGAAACCCCAGAAGAACCCGTAGGCGAAGCCGCCGGCGGCGTCGATCAGCTCCGCCGGGTAGAAGACGACCGCATGGATCATCTGCAGGGCGAGGATGATCAAGGGTCCTCCGAGCCCCAGGTCGGAGACCTGGCGGCGGACCTCGGCGGTGTCCCCGGAAATAGACGCGCTCACCGCCTCCCGCAGTGGATGCACGGCGAGAACGAATGCCGCCATCAGCGCGACCCCGGCAAGGGTGAGAAGGGCTCCCGCCAGCGGCGGCCCGGGGCTGGCGTCCCTCTCCACGTCGCAAGTATCCCGCCGTCCGGGCCGTCCCGTTAGATGCCGCGCCGTGGAGCTGTGGCAGATCGTGCTGATCGTCGTCCTGGCCGACGTCGCCGCGATCGCGGCGATGGAGCTGATCCGGCGCTGGGCTCCCTCCGACGGCTTCTTCCGCGACTCACAGATCGCGGCCGGCGCCTTCACGGTCACCGGGACGATCTTCGCGGTGATGGTCGGCTTCGTCTTCCTGATCGCCTTTCAGAGCTACGCCTCGGCCCGCTCCAGCACCCGCGCCGAGGCCGGCGCGACCGCCGCCGGATTCCACGCCGCGGATGCCTTCACCCAGTCTTCCCGGGACGCTCTCCAGGGCGATTTGATCTGCTACGCCCGCGCCGTGGTCTACGACGAGTGGAGCGCGATGGCCGACGACCGGGCCAGCGCGGTGGCGAGCCACTGGGAGTCGCGGCTGGAGACCGCCTTCGAGGCGGTCCACCCGGTCGGGGTGACGGCGAGCAACGCCCAGCAGAACTGGTTCGAGGAGACCGACGCCCGTCGCGGCGCCCGCCGCGCCCGGCTGGCCGAGGCCGACCCCTTCGTCCCGACGTCGATCTGGCTGCTGCTGGTGATCGCCGGGCTGGCGGTGGTCGCCTTCGCGCTCTACTTCGCCGACCGCCGCGAGCGGCGCGACTCGCAACTGCTGCTCCTGGTCGCGGTCACCACCGTGGTCACTGCCAGCCTGCTGACCATCGCCTTCCTCGACAACGCCTACGGCGACCACGACGGGGCGATCACCCCGAAGGCGATGCGGGCGACCCTGACCGCCCTCGAGCGCGAGCGGGCGGCGAGCCACCCCGAGCGGGGGATTCCCTGCAAGTCAGACGGCGCCCCGATCCGCCCGCTCTGACGCGGTATGACCGCCGGGGGGGCGGGTAGGTCAAACTGAACCGGATGCCATCGCAAGCAGATTTCCCGACGCCCGACGGCGGCGCTCCCGAGGGCGGCGAGTCGCCCGGCGCCCCGATCGTCCTCGCCACCGACCTGAGTCGCCGCTTCGGCGAGGGCGAGGCCGCGGTGGACGCCCTCGCCGGCGTCACGGTCGGCTTCGAGCGCGAGCGCTTCAGCTCGATCATGGGTCCCTCCGGCTCGGGGAAGTCGACCCTGATGCACATCCTCGCCGGGCTCGATCGGCCGACATCGGGAACCGTCGAGGTCGACGGGGTCGAGATCACCGGCCTCGACGACCGCGAGCTGACCGAGCTGCGGCGCGAGCGGTTCGGCTTCGTCTTCCAGTTCTTCAACCTGCTGCCAGTGCTGACGGCCGAGGAGAACATCGTCCTACCGCTTTCGATCGCCGGCAGGCAGGCCGACAGCGACTGGCTCGCGCAGCTGATCGAGACGGTCGGGCTCTCGGATCGGCGCAGCCACCGCCCCTCGGAGCTCTCCGGGGGCCAGCAGCAGAGGGTCGCCGTCGCCCGGGCCCTGGTCTCCAAGCCGGCCGTCGTCTTCGCCGACGAGCCGACCGGCAACCTCGACTCGAAGGCTTCCGCCGACGTGCTCGAGCTGCTGCGGGGAGCGGTCGACGAGTTTGGCCAAACCGTGATCATGGTCACCCACGACCCCGAGGCCGCGGCCCACGCCGATCGGATGCTGGCGCTCCGCGACGGCTCGATCGTCCACGACGCCGCCCCCGGGTCGGCCGAGCAGGTGATCGAGTACATGAAGCAGCTTGCCTAGGCTGGCCGCGAAGAACCTCTGGGCGCGCAAGGGCCGGGCCCTGACCACGACCCTCGCCGTGTTCATCGGAGTGGCGCTGGTCGCCGGCACCTACGTCCTCACCGACACCATCAACGCCGCCTTCGACGAGATCTTCAGCGAGTCACTGAAGGGCACCGACGTCGTAATCACGGCCCGCGAGCCGGTCAAGCAGGACAGCGGCGTCACCCCGACCTTCTCGGCCAAGTTGCTGCCCAGAGTGAGGAGAGTGAGCGGCGTCTCGCTGGCCTCCGGCGCGATCTTCACCCCCGGCGGGTTCTTCAAGCAGGACGGCAGCCGGATCGGCTCGCAGTTCTCGCCCAAGTTCATCGCCTCGACCCTGCCGCCGCGACTCGAGTCGCTGACGGTCACCGAGGGTCACGAGCCCCGGAGCCCGCGCCAGGCGACCCTCGACGAGGCCGGCGCCGATTCGGCCGGCCTGGCGATCGGCGATCCGATCCGGATCGCAGGGGAGCGACGGGCGCGGATCTACCGTCTGGTTGGGACGACCAAGCTCGGCAACGCCTCCTTCGGCGGTGCCAGCATCGCCCAGCTCACCCTTCCCGAAGCCCAGCTGGTCACCGACAACCAGGGCCGCTTCGACCAGATCTCGGTGGCCGCAGCGAAGGGGGTGCCGGCCGCCGGGCTGGCGAAGCGGATCGCCGCGATCGCGCCCGGCAATGTCCGGGTCGAGACCGGACAGCAGAACGCCGACCGCCAGTCGAGCGAGATTCGCGACAACCTCAGCTTCCTCCAGATCGCCCTGCTGGTCTTCGCCGGCCTGGCGCTGTTCGTCGGCGCCTTCCTGATCTTCAACACCTTTTCGATCACCGTTGCCCAGCGGGTGCGGGAGTTCGCCATGCTCCGCACCCTCGGCGCCTCCCGAGGGCAGATCCTCGGGTCCGTCGTGGTAGAGGCG
This sequence comes from uncultured Actinomycetes bacterium, assembly GCA_963738305.1. Taxonomy (GTDB): domain Bacteria; phylum Actinomycetota; class Thermoleophilia; order Solirubrobacterales; family 70-9; genus JBBRHQ01. The sequence continues at coordinate 561,415 of CAVTVU010000001.1, read as the reverse complement.
GCGCTGATTGGCCTGGTCGGGTCGCTCGCCGGGCTCGCGGGTGGAATCGTCTTCGCCAAGGGGATTCAGGCGCTCTTCGAGGCGATCGGCATCGACCTTCCCACCACCTCGCCGGTCATCGAGACCCGCACCGTCGTCGTCTCGCTGGCGATCGGCTTGACGGTGACGCTTGTCTCTTCGCTCGCTCCCGCCTGGCGCTCGACCAGGGTGCCGCCGCTGGCGGCCCTTCGCGAAGGGGAGCTCGCCGAGCCGCGCAGCCACGGGGCCCTCTTCGCCCTCGGGGCGGTCGCCGTCTCCCTGATCGGCCTCGCGGCCCTGCTCGCGGGACTCTTCGCTGACATCTCCGACTCCGGCCAGGCTGCTGGGCTGATGGGGCTCGGCGCCGTCCTGATCATGCTCGGGGTCTCCTTGTTCAGTCCCCGCCTGGTGCGGCCGCTCGCCTCGGTCACCGGCATCCCCCTGGAGCGGCTGCGCGGGCTGACCGGTCGCCTCGCTCGCGAGAACTCCCAGCGGCGTCCGGGCCGCACCGCGGCGACGGCGGCTGCGCTGATGATCGGCCTCGGCCTGGTCAGCTTCGTGGCGATCTTCGCAGCGGGGCTAAAGGGCTCGATCGCCTCAGCCGTCGATCGCAACTTCCAGGGCGAGCTGGTGATCCAGAACACCGACGGCTTCTCCCCGATCCCTGCGGCGGCGGCGAGCGCCGCGCGGAAGGTCCCCGGGGTGGGCACGGTCTCGTCGCTGCGCTCCGCCCAGGCGGTGATCGAGGGGTCGGGCAAGAACAAGGTCACGGGCCTCGACCCCGCGACCGCCAACCGCGTCCTCACCCTCGACTGGAAGCAGGGCTCGGCGGCGACCCTCGGCGATCTCCGCGACGACCAGGCGATCCTCGACGACAACTTCGCCTCGGACAATGGTCTGGAGCTCGGCGACCGGATCCGGATGATGACCAATACCGGCGCTCGACCTTCCTTCCGGGTGGCGGGGACGGTCGGTGACGATGCAGATCTTTTCGGCAGCGTCATCATCACCCAGGCGGCGATGAGCCGCTACCTCGGCAACACGCAGGACCAGTCCGACCTGATCAAGCTCGCCCCCGGCGCTCGCGCCGACGCTGTCCAGGCACGGCTGAAGGCCGCCCTTCGCGACGACTTCCCGACGGCAGACGTGCTGAACCAGGCCGAGCTCAAGGCCAACCAGGAGAGCGCGGTCGACAAGTTGGTCGGATTGATTTACGCGTTGCTATCGCTGGCCGTCACCGTCGCGTTCTTCGGCGTCGCCAACACCCTGGCTCTCTCGATCCATGAGCGCACCCGGGAGCTGGGAATGCTGCGGGCGATCGGGATGTCGCGGCGCCAAGTGCGCCGAATGATCCGCTACGAGGCGGTGATCACGGCGATGATCGGGGCTGTCCTCGGCCTCGTCCTCGGGGTGGTCTTCGCGGCGCTGATCTCCCGCCCCCTCGCCGACGAGGGCTTCACCCTCTCCTACCCGATCGGCACCCTGATCGCGATCATGGTCCTCTCCGCCGTCGCCGGGGTGCTGGTGGCGATCGGGCCCGCTCGCCGCGCCTCGCGCCTCGACGTGCTCGAGGCCCTGGCCTACGAGTAGGGGCGGAGTCAGCCGGCCTTGGCCCGGCGCGCCGCCTTCAGCCGCGCCGTCCTCGCCAGCTCCAGCTTTCGCAGGCGCACCGTCGCTGGGGTGATCTCGACGCACTCGTCCGGGCGGAGGAACTCGAGGGCCTGCTCCAGGGAGAGCCGGCGGGCGGGGACGAGCCGCACGAGCAGGTCAGCCGATGCGGCGCGGACGTTGGTCTGGTGCTTCTCCTTGGTCGCGTTCACGTCGAGGTCGTCCGAGCGGGCGTTCTCGCCGACGATCATCCCCTCGTAGACCTCCTCGCCCGGGCCGACGAAAAGCGTGCCGCGCTCCTGCAGGCCGAAAAGGGCGAATCCCGCGGTGGTGCCGCGACGGTCGGCCACCAGTGCGCCGGTCGGCCTCGATTGCACCTCACCCGCCCAGGGCTCCCAGCGGTCGAACACGTGGTGGAGGATCCCGGTGCCCCGGGTCTCGGTCAGGAACTCGGTGCGGAAGCCGATCAGCCCCCGCGCCGGCACCAGGTAGTCCATCCGCACCCAGCCGGTCGAGTGGTTGACCATCTGCTCGAGCCGACCCCTGCGCAGCGCCAGCATCTGGGTGAGGACGCCGACGTAGGACTCGGGGATGTCGATCGCGAGCCGCTCCACCGGCTCGTGAACAGCGCCATCGATCTCGCGGGTGACGACCTGGGGCTGGCCCGCGGTGAGCTCGAAACCCTCCCGCCGCATCATCTCCAGGAGGACGACGAGCTGGAGCTCGCCTCGCCCCTGGACCTCCCAGGCGTCAGGGCGATCGGTCTCGAGGACGCGGATCGAGACGTTGCCGACGAGCTCGGCGCCAAGTCGTGCGTGGATCTGTCGCGCGGTCAGCTTCGAGCCCTCGGTTCCGGCGGACGGCGCGGTGTTGATGCCGACGATGATCGAGATCGACGGCTCATCGACGGTGATCACCGGCAAAGGCTGCGGGCGCTCTGTATCGGCCAGGGTTTCTCCGATCGTCACCTCCGGCAGGCCGGCCACGGCGATGATCTCGCCGGGCCCGGCCTCGGTCGCCGGCACTCGCTCCAGCGCCTCTGTCACGTAGAGCTCGGCGACGGTGGCCCGCTCGACGCTTCCGTCGGCCCGACACCAGGCGATTGCCGCACCGGCACGGATCGTCCCGTTGTGGACGCGGCAGAGGGCGAGGCGGCCGACGTAGGGGTCGGCGTCGAGGTTGGTGACCTGAGCCTGGAGCGGGTGATCGGGCTCGTAGGAGGGGGCCGGTATCTGCTCCAGCATCAGCTCCAGCAGGGGGGAGAGGTCGGTGCCGGCGACACCCTCCTCCAGCGAGGCCCAGCCCGCTCTGGCATTGGTGTAGACGATCGGGAACTCGATCTGCTCCGAGTCGGCGTCGAGGTCGAGGAACAGCTCGTAGACCTCGTCGACGACCTCCGCGATGCGGGCGTCGGGTCGGTCTACCTTGTTGATCACGAGGATCACCGGCAGGCGTGCCTCGAGCGCTTTGCGCAGGACGAACCTGGTCTGGGGCAGTGGCCCCTCGGACGCGTCGACCAGCAGCAGCACCCCGTCGACCATCGTCAGCCCGCGCTCCACCTCGCCGCCGAAATCGGCATGCCCGGGGGTGTCGATGATGTTGAGCTTGACGTCGCCCCTGCGCACCGCGGTGTTCTTGGCGAGGATCGTTATCCCCTTCTCGCGCTCGAGGTCCATCGAGTCCATCACCCGCTCGGCGACGTCCTGGCCCTGGCGGAAGGCGCCGGACTGCCAGAGCATCGCGTCGACCAGGGTCGTCTTGCCGTGGTCGACGTGGGCGACGATCGCGATGTTGCGGAGGTCCTCTCGGCGGGCCATCGGGGGGCGGGGATGCTACGGTGAGTGCGTCGGTTGCCAAACCTGGCGGCCGAGAGGTTCCGTTTCTCGCTGCGCTTCAAGCGTCTTCGGGGTCAATGGGTCGCCTCCCCGAAGTCCAACAAGGAGCACAGCAAATATGTCTTCGTCATTCGCCGATCTCGGCGTGTCCAAACCCATCGTGCGCGCCCTTGCCGCGCGCGGCATCGAACAGCCCTTCGCGGTCCAGCGGCTCGTCATCGAGGATGTCCTTGCCGGCCGCGACGTCCTCGTCCAGTCGCCGACCGGGTCCGGCAAGACCCTCGCTTTCGGCGTCCCGATCGCCGATCGGCTCGAGGCCGGCGGCCAGCGGCCGGCGGCACTCATCCTCGCGCCGACCAGAGAGCTTGCGGGGCAGATCGTCGACGAGCTCGAGGGGGTCGCCCGGGCCCGTGACCTGCGCGTCGCCGCTGTCTACGGTGGGGTCGGCTTCGGCCCCCAGATCAAGCGCGCCCAGGCGGCCGAGATGCTCGTCGCGACCCCTGGCAGGCTCGAGGATCTGCTCGAGCGAGGCGCAATCAGCCTCAGCAAGGTCCGGATGCTCGTCCTCGACGAAGCCGATCGGATGCTCGACATGGGCTTCAAGCCCGCCGTGGACCGGATCGTCGCCCGCACCTCGGGTAACCGCCAGACCCTGTTTTTCTCGGCGACACTGGAGGGAGCGACCGGCAAGCTCGCCGCCGCATACACCCACGATGCCCGCCGCCACGTCCACGCCCCTCGCGAGGGGCAGCGCTCGGTGGTCTCACACCGCTTCGTCCACATCGACTCCCAAAGCGCGAAGCTACCGGCCCTGGTCCACGAGTTGCGCCATGCCGGACGCGGCCGCACCCTCGTGTTCGTCCGCACGAAGCGTGGCGCCGATCGCCTCGTCAAGCGGCTCGGCGCGAAGGAGCTGCGCGCGGTCTCGATGCACGGCAACAAGACCCAGTCGCAGCGCGAAAGGGCGCTGGCACGCTTCGAGCGCGGAGATATCGACACCCTGGTCGCGACCGACGTCGCGGCCCGCGGCATCGACGTCGCGGACGTCACCCACGTGATCAACTTCGATGCGCCCGAGGATCGAGACGCCTACCTGCATCGCGTCGGCCGCACCGGACGGGCGGGCCGCACCGGCGCCGGGATCAGCTTCGTTCTCGCCGATCAGACGGGCGAGATGCGCCGAATCGCCAAGCAACTCGGGCTCGCCAGGGAGTTCGACCACGGTCGTTAGGACTGGCTGGCCCGGTACCCTGCTATTGGAGCGACCTCGCGCGCAGGCCCCCTACTTCGCGCGAATGAGATCGAAGGGGCCCTGAAAGGATGTGCAACTCAGTTGAGTGACGTGAGCGTTGAGACGATTCGCCGTGAGACGACCGCGGCCTGCACCTGTGCCCGCTGTGAGATGACCGTCCGCTGGATGGCCGGCAGCGAGCACGGCGAGATGCCCGAGAACTGGAGCCGCGAGAACGGCCAGACCTTCTGCCTCTCCTGTCGCCGGGCAATGGCTGCCGAGGCCGGCCTCGATGCCGCGCCAGAGGACACCACCCTGGCCGGCCGTGCCCAGCTCCGAGCCGCTGCGCTGATCGAGTTCGAGGTCATGCGCGACCCGGACCGCCCCAACGGGACGATCGCCCGCGCCTGCCGCTCCTCCGTCCCGGCCGTGCTGAAGGCGCGCAAGCGCCTCGGAATCGCCGAGCCGAGCACCAACTAGAGCCCGCTCCGCCAACCGCGCGGGCTTCCCAGAAAATGCGACGCCCGCCGGATGGCGGGCGTCGGAACGTCCGAGGCTCTCGGCGCTAGGACGTCTGCTGAACGCTCGCGGCGGCCGGTCCCTTCGGCCCGTCCTCGGACTCGTAGGTGACCTTGGAGCCCTCGGTCAGGGACCTGAAGCCCTCGCCGACGATCGCGGTGTGGTGCACGAAGACGTCCTTCGAGCCGTCATCGGGCGTGATGAACCCGTAGCCCTTGTCGTCGCTGAACCACTTGACAGTTCCAGTCGGCATGCATTCCTCCATGCTCGTATTTCTGTGCTGCGAACGCGGAGGATGCCCTTGAAGCAACGACTGCGAGCGCTAGACACGACTTTGCCGGACTCCCCGTCCGACCGAACGCGCGCACCGTAGCAGGGTGAGGCGCGGGTGAGTGCGCAGGGCACGGGTTGGGGGGATTGGATCGGGGCTCTGGAAAGGGCCGACCGGCCCGGCTCCGCTAACCCGGCGCGCTGAAGACCTCGGTTGCCTGGATTTGGCGCTGGCCGTAGCTGCCCCGGTAGACGGGCCCGGCGGCGCTGACGCGGTCGCCGACTCCCGGCAATGGATGGGGACGGAGTCCCTTCTCCACGTCGATCACGCTCAGCCCCGGGCCGGTGACGCTCTGGTCGCTGAGCAGGACGAAATGGGCGTCCCCGTCACCGTCCGGATCGACCCGCTCGACGTAGATGATCGTGCCCTCGGCGCTGCGGCAGTTGGCCGCGCCGGCAGGGCAGTTGGCGCGGCGACGCGGCTCCTTTGCCTGGCGCGGCGGCTCGGGCTTCGGTCGCTCTCGCCCGGCCGCGGTTCTCGCCTCGACGCCGGCGGAACCGGTGGGCATGGGGTCCGTTGACCCCTGCCCGCCGCAACCCACGGCGGCGATCAGCACCACCGCGATTATCGCCGCTGGTCTCATGGCCGCACAACGTACGGCCTCGAGCTCAGGAGGCCCTGGTAACAGCCGAGCGCGCCGCGCGGCAGACGGTCGGGGCACCTGCCCCTCCCACCGTGCGGCTCTTCGCTTTCGCGTAGTAGTGGCCCGGCCGCGGGCGTCGCCGCAGGTTCAGTCGCCAGTTGCCGGCGGCGCTGGTCGTGTCGGAGCCGATCGCCGGGTCGGCGCCGGCCGCCCTGCGATAGACAGTCACCGTCCGGTGCTTGGCGCAGATGGCCTGACTCGAGCCGACCCTGCCGGCGAAGTAGGGGCCGCCGCGGACGTAGCCGATGGTGACGCTGCTGTTGTAGCCGGCCGCCTCTGCCAGCCCAGCGCCTGCAGCCGGGACGGCGATGGCTGCGGCCACGGCAAGTGGGACGATTCGCCTCATTGCGAACTCCTCCGGGATTCGGGTGTGGTCGGCGGCGACCGTAGGGGGCCGCGGGACAAGCGTTGACCAGGGGCAGGTAAAGGGCTGGGCAAGGTTGCCGAGGCCGAACGCAAGGTTAGGACTCCATGGGGCGCCTAACGTGCAGTTCGGCGGCTGGGGCCACGGGGTAGGCTCGGGCCGTGAGCGCCGCGAACCGGTCCGAGGACGCCGAGGTGGGGCCGCTGGGCGCGGTGCAAGGGTTCGGGGTGATGCTGGGCGCGCCGGTCGCGCTGGCGGTGCTGGCGGTGGCCTCGGTGCTGAAGACGGCGCGACGGGCGCTGCGCGGGCGCCTGCCGGGTGCGGCCGCCGCGCTCGGGACCGGCGCCCTGCTCGCGTACGTGCTGGCGATCCGGCCGCTGATCCGCAGCTGGGGCGCGCGCCCAGAGGAGACCCGGATGGCGCTCCCCGGCGACGAGCTCGAGCCCGAACCCCTGATGCAGACCACCCGCGCCGTGACGATCCTCGCGCCGCCGGATGAGGTCTGGCCTTGGCTCGCCCAGCTCGGGCAGGAGCGGGGCGGCTTCTACAGCTACGAATGGCTCGAGAACCTGGCCGGCTGCGGGATGCGAAACGCCGACGAGATCCATCCCGAGTGGCAGGACCGGGAGGTGGGGGAGACGATCATGCTGCACCCAGCCTCCGGCCTCGATGTGACCCTGTTCGAGCCGGGCCGCGCCTTCGGCATCGAGGGCTGGGGGGCCTTCGTGCTCGAGCCGGAGGGCGATCGGCGAACCAGGCTGCTGGCCCGCGGGCGCACGCCGCGCAAGCCGCTGCTGATCGCCTACGCGACCCTGCTCGAGATTCCCCATTTCGTGATGGAGCGAAGGATGCTGCTCGGGATCAAGGAGCGGGTGGAGCGCCGGGCTCAGGCCGGCTCGTAGCACTGGACGGTCACGCCCGAATCGAAGCTGCGGCTGTCGGTCAGCCTGAACGCCTTGCGCAGGTGCGAGTCGGGGAAGGGGCGCTTGCCGCCACCGACGATCACCGGGAAGACCATCAGGCGAAGCTCGTCGACCAGGTCCTGCTCCAACAGCGAGTGCACGAGGGTCGCGCTTCCCGCGACCAGGATCGGCCCCTCGTGGCGCTGCTTCAGCTCCTCTACGGCCGGGGCAAGCTCGCCCTGCAGCAGGTTCGTGTTCTCCCACCCGAGCGGCTCTGAAAGGGTGGATGAGACGACGTATTTGGGCATCGAGTTGACCTTCTCTGCGAACTCGCCCTTTCGCTGGGGCCAGGCGCCGGCGAACGACTCGTAGGTCACCCGTCCCAGCAGGTGCGCGTCAGCGTCGAGCACCTCGCCGAGCTTGTACTGCTCCTGCTCGGGACCCATGAAATCGAAGACCCACCCGGAGTGGGGATGGCCCGCCTCGCCGCCCGGGGCTTCCATCACCCCGTCCAGGGTGATGAACTCACTGACGATCAGCGTGCCCATTCGGTCGTCTACCCGCTCAGGTTGCCGCGGCGGCCTCGGCCCGCCTCCGGACGCGCCCGCCGATCGCTCCGAGGATCGTCCCGAATGCCGCGGTGACGAGGATCAGCAGGACTGCGGGATGAGGGAGGTCGGCCTTCGGCTCGTGCCCGTGGATCTCGTGCCCGATCAGGATGAAGCTGCCGAAGAGGGTCCCGCCGATCAACCCTCGCAGCGCGCCGTCCCGGCCACCCTCGTGCTCGTAGCCGGCGAAGAACCCGCCGAGAATGGCGAGGATCGAGGCGATTAGATAGGCCGTTTCGGAGATCCCCAGGAGAAAGCCGCAGATCAGGCCGAAGAGGACCGGCCCGCTGAGCACCAACCCCACCCGTACCGCGGGATGGCGATCCGAGAGAAGGGGGATCGCCGACCTGATCTCAGCCTGCCTCTGCCTGGCGCTTCAGGCCCTCGGCCGCGTCCTTCGTGAGGAACTCCTTGACCTTGCCTTCCACCGGGCCGCGCAGCAGCATCCCCAGGACCATGCCGGGGTCGGCCCGCAAGGCGTACGTCGCGCGGGTGCGCTGCTCGTCGAGCGGCTCGAGCTTCCACCAGCCGCGGAGCTTCTTCAGCTCGCCCTTCTCCTGCTCCCAGCGCATCTCGTCGGGCGGGTGGTAGGTGAAGCTGATCCGGGAGGTGACCTGCTTGACCTTGGCATCGGAAACGGTTTCGACGAGGACCGCGTGGCCCTCGCCGTCGCGCTCGAGCACCTCGAGCGAGATCATCGAATCCTGCCATTCGGGGGTCGTGTCGAGATCGGTGATGATCTCGTAGCAGCGTGCCAGCGGGGCCTCGATCTCCACGCTGCGGTCGGCCTCGAGCATTCCCACGGGCCGCAGCCTATCGGGGGCTCGAACAAGAGTCGAGTCGCGGCGTGACCTCTCCTCGGTGCCGAGGCCGGCCGGCGGTGGCTGGACCACCGCCGGCCGGGGAGGCGTGGACGAGTTGGCCTAAAAGCCGCCCGGACCGCCGGGTGCCCCGGGGCCGGGGACGCCGCCGAGGCGGGGCATCCCGCCCAGCGCCGAACCACCGAGCGGGGGACGTCCACCCGGCCCTCCCGGGCCGCCCGACGGCGGACCACTCTCGATCTGCTTTCGGATCTGCTCCGCCTGAGCCTCGCTCAGCTTGCCGTCGCTCACCGCCTGGTCGAGCTGGTCGAGCATCTCCTTGCGGTGGGTGGCCGCCTCGGCCTTGCCGGCCGCATCGAGCGCGGCGGCGATCTCCGACTTGCTCTTGCCCAGGCCCTCGGCCAGCGCGGCGACCAACGGGCCGTCCTCGGGGTTGGCCCGCTGGTCGGCCTTCGGAGCCGCGGGGGGCCCGCTCTTCATCTCCTCGGAGAGCTTCTGCTGCTGCTCGTCGAGGATTGAGACGATGTCGTCGACGCTCACCCCGTCAAGCTGCGCGGCGAGGCTACCGGCGAAGTCCCGGGTCCGCTCCGCTTGCTGCTGGTCGGCGACGTCCTGGAGGGCGGTCTCCACCTTCGACTGGCTCACTCCCAGCTCTCCGGCGAGGTCCTTCGCGAACTCGTCCTGCCCGCCGCCGTACACGTCGCCCGCCGGGCCGCCGCCGCTCGCCGCGAGCGCTGTCCCCGTCGTGGCCAGCGCACCGGCTGCGACCAGTACCGCGACCTTTCCTCTGCTCATGACTGCCTCGTTTCGTTTCGATCTACCCGGCACGTGGCCGGCCTGGGTTGATCGTGGGTCCCGCGCCTGAAGTCGGCATGTGAGAGAGCTAGGAATTCCGTAAGAGCCGCCTCGCCAGCGCCCCTGCAACGGCGCCTTCAGGCACGGCGTACCCTGAGGTTCCCCCGCCCGCTGCCGAAGAGACAAACAGCGCCCGATGAGCAGACCCCAGGACAACCGCCTCCCCTACATGCCGGGAATCGACGCGCTGCGCGCGATCGCGGTCCTGGCCGTCTTCCTCTACCACGCCGGGGTGGGCTGGATGCCGGGCGGCTTCCTCGGCGTCGACGTCTTCTTCGTGATCAGCGGCTACCTGATCACCTCGCTCCTGCTGAGCGAGTTCCGCAGAGCCGGAAAGGTGAGCCTGTGGAGGTTCTGGGTGCGCCGGGCCCGGCGGCTGCTGCCCGCTGTCGGCGTCCTGATCGCGGTGACGATGGTCGTGGCGGCGATCGTCATCCCCGAGCAGATGCCCCAGCTACGGGGCGATGCGATTTCCTCGCTGGGCTACTTCGCCAACTGGCACTTCATCTTCGCCCACCAGTCCTACTTCGAGACCTTCCAGCGCCCCTCGCTCTTCCGCCACCTCTGGTCACTTTCGGTCGAGGAGCAGTTCTACCTCTTCTGGCCGCTCGTCTTCGCCGGCGGAATGTCCCTGTTCGGTCGCCGCAGGCTGCTGGTCGGGGTCCTCGCCGGGGCTCTCGCCTCGGTGGCGCTGGCCTGGATCCTCTTCGAGCCGGGCACCGCGGTCTCGCGCGTCTATTACGGCACCGACACCCATGCCGTTGGCCTCCTGGCCGGGGTCGCGCTGGCGCTCGTCTGGAGTCCGCTGGAGCTCCGCCGCGGAACGCCGGGACGGTGGGCCGGGCCGGTGCTCGACGTGGTCGGCGTCTTTGCCTGTGCCTTCGTCGTCCTCAGCTTCCTGCGCGTGCACGACTACGACCTCGCCCTGTACCACGGCGGCTACCTCTGGCTGGCGCTCTTCACCGCCTTGCTCATGGCGGTGCTCGCGCACCCGGCGGCGAGGCTCGGCGGGTTGCTGGCCCAACCGCCCGCGGTCTGGCTCGGGCTGCGCAGCTACAGCTTTTACCTCTGGCACTGGCCGGTGCTCGCCCTCACCCGCCCGGGGATCGACGTCTCGATGCCGAAGGGCGTGCTGGTGCCGCTCCAGCTATTGGCCGTGCTCGCTCTCTCCGATCTCTCCTACCGCTTCGTCGAACGGCCCTTCGCCAGCGGCGGGCGGTTGCCGAAACTGCCGCGCGGCTGGGGCAGGCTGACCAGGCCGGTGCTGGCGGCGGCGGTGCTGGCTGTGGTCGTGGTGATCGGCTGGAGCGGAATGGTCTCCAGCGGCGGCGGGCACCTCGCGCCGGGGGCCGCTGCCGCGTCCACCGCGGAGTCGGCCGTTGTCAAGGTCGGCTACCGCGGTAGTGGGAGGAGCCACGCGCCGCCGGACCGCAGCCCGGCGCCGGCGCCGGGCGTCCCGCGCCTCAGCGGCAAGCCGCCGCGGATCATCGCGATCGGCGACTCGGTGATGATCGGCGCCCGCGACCAGCTCGCTGCGCGGCTCGGGTCGCGCTTCTCGATGAACGCCCGCTTGGGACGCCAGGCGAAGGACTTCGTCAAGCTCGTCCACAAGCTGCGCGCCAATCACCGCCATCCCGACGCCCTGGTGATCCAGATGGGCAACAACGGGCCGCTCTACTCGGACGACATGGCGGCCTTCCACCACTACAGCCGAGATGTCGGCGGGCACCTCTTCCTGATCAACGACGAGGCGCCGGTGAGCTGGGAGTCGGAGTCCAACTCGGCCCTGCTGGAGGCGGCGAAGGAATTGCCCCACACCAGCCTGATCAACTGGCACGCGATCGCCGGGCGCAGCGGCTACACCTGGGACGGCATCCACCTGACCCCGAAGGGCGCGCACGCCTACGCCCGCCTCGTTGCCCACGACGTGCTCGCGGTCCTCGGCCGTCGAAAGGCGCGCCCGGCCGGGCACCACCGCGAGGATGCTAGGCCGCCAGGCGCTCCCTCAGCCCGGAATGTCGCCGACCGCCGTCATCGCGCTTCACGGCAAGCTCGAGCGCGCCATGATCGCCGATCAGCACGCAGGCGCTCCGCGCACGCGTGACCGCCGTGTAGAGGAGCGGGCGGGTCAGCATCCGCGAGTGCGAGCGGTGGCAGACGCAGACGACCACCGGCACCTCGCATCCCTGCGACTTGTGGACGGAGATCGCATAGGCGAGGCGCAGGGTCGCGGTCTCCTCGTAGGGGACGACGAGCGAGCCGCCGTCGTCGGTCTCCAGAACGACCGCCTCCTCCTCGGGATCGTCGGAGACCAGGAAGCAGATCGAGCCGTTCATCAGCCCCAGCTCGTGCGAGTTCCGGGTCTGGATCAGCCGGTCGCCGATCCGGAAGCGCTCGTTCAGCGCCGGCTGCCCGGCGGGATTGAGCCGACGCGCCAGTCGCTCGTTCAGCGCGTCGATCCCGACCGCCGTGCGGTACATCGGCGCCAGCACCTGGACCTCTCGGATGGGGTCGAAGCCGAGCCCCTCGGCCACCCGCTCGGAGACCACCTCGACCACAGCCTCGACGGCCCGCTCGGGCGCCACCCGCTCGAGGAAGTAGAAGTCATGCTCCTGCCCTGGCTCGGGTGCCATGGACGGCACCCGACCCTCGTTGATCGCGTGGGCGGCGGTGGTGATCATCGAGCGCGCCGCCTGGCGGAAGATGTGGTACAGACGAGTCACCGGGACGATCCTCGCGGCGATCAGGTCGTCGAAGGGCTTGCCGGCGCCGATCGGGGGGAGCTGGTCGGCGTCGCCGACGAGGACGATGTGTGTGGACTCCGCCAGTGCCCCGAGCAGCACTTCGGCGAGACGCAGATTCAGCATCGAGGACTCGTCGACGACCACCAGCTCGACCGGCAGGGGATGGCTCGGGCGATAGCGTGGCTCCCGCCCTGGCATCCATTCGACCAGCCGGTGGATCGTCATCGCGCTGTGCCCGGTCGCCTCCTCGAGCCGTCGGGCGGCGCGGCCGGTCGGCGCGCACAGCGCCACCTCGACACCGACCTCCGCCGCCTCGGCGACGATCGCCCTGGTGCAGACGGTCTTGCCGACCCCCGGCCCGCCGGTGATCACCGAGAGGCGAGAGCCGAAGGCACCGGCGACGGCATGCCACTGCTCGGCGGTCAGCCCGTGGCGCGGTTCTGCCCCGGCTGAGTGCTCGATAGTCGCCGCGGCCCCGGCCCGGGCCAGCAGGGTCTCGGCGCAGCGCAGCTCCGAGGCGTGCGTGGGCTCGCGGTAGAGGCGACTCTCCTCCAGCAGCAGGCCGGGGGCGCCGGCGAGGACGTCAGGGTCGGGGTCGGTCCCGAGCAGATCGGCGGCGCGGCGGCGCAATTCGGCGGCCGGCAGAAAGGTGTGGCCCTGGCGCTCGGCCTCGCCAAGGAGGTAGGCGGCGGCGGCCTGGGCGCGGCGGTCGGACTCGCGTGGCACGTCGGCGGCCAGCGCGATCGCGTCGGCGCGGGCGAAGCCGACGCCGTCCACCTCGGTCAGGGAGTAGGGGTCCTCGTGCAGGACACGCATTGCGTCGGCGCCGAACCGGGCGTGGATCGGCGCCGCCAGGTGGGCCAGCCCGTGCGGGGCGAGAAGGACGTGGAGGTCGCGGACGGCACGGCTCGAGTGCCAGGATTCGGCCGCGGCCTCGGCCTGGCGCCGGCTGACGCCGCTCAGCGCCTGAAAGGTCCCGACGGGGTCGGCCGCGATCGCGTCGAGGACCGCCGCCCCGTAGTCGTCGCGAAGGCGCTCGGCGCGGGCCGGGCCGATGTGACGCAGCGAGGTCAGGTAGGCGATCTGGCCCTCGCGGTCGGCTGGGTCGATCGGCCGCGCCCCGAGCGCTCTGACCTGGGGGCCGTAGCGCGAGTGCTCCTGCCACTCGCCCTGCAGCTCGGCCCGTTCCCCAGGCCGCAGGTGCCCGACCGGACCGGCCACCGTGAACTCCTCGCCGCTCTCCTCGGAGACCACCTCCAGGACCGCGAAGCCGTCCTCGGGAGAGCGGAAGATCTCGTGGTGGACGGCGACGACCCCCTCGAAGGCGCCGGTGGGAAGTGCCGTCTGGGTCTGCGCCGCGCTCACTCAGACGAGATTAGGGCTCGCGCCCGTCGCCCATGTAGACCCAGCGCGAGCGGCGTCCGAAGACGCGGCCGATCGCGTAGCGGTCGGACCTGCGGACCATCACCAGGCAGGCGACGGCACCGAGCAGCGCCAGGGCGCCGCTGAGGAAGAAGGTGAGCTGGAAGGCATCGACATGGGCGGTGACGAGGTCATTGATGACGAGAAGATTGAGCTTCGACTTGGGGGCGGCTTGCAACCCCGACTCCTCGACATGGAGGACGAACTGCCGGTAGCGGAGTACCTGCTCCGGCGTGGGGTGGAACCCCTGCTTGGCGAGCTTGTCGTCGAGGACGTTGTAGTAGTAAGTGAGCTCGGCCGCGGTCAGAGCCGCGATGCCCAGAGCGCCGCCGAGTTGCTCGGCGGTGTTGATCATCCCGGCAGCGACGCCGCGGTCGCGCTCGGGCACGGCTGCCAGCCCGGTCGGGTCGTTGACGGTGAGGACGATCCCGAGACCGGCCCCCTGCAGCAGCAGGCCAGGGATCAGCGCGGCGACCGAGCGCTCGGGCGACCGCCAGAGCGAGCGCGACCCCGGAGGCGGCGAGCGTCCCGAACCCGATCACGAGCGGGAGCCGGCCGCCCCGGCGGTCGAACGCGCGACCGGCCAGGGGCCCCGCGAGGATGATCGGCACCGTCGCCGGGATCAGCGCGATCCCGGCCACCGCCGGGGCGACGCCGACCACGATCAACAGGTAGAAGGGCATGAGGAACCCCAGCCCCAGCTCGATCGCGCCGGCGAGCACCTGGCTGATGTTGGAGGCGAGGAAGTTGATGTGGCGGAAGAGCCGAAACTCGAGCATCGGCTTCTCGACCCGCAGCTCGATCGCGACGAAGGCCGCGAGTGAGAGCACCGCGAGGCAGAGGGCGATCACGGCCGGTGGTTCGCCCCAGCCGCTGGCCTGCCCCTGCGTGAGGCCGAAGACGAGGGCGGCTATCCCTATTCCGAAGCTGAGCACGCCCGGGTAGTCGATGCGGCGCTCTGCATTCGGGTCGGGTGGCAGCTCCGGTGTCGAGTGGAGGGTCATGACGATGGTCGCCGCCGCCAGCGGGACGTTGATCAGGAACACCAGGCGCCAGTCGATCGAGGTCAGGAGGCCGCCGAGCACGGGGCCGAGGGCGGCGAAGAAGGCGGAGGCGCCGGCGAGGATCCCGAGCGCGGTGCCGCGGCGCTCGGCGGGGAAGACGGCGCTGACGATCGCGATTGCGGTGGGCATCATCAGCGCCGCCCCGCAGCCCTGCACCGCCCTGGCGGTGATCATCCACGGGAGATCCTGCGCCCCGCCGGCGAACGCCGTGGCGAGAGCGAAGATCACCGCGCCGGAGAGGAACACCCGCCGCAGGCCGAGCAGGTCGCCGAGACGGCCGCCGAGCACCATCAGCGCCGCCAGGGGGATCACGTTGGCGGTCAGGATCCAAGGCGAGGCGGAGATGCTCGCGTCGAGGCCGTTGATCACGTCGGGGGTCGCCAGCGGCACCGCCGTCTGATCGACCAGGATCATGCTCGCCGAGAGGGTCATCGCCGCCAGCGTGACCCTGGCGCTCGACTTTGGCGTGGCCTCCTCCACCCGCGCCGATCCTATTGGCAGCCGGGCGTGTTCAATGCTCGAGTGCGGGGATCGAGGGCGAGAATTGGGTTTTCGGCGACGATCGCGTGCCTTGCCTGCGCGGTTTGGCTCCCCGCCGCCGCCGGTGCCGGGAGCGTCACCACGCTGCATGGTTGCGACGCGCCCGGGCCGGCGCGCTACGACAGTGTGAGAGTGCTGAGGCAGGGCCCGGCGCACGCCGGCCACGTGCTGGTGCTCGAGCCGGGGACCTCGGCCGGCGCTGCCTACTTCCGGCCGCTCGCAACGCAGATCGTCCGGCGCCTGAGCGGCTGGCAGGTCTGGTCGGTGGAGCGCCGCGAGAACCTGCTCGAGGACCACTCGATGCTGGACCGCGCCCTTGCCGGGCGGGCCACGATCCGCGAACTCTTCGACTACTACCTGGGCTGGCTCTCGGACTCCTCGGTCACCGACCACATCGAGCCGGTTCAGGCCCGTCAGGCGGGCTTCGTCCGCAAGTGGGGGATGGGAGTCGCGGTCTGCGACCTGCACCGGGTGATCTCCGGCGCCCGTCGCGGCGGCCGCAGCGTCGTCCTCGGCGGACACTCGCTCGGCGGCACGATCACCACCGCGTACGCAAGCTGGGACTTCAACGGGCACGCCGGCGCCAGCGACCTCGACGGGCTCGTCTTCATCGACGGGGTGCAGACGATCGCCAAGCTGCCCAGCAGGGCGGAAGCCGAGGGACAGCTCGCCGACCTGCAGGCCTCCTCGCCCTTCCGCGACCTGCTCGGGGCAGGGCTGCCCTGGACGCCCGGCGCGTTCAACGCGGTCGGCTCGACCGCGGCGCTCAAGGCGCCGAAGGCGCCGTCGATCCTCCAGGCCTGGCCCCTTCTCGGGGCAAATCTGAAGCCGCCGGTGCCGGCCACAAATCGCGGCACCTACGGTTACGCCTTCGATACTGAGACGAGCCCCGCCAGCCTCGCCTTGGTCCAGGTCCACATCGGGCATCTCGCGACCTCGGGCGCGCTTCGCGACTGGATCAACGGCGAGCTCGGCCGGGTTGGGACCCTGGCCCGGATGTTCTCGGGGATCAGGGGCATGGACGGCACCGCCTGGTATCACCCGCAGCGGCTCAGCCTCGACGCGGCCTCCGTCGACCTCGGCAACCGCAACCCGGCCCAGCGGGTGTTCGGCGTCCGGGCCACCCGCGGCGATCGTGCACGGCTGCCGATGTACGGGTTCGAGACGTCGCTGGGTAGGGGCCGGGTGCTGGCAGGGGTCCGAAAGCTGGCGCGCCAGTCGGGGGTGCCGCGGCGCGAGCTGGACTTGGTCGAGCGCCATGGCTACGCCCACGTGGACCCGCTGGCGGCCTCCCCTGACCGCAACGCCTTCCTGAAGACGCTGGTGCCATTTCTGCGGCGCCTGTAGGGCAAGCCGGAACCGGGGCAGGTGAGGGGCTGCCCGCGGTGTCGAACGCAACCTTATGCGTGCATAGGAGCCCTAACGTTGCGTTCGGCGGCCCAACGGCTACCCAGCCTCAGGGCGCTCCGGGTTAGGGTTGCCGTATGGATCACCTGGAGCTGAGCAGCGACTCCCTCGTTGCCGAGTTCGTGCCCTCGGCCGGGATGGTCTGCAGCTCGCTGCGCCATCGCGGCGAGGAGCTGCTCGGCCAGCGCGGCGGGCTCGAGGCCTACGTCGCCGAGCGCTCGACCATGGGGATCCCGCTGCTCCACCCCTGGGCGAACCGGCTGGGGGAGCGGCGCTTCGAGATCGCCGGCAGCGAGGTCGACCTCGACGAGGCCGAGCCGCCGCCGAGCACCGACCCCAATGGCCTTCCGATCCACGGATTGCTGGCGGCTGCGAGCGGCTGGGACGTCCTGCGCCACGAGGACGGCGACGAGGGTGGCGCGGTCGAGGCCGCCTTCGACTTCACCGCCCAGCCGGGGCTGATGGACGCCTTCCCGTTTCCCCACACCCTGCTGCTGGAGGCCCGCCTCGAGGGTACGACCCTGACGATCGCCCTCACGGTCGCAGCTGCCGGGAACGTCCCGGTCCCGGTCTCCTTCGGCTTCCACCCCTACCTGCGGCTGCCCGGCGCGGAGCGCGATGAGTGGCGGGTCGAGATCCCCGTCGGCGAGCGGCTCCTGCTCGACGACCGCATGCTGCCGAGCGGCGAGCGCGAGCCGGTGCGGATCGATCCCGGCCCGCTCGGCGATCGCACCTTCGACGACGCCTTCGACGCACCTCCGGCCGGGCAGGCCTTCACGCTCTCGGGAGGCGGGCGACGGATCGAGCTGGCGCTCGGGGCCGGGTACCCCTACTCGCAGGTCTACGCGCCCGACGACGACGAGGTGGTGGCCTTCGAGCCGATGACCGCGCCCGCCAACGCGCTCGTGACCGGCGGCGAGGACCTGCCGATGATCGCGCCCGGCGAGGACTTCGGAGCGGTCTTCTCGATTTCGATCGGCGACGAATAACTTGCGGCGGCTTCGCCGCCTTACATGCCTCTGCCCGCGCTAACACCGCGCGGGCTTACCAAAACCACTTGCGGCGGCTTCGCCGCCTTACATGCCTCTGCCCGCGCTAACACCGCGCGGGCTTACCAAAACCACTTGCGGCGCTCGCCGCCTTACATGCCTCTGCCCGCGCTAACACCGCGCGGGCTTACCAAAACCACTTGCGGCGGCTTCGCCGCCTTACATGCCTCTGCCCGCGCTAACACCGCGCGGGCTTACCAAAACCACTTGCGGCGGCTTCGCCGCCTTACATGCCTCTGCCCGCGCTAACACCGCGCGGGCTTACCAAAACCACTTGCGGCGGCTTCGCCGCCTTACATGCCTCTGCCCGCGTCATGAGCCGCGCCGGCCTATTCCAGATTCCAGCCGAAGTAGACCTCGACCCGGCAGATCTTCGGACCGCGGAAGGTATGGACCTCGGTGTTGCGGAAGCGCTTGCCGTCGGTCTTTTGGCCCTCATAGGTGACGATCACCTCGTCCCCGGCCTCGATTAGCCTCTTGATCTCGTAGGAGGAGATCAGCTCCGCGTTCGGCCAGCAGCGCTCGAAGTAGGAGGCGCGGTCGATTCCCGGGTCGGGCGGGCTGAAGAAGGTGAAGTCCTCGCTGAGGCTCTCCTCGAGGGCGCTGGGATCCCCGCTCGCATACGCCTCGTAGCAGCGTCGCACGGTGCGGGCACGCTCGCTCTCGTTCAACCGCTCCGGGTCAGGGCTCTGCTCGTCCGTCCCGCCCGGCCCTTGGCCGGAGACGACCCGCAGCCCTTCCGCGCCGGCCGGGGGGTCGATCTCCAGCTCGGCCGTCGCCATCACGCGGGCCACGAGCATGTAGTTGCCGATCACCATCAGGAGCTCGACGATCTCGCGCGGTTCGAGGAAGGCGGTGACGGCGGCGAAGCTCTCGTCGCCCGCCCTGGCGTCCCGGACGACCTCCGTGGTGAAGGCGATCACCGCCCGCTCCTCGGTGCTGAAGCATTCGGCATCAGTCTCGTCGCGCTCCAGCGCCGCCACCTGCTCGGCGCGCCCGCCCACCGCCTCGAAGATCGGCACGTGTTGCACCCACTCGTACTCGGCGTGGGGGGTGAGCCTCGCGACCCGCAGGATCGCCAGCTCGCGCAGCACCGGGTCCAGCTCGAGCTGTCCGAGCAGCGCCGCCGCCCAGCGCAGCCAGGGCCGGAAGACCGTGTCCGCGTGGGCCAGCATGCGGAAGATGTTCAGCGGCGGCACCGCGTCAATGGCCTCGCGGGTCGGCTCCGAGGCGGCATCGGGATCGACGTAGGGCAACCGGGCGATGGCGCGAGGTTATCCGGATCTGGATCAGAGATAGAGTCAGCGCCTCCTACGATCACAACGGAAACGGGGCTGGGATGGGTGAGGCCGACTTCGGCGAGCTTGGGACGCGGATCAAGGGGCGGTTGTCCGCGGCTGGCGATGGGGCCTATGAGGACGACCGGCTGCCCTGGGCGCTGATCGCCGACCAGCGACCCGCCGCCGTCGTCTTCCCCAGCGACGCCGAGGACGTCCAGGCGATCGTCCGCTTCGCCCGCGACGCCGGCCTGCGGATCGCCGCCCAGGGCACCGGGCACGGCGCTCCTCCGATCGGGAACCTGAGCGGCGCGATCCTCGTCAAGACCACGCAAATGACCGGCGTGGAGATCGACGAGGAGGCCGGCCGCGCCCGGGTTCAGGCCGGCACCCTTTCGCGCGACGTTCTGAACGCGGCGGCGGGCTGCGGCAAGGCGGCGCTCTGCGGCTCCTCGCCCGACGTCGGGATGGTCGGCTACACGCTCGGCGGCGGGATCGGCTGGCTGGGTCGCAAGCACGGCATCCAGGCCAACGCGCTGACCGCGGTCGAGCTGGTCACCGCCGACGGCGAGCTGGTCCGCGCCGACGGCGAGAACGAGGCCGACCTCTTCTGGGCGCTGCGCGGCGGCGGCGGCAACTTCGGCGTGATCACGGCGATCGAGTTCGACCTGATGCCGGTCGCCGAGGTGAGCGCCGGAATGCTCGCCTGGCCCTGGGAGCGAAGCGAGGAGGTGCTGAAGCTCTGGGCCGAGTGGGCGCCGGGGGCGCCGGATGAGATCACCACCTCCGCCCGCATCATGCAGTTCCCGCCGATTCCCGAGATCCCCGACTTCCTGCGCGGGCGGAACCTGGTGGTGATCGACGGGGCCCACTGCGGCAGCGCCGAGGGGGCCGAGCAGGAGCTGCGGGCCTTCCGCGACCTCGGCCCCGAGCTGGACATGTGGGGGACGATGCCCGCGCCGGGCCTGGTCCAGATTCACGGTGACCCCGAGCAGCCGACGCCCGCGATCAGCGATCACCGCATGCTGCGCGAGCTTCCCCCCGAGGCAGTCGATGCCTTCGTCGGCGTTTCCGGCCCGGGGTCCGGCTCGCCGCTCCTGTTCACCGAGCTGCGGCAGTTCGGTGGTGCGATCGCGCGGCCACCGGCGGCCCCGAGCGCGATCGGTGCGCTGGCCGACCCCTACTGCCTGTTCGCGCTCGGCTTGGCGATGGACCCGGACGGCGCCAGGGCGGCCGAAGAGTACGCGGCGAAGGTCTGCTACGCGATGGCGCCGTGGGCCGGCGAGCGGCGGTATTTCAACTTCGCCGAGCGGCCTGGAGATGGCGGCGACTACTACGAGGCCGACGCCTACACGCGCCTGCTCGAGGTGCGGGCGAGGGTCGATCCCGACGGGATGTTCCACGCCAATCACGGGCTGGGCTGAGGCCGGGCAAGAATTTCGCCGAGCGGGCGAAAACGGCGAAATACACGCCGGAATTGCCCGCTCGGTTCAAGTGTCTCGTCCAGGGCAACGCGAGCTCCGACGCCTCGCCCGACTCCCGGCTTCTCAAAGACGTGATGAGGCCGGCGTCAGCCCGCTTCCTCGGGCCGCCGAAGACGGGCTTCTTCTGGGACCGCTACCTGCGCGAGTACTACGCCGACCGGGTCCTGGTCACGGTCGCTGTCGAGCGGGTCACCGTCTGGCCCGACCTGCGCTGCGCGGACCACCCGAGGTGAGCGGCGCGCCGCTCCCGACAGCGCCACCGGGGTCGCAGGCGCCGCCGAAGAAGGGGACCGGCCCGCGAGTGGAGTCCTCGGCAACGGCTGGATGGCAAAGCGGGGGCTGAAGAAGGCGAGGGCAGCCGCCGGTGATCGGAGCATCCGGCATGTCAGTCGGCGAACTGCGCCTCGCGCTTCTCTAGGAACGCCGAGACCGCCTCGGGGGGCGCGGTGCCGTGCAGGGCCATGATCTGCTGGCGGTCCTCGTAGCCGATCGCGGCGGCCTCCGAGGGGATCTCCAGCGCGCTCCACATCCCCCGCTTGGTGAGGCGGACGCCCCAGGGCGCCCAGGCGGAGATCTGCTCCGCGGCCGCCAGCGATCGCTCCAGCAGCGCCTCATCGACCACGACGTCGGCGACGAGCCCAATCTCCCGCGCCTCCTCCGCGCCGACCTTGCGCCCGGTCAGCATCAGCTCGTGGGCGCGCGATGCCCCGATCAACCGCGGCAGCAACCAGCTCACCCCCATGTCGCAGTTGGAGACGCCGATGTTGACGAACGCCACCCGGAGGACGGCGCTTCGCGCCGCGTAGCGGATGTCGCTGCCCAGGATCAGCGCCAGCCCGAACCCGGCCGCCGGCCCATTGACCGCGGCGATCACCGGCTGCGGCGTCTGGCGCAGGCGCAGGATCAGCGTGGACATGTGCTCCTGGTTGGCGAAATGGTCGCGAGCCGTGTCGGTGCCGTCGTTGCCCGGCGCCTGCCCGTAACCGCGCAGGTCGACCCCCGCGCAGAAGCCGCGGCCCGAGCCGGTCAGCACGATCGCGCGGCAGGAGCGGTCGGCTGCCAGCTCGTCCAGCTCGTCGTTAAGCGCCTGGCACAGCTCGGCGCTCATTGCGTTCAGCTGCTCGGGCCGGTTCAGGGTCAGCAGGTGGATCTGCGGCGAGCGGCGCTCGCTCAGCAGGACATCGCTCACTGTGTCCTCCTCGCTCTCGGGGCCGGGAGGGCATCATCCTCAAACGGGCTCGAGGACGACCACCGGGATCTCGCGGTCCGTCTTCTCCTGGTAGGAGTCGTAGTCGGGCCAGTGGGAGGTCATCTCCTTCCACATTGCCGGCTTCTCTTCCGGGGTCGCGGTGCGTGCCCGCGTCTTCATCCGCTCATCCCAGACCTGGATCTCGGTCTCCGGGTCGGCTTCGAGGTTGAGATACCACGACGGGGGGTCGTCGGAGCCGCCCTTCGAGGCGACGACAAGGTAGTTGCCGTTGCTCCGACCGTAGATCAGCGGCGTGTCGCGTTGCTGCCCGGACTTGCGGCCCTTTGTGGTGAGGATCAGGGTCTGCGACCCGTTCCAGTCGTGTCCCTCTTCGCCCCCGGTTTCGCGGTAGCGGTCGACGTGCTCTTGGCCAAACAGCGGCATGTGATCCTCCTGGGTGGTTGACTAAAGCAGCTAGGTGCAACTACCCCGGCTGGTGGCGTTCCAACCGAGAGTCGCCGCTCTCAGCCGGCCGCCAGCAGCCCGTCGAGGACGTCTCCGTATCGGTGCAGCTGTAGTGAGAGGTGGCCCTCGCCCGGGAGCATCCGGGCCTCCGCCCCGGCGACGCTCGCGGCAAGCCACTCGCCGTGGGAGGGAGGGACGAAGCGATCGTCGTCGCCCCACCAGATTGCCACCGCCACCTCGATCGCGGCCAGATCGAAGCCCCAGTTGGCGATCAAGGCCATGTCGTCGTCGAACCAGCCCCAGATCCCGGTGCGCAGCGCATCGCTCGTGATCGCCGCGACGTACTCGGCGTAGGCGCCGCTCAGCGCCTCGCGGTCGGCATCGCCGACCAGGTCCCCGAAGGCGGCCTCGACCTCGGGGCCGCGGACCGAGCGCAGTTCCTCGGCCTCGGCGGACAGGTAGGCCTCCAGCTCCGCGGCACCCGCGACCGCCGCGCCGAACTCCTCGTGGTTTTCCTGGCCCATTCCCTCCAGCCAGTCGAGGCCCTCGGCGTCGTTGGGGGCGACACCGGCCAGCGATGCGGCGGCGATGACCCGCTCGCCGAGGAGCGCCGCGGTGGCCAGCGCGTGCGGCCCTCCGCCGGAGAGGCCCACGCTGTAGAAGCGAGCGACTCCGAGCGCATCGGCGATTGCTGCGACGTCGGCTGCGCAGCTTGCGACCCGCCGACCCGGGTCGCGGACGGAATCGCCGTAACCCGGGCGGGAGTAGGTGATATGGCGGAAACCACGCTCCGCGCCGGCGGCGAGCATCGGGCCAAAGACCATCCCGACGAGCGGGGTGCCGTTGTGGAGACCAGCAGCTCGCCGTCCTCGGGCCCCGCCAGCTCGGCCTCGAGGCGGCGGCCGTCCCCGAGGACGACCTCGAATCGCTGCGACTCCATCAGTCCCCCCCGGCCGCCTCAACCTCCGCCTCACGCAGCTCGATCCGGCGGATCTTCCCTGTGAGGGTCTTCGGCAGCTCCTCGGTGAACTCGATGCGGCGCGGGTAGGCGTAGGCGCTGAGCCGCTCGCGGACGAACGACTGGATCTCGCCGGCCAGCTCGTCGGAGGGCTCGTGGCCCTCGGCGAGCACGATGAAGGCCTTGACCACATTTCCCCGCAGCTCATCGGGGGAGGCGACCGCGGCGGCCTCCTGCACGGCGGGATGCTCGATGCAGGCCGACTCGACCTCGAACGGCCCGATCCGGTAGCCGGCGGCGATGATCACGTCGTCGGCGCGGCCGGCGTACCAGACGTAGCCGTCCTCGTCCATCATCGCCGCGTCCTTGGTGTGGAACCACTCGCCGCCGAATGCCTCCTCGCTGGCCTCGGGCAGGCCCCAGTAGCCGAGCGGGTAGTGGGGGTTCGAGCGGGCTCGCAGGCAGATCTCACCCCGTGCGCCGCGGGCCACCGGGTTTTCGTCCTCGTCGAGGATCTGCACGTCCCAGCCGGGCATCGGGCGGCCCATCGAGCCCTCGCGCACCTCCATGAAGGGGAAGTTGGCGCACAGCGGGTAGGACTCGGTCAGCCCGTAGTAGTCGAGCACGGTGATCCCGTACTGGTCGCGGAACCAGCGGATCGCCTCCGGGTTGAGGGGCTCTCCGGCCGAGCAGACGATCCGGAAGCGCTGCGGGTAGCGCTCCCCGGCGTCGTCGATCGCCATCATGGCCCGCATCGCGGTGGGTGTCGTGAACACGCACTCGACCCCGAGGCGGGAGAGGAAGTCCAGCTGGAGGGCCGGGTCGAAACCGGCTTCGCGCTGGTAGACGTACTGGGTCGCGCCAAGGCGCCAGGGGCCGAGCAGCGGCGCGATGCCCGCCGCCCAGGCCCACTCGCCCATTCCGTGGAAGCTGTCGCCGTCGCCGACCCGGTGGCAGTAGGCGAACTCCTCGTGGGCGAGCAGGTAGCGATGCGCGTGGACGATGCCCTTGGCCTTGCCGGTGGTGCCGGAGGTGTAATAGAGCTGGGCCGGGTCATCGGCGGCCGTCACCTCGCAGATCGGGTCGGCGGGGTGGTCCTCGAGGCCTTCGTCGTCGAGCACGAGCATCGTCTCGACCAGCCCGGAATCGAAGCGGCCGGCGTTGGCGGCATCGGTGACCAGGACCCGGGGGGCGGAATCCTCGAGCCGGTGGCGGATCCCCTCGTCGCCGTAGAGCACGGACATCGAGAGCAGGATCGCGGCCAGCTTCCAGGTGGCGAAGAAGACGGCGGCCGTCTCGGGGGTGGGAGGGAGGACCACCGCAACCCGATCGCCCCGCTCGACGCCGTGGTCGCGCAGCAGGTGGGCCGCTCGGTTGGCGAGGTCCTGGAGCTCTCCCCAGGTCAGCTCGCGCGAGGCGCCGTCGTAGCGCTCCCAGACCATCGCCTGCCTCTCCCGCGGGTGGCTGTCACAGACGTCGGCGGCGATGTTGTAGCGCTCGGGCACGTTCCAGACGTGCTCCGAGCAGGCCTGCTCGTAGGAGGACGGCATCGGCGCCTCTGTCATCGCGGCTCCTTTCTGATCGGGCTCGCCGGAGCCCGACCCCATTCTGACGCCGTTTCGCCATCGCCGCCGCGGCGCGGCTAAAGAACCGCTCCCCAGCGGTCGATGTCAGGCGAACGACTCCGATCGCGCCTACCTATCAGCACCGGAGGCGACGTCAGCGTGTTGAGCGACGCTGCGATCAGCGGAGCTGGCGCATCACAGTTCTCCTTCGGCTACAACGGGTGTAACCCCGGGACGGTCAGCGACGAAAGCTTCTGCACCGTCTTCGTCTACTTCGATCCCTCAATCGTCGGGCCGGCCGGCGCTTCCGTCGATCTCGAGACCGATCAGGGCACGGTCAGCGTGCCCTTGAGTGGAACCGGAGCGGCCGGGACCCTCAGTGCGAACGCGCCGAATTTCAATCCGCAGCCCTACTACACGGCTCGCAGTATCAGAACGTCCACGTCACCAACACGGACCCCGACTACTCGGTCTCCAGCTACAGCGCCACGATCACCGGAGCCGATGCCTCGTTCTTCTCGATCGCCAATAACGGTTGCTCGAATCAGGTTCAGGGGCCCGGAAACAGCTGCGACATCGGCCTCTACTTCAATCCGCAGGCGGCGGGCACGAAGAACGCTCAGCTCGAGCTCAACAACAGCGGCAGCCCCGACCCGGTGGTCGTCCCGCTCAGCGCCACAGCTCTCGCCGGTCCGCATGCAGTGGCGACGCAAACCCAGCACGGGTTCGGAAACCAGGCGATCGGCACCAGCAGCCCAGCCCAGCAGATCAACGCTGCAAAACCAGGGCGACTTCCCGCTTCAGATCCAGCAACTGTTCATCATCGGGGGCGCGCCCAACTACTTCCCGATCAGCAACGAGAGCTGCGGGGGCCGGGTGCTGAATCCATCCGAGAGCTGCACGCTCGACGTTCAGTTCGCGGGCTCGGGGCGCTAGCGATCCTGACCATGCCTGTGTGCCGAGAGCTCGCGGATTGCGCGAAGCCCCTGGGCTATCAGCGCGGCATCTATCGCGGCGAAACCGCCTATGACAACCGGCGAGAGCATCACCCGTCCGATACCCGCTCTGAACCGCGCGACGCAGGCGGGTGTAAGCGCGATGACGGCTAACCGGCCCCGTCACGTCCCACGCCTGCCCTAGCTCCGCAGATCGCGCCGGCGGATTCCCGCCACGGCGATCGCCACCAGGACCAGCGCGAACACCCCCATGACGGCGAGGTCGCCAAAGTCGACGCCGTTGCTCAGCGGGTCGTGGCCGGAGTAGTAGTAGAAGGGGGAGATGTACTTGAGCCACTCGAGCGCGCCGACCAGAGGCGCGAAGCCGTTGATCAGGAAGGCGAGCACCCCGAAGCCGGCGGCACCCCCGAGTGCCACGGCCCTCTGCCCGGTAGCCGCGCCGAGCGCCAGCCCGAGCCCGCCGAGCACCAGGCCGAAGAAGACCAGGTGAAGCGACTGGGCCGCGAGGTCCCCGGCGCCGATTCCGCCCCCGGCGAGGGCGACGCCGGCCACCAGCCCGACCCAGTTGACCGCGCCCATCGCCAGCACAGCGACCGCGACCGCGGCAGCCTTGCCCAGAACCGCGGCCGAGCGTCCCAGCGGGTGGGCGAGGACCAGGGCGAGGATGCCATCCTCCTCCTCGCCGGCGGTCGAGCCGGCGGCGATCGCCACCGCGATCCCCGCGACGATCAGTGGAGCGAGGATCGAGACGGCCTCCGCCTTCAGGTAGCCGCTCAGGGTGCCGTAGTCGGCGCCCCCGAGCAGGTTGCTGACGCCCTCGCCGACCTTGAGTTTGCCGAACGTGCCGCCGATCGCGGGGAAGAGGGCCCCGAGCATCAGCAGGAAGGAGAGCAGCGCCGCGGCGGCGATCGCCGTCGTCCGCCAGCGCAGGCGCAGCTCGAGCGCGAAGGTCGGGGTGCTCATCCAGCCTTCCGATCTCGGTAGAAGCGCAGGAAGATCTCCTCGAGATCGTCGTCGCGGCTGCGGATTGTTCGCACCTCATGCCGGGCGACGGCCTTGACGAGTGCATCGGCCGATCCTTCGAAGGCGACAGTCATGTGCGGGCCGTTGGCCTCGGCCTCCCGCACGCCATCAAGGGCTCGGAACTCCTCCGGCGCAACCGGTTCGGCGAACTCGATCTCCAGCCGCTCCACCGCGACCGCTCGCAGGTTCTCGAGCGAGTCGACAACGACCAGGCGGCCTTCGCGCAGCACGGCGACGCGGTGGGTCACCCGCTCGACCTCCGAGAGGGTGTGGGAGGAGAGGAAGACCGTGCGCCCCTCGGCGGCAACCTCGCCGAGCAGGGCGTGGAAGCTCTGCTGGACCAGCGGGTCGAGGCCGGCGATCGGCTCGTCGAGGATCAGCAGCTCGGGCTCGTGCATGAATGCCTGGATCAGACCGATCTTCTGCCGGTTGCCGGTCGAGAGCTCCCGTACCGGGCGGTCGAGCTGGGCGTCGAATCGCTCCGCCAGCCCGTCGCGCAGCCGCCGCTCGACACCGCCGCGAAGCTCGCCCAGGTAGTCGAGTGCGTCTGCCCCGCTCAGCTTCGGATAGAGAGCGAAGTCGCCGGGCAGGAAACCGACCCGGCGGCGGATCTCGAGGCTCTGGCGCCGGGTGTCGAGGCCGAGCATCGTCGCCGAGCCAGCGCTCGGCTCGATCAGGTCCAAGAGCAGGCGCATCGTGGTCGACTTGCCGGCGCCGTTGGGGCCGAGGAAGCCGAAGACCTCGCCGCGCTCGACCTCGAGGTCGAGGTCGAAGAGGCCATGACCGGAGCCGTAGTCCTTGGAGAGGCCTTTGGTGCGGATTGCGGCCGAATCGCTCATCGGATCTGTCCTACGCCGGAACCGACCGTCACTCTAGGAGAACACCGTGCCGGGACCCGGGAGCTGATGGCGCTCAGACTTTCAGGTCGCCAGCACAGCGAGCGGCGACCTGGCATCGGGGCTCGCCCCTTCGACTGTCAGAGCGCCGGGTTACAGTGCCCGCCGATGCCCAGCAGCAGCGATGCGACGGGCACGTGCGGCGGGGCGAGCACGTGCTGAGCGCCCCCGCGTACCTGCTCGGGACGCTCGAGCTGACGGTCGCCCTGGGTGGCGCGGCGGTGGGGGCGAACCGGGTCCGCCGGCGCCTGCTGCCGGGCTGGTCGGGACCGCCGGCCTGGGTCGTCGACCTGCTCTTCGCGATCGCGCTGCTGATCTGGGCGGCCGAGCTGCTCGGCAGCTTCGGCCTTCTGGACCCGGTTCTCTTTGCGCTTCTCGCCGCCGGGGCGGGCGCGGGGTTGCGGGCCTGGGTAGGGCCACCGGAGCGCTTTCGAGCGGCGCCGCCGCCGGCGCCTCGCGCCGATCGGATCGCCACGGTCGCCGCGCTGGGGGTGGCGGCGCTGCTCGCGGCCCACTGGTCGATCCCCACCCAGCGCAGCCTCGCCCACGGGATGGCCGGATACGACACGCTCTGGTACCACGGGCCGTTCGCGGTCCACTTCGCCGACGGCGGGTCGACCTTCGATTACAGCTTCGTCGCCCCCCGTTACCTGGTCTGGTTCTATCCGGCCAACTCGGAGCTGCTGAACGCCGTCGGGATCCTCACGGTCGGCCGCGACACGCTCTCGGTGCTGATCAACATGGGCTGGCTGGGCGCGACGCTGCTCGCCGCGTGGGGCGTGGGAAGGCCGTATGGGGCAGGACCGCACTCGCTGATCGCCGTGGCCCTGCTGCTCGACTCCGGGATGATGGCCGACCAGGCGGGCTCGGGCCGAAACGACACGATCGCGATCTTCTTCATCCTCGCCGCGGTCGCCATCCTGGTCAACGCCCGGGCCGCGAGCGGCGGCAGCCTCCCCTGGCGGTCGCTGGTCCCGGCCGGGCTCGCGATTGGGCTGATGGTGGGGACCAAAGTCAACCTTCTCGCCCCGGCGGCCGCCCTCGTCGTCGGAATCCCGCTGATCGCCCTGCCCGGCGCCCGCCGCCGAGCCCTGCTCGCCTTCGGCCTGCCGGCTCTCGCCGGGGGCGGATACTGGTATCTGCGCAACCTGCTCCACGACGGCAATCCGCTCCCCTGGGTGCGGGAGATCGGCACTGTGCCGCTGCTGGGTCCCGATCAGCCGCTGGGAGGTCGCCCCCAATTCTCGATCGCCCACTACCTCACCGACGGCTCGGTCTGGGACCACTGGTTCCTGCCCGGACTCTCCAACGCGATGGGCGTGTTCTGGCCGCTGATCGCGGGCTTGGCGCTGTTCGCGATCGGCGCCTGCCTGGCGCGCGGCTCCTGGCTGCTGAGGATCATCGGGTTGGCGGCGCTGCTGGGCGTGGCGGGCTGGTTCTTCCACGGGACCTCGGCAGAGGGTCCGCCGGGGGAGCCGATCGGCTTCTACTCCAGTCTCCGCCACGTCTCGCCGGTGCTCGCGGTCGGCCTGGCGCTGGCGCCGCTTGCACCGGGGCTCCGGTCCTCCCGGGCACGGGATGCCCTGCTCGTGGGTTCCCTGGCGTTGCTGCCCTTCGTCGATGCCGAGGGGATCGGCTGGATCGGCGAGTACCTCGTGGTCGCGGTGGTGATCGGTCTCGCTGTCTTCGCCGCCCTGCTCGCCGCGCTCCGCTGGCGTCCGGAACTGGTCTCCGGGAGGCCTGCGATCCTCGCCGGCGCAGGCATGCTCGTGCTCGCCGTCGTGTCGATCGGGGCGATCCAGGCGCATTACCTCGACCATCGATACCGCAGTCTCCGCGGCGCTCCGATAAGCCCGCCCGGCCTCGCCGATGCGGCACGCTGGGCGCGGCATTTCTCGGGCCAGCGCATTGCCACGACCAGCGATCGGCCCTACGCCCTCTACGGCACCGACCTCTCGAACACCGTTGTCTATCCCGGCCGCCACCACCGCGACGGCGACTTCACCGACTGGAGGACCTGCCCGCAATGGCGCCGGGCACTGAACGATGGCCGCTTCCGATATGCGGTGATCGGCTACGACCGCACCGGGCCGGCGCTTCGCTTTCCGCCCCCGCAGGCCCGCTGGATCGCCGCCGACTCGGCTGTCACCTTGCTCCGGCGCTGGGGCTCGACTGCGATCTTCCGGATCGACGGCCGGCTCGACCCGGCCGGCTGCCCCCGCCGCGCCCGGGCGAGCTCCGGTTACTCCCAGAGCACAACACCTGACCCGCCCTCCCGGGGGGTGGGACCTTTCAGCCGCGATATCCGCTGTTCAAAGGTCCCACGTCGATTAGGTGTGATTCGACCGTGGCAAATGCCAAGAGACTGCGACCGGGGAGCCGTGGATCTGTCAGAAAGGCGCCGCCAGACCCGACCGACCTCCCGACAGCCATCAAGAGCGGTCGAGGGACCCGGCCCGAGGACATCGCGGCGACCGGCCCCCCAGGGGCACGGTGCCAAAGCCGGGAGCGATGGAGGTGGTTCCTTGAGCAGCAGTCCAGAACGCGACGGCGTCGCCGACCTCGCCGCGATCCTCGAGCAGGGCCCGCGCCGCGGTCTTCCGCCGGCGGGGGTGAAGGTCTGCCAGGCGTGCAGGAGGCTGGCGACCTGGGACAGCGCCGAGGGCTACGCCGCCGGGCACGTCCACGGTGGCGACTTCGTCGGTTTCAGCGCCGGCCACGCGCGCTGCGCCAACTCACCCTTCCCCGGCCGATCTGCGACGACGCCCCCGACCGCTACTGCGAGGTCTGCCGAACGCGGATCGCGCCGAGCGCGGAGGCGCGCCACGGCCTGAGCTGGCTCTGCACGTTCCCTATTTCGTCGGCTTCAAGACGATCTGCCGAGCCTGCGACGAGGCGGACACCCCCTAGCGCCGGGGCCGCTTCGCCACCAGCACCTGCGCGCGGTCGGGCAGCGGGTACGCGCTGATCCGCGGCTGCCTTCCCCTGCAGTCGCCGGGGGCGAGGCGGTAGAGGACCTGGGTCGAGGCACCGCGGGGGACCGGCCCGACGGTGAAGGTTCCCGCCACCGCCAAACGGCCGTGAACGCGGCCTACCGCGGAGACCCTGCTGTACGGAAGAGGGCGGTCCGAGCGCAACCGGGTGGTGATGAGGCAGAGCCGCTGATCGATCCGCACCGCTCCGACCGCGAATGGCGCCGGGCGTGAGGGCACCATCTTCGCCGCGAAGCGGATCCGCGGACGGGTTGCGCCTGCCAGCGGGCGGTCGATCTCGTCGTAGACGACCCCGGTCGATCCCGGTGGGATGGTCGGGCGCATCTCGACTCGGCGGGGTCGGTCGGGCCCGCCACGGCGGTGCCCGCGGCGATCACGGAACTCGCCGAACGGGTACACGCCGACCGCGGCGAGCCTGTGGCTCTCGTTGTGGACCAGCGCGATGTAGCGCGTGGAGCCTCCGTCATGACTGAGCCGCTGCTCGATCACCCGCAGCTGCGGCGCCGGCTTCGGCGGTGGCGGCGGCGGCTCATCCCACCAGCCGAAGAGGATCCCGCCGAGCAGCGCCACACCGGCGCCGAACCAGAGCCCGTACCAGAGGATCGCCACGATCCAGATCAGCACATTGCCCACGAGTCCCGCGATGCGGCTTAGGAGCGACTCGGATCTCGAGCTCCCCGAAGGTGGCCGGCGGGCGACACTCGAGGGGCCGGTCGAGGCCGACCCCCACTCCTCGTCGTCGAGTTCCTCCGGCTCGAGCTCGGTCTCGGGAAGCGGCGCATGGAGCAGCCGCTCGACCGCCGCGGGGTCCATGCCGGGTGCGTTCTCGGCGCAGTAGACGACCAGGGAGCCCGCCTCCTGGACGCGGACCACCCCGACCCGGTATGTGGAGGCGAGCACGGCGAGGATCTCGGCGTAGTCATCCGGGAAGGAATCGGTGAACAGGACCAGGGCGTGAGGACGCGCGTACTCGGCCCGGAAGCCGTCCTCGTGAACCTCGATCCGCCCCCAGGCCTCGACGATCCCCATCACCGGGATCGCCAGGTCGCTGCCGTCGAGCAGCGACCTAGAGACCCCGGCGGTCTGCTCGGTCCAGGGATGCATCGAGTAGAGGCCGCAGGTGCAGTCAGCCGCCGGTGCGTGCTCGCGTTCATGGCCCCGGTCACGACTGACGAACGGCGAGCACCTGGCGCGGGTCGGTTCGCCGCCGCTCGTCCACGCCGACCCATTCAGGCCGCAGAGTGCCATCGAGCCGCAGCCGAGCGTCACCGTCCACAACCGCACGCCGTGGACCTGCCCCGGGACGACTGCCGCGCCCTCGGTCACACCGGGAAGCCCCCGGGGTCGTGACGCGACGGCGTGGGGATCACCAGCCGGCCGTCGACCAGGATCGCGAGCGGATGGGCCACCAGCCTCCGCAACTCTCGCTCGGCTTCGATGTGCGCGCGGCCGAGCGGTAGCCGGTGCACGGGAAGGACCCGGTCGGGGGCGAGCAGGTCGGGGCAGCAGGGTGATCTCGGGATTCGGCGCACCCTGCGGAAGTCGTCTCCGGGCCCGCCGTTCTGACGGCCGGGCTCGCTCAGGTCCGGGCCGGCTCGCGCTCGGGGCGCCGCCGCGGCTTGCGGGTGGGCCGCTCACGCTCCGGGGTCGGCTCCTCGCGTTCCGGCTCCCGTGCCGGCTGCGGCTCGGGCTCGCGCGCGGGCTCGGGCGTCGCGGGCTGCTCGACCGGCTCGACGATGATCGTCCGCGACGGGCCCGGCAGGGTCAGCGTCATCACTCTGCCTTCTCCGATTGCTGCATCCGGCGCAGCACCTGCCAGACCTCCGTGTAGAAGGTGGCGCGCTCGGCGCCCTGGCGCTGTGCAACCGCGGCCTTGAAGTTGGGGTAGTCGATCTCGCTCCCCATCTGGGCGAGGGCGACGACCCACTCCGCCCGGGAGACGACGGCTCGCCAGCGGTAGTCCGCATCGGCATCCGAGCTGGGATCGGCCCCCGGGATCCACTGCCGCAGCGCCTCGATGTCCTCCCGGGCGCGAGCGCGCACGATCAACCGCTCGGGGTCGCGACGGTGCTCGACCACGCTGTAGAAGCCGGTCGTCGTCATCAGCCACATGGCCCGAGGGTCGGAACTCGGTGGCGGCACCTGACGGCGATATGTTGCGCCGGGCCATGGCCGCCTTCCGCCGCCTCAACGACGCCCAGCTCGACCGGCTCGATGACGAGGAGCTGATCGGTCACGCGCTTGCCGCCCGCGACGCCGGGCAGATTGCCCAGATGGAGCTGGCCTTGAAGATCTTCGTCTGGAAGCAGGAAGCGATCGTCCGCGGCTTCGTTGCCGGTCGCCTCGACAAGCAAGGCGACGTGGTCATCGATCAGGTCGCCGGGCTGGCGTTCGTCGACTCCGTCGCGGCGATCATTGGCTTCCGCGGGGGAACTCCGCCTGAGGCGAGGGGGCTGGTGATCCGGATCGCCAGGCGGCGGATCGCCGACTTCCACCGCAAGGGCCGGGTGGACACCGTCGCGCTGGAGTGGGAGGGGGAGGACGGAGAGCTGAAGAGCCTGGTCCCTGGGCGGCTCGCCGAGCAGGGCGCGCTCGACGCCTGGAGCCTGATCGAGCAGGCGCTGGCGGAGCGCAACGAGCTCCATCGCCGGGTGATCGAGCTGTTCTTCTTCGACGATCTTCCCGGCAAGCAGATCGTCGAGCAGATCAACCGTCACGAAAAGCCGGAAGGGGACGACCCTCTGACAGAGGACAATGTCAACCAGATCGCGTCCAGATTCCGGAAGCGCGTGGGGGAGCTTCTGGAGGAAGCTGAGAACCCTGAGGCTGATCATGGCTGACCTCGAGCGACTCCTCCGCGAATACCGCGAGCAGTACAGGTCGGGCGAGGGCGCCGACCCGCGGCCCTGGCTCGAGCGAGTCGAGGGCCCCGAGCGCGAAGAGCTCCGCGGCCGAATCGAGGAGTTCCTCGAGGAGGCGCCGCGCCGCAGCTGGGACGCGGCGGCCTTCGAAGGCTCCCTGTCCGCCAAGGCTCTCTCCGGTCTCGATCAATCGCTCCAGGGGGCCTCCGGCGCCTGGCCGATGCTCCTGCCGCAGCTTCGCAACCGGGCCGAGATCTCCCGGGCCGATCTCGTCGATCGCCTTGCCGAGGGACTCGGGCACGCAGATCAGCGCGAGAAGGTCGCCGGCTACTACAACCAGATGGAGCAGGGTTTGCTGCCCGCCTCGGGGGTGCGAACCGGGGTCCTGGAGGCGCTCGGCGCGATCGTCGGCACCACCGCCGGGTACCTGCGTAGCGCCGGCGCGGCGATGAGCGTCTCAGGGTCCGAGGGCGAGTCGCAGGCGGCGGTCTTTGCCCGGAAAGCGAGGCCGGATCCGTCGTATGAGTCGTTTAGCCGTGCGGATTCAGATGCGGCGAGGGAGTCGCGGTCGCCCGAGCCCGACGAGGTGGACGATCTCTTCACCGGCGGGCATAATCCTGACCGCGGATGAGCGAGGACGGGGAGCCGAGGGTCGCCAACGAGGAGATCGAGCGCCGGGCCGAGGCGGTGCTCGCATCGGTGCCCTCCTTCGTCTGGGACGGCGCCTCGGTGCCGGTGCCGGTCGAGGACATCGTCGATACCTGCTTCAAGCTCCACGTCCGCGACGTCGCCGACCTTTCGGCCGCCCCCGGGTGCCCCTCGCTGGAGCCCGGCGATTCCCTCTCAGGCTTGCTGCTCAGCGCCAGAGGAGAGATCTGGGTCAATGCCGACGAGGCCCGGCAATGGCCGCCGCGGCGGCGATTCACGATCGGGCACGAGCTTGGGCACCACGTCCTGCACCGGACGGGACAGCAGACGCTGTTCTGCCGTAAGGTCACGGTCGATCCCGACGTGGGCCAGCCGGCCGACACCCGCCCGCCCCTTCCGGTTCCCGAGGAGGAGGCGAACATGTTCGCCGCGGCGCTGCTGATGCCCGGTGAGCTGATGCGTCGCCACTATCGCCAGTGCGGCGGCGACTTCGAGGAGATGTGCAACCGCTTCGACAGCTCCGCCGCAGCGATGGGCAAGCGGCTGCACCAGACGGTGCCGAGGTCCGCATGAGGTCGCGTGGCCGCCTGCTGCGCGGAGCGCTGCTCGGGTTCTCCCAGGGCCGAACGCAAGGTTAGGTGTCCTATGGACCACCAAACATGCAGTTCGGCGGCTGTGGTCCTCGTTCGTCGGCTGGGCCGCCGTGCGGCCGGCTGCCTCAATCCGCGCTGAGCGCGAAGGGGCTGCCCTCGGAGTCGCGGCAGATCGACCAGCGCTCGCCGGGGTGGATCACCGAGCCGCCGTTTTCGCGCACTCGCTCCAGGGCGGCCTCCATGTCCTCGACGCTGAAGTAGGGCAACGAGGCGGTGTCGCCGGGTCCGCGACCGCGCTCGTGGAGCCCGAGCCGCAGGCCGCCGACCTCGACCTCCCATCCGGCGCCCTGGCCCTCACTGCGGGCGGCCAGGTCGATCCCCAGGACGCCGGCCCAGAAGCGCCGCGCCCGCTCGGGGTCGTCGGCAGGGAACTCGATCAGCGACGCAGCCATGGCCCGATCCTACGGCCCCCGAACCGGACGTGGGACCTTTCAACCCGCCTATATCGCAGCTCAAAGCCCACCCCGGGCGGGTGTGCGAGAGAAGGTGCGCTTTCTCGGCGTAAGCCGCGCAGATGTGTGGCGCGTTGACGGCCGCCAGATAGCCTGGCTCGCCCGATGAGCGCGCTCGAGATCCTCGCGGTGGCCGCCGCCGGCGCCTTCGCGGGCGTCTCCAACGCGCTCGCCGGGGCCGGCTCGCTGGTCACCTTCCCGACCCTGATCGCGGTCGGGGTGCCCCAGCTCGCCGCCAACGTGACCAGCACGGTCGGCCTGATCCCCGGAGCGCTCGGCGCGGCGATCGGCTACTCGGAGGAGGTCGGCTCGCAGCGCGAGCGGATCGTCCGCATGATCGTCCCGACGCTGCTCGGCGCGGCCGCCGGGACCGTCCTGCTGCTGCTCACGCCAAACGACACCTTCGAGGTGATCGTCCCGGCGCTCGTCTTCGTCTCCTGTCTGCTTCTGCTCTTCCAGCCGCGCCTCACCACTCGGGTCAGCCACGCCGGCAACGAGCGCTCCCCCTACCTGATGGTCGGGCTGGTGCTCGCCGGGGCCTACGCCGCCTACTTCGGCTCCGCGGTCGGGATCATGCTGATCGCGATCCTCGGGCTATTCGTCCTCGACTCGATGCAGAGGCTGAACGCGACCAAGGTCGTCCTCGCGGGGCTCGCCAACCTGCTGGCCGCGATCGTCTACGCCTTCCTCGCCCCGGTCCACTGGGGCCCCGCGCTGATCCTCATGGTCTCCTCGCTGATCGGCGGCCAATCGGGGGCCTGGATCGCCAAGCGGATCGACGGCGACACCCTGCGGGTGGTTATTGCCGTGCTCGGGCTCGGCGTCGCCGTGGTGCTGGGCGTCGAGGCCTACGGCTGAGCGCTCTCGGCGCCGCGCACGTTCAACGCGGACAGCCGGCTCGCGGCGTTCCGGCCTAGCGCAGCCGCAGCCAGCTGTGGCAGCCCTCGAGGCCTCCCGGGCAGGCCCTGGGCTCGGCCCGGGCCAGGGTGGCCTCACCGCGCCTCACCACGATCGAGAAGTCGTGGCTTCGGCCCCGCGCGACATCGAAGTGACGCGACCCGAGCCGTCCCCGGCGCAGTCGTCGCCCGTGGCCGGCTCGCCGCTTGCCGCTGATCCGCAACTTCCCGGCGCAGCGCTTGAAAGGTGACGCCGCGGGACAGGCGACCCGCATCCGGATCGGGTGCGCCGCCCCGCGGCGTTTGCCCGCGCGCCGCTTCGGTGCCCGGCGCCTGCTCAGAACCGGCAGGTCGGGCTCCGCGTAGCGGGGGCTGGCGAGCGCGCGCAGCCCCGCGAGACGCAAGTGCTTCGGCGCGGTCGCCTCGTTCTCGGTCACGGCGGCGCTTGTCGCCGAGATCCCCAGTCTCGGGCCGATCAACGGCGAACCGCTCAGCGCCCAGAAGGCCGCGACCCTCCCCCGCGGAAGCTGGAAGGAGTAGCCCAGCGCGCCGCCGGCGAGCCTCAGCGGACCCGAGCGGGTCGCACCGGACAGCAGCCGCACCGACGTGCGGAAGGCGTAGCGAGCCCGATGCGAGCCGCCGGCTCCGTCGGTGAGCCCGTAGGCAGCGTTCTCGGACCGGTCGGCGTAACGGCTGAAAACCGTCACCCGCGATCCCTCGCCGACTGCCGTCGCCAGCAACCGCGAGACCTCGTCGGCGAAGTCGGCTTCGTCGAAGGGACGCTCATCCAGGTACCGGTGGTTGACCTCCCAGGCCTCGATCGGTTTGTCCATCCCGTGGCGCCGCAGCATCGAGATCAACTGGGCCATGTGCTGCGAGGGGCCGTAGTAATGGAACTGGAAGGCGTCGAAGGCGTCCTGGTTGGCGAGCATCACGTCGAAGAGACGCAGCACCCGCTGCGATTTCGGGTCGGCGAGGTAGGTCCCGACACCGTCCTCGGTTGTGACCGGCGGGCCGCCCCCCAGCTCGTTCACCTGAACCTCCTGCAGCAGCGCCAGCGCCCGCGCCTTCTGGCCCGCGGCGTAGAGCTCGTTCACCCGCACCAGGCTGATCCCGCCGCTGGCGAAGGTGCTGTCGAGGACGATCGCGTCGGGGTCGCCGGCGTGGATCGCATCCGAAGCGAGGTGGAGCAGGGCGAAGTAGTTCTCGGGCGTATCTGAGAAATGGCTTGGGGCATTGACCTCGTTCTCGATCGCGTAGCGCTCTACCCGGCCCTTCTCGTGCGCCGCCAGCGCCTCGAGCAGGGCCGCGTACTCCTCGGGGTCGCTCGGGTAGGTGCTCGGCTCATCCGCGCCGGAGTTGCTGAGCCGAAGCAGCGGCTGGAGGCCGCAGCCCAGCTCGCGGTCGACATCGCGATCGAGCGCGGTGAAGGTCGGGGTGCCATCGTCGGCCTCGAGCCGCGGCCGTCCGTAGGCGAGGACGGTGGCCTGCGGCGTCTCGGAGCGGCCCGAGGTGCAGGCGGCGCTCGCCGTCAGCGGATCGACCTGGGCGCCGATCACCGCGCCGGCTCCGAGCCGGTTGGGCAGGGTCGGGGCCGCTCCTGCCGCGCCGGGGGCAAGCATCCCCGCCGCGAGGGCTGCGAGGCAGACGGTCCGGACGAGGCGGTGCATGATTGAAGAACCGTCGGCGGGCCGCCGGGTTGCGCTGGCGCGCCATAGGATCGCCCGATCGAGATCGAGGGTCGACACGTGGTGATCACCGGGGCCGCCGGGGGCATCGGCAGCGCCCTGGCGCGCCGCTTCCTCGAGGAGGGGGCCGGGACGGTGGTCGTCTCCGACGTCGATCGCCACGCGGCCGCCGCTGTCGCCGAGCAGATCGGTGTCACGGCGATCGCCGCCAATGTCGGCAGCGAGGCGGGAGTTGCGGGGCTGATCGCTGACGCCCGGGAGACCAACGGTCCGATCGACGTCTTCTGGTCGAACGCGGGGATCCCGGGCCCCTCCGGCGGCCCGGAGGCGGAAGACGACGGCTGGGCCGCCTGCTGGCGGATCAACGTGATGGCCCACATCTGGGCTGCGCGGGCGCTCCTGCCCGAGATGCTCGAACGCGGCGAGGGGCACCTGGTGAGCACTGCCTCGGCCGCCGGACTGACCATGCAGGTCGCGGCGATGCCCTACACCGTGACCAAACACGCCGCCGTCTCGGTCGCCGAGTGGCTGGCGGTGACCTACGGAGAGCGCGGGATCGGGGTCTCCTGCCTCTGCCCGCAGGCAGTCGATACCGCGATGCTCGACGTCGCCCGCGAGGACCCGATCGCCGGCGCGATCCTCGAGGCGGGCGGGGTCCTCAGCCCGGAGGAGGCTGCGGCTGCGGCGATCGACGGGCTGAAGGCGGACAGGTTCCTGCTCCTTCCCCACCCGGAGGTCTCCCGCCACATCGCGGCCAAGGGCGCCGACCCCGAGAAATGGTTGGAGGGGATGCGCCGCGCGGTGCGGCGGGTCGGCCCGGTCGACTGATCCGACGGCTGCCCGGCCCGCTCAGGTGGCTTCCGCCGCGCCGCTCAGGCGGCGACGCCGTTCCGCCGCGACGCCGGCAGTTCAGGCGGCGACGCCGTGCCCCGCTCGGCCTCCCCGACGACGCCGTCGAGCAGGTCCTGGACCACGTTCCTGGTGATCGCCACGAACCCTGCGCAGGTCGTGCGGACAAGGGTGACGGTTGGCATCTTGGC
Organism: uncultured Actinomycetes bacterium; assembly: GCA_963738305.1. GTDB lineage: Bacteria > Actinomycetota > Thermoleophilia > Solirubrobacterales > 70-9 > JBBRHQ01. The sequence continues at coordinate 522,410 of CAVTVU010000001.1, read as the reverse complement.
CGCCAACCTAATCGATGCGGGGCGAGCCGTCCGTGCTGCGCCCCGTGTTGAATGGGGGAATGGCGATGGGGTGGGCGATCGGATCTAAGCGGCCGAAAGCAGGCCCGGCGGCGTGCGGCGCGTCCGCCGGTGTCTGCTTATGTCTCGCCGCGCTGGCCGCCTGCTTGATCGCGCCGGGCACGGCCTCGGCCGCGAAGCCGGCCGGCTTCCACTACGACGTCCCCGTCCAGCAGAGCTCGCCCTGGCCGGAGATGCGCCGCGACGGCCGCAACACAGGGCACAGCCCGATCCGGGCCCGCTACGACGGCGGGCTTCCGTGGCTGTTTCGCACCGATCGGGGGATCTTCTCGACCCCGGTGATCGGCGGCGACGGCACGGTCTACGTGGGCTCGGCCGACCACGACTTCTACGCGGTGCGCCCCGACGGGCGGCTGCGCTGGAAGCTCCGCACCGGCGGGATCATCGACGCCGCTGCGGCGCTCGGCGCCTTCGATCGCCGTCGCAAGACGTTCCCGATCACGATCGGGTCGGGTGACGAGCATCTCTACCACTTGCGCGGCGACGGCCGGCGCCTGCCACGCTCGCGGCGGGTGATCTGGCGCTTCCGGGCCAGCCGCCCGCCGGCCACCGGCCAGCTCGTCAACTGGTGGGAGGGGAACGCCGCGATCGGGCCCGACGGGACGATCTACGCCGGCAACACCGGCGGCGGGGCCTACGCGATCCACCCGAACGGCACCCAGCGCTGGGTCTATCAGGCCGGCAACTCGGTCTGGACCACGCCGGCCTTCGGTCCGGCCGGGACCACCTACTGGGGCTCGGTCGACCTCCACGCCTTCGCGCTCGACGCCTCCGGGCAGCCGAAGTGGAGCCGTACCGTCGCCGGCTACGTCACCTCCTCGCCGGCGATCGGCAGCGACGGCACCGTCTACGTCGGCGCCTTCGACCGCCAGCTCCACGCGCTCGATCCCGAAACCGGCGACGACCGCTGGAGCTTCCATACCTCCGAGCACATCTACGGCTCCCCGGCGCTTGGGCGGGACTCCACGGGGAAGACGACCGCGATCTACATCGGCTCCGCCGACGGTTCGCTCTACGCGCTTCGCCCCGACGGCAGCCTGCTGTGGCGCTACGACACCGGCGATCCGATCCGCTCCTCGCCGGTGGTGGGCAGGGCGCCGAACGGCAAGAGCGAGATCGTCTACGTCGGCTCCTCGAACGGCAAGCTGTACGCGATCGATGCCGCCAGCGGCAAGCGCCGCTGGTCCTTCGACACCACGCCGGCGAGCGGCCCGCTGCGCGACCGAAACGACCTCAACGGCTCCCCGGCACTGGGCCGCCACGGCATCTACATCGGCGGCGAGCACGGCTACCTCGCCTTTGTTCCCTACGACTACTGCCTGCATCGCCGCGACAGCCGCTGCGAACGAAGCCCCGCGCAGGAATTCGGCAACTCCGTCAACCGTGTCTTCTTCGTCACCCCGGGCGGGACCACCCTGCGCCGGCCCGAGAGGAGAGTGCCGACGGCGACGGTGCTGGGCACCCGCCTGATCGTCCGCCGGGGCGGCATCACCAGGGCAGCGAGGATGGTCGCCGCCGACTCCGACTCGCTCGTCCACGCCACCCCCGCCTTCCCCTTCCACACCCAAATGTCCGGCGACGGGCAGTTCCTCTTCATCCGCCCCGATGGATCGCTGAAGCCGGGGACGCGGTATCGGGTCAGGGTGGCCGGCGACTGGGCGGCGGCCCCGGATTCGGGCCACTTCGACACCACGATCCGGTTCCGCACCGAGCCCGCCCGGGGGAGGTTGCCGCTGGCGGTCGGCAGGAACCGGGTCGGGGCCTTGACGATCAGCCGCCTGGCACTACCGTTGCCCTCGCTCCTGCCGAGCGTCAACCAGATCGGCTTCGACAGCTACGACCTGATCGCCGGCACCCTGCGCAAGAGCAGGCCGAACGCGAACGGGGTCGGGAGGATCCTGATGTGGGTGGTCGGGGCGCGGAGCGCCGGCGGCAAGACGCTGGCCGACCCGCACGGCAACTTCGCCTTCCCGCTGGAGGGGACCTACCGTGGCGACCAGCTGATGCTGAACGCCAGCCAGGTCAATCTCCAGTTCTCCTTCGGCCCGGTGCCGCTGCGAAGCCTCGACTTTCGCGGCCGCCTCAATGCCGGTGGGCAGTTCGGGCCCGGCGCCAGCCTCTATGGCCAGGTCACCTGCGCCGAGGTCCCCAACTACGCCGTCTACCTCTATGTCGCCGGGGTGTGCAACCCCTCCGACACGCTCGCCTCCAGCGGAACCTTCCTCAGCGACGGCTACCGCGACGGTCCGGCCAACCGGCGCCCCGCCGGCCTCTCGGTCTCTAACCTCAGCCTGACGCGCCCGAGCGCCGCTACCGACGGTGAGGCGAGCGCGACCCTGCAGGTGGCGCACGGCGCCGGCTACCCGGCGGCCCGCCACTTCGGCTCGATCCTGCTGGTCGATGCGCAGACGGGCGCCCCGGTCAGCCTCGACTACCGCAGCCTGACCATCAACGCCAAGGGCCCGAGCGGCAACCTGCGTCGGATCGAGCTGACCATCCCCAAGGGCAGTGCCCTGCCGGCCCGGGTCCGCGCCTACGCGATCGCCGACGTCTTCCCGCTCGGCTCGCGGGTGTTCTGACCCGTCTCCGCGGTGTGGTACACAATCCGGTACACTCCTCGCCGTGGCAAAGACCGTCCCCGTGCGAGAGCTCCGCAGCAACCTGAGTCGACTCCTCGACGATGTCGCCGAGCGCCGCGATCACCTGCTGGTCACCCGGAACGGCCGACCGGCCGCGGCGGTCGTGCCGGTTGACGAGTACGAGGCCCTGGAGGAGACGGCCGAGATCCTCTCCGATCCCGACGCCCTGGCGGCGATCGAGACCGGCCTGGCGGAGCTCGAGCGCGGTGAGACCGTCGGGCTCGACGAGCTGCGAACCGAGCTCGCCGAGCGCAGACCCAGGCGCTGAGCGGTGGCGCGGGTCGTCCTGGCTCGCAGGGCCCGCCGCGATCTGCTGGACCTGGATTGGCCCCTGGTCAACGCGGTCGAGGAGGCGCTTGGGCTGCTGGAGCGCGAGCCGTACGCCGGGCACCTGCTGCGTGGCCGGTTGCGCGGGCTCCGATCGCTGCGGGTAGGGGCCTTCCGCCTCATCTATCAGGTGACCGAGGCCGGACAGCTCGTCCGGGTAGTGGCGATCCGGCACCGCTCGAGCGCCTACGGCTCCGATCCGCGCTGAGCGATCTCCCTAACCGCCGATCCGGCTAAGCGAACCCGGCGAGGCGAAGGCTCAGAGCAGCGACTCCTGGCGCACTCCGGACTCCAGCTCGAGCAGCATCCGCTTGGCCGGTAGCCCGCCGGCGTAACCGGTGAGCGAGCCGTCGGAGCCGATCACGCGGTGGCAGGGGACGATGATCGCCAGCGGGTTGCGGCTGGTGGCGGCGCCGACGGCGCGGGCGCGGTCGGGTCGCCCCAGGGCCCGAGCGAGCGCCCCGTAGCTCTCGGTCGCGCCGTAGGGGATCGCGGCGATCTGCTCCCAGACCGCCCGCTCGAACCCGCGGCCGCCCGCGGGTGCCAGCGGCAGCTCGAACTCGCGCCGCTCGCCTGCGAAGTACTGCACGAACTGCGCCACGGCGTCGGCGAACGGGGCCTCGCCCTCGACCCAGCCGCTGCGCCGTGCGTGGAGGCCGGGGAGCTGCACGGCGCTCAGCGCGTCGCCGTCGCCGATCAGCCTCAGCTCTCCCAGCGGGGAATCGATGGTGGTCGTGTAGGTGCTCATCGCGATCTCCTGTTCGTTGCCTTCATCCATCAAACGCCGCGGATCGGCGATTCGTGAGATTGGGCAAGGCGCTCCGCCGGCGCTTCTGGCGAATCGGTCGGCCGCGACGCCGCCGCCCCGCCTAAAGCCGTCCGCCCGTGCCGCCGATAGCTGAGTGGAGCATGCTGGACGCCGATCCACAGCCCCTGGCCGCAGTCGAGCCCCATCAGGCCGAGCCGGCGCTCCACCCCGACGAGCTCGAGCATGTGATGGAGTCGCGCAGCGAGCCCAGGCAGGAGCCGCGGCCGCAGCCGGGCGCCGCTCCTCGCCTCGCCCGGCGCGAGCAGGGAACTCCGCTGGTGGTGCCGATCGTGGTCGGCACCAGGCCGGAGGCGATCAAGCTGGTCCCCGTGATACTCGCGCTGCAAGCGAGCGAGTGCTATGAGCCTCTGGTCGTCTCCACCGGCCAGCACAACCGCATGGTCGACTACATCTTCGAGCTGGCCGGGATCGAGCCCGACGTAGCCCTCTGGGCCGGGTCGCGGCGATCCAATCTGAACGAGCGGGTCGCCGCGGTGATGAGGCGCTTCGAGGACTTCTGCGCCGAGCGCTTCCAGCTCGAGCCCGACCAGACCCCGAGCGCGGAGGACACCCTGAACGGGCGCTTCCCGGCGGCGGTCCTCGTGCACGGCGACACCAGCTCGGCGATGGCCGCGGCTCTCTCCGCCTTCCACATGCGGATCCCGGTGATGCACATCGAGGCCGGGCTGCGCACCGGTGGCAACAACCTCACCCCCTTCCCCGAGGAGCTCAACCGCCAGCTGATCACCTGCATTGCCGACCTCAACTTCGCGCCCACTGCGAAGAACCTCGAGAACCTGATCGACGAGAACGTCCCGGTCGGGCAGATCTTCGTCACCGGCAACACCGGGATCGACTCGCTGCACTGGGCCTCGAAGATCGACGTCCGCTTCGCCAACCCTGAGCTGCAGGCGCTGCACGACTCCGAGCGGCGAATCGTCGTCGTCACCGCCCACCGCCGCGAGAACTGGGGCGACGGCCTGGTGGCGATCGCCGAGGGGGTGAAGCGGCTCGCCGGCTCCGACGCAGAGGTCTCCTACGTGCTCCCGGTCCATCCCAACCCGGCGGTGCGCGAGGTGCTCACCGAGCACCTCAGCAGCCTCGACAACGTCCTGCTCACCGAGCCGCTCGGCTATGCGACCTTCTCCCGGCTGCTCGCCCGCTCGCACCTCGTGATCACCGACTCCGGGGGGATCCAGGAGGAGGCTCCCTCGCTGGGCAAGCCTGTGCTTGTCACCCGGAACACGACCGAGCGTACCGAGGGCATCGATGCCGGCACCCTGCGGCTGGTCGGCGCCGACGCGGAGCGGATCTTCGCCGAGGGCAGCCGCCTGCTCACCGACCCGATCGCCTACGCCGAGATGTCCGAGGCGCCGAATCCCTACGGCGACGGCCGGGCGGCGGAGCGGATCGTCGCGGCGCTCGAGCACATCCTGCTCGGCGGCGAGCCGCCGACCCCGTTCGGCCCCGGCTACAACCGTGCCCAGGTGGTCGAGGCGGCCGGCTACGAGTTCAATCCCCATCCGGACCGCCTGGAGGCGTCGCTCGGGGCCGGCGGCCTCCTCGCCCGGCCGGAAAGCGGCGCTGGCACCTAGCCGTGGCCGAGCTGTGGCCATTCGGGGGGCTGCCCGCCGGGTGGGAGGCCTACTTCGCCCTGGCGCTGTGCGTGATCATCGCGATGTTCGCCTGGAGCCTCCTGCTCTTCGTCCGCGGCCAGCGGGCGATGCGGCGCGCGCCTGAGGCGAGCCCCGGCGGGGTCGACGCCTTCTCCTGGGTCTTCCTGGTCCCGGCCCTGAACGAGGAGTTGACGATCCGCGACAGCGTCGAGCGGCTGCTGGCGCTCGAGCTGGCTGAGCGGCGGGTGCTGGTGATCGACGACGGCTCCGACGACCGCACCGCGGAGATCATCGCCGAGATCGACCACCCGGACCTGACCACGATCCACCGCCGCGAGCCCGACGCCCGCCTGGGCAAGGCGGCGGCGCTGGACCACGCCTACCGCCGGTTGGAGGGGACCGAGGAGGGTCGCGAGCGGGTGATCGTCGCGATCGTCGACGCCGACGGGCGCCTCCATCCCGAGGCGCCGGCCTACGCCGCGACCCACTTCGCCGATCCGGAGGTGGGCGGGGTTCAGTCGCTGGTCCGCATCTACAACCGCCACCGCTTCCTCACCTGGATGCAGGACGTCGAGTTCTCCGTCTACGGCTACCTCTTCCAGGCGGGGCGGAACGGGTGGGGCACCGCGGGAATGGGCGGCAACGGCCAGTTCAACCGGCTGAGCGCGCTGGACGAGGTTTCCGACGCCCGGGGCCCGTGGCGCGACCGCCTCACCGAGGACCAGGACCTGGGTCTGCGGCTGATCGAGTCCGGCTGGAAGGGCCGCCAGGAGCTGCGCGGGACGGTCGACCAGCAGGGCCTCTCCAGCCCCAGGGCCCTGTTTCGCCAGCGCACCCGGTGGTCGCAGGGCAACCTGCAGGCGATGGCGCTGGCGCGGGGGCTGCTGCACACCCGGAGCCTGGGGATCGGCCCGCGGATCGAGCTGCTCGCCTACCTGCTGATGCCCTTCTGGCAGGGGATCATCGGCGTTGCGCTGATCGCCGCGGTCGTCTTCGCGCTCACCGGCGCGGCGCCGTTCTGGGCCGGCGGGCCGACCTGGATGCTCGTCGCCTTCTACCTCTTCGCCTTTGGTGGCACCGTTCTGGGGGCGATTGCCAGCCGCACCCGCGAGGGGCTGCGCGGCTGGGTCGTCGGCTTCCTGATCGGGCACGCCTACGCGATCTACACCTGGACGATCTGGCCGGTGCTGATCCGCTCGACCCTGCGCCAGATCGTCTCCCGGGACGGTTGGGCGAAGACCGAGCGCGAGCCGCTGGGCGGTGAGGGAGAGATCTCTGTCGCCTAGCGCGCGGATCGCCGAGGCCGGGGAGTAGGGTGAAATCGCTCCCGACGAAAGGACCGTGATGCCGGTTTTCGAGCTGACCTACCCCGAGGGCGCGCTGGCGCCCGAGGCCCGCGAGCAGCTGCTGGAGGAGCTGACCACCTGTCTGCTGCGGGCCGAGCGCGCTCCGGACACCGAGTTCTTCCGGAACGTCACCTGGTCCTACATTCACGAGTTGCCCGAGGGCTCGGTGCGCTCGGCCGGCCGCCCGGTCGGTGAGCCGACCTTCAAGGTCGACGTGACGACGCCCGAGGGGGCGCTGTCGGACCGCCGCCGCGGCGAGTTCGTCGAATCCGCGACGGCGGCCGTGCGCGAGGCGGCCGGGATCGCCGAGGAGGACGCGCTGCGCGTCTGGGTGCTGTTCCACGAGGTGGCCGAGGGCAGCTGGGGCGCTGGCGGGCAGATCATCCAGTTCAAGCAGCTGGCCGAGATCGCCAAGCGCGAGCGCGAGGGAGCCGAGGAGGGAGCGGCGGCGCCGGCCGGCGCCTAGCTTGCGGGGCGCCGGCGGCTGCGTCGGCGGCGCCGCGAGGGCCGGGTTTGAGGCGCCGTAGCGCAGGCCAAAAACACCCGGCTACCCATAACTTGGAAACCTAAACGCACGGATTAGGTGGGATTCCGCAAAGCGCGTAAAATTTGTGTGACATACGCACAATTGGGGTAGTTACCCGCCGATCCGGAGCGTAAGGTCAGATTGACAGAAGCACCGGAGACTCCCACCACGGAAAACGCATGAAGGGGGTGGGAATGGACGACTCAGATGTAACACGGGAGGACGGCTCGGCGGTTGATCAGCTGACAGCCGTATCTGACGCGCTCCCCTACACCGTGCGCAGAGTGACCGGGGAGTTGGCCGAGTTGGAGCTCGAGTGCCGGGTCCTCCGCAACGGCTGGGTGATCTACGCGGTCGACCTGCTCGGCCCCGATGTGGCGGTCCGCCCGCAGCGCGAGGAGGGCGCGCCGGGACCCTGCCTGACCGCCTGCGCCGTCTGGGAGATCAGCGAAGGCGGCTACCGCTGGGTGCGGCCGATCGTCGAGCAGCTCGACGCAGAGTACCCCGAGATCGACTTCAACTACGTGCCCGAGAAGGGCACCATCTGGGCCTCACATGACCTCGGCGAGGGCGAGCTCTCCACCGAGCAGATCCTCGACGCGATGTGCGGTCTGGCCGACGCCTGCGCCAAGGCGTGGCGGGAGATCGGCGGGCTCGGCCTGGGCAGGCGCTTCCACAGCGCCTGGCTGAGCGAGGACCTGATGCCCGGCGGTCGGACTCTCGCCCAGGTGCGGCGGGAGCTGCTGGCGACCCGTAACGGGGTGGCCGCGACGGCAGCGCGCGAGGAGCCCGGAGCCGCCTCTGCCGGCAACGGCATCGCCGCGGCCTGAAGTTCCTGCAACTCGCGCGTCAGACCGCTGGCGTCCGCCGCGACTCAAGCCGTATGGATTGGGAAGAGTGGGAGGAGAGGCACGGAATCGACCCCGAGGAGCTGGGGGAGATGGTCGAGAGCCTGATCGCGCGAGAGGGCGCGACGCCGACCTTCCGGGCGACGATCCGCGAGGGGCGGATCTGGCTCAGCGCCTGGAGCCCGCAGATGTTCACGCCTTGCGACGGCCCCGAGCGCCAGCTCGCGCCCGAGGTCGCGGTCGCCGAGCTGACCGTGGCCGAGGTGGAGGGTGAGAGCGGCCGACGCGACCTGATCGCCCGGTTCGTCTGCCGAAGCGAGAGCGGGGGTGAGGTCGAGACGCTCGTCGACTGGGCCGCGCGAACCGGCTACTCGAAGCTGTGGCTGCCGGACCGCCTGATCGACCTGGAGATCGACCCCAACCGGCTGGGCGAGGCGAGCACCGACTGCCCGACCTGTGGAGCCCACATCAGCACCGACGACCCGCGTTTCTGGGCAGAGGTCCTCGGCCGCGGCTACTTCCCCGACACCTGCAACTACTGCGGTTGCTCGCTGCCGGAGTGGCAGTCGTAGGTCACTGTCCCACCGTCAGGTTTGGGGTTTCTAACCCGACTCTCTGCGCGTGAGAACCAACACACCTTGATGGAATTACTTCGCTTGGCGCGCCGGAGATCGCCGCGAAGAGTGCGTCGGCGAGCGGCGGCGGAACCTCTCCGGTCTGGATCCCGTGCCACTTGGCCTCCTTGTCGGCCGGCCAGCCGTGCTCGGTCATCGCCGCCGCCCAGCGGTCGCGGAGCACTTGCCACTCGTCTGCCCGAACCGCGATGCCGCCGATCGCGAAAGATTTGTCTGCGGGCTTGCCCGATTCGTCGAGGAAGAGGAGGTCCACGTCAGGATTCTCGCCGGACATCCGACTTCTAATGGGAAAGCTCATCCAGGCCGGCCCGGCAGGCGGCTTGACTCTGCACCGGCCCCGTCAGAGCATCCAGCGCACGCATGCAACTCCTCGAAGACCAACTGGTCCTCTCCGCCAGCGACCTCAACAACCACCTCGCCTGCCGGCACCTGACGGCGCTCGAGCTGGACTGGGCCCGCGGCGACCGCACCCACACCCCGAAGGTCGACAGCGCGGTCGATCTGATCGCCCGCAAGGGGGACGAGCACGAGACCGCCTACCTGCAATCGCTGAAGGACCAGGGACGCGAGGTGGTCGAGCTCCCCTTCCCGGCGAACCCCTCCCTCGAGGCGCTACAGGATGCAGCAACCCGGACCGAGTCGGCGCTGCGTGCCGGCCCCGAGGTGATCTACCAGGCGACCTTCTTCGGCGATGGCCTCCGCGGCCACGCCGACTTCCTCTTCCGAGTCGAGCGTCCCTCGAAGCTGGGCGAGTTCAGCTACGAGGTCGCCGACACCAAGCTCGCCCACCGCGCCAAGCCCTACTTCATCCTCCAGCTCTGCTTCTACAGCGAGCTGCTGGCGAGGCTCCAGGGCCTCGCTTCCGAGCGGATCCACGTCATCCTCGGCGCCCGCGATCAGCATTCCTTCCGCCTGGCCGAGTTCTCGGCCTACTTCCGCCACGTCCGCGATGGCTTCCTCGCCGAGATGGCCGACCCGGAGGCCTGGGATACCTACCCGGATCCGGTCGAGCACTGCGGGGTCTGTCGCTGGAGCGACGTGTGCGACGCGAGGAGGCTGGCCGACGATCACCTCAGTCTGGTCGCCGGGATGCGTCGCGGCTACACAGAGCCGCTCCGCGCCGCGGGGGTCAGGACCCTCGAGGCCCTAGCCCTCGCCACCCTGCCGCTCGAGGTGGACGGCATCCGCCAGCCCGTGCTTGAGAAGCTCCACGCCCAGGCGTCCCTCCAGCTCAGGGGCAGGAGCAACGGCGCCCCCTGCTACGAGCTGCTCGCCGCGGAGAACGGCCGCGGCTTTCATCGCCTCCCGTCCCCCTCGCAGGGCGACATCTACTTCGACATCGAGGGCGACCCGTTCTTCGAGAACGGGCTCGAGTACCTCTGGGGCGTAGTCACCACCGACACCGGAAGCCCCGAGTTCGGCCCGATCTGGGGCCGTAACCGGGCCGAGGAGAAGCGGGCCCTTGAGCGCTTCACCGACTACGTCATCGAGCGCCGCCGCAGCTTCCCCGATCTCCACGTCTACCACTACGCCCATTACGAGATCACCGCGCTGAAGCGCCTCGCCGGCATGCACGCCACTCGCGAGGAGGAGCTCGACCAGCTGCTGCGCGACCAGGTCTTCGTCGACCTCTACCGCGTCGTGGTCGAGGGCCTGCGGATCTCCGAGCCCAGCTACGGGCTGAAGAAGGTCGAGGCCTTCTTCATGGAGGAACGCGAGACCGAGGTCACCGACGGCAACGACTCGGTGGTCGAGTTCGAGCGCTGGCTGGAGACCGGCGAGGAGGAGATCCTCGACCGGATCGCCGACTACAACCGGGACGACTGCGTCTCGACCTGGCTCCTTCACAAATGGCTGCTGGAGCGACGAAAGGAGGCGGAGAGGGAATTCGGCGCCGAGATGCCCTGGTTCGAGCCGGAGCCCGGCGAGCGAGGCGTGGAGCGGCTCGCCCATCGGGAGAAGAACGAAGCGCTGATCCGGACGCTGCTCGAGGGCCTGCCCGACAACCTCGCCGAGGCAGGAGAGGCGGAGCGGGCCCGCTGGCTGATGGCGCAGCTGCTCGAGTACCACCACCGCGAGGCCCGCCCGGTCTGGTGGGCATTCTTTGACCGCTGCGAGGCCGAGCCCGACCAGCTCGTCGATGATGCTGACTGCGTCGGCGGGCTTACGCAAGACGAGTCGATCGCGCCCCGCCCGGAGAAGCAGTCGCTGCTCTACAGGCTCCAGTTCCCACCGCAGGAGACGAAGCTGGGAGCCGGAGGAGAGGCTGTCGACCCCGCCACCGGGGCCAACCCCGGCGGGGTCTTCGCGATCGACGTCGAGGGCGGCTGGCTCGATCTGAAGCGCGGCCGCACCAAACAGGACGATCCGCTGCCGAAGGCGCTGATCCCTGGTGGCCCGTACCGAACCAACGAGCAACAGGATGCGCTGAGGCGCTTGGCGAAGGACCTGCTCGAGGACGGGCCGGGGGCCGATGGCACCTACCCGGCCGCGAGGCAGATCCTCCTGCGCTCCCATCCGCGGGTTGCCGGCCGGAGCGCGGGAGATGCCATCGACCACCCCACGATGTCGATCGAGGAGCTGAGCGAGGTGGTCGCGGGGCTGGAGGAGAGCTACCTGTTCCTTCAGGGCCCGCCCGGCTCCGGCAAGACCTTCCGCGGCGCCCGGGTGATCGTTGATCTGATCGGCCGCGGCAAGCGGGTCGGCGTCACCTCGACCAGCCACAAGGCGATCCACAACCTCCTGGATGAGATCGAGAGCGTCGCCGAGGAGCGCGGCGTTCGCTTCAAGGGCCGAAAGAAGCACTCCGACAACCCCGACTCCGAGTTCGAGTCGAAGCTGGCTAAGCCCCTGGTCGAGTCGGTCGACAACAACGGCGCCCTCAGCGACCCCGCCGTGGCGCTCACCGGCGGCACCGCCTGGCACTACTGCCGCGAGGACACAGCCAGGCTCGACTACCTATTCATCGACGAGGCAGGGCAGATCTCGCTCGCCGACGCCTTGGCGCTCGCCACCGCGGCGCGAAACGTGGTCCTCCTCGGCGACCCGCAGCAACTCCCCCAGGTCGCCCAGGCGGCGCACCCCGGCGGCTCCGAGCAATCGGTGCTCGAGCACCTGCTCGGTGATCGCCAGACGATTCCGCCCGAACGCGGCATCTTCCTGGAGGACACCTACCGCCTTCACCCCGAGATCGCCGCCTTCGTCTCAGAGCTGATGTATGACGGGCGCCTGGGCTCGGCGGAGGGCTGCGAGCGCCAGCGGGTCGAGGCTGCTGGGGAGATCGCCGACACCGGCCTACGCTGGCTGCCGGTCGAGCACGAGGGCTGCCAGCAATCCTCGCCGGCCGAGGCGGACCGGATCGCGGAAGCGGTTGCGCCGTTGCTCGCGGGCGGGACCTACATCGACTCAGAAGGCAAGAGACACGAGCTGCGCCCGGAGGACGTGATGATCGCCACCCCCTACAACGCCCAGGTCCGCTGCCTCAGGGAGCGCCTTCCCGATGGAGTCCGGGTCGGGACGGTGGACAAGATTCAGGGCCAGGAGGCCCAGGTCGTCTTCTTCTCCATGGCCACCTCCAGCGGCGAGGACATCCCGCGCAACGTCGAGTTCCTGCTCAGCCGCAACCGCGTCAATGTGGCGGTCTCTCGCGCCCGCTGCCTCGCCGTTCTTGTCGCAAGCCCACGCCTCCTCGACATCAGCGCCAACTCGATCGAGCAGATGCGGCTCGTCAACGCGTTGTGCCGGTTTGTGGAGGTGGCAGGGAAGGTCTGGTGAACCCTATGGTCCCAATGAGCCAATCGGGATCACACCCACGCCGTCGTCACGCTCGTAGGCATAACCGCCGGCCGTGATCACGCATAGGGCGGCGGGCTCGCCGCATTTCGTCGTGTCGACGCGCTCGGCGAATCTGCGCAGATTCTTCGCAGCCTCCTCGATTTGGACATTTCCCAGCTTCACCTCGAAAGCCGCCCAGCGACCTTCGGCAGTCTGGACCACGGCGTCCACTTCGAGATTCTGGTCCTTGTACTGGAGCACTTCGGCATCACATGCCTGTCCGTAAACGCGGAGGTCACGAATGACGAGCGACTCGAAGAGGAATCCCAGGAAGTTGAGGTCGCGAAGCAGCGCCTCGGGCGATGCCCGGAGGGCCGCAACGGCTAGTGATGGGCAGACGAAATGACGCTTCGACTGGGAGCGGACTACGTGTTTCGAACGGAGATGAGGCGCCCAGGGCGGTTGGTCTTCGATCACCCTCAGCCGTCTCAGAGCGTCGAGATAGTCGATGACGGTTTCCCGCTTGAGCGGCCCGTCGCCGCCCCCTGTATCGGTGGCGACGGTCACCGTGCTGGCGTAGGTGGCGACGTTCCGGGCCAGGCTCCTCAAGACTGACGCCACCCGCTCCGGATCTCTCCGCGAACTCCCGACCCGGCTGATGTCGACCCGCCGGATCTCGTCAAGGTAGCTTCGAGTTGCCTCGAGAGCCGCACGGACCTCTAAGTCCTGTATGGCCGGCCAACCCCCGACGGCGATTAGCTCGACCAACGCCCCGATCTCGATGCCTCTATCGGCGGAGCGAGGTTGCATGCCTTGCAGGAGCCGCCGCAGGGACAACGATCCGTCGCTGCGACCAATTTCGAAGAGGCTCATTGGCCGCATCTGCATCCGCGCTATGCGCAGAGCGCCGGTATGGCGGGTTTCCTCGTCCGGGGGGACTGCGGATCCGGTCAGCACGAACTGCCCGGGAATCGATCGGGCATCGACCTCTCGTCGAACCCGATCCCAGATCGCTGGCTCGACCTGCCACTCATCGATGAGCCGAGGAGTTTCGCCTTCGAGGATGAGCGATGGATCGATGACGGCAGCCGCACGAGCCTCCGGATCGACGTCCAAGAGCACCTCACTCGCGGCGACACGACGGGCGGTTTCGGTCTTTCCGCAGGCCTTTGGTCCTTCGATCAGAACTGCTCCCAGGCCTGAGAGCCGGCGCCTCAACTCCTCGTCTGTCACGCGATCTCGGTAGGCCACGTTAGCCAGAATATAACGTTATTACCGGACAGAAAATAACGCCTATACCGGGCAGAATGTAACCGAACCGGAAATTTCCCCTGAAGACGACTCTCCTTCCGATTATTGGCGGTCCCCTCGTCGCCGGCTGAGAGATCAATGCCCAAAGTTGTGGCCTTGCCACTCACTAGCCCCTCATCTCCGGTACCTCCGGAGGTTGCGCTGGCTGTCGGCGGCCCGCTTACATGTAACAAGCGGCATACACTTTCTGGCCATCGCACGGGAGGCCGCCAAACCGCTCGCCGAAGCCGTCGAGGAGACGGCGCGCGCTGCGGAGCGCGAGCAATCGGCGCGGCGCAAGAAGCGCGGCGGGCGACCCTCCGACGTCTTCGGAGGGGAGATCCGGCGCCGCGACGTCTTCCCGCTCCTCGTCCTGCACCTGATCCGCTCCGAGCCCTCCTACGGCAATCAGCTGATCGAAGGGATCGAGGGGATCACGCAGGGGGTGGTCTCGGTCAACCCGAACACGATGTATCCGCTGCTGCGGGAGATGGAGTCCCAGGGGCTGATCGAGGGCAGTTGGGAGCATCCGGACAAGCGCACCCGGCGCTTCTACTCGATGACCAAGGACGGCGAGACGGAGTACCGGCGCCTCACCGAGGAGGTTGAGCCGTTCCTTGATTCGGTGATCCGCTCGGTGACGCTGATCAAGCGCGAGATCTACGGTGGCCGCTGAGGCGACTGCTCCGGCTGCTCCGCCGGTACGGCACCCCGCCGTCCTCGGCCTCTCCCCCTGGGCCCTCTGGTTTGCCGGCGGCGCCTTCTTCACCTGCGACCTCGGCCAGGTCAGCCTCGGTGTCATCCAGCCCACCGTCATCTCCGACCTCGGCCTCACAACCTCCGAGGGCCAATGGGTCGTCAACTCCTTCTTCTCACCCTCGCCCTCTTCGCCGCCCCCGGTGGCCGCCTCGGCAATTTCTACGGGCACCGGCGCGTCCTGCTGATCGCCCTCGCAATCTTCGCCGCCGGTTCGCTCCTCGCCGCCGACCGCCCTCGCCTGGATCGCGCGCACCGCCGAGGCCGACTCCTATCCCGCGCTCCTCCCGGGGATGCTCCTGTTGAGCGTCGCCAACGCGCCGATGTTCACCTCGCTGCTGACCGGCCTCGCCAACGCCGTCTCGGCCTCGGAGCGCGGCGACGCCAACGCCCTCGTCCTCACCGTGCGCTGGATCGGCGCCGCCACCGGGACGATGGTGCTCGGCGTCGTCGTCCACGGCGGGGTCGCGGCTGGCGCCCAGCCCGGTGCCTCGGCCTACGCCGACGCCTTCTGGGTCGAGGCGGGGATGGCGCTACTCGGCTGCCTCGCCTGCGTGTTCATGCTGCGCGGCGCTCCGCGGCCGGAGCGTTCCCGCCATCGCGGGTTCCGCCACCACCTCTGAGTCCCCGGCCGGGCTGCCGCGCTCAGCGCGGGTATGGAGGCTGGAGCCCCTCGACCTCCTCGGTGACCGGCACCCACTCGAGGCTCGAGAGCAGGGCCTCGGTTCTTGCCTCCTCGTCGCTCTGCATCCCCGAGAGGGTCTCGGCCTTGCTGACCACGCAGCCGAGCGCACCGCTCCCGTCGGTAAACAGGGACTCCAAGGCCGAGCGAGCAGCAGAGCTTCGGCGCAGGTAATCGATCAGGACATCGGTGTCGAGCAGTGGCGGGGCGAGCGGCACGTCAAGCGGGCGCCGGCCCCAGCGGCGGGCGCAGCTCGCGCCACTCGCGCTCGGGATCGGAGCCCGGCTCGCGCTCGCCCCAAGCGCCATAGCCCGAGCGAAGCGCCGGCCAGGCGCTCCTCCATCGTTCGGGTGCGGCTGTAGCGCAGCTCGACCGCCTGGCGAATCAGCTCGGGGAAAAGTCGCGCCGTTCCTGCTCGTCGAGCAGGGTGCGGTATTGGCGATCGCCGATGGTCATTTGCAGTCTGTGGCTCACCGCGGCAGCCGTCATCGAGAGCGAAGCTACATCAGCTTACGTCACGATTTGGCCCGCGGCCTGCGCAGCCCCTCGACGAAGCGCATCACCGCGTCGGAGTCGGGCTCGACCGGGGTGCCGCGGCGCTGGATCGCCAGCCATGCGAGTGCCGCGCCAAGCACCGGGACTCCGATGCCGAGCGCGAAGAAGGCCAACGGGGTATGGGTCTGGTCCTGCAGCCAGTCAAAGTTCATCCCGAAAAAACCGGTGACGAAGGTCAGCGGCAGGAAGATCGTCGCCACCACGGTCAGCCAGTACATCGTCTCGTTGAGGCGAAGGTCGATCAGCTTCGCCATCGAGTCCGACGCGGCGTCGATCGCCGCGACCAGGCGGTTGAGCTGCTCGTAGATCCGCTCGAAGTACTTCTCGCTATCGGGCTCGAGGCCTCGCACCCGCCCGATCTCCTCGCTGATCCGCTCGAAGATCCCCCGCTGCGGGCCGATCCGCCGCCGCATCGCCGAGAGGTCGCCGTTGGTCTTGCGCAGGGTCGCCATCCGCACCCGCGAGCCGCGCATGTTGGTGGAGAGCATCTGCAACCCCTCCAGGGTCAGCTCGGCGTCGTTCAGCGCGTCGAACCCGGTCGCGACCATCGCATCGAGCACTGCGTAGACGACGTACTGCTCGCTGCGCCCCTCCGGGGTGTAGGAGGTGAGGCTCTGCGGCAGCGAGAGGTGCTCGCGGTGCACCGTCAGCAGGTAGTCGCCGTGGACGAGGACGTGGACCTCGACCGGCGTGAGCTGCTGGAGGCCGTCGCCGCCCTCGGGGGCCGACGACAGGAAGCAGCTCAACGTGAAGACGACGTGGTCGCCGTCGGCGTGGAACTTGCGCGAGGGCGGGGTGGACTCGTCGAAGTCGAGCAGCGGGCGCAGGGCGTGCTCCGGGATCCCCAGCGCCTCCTCGAGGTCGCGCCAGGCGATCTCGTCGGCGCCGGTGTCGATCCAGAAGAAGCGCCCCTCGCGGCGCAGCGCCGCGATCCGCTCGCGGCTGTCGCTGCCTAGCCCGTCGACGATCTCGCTCACTCGTCCGGCAGGCTAGGGCGGGCGCAGGACGTCGCCGGGCGCCGCGGCGGCTTGCCCCGGCGCCCGTAACCGGGCTCAGTCAGCCCCGCGGCTCAGGGGATCTGGTAGTCGTGGATCTGCACCTCGATGTAGTCGGGATCGGGCATCTGGGCCACGGCCTCCTCGCCGAAGGTCTCCTTCGCGGCCGGGATCAGCCGCTCCTCGCGGAAACGGTCGAAGTGCTCGCGCGACTCCCAGACGTTGAATACCTGAAACCTTCCCTCGAGCTCCCCGGCCGAGTGGAAGATCAGCCCCTCGGGAGGATTTTCGTGGGCGCCGAGCGCGGCGCCCATCCTGTCGTACTCGGCCGCGCCGGCCTGCTCGGAGAACCGGTTCAGTATTCCGATCGCCATCTCTCACCTCCGCTCGTGGTTTCCTCGACCAACCCTAATGCCGAGGCAGGTTCCGGGAAAGGGGTTTTTGAGGAGATCTCCGGCCGGGGCGGGGGTGGCGCGATCCGGCGGACCCCTTGGGCGTTGCGCTCGCCCGCTTAGACTCGCCGCGATGGCGAAGGTCTCAGCCGAGCAGATCGTCCCCGCCTCCCTGGCGGAGACCTGGGATCTCTACTTCGACGCCGCGCGCTGGCCGGCCTGGGTGGACGAGCTGAACACCGTCGAGGAGCTGGCCAACGGCTACCCGGAGATGGGGGGGACCGTCATCTGGCGCTCCGGCCCGGCCGGGCGCGGGCGGGTCAGCGAGACCGTCCTCGAGCACGAGCCGCGCCGCCTTCACCGCATCCGCTACTCCGACCCCTCATCGGAGGGCGAGCAGCGGACCGACTTCTCGATCGAGGGCGACGGCACCCTGGTCCGGCTCGAGCTGAGCTACTCGCTGATCGGAGCCGGGCCGCTCAAGCGGATCACCGACCTCCTCTTCATCCGCTCCCAGATGGGCGGGATGCTGGCCCGCAGCCTCGAGGGGCTCCGCGGCGAGGCGGCCTCGGCGGCCGCGGAGCCGTGAGCGAGGAGCCGCGCGGCCCCAGCCGCACCGCCGCCTACGTCGCCCTCTTCCGCGCCCTGGAGACGCGGCTGCCGCCGCAGAAGCGGCTCTTCTCCGACCCCTACGCGGAGGCCTTCCTCGACCGCCGCCTCCGCGCGGCGCTGATCATGGCGCGGGCGCCGCTCGGCGGCGGCCTGGTCGCCGACTACATCGATCGCACCTCGCCCGGGGCGAGGGTCTCGGTGCTCGTTCGCACCCGCTTCATCGACGAAGCGATGCGCGACGCGCTGGCCGACGGCATCGGCCAGGTGGTCATCCTCGGCTCGGGCTTCGACACCCGCGCCCACAGGATCGAGGGCGCCGCCGGCGCCACGGTGTTCGAGGTCGACGAGCCCGCCACCCTGGCCGAGAAGCGGGCGCGGATCGAGCACCTGCTGGGCGCGCCGCCGGCCAACGTCACCCCGGTGCCGGTCGACTTCGAGCGCGACGACCTCGGAACGGCGCTGCGCTCCGCCGCATTCGACCCCACCGAGCGGGCGCTGTTCATCTGGGAGGGGGTCGCCAGCTACCTCACTGCGGAAGCAGTCGACGGGACCCTGCGGGCGCTCGCCGGGCTGGGTGCGCCCGGCAGCCTGCTCGTCTTCACCTACCTCGACCGCGCCGGGCTCGAGGACCGGTCGAAGCTGCGGGGCGCCAAGGGGACGATCGGCGCGGTGCGGCGAGCCGGCGAGCCGTTCCGCTTCGGGCTTGACCCGGCGGAGCTGGACGACTACCTGGCCGAGCGCGGGCTGGAGCTGCGCGAGGAGGTCTCGACCGCCGAGCTGGCGGA
This sequence comes from uncultured Actinomycetes bacterium, assembly GCA_963738305.1. Taxonomy (GTDB): domain Bacteria; phylum Actinomycetota; class Thermoleophilia; order Solirubrobacterales; family 70-9; genus JBBRHQ01. The sequence goes on along the minus strand of CAVTVU010000001.1, from coordinate 503,746 downwards.
GGGCTACCTGCACCCGCGCGGTCGCCGTCCGACCGCCTCGGAGTTCTTCCGCCTCGCGGTCGCTGAGCAGGCGAGCGAGGCGACCCGCGGCTGACGTCGACCTAAAGCGAGCCGCGCGGGGCGATCCACTCCGATCGAGGAAACGGAGGTTGCGGCGCAAGTCGGCTTCGCACCGGGGCACGCCGGACCGGCTGCTGCTCAGCAGCGTCCCTCGAGGCGATTCAGCAGCTCCTCGGCGTCGGTCTCCGGCTCGCCTTGCAGCTCCAGCTCGGCCGCGCGGCGGTAGGCAAACCTCGCCTCCTCGAACTCGCCGACCTCCTCGGCCGCCTTCCCGAACCAGCACCAGTTCCAGCTCCCGGCCGGCGCGATCTCGACGTAGTGGCGCAGGTGACGGTAGGCCTCGTGGTGCCGGCCGAGGTCGTAGAGCGTGTAGCCGAGGGCGAAGTGGGCCATCGCATCGCCGGCCTCGAGGCAGCTCCCCCAGAGGTCGAGCGCCTCGTCCCCGCTCCGCTCGCAGGCGAGGTCGAAGTAGCGGCGGTTGAGCGAGTCGGCGCCGTCGAAGAAGGCTCGGGCGGCGAGCGCGACCTCGCCGGCGGGGACGTTGGTGAGGCCGAGCTGCGGCGCGTCGAATCTCGGCCCCTCCCAGATGCCGGCCAGCGCCGGGTCCTCGAGATCCAGCTCGGACAGGCCCAGCCCCTTGAAGCCGAGGCAGCGCCCGCCGGGGCCGTCGTGCAGGTAGCCGAAGGAATCGCTCAGCGGGCGCCAGCTCTCGGGCGGCTGGCCGTCGTCGACCCGGCCGAACTCGAGCGCGATCAGCCAGTCCTGCGCGGCGTTGTGGTTGAGGTAGAGCGGCGGCGGGGGCGATGAATACGGCTGATCGCCGGACAGGTCGGGCGGCCCCGCCTGCTCGCCAGGGCTCGGTCGCTGAGATTGGGCTCGGTCCTCCACACCTGGTGAGTCGCGCGCCGGGGCGCCCTCCTGACAGGCCGGTGGGCCGCCTCCGCAGCCGATCAGTCTGCGCGCCGCGGCTCGAGGATGACCAGCGGGATCTCGCGTTTGGTGCGCTCGCGGTAGCGGCCCCAGTGGGGGTTGTGCTCGATCGCCCGCGGCCAGAGCCGCCGCCGCTCCTCGGCATCGGCCTCGCGAGCGCGCACCGCGATCCGCCGCGAGCCGATCTGCACCACCGCGTCGGGATGGGCGCGGAGGTTGTGGAGCCAGCCCGGGTGGCGGGGGTAACCGCCCTTCGAGGCGACGATCACCATCTCCTCGCCGTCGGGCATGTAGACGAGCGGGGTGGTGCGGCGCCTGCCGCTCTTTCGCCCGACGTGCTCGAGTAGGAGCAGCGAGGGCAGCCCCGGCACCCGCCCGCCGATCCGCCCGTTGGTCGCCCGGTAGATGCGGGCGTGGCCGTCCATCACCCGCCTGAGGACCGGCCAGGACCGATCGGCGAGATCGAGGTAGTCGGGCATCAAGGGTTGCCGAAGCTTGACGGAGTGGGTGCGATCGGTGCGAGCCGATCGCCGACGATAGTGGTTCATGGTTAGTGGTAGCATCAAATCATCAAGTAGACGATGTCTCGATGACGATATGCGCACCACGCTGACCCTGGACCCAGACGTCGCCGCCGAGCTTCAGCGCCGCCGCCGCAGCGGCGAGCGCGGTCTCAAGGAGGAGATCAACCGGCTGCTCCGGCTCGGCCTGCACCACGACCGGGAGGACTCCGTACCCGGGGAGCCGGTGCGGACCCGCGCCTTCTCGGTCGGCAGGCCGCTCGTCGCCGATCTCGACGACGTCGCCGGCGCCCTGGCACGCGCCGAGGGTGAGGCGTTTCGCTGATCCTGCTCGACGCCAACCTGCTCGTCTACGCCTCGATTCGCGAGCTGCCCCAGCACGAACGGGCTCGGCCCTGGCTCGATGAACGGCTTGCGGGGGTGCCCCGAGTGGGGTTCCCCTGGCCCTCGATCCTCGCCTTCCTCCGGCTGGTCGGCAACCCGCGGCTGTTCGAGCGCCCGGTCCCCCTCGCGGATTCCTGGCAGCAGGTGCGATCCTGGCTCTCCGCCGCCCCGGCCTGGATTCCGTCGCCGACGGAGCGCCACGCCGAGGTCCTCGAGCAGCTGATGCCGGAGGTCAACCGTCCCGACCTCGTTCCCGACGCCCACCTGGCGGCGCTGGCGATCGAGCACGGCCTCACCATCTGCAGCACCGACGGCGACTTCGCCCGCTTCCCCGGCGTGCGCTGGGATAACCCGCTGGCGGAGGCATAGCCCGCCCGGCGCCCGGCTTCCGGATCGAGGGGTGAGCGCACCGTGGGTCGCCCCTAGCCGGGAGAATCCCCTTGATGGTCGAGCGCTCCTTTCGGACGATGGGAACCGAGGTTCGCGTGCTGATCGGGGCCCGCCTCGACGACGGGCTGCCCGAGCCCGAGGCAATGGCGGCCGAGGTGGAGTCGGCGCTGATCGACTTCGACCGCGCGCTCTCGCGGTTTCGCCCCGAGAGCGAGCTCTCCCGGCTGAACCGCGACCCTCGCGAGGTGGTCCCGGCGTCGACCCTGCTGCGGAGTGCCGTCCGGGCCGGGATCTGGGCAGCGGAGCGCACCGGCGGCCTCGTCGACCCCTCGCTCCTGCCCGAGCTGGAGGCGATCGGCTACGCGGAGTCCCGGGAGGGCGTCGCCTCCTCGCCGCTCGCGGAGGCGCTGGCCGGCGCCCCCCGCCGGCGCCCGGCGAAGCCGAGTCCGGCGGCGGCCTGGAGGGGCTTTGCCGTCAGCGAGGACGAGGGCGCGATCCGGCGCCCGCCGGGGCTGATGTTCGACAGCGGAGGCATCGGCAAGGGCCTTGCGGCGGACATGATCGCCGCACGGCTCTCCCCCTACGCCCGCTACGCGATCGACTGCGGCGGCGACGTCCGGGTCGGGGGCAGGCTGCCCTGGGACGAGCCGGTCGAGATCGAGGTGCGCCACCCGGTGAGCGGCGACGCGATCGAGACCTTCCCGATCACCAGGGGGGCGGTGGCGACCTCGGGGATCGACGCGCGCCTCTGGCGCACCTCCGACGGGGGCCACGCCCATCACCTGATCGACCCCTCCAGCGGCGAATCCGCCTGGACCGGTCTGATCTGCGCCAGCGCCCGCGCACCGACCGCGCTCGAGGCCGACACCCTGGCGAAGGCGGCGCTTCTCAGCGGACCCCTCGGGGCCCGCGAGTTCCTGCTGCCGGGCGGCGGGCTGATCGTCGCCGACGACGGCGGCGTGGAGCGGATCGGGGCGGAGGGGGGCGGGCCGCCGGCCGGGGCGGCGACGCCCGCCTGAGGGCGCGGGAGCCTTGAAGCTCCTTGCAGGAACGGCGCCGAGGGGCGATTTCTCCCCGGAAAACCCAAAGTAAAGGGTCGGCAAAACCCCGATGCCGTCCGCGACTCGCGACATAGACTCGGCGGTCGAGATGGTTTTCGAGCGCGCCGACAGCGGCAGCGAGGGCCACGCAGAGAGCGAAATGCGGGGTAACAAGTGAGCGACGGGGTCCTGATCGCCGGCGGCGGGCTGGCCGCGCAGCGCTGCTGCGAGACCCTGCGCTCCCAGGGGTTCGAGGGGAGGATCAGGATCGTCTGCGAGGAGGAGCGCCGCCCCTATGACCGCCCGCCCCTCTCCAAGGCAGTCCTCTCCGGGGATCGGGAGCCCGAGGCGCTCGCCTTCCGCCCGGCCGACTGGTACACGGAGCGCGAGATCGAGCTGCTGCTCGGCGAGAGAGCGGTCGCACTCGACCCCGGACGCAGGACGGTCACCCTCGACTCCGGCGCGACCCTCGGCTATGACTCGCTCCTGATCGCCTCGGGAAGCCGCCCCCGCGTGCTTCCCGGCACCGAGCAGTTCGCCGGAACCCACACGCTGCGCACGGTCGAGGACGCGGTTCGCCTGCGCGATGCGCTTCGCCCCGGCGCCGCCCTGGTCGTCGTCGGCGCCGGATTCATCGGCCTCGAGGTCGCGGCCACCGCCCGCAGCCTCGGCCTCGGCGTCACGGTCCTCGAGGCGGCTCCCGCACCGCTGCTTCGGGTTCTGGGTCCCCGGCTCGCCGGCTGGTTCGTCGAGATGCATCGTGCCGAGGGGGTCGAGGTCCTGCTCTCGGCCCAGGTGGCGCGGCTCGGCGAGGGGAGCGACGGCACCGGCTGGGTCCAGCTGACCGACGGACGGCGACTCGAGTGCGACGCGCTGGTGGTGGGAATCGGGATCGAGCCCGCGACGGAGTGGCTCGAGGGCAGCGGGCTGGACCCCGGGGGCGTGCCGACCGACTCCAGCGGCCGCACCGGTGCCCCCGACGTCTACGCCGCCGGCGACAGCGCCCGGCAGCTGAACTCGGTCACCGGGGCCCATGAGCGCAGCGAGCAATGGGAGGCGGCCTCCCGCCAGGGTGCCCAGGTCGCGCGGGCGATCCTCGGGCTCGACCCCCTGCCTCTCTCGCTGCCCTCGTTCTGGACCGACCAGTACGGGCTGCGGGTGCAGCTGATCGGCGACGCGCGCGAGGCGGATCAGATCGAGATAGACGGCGACCCGGATAAGCGTGACTTCAGCGCGCTGATGTGGCGCGAGGGGACCCCGGTGGCCGGCATGGCCGTCGCTCGCCCCAGGGAGCTCGCGGCGATGCGAAAGCAGATCGCGGCCGGCACTTCAGACCCCGAGAGGAGCGAGGATGAGCTACGTACCGCGAGTTGATGAGGGCGCCTGCGCCGCGCACGGGGACTGCGTCGAGCTGGCGCCGGCGGTGTTCGCGCTCAACGACACCGCCCACGTGATCGGCGAGGGCCCTCCCGAGCTGATCATGGAGGCGGCCGAGATCTGCCCCTCGGTGGCGATCGCCGTGATCGACACCGACACCGGCGAGCAGGTGTACCCCTAGCCTCGATGGCCGCCCGGACCCGCATCCCGGCGGCGATTCCGCCCTGGCCCGCGCTCGCGGCGGCACTGGTCGTGCTGGTGGCGCTCGCCCCGGGCTGTGGCGGTGACACGCGCCGCGGCGAGGGCGAGACCGGCACGGTCGCGACCAGCGCCACGACGACCGGGGCCCAGCCCCCGGCTGGGCAAACCGGTGGCTCTCCGAAGGTGCCGAGCAGCGCCGTTTCCGATCCCGCCAGGAGGGCGTACATCCGACCGGATCGACCGGATCTGCAGCAAGCTCGACCCCGAGCACACCGGCGCCCGCGAGCGGGTCGGCAAGTCGACCAACGAGAGCGAGGCGGTCAACGCATATGACGACACGATCGCGCTGTGGACGAAACAGCTGTCTCAGATCGAGGCCGTGCCCGCTCCGCCCGGCGACCGCTCCGCCCTGCGGGCCAACCTGTTCGATCCGATCAGCCGCCAGCTCGTCCTGCGTCGCCAGATCCGCAACGCCCTCGCCGCGGTGGACGTGCCGAGGTTGCGGCAGCTTCGCGGCGAGTTGGACAATCTGACCGTGGCGCTGACGGCGTTTGCCCGCGGCTACGGCTTCCGGGTCTGCGGGGAGGAATGAATCGATGACCGAGAACCCCTTGACCCCGGGCGATGGCGGCGCCGCCGAAAAGCCGCCGGCGCGAACCACGGCCCGGCGACCGCTGCCGAGCCCGCTGGCGGTGATCACCGCGGCGCTCGGGTTGTTCTTCGTCATCCTGACCCTGCTGGCGACCCAGGTCCGAAGCGGCAGGGATCCCGCGCTGGGACCGGGGCCTGCGGTTCGGGCCGTGAGCCAGCCGGCGGGCAAGGGCGGCCAGGTCAAGCAGGCGACGACGATCGTCTCCCGCACCTCCCCGGTGGCGCCGTGAGCCCGGCGGCGGGACGCGCAGCCCCTTCGGTCGCCGCCCGGCACTCCCCGGCTCAGTTGATCGCGGCGATCGCTGTCCTCCTGGCCCTCGCGGGGCTGGCGGCCTACACCATGTTCAGCGGGCCGACCACGGTTGCCGTCACCGGCCCGGCGCAGGTTCCCGCCAAGCAGGCCCCGCCCGCGACCCGCGGGGGGGAGCCCGAGTCCCCCGAAGGCAATCGCGGTGACTGAGCCCGACCCCGCCAACTACCCGTGGTGGCTGGTGGCGCGTTCGGCCGGCATCGTCGCCTTCTTCCTGATCGCGACCGCGGTGCTGATCGGCCTCTATCTGGCCTCGAGCCTGCCCAAGCCCCCGGGTCTGAAGCGCAACCTGGTCAAGGTCCACCAGCAGGTGGCGCTGACCGGGCTGGTCGCGATCGCCGTGCACGGCATCTGCCTGCTCGGCGACAAATGGCTCAGCCCCGGCATCACCGGGATCGCGATCCCGTTCACGATCGGCTACCGCCCGCTCTGGGTCGGGCTCGGCATCCTCGGCGGCTACCTGGCTCTCCTGCTGGGGCCGACCTTCTACGTGCGGCGCCGGATCGGGGCGCGACGCTGGCGCCAGATCCACCGCGCCACGGTGCTGGTCTACGCGCTTGCCGTCGTCCACTCGCTGGGCTCGGGCACCGACGGGGCCAGCCTCTGGATGCAGGCGATCGTGGTCGGCAGCGCCGTTCCGGTCCTGGTCCTGCTCGCCCTCCGCTACGGCGGCCGGCCCGCCCCGACCGCCGCCGCCAGGCGCCCGCCGCGATCACAGGGCGCCGGCATCGGTACCTAGCACTCGCCCGCCGGTCCCGCAGGTCACGGCCCCTTCGCATAGATTCTGGGCCGTGAGCACCGAGACCGCCACCGAGCCCGAACTCGGCGCCCGCGAGACCGAGCGGATCCGCGACCGGGTGCGGCTGATGGTCGAGATCACCGCCCGCTCGGGCAGCTACCGCAAGGGCCTGGCGAAGGCCGCCGCGAGGCTGACCCCGGAGGAGGCGGCGATCATCGCCGACCTCGAGCAGCACGGCCTCGACGTCGAGCAGCTGCGCGACGTCCTCTGCGGCGGCCACGTCCTGGTCGATCAGCCCGAGCTCTATCAGCGCTGGCGCTTTCCCGACGGCAGCCGCGAGCGGATCTCCAGCCACCACAAGACAATTGATAAGAAGGAATTTCCCGACATCGGCATGAAAGGCCCCCTGGTCCGCGAGAAGCTCCACGGCCGCACCAGCGACGGCACCTGGGTGCAGCTGGAGAAGACGCCCGCCTCGCTGGGGGCACGCAAGCTGCCGAGCTGGCAGGACGTCCAGCACCTGATCGACTACATCGTCTACCGGGTGACGAAGCGAAACGTCGGGCCGTGGGGGCTGTCGGGGAAGACCGAGCGGCGGCCGATGTACCTCTCGCCCGACCTCGGCGCCACGGTGCCGCTGCCGGAGGTGGCGAGCGACGAGCTGACCGGCGCGCTGAGCCGGATCGAGGAGGACGACGACACGACCTCGGCCTCGCCCGACCTGGCCCGCCGCTTCCCGCCTCCCGATCGCGCCAACGACCTGCTCGAGATCGCCTTCGTCCCGGGCGAGACCCCCGGCCGGGGCCTCTTCGGCGGCTCCGACGTCTGGGTCACCGAGACTGCCTCCGAGGCGGCCCGCGAGGTCTTCGCGCGCGACGATGACCCCGCCCCGCCGTGGAGCCTGCCGCCGGCGGGGGAGACCCGGGCCGGGAGCTCAGGATCGGCGAGGACCGCTCGGTCCCCTGCGCGATCCGCCTCGTCCCCGCGCGGCGGGCCGGCGCGCCCACCGAGGGAGGGCCCGGTTGACGGCGCCCGAGCAGGAGAACCGCGACGGCGTCCCGGCAGGGGCTGATCACCGCCGTGGTCGAGCTGGTCGGCACCGGGCCGGTGGCGCTCGGCGCCTACACCCTCGCGGAGATCGCCGCCGTCAACGGCGTCATCGACTTCATCGAGCGCGAGCCCGCGCCGGAGCTGGTCGCCGAGGCGGTGCGCTCGCTCGCCGCCCGCAACCTGATCACGACCGAGCCCGGCGCCGACCGGGTCGATGTGCGCGGCGATCTCGGCATCGCCCTCGCCTTCCAGGAGCGCTCGCGGAGCGTCGTCGACGTCCGCGTCACCGGCACCGAGCCCGACCAGCCCTGGCGCTTCCTGCTGATGCCTCAGCCCGAGGGCGTCACCCTGGAGGCGCTGATCGACGCCCTCGGCATCCACCTCTACGCGCTGCGCACCAGCGGCGAGGCGCTGGAGCGGCTCTGGGATCGCCTCCCCTCGGGCGACCGCGGGCCCAAGGACGCCGATCCCGACGCCGTGCTCGCGGCGAGCCCGCGCACGGCGCTGATCACCGCGTCACGCTGGGCGGATGACGGCAGCCGCGAGAGCACCGACATCGTCCTCGCCGAGCAGGAGGGAACCCTCCACGTCTTCGCCCGCGATCCGCAGGAGCCCTCGAGGCTGGTCGCGCAGGGCCTCGACGAGACACGCGACCTGTTGAGGGAGATGGCCAAGCCCTGGGCGAGCCTGCCTCCGCGTCCGAGCCCTGGTCATCTCCGACACCCACTTCGGCGCCTGGACCGGGCGCGACCTGCTGGCCGAGGAGCGCTCGCTGGAGCGGCTCGCCCCGCAGCTCGAGGGGATCGACGAGCTGATCATCCTCGGCGACCTCTTCGACTTCCTCTTCGCCTCGGTCGCCGACGCCTACGCCGCCGCCGACGGGCTCTTCGGCCTCGCCGCCGAGAAGCTCGGCGGGAGGCGGCTGGTCTTCCTCGCCGGCAACCACGACCACCACTTCGTCTACCGCGACGCCGAGGACCGCCTCGAGGCCGAGATCTCCTCCGGCGCGCCGCCGGGCGAGCCGGAGCACCGGCTCCGGACGCACTCCTACTTCCGCGCCTTCCTCGAGCGCCGCCTGCCCGGGGTCGAGATCGAGATCGCCTACCCGACCTACCGCTTCGCCGACGTCCTCCTCACCCACGGCCACTACCTCGACCCGCACGCCCGCCTCTCCGGCTCGCGCGGCTCGCGCCTGCTGACCCAGACGTCTGTGGGCGATCGCAACCGGCGGCCCCGAGGACCCGAAGACGATCGAGGACTACGAGTCGGTGATCACCCTGCTGACCGAGTGGCTCTACGTGGCGGCGCAGATGCCGCACGGCACCCACGCCCAGCAGAACGTCAACCGCGCCGTGCAGCGGGCCGGGCGGGCCCGGCTCGGCGGCGACGGCGCCGCTGCGCGGGGCGCGGGACTGGCGGCGCGGGCTCCGCGAGCGGGGCGGCGGCGGCGCCGAGGAGCCCGCCATGCCGAGCGAGGAGCACTTCCGCTCGGTCCTCCGCGAGGAGACCGAGCGCCAGGCGCGCGAGGCCCCGACCCCCGAGGCGGCGATGGGGCGGACCGGTCTATCCCGAGGCCTCGGTGATCTCGCCCTCGGATCCCTCCGAGAACGCGCTCGAGGCCTTCGCCAAGGTCGTCGCCAACCTCGGCTGGGCCGAGGAGGCGGAGAAGATCGTCTTCGCCCACACCCACCAGCCGCTCGCCGACGTCCGCGCCGGCGCTCGACGGGCGGGTGCGCTACTGGAACACCGGCTCCTGGATCTACGAGCCCGACCTCTCCTCGCGCGCCGCCTACGCCCGCTACTGCCGCTACGCCTGGCCGGGGACGGCGGTGGTGATCGACGACGACGAGCCCGAGCCGCGCCTGGTCGAGTGCCTCGCGGACCTCAACCCGCTGGGCGGCGGCTGAGGGACTCAGGGCCGGCGGCTGGGGAGGGGCGCGGGCCGAGGCTGGGGGGGACTGGGAGGGCGCTCCAATTGCTCGTTGGACGTATCTGGTCGCTATAGCCACCAAATCCGTCCAACGAACGAGTGAGCCGACTGCATAGGATGCCGCGCGCATGGATCGTCGCGTCCTCACCCTGATCGTCGCCGGCGGGCTAACCGTCGTCCTTGTCGCCGTGGTCCTGATCGCCCGCAGCGGCGACTCGGGCGGCGGCGGCTCCTCGGATCTCACCGACCTCTCCACCGAACCCGTGGTCGAGGCGCCGGACGCCCCGCCGCCGAAGAGCTGGTGAAGAAGGACATCGTCAAGGGCGATGGCCCCGTGGCCAAGCCCGGCGACAGTCTCAAGCTCGACTACGTCGGCGAGATCTATGCCACCGGCGATCAGTTCGACTCCTCCTGGGGGCGCCAGCCGTTCACCTTCACCCTCGGCTCCGGCAGCGTGATCCCCGGCTGGGATCAGGGCGTCCCCGGGATGCGGGTCGGCGGGCGCCGCGAGCTGATCATCCCGCCGAACCTCGGCTACGGGGCGCAGGGATCGCCGCCTGACATCCCGCCCAACTCGACCCTGATCTTCGTGATCGACCTGCTCGGCGTGAACTAGCGGCATCATCCACTCATGGCGAGCGCCGAAGAGGAGATCCTTCGCCGCGCCTATGAGGCCTTCAACGCCCGCGACGTCGAGGCGGTCCTCGTGCTGATGCACCCCGAGGTCGACTGGCCGAACGGGATGGAGGGGGGCCGGGTCCGCGGCCACCCCGCCGTCCGCGACTACTGGCAGCGCCAGTTCGGGATGATCGACTCGCGGGTCGAGCCGCGCGGCTTCGAGACGGACCCCGCGGGCCGGGTCGTCGTCGACGTCCACCAGGTGGTCCGCGACACCGGACGGCAAGCTCCTCTCCGAGGGCGCCGTCCAGCACGTCTACTCGATCCGCGACGGCCTGATCGAGCGGATGGAGATCGTCGAGGGGCCACTCGAGGCGCGCGGGCGCCGAAGCCCAGCCGGCGGCCTCGAGCGAGGAGGACCTCGCCCTGCTCCGCGCCTACGAGCCGGTCCTCCGCTACACCCGCGGCGAGCTCTTCTTCCCGACCGCGGTCGGCCCCTACGTCGAGGCGTCCAGCCTCTGGCGCGGCGAGGAGCAGGGAGCGGCGGAGCGGGTGGTCGCGCCCCGGCGACCTCGACCTCGAGCGGCTCTGCGAGGAGGCGCTTCGCAACCGCCGCCGCCCTCTGCAGCTGCGCTTCGTCGGCGAGCCGCTGAACCGCCGCGAGTACCGCCGCTGGCGGAAGCTCCCGCGCGAGCGCCTCGACGCGCGGCGCCCGCTTCACCACCACCGGGATGTTCGGGCGCCTGATCGACGCCGGCCTCCGCGCCTCGCTGCTGCTGCGCGGCAAGGTCGCCGGCGGGGCTCGCCGCCGCCGCCGAGATCACCTACCGCGAGCGGCTCGAGGCCGGATCGCTTCACCTACTACGGGCGGGTCTTCCGCGAGGGCGGCTACGTCTGCCTCCAGTACTGGTTCTTCTACGCGATGAACGACTGGCGCTCGACCTTCGCCGGGATCAACGACCACGAGGCCGACTGGGAGATGATCACCGTCTACCTGGGCGAGCGGCCGGCGGGCGCCCGAGCCGGCCTGGGTCGCCTTCTCCTCCCACGACGTCAAGGGCGACAACCTGCGCCGCCGCTGGGACGACCCCGAGCTGCAACTCGAGGGCGATCACCCGGTGGTCTTCGCCGGCGCCGGCTCGCACTCGGGCGCCTTCGTCTCCGGCGACTACGTGATCTCGGTCGATCCGCCCCAGCTGCGCTGGCTGATCAAGGTCCTCCACGGCGCTCAGCGGCTGCTGGCCCCTGGCGCGACGTCGCCGCGCCCCACCCACGGCTTCGGCATCCCCTTCGTCGATTACGCGCGCGGCGACGGCGGGGCGATCGGGCCCGGCTGCGAGCGCGGCTGGGCGCCGGTCCTGATCGACGACGAGACCCCCTGGGTGCGCGACTACCGCGGCCTCTGGGGGCTCGACACCGAGGATCGCTTCGGCGGCGAGCGGGCGCCGGCCGGGCCCCGCTACGAGCGCGACGGCTCGATCCGCCCCTCCTGGGCGAACCCGCTCGGCTGGGCGGGGCTGCTGAAGGTGCCGCCGGCCGGCGAGGACACCGGGCTGCTCGGCGAGCGGGTCGCGGAGATCGAGTCGGAGCTGCGCGAGCTCGACACCGAGATCGGCACCGGCCGCCGCGCCGTCCGCGCCCTCGGCGCCGAGGCCCGCTCGCTCGGCGCCCACGACTACGCCCAGACCGAGGCCGAGGCCCGGCGGGCCGAGGTGCGCGAGCGCGAGCGGGCCCTGAACGAGGCGATCGCCACCCGCACGCGGCTCGCCGAGGAGCGCCGCACGCATCTCGACACCCTCAGCCGCCCCTCCGCTCCCGAGCCGCCCCAGGCGCACCTGACCAAGGTCCACGGTCCCCGCGTCGAGGAGCAGCGACGGCGCACCAGGCTGCTGCGCTTCTGGTCGGTGATCAGCACCCCGCTGCTGCTGGTGGCGGTGATCGCGATTCTCAACTCGCGCTCGCTTTACTCGCTGACCGCGGTCGGCAACCTGATCCTGCTGTTCATCGCGGTCGAGGCCTTCGCCCGCCGCCGCCTGGTCTCGTTCATCGGCAGCGTGGCGATGCTGATCGGGCTGCTGGCCCTCGTCCTCATCGTCGCGGTGCTGCTCAAGGACTACTGGTACCTGGTGCTCTCCGTCCTGCTCGGCGCCGCCGCGCTCGCGCTTTTGATCGGCAACATCCGCGACCTGCGCCACGGCTGGCGGGGCCGCGGCGACGAGGTGAGCGCCGACGATGGGAACGGCGGCGGCGCGGAGAGCGGCGCCGGGCAAGGCTGACCGGTATCGCCAGGGCCTCCCGGCCCTCAGTGTGAAGTTGGGCACAAAGGGTTGCCGGAGTCTCGGCGCGAGCGTAAGGTCAGCCGACCCGTTCAGCAGCACAGGAGGAGGTTTCACATGCCCGCATCCGCTCTCGACGCCGAGACCCTGGCGACGCTCCGCGACGGTTTCGGAGGTGACGTGATCGCCGACGGCGATCCCGCCTACGAGGAGGCGCGGGCGATCTTCAACGCGATGATCACCCGCCGCCCGGCGGCGATCGCCCAGTGCACCTCCGAGGAGGACGTGAAGGCGGCGCTCGCCTTCGCCGCCGAGAACGACCTCGAGGTCTCCGTCCGCGGCGGCGGACATTCCGTCGCCGGTGCCTCGCTCACCGAGGGCGGGCTGAAGATCGACCTGCGGCGGATGAACTCTGCCACGGTCGACCCCGAGGCGCGGACGATCACGGTCGGCGGGGGCGCCGCCTGGAAGGACTTCGACGCCGCCACCCAGCCGCACGGCCTGGCCGCGACCGGCGGCCGCGTCTCGACCACCGGGGTCGCCGGGCTGGCACTCGGCGGCGGCTCGGGCTGGCTGGAGCGGAAGTTCGGCCTCGCCTGCGACAACCTGCTCTCGCTGCGGCTGGTCACGGCCGACGGGCGCACCGTCGTCGCATCCGAGGACGAGAACCCCGAGCTGTTCTGGGCCCACCACGGCGCCGGCGGCAACTTCGGGATCGCCACCGAGATGACCTTCCGCCTGCACGAGCTGCCGTCCTTCACCGCGGCGCTGATGATCTGGTCGCCCGAGTCGGGCCCGGAGGTGACCCGCGCCTACCGCTCCTTCGCCGAGTCCGCTCCCGACGAGGTCGGCGGCGGCATACATCTTCCTCACCGGGCCACCGCTGGAGTTCGTCCCCGCGCACCTCCAGGGCAAGCTGGCCTGCGCGATGCTCGTCACCTACGCCGGCCCGGAGGCCGAGGCGCGCGAAGTGATCGCGCCGTTGCTGGCTGCCGAGCCGGAGGGGCAGATGATCGCCGAGATGCCCTACGCCGGGCTTCAGTGCATGCTCGACGATCCGCCAGGCTTCCGCAACTACTGGTCGGCCGAGTACCTGGACGGGTTCCCCGACGCGGCGCTCGATGCCTTCTGCGCCCGCGCGGCGGGGATCATCATCCCCTCGCCGACCCAGCACATCCTCTTGCCCTGGGGGGCGCAGTCGCCCGCCGGGTCGAGGGCTCGCCGCTCGCCACCCGCACATCGACCTGGGTCGTGCATCCGCTGACCATGTGGGAGGACCCGGCCGATGACGAGCGGGCGATCGAGTGGACCAAGGGCGTCCGCGAGGACATGCAGCCCTACGCCACCGGCGCCACCTACCTCAACTTCACAGGCGATGAGGGCGAGGATCGGATCGTCGCCGGCTACGGCCGCGAGAACTACGAGCGCCTGGCGGCGCTGAAGGCCGAGTACGACCCCGGCGACGTTTTCCACCTCCACCACCGCATCCGCCCGCTGGCCGGGGCGGCGATAGGGCCTGCACCGCGCACGTCGCATTCGTCACGCTCTCGCGCCTGTTGGGCACAAGATCGCCCGAATTCGGTGCAACACGGGTGTTACACTGGCCCCGTGCCGACCAAGCAGACGCCGCCACGCCATCACCGAGACCCCCCCCGTCGAAGGAGGCGCTGAACCAGCTCCGCGACGAGCTGAACGGCGAACGGGTCGACCTCGGAGAGTTGGTGATCCTCGGGGCGCGGGAGAAGCTCGCCGAGCTGCGAGCCGAAGCGCAGCTCTGGAGGCCGAGGTGCTGCCACAGAGCTCGCCGATGCAGATTCGCAATCGTGCCCTCCCACCAGTCGATCATCGAGGCCGCAGCCGAGGCGCGCCGCGGGCGCTTTTTCGAGTAGATCGGAGGTGTCTGATCGACCATTCAGCCTGGGCGCGGCTGAACCGCGGAGTCGTCGAGCCCGCCCGAGAGAGGCCGAGGTCGCGGCGCATGTTCGTTGAAAGAGCGAGCTCGACGTCTGCACCCCCTTCCTGTCTCGAAGCGGGATACTCCGGCTCGTAAGGCCGCCGAGTGACCACGCAAGTACGTGGACGCTTTCAGCGGACAGCACCGTCGACTCCATCGACCGCCGAGCCAGGACCGCGCCCTTGACGCGCAGGCCCAGCTCGCCCGCGCCGGCCAACATCGCCTGCCGATCATCGACGTGATGATCGCCGCGATCGCCGATCGCCACGGCGTCGGCATCCTCCATTACGACAGCGACTACGACCGGATCCTGCGAGCGGACCGACCTGCGCTTCGAGAGCGTCTGGGGCTCGCTCCCCGCGGCAGCCTCGACTGAGCAAGGTCCGGGCCGGACCGCTTTTCGTTCGCGTCCGGTCCCGAGGTGGATTTCAACCCGCCGCTGAGGCGAGCCCCGGCGGGTGGCGGCGGAAGATGAAGCTCTCGCCTACCTCCTCGAAGCCGAGCTTCGCGTACATCAGCCGCGGCCAGTCATCGGCGAGGGCGCCGAGGTAGGTGAGCTCGTTGCCCTCGGCGGCCGAGGCCTCGGCGGCGGCCAGGGTGACGGCGCGGCCGAGGCCGCGCTCGCGCGCCGCCGGCAGGGTGCCGACGTCCTCGACCTGGCCGATGCCCTCGCCGGCCAGAGGCGGCAGCAGGCCGCGGGCTCGCCGCCGGCGCGGGCCATGAACCAGCGATCCCCGCCGGCGAGGCCGAGCATCCGGTCCCACTCGAGCAGCTGCTCGACCGTCTGCTCGGTCTGGCGCCGATCACCGGCAGCCCGTCACGGATCAGCTCCCGCCGCAGGCCGGCGATCTCCTCCAGGCCCACCTCCTCGACCTCGATCTCCGGGCCCGCTCGGGCGGGCAGCGCCATTCCATCGAGACGAGCCGCTCGACGCTCCAGCCGAGCGCCTCGAACTCGTCGGCCAGGCCCGCCGCGGCCTCGATCTCGCGGACCAGGACCGCACGGTGTTCCAGCCCGGCGCCGCCGATCACCTGATCGGCGACGGCGACGATCTCGGCGGCGCTCATCCCCGGCCGTTCGATCAGCACCCAGTTGGCGTCCCAGACCAGCGGGATCGAGGGGCAGAGGAAGGAGGCGCCCCACTCGTGCTCGACCACCTGCTCGCAGGCAGCGCGCTCCAGCCCGATCTCGAAGTCGATGATCCGCTGCATCGGCCGGGGAGCCTCCACACCGGCCAGTGTGTCAACTCGCCTTCGGCGAACTGCCATGAGGACGCAATCAGCTAACGTTGCGTTCGGCGGGCTTGCGGAGCGGGGCGGCGGGAGGCCGCCGCCGGCGCCGCGCCGATAGCCTCCGCGCCCGCAAGCCAGAGAATCCCGGAGGAGCCACAGAAATGTTCGTATTCAAGGCCGCCGTGGTCGGCGGAGGAACCATGGGGGCGAGATCGCCCAGGCGATCGCCGCCGCCGACGTCCCCGTCGTCGTCAAGGACTCGACAGAAATTCGTCGACGCGGCGCTCGAGAAGGCGCGCGGGGTCACCCAGGGCCAGCTCGGCCGCTGGTCAAGAAGGAGAAGCTGACCCAGGAGCAGGCCGACGCGCGGCTCGAGGAGGTGATGTCGCTGATCACCGGCGCCACGACTACTCCGAGTTCGGCGACGTCGACTTCGTGATCGAGGCGGTCCCGGAGAAGATGGAGATCAAGCAGGCCGTCTTCGCCGAGCTCGACGCGGTCACCCCCGGCGGGGCGATCCTCGCCTCCAACACCTCCTCGCTCTCGATCACCGAGATCGGCGAGGCGACGCTGCGCCCGGACAAGGTCGTCGGCTTCCACTTCTTCTACCCGGCCTCGGTGATGCCGCTGGTCGAGGTGATCGTCGGCGAGCCGACCTCGCCCGAGACCGCCCAGTCGGCCGCCTCCAACTTCGCCCAGGCGATCCGCAAGCAGCCGATCACCTGCGGTGAGGTGCCCGGCTTCGTCGTCAACCGCATCCTCAACTCCGCGGTCGGCGAGATCTGGCGCGCCCAGGAGGAGCAGGGCCTCTCGATCAAGGCGATCGACGAGGGCGTCGCCGCGGCGAACGTCGCGCCGATGGGCCCGTTCATCCTCGGCGACATGCTCGGTCTCGACACCGATCTTCCACGTCGCCGAGCACCTGCAGGACTCCTACGGCGACTCGTTCTACGTCCACCAGGGGATGAAGAAGCTGGTCGACGAGGGCAAGCTCGGCGCCAAGACGGGCGGCGAGGGCCTCTACAAGGACGGCGAGCCGCAGCATCGAGGGCGACGGCGAGCCGACGCCGAGGAGCTGGCGGAGCTCTTCGCCGCCAAGGCGCTGATCGAGGCCTGCCTGCTGCTCGAGGAGGGTGTCGCCTCGGTTCGCGACATCGACGTCGGGATGATGGCCGGCGCCGGGCTCGACCCGCGCCGCGGCCTCTTCCCGCCGTTCTGGAAGGCCGACCTCGAGGGCCTCGACAAGATGCTCGAGAAGATCGAGGCGCTGGAGGAAAAGCACGGCGACCGCTTCGCCGCCGCCGGTGACGCTGAAGCGGCTGGTCGCGCAGGGGCGGCTCGGCCTGACGCCGGCCAGGGCTTCTACCCCTACCCGCAGCCCGACGAGGGCGAACAGCCCGAGAAGGTGAAGCTGGAGACGCGCGGCAACGTCGCGATCGCCTGGCTGGTCAACCCGCCGATGAACGCGATCTCCCCCCAGGTGATCAAGGACCTCGGCGACGGTCTGGGAGAGGGTCAAGGCGAGCGACGAGCTCGGCGCGATGGTGATCGCCTCCTCGATCCCGCTCGTCTACTCGGCCGGCGCCGACATCAAGGAGTTCACCCAGTGGACCGACGAGGAGGGACGCGAGCTGTCGATGCCGGACACGCGCCTGCTGCGCGAGTTCGGCCAGGCGAGGGTGACGACGATCGCCGCCGTCAACGCGCTCGCCTTCGGCGGCGGCTGCGAAGTGGCGATGGCCTGCGACTTCCGGATCGCCGCCGAGGCGGCGGTCTTCGGCCAGCCCGAGATCAAGCTCGGGATCATCCCCGGCTTCGGCGGAACTCAGCGTCTGCCGCGCGCTGGTCGGCGACAACAAGGCGCTGGAGATGAACCTGATCGGCGACGCGATCTCACCGACGACGCGCTCGATTCGGCCTCGTCAACCCGGTCGTCCCCGACCACGAGCTGTTCGACACCGCGCTCGCCCTGGGGCCTCGCGCCTCGCCGGCCAGGCCCCGCTCGCGGTCGAGCAGATCAAGCTGGTCTCCGGCAGGGCGACCTCGACGACGGCATCGAGGCCGAGAAGCAGGGCTTCGCGACCGCGTTCCAGACCGAGGACGCCGCGCGAGGGCATCGCCGCCTTCCTCGGCAAGCGCACGCCGAACTGGACCGGCAAGTAGGGACCTACGGAACTGTGTTGTACTGGTGGTTGGGTTGGGGCTGGGGCGTCAGGCGATGTCGTCGTTCTCCTCTGGTAGATCGGCCATCCCCCGGGCAATGCCGTCGCCGACCACCCCGACGACGCACCTCACTGGTTCCGACGTCATGGTCGGCGCGGGTGACGCGCTTCTCCATCTCGTCGCCGTCGGGACGTCAGCGATCTGCGCCCGGCTCCCGCGCAGCCGCGCGAAGCCGGCGAGGTCGCCTCCGGACGGCGAGATTGTCCAGGCGCTCATCGTTGTCCTTATGCTGGCGCGCTCTTCGATGGCTGAATCGTAGAATCCCGCGCCCGGAGGTGTATTAGCCAAAGACCCGCGCTTCGTTGCCATGAGTTGCGGCCGGGGCGGGCGATGGAGGTGTCGGTTGTCGGTGGGTGCGCCGGGGGCACCCGGATGAGATGATCAGGGCGTGGAGTTCGCGGCAGGGAGACCGTCCTCTCGTCCGAAACCGAGCGCCTCGCCGAGCTGATCCTGCGGATCGGAGCGCGTCGTCGCGCTGACCGGGGCCGGCATTTTGGTGCCGTCAGGGATCCCGGACTTCCGCTCTCCGGGCACCGGGCTATGGACCAAGGTCGACCCGATGAAGGTCGCCCACATCGACGCATTCCGCCGCGACCCGAAGCGCGTTCTGGGACTACTACCGGCCGCGCTTCCAGATGCTCGGCGACAAGCGGCCGAACCGCGCCCACGAGGCGCTGGCCGAGCTCGAGCGCCGCGGCCTGCTCGACGCCGTGATCACCCAGAACGTCGACCGGCTCCATCGCGCCGCCGGCTCGCAGCGGATCATCGAGCTGCACGGCTCGATCGCCACCTCTTCCTGCACCTCCTGCGGGGCCACCTACCGGCTCGAGGAGATCCTGGCCCTCTTCACCGACGACGGGGTCGCCGAGTGCCGCACCTGCGCGCGGGCTGGTCAAGCCCGACGTCGTCCTGTTCGGCGAGCTGCTTCCCGAGGCGGCGATGGCGCGACGCGGCAGGCGCTGACCGAGCGGGCCGACCTGATGCCTGCGTCGGCTCCTCGCTCGAGGTCTATCCGGCCGCCGGGCTGCCCGAGCTGGCCCTGGCGGGCGGCGCCCGCCTGGCGATCGTCACCAAGGGGCCGACCCCCGTACGACCGCGGCCGCCGAGGTCAAGCTCAACGGCGACGTGGTCGAGGAGCTGGACGCCCTGCTCGCGGCACTCGGGTGAGCCGCGCGCTCACTCCCGCGGCGCGCATCGCGGTTCAGCGATCCGCGGCGCGTAGCCGCGCCTCCTCAGTCCCGCGGCGCGTAGCGGTGGTGGAGCATCAGCGCGTTGCCGTCGGGGTCCGTGAAGAAGCGCCATGTGGCAGACGCCGCTGTCGATGATCTCCGCCGCGGAAGCTGACGCCCCGCGGCCTCGAGCTCGCGCGCGCCGCGGCTCGACGTCGTCGACGTGGAGCGCGATCGGGTTGGCGCTGGGCGTCGAACTCGATGCCCGAAGGCGCTCGACTGCGATCACCGCCAGCGTCAGGTTGCCGGTCTCGAACTCGCGCTCCGGGCATGCTGCCCGTAGCGCGACCGGGTTCGGCAGCCCGAGGACGGTCGCCGTAGAACTCGACCGCCCGGTCGAAGTCCTCCGTGGGCACGGTGACGAAGTCGGTGCCGCTGACCAGTGAGGACGGTTCGCTCATCGAGGCGTGAACATAACGCAACGGTTTTCAGCACTCCTCGCGAACTGTCGCCATTTCGGTCCACCCCTCGACCGAAAATGGCATCAGTTCGGCGGCGAGGGGGGATTCGGTCCGGGAGTTGGGCATACTCGCGGCGTGTCGAGGAGCCGAGCACCCGGAGGCCGGTGGGGGAGGCCGAGCAATTCGTCGTCACGGCCTTCGAGGCCTGGAACCGCGGCGACCTCGAGGGATTCCTCGAGACCCTCGACCCCGAAATCGAGTGGCGGACCGCCGGGATCTTCCCCGGGCTCGACAGCGGTTCCCGACGGCGGGCCGCGGTGCGCGAGTTCTGGAAGGCGTTCCACGAGCCCTGGGAGCGGCTCAGCATCAGCTATGACGAGATCACCGAGACGGCCCCCGGCGAGGTCCTGCTCCGGGTGCTGTTCAGCGGGGTCGGACGCGGCGCGATCGAGGCCGAGATGGCCTTCGGCCAGCACTACGTGCTGCGCGACGGCCTGCTGGCGCAGATGCGGTCGTTCAGGACCTGGGAGCTTGCCGCGGCCGCGTCGCTGCCGCCGGCGGCGGTGATCTTCGACAACGACGGCCTCCTGCTCGACACCGAGTCGGTCTGGACGCGGGCCGAGCAGGCCCTGTTCGAGCGCCGCGGGCTCGAGTTCACCCTCGGACACAAGCGCGAGCTGGTCGGGACCTCGGCCGAGCGCGGCGGGCATCCTGGCGCAGCCGGCTCGCCGAGCCCGGCCGAGCGGGAGCTCATCGTCGAGCTCGACGAGCTGGTCTGGAGGAGCTCCGAGCGGGGTCCAGCCGATGGCGGGGCGCACGAGCTGGTCGCCGCGCTGCGCCGCCGGGCACGCCGCTGGCGCTGGTCTCCAACTCGCCGGCGACTTCATCGCGCTGGCCCTCGACATCGGCGGGATGGACGGGGCCTTCGGAGTGATCGTCAGCGGCCACGACGTCCCGGCCCCGAAGCCCGCGCCCGACGCCTATCTGACGCCTGCGCGCTGCTCGGGGTCGCCCCGGGACCGGAGGTCATCGCGCTCGAGGACTCGCCGACCGGGGTCGCGTCGGGGCGGGCCGCCGGGCTCACCGTGATGGGCGTGCCCTCGGTCCCCGGGGTCGACCTGCCCGAGGCCCACCACGCCGGCGACTCGCTCGAGGACGCCCCGGTGCTCGAGCGGCTGGGGTTGGCCGAGTGAACGTAGGTGTAGCGATGACCCCCGCCGACCTCGTCCGCACTCCCGACATCCAGAGCTGCGGGCCTTCTGCGCCGCCGCCGACCTCGGCACCCTGGGGAAGGCCGCGGTCCGCCTGCAGATCAGCCAGCCGGCGCTATCCAAGCGGCTGCGCGGGCTCGAGGCGATGGCCGGGACGACCCTGCTCGAGCGCTCCTCCGGCGGCGTCACCCTGACGGCCGCCGGGCGCCGCCTCTACCCCGAGGCGCGGCGGCTGCTCGACCAGGCTGAGATCGTCGAGGGGCTGCTGGCCAGCGCCCGCAGCGACCCCGACCCGATCCGCCTCGCCGCCAGCCACACGATCGCCGAGTTCCACCTCCCCGGGGAGCTATGACAGCCTGCACGCCCACGGCGCCCGCCACGCGCCGGTCGAGCTGACGATCGCCAACTCGGTCGCGGTGCGGCGGATGGTCGCCGAGGGCCGCGCCAACATCGGCATCACCGCCGCCGACCCCCCCAACATGTCCGAGCACGACGACCTCGAGGTCTTCCACCTCCTCGACGACGAGGTCGTCGTCGCGGTCCCCGGCAGCCATCCCTGGCAGCGGCGCAAGCAGATCCCCCAGCGGCTCCTGCTGAGCACGCCGCTGATCACCCGCGACCCCGAGGCCCACGACCGCCGCTGCGTCGAATCGGCACTGGCCGAGCGCGGCCTGCACCTGGCGCCGCCGCTGATCGAGGTCGGAAGCACCGCGGTCGCCAAGCGCGAGGCGCTGGAGCGAACCGAGCCGGTGCTCCTCTCGGCGCTGGCCCTCGACGAAGCGCGCCGACAACCACCTCCACCGCCGCCCGATCGAGAGCCTCGGCCTTCCACGCCAGCGCGTCGTCGTCTGCCACACCCCCAGCTCGCTGCCGCGCCCCGACCGCGACTTCCTCGATTTCCTGCGCCGCGGCGAGGCGGCGGAGCCGGGCGACGGCTAACCGCTGGTTTCGGCGGCGATAACCGGTTGCGACCCACCTGAGCGGCGCGGATCCGCCCACGAGGCGCCCACGGCGCCCTACGGTGGAGTCCGACGCGAAACCGATCGCGGTCCGGCCCTCATAGAGCCCGATAAATGGCTCCGGCCAGACGCCAACAGTTCCGGGGTCGCGCCCAAAACAACAGATATCTCCCCTCCCCTGTGAGCGCCCCGCCAGTCCGAAGCGGGGCGCTTTAGGATAGGGGCCCGGCGAGCCGCACCTCTGAGCGCCGAGCAGGGCGATGCCCGCGGCGGTGACAATCCCGAGCACGGGGACAGCCCGGCGCGCCGCACAGAGGCGGCAGGACAAGCTCGAACAGAGGGAACCGGGGTCTCCGATCCGACTCCCCCAACGCGCCCAGGGGGCAATCGCCGCGGTTGGCGGCGACCAGCGCCCCCTCGGCGAGCAATGCCGCCACCGCGGCCCGCAGCCGGAGGGCCGCGCCGGCCGCTCAGCGCGCACCACCATACGTATGCCGATTGAGGGCGAGGAAGCCGATCGCGAGGGCGGAGTGGGCGGCACGCCAGGCGAGGATCGCCGGGAGTCAGGCCCCTTGGTCTCGAGCCCCCTGCGAGGGGGGTGCGCACACGCGCTCAGCCGCCCTGCACCTCGAGCCACCCGAGGAGGTCGTCGAGGACCCGCTCGCGGTCGGCCGGCGGCTCGTTGAAGATCTCGTGGCGGAGCCGTCGTAGACCTTCAGCGTCCTTCTCCTCGGAGGCGGCCCGCCCGTGGACCATCCGGCTGCCCTGACGGGCTCTATGCGGTCATCGGCCCCGTGCATGACGAGTAGCGGCAGCGCGATTCCCCATCCGCTCCGGGAACTTCTGATCGCCGCGGCCAGCTCGGCGATGGTCCGCGCCGGAAGCTTGCCCTGATGGTTCAGCGGGTCGTTTGCGGTAGGCCTCGACCTCGGCGGGGTCGCGGGAGATCGGCTCGGCGTCGACCGCGAACACGCCCAGCCCCGGGGTGACCGCCGAGAGGATGCGGCTGACCAGCCGCACCGCCGGCGAGGCCTGCTCGAGGTTCGCCGCCGGGGCCGAGAGCACGATCGCATCGAGCCTCGTTGGTGGTCGAACGCGTAGCCGAGGGCGATCCGCCGCCCATGCTGTGGCCGAGGAGGATCAGCGGCGCCGTCCGGCTCCGCCTCGCGGGCGCGGCCGATGAAGGCGTCGAGGTCGGCGATCGCCTGCCCGATCCGTCGATCACCGCCCGCTTCCCCTCGTGAGCGACCGTGGCCATGGTGGTCGAGGGCCTAGACCGGATAGCCGGCCGGTACGACCCCTCGACGACGTGGCCGTAGCGGCCGCCGTGCTCGGCGGCGCCGTGGGAGAGGACAATGCCTCCTTCGCCGGGACCTCGGCCCGCCAGGACTGCCAGTAGATCTCCGGCCCCCGGCTCCGGTGAAGGTGCCCTCGGGTCGGACGCTCATCCCCGCAGCACCCGCCGCCGCCGCAGCACCCGCTCGCAGACCGCCACCAGCTCTTGGACGGGCCGGGCGGCGGGTCGAGTCGCCGCGCAGGGCGAGGTTCGCGGCCTTGCCGGCCTCGCCCCGGCGCTCGCGAGCACCGCCATGTCCTCCTCGTGGCCCGGGTCCGGCCGCCCCCGCGAGCTCGACCAGCAGCGCCTCCAGCCCGACCCTGAGCTGGACGCGGCTTCGCGGCTGCGGCCCCCGTCGAGGTCGGTCCGCGCCCGCAGCATCACCGTCTCCGACGCGTCGACCTCGCTCACGCCCGCCGAGCACCGCAGCGACGCTCTCCTGCGGCCGCAGGTCGTCGCCCCGGCGCCGCCGCATCCCGCCCCGCGGACGTCGATCTGGCGGGCCACCGTGAACTGCCCTCGGCCACCTGGTCGCCGCTGCCGCAGCCGACCCGCACGACGGCCGCCCGCTCGGGGTCGAGTGCGGGGGCGTAGGGCTGGCCGGAGGCGGCGTTGGCGTGGAGGGCGCGGTTCAGCACCCCAGCCCCTCGTCGACCAGAACGTCGACGGCGTCCGCGGCCCCGTCGCCGCCTCCGAGCCAGCGGGCGGCCTGGTCCTCCCCGGGGAACGGCTCGAAGGCGCGCATGGCGGTCACCCGGGTCAGCGGTAGCGGGCGCGAGGGGGTCCCCGGCCGGCCGCGCGGGCGCGCTCCGGCTCCGCCGCGGCCGGGGCGGGGCGCCCCGGTCGGATCACCAGCACCCGCTGGTCGCGCTCCCCGCCTTCGCTCCTCGCCGGCTCGCCTCCGCCATCGGGCTCCCGCGCGAGGTAGCGGCCGTCGGCCAGCCGAGGGTGCCGGGGAAGTCGAACTGGACGGGACCCGAACAGGCGGCTCAGAGTGGCCGGAGCCTACCCGCGCCCGGCTACTCGCCGACGTGGGCGTTGGAGGCGCGGCCGCCGTTCGCTTCGGTGCCGCCGTCGCCCTTGCCCTTGCCCTTCTTCTCGGCCGGCAGCGAGTACTTCGACGGAGTGACCGGGACCGTCGGGTTGTCGATCTCGCCGAGGCGGTCGATCAAGCGCTTCCACTGATCCGGCTTCAGCAGCTCGACGGTAGCTTCTTGTCGAGGGCGCCGTTGCCGTAGAGCGGGTAATAGCCGACGTGGACGTGGTCGTAGTGGTCGGGCAGGGCGAAGCTCTGCCTCGCCCGGCAGGTCCTCGAGCGAGATCAGCTGGTGCGGCGGCCATCGTCCCCTGCAGCTCGAGCAGCGACTTGATCAGCGAATCGGCGAGGGTGCCGGGGCCCTGGTGGCCGGTCACCGGAATGCCGTTGATCATCGCGATGTCCATCGCGTTGCCGGAGGTGTGCTCGGAGACGTTGCCGGAGGAGGTGAGGTAGCTGTGGCCGCACTTCAGCGAGGTGATCGTCAGGCGGTAGCCCTTCTCGACCAGGTACTCCATCGCCGCCAGGATCCGGCGGTCGATCTGGCCACTGCGGATGTCGGTGCGGCCGCAGGAGTAGATCTCGAGCCGCGGGTCGGCCGAGGACGCGGCGCTGCAGCGCCTCCTTCGAGAGCAGCAGCACGCCGCCGACGCCGAGGTTGGCGGCGAACGGGTCCTTGCCGGCGGCGCGGTAGATCGCCGTCGCCTCGAGCAGCTTCCAACCGTCGAGGATCGGCTTCGGGTCGATCCGCGGCGCGCCGCGGCCGGCCGGGCGGATCGAGAAGTTGATGTGGGGGGCGACGCCGTCGATCGGCCCGCTCATCCGGCCGAGGACGGTTCCGGCGATCACCTTCGAGCCGACCTGCAGCGGCCGCAGCTGGCTCTGCTTGGCTGTCGAATGCGAAGACGTCGTTGAAGTAGTTCTTGAACGTCTCATAGCCCGGCAGGCGCTTGCCGGCGAGGTCGTCGAGCTGGAGCCTGAGAAGCTCGCCCGGTCGCCGGTTGTGGGGCCGGTCGGGGAGCGCGTAGAGGCGGGGGCGGCCCGCGGTCCTCCGCTGTTTCGCCCGGCTCACGGGCCTTCTTGTACGTGGACCTGGATCGGCTTGATTTTTGCCGCTGTCGGCGGTCCGCGAGAGGGCCTTCTCGGGAGGCGATGGGCTCGGCGGTGCGGCCGGGGCGCTCGTCGCGTCGTCCTTCGCCGTGTCCTGGTCGCCGGGCCGTTCGGCTTGGCGTCGTCGGGCGGGCTGATCAGCTTGAAGTCGGCCGGGGTCAGCTTGTGCGGCTTCGGCACCGGATGAACGCGGACGACCTGGCCGAGCTGGGCGTAGGTGAAGCGGTTGCCGAGGCGTCCTGCAGCACGATGTACTTGCCGAGCTGCCGCGACTCGCCGATCGCCTTGATGACGCCGTCGTTGACGGCGACGATCGGCGCGCCGCGGTGGCTGAAGATGTTGATCCCGCGCCGTGTCGGCGAGGAGGCGACGACCTCCGCCGCGTTTCCGTAGGCGGCCGCGCTGCTGCGGCTTGGCCCGCCGGAGCGCCTCGCGGGTCGAGATGTCGTCGGCATAGCGCGCGTCGGCGGCGACCGGGAAGTGGGCGCCCTCGGTCAGCCCGGTCAGCGAGCTGAGCAGGTCCTGCGGCAGCTTGCCGTAGGAGCGCGCGTAGAGCAGCACCTCGTCGACGTACCAGTCGGCGTGGTTGTAGGCGAAGATCGCGGTGCGGAGGTCCTCATCGCCGCCGGCGGCACGCAGGTAGCGGGCGGCGGCGCAGATCGCGTCGACCGGGTTGTACGGGTCCTTGCGGCCGTCGGCGTTGGCGTCGACGCCGTAGGCCTTCCAGGTCGAGGGGATGAACTGCATCCAGCCGACCGCGCCGGCGGTGGAGACGTTGAGGTTGGTGCCGAACGCGGTCTCGATCTTGTTGATCGATGCCAGGACCTGCCAGGGGATCCCGTATTGGGTCCCGCAGGCCTGGTAGATCGGCAGCAGGAAGGGCGGGATCTCGAAGGTGTCGATGACGAAGTTGGGAACCCCGATCGGCGCCGGTCCGAACGGCGCGATTGTGGTCGTGGGGGTGCTCGCCGCCGCTGGTGCTGTCGGCGGGCTTGAGCCGCCCGGTCGGGGCCGGCGCGGCCTGCCGCTGTGGGTGCCGACGCCGCGGCGCCGCCGCCGCCGCCGTTCTGGGGGGCGCCGTTGATGGCTCGCCGCGGCGGAGGGTCGCCGCCCGCCTCAGATCCGCGCCGCCGCCGTCGCGTCCCCGGGGCGCACCGGCTGGGCCGGGCGTGAGGGGACGGTCGGGGGTCGCCGAGCCCGGCGCCGGCGTCGTCGGCGCCGGACGGCCGGCGACTTGGCGTCGGGAGTCGCCGAGGTTCGCCCCGGCGACCGACCGCCATGACGATGGCGCAGCGCGATTGTCAGTGCGAGCTTGTGTCTCATCCTCCTACGACCCAGTTGCTACCCCTCGAAACACGAAAATGAGTCGCCAGTACCTCGCACGCTCAATCCCCGCGTAGAGGCATGGCAACGCTACCTACCTGATTCTGGGTTTGCAACGGACAACCGCACGCCTGGCGGGGGCACAGACATGGGCTCAACCTACCCGCAGCGGGCGGATTCGGACATCATCCGTGGGTGACGTTTAACCAGGCCTCAAGAATCGCCCCCCGCTAACCTGCCCGCGATGACCGAGATGCCCCAGGAGGACGGCTTCCGGGCCCGCGGCGAGCAGGCGATCGGCGACCTCGCCCAGTCCCTGCTCGACAACCCGATGTTCAACAACGCCCTCTCGGCCGCCTTCGGGGCGCGGGAGAAGGCGATCGAGGCCCAGCAGGCGGCGATGGGGGCGCTCAACCTGCCCTCGGCGTCCGAGGTCGAGCGCCTCGAGCGCCGCCTGCGCTCGCTGTCGGAGCGACTCGAGATGGTCGAGGAGCAGCTCGACGCGGTCGCCCGCGACGTCGGCGCGATCCGCCGCCAGACGTCCGGCGAGGTCGACGTCGGCGCCGACCAGGCGCGGCTTCAGGTCGACCAGGACTGAATCTCGACCTCAGGCTGAGAGTGCGGTCGCAGCGGCGCGGCCGGCCCGCTTCGCCGCCTCCTCGAGCGGCTCGTCGCCGATCCGCTCCCCGGCCGCTGTCTCGGTGACGACGAGGAGCGCGGCCGCGGCGATCCCGAGCCGGGCGGCGACCGCCAGCAGGGCGGCGGTCTGCAGGTCGCGTACGGTCGCCGGCGGCGGATCGCCGAACAGCACCGCCGCCAAGTCGCCGCTCCGCACCCCGACGGCGCGGCCGGCACCGCCGAGCGCAGCGTGGAGCGCCGGCTCGGGCCGGACCGCTTCACCCTCCTTCAGCAGCCCGGGCAGCGGGTCGGCGGCAACCGCCTCCTCGACGATCAGGACCTCGCCGAGCGCCAGCTCCGGGGCGCCGGCCGAGCAGGTGCCGACCCGGACCGCCCGCTTCAGGCCGAGTTCGGCCAGGTCGTAGAGGACGACGGCGGCGCTCGGGCCGCCGATCCCGGTCGACTGGACGGTCAGCTCATCGCCCTCCGGGGTGCGGCCGCTGTAGCCCCAGAGACCGCGGGCGTGGTTCGACATCCGCGGTTGTTCGAGGAGCTCCTGTGCCAGCATCAGGGCCCGGCCCGGGTCGCCGACGAGCACCGCGTCGGCGGCGATCGCGGCGCTGGGACGGAGGCGGGCGGGCACGCGCGCCCGACGATATTCGGATTTGATGGCCTACCCCACGAGATAGGCCATGAGAGAAGCATTCTGAGCCGGGAAGGCGGCGGAGCAAAAGGACCAGCGCGGCATCCCCGACAGCCTGCGCGAGGCGATCGAGCGGACCTTCGCCGCGACGGCGGAGGCGAGCGGCAGGGCGCAGGAGCTGCTCGACGAGGTCGCTCGGCGCGGACAGGGGGCTCGCGAGGCGATCACGCAGCGCAGCCAGGATGCGCAGGAGGCCTCGGCCGGGGCCGCGTCGCGGGTGATCGACGCGATCGAGGGGCTGCGACTGGCGAACCGCGACGACGTGCGCGAGCTGGAGGAGAAGCTGGCCGAGCTTTCGAAGCGGGTCGCCGCACTCGAGACAAAAGGCTCTCAGCCCAAGGTCGAGGGTTAAGCATGGCCGCGGGGGGCAGCCGCGTCGTCATCACCGGGGTCTCCAGCCACTGGGGCACAGAGTTGGCGCGGGCGCTCGAGCGCGATCCGGCGGTCTCCTACCTCGCCGGCGTCGACACCGAACCGAAGGCGCCGACCTCGAGCAGACCGAGTTCATCGAGGCCGACATCCGCAACCCGGTCATCTCGCGGATCCTGCCGGGGCTCGAGCCGGATGTCGTCGTCCACTGCGGGATCGTCTGGTACCCGGAGCCTGACAAGCCGGCGCGGGCGCTGCACGACATCAACGTGATCGGGACGCTGCAGCTGCTCGCGGCCTGCGAGAAGTGCGACGGGCTGCGGGCCGTGGTGGCGCGCGGCTCGGCGGCGATCTACGGCAGCGAGGGGGCGGCGCCGGCGTTCTTCACCGAGGACATGGCGCGCCGCTACCCGATGAAGACCCGCTTCCAGCGCGACATCGGCGAGCTCGAGAGCTACTTCGACAACTTCACCCGCCGCCACCCCGAGGTCACCTGCACGATGCTGCGCTTCCAGCCCGAGATCGGCCCCGGGCTCGATCAGCCGCTGGCCCGCTACCTGACGTTGCCGGTCGTCCCGACCCAGCTCGGCTTCGACCCGCGGCTGCAGTTCGTCCACGCCGAGGATGCGACCGGTGCGCTCGCCGCCGCCGCCCGCAACCCCGTCCGCGGCGCGGTCAACGTGGCCCCCGACGGGACGATCTCGCTGACCAAGATCCTCCGTCTCGCGGGCCGCCCGCCGGTGCCGATCCCGCATTTCGTCGCCGGCGCCGTGCTCGGCCAGCTCGGCCGCCAGCTCGGTGCCGCCGACCTCTATGACGACGGGATCCGGCTGCTGCGCTACGGGCGCGGCTGCGACAACCCACGGCTGATCGACGACGTCGGTTATGTGCCGCGGTACTCGGCCGAGGCCGCTATCCGCGACTTCGTCGCCAAGACGGGCGCCCGCCGCCGCCTTTTCCCTCGCCGCATCCGGCGGCGGTGCCGCGGAGGGCGATGAGCTATGAGCGACAACCGGGACCCGAGCGGCCGGGGGCGTAGCGCCACCCCGAGACGGCCTGCCGGGGCGAGCGACTTCATGCGCCGGCTGCGCGGCGGGCTGGACGAGGGGCTCGATCCGCTGAGCGCAGCCGAGCAGGCGGCGCGGCGCCTGCCAAGGGCTCCGCGAGTCGGTCGAGCGGATGAGCCGCCGGCTTGCCGGTGAGTACCAGGAGGACGAGTGGGGCTTCGACGAGGAGTTCGCCGAGGCGGCCTACCCGCTGTTCGAGTTCCTCTACAGCGTCTGGTGGCGGGTCGAGGTCGACGGCGTCCTCAACGTCCCTTCGCACGGACGGGGGCTGATCGTCTCCAACCACTCCGGTTCACTTTTCCCGTTCGACGCGACGATGCTCGGCGCCGCGATCATGAAGGAGCACCCGCTGCCCCGCTGGACCCGGCCGCTGGTCCTCAACTGGGCCTTCGAGCTGCCGTTCCTCAGCTTCTTCATGCGCAAGGTCGGCGGTGTCCCGGCGAGCCCGTTCAACGCGGTCGGCTGCTCGAGCAGGACGAGCTGGTGATGGTCTTCCCCGAGGGCGTGAAGGGGACCGGCAAGCCGTTCTCCGAGCGCTACCGGCTGCAGCGCTTCGGGCGCGGCGGGTTCGTCGAGCTGGCGCTGCGGACCCGCGCGCCGATCATTCCGGTCGCGGTCGTCGGGGCGGAGGAGATCTACCCGAAGATCGCCGAGCGGCGGCGCTGGCGAATCGTCGGGGCACCGTTCCTGCCGATCACCCCGACCTTCCCCTGGCTCGGGCCGCTCGGGCTGATGCCGCTGCCCTCGAGCTGGCGGATCGAGTTCTGCGAGCCGATCGACCTCTCCGGCTACGGGCCCGAGGCCGCCGAGGACAAGGCGCTGCTGTTCGACGTTTCCGAGCGGATCCGCGAGACGATCCAGGAGCGCCTCTACGAGAACCTCGTCAAGCGAGGGTCGGCGTTCTTCTGAGGAAGGTCTGCCGGCGAGAGTGCAGTTTCCTCGCAAGTGAGAGGCGAGTGAAGTCTCGGCAGGGAAGGCTGGGATCGCGGTGGCCGTGGCGCTGGCGGTGACGCTCGCCGGGGCGCTGGCCGCTTCGCCGGTCGCGGCGCAGAGGGCGGGCCCCGCGCGGGTCGTCCCTCTCGGGCACTCGGTCAACGGCCGGGCGGTGAAGGCGCTGCGCCTCGGCGACCCCCGCAGCCCGCGAAAGGCGCTGGTCGTCGGCGGATCCACGGCGATGAGACCGCCGGGCGAAGGTGGTGCGCGAGCTGCGCCGGCAATACGCGAAGCTCCGCGGGCGTCGACCTCTGGACGATCTACACGGTCAACCCCGACGGCGTCGCCCGCGGCACCCGGCAAAACGCCCATGGCGTCGACCTGAACCGCAACTTCCCTTTCCGCTGGCCGCCGGTCCCCCGCCAGCGGCTACTACGGCGGGCCGCGGCCCTTCTCCGAGCCCGAGTCCCGGCTGGTTCGGCGATTGATCCTGCGCCTGCGGCCGCGGATGACGATCTGGTACCACCAGCCCTGGGGCCAGGTTCTGGCGCCGCCGCCCCGGCGACGCCCGCCTCGAGCGCCGCTACTCGGAGATCAGCGGGGTGCCGCTGCGGCGCTGCCGCGGCGAGCACCTGCCCGGGACCGCGGTGAAGTGGCAGGAGCACCGCTTCCCCGGAAGCGACGCCTTCGTCGTCGAGCTTCCCGCGCGGCCGCCTCAGCCACGCCGCCGTGAGGCGAAACGCCCGAGCGGCGATCGTCACGATCCGCCTCGCCACCTGACCCAATCCGACCTGGGACCTTTCAGGCGCCTATATGGCAGCTCAGAGGTCCCAGGCCACCAGGCACTAGACCTGGGACCTTTCAGGCGCCTATATGGCGGTTCAAAGGTCCCACCTTCCGGCGCACGGCTCAGGCACGGGTCCGACATCGGTGAGAAACGCGGCGCCCGCGATTTACGCCAGCTGTCCAAACACAGTTCCGACCCCCGTGCCTACCTTGGCCGAGATGCAGAAAGCGACCGTCGGGGACGTGCCGGCCCGGCCAGGAGGGAATGAATGAAGACGGAAGTACCTAGCGGTGATTCCACTGGGGGCTCTGGCGCTCTTGCTCATGGCTCCGAGCGCCGCCTTCGCGGCAGACGGGCCCGGCTTGGGGGTGACCGTGTCAAGCCTCAACACGACCTGGGTGATCGTCGCCGGGATTCTGGTGATGTTCATGCAGGCCGGTTTCGCGCTGCTGGAGATCGGCTTCTCCAGGGCCAAGAACGCGGGAGCAGGGGTGGCGAAGATCCTGGTCAACTTCGCGATCTGCTCGATCGTCTACTGGGCGGTTGGCTTCGCCCTGGCGTTCGGCGGATCCGCGGCGCTTGCCGGGACCCACGGGTTCTTCCTGGACGTCAGCACCGATGCCGCCTCGACCGGGAGCATCATCCCGCTGGTCGGGGTCACCGGCGTGAACCCCGCGGCGCTGCTGTTCTTCCAGTTCGTGTTCTGCGCGGTCTCGCTGGCGATCGTCTGGGGCACCACCCTGGAACGGATCAAGTTCGGCGCCTACGTGATCTACGCGATCATCTTCAGCGCCGTCATCTATCCGGTGATCAGCCACTGGATCTTCGGCGGCGGCTGGCTGCAGGCCAACGTCGGGATGCAGGACTTCGCCGGTTCGACGGTCGTCCACCTGATCGGTGCGACCGGTGCGTTCGCAGCGCTGCTCCTGCTCGGTCCGCGGATCGGTAAGTACGCGGCGGACAAGCGGCCGCGGGCGATCCCCGGGCACAACATGCCGCTGGTCGGCCTCGGGATCCTGATCCTCTGGCTCGGGTGGTTCGGGTTCAACCCCGGATCGACGCTGGCGGCGATCGGCAACCGTTTCGCAGAGATCGTCGTCGTCACCAACCTGGCGGCCGCCGCCGGAGTGATCGCGGCGACCTCGATCATGTACCTGAAGTCCGACACGATCGACATCGGAATGGCCGGAAACGGCGCGATCGCGGGTCTGGTCGCGATCACCGCACCGTCCGGCTACGTCGAGTACTGGGCGGCCCCGATCATCGGCGCCGTCGCGGGCGCGATCGTCGTCTTCGGAGTCCTGGCGATCGAGAAGGTCCTCGACGATCCGGTTGGGGCCCTCTCGGCTCACGGCCTGGCGGGGATCTGGGGGACGCTGTCGTGCGGGCTGTTCACCTCGCCGCGGCTGGCCGAGCTGAACGGCGTCGGCGACGGCGGCCTCTGGTACACCGGCTCCTTCCATCAGCTCGGAGCCCAGGCGCTGGGGGTCGGCGTGGCCTTCGCCTGCGTGTTCGTCGTCTCCTACCTGACGTTCGCTGCGATCAAGGCAACGATCGGCCTGCGGGTTACCCCGGAGGAAGAGGATGCGGGGCTCGACATCTCCGAGCATGGGATGTACGGGTATCCCGAACAGTTCATCCCTCAGCCTGAGTACTCGACCGGGCTGCCCGCTCCAAACGCCGGCATGGGTGTTGGAGTGGCCGCACCGGCGGTAAGTCAGATCACGGCCAACGAGTCGAGCTAGGAGGAATCGCCTAAATGAAGAAGATCGAGGCGTTCATCCGCCACGAGGCATTCGAGCCGATCAGGACCGAGTTGCTCGACAAGGGGTTTCCCTCACTGTCGATCCTCGAGGCCAAGGGCTCGGGTCGCCAGAAGGGGATAGTCGAGCACTACCGCGGTTCCACGCTCACGGTCAACGTGCGGCCGAAGCTGAAGATCGAGGTGGTGGTCGACGACAAGGACAAGGGCCTGGTCGTCGAGACGATCCTCAAGCACGCACGCACCGGGGACGTCGGCGACGGCAAGATCTTCGTCATCCCGGTGGAGGAGGCGATCCGCATCCGCACCGGCGAGGGCGGAGAGGAGGTGCTCCAAGCCCACGAGGAGGAGGAGATCCCCGCCTAGGCGGGGTCACCATCTCCCGGACTCCCGAGCGGGGCGGGCCGGCGGCGATCGCGCCGTGGCCCGCCCCGCTCGCGCCTGCGGGTCTAGACTGGCGGCGGGATGGCTACCGCTGTGCTCAAGCGCGCGGCCCGCGCCAAGAGCCCCGACCCGGGCTTTCGCTCCGGCGAGGAGCTGCGCGAGGTGTTCGACGCCCTGCTCGGCGAGATCGACGACGACCCGGTCTTCGGGCCGCGGCTCGCCTCCGCCGACCTTCCCCACCGCATCGTCCACCCCGACCTCGACGTCGTCCTCAATGTCGCCGAAGCGCCCGAGCACAGCGGGCACATGCTCCACTGGAGCTTCTCGGACGAGGTCGACTGGACGCCGGCGCTGACCCTGGAGATGGACTCCGCGGTCGCCAACCGCTACCTCCAGGGACGGGTCAACTTCGCGATCGCCGTGGCCCGGGGGGAGATCCGCGTCTCCTGCACCGAGGCGCGAGCGCCGCTTGCCTTCCTCCCGGTGAGCGCCGGGCTGATCGCCCGCTACCGGGCGATCGTCGAGGCCGACTATCCGCATCTGCTGATCGACTGAGCCCGGCGCCGGCCGCGAGCCGCGCGGCGCCGAGTGTTAAGCGGTCCGCGGCCGCCTTGACAGCGGCAGGCCCCGACGTATGCTCAGCCCACAACCAGGACAGAAGGCCGCAGTGGGCCTTCTCCGGGTCCCCCGGCGACTGGGGCCCGGCGGAGCCCGCAAGGTGCCGGAGCGGGTGCCGTAGGCCGACGTCGCGGGCCGCTAGCCCGCAAGCGACGGGGCCCGCGCGACCCCGTCGCTTCACGTTCGGAGCGGCCGTCGATCCGGGCCGGTGCCGCAGTCCCGATCCGGGTATAGCCTCGGCGACGCGATGGCGGCCGAGAAAGTGATCACCCTCGCCGAGGCCTCGCGGCGCTCCGGCGTCTCCGCCAGCACCCTGAAGCGCTGGGCCGCCCAGAAGGTCGTCCCGGTGCGACGCGGGCGCTGGACACCGACCGCGGCGGCGCAGGCCCGGGTGGTGTCGAGGATGCGCGAGCGCGGCCACTCGCTGGAGTCGCTGAAGGAGGCCGGGCGCGAGGGCAGGCTCGCCTTCGGCTTCTCCGAGGATCTCTTCGAGCGCCCCGAGAAGACGATGACGGTGGAGGAGGTCGCCGCCGAGGTCGGGATCGAGCCGGAGCTGATCGAGCGGCTGCTGGCCCTGCTGGGGACGCCGGCCGAGGCCGAGCACCTGCTCGGGCCCGACGACGTCGAGGCGATGCGCCACTGCGCCAGCGTGCTGCTGGCCGGCTTCCCCCTGGTCGCCTTCCTGCAGCTGGTGCGGGTCTACGCGCAATCGCTACGCAAGATCGCCGATTCCGAGGTGCGTCTCTTCCATATATATGTGCACGAGCCGTTGATCCGCGACGGGGTGGCGGAGCTGGAGATGGCGGAGGAGATGGAGGGCCTCGCCGCCGACATCCTGCCGCTGGCCGAGCCCCTGTTCGCCTACATGCACAACCGCTACCTGCGCTACTTCATCGAGCAGGACGTGGTCGGCCACATGGAGAGCGACCTCGGAAGCGAGGCCAGCGAGCTCGGCAGGGTGCCGACCACCCTCTGCTTCATCGACCTCACCGGCTTCACCCGCTACACGCAGGAGGAGGGCGACGAGGAGGCCCTCGACCTGGTCGAGCGCTTCGTCGACACGATCGAGGCCTCGCTGCCCCGAGAAGGCGACGATCGTGAAGACGATCGGCGACGAGGTGATGGTCGTCTCCCCGGACCCGGCCAACCTGACCGAGTGGGCGGTGGGCCTGCTCTCGCTGTTCACCGAGCGTCCCCAGCCACGGGTCGGGATCCACTTCGGGGAGGCCGTCTTCCGCGAGGGCGACTACTTCGGCAGCGAGGTCAACCTCACCCACCGGGTCGTCACCAGGGCGCTCGGCGGCGAGGTGCTGGCGACCGACCGCGTGGTCGAATCGATCGAGGACTCCCCCTACCTCGAGGCGGAGCCGATCGGGGCGGTCGAGCTGAAGGGGTTCCCGGAGCCGACCCACCTGTTCGTGGTCCGCAGCCGCCGCTAGCTCAGATGCGGGACCACCTCTTCGCCGACCATCCGGATCTGCTCGCCGAGGCGGGGGAGCCCCTCGATCCTGATGCCCGCCCAGGCGTCGAGGGTGAAGGGGTCGGCGAAGGAGACGAGCGCGTGGGTCATTCCCGAGCGGACGTAGGTCCCGTTGAGCCACTCGATCCACTCGGCCGGTGAGCCCGCAACCGCGAGGCGATCGGAGATCTCCGGCGGAGTCCTCTCCAGGGCAAGCCGGACATCCCCCGCTGCGAACGCCTCGCTGATCCCCGCCACCGCGTCAGGCTCGATCCCGTGGCGGCGCAGGAGGGCCGGCGGCATCGAGGGAATGTAGAAGGATGCGAGCACCCGGGCGGCGCGCCTTGCCACCTCGGGATCCGGCGCGATCGCCCCGAGCAGCGAGTCGCCGAGGTCGAACCCCACGAGGTCGCGACCGGCGATCTCCGCGCCCTCGCGAGCGCTGGCCACGGCGTAACCGAGCGCCTCATCGGAGTAGGCGCACGCCGTGTGCAGGCCGTCGCAGATCTCACCTGCCAGGCGCATCGAGCGAGGCCCGCCCATCGCGCCGATCTTCAGCGGCAGGTGCTCCTGGACCGGCCGGGCCGCCGTGCTCAGGCCGCTGTAGGAATAGAAGTCACCGGAGAAGCTGCTCTCTCCCGTGTCGAGCAGCTCCCGCATCACCGAGTGGGCTTCACGCAAGCGGGCGATCGGGCGCGTCCCCCTCCACTCGACCCCGTACTGCTCGAGCATCGCGACGTTCCCGATCCCGAAGATGACCTCGGCGCGGCCGCCGCTCAGCTCATCGAGGGTCGCCGCCTGCTGGGCCAGAAAGGTTGGCTCTCGCACATACAGCGGCGACACGCATGGCCCGAACCGGATCCGCTCGGTTCGGGAGGCGCCGCACCGAACAGCGACCACGGTTCCTTGTGGTAGATCTCGTCGGCGCTGTAGCAGGCGTGATATCCGAGTCGGTCGGCCTCGGCGATCGCCTCGAGCAGCTCCGCGACCGGCTGCTCCGGAAGCATCTGGAAGCTGACCAGCATCGGCGTCGAGCCTAACCTGGCGACGCTGGCGCTGCATCAGCCAATCGGATCGCGCCTACGCTTCACCTATGGCCGAGGAGGCGCTCGAGAGGCTGGGCCGCGAGGTCCGCGGCAGCGGGCTGGTCCCGCCCGGCTCGAGCGGCGTGGCGATGCTCTCGGGCGGGCCCGACTCGGCCTGCCTCGCCGCCGGCCTGGCGGGCGCCGTGGGGGAGGGGAACGTCACCGGGCTCCACCTCAACTATGGCCTGCGCGAGGGCTCCGATGCAGACGAGCAGACCTGCCGGGCGCTCTGCGAACGGCTCGGGATCGAGCTGCTGGTCGAGCGACCCCGTCTGCCCGAGGGCAACCTCCAGGCGGCCGCCCGCGAGGCGCGCTACGCCTTCGCCGAGCGTCTGCGAGCGGAGCGCGGCGCAGCCTGGATCGCCACCGGCCACAGCCGCAGCGACCTCGCGGAGACGATGCTCTACCGGCTCGCCTCCTCGCCCGGCGCCCGGGCGCTGCTCGGCCTCCCGGCGCGGCGGGGCAGCCTGGTCCGCCCGCTGCTCGGGCTGACCCGCGAGCAGCTGCGGGGCCTGGCCGGTGCGGCCCGTCTGCCCTTCGCCGACGATCCCTCCAACGCCGACCCTCGCTTCGCCCGCTCGCGGATCCGCGCCGAGGTGCTGCCGGTGCTGCGGGAGATCAACCCCGCGGCGGAGGAGAACATCGCCGCCACCCGGGCCGAGCTCGCCGAGGACTCCGAGGCGCTCGAGTCGCTCGCCGCCGGCCTGCTCGATCAGGCCGGGGCGGCGCGGGGGGCGACGGCCGTGCCGGCGAGCGCGCTGGCGGAGGCCCCGGCGGCGCTGCGGCGGCTGGCGCTGCGCGCCCTGGCCGAGCGGGCCGCCGGGCGCGCGGTCGCTCTCGGGCCCGGGGCGGCGGCGGAGATCTGGCGCCTGGCGGGCCGACCCGAGGGCGGTGAGATCGAGCTCGGCGGCGGCCTCAGCGCCATCTGCGAGGCGGGCTACGTGCGCTTCGCGGTCGCCGAGGAGGCCGGGGCCGGGAACGAGCCGGTGGGGCTGGCGGTGCCGGGCGAGGTCCGCTTCGGCCGCTGGCTGGTACGGGCCGAGCGGCCCCGCGGCTGGCTCGAGCCGCAGGGCCCGGAGGTGGCGACCCTCGACGCCGCCCTGCTCGGTGACCGGCTCGAGGTGCGCTGCTGGCGCGAGGGCGACCGGATGCGACCGCTGGGCCTGGAGGGGAGCAAGAGGCTCCAGGACCTGTTCACCGACGCCGGCGTTCCACGCTCGCTGCGTCGCGCCCTGCCGGTGGTCGCCGCCGGCGAGCGGATCGCCTGGATCGCAGGGGTCGCCGTCTCGGAGGAGTTCAAGCTCAGCGAGCGCTCCACCGAGGTGGTCCTGCTGAGCGCCTCCCTCGCCGATCCCGGCTAGCGCGGTTTCTGCTTTTCTCCCCCCCATGCACGACGCGGCGATCGGCGAAACCCTCGTCTCACACGAGGACCTGACCCGCAGGATTGCCGAGCTGGGTGAGGAGATCAGCGCCGACTACGAGGGCCGCGACCTGCTGATGATCGGCGTGCTGAAGGGGGCGGTGCTGTTCATCGCCGACCTGATGCGCCACCTGACGATCCCCTGCGAGATCGACTTCATGGCGATCTCAAGCTACGGCTCGGAGATCGACTCCTCCGGGGTGGTGCGGATCCTCAAGGACCTCGACGCGCCGATCGACGGCCGCGACGTGCTGATCGTCGAGGACATCATCGACTCTGGGCTCACCCTCCAGTACCTGCTGCGCAACCTGCGGGCCCGCAGCCCGCGCTCGCTCGAGGTCTGCGCGCTGCTGACCAAGCCGGAGCGGCGGCGGGTCGACCTGCCGATCCGCTACGTCGGCTTCGAGATCCCCAACCGCTTCGCGATCGGCTACGGGCTCGATCACGGTCAGAAGTACCGCAACCTCGACCACGTTGCTGCCCTGGCGGAGGGTTTCCGCTAGGCGGCCGGCGAGGCTGATCCGCGGGGCGCCCGCCTGCGTAACTCAGGCAGGTCCCCTGGTACCCTGATTTCGCGGCGCGGATCGGGCCCAAGCGTCCCCCCTGCGCCCGGAGATCGAATTTTGAAACGGTTCTTCAAGAGCGCGGCATTCCCGATCCTCCTGGTGGTCGTCCTGGCGTTCGTCGCCCAGAAGCTGATCGCCGGGCCGAGCGACAGCCAGAACCCGGTCTACAGCCAGTTCCTGACCCGGGTCGACGACGGGCAGATCTCCGAGGTCACCGTCAACACCAAGGACAACACGCTCAGCGTCAAGCAGCTGAACGGCAAGGAGTACTCGACCGGGTACCCCAACAACACCGAGCAGAGCCTGATCAACGAGCTGCGCCAGAACGACGTCAAGACGACGGTCAAGGGCACCGGCGGCTCGAGCCTGCTCTCGCTGCTCACCTACATCCTGCCGTTCGTCCTCTTCTTCGGCTTCTGGATCTTCCTGATGAACCAGATGCAGGGCGGCGGCTCGCGGGTGATGAACTTCGGCAAGTCGAAGGCGAAGCGGATGTCGGTGGACGCGCCGAAGATCACCTTCCGCGACGTCGCCGGCGTCGACGAGGCCGTGCAGGAGCTCCAGGAGATCAAGGAGTTCCTCGAGAACCCGAAGAAGTTCCAGGCGCTCGGCGCCCGCATCCCCAAGGGCGTCCTGCTCTACGGGCCGCCCGGCACCGGCAAGACCCTGCTCGCCCGCGCCGTCGCCGGCGAGGCGGGCGTCCCCTTCTTCTCGATCTCCGGCTCGGACTTCGTCGAGATGTTCGTCGGCGTCGGCGCCAGCCGCGTCCGCGACCTGTTCGAGCAGGCCAAGCAGAACTCCCCCTGCATCATCTTCATGGACGAGATCGACGCGGTCGGCCGCCACCGCGGCGCCGGCATGGGCGGCGGCCACGACGAGCGCGAGCAGACGCTCAACCAGCTCCTGGTCGAGATGGACGGCTTCGAGATGAAGGACAACATCATCCTGATCGCCGCCACCAACCGGCCCGACATCCTCGACCCGGCGCTGCTGCGGCCGGGCCGCTTCGACCGTCAGGTCGTCGTCGACCGCCCCGACCGCAAGGGCCGCAAGCAGATCCTCGAGGTCCACACCCGGGGCAAGCCGCTGGCCCGCGAGATCGACCTCGACGCGCTCGCCGGGCAGACCCCCGGGTTCACCGGCGCCGACCTCGCCAACCTGATCAACGAGGCGGCGCTGCTGACCGCCCGCCAAGGCCGCCGCGAGATCTCGATGCAGGAGCTCGAGGAAGGGATCATGCGGGTGATCGCCGGGCCGGAGAAGAAGACCCGGGTGATGTCCGAGAAGGAGCGGCTGATCACCGCCTACCACGAGCTCGGGCACGCGATCGTCGGCCACATCCTCCCCAACTGCGACCCGGTCCACAAGATCTCGATCATCAGCCGCGGCCAGGCCCTCGGCTACACGATCAACCTGCCGACGGAGGACAAGTTCCTCACTTCGAGGGCGGAGCTGACCGACACGATGGCGATGACCCTGGGCGGCCGCGCCGCCGAGGAGATCGTCTTCGGCGAGATCACCACCGGCGCCTCAAACGACCTCGAGAAGGTGACCGAGACCGCGAAGCAGATGGTGATGCGCTTCGGCATGTCCGAGCGGCTCGGCCCCCGGGTCTTCGGCCACGACCGCGGCCAGCCCTTCCTCGGCCGCGAGTTCTCCGCCGAGCCCGACTACTCTGACGAGATCGCCCGCGAGATCGACGACGAGATCCGCCGCATCGTCGAGGACGCCCACCAGACCGCCCGCGACCTGCTCAACGAGAAGCGCTCCGAGCTCGACACGATCTCGAAGATCCTCCTGGAGCGCGAGACGATCGACTCCGAGCAGTTCGTCGCCCTGCTCGACGGCAAGCCCGAGTCGGAGATCTTCCCCGAGGAGGAGCCCTCGAAGCCCGCCGAGCCCGCACCCGAGCCCGAGAAGGCCCAGCGCGAGGGCCCGCGGCCGATCCCGCGGCCCCGTCCCGGCTACGCCGGCGGCACCGCCGACGGCTAAGCCGTCCCTGCGTCGTCTGACTTCCCGGCGAGCGCGATGCCTGTCGTTCCGGGGCGGCGATCTGATGGCCCGGGAACAGGAGCTGCCTGACAGGTTGGGCGACCTCGGGACCTTTGAAAACCGCCAAATAGACACCTTAATAGGTTGCCAGGACACCCACGAGGGCGTCAGGCGACGTGGCCTTCTGGCGTACCGTTATGGAGCCGCCTCTCATGGCGCCTCTGAAAGGGTCCCACCCCTACCCAGGCAATCGGGGGAGCGCTCAGCTCAGCTCGGGCGGCAGGGCTTTTGGGCCGTCGGGGTAGAGCTGCGCCAGCTGCTCCTCGGTCATCTCCAGCGTGTTCGCCGACTCCGGCGGGGCGCCGACGACCAGCCAGAGGGCGTCTTGGTCGCCGTCGTTGAAGATCTGGCGGACCGTGTCGTGGGTGACGAGCACCGATGAGAGGGGCTCGAGGGTGAGCAGCTCTCCGTCCACCCGCATCCGGCCCTTGCCCTCGAGCAGCAGGTAGATCTCCTCCTGGGTGGGATGGCGGTGCTTGGTCGATGCCTGCCCGGGGGCGAGGCGCCAGAGGCGCGCCCCGACGTTCCGCCTCCAGCTGCTTGGCAAGGTCGGTGTTCTGGACGCGCATCTGGTTCGAGGGGCGCCAGTGGGCCTCCGCCCTCGTAGAACCCGGTGGGCCATCTAGGCAGTCTCGCGGCTCGCCGTCGTGGTCGGGACCGGGCCGGCCGCCGGCGGCTTCCGATCAGGCTGAGTTGGCTGCGTCTCGGTGCTGTTCTTCGAGGCGAGGAGCGCCAGGTCGGCCGCAGCGACCAGCTCGGCGGCGCTCATCCCCGCGGTCAGCTCGGCGGTGCCGAAGCGGATCGTCAGCGGCTCCCCGTCGGGCCCGATGGCGCCGGTCGCGACGTGAAGCCGGAGGCGCTCGCTGCCTGGGCCGCCCCCTCCGCGTCCGGTGCCGGGCAGCAGCAGGGCGAACTCGTCCCCGCCCCAGCGGAAGCAGCGGTCGGGAGCGCGAAGCGCGTCGGAGAGCGAGCGGGCGACGCTGCGAAGGCACTCGTCGCCCTCAACGTGACCCCAGCGGTCGTTGATCCGCTTGAACCCCTTGATGTCCGCCATCGCCATGCTCAGCGGGACCCCGGTGCGGCTGGCGCGGGCGATCTCGTTCGCGATCGCCTCCTCGAAGGCGCGGCGGTTGCCGATCCCGGTGAGGCCGTCGATC
Organism: uncultured Actinomycetes bacterium; assembly: GCA_963738305.1. Taxonomy (GTDB): domain Bacteria; phylum Actinomycetota; class Thermoleophilia; order Solirubrobacterales; family 70-9; genus JBBRHQ01. The sequence goes on along the minus strand of CAVTVU010000001.1, from coordinate 462,275 downwards.
CGGGCCTCCTCGCGGGCCTCGGCGGCGCCGCGGCGCATCCGGTGGCGCTGGGCGCTGACCCGGCTCATCAGCATGTGGGTGATCCCGGCGACCGCGCACCAGATCAGGAAGTCGGCGAGGCCCCGCGGCGGCGTCGGGGTTCCAGCCGTCATAGACGAAGGGAGCGGCGAGGCCCGCAGCCAGCACCGCCATGAACCCGGCGATCTCCCGGGGCGAGTAGATCGAGGCGACGTAGACGACGCTCAGCAGCAGCAGGTTGGAGTAGGGGGCGTCGACCCCGCCGGCCAGCCACTGCATCAGCCCGATCGCGACGATCGTCAGGAAGCTCGAGGCATAGAGCCGCCTGAAGGTCCACGGCACTCTCGGCGAGCGGTAGGCGAACCAGGCGCCGATCCCGGCCACCACCAGGGCCGCGGTGACGATCCAGCCTGCCGGCGCCGATCGCCTCGTCGGGGGGGCTGAGCGGAGCAGCAGGATCGCGATCGCCATCCCCATCGCCCAGAGAGTCGAGCCGATCCACAGCGCGGTCGGCAGGTCTTCCGGCGAGTAGGACTCCCTCTTCGAGAGCAGGCGCTTCAGCCGTTGCATCGGACTCCGGTCTCTATAACCCTCCTCCCGCTTCCTTGATTCGTCGCCCCGAGACGAACCTTTAGGGTCGCGATGAGGCTAACCCAGTATTGATGAGTAGATGAGTGGAGAAGAGCGCCTCTCGGCCGATGTGGCGATCGTCGGCGCCGGCCTTGCCGGGCTTGCGGCGGCCCGGGCGGTGGCCGCGGCCGGCAAGCGGCCGGTGGTGCTCGAGGCCCGCGACCGGGTCGGCGGAAGGACCCTGAACGAGCCGATCGGCGGCGGCAAGGTGGTCGAGATCGGCGGCCAGTGGGTCGGCCCGGGACAGAAGCGGGTGCTGGCCCTGATCGCCGAGCTGGGACTCGAGACCTTCCCGACCTACGCCGAGGGACGGAACCTGTTCGAGCGCCGCGGCCGGATCCGCGACTACGAGGGGACGATCCCGCGGGTCAGCCCGCTGGCGCTGGCCGAGATCGGCGCCTCGCTGCGGCGGATCAACGCGATGGCCGCGGACGATCGACCCCGAGCGCCCCTGGGCGGCGCCGAAGGCCGAGAGCTGGGACTCCCAGACCTTCGCCACCTGGATGCGGCGGAACGTCCGCACCCCGACCGCGCGCGACCTGATGCGGCTGGCGATCTGGGCGGTGTGGGCGGCCGAGCCCGAGGACGTCTCGCTGCTCAGCGTGCTCTTCTACATCCGCTCGGCCGGGTCGTTCGAGGCGCTTATCGACACCGAGGGCGGCGCCCAGGACTCGCGCGTCGTCGGCGGCTCGCAGGCGATCTCGCTGCGGATGGCGGAGGAGCTGGAGGACTCGTCGTCCTCGATGCGCCGGTACGGCGGATCGAGCACGCCACCGGGATCGTCACCGTCAGCACCGCCGGCGGCGTGGCGGTCGAGGCCTGGCGGGCGATAGTCGCCCTGCCGCCGGTCCTTGCCGGGCGGATCAACTACGACCCGCCGATGCCCGCCACCCGCGACGGGCTCACCCAGCGGATGGCGATGGGCAGCGTGGTCAAGTGCATGGCGGTCTACCCGGAGCCCTTCTGGCGGGCCGACGGACTCTCGGGGCAGGCGACCAGCGCCGATGGCCCGGTCTCCGTCACCTACGACAATTCCCCGCCCGACGGCTCCCCCGGCGTGCTGCTTGCCTTCCTCGAGGGCGCCGCCGCGCGAAGGGCGGCCGATCTGCCGCAACCCGAGCGCCGCGAAATCGTCCTCGGCTGCCTCAAGCGCCTCTTCGGGGCCAGGGCCGCCGAGCCGGAGCGCTACCTCGACAAGGCCTGGGCTGCGGACCCCTACTCGGCCGGCTGCTACGGCGGATTCCTGCCCACGGGCGCCTGGATCGCGAACGGGCCCGCGCTGCGCGCCCCGGTCGGGCCCGATCCACTGGGCCGGCGCCGAGACCGCGACCCTCTGGAGCGGCTACATGGACGGCGCGATCACCTCGGGCGAGCGCGCCGCGGCGGAGGCGCTGGCGGCGATGGGGGCCTGAGGTGGAGGAGCTGGCGGTGGTGCGCTCGGCGGTCGCGGCGATGAAGGAGGGCGACCTGGAGCGGTTGGTGGAGCACTTCGCGCCCGACGCGGTCGCCGACTGGTCGAACTCGCAGGCGCCCTATCGCGGTGTCTACCACGGCAGGGAGGAGATCGCGCGCGGATGGCGCGAGAACCTCCTCTCCACCTTCGAGAACGTCACCGTCGACGCAGATCGGGTCGAGGCGGTGGGAGATGGAGTGATCGTCGTCGGCTCGCATCTGCGTGCCCGCGGTCGGGACGGGATCGAGGTGGACGCCCACGGCGGGCAGGTGTGGAGACTGCGGGACGGGAAGGTGATCGGCATCACCCTCTACCAGAGCTTCGCCGATGCGATCGCCGCGGCCCGTGCCGCGGAGTGATGGTGTCCGTTCGCCTCATGGGGGTCGTCAACGTCACCCCCGATTCGTTCTCCGACGGGGGCCTCTTCCTCGACCCGGAGCGGGCGATCGCCCATGGCCGCGAGCTGGCCCGGCAGGGTGCGGAGATCCTCGACGTCGGCGGCGAATCCACCCGGCCGGGAGCCGGGGAGGTCGGCGCCGACGAGGAGATGCGCCGGGTCGAGCCGGTGGTCCGGCAGCTCGCCGAGACATTGGCCGGGGAGGGGGTCTCGATTTCGATCGACACCTCGAAGGCGACCGTCGCTGCGGCGGCGCTCGACGCCGGGGCGACGATCGTCAACGACGTCACCGCGCTTCGCGGCGATCCGGATATCGGGCCGCTGGTCGCCGAGCGGGGCGCCGGCCTTGTCCTGATGCACATGCTCGGCAACCCGCGGACGATGCAGCTCGACCCCGTCTACGGCGACGTTGTCGACGACGTCCGGGCCTTCCTCGCCGATCGGGCGGAGGCGGCGATCGCCGCCGGGATGCCCGAGGAGAGGATCTGGCTCGACCCCGGGATCGGTTTCGGGAAGACGCTTGAGCACAACCTCGAGCTGCTGGCCCGGCTGGGGGAGATCGCCGACCTGGGCATGCCGGTCGTGGTCGGCGCCTCGCGCAAGAGCTTCATCGCCAAGATCGACGGCTCCGAGGTGGGGGAGCGGCTGGGCGGGACGATCGCCGCCTCGGTGCTGGCCGCGGCCAACGGAGCCAGCGTCCTTCGCGTCCACGACGTCGCCGAGATGGCGCAGGCGATGCATGTCGCGGGAGCGATCCTAGGGGAGCCTTAGTTCGTGGTCCGCTGGACAGCAACGGCGGGCCCACCGGCACCCAGGCGCTGCTTGCCGGGAGCCCGGCGATCACAATGGCAACCCCCGCGGCGCTGGGGCTCCGGCGGTGCCGCCTGCCCCGCGGTCGATCAGCGTGGCGCCAAGCGCAAGGACTGCGACATAGGCGCGTATGAGCGGCGGAAGTGCTCGGGAGTCCTGATCAATCGAGTCGGGACCAGCGGCGCCGATGTCCTGGGCGGCACCCCGGGGGCGCGACGGCTTCGTCTCCTTCGGCGGCCATGACGTGATCACTCCGGCCGCGCCGCCGACGCGGTCTGCGCCGGAGCCGGACGCGACACGGTCAGGGCCGGAGCCGGACGCGATCGGGTTGGCGGCGGGCCAGGGCCCGACCGCCTGTTCGGCAACGCCGGCCGCGATCTGCTGCTGGGCGGCTCGGGCGGCGACTTCATCAACGGCGGCCCGGCTCCGACACCTGCCGCGGCGGGGCCGGCAGGGACTCCCTGAGGAGCTGCTGAGCGGGTTCAAGGCGGCGGGGCGTCGGCGGGGCCGCTTGCGTAGGGTCCGCGCATGCAACCGCCCGAGGGAATCGAGTCGAGGGTCGAGGTGGAGCTGCGCGGCCTCTCGATCTACACCCACCACGGAGTCACCGAGGCGGAGCGGGAGGTCGGGCAGCGGCTCGAGTTCGACCTCACCTTCGACGTCCCCGACTGCGACGCGGTCCTCACCGACCGCCTCGACGACACGGTCGATTACGCCGAGGCCTGCGACATCGTCGCGCTGGCCGCGACGGAGCGCAGCTACCGGACGCTGGAGCGCCTCTGCCAGGTGGTGGGGGAGCGGCTGATCGAGAGCTTCGGCTGCGAGTCGGTGCGGGTGCGGGCCGCGAAGCCGGAGCCGCCGATCCCGCTCGCCGTGACCGAGGTGGCGGTCGAGGTCACCCACGAGCGCATCGACGGCGACGACGAGGTCGGGGAAGACGACGACTCCGAATAGGCGGACCGGCTACCTCGGGCTCGGCTCCAACGTCGGCGACAGCGCCGGGCACCTGCGGGCCGCAGTGGGGCTGCTGGGAGAGCGAGGGGTCGAGGTCGAGGCGGTCTCCTCTACCTATGTCACCGAGCCGGTCGGCGAGGTGCTCGACCAGCCCGACTTCCTCAATGCGGCGGTCAGGGTGCGGACCGCGCTGGAGCCGCTGGCGCTGCTCGACCTCTGCAAGCAGATCGAGGCGGAGCGAGGGCGCGAGGCTCGGCGGGCCCCGCCACGCGCCCCGGCCGCTCGACATCGATCTACTCCTGCTCGGGGACCTCGAGCTCGACCACGAGCGCCTGCGGCTGCCCCACCGCGAGGTGGCGAGTCGCCGCTTCGTCCTCGCGCCGCTGCTCGAGCTCGACCCGAATCTCACCCTCCCCGATGGCACCCGCCTCGCAGACGCCTGGGAGGCGCTGCCGCCGGGCCAGCGGGTCGAGCGCTCCGGCCCGCTCTAGGCCGCCGCGGCGGCGGCGTGCATCGGCTCGAGCCAGGCCGCCGGCAGGACCGGCGGCGCCTTGCCCGGGTAGTCGGGGACGACCCGCATCGCCAGCTTCCCGGCCGGCCGTTCCTCGACCAGCGGCCGGAGGTCCTCGAGGGTCATCGCCAACCGCACGCTGGGGGCGATTTGGAAGTCGGCGGCGCCCAGCTCGGCGCCGCCGAGGACGCCAGCCTCGATCCACCCGTCGACGCGGTCAAGCAGCGCCGGCAGGGTGGCGAGGTCGCGGCGGACGTTCTCGTCGCTGGCCTCGTTGAAGCGGGCCGAGAGGGCGACGATCGGGGCGGCGGTTCGCACCGCGAGGCCGATCGGCACTCCGATCCTCGCCCCCTCGGAGTAGCTGCGAAGCGGTGCGGAGTCCTTGCGAAGCGCCCACCAGAGGATCTGGCGGACCGGGTGCTGGAGCTCCTCGTCGCCGAAGCGCTCGGCCTCCTCGACCGCGGCGCGCTGCTCGGCGTCGGCGGGGAAGAGCGGCGGCTCGGGCACGAGCCGGTCCAGCTCGCGGGCGATCTGGCGCGAGCCCTGAACCCTGCGTCCGTCGATCGTCAGCGCCGGCACGGTCACCTGTCGAATCGCAGCGCCTTCAGCACTCCCTTGGAGATCACCGGCAGCAGGTCGGTGCGCTGATACGGGATGCCCTTGTGCTCGAGCATCAGCCGGGCCGTCAGGCCGGGGTGGGAGCCGGGGATGGTGTAGAGGCGGACCTTCACCGAGCTAGGCGCTCGCCGAGCGCCGGCGCTCACTGACCCCATAGGAGCCGAGGTCGATGAAGAAGGCGAGGACGACGATGAACCATTCGAACCCGACGACCCCGTCGGAGGAGCTCCACATCACCGCGTAGGCCAGCGTCGTCCAGGGCAGCAGGAAGAACCCGAGGAAGGGGACGAACCAGCTCTCGAAGGCGCGGCTCAGCAGGTCGCTGAAGATCCAGAGGCCGAACAGGGCCAGCCGGGGCGAGATGAGCGCGAAGAGGACGATCAGGCAACCGATCGGCCAACGCTATCCGATAATGGCGGGGATGCTCCTCGCGATAGACGTCGGCAACACCCAGACCCACATCGGCGCCTTCGACGGCGACGCACTGCTCGAGCACTGGCGCTTCGCCACCGACGGCGAGGACACAGCGGACCAGCTCGCGGTGAGGGTCGCGAGCATGCTGGGGCTGAGGGGGACCGAGCTGGACGAGGTGGAGTCCTCGTCGTCTGCTCGGTCGTCCCGCGGCTGAACCCCGAGTACTCGCGGATGAGCCGCCGCTACCTCGGCGAGGCCTGCACCATGGTCGGGCCGGGGGTGAAGACCGGGATGGCGGTCCGCCTCGACAACCCGCATGAGCTCGGCGCCGACCGCCTCGTCAACGCCGTCGCGGCCTACGAGAAGCTCGGTGGCCCCTGCGTCGTGGTCGACTTCGGCACCGCGATCACCTTCGACGCCGTCTCGGCGGCGGGCGAGTACCTCGGCGGGGTGATCGGCCCCGGCGTGCAGATCTCGATCGAGGCGCTGACCGAGCGGGCGGCGAGGCTTCCGAAGGTCGACCTGGCCGAGCCGAGCGGGGTGATCGGCCGGACCACCCAGGCCAGCCTGCAGGCGGGGATGATCTACGGGTTCGCCGGGGCGATTGACGCGATCGCCCGCCGCCTCGAAGCGGAGATGGGCGGCGAGGTGAGTTCCTCGCCACCGGCGGCCTGGCCGACGCGATCGTTCCCTTCTGCGAAACGGTGAGCGAGGTCGACGACCTGCTACCCTGACCGGCCTTCACTGATCCACGACGGGAGGATCAAACGACGCCCCGGCTCCGCCGCGCCCGCCGGGACGGTTTGACGGAGCCGTTCTCGATCGGCGGGATCGAGATCGCCAACCGGGTCCTGCTGGCGCCGCTGGCGGGGATCGGCAACTGGTTCGTGCGGCTGCAGGCCCGCCGCCACGGCGCCGGGCTGGCGGTCTCGGAGATGGTCTCGAGCTTCGGGCTCCACCACCGCAACGAGCGCACCCTGCGGGAGCTGATGCGGATCCACCCCGACGAGCATCCGGTCTCGGTCCAGCTCTTCGGTCAGGATCCCGAAGTGATGCGCTCGGGGGCGGAGATCGCCGCCTCCTGCGGTGCCGACCTGATCGACATCAACATGGGCTGCCCGGTGCGCAAGGTCTGCCGCACCGGAGCCGGCGCGGCGCTGCTCAGCGATCCCGAGCTGGCCCTGGCGCTGGTCCGCGGCGCGGCGAGGGCAGCGGCCTGCCGGTGACCGTGAAGCTGCGCTCGGGGCTGCGCCCCGGGGACCGCTCCGGCTTCGAACTGGCCGCAGCGCCTCGCCGACGAGGCCGGGGTGGCGGCGATCGCCTTCCACCCGCGCAGCGCCAAGGCCGGCCACCACGGGCATCCCGACTACGAGCTGGCCCGCGAGCTCGCCGGAGCGGGTCGAGGTGCCGGTGATCATCTCCGGCGGGCTGAGCACGCGCCGAGCCGCGCGCGCGCCTACCGGCGTCCGGCGCGGACGCGGTGATGATCGCCCGCGGCGCCCTCGGCAACCCCTGGGTCTTCGAGGAGCTGACCGGGCGCCGCGACGCGGCGCCGGCGCGAGGAGGCGATCGCGCGAGCTGCTGTGGGTGATCGACGCGCCGAGGAGCATCTCGGCCCGAGCGGGCCGGCCGCTACCTGCGCAAGCTCTACCCGCGCTACCTCGAGCGGCTCGGGGCGCCCGCGCGGGTCGCCGACGAGATGCAGCGCAGCGCCGGGATCGATCGGGCCAGGGAGCTGGTCCGCGGCTCGCCGCCGAGCGCCGCCCCGAGCCCGCCGGGGTGGCGGCGTGAGCCTCACCGAGCGGGTCGAGGCCTGGGCGCGCCGGGGCGGCGCGAGAATTTCCGGGGCCACCGGATCCACGTCATCAGCCGCGCCGGCGAGGGCCCGCTGCTGCTCCTCCTGCACGGCTTTCCCTCCAGCTCCTACGACTGGCGCGAGCTGCTCGAGCTCCGAGTCCGAGCGGGCCGCGCTGGCCTTCGACTTCCTCGGCTTCGGGCTCTCCGACAAGCCGCGCGATCACCCTACACCCTCGCCTGGCAGGCCGACCTGACCGAGGAGCTGGTCGCCCGCCACGGCGACGGCGCCGGTGTTCATCTGTCGCCCACGACATGGGGACGTCGGTCGCCACCGAGCTGTTCGCGCGCGACATCGCCGGCGAGCTCGGCGTTCGAGGTCGCCGGGCGCTGCTCTTCAACGGCTCGATGATCCTCGACGCCGCCAGCCCCGACCCTCGGCCAGAAGCTGCTCGCAGCCGCCCGGGCCGTTCGCCGCCCGGCTCACTCGGAGCGCTTCTTCAGCGACCAGTTCGGCTCGGTTTCTCCCCCGACCATCCGCTCAGCGACGAGGAGGAGGCCGACCAGTGGTCGCTGATCACCGACAGCGGCGGCGCACCAGATCGGCCACCGCCCGTCCACCTACATGGACGAGCGGGGTCGACGCCGAGCGCTGGCACGGCGCGATCCGCGACTGGCCGGCCGCTCTCGTTCGCCTGGGGGATGCTCGATCCGGTCGCGACGCCGGACGTCCTCGGCGGCTGCGCGAGCTGCGCCCCGGCGGCGCCGGTGACCGAGTTCCCCGAGCTCGGCCACTACCCGCAGATCGAGGACCCCGCCGCGTCGCCGCGCGCCGCTCAGGCGCGGCGCTGCCGCGTCCTGAGCCTCCTGACGGCCGGGCCGGCGCTCGCTATAATGCCGCGCTCCGGTCGGCCGGGTCGTTGTTTGAGAAGGCGCCTGCAGCAGGGCCCGTTGTTTTGGGCCCTTAGCAGGGGTCCTCATTCCGTGATTCCACCGAAGCGAGGAGAAGATCAATGACTGGCACGCAGTCCGTGATCACGCCCGGAGGGGCTCGAGAAGCTCAAGGACGAGATCGAGGACCTCTCGACGACAAGCGCCGGGAGGTCGCCGAGCGGATCAAGGAAGCGCGCGAGTTCGGCGACATCTCCGAGAACGCCGAGTACGACGACGCCAAGAACGAGCAGGCGCTGCTCGAGCAGCGGATCGCCCAGCTCGAGGAGCGGCTGCGCCGCGCCACGGTGATCGACGAGAAGGACTCGACACCGACGAGGTCAAGGTCGGCTCGATCGTCCACGTCAAGGACCAGAAGTCCGGCGACTCGCAGAAGTTCCAGATCGTCGGCTCCGCCGAAGCCGACCCGGCCGAGCACAAGCTCTCCAACGAGTCGCCGATCGGCAAGGCGCTGATCGGCCACAAGCGCAGCGACGTCGTCGCGTCGAGGTCCCTCGCGGCCCGAAGAAGAAGCTGAAGATCACCAAGATCGAAGCCACCTGAGGCGATTGAGTTGCCGCTCGCGGCCAGCCTCTCCGCCGACTCGTCCTCTCCTGGGACGAGGACGTCTCCCGCATCCACACCGAGCTGCGGCGGATGGGGGTCGAGTGGGTGCTGGTCGACGAGGGCCTCTCGCGCAACGGGAGCTTCGTCAACGGCGAGCGGGTCGAGGGGCGGCGGCTGCTCGACGACGGCGACGAGCTCCGCTTCGGCCGGACGCTGCTGCGCTACCGGGCCCCCTTCCAGGTCTCCGAGCAGACCAGGGCCGCGACCGCGCCCGACCTCGGTCCTCCGGCTGAGCCCGACGTCGCCGAGCCGCGGCCCGACGCTGCGATCGTCGGGGTTGGTGCCCTCGGGGCGCGGGTGCGTGGCGGGGGTGGATAGGCTCGGGCGCCGATGAGCGAGCCGAACGGACCCGAGACCCGAACGGACCCGACGACGGCGAGCAGGGTTCCGGGGACCTCCTCGACGAGCGCCGCGCGGAAGCTCGACCGCCTGCGCGAGGCCGGGGTCGATCCCTTCCCGCACGAGTTCGCCGACCGCGAGGAGATCGCCGAGGTCCGTGCCGCCCACGAGGGGCTGGCGGCCGGGATCGAGACCGAATCGCGCCACCGCGTCGCCGGCCGGCTCGTCGCCCGCCGCGGCCACGGCAAGGCGGCCTTCCTCGACCTGCGCGACGGCCAGCGGCCAGATCCAGCTCCACGCCCGCGAGGACGTGCTCGGGCCGGAGGCCTTCGAGCTGCTGGTCCACCTCGACCTCGGCGACATCATCGGGGTCGAGGGGAGGTCTTCGCCACCCGGCGCGGCGAGCTCTCGCCTCAGGCGGTCACCCGCTGGCGGCTGTTGACCAAGAGCCTGCGACCGCTCGCCGGACAAGTTCCACGGGCTCGAGGACGCCGAGACCCGCTACCGCAGCCGCGAGCTCGACCTGATCGCCAACGAGGAGACCCGGCGGCTGTTCGCGCTACGCGCCGGACGGTCACCGAGGTCCGCCGCTGGCTCGACGAACGCGGCTTCGTCGAGGTCGAGACCCCGGTCCTGCAGCCGCTCTACGGCGGCGCGCTGGCGCGGCCGTTCACCACCCACCACAACGCGCTCGACCGCGACCTCTACCTGCGGATCGCGACCGAGCTGTACCTGAAGCGGCTGCGTGGTCGGCGGCCTCGACCGGGTCTACGAGCTGGGCCGGACTTCCGCAACGAGGGCATTTCACCGAAGCACAACCCCGAGTTCACGATGCTCGAGTGGTACGAGGCCTACTCCGACTACGAGAAGACCGCGCGCGACCTCGAGCAGCTGGTCGCCGAGGTTGCCGAGCGGGTGCTCGGGACGACGGAGGTCGAGCGCGACGGCGAGGAGATCGACCTGGCGCCCCCTTGGAGGCGGATGACGCTGCGCGAGGCGATCCTCGAGCGCACCGGCATCGATATCGCCGAGCACCCGACGCGCGAGGCTCTCGCAGCGGCGATGGGGATTCGAGCCCAGCTCCGATGAGGGCTGGGGCAAGCTTGTCGACGGGCTGCTCTCCAAGCGGGTCGAGCCGGAGCTGATCCAGCCGACCTTCATCGTCGACTACCCGGTCGAGCTCTCGCCGTTCGCCAAGGCGCACCGCTTCGAGGAGGGGCTGGTCGAGCGCTGGGAGGCCTTCGTCGGCGGGATCGAGATCGCCAACTCGTTCAGCGAGCTGAACGACCCCGACGAGCAGCGGCGCCGCTTCGAGCAGCAGGCGGAGGAGATGCGCCGCGGCGACGAGGACGCGCAGCCGTACGATGAGTCCTTCGTCGAGGCGCTCGAGCAGGGGATGCCGCCGACCGGCGGCGTCGGGCTCGGAATCGACCGCCTGGTGATGATCCTCACCGGCGCCGCTGCTGCGCGAGGTGCTCCTGTTCCCGGCGATGCGGAGCTGATGCCGCTGCTGCCCCACGACGAGCTCGGAAGCGGCCCGGCGCTGGTGCTGCTCCACGCCGGCATCGCCGACCGGAGGATGTGGTCCGAGCACCTTGCGCCGCTGGCCGAGGCGGGTTACCGGGCGATCGCGATCGACCTGCCCGGATTCGGCGAGGCGCCGCCCGGCACGGGATGGAAAGGGGGAGTGGGGGGCGGTGCTCGACACAATGGACGCGCGGGGGCTGGAGCGGACGGCGCTTGCCGGCAACTCCTTCGGCGGAGCGGTGGCGCTGCGAGTGGCAGCGGTGGCCCCTGAGCGGGCCACGTCTCTGGCGCTGTTCTCGGCGCCGCCCGTCGAGTCGAGCCCTCGGCGGAGCTGGCCGGAGCCTGGGAGGCGGAGGAATCGGCGCTCGAAGCCGGTGACCTCGATGCGGCGGTGAAGGCGATCACCGATGCCGGCTGCTCCCCGACGCGCCCGCGGCGCTTCGCGAGCAGGTTGCGGCGATGCAGCGGAGGGCCTTCGAGCTGAAGGCCGAAGCGGCGCCGGAGGAAGACCCGGATTTCCTCGAGGAGCGCCCCGAGATGCTCGAATCGCTCGCGGTGCCAACCCTTGTCGCGGCCGGCGAGCACGACATGGTCGACTTCCGGCGGGGGGCGGAGGCGATGGCCGCGTTGATCCCCGGCGCGCGGCGGGTGACGATCGAGGGCGCCGGCCACCTGGCGCCGCTGGAGGTGCCACAGGCCTTCCGCGAGCTGCTCCTCGGGTTCCTCGCCGAGACGCAGGGCGGCTCCGCCGGCCGAACGCAACCTTAGGGCCGTATGGCGGCCAATATGCAGTTCGGCTGACGCCGCCCGCCGAACGCAACGTTAGGTCTGCATATCGGCCGAAATGTGCAGTTCGGCGTGGGTGGCTCGTTCGCCGAACGCAACTTGGCTCCGGACAGCGGCCCTAAGCGAGTTCGGCGGCTCAGTCCTCGGGCGAGCTCCGGAGCGCCGGGGCCGAAGTAGGCGAGCGAGCCGTAGACGCGCAGCAGCTTGCGCAGGCTGGCGCGGAAGCCGCGGGCGGGTGCGATCAGGGCGAGGCTGCGCCGGTAGCAGTAGGTCGGGTCGGGCACCTGGTAGTCGAGCGCGATCTGCCCGAGCAGCCGCCGGCCATGAGCCCGGGAGGCGATGTTGAGCGACTGGCGGAAGTAGTTGAGGCCGAGCCCGCGGACGCGGCGGATCCGGCCCTTCGGACGATGTTGGTCCGCCCCCGGGCGATCGCCCGGCGCTGGGCCCCCAAGTAGCGGCGGACCGAGGCCGTGACGCTCGGGGCCGGGGTGCAGAAGATGCTGCTGAACCCGAGGTCGAGGACCTCGTCGTCGGCGCCGAGGATCGTGATCCCCTGCTTGCCGTAGCCGGCGTGCCAGTTGCGAGGGCCGGCCCAGGACCAGAAGTGGCCGCGATGGGTCACGAAGGCGCTGGCCTGCGCGCGCGGGGCCGCCGCTGCCGTCGCCGGGCCGCTCAACGCCGCCGCGCCGAGGGCCAGGGACAAGACGATCGTCAGTAGCTTCGTACGGTGCATCCTTCTCTTTCGCTCGGGGTCACGGAGGTCAGCGCTTCGGTCCGAAGATCACGCTCTGCACGATCCGCAGCAGACGCAGCGAGCGGCCGATGCCGTTGGCGGGGGCGGAGCGGACCTGCTGGCGCTCGCCGCAGACGTTGTCGAATGGGTCGACGGCGAACAGGTCGAGGACCATCTCGCCCCTGATCTGCTGCCCGTTCGGTCGCCGGCCCTGGAAGGTCGAGACCTGCCGGAAGTAGTTGTTGCGGATCTGCCTGGTCGCCCCGACGTTGGTGAAGCGGGCGTTGGGCACCGGGAAGGAGTGGAAGTCGAAGTTCTGCCGCCGGGCCTGCAGGTAGCTGGCGCGGGTGAAGGCGAAGTAGCCGTTGACCGAGTTCCAGTAGGGCGCGTAGCTGCAGGGCACGCCGCCGGCACCGTAGTGCAGGAACAGCGTCCCGGTGGGCGAGCCGATGTAGATGTCGTTGGCCCCGAACGATGCCTCCCATCCGCGCGGCGCGTACCAGACCCAGTGGCGGTTCTGGTGGCGCTTGAAATTGCCGGGCGGCGTCGCGGCGCCGGCCGGGCCCGCCGCGACGGCGGCGCCCAGGACGATGACGACGGCGGACGAGACGATCCCCCTTCGCACTTCCCGATCCTATTCCGGGTCGGCGCGGTTCGCCGGAATCGCCTGCATAGCGAAGAAACTCGCCCCGGCGCACGTTCCTTTCGAGACCCGGCGGACGCCGAATTCGTGCTCGTTGGGTCGTTTCGAGCGCCGTGGCCGGTGCCTCTACGCGGCTATACTGGCCCCTCGGCGTACCCACAAACGGACCGGAGGTCAGATCCATCGGCGAACTTCAGCCGAATAGCTTGGATAGGCCGCCGGCGCTGTGCCGTCCGTCGGGACGGATTCGCAGCTTCCGACCCAATCATTAGAAACCACCGATCAATCAGCCGATACAAACCGCCAAGAGCACTGTTTAGCTAAAGGGAAACTTGTTCGAGAGATTCACAGAGCGCGCGCGACAGGTGGTCGTCCTGGCCCAGGAAGAGGCGCGCACGCTCAAGCACAACTACATCGGCACCGAGCACATCCTGCTCGGGCTGCTGCGCGAGGAGGAGGGCCTAGCCGCCCGCGTGCTCGAGTCGCTCGACATCACGGTCGAGCGGGTCCGGGCCCAGGTCGTGCGGATCGTCGGCTCCGGCGAGGAGGTCACTTCCGGGCAGATCCCCTTCACCCCGCGCGCCAAGAAGGTCCTCGAGCTGGCCCTCCGCGAGGCGCTCTCGCTCGGCCACAACTACATCGGCACCGAGCACATCCTGCTCGGGCTTGTCCGCGAGAACGAGGGCGTGGCGGCGCGCATCCTGCTGGACTTCGACGCCGACTCCGACAAGATCCGCAACGAGGTGATCCGAATGCTCTCCGGCCCCGGCGGCCGGCGCCAGGCCCAGGGCGGCGGTGGCTCCCAGGGCGAGGGCAAGAAGTCCTCGAAGCTGCTCGACCAGTTCGGTCGCAACCTGACCAAGCTGGCCGAGGAGGGCAAGCTCGACCCGGTGATCGGCCGCGAGACCGAGATCGAGCGGATCATGCAGATCCTCTCCCGGCGACAGAAGAACAACCCGGTGTTGCTGGGCGAGCCGGGGGTCGGCAAGACCGCCGTGGTCGAGGGCCTGGCGGCCCGGATCATCAAGGGCGAGGTCCCGGAGCTGCTCAAGAACAAGCAGATCTACACCCTCGATTTGGCCGCGCTGGTCGCCGGCTCGAAGTACCGAGGCGAGTTCGAGGAGCGGCTGAAGAAGGTGATGAAGGAGATCACCCAGCGCGGCGACATCGTGCTCTTCATCGACGAGCTGCACAACCTGGTTGGCGCCGGCGCCGCCGAGGGCGCGATCGACGCGGCCTCGATCCTCAAGCCCGCCCTGGCCCGCGGCGAGCTGCAGACGATCGGCGCGACGACCCTCGACGAGTACCGCAAGTACCTGGAGCGCGACTCCGCCCTGGAGCGCCGCTTCCAGCAGATCAAGGTCGACCAGCCCTCTCCCGAGGAAACCGTGAAGATCCTCGAGGGGCTGCGCGAGCGCTACGAGCAGCACCACCGGGTGACGATCACCGACGACGCCCTCTCCGCGGCGGCCGAGCTGGCCGACCGCTACATCTCCGACCGCTTCCTGCCCGACAAGGCGATCGACCTGATCGACGAGGCCGCCTCGCGGATGCGGATCAAGTCGATGACGGCCCCGCCCGTCTACCGCGACCTCGAAGAGGAGATCGAGACGACGCGGCGTGACAAGGAGGCCGCGATCGAGGCCCAGGAGTTCGAGAAGGCGGCCAACCTGCGCGACTCAGAGCGCCAGCTGACCACCCGCAAGCGCCAGCTCGAGGATGAGTGGGCCGAGGGCGAGAACGGCGAGCGCCCCGAGGTCGGCGAGGAGGAGATCGCGGAGATCGTCGGGATGTGGACCGGGATCCCCGTCTTCAAGCTGACCGAGGCCGAGACCAAGAAGCTGATCCGCATGGAGGACGAGCTGCACAAGCGGGTGATCGGCCAGGAGGTCGCGATCACCGCCGTCTCCAAGGCGATCCGCCGCTCGCGCGCCGGGATCAAGGACCCGAAGCGCCCGTCCGGCTCGTTCATCTTCCTCGGCCCCTCGGGGGTCGGCAAGACGGAGCTGGCCCGCACCCTGGCCGAGTTCCTCTTCGGCGACGAGGAGGCGATGGTCCGGATCGACATGTCCGAGTACATGGAGAAGCACGCGGTCAGCCGCCTGGTCGGCTCCCCGCCCGGCTACATCGGCTACGACGAGGGAGGCCAGCTCACGGAAGCGGTGCGCCGCAAGCCCTACTCGGTCCTGCTTCTGGACGAGATCGAGAAGGCTCACCCCGACGTCTTCAACATCCTCCTGCAGATCCTCGAGGACGGCCGGCTGACCGACGCCCAGGGCCGCACGGTCGACTTCCGCAACGCGATCGTGATCATGACCTCGAACATCGGGGCCTCGGAGATCGCCAAGAACACCTCGATCGGGTTCACCGTCGCCGACGAGACGGGGATGTCCTACGACGACATGAAGAACCGGATCATGAGCGACCTGAAAAAGGTCTTCCGGCCCGAGTTCCTCAACCGGATCGACGAGGTGATCGTCTTCCACAAGCTCTCCAAGGACGAGGTCAAGGAGATCGTCGACCTGATGATCAGCCGCGTCCAGGTCCAGGTCGCCGAGCACGAGCTGCAGCTCGAGCTGACCGAGGCGGCCAAGGACCTGCTGGTGGACAAGGGATGGGACCCCTCGATGGGCGCCCGGCCCCTGCGCCGCGCGATCCAGCGCTACATCGAGGACCCGCTTGCCGACGAGGTGCTGAAGCAGGGTGACATGGTCCCCGGCTCGACCGTCATGGTCGATCGCGACTCGGAGGGCGACGACGAGGACCGCCCCCTCAACCTCTCGATCGTCAAGCCGCGCAAGCCGCGCAAGAAGGCCGAGCCGAAGGCCAAGCCCGAGCCCGAGGCGGTCGGGGTCGGCGCCGCCAAGAAGCCGGATGGCGGCGACGAGAAGCCGCCACGGGCTCCCGGTAACGGCGGCGACGCCGCCGGCAGCGCCGAGTAGAGCTCACCGACGCTCCGTCGAGTAGAGCTAACCGACGCTCCGTCGAGTAGAGCTCACCGACCCCGAACGAGAGCTGACTCGCGCCCGCCGCCACCCCGCCCTGGCGAGTAGCGCATCTCGCTGATCCGACGTGGTTCCCTCCCCGTAAGGACATCCCGAAAGGGCAACTCGGCAACGCGGGAGCCACTCGGCGCTCGCGGGGCCACGGAGAAGGGAAGAGAGATGGAGAGCTTGAACCGGCGAAAGCTGCTGGCTTCGGCCGGCCTCGCGACGGGCAGCGCGGCGATCGCGGCTGCGCCCTCCGTGGCCGCGGCGGCCATGGACCACCCTGAGGAAACCGAACCCTCCGGCCCGCCCCCGGACGAGGTGGTGATCGCCTACGTGCGCGATGAGAAGCGCGGCGAGGTGACCGTCTCCTCCGGCACCGGCGAGACGACCTTCCGCGATCCGGTCCTGGTCCGGCGGTTGATGAAGGCCGCCCGCAGGATCGGCTGAGCCCGCGAAGGACCAAGCGGGCTCCCGCAGACCACAAGCGCAGACCTCAAGGAGAGAGCGAATGTCCTCCCACCGCGAAGCACCGGAGATCAGCAAGGACCCGGTCGCTGACAACACCGACACCTACGCGTTCGTGAGCCCGGACAAGCCGGACACGGTCACGATCCTCACCAACTACATCCCGCTCGAGGACCCCCCCGGCGGCCCGAACTTCTTCGAGTTCGGCGAGGACGTCCTCTACTCGATCTACATCGACAACGATGGCGACGGGATGCCGGACATCGAGTACCGGTTCCGCTTCGACACCAAGCTGCGGAACCCCAACACGTTCCTCTACAACACGGGTCAGATCACCGGTCTGAACAGCGCGAGCTGGAATCGGCGTCAGTTCTACGAGGTCAGCCGGGTCAACCACCCGAACCGGCGCCGCAACGGGCACAAGAAGCACCGGCCGAAGCCGCACGTGCTGGGGCGCAATCTGGCCTCGCCGCCGTGCAACGTCGGACCGCGGTCGACCCCGAACTACCAGAGCAAGCTGGCGGATCCGGCTGTCCAAAAGCTGGGAACCGGGGAGCGGGTATTCGCCGGCCAGCGGAACGAGGGCTTCTTCGTCGATCTCGGGTCGATCTTCGACCTCGGCGATCTGCGGCCGCTGCAGAACCTGCACCTGATCGCGACCTCGCCGGCGGTTGCAGTCGACGCGACCGCGACGCTCAACGTCCACACGATCGCGATCCAGATACCGATCAAGCGGCTGACCCGCGACGGATCGGTTCCCTCGAACCCGATGGCGGCCAAGGCGGTGCTCGGCATCTGGGGCGCGGCCAGCCGCCGCAAGACCCGGGTGATCGAGCGGACCAACGGCCACGTTGCCGAATCCGGCCCGTGGGTCCAGGTCTCGAGGCTCGGCAACCCGCTGTTCAACGAGGTCGTCGTGCCGATGGGCAAGAAGGACCGCTGGAACGCCCTGCATCCCGCAGCAGACAAGGAGTTCCTGAAGTACGTCGAGCATCCGGAGCTGGGCAAGCTGCTGCCGGTCCTCTACCCCGGCGTCTTCCCGAACCTCGCGGCGCTGAAGGCGAAGCGGGCCGACCTGGTGGCGATTCTGCTGACCGGGTTGCCCAAGGGGATCATCCCGGGGTTTCAGAACAACACGGGCGAGGTATTGGCAGACATGTTGCGGCTCAACGTGGCGATCCCGCCGACGACCTCGAGCCCCAACCCTCTGGGCATCCTCGGCGGCGACCTGGCGGGGTTCCCGAACGGGCGTCGCGTCTTCGACGATGTGGTCAACGTCGAGCTGCGGGCGGTCGCCGGGCTGACCTATCCGCTCGTCGCTCCGAGCTACACGCCGGATTCCGCGGCATCGGCCGTGACCCAGGGGGTGACCCCCGGCCCGGACCGCTACCAGGACACGTTCCCGTACCTCGGCACGCCCCACGACGGGTTCAGCACGGGGGCCTGAGGATGGCGGCCGGAAGCGCGGAAGCGCGCAGGTCCAGGCAGGCCGGACACGGCGATCCGGAGCGCGGGCACGAGGACTACTCGGCCCGACCCCACCCGGAGACGGTCGTCCTCGACATCGGCGGCGACCTGGGAGCCCTGATCCTCCACACCCCCTCGGACCTGCACGGGACCGAGATCGAGATCAGCCCGGAGGGGCAGGACTCCAACCGAAGCCACAAGGAGGTGCTGGAGCGCCGCCTGGGTGAGCGGCCGGCCTTCACCGCGGTCTTTGACAGGCTCGCGGCCGGGCGATATAGGTTGTGGATAGACGACACCCCCCGCATGGGCGAGGTCGAGATCAGGCGCGGCGAGATCACCGAGCTCGACTGGCATGACTCGCCGCCAGGAGAGGAGGAGTGATGGAGGTAGCCACCCAGACCGCAGCGGCGGGGGGCCGCTTGGCGCGGGTCAGGTCCGGACTGACGCGATCCCAGTGGACCACGGTGGCGGGCATGACCGCCGTCATCGTCGGCCTACACGTGATCGGCTTCGGCCTGCTCTTCGGCGTCGTAGTTCCGCATCACTTCGATCTCGGCACCGGCGGCGCCTTCGGCGTTGGTCTCGGGATAACGGCCTACACGCTGGGACTGCGCCACGCCTTCGACGCCGACCACATCGGCGCGATCGACAACACGACCCGAAAGCTGATGACCGACGGCCAGCGGCCGCTCAGCGTCGGTTTCTTCTTCTCGCTCGGGCACTCGACCATCGTCTTCCTGCTGGCGATCGGCTTCACGCTCGGGATCAAGGGCCTGAGCGGCGCGGTGGAGAACGACAGCTCGAACCTGCACCAGGCGACCGGGCTGATCGGGCCGACGGTCTCGGGCACCTTCCTGTGGATCATCGGCATCCTCAACCTGCTGGTGCTGCTGAACATCGTGGCGATCTTCCGCCGGATGCGGGAGGGGCACTACGACGAGGCCGAGCTGGAGCACGAGCTCGACAACCGCGGCTTCATGAGCCGCTTCTACAAGCGGGCCACGAAGGCGATCCGAAAGCCCTGGCAGATGTACCCGCTGGGCTGTCTGTTCGGCCTCGGCTTCGACACCGCGACGGAGATCGCCCTGCTGGCCGTCGCCGGAACGGCCGCCGCCGCCGACCTGCCGATCTACGCGATCCTCTGCCTGCCGATCCTCTTCGCCGCGGGAATGTCCCTGCTCGACACGATTGACGGCGCCTTCATGAACTTCGCCTACGGCTGGGCCTTCTCCAAGCCGGTGCGAAAGCTCTACTACAACATCACGATCACCTGGCTCTCGGTCGTGGTGGCGCTGGTGATCGGGACGATCGAGCTGGTCTCGGTGCTCACCGAGAAGCTCAGCCTCACCGGCCAGCCCTGGGAGTTCATCTCGGGCCTCGATCTCAACTACGTCGGCTACGCGATCGTGGCGATGTTCGTGCTCACCTGGATCGGCGCCCTGGCGATCTGGCGCTTCGGCCGGATCGAGGAGCGCTGGGGAGCCACGGTGAGCCAGCAGTCCCAAGGCTGATCATGCGGGTCGGGACCGGCGCGCGTCGCCGGGCCCGATCGCGCCCCGCATCGCTAGCGTTCGGGTCCGATGAAGGCCCCCGGCGAGATCGCGATCGGAACCTGGAGCGGCGGGCGCTTCATGCACTTCGGCGAGGAGATCGCCGAGGAGCGCCTGGTCGATCTGCTGCGCCCGGGGCGGGGGATCGACACCGTGATCACCGCCGACGTCTACGGGCGGGGGGAGCTGACAGCCTGCTGGGAAAGGCGCTGGGCGGCGTCGACCGGCGCGAATACTGCCTTGCGGGCGCGGTCGGCCACGACTTCTATGAGGGTGAGCGCGACGGGCCCAAGGGGTTTCCGCGCTTCACCGACGCGCGCCTGCGCGGCGCGGACGAGTACGCCGGCTACCTGCGAATGGCGACCGAGTGCAGCCTGGAGCGGCTGGGGGCCGAGCGCTTTGATCTGCTGATGCTGCACAACCCCGACCGCACCGGGTATGAGAGCGAGGCCGTCTGGGACGGGATGGAGGCGCTGCGGGAGGCAGGCCTGACGAGCCTGATCGGGGTCGCGCCGGGGCCCGCCAACGGCTTCACCCTGGACCTGATCTCCTGCCTGGAGCGCTTCGGCGAGCGGATCGACTGGGCGATGATCATTCTCAACCCGCTGGAGCCCTGGCCGGGTGAGCTGTGCCTCGGCGCCGCTGCGCAGGCCGGGGTCGAGGTGATCACCCGCGTTGTGGACTACGGCGGGCTCTTCTGGGGCGACATGCGAGCCGGGATGGAGCTGGAGCGAACCGACCACCGAGCCTTCCGCCCCGCGGGCTGGATCGAGGCCGGCCTGGAAAAGCTGGAGCTGATGCTGCCGATTGCCGAGCGGGCGGGGCTGACCCCGATCCAGCTGGCCTGCCAGTGGAACCTCGCCCACCCGGCGGTTTCCTGCGCAGTGCCGACCCTGATCCAGGAGGCCGGCCCAGGGGCGCGGCCGATCGAGGAGAAGCGGGCCGAGCTGGCGGCACTGCCGGCCGAGCAGCGCCTCGCTTCGGCGGACGTCCCGGCGATCCGCGAGCTAGGCGCCAACGATGGCTGCATGGCGCTGAAGGGCGCCAGCGCCGAGCACGACGGCGCAGACCTGGCCGACCGCTGGGCGCTCAGCGAAGAGCTGACCGAGACCGGGCGGCGCTGGGGGATCGACCCGGCCGCGGACCTGACGGCGTCCGCCGCGGCCTGAGCGCCCGGTTCGCGCCGAACGCAACCTTAGGGCCCCTATGGGCACGGAACCTTGCGTTCGGCGACGGGTCGAGCCTTTTCGGTGCCGGCGCCGGTCGCCGAGGAAGCGCCCGCCGAGGCGTCGCCGGTGAGGAGGATCTTCCCGTGCCCGGCGAGGGCCATGTCGTAGACCTGGCCGCTCGGGCCCGAGTCGTCACCGAAGTCGTGGACGCTGAAGCCGGCGGTTCCGAAGCCCGCTGCGGGCAGCCCGCCGTCGCCGAGCTTGACCACGAACCCGCCCGGCCCGGACAGGCCGCCGACGAGCAGCGGGCCGTTGCCGAGGGGGAGCACCGCGTCAGCCTCGTCGAGCGTGCTGCCGGGAACGTGGAACGACCTGATCCCTCCCGGGCCGAAGCTGTTGTCGGGCTGGCCGACGGCATTGAGTCGCACCACACCCACCCGGTCTCCGTTGGCCTCCCCGGCGGCGACCACCTTGTTCCCCCTCGCCGCCACCACGTCGAAAGCGGTCCCGGCGGCCACTATCCGCCGACGCGAGTCGAAGTCGAGTCCGAAGAACGAGCGCGGTCTGTTGGGCATGCCGTTGAATGGCTGAATCCTCACGCCGCCCCGGCCGAACCTGCGGTCCGGCTTGCCGTTGGTCTTGAACCTGGCGAGGAGAGAGCCCTCCGACAGGCCGCGCTCGCCGGCGGCGTAGCGCGGCCCGACGTCTCCGACCACACTTTCCGCCGAACGCAGGGTGCGGCAGCCGTGGGCCCCCCGTCGAACGCAACCTTTCGTGCCCTATTTACCCGGAACCTTGCGTTCGGCCGCTTTGGGGGCGGAGGCGTCGGGGCTGCGGCCTAGGGTGAAGTGATGGCCCGGGCGGAACCCCGCTACACCTGCCAGGAGTGCGGCCAGGTCTCGCTGACCTGGTCCGGACGCTGCCCCGGCTGCTCGGAGTGGAACACGCTGGTCGAGGCACCGGCGGCGACGGGTGGGCGCCGGAAGGGCGGCCACGGCGCCGCAGCCGCCCCCAAGCCGGTCATCCTGGCCGAGGTCCAGGCACCCGCGACGCCGCGGCTTCGCACCGGGGTCGGCGAGCTGGACCGGGTGCTCGGCGGCGGCCTGGTCCCCGGGTCGCTGGTCCTGCTAGGTGGGTCGCCGGGGATCGGCAAGAGCACGCTGACCGGGATGGCCCTCGCCAACCTCGCCGCCGCGGGGACCGGGACCCTCTATGTCTCCGGCGAGGAATCGACGGCGCAGGTGCGGTTGCGGGCCGAGCGCCTCGGCCCGGAGGCGCTGCTTGTCCCGGCGCTTGCCGAGACCTCGCTGGAGCGGGTGCTGGCGACGCTCGAGGCAGAGCGCCCCGCTGCCTGCGTGATCGACTCGATCCAGACCCTGCACAGCGGCGAGATGAGCGGGGCCCCGGGGTCGGTCGGACAGGTGCGCGAGGCGGCCGGCGCGCTGGCGGAGGTCGCAAAGCGCGCCGGAATCGCCCTGATCCTGGTCGGGCACGTGACCAAGGAGGGCAGCCTCGCCGGGCCGCGGGTGCTCGAGCATCTGGTCGACTGCGTGCTGCAGTTCGAGGGCGAGCGGGAGCGCACCTACCGCACCCTGCGGGCTCTCAAGAATCGCTTCGGGGCGACCAGCGAGGTCGGCGTGTTCGAGATGCGCTCCGGCGGGCTCAGCGAGGTGGCCGACCCCTCGGCGCGGTTCGTCGAGGATGCCACGCGGGCGCCGGGGTCGGTCGTTCTCCCGGCCATGGAGGGCTCGCGCCCGGTCCTGGTCGAGGTGCAGGCGCTGGTCGCACCCAGCGAGCTGGAGTCGCCCCGGCGGGTCGCGAACGGGATCGACCGCAACCGGCTCAGCCTCGTCCTCGCCGTCCTCGCCCGGCACGCCCGGCTCTCCCTCTCCGGGGCCGACGTCTTCGTCAGCGTTGCCGGAGGCGTCCGGGTGGACGAACCCGGTGCCGACCTGGCCGTTGCAATGGCGGTCGCCTCGGCGCAGCGATCCATCCCGCTGCTCGGCGAGGGCGGCAGGCCGCTGGCGGCGTACGGCGAGCTGGGCCTGACTGGGGAGCTGCGCTACGTCGGCCACCCGGACCGCCGGGTTGCCGAGGCCGCCAAGTTCGGGCTGGAGCCCGTGATCGGGCCGCGTGCCACCGAGCGGGTCGCCGGCCTCGACGGCCGCCCCGATCTGAAGTCGGCCCTGCGTGCGGCGATGCCACTCGGCGACCGGGAGCCCCGCGCCGAGGTCCGCCGGGCCGCCTGAGTCGGGATGTTCCGGCTCACCGAGCAGAGCCGGCCCTGGTGGACCCTCGTCGGGGCCTGCTTCGGGCTCTTCCTGCTGATGCTCGACTCGACCGTGGTCGCGCTGGCCCTGACCTCGATCAAGCACGACATCGGCGCCAGCTCGGCCGGGCTGCAATGGGTGATGAACGCCTACCTGCTGGTGATCTCGGTCCTTGTCGTCACCGCCGGACGCCTCGGCGACATGTTCGGGCGGAAGGCGGTCTTCCTCGCCGGCACCGCCGCCTTTGCCGCCGGCTCGGTGCTCTCGGGGGCCGCCCAGGACGAGTGGATGCTGGTCGCCGGGCGGGTGGTCCAGGGGATCGGGGCGGCCGCGATGCTGCCGCTCTCGCTGGCGATCGTCTGCGCCGCTTTCCCACGCTCCGAGCAGCCGAGGGCGCTGGGGATCTGGGCCGGGGTCTCGGCCCTGGCGCTGGCGATCGGGCCGCTGCTCGGTGGCGTGCTGGTATCGCTCGACTGGCGGGTGATCTTCTGGATCAACATTCCGATTGCGGCGATCGGCTTCCTGATCATGGTCTGGGCGGCCCGCGAGTCCACCGACCCCGGCGGCGGGCACAGGATCGACCGCCCCGGGCTGGCCGCGCTGAGCGTCGGCATGATCGCCGCGGTGTTGGCGATCGTCGAGTCGCAGAACTGGGGCTGGGACTCCCCCGCTACCCTCGGCCTGCTCGGCGGCGGCCTCTTATGCCTCGGCGCCTTCTGGGCGATCGAGCACCGGGTGGCGAACCCGATCGTCGACTTCTCGCTGTTCCGCAACGGCCCTTACTTCGGGGCCAGCGCGGCGGCCTTCGCCCTGGTCGGGGCCTACTGGACGGTGATGTTCTACCAGCCGCAATACCTCCAGGACGTGCAGGGGCGCTCGACCATCGCGGCGGGCCTGCTGATCCTCCCGATCACCGTGCCGATGGTCTTCTTCTCGCCCCTCTCGGGGCGGCTGATCGCCCGCTTCGGGGCCCGCGGGTTGATGAGCGCCGGGATGCTCTGCGGCCTCGCCGGCGTCCTCCTGCTCACCCGGGTCGAGGTCGACAGCCCCTACGCGCTGCTCCTCGCCGGCTACCTGCTGTTCGGGATCGCGCTCGGCCTCGTCTACGCGCCGATGTCGACCGCGGCGATGGCAGCGATGCCTGCCGAGAAGGCCGGAATCGCCTCCGGCGTGCTGGCCATGGACCGCGTCCTGGCCGGCGCCGTCGGCCTCGCGGTGAGCGGCGCCGTCTTCGCCTCGCTGCAGTCGAGCAGCCTCGACGACGGAAGCGGTCGGGCGGTCGCTTTCTCCGAGGCGCTCGCCGGCTCGACCTGGGTTCTCGTCGGCCTGCTCGCCGTCGGAGCCGTGCTCACCTGGGCCTACGTGCGCGACCCCGAGCCCCCTGAGCCTGCCCACATCGCCGAGCGCCCCGAGCACCACCAGCACCACCGCAAATTCCATCTTCCTTGACAAAGCCAAATCCGTGCTCTCCACACGGAATTCGGCGCAGAGCAGCGGAAATCTGGGTTTGCCATCATCGACTCGATGTCGTCACTGCCCGGGGATGAGCTGCATGAGCTTTCCGAACGGCAGGACCCTCGGCTGCTGCGGGCGCTCGACATGGTCGCGCCCGGCACCGCGCTGCGGGACGGCATAGACAACATCGTCCACGCGCGAAGCGGCGGCCTGGTGGTCGTCGGCGACTCCGAGGAGATCTCCTTCATGTTCTCCGGAGGGATCAAGCTCGACGTCGACTACACCCCGGCGCTGCTCTACCAAGTCGCGAAGATGGACGGGGCGATCGTCCTCAACGCCGAGGCGACCAAGATCGCCTGGGCCAACGTCCAGCTGATGCCGGACCCGACGATCCTCTCGACCGAGACCGGGACCAGGCACCGGACCGCCGAGCGCGTCTCCAAGCAGACGACGGCGCTGGTGATCGCGGTCTCCCAGCGCCGCGACGTCGTCTCCCTCTACGTCGAGGGCACCAAGTACATCCTCCAGGACATCCCCGCGGTGCTGGCCAAGGCCAATCAGGGCCTCGCGACACTTGATAAGTACAGGGCCCGGCTCGACCAGGTCTCTGCGCGGCTGACCGTGCTCGAGTTCGAAGGCGGGGGAGTGCTCTACGACGTGCTGGCGGTGCTGCAGCGGGCCGAGCTGGTGACCCGGATGGCGGTCGAGGTCGAGCGCTACATCGTCGAGCTGGGCACCGAGGGCCGGCTGATCGAGATGCAGCTCGAGGAGACGATGGTCGGGGTCGCCGCCGACAAGTCGGCTCTGGTCCGCGACTACTCGGCGGAGGACTCCGAGGAGAACCTGGCCACCGTGTTGCAGACGCTCGCCCACCTGCCCCACCAGGACGTGCTCGACTTCGGTCGCCTCGCCGAGCTGCTCGGTTACGACCGGAAGATGAACACGCTCGACTTCCCGGTCGCCCCCCGGGGCTACCGGGTGCTCGGGCGCATCCCACGTATTCCAAGGCTTGTGGTCCAGAAGATCATCCACGAGTTCGGCGGTCTGGAGGAGGTCCTGGCGGCCTCCGACGCCGACCTCGAGGCCGTCGACGGTGTCGGCCCGACCAGGGCGAAGGACATCCGCGAGGGCCTGCGGAGGCTCCAGGAGGTCGACCTGGTCGACAGGTATCTGCAGAGCTGATGGCGATGAGCGCCGTCACGACGAAAGGAGAGAGCTATTCCTGATCTAGAGGAAGCGATGGAGGCCGGTTTCGAGGACGACGTCCAGCTCGTCTGCGATTTCGAGGAAGGCGACAACGTCGTCTACCCCCACCACGGAGCCGGCGTCGTCCTGAAGAAGGAGAGCAGGGACCTGATGGGGGAGAAGCGCGACTACCTGACGATCAAGATCCTGCACAACGACCTGACCGTGATGGTCCCCTGCGAGAACGCGGGCAGGGCCGGCCTGCGGCGCGTCATCGACGAGGACGAGATCAAGAAGGTGATGGGTGTCCTCACCGACGAGGTGTCGGACATGCCGAAGAACTGGAACCGGCGGTTCAAGTACAACCGCGAGAAGATCAAGACCGGCGACGTCTTCGAGCTGGCCGAGGTCGTCCGCAACCTCGCGCTGCGCGAGATGGAGAAGGGCCTCTCGACCGGGGAGAAGCAGATGTACACGCGGGCGAAGAAGATCCTCGCCTCGGAGTTCATGTACGCGCTCGACAAGGACGAGGACGGCGCGGAGGAGTTCCTCGACACGCTGCTGGAGGAGCGTTTCGCCGCCAGCGCGACCGTCTGAGGCGACCGCGCTGATCGCAGCCGCCGGCTCCGGGCAGAGGCTCGGGGCCGGCGGGGCCAAGGCCTTCGTCCAGCTCGCGGGCAGGGAGATGGTCGCCTGGTCGCTGGCCGCCTTCGAGGCCGCCGGCTCGATCGGGCCGGTGGTGGTGGCGGTGCCGCCGGTCCTGGCGGAGGCTGAGGGGCGGTGGGGGCCGGAGGTGAAGGTCGTCGGCGGTGGGGCGACCCGGTCCGAATCAGTGGCTGCGGGGATGGAGCAGGTGGAGACCGAGTTTGTCGTGGTGCATGACGCAGCCCGCCCTCTGGTCACTGCTCAGTTGATAGACGATGTGGTCCAGAAGCTGGCCTCGAGGGAGGATCTCGACGGGCTGGTGGCGGCGGCGCCGGTCACCGACACGGTGAAGCGAGCCGGTGAGGACCTGTTGATCACCGCGACCGAGGAGCGGACCGGCCTGTGGGCGGCGCAGACGCCGCAGGCGTTTCGCACCGCAGCGCTGCGGGAGGCGATGGCCCAGGGTGAGACCGCGTCGGCAACCGACGACGCCATGCTGGTCGAGAAGGCTGGCGGGAAGGTGGGAATCCACCCGGCCCCGGCCGAGAACCTCAAGGTGACCGGCCCCGCGGACCTGCGGCTGGCCGAGCTCCTGCTGGCCGGCCGCGAGTAGGGACGGGCCCAGCCCCGCGAGACTGCAATTTCCTCTCATAGTGAGAGGCGATTGAAGTCTCGGCTGGGGGGGTTCCAAGGTTGCCCGCGGGTAGGGTGGGGCCGTGGCCACCTCCGCCAACCTCGCCGAAGGCATGGACGCACCCGCCCAGCTCGCCGAGGGCGTCGTCCGTCTGGGAAGCCCGATGGTCAACTGGTACCTGGTGGCCGACGAGAGCGGGGTCACGGTGGTCGACGCCGGGTGCCCGAAATACCGGTCCCAGCTCGAGCCGGGGCTGGAGCTGCTTGGGCGTCCGGCCTCCGATATCAAGGCGCTCGTCCTCACCCACTCTGACGGCGACCACATCGGCGTCGCCGAGGCGCTCCGCTCGGAATTTGGGATTCCGGTTTACGTCCATCCGGACGACGAGGCGACGACGTTGAAGCCGAAGCCGAAGAAGACCGACGGCAGCTTCTTCCCCCACCTCTTGCGCCCGACCGCCTACCGCCTCTTCTGGCACCTGACCCTGAACGGGGTGAAGCCGAAGGCCGTCGCCGAGGTGACGACATATGAGTCAGGCACCAGGGTCGACGTCCCCGGGCGGCCGAGCGTGATCCCGACCCCGGGGCACACTCCCGGGCATGTGGCCCTGCACTTCTCCTCGCACGGCGCGCTGTTCGTCGGTGACGCGATCTGCACCTGGAACCCGATGACCGGGCGGCGTGGCTCGCAGCTCTTCCCGCGAGCGCTCAATTCCAAGACGCGCCAAGCCCGCGCGTCGCTGGCGGCGCTCGAGCCGCTGGAGGCGGGCCTGGTGCTGCCCGGGCACGGCGAGCCCTGGACCGGGGGGCCGGCCGCCGCGGTCGCCGAGGCGATCGCGGCCGGCCAGAGCTGAGTTCCACCCGGCGCTGGTCTCAGCCGGTCGAGCCGAGGCGCCACCCGCTAGCGCAGGATCAGCCAGAGGACCGTCGCCGCGAAGGCCATCCCGCCCACGGCGAAGGCGACCCCGAGGTTGGCGGCACCGAACAACTCCGCCGCCCCGACCCCGGCAGCGAAGGCGAGGGGAAGGATGAGGGCCTCGCGGGGCATTGCGACAGCGTATGTGGCGTGCGGCTTCGAGGGCTTCGTTCCGGAAGCCAGGCCACCGTCCCGCGGTTGGCAGCTTCCGCGCCGCGCCGCGGAAAGGGGGCTTTCCTCGGTCGGGTTGTCGCCCTCGCCGCCGCTCCACCCGACGCGGGTCGAGATGACCCCCTCGGGGTGGCGCAGCAGTTGCTGCATGATCCAGGCGAGCCTCCCGCGAGGACCGCGGTCTCGGGGTTGCTCATGGTCCCTCTCCTTCCTTGGAGGTCCTGTAAGGGCAGAACGCCAAGCGGCGTGGCCGACTCCGATAGCCCGGCCGCTTCGAGGGCTTCCTCGAGGTCGAGGTAGGAGCGAATCTGAGTCGCCTTGCCGTTCTTGAACTCGATCACGGCACCAAGAACCGAGTCGAACTCGGCTACACCCGGTCGCCAACCTCTTGGCATTCGTAGATTTCGATCTGAAGCTCGGCAAAATTGTCGCGCTCTGGCCGTGACATAGCGGAGGACGTGTTACGTCGAGGGCAGGAGGCCGTCGACTTCGCCTAATCCGACAGCCCTGCGGCTTCGAGGGCTTCGGCGCGATCACTGAAGACCCGTACACGCGAGAGCCTGCCGTCCTCGAGTTCGTACAGGTTCGTGAGCGGCTGTCGCTGCGGAAAGCCCCCTGCGGTTTCCAGGTGCAGGATGAGCGAACCCAGAACGCGGTTGTCGTCAAGGGGCTGAAGGCGCTCGATCTCGAGCTCGAACTTCGCAGTTGCCTCGACGATGCCCTCGAAGAACAAGCGGATGCCCTGCTCGCCCTTGTTGGGTCCCTCGATCGCCGCGATCTGATTGATCAGCTCGATATCGGGGTTACACAACGCGAGGTATGCCCCGACATCCCGCTCATTGATTGCGGAAATGGCTCGCTCCACGATCTCCAAGTTCTCCTGCGACATCGCCCGCGCAGTATCCCGCTCTGGCCGCTGTCCAGCTGAGCAGGTGATCCAGGTCATAGCAGCGGGACTACCGCTTCAGTCTGAGACGCCAATCCGACAAACCAGCGGCAGCGAGGGCGGCGCTTCGGTTCGGGTGTTCGGTCACGCGACGAATTCGGACGTCCTTGAACTCGATCACTCGAAATAGCTTTTCCCCGATCCAACCGTCCGCGTCGCTGCCCTTCAACCCACGGCCCAGGACACGCTCGACCGTCACCACTTGGTCGCCGGCATCGAGCACTTCGAGTGCCTCGACCCGGTAGTCGGCATGAAGGTCGCGGAGGGTCTTGAAGAAGTCCGTGACCTGATCTACGCCCTGGTAGGTCCCGCCCCGGACAAGATGCAACTCGATCTCGGGATCCCAGATCTCAGGCAGATGCCTCCAATCACTCGCATCCCGGGCGGCGATGTCCCGCCGCACGATCTCCACCTTCTCCTGCGACATCGCCCGATGCAGTATTGCGCCCTGGTTGAGGCGATGGGCCGGGCCGACCCTCAGGTGCGCGGGCGGGGCCTGGGCCGGTCAGCCGCCCAATCCTCGTGGCGGCTGCGCCCCAAGGGCAGGCCGGCGACCTCCCGCGCTCCCTCTTGCAGGTGGCGCACCCGCCTCCGCCTGTAGAGCAGGCGCTGGACGAACAGGGTGCCAACGGCTGCCAGAAAGATGCCGGCAAGGTTGACCGCGAGCTGGGCGATCGCCCCGCGCCACTCGCCCCAGTTCAGGTAGGCGGCAGCGACGCCGATGTTGGCGGCGGCGGGGATCGTCGTCACCGAGATCAGCACGCCGATCAGCGCTCCCGACTTCGTCGAGGTCAGCGACAGCATCCCGGCGATCCCGGCGATGAAGGCGATGATGAAGGTGAGCCCGTCCGGGTGGGAGATGAATTGAGTCAGGGGGCGGTTGAGCGTGGTAAGGGTGTCCTCGGCGAGCCCGGTGTGCTTGGCGATCAGGGAGAAGAGGAACGCTGCGGTGATCCCGACCGGAAAGCCGATCGCAAGCGCCTTGAAGGAGCGCAGGGCCAGCTCCCGCCGGCGCTGAACGATGGCGACGCAGAGACCCGCCAGCGGTCCGAACTCGGGGCCGACCACCATCGCGCCGATGATCAGGATCGGGCTGTCGAGGAGGATGCCGATCGAGGCGATCAGGCAGGCAAGGATCATGAAGCCGAGGAAGTTGGCGTTCAGCTCGACGTTCTCGGAGGTCCGTGCCTCGACCTCCTCCCAGACCACGGCGTCGCCGGCCAGCCCGTGAGCGGCCGCCTCCGCCTGCTCCGCCGCGACTGAGATCTGCGAGTCGATCTCCTCGAGTGAGATCGAGCCGTTGAGCGGGATGTCGAACTCGCGCAGATCGCTGATGATCACGCTGGCGTCCTCGCGGGCGACGTCGCAGAGGATCATGTCGCCCTCGGGCTTCTGCGCCGCGCGCGGCAGGAAGACAAGGTTCGTCACCGAGGGCGTCGCCTTCAGCAGGTCGAGCACGTGATCGCACTCGTGGCTGGGGGCGATGATTCGCAGGTGGACCATTGCGGGCCAGGGTATCCGGGCGGTGGGACCCCCGCAGCGCCTCGGTAGGCTCGCGAGCGTGCTCACGGACTATCACCTGCACCTGCGTCCCGACGACGACGACACGCCGCCCGAGCGCTACTTCACCGAGGCCAACGTCGATCGCTACCTCGAGGCGGCCCGGGCCGCCGGGATCGGTGAGATCGGCTGCTCGGAGCACATCCACCGCTTCACGGCCGCACTCGACCTGTGGTCCAGCCATCCCTGGTGGCAGCGCTGGGCAACCGACGACCTTGGCGCCTACTGCGACTTCGTCTCCGACTCGCCGCTGCGCCTGGGGATCGAGTGCGACTTCGTCCCCGGGGCGGAGGACCGCACCGAGTCGCTGCTCGACTCGCATCCCTTCGACTACGTGGTCGGCTCCGTGCACTTCATCGGCGACCACGCGCTCGACACCGAGGTCTACGGGGTCTGGAACGCGAAAGGCGACCCGGACGAGGTCTGGCGGCTCTACTTCGAGGCGATCGCCGAGAGCGCCCGCAGCGGGCTCTTCGACATCCTCGCCCACCCCGACCTGGTCAAGTACTGGGGGAGCGCCCGGCCGCAGCCGCAGCGCGACCCGCGTTTCTACTACGAGCCTGCGGTCGAAGCGATCGCCGAGAGCGGGATCGCGGTCGAGGTCTCGACCGCCGGGCTGCGGAAGCCCGTCTCCGAGCTCTACCCGGCACCGGCCTTCGCCGAGATGTGCGTCGAGGCCGGAGCGGTCTTCGCCCTCTCCTCCGACGCCCACACCCCCGAGGAGGTTGGTTACGGCTACGAGCAGGCGCTCGCCTTCCTCGAGGACCTCGGGGTCGATGAGGTCTCGGTCTTCGAGGCCCGTCGCCGACGGCTCGAGCCGCTCGGCCCGGCCAGCGTGGAGGCGGCCGGGTGAGCCCGGTCGGGGTCGGCTATGACTCGCACCGCTTCGCCGAGGGGCGGCGGCTGGTGCTGGGCGGGGTGGAGATCGATCACCCCCGGGGCCTCGCCGGGCACTCCGACGCCGACGTTGTCCTGCACGCCGTGATCGACGCCGTCCTCGGCGCCGCCGGGGAGGGGGACATCGGCACCCTCTTCCCCGACGACGAGGCCGCCTGGGAGGGCGCCGACTCGCTCGACCTGCTGCGGACCGTGATCGGCCGGGTCTCGGGCCGCGTCGTCAACATCGACGCGACGGTCGTCTGTGAGTCGCCGCGGCTCGCCCCCCACCGGGCCGAGATGGAGAGGCTGATCGCCGAGGCCACCTCGGCCCGGGTCAACGTAAAGGCCACGACCAACGAGGGCATGGGCTGGATCGGCCGGGGCGAGGGGATCGCCTGCATGGCGGTTGCCCAGGTCGAGGACGACTAGGCTGCCGCCATGCGCCCGAGCGTCCCCAACCCGCTGAGCTGGGTCGCTGACGGCGCCTTCGGGGTCAAGGTCCTCAGCGATGCGGGTGTGCTGCGCCCGATCCGCCCTGACAAGCTCGCTCGGATGGTGGCGGTGGTCGCGCAGCACGGCATCTCACCGGCCGCCGGCGCGATCGCGGCCGCGATCCAGCACCCGCACGAGGTGGCTCTGATCGACGAGCGCGGGTCGCTCACCTTCGAGCAGCTCGACCGCCGCTCCAACGCGCTCGCCAACTCGCTCTCGGCTCTCGGGGTCCGGGAGGGCGAGGGGATCGGGATCATGTGCCGAAACCACCGCGGGTTCGTCGACGCGACGATCGCTGCGGCCAAGCTCGGCACCAGCGCCCTGTACCTGAACACGATGTTCTCCGGGCCGCAGCTCGCCGACGTGATCGCTCGCGAGGGCCCGCGGATGTTGATCCACGACGAGGAGTTCGGCGGCCTGCTCGAGGGAGCCGGGGGAGTCGAGCGGGTGATCGCCTGGACCGACGAGAGCGGAGAGGGGACCGCGACGACGCTCGAGGCCCTGATTTCCTCCGGCGACACGTCCTCTCCGGCGACGCCGAATGAGGAGGCCCGCTTCGTGATCCTCACCTCGGGCACGACCGGGACCCCGAAGGGGGCGCAGCGCTCCAGCCCGGGCGGTATCAACGCGCTTGCCGGGCTCTTCGACCGCATCCCCTACCGCGTCGGCGAGTCGATGGTGATCGCGTCACCCCTCTTTCACTCGTGGGGCTTCACCCATTTCGTGCTTGGCCTGCCGCTCGGCTCGCCGATGATCCTGCGCCGGCGATTCGATCCGGAGGACACGCTCCGGGCGGTGCAGGAGCACCGCGCCCGGGTGCTGGCGGTGGTGCCGGTGATGATCCAGCGGATCCTCGCCCTTCCCGAGGAGACGCTCCGCCGCTACGACCTCTCCTCGCTCAGGATCACCTCGGTTTCGGGGTCGGCCCTGCCCGGCGAAATGGCGCTGAAGTGGATGGACCACTTCGGCGACAACATCTACAACCTCTACGGCTCGACCGAGGTTGCCTACGCGACGATCGCCACCCCGGAGGAGCTGCGCGCCGCCCCGGGGACCGCCGGCCGCCCGCCGCGCGGGACCACGGTCAAGCTCTTCGACGACGCGGGGCGGGAGGTGCCGCAGGGGGAGGTGGGACGGATCTTCGTCGGCAACGGCATGGCCTTCGAGGGCTACACCGGCGGGGGCGGCAAGGAGGCGATCGACGATCTGCTCTCCAGCGGCGACGTCGGCCATTTCGATTCCGAGGGGCGGCTGTTCATCGACGGCCGCGACGACGAGATGATCGTCTCGGGGGGCGAGAACGTCTTCCCGCGGGAGGTCGAGGACCTGCTCTCCGACCACGAGGCCGTGGCCGAGGCAGCGGTGATCGGCGTCCCGGACGAGGAGTTCGGGCAGCGCCTGAAGGCCTTCGTCGTGCTGCATCCGGAGGGCGAGCTGAGCGGGGACGAGGCCAAGGCCCACGTGAAGACAAACCTGGCCGGGTACAAGACGCCGCGCGACGTCGTCTTCCTGGAGGAGCTGCCCCGCAACGCCACCGGCAAGGTCCTCAAGCGCGATCTCAACTGAGCCCCGAGGTGACGATCGAGGCTGTTCGCCTGGCCGCGCCCGCCGAAGCCTGGCGCGAGTGCGGTTTCGCGGTCGACGGCACCGAGGCCGCGGTCGGGTCGGTACGACTGCTCTTCGAGGAGGGCGGCGACGGGATCGCCGGCTGGACCCTGCGCGGGCAAACAGACACTGAGGCCGCGGTGGCTCTCGACGGGCTACCGACCGAGCACACAGCAGCAGCCCCGCCGCAGCCCGCGTCCCACCCGATCGGCGCGCTGCGAATAGATCACATCGTCGTATTCACACCGGAGCTTGCCCGGACCAACGCGGCGCTCGAAGGGGCGGGGCTCTCGCTGCGGAGGATCCGCGAGCCCGACGAGCCGGGACCGCCGGCGCGCCAGGCGTTCTTTCGCTTGGGGGAGGTGATCCTCGAGGTGGTCGAGACCCCGCAGGCCGGCGAGGGGCCGGCTCGCTTCTGGGGGTTGACGCTCTGCGTATCCGACCTCGGCGCCTGCGCCGGGCTCCTCGGAGAGCGCCTGGGCGAGGTCCGCGACGCCGTCCAGCCGGGGCGGCGGATCGCCACCGTGCGTCGCGGGGCCGGGCTCGGCGTGCCGGTGGCGCTGATCAGCGAAGAGCCGCGATGAGGTCTCCGCCCGGGGTGGCGCGGCGGCTCCCCCGCGGGGCCCGCAAATTGCGATAAATACGCGATCTGGGCCCCGCGGTGACCTCTGCCGCCCGTAGTAAGTTGCGGCTCGATGAGCGAGCCCGCCGTCTCTCCCGAGCCCGATCTCATGCCGAACCAACCGGACCCGCCCGACCCCCGGCGCCACCTGAGGCTCGTCGGCGAGGCGACCGAGGAGGTGGCTGCGAGCGCCAGGCGTCTGGTGGCCGAGATGCGAAGCCGCGAGTCGAGGGCGCGGGAGGCCGAGGTCGAGGCGCGAGGCGGCGAGCAGCGCGCTCTGGGGCTGGCGAAGCAGGCGTCCGATCGGGCCGCGGAGGCGTTGCGTCAGGCGGAGCGGGCCGCGGCCGAGGCGCGCCAGGAGGTCACGGAGTCGGAGCGGCGAATCGCCGACTCCGAGCTCGCCGCCCGCAGGGAGATCGAGACGGCTGAGAAGCACGCCCAGGGGCTCGTCAACGCTGCCGAGAAGCGCGTCGCCGATAGCGAGGAGCGCCTGCGCCTCGAGCAGGCCGAGAACCGCAAGCAGGTGAAGGCCAAGGCGATGGAGACGATCCGCCGGCTCAGCGAGGAGGGTCGGCAGCGGATCGCGGCCGCCCAGGGCGCCCGCAAGCAGGAACAGGTGCGGGCCCAGAAGGCCGAGGCCCAGCTCGCCGACGCCGAGAGCGCCAGGATGCGGGCGGAGCGCGCAGCGAAGGAGATCGCCAAGAACTCCAGGGCGGAGCGGGCTCGGATCAGCGCCGAGCTGACCGAGACGAGGGCGAGCGCCGAGAAGGCCCTGGCGGAAACCACCGAGCGGCTCGAAGGAGAGGCCGAAAAACGGATGCAGGAAGCGCGCGCCGAGACCGCGCGGAAGGCCGCCGACCGGGTGGCCCTGGCCGAGAAGCGGATCGGCGAGGCGCAGGCGCGGGCCGAGGAAGTCCGGCGCGAGGCGGAGGAACGGATCGCCGAGCTGGAGGGTGAGATCGAGCGACGGGTGATGGAGGGCACCGAGCAGGTCCGCCGCGAGGCCGAGGAGCGGGTCGAGCAGCTGATCGCGAAGGTGGAGCGCGAGGCCGAGGAGGAGGCGCGGCGCCGCGCCGACCGCCAGCTCTCCGAGGAGTCCGAGCGGATCCGCCGCGAGGCGGATGAGCGCTCCGAGGTCGCGCGCCGCGCCGCCGACGGTGAGGTGCGGACCGTCGCCGAGCGGGCCCGGCGCCAGGCCGTCGCGGCGGCCGGCAACACCGCGCCCGCCTGGGAGCGATCGCGCCAGGGCGCCGGTTCCGTCGCCGCGCAGGCCGCCGGGGGGCCGGGGAACTACCGCACTTTCTGAGGCCGGGCCGCAGCTCCGGTTCCGAGCGGCGCCCGAATAGCATCAGCGCCGTGCGGGAGGTGAAGATCAGAGACACCCTGACGCGGGAGCTGGTCCCGATCGATCCCGGGGGCGAGGTCGGCATCTACGCCTGCGGCCCCACCGTCTACAGCCGCATCCACATCGGCAACGCGCGCCCCTTCGTCGTCTTCAGCCTGCTGGCGCGTTTCCTGCGCTCCGAGGGCTACGAGGTGCGGTTGGTGATCAACGTAACCGACGTCAACGACAAGATCTACGACGCGGCGAAGAAGGGTGGGCGAGGCTCGGCGGAGCTGGCCCGGGAAATGACCGAGGCCTACGTCTCCGACACTGACCGCCTGGGGCTGGGCCGGCCCGACGCCGAGCCGCTGGCGACCGAGACGATCGGGCCGATCGTCGCGCTGATCGAGGACCTGGTCCGCAGCGGTCACGCCTACGAGTCGGGCGGCGACGTCTACTTACCGGGTCCGCAGCTTCGAGCCATACGGGAGGCTCTCGGGCCGCAACCCCGAGGAGATGGACCAGGGTGAGGAGGCCGGCTCGGAGCCGCTGAAGGAGGACCGGCTCGACTTCGCCCTGTGGAAGGCGCTGAAGCCCGGCGAGGACACCAGCTGGGACTCCCCCTGGGGCCCCGGCAGGCCGGGCTGGCACATCGAGTGCTCGGCG
The DNA here is from genome assembly GCA_963738305.1 of uncultured Actinomycetes bacterium. GTDB lineage: Bacteria > Actinomycetota > Thermoleophilia > Solirubrobacterales > 70-9 > JBBRHQ01. Next base: position 426,081 of record CAVTVU010000001.1, on the reverse strand, counting down.
ATGGCGGAAACGGAGCTGGGCCGCTCGTTCGCGATCCACGGGGGCGGCTCCGACCTGCTCTTCCCCCACCACGAGAACGAGATCGCGCAGTCCGAAGGGGCCGGCCGCCCCTTCGCCCGGCTCTGGATGCACAACGGGATGATCGAGACCGACGCCGAGAAGATGTCGAAGTCGGAGGGCAACATCTTCCAGCTCTCCGAGGCCCTCGACCGCTTCGGGCGCGAGGCGATCGTCGCCTACATCGTCTCCGGCCACTACCGCCAGCCGCTGGCATTCGGGGAGGAGGCGCTCCGCGAGGCGGCGGCCCGGGTGGAGCGGCTGCGGAACTTCCTGCGCGAAAACCGTCCCGGGCAGGAGGTGGGCGACGGTGCGGGCACCCGCCTCGAGCGCTTCCGCGAGGCGCTCGCCGACGACTTCAACACGCCGAAGGCGCTGGCCCAGGCATTCGAGCTGGTCTCGGAGGCGAACCGTTCGCGGCTCGCCGGGGCCGGCTCGGCGCTGCTCCAGATGCTGGAGGCGCTCGGCCTGGCCTCGCTGGCCTCCGAGGGGGATGGGGAGGAGGCCGGCGAGGAGGTCCAGGCGCTGCTAGCCGAGCGCGAGGCGGCGCGCGCGGCGCGAGACTTCGAGCGCTCCGATCGGATCCGCGATCAGCTGGCCGACCTGGGCTGGGAGGTCCGGGACTTGGCCGAGGGCGCGCGGCTCGTCCGCAAGGGCTGAGGATTGGCCGGGCGCCGCCAGCGGATCTACGGCCGCCGTCCCGTGGCCGAGGCCGAACGGGGCAGCCGGCGCGTGCACCGGGTGTGGCGGGCTCCGCAGACCGCGCGGGAGGAACTGGAGCGGCTCGCGGGAACCCCCGATCACCAGGGTGTGGTCGCCGAGGTCGACCCCTTCCCCTACGCCGACCCCGCGGCGCTCCTGGCCGGCGAGGCGCCGCTGCTGGTGGCCCTCGACCAGGTCCAGGACCCGCGCAACCTCGGTGCTGTCTGCCGTTCGGCCGAGGTCGCCGGCGCCGCTGGGGTCGCGATCTGTGAGCGCCGGGCGGCCGAGGTGACCGCGGCTGCCTGCAAGGCCTCGTCTGGAGCGCTCGAGCACCTGCCGCTCGCCAGGGTCCGGAACCTCGCCGACTGGCTCGGGCAGGCGAAGGAGGCCGGGCTCTGGGTCTGGGCCGCGAGCGCCGAGGGCGAGCGGGCGCCCTGGGACGTCGACCTCGGCGGCGGCGTCGTGCTCGTCCTGGGGGGCGAGGGCAAGGGGATCCGGCCGCGTGTCGCCTCGGCCTGCGACGGGACCCTTGCGCTGCCGCAGCGGGGCAGGATTGGCTCGCTCAACGTCTCTGCCGCCGCCGCGGCGCTGCTCTTCGAGGCGCTCCGCCAGCGCCGCGAATCCACCTAACAAATGCAGCGGCGGTTGCAAGCCGAATTGCATTCGCGACGATTTGGGGTTGACAGAACCCGGCGGGTGCGTACACTTAGCCGCGGATAAAGGGTGAACCTCAACTTGAGTCTGAGGAAGCATCCTTTGAAGACGGCGCCCCTGGGGAGGTAAGCGGCGCCACGGACCTTCTCGAAAGGAGAGAAGATCAGTGGCCCTTCCTACCGCTACGCATGAGATGCAGCTCCCGGCGCCGGCCAGAGCCAGTGCTGCCCTGCAGGACACTAACGCTCAACCTGAGCTTGATGATCATTACCTGGTCGCCTTGGCGAAGGAGGGCCGCTCCGATGCCTACGACGCGATCATCCGCCGCTACCGCGGCTTCGTCCGGCTCAAGGCGTCCTCCTACTTCCTGCTCGGCGGGGAGTCCGACGATCTGATCCAGGAGGGCCTGCTCGGCCTCTACAAGGCGGTTCGCGACTACCGGACCGACCGCGAGTCGAGCTTCCGCAACTTCGCCGAGCTGTGCATCACCCGCCAGATCATCACCGCGGTGAAGACAGCGACCCGCAACAAGCACACGCCGCTCAACCAGTACGTCTCCTTCAGCCAGTCGCCGGCCGCGGCCGGCGACTCGGAGACGACCCTGGACGAGATCCTGCCCGGGCCCTCGGTCAGCGATCCGGTCAACCAGGTGATCGCGACCGAGGAGCTGGAGAGCCTGATCACCTGCCTCTCGGGGGTTCTCTCCGACCTCGAGAGCCGGGTCCTCTCGCTCTACCTCGACGGTCACTCCTACGAGGTGATCGGCGAGCGGCTCGAGTGCGACACGAAGACGGTCGACAACGCCCTGCAGCGGGTGAAGCGGAAGGTCGGCGTGCACCTCAACTCGCGCGAGGTGCCGCTCTAGCGCAAGCGCCGCCGGCGTGACTTCGATTTCCTCTCAGTGTGAGAGGAAATTGCACGCTCGCCGGAGCGGATCAGCCGTGGGTCGCGGCTAGGTCGGCGAGCACGTAGTCGAACAGCTCCCGGCCGTGCTCTGAGACGACGGCGACGTCGCCGTGCCGCACGGTGACGCGGTTGAGCGACTGCATGCGCAGGACGTCGCCGTCGGCGCGGCTGTTGGGGAAGATGCCCGAGTAGAAGACCCCCAGCGCCTCGAGATGGTCGGCTGCGAGCGCCGTCTCCGGCGTCTCCAGCGGCAGGTCGAGGTAGATCGCGTCGAAGCCGGCGGCGAATAGCCCCGCGCGCTGCTCCGAGACCCTCGCCTCGAGGTCGGCCCCCGCCCGCTCCACCGTGAGCACCGCCAGGTTGTGGTCCTCATGCACCTCGGCGTGGAGCTGTGTCTGCTGCGCCAGGGAGGCGGTCGCCGGGGGTTCGGCGATCCTCCCCCGCAGCCGGCAGCAGCGGAGCGTCTGCTCGACGATCTCGCGGTGGCGCCCGGGGGCGAAGACCCGCCGCTCGTGGCCGTCGTTGGTCTTGGTGTAGAAGAGCACCGCTGACTGTCGCCTTCCCGCCTCCGTCGCGGCGTTGTTGGAGACCGACCCCGGGATCCAGCCGAGCAGGAACCCGGTCTCGTGCGCGCCCAGCTCGACGTTGGCCCGCTCGCTGTAGGGGTGCGCGGCGGTCGCCTCGCCGTACATCCCGGCCAGCCCCTCCGCCTGCGCCCACCCGATCAGCCGCCGCTTGGTCGCCGTGAACAGGTGATGCCCGCGCGCCGCGGGCATCGTCACCGCCTGCCCGGAGTGCCCAACCCGGTCGGAGAGGGCGTGCCTGCCGAGCCCGACGTGGCAGAGCAGCTCGCCGCCCGGACTCTCGGCGACCCAGGCCACGTAGGTGCCGTCGGCGAGCCTCCGGGAGACCTCCGCGGCGTCATAGACCCAGGCGAGGTCGTAGCTGTCGCCGTAGGCGGCCCGGATCGCCTTCGTCGTCACCGCGCCCTCGCCCGGCTCCAGCATGCGGAATTTGACGTCCGCGGGGGAACTGCCGGGATCCTCGCTCATCGCCTCGATGATCGTCCATCGAACGGCGCCCGGCTCTACATGAGCCCGCGGCGCCATTGGGGTTGGCGAGGAGGCGGAGACATCGTCTTTGCAGGACGAGGAAAGGATCGGATCGTTTTGCGGCGGGGGGGCGATGCCTTTGGCCAGCGGGGCAACGACACGATCTTCGCCCGAAAATGACATTGGCGGCGCGGCGGTCGATGTCAGGTCGCAAAAAGTCCAGAGCCGGAGGTCGGATTCGAACCGACGGCCTATCGCTTACAAGGCGATTGCTCTGACCAGCTGAGCTACTCCGGCGCGTCGCTGGAAGGGTAGTCGCGGGCGAGCGGTGCATGAGCCTGGAACGGGGTAGGCGAAAGAATGAATTGGGACCATGTATAATACTTGAGTAGTCAAGTATCTGAGGAGAACGAAGAGAGGCGAGGCGATGAAGCTCGAGGGAATCCACCACATCACCGCGATCACCGAGAACGGCCAGAAGAACGTCGACTTCTACGTCGGGGTGCTGGGTCTGCGGCTGGTCAAGAAGACCGTCAACCAGGACCACCCGACCGTCTACCACCTGTTCTTCGCCGACGAGGAGGGGAGCGCCGGCTCCGATCTCACCTTCTTCGAGTTCCCGGGCGCCGCCCAGGGCCGGGCGGGCGCCGGGATGGTCCACCGGATCGTCTGGCGGGTGGGCTCGGCCGAGGCGATTGACTTCTGGGAGGAGAGGCTGGGCTCCCACGGGATCGAGACCTCGCGCGAGGGCGAGCGCCTGCTCTTCGCCGACCCCGAGGGCCTCGGGCACGAGCTGGCCGTCGTCGAGACCGACGACGAGCCGCTGAGCGCCGACCACCCTGAGATCCCCGGTGAGCTGGCGCTGCAGGGCTTCGACTCGGTCCGCGCCTACAGCGGCAGCCCCGAGGCCAGCCGCGGCCTGCTCGAGGCGCTCGACTTCGAGCCCTCCGGCGATGGCTGGGAGGCGCGCGGCAGCGAAGCGCGGCGGGCGCTACGTCTACGACGAGCCGCCCGCCGAGCCGGGGCGCGAGGGCGCCGGCACCGTTCACCACGTCGCCTGGGCCTCCAGCATCGAGGAGCACGAGAGCTGGCGCGAGTCCGCGGCCCGCGGCGGCGCCCGGCCCACGCCGGTGATCGACCGCTTCTACTTCAAGTCGATCTACTTCCGCGAGCCCAGCGGCGTGCTCTTCGAGATCGCCACCCTGGGCCCCGGCTTCACGGTCGACGAGCCGCTCGAGCATCTTGGCGAGAAGCTCTCGCTGCCGCCCGACTTCGAGCACCTGCGCGAGGAGGTCGAGCCGAAGCTGCGACCGATCGTCAACCCGCGCCTCACCACGACGAAGTAGCCGGGCAAGCCGCCCCGGACGCGAAAAGCGAGCGAGCGAGCGAGATGATCGGTGTCGAGCGCGAGCGAGCGAGAGCAGAGGAGGTGGCGCAGGATTTCGTCTGGCGCGACGCCGGGCGCACCGTCGTCTTCCGCAGCGGGTCCCTTGGCGCGGCCGCGGAGCTGCTCGCGGAGCACGGCTTCGGCTCCTTCGAGCTGCTCTCGACCGAGCGGGCGCTCGCCGGGGCGCCGAGCCTTGGCGAGGGGGCCGAGACGGTCCACCTCGTCGCGCCCGGCGGCGTTCCCGACGCAGCCGCCGCGATCCTCCCTGAGGCAGAGGAGCCGACGCATCTCGTCGCCCTCGGCGGCGGCCGGATTATCGACACCGCCAAGGCGGTCGCCGCGGTCACCGGCGCCGCCGTGGCGGCGATCCCGACGACGATGTCGGGGGCGGAGATGACCGGCATCCACCGCCTCCCTGCCGGCGCCGAGGACCGCGCCGGCGGGCTCGTGCGCGCGGCGGTGGTCATCGCCGACCCCGAGGCGATGACGTCACAGACCGAGGCACCGCTGCGGGCCAGCTCGATGAACGCGCTCGCCCACGGCGCCGACTCGCTCTACACGCCCCATGCCAACCCGGTCTCGCGGATGACCGCCCTGCACGGCGCCGGGCTGATCGCCGCAGCGCTCGACCAGGATCGGGATCGCCGCGACCGCCGCGCCCTCGCCCTCGGCTCGATCCTCTGCGGCTACGCGATCGACTCGGCGCCTGTTCGCCCTCCACCACGTGTCTGCCAGACCCTGGTCCGGGTCTGCGGCAGCCCCCACGCCGAGACCAACGCGGCGATCCTGCCCGCGGGCGATGGCGGCGATGCGCGAGCGGGCCCCGACGGAGATCGGCGCGCTCGCCGCGGCGCTCGGCACCGACCCGGCCGGCATCGAGGCGCGGATCCTCGAGCTGGGCGGGCATCCGGCGGGGCTCGGCGACGCTGGAGCCGACCGCTCCCAGCTGGATGAGGCCCTCGACGCGATCGAGGCTCGCCCCGAGCTTGGGCTTCACCCCCGAGCCCCCCGGTCGCGACGAGCTGCGCGCAGATGATCGAGCGCGCCTGGTAGCGCGGCGGCACCCATTACCCATACCCCGCAGCCGAGACTTCAATAGCCTCTCACATGAGAGGAAACTGCAGTTTCGCGGGCGGGAGGTCGCGCTCTGTAACGCCACCGACCGCCTCGTGTAGCGCTCTTAGTGAGCGAAGAGGACCTCCAGCGCTACCACGACTACACCCGCGAGCACGGGGTCAACTGGGCGATGTACCTGCTGGCGCGGCTGATCCTCCAGCCGGCCTTCCTGATCTACCTGCGTCTCTCGCGCCACGGCCGCGAGAACGCCCGGGTCAAGGGCGGCCTGATCGTCGCCGCCAACCACCGCAGCTTCCTCGACCCCTTCGTGATCGGCGCCTCCCTGCCCTGGCGGCGGCCGATGAACTACGTGGCGAAGATGGAGCTGTTCTCGAAGCGCTGGCAGGGCTGGATCCTCAGTCGCTGCGGGGCCTTCCCGATCCGCCGCGGCGAGTCCGACGAGGAGGCGATGAAGACCGCCCGCATGGTGCTCGAGCGCGGCGGCACCGTCTGCATCTTCCCCGAGGGCACCCGGATCCGGACCGGGTCGCTGGCGAGCCCCAAGCGCGGCGTCGGGCGCCTCGCCCTGCAGACCGGCGCCCAGGTCGTCCCGGTCGCCGTGCTCGGCAGCGAGGATGTGCGCCGCGGCTGGCGCATCCGCCCGCGCAAGGTCAGCCTGCGGATCGGCCGGGCGATGACCTTCCCACGCTCCGAGCGGCCCTCGCCGGCGCTGGCCGCAACGGTGACGTCGCGGATCTGGCCCAACGTCGAGCTGCAGTGGGAGGACCTCGGCGGCCTGCCGCCGATGCGCCGCGCCGCGGTGATCGGCGCCGGCAGCTGGGGCACCGCGGTCGCCGTGCTGCTCGCCCGCGGCGGGCTCGAGGTCCAGCTCGGGACCCGCACCGCCGAGCAGGCGGAGCAGATCTCTGCCGAGCGCGAGAACACCCGCTACCTGGACGGGGTGACCCTGCCCGACTCGGTCCGGGTCAAGCAGGCCTCGGAGATCGAGCTCGCCGGGCTCGACCTGATCTGCCTGGCGATTCCCTCCTTTTCGCTGCCGCAGGGGGTCGGCGCGATCGCCGACCGGATCGGCCGCCGCACGGCGATGCTGCTGCTGACCAAGGGCCTGGTCGCGCCGCTCGGGCCAGCTTCCCTCCGAGTACGTGGGCGAGCGGGTGCGGGCGCGGGCGATCGCCTGCCTCGGCGGGCCGGCGCACGCGCGCGAGGCCGTCTCCGGCTCGGCCGCCCTCGTCCTCGGCTCGGCCGACGCCGATCTCCGCTCCCAGCTCGGCGACGTCTTCGACCGGGCAGGGCTCGTCTGCGAGCGCTCCGACGACGTGGTCGGCGTCGAGATGGCCGGGGCGGCCAAGAACGCCGCCGCGCTTGCCGCCGCCGCGGCCGAGCCGCACGGGCTGAACGCCGCCGGGATCGCCGCCGCCGAGGTCTGGAGCGAGTGCGTCGACTACGCGATCCATCGCGGCGCCAAACTGGAGACCTTCACCGGCCTGGCCGGGGTCGGCGACCTGACTGCGACCGTCCTGGCGCCGGACAGCCGCAACCGGCGCGCCGGCGAGATGCTCGGCGCCGGGCACACCCCGGACGAGATCAGGGCGGAGATCGGCCAGGCCTCCGAGGGCCTCGACTCGGTACCCCTGATCGCCGAGACGATCGCCTCCGCCGGCCTCGACGCGAGCGCGATCGGTGGCCTGGCGGCGCTGATCGTGGGTGAGATCGGGCCCGAGGAGTGGGTGGCGGGGCTGCGCCGGGCAGAGCGCTCCAAGCAGGCGGCCTAGCGATGGGAGCCGGGTAACCTTGCCGCGTGAGCAAGAGCGAGACCGTCGAGCCGGCGAGCCTCGACCCCGCAGCCAAGGCCGAGCTCGACCGCGCCTTCGAGGACCTCTACCGGGCGCACCTGCGCGACGTCTACTCCTACGCCTACTACCGGGTCGGCAACCATCACGACGCCGAGGATCTGACCGAGCAGGCCTTCCTGCAGGCCTACCGGCACTTCGACCGCGCCCGCCGCGAGTCCAACGGGCGACCGCTGCGGCCGTGGCTGATCCGGATCGCCCACAACCTCGCCTCGAACTACTACCGCGACCGCTCGCGCCGGCCCCAGACCCCGCTGGAGAACGCCGACCCGATCCCGGCCCAGCACGGGACCGAGGCCCTGGTCGAGGGCCGCGAGGAGCTGCGAGAGGTGATGGAGAACCTCCAGCACCTTCCCGACGACCGCCGCGAGGCGCTGATCATGCGCTTCGCACTCGGCATGGACAACCGCGAGATCGCCCGCGCGCTGGGACGCACCGACGGGGCCACGAAGGTCCTCATCCACCGCGCGATCAAGCAGCTCCAGGAGGAGATGAAGAACGATGACTGACGATCCCTCCACAAACCCCGCCACGCCCGGACGCGGAGCCGAGGACGTGCCGGGCAGTTATGCCCCCGGAAGCGGAGCGGAGGAGGCGGCGTCGGGCCTGGACGTCGAAGCGCTGCTGAGCGACGCGCTGCGCCCGATGGAGCCGCCCGAGCGCCTATCGCAGCGGGTCGAGAGCACTCTGGCCGCGGTCACGCAGGCGGCGGCCGATGAGCTCTCCGACTGGGCTGACGAGCTGTCCGAGAGCGAGCTGCGGGCGCTGCGCGAGCCCCGCAACTGGGTACGGCCGGTGGTCGCGGTCGCCGCCGGCGGGATCGCGACCGGCGCCCTCGTCCTCTTCGAGGCCCGTCGCCGCGGCCGCCAGCAGACCGGCGGCCTGCGCAACGTCGCCGGCCAGTTCCGCTCCGGACTCCGTTCCGGCCGCTAGGTCGCCGGCGCCGGTGGCGGCGCCGGGCCGGACCCTGTCTTCGGCGTCGTGAGCCCGGCGCCGATCCCGAGCAGGCCGAGGATCAGGTGCAGGAAGTTGTCGGCGGTGTTGACCGGGATGAAGCCGAGGATGCTCTCGCCGCCGCCGATGATGAATCCCCAGATCGCTATCACGATGTAGACGAAGCCGAGCCCCAGCGCGTAGCCGCGGGCCGCATAGCCGGCGACAAGCAGACCGATCGCGCCGGTGAGGATGTGGACGAGGTTGTGCCAGCCGTTCACGTCGAGGATCCCGAATACGTCGTCCACGGCCCCCGGCGAGCCGAAGCTCGAGCTGTAGAAGAAGCCGATGATCCCGGCGACCACGAGGACGCCGCCGACGAGCGTCGCGTAGAGCCGGGCCGGGCTTGCACCTTGCAATTCGATCTCCTCTCGCTGTGCCGATTCGGATGGACTGCTCACGTGCCGCGGCTGCCAGGATCTTCGCCTGCGAGGCGGACGGGTGCATCGGCGATAGTGCAGGGAACGAGTGATCCATGACGCCGGGCGGCGCGTAGCCTCAATCAAGAATGGCCATGACCCGGGTAAAGGCCGAGCGCCTCGCCGACGAGGAGCTGATGCCGCTGATCGCCGATCGCGATGCCGATGCGTTCGGCGTCCTCTACGACCGTCACGGCGGCGCCGCCTACTCGCTCGCCTACCGCATCGTCGGCTCGCGCCAGGCCGCCGAGGACGTCACACAGGAGGCGTTCATCTCGATCTGGCGAAGCGGCGCGCGCTTCGACCCGAGCCGCGGCAGCCTCCGCGCCTGGACCTTGGGGATCGTCCGCAACCGGGCGATCGACGCCCTGCGCCGTGACACCGGCAAGGCGCCGAAGCTCGACCTCGACGACGAGGCGGCGCTCGAGCAGCGCCCCTCCGGGGAGCTGACCGAGGAGGAGGTCGTGCGGCGCGACGAGGCCGCCGAGGTCCGGGGAGCGTTGCAGGACCTCCCCAGCGACCAGTCGAAGGTGATCCACCTCGCCTTCTTCGGCGGCTTCAGTCACTCGGAGATCGCCGAGATGCTGGGGATGCCGCTGGGTACGGTCAAGGGGAGGATGCGATTGGGGATGGAGAAGATCCGCATGCAGATGGCGGAGGGACTCGGATGAGCGCCGATTCCCACGAGCGCTGGCGGGAGGAGGTCGCCGCCTACGCGATCGGCGCCCTGGAGCCGGAGGAGTCGGCCGAGCTGGAGCGGCACCTGGCTGGCTGCGAAGAGTGCCGCCGCGACCTTCGCTGGCTGGCTCCGGCGGTTACCTCGCTGGGGGAGTCGGCGGCGCGACTGGAGCCGCCGGCGAGCCTGCGCAGCGCCCTGATGGAGACGGTGGAGGCGGAGGCGGGCCGGCCGCAGCCCGCCGCGGGCGCCGAGCGACGGCGGCGGTTCGGCGGCCTGTGGCTGCGTCCGGCGATGGGTCTGGCCGCGGTGGCGCTGATCGTCGCGGTCGGCCTGATCGCCTACGACGCCGGTGGCGGTGGCGCGCGGACGGTCACCTCCCGCTCGGCCCCGGGAAGCGCGGTGCAGGCGACCCTGAAGCGCACCGGGGACTCCGGCATGCTGGAGCTGACCGGTCTGCGCCAGCTTCCGGCGAGCGAGGTCTACCAGGCGTGGGTCCAGCGGGACGGGCGGATGAGGCCGTCCTCTCTCTTCGCGCCGCAGGGGAACGGCACCGCCAGCGCCGGCATTCCGAGGCACCTGGACGGTGCTCAGCGGGTGCTGGTCACGGTCGAGCCGCGCGGCGGCAGCGCCCAGCCGACCTCGGCGCCGCTGGTGGCCGTCGGCGTGAGCTGACCCAGGTTCGCCGACCACCCGCGGCCACGGGATCACTGTTCTAGGCTGCTGCGCCCATGGCCGACACCTGCTACCGCCATCCCGACCGCGAGACCGGCGTCCGCTGCTCGAACTGCGAGCGGCCGATCTGCCCTGACTGCATGACGCCCTCGCCGGTCGGCATGCGATGCCCGGAGTGCTCCCGGCAGACGACCAGGGTGAAGTCCGGTGCGGCCGCCTTCGAGGGCTCGCGGGCGCTCAATGCGACCTATGTCTTGATCGCGGTCAACGTCGTCGCCTATCTCTACGAACTGCTGAGGGGTGGCGGCGGGTTCGCGATCGGCCAGTCCAACCCGGTGATCGTCCACTTCGGTCTGATCGCCCCGCCGGTCGCCGACGGACAGCTCTACAGGCTCGTGACCGCGGGTTTCCTCCACTACAGCATCCTCCACATCGCCTTCAATATGTACGCGCTTTTCATCATCGGCCGCCTGCTCGAGCCGGGGATCGGCACGCTCCGCTTCGTCTTCATCTATTTCGCTGCGCTCCTGGCGGGGTCTTTCGGCGCGTTGCTGCTCACGCCCGACGGACTCACGGCCGGGGCGTCGGGTGCGATCTTCGGGATCTTCGCTGCGGCCTTCGTCGTCGCCCGCGGCCGACGCCTCGAAGGGGTCGCCGCGCAGCTCGGGATCCTCCTGCTGATCAACTTCGCGTTCACCTTCGGCTACCCCGGGATCAGCATCGGCGGCCACCTCTTCGGCGCCGCCGGAGGCGCCCTCGCGGCGCTGGCGATAATCGCCGGCGAGCGGGGGAGGCTCGGACGCAACCACCTCCGAGTCGAGCTGGTGGCGATGGCTGCAATCGGCGTCGCAGCGGTTCTCGGCTCGATCGCGGTCGCCTGAGCGCGGTCAGATCGGCAGCGGCGCCGATCTGACTCCCTTGGGCGCGGCGAGCGCGCCGGGATGAAGCAGGTGGGCGAGCAGCTCGACCCCGTCGATCAGGCGCGGGCCGGGCCGCGAGAAGGAGGCGGCGGCGTCCACTGCCCAAGCACGCTCGGCGCCAAGCAGGCGCAGCTCCGCCAGGTGCTCTTCGGCCTGACTCTCTGATTCGGGCAGGTAGTACCCGCACGGCATCACGACGACGTCCTCGGCCCCGCAGGCGCAGAGCCGCTCCCAACTCAGCTCAGCCGACTTCTCGCCGGCCATGCCGATTACATCGATACCGCCGGCCGTTTCGATCATCTCCGGTATCCAGTGGCCGCCGACGAAGGGCGGGTCGAGCCACTCGAGCGCCAAGACCCTCGGCCGAGAACGCCCGGTCACCGCATCGCGGACCAACCCCAAGCGCTGTTCCAGCTCCTTCCGCAGCAGCGCCGCGCTCGCGCCGCGTCCCGTCGCATCGCCCAGTCGTGTGACGTCCTCCAGCACGTCGCGCAGGCTCGCCGGGTCCTGGCTCAGCACGCGCGGGCGTCCCGGCATCTTCGCCGCAATCTCGAGCACGTCCTCGTAGGAGACGGCGCAGACGTCGCACACCTGTTGGGCGACGATCAGGTCAGGGGCGAGGGCGGCGAGGCGGGTGCCGTCGAGCTCATACAGCGGCCCGCCCTCACCGACGATCCCCTTGACGGTTTCGTCGATCTCGCGGGCACCGAGGCCTGCCGGGACCACGGTGCGGGTGAGCCGCGGGAGTGAGGCGGCCGCCTCCGGGTAGTCGCATTCGTGGGTGACGGCGACGACGCTGTCGCCGAGGCCGATGGCGAATAGCATCTCGGTCGCAGACGGCACCAGGCTGGCGATACGCATTGGAGGGCAATATGGCACTTCTCGAAGATTCCGAGATAGGGGAGAGGCTCGCCTCGATGCCAGGCTGGAAGCGCGAGGGGGAGGCGATCACCAAGGACTTCGAGCGCGGCGACTTCGCCGGCTCGGTCGGCTTCGTCGACTCGCTGCTGGCGCCGGCCGAGGAGATGAATCACCACCCCGATCTCGAGATCTCCTGGGACCGCGTCACCGTGACGATCTCGACCCACTCCGAGGGCGGCCTCACCGCCGCCGATTTCGAGCTGGCCGGCCGGATCGACGCGCTCTGAGGGAGCGGCGGCCGCCCGGTTGGCGTCTATCCTTACGGGGCCCCAGATGGCCGACGAAGACGACCGCCCTCGAAGTACGAGGCCACATAGGCAGATGAGCGCGAGCCTTCCGGAGGCGGAGCGGTGACGGCCGTCCTGCTCGTCCTCCTACTGCTGCTCGTCCTGGTCAACGGCTTCTTCGTCGCGGCCGAGTTCGCGATCGTCCGCTCGCGGCCAAGCCGTATTGACCAGCTCGCCGAGGAGGGCGTGCGCTCGGCGAAGGTCGCCGCCACCCAGATGGAGCACGTCGACGAGTTCGTCGCCACCTGCCAGGTCGGGATCACGCTCGCCTCGCTGGGCATCGGCTTCCTCGGCGAGCCGGCGATCGCAGAACTGCTGGTACCCGTGTTCGGAGGGGTGATGGGGCACGGGCTGGCCCTGGCGATCTCGATCGCGATCGCCTTCACCATCGTCACCTTCCTGCACGTAATCGTCGGGGAGCAGTCGCCGAAGATGCTGGCGATCGCCCGGGCCGAGGACGTGATGCTGCGGGTGGCGCGGCCGCTGAGGTTCTTCCGAACCGCCCTGCACCCGTTGATCGTCGCCACCAACGCCCCTGCGAACTTCCTCGCCCGTCGCCTCTTCCGCGTGGACGTCACCGGCCTAGAGGACGAGACCTCGCCGGAGGAGCTTCGCCTGCTGATCAGCCGCGGCGCCCAGCGCGGCCGGCTCGACCAGGGAGAGGCGGGGATGCTCGGCGGCGTATTCCACCTGCATGAGCAGCAGGCACGCGAGGTGATGACCCCGATCCCCGCCGTGGTCACGGTTGACGCCTCCGACGACGTCGAGACGGCACTGCGGCGCTGTGTGACATCGGGCCACACCCGGCTGGTGGTGATCGAGGACGAGAATCCCGACCGCGTCAAGGGCATCGTCCACAACAACAGCCTCGCCCGGATCTACATGAGCGACGGCCCCGATGCCGTCCTTGAGCCGGCGATTCGCGACGCGTTGATCATCCCGGAGACGCGGCCCCTCGATGACCTGCTTCAGGACCTGCAGCGGCAGAGGACCTCGCTTTCGGTCGTCGTCGACGAGTATGGGCGCACGGTCGGCCTGGTCACGGTCGAGGACATCCTCGAGGAGGTGGTGGGGGAGATCGAGGACGAGACCGACCCCCGTGCCGCGGACCTGCGCCGGCTGACCAACGGCGACTGGTTCGTCCGCGGGCACGTCTCGCTCGGCGACCTCAAGGACGCCGAGATCGAGTTGCCGGTCGACACCGACGCCTACAACTCGGTCGGCGGCTATGTCTTCGGAGAGCTGGGCCGGCTGCCGAAGCGGGGCGACGAGATCACCGCCGACGGATACACCATCCGGGTCGAGTCGGTCCGCGAGAACCGGATCGAGGCGGTCCGCATCTCCTCGCGGTAGGCGGGGCGGGGAGGGGGGGCGAGTTCCGTCCGCGCTCCCGATTACCTTGCTCATCCAACCCGAGCGCGTTGGAGGGTTGGAGGTACTTCGATGTGGATTGTTCGCTTGAGTGATAAGCAGCTCGAGGTCCTGAGGGCGCTGTTGCGCTCCGAAGAGCATCTCGGTCCGGCTCTGCAGGGAGCCCTGGAGGCGCTCGACCTGGCCCGTTGGGACGAGCTCCCCGAAGCCGAGCTTCCGTGGGCCCAGGTGGCCGAGACGGCGCGCCGCCAGGGCATCAGCGAGGCCGACGTGATCTGGGACATCAGCGGCCGCCGCCGGGATGCGGTCAACTAGCGTCGGCGCTCCCGCCTTCGCCTAGCCGGCGTCGTCGTTCGCGTCGCCACCCGCTGCGACGAATTCCGCCACGCCGACGGGCGGGTGGCCGCTGAGGCGCTCGACGTGCTCCGTGACGACGTCCAGCTCCCCGGCGGCGATCGCGGCGTAGGTGGAGATCCAGCCCTCCAACTCCCAGTCGGGGGCGTCGAGGTCGGCCCGCGAGGCCCTCGCCTCCGCGGGGCTCTCGTTCTCGAAGCGGACGGCGCGGCCTGTGGCAGCGCCGATCTCGGCCGCGACCTCCGCCATGGTCAAGGCGGTGGGGCCGGTCAACTCGTACGCCTCGCCCTCGTGGCCCGAGCCGGTGACCATCTCCGCCAGCGAGTCGGCGACGTCGTCGCGCGCGACCGGCGCGAACCTGCCGTCCCCCGCCGGTCCTCTAATCGCGCCGTCCGCCCCGACCATGTTCGGGACGAAGTCGAGGTAGATGCTCTGGCGGGAGAAGGTGAAGGGAATGCCGGAGGCGCGGATGTGCTCCTCGGTATGGAAGTGGTCGCGCGCGAAGGTGAATGTGGCGTCGGGTGCGGCCCCGATGAAGGAGAGGTAGACGATCCGCCCGACCCCGGCCTTCTCCGCCGCGTCCACTGCGTCCCGGTGCTGCTCGACCCGGTTCGGCGCCTCGCGGGCCGATGCCAGGAAGAGGACCGCGAGACCGCGGAAGGCGCGTCGCATCCCGTCGCGGTCACCGTAGCCGCCGAACTCAGAGACCTCGGCGGCGGCCAGATGGGGCGCCCGGGAGCGATCGCGCACGATCAGGCGCTGTGGGACCCCCCGTGTGGCCAGGCGCCGGGCCAGGCGCCCTCCGACTTCGCCGGTGGCTCCGGTGACCCCGATCACCGCGGCTCGCTTGCGCTCCTCGCGATCACTGACCCAAGGTAGCGGGCCGGTCCTCCGAGCCGGCTCAGTCGTACTCGTAGAAGCCGGCGCCGCTCTTTCGGCCCAGCCGGCCCTCGCCGACCATCTCGACCAGCAGCCCCGGCGGGCCGGTGGGCCGCCTCCGAGGAGTCGGAGATAGAGCGCATCGCCGATCGCCTCGGCGACGTCGAGGCCGACGAAGTCGAGCAGCGCCAGCGGCCCCATCGGGTGCCCCGCGCCGAGGGTCATGCAGGAATCGACCTCGCCGGCGCTCATCCCGGTGCGCTCCATCATCCGCACGGCGTCGAACAGGTAGGGGAAGAGCAGCCGGTTGACGACGAAGCCCGACTGATCGGGGACCTCGACCGCGGTCTTGCCCAGTGCCCCGCACCAGGCGAGGGCGCGCTCGCGGGTCCCGGCACGGACACCCTGCGGGAAGCAGAGCTCGACCAGCTTCATCTTCGGCACGGGGTTGAAGACGTGCAGGCCGAAAAGCCGCTCGCCGTGGCCGCTGCGGTCGCCGATCTCGCCCACCGGCAGCGATGAGGTCGTGGTGGCGAGGTCGGCCTCGGGGGCGGCCTGCCCGAGCCTGGAGAGCAGCCCGGCCTTGACCTCGAGGTCCTCGATCACCGACTCGACGATCACGTCGCATCCGCCGAGGTCGCCGAAGTCCGTCGTCACCTGGAGGCGCTCGGGGTCCGCCTCCTCGATCCGCTCGCATGCGGCGACGGCGCTCTCCTCGGCGCGCCAGGCCGAGGCCTCGCTGCGGGCGAGGAGCAGGGTCGCGGCGGTGGTGGTCGAGGCGGCGGCGAGGCCGCAGGCGATCGCGCCGCTGCCGGCGATCGCCGGGCGCGAGTAGGTCTGGCTGCCCGGCATCGCCCGCTTACTATCACGCGCGCACGCCACGCGAGCCCCCGCCGCCGAGACGTATCTCGAACACCAATGTGGTGTCTTATTCACGTTTCGCGGGCGGCGCGCGGGGCTGGCTGACTCGCCAGTCAATTTGAGTATCGTTCGCTGCGCAGCCGGTCCGAGGACCGCGAGCGCGAGCAACAGAGATATCGATCGGAGGCACGTCCTGATGGAGAACGGCAAATTCGGTGGGCGCGAGGTTGTCATCGTCGAGGCGGTTCGCACGCCGATCGGGCGCGGGCACGAGGAGAAGGGCTATTACAAGGACACCCACCCCTCGACGCTGCTCGCCAAGACCTACTCCGAGGTGATCGAGCGCGCCGGGATCGAGCCTTCCGAGGTGGAGGACGTCGTCGCCGGCTGCGTGCAGCAGTTCGGCGAGCAGGGCATGAACATCGGCCGCAACGCCTGGCTCGAGGCCGGGCCTGCCGATCGAGACCCCGGCGACCACGGTCGACCGCCAGTGCGGCTCGGCCCAGCAGGCCGTCAACTTCGCCGCCGCGCTGATCGCCTCCGGCGTCCATGACGTCGCGATCGGCGGCGGCGTCGAGCACATGGGCCACATCTCCTTCGCCGACGGGATGCAGGTGATGTCCGAGCACGGTTACGCCTTCTCCGGGCCCGCTGATGGAGCGCTACAACCTCGTCCCGCAGGGGATCTCGGCCGAGATGATCGCCGACAAGTGGGAGATACCCCGCTCCGAGCTGGACGAGATCGGCCTCCGCTCCCACCAGCTCGCCGCCAAGGCGACCGAGGAGGGGCGCTTCGAGCGCGAGATCGTCCCGATCGCCGTCAACGGCGACACCTACGCGACCGACCAGGGCATCCGCCCGGACACGACCCTGGAGAAGCTCTCCGAGCTGAAGCCGGCCTTCAAGGAGGACGGCAAGATCACCGCCGGCAACTCCTCGCAGATCTCCGACGGCGCCGCCGCGGTGCTGCTGATGAGCCGCGAGAAGGCCGATGCCCTGGGCCTCGAGCCGCGGGCGCGGATCTTCGACCAGACCACGGTCGGGGTCGATCCGGTGATCATGCTGACCGGCCCGATCCCGGCGACCCAGAAGCTGCTCGACCGCAACGGGATGTCGATCGGCGACATCGACCTGATCGAGATCAACGAGGCCTTCGCCTCGGTGCTCGCCGCCTGGCGCCGCGAGCACGACCCCGACATGGACCGGGTCAACGTCAACGGTGGGGCGATCGCCCTCGGCCACCCGCTCGGCTCGACCGGCGCGCGCCTGATCACCACCCTCCTGCACGAGATGGAGCGCTCCGACGAGGAGATGGGCATGGTGACGATGTGCTGCGGCGGCGGGCTCGGCACGGGCACGCTGATCCAGCGGGTCTGAGCCTAAGCCAGATCTAGAACACTCGTCGGGGCGGCGGTTTTTCCGCCCCCCCGCGGTGGAGACTCTGCCGGACAACCAATCGCCCTCGCCCGAGGGCCGGCGATGGAGGACGGCAGATGCTCTCAGCGGCGAAACGCCAGCTCAAGTTCGCGAACGTGATGTCGGTGATCGCGGTGTTCCTGGCTTTGGGCGGCAGCGCCTACGCGCTCAACCTGGGACGCAACACCGTCGGTCCGAAGCAGCTGAAGCGAAACGCGGTCAGCAGCCCCAAGGTGAAGAACAACTCGCTCAAGGGGGTCGATATCAAGCAGGCGACGCTGAGGCATGTGCGGGCGTCCAACGTCTACCACCTCGGCATGAACGGCAACTGCTCCGCAGAGCATCCGTTCCCGGCCGGCGTGAGCACCAACCACCTAGGCAACGGGGTCTGCGAGGTGGCATTCCCTCGCAGAATT
This sequence comes from uncultured Actinomycetes bacterium, assembly GCA_963738305.1. Lineage (GTDB taxonomy): Bacteria > Actinomycetota > Thermoleophilia > Solirubrobacterales > 70-9 > JBBRHQ01. The sequence goes on along the minus strand of CAVTVU010000001.1, from coordinate 408,208 downwards.
ACGACGTGCGATGCCAGCGCTCAGGTGGACATTCGCGGTGCGAATTTGATCATCCTCGACAACCCCACCACTCGGGTTGTGCGCTTTACGGGCGAGGGTCCCAAGAAGCTTGAGATCGAGGCCTTCCACGGCGGCGGCGGCCCCAGCGATCTTCCGGTCGATCTGATCCTCGTCTGCTGATCCAGAGCCCGGTGAGGGAATTGGCCGACCGGCCAGCCGACCTATAAGGTTCGGCGCCGATGGACCTGACCCTCTCGCCCTCCGAGGAGCAGTTGCGCGACGAGCTGCGGGCCTGGTTGGAGGCCAACGACCCCGGCCCCGAGCCGGAGTCCCTGGATGAGGTCATCCCCTTCCGGGCGGAGTGGCAGCGCCGCCTGCACGAGGCCGGCTGGGCCGGGATCTCCTGGCCCAAGGAGTACGGCGGGCGCGGCGCGACGATGATCGAGCAGGCGATCTTCGCCCAGGAGATGGCGCGGGCCGAGGTGCCGGCGCCGGCCAACGTGCTCGGGCTGGCGATGGGTGGCCCCGTGGTCATCGCCCACGGTACCGAGGAGCAGAAGAAGCGATACCTGGAGCCGATCCTCAGCGCCGAGGAGATCTGGTGCCAGGGGTTCTCCGAGCCCGAGTCCGGCTCTGATCTGGCCTCGCTGAAGACCAAGGCCGTGAAGGACGGCGACGAGTGGGTGGTCACCGGGCAGAAGGTCTGGACGACGCTGGCCCAGTTCGCCAAGTGGTGCATGCTGGTCGCCCGCACCGACCCCGAGGCTCCCAAGCACAAGGGCCTCACCTACTTCCTGATGGATATGGAGCAGGAGGGGGTGCAGGTGCGGCCGCTGGTCCAGATCACCGGCGAGGGCGAGTTCAACGAGCTGTTCATCGAGGAGGCCCGGATCCCCGAGGAGAACGTGATCGGCGGGGTCGGCAACGGCTGGCAGGTGGCGATCACGACCCTGATGAACGAGCGCGCCGGGCTCGCCTTCAGCGCCGTCGTCGCGATCCAGAACAGCCTCCGCCGCCTCGCCAAGCTGGCGCGCGAGACGAAGCTCAACGGCGGCTCCGTGGCCGACGACGACTACTACCGCCAGCGGATCGCCCAGCTCCACATCGAGGCCGAGACGATGCGGATCAACGCCTACCGCGGGCTGACCAAGACCATGCAGACGGGCATCCCCGGCCCGGAGGGTTCGCTCGGCAAGTGGCAGTGGGCCGACATCAACCAGGGCATCGCCGAGCTGGCGCTGGAGATCGAGGGCGCCTACGCGCCGCTCGGACGCGGCGACGAGCACGCCGTCGACAACGGCAGCTGGCAGTACTCCTTTCTGCGCTCGCGGGCCAACTCGATCGAGGGCGGTACCACTGAGATCCTCAAGAACATCATCGCCGAGCGGGTGCTCGGGCTCCCGAAGCTCAGGTGAACAACTGCCACCGGCGTACTCTGCATTCGCGAAACCGCACCCGCAAGCTCCGGAAGCCTTGCGGTTTCGCTTCCGCGTCCGCCGCGGGCCGGTCGCGGGCAACACGGGGGCGGGAGGAGTTTCGCTGTGTACTTTGACCTGAACGACGAGCAGCGGGCGATCCAGGAGGCCGCCAAGCAGTTCCTCGCCGCCAAGTACAAACCGGAGCGGATCCGGGAGCTGATCGAGCTTCCCGACGGCTTCGCCGAGGAGGACTGGCAGGAGATGACCGAGCTGGGCTGGCAGGGCCTGGCGCTGCCCGAGGAGTGGGGGGGGCAGGGCCTCGGCGTGGTCGAGCTGGCGGTGGTGATGGAGGAGATGGGCTACGCCCTCGCGCCCTCGCCGCTGCTCTCCAACACCGTCGCGGGGCTGGCCCTGGCGACCTGCGCCGACGACGGGCAGAAGGAGCGCTATCTGAAGCCGGTGGCGGCGGGCGAGAAGCGCGGCACCCCGGCCCTGTTCGACGCCGGCACCCCGGCGGCGATCGGCGAGTTCGCGATGGAGGCGGGAGGCAGCGGCGGCAACGTCGTCCTCGACGGCGAGAAGGTGCTGGTGATGGACGCCGGCAGTGCCGACTTCTTCCTCGTCGCGACCAGTGACGGGCACCGCCACCTGGTCGACCGCGACGCAAAGGGGGTGACCGTCTCCCCCGAGAGCTCGATCGACCTCACCCGCAAGCTCTTCACCGTCGGCTTCGACGGCGTCGAGGTCCCGGCCGAGAACACCCTCCCGGCCGAGGCCGCGGACTACATGCCCGTGTTCCAGAGAGCGTGCGTGGCGCTGGCTGCCGAGCTCACCGGGATCGCCCAGCGGACAATGGAGATGGCGGTCGAATACGCCAAGGATCGCCAGCAGTTCGGGCGGGCGATCGGCTCCTACCAGGCGGTCTCACACAGCTGCGCCCAGATGCTGCTGGAGACCGAGAACTCGCGCTCGGCCGTCTATCTCGCCGCCTGGGCCGCCGATGCCGAGCCCGAGACGCTGCCGCGGGCGGCCTCGATCGCCAAGGCCTACGCCTCGGACGCCGGCTGGCGCGTCGCCGCGGCCTCGATGCAGGTGCACGGAGGCATTGGCTTCACCTGGGAGCACGATCTCCACTTCTGGCTGAAGCGGGCCCGCGCGGACGCTTCGATGTTCGGCGACGCGAAGTGGCACCGCGACCAGGTGGCGGAGTCCGTTCTGGCGGCCTGAGGAATGATTGCGGCGGCTTCACCGCCTTACATGCCTCTGCCGGCGCTAACACCGCGCCGGCTAAGGATAATTGCGGCGGCCTCGCCGCCTTACATGCCACTGCCGGCGCTAACACCGCGCCGGCTAATCATCTCGGGGCAGCGAAGCGACCCAGCGATCGAAGCCGGCCACGTCGGTGACCGCGGGGCCGTGGCCGGGGAGGATCAGCTTCGGGCCGAGCCCGGCCAGCTTGCGAATCGAGCGACGGTTCTCGGCCGGGTCATAGGTGAAGAGATCGGGCGGCTCGCGCAGGCCGGGCAGGGTGGTCGCGTAGCTCATGTTGCGGATCACGTCGCCGCAGATCGCGACCCGATCCGAATCGCGGAAGTAGATCACCTCACCGCGGGCGTGACCGGGAGCATGGACGACGCGGAAGCCGGCCATCTCGTCCCCCTCGTTCAGCACCCTCCCGACCTCGTGCGGCGGGCCCTCCCAGAGCGCCCGGATCAATCGGTTGATCGGGTTCGACGCGCCCGCCTCCTGGACCGGGCGCCGGCCCTCCATCGCGTCGACGTCGTCGGCGTGGCAGGCCAGGAGCACGCCGCGCTCCTCGCAGACGTCCTTGGCGACCCCCTGGTGGTCGGGATGCACGTGGGTGAGAGCCACCAGCGAGAGGTCGCGGCCGCGCAGTTGGTGCAGGATCCGGCGCCGGTCCCAGCGCCTTCCGGCGTCGATCAGCACGTCGCCGGCGAGATAGACGTTGATCGTCGGGCGGGGAAACTCGTTGAGGCGCCAGACGCCTGCGGCGAGCTGCTTCATCGCGCAAACCTATTGGACGGATCAGGAGGCGAGGCGGGCGCCGACGAACTGGACCACGCCGCTGAGCCGCTGGTGGATGTCGGCGAAGCCGCGCTGGTCCAGCGCCGCGGCGATCTCGTCCGGGGCGAAGATCCGCATGCCGCTCAGTCGCTCGATCAGCGGCTTCGCCGGGCCGCGGGGAGCCAGCCGGCGCTGTGCCGATGTCAGCAGGGCGATCCGCCCGCCGGGGGTCAGCACCCTCGCCATCTCGTCGAGCCCGGCGAGCGGGTCGTCGAGCAGGTGGAGCGCGGCGAAGCAGCAGACCGCGTCGAAGCTGGCGTCGACGAAGGGCAGCGCGGTCGCGTCGCCGCGGATTAGGCAGAGGTTCTCGAGCCCGGAACGGCGCAGGTCGGCGGCGCCGCGCTCGAGCATCGTCTCCGACGCGTCGATTCCGACCACCAGCCCGGAGGCACCGACCGTGGTCGCGAAGGCGCGCGAGAAGTTGCCCGGGCCACACGCCACATCCAGAACGCCGTCCCCGGGTCGCAACCCCAGGAGCAGCCGGGCGATGCGGATCTCGTCGGCCATCCCGGGCCCGGTGAGGCCCTTGGCGACCCGGCCAAGGGTGGGTCGCCAGTAGCGCTCATATACCTTCGGCACGATGCCGGTCCTCATCAGGTCCTGGGTTGGGCCGGTGGATGGCAGGTCCTTTTCGAGGAGGTCGAGGTAGGGCGCCTGATGGTCGAGCGCCTCGGCCCGGTTCCGCGCCTCGGGCGCGAGGAGAGGCAGGGTCCGCTGCAGCGCGGAGTCCTCAGCGGCCACGCGGATCGCCGCTGTGGCGCGCCAGCTCTTCCAGCTCGGCGATCTTGCGCTCCCCCTCGATCCGCGCCGGATGGTTGGCCGGGAGGGGCTCGATCAACCGCCGGATGCGGTTGCGGACCTGCAGCGCGAAGTGGGGCGTGGAGGCGCCGGCGAGCGCGCGGATGTCCTCCACGCTGACCTGGTTCGCGGACTCCAAGAGCTCGGGGCGCTCGGCCTCGCTCACCTGGTGGTGCCTCCCCGCTGGACCTTGCCCAGCTCGGTGGTGTAGTCGATTGCGGCCTGCTGGTTGACGCTGATCGCCTCCTGGTCGCCGATCACCCAGACGTGGTTGTAGAAGGCCCGGGTCGGATCGGCGGTGTAGCCGGGCTTGACGTCGAGAAGGTAGCTGCGGAGTGTTCCCGGCAGCGTCGCCGCATTGTCGGTGAGCAGCAGGGGCCCCCACGTTCCCGCGCCCGAGAGGGGCGCGGCGGCGACGGCGTCGAGCGGCCGGTTGCTGCGGGCGATCACGAAGCCGTGGCCCGGATCGTTGACGTTCCAGCCGAAGCTGCCGTCCGAGTAGCGCGCGAAGTTGATCGCGTTGGCGACCGGCTCCTCGCCCGAGATGCGTGCGACCTGGCCGGAGGTGTCTGCGATCTCGTTCTCCACCGAGGTGGGGATCGCGGAAGTCGGGCCGAGGATGTAAACGGGCACTCCCTTGAACTTGGCCAGCATCCTCGCGGTCGGCTTCGGCAGGCCCCGCGGCCCGGCGAAGAGGACCGGGTCCCCGGAGCGCGCGGCCCAGGCCGCGGCTGGCACCGCGATGCCGGGGTCCCGTTGCGTTGTGACGAGGATGTGATCGGGCGGTCCTCCGGTCAGCTTCGCTCGAAGCCCCGCAAGGCGGGCGGCGACCTCGGCGGGATCGCTTCCCCTAACCATCCTGGTCTCATAGCCGCTGGGCACGTTTGTCCCTGGGAGGGCGAAGAGCTGATTGTCATCGGTCCCGTTCGAGCCCTGCGGATCCAGCGCCGCGAGCGCCTCGGAGGTCGCCGGGGGGACTCCGCCGGGCCCGGAGAAGAGCAGCGGCGCCCGCACCGGGGCTGCCATCAGGGCTGCCGCGGCGATCCCGCCCTGCCAATCCCCGTCCGCGACGAGAGTGACGGCGGCGGGGGAGTCCTCGGGCACGGTGGAAGGGAAGGTCGCGAGCGCGACTCCGGCGGCGTTCGCTGCGGCGCTGGTGCCGCCGACCCGGGTCGTGTTCTTGGTCGCGAACTCCGGGAAGCCGAGGTCGGTCGCGTCGCTCGCTTGCGCCGCGCCGGTCCCCGCGGCGCCGGTGCCCTGAATTTGTGGGGCCGGCCCCGACGGACTCCCGCTTTCCCCGGAGTCGAAGACGCCGAATGCATAGAGCCCGAGAGCGACGAGCGCCAGCGGCACCACCACCAGCATGACCTTCGAGAAGAGCGACAGCGGCGGTAGCGGCTCGAGCTCGGGCTCGGTCGGAAGGTGGTTGGGGAGGCGGAGGAGCGAGCGTCGCCGTGCGGGGAGCGTCGCCGTTGGAGTGCGCCGCCTCCTCGGCCTCGGGAGGCGGGGGCGCGTCGGTTCCCGAGGCGTTGATCGGGCGCTCACGCAGGCGGGGTAGCCGGAGCCGTGCCACGCAGGGAACGCTACTGGTGAGCGTGCGCTGGCGCAGCGGGATTGGTTATCGGCCCCGGTCGCGAGAGTGCAATCTCCTCTCACTATGAGAGGAAAGTTGAAGTTTCGCGGGTGCGGGGGTTGGTTGACCTCTGACTGGTCGGTCAGCTAGGGTCCACCACTGGTTGACTGACCAGTCAATCAGTATTTGTGATCGGCACCGCGCTGTTAGTGGTGCACAGGCATTTCAGGCGGCGAAGCCGCCGCAATTGGTTCCCGGGTCGTGCGACGCGGCTCGGACGGAAGGGGGCAAAGATGGAGTTCGCGCTGAACGAGGATCAGCAGGAGTTCAGGGACTACTGCCGCCGCTTCGCCCGCGAGGTGATGCGGCCCGCGGCCGCCCAGCACGACCGGGACGAGAGCGTTCCCTGGGAGGTGATCGCCGAAGCACGCCGCTGGGGCCTGCAGGGCCTCGAGCAGATGCAGCGGATGGGCAGTGACGCTGACGGGCAGATGGGTGTGATCTACGCCGAGGAGCTCCACTGGGGCTGCGCCGGGCTGGCCCTGGCGATCTCCGCGCTCGGGCCTCGCCGCCGCCGGGATCGCCGCCACCGGCACCCCCGAGCAGATCGCCCGCTGGGTCCCCGATTGCTTCGGCACCGAGGACGAGATCAAGCTCGGCGCCTACGCCGTCACCGAGCCGCAGGCGGGCTCCGACGTGAAGAGCCTGAAGACGACCGCCCGCCGCGACGGGGACGGGTGGGTGCTGAACGGGACCAAGGTCTTCATCACCAACGGCGGTATCGCCGATGTCCACGTGGTCGTCGCGACCGTCGACCCCTCGCTCGGCACCGGCGGCCAGGCCTCCTTCGTCGTCGCCAAGGGCACCCCGGGGTTGAGCCAGGGCAAGAAGGAGTCGCAAGCTCGGAATCCGCGCCTCGCACACCGCCGAGGTGATTTTCGAGGAGTGCCGGATCCCCGGCGACCAGCTGCTCGGCGGCGAGGAGAAGCTCGAGCGCAAGCTGGAGCGTGCGCCGCTCGGGCAAGAGGTCGCGCTCAGCCGACGCGCTCGCGACCTTCGAGATCACCCGGCCGATCGTCGGCGCCTCGGCGCTCGGGATCGCCCAGGCCGCCTACGAATGGACCCTCGCCCACCTCGACGGCCGCGTCGAGAACGGCGTGCCGCTGCTGGAGACCCAGCGCGTCCAGCAGGTGCTCGCCGACATCGCGACGGAGATCGACGCCGCGCGGCTGCTCGTCCAGCGCGCCTCCTGGATGGGGCGCAACGGGATGCCGATGACCGGCGGCCAGGGCTCGATGTCGAAGCTCAAGGCCGGAGACGTGACGATGCGGGCCACGACGCGGCTGATGGACCTGGTCGGGCCCTACGCCTGGAGCACCGAGTGCCCGCTGGAGAAGTGGTTCCGCGACGCCAAGATCTACCAGCTGTTCGAGGGCACGGCCGAGATCCAGCGGATGGTCATCTCCCGGATGCAGGTCGCGGCGATACCGCGAGCGGCTCGGCTTCGGCGCCGAGATCGCGGCAGCGGCTGCCGCCGAGGGCAACGGCGCCGCCGCCGTCCGCGAGCCCGCTCCCGCCTGACGCGGGGCAGCGGTTCTAAGCTCGGGCCATGGCTCATGTCCACGGCCTCGGTCAGGGGCACGCTCGCGGGGGCGACGCCCTCGAGCAGCGCCGCGGGGACAGCCGGCGCAGGATGTGGCTCGCGCTGGCGATCAACCTGGCGATGCTGGCCGTCGAGCTCGTCGGCGGGATCCTCACCGGATCACTGGCGGTGCTCGCCGACGCCGGGCACCTGCTCTCCGACGTCGGCTCGATCGTCCTGGCGCTGGCGGCGGCCCGGCTGGCGGCGCGGCCCGGCGGGCCGCGGCGGACCTTCGGCTACCAGCGCACCGAGGTCCTCGCGGCGCTCGCCAACGGCCTGCACGCTGGTCGCGGTCGCGGTGCTGATCGCGATCGCGGCGATCGGCAGGCTCTCCGACCCTCCGGCGATCGAGGCGGGCGGCGTCCTCGCCCTCGGCCTCCTCGGGCTCGCCGGCAACGCCGCCGCGACCCTGGTCCTGGTGCGCGGCCAGCGCGAGCGACATCAACCTCGAGGGAGTGCTGCGCCACAGCGCCGCCGACGCGCTCGGCTCGCTCGGCGTCGTGCTCGCCGGGCGCCGTCGTCCTCGCCGGGGGCTCGTCGATCGTCGACCCGATCGTCAGCCTCCTGATCGCCGTCCTCATCCTCGCCTCCTCCTGGCGCCTGATCAGCGAGCCGGTCGACGTGCTGATGGAGGCGGCGCCGCCCGGCTTCGACATGGAGGAGCTTCAGAGCGTCGTTCGCGGCGATCACCGGGAGTCTGCTCGGTCCACGACCTCCACGTCTGGACGCTGACCGCCGGCTTCGGCGCCCTCTCCGCCCACGTGGTCGTCGCCGAGGGTTCCGACCGCGACCTGATCCGCCGCAGGCTCGAGGTGGCGCGTCCGCGAGCGCTTCGGCATCGAGCACACGACGCTGCAGATGGAGGAGGAGGCCGGAGAGGAGCTGCTCGAGGTCGAGACCGCCTCTCTCCACGTGCCTGAACGCTCTTCTCGAGCCTAAACGCGCCCGGAGACGGGCACGAATCGCAACCGCGGTTGCATCGGACCGGCTGGCTGAGCCGGCGAATCGTGGGCTCAGCTAGCCTCGGGGACCTGCCTACGGACTGCCGCGCACCGTGCCCGTTGGCAGGCTCGATGAATGCCGTGATCGACCAGCTTCGACTCCCCCTGGCGCGTCTCTGCGCCCTTCTCGCAGCCGTCGCCGTGCTGGCCGCGGTCTGCCTGCTCAGCGCTCTTCGGCGGCGGCGCTCCCGCAGCCGACCTGCAGTCGAGGCTCGACGCCAAGCAGGCGAAGTTGGACCAGGTGCGCGCACGTAAGGGCGTGCTGACGACGACGATCTCCCACTACGGCGAGCAGATCATCGAGCCTCACCGTCGAGCGTCGCCGCGCCTGCGCCGCCAGGAGGCCGCGGTCCACGCGCGGCTGCTCGCCAAGCAGGCGGAGCTCGACCAGGCGATCGCCGAGCTCGGCGCGCCCGCGACCACCTGGCGATCGTGCGCACGCACCTGAAGCGCGCCCTGGTCGACCTGCGCGACCGGCTGGTGGCGATCTATGAGTCCGGCACCCCGGACGTGCTCAGCGTGCTCCTCTCCTCCAAGGGCTTCGACGACCTCGTGGCACGGGCCGAATACCTGAAGCGCATCCAGGGCATCCACGAGGCGGTCGTCGGCCGGGTCCGCGAGCTGCGCAACCAGGCCAAGCGGACCGTCGATCCGCCTGCGCGACGCGCGACGAACCGGATCGAGGCGGCGCGCGACGCGATCGCCGCCCAGGAGCAGGCGCTCGCCGCCGCCCGCGCCAGCGTCGAGAGCCGCCAGGCGGAGCTGGTCGCGGCCCGCGGCCGAGCGCGAGTCGCGGCGCTGGCCGAGATCAGGAACACCGAGCAGGAGCTCGACGGCGTCGGTCGCCGCGATCCAGAGCAAGATCGCGGCCAGATCGCCGGCGGCCTCGGCGTCGGCGCCGCTGCCGGCTGGGCCGATCCGGAGCGCCCAGCTCCTCGGGCTTCATCTGGCCGGTCGACGGCCCGGTCGTCTCCGGCTTCGGCTGGCGCTTCGGGGCCGAGATCCACCCGGGGATCGACATCGCCGTGCCGGACCGGCACGCCGATCCGCGCCGCCGCCGTCGGGCACCGTGATCTTCACCGAGCCCGAGCCGAGCAGCGGCGGCTACGGCAACTACACCTGCATCGACCACGGCGGCGGGCTCTCCACCTGCTACGCCCACCAGGACGTCCTTCGCGGTCTCCGCCGGGCCAGCAGGTCTCCCAGGGCCAGGTGATCGGCTACATCGGACTGCACCGGCTACTGCTTCGGGCCCGCACCTGCACTTCGAGGTCCGCGTCAACGGAACGCCGCCGTCGACCCGATGGGCTACCTCTAGCGAGGCCTCGAGAAAGCGGCGGAGTTGCTCCTCGACCCGGCGCGAGGGGTCCTACTTCGATCCCGCGACGGTGCGAGACGGGAGAGCGGTCAGCAGCGAGGCCTTCAGGAGTCCCGGCGGAGCCCTCGAGGCCGCCGGCCTTCAGGGCTGGTGACGGGTTTCGTCCCCGGCGTCTGCCGGGGCCACATCCGCTCTCTAGGAGACTCGTCTCGAGCCAGCGCAGCGCCTCGCCCTGGAGCTCGGGGTCGTGCTGGACCGAGCGGTGGTGGCCCCCGGGCACGACGATCAGCTTCTTGCGGCTCGGCGGCCCGCGCGTGGACCTCGCGCGAGAGCGCGACCGGGACCTGCTCGTCGCCCGTCGGCGTGGAGCAGGATCAGCGGCTTCGCGCCCATCGCCTCGGCGGCTCGCGCAGATCGTGGCGCTCGAGCCAGGGGACGAGAGCCTGCTCGTCGACTGGCATCTCGAGCCGCCCGCGGCGGATCCCCTCGAGCAGCAGCGCCTCGGCGGCCGGGCAGATCGCGATCGCCCCGGCGATCGCCTCCTCGCTCGGCGGCGGCGTGGATCGCGACGAAGCCGCCCATGCTCGAGCCGCGGGCGCAGACCCGCCGCGGGTCGACCCCCTCGACCGCACCGAGCAGCCGCGCCATCGCGCCGGCGTCGGCGATCGCAGCGGGCGACACCGCCGGCGCTGGCGCCGTGACCGCGCTGGTCGTAGCTGAGCGCCGCCCAGCCGCTTGCGCGGGCGAGCCGGGCGAAGTCGGCGTGGTTCTGCCGGCGCGAGCCGGCGCCATGGATGACGACGATCCCCGGCCAGGGCGGCGGTCTCGGTCCGGCAGCCAGAGGTCGTAGGCGAGGCCGCCGGCGCTGCCGCTTCGCTGCGGGCTCCGCGCGGCGCTGGGAGTTCCATCGCGCCAATCCTGACTGAAGGCGGCGTCCGGCTCGCGACCCGTCACAATGCCGATCCCGATGGCTCGTCGAGCGCCACAGAGCGGCGTCGCCGACGCCGACCGGATCGCCGGCTCGCCGGTCTACCCGGTCGGCAGCCGGGTCAACGAGCGCGGCCACCTCGAGATCGCCGGCTGCGACCTGGTCGAGCTGGCGGCCGAGTTCGGCACGCCGGCCTACGTCTACGCCGAGGACGACATGCGCGCCCGCGCCCGCGCCTACCGCGAGCGCTCTCGCAGCGCGACCCCGACTTCGAGGTCCTCTTCGCCAGCAAGTCGCTGCCCTGCACCGCCGCCTACCGGCTCTTCGCCGAGGAGGGGCTCTCGGTCGACGTCGCCTCGGGCGGCGAGCTGACATGGCGCTGCGGGCCGGCTTCGACCCCGCCCGCATCCACATGCACGGCAACAACAAGACCGACGAGGAGATCCTGCTCGCCGCGCGCTCCGGCGTCGGCCACCTGATCCTCGACTCCTTCGACGAGATCGAGCGCTGCGAGCGCCTGCTCGACGAGCCCCAGGACGTGCTGATCCGGGTCACGCCCGGGGTCAACCCCTCGACCCACGACTACGTCCAGACCGGGCAGCTCGACTCCAAGTTCGGCTTCGGGCTCGAGGACGGACTGGCGGCGGAGGCGATCGAGCGGGTGCTCGCCTCGAGCGGCTCAACCTGGTCGGCCTCCACGCCCACATCGGCTCGCAGATCCTCGAGCTCGAGCCCTACACGCTGGCGATCCGCGCCCTCGGCGAGCTGGCCGGCGAGTGGTGCCGGCTCGTCAACGTCGGCGGCGGCCTCGGCATCGCCTACACGGACGACGACGAGCCGCCCTCGATCGACGCCTACGTCGAGGTCAAGGTCCGCGGCGGTCCGGGAGGTCTTCGGCGACGGGCCGCGGATCCTGATCGAGCCCGGCCGCTCGCTGGTCGGCAACGCCGGCGTCACCGCCTACACGGTCGGCACGGTCAAGGAGATCCCCGGCGTGCGCACCTACGTCGCCGTCGACGGCGGCATGTCCGACAACCTGCGGCCGATGCTCTACGGCTCCCGCTACGAGGCGCTGATCGCCGACCGCGCCGGCGACGCCGCCGGACACGCGCGGTGACGATCGCCGGCATGCACTGCGAGTCCGGCGACATCCTCGTCCGCGACGCGATGCTCGCCGCGCCCAGCGTCGGGGACGTCCTCGTCACCCCGGCGACCGGCGCCTACGGCCACGCGATGGCCAGCAACTACAACGGCGTGCCGCGGCCCGCCGGTCGTCTTCTGCCGCGACGGCGAGGCGCGGGCGGTGGTGCGCCGCGAGACCTACGAGGACCTGCTGGCCCGGGACGTACTGACGATGGGTGAGCCGGTGCGCATCGGCCTGCTCGGGCACGGCACCGTCGGCTCCGCCTTCGCCGAGCTGCTGGCCGAGCGCGCCGCCGCGGTCGAGGCGGCGACCGGGCGCCGGCCGGAGATCTCCGGGGTCCTCACCCGCAGCCGGGGCGACGCCGCCGAGATCCTCGCTTCGCTCGGACCTGATGGTCGAGCTGATGGGCGGGACCGAGCCCGCGCGCGAGCACGTGCTCGCCGCCCTGCGGGGCGGCAAGCCGGTCGTCACCGCCAACAAGCAGCTGCTCGCCCAGCACGGCGACGAGCTCTTCGAGGCCGCCCGCGAGGCCGGCGTCCAGCTGCGCTTCGAGGCCGCGGTCGCCGGGGTGATCCCGATCATCCGGGTGATCCAGGAGAGCCTCGGGGTGACCGAGATCGCGAAGGTCTTCGGGATCGTCAACGGCACCACCAACTTCATCCTCAGCGAGATGGCCGCCAGCGGCGCCGCCTACGCCGAGGTGCTCGCTCGCGCGCAGGAGCTGGGCTACGCGGAGGCCGACCCGACCGAGGACGTCAACGGCGCCGACGCGGCGGCGAAGATGGCGATCCTCGCCCGGCTCGCCTTCCACACCCCGGTCTCGCTGGACGAGGTCCCCTTCGAGGGGATCGAGGGCGTCCAGCCCGACGACCTCTCCTACGCGAAGGAGTTCGGCCTCTCGCTGAAGCTGCTCGGCGTCGCCGAGCGCCTCGAGGGCGGCGTCAGCGTCCGCGTCTTCCCCTGCTTCCTCTACGAGGGCCACCCGCTGGCGCCGGTCGGCGGCCCCTTCAACGCGGTCATGGTCGAGGCGCCGGCGATCACCGAGGTGACGATGTCGGGCCCCGGCGCCGGCGGCATCCAGACCGCCTCGGCCGTGCTCGGCGACGTCGTCTCGATCATCAGCGGCGAGGCCCCGGTGCACGAGACGCGGGAAGACCTGCCGATCATCACCGACGTCCCGTCGTCCTTCTACCTCCACCTCGAGGTGGCGGACCGGCCGGGCGTGCTGGCCCAGATCGCCGCCATCCTCGGCGACCACGAGGTCTCGGTGAAGAGCGTCGTCCAGCGCGGGCATGGGCGACGACGCGCGCCTGGTGATGGTCCTCCACGAGTGCCTGGAGTCGCGCTTCTCTTCCGCGCTGGAGGAGATCGCCCGTCTCGACTTCCTGCGCTCCCGGCCCCGCGCAATCCGCGTGATCGAGGAGGAGTTCGTGTGAGGGTCGAGGTGGGTGAGGCAGCCGGCAACCGCCCCCAGGAATAGGGTCGAGGCCGCAATGCCGCAGCCGCTGATCGACAGATACCGCGACCGGTTGCCGCTCGAGCCGGGGGATCCCGTCGTCAGCCTGAACGAGGGTTCGACGCCGCTGATCCCCGCCGAACGGCTGTCGGAGCGGGTTGGGGCCCGCGTCTTCCTCAAGTTCGACGGCGCCAACCCGACCGGGTCGTTCAAGGACCGCGGGATGACGGTCGCGGTGTCACGGGCCAAGGGGCGGGGTGCCGAGGCGGTGATCTGCGCCTCGACCGGGAACACGGCGGCGAGCGCCGCCGCCTATGCGGCGAAAGCGGGGATGCGCGGGGCGGTGATCGTGCCGGAGGGGAAGATCGCGATCGGCAAGCTGGCCCAGGCGCTGATGCACGGGGCGCGGGTGATCGCCCTGCGGGGGAACTTCGACGACGCCCTGACGATCGTCCGCGAGCTGGCCGAGCGCCACCCGATCGAGCTGGTCAACTCGGTCAACCCCTACCGGATCGAGGGGCAGAAGACGGCCGCCTTCGAGGTGGTCGAGGAGCTGGGCGAGGCGCCCGACGCGCTGGCGATCCCGGTCGGCAACGCCGGCAACGTCACCGCCTACTGGCGCGGCTTCCGCGAGTCCGACTCGGCGCCGGTCCTCTACGGCTTCCAGGCCGAGGGCGCGGCGCCGCTGGTGCGCGGCGCCCCGGTCGAGAACCCCGAGACGGTCGCCTCGGCGATCCGGATCGGCAACCCGGCCCGCTGGGAGGAGGCGATGGACGCCTTCACCGCCTCGCGCGGCCGGGTCGCCGCGGTCTCCGACGAGCAGATCCTCGACGCCTACCGCTGGCTGGCGGCCAGCGAGGGCGTCTTCTGCGAGCCGGCCTCGGCCGCCTCGGTCGCCGGGATCCTGGCCCACGGCCTCCCGGTCGCCGAGGGCAGCGCGGCGCCGCAGACCGTGGTCTGCGTGCTCACCGGCCACGGCCTCAAGGACCCCGACACCGCGCTCGGCAAGGCCCCGGCTGTGGTCAGCTGCGAGAACGAGATCACCGCCGCCGAGCGCGCCGTCTTCGACTGAACGCCGCCCCCATCGGCTCCGCCCGTTTGGCCGCCCGCAGCAGCGGCAGACCGAAGTTTCGCTCCAGCGTGGCGAGGAGCGAGTAGTGCGTGGAGGGATGGGTGAGCCGCACACCGTGGCGGACCCGCGGTCCGGCGAGGATCGTCGCCACGCGGCCGCCGTGGGCACCGCAGCAGCCTCGATCCGTCAGCCCTTCGTCGAAGGTGATGACGAGGTATCCATCCGGGCCGAGCCGGGGCAGCAGAGCCGGGACGAGGCGGGAGAGGTAGCGGTCACTCCTCGCGAGGGGGCAATCGTGGGCGTCGTTGCAGAGGTCCGGAGTGACCCAACCGAAGGTCGGCAGGGTCCCGTTCCGAAGGTCGCTCCAGACCCGCCCGCCGGGCACGACCCGGTGGCAGGCAGCGCGGTCCGAGACGATCGATTCGAAGTAGTAGAAGGGATTGTGCTTCTTCGCGTAGCGGCCGCTGTAGCCGCCGAGGTAGCAGCTGCGCGGCATCCCCTGCATGTAGGCGCGCCAGTCCACGCCGGCCTCGTCGAGCTGTTCGGGAAGGCTCCGCCCGGAGGCGCTGCAACGGGTGCAATCGCTGTGGATGCCGTACGTCGAGCCGCCGATTAGCGCCAGGTAGTTGGGGAGCGAGGGATGGGTGATCGCGTAGTAGCGGGTCGCGAGAGCGCCGCGCCGGGCGAGGCGATTCAGGTAGGGCGCGTCTGGCGCTCCGATCACCTGCCCGTACTCGCGGTTCTCGAGTACAACGACGAAGACCCGGGAGCCTTTCTCGGGACTCGACGCACCACTGCCGCGACCTGTGGAGGGTGCGCTCGTTCCATCGCCGCCGCAGGCCGTCGCCCAGAGAGCGACCAAGGCAAGGGCGAGGATCGCCGGCGGGCGCGCCCAGGGCGGCATCGATCCAGTATGAACCCGGCACCGCCGCCGAGACGTCAATAAGACACCACATTGGTGTTTCAGATCACTCTCGCGACCGGCGCCGCGGGGCGGCAGGCCAGAATGTCGGCGATGACCGCCGACATCAGGTTCTTCTGGTGGCGGGAGTGCCCATCCTGGGAGCGGGCGCTGGCGACGCTGCGCGCCGAGGTGGAGGCCCAGGGACTCGACCCGTCGGGCGTGGAGGTGATCGAGGTCAGCGACGCGGCCGAGGCCGAGCGCCTCGGGTTCCCCGGCTCGCCGACGATCCTGGTTGACGGCGAGGACATCCAGCCGCCTGACCCCGAGCGGCCGATCGGCCTAACCTGCCGGGTCTACCGGCGCCGGGACGGGCGGATCTCTCCGCTGCCCGACCCCGAGGACATCAGGGACGCGCTTTCAGCGGCTAGGAGGAACGGATGAGCGAGAACGGGATCGGGATCGGCGACGTGGCGCCGGCGCTGGAGCTGCCCGGGGTGGACGGCCAGCGGCACGAGCTGGGGCCGGCAGGCGAGGTGCCGGCGAGCGTCGTCTACTGGACCTGCAACCACTGCCCCTACGCGCTCGCCTGGCAGGAGCGCCTCGACGCGGTTGCCCGTGACTACGCTGATCGCGGTGTCCGGGTGCTCGCGGTCAACTCCAACGACCCCGACCGCTACCCGGCCGACTCCTTCGAGGCGATGTCCGAGCGGGTCGAGCGCGAGGGCGGCTGGTCGCATCCCTATCTGCATGACGCGAGCCAGTCGGTGGCCCGGGCCTTCGGGGCTCGGACCACGCCCGACGTGTTCGTCCTCGACGCCGACCTGCGGCTGCGCTACCGCGGCGCGCCCGACGCCGACTACGAGGACCCTGGTCAGGGAGCGGCCTGGCTGCGGGACGCGCTCGACGCGGTGCTGGAGGGTCGCGAACCCGAGCCGGCCGAAACGGAGCCGGTGGGCTGCAGCGTCAAGTGGAAGCCGTGAGGGCGAGCTGGGGGCGGGGAAGCCTGTGACGGTACGCAGGAGGCGGGTCCGGGTGCCGGCCAGCTCGGCCAACCTCGGGCCCGGCTACGACGTGATGGCCGCGGCCCTCTCGCTCTTCCTCGAGCTGGAGGTGAGTGAGGCCGGCGAGTTCTCGCTCGACACCGGCGGTCTCGACGTCCCGGCCGGGCGCGAGAACCTGCTGGTGCGGGCCTTCGAGACGCTGCATCCCCCCGACGGGCTCAGCTTCACGATCCGCAGCGAGATCCCCCTGGCGCGCGGCCTCGGCTCGAGCGCGGCGGCGATCGTCGCCGGGCTGGTCGCGGCCGACCACCTCTTCGAGCTGGCGCTTGGCCCGGCTGACCTACTGGCCCGCGCGGCGGCGATCGAGGGCCACCCCGACAACGTCGCTGCGGCGATCCACGGCGGCTTCGTGATCTGCGGCTCCGAGGACGGCGCTCCCGTCGCCGCCCGCTTCGACCCGCCGGAGGGCCTGGAGGCGGTTGCGGTCATCCCCGCGGAGGAGGTGCCTACCGAGCGTGCACGCGAGGCAATCCCGGCCGAGGTGCCTCTCGACGATGCGGTCGCCAACGTCGGCGCCGCCTCGCTCCTCGTGCTCGGCCTCCAGCAGGCCGACCTGGCGCTGGTCTCGCGGGGCCTTCGCGACCGCATCCACCAGCCGCGCCGCCGCGACCTCTACCCGCGCTCGATGGAGCTGGTCGCCGCCGCGGCGGAGATCGGCGCCCTCGGGGCGACGATCTCAGGCGCCGGCCCGACCGTCCTCGTCTGGACCACCTGGCAGGACACTGGCCGGGTGGTGGCCGAGCTGGAGCGCCGCTGCGAGGAGTGGGCCGAGGTGAGGCGGCTCCCGTTCACGCCGCACGGAGCGGACGTGCCAGAGCTGTAGGGGTGCCGGGGAACCACCCCTGGACGCGATGCCGCGAGGGAAGCAGCGGTCAATCTCAAGGCGCCCGGCGCGGCGCGCCGAGTGTCCAGGGGAGGAACCCCGGCACCCCCGGCGTCGCAGTCACTCCAGCAACCCCACCTGGCGCAGAATCGAGACGCTGTCCGAGTAGACGTCCTTGCGCTTCACAAGCCCGTTCTCGAACGGGATCACGTCCATCCCGATCCACTCGATCGTCCTGCCGGTCGGCTCGGCAACCAGGTCGCCGCGGCGCATCTCGTTGGCGTGGGTCGCCGTGGCGGTCCACTCCTGCACGCACCAATCCATCGCGGACGTAGAGGCGGCGGGTCGTGAAGTTGATGTCGGGCCAGGTCTCGAAGATCGCGCCGATGTGGCCGCGGGCCGCCCCGCCCTCGGCCGATTCCCCGGCGGTGTGGTTCTGGAAGACCATGTCGGGGGCGTGCATCGCCATGATCGCATCGAGGTCGTGCGCGTTCCAGGCGTCGTTGTAGCGGGCGATCGTCTCCTCGAGGGCCGCGACCGAGTCCAGCTCCGATCCCATCTCTCCTCCTGGTAGTTGCTTGGTCGAGCAGGCGTTATGGTCGCATCCAATCGGACCGAGAGGAGAGCAAATGGGCGACGGCGACGGCTACACGCTGAAGGGTTGGGACGACTTCGAGGAGATGGAGGGGTCCGGCGAGGCGACCTGGCGCCTGGCCCGCAAGTCGCTGGGCATCTCCGCCTTCGGGATCAACGTCGTCGACATCGGCGCCGGCGGGGGAATTCCCGAGCACGACGAAAGGAGCCGGGACCAGGAGGAGGTGTTCATCGTCGTCGACGGTGACGCGACGGCCGTGATCGACGGCGTCGATCACCCCGCACCGCGCGGCACCTTCGTCCGTGTCGCCCCCGAGGTGCGGCGAACGATCCGCAACGACGGCTCAGGCCCGGCCCGGGTGATGATCATCTCCGCGCCTCGCAGCAGCGGCTACGAGCCGATGGGCTGGGGGTAACAACGCCGCCTCCTCTGCTCTCTGCGGAATAACAGCGCCGCACGTCCGCCGCTCCCGCGAGGCCCGACACTCAGAGTCAAATGATGCTGTCGGGCCTCGCTCCCGCGTCCGGGCGTGCGGCGGTTTGCGGCAGGACGAGGTTGCTAGCGACTGACGACTAGCTCGCTGGCCATCGCCTGCACCGCGCCTCGCTGCTCGGGCATTCCAAGGCGCTCGAAGATCTCGGCCGAGAGCTGCAGGTAGTCGACGCCGCGGTCGGCGCGGTAGGTGAGGATCGGGATCGCCCGCTCGGCCGACTCGGCGTAGGCGATCGAGCGCCGGATCACGGTCTCGAAGACCTTCTCGCCGAAGTGCTCGCGGAGCGTCTCCAGCGTCTGGCGGGCGTGATTGGTGCGCATGTTGGCCATGTTGAGGACCACCCCGAGGATGTCCAGCTCGGGGTTGAGGTTGTCGCGGGCGAGCGCGATCACCTCGAGCGCCTGCTCCACCCCCTGCAGGGAGAAGTACTCCGCCTCGGTCGAGAGCAGCGCCTGGTCGGCGGCGCAGAGGGCGTTGACGGTGAGCAGGCCGAGCGTCGGAGGGCAGTCGATCAGCACCACGTCGTAGCGGCGCTTCGGCTCGCGGAGCGCGTTTCGCAGGGTCAGCTCCCGGCCCATCTTCCCGGAGAGGATCAGCTCCGCCTCGGCCAGTCCGAGGTTCGCCGGGATCACGGGGCCGTGGATCGCGTCGACGGCGCGGGCCTGCCCCGCGAGGACCTCGCCCAGGGTCGGCTGGGCTGCGGGATCGGTATCGAAGTAGTCGGAGAGGTTCCCCTGCGGGTCGGCGTCCACGGCCAGCGTCGCCAGGCCGATCCGCTCGAAGACGTCGGCGAGCGAGCGGGTCATCGTCGTCTTGCCGGTGCCGCCCTTCTGGGAGAGGACCGCGATCGTGATCGCCATGGCGACGATCCTATCCGCGCGGCGCCGGCACGCTGTCGACGCCCGCCGCATCTATAATCGCGCCGTTCGATACCCGGCATTCGCGCCCCCGTTTCCTGCGGGGGCGGACTCACCGGGCCAAACCCGTCGCGCGCCCGCTCGAAGAAGGCGCGGATTCCGGGAGGCAAGATGAACGAGGACCAGTCAACGGCCCGCCGCACGGCGCGCCATCGGGGAGACCGCTACTCGCCGGAGTTGCCCTACCGGCCGCTGGTGCCGCCGCAGAGCGTCGAGGACCGCGACGCGTGCGCGATCTACGCCTCGGTCCGGCGCGACGCGACCCCCTCCCACGCGCCCCTCGCCGTGGCGATCGATCTCGCTCCAGAAGATGCTTCACCGCGCCGGGAACGTCGACGGCGAGGGCGACGGCTGCGGCCTGCTGATCGACATCCCGCGCAAGATCTGGGCGGAGGAGGTGCGGGCCGGCGGCCACGACCCCTCGCTCGCGCTCGATGACGCCTTCGCCGTCGCCCACGTCTTCGTGGAGCGCTCCCAGGACCTCGCGCGGGTCCAGCACGACGCCCGGGCGATCCTCGGCCAGGGGGGCTTCCGCGTCCTCGCCGAGCGCTCCGGCGAGGTCGACTCGGCGGCGCTCGGCGCGACGGCGCGCGAGGAGGAGCCGCACTTCTGGCAGATCGGCGGACTGCTCGCCGACGCCGCCCACCGCGATCGCGTCCTCTTCGACCTGCTGATCGAGCTGGAGAGCCGCCTCGGCGTCCACGTGCCCTCGCTCTCGGCGACCACCTGCGTCTACAAGGTGATGGGCGCTCCGAAGGTGCTCGGCGACTACTACCCCGACCTCCGCGACGAGCGCGCCGAGACGATCGGCGTGCTTGGCCACAACCGCTACTCGACCAACACCTGGCCCTCCTTCAAGCGGGTGCAGCCGTTCTCGGTCCTCGGCCACAACGGCGAGATCAACACGATCGAGCAGCTGCGCCAGGAGGCGCGCATGCTCGGCGTGCCGATCCAGCCGGGCTCCTCGGACTCCCAGGACCTCAACCGGACGGTCGACACCCTGATCCGACGCGAGGGCCTCAGCCTCGCCGAGGCGATGGAGATGGTGGTGCCGCCGATCGTCAACGAGATCCGCACCCTGCCGGCCTGAGCGCCACCGCTTCTACATGTACCTGCGCCAGACGATGGGGCCTTTCGCCCAGGGCCCGGTGGCGCTGATCGCCCGCCACGAGGACGAGTGCGTGTTCTCCGCCGACGCGCTCGGGCTGCGGCCGCTGTGGCAGCTCGAGACCGCGGAGGACTTCGTCTTCAGCTCCGAGCCTGGTGTGGTCCCGCGTCCCGGCGATGACCGCGCGAGCCGAAGCCGCTGGCGCCCGGCGAGAAGGCGCTGGTGCTGATCGACCGCGATCGCAAGCGCTCGACCCTGCGGCCCCACGACGAGATGCTCGCCCTGGTCAGGGCGCGATGGCTGGAGCGCGCCGGGCGCCGACGAGGCGGGACCCTACGACCGGGCTCTGGAGACCGGCGGCCCGCTTGAGGGCGAGGACGTCCCCGGCTACTCCGACGCCGGGCCCGAGGACCCGGTCCAGGTCTCCGACCGCGTCCTCTCCGGCTTCGGCTGGCAGCGCGACGACGTCAAGCTGGTCCAGCAGATGGCCTCCAACGGCGCCGAGCCGATCGGCTCGCTCGGCTACGACGGCCCGCTCGCGGCGCTCTCGCCGGAGCGCCAGAACCTCGCCGACTACTTCAAGGAGACGGTCGCCGTCGTCACCAACCCGGCGATCGACCGCGAGCGCGAGATGGAGCATTTCTCGACCCGCTCGGTCTTCGGCCGCCGGCCCTCGATGAGCGAGCCCGGCCGAGGACACCGGCACGGTCGAGGTCTCCTTCCCGGTGATCCTCGGCGGGCATCACGACATGGCGCCGCTCTCGGACAAGACCTACCGGCGGATCGCCCGCGAGCACCAGACCTATCTGCTGGAGGACCTCTGGGAGGAGTTCCGCGGCCGGGCCGGCGCGATCGACATCTCGCTGCTCGAGTCCGAGACGACGCAGGGCGCGATCGAGCGGCTCAAGCAGGAGGCCGTGAAGAAGGTCCGCGACGGCGCCGAGCTGCTCGTCCTCACCGACCGCACCGCCTATGACGGAGAGCGCCGCTACCTCGACCCCCACCTCGCGGTCTCGGCCACCGACCAGGCGCTGAAGCAGTTCCGGCTCGAGCCCGGGCGAGGACAACCTGCGGCGCCGCTGCGGGATCGTCCTGCGCTCGGCCGCAATCCGCAACGTCCACGACGTGATGCTGGCGCTGGGGCTCGGGGCGAACGGCGTCTGCCCCTACGTGATGTTCGAGGTGATCTGCGTCGAGGACTACGAGGCCGACGTCGGCAACCTATGCGCGGCGCTCTCGAAGGGGATCGAGAAGGTGATCTCGACGATCGGCATCCACGAGGTGCGCGGCTACGCCCGGCAGTTCTCCTCGATCGGCATCAAGCCGGAGCTTGCCGAGATCTTCCAGACCGAGGCCTTCGCCGCCTCCGATCGGGCCGGCGTCGGGTTCGCCGACCTCGACGCCGACACCAACGAGCGCTCCAAGATGCTCGCAGCCGAGGAGGAGTCCAAGCCGGCGAAGACCTTCCGCTTCTACCCCAAGGTCTACAAGGCGGCGGTCGCGACCGCCAACGGCTCCGGCTACTACGCCGAGTACTCCCAGAAGGTCCGCGACCTGGAGGCGCAGAGCCCGATCTCGATGCGCCACGTGATGGGGCTGCGCTCCGATCGCGAGCCGATCAGCCCCGAGGCGGTCGACGCCGGGATCGGCCACCACGACTACCCGATCGTGATCAGCTCGATGAGCTTCGGATCGCAGTCCGAGCCCGCCTTCCGCTCCTACGCGGAGGCCGCGAAGCGGATCAACATCCTCTGCATCAACGGCGAGGGCGGCGAGATCCGCGACATGTACGGGCGCTACCGCAAGTGGCGTGGCCAGCAGGTCGCCTCGGGGCGCTTCGGGGTCTCGGCCGAGATGCTGAACTCCTCCTACGTCGCCGAGATCAAGATCGGCCAAGGGGCTAAGCCGGGCGAGGGCGGGCACCTGCCCGGCAAGAAGGTCTCCGAGAAGGTCGCCGCGGCGCGAAACGCCACCCCGGGAACGGACCTGATCTCCCCCTCCAACAACCACGACCTCTACTCGATCGAGGACCTGGCCGAGCTGATCGACGAGCTGAAGACCGTCAACCCCGACGTGCGGGTCTCGGTCAAGGTCCCGGTGGTGCCCAACATCGGCACGATCGGGCTGGGGATCGCCAAGGCCGGCGCCGACATCATCACCCTCTCGGGCTTCGAGGGCGGCACCGGCGCCGCCCGCCAGCATGCCCTGCGCCACGTCGGGCTGCCCTCGGACATCGGCACCCGCGCCGTTCACCAGGCGCTGATGGAGGCCGGGATCCGCAACAGGGTCGAGATCTGGGCCGACGGCGGCTACCGCCACGGCCATGACATCGTCAAGCTGCACTGCCTCGGCGCGAACCGGGTCGCCTTCGGCACCCTGGCGATGGTCTCGCTCGGCTGCACGATCTGCCGCGGCTGCCAGCTCGACACCTGCCACGTCGGCATCGCCACCCAGATCGAGACGATCGCCGAGGCGCAGGAGCACGGCCTGAAGAAGTTCACCCCGCAGGAGATCGAGAGCTCCTCGGAGAACTGCGCCCGCTTCTTCGGCGAGATGGGCGAGGAGGTCAAGGAGGTGGTCGCCTCGCTCGGCTTCGAGCGCGCCCAGGACCTGGTCGGGCGCTACGACCTGCTCGAGCAGACCGGCCACGCCGACCGTCTCGACCTCTCGAGGCTGATCTCCCCATTGGAGGAGTACCTCGACCTGGAGCCGCTCGACCTCCCGGTCGCCGAGGAGGCCGCCGAGGAGCGCGCCGAGGCGGGGCTGGTCGCGGCCCGGCCGCTCCGCATGGAGCGCAAGGTAGGCCTCGGCGGAGATCGCGTCCCTGGCCGGCGACGTCTGCGCCGGACGGGCCGTGCGGCAGGCCTACCCCCGCCCGACCGACGCCAACGACCGCGTGCTGGGGACCGAGCTGGCCGGAGCCCTGGCCCGGGGCCGCCTCTACGGCGACGCGCCTGCGGCGAGCGACGACCTGCTGGCCGAGCTGAGCTTCGACGGAGGCTCGGTCGCCGGACAGGGCCTCGGCGCCTTCAACGCCTACGGCGTCTCGATCCGGGTCGAGGGTGGCGCCCAGGACGGGGTCGGCAAGGGGATGCTTGGGGGATCCGTCGCGATCCTCAAGGGCAAGGGCGCCGGGGGCCGGCGCGTCAACGGCTCGGTCGGCAAGTCGTTCGCCTACGGCGCCCAGCGGGGCCGGCTCTTCGTGCAGGGCTCCGCCGACTCGCGCTTCTGCATCCGCCTCTCCGGCGCCGACGTCGTCCTCGGGGGAGAGCCCGCCGGCGACGTGGACGACAGCCGCGGCTGCATCGTCGACCGCGCCAACGCCAAGGGCTTCGCCTTCGAGTACATGACGTCGGGCCGCGCCGTGGTGCTCGGCGACATCGGGCCCTGGGCCTGCGCGGGGATGACCGGCGGGCGCGTCTACGTGCGGGTCGGCGCCTTCGGCATCGATCGCGAGCTGATCGGGCGCCGCCTGGGCGAGGGGGCGAAGGTGGAGCTGGCCGAGATCGACGCCGAGGGCATGCTGGACATCGAGGACCTGCTCGGCCACTACGCCGCCGAGCTGCGCGCGAGCGGCCAGGACGGGGAGGCCGAGCGGGTCCTCGGCCTGGCCGCCGCTGCAGCCGAGAGCTTCCTGATGGTGGTGCCGCACAAGGTCCAGGCCGACCCCAGCATCTCGACCGAGTAGCGGTGTCGCAGACGGACGTCGATAACGCCCGGCGGGTGTACGCGGCGCTGAACGCCGCCTACAGGAGCGGAGAAGTCGAGGACCTGCGCCCGTTCGCGGATGAGCTGTGGGATCCCGAGATAGTCGTGCGGCTCCCCGGCGGTGTCCTCGGGGGCGGCGAGGAGTGGCAGGGGGTAGACGGCATGCTGCGCTTCATCGCCCACCAGATGGAGGCCTTCCGCGAGATGTGGGTCGAGCCGCAGGAATACCTCGATCGCGGTGATTCGCTGATCGTCCCGGTTCGCTTCGGGGGCCAGGCGCGGCACACCGGCATCGAGGTCGAGTTCACCTCGGTGCACCTGGTCCGGATGAGGGACGGCAAGGCGGTGCGGATCGAGGCCTTCGAGAATCTCGAGGACGCCAAGGCCGCCGCCGCGCCCTCCGAGTAGTCCGGCCGGGGCGTCGCCACCGGCTGGCCGGCTCAGTCGGAGCCGATCTTGCGAATCTCGCCCAGCAGGTCGTCGAGCATCCGCTCCAGGTCCTGGCGCATCTCGGTCTGGGCGATCAGGCGAGT
Organism: uncultured Actinomycetes bacterium; assembly: GCA_963738305.1. Classification (GTDB taxonomy): domain Bacteria; phylum Actinomycetota; class Thermoleophilia; order Solirubrobacterales; family 70-9; genus JBBRHQ01. Next base: position 383,631 of record CAVTVU010000001.1, on the reverse strand, counting down.
CTGGGCGGCTGCCTCGCCGAGAGCCTCCTGGGCGGCCCGCAGGGCGCGCTCGGTCTCGGAGCGCTGACGCTCCCCCTCCGCCTGAAGCTGCGCGATCGCCTGCGCAGTGCCCTCGGCGATATGCGCCTCCGCCGCGGCTGAGGCCCGCTCGGCCCGCTCGCCCGCCTCCAGCAGCTTTTGCGTGTTCCGCGTGCGCTCGTCGCGCGCCATCCGGCGCTCGCGGCGGACCGCCTTGGTCGAGAGCCGCTCGGTCAGGTCACGCTCCTGCTCGGCGAGCGCCTTGGTCAGCTGATCGGCCTCGGCGGTGATCGCCGCACGCGATCGCTGGGCCTCCGCCTGGAAAGCGCTCCGCGCCTGCTCGGCGTCCGCGGACAGCCGGGTCCTGGCCTCCTCGATCCTCAGATGCAGGCGCTCGCGCAGCTCCTCCTCGGCCGCCTGCGCGCGCTCCTCGACGGCGCGTGCCAGCCTGTCCGCGTTCTCCCTGTTGGCCGCCTCGACCGATCGGGTGACCTTCTTCTGGATCTTCCGCCCGCGTCGTTTGGCCTCGGAGCGGGCTGCCTTGCGAGCCACGGCGGCGATCCTTTCCCGCTCTGCCGCGGAGTTTCGCAGGGCGTCTGCCCTGCTCACGAGCTGCTCGCGCATCTCCTCCTCCGTTGCCTGCACCTGCTGCTCGAGCCGGCCGAGGGCTGCGCCGATCGCCGCGTCGAGGCGCGCCTGCACGCCCGCTTCGACCTCGCCCCGGACGCGGGCCGCCAGGCGCTGCTCGAGACGGTGCTCCAGCTCGCCGAGCTGGGCGGCGACTTCCATGGACACCGCCTCGGCCGCAGGCGGCTGCGATGGAGTCGCCCCGAGCACGGGTGGCCGAGAGACAAGCGGCTCCGCCTCGGCGGGCTCGGCGGGGCGACGTTGCGGGTTCGGCGGGGGCGGCCGCGGGTTCGTCCGGCGCGGCCGCGGCTTCGGCCGGTGCGTTGGGCGGCTCGGTGGGCGCGGCGGCCGGCTCGGCACCGATCCCCGAGCGCAGGCTCTGGAGCTCCTCGCTCAGCGCCGCCCGGGCGCGGTCGGCGGCGGCACCGAGGGTGTCCTCGCCCTCAGCCGGGGGCGGGGCGGGGGGAGGGGGGACGCTGTCGCGGGCCCGGCGTTCGGCCAGGCGCCGGCGCCACTCGCTGGGCAGGATCTTGACTCCCTCTCGCCCGCCCTCGGATCCTCGGTTCTTCTCGTCGGCCATACGCCTGGTACGCGGACACCATGCTAAGCCCGCTGGGGGCGGCAATGCCTCCCGCGCGCGATCCGGGCGGGTTTGTCGCGCATAGCGACACAAACCCGCCCCACCCGCTCATGCGACGTCGGCTGGCCCTGTTCCCGGTCTATTGAAGGCCCGGGAACAGGGCGACGATCGGGGGCCCTGCCCCGGCCCGGAATCGAACGATTTGCTGCTGAGGCCCCGCCGCCCGCTACGCGCCGAGGAGGAAGAGGCGGTAGCGGCCGATCTGGAGCTCGTCGCCCTCGGCGATCGTTCCCCAGTCGACCGAGGAGCCGTTGAGCCAGATCCCGTTGAGGCTGCGGTCGTCCAGCACACGCAGGTCCTCGCCGGACTCCCAGACGATCAGGGCGTGCCTGCGCGAGACCGAGGGATCGTCGAGGCGGACGTCGGCGCTGGCGCTGCGCCCGATTCGCGTCCATCCCTCCTCGAGGGGGAAGATCTCCAGCTCCGGATCCTTGCAGACCAGGTAGCGCCCGCTTCCCGGAAGCTGCTCGCGCGCCTCTTCGAGCCAATCCGGGGCGCCGGTGCGGCCCTCGGTCGCGAGCCACTCGACCGTGCGGCTGCGCGTCTCACCGGGATCGGCAGGGGGATCGAAGATCGAGGAGCGGCGAAAGCTGGAGGTCCCGCATTGGGGGCATTCGGGGAGCTCATCGAGATGATCGAGGGCGACCTGGGAACCGCAGTCGGTGCAGGAATATGTCCCCGGGCCGGGTGACATTCCGGTCGGGTGGGACTCGGTTACGGCGCTGATCACTGGGTAGCTCTCCTCCGTTTCTCGTCCTCGACCATAGTACCCGTACGCACAAGCGCGGGGCCTTCCGTTGGACAAATTGGCCCACTGCCACCCGTAAATTGCGGCAAATTCGTCCGAATTTCGCGGGCAACCGGTCGGAAATTGCGAGATTGGCCTAGGCCGCGGTCCCGGCGCGGCTGGGCCGCCTGGAAGAGCTCGGTGCGACGGGCCGCGGATAGATCCGCGCCACGTTTGCCGCGCCGGCGGCGCTGCGGACGCGCTCGCAGCGCGCCGGCTCCCCCAGCGCCTGGGCGCGCGGCGCCCCCAGGCACTGGTCGCAGACGACGGCCTCGCGATTGCCGCTCTGCATCACCGTGACCTGCTCGCCGACCAGCGGGGTGCGGGCGCAGACCGAGCAGCGTCCGTACTCGTCCATGCCCGCCTGCTTCTGCGGGGAGGGCGGGGTTCCTCCCGTGGCTTGCCGCTCTCCGGGCCGCATAGAATCGCGCCGGATGGGACCAGTGAGCGCCGAGGTGGACCTGGACGTGCCCCGCGAGGTCGCCTACCGGTTCGTCGCCGACCTCGCGAACCGCCCGGCCTTCACAGACCACTTCATCTCCGACCTGCGCCTCTCGCGGGTCGAGTCGACCGGGGTGGGCGCTGGTGCCCGCTACCGGATCTTCGCGCCCCCGCAGGCAGTCTGGGTCGACACGACGATCACCGCGCTGTCGCCGCCGCTTCGAATTTCCGAGCGCGGCCGGGGCGGTCGCGCCAACCGGATCGCAACTGCGACCGAGTGGGAGTTCAACCAGGGCACCGGGCAGCTCGTCACCGCACGCGTCACCTACTGGACCGAGCCGACCCATGGGCTCGATCGGGCCAAGGAGGTCCTGGGCGGCGCATCGGTCTGGTACGAGCGGGACTGGAAGATCGCAATGCGCCGCCTGCGCGACCTGCTCGAGTCCGGCGAGGTGGCGCGCGCCGAGGCGCGTCCGCCGGTGAGTGTGGCCGGGGGCAACCGCCTCGCCACCGGCGTCCCCTAATAGAATCGCGCGCCGATGACCGACCGTCGCCGATCCCTGCGCGCGCTGACCGCTGCCCTCCTCGCCGTCGCGCTGTCGCTCGCGGTCGCGGCCTGCGGATCCTCCTCCACGGACGAGAAGACGGGGTTGATGGAGGGCGAGCCGGTGACCCTCGGCAACCTCCAATACAACGTCGTCTTCTCGCGCTTCCTCAACCCCCACGACACCGAGGATCGCGAGTACCTGGTCGGTCAGGCGCCGCCTCCCGCGGACGCCGCCTACCTGGGGGTGTTCATGCAGATCCTCAACAAGTCCCACGATCGGCACGAGCCGATCCCCCGGGAGTTCAAGGTCGTCGACACCGAGGAGCAGGTATTTACCTCGCTGGCCAGCGACAGCATCTACGCTCTGCCGCTCGGCGGCTCGATCGGGCCGGAGGACGTCGCCCCGGCGCTCGACTCAACGCCCCAGGTCGGGCCGATCGGGGCCTCCCTGGTCCTCTTCGAGATCCCGGATGGCGCGGCGGAGAACCGGCCGCTGCAGCTGGTGATCCCGGGGACCGATGGCCCCGCCAGCATCGACCTCGACATCTGAGCGCACCCTGCGGCTCGGGCTGGGCCTGGCCGGGCTCGGGGCGGCGCTCGTGCTCGTCAACCTCTTCGGCCTCCCCGGCAGGCTCGCCGGCCTGGGAGCGATCGTCGCGGGGGTCGTGATCTCCGCCCCCAACGCCGGCTCGGGGGGCCCGCTGCGGCGCTGGTGGGACGTGCTCGCCGCGGGGGCGTTCATCACCCTTGCCGGGATCGTGCTCTCCTTCGCGGTCGACAGCGTCGGCGGCCTGCTTTCGGCCTGCGGCGGGATCCTGGTGGCGATCGCCGTCGCCCTCGGGTTCCCGGCCGCCTAGAGCCCCACCGGCGCTCCTCGCATTCAAACCAGCGCACGCCCCGACACGATCCGCGCGCCTCACGCCACACCCCGGTGACGTGGGACCTTTCAACTGCGTATATCGGGGTTCAAAGGTCCCACCCCTCCGACCACGCCGGGGATCACCGGCCCCTCACTTGGGTCGCGGCTCAGAGTCCGGCCGAGAGCACCTGGGCGGCGACCGGGGCGGCGACCGTGCCCCCGTCGGCGCCAGCGTCGACCAGCATCACCGCCACCACCAGTTTCGCCTTCTGCGCCGGGGCAAAGGCGGTGAACCAGGCGTCCACCGCCTGCTCGGGGTTGGCCAGGCCCTCTTGGCCCGGCTTGGGACCCAGCTCCGCCGTCCCGGTCTTGCCCGCGACCTGGGCCTCGGGGATGGCGCCGGCGGTCCCGGTGCCGCCGGTGACCACCCCGACCATCAGCTGGTTGAGTTGGTCGGAGATCTTCTTCGACATCACCCTGGTCGGCTTCGCGTCGGCGCGAAGCTCCTTCTTGACGACCAGGGGAGTCGGCAGCCGGACCCCGTGGCTGGCGACGGTCTGGGCGACGCTCGCCATCTCCAGCGGCGTCGAGAGGACTTCGCCCTGGCCGATCGCGCTGACCCCGAGGTCGAGGTCGTCCCCCACGTCCGCGGGGATGCTCGGCTCGGGCGGGTCGACCGCGGCGGTGGCGCTCGCGTCATAGAGGGTCGGCTCGTGGTTGAAGCCGTAGCGCTCGGCGGTCCCGACCAGCCCGTCGTTGCCGACCTTGGGGCCGAGCGGCGCGAACACCGCGTTGCACGACTGGGCGAAAGCGGTGCGGAAGTCGCCACCGCAAACCTCCCCGTGGGCGTTGGAGATGAAGCGCCCGCCGACGTTGACGCCGCTGGTGTAGGGGAAGGTGTCGTCCAGGGAGACCGCGTCCTCCTGCAGGGCGGCGGTCGTGGTGATGATCTTGAAGGTGGAGCCGGGTGGCTGCGGGGCCGAGAAGGCCGAGCCGGCCAGCGCCCGCACCGCTCCGGTCCGTGCGTCCAGCGCCGCGACACCTCCGGAGCGCCCCGCCAGGGCGCTCACCGCGGTTGTCTGGAGGGTCGGGTCGATGGTCGTCTTCACCGCCTTGCCCCTGCGCGGTTTCGAGCTGCCGAGCACCCGCGGCTCCCCGGAGCCGCTGTCGGCCAGCAGCTCACCTCCGGGCTTGCCGGCGAGGCGCGAGTTGAACGCCTGCTCGACGCCGCTGATCCCGACCGGCGTCCCAGGCGGGTAGCCCTCGGCGGCGAGCCGTTCGCGGTCGTCGGGATCGGCGTCCCCGACCTCGCCGGTGACGTCGATCGCTGCGCTGCCCAGCGGGTGGCTGCGGGCCTCGGCCGGGCCCTCGGCGAGAGCCGAGCCGTCGCGGGCGAAGATCGGGGCGCGCGGAGCGAGCTGGACGGAGTTGCGCAGCTCCTCGCCCTTGCGCAGACCGGGAAAGACGAGACTCTCATCCCAGGCGATGCCGCCGTCGGAGAAGGGCAGGGTCAGCTCCTGCTCGATCTGGCCGAACGCGATCGTGCGCAGCGTCATCGGCACCCGGACCACGGTGGTCCCGTTCTCCGATGTGGCGTCGTCCGGGCCACCGGGGTCGATCGAGCGCAGCGTCGCGGTCTCCTGCGCCTTCATGTAGTCGTCGACGAACTCGTTCCTCGTCACCGCCTTTCGCGAGGCGGGGTTCAGCTCGGCGCGCATCGCGTCGAAGTCGCCCCGCGACCAGGCGGCGGTGAAGCGCTTTGCAGCGTCCTTCTCGGGGGTGGGCGGGATGCCCGCGAATGCGCCGGCGATGAAGGACGCGCTGGCGAGCACGACGAGCGGCAGAGCGCGGGTCAGGAGGCGGCGCCGGCGCTCTGCCTCGGACGGGGGGCGATTCACGGGTGGCAAAAAATAGTGACTGCCCAGGCGGGCCAGGCCGGCGTGGTTTCATTTGGTCCTTGACCGTCCTGGACTGGGGGATAGTCGCCTTCGTCGTGGCTCTCGCCTTCTGGGGCTACCAGCAGGGGCTGATCGTCGGCGCGCTGACCCTGCTCGGCTTCGGCCTCGGCGCCTTCCTCGGCAGCCGGGTCGGTCCGTGGATCCTCAACCAGGGCTCGGAGTCTCCCTACGCGCCGCTCTGCGCGGCGATGGGAGCGCTGCTGGTCGGCTCCCTGATCGCCGTCACCCTGGAGGCGTTCGCGCACGGGCTGCGCTCCAGGGTGATCCGCGGCCAGGCGTCGCACCTCGCCGACGGGGCCGGCGGGGCGCTGCTGATCGCCGCCGCGGGCGTGGGGATGATCTGGATCTTCGGCGCTGTCGCCCTGCACGCTCCCGGGGCGGCCAATCTCCGCGGCGACGTCCAGCGCTCGCTGATCCTGCGCAGCCTGAACGGAGTGCTGCCACCGTCGGGCCCGATCCTCAGGGCGCTGAACCGGGTCGACCCGGCGCCGTCGGTCAGCGGACCTTCGACTGACGTCGGCGCGCCCAGCTCCTCGATCACCGGCGACCCCGACGTCCGCCGGGCCGGCAACTCGGTCTTCAAGGTGCTCGGGACTGCCTGCGGGCTCGGCATCGAGGGCTCGGGCTGGATGGCCGCCCCCGGGTTGGTGGTGACCAACGCCCACGTCGTGGCCGGCGAGGAGGACACCTCGGTCGTCACCCAGTCGGGGGCCACGCTCGACGCGACCCCGGTCCACTACGACCCGGCCAACGACCTGGCCGTCCTCCAGGTCGGGCTCGACGTCCCGGCGCTCCGGGTCGCTCCGGAGGCCCGGTCCGGCACCGAGGCCGCGGTGCTCGGGTACCCCGGAAACGGGCCGTTCACGATCGCCCCGGCGCGCTTCGGCGAGACCAGCGAGGTGATCAGCCAAGACGCCTACGGGCACGGCCCGCTGCGCCGCCAGATCAGCTCCCTGCGAGGCGACGTGCGGAGCGGCAACTCGGGCGGCCCGATCGTCGACGGTCGCGGTCGCGTCCTCGGAACCGTCTTCGCCGCGACGACCAGCGGCCCGAAGGGCGGGTTCGCGGTGCCCAACGACGTGGTCCGCTCGGCGCTGGGCGACGTAAGCGGCCCGGTTGACACGGGCCCCTGCACGGGCTGAGGCCCCGGAGGCCCGCCGCCGCACCGTCCAACTGGGCCGAACGCAAACTTCCGTGACCATTGGAGCCCAAAGATTGCTTTCGGCCTGTGAAGGCTCGGGGCGGGGGAGACCGGTCGGTAAGGTGGCATTGGCGATGGGGAGTCCGGCGAGCGCAGATCGTCCTGGCATGCCCGCACCCGCTGAGGGCGAGGCGGTCTGCCCGCAGTTCCACACCGCGGTCGAGCTGGTCGGCAAGCGCTGGGCGGGCGCGATCCTCGCCGCCCTCGCCGATGGCCCGATGCGCTTCGGCGAGCTGGGCCGCGCCGTGCCGGGCCTCTCCGATCGCCTCCTCTCGCAGCGCCTGCGGGAGTTGGAGGAGGCGGGCCTGCTGGAGCGCTCGGTCGAGCCGGGCACTCCGGTCCTGGTCACCTACGAGTTGAGCCCCAAGGGCGCCGACCTTAAGCCCGCCCTGTCCGAGCTGAAGGCCTGGGCGCAGCGCTGGGACGTCTAACCCGACCGGGCGCAGCGCCGGGACTTCGAGCGGACCAAGCGCAGCGCCGACGCTGACGGCTCACCAGCGGCGCGGGTTGCCGGCGGGGATCTCGTCGCGGATCAGGACGCCGTCCACCACCCTGACCGGGTGGGGGTCGGTGGTCTCGAAGAAGGCCTCCAGCTCGGCCTGCCCAAGGCGGGCGAAGCCGGCCCGCACCGTGCTCGAGTAGTGGTTGAGGATCACCGCGCCGTCCGGCGGCTCGGCGCGGAAATGGGCCTCCTTGGCGACGTAGGTGACCACGGTCTCGAAGCCATGCTCTGAGTCGATCAGCGCGGTGACGTCGCAGCGGTCGTAGCGCATCTCCCGCAGATCGAGGCGCTCGAGCTCGGCCGGGCTGACCTCGATCAGCACGCCGTTGACCGCGGCGAGCGCGCCGGGCTCCGGCTCGAGGTTGAGGCCGAGGACGAAGGGAGGGATCTCGCCCCCCGGCTCGATCGCGAAGGTCTTCTCCGAGCGCAGGTTGTCGCGGACGACCGACCAGCGCCGTCGCCAGCCAGGCAGTCGGGCGGCGGTGGCGAGAACCGGACGGCCGATCGTCGCGCCCGCGCTCTGCGGATCGACCAGGGACGCGTATCCGAACACCGCGATCGGGGTCATCGTCTGCTGTCATTCTCTCGCCGTGGCCGATCAATCGACAACCGGCGCCGCGCCGCAGCCGGGCGCGGGTGGGTCAGAGGAGTCTGGCCCGCCCGAGGGCAAGGCAGCGACCGCGGCCGTGACCGCGGGCCCGAAGGCCCCCGAGCTGCCCGGCCCCTACCCGGTCGGCGCCTACGCGCGGGTGCTGCAGCGGGAGCTGCGCAAGCGCGCCAGGGTCCTGCTGATCGGCGAGATCACCGGCTTCAGCGAGGGCCGGGTCCAGGCCTACTTCGACCTGCGCGACGGCGACGGCGCGGTCAACTGCTCGATCTGGCTCTCCGACCTCGAGAAGCTCGGCCTGCCCGAGGGCGCGCTCCGCGACGGGGTCGCGGTCGTGGTCGGCGGCGGCCCCGACTACTACCCGGGCAGCGCCCAGTCCTCGCCCAGCTTCAGCTTCCGCGCCACGCACGTACACCTGGCTGGGGAGGGCGACCTGATGGCCCGGCTGGCGGCGCTTCGCCGCAGGCTGGAGTCGGAGGGTCTCTTCGAGCCGCAGAAGCAGCTGCGGCGGCCGCTCCTGCCGAAGACGATCGGGGTGGTCACGGCCGAGGGGGGCGCCGCCCGCCAGGACCTGCTCGCCGGGCTGGAGCGGCGGGGATGGCAGGGGACGATCGTCTGGGCCTTCGCCCCGGTCCAGGATCGCCGCGCGGCGCCGGCGATCACAGCGGCGATAGGCGACCTCGCCGGGATCGAGGACGTGGAGGCGATCGTGGTCTCCCGTGGCGGCGGCAGCCTGGCCGACCTCTGGGCCTTCTGCGACGAGACTCTCTGCCGCACGGTGGCGATGCTGCGGGTCCCCGTGATCAGCGCGGTCGGGCACCAGCGCGACTCGACCCTGATCGACGACGTCGCCGCGGTCTGCTGCTCGACCCCGACCCACGCGGCGGAGGAGGCGGTGCCGCTCGACTGCGCGGAGGCGCGCCGATCGATGCGACGAAGCGCGGCGGCCCTCCGCCGCGCCGCCCTGAGCGCGGTCGCCGGCCGCGCCCGCCACCTCGCCGCCCTCGCCCGCGTTCCGGAGCGGGCGCTTCGACGCGAGCGCGTCGCCCTGAACCAGAAGACGCGGGAGATCCGCGCGGCGGCGGACCGCGGCCTGCGGGAGCGGCGGGAGGTGCAGCGTCGGATCGCTCTGGTCGTCCTGCGCCGCGCCGCCGACCGCGCCGCCGCGGGCCTGCTGTCCGAGCGCCACCGGCAGCGGCGGCGAGCCGAGAGCGTCGGGCGCTCCGCGGAGAGCGGGCTGCGGCGCCGCCGCGAGGCGCTCGAGGGCACCCGCGTTGCCCTTCGCGCCCACGATCCCGAGCGGACCCTGGAGCGCGGCTACGCGCTGGCCGAGAGCCCGGCGGGCGAGCCGGTGACGAGCGCGGGGGAGGCGCGGACCACGGAGCGGCTGCGACTGAGGTTCGCCGACGGTCGCCTCGGGGTCAGGGTCGAGGACGATCTCATCTCGACGGAGGACCAATCCACGGGGAAGGGGGACCAAACGACGGCGAAGGGGGAAGGCGAGTGAGCGAGGCACCGGAGAGCTACGAGGCGGCGGTCGCGAGGCTGGAGGGGATCATCGAGCGGCTCGACTCCGGCCAGGCCGGCCTGCGCGAGACGCTCGACCTCTGCAAGGAGGGCCAGGAGCTGGTCACCTACTGCGCGGGCGAGCTCGACTCGGTCGGGGCGGGGCTGAAGGAGCTGCGACTCGACGAGCTGGCGGCGCGCCTCGAGCAGGAGCCGGCTCAGGCCGCCGATTCGCAAGAACCCTCCTAGGCCCGAGTCGCCGTCTGGCTCCCGCAGGAGACCAGCTAGGCCGCCGCGGCCTCCGGTTCCCGCGCTGGGCCGCTGCAGAGCCGGCGGCGGGCCGGGCAGTCGTGGCAGAGCGGCCAGTCGGGCTCGGCGGTCACCTCGAAGTGTCCCGCGGCGATTCCGGCGACCCGCTCTTCCAGCGTCGCCCGCGCCTCGGCCAGCTCCGCGGGGCCCAGCTCGCTGAGGACCGGCTCCGCGGGCCGTTCGAGGAAGACGTACCCGACCCGCACCGACTCGGCGCCGGTCGCCTCGGCGGCGGCCAGCGCGTAGAGCAGCCGCTGGATCTCATAGCCCGCCGCCCGCTCCGCCGGCGAGGAGTCGCCGAGGCGGTCGGTCTTGTAGTCGATCACCGTCGGCGGGCCCGACTCCGGCTCGGCCATCAGGTCGATCGAGCCGCGGATGATGGCGCCGCCGAGCTCGAGCAGGATCGGCAGCTCTGGCCTGACCCGGGTGCCGGTGGCGCCAAGCTCGGCGCACAACTCTGACTCGGTCCAGCCGCGCACCCGCTCGATCGCAGCCTCGACCAGCTCCGGGCTCGGGCTCAGGCCCTCCGCCTCGAGCGTGCGGCGGGCCAGGTCCTCGGGCATCTCGGCCCACCCCCGGCGGGCCGAGAGCTCGAGCAGGGAGTGGACGGCGCTGCCGAAGCCAAAGCGCTCGCTCCGTTCGGCCGCGCCGACGCCCCTGCCCTCCGGCGCCTGCATCCCCAGCACCCGTTCCGCGTAGAAGCGAAAGCCGCAGCGCTCGTGCTCACGTAGGGCCGAGTAGGAGAGGGGGCGCAGCGGGGCCGGCGGCTCGGAGGGGGTGAGGATCGGCGGCCGGCCGCCGGCGAGCTCCGCCCCGGGCTGCGGCGTGCGGGTCGTCGCGACGAGCCGCTCGGCCTGCTCCTCGGTCGGCACGTTCACGCGCACCCCCACGGTCGCCTTGGAGAAGACCGCATCGAGCCCTTCCCGCGGTGCGGGCGCCGCCAGGGTGACCGTGTCGCCGTCGGAGAGGTCCGCGAAGCCGGGACTGGCGAGGACGCGGTCGAGGATCGGGGTCCCGTGGACGGGGGCGGAGGGCTTCTCCCGCCTGATCCCGCTGAGGATCAGCCGGCGGCGGGCCCGCGTGGCTGCGACGTAGAAGAGGCGGCGCTCCTCCTCGGAGGCGAGCATGTCCGCCTGCTCGCAGATCTCGTCGTAGTCGAACAGCCGCAGCGGGGCGCCGCCGACCCGGGCGAGCCGCATCCCCACCTTCCTCGGCCCTTCGCCGGGCGGGCCGAGCCGCAGCGGGGGAGGGGCCCCGGCCAGCAGCCGGCGATCGAGCGAGGGGACCGCGACGACCCCGTACTCGAGGCCCTTGGCGTTGTGGACGGTCATCACCCGGACGCCGTCGTGGCCCTCGGACTCGGTCGCGGCTGCCGGCTCCTCGTCGAGGCCGGCGCGGAACTCGGCGAATTCGAGGAAGCCCCTCAGGTCACGTCCCTCCGCGGCCTCGTAGTTGCGCGCCATCCGCATCAGCTTGCGGACGTTGGAGAACCGCATCCTGCCCGGCCGGCGCATCAGCACCGCGAGGTCGTAGCCGCTGGCCGCCAGCACCGCTCGACGAGCCCCTCGAGGGGCAGCCGCGAGCCGGCCTCGCGCAGCTCGGCGACCATCGCCTCCAGGGCGCTCAGCGACTCGACGTCCTCGGCGGGCAGGTGGGCGAGCCAATGCGGCTCGGCGAGCTGTCGCTCACCGGCGCCGGCGGCGACTACGACCGCGGGCCACAGATGCCGCCTCGGGCCGACCGCGCGGCGCAGCAGCCAGAGGGCGTCGGGGGAGATGCCGAAGGCCGGGGAGGAGAGGCCGCCGAGGAGCGCCTCGTCGTCGAGGGGGTTGGCGATCACCCGCAGCAGCGCCAGCAGATCGCCGACCTGCTGCCCGGACCAGTAGCCGCGCCCCCCGACGACATAGGGGCGAAGGCCGGCCCGCTCAGCGCCTCCTCGTATGCGTCGACTCGGGTGAAGGCCCGCAGGAGCACGACCATCTCACCGGGCGGCACCCCCTGGTCGGCCAGCTCGCGCAGCCTGACGCGAGGAAGCGCGCCTCCGCGACCCGGTTGATCGGGGTGCGGTCGTCGACCGGCAGCTGCAGGTCCAGCTCGTCCCACCCCTTCTGCTCGGTCAGGAGCAGCTCGACCGCACAGCCGCCCCCGGCGGGCTCGCCCTCCGCCTGCTCGGAGCTGCCGACGGTCAGCTCGCGGAACCCCGAGAGCAGTAGCTCGCCGAGCGCGTTGGCGGTGGAGATCACCTCGGGGCGGGAGCGGAAGTTTCCGCTCAGCGGCAGCACCGCTCCGTCGGGGCGGGAGCGGAGGACCTCGCGCTCGCGGCGGAAGACCTCGATATCGGCGTGCCGGAAGCCGTAGATCGACTGGAACTCGTCACCGACGAAGAAGACGCTGCCCTGCGGCCCCCGCAGCAGCTCGACCAGCTCCAGCTGCACCGCGTTGGTGTCCTGGAACTCGTCGATCAGCAGGTGCTTGAAGCGGGCCGAGTAGGACTCCCGCAGCCCGGTGCTTCCGCGCAGCAGGCCGACGGCGGTCAGCTGGAGGTCCTCGAAGTCGAGGCCGGAGCGCTCCTCCTTCGCCTCCCGGAAGCGCTCGGCGAAGATGCGCACCAACTCGCGGATCTGCTCGTAGGTCTCACGGCCGCCCCCGTGCTCGGCGACCGCCTTGGTCGCTTGCGCGACGGACTGGACGTAGGGCTCCAGCTCGGCGCGCTTCGACTCGAAGGAGACGGCCTGTAGCTCGGCGACCGAGGGCAGGCGCTCGCCGCGTGCCGCGGCGAGCTCGTGCGCCGCCTCGACCTTCTCGCACTGGCTCGCGTTGCCGTGGCCGCGAGCAGCCGCCGCGACCTCCTCCAGCTCGGCCAGGGCGGCGACCGGGTCCGACTTGGCCGGATCGGGAAGCTGCGGCTCGGCCTCGCCGGAGCTGCGCAGCTCCTCGTGGGCGCCGAGCACCGCCGAGCGCAGCCCCTCGACCCCGTAGGCGGCGACGGTGGTCTCGCGGGCCTCGTCGTTCTCGGCGCTGAGGAACTCCTCGCAGCGCTGAGTCGAAGGCGGAGAGCGCCGCGCGCTGCGACCTCGGCCCGATCGAGGACGCGGAAGCCGGGGTCGATCCCGGCGCTGACCGGATGCGCGGCAAGCAGCCTGCGGCAGAACCCGTGGATGGTCGTGATCCAGGCGCCGCCCAGCTCCTCGACCACCCGTTCGAGGCGCTGCGCGGCAGCCGGGTCGGCGGCGGCGAGCCGGCGAGCGGTCCAGCTCGGCGCGGATCCGCTCGCGCAGCTGGGCCGCCGGCGCGGTCGGTGAAGGTGAAGGCGAGCATCTCCTCGGGGCCGACGCCCTCGTGCTCGATCAGGTCGCAGTAGCGCTCCACCAGGACGCCCGTCTTGCCGGTGCCCGCTCCCGCTTCGAGCAGCACCTCCGGCGCCCGGGTCCCGATCGCGGCGACCTGCTCGGGTGTGGGCTTCCGGGTCACGCCGCCAGCTCCGGCTGGTCCTCCTCGTCGAGGAGGTCGAGGACGATGCCGCGCTCGCGCCGGCAGATCGGCGCGTAGCCGCAGTGGCGCGGGCACTCGTCATCGAGCGGGTCACGGTCGATGTCGCCGGCCCGCATCCGCCGACCGCCTCGAGGCGGTGATCCCTGGCCTCGTCGAGGCAGCCCCTCGAAGCCCTCCTCGCTCGAGCCGGTCGGTGTCGACCAGCTCGAACCCCGCCAGCTCGGCGCCGGCGTCCTCCCGGATCAGGCCGCGGGGCCGCGGTCCTTCGCGCCGCGCAGCGGCTGGTAGACGCCGCCGGCCGGGTCGATCCCCCACAGGTCGCGCAGGGCGAGCATGTAGAGGGGCAGCTGCAGCTTCGCCCTCCTGGCGAACCGGCCGCACCGCGTTCGCCTTGGCGGCGACCTTGTAGTCGTGGAGCAGGCCCGGCGGCCGGCGGCATCGACGTCGACCCGGTCGATCCGTCCCTTCAGCTGCCAGCCGCCGAGGTCGAGGGCCGGCTTGCTCGTTTCTCCTCGTCCGCCGAAGTTCGCCTCGAGCAGCCGAGGGGAGAGGAGGACGGGATCGCGCGCGGCTTCGACGCCGCAGGAAGGCGGCGAGCAGGAGGTCGATCCGCCGGCGCATCGCCCGCTCGGCCGGGGTGTCGCCGGAGAGCCCGGTCTCGGCGGCCTTCTCGGCGAGGAGCGCGCCGCCGCGCTCGATCCAGGGTCCGAGGGAACCGGGACGGGGCACCGGGTCTCCGCCCGGCCGCTCCCGGTAGAGCGCTTCCAGGACCGCGTGCATCAGGTTGCCCTGCCGAGTGCCTCGGCGTCCGGGCCGAGCGGCTGCGGGTCAGCTCGCGCTCGACGAACCAGCGATAGGAGCAGACGGTGAAGTCTCGAGTCCGGTGCCGCCGTACTCCGCGGGCGGCCAGCTCTTCGAGCACCGCCGGCACCTTCAGCGGCCCGGGGGCCCGCGGTGCGGCCTCCCGGTCGGCGGCTGCGGCAAGGCTCGCATCGATTCGCCCGGCCATCGCCGGATCGAGGTCGAGGCCGGCGAGGATCTGCTCGCGCTGCGGTGCCGGGCTGAGCGCCAGCGAGCGGGCCAGCTCGGCCTCGTTCGGCGCGCTATCGGGAGCGAAGGCAACCTGGTCGAGCCCGCGTCCCCGGACCAGTGCTGGCCTCGAGGGGGTCCGGGGCCTGGGGTCCTCCGGGGGTGCCGGCTCGAGCAACCGCCGGACCTCGGCGATCAGCGGCGAGGGCTGCTCGGCGCCGCCGCTCTCGTCGCTGATCCGGCAGGAGAGCCAGAGCCCCCGCCGCGGCAGCGAGAGGCAGGCGTAGAAGAGGTATCTCTCCTCGGCCTCGGTCTCGGCCCTCTCCGGCAACCCGAGCTGGGCCCGCTGCGCGTCGGAGAGGAAGGGGCTGCCGCCGCCCGCGGCGGGGGAACTCCCCGTCCTGGAGCGAGGCGACGAAGAGGTGGCTGAAGCGTCCGGCCCGCAGCTGGTAGGGGCTGGCGATCCGCACCCGGCCCTCGGCCGGGCCGCGCCAGAGCGGCAACGTCAGCCTGCGAAGGGATCGATCAGCTCGCGGGGCCGGGCTCCAGGCCCTCGAGGCCCCCAGGTCCTCGAGCATGGCGACGATCTGCGCGGAGGCGCGCAGCTCCTCGCCTCGGCGACCCCCGGCACCGCCCCGGTGGCCTCGCGGGCGAGCGGCCACTCGGCGATGTCGCGGGCGATCTCGGCGGTCCGGGCCAGCAGCCTCGGGGGGTCGTCGGCCGCCGAGCGCAGCGCTCAAGCTCGCTCAGCTCGCGCCCGGAGATCTCCGTCCAGGCCCGGCCGCCTCGTCGGCGCTGCGCAGGCGCCCGCGCAGGATCTTCCGCTCGAGACCGTCGACGTCGCCGGGCCTGCCCCGGCGCGGCCCGCGCAGATAGGCGAGGAGGTCGGCCGCGGTGCGGGTCGCGAAGGCGGCGTGGAGCAGGGCCAGGAGGGCAGCGCCGGTCGCCGTGCCCGACACCGGCACGTCGGCCTCGAGCGCGACCGGGATCGCTAGGACTCGAGCACGTCGCGGAGGAGGCGGCCCGCGCGGGCCGGGTCGCGGACGGCGATCGCGATGCCGCCGGGGTCTTCTCCGTCGGCGAGCAGCCGGGCGATCTCCCCGCCGATCGCCTCGGCCTCCCCGCGCTCGCCGGCGGAGCGCAGCAGGACCAGGCTGCCGTCGGGCTCCGCGGCTCGGCTCGGCTCGGCCGAAGCCCGCGCTCGATCTCGTAGAGGAGCGGGCTGTCGGTGTTGGCCGGGTCGGGCTCGCGTCGACTCCTCGCCGGCTGGCCCGATCTCCCGGAGCTGCTCCAGCAGGGTCGCGCGGGCCGCCAGCGCCCGGCGGTCCTCGTAGGTGAGGGCGACGGCGACCTGGGCGCCGGCCGCGAGCGCGGCCGACGAGCTCGCAGCTGCTCACGGGTGAGGTCGTCGAACCCGTAGAGGAAGACCGGGCGGCCGTTCCAGGAGCCGGGGTCGTGCTCCAGCGCGGCCATGCGCCTGGCGGGCGAGCGGTGCGGTCGCGAGACCGAGCGCGTCGCGCAGCTCGGAGTAGGCGCGGAAGATCGCCGCCAGCTCGCCCAGGTAGGCGGAATCCTCGAGCTCCGCGACGCCGCCGCCTCGACCGCGGAGGGATCGAGCATCGCCGCCTGCAGCTCTGCGATCAGCTCGAGCGGCCGCGGCGAAGCCGGGCCGGGCCGCGGAGCGGGCAGGATCCGCGGCCGCGCGCGGGTCGCGGCGACCGCTGACGAGGCGCTCGCGCTGGGCGCGCCGAGCTCCGCGGCCGGCTGGCGCGCCCGCGCTGCGGCGACCTGCGCGGAAGAGCCCGTCGAAGGTCAGGATGGAGCCGCCGAGGAGGGCGCCCTCCTCGCGGCAGAGCTCGCGCTCGAAGGCGAAGACGTCGTCGAGGGTGGGGAGGACGAGGACCGGGTCGCGGCGAGCGCCTCGGTGAAGCGGCGCCGGACGACTCCGGCGCGGCCCGAGTTGGGCGGTCCGTGGATCAGGTTCAGCGGCATCGGCGCTCGACCCGAGCTTATGGTCGGCCTCCGGCGTGCCACGCCTGACGCGCGCAAGCCGCTCCGGGACGCCGCAATTGGCGTCATTTCGCGCCCGATCTTGGCCGTCACCGACGCCCCTAGATTGACGGGATCCGCCAGATGGCCCTTTGCTTCGTCGACCCAGCCGACGCGATCCGCGCGATCGCCGACTCGATCGGCCGCGAGGCCCGCCGCCAGCTGCTCGGCGAGGCCGTCCGCGCCTGGGTCGACGAGATCCCCGACGACGAGCTGGAGGCCCACTACGCGAAGGCGCTCGCCGAGCTCGACGAGCACGACCTCTCGATGCTCGCCGCCTGGCACGGCTCGCTCGAGGTCGGCCACCCGGTCCCCAACCGCGACTTCCTGATGGGCGCCTTCGGCTCGCTCGGCGAGAACCGCCGCGAGGCGCTGAAGCTCGCCGCCGGCTTCCGCGGCGAGGACGCGGTCGACGCGGGGGTCACCGAGGAGCGCGCCCTGGAGACGTGCTCGACTGGCTCTCGCCGCCGCGGCTGATGGAGCTGGCGGTCGAGGCGGTCGACCTCTACGTCTGGGACCGCGCCGGCTCCGACAACTAGACCCCAGCCGCAGCTGCGTCAGTCCGGTGAGATCTCCAGGCGGTCGAGGATCCGGCCGAGCCGCCGGCGGAGCGGCGAGGAGGCGGGCCGACGCGTGGCGATCATCGCGGTGAAGGCTCGGCCGCTGTCGCGGAAGAAGACGTTGGTGGTGACGTACCCCATCACGTGGGCGATGCGCCTCGCGCCGGAAGTCGGGCGCAGGCTCCGAAGCCCGAAGTGCTTCGGTCGAGGCGGATAGTCACCCAACGCACCTCTCCTCTCCTGGATCGAGATGATCGCGTCCTTCGGGCCCATCGCCTCGATCGCCTTGATCGGATAGGCACCGCAATTGCCTCCTCCGCCGACCGGCAGCGGCCCCGTTCCGAGCGAAAGGACCTCCCGTGGATTGAGCATCTTTGGCACGAGCGCTCTACTCGCCAAGTGCCATCCCGGCGGGATGCTGCCGGTGAGCCCGTACTCAGGCACCGAGTAGGGCTTCCAGATCGAGCGCGCCGCCGGAGCGGACGATCCCAATGCGAGGGCGAAGATCACGGCGCCGAGGACAAGCACGCCGACGGGGACGAAAATGCGTGTTTGGGCCATTTCTTTCTAGATACGGCCATGACTCCCGGGGAGGTCCCGCATTCTGGGCTCCCGATCGCGGGTTGCTGGGCCTGAGCCGGCCGCCTCGAGTCCCGGCTGGCCTTCGCGAGCTCTACTCGAAGCCCAGCGTCTTCGAATAGAGCGAGGTAGGCATTGGCCTACACCCGCCCCGAGCCGTTGCGCGCAAAGCATCGGCTGGAGGAATTCGACTGCGGAGAGGAATCGCTCACGACGTGGTTGCTCCGGCACTCGCGGCATGCGCAAGCCGCTTCGCTTCGGATTTGAGAAGGCTCCGACCGATCCGCTCCAGCTGATCCTTCTCATCAAGGATCTGAAGAAGTACCTCGACGAGGCTCGCCCAGGCGGCGGATAGCCTAGGCGACAGGTAACCCCAGCGCCGCGCGGATCTCGGGAATCGCCTGGTCGTTGTGCTGGAAGTGGACCGCCGCCATCCCCAGCTCACGGGCGGTGGCGCAGTTCTCGGCCACGTCGTCGACGAAGAGGCAGTCCGAGCCGCTCGTGCGCCGATCCGCTCCAGGGTGATCCCGTAGATCTCGGGGTCGGGCTTGCGGCAGCCGACGAAGGCCGAGTCGACGACGGTCCCGAAGATCTCGTCCACCGGCAGCATCGCGCGCCAGCGCGGCTCCCACTCGCGCACGTTGTTGGTCAGCAGCGCCATCGTGCGGCCGCCGCCGCCCAGCTCGCGCATCAGCTCGATCATCGGCTAGTTTGGGCTCCAGCGCCTCGAAGTAGAGCTCGCTGAAGCGATGCATCTCGGGGCGGTGGCCGAGGTCGCGGCTCCAGCTCGTCGGCCAGCTCGCTCGAGGAAGTCCGCCTCGCTGACCTTGCCGGTCTCGAGCTCGTACAGCGGGTGGCGCGCCGGTCCGCTCGGCGATCCTGCCCATCGCCAGGCCGAGCGACTCCATCGGGATCCCGGTCGCGGTCCTGCACGGCCGCGAAGGACTGCACCAGCGGAGTTGTCAGCACGCCGCCGAAGTCCGAGACGATCGCGGTCGACGCTCAACGGGGGCTCGACGATCTCGTAGCGGCCGAGGCCCGGGTCGGCCGTCGATCGACCAGCGGAAGAAGGCGATGTCGATCCGCCGATCCTCGATCTCGAGCGGTGGCGCCGCAGATCAGCGTGCCGGCGCCGCGCATCGGAGCCTCGCCGCCCTCTTCCGGCGGCCACAGCTCCAGGTTGGCGCGCCGCTGGCGGCCCTCGGCGTCGTACTCGGTCGAGAGCAGCGCTTCGCCGAAGCGGAGCTGTCCGGGGCGCTCGGCCGCCGGATGCCCGGGCTCGGCAAGCCGGTCGCCGGATCCTCGGGCTCGGCCAGCACGGCCGAGATCTCCTCCTCGCCGTGGCCGGCGGCGCGCCGCGCGCCAGCGCGGAGAGCGCCAGCAGCGCCCCGTCGGCGAGGACGACGGCGATCGAGCGCATCACCTGCGCCGGGCGGGGCGGCGCGGCGAGTCGACCTCGACTGCGGGGCAGACGAGCTCGACCTCTGCTCGTCGCGCTCGCAGGGCGCCCTGGCGCGGGCCAGCGGTCAGCGGCTCCTGACGAGGCGTCTCCCGTCGATCCGAGCCGAGGGCGCCGGAGCCGTCCAGCTCGAGGCTCGAGCGCAGTGCCGCCGCTCCCCGAATCGCAGCGAGCGCAGCTCCTCGCCGAGCGAGGCCGTCGGCCGCGCCGGCGGCCAGCACGTCGGAGCCCTGGAAGACGACCGCTCCGCGGCCGGAGTGGGCGCTGGCGAAGATCCCGCGATCGGGATCGAGGAGGTCGAACCCGCTCACTTCGGCGGGAGCGCCGGCCGCTCGCCCTCGCCGCCCTCGCCGCCGGCGGGTCGCGCTCGACCGAGCGGTGCCGTTGGCCGGGACCTCGTGCGCGGTTCCCTCGACGTCGTAGGGGCGCCGGGTCCCGGCGGCGGGCCGCCGGGCGCGCGGCTCCCGCTTCGGCCGCCCGGAGCGTCGCATGCGCTCATACCCCCAGCCGGCGGCGCCGCCGACCACCTTGTAGCGCCAGCCGATGAACGACCATCCGAGCCTGCGGACGACCGCCCTGCGTGGCGGGATCAGCAGGATCAGCCCGAAGATGTCGGTGATGAAGCCGGGGGTGAGCAGGAGCGTGCCGCCGACCGTGATCGCGACCCCGTCGGCGACCTCGCGGCCGGGGAAGCGGCGCTCCTCGAGCGCCTTGTTGAAGCGGCGCCAGGCGGAGCGGCCCTGGTGGCGCAGCAGCAGCGAGCCGAGCAGGGCGTCGGCGAGCAGGATCGCCAGGGTCGGCAGGCACCCGATCGCCTCGCCGACCTTGATGATCACGTAGAGCTCCGCGATCGGCACGACGATGAAGAGCACGATCAGGAAGACGCCACGCGGAAAGCCTAGAGAAGCCGGTGCGGGCCCACGGCTACCATTGTCGGCATGGCCGAGAACGAAGCAGCGGCGGTGCGAGCGAAGACGACGTGATCGAGGCGCTCGAGGAGGTGATCGACCCCGAGCTGGGGCTCGACTTCGTCTCCCTCGGCCTCGTCTACGACGTCGAGATCGAGGACACCGACGTCTACGTCACCTTCACCCTGACCACTCCCGCCTGCCCGATCGGCCCCCAGGTCTCCGAGCAGATGCAGCGAGTTCGTCGGCGACCTCCAGGGCGTCAGCGCCGTCCACCCGAAGATGGTCTTCGACCCGCCCTGGTCCCCGGAGATGATGTCCGAGGACGCCAAGTTCGCGCTCGGGTTCTGAGGGGCTTCGGCAAGCGGATTACCGGGGCCCCGAGCCGCGCCTGGACCCCGATCTGCAAACGGATTGCAAACCCGGATGATCATGGCGGCTTGGCGTCTGCATCCGTGAAAGCCGTCTGGTATTCCCGGCCGTCTTGCGCAACCCGGGTCAGCCAGGACTCATTCCGAGGCAATCAACGGCGCAGTCGGTCAAGCGGCCGATCGGCTCGGCTTGGACTCGCGGGCATGGGGGATGTGGTGGATCCTCGCTTCCAGCGACTCCTCGATCCGCTCGCCGACGCGGCTGTTGAGGTCCGCGAGGATCCGCTGTCGACGCTGGCAGTAAGCCGCTTCGTAGATCGAGTAGCCGGGAATTAGCTCAGGCGCGAGCGGCAACCAGTCACCCGAGCGCTGGCGCGGACGCCGAGCTCCCGCCTTGTAGAACCATTGCATCTCGGCTTGCACGATCGTGAAGGCATTGAGGTTCTCCGCGTGGTGGGTCTTGCCGACGAGCGACCGGTCCCCATCTGCGCGGTCACGCCACGTCATCAGGACGGCGGCGGTCGGGCTGACGGGATAGCGGAACTCGAGCACGTTACCGACGCCGATCTGCTGCACGAGCGCAACCTGCGCAGGTCTGCCGGTCGCAGAGGGTGGCCACGCTGCGACAGGGTGATCGGACGTGGCCAGGACCGGCGAGTCGAACCCGAGCAGGCTCCAGTTCATCGATCCCAGCGCGCTCGCCATCTTGGCGGTCAGCCGGAGCATCGCGATAAGACGATCGGTACTGCCGGTGGCCCGCTCTAAGGTGGCCCGATGTATCTCTTCCTCCGCGGCCCCGATTCCCGGTTTGGGTGCGAATCGTCCCTCAGCGCGATAGCGCGCGAGATTCTCGACGGCAAAGTTGTCGTGCCATTCGAAGAAGCGCGGGCCGCGGACGAGCTGTAGTGCCGCCAGCATCGCGATCCGCACCTTGTCGTCGCCGGCCAGCGGCCAGTAGGCGTCCAGGCTTTTCAAAGATCGCCGCCGCCTCATTCTCGATGCCCTGGATCGAGATTGTCTCGATATCGTCGCACCGCTCGCCATCAGGTCGCTCCCGCTTGTAGAAGCCACCCCCGCGCACCCCGGCGTCTCGAACTCCGATCAGCTTTGCCTCCCTCTGCTCGACGAGGACCATCTGAATTCGCCCGTCCTCATCCGTCCAAGGTCGGAGGTACATCACGGGGACGATGTGCGAGTGATCTACGGGCATCGGCTCACCTGCTCAGGTTACGAGCACGCGAGTAGACCCACTGGTCGTGCGGTGGCTGGAGCAGCACGAACTCGGTCAATGTGACCGGACTAGCGCAGCTACCCGAGTGGCCGCATCCTCTTGCATCGCCGGAATCGCGTGGGAGTAGGCATCGAGCGTGATCGAGATCGTCGCGTGGCCAAGGCGCTCTTGCACGACCTTGGGTGGACGCCGGCCTGGAGGGCCAGCGTCGCGTGCGTGTGGCGCAGGTCGTGAAGGCGGATCTTCGGTAGGTCGGTCGCCTCGACCAGGCGCGCGAAGGTGCGGGTCAGGCTTCGCGGCCAGAGCAGCGATCCGTCCTCCCGGAAGAACACCTGGTCGTTGTCCTCGTACGAATCGCCCAGGATCGCCCGTTCCAGGCTGCGCGGCGCGAGCAGCTCGCCGACTCGCATCCCGCAACAGCTTGGCTGCCTGCTATATCGTGATCGTCGCCTCACCGGCAACCTGGGCCAGCAGCGAAGGCTTACGCTGGTTCATGTCAGGACCTCCTGAGTAGGTCTTGGCCGGGCCCCGGGGTGTGTCAGCACCGCCGGGGCCGATCTATTGCTTACGCGAGTAAGCTACCGCGCCCGGCGGACGGAACCGCGTACGCGTGTAGGCTCGCGCCCCAATCGCACCGATGATCGACACCGACGACCTGATAGACGCCCACGGGGTCGCTGAGCTGCTAGGCCTGACCCATCGGAACACGGTAAGCCGTACCTCGACCGCTACCCAGAGATGCCGCGCCCGGTGGTCGATTTGGGCCGCGGCCGGCCGCGGCTTTGGCTTCGCAGTGAGATCGGGCGCTGGGCAAACGAGCGTCAGGATCGCCGCCGCAAGAGAAGGATCGTCGATAGACCCGACTACCCATGGCTCTACTGAGCCAAACTGCACGCATCTGTGGAGCCTCGGTACCGCAAGATCATGAGCTAGGGGAGAACTTGACCTTGTCCAGCCTTGATCTTCCGATGGCCAACCGTAGAACGCGGCAAGACGCATATCAGCTCGCCCTCCCGTCGTGGCCCCGTCCGGCCTCGCTCCGTAAGGTCGCGCGGATGGAGGCCGGGGCCGCAAGTAAAGAGACGATCGGCCCGACAAGGGGATCGTCGATCCGCGGAACACGTTCAACGACCTCACGGGGCGCGAGTGGATTCAAGAAACCGTCACGGTGTGGCGCCAGCGCGGGCTCGGTGCCGGACACCCCGAAACGGAGTACGAGCGGCTTCATCCAGCTCCATTCTCGTTCCAGGACGTCGCTCGCCTGATCCGGTTCTTTACGAAGGAGGGGATGCTCGTTCTCGACCCGTTCATGGGCGTCGCGAGCACCCTCAAGGCAGCGGCCCTCGAGGGCCGTCGAGGTCTCGGGATCGAGCTTTCGCCTGTCTGGGCTGAACTTGGGCAGCGACGATTGACCGAAGAGGTCCCCGACGCCACCGAGCAAGAGATTTGGTGTATGGACATCCGCGATGCCCTACCTCGTATTGAGTCCGCCTCCATCGATTTCATCATCACGAGCCCGCCGTATTGGTCGATCCTTAACAAGCGGCCGGACCACAAGGTGCTCGAAGTGCGGGTGGCGGAAGGTCTCGAGCAGAACTACTCAGACGATGCCCGTGACCTCGGGAATCTCGAGTCCTACACGGAGTTCCTGGGCGAGCTCTCGGACATCTTCCTTCAGTGCGGTCAGAAGCTACGACCGGGCAAGTACTCCGCGATTATCGTCAGCGACTTCAAGCATGGCGGCAAGTTCTATCCGTTCCACAGCGACCTCTACGCGAAACTCGACGGCCGCGGGCTCGACCTTCAGGGCGTGACGATCCTCCACCAGCCCCACAAGGGCGTTTACCCCTATGGGTATCCGTTCGCCTACGTCCCCAACATCCACCATCAGTACGTCCTCCTTTTCCGGCGCCCGAAGGGTCGGACCCAGACGAAGGCGCCTCCGACGAGGGTGCGCGTGCCCGACGACGTCGACGGTCGCATACGCGCTCTCGACAAGCTCCCCTACAAGCAAGACGGGATGGCGGCTCGCAATTGGGGCCACCCGCGGCACTCTATCTGCTCGTTCCCCTCGAAGATGAAGCCGGCTCTTGCCTCTGTGCTCGTAGAGCTGTTCTCTCTTCCCGACAGCGTTGTCCTTGACCCATTCGGGGGCTCCGGGACGATTCCGTTTGAGGCGGCTCTGGGCGGGCGACTCGCCGTCTCGAATGATCTGAGTCCGTCTGGCTCACGCGATCACCTCGGCGAAAGTGAATCCCCCACGTGCTCGCGAGGTGCAGCACCTGCTGGCCGAGCTCGAGGAGGCGATCCAGCACCGAGCGGCGTCCACAGAGCTGGAGGCAGTGATGGAGCCTGAAATCCTCGAGTTCTTCCAGCGGCGCACCGCCCGGGAGCTCGTAGTCGCACGGGAGTTCCTATCGGCCCGGTCCGAGAACTTCCACCGCGACGAGGCCGCGCTTTTCGTGACCGCTTGCCTGGCGCACATCCTCCACGGCAACCGCCCCTACGCGCTCTCGCGGCGGTCGCACAACATCATCCCCATCCCCCCGAAGGGTCCGAAGGAATACAAGCCAGTAATGGCTGCGCTGCGGGCGAAGTGCGAGCGCGTTCTGAGCGCGGCGCTGCCGCCCTCCTTCCGTGCCGGCAAGTCCTACCGCGGCAATGCCTCCCAGCTGCCCATGGCCGATGGGAGCGTCGATGTGGTGATCACATCGCCGCCCTTCCTCGGCTCGACCCACTTCCTCCGCCAGAATCGCCTTCGGAACTGGCTTCTCGGTTGGAGTTACGAGGAGCAGCAGCGGAGACGTGACGACTTCCTCGAGCATCACAGGACCCTGGACGCATACGGCGGGATCACCGCTGAGCTCCACCGCGTGGTTCGGCCGGGTGGGCTTGCTGTGTTCCACGTCGGGATCGTCAAGGACGACGACATGGCCGAGCTACTCGCGCCGTTCTTCTTGGCCTCCGGGTTCACCGAAGTCGGGACTGTTTGGGAGGACACGACCAATCTCGAATCCCACGGACGAGTAGACCGCGGCGGCACCCACTCTCACGGCATCGTTGTCCTTAAGCGCGACTAACTCGACGTGGTCTGGATTTAAGACCCGAGCCGGCGAATCACTTCCTCGCCAAGCGGGTTGAGTGGCTGCAACCCTTCATCTGAGTTCCAAACAGCCGCAATTCCGAGCGACTGCAACAGCTCGGCCAAGTAGTCCGGAACAGCAGCCTCATACGCGACGATTCGGTCGACGCCTCGGTCCGGCCAGTCCTCGAGGCAGCACGACGCCCTCGTAGAACAGCAGCTGCCCGATCGCGCGGCGCGTCTGCGTCGCTTCGTCCCATTCCAGCGACTTCATCTCGAACAGCAACAGGTTCCCGCTCCCGGTGTCCGTGACGAGGTCATAGGCGAAGGGGTCCTCCCACGAACGAAACCCAGGTGCCATACGGGAGAGCACCGCATCGACGAGTTTCTCGTGGCGGTCTGTGCGCTCATGGAGCTGCTGCTCGGCCGCCGCCTGCTCCTCGGGTGTGGGGCGCCGACGCCGGCGTCGGGCTGGACGCGACCGCGATCCCACCCTTCCGCGGCGAACGGAGCGGCGGGCTGCACGGAACGACCGCCTGCGCGCCCGAGGAGGGCGGCGTTGGGGAGTGGGTGGTCCGCCGTCCGCAGTATCCGATGCAATCTTGCCGAGCTCCGTCAGCGTGTACGGGTGCTGACTCGACTGGCGTTCGATGAAGCCGGCGTACTCGGCTAGGGCCGGGAATATCTTGCGAGCGTTGTCCTGTTGTGTCTTGGTGATCGGGATCGCGGCACGGCGTTCCTCGCTCGATAGGTCGATCAGCCTCAGCATCCGACGGATATTCCGTCTCGGTGTCGTCTCGGGCCTCGAGGGCGAGTTCCATCCCGATCTCGGTGCTGGATCGCGCGCTGACCGACGAGCCGGAGAAGGATGAGGACTGGATGGGAAACATTCTCCGCTTCGTCCGTCAGCGCCAGAGAGAGGAGCGCCTGCCGCCATATCGATTTGTTTCTGTCGCTGCCTGGAGCGGCAGCAAGCAGCGCCTTGCCCGTCGAGGTGATTTCCGAACGTCCGCCCAGGAGTCCGAGGGCCAGGAGAGTCCGCCGCATCTCGCGCGCGGCTGTCCGAGTGCCCTGGCTTGGCGGAGGCTTGCGTTGCTCGGCTGCAAGCCTCTGCGTAAACGTCCCCTGACCCCTTAGGTTGTAGACGCCGCGTCGCGCCAGTTCGGCCCCGAGTACGCCGTCGTCCTCAGGATCGTCGCCAGCGTCCCGCAGGGCACTGATCGCCTCCAGCGCCTTTCTGAACTTCTCCGGGTCGTTGAGCTGGTTTGGGAAGTTCTTCAACGCGTGGGCGCGATGCTAGACGTTTGCTGCGAATGCATTGCAAACATTTTGCAAACGAACGGCGCATGACAGTGCGGGAGGGACCGTCACGACCAGAGCGGCGGACTGCGTCGGCCACGCATGCGCCGGCGGGGTGCCAAACCTGATGGCACGCGACGTCACAGCCATCCCCAAAGGTGATGTCCGAGGACGCCAAGTTCGCTCTTGGCTTCTGACATCACCTGATCGGCTCAGCCAAGCCATTTCCGCCCCGATGCCGGCGAACGTCGCGAGGCCCGTTTCCCGACGCGTGTCCCGGATTCCCGGGCCGGCTTGTTGGTCGAGGCGGGCGGAGCCGCCGGGCCCTGTCACGAGCTGGTCCGCCTCGGGTCAGCCAGCCATGCGCTGGCCCGGTCGCCGGCTTCGGAGAATTCGGCCGATAGCTGCGGCAGGCGCTCGGCGAACTCGTGGGAGTCGACCAGCCCAGCGTCAAGGAGGGCCGCGACGAACTTGCGTCCTTCTCGCGAAACCGCAGAGTTTGGCGACGCGGGGGTCCGCCGGTCGCCCCTGAATAGCAGGCCAGGCACCGGACCTCGTCAGCTATATGTCCTCCGCTGGAGCGTTCACCATCCTCTGACGCTCCTGGGCGGCGACGATCAGCGCACGGTCCTCGTCGCTCACCTCCACGACCATCTTCTCGACCTTGTTGCGGTTGAGCACCGCCGCCTTCCAGCCGGATACCGAGTCGGCCGCGGCCTGGTCAGCGAACGCGAGGATGAGTCGAGCGTCCGGCCTCGTTTCGCCGACGGCGATCAGTTTCAGGGCGTCGGTCGACACTTTGTGTCGCTGACCGCCCTTGAGCTTTCCGACGTGCGCGAAGAACTTCGACGAAGACCGACTCGTCGGCGCTGGCGCCGTCGAGCTCCACGGTCTCCTCGTCAAGCGCCAGCCGCACCCGCTGATTCAGGTCGACCCCGACTTCCTGTTCGACGCCCCCCAGAATCAGTGCCTCGGCGTCGCGTTGAGCGCTCGCGTCGCTCTGATGGATCTGTTGACCCACGATGGGTGGCTCGGGCTCGCTCACACGACCCGCCCCTCGATTGTCCGGTTCCATCGGCTCACCCCGCACATCCTTGGCGTCATCATACGTTCCCGGCCTTGCAGCATGCGTACGGCGCTGGATCAAGGCGCTCGCAAACATGTGATTCCGGCGCTGCTCTTGATTGCGCGAAGCGACAGTGGGCGCTAACCGCTCAGGGTTGCGTCGCGTCGCCTGTGAATCTATGTAGCAGTCTCCTCAGCCGGCGCGCCCGACATCACCCCAAGCTGGGTCATGAAGTCAACCTGATCGAAGTACAGGTGCTCAGAGGCGAGCTGGTCTCCGCGCACTTCGTACATCCCCATCCAGCGAAGTTCCACGCGCCGGCCGGTAGGCGGGATTTCTCCGTCCGGTGTCTGAAGGGCACCGGTCTGCGTGCCAGTCAACATTCCCTCCGCCGCGGCGAGCGCGCCATCCTCGATCGAGCGGGAGATCTCGAGACGCGCGTCGGGCAAAGCATTCCAGAACACCTTTAAGAATCCAAGGACCTGATCCCGACCCTGAAACCGTCCGGCTGGGGTCAACATCTCGGCGTCTTCACTCCATGGCTCGGCGTCCGGATCTTTGGCGCCGAACGCCGCAACGTGACGATCTATTACTTCCCGCGCATTCGCCATCTCGCCTCCTTCTCGTCCCGTTGCATGACGGATACTCCCACACGCGCGAAGCAGCACTGGCTGACCGAACGCTCCGCTCTCCTACTCGTCCAGAGCGGTACTCCTCACGGAGTCTTCTCCGCTAGAGACCTTCACCCAGAACGAGCACCGTCTCCGGTTTGACGCCATCGAATTTCATCGTATCCGCGGCGGCCTCGCTCTGCATGAACTCCTGGAAGGCATCGATGTCGGGGATCTCGGCGATGAGTGCGACCTTGTTGGATCCCTGTGGGTCGTGAAAGGGCCGCACGGTGATGCCGAGAGGCCCGAAAACCTCTTCTCGCTTCGGCGAGCTCAGCCAATGCCCGACATCGTCCACCTCATGGGTGATCACGTACGTAGCCATCAAACCCGTCCCTTCCGTCGCCACCCGGTGCGGTCACTGGTGCTCGCGCTCGTATGGGGCGACCCTATTCCGCGAGCACGAGGTCGTCAATCGCGACATCCGGCGAGTCAGAGCGATGTTGCTTTTCATGCAAGGGAGGAGCGCTTCCGCCGCGTACGATCGCTTGGACCGCCCACGACGATGAGTTTACGTCTCGCGATCGGTCCCTAGCTGTGGCAGAGCACCCTGCAGAAGGAAGGAGCGGTCATGCTGATCTACTCGATGAACGTCTCGGTGGACGGCTTCATCGCCAACCGCGAGGGCGGGTTCGGTTGGACGGTCCCTGACGAGGAGGAGTTTCGTTCCCACACCGCGCAGGTACGCGAGCTCGGCGGCTATCTGCTCGGCCGCAGGCTCTACGAGACCATGCTGCCGTGGGAGACGGATCCGTCGATGCGCGACAACGAGCTCGGAGATCCTCGAGCGCCAGTTCCAGCAGAAGCGGCGGCCGCGTTCGCCGACCTCTGGTGCGCGATCCCGAAGGTCGTCTTCAGCCGCACGCTCGACAGCGTCCGGGGCAACGCCCGGCTCGCCGAGGCGTCGTTGGCCGAGGAGGCCGCCGCGGCGCTCGACGCGACCGACAAGGACGTCTCGATCGGCGGCGCCGGCCTCGCCGCGGCGGCGATCGAGCTCGACCTCGTCGACGAGCTGCGCGTGTTCCGCCACCCGGTCGTCGTCGGTGGAGGCACGCCGTTCCTGCCGCCCGTCACCGAAGAGATCGCGCTGGACCTGATCGAGACCAGGACGGTCGGCTCACGGGTGATCTACGAGCGCTACGGGCGCCCGCGATGAGTCGGACTGACACCGCCGGCCGAGTCATCAGCGCCACGCCGGACCGGGCGATCTGACGACTCGCGCTCGCAATCGAGCAGAGGAGGAGCGGCACCCGGAGGTTGGCCGGCTACCGGTGCTCGGCCGAACCGACTATTTCGGGGTCTCGACGGCTTCGAGCGCTTCCGCCTCGGTGTCGAGGGTCTGCCACGAGGCGACCCTGGCGTCGCGCCACCGGATCGCCTGCCAGATCCGCTGCTCGAACGGGGCGTCGCTGTCGGCTCCGTGGCCGCTGACGCGCGCCGCGATCACCGTCCAATCGCCTAGGTCCCGTGTCTTCAGGAGTTCGACCCGGAAATCGGGAAAGACCGCGAGCAGGTCCTTCCACCACTCGCGAATACCGTCATGGCCGCGATAGTGGACGTCGCCAGCGACGGGAATCACGCGCGACGTGAACTCCAGCTCCGGGTCCATGAGGGCGAGGAATGCGTCGAACTCCCGCTGGTTGAATGCGTCGATGACGCGGCGATTCCTTTCGGTGCTCTCCTGCGACATCGCCTGCGCAGTATCTCCCAAGCGCTCTTACGCGCGACGGGGCGCTCGGCGCGCCTACTCCGACGGCGTGGCGTCGAGGACAGGCCCGGCGACGTCGTATGCGCGGATGACCTTTCCGTCGCGCACCTCGAGGATCTGGACGACCCGAAGGCGGATGGGAACGCCGCTGGCCGTTCCGTGGCCAACGATGTGCCCAAGCATCACGACGTGATCGCCCGCGTCAACGAACTCCTCAACGTCGATCCGGAAATCTCCAAACTGCTCGATGAGCTGCTTGTTCCAAAAGCGGTCCCTCATGTCCTCGCGCCCGCGATAGACGGCCCGATCGGGGAACTGCGTTATCTGGTGCCACTCGACATCGGGATCGAGACCCTCCAGGGCAGCGTCAAAGTCGTGCCGGTTGAAAGCGGCATAGGCGCGCCTGGCGATCTCGACGTTCTCCTGGGCCATGGCCCGGCAGTATCCCGCTAGAAGGCCGTCACTGGCCGTAAGGTCGCGAGATGCGAGCGTGTGAACTGTGCCCCCTTCGCGTGGCAGAGCGCCACCTTCGACTATTGCGGGCCCGCCCGACCCTCGCGGTCCCACAGCGCAGCGAGATCACGTGCACCGTGGATCAGGCTCTCGCACCGCAGGCTGATCGAGCTCGGGCACAACGCGCCCGCGCCCGGCCAGCTCCTCAAGTGAGCGCGCCTGATCGCGGATACGCCGGACGAGTGCGGCGGCGTAGCCTGGCGAGTCCTCGGCGATGTAGTCGGCGACGGCAGGTGCGCCACGGTCTCAGTCCACGCTACTCGTCGAGCCACTTGGCCAGCCGCTGCTCGACCTCGTCCTGGGAGACGATGCGTCCCGCAGCTACGTCCTCACGGCCGCGCTCGATGCGCTGTAGGACGTAGAGGTGGTACTGGATGTCCTCGAGCGAGGCCTCCTCGGGGAGGCCGTCGAGGATCTTCCGTGCGTCGTGCTTTGCCGCAGGCCGGCCGCGCTCGCCCGCGAGCATGCCCGCCTGCCCCTGCCGGACGGCACCCGAGGAATAAGGGGCTCCGCTATCCAGCCGATCCTCCGCGGTGGAGGAGATCGTCGCGGTCATGCGCGAGGCGGGGACGGGAGTCCATGGTGCACGCGTCCGTGGGCTGATCGTCGTGCTCTGGCGCGCCGGGCTTAGCGCTCGGACGCGCTGGCTCGAGCACTGACGGCGAAGGGGGTCGGATGCGTGATCGCCGCGCCAGGCAGGATCGAGCGCTCCTGGGCCTGAGAGAAGGCCCGCAATTGCGGGCCTTCTGTGCTGGGACTTGACAAATGGACGGCCATTTCAGCTGTTCGGGTTGTTCGAGTCGCAGGCGGTCAGCCCGTAGGGATGGGCGATCTTCGCGAAGTCCGCGAACTGGTCGGAATTGCCCTGTAGCAGGGTCGGATCAGCCTTGATCTTGTTCAGATCAGCCTGGGCGAGGTCGAGCATGTGGGACACGGTGGCCTCGTCGCCGGCCGGCGCCCCAAGGGCCCTGACCGAGTCGATCTGACCCTGGATGTTGGGTATGGCGGTGTCCTTGGCATAGGCGGTGAACTGCGCCTGGCTGGGGTTCTGGCCCAACTTTTCGCCGGCGGCGTTTTGGGCCTTGTTGCCCTTGGTGCAGATCGCGTTCGCCTTTGCGACGAAAGCTGCTTTGGTGATCGCCGTCGTGGTGTCGGTGCTGTCGCTGCTGCCGCAACCGGCGGCGCCGATCCCGAGCAGGAGGACGGCGCAGGTTGTGAGGCAGGCGTGCTTCGGCCCGATCTGTCGCATTCGGGGGCTCCTTGGTGTCATGCCGGCGTGCGCTTCCCCAAAAGAGTGCCCCAGCGGATTTTCCGACCGTTTCGGCCGTCCTGTCCGGGGCAGCATCCCCGACCGGGAGCGCCGAGTCAACCCCGGACCGATCTCGGCCTCGGCGATAGAGTCGCTCAACCAATGAAGGCGGCGGTGATCTACGAGAACGGCGGCCCGGACGTCCTGCGATACGAGGACGTGCCCGATCCCGAATGCCCCGATGGCTGCGTCGTGATCGATGTCGAGGCGATCAGCGTCGAGGGCGGGGACCTGCTTGCGCGCGCCGGCTCCCCGCCTCCGTCCGTCCCGCACATCGTGGGCTACCTCGCCGCGGGCACCGTCCTCGACGTCGGCGCCGGCGTGGAGGACCGAGGCGCCGGTGATCGAGTCGTCACGTTGAACATGGCGGGCTCGCACGCCGCCAAGCGGGCCGTCCCGGCGATCTCCACCTGGCCGATTCCCGAGGGCCTCGACCCGGCGCCAGCCGCCTGTGTCCCGGTCGCGGTCGGGACCGCTCACGAGTGCCTGTTCACCGCGGGCAATCTCCAGGCGGGACAGACGATCCTGATTCACGCCGGTGCGGGCGGGGTCGGGATGGCCGCGATCCAGCTGGCCAAGCAAGCAGGCGCGACCGTGATCTCGACGGCGTCAAGTGACGAGAAGCTCGAGCGCCTTCGGGAGTTCGGGCTCGACCACGGGATCAACTACGCGACCACAAACTTCGTCGAGCGCGCCCGCGAGCTGACGGATGGCCGCGGCGTCGACCTGATCCTCGACTCGGTGGGCGGCCAGACCCTGGCCGACGGCGTTGGCGCGCTCGCCTACCGCGGGACCCTCGTCAGCGTGGGGGTGGCGGGCCGCGGCGGCTCCGCCATCGAGGCGCGGGAGCTCTGGGCGCAGAACAACACCCTGCGCGGTGTCTTCCTGGGCGGGGCGCTGATGACCGAGTACCCCCGCATCCACGCGATGATCGACGACCTCATCCAGCGAGTCTCAAGCGGCGAGGTGCGAATCGAGATCGATCAGACGTTCCCGCTTGCCGAAGCCGCGAATGCGCACGCATACATCGAGAGTCGCAAGGCCTTCGGTCGCGTGTGTCTGCAGCCGTAACCCGCGCCGGTGGCCCGGCGGGGCGACTTTCCTTCGCATAGCGATGCGAACCCGCCGGGCTGGACGGGATTGGGCCCTCGGGTCGGGCGGCGCGCCCCCGCGGTCTCGCTATCAGACGGCTTCCCGCGCTCCCCGGATCGTCCATCCAGCGCCTAGACGTCTGTTCTAGGCGCTTACCCACTAATGGTATAGCTGGCCCCATGAAGGGTCGAATTTCGGAGGATTTTCGGGCGATTTTTGGTAATCGCGGGCCTTGTTTCGGGCCTCGGATCGGCGGGGCCGCCAGTCCGTGAGCCCCGAAGCTCGGCCCCCGGCAGGGGACCTCGTGATGGCGGTGATCGGCCTCGGCTACTGGGGGCCGAACCTGCTGCGCGTCTTGCTCGAGATGGGCGGCGTCCAGGTCAAGTGGGCCTGCGACCAGGATCCCGACCGGCTCGAGCGCTTCGGCTGCCGATACCCCAACGTCTCCTTCACCACCGAGTACTCGGAGGTGCTCGAGGACCCCGAGGTCGACGCCGTCCTGATCGCCACCCCGGTCGGCACCCACGTTGACCTGGCCCGCCAGAGCCTCGAGGCCGGCAAGCACACCTTCGTCGAGAAGCCGCTCGCCCCGTCGACCGAGAAGGCCGACGAGCTGATCGACCTCGCCGAGGAGGCGGGCTGCGTCCTCATGCCCGGGCACACCTTCATCTACAGCCCCCCCGTCCGCGCCGCCAAGGACCTTCTCGATCGCGGCGAGCTGGGGAACGTCTACTTCGTCTCCTCGAGCCGGGTCAACCTCGGTCTGCACCAGCGCGACGTCAGCGTCGTCTGGGACCTCGGCCCGCACGACTTCTCGATCCTCCTCTACTGGCTTGGTGAGCTGCCGAGGACAGTCCGAACAGTCGGCCGGGCCTCGATCGTCGAGGGCATCCCCGACGTCGCCTTCGTCGCGCTGGAGTTCAGCTCCGGGATCGTCGCCAACATCGAGCTGAGCTGGCTCTCTCCCAGCAAGCTACGCCGAACGGTCATCGTCGGCAGCGAGAAGATGGCGGTCTACGACGACGGCAGCCCGGAGCCGATCAAGCTCTACGACCAGGGCGTCGTCTATCGCGACCCCGAGACCTTCGGCGAGTACCACCTCTCCTATCGCACCGGCGACGTCCTCGCGCCGAAGCTGGACACCTACGAGCCACTGGGAGCCGAGCTCGGCGCCTTCGCCGAGGCGATCCGCTCCGGCGACCGTCTCGAGGAGGAGACCTCCCTCGCCCGTGACGTCGTCTCCCTCACCGAGGCGGCCGACCGCTCGCTCCGCGAGGGCGGAGCCGAGGTGCTGATCGAACGCCGTCGCGTCTTCGATCGCGCCTTGGCGGCGAGCGCCCGCGCGCGCCGCGACCTGGGCCAGCCGCTCACCCTGGAGCGCCCCCCGGCGTCGGCGCCCGACGATCCCGGCGAGCGCCGCAAGCAATCGGTCCTCCTGATCGGCGCCGCCGACCCGCCGGACGGCGCGATCAGGGCGCTCCTCGAAGAGACCCTTCCCTACCAGCGGATCGTCGAGGCCGAGCACGGATCGGCTGCGCTGGTCGCGGCCGACGTGGAGCAGGACCACCTGAGCCTGGTGCTCGTCGCCTGCGACTCGGAGGAGATCGATGCCGACGAGATCCTCGAGGGACTCTCCGCGGTCTGCCCTGACGCACCGATCCTGCTCTGGTCCAACTCGCTGGAATCTCCCGACATCCGGGACGCCCTCGATGCCGGAGTGCGCGGGCAGATGGTCAAGGCGAGCGACCGCACCGGCCTGAAGGCGGCGATCGCGGCAATCGCAGATCAGGGAAGGCCGGCCAACGGCTTGCGCAGGCCCCAGGACGAGAGCACCCGACGGGTCCTGGTGGTCACTTGAGCGCCGTCGAGCAGGCAGCGTTCCGATCCGTCGCCAGGGCCGAATCCCCGACCGTGGCGTCGGTCAAGCGATCGCGCGACTACATCACCAGGCGCGTTCTCGCGACCTCCGACGCCCTGGCGATCACCGCGGCATTGGCGATCGCCCTGCTTGCGGTCACCCCCTCGCCGCACGCCGGCACCGATTTCGCGCTGAGCCTTCTGGCGCTGCCCTTCTGGATCGCTCTCTTCAAGCTCTACCGCCTCTACGACCGCGACTCGAAGCGGGTCAGCCACTCGACCGTCGACGACGTGCCGTGGCTCTTCCACGCGCTCCTGGTCGGGGGACTGGCGCTCTGGGCCTACTCGAAGCTCGCCTGGCCGGATCGGATGCAGCTCGCCCAGGTTGTCGCCTTCGTGGTCGTCGCGATGATCTCGATCCTCTTCGCCCGTGCGTTGGCACGCGGCCTGATCACCCGGTGGACCCCGAGCGAGCGGGCGCTGTTGGTCGGCGGCGGTCCGGCAGCGCAACTGCTGGTCAGGAAGATGAGGCTCCACCCCGAGTACGGGCTGGACCCGATCGGCTACCTCGACTCGGACGAGCCCAACGGCAACGCCGACCTCGACCACGAGGCCCTGCACAGGATCGCCACGAGCACCGCGGAACTCGACGCCGCAGCGATCGGCGGGATCCCCCGCCTGGGGAACCCGGAATCCGGGCTCGAATGGGCCTGCCGCTCGGGCGGCGTCGACCGGGTGATCCTGCTCCAGGACCTCGAGGACGACGAGCTCCTCGAGATCGCGCGGCGCTGCTCGGACCTCGAGATCAAGATCAGCCTCGTCCCGAATCTGGTCGAGATCCTCGGCTCCTCCGTCGAGGTGGACGACCTCGAGGGGGTGACCATGCTCGGCGTCAACCCGCCGATGCTGACCCGCTCCTCGCGGCTGATCAAGCGCGGGCTCGACTGCACCCTGGCCTCGGCGGCGCTGCTGATGACCCTGCCGGTGATGCTGATCGCTGCGCTGGCGATCAAGCTCACCTCCCGGGGCCCGGTCTTCTTCACGCAGGAGCGGATCGGCCGCGGCGAGCGTCGGTTCCGCCTCTACAAGTTCAGGACGATGGTCGTCGACGCCGAGGAGCGCGAGGCGGCGCTGCTGGCCGAGAGCAATCACCCCGCCTGGCTGCTGCTCGAGCGCGACCCGCGGGTGACCAAGGTGGGCCGCCTGCTTCGCCCGACCAGCATCGACGAGCTGCCGCAGCTGGTCAACGTGATCAAGGGCGACATGAGCCTGGTCGGGCCGCGCCCGATGCCCCCCGCGGTGGACGAGCAGATCGACGGCTGGGGGCGCCGCCGACTCGACCTGACCCCGGGGATAACCGGTCTCTGGCAGGTCCTCGGGCCGGACCAGCATTCCCTTCGAGGAGATGATCGGCCTCGACTACCTCTACGTGACGAACTGGTCCCTGTGGCAGGACGTGCGGCTCCTGGTCCGGACGCTGCCGGCGATCGCCGGGCGCAGGGGCGCGAATTGAGGGGCAGGCTGGAGATGAGAATCCCCGCGAAGCGATTCGTCGTCACCGGCGGCGCCGGCTTCATCGGCAGCCATGTGGTCGACCGGCTTGTCGAGCGACGGCGCCAGCGTCCTGGCGATCGACGACCTCAGCGTCGGCAGCCGCGAGAACCTCTCGGCCGCCCTGGCGGCCGGGGCGGAGCTGGAGGTCGGCGACATCCTCGACAAGTCGCTGATGCAGCGCTGCCTCTCGGGCGCCGACATCGTCATCCACATGGCCTGCGACAACCTGCGCGCCTCGCTCGCCGACCCCGAGCGGACCCACGAGGTGAACGCCACCGGGACCCTGACCGCGGCCCTCGCCGCGGTCAGGGGAGGTGTGAAGCGCTTCGCCTACGTCTCCTCCTCGGAGGCCTACGGGTCGGCCGTCGGGGGGCTGATGAGCGAGTCGCACCCTCTGGAGCCGACCACCGTCTACGGGGCGGCCAAGGCCGCGGGGGAGCTGAACGCGCAGGCCTGCATGCGCACCTACGGCCTGCCGGTGATCGTGATCCGCCCGTTCAACTCCTACGGGCCCCGCGAGCACGCCGAGGGCACCAGCGCCGAGGTGATCCCCAAGTTCGTCTCCCGGATCAGCGCCGGCGAGCGCCCGGTGATCTTCGGCGACGGGACCCAGACCCGCGACTTCACCTGGGTCGAGGAGACCGCGGCGGGGATCGTCGCGGCGGCGGCCCGCGACGAGCTGGTCGGACAGTCGGTCAACATCGCCCACGGGGCCGGGGTCAGCATCGCCCGGGTCTGCGAGCTGCTGCTGGAGATCATGGAGGCCGAGGACCTCCAACCGGAGTACGTGGACGGCCGGCCGGGTGACGTGCTGCACCACCGCGCGGACACGGCCAAGGCCTACGAGGAGCTGGGCTTCCGCGCCGAGGTCCCGATCCGCGAGGGCCTCGAGCGCTACGTCGCCTGGGCATCCCGGCAGGCGGAGACCGGCGTGGCCCCCGAGCCGCAGCCGGTGCGCAACTGGTAGCGATGGCCAAGCGCGGGATCGACATCGCCTCCGGGCGCCGGATCGTCGTCCTCGGCGCCGACGGCTTCATCGGCAGCGCCCTGGTCCGCCAGGCGCTCGCGGCCGGTTCCACCGTCGCCGCCTTCTGCGCCAAGGCACCCTGGCGGCTTCGCGGCCTCGAGGACGACCCGAGGCTGGAGCTCAACGATCTCGGCCGCTGGTGGGAGCGGCGAAGGCTCGAATCGCTCTACCCGGCCTTCGCCGATGCCGACGCGGTCGCGCTGCTCGCCTACCAGCCCCCGCCCGACCGGAAGGCCGCCCGCCGACACGAGCACGCGGTCAACGCCGCCGGCGCCGTCGGGGTGGGGGAGATCGCCCTTCGGGCGGGGGTGCGGCTCGTCTTCACCAGCTCGGCCGACGTCTACGGGGCTTGGCACGAGGAGCCGGTGACCGAGCGGACGAATGCCCGCCCGCAGACGCCGTATGCGGAGGCGAAGCTAGAGGCGGAGCGGCTGCTCGCCAGCAGGGGCGGCCCGCGGTCCGTCGTCAGCCTGCGGCTGGCGACCGTCTACGGCCCG
This sequence comes from uncultured Actinomycetes bacterium, assembly GCA_963738305.1. Taxonomy (GTDB): domain Bacteria; phylum Actinomycetota; class Thermoleophilia; order Solirubrobacterales; family 70-9; genus JBBRHQ01. The sequence continues at coordinate 346,276 of CAVTVU010000001.1, read as the reverse complement.
GGCGAGGAGGGCCCGCGGGCGATCCCCTCCTTCATCAAGGCCTATCTGGGCTCCGGGGAGCCGCTGCTCCACGGCGACGGCACCGACTTCAAGGACTACGTCCACGTCTGCGACGTGGCGGCCGGGATTCTCAACGCCTGCCTGGTGCCCTCGCCTCCGCCGACCGCGAACCTCGGATCCGGGAGTCGGCCGCAGCACGGAGGAGGTTCTCCGCGAGGTCGCCGCGTCGATGGACCTCGAGCCGCGCTTCCGGCGGGAGCCGAGCCCGCGGGCGCCCTCGCGGCTGATCGTCGATCCCGCGCTCGCGGTCCGCCGGCTCGGGTTCGAGCCGCGCCGCGACTTCGGGGCGGCCCTTCGCGAAGAGGCCCGCTGGCTGCGGGAGCGCAGGGAGGCGCCGGTGGCGGCATGAAGGTCGCGATGCTGCTCGAGAACAACCCCTACCCGCAGGACGTCCGGGTCCGCAACGAGGCGGAGTCGCTGGCCGCCGCCGGCCACGAGGTGACCGTGATCGCGCCGCGCTCGGCCGGCCAGGCGGCGGTCGAGGCGGTCGGGGGAGGTCACGGTCCGGCGTTACCGGCTGCCGGTCTCCTCCGGCGGGATCGCCGGGTTCCTGCTCGAGTACGCCGTTGCTCACGCGCAGCTCTTCTGGCGCGGCCTCCGCGAGCTGATGCGCGGTGCCGAGGTGATCCACCTTCACAACCCTCCCGACACGCTGTTCCCGATCGGGCTGGTCGCCAGGGCGACCGGACGCAAGGTCGATCTTCGACCACCACGACCTGTTCCCGGACCTCTTCGCCGAGAAGTTCGGATCCTCGCGGCTGGTGGCGCTCGCCGAGGCGAGCCAGCGAGCCAGCCTCGGGACGGCGACGGCCGTCCTCTTCACCAACCGCTCGCAGGCCGACAACGCGCTCGCCCAGGGGCTGCGACCGGAGCGGCTGGCGATCGTGCGGAACGGGCCCCGCCGCGCGACCCTGCGGGAGGCGTGCCGGCAGAGGCAGGGCGAGTTGGACGATCCGAGGCTCGTCTTCGTCGGCGAGCTGGCCTCCCACGACGGCGTCCTCGCGCTCCCGGAGCTGATGGCGAAGCCCGGCCTGGAGATGGCGACGCTGACCCTGGTCGGAGACGGGCCGGAGCGCGCCCAGCTTGCCGCCGCCTTCGCGGAGAGGGGCGTCTCGGACCGGGTCGAGCACACCGGACACGTCGAGCACCGCCTGGTCCCGAGCCTGATCGCCGCCGCCGACGTCTGCATCGACCCCGCTCCCTGCTCGGAGCTGAACCACCGCTCGACGATGATCAAGGTCACCGAGTACCTCGCGGCCGGCCGTCCGGTGGTCGCGTTCGGCCTGACCGAGACCCGGCGCACGGCGGAGGACGCCGCGCTCTACGCGCCGTGCGGGGACCTCGACGGTTTCGCGGAGTTGATCGTCCGGCTGGCCCGCGAGCCGGCGCTCCGGGCGGAGCTGGGCGAGCGGGCGATCGAGCGGGCCGACGGGCTCGTCTGGGAGCACTCCGAGGTCGAGCTGCTGGGAGCCTATGAGCGACTCTAGCCTTTACACCGCTGCGACCCTTGGGAACGGCGGAGCCGCGCGCCGGCGGCCCGGATCCTGCTCGTCTCTCCGGTTCGCAACGAGGCCGAGCACATCGCCGAGGTGGCGCTCGCCGTCGCAGCCCAGTCCCGGCCGCCCGATCTCTGGCTGGTCGTCGACGACGACTCCGACGACGGGACGCTGGAGCGCCTGCGTGAGCTGGAGGCGCAGATCGGCTTCATGCGGGTCCTCGCCGTCCCCGCCGGCCTGACCGAGGACTCCGGCGACCGTCTCGCCGCAGCCGCGGTGGAGCGGGCCTATGCCTGGGCGCTGGGAGCGTCGACTGGCGCTCCTTCGGACTACATCGGCAAGCTCGACGGGGACACGGTGCTGCCGCCGTCACTTCCTGGCGGAGATGCTGGAGCGCTTCGAGGCCGATCCGGGCCTGGGGCTAGCGGGGGGAGCGCTGACCGAGCGCTCCGACGGCGAGTGGAAGGCGGTCCCCACGCCCGAGGATCACGCCACCGGCCTCGCCCGGATCTACCGCCGCGAGTGCTTCGAGAAGATCGGCGGGATCCCGGAGCGACTGGGCTCCGATCCGATCGCCGTGACCTACGGGCGCATGAACGGCTACAGCGCCCGGACCTTCGACGACCTCCCGGTCCGCCACCTGCGCCCGATGGGAAGCCGGCAGGGGATCCTCCACGGCCGCGCCCGGCACGGCGCGACCCACTACATCGTCGGCTACGGCCTCGCCTGGGCGGTGCTGAGGTCGCTGTTGCTGGCGGTGCGCTCGCGGCCGCCGCTGCTGGGCGGCGCCGCCTTTCTGTTCGGTTATCTGCGCGCGGCGCTCGGGCCCACCGAGCAGGTCCGCGACGAGTCCTTCCGCGAGTTCACGCGGCGCGAGCAGCGCCACCGACTGCTCGGCGCGGCGAGACGGCGGATCGGCGCGGTGGCGGGGGAGGGAGCCCCCGCCGCCGCCCCTGCCGCCGAGCCCGGCGTAGAGCCCGCCGCGCTCGCGCCGGGGGCGTCGGCGAGGGATGCCGCCGGCGCCGAGGGGGCGCGCCGCGTGCGGATCCTCGATGTCCTGCGGACGATCGAGGATTACGGGGATCACCACGACTGGACCGGCACCGACCCCTACGAGGGATTGAACGCGACCCGCCTGGTCACCCCCCTGAAGCGGACCTTCCGCGGCCGGCAGCTGGTGATCCAGGCGGTGAAGCGATCGCCGCTCGACCTGCGGCCCCTGCTCGGGATCGAGCCGGCGCTCAACGCGGCGACGATCTCCTGGGTGATCTCGAGCTACGCACGTGACGGCTTCCTGCCCGAGTCGACCGCGGCCAGCCGGCTGGAGAAGTCGGTGCGGGCCCTGCGGGCCCTGCGCTGCGAGGGCTTCGAGGAGCCGTGCTGGGGCTATCACTTCGACACCCAGTCCCGCGTCTTCTTCTACCCGCGGACCGCCCCCAACACGATCGCCACCGCCTTCGCCGCCAACGCGCTCTCGACGCCTACGAGCGCACCTGCGATGCGGAGCTGCTCGCCGAAGCACGGGGCGCCGGACACTTCTTCCTGCGCCACATCCACCAGACCGAGGCCGACCGCGGCGCCTACTTCGGCTACATCCTCGGCGACCGGGCACAGATCCAGAACGCCAACACCCACGTCTGCGCGGTGCTCGCCCGGCTGCTTCGGCATGGCGCCGGGGAGGAGTTCCGCGAGCCGGCCCTGGCCGGGATCGAGTACGCGCTCTCCCGCCAGCGCCCGGACGGCTCCTGGCTCTACGGCGAGGAGCGCTCCGACCTCGCCTGGGTCGACGGCTACCACACGGCTACGTGCTCGACTCGCTGCGGGTCTGCGCCGACGCCGGCCTCGACGAGCGCCTGCCCGAGGCGATCAGCCGCGGGCTCGAGTTCTATCGCCGTGAGCTGATCCTCCCCGACGGCACCCCGAAGTACTTCTCTCACAAGACCTACCCGATCGACTCCCAATCGGTCGCCCAGGCGATCCAGACCTTCTCGATCGCCGCCACCGCGGACCCCTCCTACATCGAGCCGGCGCGCCGGGTGTTCGACTGGTCGCTGCGGAACATGCGCCGCCCCGACGGGCTGTTCATGTTCCAGAGGCGCCGGCACTGGAGCAACCGCCTGCCCCACATCCGCTGGGTGCTGGCGGCGAAGCTGCTCGCCTGCACCCACCTCTGGCGGGCCGAGCGGATGATCGCCGGCGAGCCGGAGGGCGGCTCTTGATGGCAGCGCGGCTAGGCCGGGATCCGCTCGCTGAACAGCTCGTGGAGCTGCTCCGTCGATCCGGCGATCGCGTAGTGCTCGATCACCTGCCTCCGCGCCCGCCTGGCCGAGCCGGGAGCGCTCCGCCGGATCGCCAGCCAGCCCGGCCAGCGCAGCCGTCAGCTCCTCGACGTTGCCGGGCGCGATCAGCCTGCCGCTGACCCCGTCCTCGACCAGCTCCGGGATGCCCATGATCCGCGAGCTGACCACCGGCAGCTCCATCGCCATCGCCTCCATCAGCGAGACGGGGACGCCCTCGGCGAAGCTCGGCAGGCAGAAGACGTCGGCCGCGCCGAGGAGGGCGCGGATCTCGTCCTGGCCGAGGGCGCCGGTGAAGGTGACGCGCTCGGAGACCCCCAGCTGGGCGGCGAGCGATTCGAGGCCCGGCTGGGTCTCGCCCCAGCCGACCACGGTCGCGCGGGCGTCGATCCCGCGCGCAGCGAGCGCCGCGAGGGACTCGATCAGCAGTCCCTGGCCCTTGAAGGGCACGAGGCGCCCGACGCTCAGCACGTCGAGGCGGCCGGCGCCGTTCCGCTCGGCGGGCGGCGAGAAGACCTCGGGGTCGATCCCGCAATGGATCACGCAAAGCTTTCCCCAGTGCTCCTCCGGCACCTGCGCCATCAGCTGGCTGCGGGCGAAGTCGCTGATGCAGACGACGAAGTCGGCGCTCTCCACCTTGGCCCGGAGATTGAAGCGGGAGACCTCGTAGAACTCGTCCGGCCCATGGACGGTGAAGCTCCAGGTCCAGGGAGGGCTCGAACCCGACTCGTACCGGGTCACGAGCAGCGCGATGTCGGTCACCTGGTTGGTGAACTGGGCGTGCAGGTGGCGGATCCCCCGGTCACGGCACCGCCTCCAGACCGCCATCGCCTCGGCGAAGTAGAAGAGCTGCCAGAGATGCCCCCGCAGCCCCGGCCTGCTGAGGCGGACGGCGAGGGCCAGGGTCGAGAGGTAGGAGATGGGCTTCGCGCGCGAAGGCCGCGAGATGCGCGCGCGTCAGCTCCCCCCAGCGGGGGGGCAGGATCGTGTAGGTGCTGGCGTGCTCGCGCTCGCGCGGAGTCGGTCAGGAGCTGCGATTCGGCCGCGCGGTGCACGGAGATCGTCTCCAGCTCGACGCCGCGAGCCCGCAGCCCCTCAACCTCGCGCAGGATGAAGGTGTGCGAGATGGAGGGGTAGTGGCCGACGAGATAGGCGATTCTCATGGTTGCACTCGGCCCTTTGTCAAAACCGATGGCGATGGAACGTTCATGTGAGCGGGCGTGCCTCGTACAGAGAAGGAGCGGCCTTCGCGGCCCTTGGTCTTGTCTCGGCCGGAGTCCTTGGGGTTGTCAGCAGTATTGCTGTTGCCCGACTGTATGGCGCTACGGTGCTTGGCCAATTCGCGCTCGTAATGTCGCCAGTCGGGATCGCCTGGTCACTCTCCACGGTGAGCGAACAAGCGGCTCTTGTCCGAAGGCTCGCCCTCCTTCCGCCGCGGGACCCACAAGTGACTGGTCTGTTCGGCGCCGTATTCATCTTCTCGTTTTCCCTGACGCTGGTTGTGGCGACCATTGTGATCCTCTTGACGCTGGTTGCGTTCAACGGCCCAATCAACCACCCCGACTTGTTTGAGCCTGCACTGATCAGCATGATCGGGTATCTATTCGTAACGAACACGGGCTGGAACCTGGATGCGGTGCTGGCGGCGTTTCGCGCCGGTCGCGCTCTCTTTTGGATCCGGCTTGTCCAGGCCATCGCCTTCTTTGTCCTTGCGGTGCTCGGCGCCGCTTTGGCGCCCACCGTTTGGATGCTGGTCGCTGCCACGATCGGATCGTATTTCGTCTGTCTCATATGCAGAGGCATATTTGTTCGAGCCTTCATGCGTTATGCAATCTCTCGAGAGACCATGCGAAGCGGTTTTTCAGTTCTCCCCGAACTGATCCGATTTGGGCTGAAGATAGTCCCGGGCACTATCGCTGATGGGCTGGCCAATCAAGCCAGCGTGTGGATTCTCGGGGCGTCCGGAACCCTTCCTGCGCTTGGGGCCTACAACCGCGCATGGCAGCTTGGCTACCGATTTGTGGAAACCAAGGATCGCATCACAGAAATGCTGTTTCCAACCCTCGTCGAGCGCAACTACCAGAGCGATCACGAAGGCTTTGATAGGGCGCTGGTTGATTCCCTTCGCTATACAGCAGTCGGCCTGTTACTGCCCGCTGCTGCCGGGGCCGGTGCAGCATACGGGATCATGGCTTTGTTCGGTCCTGGGTTTTCTCAAGGCTCGGTTGCACTTGCGGTTCTCCTCCTGATGCCGGCGCTTGCGACGATGAGCAGCATTCAGCGCCACGCCTTGTTCGCCGTGGATCGTCCACTTATGGGTTCGGCCGGAGCAACGGCCAGAGCGGTAGCCACGATCGCGTCGACGATTCCGTTGACCCTGTGGTTGGGAATAACTGGGGCAGCGGTGGCAGTGATTGTCGGCTTCGCAGTCGATCTGGGAATGATGATCCGCGCCAGCCGACGCCACATGGTCAGCGGCATGCTTGCCCTCTGGCGGCGACGAGAGCTGGCAGCTCTTGCTGTTGCCTACCTGACGGGGGTGATCTCAGCCCGCGCCATTGACATCATGCTGCCGGGCGCCCTTGGCACCTTCACTGCGATCGCGTCGGGGGCCGCTGCCTACGCGGCGGTCTTCGTGCTTGCTGGAGGGGTCAACCATCGCGACAGAGAGCGTTTCCGATCCGTGTGGGCCGCCCTCCCTCAGCGCAGTGCGATCGCAGCGCGCATCGCCGCCTGGCCCGCCCGACCTCGCTCCACAACCTGACGTGCGTCCGAAACCGATTGCCCAAGAAGCCACGACCGATGCGCAGCCTCCTACAGTCAGCGACGCGGCGCCAGGCGCGGCGTCATGAGATCCAGCGACACCCTTTGCTTCGTGCTCCGAAGGGCATTGCAGGAGCCAGTTCGACCTGTTGCACCCTTGCCTCCTCGCATCGGAAAGAGGATGGAGGAGCAGCGACTGCCGGTCTCAGTCGTCATCCCGACCTACAACCGGGCAGGGATGTTGCGGCGGGCCCTCGAAAGTGTTGCGGCTCAAAGGCCACGGTTGGCGGCGGAAGTCATCGTCGTCGATGACGGCTCGGACGACGGTACGGCCGAGGTTGCGCTTCAGGCCGGAGCCCGACTCGTTCAGCACCAGCGGAATCTCGGGCTGAGTGCGGCGCGGAATACGGGGGTCGAGACCGCATCGCACGAGTGGATCGCCTTTCTCGATTCCGACGATGAGTGGCTACCGCATCATCTCGCCACTCTCTGGCCGCATCGCGACGCACACGTGTTACTGGCCAGCGCGGCGCTCAGGTGTCGTACCGACTCGGTTGACGATCGGTTTCAGGGTCCCGTTGCCCACAGGTTCGAAGTGCACAAGGCGCCAAATGCGCTCATCTTTCCGGGAAATTGCGTCTGCGTGAGCACGGCGATGATTCTGCGCTCCGCCGTTCGTGCTGCGGGCGGGTTCCGGTCTCACGACGGACTTGTCGAGGACCTGGACCTCTGGATCAGACTGTTGGAAAACGGAACGGCGTTGTTCCTACCGATCGTCACGATCAACTATCACCTTCACGGAGAGCAAATGTCGATGCAGGACCTGCGCGCGATGCAGATTGCGCATGTTGCAGCAGCAGTGTCATATGACGGTCACGCATGGTATTCGCGACGCGATGTCGAACGCTGGAAGGCAACCGCGAATTGGGACAACGCAGAGATTGCACTCCGCGAAGGTCGTTATATAGAGGCCGCGCGTGAAGCGTGCGCGATACTGACGCACGGCAATCGCGTCGTGGGGTTGATGGGGATGTGGCTCTGGCGCCTTCTGATTCGCAGGCGAGGATCCGAGGTAGATCGGGACGGTGGACCCTCGATTGCCGTTCTTCCCAACGATTGGTCGGATCACGCGCTGAAAGCGATCTCAGAGGAGTATGGCCTTCGTGTTCGGGACCATCGCACTGTCGCGGGTGCTGTGCTTGCGTTGATCCGCCACCCGACCGGAGTTGCATTTGTCGGCTCATGGTGGCAAGTTCAAATAGCTCGGCTGCTACGGGTACGTTCCTGCGTGAACGCTGAGGAGGCACGTCAGCTGTTCCCACCCCGGGCGGCCAGGGCTCAGAGCCAGACTGGCCGACAGTCTCCGCCACAGGATCCCGCGCGCGCGGGGGCCCGCCTTTCGACGGTTGAGTTGGGCTCGTGGACCGCAAGCTGATCGGACTCTTCCCGCAGGGAGTCAGGTCTATACGGCCGCGGCTGTTCGCCGTGCTGGAGCGTGCCTACCCGGTGACGTTTGAGGAGCGTGACTCCGGCAATCTCACGCAACTCCACGGTGCGGTCGTGTTCGGCGATTCAGGACGCGTGACGAACGGGTTGGGGGCTAGGGGAATCCCCCTCCTTGTAGTACCCGAAAGTCCCAGGGGCCCAGCGGAATCACCAGCCAACGCCGTTCCCGTCAAACTCGCTGAGTCTTCGCTTCTCAACCCGACACTTCGCGGCCGAAACCTAGACGATTGTCGCGCCGGGCAAACGCCTCCCCTGGCAGTGTCGAGCGGTTATCAGGTGTTGGCGTCCCACAACAGGGCGCCACTTTGGGTTGCTAGTCCCGAAGGTCGTTCGAGAGTGGATCGCGCTGCCGTAAGCCCGCTGGGCCCCTTGGATGGCCAACCACTTCGAGATCAACTGCGGCAGGGCCAATTCCTTTCGTTGCTCCCACTCGTCCATTTCCTTCGCGCTGTGACGGCCGATCAAGCGTGGTCCTACCCCTCATTGAGAGCCTCCTTCGTGGTCGACGATCCGAACCTTCACTGGCCTTCATATGGATACTTGGACTACCCAACGCTCGTTCGGGAAGCCCACCGCTTCGGCTATCACGTTGCTGTCGCGATGGTACCTCTCGACGGCGGCTTTGCGCGCAGTGATGTGACCCGCGTGTTCCAAGAGGCCCAAGAGTGTCTTTCACTGATCATCCACGGCAACGACCACTCGCGGCATGAGCTTGAGGAACTGAGGTCGGAGGGGTTGGCACTGGCCGCGATGGCCCAGGCTCTGCGCCGCGTCGAATCATTCGAACGTCGCTCACAGGTCCCTGTGTCTCGGATCATGGCCGCGCCGCACGAGCGGTGTTCCGAGGAAACGATGCGGGCGATGTTGCAGCTGGGCTTCGAAGGCATTTGCATCGATTGGCGATACCCGTGGAGGTTTCGGCCGGACGCAGAGCCGATGCTTGCGGGCTTCGATCAAGCCGAACTCCTCGCCGGAGGTCTTCCCCTGATCGCACGGGACTATCTCGCTGCCTCCAAGGAGGACCTTGTCTTCCGGGCCTTCCTGAACCAGCCCTTGATTCTTTATGGCCATCACCAGGATCTTTGTGAGGGGCTTGATGTGCTGCGGGCAGGCGCAGAGGAGGTGAATCGTCTCGGGGCCGTTGAGTGGTCCTCGCTCTCTGCGATCGCACGAACAAATTTCGGCACTCGAATGGAGGGGACAGCATTAGCTGTGCGAATGCTGTCGCGGCGGATCATCGTCGACTTGCCAGAGAACGCGGACGCAATTCGAATCGAGACTCCCGTTGTTCATGGCGGGACGGCTGGTGCCGATGTCACGATCAATGGGCGACGACACCGCTTGTCATGCACAGAACAAGGCTGGCGCTCCAACGTCTTGCCGATGACCCCCGGCACCGTCGAGATAAGCCTCGACTCAAGGCCTCAGATCGATCCCGCATCGGTACCCTCGCCTCGGAGACGGGTTTGGCCCCTCGTGCGCAGGGTGTTGGGCGAGAGTCGCGACCGACTTCAGCCGATCACGACAGCTCGACGCTCTAGGGATGCGCACCCGGCCGTTCGGACGGAGGCTTCGCCATGAGGCGTCATCTCGAGAAGTTCGCGATGCGGCTACGTGGATACCCCACAGTTAAAGCGCAGGTTGCTCGAGGCTTGCGATTAGGAAAGGCCGTCTATCTTGGTGACCGGGTCTTGATTGACCAGGGCTTCATATCGCAGATCTCGATTGGTGATGACTCCGTCATCTGTTCGGGAACGCGAATTCTCGCACACGATGCGAGCACGAAGCACCATCTGGGGTACACAGCGGTCAAGCCAGTGGCGATCGGGAAGAGAGTGTACGTAGGGGTAGATTCGATCATTCTGCCTGGGGTCAAGATCGGCGACGACGCGATCGTGGGCGCCGGGAGTGTCGTGACTGGCGATGTCGAGCCGGGCAAAGTCGTCGCCGGCAACCCGGCGAGGGTGTTGGGAACCACTGAGGCCCACATCGCGCGACATCGGCAGCAAATGCTGTCTCAGAAAGAGTCCCGGCATGGGGGCGCGGGCAATCGATCTGAGGGGGTCAATGGACCACGGTACGTCGAGTAGAGCCAAAGGGTCGGCGCCAAGCCCGGCTTTCTGCATCCCTGCGCCATTGCGGGCCTCAGGGACGACGCCGATCCTGCCGATAGAGAAAAATTGAGTACGGAAACATAGCCGAAATCGCTCACAGCAGCCGTGCTAACCGGCTGATTCACGCATGAACGGGACCGCGCATCCAATCCGACCGCTCTTCCTGCTCTCGCTGCCGCGGAGCGGCTCGACCCTGATCCAAAGGGTGCTCGCCAGCAACCCGGCGATCGCGACCGCATCGGAGACGTGGCTCTTGATGCCCTTCTCTCGGCGCGACCGGCGACGAAGCGCTCCCCTCGAGGGGCGCCTGGGACCTGACGGCCGCGGAGGCGATCGATGACTTCAGTCACGAGCTTCCCTCGGGCTCGGACTCCTACTTCGAGGCAGTGCGCGAGTTCGCCCTGGACATCTACTCGCAAGCCGCCGGGAGCCGAGCCGACCTATTTCCTTGACAAGTCGCCTCCTTACGCGCATTTCCTTCCCGATCTGATCCGCATCTTCCCCGAGGCGAAGTTCGTCGTTCTGTGGCGCAACCCGCTGGCCGTCGTCGCCTCGATCGTCGAGACCTTCTGCGATGGGCAGGTGGGAGCCGGACCGCTATCCACTCAGCCTCTACGCCGCGCCGGCGGCACTTGTCGAGGCCGCCGCGCAGCATGCGGAGCGGGTCTGGCCGGTGCGCTACGAGGACCTCGTTTCGGCCGATCCCGACGCCTGGCAGGGCCTGATGGGCTATCTGGAGCTCGACTTCGACCCCGCGTCGCTCGATGACATTCAGCCGGGTGACCCTGTCAGGTCGGCTGGGCGACAAGGCCGGCGTAGCCCGATACTCGGAGCTGAGCATCGGAGCCGCTCACCAAGTGGAAGCAGACGATTCACAACCCGCTTGCGCAGGGCGTGGTGCCGCCGCTATCTCGACTGGATCGGACCGCAGCGTCTCGGAGCGATGGGCTACGACCACGCGCAACTCCAGCAGGATCTGGCCGCGACGACCGTCGGTCCGTGCCGGTCTTGCCAGCGACTCGCTGCACACGGCTGGGTCGATGGCGCGGCGGATCGTCCGTGCACGATGGCGGCCCGCCGCGGCGAGCCAAACGAGCATCCGCACCGGACCCCGGCAGACGGCCAACACACGACGATCCGAAGAACGGAATGTGAAGTGGGTCCGATGACCGAATTCGACAAACGGGCAGGGGCAGATCCGCTGGAAGGTGGCGTCACCATCACCCCCGCAAGCCCGCCGCAGGTCGCTGTTGGGGCGAGGGCGGAGCGGGAGATCGCCAAAGAGAGTCCACGGGCGCCGCTCCCTCCAAAAAGGGTGGGGGTGGGGGAGGCGATCCGGTGGCATTGGGTCACCTTCGCCATACCGGTTGTCCTGATCACCGGCCTGGCGATCATCGCCGGGTTTCTCCGAAGCCCGGACTACACGGCGGAGGCCAAGCTGACGATAAGCGACAGCGCCGGCGGAGCTGCTGCGCTCGCCGGATTCGCCGCCAACAGCGAATCGCTGGCTGCTGGTTTCAGCCAGGCAGTGAACGCGCCCGGCGTCGCGCGCCCGGTCGCCCGCCGGCTCGGACTCCCGCAGGGCAGAGGTCAGATCCAGCGTTTCGGCGTCCTCCACGACGGGCAGCCCGGTCCTGCGGATCCAGGCGGTCAGCTCGAGCGCCTCTGCGGCGGTGGCTCTCGCCAACGCAGCGAGCGTAGCCCTGATCGCCTACGTCAACGGGGTCAACGATGGCGACCGGCGCCGCCCAGGAACAGCTTCTTCAGGAATTCCGCGCCGCCACCGTGCGGGTCAACCGCCTGAAGTCGAAGCTGCAGGCGCTCGAGGGCTCCGGCGCCAGTTCGGCGGATGTCAACAAGGCTCGCGCAGATCGCGACGCGGCCGAGCTCGTGGCCGGGGCGGCCAGCGCCGCCTACAAGGCAAGCCAGGAGAGCCGTGCCTCGGCGGGCCGGCTGCAGGTGCTGAGCCCGGCGGTGGCAGGCCCAGAGCGATCGCACCAGCAAGCTCCAGCTTCTCGCCTTCATCGGCCTGCTGATCGGAATCGCTGTGGGCGCCACCCTCGCCAGCATCCGCGCCAACGGCTGGCCCGGCTTTGGCTGACCACGCACAGAGCCCCCGCATTCAGCCAGAGCTGGCGCGGTGCCGGGCTGGCGACCGCCGGCCTCGTTGCCGCCGCGATTGCCGCCGTCGGCGTCAATCGCGGCGCACTGCCGCTGCTGATCCTCCTCGGCCTGCTCGGTCTCGGCAAGCGCTGCCTACCTCGCCTGGAACGTCGATCCGGCCTGGACCCTGAGCGGCTCGGTCGCGCTCTCGGTGTTCGGGGGCTACTGGGGTCAGCTTGGGCCGCTCGGGTACCTGCCCGTCACGCCTGACCGACTGATGCTCGTGGCGGGCATTGCAGCGCTTCTCTTGCGTGCTCCCGGCGCGCGTCACCGCGAAGCCCTCCGGCTCGAGCCGGTCCACTGGCTGCTGGTCGCGGCGATCGCCTTTGCGGTCGTCTCAGCCCTTGCTCTCCGGAACGCTCCTCTCGAACTCCGAGTTCTTCCGGCTCTTCGACCGCTTTGGCGTCGCCCCGTTCCTGATGTTCACGATCGCCCCGCTCGCCTTCCCCACCGAGAAGCACCGGAAGATCTTCCTCGGCGTCCTGGTCGGCGCTCGGCGGATACCTGGGGTTGACGGCGCTGTTCGAAACCGTCGGACCGCACGCCCTGGTATTCCCGCGCTACATCACCAATCCCGAGCTTGGATATCCATTTCGGGCGGGCCCGCGGGCCTTTCCTCGAAGCGGAGGCCAACGGCATCGCCCTGTTCTTCTGTGGGACCGCCGCCGCCGTTGCGGCGTACGACCTGGAGAAGCCGCGCCTCTGGTCAAGGGTCTCTGCTGGCTTGTCGTCGGCCTCTGCTTCGCAGGCTGTCTGTTCAGCCTCTCTCGCGGGGTTTGGTTGGGGGCGGCGGTGGCCATCGTCCTCACCCTTCTCTTCTTTCGCCCGGTTCGAGGACTGCTCGTCCCGGCGCTGGTCGGAATCCCGCTGGTCGTGGTGCTCCTGATCTCGCTCGTGCCCGGACTCGCTGCCAGCATCGACGAGCGCGGGAACGACAAGAACTCGCTGTGGGACCGGGAGAACCTCAACGCTGCCGCGCTCCGCATGGTCGAGGCCAGGCCGCTGCTGGGTTTCGGCTGGGGGCGCTTCACGGATGTCAGCCCCCCTTACTTCTGGCAGGCGCCAGGATCGGCCCCTGACCGCGGTGGGGGTGCAGAGCTGCGACTCGCTGCCGGCCGCGGCGAGGCAGAACAGCGACGGCTCGAGGCCGCAATGCACGGAGCCGGTGCACAACGCCTACCTCTCGAACGCCGCCGAGCTGGGCCTGATCGGGGTCACGCTGTGGATCGCGGCGGGCGTCGCCGCGATTGGCGGAGCGATCGTTCGACGCGGCCCTCCCTGGGCCCTGTCCGTGGCGGATCGGGCTGTTTGCGATGGCGGTCATGTGGGGAATCGTCATCTTCTTCACCCCTCTCGAGGGCCCGTTCTCGCCGGTCGTCCTCTGGACCTGGGCCGGGATCGTCTGGGCGAGCGCAGCCACCTCGCGACGTCCAGGCTCGGTCGATCCGGTGAGCCCGAGCCGGACGACATCGCCTGGCAAGGAGTCTGGTCGGTGTCTTCCCCGGGCAGGTGCTCGATCGCAACCGGGAGCTCTTCGACGCGCTGGAGATCGGTCTTCCCGGTTCGCTTCGAGCCACGGAGCCGGCGGAGAGCTGCGGGGCCTCGACGCGCCTTGGTCTCGGCGGCCCGGCGCGAAGCCCCTCGACGTGCCCTGCCTGATCGCGCCGCGCACTTGACCCGGGTCGGAGATCCGCCGGCGACGGGCAACAGGCGGCGGTCCGCTTCGCATCGACCCGGCAGTGCTGGATCCGTCGCCTGCGGGGGGCAGTCCTCCATGACGCCCGGGCGGCGGGCCTGCGGCCCCTGGCGCCTGGGCCCGGAGAGCAGGTCATCGCCGAGGGGCCCGACCGGCCCCGTCTGGACCAGTCGACCGGCGAGGGAGACAGCCAGGTCCACAGGGTCGCGCTGAGCCCGCTCCAGCCAGACTCGATCCTGCCGCTCAGGGCCCAGCTTCGAGCGGGCCGGTTCCTCTCGCTGCTCCCCCTGGCCGCCTTCCTGCGCGAGCTGACCGGCGACCGCGGAGTGGTCGAAGCCCCCGCTGCAGCGCGAGCTTCGTGATCGACGACCCGAACCTGCGCTGGCCGACCTACGGGTTCCTCGATTTCCGCTCCCTGGCGGCGCATGCCGCCGATCACGGCTACCACGTGGCCGATCGCCACGGTTCCGCTCGACTCCTGGCCGGTCAGCGCGCCGCCGCCCGCGTCTTCGCCGCGAACCCCGGGCTCGCTCTCGCTCGTGCATCCACGGACTCGCCCATCGCCGGCACGAGCTGGAGCGGTTTCGATCGGCCGCCAGGGCGCGCGAGCAGATCGACCTGGCCCTGCGGAGGGTCGAGGCCCTGGAGCGCCGCTCCGGCGTCCGCATCGACCGGGTGATGGCCGCCCCCCACGAGCGCTGCTCTGCCGTGACCACCGAGGCGATGCTGCAGCTCGGCTTCGAGGCGCTGGCCATCGATCGGGCCAACCCGTGGCGATTCAGGCCGGAGGAGGAGAAGCCGCTGGCGGGATGGGAGCTCGCCGAGCTGGTCAGCGGCGGCCTGCCGGTGATCCGGCGCGAGAGCCTCAGCGCGTCGCGCGAGGACCTCACCCTGAGGGCGTTCCTCGGCCAGCCGCTGGTCCTCTACGGGCACCACGACGACCTCGCCGGAGGGCCCCGACCGCCTGGCCGGCCTCGCCGGGAGATCGATCGACTCGGAGACGTGCGCTGGACGTCGCTGGGCGAGATCGCCCGCACCAACTACCTGCAGCGCCGGAGCGGCTCGCCTGCTGACGGTCCGGATGCTCTGCCGGCGGGCGCAGCTGCGAATACCGCGCGGGCGTCTCCGAGGTATCGGTCGAGATGCCGGCCGTGCGCGGAGCCGCCGACGGGGCGGTTTCGATCGGCGGGCCTCGGCGGCGATGGGAGCGGGACGGGCGCAACCTGCGCTCGCCCGAGACGCCTGTCGAGGGCGACATCGTCGAGATCCACGTCACTCCGCCCGATGCGCATCCGTCGATCAGATCCGCTCGCCGAGGGCCCAGTACGTGGCCGCTGCTGCGCCGTTTGATCGCCGAGGGCCGGGATCGCGCCCAGGCGATCGGGAGGCAGGCCGGACGCGACGCAGCCTGATGGGAGCCGGCGCTCCCCAACCTGCTGATCATCGGCGCGGCGAAGTGCGGGACGACGAGCCTTCACTTCTACCTCGACCAGCACCCCGACGTTTTCATGGCGCGGCCCGAGCAGGGCACGGGGCAAAAGGAGATGCGCTTCTTCTGGCGCGACGACTGGCAGCGAGCGGCTGGAGTGGTACGAGCGGCACTTCGACCCCGGCGCGCAGGTGCGGGGCGAGGCGACGCCCTCATACACGCACTACCCGTATCCTCCCCGATGTTCCGCGGCGGATCCACTCGGTCGTCCCCGAGGCCAAGCTGATCTATCTGGTCCGCGACCCGATCGACCGGATCGTCGCGCACTGGGCGCAGACCCGGGAGGACGGGGATCGCGCCTCCCTCGAGGAGGCGCTGGCCGACTACGAGCGGCCCGACCACCGCCTCGTCTGCGCAAGCAAGTACGCGACCCAGGTCGAGCAGTACCTCGAGTACTTCCCGGCCGAGCAGCTCCTCGTTCTCGACATGGACGAGCTGCGGCGCGAACCGCCGCGAGACGATCGGGAGCGTTTCGCTTCATCGGGGTCGACGAGGGCTTTCGCTCGCCCGCCTTCGAGGGCCGGCTCAACGCCCGCAGCGACAAGCGCGCCCTGACCGGGGCAGGGGCCGGCCTCTGGGATCGAGTGCTGGTGCCGGCCGGCCAGCTCGTGCCGGAGGGCGCGCGGCGGCGGGCGGCCCCTCCGATGCGCCGGCTGCTCTCGCGGCAGGTGGAGACGCCGCTCCTGCCCGAGGAGATCGAAGCCGGCCTCAGGGAGTTGCTGCGGCCCGAGGTCGAGCGGTTGCGGAGCCATCACCGGGATGGAGTTCGCGTCGTGGTCGATGTGAGCGCGGGGCAGGCGAGAGCCGTCGTTCCGCGAGGGCTTCGGCTTCGCCGCGATCAGCGCCGCGGTCGGGCGCGGTGGTCGGAATCGTCTCGAGCATCCTCGTCGCCCGCCTCTACGGGATCGAGGTGGTCGGCCAGTACGCGCTGGCCACCGCCCCGATGGGGATCGTCTGGTTCTTCTCGACCGTGCAGGAGAGGCCGGCCCTGATCAGGGCGCTGAACCCGCTCTCGCCCGCGCGCCCCCGAGATCACTGGGATCTTCGCCGCCGTCCTCGCCTTCTCGGCGGCGCTCACCGCGGTCGTCTCCGCGATCGGCGCCGGGATCACCTACCTGCTCTTCAACGGCCCGATCGACCAGCCCGAGCTGTTCGCTCCCGCCGTCGTCTGCCTCGGCGGCTACCTGCTCGTGGTCAACACCGGCTGGAACATCGACGGGGCGCTTCTCGGCCTTCCGTGCGGGCCGCCAGCTCTTCTGGATCCGCCTCCATCAGTCGCTCGCTTCATCGCCTTCGCCGTGGGGGCGGCGCTGGTCGCGAGGACGGTCTGGTGCCTGGTCTTCGCGCTCCTCGCTGCCGCGCTCACCTCACTAATCCACCGGGTCGTCTCGGTGCGGCAGGTGGATGAGGCTCGATCGTGCCCCGCGCCGAGCTGAGAGCCGGGCTGCAGACCCTCCCGGACATCCTCCGCTTCGGAATCAGGGTCATGCCCGGGTCGCTCGCGGACGGTGCAAGCGCGGAGGCGGGAACCTGGATCCTGGGCCTGTTCAGCACGGTCGCTGCGGTCGGTGCCTGGAACGTCGCATGGACGATGGGCAAGCGGACCCTCGACCTGAACATCCGCCTGGCCGAGATGCTCTTCCCGACCCTGGTCCAGCGCTGGGCCGACGACGATCGCCACGGGTTCCAGCGGGCGCTGACCGACTCCACCCGCTACGTGGTCACGGTGATGCTGCTTCCGGCCGCCGTTGCGGGAGGCGCCGCCGACGGAGTCATGCAGGTCTTTCGGCCCCGGCTTCTCCCGGGCGAGCGGGGCGCTCGTCCTGCTGCTGCTGGTCCCGGCCCTGGCGACGACCATGATCTTCCATACCCAGGCGCTGCTCGCCCTCGATCGGCCGACGCTCGCCTCGGTGCTCTCCGGAGTCCGGCTCGTGGTGACCCTTAGCGCCAGCGTCGCCCTGACGCTGGCGGTCGGGATCACCGGCACCGCGGCTGCCGTGGTGCTCGGCTTCGCCGTCCAGCTCGCCGCCCAGCTCAGGTATCGTCGGCGGCCACCTCGAGGCCTCGATCTTCCACTACTGGCCGCATCGGCAGATGCTCGCCCTCCTCCCCGCGTATGCCGCCGGCTTCGGCGTCGCCCGCCTCCTCGACACGGCGGTCCCGCAGCCGGCCGGCCTCCTGCTCGCTCTGCTCGCCGGCTCGCTCGCCTACGTGTCCGGCGTGCTGCTGGTCGGCGGCATCCTGCCGAGAGATCGCGAGCTGGGGGAGTCGGTCGCCAGGCGGATCTGGCCCGGGTTCGCCGCCAAGCACTTCTCCCCGGCGCGGCGGGGGCGGTTGCGGGGTGTCGGATGAGCCGGGGCGAGATGCGACCGAGGTTCCTCTTCTCCTGCGTGTCGGAGAGCGATCCGCAGTGGCTGCGCGGCGTCACCGGCCTCGTCTCCTCGCTGCGCCGCTTCGGCGCCAGCTCCAGCTCGGCCCGCTTCGTCGTCAACTACGTCGACCGCGTCCCGGCGGAGGCGGAGGCGGCGCTCGCGGAGCTGGGGGCGGAGACCCGCCGCGTCGAGGGGCTGGGCGACCAGGGGCCTCAGAACAAGCTCCGCATGCTCGATCTGCACCAGGCCTTTGACTTCGACGTCCTGGTGGCGCTCGATTGCGACACCGCGGTGGTCGGAGACCCGGCGCCGCACATCCCCGCCGCGGCGATCGGCGCCAAGCCGGTCGACCGTGACCCGCTCTCCCGCCGCGATTGGCGGCGCCTCTACGGCGGCCTCGGCAGCGCCGCGTGGGATCCGGCTGCGGGGATCCCCGCGTGCTTCAACAGCGGCGTCCTGACCGTGCCCCGATCGCTCTGCGAGCCGCTGCGGCGAGAATGGTTGAGCGCCCACGACGCCGTAGCCGCTGCGCTGGGGCCCGACTCCCGGCTGATCCCCCGGCATCTGCACTTCTTCTCGGACCAGTTCTCGCTCGCCCTCTGCCTGGCGCGAAGCGGCCTCGAGGTGGAGCGGCTCTCGACGAGCATGAACTTCCCGACCCACGTCCCGGTCTCCGACTTGGCCATCCAGGGGGGCGGGGAGCCGGTGATCCTCCACTATCACCGCGCCCTTGATCGCCACGGCATGCTCTACCGGCCTCGCTCGCCGCTGGCGACGGAGGCCGTCGATCGGTTCAACCGGGCCAGGGCCGCGGACCTGGGCCGGGACTACTCGGGCCTGCGCTCGCGATCGCGAGCCGCCAGGTGGGCCGAGGCGGCTGCCGAGCGGTTCTTCCTCGCGCTCGCCCTCCGCCAGCGCCTGCGCTCGCTGCTCGGGGCCGGATCCCGGGGCCGGCGCCGCGCGGCGCCGGCCGGCGTCACTTCTGCTTCACGGCGATCCGGGCGGTGTGGTCGATCCGGTGCATGAAGATCTGAACGCCCTCGAAGTACTCGTCGACTGCCTTGCGAGCCCCCTCGAGGCCGCCGTAGTCGTCGACGATCAGGATCCCGCCCGGCGAGAGGCGGGGGTAGAGATGGACCAGCTCGTGCAGGGTCGAGCTGTAGAAGTCGGTATCGAGGCGGAGGACCGAGATCTCCGCCGGAGCGTTCTCGGGGAGCGTCTCCTCGACGGGCCCCTCGACGAGATGGACCTGCTCCTCGGGGTATCCGGTCCCGCCCAGCAGGTCGCGGACCCCGTCGAGCGAGGTGCCGGGGGCGAGGTTCTCAGGTCGCTGCTCCTTGGGCCCGCCCGCCTTGCGCCAGCGCTTCAGATGGAACTCGCCGTCCTCGGCGGTCGGAGCCGTCATGCCGGCGAAGGTGTCGAATCCGTACAGCGCCCTGTCGGTCACGCCGAGGTCTCCGAGCCGGAGCGCCCCCGCCATCAGGCTCCCTCCCCGCCAGAGCCCGCACTCGACGACCGCGCCGGGGATCCCGTTGCCGACGACATAGTCGATCGATTGGCAGAGCGCGACGACCCGCACGGACGGGGTCTTGGTGTAGGGGCTCGTCCGGCTGATGACCTCCTTGACCTCGGGACTGACGTCTCGCAGCCCGACCCGCTCCGCGCTGGCGCGGGCCTGCCTGGCGTTCTGCTCCCAGATCGGTTGCCCCATCGCCTGCCGGAGGCGGGTTCGCAGCAGCACGCGACCGCGCACCGCCCGCACTCGTCGCGCCATGGTCGAATCGCTCTGGGGCAAGTGCACCTCCCGGGAGATCGCGGAGACCGGGCTCCTCGTGGCCGCGAAGGAGTATCGCCGTGATCGTCCGCGAGAACCGCAGGAATGGACGGATGATGCAGCGGAACGCGGAGGGATCACCGGGACGGGGTGAGTGCCTGAAGGAGTCGCTGCTCCTCTGGGTCGCCAACCATCTGCCGCGCATCCGCACCCTCGAGCCGCACCGTTACCGGTTGCTGCGACTGGCGGGCATGGACATCCCGAGCCCATGCCTGGTCTGGGGGCCTCTCACCATCCGTCCGATCGGCGGGGCGGGGGGGATATCGATCGGCGCGGGAGCCTTCCTCAACACCGAGATCCGCTTCGGGGGCGCCGATGCGGGGATAGAGATCGGCCGCAAGACCCAGGTGGGGCCGCGCGTCTCCTTCGAGACCGCCAGCCACGGCCTGCGCTACGAGCCCGGGCACGGGCGCGGGCACACCGGTCGGCCGATCGTGGTCTCAGACGAGGTTTGGATCGGCGCCGGGGCGATCATCCTGGGAGGGGTGACCATCGGGCGCGGTGCCGTGATCGCGGCGGGCGCGGTCGTCACGGACGACATTCCCCCCGGGACGGTGGCCGGGGGCGTCCCGGCTCGAACGCTGCGCGCTGTCGAGGCGGATTGAGCTTGGTTCCCGGCTCAGGCCAGGTCCGCGAGGGTCCCGAGCCGCAGGCCGGCGATCGCCCGCGCCCATTCCTCGGACATCAGGACCTCGCGCTCTGCGGCGATTCCCGGGTGGGTCATGATCTCGACCGATTCGCTGCGCGCCCTGGCGACGATGCCCGCCAGGTCGGCGACGCTTCGGCACTCCTCGCCCTTGCGCAAGTAGGTGAATCGCTCGGTCGAGTCGAACCGGAGGCGGACGAGGCGGTTGACGAACGCCTGCAGGCCTCTCTTTCCGAGCATGCCGTCGTCCGGGGGCAGGTTGAAGGTCGCTCGCATTCCCTTCACCTTGCCCAGGGACCTGGCGAGGAGGACGTTCAGGCAGGTGTGGACGTGCTGGTGGCCGTCGACGTCCCGGGGCGCTATGCCGTAGAGATGCTCGAAGGCGGTGAGCTGGTCGCGGATGCAATCCTCGATCAGCGATTGGCGACGCGGGCTGCAGACCCGGTAGGCGACCTGCAGACCCGAGAGGTGTCGAGCCATCCGCGCCTGCCGCTCCCTGGCACCGGCGGGCACCGAGGGATCGGTGAACGGCTCGGTGAGATTCAGGTGCAATCTGGTCGGCAGGCCCGCTTCCCGGGCGAGGTCCGCCGCGCGGGCCGAGTCGCTCATGAAGACCATCGCGCTGGCGCTGCCCACCCGCCCGCCCTCGAAGCAGCGCAGGATCGAGTCGGTGGTCGGGGCGTCCTGCCCGAGGTCGTCTGCGTTGACGATCAGAAGGGCCATCGCGGTGAGTCTGGATGGTCGGCCTGATGCCCGCCGCCGATGGTCACAACTCGGTCCCGGCGGGGCAGGTCCGGGTGATGATCGGCTTCGCCGAGGCGCTGGCGGCGATCGAGACGGCCTGGAGCCTCGAGCAGGCCGGGTTCGCCGTCTCGGCCTTCGCGCGGGCCGGCAGCAGGCCCGCCCTGCGCAGGTCGGGATCGATCCAGATGCATCCGATCGCGGCGCCCGAGCACGACGCCGAGGAGTGCTTGCGGGCACTCCGCGCGGCGATCCGCGCCTGCGGCGCGGCGGCCGTCGTACCGCTCGATGATGCCTCCGTCTGGCTCTGCGAGCGGGCCTGCGAGGGGACCGGGGCAATCCTGGCCGGTCCCCGCGGCAGGCAGGCGCAGGTCGCGCTGGACAAGCGGCTGCAGTGCGAGGCGGCCTCGGCGGCCGGTTTTCCGGTTCCGGAGCCGGAGTTCCTCGTCGCCCCGGCGAGGCCCGCGAAGCCGCAGCGGTTCCCGGCGGTGGTAAAGCCGGCGATGGCCGCCCAGCGTCTGGAGGGCCGCCTGGTCAGCCACGGTGCGGCATGGACCTGCGCCGACCCCGCCGAGCTGGAGCGGGCGATCGACGCGTTCGAGCCGGGCCGCGCGCTGATGGTCCAGCCGCGGATGAGCGGGGTCGGCGAGGGCGTGTTCGGGCTCGCAGGCCCCGCCGGGGTGCGGGCCTGGAGCGCCCACCGCCGGATCAGGATGATGAACCCGGCGGGCTCGGGGTCCAGCGCCTGCGTCTCCGTCGCGCTCGACGCCGCGATCCGGGCACGGGCGGAGAGGCTGATCACCGCCCTCGATTGGTCGGGCCTGTTCATGCTCGAGCTGCTTCGCGACGATCGGGGGGAACGCGTGGTTCATCGAACTGAACGGTCGCGCCTGGGGGAGCATGGCGCTCGCCCGCGCGCTCGGGCTGGAATACCCGGCGTGGGCGGTTGCCGAGGCGCTCGGCCTTCCGGCCGGCCCCCTTCCCGCGGCCGGCGAGGGCGGCGTGGTGCGGGCCCGGCACCTCGGCCGCGAGGTCGTGCACCTCCTCGCCGTGATGCGGGGCCCCCGCAGCGGCGCCGTCGCCTGGCCGTCCCGCCTGCGCAGCGCCCGCGACGTGCTCACCTGGCATCGGGGGGATCGTGCCTACAACTGGCGGCGCGGTGAGCCCGCGGTGCTGATCGACGACACCGTCTCGACGATCGTCGCCGCCGCCCGCGGCGGGCGTCGGAGGCGGCGATGAGCACGCGCGCGGCCGTCCACGTCCACTCCGACTGGTCATACGACGGCAGCTGGTCGCTCGAGGCGCTGGCCGAGGAGTTCGGCAGGCGCGGATACGGCGCGGTGCTGATGACCGAGCACGACCGGGGTTTCGACGAGGATCGCTGGTGCGCCTACCGCGAGCGCTGTGCCGCGGCGAGCGTCGACGGCACGCTGCTGGTGCCCGGCATCGAGTACTCCGACCGGGCGAACCTCGTCCATCTGGCCGTCTGGGGCGATTTGCCCTTCCTCGGCGAGGGGCGGCCGACCGCTGAGCTGCTCGACGACGCGGTCGCCGCAGGCGGCGCCGCGATGCTCGCCCACCCGGAGCGAAGGGAGGCCTGGCGCCTGCTGGAGGAGATCTCCGTAGGAGACCTCGCCGGGATCGAGGTCTGGAATCGCAAGTACGACGGCTGGGCCCCGGGACCGCGAGCGTCCCGTCTCTGCGAGGGCCACGCTGGAGTCGCCCCGTTCTTCGGGCTCGATTTCCACACCCACCGCCAGTTCCACCCGATGGGGATGCTGCTGGACGTCGAAAAGGCGCCGTCTCCGGACGCCGTGGTCGAGGCGCTTCGCGCCGGTCGCTGCCGGCCCTTTGCCTACGGGATCGAAGGAAGCAGGCTGATGCGGGGGCCGGGCCATTCCCTTTCCCGGTCGGCGGAGGCGGCGCGGCGATTGCTCCGGCCGGGGGTGCGGCGCTGGCGCCGCCTCCGCGCCCGCGCCGCGGGTTGAGCTGCCACTCAAGCTGCTCATCGGCCGCCGCCGTGCAGATGGAGCTTCAGCACCTGGAGCCGTCCCCATGGAAACTTGGCAAGCAGCTCGTCCGGATAGGTACCGCCGAAGATCGCCGGATACGGATCCCTTCCCGAGGGCTTCGGGTCCTGGGCATAGAAGGCGACCACTCCGGATCGGTCGCGGATCACGATTCCGTAGCGCTGCGCGGCTTCGGCCATCATCCGGGTGAGCGGCGGCAGGTTCGAGCCGATCGAGGTCGAGTGTCGGGTCCAGCCTCAGGCGAGCGCCCTCAGGAAGGGCGCTGCGGCGCCGGGTGTTGCCGTCTTCGTGGGTGGCGGGTTGCGCCCAGACTCCCCGGCGCGCATCGGGTATCCCGATCGAGAGGGCATGATCGATCCGCCCCCCCTTGAGCTCGGAGATCAGCATCAGACCACCGAGCAAGGGCAGGCCGGTGGCGGTGGCGCCCCACCACGGCCGCGCTCCGGGCCAGGCGGCGGGGCCGAAGTGGCCGGGATTGCTCGAGACGTGGCGCATCGCGCCGGCCGCGCCCGCGTGCCAGCGCCCCCGCTTGCGCCGCATCCTCCAGAACTCCCACATCTTGTCCCGGCTCGGCTGCCAAACGACCATGTGCCGGTCGCTGCCGGTGGCCGGCCTGGCACGGACCGGGATCGGGACCGCGTCCACCGCCCTCTGAAGGGACCGCTGGTGGCGATCCAGGGTGACGCGGACGGTTCGGTGCTGCGGGCCGACCACATAGACGGGAGTGCTGTATTGGCGGGTGTTGATCCAGGGCCCGAAGTTGCGGGCCAGCTCGAGGTGCACCGTGCGCCGCAGGCCCGCCACCATCCGCTGCGAGCGCGGGTCAATCGGCGCATCGAGGCGGAGCGGAGCGTTCCAGAAGCTTCGGGGCGAGAAGAGCCGATCGGTCGGGATTGCGGTCGGCGAAGCGGTGCCTTTGGCCACCTGCTGCTCGCCGCAGCCGCAGAGGAAAAGGAAGGCTGCGGCGAGGGCGAGGACCGACCGGCCCGCGGCGTTCGTGGCTCCTCTCGGCGGGCCCTTCAAGCGACCCGGATCAGCCTGGCCCGCGCAGGTCGAGCTTCATGACCTGCAGGGAGCGCCAGGGGAACTTCGAGAGCAGCTGGTCCGGGTACTGGTTGCCGAAGATCTTCGGGTAGGGGTTGCTCCCGGTGGGGACGGGATCCTGGCCGTAGAAGGCGACCACGCCCGCGCCGTCGCGGATCACGATCCCGTAGCGCTGGGCGGCCTCGGCCATCATCCTGGTCATCGGGGGCAGGTTGAGCTTCTTCAGGTTGAGCGTCGGGGTCGAGCCTCAACCGGGCGCCCTCGGGGAGCGAGTTGCGGGCCCGGCCGTCGCCGTCGCTGCGGGTCGCCGGCCAGGACCAGACACCCGCGCGCGGGTGGGGGATCGACATCGCCAACGCGTGGTCGATCCTCCCCCGGCGAAGCTCGTCGAGCGTCATCAGCCCGCCGAGCAGGGGCAGGCCCGTCGCGGTCGCCCCCCACCAGGGCTGGGCGCCGGGCCAGGCATCGGGCGTGAAGTATCCGGGATTGGTCGAGACGCCGCGCATCGCGCCCGCGGCGCCGGCATGCCAGCCGTCGGGCAGCAGCGCGATCTTCCAGAACTCCCACATCGTGTCGGTGGCCGGCTGCCAGACGACCATGTGCTTGTCGGAGCCGGCGGCGGGACGAGCCCCGACGGGGATCGGGACCGTCGCGATCGCCTGCTGGAGGCTCGCGGCGGCAGCGGACTTGTCGAGCGTCACCCTGACGGTCGGCTGTGCGGGTCCGACCGCGTAGACCGGGGTGCTGTATTCCCGCGTGTTGATCCCCGGGCCGTAGTGCCGGGACAGTTCGGCGCTGACCTCGGCCACCAGGCCGCGGACCATGGCCGGGGAGCTGGGATCGATCCGGACCGAGCCGCTCAGGGGCGCGTTCCAGATGCTCTGGGCGGAGAAGAACGAGGGCCCCGGCGCCGCGACGGCGCCCGGGCAGGTCACCCCGAGCACCAGGAAAGCGCCGATCGCCGCCGCTATGAAACGCCCGCGCCCCGACCGCAGTCGGGCGAGATCGGCGCTCGGCGCTCGGCGATCGGGCATGGGCCTGTATCGGCGCGGGGCAGGCGCTCCCGGCCGGACTAAACGCATGTTCGATGCAACTCGGCGACCGCCAGATCGGAGATCCGCGGCGCGCTAATCTGCCCCACTCGCAGCGGCAGTGCCCGGGCCGAGAGGACCGGTGGCGATGGGCTTTCGGAGATCTGTTCGGAATCGCGAACCATGATCCGGAAAAAACTCCTGCCCATTTCTGCTTTCTGCGCGATCTGCGCTCTCGCCCTGCTAGCCGGGTCTGCCGCGCTGGGTGCGAAGCCGACCAAGCACCACGGCCACCACCACCACGGCCATCGCCACGCCCGCCTGCCCGCCAAATTCTTCGGTATCAATCCCAACTCGGGCCCTCCCTCCGCGGCGGCGTTCGCGAGGATGCGAGCCGGGGGGATCCGCAGCTTCCGGACCCCGGTGTACTGGCGCGGGATGAACTACGCCCCCGGGGTGTACAGCTGGATCTCGGTTGACATCGTGATGAGGCGCGCGACGAAGGCCGGTCTGGACGTGCTCCCCTTCATCTACGACACGCCCTACTGGGTGAACCCCAGAGAGGAGCGGTCGATGCCCGTCGGATCGCCCGCGCAGGAGTATGCGTGGATCACGTTCCTGGCGCAGCTCGTCGCCCGCTACGGACCGCACGGCACGTTTTGGAAGCTGAACCCCGGCCTTCCGTACTCGCCGGTCCGCTACTGGCAGATCTGGAACGAGATGAACATCGACTCGTTCACCAAGCCGATCTCCCCGACCGGGTATGCGCGGCTGCTGAAGATCTCCCGGCAGACCCTGGACAAGGTTGATCCGGGGGCGAAGATCGTGATGGGCGGCCTGTTCGGAGAGCCCTACCAGCCGCAGCGCCACGGGGACATGAACGACATCGCCTTCATGAGGCAGCTCTACCGGGTCAAGGGAGTCAAGTCCGCCTTCGACGCCTACGCCCTGCACCCCTACGGGGCCAGCGTGAGGGTGTTCAAGAGGCAGATCCAGAACACCCGCGCCCTGATGAGGAAATCCGGCGACCGGAAGACGCCGCTGTGGATAGACGAGTTCGGATGGGGCTCCGAGCATGACCGGTCGCTGCCCTCGTCGGTGGGACCGCAGGGCCAGAAGAGGCAGCTCCAGCTTGCCTACGGGATGATGCGGAAGAACCGCGCCCGGTGGAGGATCGGGCGGACCTACTGGTTCTCCTGGGACGACGACCCGGTCAGCGCCTGCGCGATCTGCAGCGGGTCCGGCCTTTTCACGGCCTCCGGCAAGCCGAAGCCCGCCTGGGCCGCGTTCGTCAAGCAGACCGGCGGCAAGAGGTAGCGGGCCCCCGCCCTCTGACCACGTGGCAACCGCGGAACAGCTAGCTCGTCAACCCGCGCAGGCGGTGGCCGGGACCCGGATTCCCTTCGCCGGGTTGGACCGCCAGCACGCGGCGATCGAGGCCGACCTGCGGCGAGCCCTCGAACGGGTGATCGGCCGCAGCTCCTTCATCCTCGGTGAGGAGGTTGCGTCGTTCGAGTCCGAGTTCGCCGACCACGTGGGCGTTCGCGACTGCGTCGGCGTCGCCTCCGGGACCGCCGCGCTGACGATCGCGATGCTCGCCGCCGGCATCGGCCCGGGGATGAGGTGATCGTGCCGGCGATGACCTTCGCTGCCTCGGCGCTCGCGGTGATCGGGGCCGGGGCGACGCCGAACCTCTGCGACGTGCGGGAGGGCGACGGCCTGATCGACCTCGACTCGGCGCGGGCCTGCGTGACACCGAGGACCGCGGCGATCATGCCCGTCCACCTCTACGGGCAGCTCTGCGAGATGGAAGCAATCGGCGAGCTCGCAACCGCGCACGGGCTGGCCGTGATCGAGGACGCGGCACAGGCGCACGGGGCGGGGCGTCCCGGAGCGCGGGCGGGGTCCTTCGGCCTGGCCGCCGCCTTCAGCTTCTACCCGAGCAAGAACCTCGGCGCCCTCGGCGACGGCGGCGCGATCTGCACCGATGACCCGGGCCTGGCCGAAAGGGCGCGCCGGCTGCGTGATCTGGGCCGCGGCGCCGACGGCGTCCACCATGAGGTGGGTCTCAACGAACGCCTCGACGGCATCCAGGCCGCCGTGCTGCGCCTGAAGCTGCCTGGCCTCGACGCCGCGAACGATCGCCGCCGCCGCCTCGCCGATCGCTACCGCGAGCTGCTTCCGCCGTGGCTGCGGATGGTGGAGGACCGCGGCCCGCGTTCGGTCCATCATCTGCTCCCGGTCCGATGCGGGGATCGCGACCGGCTCCGGGGTCATCTCACCGCGGCCGGGATCGAGACGGGCATCCACTACTCGCCGGCGCTCGACGGCCAGCCCGCCCTGGCGGGCGCGATTTCGGAGAATCCTCTGTCGATCGCGACCAGGTGGGCGGGGGAGGAGCTCTCCCTGCCGATCTTCGCCGAGCTTCGAGATGACGAGGTTGAGCGCGTCGCGGAGGCCGCCGCCTCCCTTCGCTGAGGCGGCTCTGGAAGCCGCCTCGCGGTGCCGGCTTCTGAGCTGATGTTCGAGGGGATCGCCCTCGCGCTGGACGGCTCGGAAGCGTCGAAGCGAGCGACTTCGATCGCGGTCGACTTGGCAAGCGGGACGACGCGAGCCTGCCACGTGTCGACCCGGCCGGGTTGTGAGAGCCTCTCGGTGATGCCCGAGGCGCCCGCCAACGACGCGCCCCACCGGCTGATCGTCGACGTCGAGTTCGGCGAAGACGCGGTCGTGTACCCGTTCACCAACCTCTACGGCTGCCGGATCGGCTCGCGGACGCGGGTGGGAACCTTCGTCGAGATACAGGCCGGAGCCGAGATCGGCTCGGGCTGCAAGATCCAGAGCCACTCGTTCATCTGCGAGGGGGTTACGATCGCCGACGAGGTGTTCATCGGGCACGGTGTGGTCTTCGTAAACGACAAACTGCCTCGGGCGACGACCGAGGAGGGCACGCTGAAGTCCGACGAGGATTGGGAGCTGATGACGAGCACCGTGGAGCGCGGTGCCGCGGTCGGCTCGGCGGCGGTGATCCTCGGCGGTGTGCGAATCGGGGAGGGGGCGATGGTCGGTGCCGGCTCGGTGGTCACCCGCGACGTGGCGCCAGGCGCCATCGTGGCCGGCAACCCGGCTCGGGAGATCCGGCGCCCGGCCCCCTGAGAGCCGCGCGGCGGGCAAGCGCCCAGAGGGTTCCGGCGCGCGGAAAGTTGCCACTTTGCATCAATATCGGCAACTTTGACTCTAGAATGCGGGCTGTGAATAGCACTGAACGAAAGCTAGAGCGCCTCGGACAGATCGCTCGCCTCCGGCGGGCTCAGCATCGTGCGGCGCTGGACCCAGACATATCCGCCGTCCGGGCCGAGCTGGAGCGTGAGCTCGGCGAAACGGTCTCGCAACGGCTCGCAGCTCGGTTTCTGGGCGTGAGCCACACCGCCCTGCAGCGCTGGGTCAGGGCGGGTGACCTGCCTCTCGTCTTTGCGCCAAGCGGCCGTAGAGAGGTTCCTGTCGCAGCCCTACTCGATCTCTACGACAGGGTGGAGAGTGGGCGGCTTCATGGTCATCGACGGAAGCACCACCTGGAGCCGGTCCTCGTGGAGGGGCGCGAGCGCGCGAGCCGGGTGAACGCCGACGAGAGCCTGTCTGAAGGCCTCTCAAGCGAGGATGGGCACGGCAGACCCGATCGGAGGACGCTCGCTTATCACCGTGCGGTCGCGAAACGCCTGAATCGCAAGATGATCGATGAGGCCCTTCACCGTGTGTGGAAGTGGCGGGCCGAGGGCAAGCTGGATCCCCGTTACGCGGATGAATGGGAAGCGGTCCTGAAACGCCCGGTTGCCGATGTGCGTGGTGCGATCACGAGTACCAGTGCGCGGGCCCGAGACCTCAGGCAGAACTCGCCGTTCGCCGGCATGCTGAGCGAGCCCGAGCGTCGTCGGGTACTCGAATTGACCGACTGATGCGACGCGCCGACTTTGAGCACGTGATCGCCGCCGCCGCGAACCTGCTCGGAGAGGACGCGTTCGTCGTCATCGGCAGTCAGGCGATCCTGGGCCCTTGCCCTGACGCGCCCGGGGACCTACTCCGATCGATGGAGGTCGATCTTTTTCCGAAGGAAAGCCCCGACAGGGCCGACGAGATCGACGGCGCGCTGGGCGACGGGTCTCCGTTCCACGAAGCGTTCGGCTATTACGCACATGGAGTTGGCCCGGAGACCGCGAGAGCACCGGATGGGTGGCGTGACCGTCTGATCGAGATCGCCATCCCACCCCGGGTCGGTTCCGAGCAAGCACCGAAGGCTCACTGCCTTGAGCCGCACGACCTGGTGCTCGCGAAATGCGCTGCCGGCCGCGAGCGCGATTGGGAGTTCGCGCGGAACGCGATCAGAGCCGGACTTGTTCAACCCGAGACTCTCTTCGAGCGAGTCGATGCGCTGCCCGTCAGCGCCGATCAATGTAACTCGATTCGCGCGCGTCTCGAGGCTCTGATCGATGGAGCTGGAAGCAGTTAGGCGGGTTGACCCGAGACCCGCTGTGCGCCCGTGTAAATGTTGATCCTTCCCTCGCGCGCGAAGCCGCCAAGGGTGATGTTGCGGTCCGCCGCCAGCTCGATCGCCAGCGAGCTGGGGGCGCCGACGCCGATCAGGATCGGGGCGCCCGCCACGGCGGACTTCTGGACCAGCTCGAACGGAAGGCGCCCGCTGACGCAGATGATGTGGCCGGCCAGCGGCAGCATCGCGGCCCCGAGCGCCCAGCCGATCAGCTTGTCGAGCGCGTTGTGGCGACCGACGTCCTCGCGTACCTCGACCAGCTCCCCGGAGGCGCCGAAGAGGCCGGCCGCGTGCAACCCGCCGGTCCGCTCGAAGCTCGGCTGGCGCAGCCGCTCCGGCAGGTCGGCGAGCAGGCGGCGCGGGACCACCGGGCCCTCGCTCGCCGGGGGAGCCATCACCGCCACCTCTTCCAGGGCACCCTTGCCGCAGACCCCGCAGGACGAGGTCGTGTAGAAGCGCCGGGCGTGGGCATCCCGCAGCAGCGGTCCGGCGACCTCGACGATGTTGGAGGCGAAGTCCTCGGTCGGGCCGGCCTCGTGCGGACGGTCGACCAGGCCCTCGCCGTGCAGGAAGCCGAGCGCCAGCTCCTCGTCGTGGCCGGGGGTCCGCATGGTCACCGCCAGCGCCCTGCCGTCGACGCGGATCTCCAGCGGGTCCTCGACCGCGACCTCGTCGGTGCGACCTTCGCACGCGACGGTCGCGACCATCCGGTCGCTCAACCGGCGACTCCGATCGCGGGCCTCTCAGACGGCTCCTCCGACACCGGCCGCACGTCCACCGCGACCACCTTGTACTCGGGGCAGGAGGTGTTGACATCGGCTGAGCTGCCGACCAGCAGGTTGGTGCGGGCTTCGGGGAAGTGGAAGCTGGTGAAGACGTGACCGGGCTCGATCCGCTCGGTCACCTTGGCGTGCAGCTCGATCCGTCCCACTCTGCTGCGCACCGAGACCACCCCACCGTCCTCGATCCACAGCCGCTCGGCGTCGTCTGGGTGAACCTCGAGCCAATCGCGATCGACCAGATCGAGGTTGCCGGTGCGCCGGGTCATCGTCCCGGCGTTGTAGTGCTGGAGAATCCGGCCGGTGACCAGGATCAGCGGGAAGTCCTCATCGGCCGCGTCGCCCGGCGGCTTGTAGGGGATCGGGGCGAAGCGCCCCAGCCCGTCGGGTTTGTCGAACCGCTCCGCGTAGAGGATCGGCGCGTCGGCGCCGTCGGGGTCCACCGGCCACTGCAGACCACGGGCACTGAGCCGCTCGAAGCTGACCCCGGCGAAGTGCGGGGTGAGCGCCGCGATCTCGTCCATCACCGCGGAGGGGTCGGCGTAACCCATCTCGTGCCCCAGGGCGCGCGAGACCTCGGTGATGATCGCGAAGTCTGTCCGGGCCTCCCCGGGCGGGTCGAGCGCGGGGCGGACCAGCTGGATGCGACGCTCGGCGTTGGTGAAGGTGCCCTCCTTCTCGAGGAAGGAGGAGGCGGGGAGGATCACGTCGGCGTAGCGGGTGGTCTCGGTCTCGAAGATGTCCTGGCAGACGAGGAACTCCAGCGACTCCAGGGCCGCGACGACGTGGGCGGTGTCCGGATCGGTCTGGGCGACGTCCTCGCCGAAGATGTACATCGCCTTCAGCCGGCCGTCGACCGCGGCGTCGAACATCTGCGGGATCGTGTACCCCTTCGCGCGCGAGAGCGGCACGCCCCAGGCGGCCTCGAAGGAGCGGGCCACCTCCTCGTCGCCGACCTGGCGGTAGGCGGTGTAGGTGTCGGGCAGCGCTCCCATGTCGGAGGAGCCCTGCACGTTGTTCTGGCCGCGCAGCGGCAGCAGCGCAGATCCGGGCCGTCCGACCTTGCCGGTCATCATCGCCAGGTTGCAGATCAGCCGCACGACCTCGGAGCCGTACTTGTGCTCGGTGACGCCGAGGCCCCAGAGGATCGACGCCTCGCCGGCCTCGCAGTAGATGTGCGCAGCGCGCTCGAGATCCCCGGCGGGGATCGCGGTGATCTCCTCCACCGAGGCGGGCGAGTACTGCTCGAGCAGCTCCGCGACCGCCTCGTAGCCCTCGGTTCGTTGGGCGACGAACTCCGAGTCGAGGAAGCCGTCGCGGGCCGCCACGTGGGCGAGGCCGAGCATCACCGCGGCGTTGGTTCCCGGCCGCGGCGCCAGGTGCAGGGCGCCGTAATCGGCCAGCTCTATTCGACGAGGGTCGATCGTCACCAGCCGGCAGCCGCGCAGCGCCGCCTGCTTCAGCCGGGCGCCGACCACCGGGTGCCCGGCGGTCGGGTTGACGCCGATCAGGATCGCCGCCTCGGCGTGGTCGATGTCGTCGAAGTTCCCGGTCGCGCCGGAGAGCCCGAAGGACTGGCGGAGCGCCCAGGAGGTGGGGGAGTGGCAGACACGCGAGCAGTTGTCGATGTTGTTGGTGCCGACCGCGGCGCGCATCAGCCGCGCCATCACGTAGCAGTCCTCGTTGGTGGCGCGCGAGGAGGCAAGGCCGGCAATCGCGTCGGGCCCGTGCTCGGACTTGATCCGGCCGAGCTTCGAGGCGATCAGCCCGATCGTCTCTTCCCAGCTCGCCTCGCGCAGCTCGCCCCCTTCGCGGATCAGCGGCGCGGCGAGGCGCTCGCGGTGCCGGGAGAAGCGGTGGGCGAAGCGCCCTTTCAGGCAGGTGTGGCCGTGGTTGGCCGGCCCGTCGGAGGGGCCGATCGAGCGGATCAGCCCGTCGCTCACGTGCGCCTCGAGCCTGCACCCGACCCCGCAGTAGCCGCAGGTCGTGGTCACGGATGAATCGAAGCGCTCTTCGCTCACTGAATCACCTCCTCGAGCAGCGTCTGCTCGGTGATCGCGTCGGTGGGACAAGTATCCGCGCAGGCGCCGCAGGCGACGCAAGCCGACTCCCGGAAGCCGTGATCGAGGCCGGCGGCGATGTTGGCCTCGAAGCCGCGCCCGGTCGCGGTCAGCGCGAAGGTCCCCTGGACTTCGTCGCAGGCCCGCACGCAGCGCCCGCAGGAGATGCACAGCTCGTGGCGGAAGGCCAGGTAGGGGTGGGCGAGATCGTGGCGGGGATGGTGGGTCTCGCCGCGCCAGCGTGGCTCGCCGGCCTGGAGCGCTCGCGCGACCTCGGCCAGCTCGGTGTGCGGCGCCGGCGGCTCGGGCAGCTCGGAGAGGACCAGCTCGACCACGCCCCTGGCGACCCGGCGCGCGCGCTCGTCCGTCGGTCTCGATCGTCATGCCGTCGCGGCACTGGGTGGTGCAGGCGGGCAGCACCGCACCCTCGGAGGCGACCAGGCACACTCGGCAGGCGCCGAAGGGAGCCTGGCGCTCATCGAAGCAGAGCGTTGGCACGCTGGCGCCCGCCGCCCGCGCCGCCTCGAGCAGGGTCGCGCCCGGCTCGAAGGGGACCTCTTGCCCGTCGACGGTGATCGCGCTCATGCCAGCCCGAGCTCCTCTCCGAAGTGGGCGAGCAGGCTCCTCATCGGGGCCGGGATGCCGCCTCCGTGGGCGCAGAGGCTCGACACCTCGAGCACCTCGAGCAGGTCCTCCAGCGCCTCGCGGTCAACCGGGCTCTCGGCGGCGAAAGCCTCATGGGCCCGCCGCAGCCCGATGCGGCAGGGGAAGCACTTGCCGCAACTCTCGTGCGCTCCGAAGCGAAGCAGATGCGTTGCCACGTCCCTCATCTCCGTGCAATCGTCGAAACCCAAGATACTCCCGTGGCCGACCATGCACCCCTGCTCGGCCAGCTCATCGAAGTCGAAGCGCGTGTCGAGCAGGCTCGCGGGGAGGATCCCGCCCAGGGGGCCGCCGATCTGCACCGCCTTGATCGCCCGCCCGGAGACCAGTCCCCCGGCCAGCTCCTCGCACAGCTCGCGCACCGGCGTCCCGAAGCTGACCTCGTAGACCCCCGGCCGGGCGAAGCGCTCGTTGAAGCAGACGAGCTTGGAGCCCGGCGTGGCGCCCGGGCTGAGCTCGGCGTAGGCGGCGGCTCCGTGCCGGGCGACGAAGGGGACGTTGCAGAGCGTCTCGACGTTGTTGACGACAGTCGGCAACCCGTACAGCCCGCGCTGCGCCGGAAACGGCGGGCGCGCCGAGACCGTCCCGCGCAGACCCTGGAGGCAGGCGAGGAGCGCCGTCTCCTCGCCGACCACGTAGGAGCCGGCCCCCTCGAGGACGGTGAGGTCGAAGTCCCCCAGGAGCCCCTCCTCGCGGGCCTCGGCCACGGCGGCCTCGAGCAGCGGCTTCGAGCGCGGGTACTCGGAGCGGGTGAGCACGAAGCCGTGGGCGGCGCCGACCGCGTAGGCGGCAATCGCCATCCCCTCGATCAGCAGCGCCGGGTTCTGCTCCATCAGGTACTTGTCGATGTAGGAGCCGGGGTCGCCCTCGTCGCCGTTGGCGACCACGAACTTCTCCTCGCTCGCCTCCTTCGCCGCGAACTCCCACTTCGGCCCGGCCGGGAAGCCGGCGCCGCCGCGGCCGCGGACGTTCGCCGCTTTCACCTCCTCGAGCAGCTCCGCCGGAGTCATCTCTCGCGCCCGGCCCAGGCCGGAGTAGTCAGCCGGGGCGCAGCAGCACCGGCTCGTCGAGCGCGCTCTGCCAGGGCGGCTCGGGCGCCTCGACCTCCTCCGCGGCGAGGACCCGCTCGATCACCCCGGGGCCGGCGTCCACCGTGTCGCCGACCCGCACCGCCGGGGAGGAGTGGCAGAAGCCCAGGCAGACCGTCTCGGCCAGCGAGACCTCGCCGTCGGCGCCTCGCTCGCCCCAGCTCGAGCCCGAGGCCCTCGCGCAGCTCGCGGACGTGCTCGTCGCCGGTGGCGGCGAAGCAGGCGGTCCCGGTGCAGACCCGAACGTGGCGGCGGCCGCGCGGCTGCAGCAGGTCGTCGTAGAAGGTCGAGACTCCGTGGACCGCCGCCTCGGGCAGCCCGGAGAGCTCGGCGGCGCGCTCTCGGTCTTCGTCGGTGATCTCGCCACGGGCGTCCATCGCCCCCTTGAGTACGTCGAGTGCCGTGGGGGCCTGCTCGGCGTGGTGTCGGCGGACCAGCTCTACGAGGTTGCGGCTCAGCGGCGGCCGTCCTTGCCCGGGATCCAGTCGGTGCCGGCCAGCGGCACCTTGGCCATCGCCGCCGCCTCGAGGGTCAGCGCGACCATGTCCTCCGGCTCGAGGTTGTGCACGTGAGACTTGCCGCAGGCCCGCGCCAGCGTCTGCGCCTCGAGCACCATCGCCCGCAGGTAGTTGGCCAGCCGCCTCCCGCCCAGCTCGGGGTCGAAGCGGCGCGGCGAGGTCCTCGTCCTGGGTGGAGATCCCGACCGGATCGCGACCCTCGTGCCAGTCGTCGTAGTAGCCGGCCGAGGTGCCGATCTCCTCGTAGGCGGCCTCGAACTCGTGCGAGTTGTCGCCGAGGGCGATCACCGCGGCGACCCCGATCGAGACCGCGTCGGCGCCGAGAGCGAGGGCCTTCGCGGCATCGGCGCCGGAGCGGATGCCGCCGGAGACGATCAGCTGCACCTTGCGGTGCATGCCCAGCTCCTGGAGCGAGCGCACGGCCTCCGGGATCGCCGCCAGGATCGGGATCCCGACGTGCTCGATGAACACCTCCTGGCTGGCCGCGGTGCCGCCCTCCATCCCGTCGAGGACGATCACGTCGGCGCCGGCCTTGACCGCGAGCGCGACGTCGAAGTAGGTGCGGGTGGCGCCGATCTTGACGTAGATCGGCTTGCGCCAGTCGGTGATCTCGCGCAGCTCGCCGATCTTGATCTCGAGGTCGTCGGGCCCGGTCCAGTCGGGGTGGCGGCAGGCGCTGCGCTGGTCCACGCCCTTCGGCAGGTCGCGCATCTCGGCGACCCGATCGGAGATCTTCTGCCCGAGCAGCATGCCGCCGCCCCCGGGCTTCGCTCCCTGGCCGACCACGACCTCGATCGCGTCGGCGC
Source organism: uncultured Actinomycetes bacterium (assembly GCA_963738305.1). Taxonomy (GTDB): domain Bacteria; phylum Actinomycetota; class Thermoleophilia; order Solirubrobacterales; family 70-9; genus JBBRHQ01. Next base: position 310,537 of record CAVTVU010000001.1, on the reverse strand, counting down.
GGCGCAGGTCGTCGGGGTTCATCCCGTAGCGCGAGGGGAGGATCTGGTAGACGAGCCGGCTCGGAGTGATCGCGCTCCTCGGGCAGCATGCCGCCGTCGCCGGTGGTGGTGCTGGTGCCGACCGCGCTCGCGCCCGCGGCCGAGCGCCTCCTTGGCCGGCGCCGAGAGGGCGCCGAAGCTCATCCCGGCGATCGTGATCGGGATCTCGAGGTGGATCGGCTCCGAGGCGAAGCGGGTGCCGAGGGTGACGTCGGTGGCGCAGCGCTCCCGGTAGCCCTCGAGCGGGTAGCGCGAGACGCTGGCGCCGAGGAAGAGGAGGTCGTCGAAATGGGGGACCCGGCGCTTGGCGCCGAAGCCGCGGATGTCGTAGATGCCCTCCCGCGCCATCCGGTGGATCTCGTGGATCGCGTTGCGGTCGAAGAGGGCCGACTCGCGCAGGCCCGGCCGCCAGCGACCGGCCTGCTCGGGCCGAAAGCCCTCCTCCTTGGCAAGCGCGTCGAACTCGGTCATCAGTAGGCGCCCGCGTGGTCGATGTTGAAGTTGTAGAGCTTGCGCTCCGAGCCGTAGCGCCGGAAGTCGGCCGGGTCCGCCTCGGCCTCCCCGCGCCGCAGCAGCTCGGCAAGCTCGGCGCGGTGCTCGTCGCTCATCTCCTTCTCGATGCAGTCGGCCCCCAGGCCGGCGACCTCGCCCCGGACGTAGATCCGCGCCTCGTAGATCGAGTCGCCGAGGTCCTCGCCGGCGTCGCCGCAGACGACCAGGTTGCCGCGCTGCGCCATGAACGCCCCCGCGTGGCCGATCGAGCCGTGGACGACGATGTCGACGCCCTTCATCGAGATCCCGCAGCGCGCCGAGGCGCTCCCCTTGATCACCAGCAGCCCCCCGCGGCCGGTGGCTCCCGCCGACTGGCTGGCGTCGCCGGCGACGATCACCGTCCCCGACATGATGTTCTCGGCCACGCCGACCCCGCAGTTGCCGGCGATCCGCACCGTCGCCAGCTTGTTCATCCCGGCGCAGTAGTAGCCGACGTGACCGTCGATCTCGACCTCGGCCTCGGATTCGAGGCCGACCGCGATCGCGTGCGCGCCGCCGGGGTTGGCGACGCGCCAGCGGCTCGGCCCGGGCCGGGTCGAGGTCGTGCAGGCGCTGGTTCAGCTCGCGCACGCCGGTCATCGCCAGGTCGACGGTCTCCTCCGCGACCTCGGTGGCGCTCACGCCGACCGCCGCCCGCTGCCAGGAGTAGACGCGGCCCGGCTCGGGCTCCCAGAGCTCGGCGTCCTCCGCGCCGGGCAGCGCGGCGATCGCCCGGTACTCGGAGGCCATCGCGACCCAGTCGTCGCTCTCCGCCAGCACCGCCGGCTTGCAGGCGATCGGGTCGCGCAGGACCGCGAATCCGTCGGCGGTGCCGACCGCGAAGGTGTAGAAGCCGTCGAGGTCGCGCAGGCAGCCCTCGAGCGCCAGTTTCCAGGTCGTCGCCCTCGGAGAGCCGCCAGGTGAGGTAGCCGGCGGCGACCTCGGAGTCGTTGTCGGTCTGGAAGCTCGATCCCCTCGCCGCGCAGGAAGGTCCGCAGCCGGTTGTGGTTCGAGAGCGAGCCGTTGTGGACGAGGCAGAGGTCGAGCCCGGTCGAGAACGGGTGGGAGTGCTCGGTCGTGACCCGGCTCTCGGTCGCCATCCGAGTATGGCCGAGGGCGTGGGTCGCGGAGACGCCGTCCAAGCCCGAACCGCGCGATGAACTCGCGCGGGTCGCCGGCCTCCTTGTAGATCTCGATCCGCTCGCCGACGCTCATCACCCGCAGCTCGGGATGGCGGTCGGCGATCCAGGCCTGGACATCGCCGGGGTCGCCGGAGACGACCAGCAGGGCGTGGGAGGCGATTACCTCGGCCTCGCCGACGGCGCCGAAGCTCCCCGCCATCTCCATCGCCAGCTCCGGCCATGGGAAGTCGGGCTCCGGTGAGAACAGCGAGACCTTGCAGTAGCCCGGCGGGCGCCGGGTCGCGGTAGATCGCGACTCCGGCGCTGTCGGGCCCGCGTTCGGCGAGCTGGGCGAGCATCGCGCCCAGATGGGCGCCGAGGTTCTCCTCGACGGTGCTCGACTTACTGAAGAGGCCGGCGATTCCGCACATCGAAGAGCCCCATTCTCAGGAGAGCTGCAGGTAGCGGTCGATCTCCCACTTGCGTGATCTGCTCGTGCGCCATCTGCCACTCGCGCCGCTTGCATTTGATGAAGTAGTCGACGTAGTCCCCGTCGCGGACCTTGCCCAGGGCCTTGCGCATGACCTCGTCCTGCTCCAGCTCGCGAGTCGCGTCGAGCAGGTTCTCGGGCAGGGTCTCGACCCCCATCCGTTGGCGGTCCTCGACGCTCGTCTCGTACATGTTGCCGGTGCTCGGGTCGCCGGGATCGATCCCGTTCTCGATCCCGTCCAGGCCGGCGGCGAGGACCGCGGTGGCGGCGAGGTATGGGTTGCAGGCGCCGTCCACGGTGCGGTCCTCGATCCGCCCGTGATCGGGGATGCGCAGCATCATGCGTGCGGTTGTTCCACCCGTAGGTGACGTAGGCCGGCGCCCAGGTGGCGCCGCTGGTCGGCGCCCCGATCACCAGCCGCTTGTAGGACGCCGACCGTGGGTGCGGTCAGCGCGATGTAGGCCTTGGCGTGCTTCTTCAGCCCACCGATGAAGTGATAGCCCTTCTCGCTGAGGCCCAGGCCGTGCTTGTCGTCCTTCGGGTCGGCGAGAAGCACGTTTGTGTCGCCGTCCCAGAGGCTCATGTGCATGTGGCAGCCGTTGCCGGTCAGGTGGGCGAAGGGCTTCGGCATGAAGGTCGCGATCAGGCCGCGCTCCTGGGCCATCGCCTCGACCATGTAGCGGTAGAAGACGGCGCGGTCGCTCGAGGTCAGCGGGTCGGCCGGGGACCAGTTCTGCTCGAACTGGCCGTTTGCGTCCTCGTGGTCGGTGGCGTAGAGGCCCCAGCCGAGTGAGTTGACGTTGCGGATGACCTCGGTGACGAAGTCGAAGGATCGGGTCAGGGCGCGGATGTCGTAGCAGGGCTGCTCGAGGTCGTCGAGCTGGTCGGCGACCTCGATGCCGCCGTCCTCGGTCTTGCGCACGAGGAAGTACTCCAGCTCGTAGCCGATCAGGAACTGGTAGCCGGCCTGCTCGCAGCGCTCCATCTGGTGGCGCAGGATCGTCCGCGGGCAGTAGGGCCACTCCTCGCCCTCGACGGTCACGTCGGAGGCGAACCAGCCGACGTTCGGCTTCCAGGGAAGCCTGGTGAACGAGCCGGCGTCCGGCATCGCGATCATGTCCGGATCGTTGGGCTGCTGGCCGATGTCTCCGGCCGCAAAGCCGGCGAAGCCGGCGCCGTCGTCGAACAGGCCGTCGATCTCCTCGGCCGGGATCAGCTTGGCGCTGGGTCTGGCGTGCATGTCGACGAAGTTGGCGAACAGGAACTCGATGCCCTCGTCCTTGACCAGCTCGCGGACGTCGTCTTCGGTGAGGCGCTTGTCCTTGCTCATGGCTGGATGTATCTCACATACCTCATCGGGTGGCAATGGATCGCCGAGCCAGCATTTCCAGGGCTCCTATGTTGGCCGTGAACATAGGTTGGGCCTCTTGTGCGTGCGGCCTCCTGCCCGCTTTCGGCCCTTCGAGACGGTGGCGGCGTTGCGACTTTGTACCAATTTGTCTAGTGTAGGCGATGAGAGCCCTATCGATGTCGTTTCTGCTCACCTGTCCGAATTGCGGCGAGCGCGAGGTCACCGACTTCGCGTTCGGGGGCGAGGTCGTCCCGCGTCCGACCAGCAAGCCCAGCGAGCGCGAGCTGGGCGCCTACAACTACTTCCGCCGCAACGTCGCCGGCGTGCAGCGCGAGTGGTGGAATCACCGCTCCGGCTGCCGCGCCTGGTTCTTGGCCGAGCGCGACACCACCACCAACGAGGTCCGCTGGGTCGGCCTGCCCGGCGAGGGCGGTGGCGCGGGGGCAACTGCGCACGGGGCCAAAGGAGGAGGCGCCGGGGATCGGCACGTGAGCGAGCGCCTCCCTCCTCGTCCCGGCGAGCGGATCGACCGCAGCAAGCCAGTCGATTCAGCTTCGACGGCAAGCCGGTCGAGCGCCTTCGAGGGGGACACGATCGGCTCCGCGCTGCACGCCTCGGGCCGGCGGGTGATCTCGCGCAGCTTCAAGTACCACCGCCCGCGCGGGCTGCTCTGCTGCGCCGGCCAGTGCCCCAACTGCCTGGTCGAGGTCGACGGCTGGCCGGGAGTGCGGGCCTGCACCGAGCCGGTGCGCGAGGGGATGGAGGTCACCCACATGAACGCGAGCCCGTCTCTGGACTTCGACGCGATGCGCGCCACCGACCTCTTCGGCACCCGGCTGACGCCCGCCGGGCTTCTACTACAAGACCTTCATCCGGCCGCGGCGCCTGTGGCCGCTGTATGAGAGGTCTCCGCGGCACGCCGCCGGGCTCGGGCCGGCTGCGGCGGCGCCAGGCGGAGCGGGAGTGGCGGACCGAGTACCGCCGCCGCCACGCCGACGTGCTGGTGATCGGCGGCGGCCTGGCCGGGATGGCCGCGGCGCCTGCGCGCCGCGGAGCTGGGCGCCGACGTGGTCCTGGTCGACGACGGCCCCGAGCTCGGGCGGCACCGCGCTCGCCGGCCCCGACGACGCGAAGGCGGCCGCCGCCCTTCGGGAGCGGGTCGCCGAGGCCCGGCGTCGAGGTGCTGGCGCCGGCCGCCGCGCTCGGCTTCTTCGACGGGATCGTCCCGGTCTGGTGCGGCAGCACCCTGCACCAGATCCGCGCCGAGCGCCACGTCGCGGCCACCGGCTCGATCGAGCAGCCGCTGATGTTCGAGGGCAACGACCTGCCCGGGGTGATGCTCTGCTCCGGCGCCGAGCGCCTCGCCTGCCTCTACGGGGTGCGGCCGGGGAGCACAGCGCGGTGATCGCGACGATCGGCGACCGCGGGCTCGCCGCGGCGCTGGCCCTCCACGAGCGCCGGCGTCGAGATCGCCGCCGTCGCCGATGCCCGCCCCGGCCGGCGCCGACGAGGCCCTGCTCGCGCGACCTCGAGGAGGCGGGGATCCCGCATCTGCGGGGCGCACGGTCGCCCGCGCTCTCGGGCGCCGGCGGGTCAAGGGCGCCGTGCTCGCCGACGCTCGACGCAGGAGGGCGGTCGGTCCCCGACAGCGAGCGCGGGCTGAACTGCGATCTGATCGCGGTCTCCGGCGGCACGGTGCCGGCGACCTCGCTGCTGCTCCAGGCGGGAGCGAAGGCGCGCTGGGACGCGCCGAGCGGCTCCTACCTGCCCGAGGACCCGCCCGCCGGGATCGACGCGGCGGGCGCGGTCGCCGGGCACGCTCGCACCGGAGCGCGCGCTGGCCTCGGGAGCGATCGCCGGCGCCGAGGCGGCGCTCGGGCTCGGGCTCGGGCGACGAGGACGCGCGCCGGCGGCTCGAGGACGAGCGCGAGGCGCTGGCGACCCTCGAGACCGGCGCCGCGACCGATCAGAGCCCGGCCGCGCGCGGCGACCGGGGCGCGCGGCCGCATCGGAAAGTGCTTCGCCTGCCTCTGCGAGGACGTCACCAGCAAGGACATCGACTACGCGATCGACGAGGGCTTCGACTCGCTCGAGCTGCTGAAGCGCTACACGACCGTGACGATGGGGCCGTGCCAGGGGCGGATGTGCCAGCTCGCCTCGATCCGGCAGATGTCCGACCACACCGGGGCCGCCGGAGGCCGAGGTCGGGCTGACCACGGCCCGCCCGCCGTGGTCGACGGTGCCGATGGGGGCGCTCGCGGGACGCCCGTTCGAGCCGGCCAAGCGCTCGGCCGTCCACGGACGCCACCGCGAGCTGGGCGGCAACGTGCTCTGGGCCGGGCGACTGGAGGCGGCCCTACGACTACGGCGATCCCGGAGGGCGAGACGATGGCGGTGCACGACGGGGCCGGCCTGATCGACGTCTCGACCCTCGGCAAGCTGATCGTCAGCGGGCCCGGAGGCCGGCGCCTTCCTGAACCGGCTCTACCCGAACCGCTTCGACAACCTGAAGCCGGGGCGGATCCGCTACGGGGTGCTCGGCGACGACGCGGGCCGGATCACCGACGACGGGACGATCTGCCGGCTCGACGAGGACACGCTACTACGTGACCACCACCTCGAGTGGCGCCGACGCGGTCGAGAGCTGGTTCGCCTGGTGGCTCGCGGAGTGGGGGATGGAGGTCCAGCTGACCGACGTCAGCCAGGGGCTCTCGGCCTTCAACCTGGCCGGACCGCGCTCGCGCGAGATCCTCTCCGGGCTGACCGAGCTCGACTGCTCGAACGAGTCGTTCGCCTACCTCGACGGCAAGCGCGCCCACGTCGCCGGCGTGCCCTGCCTGCTGCTGCGGATCGGCTTCGTCGGCGAGCTCGGATACGAGCTCCACTGCCCGGGCATCGCTGGCCGAGCACCTCTGGGACGCGCTGCTGGCGGCCGGCGAGGGGCACGCGATCCGCCCCTTCGGCCTCGAACCGCAGCGGGTGCTGCGGCTGCAGAAGCTCCACATCCTCGTCGGCCAGGACACCGACGCCGAGTCGAACCCGCTGGAGGCGGCGATGCCCTGGATCGTCAAGTTCGACAAGGAGGAGGACTTCATCGGCCGCTGGGCGCTGGAGGCCGTCTCCGAGCGCGGCGAGCGCAGCAAGCTGGTCGGCTTCACCATCGCCAACGGTGCGGTGCCGACCGAGGGCGCGGCGGTGGTGCTCGACGGCCGCCCGGTCGGGCGGGTGACCTCGTCGCGCTTCTCGCCCAAGCTCCGGCGCTCGATCGGGATGGCCTGGGTGCCGGCCGACCTCGCCACCGACGGCGCCGCCCTCACCTTCGCCGACGATGGACGCCGGATCAGCGCCGAGGTACAGACGGCGCCCTTCTACGACCCCGACCAGGAGCGGCTGCGGGGATGAGCTTCGAGTTCCTCGCCCCGGACGCGGCGCGCAACGACGGCGGCGAGGCGCCGCCCGCGCGCAGCCCGATCGAGTGGGTCCACCGCGGCGCCGGCGCCAGCTTCGCCGAGCGCGCCGGGTGGAGGGTGGTCGCCGGCTACGGAGCCGGGGACGCCGCGGCCTGCCGCGACGCGGTCGGGGTCGCCGACCTCTCCCACATCGGCAAGCTCGAGCTCCAGGGCGACCCGCAGCGGCGTCGCCTCGATCGTCTCCGGGCTGACCGGCGGCGGCGTGCTCGAGCCCGGCCGGGCGGTGCGCCAGGACGGCGTCTGGTGGTGTCCGGTGAGCAGCGAGAAGGTCCTGGCCCTGACGCCTCCCGAGGCGACCGGTCGGCTCCGCGACGAGCTCGAGTCGGCCGCCGCGGATGCCGGCGGCTTCGGCTGGGTGTCGAGCTGACCGCGGCGCTCGGCTCCAACGCCGTGGTCGGGCCGCTGGCGCGGGAGGCGTTCGCCCGGGCGACCGCGCTCGACCTGCGGCCGGAGCGCTTCGGCGAGGGCGCCTTCGCGCCGGTCTCGGTCGCGCGCACCCCGGCGATGGTCCTGCGCACCGAAGGCGACCGTTTCCTGCACCTGTTCGGCGCCGGCTATGCCTCCTACGTCTGGACGGTCTTCGTCGACGCGGCCGAGCACCTCGGCGGCGCGGCGGTCGGCGCCGAGGCCCTCGAGGGGCGTCTTCGCGCAGGGGGTGCGCGCCGGTGCGTGAGATCTTCCGCAAGCGCCGCATGTGGCGGCCCCCGCGGCGAGCTCCGCGACCGCTACGACGTGGTGATCATCGGCGGCGGCTCGCACGGGCTCGCGATCGCCTACTACCTCGCCCGCGATCACGGGATCACCGACGTCTGCGTCCTCGAGAAGTCCTACATCGGCTCCGGCGCCGCGGGGCGCAACACGACGATCCTGCGCTCCAACTACAAGACGCCCGAGGGCGCGCGCTTCTACGACGCCTCGGTGAAGCTCTACGAGGGCCTCGGCGCCGAGCTCGACTTCAACCTGCTGTTCTCCCAGCAGGGGCACCTGACGCTCGCCCACACCGACCGGGCGATGTTCGTGATGAACGAGCGGGCCGAGGTCAACCGCCTCGCCGGGATCGACTCCAGGGTGATCGGCCCCGAGGAGATCGCGGCAGCTCGCGCCGGCGATGTCCCTCGAGCCCGACGCCGTCTATCCGGTGATGGGCGCGCTCTACCACCCGCCCGGCGGGATCATCCGCCACGACGCCGTGGTCTGGGGCTGGCCCGCGCCGCCGACGCCGCCGGCGCCGAGATCCACCCCTACACCGAGGTCGCCGGGGTCGAGCTGTCGGGCAACGGCAACGGCAACCGCTCGGTGGGCGGGCGACGGGCGTGCGGCTCGCCGACGGCCGACGCATCTCCGCCGGGACGGTGATCAGCGCCACCGCCGGCTGGAGCTCGACCACCGCGGCGATGGCCGGGATCGAGCTGCCGATCACCACCCACATCCTCCAGGCCTTCGTCACCGAGCCGCTGAAGCCGCTGCTCGACGTGGTCATCGTCTCCTCGCAGATGCACGTCTACATCTCGCAGACCGATCGCGGCGAGTTCCTGATCGGGGCCGAGATCGAGCCCTGGACCACCTACCGCCAGCAGGGGACCCTCAACTTCCTCCAGGAGTCCTCGCGCCACGCGCTCGAGCTCTTCCCGCAGCTCGAGCGGGCCCGGATCCTGCGCAGCTGGGCCGGGCTCTGCGACATCAGCCCCGACTACAGCCCGATCCTCGGCGCCACCGAGGTCGAGGGCTTCCTCCTCAGCGCCGGCTGGGGCACCTACGGGTTCAAGGCGGCGCCGATCGTCGGCAAGACGCTGGCCGAGCAGGTCGACGACCGGGACGCCCGCCCGAGCTGATCGAGCCGTTCGCGCTCGAGCGCTTCTATCGCGACCGCCTCGTCTCCGAGCTGGGGGCGGCGGCGGTCTCCCACTGACGTCGAGCTGAGGAGAACGAGCAGATGAAGAGCAGCCTGGAGATCGCACAGGAAGCGGAGCTGGAGCCGATCGAGGGGATCGGGAGCCGGCTCGGCCTCGAGCCCGAGGAGATCGAGCCCTACGGGCGGTTCAAGGCGAAGATCTCCCTGGATGCGATCGAGCGCCTCTCCGATCGGCCCGACGCGAAGCTCGTCTGCGTCGCCGGGATGACCCCGACCAAGGCGGGGGAGGGGAAGACGACGACCTCGGTGGCGCTGACCGAGGGCATGGGCTATATCGGCCGCAACCCCGTCCTCTGCCTGCGCGAGCCCTCGCTGGGGCCGGTGTTCGGGATCAAGGGCGGGGCCGCCGGCGGCGGCTTCGCCCAGGTGGTGCCGATGGAGGACCTCAACCTCCACTTCACCGGCGACATCCACGCGATCGGCGCCGCCAACAACCTGCTGGCGGCGCTGCTGGACGCCTCGATGCTGCACGGCAACCCTCACCACATCGACGCCCTGCGGGTCACCTGGAAGCGCGCCGTGGACATGAACGACCGGGCGCTGCGCCAGGTCGCGCTCGGGCTCGGCGGGCCGGCCAACGGCTACCCGCGCGAGTCCGGCTTCGACATCACCGCGGCCTCGGAGGTGATGGCCGTGCTCGCCGTCGCCCGCGACCTCCAGGACCTGCGGCGGCGGCTCGGCAAGATCACCGCCGCCTACTCCCGCGACGGCGAGCCGGTGACGGCCGAGGACCTCGGGGCCGCCGGGGCGATGGCGGTCCTGCTCAAGGACGCGATCAAGCCGAACCTGATCCAGACGCTGGAGGGCCAGCCCTGCCTGATGCACGCCGGTCCCTTCGCCAACATCGCCCACGGCAACTCCTCGCTGATCGCCGACCTGCTCGGGCTGAAGCTGGGCGACTACGTGATCACCGAGTCGGGATTCGGCTCCGACATGGGGATGGAGAAGTTCTTCGACATCGTCTGCCGGGCCGGCGGGATCGCCCCCAGCGCCGTCGTCCTCGTCGCCACCGTGCGGGCGCTGAAGCACCACGGGGGCGCCGACGAGAGCCGGCGACGGGGCGGGAGGCATGGAGGCGATCGAGGCCGGGATGGCGAACCTCCACCGCCACCTCGGGATCGTCGCCGAGTTCGGGGTGCCGGCGGTCGTCGCGGTCAACCGCCGCCCCGAGGACACCGACGAGGAGGTGGAGCTGGTGAAGCGCCTGGCCGAGGAGGGCGGCGCGTTCGCCGCCGCGGTCAGCGACGGCTTCGCCGAGGGCGGCAAGGGGGTCGCCGAGTTCGCCGAGGCAGTGGTCGCCGCGGCCGACGAGCCGAACGAGTTCCGCCTGCCTCTACGAAGACGGCGACTCGATCAAGGAGAAGATCGAGACGGTCGCGCAGTCGCGTCTACGGCGCTTCGGAGGTCGTCTACTACATGGAGGCCGAGACGGAAGATCGCCCAGTTCGCCGACGAGGGCCTGTCCGGGCTGCCCGTCTGCATGGCGAAGACGCCGCTCTCGCTCTCCGCCGAGCCCGAGCTGCTCGGCGCGCCGACCGGGTTCCAGCTGCCGGTCCGCGACGTGCGCGCCTACACCGGCGCCGGCTGGCTGGTGCCGCTCTGCGGGGCGATCCAGCAGATGCCGGGGCTGGGGCGCAGCCCGGCCGCCTTCGACGTCGACGTCGACGCCGAGGGGCGCACCGTCGGGCTGTTCTGAGCGATGACCGACCTGGCCTCCAGCCCCGTCGCCGACCTTCTCGCGGGCCTCGCAGCCACCGAGGACGGGCGCGCTGCGGGGGTCGCCTGCGCGCTGACCGGCGCGGTCGCGGCCTCCCTGGTCGAGCTGACCGCGGAGCTTGCCGCGGCGCGGAACGCGCGCGAGGGCGGCGGCGAGGAGCGGCGGATGCGGGAGATCGCCGAGCGCGCCGGGCAGCTCCGCCGGCGGCTGCCCGAGGTCGCCGACCAGGACGTCGCCGCCTACTCGGAGGTCGTGGCCGCGGGCGGCGGGCCCGAGCGTCAGGCCGCGCTGGAGCGGGCCAGCGGGCCGCCGCGGGAGGTGGAGGAGTCCGCCGCGGAGCTGTCGCGGCTGGCCGGCGAGGTCGCCGCCGCCGGGGAATGGCCCTTCTCGCCGGACGCTGTGGTCGCCGGCCGGCTCGCCGACGCGGCCGCTGCCGGTGCTGCGGCCCTTCTCGCCGCGAACCGGGCTGGCGGGTAGAGGCCTCCAGATGCTGGAGCTCTCGCTGGTCGACACCGCCGAAGCGGCGCTCCGCGATCGGCTCGCGCCGGGGCGCGCCCGGCCCGGGGATCGGCTGCCTCCCGAGAAGCAGCTCGCTGAGAGCCTCGGCGTCTCCAGGGGGACTCTGCGGCTGGCGCTGGAGCGGCTGGAGTCAAACGGCGAGATCGTCCGCAGGCAGGGCAGCGGCACCTTCGTCGGAAGGGTCGCGTCCCCCGCGGCCTTCAGCGAAGGGCTGGAGGTGCTCGAGTCCTACGCATCGCCGACCCGGCGCCGGGGCCAGCGGCTGAGCGTCCGCGACCTGCGGATCGAGCGGGCCCCGGTACCGGGTTACGTGGCCGAGGCGCTCGGGCTGCGGCGCAAGGTGAAGGCGACTCTCGTCAACCGCACGCTGCTCGCAGACGGCAGGGTCGCCGCCTACATGCGCGACGTCGTCCACCCGAGCGCCGAGCTTGGGCCGCTGAAGGAGCTGAGCGCGGCGCTCGAGGCGGGCAGGATGGTGATGGACGTCCTGATCGACAATGGGGCTTCGATCTCCTTCGCGCGGACCACGATCCGTCCCAGGTTGGTCGAGCCGGGCAGTCGCCTGGGCGAGGCGATCGGGGTGGACCGCGTCACCGCGGCGATGGAGCTGGTCGAGCTGATCCACGAGACCGGGGGCGCGACGATCCAGTACTCGAGCAGCGTCTTCACCCCGGGCTCGATCGACCTGCACGTGATCCGCAGCTTCCATCCCTCCGCAGAGGGCTAGCCCCGGATTAGTCCGGTCGGTCAGCCGGCGCGGACGACGTAGGCGCCGTCGGTGAACCACAGCGCCCCGTCGGGCCCCACGGTTATTCCGGCTCGGACACCATCGGGGACCGGGCCCCCGACCGGCACTGGATATTCGGTCACCGTTCCGTCGGTGGTGATCCGCCCCAGCTTGTTGGCAGAGCCTTCTAGGAACCAGAGCGCACCGTCGGGCCCTGCGGTGATGTCTTGGGCGGTGGCGTTGTCCCCTCGTTCGCTCGGGACGGCGAAGTAGCGGACCTCCCCAGCGGTGTTCATGCGGCCGATCCTGCCCGGCGCGGTGAACCAGAGCCTGCCATCCGGCCCGGCGGCGATCGCGTGCGCCCCGGTGCCCACGGCCAGCGGAAACTCGGTCGCCGACTGACCGTCGGTCGTGAGTCGCCAGATGGCGTTCTGAGTGGTCACCCACAGCGCCCCATCCGGGCCCGTGGCGATTCTCGACCCTCCCCCCGCTCCGGTGGACGGGTCGAGATCGTCGAAGTCATAACTCGCGCAGCATGGCGATCCGTCGGTCGCATAGCCCCTGACTGAGACGGTCCCCCGAGTCAGGATCACCCACAGCGCCCCGTCCGCGGCCGCAACCTCGGTCGCGAAGGTAAAACCGAAGTCCACCCCTCCCGGCAAGGTCCCGAGGTTCAGGTCGTAGTGGTTGAGCCAGGCGCCGGTATCCAATCCATTTCCACCACCGACGGCCCATGGGTCTCCGTCCGGGCCCCGGGTGATTGCCGCCGCGCCGTCGGGTGCGTCGAGGTGCTTCTTCGTTCCGTCAAGTGCAAGGCTGCCGACGAAGGAGCAGGGTGCCGCCGGGGGCGGCGGTGGGTTCGCGCAGGGGCCGCCGACGACGTAGAGGCGCGAGCCGATCGAGGTGATGTCCGCGAGCGTCCCGGTAGTGAAAAGGTGCGGGGAGAACTGCGGGCTCGACGCCGTCGTGAAGTGCTGCGTCCGCGCGCAGAGTGCAGGGTGGATCTGCCCATCGCTGCCGCAGACCCGGTAGTAGTACGTGGTTCCCGGGGTCAGGCCGCCGATGTGCTCGCGGAACGCGACGTTGCCACCGTTGCCGGGAACGTTTGGAGGAATCGGCCCCCGTTCCGGCGTCTGCTGCCCGCGCGGGGTACCAAGGTCCGCCTCCCGGGTCGCGTACTGGAAGTAGTAGTGCGCCGGCGTGTCGTTGGTGCGCCCCTGGGCGTTCAGCGTCGCGGTCAGCGCACCGACGTTCGAAGCAGGATCCGTCCAGACTGCGCACGCCGAAAGGACCAGACACGAAACCGCCGCCAATATCGTCGCGCCGATCCGGCGCATCGAATCTCCTCTTGCCGGGCTGTCCGACCTACCCTACGCCGCGGTTGACACCTTGGCAACCCCGGCGAACCGCCCTAGCGGTGCGCCGGGACCTCGAGGCGCAGATGCCGGCGGCCCAGGCCCGCCGATGCGGTCACCCGGTAGGCCCCGGCGGTCAGCGGGCGACCCTTCCGCAGCACGCCGCTGAAACGGATCCGGTTGCGACCCTTTCTCGCCGGGTAGACGAAGCCGCCGAGCGATGTCTTGGCCCCCTGCCCGGCGGTGCGCTCGAAGGTGAAGGTCGCATCGGCGGCCGCCGAGGCCCGAAAGCGGAGCACGAGGCCGGCGCGTGACCGGCGCTGTGTCCGGCCCTGCGATCCGATCGCAGCCAGGAGGCTGTTCTGGTACCGGCCGGAGGGCAGCAGCTTGGCGCATGGCGAGCAGGGGGAGCCCGCATGCCGGGCGGGCCGGAGGTTGTAGTGGCGCTTCAGGCCCGACAACTCGGCCTTCGGGGAAGGCGAGCAGAGCGGCGCCGGCGCGTGGGTGCGGAATTCCTGGACGATCGCCCCGTCGTAGGTCGAGCCGGGTCCGCCGAAGCGGGAGTTGAGGGTGTAGACGAAACCGCCGCAGGGGGCGCCTGCCACATCGAAGGGGACCAGGAGGTCGGCGTTGGGAAGGGAGGCCGGGGAGAAGCTCCCCTGATATTGCGACGGGTCGCCGAAGGCGCGGTAGATCCCGGTGGCGTAGAAGTTGCTCGAATCGGCGCCGTTTCCATAGCCACCGGCGGCGTAGACCATCGGCTGGGCCGGGTCCGGAGGGAAGGCCGTGGCTGCGACGTCGACGCCGAATCCGCCGAAGCAATCGCCGCCGCTTTGGCACTGCTCGAGATAGGAGATCGGGGCACCGAGGCCGACCTCGTATCTGGCCAGGAAGTTGCTGGTGGTCGAGGTTCCGCTGGCGTAGAGGACTCCGGATGGAGCGACCGCGATGCCCAGGAAGTTCGCCGGGGAGAAGCTCTCGCTGGGCTTGCCGGGGTATGTGCCGGTGGCGATCAGCTTCGACTTCGCTCCGGCGATCGAGTACTCGTTGATCGCCGGCTTGCCGGAGGCGGAAATCCCGCTGGCGTAGACGTGGCCGTGGCGGTCCGAGGCGAGGGAGCCACCGTAGAGGCGCTTGGCCGGGATCGCTGCCAGCAGGCCCCCGTCAGCCGTGTACTCGAGGAGCCGGGGCTTGCCGCGGAAGCCGAGGGTTCCGGAGATCAGGACGTGGCCGACCGGGTCCGTGGTCAGCCCACCGGCGGCGAGACCGCGGACGTTCCTCCACTGGCCGGCGATGGGCGTTCCGTCCGAGCGGTATTCGAGGACCCGGAATGAGTTGGGGCGGTAGAGCCTGAGCAGGTAGACGTTGCCACCGCGGTCGACGTCGATGCCGCTCAAATCGAACTTCGGATTGGGCGGCCCCGTGCTCCACTGGCGGATCGGCGACGGCGCCACGAACGCCGCGCGCGCCCCGCTGGGGAGGGTCAGCAGCAGGGTCCAGGCGGCCAGGCTCAAGGCCGCGGTTGCGAACGCTCCGAGCGCTCGGGGTGCGAACATCGAACTCACCCGAGACTACCCCTCACCCTGGCGGGGGTGGACCGATCTACAGGGCGGCGCGGCTCAGCGAGGGTAGTGGGCAAACGCCGCACCCGGCAGCTCGACCACGTCGCCGGCGAAGGTGACGGCATAGAGGTTGCCGGCTCCGAAGCGCCGGAAGCCGTGCCCGAAGGCGACCGCGCTGGGGTTGTGCAGTCCCCGGGCCAGGACGCAGATCCTGCCGAGCCGGTCCACCTTCCAGATCTGGCCACCCACGTTGGCCGCGACGAACAGGTTGCCCCAGCGGTCCCGGGTCATCCCGTCGAGGATGGCGTTGCCGTCTTCCGGGGTGCCGGCGGCGAAGGTCGTGACGTTGGAGGGGTGGGCGATCTCGATCCGGGCGATCTGCGGCGCCTGGAAGGTCTGGGCCGCGTAGAGGTAGCGGCCGGTCGGGTCCACCACCAGCCCGTTTGCCGAGTTGACCGTGGCCCAGCCGTGATTGACGGCGCCCCCGAGGACACGGTCCAGCTTCATCCCGAAGTCATTGGAGGCGTAGATCGCGCCGTCGGGTCCGCGGGCGACGCCGTTCGCCATGCCGAGACCCGTCGCGAAGACCCGCTTGGCGCCGGTTATCGGGTTGACGCTGTAGAGGCCGGCCGTCGGGTTCGCGTCGCCGGCCACCCCGTTGGCTGCCGTGTCGCCGTACCCGAGCAGCAGGCGGAACCGGTCGAACACCATTCCGCCGGGCCCGGTGATGCCGTCGACCAGGACCCTCGGGGTGGCGCCGGGGCGGTCGACCTTCATCAGCTTCCCGCTCTGCCCGGCCGGAGTGGAGGTGAAGTAGAGGCGGCCGAGGGGACCGACGATCACCGACTCGAGCACTCCCTGGCCGGAGTAGATCACCTTGGGGGTAGGTGCGTTGGCGCAATCGGGCGAGGGCGCCGCCGCCGCGGGTGCGGCGAGCACGGCGGCGGAGAGAATCACCCCGGCAACCAGCACGCGGCGACCTGTGAGCTTCATCGGCCCGCACTCTAATCGCCCTCCATCGTCGAGTGGCCGAAATCAGCAGAAGGGGAGCGAATTTCGTCCACCCGACGGAGGCCTACGCGGGTGATGCCGCGCCGCGGATGGGCGCTCGGTCAGGTCCAGGGATAGGGGCCGGCCGAGGCGGTGTGGGTCTCGCCGCGGGCGAAGCGGCCGAGGCGGAAGGGGTCGAGCCTCGGTTCGCGATCGAGCAGGTCGGCGGCGACCAGCCTGCCCAGCGCCAGCATCTTGAATCCGTGCCCCGAGTCGATCACTGCGTAGGCGTTGTCGAGGACCCAGTCGCAGATCGGGTAGTTGTCGGGCGTGTGGTTGACGATCGCCCCGCCCGGCGTCGAGCGCCACTCGCCGGCCCGGCCGCGGAAGCGGCGGAAGGCGGCGGCCAGCCCCGAGACGAAGAACTCGGGGAAGCTGAGCTCGGCGGCGTGGACCGGGTTCTCCGAGGTGTAGGGGTCGAGGGCGGGGTCGGCGACGGCGACGGGCAGGCCCCCGCCGGTGACCGCGGTACCCGTCCGCCCCAGCCGGAAGTAGATGCCCCAGGCGCCCTCGGCGATCACCCGGCCGTCGCGGTCGGAGCGCAGCGGTCCGGGCTGGTCGAGGTGGACGACGGGCGGCTCGCGCCCTGCGCGCCCCCCGAGTCCGACGCCGGGGAGCTGGAACTCGCCCTCCTGCGCCTTCCAGTAGGCGCTCAACGGCTGCCGAGCCGTGCCGACCTCGGAGGCGACCTCGAGCTGCGGCGGAAGCCCGAGCATCTGCCAGAGGCCTGCGGCCCAGGGGCCGGGGGCGAGGATCGCGACCTCGCAGGGGATCCTTCCCTCCGTGCTCAGCACTGCCTCGACCCCGCGCTCGCCCAGCTCGAAGCCGGTGACCGCGACTCCCTCGCGGATCTCCGCCCCCGCGGCTCGCGCCCGCGCGGCGAGGTGGCGGACCGTCTGCATGGCATCCGCCCAACCGCCGCGAGGCTCGCTGAGGACCCCCGCCGCCTCGGCCTCCCAGTCTCCGAAGTGCCAGGTCATGTACTCGCGGCAGCTCTCCGCGCCTGTCAGCAGCTCCGAGTCGTACCCGGCGGCCTCATGCTGGGCCCGGATCGCGACGAGGTCGGCAACCTGGGCCTCGGGGACGACCGCCACGTAGCCGACCTGCCGGAACCCGTAGGCGGGGGGCTCGGCCTCGAACATCTCGACGGAGTCGCGAATCACCCCGGTGATCGGGGCCGAGCGGTAGTAGTTGCGGACGATCCCGCCGGCCAGCCCGGAGGCGCCGGAGCCGACCCGCTCCTTCTCGAGGACGACGACGTCGCCGTCGGCTCCGAGCCGTTCGGCCAGGTGCCAGGCGACCGACAGCCCGTGGATGCCGCCGCCTATGACCAGGTGGGTCGCGCCCGCCCCTCCCCGGGCTCGGACGCGACGCTGGGGTGGGGCTCGGCCCCGCAGCTGCCCGGCACGAACCCGTACTCGTCGGTCTCGACCTCGTTGTGCTGGCTGTGGATGATCCCCGCGCCCGCCTCGCGGGCGGCGCCGAGCAGGGAGGCCGCCGCCGAGGCGGCCCGCTCCGCCTGCGGCAGCGGGCTCGCACCGCCTTCGAAGAAGTCGCGCTGGATGTCGATCAGGGCGAGCTTCGGCATCTCCGCCTCGGGCCTAGGGCTCCCGAGCCTCTTCGAGGTAGCGGGGCTCGGCGAAGATCCGCCGGACGATCGGCTCGAAGTGCTCCAGCGGCAGTGACTCGTAGGCGGGATCGAAGCAGTTCTGGTCATACAGCTCGCAGAACCCGGCGCAGTCGTCGAACCACTCATGCCCGCGGAAGCGCTCGCGGGCGTCAGGGTCGTCTCCCGAGGCGCGGCCAAAGTGGAACTGCTGGAAGACGCCGTGGTGCTCGACGATCCAGCAGATCCGGGGCTCGACGTAGGGCCGCAGGACTGCGCCGACCATCTGGCCGTGCGTGTGGGGGGCAAGCTCGTCGCCGATGTCGTGCAGCAGGGCGGCCGCCACGTACTCCTCGCTGCGCCCGTCCCGCAGCGCCCGGGTGGCCGACTGCAGCGAGTGTTCGAAGCGGGACACCTGATAGCCGCCGAAGGAGTGCTCGAGCGCCGCCACCGCGTCCAGCAGCCGATCCGGCAGCTTGGCGACGTAGCTCTCCTCGAGGCGGGCGAGCAGGGCGTAGTCCTCCGGGGTGCCCTCGGACATGCTGGTGAAGCTGACGGCCTTCAAGCTGGCTCCTCGTTGGCTGGGCGGCGACCCACCGAAAAATCTAGGGGATCAGTGCCCGGGCCAGCTTTGCGCCACCAGGTGTCCGGCGGGAACCCCCGCTAGCGGGCGGCCTGCGGTCTTGCGGCTGAAGTCGCAGCTGAGGCTCGGACCGCCGAAATGGAAAGACGCGATCGTGCGTGCCTTGCTCTGACCCCGAGTCCGCCTCGGATCGTGGCCATCGCCTCATCGAAGACCCCACCGCTCGGCGGCCTCGCCTCGGCGAACAGCGGCAGCGCCCGCCCGCCGGCGAAGGAGGTCGAGATGTAGTCGCCCACCATTGTTCCCTGGGTGGTGTTCGGGAGCCAGCTGAGCGCCATCGGCCCGGCGAGCAAGATCGGCGAGCTCCAGGTGGCGCCGCCGTCGCCGGAAGAGATATAGCCCACCTCCAAACGGCACGTTTCCGCGGTGCAATCCGCGGCAGGGTAGTAGTAGTAGGTGAGAGCGAGCCGGACATGATGCCCGGAGCTCCTGGGGTCTACGGCCAGACCGGGAATGAAGTGATCGGCGCCGCTGTCGACGGGATCGATCGGGACTCTGGCCACCGGCGACCAGACGATCCCGTCGGTCGTGGTGCTGATGACGATGTCGTTGGAGGTGCAGCCCGCCCTGAAGCGGCAGTCCGGCCACACCGCGTAGACCTTTCCCCCGCGGTCGATCTCCACAGACGGAAGCTGCCCGTAGCGAAGCCCCCCTGCCACGGTGTGGTGTGGTGTCGGAGCCACCTGCACGACGGCGCTCCAGCTCTTCCCGCCGTCGGTCGAGCGAAACGACTGCAGGCCTGTTTCGACCAAATTCTCAATCGGAACGATCACCGTCCCGTTGGGCTGGACCACGGGCTGACCGCCAATGCCCAGCCAGTTGTCGGCGGTGTTGATCGGGGCGCTCCAGGTGAGCCCGCCATCGGTGGAGGTGCTCATCTTGATTCGGTTTGCGTCCCCGAAATCGTCGAACTCCGTGTAGCAGTGGCCGTAGAAGGGGCTGAAGCGGTGGTTGTCGCAGACGGTCCAGTTCTTGTCGAAGTCGGCGCTGCCCTGGGCGGCGGCAACGGTGACGGGCCGCCCCCAACGGCGCGCGTGGCGCGAGCGGTTCACGATGACCGCAGCCCCGCGAGGTATGACTCCATCGAGAGCGAGGCTGGAGATCAGCCAAACGTGGTGGGCGGCGTCGTAGGCAACCGACGGATCGCTGACCCGGTCATAGGGTCCGCCGACGATCTTGGTTGTGCCCGGGAGGAAGCCGTGGGTGAAACGCCGGCCGCCGTTTCGCGACCGCACCCAGCCGATGTTCGAGGCGCCGCCCAGGAACGCTCGTCCGACTTGAAATGCCCCGACCAAGGTCCTGCCGCGGGCGAAGGTGTCGGGCTCAACCTGGGTGCGGTGCTGGCCTCCCGGGTCCGAATATGGGTCGCTGCTCACCCGCAGGGAGGACACGGTCGAATTGGCCAGCGCCGTCACCGCCCAGATACCCGGGAGGACGACGAGGAGGAAGAGGCCGAAACCCAAGCGGGTCCGGCGAGTGCCGAGGGCTGTCTTCCTCACCGAGTGCTCCTTGCTGCCCCTGGGGATAGACCGTGATGTCGCGCACTTCCCCCACCGAGCCAGGCGAACCTATGGCCAACAAACAGGTGGCGTCATCCCCATTAGTGGAACTTTCAGCTCCACGGGTAGGGACTCTGCGAGACGGGGTGCAGCTCGCCGGTCGAGAAGCGCTCGTAGCGGAAGGGCGCCAGCAGCGACGAGTGCTCGCCCTGGAGCTCGCGGGCGACCTCGCGACCGACGGCGATCATCTTGTAGCCGTGGTTCGAGTCGGCGGCGACGTAGACGTTGTCGAGCATGCGGTCGAAGACCGGGAAGTTGTCGGCGGTGAAGGCCCCGGCCCCTCCTGAGCGGGTCTGGACGTACTTTGCCCGGCACCCCTCGAAGCGCTCCATGCAGTGGGAGAGCGCCGCGCACCAGAGGTCGGGGAAGCCCGGCTCGACGCTGCCGGTCGGGTAGGGGTCAACTTCGAAGCTCTCGCCGACGGTCAGGGGCTGGGCCCCGCCCTGGACGGAGTCGCGGTCGGGCTTGACGTAGATGCCCCACTGCTCGTCCGTCACCAGCCGCCGCTCGTCGTCGTGCAGCGGCTCCTCGGAGTCGACGTGGAGGACCGGCGAGGCGTTCCCACCGGCGGTGTCGAGGGTGGAGGGCGGTAGCGCGACCTCGCCCTCCTGGAGGTACCAGTAGGTCCACATCGGCGCGGCCTCCTCGACGATGCCATCGGGCCGGTGGACGTCGAGGCGATCGGGCAGGCCGAGCATCTCCCACACGCGAGGGATCCAGGGGCCGACGGCGATCGTCACCTGCTCGACCTCGATCGGGCCGGCCGAGGTCTCAACGGCCCTCACCGCGCCCGAGCCGTCCCGATCGAAGCCGGTCACCTCGACCCCCTCGGCGATCTGCGCACCCGCGGCCCGGGCCTTGTCCGCCAGCCCCCGCATCGACTCGAGGTTGAAAGCGAAGCCGCCGGCATGCTCGTGCAGGCAGGCGGTCAGGCCCCGGGCCCGCCAGTCGGGGAAGAGCTCCTTCATGTGCGCCTCGACGGCGCCCGCCCCGGTGTGCAGCTCGGAGGGGTAGCCGATCCGCTGCTGGCGCTCGAACACCTCGGACAGCTCATCCTCCTGGGCCTCGGGCCCGAGGGCGACGTAGCCGGACCCGTGATAGTGGAGGGTCTCGGGGTCGGACTCCCAGATCTCGACGCAGGCGGCCATCAGCTCCGCCATCGCCGGCTGGAAGTAGTTGTTGCGGATCACTCCGCAGGCGATCCCCGAGGCGCCGGCGCCCACCTGGGCCTTGTCCACGACCAGGGCCTCCTCGCCGGCCTCGGCGAGATGCCACCCGGTGCTGAGCCCGTGCACCCCGGCGCCGACGATCAGGTGGGAAGCGGATCCCGGCAGCTCCGCCATTCAGTGGTCGGGCGGCTCCCAGCCCTCGAGTACCGGCGGGTGCCAGTCGGTGCCGACGATCTTCGAGCCCTCGACCCAGGGGCCGAGCTCGGGCTGGGGGAACTTGGCGTGGACCTCCTTCAGCCGGATGCCGTACGAGTTGCCGGCCTGGAGGTGGGCTATCAGGACCTTGCGGGCGATCTCGTTCTCCCGGCCCTTGGGGATCGGGAAGTAGATGCGCAGGAACGAGTTCGAGTAGCGATCGAAGACCGCCGGCGTCCCCTCCTCTTCGAGCAGCTCGACGTCCTCGAGCCAGTTGAGGTCAGGCCCCGGGGTCGCCGCGTCGAGGTCGATGTCCTCGACCAGCGAGACGTCCTCCTGGTAGGGGAAGCGCTTGCCGGAGAGGTACTCGGCGTCGATCGAGACGATCTTCTCGGGTTCGCGGACCTCGTCGGCGCGGGTCACTTGCCCTCCTCCGCCGCCGCGGCGGCCGGCTGCGGCAGGTAGTCGACCGGGTTCTCCAGGTAGTTGTCGAGCAGGGTGCGGATCTCCGCCAGCGCCCGCTCCTCGCTGACCCCGGGGGTGTACTCGGTCCCCGCCAGCGGCACCCGCGCCATCGCCGAAGCCTCAACCGTGAGCGCGGCGAGGTCCTCGGGCTCGAGGCTGTGGACGCTCGTCTTGCCGCAGGCGCGGGCCAGCATCTGCACCTCGAGGGTCAGGGTGTGGAGAAAGTTGAAGACGCGTTGGGCGGCGTCGTCCACGTCGAGCCGCTTGCGCAGCTCCGCGTCCTGGGTCGTGATCCCGACCGGGCAGCGGCCGGTGTGGCAGTGGTAGCACTGGCCCGCCGGCACCCCGACCGTCCCCTCGTAGTCGGTGACCCCGGGGATCTCCTTGTTGCAGTTCAGGGCCATAAGCGCCGAGTGGCCGATCGCGATGGCGTCGGCGCCGAGCGCCAGGCACTTGGCGATATCCCCGCCGTTCCGGATCCCACCGGCGACCACCAGGTCGACGTCGTCGACGAGGCCGACGTCCTCCAGCGCCCGGCGCGCCTCGGGGA
Source organism: uncultured Actinomycetes bacterium (assembly GCA_963738305.1). Classification (GTDB taxonomy): domain Bacteria; phylum Actinomycetota; class Thermoleophilia; order Solirubrobacterales; family 70-9; genus JBBRHQ01. Next base: position 288,506 of record CAVTVU010000001.1, on the reverse strand, counting down.
TAGCCGCCATCAGGGGGATCCCCGTCTCTTCCGCGGCGATATGTGGGCCGGCCCCGGTGCCGCCCTCGGCGCCGTCGAGGTAGATGATGTCCGGGCCGCACTTGGCGGCCATGCGGACGTCGTCGTAGACCCGCGCGGCGCCGAGCTTGAGCTGGATCGGCACCTCGTAGTTGGTCGCCTCGCGCGTCTCCTGGACCTTCAACGAGAGGTCGTCGGGGCCGAGCCAGTCCGGATGGCGGGCCGGCGAGCGCTGGTCGATGCCGGCCGGCAGCGAGCGCATCTCGGCGACCTGCTCGGTCACCTTCTGGCCCATCAGGTGGCCTCCGAGGCCGACCTTGCAACCCTGCCCGATGAAGAACTCGACCCCGTCGGCCAGCATCAGGTGGTGGGGGTTGAAGCCGTAGCGGCTCTGGATCACCTGGTAGTACCACTTGGTCGAGAGGTCGCGCTCGGGCGGGATCATCCCGCCCTCTCCCGAGCAGGTGGCGGTGCCGGCCATCGAGGCGCCCTTGGCGAGCGCCATCTTCGCCTCCAGCGACAGCGCCCCGAAGCTCATCCCGGTGATGTAGACGGGGATGTCCAGCTCCAGCGGGTTCTTCGCGAAGCGGCTGCCCAGCACTGTCTTGGTCTCGCACTTTTCCCGGTAGCCCTCGATCACGAACCGGGTCAGCGTGCCTGGGAGGAAGATCAGCTCGTCCCAATGGGGGATCTTCTTGAACATCGAGAAGCCCCGCATCCGGTAGCGGCCCAGCTCGGCCTTCATGTGGATGTCGTCGATGACCTCCGGGGTGAAGATCGGGCTCCGTCCCAGCGTTGTGCGGGCGCTCGGTTCGTTCTCGTCGGCCATGGTGTTCGCCTCTTTGCTCAGAGCACCAGCTTGCGCTCGCTGGGCTCGAGGTTGTCGTAGTTGTAGAGCTTCTTGCCGCAGACGAACTTGCGCAGCTCCGGTGGGCTGCCGAGGCCGTGCAGGTCGAACTTGCGGTTGACCAGCTCCGTGTCGGAGTCCTCCCACTCGGCCGCAACGCAGTCGATCCCCAACGACTCCACCTCTCCGCCGACGTAGATCGTCCCGTCGTACATCGAGTCCCCGAGTCCCGGCCCGACGTTACCGCAGATGATCTGGCGTCCGCGCTGCATCATGAAGCCAGTCATCGAGGCAGCGTTGCCGCCGACGATGATCGTGCCGCCTTTCTGGTCGATCCCGGTGCGAGCCCCGACGTCGCCCTTGACGATCAGGTCGCCGCCGCGCAGCGCCGCCCCGGCCAGCGAGCCCGCGTTGTGCTCGATCACGACCACGCCCGACATCATGTTCTCTGCCACCGACCAGCCGACCCGCCCCGCCACCTCGATCTCCGGCCCGTCGATCAGCCCGCAGCCGAAGTACCCGAGGCTGCCCTCGAAGCGGATCCGGCAGCGGGCCAGGATCGCCACGCCGAGGGAGTGGCGGGCGCCGGGCTCGCGGACAACAACCTCTGTCACTCCCTGCTCGTAGATCAGCCACCGCAGTTCGGCGTTGATCTTGCGCGTGGTCAGGTCCGCGGCGTCGAGGACGGCCTTCTCCCCATCGATCTCCGAGGTCTTCGGGATCGAGTCGTCCAGCTCGACCAGGCCGCGCTCGTCCATCTTCGGGGCGCTCGTCTCGCTCATCTGCTCCACACCCGCACCTCGCCCTCGTAGGGATCGTGCGTCTCGATCTCGCGGTCCAAGACCTGGCGGATCGCGATCTCCTCCGAGGCTAGCGCGACCAGCTCGTCGCTCTCATAGAGGACCAGTGGCTTCGCCCCCAGCTCGTCCTTGGCGACCCCGAGGGCGTCCTCGGTGACGCAGATGTAGGTGAAGACGCCGTCGAGGTCCTCCAGGCTCTGGCGCATCGCGTCCTCGAGCGACCGTCCCTGGCTCATCTGCTCGGCCAGGTAGACGGCGATGATCTCCGAGTCGCACTCCGACTGGAAGCGATGCCCGGAGCGGGTCAACCGCCGGCGCCAGTCGTGGAAGTTCGTGAGCTGCCCGTTGTGGACGACCGCGACGTCGGGGAAGGGGTAGGCCCAATACGGGTGGGCGTTGGCGATGTCGACGTCGGACTCGGTCGCCATCCGAGCGTGCCCGATCGCGTGGGTGCCGGTGTAGCGCCCGAGCCCGTAGGCGTCGGAGACGGTGTCGGCGTCGCCCAGGTCCTTGACGATCTCCAGCGAGTGCCCGAGCGAGAGGACCTCGGTGTGGCGCACCCGCTCGACCGCGTCGACCAGCTGCTTGAGGTCGCCGTCGAAGGAGAAGCCGACCGTCATCGTCCTAGGCGTACCCTCGATCGAGGCGATCTCGGCGCCGGTGGCGCGCAGGCGCGCCTCGACCTGGGCGCGCTGGCGCTCGACCCGCGCTTCTAGCTCGGGATCGTGCTCGGTGGCCTCGCTGAGCTTGACGTGCATGACGTTGCCCTCGCCGGGGCCGCGGTAGAGCGCGAAGCCGGTGGAATCGGGCCCCCGGTGCTTCATCGCCTGCAGCATCCGGGTCATGTCCCGCCCCACCTGATGCTCGCCGGCGCCGTTCCCGTTCCGGTAGATGATCCCGGCGATCCCGCACATGGCCTTGACCTGCCCTAGGGCAGAACCTCCAGGTACTCCTCGCGTTCCCAGTCGGTGACGGCCGAGAGGTAGCGCTCCCACTCGTCGCGCTTGTAGTGCTCGAATACGTCGTACAGGCGTCCCGGCATTGCGCCGCGGACGACCTCGTCCGCGGCCAGCGCGTCGAGTGCGTCGCCGAGGCTGTCCGGGACCCGCTCCAGGTCGACTCCCTCGGTGAGGAGGTCATAGGTGTTGCGCTGCTGCGGGGGGCCGGGGTCGGACTTGCGCTTGATCCCGTCGAGGCCGGCGCGCAGCAGGGTTGCCACCGTCAGGTAGGGGTTGCAGGAGGAGTCAACGCCCCGGTACTCGAACCGCCCTCCGGAGGCGACCCGGACCGTGCAGGTGCGGTTCTGCCAACCCCAGTTGCGGTAGATCGGCGCCCAGAACCCGGTGTCCCACATCCGGCAGTAGGAGTTGACGGTCGAGTTGCCGATGCACATCAGCGCGCCGAAGTGGTCGAGCATGCCGCCGAGGAAGTGGCGGGCGGTCTCGGAGAGCTGGGCGGGGCCGTCGGGGTCGTGGAAGACGTTGTTCCCCTCGTCGTCCACCAGCGTGAAGTGGTGATGGTGGCCGTTGGCCGAGACGCCCGTGAACGGCTTCGGCATGAAGGTGCCGAGCAGCCCGTGCTTGCGCCCGACGGCGGCGATGATCTGCCTGTAGGTGGTGATGTTGTCCGCCGTGTGGAGCGGCCGGTCGTAGCGGAAGTTCAGCTCGAGCTGGCCGGGGGCGTCCTCGTGGTCGCCGTAACTCATGTCGAGGCCCAGCGCCTTCCCGTAGGAGACCACGTCGAGCAGGACCGGACGGAGCTCCTCGAATTGGTGGATGTGGTAGCAGTAGGGCTTGGTGACGCCCTCGGGCTCCTCGCCCTCCTCGGGGATCTTCATCCACATCATCTCGGGCTCGATCCCGATCAGGAAGTTGAGGCCGAGATCCGACTCGAAGTCCTCGACGATCGTCTTCAGGTTCTGGCGGGGGTCGGCGTCGAGCAGCTCGCCGGTCTCGGTGTCGTAGCAGTCGCAGTAGACACGGGCGACGCGCTCGTCCCACGGCAGGACCGCGAAGGTGTCGAGGTCGGCGATCGCCGCCAGCTCGGACTCCTCCGGCCCGAAGCCGATGTAGTTGCCGAGGCGGTCGGTGAAGAGGTTGGCGGTGGCGCCGTAGACGAGCTGGTAGCCGCGCTCCGCCACCTGGGAGAAGAAGTCCGCGACCACGCCCTTGCCCATCACCCGCCCGGTGATCGAGACCTGCTGGAAGAAGACGTACTCGATGCCCTCGCTCTCGATCCGCTTGGTGATCTCAGCGATCTTCTCGGCCCGCCCGGGCGCTTCCCTGGCCTCGGCGAGCGTCTTCGGCGGCGACGCGGCCTTCGGCGATGACAGCACTCGCTGGACTTCGCTTTGGGCACCCTGCTTCTTGGACTCGGCCACCGTCGGGACTCCTCTCCTCGGTCACTCAGCGGGTTCGGCCCACTATATGCGAGCGCTGGACAAAAAGGTACAAACGGCTCCGCCTCAGGTTCGGGCGGCGGCGGCGATGCCCAGCCAGTTGCCGATCAGGCGGCGAGCTGCGGGATGCATCTCACCCGTCCGGCGCTCTGCCTCAGCCAGGAACGCCGCCCCTCCGGCCTCGCCGAGGGTGGCGGCCAGGGATCTGCGGTAGGCCGGGACCTTGGCCCACTGCCTGACCATCTCGGTCGTCACCTCGAGATGGAACTGGACCCCGTAGGCGCGCTTCCCCCAGCGGAAGGCCTGGTTCTCGGCCACCGGGGAGCGGGCAAGGCGCACTGCTCCGTCCGGCAGCTCGAAGGTATCGCCGTGCCATTGCAGGCTGACAAGCGGCTCCTCGATCCCCTCGAAGAGCGGATCGTCCCGCCCCTCGTCCGTCAGCTCGACCGGGAGCACCCCGACCTCGGCGCGTTCGAGCGCATGGACGGGCGCTCCCAGCGCGGCGGCCAGCAGCTGCACGCCGAGGCAGACGCCGAGGAAGGGTTTCCCCGCCTCGACCGCATCCCGAACCAGGCGCCGCTCCAGCGCCAGCCATGGGTGCTCGGCGTCGTCGCCCGCCCCCATCGGGCCGCCCATCGCGACCACCGCGTCGAACTCACGCCAGTCGAGCAGCGTTTCGCCTTCGTCTAGCTCGACCGGGACCGCCTCGGCGCCCCGCTCGCCGATCACCTCGGAGAAGACGCCGGGATGCTCGCAGGCGATGTGCTGCAGGACGAGTACCCGCACTTCTCAGCGTCTCCAGTGGTCCTGCGCGTTGCTCCTCACGGGCCCGCCCGCTTCTCCTTGCCGGGGATCTTGGCCTTGGTCACCTGGGTCACCTCCCCGGTCTTGGCGTCGATGTGGACCTGGGCCCGCGGTACGAGCTGGTCGTCCTCGTTGCGTGTATAGAGAACGACGATCCAGAACGGCTTGGTCGAGAGTCCCTGGCGGAGCAGCCGGATCGCCGTGTCGGTGGGCTTGAAGCCGACCTGCTCCTTGGCGATTGCCAGCGCCTCGGTCTGAGTGACCCTGATCTGCGACTGCTGGCAGCTGCGCGAGACGAAGAAGATGAGGACGAGCAGGGCGCCAAGCGCGACCAGCCCCACCCGGGACGGAGCGAACTTCTTCGGATCGCGGAGGGGGTGTTGTCCGGCCTCATCCGAGCGCTGGTAGAGCAGCTCCGGGTCCGGATGTTGCTCCTGCTCAGGCTGTCGGACGGAACTCGACCCCGATGTTGGTAGCGAAGATGACGATCAGGACGACGATAATGCAGATGATCGAGAAGACGACCATCCCATACTCGAAGCCCCTCACGTGCGTCTGCTTCTCGGGGAACTCGATCTGCTTTCCGTTGCTCATGGCCTCAGCTCCGCTTCCCCGGCATCGTGCGAGGCGGCCTCTTCAGTGCCCCCCACCGCGCGGGTCGCCGCATAGGCGATCAGCCGCCGGTTCTCATAGACGATCCAGCCGATCAGGACCAGCACCGTGACGACGATGCCCAGCCAGGTGAGTATGTAGTAGGCGGTTGTGGCGGACTGCCCACCGTCGCCATAGGTCGAGCCGGGCCCGAAGGTCATGAACCCAGCGCAATGCTCGTATCGAGCCCCGACAATGAAGTCGGCGACGTCGCTGGCTGGCGTCGCCCCGCCGCCGTGCTGGATGCAGTTGGGGGCGCTGTCGATTATCGCTGGCATCCCGCCACCTCGCCTTTCCCTGTCGAGCGATCCACGGCGCTCATCGGATTACCTCCTTCAGCTCCTGCGCTTGGATGCCTTCGGACGGGACCCGCCTGCCGTCGGGCTCGATCATCAGGTCCTCGGCATGGGCGAACTCGGGCACGTGGATGTCCGGCTCGTACTCTGCCGGGTCCAGCCCGTCGAGCTCGACCTCGGGCGGAACGCGCAGCAGGTTGAGCCGCTTGAGGATCCAGCCGGCGATCCATCCGGACAGGAACCCGAGCGGCACGAAGGTTGCCAGCCCCATCAGCTGGCCCCAGATCGAGCTGTCGACGTTGTTCAGCCCGGTTGGGTAGCCGGCGGCGAAGATCCCGACCCAGATGATCCCGAGGAAGCCCGAGAAGCCGTGCACTGCGACCGCGCCGACCACGTCGTCGACCCGCATCTTGGTCTCGATCCAGTTGCCGACCCAGACAGCCATCACGGCAGTCGCCATCGAGAGCAGGTAGCCCAGGGTCGGCGCGTAGATATCTGCGCCGGCGGATACGCCGATCACGCCCGCGAGCCCTCCAGAGACCGTCCAGAACGGGTCGCCGCGTGAGGCGAAGTAGCCGCCGGTGAAGCCGCCGGCAAAGCCCATGGTGATGATCATCGCGATCGAGCCGAGCGTCGTCGGGCTGAGGTAGATGTTGGCCCAGCCCGGCGCCACGGTCTGAGACGATCACCAGGCAGGCCGCGTAGAAGCCATAGAAGCCGGTGAAGATCAGCATCAGGCCCATCAACGTCATATGGATGTTGTGGGGCCTGAATATTCGCGCCATGCCGTCCCGCGTGTACTTGCCGATCCGCGGTCCGAGCTGGAAGAGGACGCCGAGTGTGAAGGCGCCGGAAACGCCGTGGACGACTGCCGATGCGATCGAGTCGTGGAACCCGAAGCGAAGCGTCAGCCAGCCGCCGGCGCTCCAGCCCCAGGCGGCATCGAGGATCCAGACGACCGAGCCGAGCAGGCAGGCCAGCACCAGGTAGGCGGAGAGCCGCACCCGTTCCAGCAGCGCGCCGGACATGATCGAGGCCGTCGTCCAGGAGAACAGCAGGAAGGCCAGGAAGAAGATCAGGTTGATGTTGTTGGTGAGGTTCGGGCCGAAGGTGTCGGACCAGGGGATGCCGCCCTGGCAGGCAACGCTGGTGAAGTCGCTCGAGTTCGGTCCGATCGGCAGTCCCGGCTGGTTGCAGTTGTAGACCCACCAGCCGAAGTAGTACATCGTCGGCGTTACGACGGCGATCGTGAGGATGTTCTTGAGCGCCGTTGCCAGGGCGTTCTTGCGTCGCGCCACCCCGGTCTCGTAGGTCATGAAGCCGACGTGGATCAGCCACATCAGCACCACCGTGAAGAAGTAGAACTGCTCCCCGAGGATGGCGCTGTCGAGGGTCTGAGAGTCCGTGATCGTCTTCACGGCGTCCTGGAGCTGACCCGCCTGTGCGACCAAAGCCTGGATCATCTATCCCTCCTCGCCCCCGTGCCGGGTGCGGCCGCCATGGCAGTGCAATTGGTTTCGCTTGCCACCAACGGCGCCAACATTTCCATGCCCGCAAGGCCCACACAATGGGCAATCCACACACACTTGCACGGTTGCGGGCGTGCGTTCCCCACATTTGTGTTCCGCCTCAGGCGGGATACGATGGCCGCTCCAGTCCCAGAACTCGGAGGAGGGGCCATTGGCGCTGCAATCGGTGGAGACGGTACGGCCGGCCGTCGAGGACGGCGATGAGCTTCGCCGCGCCCAGCAGGAAAACGAGACCCTCTATGCGGTCATCAAGACCGTCTCCTCCTCGCTCGACCTCGATCGGGTCCTCGGCGCCATCGTCGATATCGCCACCGAGGCGACCCGCTGCCACGCCGCGTTCATCTACTTCCTCGAGGGCGACCGGCTGATCCTCAGGGCCGCCTCTCCTCGCTACTCGCGCTTCGTCGGCAGGCTCGGCTTCGGCGTCGACGAGGGCCTCGCCGGCTGGGTCGCCCGCACCAAGACCCCCGAGTTCATCCCGGAGAACGCGATGGCGGATCCGCGGATGAAGTACGTGCCCGAGCTCGAGGAGGAGCGCTTCCAGTCCATGGTTGCGGTGCCGATCCTCGCCAAGTCCGGAGACGTGATCGGGGTTGCCGTGCTCCACACCGCCGCCCCCCGCGAGTTCGACGACGAGGTGCTCAACTTCCTCGTCCACACCGCTTCTCTCGTCGCCGGCGCGATCGAGAATGCCCAGCTCTATGAGGAGACGCATCGGCGGGTGCAGGCGCTGACCACCCTCACCGGCCTGAGCCAGGCTCTGGCCGCGGTCGGCGGGCGCGACGATCTCTACGAGGTGGTGACCCGCGGAGCCCGCGAGCTGCTGGATGCCGACGCCTGCCAGATATACCGGCTCGACATCGAGTCCGATGAGCTCGTCCTGGCCGGCGGCGAGCCGGTGGATGCGCCCGCGCCCAGCCCGCGACCGGGCGGCGCGGGGCTGGTTCTCGACCTGATGCGGCGGGCGAACGGGCGGGGCGGGGGGCGCCGTCGAGTGGCGCACGAGCTCTGGCCCGGGGTTGACGAGAACGCCCTGCTGGTCGCGCCGTTGGTCGCCGGCGATGAGCAGATGGGGATCCTCTGCTGCCTCGCTCATGGGCGCCAGTTCACCGAGGAGGACGGAGAGCTGCTGGGGGCGGTGGCCAACCAGACGGCGGTCGGCCTGAAGAAGGCGGAGCTGATCGAGCGCCTCACCGCTGAGAACCTCGTCAAGGACATGTTCGATGCGCTCGCCGCGGGGTCTGTCGAGGCGGGAGAGGCGAAGGCCCGGGATGCGGGGTGTGACCTCTCCCGTCCCCATGTCTTCCTCCACCTCGAGCCTGCCCCCGGGGCGTCGGACGGCTTCCCGGGACGCCCCGAGGTGGCGGGCCGGCTCGAGGCTCAGCTGCGGCGGCTGAGCCTGAGGACCTTCCTCGAGCTGCGCCATGACCGCGTGCGCGCTCTCGCCTCGCTTCCCGCGGACCGCACCGTCACGGTGGAGCAGCTGCGGTCCGCTTGCGACTCCCTCGCACGCGAGGAGGGTTTGGTGGCGGGGCTCAGTGACGTTGACCGCGGACCGACAAGCGCCCGGCGCCGCATGCGGGAAGCGGGTGACGCGGCGCGGATCGGGCGCTCACTGGCGGCAAACGGGGGCGCCGTCTCATACGAGCAGCTCGGCGCGTATCGCTATCTCGTCCACCTCGAGCTCGATGACGCCCCGCGCGACCGCTACCGCCAATCGGTCCAGGAGCTGATCTCCTACGACCAGCGCCGCGGCTCCCGACTGGTCGAGACCCTGGAGCAGTTCCTCGCCGACCGGGGGTCCGTCACCGCCAGCGCACGCGCCCTTTACGTGCACCCCAACACGGTCCGCCAGAGGCTCGAGCGGATCGAGCAGGTCGCGGATCTCGATATCGACAGCGAGGATCTCCTCTCCCTGGAGTTGGCGCTGAAGCTTGTCCGGCTCCACAACCTCCGCGCCGAGAAGGACTAGGGGATGAACCTAAGCGTGTCGCCGCCGGCGGCGGGCCGCCAGCCAGATCCAGAAGATGCCAAAGCCGAGGATGTTGAACAGCAGCACGAACAGAACCCACCAAGCCTTGATCATGAATGGGAGGTCGGCCTCCTTGGCCAGCTCGTAACCGGCCAGGTAGGCCATCAGCACAAGCGTCACCAGCAGGATCGGTGGAGCCTGGCCGGTGAGGACGAAGAGGATCATCGCCGCCGCAATCCTATTCGCAGCCGCGAATCGGTGGGTGGGGTGGCGCTTTGAGCATCAGGGCGAAGCTCTACGCGGCGATCGTGCTGACGATCCTCGGGCCCCTGGCGACGACCGCGGTGGCGCTGCACGGGATGTCCGAGATGGGCGATCGCTTCGACCAAGCGGGCGAGAGGGCGACGGATGAGCGCGTCGCCCGCGAGATCAAGTTCGCCGTCACGGACATGAACGGCTGGCAGACCGCGTACGGCTATGACAACGGCCGCTCCCGGCCGATCTTCCTGCGGTCGGTCGCCACTCTGCGACGCGATCTCCGAAGCGCAGCGGAATCGCTCAGCATCCCCGCCGAGCAGAATCTCCTCAACAGCCTCGATCGGGAGTTTCGGGGTTTCATGGCGCTCGACAGAGTTGCCTTCAATGCCCTCCAGCAGGGCCGGCCCGAGGTGACGAGAAGGATCTTCCTCGATCCTGAGATCGTTCGCTTCAAGGCGATGGCGGCAACTGCCGAGCGCCTCGCCTCGCTGGAGACCGGGCGGGCCGAGGCCGCCCGGCAGGCAGCTGACGACGCTCGCGACACTGCACGCAAGCGGCTGATCGCAGTGGCGCTCGGGGCCGCGCTGGTGGTCGTCCTCCTGCTGGTCACCGCCAATGACGTTGCTCGGATGGCTCTGGAGGGAGAACGCCGCTCCCGCGGCGAGGTGGCGGACGGCAGCGAGTCGACGTGACCCAGGACGTCCTGCTGACCCTGAGCCTGCTGCTCAGCGGGGCGCTGGCCGCACGCTTCCTTGCCAGCCTCCTGCGCGTGCCCGAGATCCTCCTGCTGGTCGCGGTCGGCGCCCTGCTCGGTCCATCGGCGCTCGATGTGGTCGACGTTCCGCTGCGCTCGACCGGCGCCCAGCTGATCTTCACCCTGGGCGTCTCGCTCATCCTCTTCTACGGAGGCCTCAACCTGTCGGTGAAGGTGCTGCGCCGCGTCTGGGTCGGGCTCGGCATGCTGGTCGTTCCGGGCGTGATTCTCACAGCCCTGGTGACCGGCACCGCCGCCCATTTCGCGTTCGGGCTTTCCTGGACCGCCGCCCTCCTGATGGGCGCGGTGCTGGCGCCCACCGACCCGGCGATCCTCATCCCGCTGTTCATCCGCTCCCGTCTCAGGCCGAAGCTGGCCCAGACCGTGGTCGCCGAATCCGCTTTCAACGATCCAACCGGGGCGGTCCTGGCGCTGGCCTTTGCCGGAGTGTTGATCAGCGGCGACTCATCCATCGCGACGCCGGCGGAGGATTTCGTTGGAAACCTGGCGATCAGCACCGTGCTCGGAATCGTCGCCGGGGTGCTGCTGGCGGCGACGATCTCGAGCCGGCGGACCGGGATATGGCGTGAGTCGTCGGCGGCGGCGGTGCTGATGGTGGTGACGATCAGCTATTTCTCGCTGGACTCGGCCGGCGGCAGCGGCTACCTGGGGTCCTTTCTGGCCGGACTGATCGTCGGCAACATGGAGCAGCTCGGCCTGGCGATGCACTCCGAGCACGAGCGAGAGATGCGCCAGTTCGCCTTCAACACCGCCGACCTGGTCACCTTCTTCGTCTTCATCGTGCTCGGCGCCAACATCCCCTTCGACAAGCTCGGGGAGAACCTGCTGCCGGCGCTGGCGGTGGTGGCGGTCCTGCTACTGCTCGCCCGCCCCCTGACCGTGTTGACGTGCGTAGTCCCCGATAAGGGGGGCAAATGGACCAAGCAGGAGCTGGCCTTCCTCTGCTGGACCCGCGAGACCGGGGTCGTGCCCGCGGCGCTGGTCGGTGTCCTCGCCGGTCTCGGCGTCCCCCACGTCGACCTTTACGCCAGCGTTGTCGCCCTCGCGATCATCCTCACCCTGCTGCTGCAGGCGCTGCCGGCGGCGCGGCTCGCGGATCGGCTCGGGCTGCTCGAGGTCGAGGGCGAGCCCGCCGCCGCCTCCGCCGAGCTCGGCTGACCCCCTCCGACCTGGGACCTCTCAACCGCGATATTGGCGGCTGAAAGGTCCCGGCGCCGAGGAATCGCATGCGATACGCCAGAATTGTCAAGGGATGAGCGCGGATCTGCTCACTGACGGCCATGGGCGCCGGATCTCCGACCTGAGGGTTTCGGTGACCGACCGCTGCAACTTCCGCTGCCAGTACTGCATGCCGGCCGAGGGGATCCCGTGGCTCGAGCGCGCCGAGATCCTCAGCTTCGAGGAGATCGAGCGCCTGGTCGGCGATCTTCATCTCGATCGGGATCGAGGAGGTGCGGCTGACCGGAGGCGAGCCCCTGGTGCGCCGCGACTTCCCCCGGCTGGTCGCGATGCTCGCCGCGATCGAGGGGATCCGCGACCTCTCGCTGACGACCAACGGCTACCTGCTCGAGCGCGACGCCGGCGGCGCTGGTCGATGCCGGGATCGACCGGGTCAACGTCTCGATCGACTCGCTGGCGCGCGACCGCTTCTTCCAGATCACCCGCCGCGACGCGCTCGACCAGGTGCTGCGCGGGCTCGAGCGCGATCGCCGCCTTCCCTCAGGTCCAGCCGGTGAAGGTGAACGCGGTGGCGATGCGCGGCTTCACCGAGGGCGAGGCGATCCGCTTCGCCGAGTTCGCCCGCTCCACGGCGTTCCAGGTGCGCTTCATCGAGTTCATGCCGCTCGACGGCGACCACGCCTGGACGCCCGACTCGGTGCTCACCGGCGAGGAGCTGCGGGCGATGATCGACGCCGTCCACCCGCTCGAGGAGCTGCCGCGCGAGCCCTCGGCGACCGCGCGGGTCTTCCGTTTCCGCGACGGCCGCGGTGAGATCGGCTTCATCAACCCGGTTTCCGAGCCTTTCTGCGCCGATTGCAACCGGGTCCGCCTCACCGCGGAGGGCAAGCTGCGCACCTGCCTCTTCTCGCTGCACGAGACCGACCTGCGCGAGCCCGTGCGCGAGGGTGCCGACGACTCCGAGCTCGAGCAGCTGATCCGCGACGCGGTCTGGCGCAAGGAGCTGAAGCACCACGTCGGCGAGCCGGGCTTCCGCCAGCCGCCGCGGACGATGAGCGCGATCGGCGGCTGAGGCGCTGCTCCGCCGGGCCGAACTGCACATCAGGGCCGATATCCGGACCTAACCTCGCGTTCGGCCGTGCGGCCCCTCGCTTGCCTATGTAATGCTTAGGCAAATGGGCGATCTCTCGATCGGCGAGGCGGCCAAGGCGCTGGGAGTGAGCGCCGACACCCTGCGACGCTGGGACCGCTCCGGGAAGCTGCGCACGACTCGGGACGAGAGCAACCGCCGCCGGGTTCCCGCCTCGGAGATCGAGCGGCTGAGCTCGGCGCCGGCGCGGCATACGACCGGCGACGCGTTTTCGGCGCGGAACCGGTTCCCCGGCGTGGTCCGCTCGGTCGAGGTCGACGGGGTGATGGCCCTGGTCGAGATCGAGGCCGGCCCGCACCGGGTCACCGCTGCGATCACCCGTGATGCCGCGGAGGAGCTCGGCCTCGCCGAGGGAGTCGAGGCGACGGCCACGGTGAAGGCGACCTCTGTGATGGTCGAGAGGGGCAATTGAGGTGATCGCGAAGGGGGCGATCCTCACCGTCCTCGCCGCCGCGATCCTCGCGCTGCTCGCCGGCTGCGGCGGAAGCGATGACCCCACGGGCTCGGGCGGCGGGGGCGGCAAGCTGGTCGTCTCGGCCGCTTCCTCGCTCGGCGACGTCTTCGTCGAGTACGCCAAGTCCTTCTCCGACGCCGACATCAAGCAGTCCTTCGCCGGCTCGGAGACGCTCGCCGCCCAGATCGAGCAGGGCGCCCGGCCCGACGTCTTCGCCGCGGCCGACACCGAGTACCCGAACCAGCTCTATAGGAAGGGCCTGGTGGAGAAACCGCAGATCTTCGCCGGCAACCGGCTGACGATCGCGGTGCCCGAGGACAGCGTTATCACCTCGATCGACGACCTCACGAAGCCCGGCACGAAGATCGTGATCGGCGCCAAGAGCGTCCCGGTCGGCTCCTACACGCTCGAGGTGCTCGACCGGCGGCCGGCTGCCCAGCGCAAGGAGATCCTCGACAACGTCGTTTCCGAGGAGCCCGAGGTCGCCGCGGTCGTCGGCAAGGTGGTCCAGGGAGCGGCGGACGCGGGCTTTGTCTACATCACCGACGCCAAGGCCGCCGCGGACCAGCTGAAGACGATTCTTATCCCGGCTTCGCTGCAGCCCGATGCCGCCTACGGGGTGGCAATCCTCAAGGACGCGCCGAACCCGGGGTTGGCGAGGAAATTCGTCGCCGGCCTCTTCGCGCCGGGAGCAGGCGCGACCGAACTGCGCGAGGCCGGCTTCCTGCCGCCGCCGTGAGGGCAGGGGCAGGATTCCGGGTACTCAGCGTCCTAGCCCTCGCCCTGGCGCTCACCTTCCTCACCCTCCCGCTGGTCGCGGTCTTCACGAACACCGGGCCGAGCCGTCTGCTCGACAGCCTCTCCGAGCCAGCCGCCCGCGAGGCGCTCTGGCTCAGCCTGCGCACCTCCCTGATCGCGCTGGCGATCATCCTCGTCGTCGGCACCCCGGCCGCCTACCTGTTGTCAACGAGGCGGTTCCGCGGCCGCTCGCTGGCGATCACCCTGATCGAGCTTCCCCTGGTCGTCCCGCCCGCGGTCGCAGGGATCGCACTGCTCGCCGCACTCGGCCCGAACGGGATCCTCGGTGGGGCGATCGGTGCCGCCGGGATCGAGCTCGTCTTCCAGACGGCAGGAGTGGTCGTCGCGCTGACCTTCGTCGCGGCGCCCTTCTACCTGCGCCAGGCGATCGCCGCCTTCGAGTCGCTCGACCCGTCCTGGCTGGAGGCCTCGCGCACCCTCGGCGCCGGCCCGGCCCGGACCTTCCTCTTCGTCGCTGTGCCGAGTGCCCGGCCCGGGCTCGCCTCGGGAACCGCCCTCGCCTGGGGGCGGGCGTTGGGGGAATTCGGAGCGACCCTGATGTTCGCCGGCTCCTTCCCAGGGGTCACACAGACGGCGCCGCTGGCGATCTTCGCCCGGTTCGCCACCGACTTCACCGCGGCGCTGGCGCTCTCCGCGGTGCTGGTCGCCGTTGCCGGCGCGATCCTCCTCTCCGTGAAGCTTGTCTCGGGGGAGCGCGGGCTCGGAGGCCGCAGCCCGTGAGCGGGCTCGAGGCGGCGATGCGGGTGGGTCTGCGGAGCTTCGACTTGAACATCGAGCTCTCGATCGATCCAGCGCAGAGACTCGCACTGGTCGGACCGTCCGGGGCCGGCAAGACCACGGTGATGAGGGTGATTGCCGGCCTGCTGGCACCCGCCGTAGGTCGCGTCTCGCTCGATCGGGAGGTCTGGCTCGATACGGGCGCCGGCGTCGACCTGGCTCCGGAGGAGCGCCGCTGCGGCTACATGTTCCAGGACTACGCGCTGTTTCCGAGGATGAGCGCCTGGCGGAACGTGGCCTTCGGTATCCGCGGCGGCGGGCGGGGCGAACGGCGCAGGCGGGCGACTGGAGCTGCTCGAGCTCTTCGGCTGCGACGAGCTCGCCGATGCCGATCCTGTCGCCCTCTCCGGGGCGAACGCCAGCGGGTCGCGCTGGCCCGTGCGCTCGCGCCCCGTCCCGCACTTCTCCTGCTCGACGAGCCGCTCTCCGCGCTCGACCCGAGCAGCCGCTCGGCCTCGCTGCGCGAGCTCGACTCGCTTCTCTCCGGCCTCGAGATCCCGATCCTGATCGTCACCCATTCCTTCGACGAGGCGGCGCTGCTGGGCGGGCAGATCGCCGTTTTGGACCGCGGCACGGTGGTCCAGGAGGGAACTCCGGCGGCGGTTTCCGCCGAGCCTGCCTCCGCCTACGTCGCCGACTTCACCGGGGCGGTCGTGCTACGCGGCAGCGCCTCGGCCGACTCCGACGGACTCACCGCGGTCGCCCTCGACGGAGGGGGGATGGTGCGTACGACCGACGGCGCCCAGGGCCCGGTAGCGTTGAGCGTCTTCCCATGGGAGATCTCCCTGGAGCCGCCGGGAGCCGAGCACAGCGACTCGGCCCTCAACCGGGTCGGCGGGGAGGTGCGATCGCTGACCGAAGTGGGCAATCGGGTCCGGGTCGGGATCGCGCTGCCGCAACCGCTGACCGCCGAGGTGACCGCCCGCTCTGTCGCGGCGCTCAACCTGCGTCCCGGTTCTCTGGTGACCGCCGCCTGGAAGGCGACCGCCACCCGGGTCGTCAGCGCCGGTTGAGCGAGGCGGGCCGCGGTACGATCGTCACCGATGCCCGGCGAGGCAACTGAGAAGGTCACCTACTGCCGCGTCTGTGAGCCGCTCTGCGGGATGATCGCCACCGTCGAGGGCGGTCGGCTGACGAGGCTGCGGCCGGATCCCGACAACCCCCTCTCGGCCGGGTTCGCCTGTCCCAAGGGGATCGCGATGACCGACGTGCAGAACGACCGCGACCGCGTCATGCATCCGCTGCGGCGGGCGCCCTCCGGCGAGTTCGAGCGGGTCAGCTGGGAGGTGGCGCTGACCGAGATCGCGACCAGGCTGAAGCGCATCCGCTCGCTCCACGGGGGCGACGCGGTCGGCTGGTACATGGGCAACCCGGGGGCGTTCTCCTACTCGCACCCGCTGTGGTCGAAAGGGTTCACCGACGCGCTCGGCTCCCCCCACTACTACACGGCTTCCTCGCAGGACGTGAGCAACCGCTTTGCCGCCAGCCAGATGCTCTACGGCACGCCGTTCCAGGTCCCGATCCCCGACCTTGCCCGCACCGACCTCCTGCTGATGGTCGGCGCCAACCCGCTGGTTTCCCACGGCAGCGTGATGAGCGCGCCACGGGTCAAGGACCTGCTGCGGGCGATTCCCGCGCGTGGCGGTCGGGTGGTGGTCGTCGACCCGCGCCGCTCGGAGACCGCTCGGGCCTTCGAGCATCTGCCGATCACCCCGGACGCCGACGCCTGGTGGCTGCTCTCTCTGCTCAACGTGATCTTCGAGGAGGGCCTGGAGGATGCGGCCGCCCTGGATCGCCAGGCCGCGGGGGTCGAGGGGTTGCGGCGGCTGGCCGCGGATCACGCGCCGGAGGCGACCGAGAGGCGCACCGGGATCGGCGCCGAGGCCACCCGCGCCCTCGCCCGTGACCTCGCCGCCGCCCCGCGGGCCGCGGTTTACGGCCGCACCGGCTCCTGCCTGGGGCGGAGCGGCACCCTCGTCTCCTTCCTGCTCGACGCGCTCAACGCCGTCACCGGCAACCTCGATCGCGAGGGCGGGGCGATGTTCGGCGACCCGCCTCTTGACTTCGAAGGCCTCGCCCACCGGCTCGGGCTCGCCACGTACGGGAAAGTCCGCTCCCGGGTCGGGAACCTGCCGGAGGTGCTCGGCAGCCTGCCGGCGACGCTGATGGCGAAGGAGATCACCACCCCCGGACCGGGCCAGATGAGGGCGCTCTTCGTCTCCGCCGGCAACCCGGTGCTCTCCGTGCCGAACGGCGCCGAGCTTGTGGCGGCGATCGAGCAGCTCGACCTCTGCGTCGCGATCGACCTCTACGTCAGCGACACAGCTCGCCACGCCGATTTCGTCCTCCCGGCGACGACGATGTACGAGCGCGAGGACTTCCCCCTGCCCTTCCTGGGCCTCTTCACCACCCCCTACATCAACATGACCGACGCCGTGGTCGAGCCCGCCGGCGAGGCGAGGCAGGAGTGGGAGATCATCGACGAGATCTCGAAGCGGATCGGCGTTGTGCCCTCGAGCCTCCGGGTGGCTCGTATGCTCGGCCGCGCCGGGGTTCGCCTCTCGCCGCAGCGACTCGTCGAGCTGCTGCTGCGGCTGGGGCCGCGGGGCGACCTGTTCGGGCTTCGCCGCGGCGGGCTCAGCGTCTCGGAGCTGCGGCGGAACCAGCACGGGATCGTCCTCGACGAGCACCTGCGGGCTGGTCTGCTGCGCAAGAAGGTCCGCCACCGCGACAGCCGGGTTCAGCTCGACGTTCCGGAGATCCGGGCCGAAGCGGAACGCCTGGCTTCCCGAAACGGGACCGACCCCGAGTTTCCGCTGCGTCTGATCGGGCTGCGCGAGCTGCGCTCCCATAACTCCTGGATGCACAACGCTGCCCTGCTGATGCGCGGAGGCCGCGAGCACGCGGCGCGGATCCATCCCGATGACGCCGCCGCGGCTGGGGTCGAGGACGGCGGGAACTGCCGGCTGGAGTCGGCCCACGGGGAGATCGAGCTGATCGCCCGCGTCACGGACGAGGTCGCCTCGGGCACGGTCGCTGTCCCGCACGGCTGGGGGCACAACGGCGGCTGGCGCACCGCCAACGCGGCTGGCGGCGCCAACGTCAACCAGCTCGCGTCCTCCGAGCCCGAGGACCTCGAGCGGCTCGCCGGGATGGCCTTCCTGAACGGGATCCCGGTGAAGCTGGAGGCGGTCGCGGGCAGCGGGCGCGAGCCCGGCGCCGAGCCGGCGATTACGACCGCCTGACGCCAACCCGGGCCGAGATGCAAGTTATGCGTCCATTGGACGCCTAACCTTGCGTTCGGCCAGCCTGGCCCAGGCCGTCGCCGCGCGCGTCGGCGGCAACCACGGTCGAGGAGATCCCGGAACTCGCTCTGGTCGAGGGTGGCCTCGAAGTCGCCGGCGACGATTGCATCGCCCCGGCGCCTGGCCCCACGGACCCGCTCGGGTCGACAAAGGATGCCGCCGGCTAAGCCTCGCCGTCGAAGTACGGAACAGAGCTGGAGCGACGGACGATCACCGTGTCGCGGTCATCCTCGGTGAAGACGCCGATCTTGTCACTGTCCGGGTAGATGCCGATCGAGGGGTCCTCGATCGTCGAGATCATCAGCACCCGGCAGGTCTCGCTGCCGCTGTTGGTCACCTTGTGGGCGCCCTCCGGGCCCGCGGGGAAGCAAACCAGGTCCCCCTGCTCGAGCTGTTCCTCGCCGCCCGGATGCCGGAGCGTCGGGGCGCCGCCGAGGACCAGCAGCCACTCCTCCCTCGGGTACTCGTAGTGGTAGGGGCAGATGCTCTGCCCTGCCGGCAGCTCATAAAGCGATCCGCCGATCCGCGAGGCGCCGATCCGCTTCCCGAACCGATCCATCCCGGCGCGGTAGCCCTCCGGGTCGGAGTCGTCGTAGGCCGGCTCTGCGCGGCCCAGGTTGAGAATCTCCATCGGGCCGATTCTCGCAGCAGCACGCGGTCGAGTGGCCGATTTCGGGAGACAGGGGGCGTATTCGGCCACCCGACCCCTTCATGAAATCTTGACGAGGCCTCGAAAGTCCTTGACACGGCCTTGATGGGGGCGGGCGCAAAATCGACCGCATGGATCTCGTCTCGATCGCATTCGCGCTGGTCGCCTTCGCACTTATCTACGCGGTGATCGGGGCGCTGGACAGGGTATGAGCGCCGCGGAGCTGTTCGGTTGCTGATCTCGTCGCCCTGTATTCGCCTACCTCTGCTACGCGCTGTTTCGCGGGGAGAGCCTCTGATGACCCAGGGCTGGGTTCAGATCATCGTCTTCCTGATCGTCCTCACCGCGCTGGTGCCGCTTGCTCGGCGGCTACATCGCCCGGATCTTCCAGGGCGAACGGGTCTTCCTGTCCCCGGTGTTCGGGCCGATCGAGCGCTTCACCTACAGGGTGCTGCGTGTGCGGCCCGACACGGAGCAGGACTGGAAGGCCTACGCCCGCTCGACCATCGTCTTCAGCCTGCTCTCCTGGCTGATGCTCTACCTGATCCTTCGCACCCAGAGCATCCAGCCGTTCAACCCCGAGGGTTTCGACTCCGGGCCCTGGAACCTCAGCTTCAACACCGACCTCCTCGTTCGTCACCAACACCAACTGGCAGTACTACGGCGGCGAAACGACGCTCTCCTATTTCTCCCAGATGGCCGGGCTCGCGGTGCAGAACTTCGTCTCCGCCGCGGTCGGGATCGCGGTACTGGCGGCGGTGATCCGCGGCTTCGCCGCGCGCAGCGCTGACGGCGCTCGGCAACTTCTGGGCCGACCTGGTCCGGATCTCGCTCTACATCCTGCTGCCGATCTCCTTCGTCGCGGCCCTGATCCTCGTCTCCCAGGGCGTGATCCAGACCCTCGACGGCTCACAGGTCATCCACACGATCGCCGGCGGCACCCAGACGATGGCGCTGGGGCCCGTCGCCTCCCAGGAGGCGATCAAGGAGCTCGGGCACCAACGGCGGCGGCTTCTTCAACGTCAACAGCTCCTACCCGTTCGAGAACGCGAACGGGTTGACCAACCTCCTCGAGCTGCTGCTGATCCTGATGATCCCCGCCGCTCTCACCTACACGTTCGGGCGAATGATCGGCAACCGGCGCCAGGGCTGGGCCCTGTACATCGCGATGATGCTGATGTTCATCGTCGCCGTCGCGTCGTCTACGTCGCCGAGCAGCACGGCTCACCGGCGCAGCACCACGCCGGAGTCCTCACCCACGCATTCGACGGCTCCACCGGCGGCAACATGGAGGGCAAGGAGCAGCGCTTCGGGATCGCCGACTCGTCGCTGTGGACCGCGGTCACGACCGTCACCTCATGCGGCGCGGTCAACGCCGCCTTCGACTCGCTGACCGGGATCGGCGGCCTGGTCCCGACCGCGAACCTCTCGACCGGCGAGGTGATCTTCGGCGGAGTCGGCTCGGGCCTCTACTACATGCTGCTGCTCGTCCTGCTGACCGTCTTCATCGCCGGGCTGATGGTCGGCCGCACTCCCGAGTTCCTCGGCAAGAAGATCGAGTCGAGGGAGGTGAAGCTGGTCCTCGTCGGAGTCCTGGTGACTCCGCTGCTGGTGCTGATCGCGCACCGCCCTCGCGGTGGCCAGCCCCGACGGCACCCAATCGATCTACAACGCCGGGCCGCAGGGCTTCTCGGAGTCGCTCTACGCCTACATGTCGCAGGCCAACAACAACGGCTCCGCCTTCGCCGGCTACACCGGCTTCATCCAGCCTCACGCCGCCCGGCAACGCGCGGCTCGCGAAGCGTTCAGCTTCGCCACCCTGCTCGGCGGGCTGATCATGCTGCTCGCCCGCTTCCTGCCGATGATCGCGGCGCTCGGCGTCGCCGGCTCGCTGGCCGGCAAGAAGATCGCCCCGGCCGGTGCCGGCACGTTCCGCTCGGACTCCCCCACCTTCGTCGTCCTCCTGATCGGCGTCGTCGTCGATCGTCGCCGCCCTGACCTTCTTCCCCGCCTTCCTGCTCGGGCCCGTCGTCAACGGCCTGACCGACCAGCTGTTCTGAGATGAGCACGAGCGACTGCCGAAGAGACCTGATCACCGGCGACGATCGCGATCGTCTTCCTGACGCTGGCTGCTCGGCATCGCCTACCCGCTGATCACCACCGGCGTCGCGCAGGTGCTGTTCCCGAACGCCGCCAACGGCAGCAAGATCGAGGTCGACGGCAAGGTCGTCGGCTCGAAGCTGATCGGCCAGGACTTCCGCCGGCCGGTGCTGATCGCAACGGCAAGCCGCAGCTCGACAAGTAGGCGAACCGGTGCTCACCCCGACCGCGCCTACTTCCAGGGCCGCCCGTCGGCGACCGGCTACAGCGCCAACGTCACCTACTTCAACAACCTCGGCCCCAACAGCAAGGAACTGTCCGAATTCATGGCAGAAGAGCTGACCGCCTACCTGAAGCTCGAGGGGCCCTACGACCCCGGCCTCACCGCAGCCGACGTCCCGGTCGACGCCGTCAGCACCTCCGCCTCGGGGTCGACCCTCACATCTCCGAGGCCAACGCGCGAATCCAGGCGCACCGCGTCGCCGCCGTGCGCCAGCTGCCCGCTGCAGCCGCGTCCTCGACCTGATCTCCGACAACACCGACGGCCGCTTCCTCGGCCTCTTCGGCGAGCCGGGCGTCAACGTCCTGAAGCTGAACCTCGCGCTTGAGGAGGAAGGCCGGCCCGATGACCGACAGAGACCCTCCGCAACGAGCCGCGCTCGCTCTTCGACGCGCTCGATCATGGTGCGGGCGGCGCTCGACTCGCTGCGCAAGCTCGACCCCCGCCACCAGTTCCACAACCCGGTGATGTTCGTGGTCGAGATCGGCGCCGTGATCACGACCGGTGGCTGGCTGATCCAGCTCTTCGGCGGCCCGCCGCTCGGCGGCGGCGACGAGCCCGGCCTGGTTCGCGTTCTCGATCGGCGTCTGGCTCTGGCTGACGGTGATCTTCGCCAACTTCGCCGAGGCGCTGGCCGAGGGCCGGGGCAAGGCGCAGGCCGACGCCCTGCGCTCGATGCGGACCGAGACGGTCGCCCACCTCCGCGACGGCGGCGAGAAGCCGGCCTCGGAGCTGCGGCGCGGCGACGTCGTGGTCGTCGAGGCCGGCGAGATCGATCCCCGGCGACGGCACCGTGATCGAGGGAATCGCCTCGGTCGACGAGTCGGCGATCACCGGCGAGTCGGCACCGGTCGTGCGCGAGTCGGGCGGCGACCGCAGCGCCGTCACCGGCGGCACCCGCGTCCTCTCGCGACCGCATCGTGGTCGAGATCACCCAGGAGCCCGGGCAGAGCTTCCTCGACAAGATGATCGCCCTGGTCGAGGGCGCCGAGCGGCGCAAGACGCCGAACGAGATCGCGCTCAACATCCTCCTTGCCGGCCTCACCCTGATCTTCCTCGATGGTCGTCGTGACGCCTGCGGCCGTTCGCCGAGTTCTCGAACACCGACGCCTCGGTGGTCACCCTGATCGCCCTGCTCGTCGCGCTGATCCCGACCACGATCGGCGCCCTGCTCTCGGCGATCGGGATCGCCGGCATGGACCGCCTCGTCCGCCACAACGTCCTCGCCCTCTCCGGCCGCGCGGTCGAGGCGTCGCGGCGACGTCGACGTCCTTCTGCTCGACAAGACCGGGACGATCACCCTCGGCAACCGCGAGGCGACCGCAGTTCATCCCGATGCCGGGGATCGAGGAATCCGAGCTAGCCGAGGCAGCGCAGCTCTCCTCGCTCGCCGACGAGACCCCGGAGGGCCGTTCGATCGTCGTCCTCGCCAAGACAGTACGGGATCCGCGAGCGCGAGCTGAAGTCCCACGAGGCCCGCTTCGTCCCTTCTCGGCCGAAACCCGGATGAGCGGGGTCGACGTCAACGGCAATCGAGTACCGCAAGGGCGCCGGTGACGCGATCATCCAGTTCGTCGAAGAGCAGGGCGGGCGGCCTCCGGCCGAGCTGCAGGAGCAGCTCGACCTGATCGGCCGCGAGGGCGGCACGCCGCTGGCGGTCTGCCGCGACAACCACGTCCTCGGCGTCGTCTACCTCAAGGACATCGTCAAGGAGGGCATGAGCGCCCGCTTCGACGAGCTGCGGCGGATGGGGATCAGCACGGTGATGGTGACCGGCGACAACCGCCTCACCGCGGCGAAGATCGCCGAGGAGTCAGGCGTCGACGACTTCCTGCCGGAAGCGACGCCGGAGCAGAAGCTGGAGCTGATCCGCACCCACCAGGGCGAAGGCCGGATGGTCGCGATGGCCGGCGACGGCACCAACGACGCCCCCGCGCTCGCCCAGTCCGACGTCGGGGTGGCGATGAACACCGGCACCCAGGCGGCGCGCGAGGCCGGGCAACATGGTCGACCTCGACTCCAATCCCGACGAAGCTGATCGAGATCGTGGAGATCGGCAAGCAGCTGCTGATCACCCGCGGCGCCCTGACGACGTTCTCGATCGCCAACGACGTCGCCAAGTACTTCGCGATCCTGCCGGCGATCTTCGCCTTCACCTACGCCGCGCACCCGGGCGAACGGGGCCCGCTCGACGCTCTCAACATCATGTCGCTGGGCACGCCGCTCTCGGCGATCCTCTCGGCGATCGTCTTCAACGCGCTGGTCATCCCGCTGCTGGTGCCACTCGCCCTGCGCGGGCGTCCGCTACCGGCCGATCGGCGCCACGGCGCTGCTCCGGCGCAACATGCTGATCTACGGCCTCGGCGGCCTGATCGTCCCCTTCATCGGGATCAAGCTGATCGACCTCGTGATCCACAACCTGCTGGGGGCCTGAGGTGGATGCAGCCGCCGTCGTTGCAGAGAAGCCGAGCGGACCGAGCCGGCGCCGGGGAATCTCAAGGTCTTCATCGGCATGGCCGCCGGAGTCGGCAAGACCTACCGGATGCTGCAGGAGGGCCACAGCGAGCAGGGCCGGGCGCGACGTCGCGATCGGCTACATGGAGCCCCACCAGCGGCCCGAGACCTCGGCCCTGGCGGAGGGCCTCGAGACGATCCCGCGCCGCCGCGTTCCCTACCGCGGCACCGAGCTCGAGGAGATGGACCTGCCGGCGCTGCTGGGACGCGACCCCGAGCTGGCGCTGATCGACGAGCTGGCCCACACCAACGCGCCCGGGGTCGAGCACCAAAGCGCTACGAGGACGTGCGCGACGTGCTGGCCGCGGGAATCGACGTCTTCTCGACCGTCAACGTCCAGCACCTCGAGTCCCTGAACGACCAGGTCGCCGAGCTGACCGGCACCCGGGTCCGGGAGACGATCCCCGACGCCGTGCTGGGCGAGGCCGACGAGGTGGTCCTGATCGACCTCACCCCCGAGGCGCTGATCGAGCGCCTGCGCGCCGGCAAGGTCTACCCGGGCGAGAACATCGAGGCGGCGCTGAACAACTTCTTCACCGTCGAGAACCTGCTGGCGCTGCGCGAGGTCGCGCTGCGCCAGGTCGCGCAGGAGGTCGAGGCGAAGCGGCTGGTGGTCGAGGAGCCGCTGGGGACCCGCGAGGAGCGGGTCGCCGCGGAGGCGCCGAAGGCGGTCGCCGAGCGGCTGCTGGCGCTCGTCCGCCCCCAGCCCTCCTCGCAGCGCCTCGTGCGCCGCGCCTGGCGCTCGGCGCAGCGGCTCGGCACCGGCCTCGATCTGCTCTGGGTGAAGCCGCCCAACCGCGCGATCGAGGGCGAGATCGAGCGCCAGGTGACCGCGCTGCGCCACCTCGCCTCGGTGCTCGGCGCCACCTTCCTGATCGAGGAGAGCGACAGCCTGGTCGACGGCGCGCGCGGGTCGTCCGCGAGCGCGGCATCACCTACATCATGGTCGGCGAGTCGCTTCCCCGCCGCGGCCTGGCGCAGGCTGCGCGAGCCGCTGCCGCAGCGGCTGATGCAGGCCACGCCGCCCGGGGTCGACGTCCGGATCGTCGCCCGCCGCGGCGAACAGGGCAGGCCAATGACGGTTGAGCGGGCGCTGATCGGCGTCGCGCTCGCTCGCCGGGCTTAGCGGGCGGCTACCTGATCGCCCGCTCGCGGCTGGCGCGGGCGCCGCAGCGAGCGGCCGGAGGCGGTCCACCAGATCCTCCTGCCGTTCACCGGCACGGCGATCTCGCGCCGCGCGGTCGACGCGGCGCTGCGCCTCGCCCGAGCCGAGGACGCGACGCTGATGCCCGCCTACCTGGCGGAGGTCCCGAAGCAGCTGCCGCTCGACTGCTCGATCCCGGCCGAGGCGGCGAAGGCGATGCCGATGCTGGAGGCGATCGAGCAGCGCGCGAACGCCCAGGGCGTCGCGGTCGACTCCCGGATCGAGCGCGGCCGCTCCTACCGCCATGCCCTCGAGCGGCTGCTCGAGCGCGAGCGCTTCGATCGCGTGGTCGTTCCCGCGACGGCGGGGGTCGGCGCAGGCCTCTCCGGCGACGACCTCGTCTGGCTGCTGGAGAAGGCCCCCGCCGAGGTGCTGATCCTGCGTCCCGGGCCCGAGGACCGCCGGCTCGTGACCGTGAACGGCAACAGCCGGGCCGTCTAGGTCGGTCTAGGTGCGCAGCGCGGCGAAGATCCGCTCCGCCTCCTCGACGTCGGCGGGGGTGTTGACGTTGAAGCTGATCCGCGCCGGGTCGCCGAAGCGCGCGACATCGGTCTCGGGGACCACCCTGGGGTCGAGCGAGGCGACGGCGTCGCGCATGGAGTCGCCGCCGCTCCAGTGCTTCCTCCAGCGCCCCGAGGGCCCCGAGGTCGTAACGGGCCAGGAGCGGCTGGAGCCGGCCGCCGGCCTCGATCACGGTGGTGTCGGTGTGCGAGGCGAGCCAGGCGAGGAGCTTCTCGTCGATGAAGGCCATGTCGCAGGCCAGGGCGAGCACCGGCCCCGCTGGTGGTGGAGCGCCGCGAGGAGGCCGCAGAGCGGGTGGCGCGGCTCGTCGGGCTCCAGCACCACCGGGCAGTAGATGTGCGGCAACTCGGTGTCCCGCTTGGCGACCACGAATCGCTCCAGGCCCGCAGCCTGGGCGGCGGCGATCGGGTAGGAGATCAGCGCGTGCCCGGCGATCTTCACCCCCGGCTTCGGGCGCCCCATGCGGCTCGAGCGCCCTCCGGCCAGCACTGCGACGGTGGCGTCCACGGCGGAAGTCTCGCACCCCGCTGCCGCCGGGCTCGCCGTTGCGCGCCGGCCGCTGCGAGCATCTAGGCTCGCTTGCATGCCCGAGCTGACCGGCGTCGACGAGGCGCGAGAGCTGATCGGAGAGCGGGTCGCGCCGCTCCCCTCCGAACCGGTGTCGCTCGGGGAGGCGCTGGGCCGGGTGCTCGCCGAGGACGTCGTGGCGGCCGAATCCGTGCCGGGCTTCGACAACTCGGCGATGGACGGTTTCGCGGTGAAGGCGGCCGACGTCGCAGGCGCAGCGGCCGGCGAGCCCGCCTCGTTGCGGCTGGTGGGCGAGTCGCGGGCCGGCCACCCGGCACGCTCAGCTGTGGCCGCCGGCGAGGCGATCGCCATCTCGACCGGTGCGATGGTCCCGGAAGGAGCCGATGCGGTCGTCCGGGTCGAGGACACGGAACGCCGCGACGATCTGATCGAGGTTGGGGTGGCGGTCCCCGAGGGAAGCAACATCCGGCGCTCCGGCGAGGACATCGAGGCCGGATCCCGGATCCTCGAGCCCGGGCGGCTGATCGGCGCGGCGGAGCTGGGGGTGATCTCCTCGGCGCCGCTGCCGCGGGTCGAGTGCGCGGTGGCGCCCCGGGTCCGGGTGGTGGCCACCGGCGACGAGCTGATCGGCCCGGATGAGCCGATGCGCCACGGCGCCGTGCGCAACTCCAACGCCCACACGGTGCCGGCGCTGGCCCGCGAGGCGGGAGCGGCGGTGGCCGGGGTCGAGATCGCCGGCGACGACCGTACGAAGACCCGCGAGGTGCTGGAGCGGGCGCTCGCCTCCGACCTGGCCGCGATCACCGGCGGGGTCTCGGTGGGCGAGCATGACCACGTCCGCCCCTGCCTGGCGGAGCTGGGCGCCGAGGAGGTCTTCTGGGGCGTTTCGCTGCGTCCGGGCAAGCCGACCTGGTTCGGGGTCGCCCCCGGCGGCTGCCTCGTCTTCGGCCTTCCTGGCAACCCCGTCTCGGCGATGGTCACCTTCATCCTGTTCGCTCGGCCGGCCCTGCTGGCCATGCAGGGGCTCGACCCCAGGGCGCAGCGGGTGAGCGCCGTCCTGGAGAACGACCACCCGAAGAAGCCCGGCCGTGCCCACGCCGTGCGCTGCAGCCTCCGCGCCGGGGAGGAGGGGCTCGTGGCGCGGACGACCGGGGCCCAGGGCTCGCACGTGCTGACCTCGATGCTCGGCGCGGACGGGCTGGCGCTGGTCCCGGCCGCGTCGGAGGGCGTGGTGGCGGGGGAGAGGGTGGACGTGGAGCTTCTGCCCGGATCTAGGATTGGCGGGTGGAGCTGAAGATGCGATTCGAGGTCCGCCTCTACGCGGTCCTGCGCGAGCGGGCGGGGTCGGAGCGCGTCGAGATCGACCTCGACGACGGCGCCACCGCGGAGGACGCGCTCGTCGCGGTGCGGCGGCTGCCGGGGCTGGAGTCGCTCGACCGCCTGCCGGTGCGGGTTGCCGTCAACCGCGAGTACGCCGATCCGCAGCAGCCGCTGCGGGCCGGCGACGAGCTGGCGCTGATCCCGCCGGTCAGCGGCGGCGCCGCCGTGCACGCCCGCGTCACCGCCGAGCCCCTCTCGCCGGCCGCGATCACCGCAGCGGTCGGGCGCCCAGGCGCCGGCGCGGTCGTCAGCTTTCAGGGCACCACGCGCGAGGTCGAGCGGCTGGAGTACGAGGCCTATACGGAGATGGCCACCGAGAGGATCACGGCGATCTTGCGCGAGTGCCTCGAGCGGCACGGGCTGGAGGCGGTGGCCGCGGAGCACCGGGTCGGAACGGTTCCTCTGGGGGAGCCGAGCGTGGTTGTCGCGGTCTCGGCCGCCCACCGCCCCGAGGCCTTCGCCGGCGCCCGTGAGGCGATCGACCGGATCAAGGCAGAGGCGCCGATCTGGAAGAAGGAAGTCGAAGCGGGGGAGGGCCGCTGGGTCGAAGGGACGGCGCCGTGAGCGAGGACCGCCTCACCCACCTCGACGACGAGGGCTCGGCCCGGATGATCGACGTCGGCTCGAAGGACGAGAGCGAGCGCCGGGCCGTGGCCGAGGCGCGCCTCGCGATGTCCCCGGCCACCGCGGCGGCGGTCGAGCGCGGCGACGGGCCGAAGGGGGAGGTGCTGGGCGCCGCCAGGCTGGCCGGGATCGGGGCGGCGAAGCGCACGGGCGAGCTGATTCCGCTGGCCCACCCGCTGCCACTGACTTTCGTCGACGTGCAGGCCAGCGTCGACGTCGACGCCGGCGAGGTCATGCTGACGGCCGAGGCGAGGACGGTGGCGCGCACCGGGGTCGAGATGGAAGCGATGACCGCGGCGGCGATCGCGGCGCTCACCGTTTACGACATGGTCAAGGGAATCGAGCGGGGCGTCGAGATCCGCAGCGTCGCCCTCGTCTCGAAGAGCGGCGGCCGCCACGACTGGCGGCGCGAGGAGCCTTCCTGAGCGACCTTGCGGGCGGCGATCCTCACGATCAGCGACTCGCGGTCCGAGGGGGCGGCAGAGGACCGGAGCGGCCCCGAATTGGCGGCCTTCGCCGAGTCGCTCGGCTTCGAAGTCGCGGCCCGGGAGGTCCTGCCCGATGATCAGGCGCTGATCGAGGAGCGGTTGCGCCACCTCGCCGACGGCGCGGTGGCCGAGGCGATCCTGACCACCGGCGGCACCGGGTTTGCACCGCGCGACGTGACCCCCGAGGCGACCCGGGCGGTGATCGACCGCGAGGCCCCCGGCATTGCCGAGGCGATGCGGATCGCGTCGCGCGAGCACACCTCGCTGTGGATGGTCTCGCGGGGGGTTTGCGGCGTCCGCGGCGCGACCCTGATCGTCAACTTCCCCGGCAACCCGAAGGCGATCGCCGAGGCGGGCGAGGGGATCCGCGAGGCGCTCCCGCACGCCGTCGGCCTGCTGGGAGCCTAGCGCCGCCGCCGAAACGTAAATAAGTCACCGTGTTGGTGACCTATATCCATCTCGCCAGCGGCGCTCCTTAGGCGGCGGGCTCGGCGGCGGGCTCGATCTGCTGCTCGACCCCCAGCTCCTCCTCGATCTCGGCGGCGCGCATCGGCGCCGGGGTCAGTGCCGCCGCGCCGATCACCAGGGCGAAGGCGAGGATGCGGGAGGCGACCCCGATCGCGCTCGCGGGCATCGGGTCGCCGAACACGATCGGTCCCGAGCCGATGGTGGCGGCGTTGGCGGTGACGCTTGTGATGGCGATCACCGCGACGGCCTCCCCGATCTGAAGGCTCCTGGCGGAGATCAGGAGACCGGTGAGCGAGGCGATCAGGATGACAAAGGCGAGCGGCTCGACGATCGCGACCAGCCCCTGGTCGGAGAAGTTGCCGGTGGTCCCCTTGATCGCGACGTCGGATGCGGCCCAGATCAGGCCGGCCGAGGCACCGAAGAGGACGCCGGCGTGAGGCCGGCCGCGGGCGAAGCCGGCGAGCCCCAGGCCCGCGGCGGAGAGCGTCGCGATGTAGATCGCGATCGTCAGCGGCTCGTAGGAGGCGTGGGCGCCGTCGGCGGAGCCCTCGATGGTCGCCGCGAGGAAGGCGAGGCCGACAGCGGCCAGCGCCACCCCGGCCCACTCGCGCCGCGTCACTGTGAAGCCGAAGACGCGGTCGGCGAGCACCGTCAGGAAGACCAGCCCGCCTGCGATCACCGCCTGGACCAGGGAGATCGGCGCCAGCCCGAGCGCCGCCACGTGGAGGCCCCAGGAGAGCAGCGCGATCACGATCCCAAGCGTGTACCAACCGGAGCGGAACAGGGCGACGGTGCTGCGAACCGGGCGGCGGAACTCGACGTCGGGGGCCTGCACTGCGCCGCGGTGCTTGTAGAGGAAGCTGACGATCGAGGTGAGCGCCGTGCCCACGGCGAGCAGCAGCCCGAGCTGCACGGAGAGGCTCATCGCAGTCGGAGCCGACCGCTCAGCCGGACTCGCCGCTCACCCGGCGGCTACCTTCTTGCGCTGCTTCGACTCGGCCTCGCGCTGCTTCGCGGCCTCGAGCAGCTCCTCCAGCGAGCGCTCGATCCCGTCGGCGATCAGGCTGACGTCCTCCATCGAGTCGTAGTCGGCGAGGAGGCCGAAGTTGATCCGGCCGTTGTAGCTCATGATCGCGATCGCGAGGGCGTGGTTCTCGGGCAGGAAGGCCACCGGGAAGACGTCCTGTAGCTCGCGCCCGAGGACATAGAGCGGTATCTGCGGACCGGGCACGTTGGTGACGATCAGGTTGAAGAGCCTGGTCGAGAAGTTGATCCGCGATGCCTGGGCGAGAAGCGTCGGCGGGGCGAAGTCGTTGAAGCGCGAGATCACCTCGGCGCCGAGCGCCTGCTTCGACTGCTTCAGCCCGTCCATCGACCCACGGACTATCTCGAGGCGCGTTACCGGGTCGGCGACGTAGACGGGAAGCGGAGCGCGCATCGCCGCGATCCGGTTGCCGAGCTTGCCGCGCTCGTCCTCGGCTCGGATCGAGACCGGCACCAGCCCCCGCAGCTCCATGCCATCGGTGCGAATCCCGCGCCGGTCGAGCCACTCGCGCAGCGCGCCGGCGACGGCGGTGATCACGACGTCATTGATCGTCCCGCCGAGCGCGTCCTTGATCCGCTTGTAGGTCTTCAGCTCACCTCGGACCCAGATGTAGCGGCGGTGCGAGCCGATCGGGACGTTGAGGGGGACGTCGGGAGCGGGGTCTGCAAAGCCCCAGGCGACCTCCCCGAGGCCCTCGAGGCCCTCTGCGACCCGGCGCAGCACGGCGTCGGGATGCTGCACTGCTCCCGCAAGGCGCTCGGCCAGCTTCACCGGGGCGGAGGCGGCGTCGGCGATCCCCTTGCCGATCAACTCCGCGGTTGACGGCTCCGGGCTCGGCACCCAGCCGTCGTCCTCCGGGGCGGGGTCGGGCACCGGCTTGACGTCGAACAGGACGGTGGAGATGTCGACCCCCGAGACCCCGTCGACCATCGCGTGATGGGTCTTGGAGAGAAGCGCGAATCGGTTGTGGTCGAGTCCCTGGACCAGCCACAGCTCCCAGAGCGGCTTCGAGCGGTCGAGCTGCTGTGAGAAGACCCGGCCGGCAAGCCTCAGCAGCTGGTCCTCGTTGCCGGGATCCGGGAGCGCGGTGTGGCGCACGTGGTAGGTGAGGTTGAAGCTGGGGTCGTCGACCCAGAACGGCCTCCCTGCCTCGAACCTCGGCATCGCCAGCTTCTGCCGGTACCGCGGGACCAGCGAGAGCCGTCCGCGCACGTGTTCGACCAGGTCGTCATATGCGGGGGGCGGGCCCTCGAAGACGAGCACGGCACCGACGTGCATGTGGCCGTCGGCCGTCTCGTTGGTCAGGAAGGAGGCGTCGATCGCCGAAAGGCGGTCCATATGGCTCTGAGATCCCACCTGTCAGGCCGCTCCTCTCACCGGAGGAAATCCTAGCCCCTCGCTAGTGTTCATACGATGGCGACGACGGTTGACGGGCCCCCGGTGCGGGGCCCGAAGAAGGTTCTGCTCGCAGCCCCGCGCGGCTACTGCGCGGGGGTGGACCGCGCGGTGCAGACGGTCGAGCGCGCGCTCGAGCTCCACGGTGCTCCGATCTACGTCCGCAAGGAGATCGTCCACAACAAGCACGTCGTCGAGGAGCTGAGCAAGCGGGGGGCGATCTTCGTCGAGGAGGAGACGGAGGTCCCGGAGGGCGAGATCGTCGTCTTCTCTGCTCACGGGGTGGCCCCGGCGGTTCACCGGAACGCCGCCGCCCGGCAGCTGCGGACGATCGACGCCACCTGCCCGCTGGTCACCAAGGTCCACGTTGAGGCTCGCAAGTTCGCTGCCGACGGATACACGATGATCCTGATCGGGCACGAGGGCCACGAGGAAGTCGAGGGGACGACCGGCGAAGCGCCCGACAGCATCATCCTCGTGCAGACCGCGGACGAGGTGGACGAGATCGAGGTTCCGGACCCCGATCGTGTCGCGTTCATCACGCAGACAACACTCTCGGTGGACGAGACGTCCGAGATCATCGCCCGGCTCCGCGCCCGCTTCCCCTCGATCGTCAGCCCGAAGAGCGACGACATCTGTTACGCGACGACCAACCGGCAGATCGCCGTCAAGCAGCTCGCCCGCGAGTGCGACCTGGTGCTGGTGATCGGCTCAACCAATTCCTCCAACTCCAACCGCTTGGTGGAGGTCGCCCGTGAGCACGGCGCCGGCTCGCATCTGATCGACAATCACACCCAGGTACGGGAGGGCTGGCTCGAGGGCGTCGAGACGGTCGGGATCACCTCCGGGGCCAGCGCGCCGGAGGAGCTGGTCGGGCGGCTGGTCGAGTTCTTCCGCGAGCGTGGCGCAGGCGAGGTCTCCGAGCTGCGCACGGTGGACGAGAACGTCCGCTTCATGCTGCCGAAGGAGATCCGCGCCGAGCAGCCCGTCGGCGCCGGGGCCTAACCGGCACTTCTGAGAGGCCGGCGCGATGTTTGCGCCGGCAGAGGCATGTAAGGCGGCGAAGCCGCCGCAATTTGTTCCGGAAGCGGCCGGCGCGGTCGAATGACGCCGGCACATGCATGTAAGGCGGCGTCATTCGAGCCGCAAAGGTCAATCCGGCGCGCCCTCGTGCGGGGCGTAGCGGTGGTGGAGCATCAGGTCGTTGCCGTCGGGATCGGTGAACAGGGCCATGTGGCAGACGCCGGTGTCCAGCGTCTCTTCGGCGAACTCCACCCCCTTGGCCTCCAGCTCGGCCCGCGCGGCGGCGACGTCCTCGACGTGAAGCGCGGGATGGGCGTTCTTCTGCGGTGCGAACTCCCGGCCGAAGCTGGCCGGCTCCCAGATCCCGAAGCAGATGTCCCCGGCCCAGACCTCGAAGCGGGCGCGGTCGTCGGGGCGCAGCCCGAGTACGTCCACGTAGAAGGCGCGCGAGCGCTCGCTGTCGGTCGAGGGGATGCCCACAAAGTCAACCTTGTTGATCATCGCTCGTCCTCTCTCCAGTCGGTTCCCGGGACGAACGCAAGGTTAAGGACCCAATGGGCACGGAACGTGCAGTTCGGCCCGGAGCCGATGGTCTGCGGCGCCCGGGACCATGGCGGGCTCAGGAGGCTTCGCCGGGAGCCGGCCCAGGGGCGAAGCTGATCGACCACACGGCGAGGCCCGGGCTGATCTCGATCGTCAGTGCGTGTTTGCCGTGGGAGTTGTGGCGGGCCAGCGGGTAGAGCCCGGCGCCCTCGATCGCGAGCTTCCGCGGTGCCGCACCGTCAACGATCACCCGCAGCTCACCCTCACCCGCGACCGTCGCCCAGGCCTCGGCCGCTTCGTAGTCCTCTCCGTGCACTGCGCCGTCCTCCGACGTCCAAGGCCTGCCGTCAGCCGCGACCCTTTCCGGCGTCGGCGCGATCACCATCGCCCCCGGCACGTCCGTGGGCCGCACCGGCTCCATCGGCTCAGGCAGCGTTCGCAGCACGTCCAGCTCGCGCAGCTCCTCCTGGATCGCATTCTCGGTCTCCCGGTAGGCGCCCTCGCCGAAGTGGAACCACCTCAGCACGCCGCCCTTGCCCCAGAGAAAGAGGCTGGGCCAGCCCTCGCATCCGTAGTCGAGCCAGAGCTCGCGCCCGGAGTCGATCGCCACGGCAAAGGCGACGCCGAGGCGGGCGATACCGGCCTCGACGGCATCGGGGTCGCCGCCGAACTCGAAGCGCGGCGCCTGGACTCCGATCGTCGCCAGTCCCGCCTCCCGGTAGCGCCGGTCCCACTCGACCAGGTAGGGAAGGGTGCGGACGCTGTTGAGCTGGGCGAAGTCGAAGAAGTGGACCAGCACCGGGCCGGCCGCGGTGAGCGCCGCCATCGAGTTGGGATGCTTGTCGGGGCCCGCCCAGCCGATCCCCGGCGGGAGCTCGGGTGCTGCGATGTCGGGGCGTGGGGGGCGCACCGCCGGATCGAATCACTATTCTGAGGGCGCTGCCGGCACCGAAGAGGGGAGAGAAGCTGTGAGCGACAGTATCTGGGATCGAATCGAGACCGCTCGGGCGAGGTGGAACGTCCTCGAGCATCCGTTCTATCAGCGCTGGTCCGCCGGAGAGCTGACCCGCGAGGAGCTGGCCCGTTACGCGGGGCAGTACCGCCATGCGACCGCGGCGATCGCCCGCCTCAGCGCCAGCGCCGCAGAGGCGGCGCCGGCCGAGGAGCGCGCCGAGCTTGCCCACCACGCCGCGGAAGAGGCCCAGCACGTCGAGCTGTGGGACGGTTTCGTCGACGCCGTGGGTGGCGAGGTGGGCGCCGAGCCGACCGCCGAGACGGTCGCCTGCATCGAGGCCTGGACCCGGGAGGACGGGCTGCTCTCCGAGCTGGTTCGCCTCTACGCGATCGAGAGCGGTCAACCCGCGATCTCGCAGACCAAGCGCGTCGGCCTCGCCGAGCATTACGGGATTGGGGACGGCCCGGGCAACGAGTACTTCCGAGTCCACGAGTCCGCTGACGTCGCCCACGCGGCCGAGGGCCGCTCGCTGATCGAACGGCACCTCGACGACGCCGACACCGAGCATTTGGCGGCGGCAGCCGAGGCGGCGTTCGAGGCGAACTGGCGGCTGCTCGACGGCGTCTAGACGAGAGGACCGGGCCCCGCAGAGTTGATCGACGGGCCCGGGAACGATTCACCGGAGGCGGCCCCGCCCGGGCCCGCGGCGCCGCGGCGACATCGCGGCGTCGACCGGGCGATCGGGATCGTTTTCGGCATCCTGCTGGGGGTCGGCATCGTCACTGCCTTCGTCTTCCTCGGCAGCGAGGGGACGATCGACGCGCCGCGGATCGACCATGGCGCCGCAGCGAACGGCGGTGACCAGAAGCGGCAAAACCGAAACAAGCACCGGCAGCAGCGACCGAAGCCGGTGCCGGTGGTCAGGGTGATCGGCGGTGCGCCGCCCCCGAGCGGGCCACCCCGGCTGGACTTCAAGAAGGGCCGGACCGTCCGATTCCGGGTCGTGACCGATACCGCGCTGGGGATCGAGGTCCCCGGCTACGGGGTCAGCAAGACGGTCGAGTCCGCCGCGACGTTCTCCTTTCCGGCTGCCCGGGTCGGCCAGTTCCCGGTGATCGTCGACTTCTCGCACATCGCGGTTGCGACCCTGAGGATTCGGCGATGACGCCCGGCCGGCGATCAAGGTAGGTTCCAGGTTATGAGGGCGAGGCTGGCGGCTGAATCAAAATCGGCGAAGGCCGTGATCGGCGGTTTGCTCGCCGGAAGCCTCGTCCTTGCGGCCCTGCTCGCGGCACCGGGCGGGGCGGCCGGGCAGAGCGCTCCGCGGGCGAGGATCGCCGGAGCCGTCCCGCACTGGGCGAAGCCGAAGCGAGTGCTTGGGGATGCGCGCGGGGTGGTCGACTTCTCAGTTGTCCTCGGCTGGCGCCACCGCGCCGCGTTGGAGCGGATCGGACGGGCGGTCTCCGATCCCGCGAGCCGGCATTACGCCCGCTATCTGTCACCCCGCCGCTTCCGCGCCCGCTTCTCGCCGACCCGGCGCCAGGTGGCTGCGGTGAAGTCTTGGATGCGGCGCCACGATCTGGAGGTCACCGGGATCTCGGCGAGCAGGATGCTGGTCGACGCGAGCGCGCCGACCGCCACCGTCGAACGCGCCTTCGGCACCTCCCTGCGGGTCTACCGCCACGCCGGCAGCGCCGTCCGGGCGCCGTCGGATTCCGTCAGCGTCCCCTCGGGTCTGCCGATCGTCGGGGTGGTCGGGCTCGACGGCGGCTACCAGCAGCCCGCCAAGATCCCGCCGCCGCCGATCTACCGCAACATCGTTCAACCCTGCTCGAACTACTGGGGCCAGAAGTTCGCGAAGAAGAAGAAGGCGCCGTTCGCCTACGGCCAGAAGCAGCCGTACAACCCATGTGGCTACGTCCCGAAGCAGATCCAGGGCGCCTACGGCGTCGGGAAGGCGATTCGCCACGGCAACGACGGCAGTGGCCAGAAGGTGGCGGTGATCGACGCGTTCCACTCGCCGACGCTCCGCCGGGATCTGCGGATCTACAGCCATCGCCACGGGCTTCCACGGCTGCGCCTGCGCCAGAAGATCGTCCCCGGGAACTGCAAGCAGAACTGTCCGCCGGACCTCCGCCAGGGCTGGTGGGGGGAGGAGACCCTCGACGTCGAGGCGGTGCACACGATGGCGCCGGGCGCCAAGATCCTCTATGTGGCTGCGCCCAACCCCGGCCCGGGGCTGACCAAGTCCCTGGCCTGGGTCGTCGACCACCGCGCCTCCCGGATCGTCACCAACTCGTGGGGGAGCGTCGGCGAGTACGGCGTCGGGGTGCAGGCCTTCGAGCAGATCTTCGCCGAGGCGATGGCCGAAGGAGTCGGCGTCTACTTCTCCTCGGGGGACGAAGGCGACGAGCGCGACACGATCGGCCACGTTTCTCCCGACTACCCCGGCTCGAGCCCGAGGGTGACCTCGGTCGGCGGTACGACGCTGGCGGTCGGGCCGCTCAAGAATTACCGTTTCGAGCTGGGCTGGGGCACCTATCTCTCGACCAAGGACGGCAAGCGCTGGACGCCGAAGCCGCCCGGCGACTTCTACTACGGAGGGGGAGGCGGCACGAGCCGCTTCTTCGCGGAGCCGCGCTACCAGCGCGGTGTCGTGCCGCGCCACCTCGCCGCCCGCTACGGAGGCCGCGGGCGCGTCTCGCCCGACATCTCGATGGTCGGCGACCCGACCACCGGCTTCGCGGTCGGCGAGACCCAGACCCTGCCCAATAAGCAGACCATCTATGACGAGGCGCGCTACGGCGGCACCAGCCTCTCCTCGCCGCTGATGGCGGGCTTCATGGCGCTCGCCGACCAGCGGGCCGGTTTCGCTCACGGGTTCGTCAACCCCGCCCTCTACCGGCAAGCCGGAACCAAGGCGGTGCACGACGTCAAGCCGCCCCGGGTGAAGGTCGCGATGGTCCGCACCGACTACACGAACACGATCAACAAGGCGGGCGGCTTCACGATCTCGCTGCGCAGCGTGGGCCCGGCGGGGACCCTGCGGACGCGGAGGGGCTACGACAACCTCACCGGTCTGGGCAGCCCGAAGGGCGGGCGGATGCTGCGGGCGCTATCGCGGCGCTGAGAAGCGGCTCCCCGTAGGATCGCAGCCATGCGTCGATGCTCGGCAGACTCCCTGGCCCGCACCGCGGCGCTGATCGCCGTCGGGGCGTTCGTCGTTCACCAGCTCCGCTACCTGGCGGGCTACGGCGACGCCGCCGGCTCTGAGCTGTCGCGCCAGGGGCATGGGTATCTGGCCGGCGCCATGCCGATCCTCGCAGCCTTTCTGATCTCCGCGGTCGCCGCAGGGTTGCTGCGTGCCGCGCTCGGTCGCGTGTCGGTCTCCGGCCGGCAACCCGCGGGTCACCGCGCGGACACCCTCGCCCGGCGGGCCGCTCTCTTCACGGCCGGGATCGTCGTCGTCTTCTGCGTCCAGGAGTCACTGGAGGGGGTGCTCTGTGCGGGCCACGCAGGCGGCGTGGCTGCCGTGCTTGCCGGTGGCGGCTGGCTGGCCTTCCCGCTCGCCCCCCTTGTGGCGACTCTTTGCGCCCTGCTCGACCGCGGCATCGAAACGCTCGAGATCGCGGTAGGCCGGGAGCGCGGCGCGCGTCGGCAGCGTCTCCCGACCCAGGCGGAGCGGCGGCCTCGCCAGGCGCTGCTTGTACCGCTCAGTGCGGCGCCCCTCGCCTTCGGGGTCGCCCGCCGGCCCCCGCCGGCTCACTCGTACTCCTGACGGAGTGATCGGGGCCGCGCCCTGGCGGGCGGCGGCTGAACCGGCGCGGCCTCGCCCGCGCCTCGAGTGAAGGAGTGATCCAAGGATGCAATCGAATACTGCACGAGCGGTGGCCGGCGGCGTGCTCATCGTTGCGGCCGTCGTCCTCTTTCTCGTCCTGAAGGGCGGGGGAGACAGCGACTCAACCCCGACAGATGCCACGACCGGCGCCAAGGGAGCCGCCCCGGCCGCCGGAACCAAGACTTCGGAGCCGGTGATCGTGGTCAAGAACGGCAAGCCGGTTGGGGGCATCGCCGACCTGACATACAGCCAGGGGGACCGGATCCGCTTCAAGGTCGAATCCGACGTCAGCGACGAGGTCCACGTCCACGGCTACGACATCATGAAGGACGTCAAGGCCGGGGGCTCGGTCAGCTTCGACTTCAAGGCGACGATCGAGGGGATCTTCGAGGCCGAGCTGGAGAACCGCAAGGAGCAGATCATCCAGCTCACGGTCAACCCGTGACCCTGCTGCCGCTGGCCCACGCCCTGGTCGCCAGGCAGGACCTGCCGGTCCCCGCCTGGCTCTTCGCCTGGGGGGCGTCGATCGTCCTGATCGTCTCCTTCTTCGCGCTCTCGGTGGGCTGGCGGCGCCCCCGCTTTGAGGAGGACCGCTGGCGTCCTCTTGGGGCGGGGGGCTCCAGGGCCCTGCTCGGGCTGCCGGCGCAGGCCCTCTGCGGCGTGCTCGGGATCTTCCTGCTCGGGGTGGGCATCTACGCTGGGCTGCGCGGAACCGAGGCACCCGACCGCAACTTCGCCCTCACATTCTTCTACGTCACCGCCTGGCTCGGCTTCCCCCTGTTCAGCGTCCTCCTCGGCGACGTCTTCAGGCCGTTCAACCCCTGGCGGGCCGCGGGCCGCGCCGCCGGCGCCGCCTTCCGCGGCCTCGCCGGGCAGCCCGCAGCCCATCTCGCCTATCCGCGTCGCCTGGGCCGCTGGCCGGCCGCGGTCGGGCTGGTCGCGGTCGTCTGGCTGGAGATCATCTATGGCTCGAGTGGCGGAGTGGCGGTGGGGCTCTCGCCGCACGCCGCGGCGGTCGCGGCGATCTTCTACAGCTTCTACACGCTTGCGATGATGGCGGTCTTCGGAACCGAGGTCTGGTGCCGCAACGGCGAGGTCTTCTCGGTCTACTTCGGGATGTTCTCGCAGCTCGGCGCGTTCGAAGCTCGCGACGGCAGACTCGGGGTGAGGCGCCCGCTGGCCGCCGCGACCCGCTGGGCCACCGTGCCGGGATCGGCCGCCGTGGTGATCGCCTCGATCGGCACCACCAGCTTCGACGGCGCCCAGGAGGGGGCTCTGAAGCAGCCACTGCTCGACACCTTCAACTGGCTGGCCGACCGCGGGGTCGACCTGACGTGGGCGCTGCGCGGCGCCGACACGATCTTCCTGCTGATCTGCGTCGCCGGGATCGCGATCGTCTACCTGCTCGGCGTGCAGGGGATGCGCACCGTGCGGGGAGCGCCGGCGATCGAGACCCTGCGCACGGGGTTCGCCCACACGCTGATCCCGATCGCCTTCGCCTACCTCGTTGCCCACTACTTCAGCCTCTTCGTCTTCCAGGAGCAGGCGCAGTTCACCTACCTGCTCTCCGACCCGCTCGGGACGACGACCACCGACCTGTTCGGGACGGCGTCGAGCGGCGTCGACTACACCGTGGTCAGTGCCAACGCAATCTGGTACGTGCAGGTCGGGGCGCTGGTGGTCGGCCACGTGATCGGCCTGATGCTCGCCCACGACCGGGCGGTCGCCTACTGGCAGGACTACCGGCAGGCGGCGCGATCGCAGTACTGGATGCTGGCCGTGATGGTCGCCTTCACCTGCTTCGGCCTCTACCTGCTCTCCTCGGGCAACGGATGAGCGCCGGAGCGCTGATCCTGCCGCTCGCCCACGTCGGGCACTGGCTCTGGCTGCTCTACGTGCCGCCGGTGGCAATCGTCGTCTTCGCGATCGTGCGCACGACGATCGCCGAGAAGCGGGCCGAGCGCCGCGAGCGAGAGGAGGAGCAGCGCCGCAAGGACCCCAACGGCGGCCGCGGTCAGCCGCCGGGCTGAGCGAGCACCTGCGCGAGGCGCTCGGCGAGGGCAGCAGAGACCCGATCGCGGACCGAGCCCGCGGGGAGCCGCTCGACCAGGGACTCGAGGAAGCCTTCGACGATCAGAGTCTTCGCCTCCGCGGGCGCCAGCCCGCGCGAGGTCAGGTAGAAGAGCTGATCGCGGTCGATCTGGGCGACCGCTGCCGCGTGGGTGCAGCGCACGTCGTTGGCGAGGATCTCCAGCCCCGGGATCGCGTCGGCGTGCGCCTCGGTCGAGAGCAGCAGGTTGCGGCTCTCCTGGAAGGCGTCGGTCTGCTGGGCGCCGGGATCGACCTTGATCATCCCCCGCCAGACCGCGGTCGAGCCGGCGCCGAGGACGCCCCGGAAGGCGAGATCGGAGGTGGTGTTCGGGGCAGCATGCTCCTGGGTGGTGTCGTAGTCGAGGTGCTGCCCGGCCCCGCCCGCGTAGCCGCCCGTCACACGCGCCTCGGCACCCGGCCCCGCCAGCTTGGTCTCCATCCGCACCTTGCCGCGGGCCGAGCCGAACCCGAGCGCCGTCCAGTCGAGCCGGGCGTCGCGCTCGACCTCGGCCCGCTGGGTGGCGAAGATCCAGGCTGACTCCGAGATGTCCTGGCTGGAGACGTAGCGCAGGTTGGCCCCCTCGCCCACCGAAAGCTCGACGACCGAGTTCAGCAGGCCCTCGGTCGAGTCGTCGGGCGAGTCGTGGTGCTCCCAGACCTCGGCCTCGGCTCCCGGCTCGAGGACGATGAGGGTCCGCCAATTGACCGCCGAGCCCTGCTCGGAGAGACTGAGGTCGATCCGGATCGGCTCGTCGACGCGCACCCCGCCGGGAACGTGGATCAGCACCCCGTCGCTCCAGACGGCGTCGTTGCGGGCGACGAACGGGTCCTCCATCGCGACCAGCGAGCCGAGTCGCTCACGCAGCAGCTCGTGACGGGTCTCCAGCGCCTCGCGCAGCGACGTCACCATCACGCCCTCCCCGGAGGGCTCGGAGGAAGAGTGCTCGGGGGCGGGGGCCTGGACAAAGGCTTCGAGATCGAGGCCGGCCAGGTCGGTGAACTCCCAGCCCTTTGCCTTGGCGTCGGGGAGGGGCAGCTCCTCGGAGAGAGAGGCGCCTCTGCGGCGCCTCTCCTGAAGCCAAGCCGGTTCGGTCGCTGCGGCGCTAACCAATGCTGCCCTCCATCTGCAGCTCGATCAGCCGGTTCAGCTCGACCGCGTACTCCATCGGAAGCTCCTTCGTCACCGGCTCGATGAAGCCGTTGACGATCATCTTCGAGGCCTCCTCCTCGTCGAGGCCGTGGCTCTGCAGGTAGAAGATCTGCTCGTCGCCGATCTTCGAGACCGTCGCCTCGTGGCCGACGTCGGCGTCGTTCTCGTCGATACGGATCGTCGGGTAGGTGTCCGAGCGGGACTCCTCATCGAGCAGCAGCGCGTCGCAGACGACCTTGGAGCGAGACTCGGTGGCGCCACTGGCGACCTCGAGGAGGCCTCGGTAGGTGCTGCGGCCGCCGTCCTTGGAGATCGACTTGGAGAAGATCGAGGAGGAGGTCCGGGGTGCCGCGTGGATGATCTTGCCCCCGGCGTCCTGGTGCTGACCGTTGCCGGCGAAGGCGATCGAGAGGAGCTCGCCGTGGGCCTCGGGGCCGAGCAGGTAGATCGAGGGGTACTTCATGGTCAGCTTCGAGCCGAGGTTGCAGTCGACCCACTCCATCGTCGCCCGCTCGTGGGCGACCGCCCGCTTCGTGACCAGG
Source organism: uncultured Actinomycetes bacterium (assembly GCA_963738305.1). Taxonomy (GTDB): domain Bacteria; phylum Actinomycetota; class Thermoleophilia; order Solirubrobacterales; family 70-9; genus JBBRHQ01. The sequence continues at coordinate 247,135 of CAVTVU010000001.1, read as the reverse complement.
TTGTAGACGTTCTGGGACCAGTTCTGGACGGTCGTGTAGCGGACCCGCGAGCTCGGCTTGGCAATGATCTCGACCACCGCCGAGTGCAGCGAGTCGGTGGAGTAGACAGGTGCGGTGCAGCCCTCGATGTAGTGGACGTCGGCGCCCTCCTCGGCGATGATCAGCGTCCGCTCGAACTGGCCCATGTTCTCGGTGTTGATCCGGAAGTAGGCCTGCAGAGGCATCTCGACCTTGACTCCGGCGGGGACGTAGACGAAGGAGCCGCCCGACCAGACGGCCGAGTTCAGCGCTGCCAGCTTGTTGTCGTTGGGCGGGATCACCGTGGCCCAGTACTCGCGGACGAGGTCTTCGTGCTCGCGCAGGGCGGTGTCCATGTCGGTGAAGATCACGCCCTGGGCCTCGAGCTTCTCGTTGACCTGGTGGTAGACCACCTCCGACTCGTACTGGGCGCCGACCCCGGAGAGGAACTTGCGCTCGGCCTCCGGGATGCCGAGCCGGTCGAAGGTGTTCTTGATGTCGTCGGGGACCTCGCTCCAGTCGCGGCTGTTGCGATCCGAGGCGCGGACGAAGTAGTGGATGTCGTCGAAGTCGATTTGCTCGAGGTCCCCGCCCCAGTTCGGGGTGGGGCGGCTCTCGAAGTGCTCCAGCGCCTTCAGCCGGAAGTCCCGCATCCACTGCGGCTCGTCCTTGTATTCGGAGATCGACTCGACGACCTCGCGCGAGAGCCCCTTCGGCGCCTTGTAGGCGTAGCCGGTCTCGGGATCGTGGAAGCCGAACTTCTCCTTGTAGTCGGCGTTGATCCCGGCGACTTCCTGCTGCTCTGCGATGACCTCGGGTGTTGCCATGGCTAATCGACCTCCAGGGTGATGGTGTCGTCGGTGATCGCGACCGGGAACGTCTGCACCGGAGCATAGGCGGGTAGCGTCTTCGGCCTGCCGGTGGTGAGGTCGAAGAGCGATCCGTGCCTGGGGCACTCGACCGTGCAGGCCTCGGAGTCGAACTCACCCTCGGCCAGCGGGCCGTCGTCATGCGAGCAGCGATCCTCGATCGCGAGCAGGGTGCCGCCGCAGTTGAAGACGCCGATCTTGCGGCCCTCGGCCTCGACCAGGCGCGACTCGCCGGGAGCGAGCTCGCTCGCCGGGCAGACTTCGATCCTCTTGCTCATCGCAGGCGCATCGATATTGGTTGTGCTCGTCGTCACGTAAAACCTAGCTCCGTAGTCGGATTTTAGCGGCCGGCACCGACGAGCTCTCTGCCCACTGTGTGACGTGCAAGCATGGATCGGTCAACGAGAGGAGCGAGAGATGCCCGAGGTCAGCAGCTACGAGCCCGGAACACCGTCCTGGGTGGACGTGACTACCCCGGACATGGATGCTTCGGTGAGCTTCTACGAGGCCGTGTTCGGCTGGTCGATCCCGGAGGGCCCCAACGCCGAGCAGACCGGCGGATATCGCCAGGCGCTGGCCAGCGAGAAGCCGGTCGCGGGGGTGGTGCCGCTGATGGAGGAGGGGCAGCCACCGGTGTGGACGAGCTATATCTCGGTGGGCGACGCCGCGGCAACCGCCTCAGCGGTCAAGGATGCCGGGGGTACGGCGATGGTTGAGCCGATGGAGGTGATGGACCTCGGCACGATGGCCGTCTTCATCGACACGTCCGGCGTCGTTTTCGGCGTTTGGCAGCCGGGCTCCTTCCCCGGGGCGGGCCTGGTCAACGAGCCGGTCTCGCTCGCCTGGAACGAGCTGAACACCCGCGACCCGGGAGCTGCCAAGGAGTTCTACGGCGCGGTGTTCGGCTGGAGCGCCGAGGACACCGAGATGCCCGACGGCGGCACCTACGTCCAATGGCACCGCGACGGCGGCGACGCGGTGATCGGGGGGATGCTCGACGTCACCGGCCGCCTTCCCGACGAGATACCGGCGCACTGGCTGGTCTACTTCGCCGTAGCCGATTGCGACGCGACCGTGGAGAAGGTCAAGGGGCTGGGCGGGCAGCTCAACTTCGGGCCGATGGACATTCCGGTCGGCCGCTTCGCTGTCGTCAGCGACCCACACGGCGCCCACTTCGCGGTGATCGCGCTCAGCGACGGGACCTAAGCGCTCTCGCCGGCCGGTGGAGGGGAGGCGCGGGAGGCCTCGAGCGCCGGGCGAGCGCGGCGCGCCAGGGTGCCGGTGAGCAGCACCGCCGCCGGCAGCACCCCACAGGCGATCGCGACCAGGAACCAGAGCTGCCCGGCATCGGTCCCGGCCCCGATCGAGTGGGCGATGCCGAGGGCCCAGAAGAGAGCGGTGAAGCGGTGCAGCCGCCGCCATCGCGCCGCCCCGATCCTGGTGCGTGCGTAGTAGGAGAGGCCGAGCGCTGCGAGACCGTAGGCCGCGACGATTCCCAACCCCGTCCAGAGCGTGCGGTAGGGGAGAGTGAAGGGGACCGCTATCCCGAGGAGGCCGGGCCGCAGGTATGAGTCGCCGAGCAGGGCGACGCCGTGGACTCCGATCAGCCCGAGGGTGACGAGCGAGAGCGTCTCGTGCGCAGCTCGCAACGGCAGCCGGTCGACTCCGGGCCGCGACAGCAGGAGGCCGACCGCGACCGCGACGCTGGCGCAGATCAGCCCCGCCCCACCGGCCGCCCGGCTGGTGATCCAGAAGAGATGATGCCCCTCGGTCACGCCACCGGCACCCCCACCGCGCCGAGCTCGCGGACTCGGGGCTCGACCCTGCGAACCGAGCCTGGATCGTCGACCAGCACGCCGCCGAACGGAAGCTTGGACTCGGCGCCCTCCGGGCCCGAGAGGAGCGCTGTCTTCGCCAGCACTTCCGCGAGCTGTGCCGTCGGGGCGAGCGCTGTCACCTGGACCAGACCGGTGAAGGCCGGTAGGCCGCTGGCCGGATCGAGCAGGTGGTGGCCGATCGTGCCGTCCCGGTTGCGCCAGGCCCGCCGCCCGATCCCGCTCGTCGCCACGGCCCCGCCGGTGATATCGAGCTCCTCGATCGTGCCCTCGCCGAAGGGGCCCTCGACCTGCACGGTTCGGGTGGCGCCGGCCGCGCCGCCGATGCGCAGATCGCCACAACAGTCAACGACGAACTGGGGGTGCGTTCGTAACCCTGCGGCGACGAGATCGGCCAGCAGGCCCTTTGCGATCCCGCCGCTGTCCAGGCCGAGCCCGGGTGGGCGGCTGACCGTGCCCTTCGCGTCGTCGATCCGCAGTCGGCGCCACGCCCGCTCGGGCGCCGGGCCGGCGGGGCGCCGCATCGGGGCCGACTCGAGCGCCTCCCGCAGAGGGATCGAGCCCGCGGTGCGCTCCAGCGAGTGAGCGTATCCGGCCCGCTCGACCGCGCCAAGCAGGGTCGCGTCGACCAGGCCGCCGCTGCGACTGCCTGCCTCGATGGCGGCCGCGACGAAGCGGCGCATCAGCGGGGTCGCGGCCACCGCCTCCGCCGGATCGCGATTCAGCCGGGAGAGCTCACTGTCCTCGAGGAACCGCGAGAGCCGCTGGTGTCCCTCGAGCAGGCGGCTGCGAGCCAGGGCGGCGGCCTCGCCGGGCGCCTCGCCTCCGCCGACGATCACGGTCACCGTTCCGCCGAAGCAGCGGAAGCTCTGGCGCGACTCGGAGTCGCTCACGACTGCGAGGTGGTGACGGAAGCCGCGGAAGGGTTCAGGGTGGACGTTGTATTGGACGCACCCGACGCCGGAACCCTGACGAGCGTGCCGGTGAGCGGGGCGTAGGCGAGCGCGGTGGCGGGCTGCGAGGCGGCTGTCGAGGATGCGCTCCGGTCCCGTGCCGACGAGCGCTGCCCTTGCCGGCTTGGTGCCTCGGCACCCGCGACCTTCGTTGTGCCGCCCAGCGCGGGATCGTTCCCGGTGGCCATCTGGGCGAAGACCGCGAGCCAGAGGACGCCGAACAGGGCGATCGGAAGGACGAGTGCCCGCCTGCGGGCCCTGCCGGCGCGTTCGCGGGCTCGGGCGATGTTGCGCCTGGCGCTCTCGCGTCGCTGCTCTAGCCGATCTGCATCCATGCGGACACGATCCCGGAGCAGTGGAAGCGGACCGTAAGGATCGGATGAGAGTTCTCTTAGCCGGCGCGCCACCGCGGGCGGCGCTCAATCTGCTCGCTCTAGCATCGCCCGCGTGCGGATCCTGATCGTCGAAGACGAGGCTGCGATCGCGGACTTCATCAGCCGGGGCTTCGAGGCCGACGGCTACGAGGTTCGCTCCGCGGCCGATGGGATCGAAGGCGAGCGACTGGCGCTCGAAGGGGGCTTCGATCTGGTGATCCTCGACCGCATGCTCCCTGGTCGGGATGGGCTCGGAGTGCTGGAGGCGATCCGACGGGCCCGGCCCGCGCTGCCAGTGATCCTGCTGACCGCCCGAACCGAGATCGCCGACCGGGTCGAGGGGCTGGACCGCGGCGCCACCGACTACGTGACCAAGCCATTCTCCTTCGAGGAGCTCGAGGCCAGGGTGCGGGCCCACCTCCGGGCGCCAGAGCCGGAGGAGCCGACCCGGCTGCGAGCCGCCGGCATCGAGCTCGACCTGCTCCGGCGAATGGCGAAGCGCTCAGGCGAGTCGATCCGCCTCTCGTCCCGGGAGTGCGATCTCCTCGCCCTCTTGATGCGCCACCCCGGCGAGGTCCTCAGCCGGGAGCGCATCCTCGCGGCTGTCTGGGGCTACGAGCATGATCCGGGGACGAACGTCGTCTCGGTCTACATCGGCTACCTGCGCCGGAGTCTCACGGTGGCGGGCGAGAGGCCTCCGATCGAGACAGTCCGCTCGGTGGGCTACCGGTTGGCCTCGAGTTGAGCTCCGACCGCGTGCCTCGCTTCGGCCTCCGCGGGCGCCTCGCCGCGGCGATCGCGGCGATCGTCGTCGTCGCCCTGGCGGTGACATACGTCGCCGTCTATCGCGCCACCGGCTCAGAGCTTCGCTCGCGCATCGACCGGGACCTGCGCAGCCAAACGGACGCGCTGGCCCGGAGGCTGGTCGCGGCACCGCCTGACCCGCGCGCGATCGCCGCCACCGCCCGCTCCTTCCTCGAAGCGCAGAGCTTCGGCGCTCCCGCGAGCCTGATGGTCGTCACGGTCCCCAGCGCCGGCGTCGTCACCAACCAGCCGGAGCTGCTGCGCGGACACACCGAACAGGACGAACCGGCCGGCGCAGGCGAGGAGGAGCAGCGGCAGGCGGCTTCCCTTCGCACTGCCCCCGCCGGATACACCGACCTCGACTTCATCGATGCCGGCAGCGTCCGGGTCCTGACCACACGGCTGACCGGCGCGGACTCGAAACCGGTGGCGGTGATCCGGGCGGGTGAGCCCCTGGAGTCGGTCCAGCGCGCCCAGTCGGAGGTATCCCGGACCTTCCTTTTGGTCGGGGCACTCACCCTGGCTGCGGCGCTCATTGCCGGCTACCTGCTCGCCGCGCGCACGGCGGCGCCGCTGCGAAGGATGGCGCGGATCGCCACCGAGGTCGACGCGGGCGCGCTGGACCGCCGGATCGGGACAGCCGGCCCCCGCGACGAGGTCCGGACCCTGGCGGAGTCGTTCGACCACATGCTCGACCGCCTCGAGGACGCATTCGCTCGCCAGCGCGGTTTCGTCTCCGACGCCTCGCACGAGCTGCGCACGCCGCTGACCGCGATTCGCGGCCAGCTCGAGGTCCTTGCCCTCGAGCCCGAGCCCTCCCCGGAGCGGGTGCGGGAGACCGAGCGCACCGTGAGGCGCGAGATCGACCGAATGGATCGCCTCGTCGAGGACCTCCTGGTCCTTGCCAGGGTCGACGAGGACGTGGGGCTAGCCGCCGAGGCAGTCGCGGTGGCGCCGTTCCTGGAGGAGTTGGTCACCATGGCCGAGCCTGGGGCGGGGCCGAAAATCGAGCTCGCAGGGGCACCGGACGGGACGGTCCGGGCCGACCCCGACCGGATCGCGCAGGTTGTCCGCAACCTGATCGCAAACGCGGTCGAGCACGCCGGTCCCGGAGCCAAGGTGAGCGTGGTCGCCACCAGGTCGGGGCCGACCCTGGAGGTGGCCGTGGACGACGACGGCCCGGGCATCCCGGCCGAGCAGCGCGATCGGGTCTTCGACCGCTTCCGGCGAGCCGACGCCTCACGATCCCGGCGCTCCGGCGGAAGCGGGCTTGGCCTGGCGATCGCCAAGGCGATAGTCGAGGCCCACGGGGGGCGTATCGCGGCTTCGCGCTCGCCCCTCGGCGGCGCCAGGGTCGCTTTCACTCTGCCCGGATACGAGCCCGGGCGAATCGCGGCTAGGAGAGATCGAGGCCGGCCTCGGCCGGGTCGCCCTGCTCGCCCTCGTCCTCCCAGTCGGCGCTCTGCCCGAGGCTCGCCCCCTTCAGCACCTTGAGCCCGAGCAGGGCGCACTTCATCCGAGTCGCCGAGATCTCGATCCCCAGCAGATCGAGAACGAACTTCTTCGGCAGCCGGAGGATCTCCTCGCGGCTCATCCCGCTCGATCTCGTCGGTCAGCAGCGAGGTCGCCGCGGTCGAGATCGCGCACCCCTTGCCGTCGAAGGCGACCTCGGCTCACCTTCCCATCGTCGTCGAGCCTGAGCGTCAGGTGCTGCTCGTCGCCGCAGAAGGGGTTGGTGTCCTCGAAGTACAGGTCGGGATGGGGGAGCCGCCCGAAGTTGTGAGGCCGCTTGTAGTGCTCGAGGATCTGGTCGCGGTAGAGGTCGTCCATGCGCCCAAGGGTACGCAGCCGCATCCCTACCGTCCCAGAGTGGCGGTCGCGCCGCCTAGAATGGAGGCCAATGACCACGCCCCGATCCGGCCAGGCCCGCCTCGCAGCGGCCCTCCTGTTGTTCACCCTGCTTGCCGTCCTGGCGTCGCCCTCGAGCGCGGGGATGAGCTACCGGACGAACCTCTTCCTGAGCAAGAAGGCCCCCGCCTTCCACGGCCGGGTTCACTCGCCGGGAACCGTCTGCCTCCTTCGTCGCAAGGTCCGCCTCTACCGGGTCCGCCGTGGACCCGACAAGCTGCTGGGCAGCGACCGAAGCGATGCCCGCGGAGCCTGGAAGGTGAGGGTCAGGCCCCTCTCCTCGGGCGCCTACTACGCTCGCGTCAGCCGCTTCTCCAGCGCCGCGCTCGGGTTCGTCTGCCGCGGCGACCGGTCCCGCCTCGCCGCCGTCGACTGACCGGCCTCAGAGCCTGAAGACGCGGCGGACGTCGAGCAGGCCCTCGACCAGCCGGTCGATCTCCTCGCGCGTGGTGTGGACGGCGAAGGAGGCGCGGGTGGTGGCTGCGACGCCGAGACGGTCCATCAGTGGCTGGGCGCAGTGGTGCCCGGCACGCACGGCGATCCCGTGGCGGTCGAGGATCTCGGAGACGTCGTGGGGGTGGACTCCCTCGATCTCGAAGGAGACTGGGCCGACCCGCCTCGGCGAGCGCGGGGGGCCGAAGACCCGCAGGCCGGGCACAGTGGCGACGCTCTCCAGCGCGTAGTCGGCGATCTCGCGCTCGTGCGCGAGCACCGCCTCCATTCCGAGGCCGTCGAGCCAGCGCAGCGCCGCGGCCATCCCGATCGCCTGGGCGATCGCCGGCGTCCCCGCCTCGAAGCGGGCCGGCGGATCCGCGTAGGTCGTCCCCTCGCGGGTGACCTTGCGGATCATCGATCCGCCTCCGAGGAAGGGCGGCATCGCCGTCAGCAGCTCGAGGCGCCCCCAGAGCGCTCCGATCCCGGTCGGTCCGTAGAGCTTGTGGCCGGTGAGGGCGTAGAAGTCGACCCCCAGCGCGGTGACGTCGAGCGGCAGCTTCGGCGCCGCCTGGGCGCCGTCGGCGAGCACCAGCGCGCCGGCGTCGTGGGCGAGGCGGGCGATCTCGGCGATCGGGTTCTCGGTCCCGAGCACGTTGGAGACGTGGGTGACCGCGACCAGCTTCGGCCCCCGCTCGAGCAGCGCGGCGAAGGCGTCGAGGTCGAGCAGGCCGTCGTCGCCGACCGGCACCCAGTCGATCTCCGCGCCGCGTCGCTTCGGCCAGCTGCTGCCAGGGAACGATGTTGGAGTGGTGCTCCATCTCGGTCAGCAGGATCCGGTCGCCCTCGCCGACGTTGGCTCGATCCCCAGGCGCGGGCGACCAGGTTGATCGCCTCAGTGGCGTTGCGGACGAAGACGATCTCGCGCCGGTCGGAGGCGCCGACGTGGTCTGCGACCGTCGCCCTCGCCCCCTCGTAGGCCGCGGTCGCCTCGGCCGAGAGGGTGTGCGAGCCGCGGTGGACGTTGGAGTGATGGCGGCGCTCGTAGCGGTCCACCGCCTGGATCGAGGCGAGAACCCGCTGCGCGCTGGCGCCGCTGTCGAGGTAGGCGAGCGGGTGGCCGTGGACCTTCCGCGAGAGCGCCGGGAAGGCCTCGCGGAGCCGCTCGACGTCGAGCGCCGCCGAGGCGGCGGGGGTGCCTGTTGCCGCCGGCTCCATCGGGCAGAGCGGCGGGCCGCTCAGGCCGCCGCCTCGACCTCCTCCCTGATCCAGCCGTACCCGCGCTCCTCCAGCTCGGAGACCAGCTCCGGGCCGCCCTCCTTGACGATCCTCCCCTCGTACATGACGTGGACGAAGTCGGGCTCGACCAGATGCAGGATGCGCTGGTAGTGGGTGATGATCAGGACTCCCATCTCGGGGCCGGTGAAGTGGTTGACCCCCTCGGCGACGGTCCGCAGGGCGTCGATGTCGAGCCCCGAGTCGGTCTCGTCGAGGACGGCGATCTCGGGACGCAGCAGGGCGAGCTGGAGGATCTCCATCCGCTTCTTCTCGCCGCCCGAGAAGCCGTCGTTGAGGTAGCGACTGGAGAAGTCCCTCGGGATATTGGCCAGGTCCATTGCCTCCTGGGCGAGCCTCGCGAACTCCTTGATCTTGATCGGCTCCTCCCCACGGGCCTCGCGATGGGCGTTGACGATCATTCGCAGGTACTTGCTGACCGAGACCCCGGGGATCGCAACCGGATACTGGAAGGCCATGAACAGCGCCGGCGCGGGAGCGCTCGTCGGGATCCGCCTCGGTGATGTCGTCGCCCTTGAAGGTGATCGTGCCGCTGATCTACCCCGAGCGCGGGATGGCCCATGATCGCGTTGGCGAGGGTCGACTTGCCGGAGCCGTTGGGGCCCATCAGCGCGTGGACCTTGCCCTTCTCGACGTCGAGGTCGAGGCCGCGGAGGATCTGCTTCTCCTCGACGCTCACGTGCAGGTCTCGTATCTCCAGGTCAGCCATTCGTCTCCGTTTTCGGGGTTGGGGTGGGCTAGGCGGCGCTGCCGACCGTCTCTTCGCTGCGTCACGGCGGGGGCGCCGAACTCGACCAGCTCGGCGAGCGTCGTCTTCGCCAGGGCCCGGTTGACGCCGCCCTGGACTCGGGTCCAGAGCAGCTTTGTCGCGCAGGCGTGGTCGCCGTCGCTCTCGTGGGAGCAGAGCACCTTGCCCTCGGGGCGCTCGTGGAAGCACTCCATCGGGGCGATCTGGCCCTCCAGCGCCTCGACCACCTCGTCCATGGTGATCTCCGAGGCCGGCTTGGCCAGGCTGTAGCCGCCGTGCGCGCCGCGGGTCGACGTCACGAGGCCCGCGTTGCGCAGCTTCGCGACCAGATGCTCGAGGTATGAGAGCGGCAGGCGCTCGGCCTCGGCGACGGCGCTCAGCGAGACCGGCTCGGAGCCGGGCTGGCGCCCCAGCTCGACCATCAGGCGGACCCCGTACTCGGCTTTGGTCGAGAACAGCATCGCCATAAATCCTAGCGAAACGGTCGGTTATCCCCGCGGCAGCTTCATCTCCTCGGTCGCCCGGCGGAGGATCGCCCGGCGCAGCACCGTCCACGGGTTGACCCGGTGGCCCTCCTGCGCGACGGCGCTCAGGACGCGACCGAGGCGCGACCCCGCCAGCGCGCCGGCCTCCGGCAGCCCGATCAGCATCTCGCTCTGGCCGGAGCCGCTGCGGCGGATCCACGAAGAGTCGGGAGCCAGGCTGCGGAACAGCTCCAGCGCGTCGGCGTTGTCGCTCAGCACGACCGCGACGAACTGGCGGATCCCCTCCTCGCGGGCGCGTTCGACGAGTCGCTCCAGGAGGGCCGAGCCGACCCCGAGGCCCTGCCACGGATCGGCGACGACGACAGCGACCTCCGCCTCGGCGGGGTCCTCGTCGCGGACGTAGCGGGCGACACCGACGATGTGCTCGCTGCCCGGTTCGACGGCCACCACCGCCTCGTGGTCGTGGTGGTCGACCTCGGTCAGGTAGGCGAGGTCGCGGGCGCTGAGCCGCTCCAGGGGGGCGAAGAAGCGCCGGTAGCGCGACTCGGGGCTGAGCCGGTCGAAGGCCGCAGCGAGCTCGGCCTTGTCCTCGGGGGAGATCGGCCGGATCAGCACCTCCCGGCTTTCTCCGACGGTGACCGGCTCACTCGCGACGCGTTCGCTCACGGCTCGATCAGACCACGACGGATCGCGTAGCGGACCAGCTCGACCCGGTCGCGCATCCCCAGCTTTCGCATCGCGTTGGCGCGATGGTTCTCGACCGTCTTCTCGGAGAGGTGGAGGATCTCGGCGATCTGGCGGGTCGTGTTCGCCTCGGCCACGAGCTTGACGATCTCCTCCTCGCGCGGAGTGAGCTCCGTCGGCACCGTCGGGTCCGCGCTCGAGCATGTCCTTGATCAGCGCCCGCTGGGCCTCCGGGGTGAGGAAGGGCTCGCCGCGCTCCACCGCCCGCACCGCTGCGAGCAGGTCGGTGTCGGCCTGGGTCTTCAGCACGTACCCGGCCGCCCCGGCCTTCAGCGCCTCGAACAGGTAGCGCTCGTCGTCGTGCATCGAGAGGATCAGCACCGCGACCTCGGGGGCCTGCTGCTTGATCTCGCGGGTCGCCTGCAGCCCGGTCAGCTTCGGCATCCGGACGTCGAGAATGGCCAGATCGGGGCGCTCCCGCACCGCCACCTCGCGTGCCTCGGCCCCGTCCGCCGCCTCGCCGACCACCTCGATGTCGCTCTGGCGCTCCAGCAGCAGCCGCAATCCCGAGCGGACGATCCCGTGGTCGTCGGCGATCATGACGCGCATGCCCTTATGCTCGCAGCATGGAGCTGGGCGAGCCGGCCTCGTATCTGACCCTCGAGGAGGGGATCGCCGTCTACGCCGCCGGGGGCGAGAAGGTGGGGACGGTGGCCGAGGTCCTCGCCGCGCCCGAGCAGGACATCTTCGAGGGTATCGCGATCTCGCCCCGGCTCGGAGTCGGGCAGCGGCGCTTCGCGGCCGCCGAACTGATCGATGAGATCGGGGAGAAGGGCGTGCTGCTCTCGCTCAGCAAGGGCGCCTGCGAGAGCCTCCCGGCTCCGCCCTAGACAGCCGAACGCAGGTTCGGCGTCTCATGGACGCAAAAGGTGCAATTCGGCGGGCGGTCAGATGGTGAGGCGCACCGTGGTGCCGCGGCCCGGGCCGGACTCGATCACCACTTCGCCTCCGACCAGCAGCGCCCGCTCCCGCATGCCGGGAATTCCCAGGCCGCCCTCGGCCTCGGAGAAGGCGAAGCCGGCGCCGTCGTCGGAGACCTTCAGCTCGACACCCGTGCCGACCCTGCGCAGCGTCAGCTCGACCCGGGTGGCCCCGCTGTGGCGGGCCGCGTTGGAGAGCGCCTCCTGGGCGACCCGGTAGACGACGAGCTGGACGTCGTCCGGGAGGTCGAAGAAGTCGCCCTCGCTCGACAGCGAGGCCTCGAGCTCGCCGCTTGCGAGCTGGTCGACCTGGCCGGCGACCGCCGCCTTCAGGCCGAGGTCGTCGAGCGCCGTCGGGCGCAGCTGGCGCGCCAGGGAGAGCAGCTCCTGCATCGCCTGGTTGGCGAGTGCCTTGGTCTCCGACAGCTCGGCCTCCAGGCCCGGGGGCGCCGTCTCGCTGGCGGCCTCGAGGCGCAGCAGGACCCCGGTGAGCGACTGGTTCACCTCGTCATGGAGATCGCGGGCGACCCTGGCGCGCTCCTCCTCTTGAGCGCGCAGGGCAGCGCTGCCGGCTCGACGGCGCTCGGCTTCGAGGCGCCGCATCATGCGGATGAAGGCAAGCTCGATCCGCTCCACCTCTTCGGTTTCGCCGCGACCGTCGAACGAGGGTGGCAGGTTCGATCCGGGCCGGCTCAGGTCGACCTTCTCCATCTCCTCGATCAGGTCCTCGAGGGGAGCGAACCGCGCCCGCAACACAGCCAGGTTGACGATCAGGCTGAGCCCGGCGGCGGCGACGATCACCAGGGCGACCTTGGCGGTCTCCGAGAAGCGCGAGCCCCGCCAGCACCGCCGCGAGCAGCGCCGCGAGGCAGACGAGCGCGGCGTTGATCGCGATCACCTGGGTGAAGAGGGTGCGCCGTCGCACCCGCCAAGCGTAGAGGCGGGTCTGGCCTCCCCGGAGCGGAATGGGGGCTGCCGGGGCCACGCTTAGGGGATGTCACCTATGGTCATTCTCCGCCGCCCGGGGCAGAATGTCGGAGGTGTGATGGCCGGCGCGGCGGTGTTAGCGCCGGCAGAGTCAGGTCTTGCGGCATGCCGCCGCAAGAGATTCAACGCTTTCGAAACCAGGAGCAAGAGCAACCAATGACAACCACCAAGCAATCGACCTTCGGGGCCACCCTGCGGACGACGATCCTGCTGGCGACCCTTTCCGGGCTGCTGGTCGCGATCGGCTTCGCGATCGGCGGATCGCAGCGCGGCGCTGCGCTTCCTCGCCTTCGCCGTTCTGATGAACTTCGGCTCCTACTTCTTCAGCGACAAGCTGGCGCTGAAGATGAGCGGTGCGAAGCCGATCGACGAGTCCCAGGCGCCGCGGCTCTACCAGATCGTCCGCGAGCTGACGACCCGCGCCGGTCTGCCGATGCCGCGCCTCTACATGATCCCCCAGGACCAGCCCAACGCCTTTGCCACCGGGCGCAGCCCCAAGCACTCGGCGGTCGCGGTGACCCGCGGGATCACCCAGCTGCTCTCCGAGGACGAGCTGCGCGGTGTGCTCGCCGCATGAGCTGGCTCACGTCAAGCACCGCGACATCCTGATCCAGTCGGTCGCTGCGACGATCGGCGCCTGCATCACCTACCTCGGCTACGCGCTGCTTTGGTTCGGCGGCGACGACGAGTCGCCGCTCGGCCTGGTCGCCTCGCTGGCGCTCGTCCTGCTGTCGCCGATCGCGGCGACGATCATCCAGCTCTCGATCTCACGCCAGCGCGAGTTCGCCGCCGACGCCGGCGGCGCCGAGATCTGCGGCAACCCCGAGTCGCTGGCCAGCGCCCTGCTGCGCCTCGAGGAGGGGGCGAAGGCAGATGCCGATGAAGGTCAACCAGGCGGCCGAGCCGCTCTACATCGTCAAGCCCTTCTCGAGCAAGGGCCTGGCCGGCCTCTTCTCGACCCACCCGCCGATTGAGGAGCGGGTCCGCCGCCTGCGCCAGATGCGCCCAAGCCTCGGCTGAGGTTGCTTCCCGAGGGACGCCCTCGGCCGATTTGGGACGGGCCGCCCATCTGGGCGGCCCGTCTCTTTTCGCCCTCCTCCGCGCGCGGCGGCGGCGGTCGAGTGGATGAAACCTGGGGTCGAGTGGATGAAATCCTCTCCCTCCTGCTGAAATCGTCCACTCCACGGTGTGGGCTAGCAGCCGAAGCACTGATCAGGCTCGTTGCGCGCGAGGGAGCTGCGGATCAGCTTCGTCTTGTGGCCGCGGACGAACACGCCGCCGCCCCGACGTCCGATGCCTGCCGAGCCGCGCGCTGCGTTGCTGATCACGTCGCTGCCGATCAGGGCCAGTGGGCCACCCTTCGAGTAGAGCCGAGCGTCGAAGATGCCGCCTCCGCGGGAGGATCCGCGACGGCCTCGGGCGACGCTCTGGTTGTTCCTGACCAGGCTCTGGCGCAGGGTCAGGCCCTTGACATCGACCTCGAGCCCGCCCGCCGCCGCCACTGCTCTGCCGTGCGGGCCGAGGGCTCGGGCGGTGTTGCCGCTTGCCACGCTGCGAGTCATCCTTCCGAAAATCAGTCCTCCCCCGCCGGTCGCCGTGGCCGATCCGCCGGAAGATCGCGCCTCGGCGGTGTTGCCGGATACCCGGACGCCGGACATCGTTCCGGCCAGGGTGGCGCCGCCGGTGTCGACCGTTGCGTCGCCACGCCGCTTATCGAGGGCAACGGCGCTGACCCGATTGCCGGCGAAAACGGTCTTCGTGAAGCTGAAGGGTATGTCGACGATCGCGGAGTTGAAACCCCCTGACTCCGCGTCGGCGCTTCCCGTGTGGTTGGTCGCACGGACTGAGTTCCGCGAGACCTTCGTCCTCTTCATCCGCACCGCCGAGACGGCCCCGCCGACCTGTACTCCGCCGCCGATTGCCAGCTGATCGACGCTGTCCGGGAGCGCGGTGTTCAGCGAGACACGATTGGCGCTCACCTTGCTGCCCGTGACCTTCAACGCGCCTTTGCCGACTGCAAAGATGCCGCCGCCCTCCGCAAAGCGCCCCTTCGGCACGGCCGAGGTCGCAGCGTTTGAGCGGATGATCGACCGCTCGACCGTCAGGCTTCCCTGCTCGGCTGCTATTCCCCCGCCGTCCGAATCACTCGCCGCCCGGGAGAGCCCTGAGGCATGTCCGACCCGGTTTCTTCGTACCGTCGTACGGACCAGCCGCAGGTTCCCCCAGCTGTCGATGCCACCGCCGATCGCCATCGCGAAGGGGCAATGCGGACGGCCGGGGCACTTCGGTCCGAGCGGCAGGGAATGCGTCGGCGCGGCCCGGTTGCCCGCGATCACGCTGTGGCGGATCGTCATCGTTGCGCCGGGGCCGAATTTCTTGCCGGGCGGGATCTCGATCCCCCCACCCGCCGCGACGACTCCATGCTCCCCGACGAAGGGAACCGATTCGGGGCTCGACCTGGCGACGCCGCCAGTCACCGTGACCCCGGCGATCGAGACCCGAGGCTCGTGGGAGGCTCCGTAGGTGCCGACGGTCAGCACGTGGCCCCCGCCGCGGATTACCGTCTTGCGCGGACCCGCTCCGATCAGCCTGACGCCGACGTCGATCTTGATCCCGCCCCCATAGTGCCCCGGCGCCACCTTGATCCGATCGCCGCCGTGGGAAGCGTCGACCGCTGGCTGGATCGTCTTGAAGCAACCGGCGCCTGGCCCGACGCAGCGGTTCTTCGCGAGCGCCGAGGGCATTGCGATGCTCGCTACGGCTGCTGCCAGGACGAGCGAGAACGCGATCCGCGGGGGCCTCCCCAACACAGCCCAACCCAATCACAGGTCGTGCCGATGTCAAGTGCGCTACGTCGAGTGGCCCGACCCGCTCCCCTGCTCCCTATCGCTCACTCGACGGGCGGGGCGGCCGGTGCACACCGAGGCTCAGACCGTGAGGCGGTAGAGCAGGCCGACGATCAGCGCGGCGACCAGCAGGGCCAGCAGGATCCAGGCCGCGAGCTGCGCGGGGCTCGGCCCGGGGCCGGAGGCGAGGCGGTGCGTGTCGTCGCGAAATTCGGAGCCGGCCTCGTTTTCGCCATCGGTCTCGGTCCCGGCGAGCAGCTGCCGGGCGGGCTCGGCCCCTGTCTCCGGGACGAGCACGTCGCGGGGCCCGGCGGCGAGGAAGTCGGGGACGTCGAAGCCGGCGCTCCGCTTCAGGAAGCTCGGGATGCCCTCTTCCAGCAGGAGCCCCTGGATCAGCTCCGCCTCTGCCTGGTTGCGCGCCCAGCCGACCTTGACCGGCTCGCCGCGCGTGTACTGGGGCTTGATCTTGCGCAGGCGCTCGTGGGTCTCGGTCACCGGGCCCTCGCCCTTGGTCCCGGCGTAGACGAGCGGCATCTGGCAATTCGGGCAGAAGCGCTCGCTCAGGGGGTAGGAGAGCGCGCAGCGCGGGCAGGCCAGGGGCCCGCCGCCGCTAGCCGCGGACCAGGAGCTCGGCATCGCTGATCTCCCCGTCGCGGATCCAGAAGCCGCGAACGTCCGGGCTCTCGGGGTCCTCGAGCGAGACGATCACGTAGACCGCGTCGGGCCAGCCGGCGAGGTTGACGTCGGTCTGGGAGGGATAGGCGGCCGACTTCGTGTGCGAGTGGTAGATCGCGGCGAGCTCCTCGCCGGCGTCCTCGATCTCCCGCATCACCCGGAACTGCTCGTCCGGGGCGATCGAGTAGCGCAGTGGGCTGGCCTCGGCGTTGGCGGCCCGGTACACGGTGACGGCCGACGCCGTCGCGCCCCCCGACCATGCCGCAGCACTCGTTCGGCGCCTCGGAGCGGGCGTGGGCCACCATCTCATCGACCATCTCGCGGCTGAACCTCATCGGGCCGGCGAGGCTACCAGCGGCGCCCGGCCGGATCCCGGGCCTACCACCAGACGGTCGAGTCGATCCCCTCGAGCTCCTCGATCGGCTTCGTGTAGACGCCGGAGGAGAGGTACTTCCACCCGTCGTCGGGGATCAGGAACACGACGTTGCCTCCGTCCAGCTCGCCGGCGATGCGTGCCGCGATCGCGGCGATCGCCCCGGACGAGACGCCGGCGAAGATCCCCTCCTCTTCGAGCAGCCGCTTGGTCCAGACGATCGCGTCGTGGTTGGAGACCATGATCTTGCGGTCGAGGATCGAGAGGTCGATGATCGGCGGGATGAAGCCGTCCTCGAGCGATCGCAGACCCTGGACCAGTTCGCCCTGCATCGGCTCGGCGGCGACGACCATCGTCTCCGGGTCCTCCTCCTTGAGTCGGCGACCGTTGCCCATCAGGGTGCCGCCCGTGCCGAGCCCGGCGACGAACGCCGTCACCTCGTCGAGCTCCTCGAGGATCTCGACCGCGGTGCCTTCGTAGTGGGCGCGCGGGTTGGCCTCGTTGCCGTACTGGTAGGGCATGTAGTACTGCGGGTCGCCGGCCATCTCCAGCGCCAGCTCGACCGCCCCGTTGGAGCCCTTCGCGCCCTCCGAGTAGACGATCTCGGCCCCGTACATGCGCAGAAGCTGGGTGCGCTCCTCGGTGACGTTGTCCGGCATTACCACCTTCAGCGGGTAACCCTTGCGCCGGCAGATCATCGCCAGCGAGATCCCGGTGTTGCCCGAGGTCGGCTCCAGCAGCGTCTGCCCCGGCTCGATCGCCCCCTCCGCCTCGGCGCTATCGATCATCGCCCGTGCGACGCGGTCCTTGACCGAGCCGGTCGGGTTGCGGCCCTCGAGCTTGGCGTAGATCCGCACCTCGGCCTTCGGCGAGAGGCGCTGGAGCTCGACCAGCGGCGTGTGCCCGATCGCCTCGACGATGTCGCCAAAACGCCCGCCGCAAGGCCTGTTGAGGAGTTCGTCTTGAAGCATCTTCGCGTCCTTTTCGAGGCTCCCGGGGACCGCTTCGCCGGACTCTACTTCAGAAAGTGTAGTACGGGCCACTTGCGCCCCTGCCGCGTGAGTAGATAGTTTCGCCCCGCGTCCAGCAAACTCTGGATCGGAGGAGTCTTGATGAGCACGTCCCGGCTTTGGGCGCTCCTGGTAGCGCTTGCGCTGGCTCTCGGCAGCGTCGGCCTCGCAGCCTGCGGGAGTTCCAGCGACAACACGTCCACGAGTGGCGGTAGTGGAAGCAGCGGAGGCGCGGTCGACCTCTCCTCCATCAAGGCCGATCCCGCCGTGGTCAAGCTCGTCCCCTCGGACGTCAGCGGCTCGCTGACGATGGCGACCGACGCCAGCTACCCGCCGATGGAGTCCTTCGCCAGCGATGGCAAGACGATCATCGGCGTCGACCCTGACCTCGCCAAGGCGATGACGGCCAAGATGGGCCTCACGGTCGACATCCAGAACGCCGGCTTCGACAGCATCCTCACCGGGATCTCGTCCGGCAAGTTCGACTTCTCGATGTCGGCCTTCACCGACACCAAGGAGCGCGAGGCGACGGTTGACTTCGTCACCTACTTCACCGCCGGCACGTCGTTCTACACGGCCGCCGACTCGGGTCTGAAGATCAACACGCTCGCCGACCTCTGCGGCCACTCGGTGGCGGTCGAGAAGGGCACGATCCAGGCGACCGACGCGCAGGCGCAGTCGGACAAGTGCAAGAAGCAGGGCAAGGACGGCGTCACGGTCAGCGTCTTCCCGGACCAGAACGGCGCGAACCTGTCGATCTCAGGCGGCAAGTCCGACGTCGGCATGGCCGACTCTCCGGTCGCCGCCTACATCGTCAAGCAGTCGGGTGGCCAGTTCGCGCTGGGCGGCTCCTACGCGTCCGAGCCCTACGGGATCGCGATCCCCAAGGGCGGCGGGCTCGCGAAGCCCTTCCAGGCGGCGCTGAAGTCGCTGATCGCCGACGGCACCTACCTGAAGATCCTCAAGAGCTGGGGTGTCGAGGAGGGTGCGATCACCAACCCGACGATCAACGGAGCCGTCTCCTAGTCAGGAACCGGATTTAGCCCAGCGCCAACCAATGGAGTCCGGGGTGCCGGAACCGCAAGCACAGCCTGACGCGATCAGGGCAGTGCCGGTCCGGCACCCCGGGCGCTGGGTGGCGGCGGCGCTCGTCGCCCTGCTGACGGTCGTCATCGTCCACTCCGTCGCCACCAACCCCCGCTTCGAGTGGGGGATCTTCGGCGACTACTTCTTCGACCACCGGATCATCTCGGGGATCTGGATCACCCTCGAGCTGACCGTCCTGTCGATGATCATCGGGATCATCCTCGGGATCATCCTGGCGGTCATGCGGCTGTCCCCCAATCCGCTTGTGGGCGGAGCCGCCTGGTTCTACATCTGGCTCTTTCGCGGCACGCCGCTGCTCGTCCAGATCCTCTTCTGGAACGCGATCGCCGCGCTCTACCCAGACCTGACGTTTGGCATCCCCTTCGGCGGGCCCGTCTTCCTCCACGGCGATGCCAACGAGCTGGTGAAGCCCTTCACCGCGGGCCTGCTCGCCCTCGGCCTCAACGAGGGTGCCTACATGGCGGAGATCGTCCGAGCAGGGATCATCTCGGTCGACGAGGGCCAAAGCGAGGCGGCGGCCTCGCTCGGGATGACCCGGCTGCAGACGATGCGGCGGGTGATCCTGCCGCAGGCGATGCGGGTGATCATCCCCCCGACCGGCAACGAGACGATCTCGATGCTGAAGAACACCGCCCTGGTCAGCGTCATCGCGATCGCCGACCTGCTGTACTCGGCCCAGCTGATCTACGCGACCAACTACAAGCCGATACCGCTGCTGATCGTGGCCAGCGTCTGGTACCTGGTGTTCACGACGATCATGACGATCGGCCAGTACTACATCGAACGCCACTACGCCCGCGGCGGGACGCGCGAGCTGCCGCCGACGCCGATCCAGAGGATGCGAGGGGCGCTGAGCAGGCTGCGCCACCGGATCGGCGGAGGCGGCGGACCTGCCCCGCCGCCGCCCCCGCGCGGGGGCGGACCGACGGACATCGGGGGCCACCGCGACGAGTCCGGCACGGCGGGGATGGGAGGAGTCTGATGAGCGAGCCGATGGTCGAGTCGCAGGCGGTGTACAAGCGCTTCGGCCCCCTCGAGGTCCTGAAGGGGATCACGCTCACGGTCAACCGCGGCGAGGTGATGTGCCTGCTCGGGCCCTCGGGCTCAGGCAAGTCGACGTTCCTTCGCTGCATCAACCATCTGGAGAAGATCGACGCCGGCAAGCTGTTCGTCGACGGCGAGCTGGTCGGCTACCGCGAGGGCGGCGGCAAGATCTACGAGCTGCGCGACTCCGAGGTCTGCAAGAAGCGGGCGGAGATCGGCATGGTCTTCCAGCGCTTCAACCTCTTCCCCCACATGACCGCCCTCGGCAACGTCTGCGATGCGCCGATCAAGGTCCAGGGGGTCGACAAGGGTGAGGCGCGAGAGAAGGCCGGTGAGCTGCTGGGCAGCGTCGGCCTCGGCGACAAGGTCGACGCCTATCCGGCGCAGCTCTCCGGTGGCCAGCAGCAGCGGGTCGCGATCGCCCGCGCCCTGGCGATGGATCCGAAGCTGATGCTCTTCGACGAGCCGACCTCGGCGCTCGACCCGGAGCTGGTCGGCGACGTCCTCGACGCGATGAAGCAGCTCGCCGAGCGGGGTATGACGATGGTCGTCGTCACCCACGAGATCGGGTTTGCCCGCGAGGTCGGCGACACGCTCGTCTTCATGGACGGCGGGGTCGTGGTCGAGGCCGGCGACCCGGCTGAGGTGATCGCCAACCCGAAACACGAGCGGACCAGGGACTTCCTCAGCAAGGTCCTCTGAGGTTTTCCTCAGCAGGTGCTGTGAGGAGAGGAATAACTTGCGGCGGCTTCGCCGCCTTACATGCCTCTGCCCGCGCTAACACCGCGCGGGCTCTACACATACTTGCGGCGGCTTCGCCGCCTTACATGCCTCTGCCCGCGCTAACACCGCGCGGGCTCTACACATACTTGCGGCGGCTTCGCCGCCTTACATGCCTCTGCCGGCGCTAACACCGCGCCGGCTTGACCAAATTGGCTACGTCGCGCGGGGCTCGGAGGCCGCGTGGCCGAGGATGAACTGCTCCTGCGGTGCCCGGACGTTGAACTGGACGCCGCTCTGGAGCGAGACCCGGACGTTCTCGATCAGGATCAGCAGGTCGAAATAGACCGAGCGGTGCTTGAGGTAGAAGAGGTCGTGGCAGAGCTTCCAGCCGGTGCCTTCCTCGGAGCCGCCGTAGCCGCAGCGAGCCTGGGCCCAACCGGCTATCCCCGGCTTGACCAGGTGACGGCGGTCGTAATAGGGAAGGCTCCGCTCCAGCTCGGCGATCAGCTCGGGCCGCTCGGGGCGGGGGCCGACGATCGTCATCTCGCCGCGGATCACGTTCCATAGCTGGGGAAGCTCATCGAAGTGGGTGCGGCGCATGACGCGGCCCACAGTCGTGACGCGGTCGTCGTCGGCCTGCGACCAGCGGGCGCCGGAGTCCTCCGCGGCGACCCGCATCGAGCGAAGCTTGATCATCTCGTAGTCCGCGCCGCTCTCTCCCATGCGGCGCTGGCGGTAGAAGACCGGGCCACCATCGGTGAGCTTGACCAAAAGCGCCAGGACGCCGATCACGGGGGCCAGCAGGACCAGCATCAGGCTGCCGACGAAGACGTCAAAGGCGCGCTTGGAGCCCGGCAGGCCGGGGCGGTAGCGGGGGTGCAGCAGGTACTGGAACCAGGCCGAGTTGGACTGGCCCAGCGGTACGTGGCCGAGCAGCTGTTCGTAGAGCTGGCTCGCCTCGATCAGGCGCACCGGCAGGTCCAGGCAGCTGGCTGCGACGCGCTCGAAGACTTCGAGGCGGGAGTGATGGGGTTCGTCACCGCCGCCCTGCACGCTGGCGTGGACAAGGAGGTCGATCGAGTGGCTTGAGACGACCTCGCGGACCTGCTCGAGCGAGCCGAGGCGCCTCGGGGCTGCGCCCCCGGGCTCCGCTGTGGGGGCGCTCCCGGCGATCCACCCGACCACGCTGTAGGCGCGGATGCCGGCGCTGCGCAGCTCCTCGTGGAGGCCACGGGCCAGCCCCGCCGATCCGATCACGGCGACGCGGACCTGGCGCGAGGCCTCGAAGCGGACCTTGCTCCAGCCCGCGAAGGCCATGACCGCCCAGGCGCCGATCACCGGGGCGATCATCGCCGAGGCGGGCTCGGGCCGGCCGGCGAGGGCGAAGGTGGCCAGCGCCATCCCCGCTCCGAGGACCGGGACGGAGGCCCGCAACAGGCCTCCCGCCAGTCGGCATTAGGTGGATCGGGTAGCGGTCCCGGTCGAGCGCGAGGCTCGCGAGCAGGACCGCGACGAAGACGATGCTGCCGTGGCCGGCGCTGTGCAGATGGCTCCCCGCCATCAGGCCGGCCACGGCTGCAGGGGCGAGACGGAACGCGGACACGCCCAGCAGGTGCTGGGCGCGCAGCGCCGTGAGGTACGGACCCGTCTCGCCCCGGCTGCTCACGAGCTTCGCTCGCCTCCCGCGCTCAGGCGGCGCAGGACCAAGCCGGCGCCGGTGAGGGCCGCGGCGATCGCCAACAGGGAGATCACATCCAGGCCGGTGAATGGCAGCGAGCCGGAGCCGCTGGTGCTGGCGTCCTGGACGGCCGCCGTGCCCGAAGCGCTGCCGTTGCCGACGACCTTGGTCGGCGGGCAGTACTGCGAGGCGGTCGGATCGCTGGTGGAACAGGTGTTACTGGCAATGGCCTGTGCAGGAAGCGCCAGGGCGGCGGTGACGGCCACCGTCAGCAGCGCCATGCGCAGACCGGTTCGCTTCTTCATCGTGTCTCCTTTTCCTCTGCCATGGCCAGAATCAGGTCAGCCGGCATCTCCGCGCCGAGATCCGGATGGAACTCGGCGAAATGGAGCCTTGCCAACTCAACCAGACGCTGTTCTCCATACGCGATCACGATAGCTCCGCATTCACATCGGAGAACCAACTCCGGCCCTTGAGTGTCGAGGGTCAAGCTGTTGCTCATTGTGGCCGATCTTGATGTATGCGTGTTGCCCTCCCGTCTTGACAGCGTTTCCGAAGCGTTTCCATCGATGCCGCCCTCTGATTCCGGTTCAACCCGGATCCAACTCTGTGGGCGGCTGAAGGCCGATCTCGATGGCAGGCATGTGACGCCCGCTCTTCGTGGCCGCCAGGGCCGGATCCTGCTCGCCTATCTGGTCCTAAACCGTGGCAGGCCGGTAAGTCGCGATGAGCTGATCGAGGCGATTTGGCCCGAATCTCCTCCTTCGGACCCCCCGGCCGCCCTGCGCACCCAGCTCTCCCGCCTCCGCGCTGCCCTCGGCTCGGAGGCTCTGGCCGGACGGGACGCGGTCGAGTTGCGCCTGCCGGAGAACATCTGGATCGACGTCGAGGCGGCCGATCGGGCGATCGTCGCCGCCGGATCGGCCCTGGGGGCCGCCGACTGGAAGGACGCCTGGGTCCACGCTCACATCGCTCTCAACATCGCGGGACGCCCGTTCCTCGCCGGTTTCGAGGCGCCCTGGGTCGAGGAGACCCGGCACGAGCTCGAGGAGCTCCACCTCCGCGCCCGGGAGATCATCGCTCGGGCTGGGATCGGCCTCGGGGGCTCCGAGCTGGCAGGCGCGGAGCGCGCGGCGCGGGCGCTGATCCGTGAGGCTCCGTTCCGGGAATCCGGATACGTGCTGCTGATGCGGGCCCTGGTCGCCTCCGGGAACACGGCCGAGGCGCTGCGCACCTACGACGACCTCCGGAACCTCCTCGCGGAGGAGCTGGGCAGTGCCCCCGGCACCGAGGCCCAGGGGTTGCATCGCAAGCTGCTCGGGGGAAGCACCGCCGAGGGCGAGGCGCTGGAGCGGGAGGGCGCCGGGGAGAACCCGGGCGCGATGTCCGCGGCCGCGGAACCCGCCCGCCTCCCTCTGCCGACCTGGCTCGTTCCGCGCCGGCGCAGCCCCTTCATCGGCCGAGCCGCCGAGCAGGAGCGCCTTGAGCGCCTCTGGGGCGAGACCGGGAAAGGCGTTCGCAACCTCGTGTTCCTCGGCGGCGATCCCGGCGTCGGCAAGACGCGCCTCGCGACCGAATTCGCCGGAGCCGTCCACACGGGTGGGGGCGGCGTCCTCTACGGTCGCGCCGACGAGCAGGCAAGCCTCGACTTCCAGCCCTTCGTCGAGGCGCTCCGCCATTGGGTGCTCAACTCCCCTTCGGCGGAGATCGAGCGCGACCTCGGGCCCCACGCCGGAGTCCTCGCCGGCCTCATCCCGGAGATCTCGGTGCAGTTGAGCGAAGCGGTTCCGGATCCTCCAGATACCGCCCGGGAGCGCCTCTTCGAGGCAGTCGCCGGATGCTTCGCCGCGCTCAGCGCCCGGCGCCCGCTGCTGCTCGTCCTCGACGACGTCCATTGGGCGGACCCGGGGTCGCTGATGATGCTCCGCCACATCGCCCGTTCGCCTCACCGCACGGCGCTGATGATCCTGGCCGCCTACCGCGAGACGGAGCCGAGCGAGGCCCTCGCCGAGACGCTCGCCGACCTCGGCCGGGAGGGGCTGTTCGAGCGCCAGCACCTCTCTGGCCTGGGCGTGTCGGAGGTGGGCGAGCTGATCAGCTCGATCCGGGGCTCGGCACCCGAGCCCGGCCTGACCGAGGCGATTCAGGCGGAGACCGGCGGCAACCCCTTCCTGATCGAGGCGCTGGTCCACCACATCTCGGCCGCCGGGGAGGCAGCGACGATCGGGCGACGGCCGGGCGCGCTCTACGCCAGGGGCGTCCCGGATCTGGTTCGGGATGCGATCGGCCACCGAGTAGGCGAGCTCGGTGAGGGGCCGGCCCGGGTACTCGAGGTCGCCTCGGTGATCGGCAGCGAGTTCGATTCGGATCTGGCAATCGAGGTCTGCGAGATGCCGGGAGAGGACGTGATCGCGGCGCTGGAGGCGGCGGTCGCGGCGGGTCTACTCGCGGACGTTCCGGGCACGCTCGAGCGCTACGCCTTCTCCCACACGCTGTTCCGCCAGACGGTCTACGCCGGTGTCCCGCGCCGGCGCCGCGCAGCCCTGCACCGCCGCCTCGCGGAGGTGCTCGAGTCCCATCATGGAAACGACCCTCGGCACGTCTCCGAGCTGGCCCGCCATTACGCGGGCGCCGGGCCGGCAGCCGCGGCCAAGGCCCTCGAGTTCGGCGTCCGCGCGGGCGCCGGTGCGCTGGGCTCGCTCTCCTTCGAGAAGGCGATCGAGCACTACGCCGAGGCCCTTGGGGCCCTCGACGCCTCCGGCCAGGGCGATCCCAAGCTGCGGCTCGAGCTGCTGCTCGCCCTCGGCGAAGCCGAATGGCGCGGCGGTGAGGCCGAGTCCTCGCGGGAGACCTTCTCCTCTGCGGCCCGCGTCGCCCGCTCGAGCGGTGACGCCGAGGGGCTCGCGAGGGCGGCGCTCGGCTTCTGCGGGTTCGGCGCGGAGGGGGCTGAGAGGCGACCGACCGACGCCGCCGAGCTGCTGTCCGCGGCACTGGGCGCAGATCCCCCGGGCCCGCTTCAGGCTCGGTTGAAGCTGCGCCTGGCCCAGCTCTCGCGGGCGGGGGGAGAGGATGAGCGCGCCGCGCAGCTCGGCCGGGAGGCCCTCGAGCTCGCGGAGGGGACCGGTGACCCCGACACACTCGCCCTCGCCCTGATCGAACGCTGGGAATCCGAGCCGGGGCCGGCCGGCTCCGAGCAGCGCTTCGCGGTCTCGGAGCGGCTGGCGGGGATCATCCCCGAGCTGCGCGATCGCGACATCGAGATCCAGGTCCGCTTCCTGCTGGCGCTGGCGGCCCTCCAGTCGGCGGACTTCGCCGAGCTGGACGTGGCGATCGCCGAGCACGCGAGGATCGCGGAGCGGATGAAGCAGGCTCCGGGGCGCCTTCGCAGCCGCGCCCTGATGACGACCCGCTCGCTCATGGAGGGCCAGTTCGCGGACGCCGAGCGGCTCACAGCCGAGGTCCTCGAGCTGGGCGCCTGGGCCGAGGTGCCCGACGCGCTCACCTACACGAGCTTCGAGCTGGCGGTCCTGCGCTGGGAGCAGGGGAGGCTGGCGGAGACCGAGGAGCTGCTGCGCGACCTGATCACGCGGCGGGGCCAGGGGCCCGTCTGGCATTCCTTCCTGGCGCTGCTGCTCACCGAGAGCGGGAGGTCCAAGGAGGCGCGGGAGGAACTGGACGCGGCCGATGAGCATGCCGTCACCGAACGCGTCGGGCTGGCCGCGCCGGCGGTCGCCGCGATCGCGGTCGCAGCGCTCGGCGATCACGAGCTGGCGGCGAAGCTTCACCGCGAGCTCCTGCCCGGCGCCGGGGGGATCGTCGTCGGCGGAGCCGGCGCCGCCTACCTCGGGCCGGTCTCGCACCACCTGGGAGTGCTGGCGACGCTGGGCGGCCGCGCCGCCGAGGCGGTCGAGCAGTTGACCGAAGCGGTTGCGGTCAACGAGCGGGCCGGCGCACTTCCCTGGCTGGCGAGGTCCCGCTTCGAGCTGGCGCGAGCGCTGGCCGCTCGGTCCGAGCCGGGTGACGCGGAGCGGGCCGGCGCCCTCCTGGCCGACGCCAGCCGCACCGCCGAGGAGCTGGGGATGGCATCCCTCCTGCGCGGGATCGGCGGTGAGAAGGACTCCCTGCGCCTTTGCACCTCGCAGCCGGCTTGAGGGTCGGCCGCGCCGGCAATTCGGTGAGCTGCGGCACGTCCTGCAGGTAGAGCGACGTCGGCGATCGGATTCGTTGGACGTATTCGGTTGCTATGGCAACCAGGTCCGTCCAATCAAGGGAGCGGCCGCTTCGCGGCCCTACATGCATGTGCCGGCGCTAACACCGCGCCGGCAAACACCCACCCGCCATTGCGGGCAGGATGACGATCGTGTCGTTCTCGGCGACCGGGGTCTCGAGACCGTCGAGCACCCGGACGTCTTCGTCGTTCAGGTAGACGTTGACGTAGCGATTGAGATCGCCGTCGGCCCCGAACAGCTGCTCCTCGGTGTCGGGATGCGCGGCGGTCAGCGCCCGCAAGGCCTCGCCCACCGTGGAGGCGTCGGCGCTGACCTCCGAGGCGCCGCCGGCATGGGGGCGCAGGACCGGTGGGATCCTGATCGTCGACATCTGGGCGGACTCTATTGAGATGGGCGTGCCCGCGACCGCATCAAGCGGCGCAGAACAGCTCGTAGTCGGGGAATTTGCCCATCTCCGACTCGGGGATGTCGGGAGCGTTCTCCCCGCAGATCGGGCAGTCGGGGTCGCGCCGCACCTTCAGCTCGGTGAAGCGGGTGCCCAGCGACTCAAAGAGGAGCAGGCGGCCGATCAGGGGCTCGCCGATCCCGGCGGTCAGCTTGATCACCTCGTTGGCCTGGAGCAGGCCCATGATCCCGGCCATCACGCCGAGCACGCCGGCGGCGCCGCAGCTCGGTGCCAGCTCGGGCGGGGGCGGGGTGGGGTAGAGGCAGCGGTAGCAGGGTCCCTCGAAGGGGACGAAGGTCGAGATCTGCCCGTCGAAGGCGAGGATCGAGGCGGAGACCACCGGTTTGCGCAGCCGCACCGAGGCGTCGTTGAGCAGGTAGCGGGTGGGGAAGTTGTCTACCCCGTCGACGATCACGTCGTAGTCGCCGATCACGTCGAGGACGTTCTCGGCGCTGATCCGCTCGCGGTACTCGACCACCTTCACGTCGGGGTTGAGCGCCTCGATCTGGATCCGGGCCGATTCGGTCTTCGGCATCCCGACCCGCTCGGTGGTGTGAATCACCTGGCGCTGCAGGTTGGACTCGTCAACCACGTCGTCGTCGATGATCCCCAGCGTTCCGATCCCGGCCGCCGCCAGGTAGAGCGCGGTCGGCGAGCCGAGGCCGCCGGCGCCGATCAGCAGCACCTTCGAGTTCAGCATCTTCACCTGGCCCTCGACGCCGACCTCGGGCAGCAGCGTGTGCCGCGAGTAGCGCATCCGCTGCTCGCGATCAAGGCCCTCGGCTTCCACGACCGGCAGGCCCTGCTCCTGCCATTCGAGGATCCCGCCCGAGATCGAGGCGATGTTCTCGTAGCCCAGCTCGGAGGCGAGATCGAGCGCGGCGCGGGCCGAGCGGTTGCCGGAGCGGCAGTAGAGGAGCACCCGTTGGTCGGCGTCGGGGGCGACCTCGTCGATACGCGCCGCCAGCTCGCCCTGCGGGATCAGCACGTCGCCGTCGAGGTGAGCCTCCTCGTGCTCGTGCGGCTCGCGGACGTCGATCAGGACCGGATCCCCGGAGCCGAGCTCGCGGCTGGCCTCGAAGGGCGCGACTTCCTCGATCTTCTCCTTGACCTGTTCGAGCTCGAGCTCGGCGCTGGTTGCCATCGGCCTAATCTCCTAAATCCTGGTCGGGATTCGACTAAAGCCTACAATACTTCAGAAAGTATAGTAGGTCCAGCGAGGCACCGCCGGCCGGCGGCTATGGGCCCGAGCAGCACCAGCCGGCGATGCGGGGGAACTCGGCCGGGCCGGTCCCACCGGGGGAGAACTGGCGGGAGATATTGGAGACGGCGACGATCCGCTGCCGTCCTCCCCGGTGGAGGAAGACCCACTGATCGGCGCTTTGCCACGCCAGCAGTAGCCATCTGCCGTCCGGCGAGAAGGCGAGCCCGCTGAAGACCCCCGGGGCGACGGGGAACAGCCTGCGCGCCTTCCCGCCATTCCCAACCAGGACCAAGGTGCTCCGCGGGGTCCTGCCGCCGAATCGAAGGATCAGCGCGAGGTCATGGCCCACCGGGGAGGCGGCGAGGGCGGAGATCCGCGTACCCCGTGGCGCGTTGAACTGCTCGATTGCCGTGCCGTGGGCCGGATCGAGCACCTCGGCACCCGAGCGGCGGGCGACGATCAACCTGCTGCCGTCGGCCGACCAGGCGAGGGCCACCGGCACTTGCCGGCTCGGTCCCGTGTCGAGGACCCGCCGGCCGGTGTCGACGGCGATCGCGTGAACGGAGCCGTCGGGAGCTGCGAAGGCCAGCACGTGCGCCGTTCCCGGTTGCCAGGCGGCCGCGACCCTCGCCACGCGTCGGCGGAGCATCCGGTCGTCCGTGCCGTCGCCGGCAACCACCCGCAATGAATCGCCATCGAGGTAGACGATGCGGACGCCGTCCGGCGAGTTCCAGGCCGGGGCACGGATCTGGCCCCCGGCGAGCGATCGACCAGCGCACCTCGCCCTGCGGATCGAGCGCCAGCAGCTCGTGGCGGGTCGTGGCGCCAACGAAGAGCCCGCGTGGGGACCAGGTCGCCTCCCGGTAGTCCCCGAGCAGCCGCTTGGACCCGTCCTCCTGGACGATCCACGGCCCCTGGGGGACTCGACCAGGATCTGCCCGGGGGCGGGGAGGGAGTTCAGCGCTGGACTCGATGGCTCCTGCCCGAGGTCCACCGCGTCGCCGACCCAGTGGCGCACCGCGGCGCCCGCCGGGCTGATGAGCAGAGCGAGCAGGGCGATCGCGATCGCGATCCATGCCAGGCGCAGTCGGGTTCGGCCCCGCGGCGCGGTGCGATCGCGCTCGGCGAAGGCGGCGCTGACGATCCGCCAGGCGCGCTCCTCCGCCCCCTGCTGGTCGGGAACGGGGACGCGGCGGAGCGCCCGGCGCAGGCGTTCCTCCCTCACAGGTTTTCCTCCAGCTCCGCCGCGAGCCGGTCGAGGGCCCGGCGCAGGCGCGAATTGACCGTGCCCCGAGGAAGGTCCAGCATGCGGGCGATCTCGCCCGGCGTGTAGCCGAGCAGGTAGCGCAGGACGACCACCGCTCGGCTCTCGGGGGTCAACCCGGCGAGGGCATCTTCCAGCTCGTCGGAGAGGGATGCATCGGCGACTGGCGGCGAGTGTCCGGCGGCGGGCTCGGATCCCTCCGACACCTCGCGGCGCAACGCCCTGGCCCGGCTCCAGTCGATCGCACGGTTGACGACGATCTGGTGCAGCCACGGACCGAAGGGGCGGCGGCGGTCGAACCGCCCCAGGGCCCTGATCGCCGAGAGGAAGGCCTCCTGGGCGATGTCCTCCGCCGCGGCCCGATCCCGCACCACCAGATAGGCAGCGCGGTGAGCCATCGGCCAGTGCCGGCGGAACAGGGTTGCGAGCGCGTCCTCGGAGCCGCTTTGCGCCTCCCGCACAACGGACGCTTCTTCGCGGTTGATCTGGGGCCGCCGGAAACCCATCGGAGCCGGGACCTCGTATGCCAGCGCTGAGCAACCCCCGGTCACACAATCATTACGCGCACCGCGGCTCCAGAGGTCCCACCGGATCGAATTGGCCCAGCCGCCGGTCGAAGCGTCGGTCCGGGCAGGCGCCTGATCGATTCGTTCAGTCCGGGGCAGGGACGGTCGGGGGCGGTACGGGACCCGTTCCGCGGCGGCCGCGGGCCCGGCGCCGGATGCCGAGCGCGGCAGCCAGGGCGAGGAGGGCGGCGAAGGTCGCGACCAGCCCGCCCGGGATGCCACCGCCCCCTGAGGTTCCGGGCTCGCTGACCTCGAGCGAGTGGGTGTCGACCTCGGCAAGCGCTTCCTGCCGGCCGGCGACGGTCAGGGTGTTGCCGTCGGGGCTGACGTGAAGGTGCAGCTGCGACGGATTGAGTTTCGGGGGCAGATCATCGAGGTCGATGCAGTAGGCGTGGCCCGTCCCCGTGTTGAGCGCGTGGACGAAGTCCTCGTCGCCGTCATAGAGGGTGTAGTCCCAGATCCCGTCGGGGCTGGTCGTCCTGGTCAGGGCCGTCCCGGTCATCTTCTCGCTGGGGTTCCGAGGGTCGACGATCGGCTCCGGGTCGAGCCGCCCGCTCCTCAGGTCGAAGGACCTCAGCTCGTAGTGGTACGAGAAGTTCCTGCCCGCGTACTTGACGAGATAGAGGTCGCGGCCGTCGGCGGAGATCCCGTCGAGCGTCAGGTATCCGGGGAGCTTGACCACCTTCCGCAGCCTCAGGCTGCGGGCGTCGAGGATGCCGAAGACGCTGTGCTTGCCGGAGCCGTAGCTCGGGAGCGCCATCGCCAGCGTGCTGCCATCCGCAGAGAGCCCGGCCGCGCCCATGTCGACGGCGATGCTGGGGAAGGTGAGGGGTTGACGCAAACGGACGTATCGCTCGACCTGCCCGCCTCGCTTGGCGATCCTCGCGACGGTGCTCCCGCCACCGGTCAGCATCGCGACGTAGCGGGAATCGCTGCTCGGATTGGTAACTCCCGTATAGCCGGCATCCATGCCGACCATCGGGCCGCCGTCCCCCCTTGCCGGGGCGGCGAGGATTAGCAGCGCCAGCACGGTGAGTGCCGCGCCGGTGATCAGCGGGAGTCGGGTGCTCATCGATCCTCCTTCCTCGGGGCTTCCCCTACGCCACCGATACGTCCCGCGGAGCACCGGAGGTCCCTTGGATCCCAGCCGAACGCAAGGTTCCGTGCTCATTGGGGCCCTAACGTTGCGTTCGGCGCTGAGGTGCCGCTCGTCCGACGCGGCGCCGACGCTCAGGCGCTGGTCGGGCGGGCGATCTCGCGCAGGTAGTCGCGCCAGCCCGACTCGATCTCGCGCATCCGGGCGTCGAAGGCCGCTTCGAGGTTGGCGACCGGTCCCTCGCGGTGGAGGCGCGCGACGAGCAGGTCGCAGGCGCGGCTGCCGCGCTCCTCCTCGAGCATGTCGAAGATCGTTCCGCCGAGGATCACGGCGTCGCGCCGCGAGGGCGGAAAGGAGGGCCGCGAGCCCTCGCGCAGGCGGCGGATCACGGCGGCGCGGTAGAGGCCGACCTGACGGGCGAAGTACTGGGCGCCGCCCTCCACCAGCCAGGCCCAGCGCAGGTACCGGACGAACCTGCGAGGCGTCCAGGACGGGGGCAGGGCGTTGTTGTTGGCGGCGACGACGAGCTGCGCGTAGAGGCGATCGGCCGTCCCGCGCAGCGCCTCCCGCGAGTCCTCGCCCGCGGCGCGGCGGTCCATGTGGGGGTCGTTGAGGACGTGCAGCTCGGTAGCCATCGGCCAGCCGGCGAGGTAGCGCCTGCCGGCCGGCGCTGAGGACCAGCGGGCGGCGGGCAGGAACGGGTGTGCCATCGAGAGCCAGGCCGGGTTGGTGTGGATGACGACGGTGATCTGGCCCGGCACGACGTCGAACCGATCCTCGAGCCGGAGCCGCAGGTCCTCGAGGCGGTCCAGGGTGCGCTCGGCGTAGGCCGCGTCGCCGCTGTCGTGGCGGGCCGTGAAGCTGAGCGATTCGGTCTCGACCCAGGGCACGTCGGAGCAGGCTAGTGGGCCGGATCTAGTAGGGCGGCAGCTCGCCCCGCGCCCGGGCCTCTTCGATGTCGAGCTCGGTGCGAATGCCCAGGGCGCCGAGGGCGTCGCGTGCCTCGGAGAGAGAGCCGGCTCCCCGCACCGCGCCGGCCAGCGGCACCTCCCCGGCACCGGCCGCGACCACCGGGTCGAAGTAATGCGTGAGCGCCCCGGCCGGGGACAGCTCGACCGTACGCCGCCCGCTGCGGATCGCGACCGTTCCGCGCTCTCCCCGCGCGCAGCGGACGCCCAGCGCGCTCGCCTCGGTGGGAACGATTCGGCAGGCGGCCTCGATCTGCGCGCAGAGGGCCGGCGTCAGCCCCCAGCTCCCGAGCAGCGCTCCGGCGCGGCCGATGGATGCGATCAGCACGTCGACCTCGGCGGCGGTCAGCTCTCCGTCGCAGCCGGAGCCGGCGACACCGCAGATCACCGGGAGACCGCTCGCCAGCTCCAGCCCGGCTGCCAGCATCACGGCGTCGCAGAGCGGGCTGGCGAGGCCCGGCTCGCTCCCGTGGGCGAGGACGTCGCCGCCGACGTCGACCAGGGCGATCAGGTCGCAGCCGAGGATCCCTGTTGCCTCCCGCAGGCCGGCGGCGATCGCCGGCGGGCCACCGGTGATGTCCACCAGCACGGTCTCGGAGCCCAGGTACTCGGCCATCCCCGACTCGGCGAAGCGGCCTCCCAGGGGCGTGGCGGTATCCGCTCCAGCGAGCGCGGCCGCGGAGCCGAGCGGGCGGCCGCCGACCATCTCGGCAAGCGGGCGCGGCCCCGGGTGGGGGTCCACAGGCCAGCGCTCCCAGGCGACCCCACCGAGTACGAACTCGGCCCCCAAGGACTCAAACAGCCGGGCGGTGGCGAGGGCGCCCACGACATCGCCGCCCCCACCCATGCCGAGGACCAGCGCCTTCGAGGCGCTGGCGAGGACCCGCTCGAGGGAGGGCGCCGCGTTCAGCCGGTCAGGCGAGTGCCGGCTCGGCTTCGGCGGCGCAGAGCGCCTCGATCTCCTCGCGGGCCCGGTCAAACTCCGCGTCGGCCATCACCGGCGTGCCCTCGAAGGGCAGGTCGCGGTCGATCTCGACCCAGGAGCGGCAGCCGTGGTACTCGTCGCGGACGCGGACGGTGACCGGGCGTGGAATGCGGTGGACCCGCAGCAGCAGCACGTGCAGAGGATGGCGGCGCTTCCAGTTGAGCCGCTTCTCGGCGTAGTCGGGGGTCCAGACGTAGAAGGGCGAGAGACCGTCCACGACGCGGCGGTCGGTCACCGTGAAGTGGTCGGTGACCTCCGCCCAGGCCCGGATCCGGACCCGGTCGGGCTGGGCGATGCCGCCGTCCTGGATCAGGGCCCTCGGGGGCGGTTCCTCGTCAGGCCAGACGCCCTCCTCGAGCGCGCGCCGCAGCTCGGGATGGTGCGAGGGGCGGACGAGGTCGTTCCGCTGGTGGTCGAAGGTCGGGTAGAGGAAGAAGCGCTCGTGCTCGAGCTCGAAGTGCTTGTTCTCCTCGCGGATGCCGCCCTTGCGGAGCGTTAGGAGCTGCTCGCCCTCGGCGAGCGCACGCACCGTGACGGCCCATTCTTTGAAAGCGATCGGCATTGGTGGTCTTACCTGTTCAGGTCGATGTACGGGCTGGGGAGGGCGGTGGAGGGGCCTGCGTGGCCGCAAGAACCACCCTCGGGGCGCCGGATTGTAGGAGGAGTTAGGGCCGATCGCAACTAAGTGAAACTTGTCACAAAGTCCTGTCGTGCTTACCAGTAAGTACCTGGAACCGCTTCAGAGTGGGAAATTGGCTGTTCAGCCAAGCGATTCGAGAAAGCCGAAGAGGACGGTATTCGTCGCCTCCGGGTTCTCGATCTGACACCAGTGGGCCGCGCCCTCGACGAGGTCCGTGCGGCCGTCGGGGACCACCGCCGCGATCGCCTCCGCCGCGGCGGGGGGTGTGACCGGGTCCTCGGAGCCGCAAAAGGCCAAGACCGGGCACGCCACCTGCTCCGCGCCCTCCATTGTCGCCACCGCGGTCGCCGCCGAGCATTCCGCATAGGCGGTGGGGTCGTTGGAGGCGATCAGCTCGCGCATCAGACCGAGAAGGCGCGGGTCCTCGGCCCGGCAGTGCTCCGAGAGGCCTGTCCTCGCCACCACCTCGCCGATCTCATCCATGCGCCCGGCGCGGGCCTGGCGAACACGCTCCTCGAATATCGGCGCCGCTTCCGGACGCCAGGTGAGCGCGCCGCCGCAGACCGCGAGGCCCCGGGCCCGCCGCCCGAGTTCGACCGCGGCCCGCTGGGAGACCATGCACCCGACCGAGTGTCCGACCAGGGCTGCCCGATCGATACCCAGGCCGTCGAGAATCCCGACCATGTCTTCGGCCCAGATTTCGACCGAGTAGGGCCCCGGGGGCTTGTCCGAAAGCCCTGCGCCGCGCTGGTCGTAGGCGATGCCGCGCCATCCCCGCTCCTCGCAGGCACGGAGCTGCGCGAGCCAGGCGTTGGCCGAGCCCCCCAACCCATGCACGAAGAGGACCACCGGGCCCTCGCCGCCGGTGTCCTCGAAGGCCAGGGTGACGCCGTTCGCCTCAATCCGCTCCGCCATCAGTCCTCCGCCTTCGCGTTGCCCCAGCCCCCGCCTCCGGGGGTCTCGATGCGCAACCGGTCACCTGCCTCGAGCCGGCCCTCGCACTTGGAGGGCAGCTCGCGGCCGTTCAGCAGGTTACGCCCGGGGCTGCCGTCGCGTCCTCCCTCCCGACCGCGCGGGGGGCGGCGGCGGCGCTCGGTGATCAGCGTGAAGCGCATCGGCGCCAGGGCCTCGATCTCGCGGACGATCCCCTCTCCGCCGGGATGCTCGGACCCGGCCCCGCCGCTGCCGCGGCGGAGCTCCAGCGCCCGCACCCGGAGCGGGAACTCCGACTCGAGCGCTTCGACCGGGGTGTTGAGCGTGTTCGACATCGCGACGTGGACCGCGCTCGGGCCGTCGGCGTCCGGGCAGCCACCCTGCCCGCCGCCGATCGTCTCGTAGTAGGTGAAGCCCTCGGCCGACAGCGTCAGGTTGTTCATCGTCCCCTGCCCCTGCGCCGGACCCCCGCGTGCCTGCCCCAGGGCCGCCAGCACCAGGTCGGCGACGCGGCTCGAGGTCTCGACGTTGCCGGCGGCGACCGCGGCGGGCGAGCGCGCGTTCAGCAGGCAGCCTTCCGGCGCACGGACCTCGACCGGCCGGTAGGCGCCGGCCGAGGGCGGGGCGTCGGGATCGGTGAGGACGCGGACGGCGAACAGCGCCGCCGACCTGGTCACCGGGAGGGGGCAGTTGAGGTTGCCCGGAGATTGGGGATCGGTTCCGCTGAAGTCGAGCAGCAGCTCCTCGCCGCTGACCGTCGCGCTCAGTCGCAGCGAGAGGTCCCGGGCCTCGCCGCGGCCGTCGTCCTCGAGCACGTCGGACGCTTCGTAGGTGCAGTCGGGAAGCTCGGCCAGGGCCGCCCGGGTGCGGCGCTCGGAGTAGGCGAGGATCTCGGCCAACCCGTCGGCCAGCGCCTTGGCCCCGAGCCGCACGGCCAGCTCGGTGAGTCGGGTCTCCCCGACCCGATTGGCGGCTTGCTGGGCGCGCAGGTCGGCAAGCCGCTGGCTCGGGTTGCGCATCTGCTCGGCGAGCGCCCGCAGCGTCTCCTCGTCGGCAGGGGTGGGGGAGATCACCACCCCCTCCTCCTCGAGTCTGGTCGAGTCGGCAGGCATTCCGCCCGGAGTCGGCCCGCCGACGTCCGCGTGGTGGGCTCGGGCGGCCGCGAATCCGATCAGGGCGCCCTTGGAGAAGACCGGGGTGATGAGGGTGATGTCGGGGAGGTGGGTGCCGCCGCGGAAGGGGTCGTTGAGGATCCACGAGACCCCGGGGCCGAGGTCCCGGCCGATCACCGCCGCCACCGCGTCGGGCATCGAGCCGAGGTGGACCGGGATGTGCTCGGCCTGCATCACCAGCTCGCCGGCGGCGTTGAAGAGCGCCGTCGAGCAGTCGCGGCGCTCCTTGATGTTGGCCGAATGGGAGGCCTGGATCAGCACGGCGCCCATCTCCTCGCAGGCGGCGTGCAGCGAGCCGACCAGGACCTGGAGGGAGATCGGGTCGAGGCTCATGATCGCTCGGCGACGATCGTCCCGGCCTGATCTACGCGGGCCGACCAGCCCGGCGGCAAGACGAGGGTGGTCTCGGGAAGCTCGACGATCGCCGGACCCTCGGCCGCGGTCCCCGCGGGCGGCTCGCCGCGGAGGACCTGCGCCTCGACCCACTCGCCGCCGAATCGCGCCCGGCGTGAGCTTCTCTCCAGCGCAGACTCCGAGGGCGCGGCGACTGGCCTCGGCTCCGGGCCCGGCGCGACCATCGCGAGGCTGATATCGACGAGCTCCACCTCGGCCTCGGGATCGCGGTACCCGTAGCGCTGCTCGTGCGCGGCCTCGAAACGCTCGCGCAGCTCATCCGGGTCCGGGCGCGGTGCGCCCGGCACCGACAGCTCGAAGGCCTGGCCGCGGTAGCGGAGCTCGTAGTCGACTCGGGGCTCGGCATGGCCGAGGTCGCCACTCTGGGCCGAGATCAGCTCCCCGGTCTCGGACTCGATCCGCTCAGCGTTCAGCTCGGCTCCGCTCAGCATCACCGTCCTCGCCGTGTCCCTCCTTCGCTCCGAGGCGCAGAGGCCGAGCGCCGAGAGCACTCCGCCGGTGCGGGGGCAAAGGACACGGGCGATCTCCAGCTCCTCCGCGATCGCCGCGGCGTGCATCGGCCCCGCGCCCCCGAAAGGCATCAATGCGTAGGCGCGCGGGTCTACCCCCCGCTCGACCGTCATCACCCGCAGGGCCCGCACCATCTCCTGGTTGGCGACCCGGACGATCCCCTCGGCACTCTGAAGTGCGGAGAGACCGAGAGGATTGCCGAGCCGGGACAGAGCCTGTTCCGCCGCGTCACCGGCCAGCTCGACTCCTCCGGCCAGTCGCGAGTCAGCGGCCAGGTAGCCGAGGGCCAGGTTGGCGTCGGTCACGGTCGGCTGCTCGCCACCCCGTCCGTAGCAGGCCGGCCCCGGCTCGGCGCCGGCCGATCGCGGTCCGACCCGTAGCGCACCGCCGGGGTCGGCCCAGCCGATCGAGCCGCCGCCGGCGCCGACCGTGTGGACGTCGACCATCGGCAGCTGGATCACCCGGCCGGCGAGCAGGCGGGCGTCGGTGCGCCGCACCTGGCCCTCCTCGACGACGCAGACGTCGCAGGAGGTGCCGCCCATGTCGAACCCGAGCGCGTTGCCGTCGCCGGAGACCCTGGCCAGGAGGCCGGCGCCGACGGCGCCGCCGGCAGGGCCGGAGAGCACGCTCCAGGCGCCCGCCCGGGCGGCCTCATCGGCGGGGGCGACACCGCCGGAGGACTGCATGACCAGGGGCCTCGGCAGGCCGTCGTCGCATGCCGCGTCGCCCAACGCGGTCAGGTAGCGGTCGAGCAGGGGGGAGAGGTAGGCGTCGATGACCGTGGTCGAGCAGCGCTCGAACTCGCGGAAGCGCGGCAGAACGCCGTTCGAGGTCGAGACGTGCGCGCCGGGAAGGACCTCCCGGAGGCGCATCGCCAGGCGCTCCTCGTGGGAGGGATCGATGTAGGAGAACAGCAGGCAGATCGCCACCGACTCCGGTTCCGCGGCGGCCACCGCACCCGCGACCCGATCGACCTCGGCGTCGTCGAGTGGCTCCAACTCGCCGTCGGGTCCGATCCGCCCCGCGGCCTCGAAGCGCAAATCGGGATCGACAAGGGGGGTCGGCTTGGGGCTGCAGAGGCGGTAGAGCTCGGGGCGGTCCTGGCGAGCGATGTCGAGGATGTCGCCGAAGCCGGCGTTCGCCACGAGGGCGGTGCGGGCCCCATGCTCCTCCAGCAGGGCGTTGGTCCCCACGGTCATCCCGTGGGCGAAGGTCTCGACCGCGCCGGCCTCCTCCCCGGCGTGGCCGAGCACTTCCCGCACCGACTCCATCACGCCGACCGACTGGTCCTCGGGCGTGCTCGGCACCTTTGCGGTGTGGATGCGATCGCCGTCGATCAGCACCGCGTCGGTGAAGGTGCCGCCAACGTCGACGCCCAAGAGCACGGTTGTGACGCTACTCGGACCGCCCCGTCGCGGGTCCTGTCATGGATGGGACCCACGGTTGCCTTGCGGCTTCGCCGCCTTACATGCATGTGCCGGCGCCAACACCGCCGGCCTCGAAACCTCTGTGCTCGGCTGAAGCGTGCTCGGCAATGGGTCCTCCCATCCATGCCACCCGCGGCGAGCGTTCGCGGGAGGTCTCAGATCGAGCTCAGAGCCACGACTCTGCGCGGAGCTCGCCGGTCGCGTCTAGCACGAAGTGGGTGCCGTCCAGCTCGGGGTTGGTCTCAGGGTGGTCGGCTCGACGGTGGCCGCCCCGCGATTCCTCGCGCGCCAGGGCGCAGGAGGCGATTGCCCGGGCGAGCGGGTAGGGGTCGTCGAGGAGCTCCTCCAGCTCCCCGGGCCGGCGCATCGGGCCGGCCAGGCGCCAGACCGCCTCGCGGGTTTCTTCGGTGGGGGGATCGAAGCTCCAGACCGGCTGCTCTGGGGTCATCGCCTGGGCGGGCTCTTCGAGCGCGGCGAGGGCCGCCCGCCTGCCGAAGACGAAGCACTCGCTGAGTGAGTTCGAGGCGAGGCGGTTGGCACCGTGCAGTCCCGTGCAGGAGCACTCGCCGACCGCGTAGAGCCCGGCGAGCGAGGAGCGCCCGTCGAGGTCTACGGCGATCCCGCCCATCACGTAATGGGCGGCCGGCGCGACCGGCACCGGTTCGCGCAGCGGGTCGAGACCCGCCTCGCGCAGGGTGGCGAAGACGCTGGGAAAGCGGCCCGGGTCGACGCCGCGAAGGTCGAGAGCGACGTGATCGGATCCCTCGGCCCGCATTCGCTCGAGGATGTCGGCGGTGACCGCGTCGCGCGGCTCCAGCTCGGCGGTGAAGCGCTCCCCGGCGGCGTCGAGCAGGGTCGCGCCCTCCCCTCGCACGGCCTCGGTGATCAGCCGCCCGTCGAACGGGGTACCGGGCATCGCCAGGGCGGTGGGGTGGAACTGGCAGAACTCCAGGTCGGCCAGGTCGGCGCCCGCGGCGCCGGCGAGGACCGGTCCGGCGCCGATCGCGCCCCAGGGGTTTGTGGTGCGGCTCCAAAGCGCCGCGGCGCCGCCGGTTGCCATCACGGTGGCGGCGGCGCGGGCGTCGCCGCGGTCCGTGAGGACGCCGGCGCAGCGCTGCCCGTCACTCCAAAGAGCCAGCGCCGATGTCTCCTCGCGGACCTGGATCCCGGGCTCCGCAGCGACCATCCCCGCCAGCTTCGCGGTCAGCTCGCGCCCGGTTTCGCTCCCACCGGCGTGGACGATGCGGCGGTGGCTGTGGCCGCCCTCCAGCCCGAGTGCCGGCTCGCCGTTCGGGTCGAGGTCGAAGCGCACGCCGCGGGAGCGCAGCTCCTCGACCATGGCCGGCGCCTCGTCGACCAGGACCTCGACCGCCGAGGGGCGGCAGAGCCCGCGCCCGGCGGCGATCGTGTCCGCGGCGTGCTGGGCGGCGCTGTCACCCGCCTCCAGCACCGCGGCGAGGCCGCCCTGGGCCCAGAAGCTGGCGCTCTCGGCCAGAGGCTTACGGGAGATCAGGCAGACCGAGCCGCCGGCTTCGGAGGCGCACAGCGCCGTCCACAGGCCGGCCGCGCCGCCACCCACCACGGCGACGTCGAAGCGGTCAATGTCGTCGGGGGCCGTGGCCAAGGGCGGCGGTTACGGTATCTGGCGATGGGCCTCTACTACCGGCACCCCCTCTCGCTCGAGCACGACACCGGCGCCCATCCTGAGAACGCGGGCCGGATCCGGGCGATCGAGGCTTTGCTGGAGGCCGAGAACTGGCAGGGACTCGAGGTTCTCGAAGCGCCTGCGGCGAGCCTTTCCCAGGTCGAGCGGGTTCACCCCGACGCCCACATCGAGGCGGTCCGGCGCCTCTCCGAGGAAGGAGGCGGGCGGTTCGACTTCGACACGATCGCCAGCCCCGCTTCCTTCGAGGCGGCCCTCCACGCGGCCGGCGGCGCCGCCGATGCCGCCTCCCGCCTGCTCGGCGGGGACGAGCGCTTCGCCTTCTGCGGCACGCGGCCGCCGGGCCACCACGCCGAGCCCACGAGGGCGATGGGGTTCTGCCTCTTCAACAACGTTGCGATTGCGGCGGCGCACGCGCTGGCCGAGTGCGGAGCAGAGCGGGTGATGGTGATCGACTGGGACGTCCACCATGGCAACGGGACCCAGGAGATCTTCTACGACACGGACCGGGTTCTGTTTGCGAGCATCCACCAGAGCCCCCTCTACCCGGGAACGGGCGATCCGAGCGAGACGGGCACCGGCGCCGGCGAGGGCTACACGGTCAACTGCCCCGTGCCGCCAGGGGCGGGCCCGGACGAGTTTCTGGCGATCGTGCAGACGGCCCTGGTCCCGATCGCCCGCGATTACCGCCCGAACCTGCTCGCCGTCTCGGCCGGCTACGACGCGCATCGCGATGACCCCCTGGCCGAATGTCTGCTCGACGAGGGCGCCTACGCCGAGATGTCGGCGACGATCCGCGATCTGGCCGCCGAGCTGGAGGTGGGCGTGCTGGCCTGCCTCGAGGGCGGCTACGCGCCGGGCGCGCTCGCCGCTTCGGTCAGC
Source organism: uncultured Actinomycetes bacterium (assembly GCA_963738305.1). Taxonomy (GTDB): domain Bacteria; phylum Actinomycetota; class Thermoleophilia; order Solirubrobacterales; family 70-9; genus JBBRHQ01. The sequence continues at coordinate 206,908 of CAVTVU010000001.1, read as the reverse complement.
GCCACCCTTCGGGGGTTCACCGACGACTCCCTTTCGCCGAGGGCGGCCCCCGCCGAGGCGGCGGCTCGGCAACGGCGCAGCCTAGGAGGCCGCTGGAGCCTCGTCTGAGCCGGAGTCGGCCGCCTTGGCCTGCGCGAGCTCCTCGAGTTGGGCGATGGTCAGCTTCTCCTTGAGGCCTTGATGGACCAGCTCGGCCTCGTCCTCGACCGATGCGGCCTCGGCCGCCTTCGCCCAGAGCCGGGCTCGGTCGATCCTGCCGGAGGCCTGCATCCCGACCGCGGCCTCGCCCAGCTCGCGCAGCTTTTGCTCGCGCAGCTCGCCCAGCTCGCGGAGGTGGCTTCGCAGCTCGTTTCGCTCGCGGGAGGTCTGCTTCTCGGTGTCGCGGCTGAACAGCCCCATCTACAGCTCCAGCCTCTCGCGCAGGTCGGCGAGCAGCGCGTCGGGCATGCCGGGCACCTGGCGCAGGTCGTCGACCGCCTTGTAGCCACCGAGCCGCTCGCGATAGGCGATCACCCGGTTGGCCTGGGTCGGCGAGAGCCCGAGCTCGCGAAGCTGGTCGAAGGTCGCCAGGTTGAGGCTGGTGTGTCCCGCCGGCGCGCCGGAGACCTTCGATGCCTCGGCCTTCTCGGCCGCCGCTGCCCGGCGCTCGGCCTTGGCGACGTGGGCTTCGATCTCCGAGAGGCGCTTCTCAGCCGCCTCCAGCGCCCGCGCCTTCGCCTGGCGCTCCTGCTGGAGCTCCTCCTCGCGGGCGCGCAGCTCCTTCGCGAGCCGCCGCTCCGTCTCGCGCCGGCCCTGCTCCCTTGCCTCTTCCACTGCGTCGGAGAGCCGCCGCTCGGCCTCTTGGGCGCGCGCGTTCGCCTCGTTCGAGCGCTCGGTCATCTCGGCGAGGGCGGTCTCCGCCGCAGCACTCGAAGGTGCCCGAGCCGGTTCGGCGCCGCCGGCGCTCGGGCCGGTGGACGCAGCCAGCTCCTCGCGGACCTGGCGCTCCGCCTCGCGCCGCATCGCCTCCGCCTGGCCCCGCAGCCAATCCGCCGCCGCCGTCCGGTTCTCGGCTTCCTGGAGCTTGGCGCGCTCCTCGGCGCCGTCGGCCCGGGCTTGCGCCTGCTCGAGCTGGTCCTTGAGCGCGTCGAGCGCCTGTCCGGCGCGCGCCTGGGCGCGCTCGAGGTCCTGCTCGAGCGCGATCATCGCGGCGGCCGATCGCTCGTCCGCTTCCGCCGGCCGCGCCGTGGCAGAGGGGAGGGCTAACAGCGCCGGCGAAGCGGGCCCGGTCTCATCGGACGGCGGTTCGGTCGATGTCTCAGCGGCCTCGGGCACGCTTTCGTCGCCGGTCGCGACTTCGGCGCTCTCCGCAGTCTCGGGCTCGGCGGGCCGGGACTCGGGCTGCGGTTCCTTCGATACATCAGCGGACGGCACGGGCGCCACCTCGGTCTGGGGCTCGGGGGAGGTCGGCGACGCGGGGGTTTTCGCAGCCTCCACCGCTTCGGCGGGCTTGCGCTCGGTTCCGGAGGTCGCGGCCCCAGTGTCCTCGGCGGCGGCACCGGGGTCGATCCCCAGCGCCTCCTCGGTCTCGGCGATCTCCGTTGCCGTCTGCCTCATCCGCTCGGCGGCGGTCTCGATCGCGGTGCGGTCCAACTCATCGTCGCGGTACATCGCCAGCACCGCGACGCCGAGGTCGCGGCGCTCCTGCTGCTGGCGCTCGGAGAGCGAGCGCAGCTTGCGCTTCAGGGGACCCTTCCTAGCCATCTCTCACCATTTCAGGACGCATCATTACCGAGGATCTCCTCGTAGGCGATCACGACCCTCTGCGCCATCCGCCCGGCCGAGAACCTACGCGCTCGGGCGGCGCCATCGATGCGCGGATCCTCGGCCGCAAGATGCGGCTCAACGACCTCCCTCCAGGCCGCGGTGTCGAACTCGGCGCAGAGGCAGCCGGCCAGCCCCGGGAGGGCGATGGGGGCGATCCCGACCGGCGTGGAAAGTACCGGCACCTCGCAGGCCAGGGCCTCCAGGGAGGCGAGCCCGAAGCCCTCGTTCTCGGATGTGACCAGTACCGCGTTGGCGGCGTTGAGCCAAAGGCGCATCCGGTCGGGCTCGATGTCGCCGCCGACCAGCAGGGTGGCACCGCCCGCCTCGGCCAGGGCAGCGGCCCGGTCGTGTCGTTTCTCCGGCCGGGTCGGGTTGGCGGGGAAGAGCAGGTAGCGGCCGTTCGGGTCGAGACCGAGCTCGCGTCGCGCCTCGGCGCGGGGGATCGGCCCGAAGCGCTCGAGGTCGATGCCGCAGGGGAGAACGGCGCTGGCCCCCTGCACCCGCGGCAGCCCCGGCCGTTCCCCCTCCGGCCCGAACAGGGCCCGTGAGACGCCCGCGACCAGCTCGATGCGACGGGCCAGGGTCCGGGAGATCCTCCCGGCGACCGGATGGCGGACGTCGGTGCCGTGGAAGGTCACGAGCAGCGGGCGCGCCCCGGCCAGCTTGGCGCAGGCGCCGGCCAGGCCATAGTGGGCGTGGACGAGGTCGAAGCGAACCCGCCGAAGCAAGGCACGGAGCCGCCGCGTCGCGGGCGCGTACTCGCCGCGCCCCATCGGGAAGCTGAACGTCTCGACCTCGACCCCGAGCCGGCGCACCTCCTCGACCTGGTCCGCGACCCAGCGACCGCGCTGCGGTGCCGTTGGGTCAGGGACGAAGTTGGTGACGACCAGGACCCGCATCGGCGGGCAGCGTACCTGCGAGATCGGCACCCCCCCGCACCCCATTTTCTCCGTTGCCTAGTCGCGGCTCGAGACTATTTTGACTCTCCTGCCGGGAGGATGACCCTCCTCGGCCTAGATCCTTGAGCCGCACCTCCTCACGATCGGGGCCACAACCGATCGAAGGAGGTTCAGATGTTCCACGCGCTACTCGGCAGGGCCCACGCTGCGATCCACTACCGGCTGGAGGCGATCCGCCGCGCGCTCGAGGGCGAGCGCGGCCAGGGAACGGTCGAGTACGTCGGCCTGATCCTGCTGGTCTCGCTGCTGATGGTGGGGATGGTCGCGGCGATGAAGGGTTTCAATAGAGGACGCAAGCTAGGGGCGAACATGCTGGAGGCGAACAGAACCCCGATCCCGTAGCCCGAAGGCGCGGGATACGAATGCCGCTCCCCGACTCGAACTCTCGTTCTGGGCGCCGCCATTTCCGTGGCCGTCTCAATGGCGGACGAAGCTAGCGGGAGAGCAGAGATTGACATTCCCTGGGCCATAGCTCTAGTCTCTGAAGCACTGCGGAGGCTTGCATGGAGGCGCACATCCCCGCCAGGCTGCAAGGTTTGGATTGCCGATGAGTCTCATCACCATTGCGAAATCAAGACGCTGCACCATGTTGCTTGCGTCTGTAGCGGCGATCGGGTTCGGTGTCGGCACGGCTGGCTGTGGCGGCGGTGACAGTTCCAGCTCAGCTGGCTCGGGGAACGATGCCCCGCCGGGAACGGGCAGCGTCCGACCCGTGGACACGACCGGCCAGGATTCCACGGTCGGCAATGGGTCTGTCCCGCCGGGATTCGGCGACACCCTCCCAGGGTCACGCTTGCCCTAGGGGGTTGAAGACTCGCCGCGCTATCGACGCTCGCTCATGGTCGCTTCGGGGCACGCCGTTCAGTCCCACCGCAGTCCTTTTCTTTCAGTCAACCGCTGCAGTAGTGAGTCGAGGAGGAGCGCGGTGCCCATCGACAGCAGCCCGCCGATCAAAAGCACGGCGATGTCCCGTCCGGTTCCGGCCCGCCCTAATGCGACTGCAGCGACCGCGCCGCAATCCGGGCTGATGGTCTCGCGCAGATATTCGCGTGAGTAAGCGCCTCCTCGACTTTGGGGCGTGATCACAATGTCGGCACCCTTCGGATCCGTCAGCGGCGCGGTCACTGTCGGTCTCGTCTCGCACCTGTAAGTGGGCTGTTGGTCGATCGTTTCGGTTGGAGGGGGTAGCGAATCGCTGACCAGTACCTGACCGTTTGGAACGACCACTGTCGACGTACCAAGGGTTGTCTCGAGTCCCGGGCGGTAGGGCGCAGCAAAGCCCGTTCGGGCTGAAACGATCCGAGCTCGAATCCGAGATCGACCTCCGAACCGCGCGTCCGGTTTGTCCGACGCCACCGCTAGCGCCTGCTGCGCTCCGAGCACGCTTAGGGATCCCGTGAGAGCTGGCAGTTCCAGGAAGCACTGATACAGGCCGCGCGGCTGCAGCCAATTAGCCTTGAATCGCGCCACCACAGGTTCCAACCCATGCCCCCAATCCAGCACGGTCCCCGACGCGATCGCGTTTTCGTCGACCCGCTTCACGAGCGCATTCGTTAGGCCGGCTGTCGTCGTCCCAGCCAGCGTAGGTCGCCTGAGCGCACCTGCGCTGGTCGCAAGCCCCAGTTCGACCGTGTCGGCGTCGGCATGGGGGAGAAACAACCGGAACGCCGATCGGCGCGGCACACTTGACGCGACTCGACTCCAGTATTCTGCCGTCCCAGCTGCGACTATCGTGACGTCGACGGGGCCACTGCAGCCGTTGACCTCCACCGACAGAGCAACGTCGAACCCGTTCCCCGTCGGCGTAGTCGCTGGCGGGACAACACCAACGTACAACGGCTCCTCACGCGGCGCGTCTCGGGTGCCAAGCACTGAGAACCACAGAATCAGGCTGAGGGCGATCAGGGCCAGGCCAAGCGTGACTCTTACTCGAGCGTCCTGGTGATTTCGGCGCCATCGAAGAACCGCCAACACCGTGGCGGCGATAAGGATGGCGACCAAGAGACCGGGCGAAAGTAGGCTCAAGTTGGACCTCGATCGGGAGGATGAACCCTATCCTGCGGCAAACTAGATTCGTAGTTATTGCATCGTGTAACCCCCTCGCCTGCCGACGGATGGCCGTCACTCAGAGCCGCCGCGTCCGTCGGGACGTCCTTATTGAGCCGACCCGCTGAGTGGCGTATGCGGCGGTTCTTGCAGCGAGATAGCAGTCCATTTGTGCTGCAGGATCCCATCTTGTAGCGCGGATTCTTACGCGACCTTGCGTCGGAGCCAACCAAAATTAGGGTTGACGTTGGCCGATTAGCCGGAGTACGGTCAGATCATCAGGGCCACTCGCATGCGTCCTTCTCTCGTGGCTGTCGTTGATATGAGACCCATGCGTCCGCAGTATCGCGTTGAACATCGAAAGACCTGGTGGAAACACCCCCACTATTGGAGCTACGATAATTCTGGAATATTTGAACGGGGCGTGGGGTGGATACAGTTCTCATAGGCTCGGCTAGGATCTCTTCCGCACGCATAGAGCCGACTGTCTGGAAGGCGCTTGTCCCGCTCGCACTGATCATTGGCCTTGCGGCGGGTTGCGGCGATGAAAACAATGGTTCTAACGACAATGCCGTCCGAATTGGACAGGTGACCACGCTGAGCGTCGGTGAGGGGAGCTCTGAAGCGACAACCGACCCCAACGGCGCCCAAGTCCTGGCAAAGCTTCCCCAGCTTGCCCGCGGCAGGAGCGCACCAGACTTACCAGCGATACGCGGCTCAGAGGGCCAACTCTGCCGCAGTGGCTTACCACGGTGGATCGGGACGTTGCTGAGTACTGGCAGACCGCCTTCAACCGCGCCGGCTATACCTATACGGCTCCCGGAGAGGTGATCTTCGGCCGGCCCGTGGGTACCCGGTGCGGACCGGAGGAGCCCAACAGGTCGTCTTTCTACTGCCCCACGACGGTCTATTTGGACTTGCCATATGAGGCTGGTCTCCTAAAGCACTTCGTCGGCGACGCCGCGGTTGCGATCTCGGTCGCCCACGAGAACGGCCACCACATTCAAAATCTCCTTGGAATTACCAAGAGTGAGGGGGGCATTCGAAGCCACGAATACGAACTGCAGGCAGATTGTCTGGCCGGGGTGTGGAGTTTTCGGTCTACCGGCGGGGATTGCTCGAACGTGGCGATGTGGAGGAGAGCTATTCAGTAGAGAGGCCCTAGGTGATCCGCCGGGGACTTCTCCGGACGATCCACAGTCCCATGGCAGCGGACCTGAGCGGGCCAAGTCCTTCCTACGCGGTTACGACTCCGGCCGGGCTGGAGCCTGCGCCTGAGCCGTCCGAAGTTCCTCACGCAGCCACCTGATCCGGTCTCGCCGCCGTTTCAGCTACGCCTCTCCGCCGCGTCGGCTTCTGATGCGGCGTTTAGCAAAGGCGAGGCTGCAAGATCCCCGTACATCCTGGCCGTGGTCCGCATCTCATGGGCTTTGCCGTCCCGGATCAAGCCGAGGTAGAGCTCGCTGCGGCGGATGAAGCGAGGCGCCAGATTCGCCTCGGCCGAGAGATCAGACCACGGCGTGCTTCAGCGACCAGCTCGCGTTCGATCACCTGCCGTTGCCACCGAAGCCAGACCGCCATCGCGGCGAAGAAAATCGCGACGTACGCCCACGAGATCAACCTTAGGGTCGACGTTGCCGATTCCGCGGTGCGATCCATCCGCAGGGCTAAATCGATTGGCACGAATCCTGCTAGATAGCTGTAAGTCGTTTCGAATCCATACTTGATCGCCAGGATGACTGGGACCAGCCCGTTCTTGATGGCATGCATGGCCATAGCGAGGGCCAACCCAAGCACCGGGAAGAGGATTTGTTTCGCCCTGCTTCGGCTCCATGTTGCCATTCCGAGGCCGGCGCCGAACGTTGCAGTCCAAATCGCGTGTCGCAGCATCGCGGGTCCGAAAAAATCCCGTCGATCGATGTAGACGTGAAGCGCGTTGCCTAAGTTGCTCGTCAGCTGAAGTTCCCGAAAGAAGTAATAGAGGTCCTCAGTGAAGGCGAAACCGATGCCTACCGCCGCGCCATAGACGATGCCGTCGGTGACGCCATCGAACTCGAACAACCCAAAGCGCCGTCCCGCCCATTGCGAGACCAGGAAGGCTCCCACCAGTGCCAGCCCCTTGGCCAGTTCCTCGACGATCGGCGCCGAGATCATCGGCCCGTAAACAACTTTCAGCTTCTGGGCAACCAACTCTGGAGCAGCTCGTTGCCCCCAGACGCCAAGATCGCGGCCCCGATCGCCCCCCAGAAGAACATCACGAAGACCACCGAGATCGGTTCCCGTTCGTAAAGGTCTAGGAACCGGACCAGAAGAAGGAAGATCACCGCCTGGAGTAGGGCGTAGGCGAAAAAGAGGTCTTTCGACGCGAACGGCTCGATCATGCAACGCTATATCGGGGGCGTAGCCCCGTCTATGTCTGCCTAAGCATGACTACTTGGCGGGGGCCGATGGAGCTCTCAGGGCAGACCTGCGACTTGGTTGAGGGCTTGAAGAGTCAGACTCGGAAAGCAAGAGATAAATCTCACTTCCGAAAGGAGATGGCCATCCACCCGCTAGACGGAGTTGGCGCCGACGCTGTTGGGAGAATTGTGTGCATGAACTCCACGCCCATCGCCCAGCCTCATCCAGCAAAACGCACGCGCACCAGCTACACCGAGGAGGAGATCGAGCGCGGCCTTGTGGCTACAGCCCTGGCAAGCGGCAACACACGAATGGCCGCACAATCTCGCCGGCGAGGGCTTCCGATCCCACGCTCGACCCTGCAGAGCCGGGGGAACGGGATCCACCCGCAGCGGTACGAGGAGTGCTTCTCGGCTAGGAATTCGCGCAGACGGGGGCGCTGCGAGCGGGGAGTCTCCCGCGCCCTCACCTCGAAGCCGCAGGGCTGTCGGGGGAGAGGCGATCTCCCGGGAAGGTAGTGCGTCGTCGCGAGGTAGGCTCGCCATATCCGAAGGCACAACCGACGGAGGGCCTCGCGCCAAGAGAAGAAGCTCTCCGCTCGGGAGACCTTGCGATCGCGGAGGTGCCAGACGGCTCCGACCCCCGCTCGACCCACTCGACGCCGCCGCTGAGATGTCCTCGGTGAAGGACGAGGCCGACCACGGTGTCGTCGCCGTCCTGATCAGCTCCCTCATCTCCCAGTTGATAATCCTCGAGGGTGCTCGTCCACCCCCTAGCAAGTCGGGCGGTGCCGTCGTGTCCGCAAAAGACATGATCCTCTCGGCCACTCCAGGTGGCGTTTACGATCACGGCGGGTTGCTCTGGCCCGCTCGCCCCCACCTGACGACCGCTATGAGCTCTTGGCCAAACTTACCGTACAGATCTCGAGCGCCCCGGCGCCAATCGAAGCGATCCATGGTCGCCTCGCCCCGTCGAATGGGACCACGATCCTGGCGGGCGTACCCGGCGCGAGTGTGCCGACCTCGATCGTGGACTCGTCCGCGAACCGCCGTAGGCTCACCGCACCGCCCAACTCTGATCGCAACACCGCTCCACCGGGCGGAATCTCCACCTCGCTACGCTCGCCGGTGCACTTTGGCTTCCCCACCTCGACCGGGCTGATCTGCGGCTTGACAATGCTGTCTAGTGTCTCATCGGCCACCTGCCGTACCGACGGGGACGCGGCATCTAGCTCTTCGACCGAGTACGCGAAGCTGCCAAAGCGATCAACATTAGCTAGATAGTCGGAGATTCCGGGAGAGCGTGGAATGCCGGCCCAGCCAGAACCGGGACTCCAACAGAGGCCCCGGACTCGGAGGAGGTCGCTTCCCGTTCAAGCTCGACAATCGATAGCCGTGCTTTGGTGAGGTTTGACTCAGTCCGAATGTAGGCCCCATACTCGCGCATCTGCCACAGATTCACAGGCAGGGCGAAGGCCACCACAGCGAAGATCACGAGCAGAGCCCGGCGCGAGGGGAACGCCCCTGCGAAGCTCGAGGCGAGGACGAGGATAAGACCGATCGCGACTGGGGAGGCATACCGATCGGCGTTGGGGACGCGCGAAACCGGTATGGCTGGGTACGACATGGCTCCCGCGATCCATAGCGTGACGAGGAAACCGATAGCCCCCCACAACAGCGGCGATGTCCCGGACCGACGTAACTTGACCACGAGGAACCCAACACCTACTGCCGCGGCCACCCTGCCCCACCCCAGGCAAAAGACTGGGTCCAAACGTCGGGGGTGGTTGACCCGCCACTGAAATCGAACCCGAGCCCGGTCAAGACAGCCGCGGCCGCAGCCAGCGAGTCGGCAGTCCAGGCGGGTGTCAGGAGAAGGTTCGCCCATATCGTGTATGTCTGATCGAACTGCAGTGCCCACACCCACCAGGCTGCGTAAAGGCCAAGTGGGATGATGAGGCTCCGCCAGATCCGACGGCTGCCACGCTCGGCGAGAATCCACGCCCCTGCGCCGATCACGAAGGCGGTGCCGACTTCGAAGGAGAGCACAGCCACGATCAGCAGAAGGCAAGCGAGCGCGTCCCCTCGCCGACTTCGTAGGTCGAGCGCCAAGAACGCAGCAAGGCCGGCGGCGGTCGCCTGGCTCCACATCATCGTCCGGCCAAGCAGCACCTCCGGAGTCAAGCCAAGGAAGAGGACCAAGATCGCCAGAGCCAGGGCTGCGAGCGGGCCGACCCTGCGCTTGATGAGGGCGAACAGAAGTACAGCTACGCCAGCCGCGAGCGCGATCACGAATAGCTGAAACGGAAGATGCGTCGGCCCGAACAGGCGCAGGCTAGCTTCGAGAAGAGGCGCGTGACCGCGGTCAGGTGGCCGCCGATCGGGTATGCAATCGAATCCGGAGCGAACCCGTGGCTCTCCGCGAAGTACTGCAACTCGTCGAGTGTGAACGACACCCCGCGAGTGAGCCAGAGTGCGAGCGCCGCATACGCGAGCACCGCGACAGCAAGGGCGCGACGCGCGGTAACCTTTCCTAGCCCTCCGCTCTCAGCACTCGTTCAAGTCCGGCCGGGAAGCTGCACCCGTTCTACCCTTCTCGCGGACGCTAACGCCCCCTCCTTCGCCCCTTGCCCGGTCGGGGGTCAGGCCCCCGGAGCCTTTGATCTCAGCACGGGTGGCATTATGGCGATCCCGAGACCTTCTAGCACTCTGGTCCGGACTCGGCTCATGCGAACTCGGACCGTGAGCAGCCTGGTCATGCACACATCATCCTCCACCGAGGAACCTCAGCCTTGTAGCGATCGCGGGTTCGAATCCCGTCACCTGGGCCCTTCCCCCGACAAGGTCGAGGTAGACGCACCGCTGCCGATCCCCCTCACCGTGTACTTGGGCAATGGTTCGGATAAGTTCATCGGCAACAACGAGCGCCGACACCTGCTACTCGCAGGGCGCCCGGCGCAACCGCTGCATTGGAGGAGGCGGCGATGACACCTGCACCACCGGCCCGCTGCAACTCAGACTGCGTTGGAGGTGCCGGCAACGATCTCCTGCGATCCACTCCACCCCGGCAGCGACGGCTGCTGGGGCGACTCCGGAAATGATATCTGCAGGATGGGCCCCGGGAAGGACGGTGTCACGGAGGCACCGGCAACGACCGCCTCTACGGAGGTCCCCGACCCCGACCGCCTCTACGGCGGTCCCCGGGCGCCGACTACTGTGACGGCGGAGCGGGTCGGGGCCACTCCCATAACTGCGAGAAGGGTCCCGGGCACTGAGGGGCCGAAGCGCGGTGAAGAGTTGGTGTAATTGGGCGAGGGTTACACGGAGTAGGCGCCGACAGAGGTGTGAGAATCGTGTGCATGGAACTCCACGCGCATCGCCCAGCCTCATCCAACAAAACGCACGCGCACCAGCTACACGGAGGAGCAGATCGAGCGCGGGCTCGTAGCTACGGCCCTCGCTAGTGGCAACACCCGAATGGCCGCAGAGATCCTTGCCGGGGAGGGGCTCCCGATTCCACGCTCGACCTTGCAGAGCTGGGTGAAGAGGATCCACCCCCAGCGCTACGCGGAGGTCAGGGCTCGGGAGCTTCCCCGTCTGCGTGAGTCTTGGCCGAGAAGCACACCGCCGTCGCCGAGCGCTACCTCCGCCTCGAGCAGCGGCTGGCCGACGGATCGAGGAGACCCTCGAAGAGATCCCGGCCCGCGACCTCCCGGGGGCCAGCCGCAACCTGGCCGTTTCCGGTGCGGTGCACATGGACAAGGCTCAACTCCTACGGGATCAGCCAACGAGCGTCGTCCAGCACCGATCGGTCGAGGAGCTAGAGCTCGAGCTGAGGCCTCATGGCGTCGAGATCATCGACGGCTTCTCGGAGGAGGTCGAGGAGATCGGACAGCCTTCTGAAGGAGCAAGTCAGGTGTAGGCTCGACGCGTGTCGATGCGCCGCAGTCTCGTCCTGTCGCTGGTCGTCCTCCTGATCGGAGGATGCGGGGGTTCGAGCGAGACAGGGGCCGGAATGGGGGATGGCATCTTGTGGGCGATTACTGCGCCTATGGGGCGGTTTCGAAGGCGCAGCTCGAAGGGTGTGTAGACCACGTCATGCCCGCCACCGTGAATGGCTACGAGACCAACGCCGCCCGCTACGCCCGACGGTCAGATCGACGCCTGCCTGGCAGACTCTGGCCCGTTCTGCAACCCCCGCTAGCCCCTCGCAGCCGCTCAGCTCGGCCTCGTAGGAAGCGGAGCGCAGGACGGCTCCGACCGTGGCCGACCACCAGCGCGTCCCTCCCTGTGCTGTGGGGATGGCGTCGCGGTCTAAACCCTCGGCGATCGCTTCCAGAGTGGCGCCAGCCTCACGCTCGCGGACGATGCGGTCGACCACCTCGGCGGGTAGCTGGCGAGGGCGCCCGACCCGCTGGCCCTGTCGGCGCTTTTCTGCAAGGCCCTCCCGTGTCCGCTGGCCGATCAACCGCCGCTCAAGCTGGGCGAATACGGTGCTCATGCCTGCCATCGCCTCGCCCATCGGGCTGCTCATATCCACCTCGAAGTCCAGAGTCACGATTTCCCAGCCTTCCCTCTGCGCCCGTTCGATCAGGCTGGCGAAGTCGAGGGTTGATCTCGACAGGCGGTCAACCTTGGCCGTGACCAGTGCGTTGGCTTCACCCCCCTTTAGCTCGGCCAATGCCGTCTGGATGCCGGGACGCTTGAGATTCTTGGCGCTGTACCCGCGGTCCTCGACGGTGGCGATCAGATCCCAGCCGCGGCGCTCCGCCTCGGCGGTGATTGCTTCACGCTGGGTGTTCGACCCGCACCCCCTCCTCAGCCTGCTCCTCGGTGGAGACGCGGACATAACCTAATACCTGCATGGGAGCCATCGACCTCCTGTGCCATGGCCCCGGCGGCGCCACCCGCGCGGGGCCGATCAGTTCATGACGTGACGGTACCACGCAAAGCAACCGAGCCTTTGCTTTGCGTCAGCCACAAACCTTCCCGCCTGCTCGCTTCCTACCTCTATATCTCCATTCCCAACGTCACCACTCGTTGGTCATCGTCGTCGAATTTGAGGTTGGCAAGGCGAGGCGGGCAGAAGCGGACGCCACTCGGCGGATCAGGGGCAGCGAGGGGGAGGGGGAGCCCCACGCCCGGCACGGAGCCATTACTCATATACATCCGTCAACGGCAAATCCCTCAACAAACGCGCCTATGTCCCCTCCTGCCAGAGACACGCCGGGTCGCGGCGTGGCCGGAGCGGAGCGAGTGCTGCATCGAGCGCCGCCAGCCGTCTCGTATATCCGCCTGAATCCGAGCGGACCAGCTTGGCTCGTGGGAGGGTCGCGCACGTTGTCGTCGAAGGGGCGTTCGCGCCAGCGCATCATCGAGAGTGATTCCGCCCATCCCACCCACCCGCAGCCGCACAGGAGGTCTCATGCCTAACACTCTCCGAACGCATCTCAGTCCCCGGCGAGCGAATGGGTTTCGGCACGATGGTTTGGCGTTTCTCAGCGCTGATGGCGCTCGCCGCCGCGTTCGTGGGGCTGAGCGCGGGTCGTGCCACCGCCGGTCCCGTCACCTGTGGCGACGTGCTCACTCACAGCGCAAAGCTTCAAAGCGATCTGAACTGCTCGGGGGACGGCATCATCATCGGTGCGGATCGGATCACCCTGAACCTAAACGGGCACACGTTGCAGGGCGCAAGGGGGATCGGGATCGAGAACAACGGCCATGGTCGCGTGGGCATACTTAACGGGAGAATTCTCGGCTTTGAGCGCGGGATACGCCTCGCCGGGGCCGACAACAACACGTTGGCACACCTCGAGATCGATCCTGAGGCGTCCCAAGACGAGCGCAACCGCGTGGGCCTCGTCCTATCCGATTCCTGGTCGAATGTGATTCACGACAGTTCGATCGATGTCGTGGCTATCCCGGAGTGTTCGTCAGAGCCTCATCAAAACGAAACAGGTTCCTGCGAAGCCAAATCTTTGGCGGAGTAGGCGCCCTCCAAAGCGCGGGCGATGCGATGGTTCTGGAAGGCGGGTCGAACGCCAACAGAATCGTCGAAAGCACCGTGGAGGGTGGTGGCTTCGGCCTGCGCGTCAATTCGTCGGCCCGCAAACTGCTGTTCCGAAACGTTATCAGCGGGGAGCAGAACCCGATGCCGACAAGCGGTGCCGTGGTTATGGTCATAAAGGGGAACAACTCGCTCTCTAGTGGCCCGACGATTGCTGGAACTGCGAATTCCGATATTGATCACAACACCTTCGGGAGCGGCATGACTGTCACCGGTGATCAGAACTACATCGGGTACAACCGCGTGGACGCCGGAGACATCACCGTAGCGGAGATCTCAGGCGATGAGAACCTCGTGGAGTTGAACCGAATCGGCGCTACTTTTTCGGGCCCCGCTCCCGAGTCTTCGGCGGAACGTAACCGCGTTGCGGAACAACTCGCTCTTCGGGGGGCAAGGGGGGTCCGACGAGATCAAGGTTGGCACTGCTCTAACGCCGCTTCCAAACAACACGCGGGTCGTGGGAAATACGGCGGATGCGTTCGGTGAAAACGGCATCGAGGTCACCGCTCCTGGAACCTTCATTGGTTGGAATACAGCCAGGAACAATGGCGACCTAGGTATCGAGGCTGTCTCAGGCGTAACCGACGGCGGCGGCAACCACGCGAGCGGTAACGGCAACCCGATCGAATGCGTCGGCGTGCGGTGCTCGCCCTAGCCTTATTCAGAGCCACCCGGCGCACTGGGAGCCCCAGGCCTGACTGGGAGCCAGATCCCGGACGCGCTCAAGCGCACGGCATTCATCTGAGGTTCTGGCCACCGAGGGTCCACACCCCCTGCGTCCAGACTGAGGGCCCAGACGCGCCTTCTTCCCCGGCCCCGAGAGCGATACTGCGAGGCGATGTCGCAGGAGAACGTTGCGGTCATACGCCGCTACACCGAGCACTTCAACGAGACGGGCGACTTCGCCGAGCAGTGCTTCGACCCCGAGGTCGAGTTCACGATGCGCCCGACGGGCCGGATCCGAGAACCGACCGAGGACTCAACGGCCTCCGAGATGCGCTGCAGGGGCCCGGGAGGCAGGGACAGCATCACGCTTCGAAATATCAGACTTCACCGATCTCGGCGAAGCAGTGGTCGCAGAGGGATGCTTTCGGCTTCGAGGCCATAGCGACGTTGAGCTTGAGGTTCGCGAAGCGTGGTCCGACTGGGTGCAGAACGGAAGAATCCGAGAGATGGCGGAGTACGCCAGCAAGCAGGAAGCCCTCCAAGCCGCGGGGCTTGACGAGTAGGCGATGCCGCAGCAGAACATGGAGATCGTCCGGAGGTTCTACGAGGCGTTCAACCGAGGGGATCGCGACGGCTGGACGCGGCCGATGTCATCCGACGTGGAGCTGTTTCCTCTCGAGGCAGGTGGCCATAAACTCGGGACAGAGGGGTCGTCCGCGGCATGGACGAGTTCACCTCGGTGTTTGCCTCACTAGAGGTATCTCCGAGGATTTCCATGACGCGGGTGATCAGATCGTGGTCGTCCTTCGTCGCAGCGCCAGGAGCCCCAGAAGTCCGGCAGTGATCCAGGACCGCTTCGGTCAGGCGATCTCGATTCAAGGCGGGCGGATCGTCCGGTTCGAGTCTTTCGGGCGAGCCGACGAAGCCCTCGAAGCGGCCGGGTTGTCGGAGTAGGCGATGCTGAGAACTAGTGGAGGTGGTCCGGGCGTCTCTGGAGCCTGGGATCTCGAGCGGGTCTCTGAACTAGCCTTTAATCGTGGAAGCAGGAACGAAGCGCCGGATAGTCAACTCAATCGCGGCACTCGGCTTTGCGGTCATCATCGCAACGTGTTGGGCCCTCACGGGCTCTGCTGAGCGACCTCCTCAGGATGGTCGTCACATCAGCCATGCCGCGCTTGGCGGTCGGCTGTTCCTAGCCCGGGACGGGTGGATCCGGAACTCCTAGCAAACCTTCCAATTGATCATTGGTTCATCCCGTTTTCGGCCAAGCGCAAACACGAGATGGCCGCCTACTCGAAGCGCCATTACGGTGACCACACGTGGCGGCTGCGTAATCCGCACGTCATTGTCGAACACATCTCACTCGCCAGCAGTGTCGCTGCCGTCTACAACACCTTCGCGCCGACCATCCCGATCCCGAGCTCCATGAGCTCCCGAACGTCTGCGCCCATTTCGTCATCTCGGCGTCGGGACGCATCCACCAGCTTGTCCACTTGACAATCCGCTGTCGCCATACCGTCGGTCTTAATTGGACCGCGATCGGAATCGAGCACGCTGGGCATAGCGATGCTGACCTTCTCGGCAATCGGCCCGAGTTGCGGGCTTCCTTCATCTGACGCGTTACCTGCGATGCCGATTCCATATCAAGGTCAAGAACGTGATCGGACATCGGGAGAGCCTCCGGTCGCCCTACCACCATGAGCTAGTGCCGAGCCTCCGGAATCAGACGCACGGCGATATGAGACACAGCTCCATGCGGATCTACCGCCAGAAGCTGCGCAAGATGAAGAGTTGCTGACGTCTAGGACCGAGAGAGACGGTCGGCGGCGCGGACGGCTTCCTCCTAGCACCCGGTCGGGGGAGAGACGAGTCTAGGGGCACGCCGGGCGACCCACTGGGCTACCCGAGACGCAATCGATTCGCCAGAGATGAATTGGCCATCCAAGGGACGCACAGCGATTGTGATCACGGCCCGAGATCCGTTCACCATGATTACGCCCATCTGACGCAGCAAGTAGTGACCATTGATGCCCGGG
The DNA here is from genome assembly GCA_963738305.1 of uncultured Actinomycetes bacterium. Classification (GTDB taxonomy): domain Bacteria; phylum Actinomycetota; class Thermoleophilia; order Solirubrobacterales; family 70-9; genus JBBRHQ01. The sequence continues at coordinate 190,929 of CAVTVU010000001.1, read as the reverse complement.
CCCCAGCCGCCCTTCCAAAGTGCGGGTACTCCTGCCGACCCAAGCCCCACGTATCTGAGGTGACCTGGCCCATCAGGCCCATCAGGTACCGACGAGAGACCTCAGATCCGATGCAGCCTCCGGCGAGCGCCGCCATGAAGCGATGCTGCTCCGGAAGGGACCACTCCGTCTGACCGTAGGTAGAGAACGACCCCTTCCAACGGTTGAGACCTGAGTTGTGTTATCTCCTGCAGCGCGGAGCATCTCGGCCACTGCCTGCGATGCCCCCGTCAGACCTCCGTGCGTGCGCTCAAGGCCGGCAAAGAGCTCGGCAGCGGCCTCGTTGTCAGACAGAGTGATCGCGCGAGTGATCAGTTCGCGCTGGTGCGGGGAAAGTTTGGAAGGCCCACCAGCGTCCTCGAGAACCCGCAATGAGATGGGGACCTTGATCGTCGACCAGGCCGGTCCGCTCGTCAGCGTTCCGCCCTCGGCGCTGGGGCCAACCATGCCGGGTGGACCAATCGTCGCGCCTATTTCGGCTCCGAGGCGGGTTCCTAGCGAGTCAAGGGTCCCGAGGTCGTCAGGCGTCGGCTCGGCCGCTGTTTGCCTTTCACGGGCGGCGTGGCGTGCAGCCACTTCCTTCCTGAGCGCAGATAGCCGCCTTGATAGCCGATGGAGCTTGCGTGCCTGCCGGTCGAGGACACGCGTATTTGTTGTGGACACGCGGGAGGACTGCTGGTCGCTTGAATCAGATCCGCATCCAGACATGAAGCCGACAAGCGCAAGACTCGCGATAGCAAGAACAGCACCTTGCCGCTTAGCGATCAGGGTGCGATGTAGACGGTGGCGTTGTTGCCGCCGTTGCAAACCGTTGGGGCCGAGCCACTGCATGTCATCGAATACGTGCTGCCCGTAACTGGGCTGTAAGCGCTGATTACGTTGCTGCCGCCGCTCTCGTAGTAGGCCTGCGCGACGTTCAGAGCGAACGGACATGTCGTATCGGGCCCGGCAGACACGCTTGCGCTACACGTGGTAAGCGATCCACTGGAAGTGGTTGGTGCGGTCGATGGTGTGGTATTCGAGGAGCCATCACCCGCATTCTTCCCCTTGAGGGTATGCAGCTCCTTCTCGATCCTGCGAAGGCGAATTGCCTGCCGGGCCTGCCGAGCCGCCTGATGGCGGGCGTGATTCACGTCTGCGGGGGTGATCGTATTGCTGCTGCTTCCGGAGCCGCCACATCCCGCGAGACTCAGGAGAACGACGGCCCCCATTCCTACGCCTGCGAGGGAGGTCGAAAAAGGTCTGGAAAGCGTCATCGCAATCGAGCTAATAGACGAGGTGCTGAAAGATGACGGCGGAGCCCCTGTGGCAGATCAGGTTGGAGTAATTGTGAGCCCGGGGGACCCTGCAGCTGAAACCAAGCACGTGGCAACGGCTGCCGTCTGCTCTACAGGTGGACCCGCTCTTGTGCACCCACCTATGGAGCACCTTGTGAGCCTTGTGGCAACCGACCCCTCTTGCCTTCGTGGGATTGACGAATGGAGCTCTGGTGCCGCAGTTCTTGAAGTCCCGTGCCCCGGCATCCGTGGCAAGGGATCCGAGAATGAGTCCGTGCAGAGAAGCACAGCCAAAATGATGGGTGTGTTGCGAAGGTTTCGTGGCGCAGCCATCATTGGGGTTGGGCTCGACTCTACGGGCCGCCAGCAGCTGACCCGCTCCCCACTATAAGGAGAAATCCAGCCTGCTGCCTTGAATCAGGGGAAATGCTGTCGAGAAGCCGCTCCGGAACCGCAAGGACTTGCTAACGCCTGGCTCCAGTGATTGACTAGCGCCGGATGGCGCGACTCGGAACGGTGATTGCAGCTGGGGCGATCTTTCTTCTGCTTGCTGTCCCGCCCATGGCGCCGGCGGCGTCCAGAGCTGGTGGGCGAGTCGTCTTGGGCTCGAAGAACTATCTCCCGTATGGCGAAGGGTGGGGTTCCGTGAGACCACATCGGATTTCCAATGGTGGCGATCTCAGCGGATTGATTACCCACGTCCACTGGCGCAGCTGGGGCGGGAAGGTAGCGCGTGGCCGGGGGCTGAACTCGATCTTCAAGCCGAGGGGTGGTTACTACAACCACCCCGTCTACATCAAATTGAAGGCCACTAACAAGGGCCGATGCACCGCGGGCGGCCCCGTTGCTTACCGACGACTGCTCTTTCGCTCGCCGAATAAGCCCGGGGGGCACCTGGGACCTTGGCGCCTCTGGAGTGGCCAACACACCATTTGCAAATTCAGAATCTGATGATTACACGCTGAACCAACTGGCCGCCGCGGTGAAAACGGTTCGCAATCGGTCCCCGTCAGACCAACGGGCGTGGAAGACGGGAACCGTCCCGAAGAGGGAGGCCCACTCGCTGGAACATGTCGATCGCTACTTGGCCGGCGTCTGTCGGGTCGCGTGGAAGTTCCACGGCGTCGACGGGCTACATTCGTTCGACGCCGGTCCGACAGCGATGCGGGGGAAATGGACAGGCGGCATCGACCGAGTCGAAATCGCCCACAAACCGAATTACCTCTGAGAGGGACTGACGTGAGCCACCGCGGGATGGGTCCGGGGACATTCGATGTTGAGAGGGTTCTACGCACCCAAGAAGGGTTCAGCGAGTGACTCAACCTTCATTTCGCGTTGGAATTGTTATTGGCGTGCTGGCAGCTGCGGTAATTGGGCTTGGTACCGCGCTTGTCCTTGTCCTTTCGAATGGGAGTTCGCAGTCGCCGAAATCCAGCGTCCAGGCAGTCCTCCCATGCTTGGTTCCCGCTTCTGGGAAGTTCGCGTTCGTATCTAGGCCCAGACGTTGCCTTGAATACGAGAAGAATCTGCCTGCCCACAGCGGAGAGCTTGACTTGATCAACATCAGGTGGCGGGATTGGGGCAAGCCCATATCTGCCGCCGACGGTGCCAACCACTTCTGCTATACGGGCGTCTGCGGCGACGCCCAGTCAGATTGGTTGCCACTGGACTCACGACCGCTTGTGGTCGCCGCCTCTATACGAAGCTGCGCGTCCAGTTTCCACCGTCGAACGATCTTCCCGCGTCCATGGTGGTAATTACTCCGCCAGCTTGCGGCGGCGCAATTGCGGATACCGCGAGGAAGGCCACCGCCCCGACGGTGCTTCAGCCGCCGACCCAATGTTCTGTGGGAAACCTTCCCCTGTACCAAAGCAACCTCTTGGTTCGAAATATGGCGTGCCAGCCAGCGATTCAGGCGGTACGAGCCGGCCACTATGCCGATCGCGCTGCAAGCGGATTCTCGACGCCGGGATTCTCTTGCGGCACCACGCCCGCGAAAACCGTTGACGGAGTGGGCGCTCGGATCCGCTGCACTGGGAATGGCGGTGTCTTCCACTTCGACACTACGACCCCGATCCCGAAGCCGCCGCCGCCTCCACCCCCGTCCCAGTGTCCGCAAAATGCGCGGGTGCCTTCAGGCATATACGACCTGAACGTGTACGGACTGAGTTGTTCAGCGGCTGTGGCCGCCCTCAACGGGGGAAAGTTCTCTTACGACAATGGCACCAACCCGACGTTTACAACGGCAGGATTTAGCTGTTCGTTGACTGGCGGATACAAACCAGATGGAGTCCACTACGCGGGCGAGACCTTCAGTTGCACCGGGACGGAGGGCCGCTTTACCTTCGGCACCGGAAGTTGAAAGGGGCCCCGATCAGCCCGATTCGGGGATTCGAAGTCCCGGCATGTTGCCGCTTTCTTCCCACGCTGACCGGATCGCCGACTCCTGAGAGGCGCCTCCCTCCGCCTACCGGCGGCACTCTGCGCGGTCGGGGCCTTGCAGGCTGTCCCTCGCGGCGCAGGTCGCTACCGGAGGAGGCCCTCCAAGCCGCCGGCTGTCGGAGTAAGCGGGCGATTGGCTCCGTGAGCCCGGTCGCGCGTGGGGACGCCCTCGCGGTCGCGGGCATCCGGACGGGGACAAAAGGTGGCCTCGCCCCGCGATCTAGGCCAACAAATCCCGCCTCCTTCTTTCCGACCCTCCTGATCGCCTTGCGCCCACGAGATCACATCGGTTAGCGTCGGCAGCGTGAGGGTGCGCTACGTGCTGATCGGGCTGGCGCTGGTGGCAGCGATCTCGGTGGTCGTTCCTGCCCTTGCTGGCTCGGGACACTCGGGCTCAAATTCAGCATCCACCCGAATCGCCAAGAAAGCCCTAAGGCTGGCGCGGAAGGCCAATCGGGCTGTGCACCACATTCGGCTGATTCCCGGCCCCAGGGGGCCTCGGGGCCAAACGGGGGATAAGGGAGACAAGGGCGCAAAGGGAGACAAGGGCGCAAAGGGAGACCAGGGGATTCCGGGCCTCCCGGGCGCAGACGGCTCTCCTGACACGGCCGCCCAAGTCCTCGCAAAGCTTCTGGGTGTCGACGGGAGTGGCTCAGGACTAGACGCGGACCTTCTAGACGGCCTCAACTCCGCGGCGTTCGTGCTCGCCGGCGGAGCGACGTTCACCTCAGCCGGGCTCCCCGACAACGACGGAAGTAGCTGTGCGAGCGTGGTGCCCGGTTGGTACAACAGCACGCCGGACATCTACAACAGGGTCGGCTATTACCGGGACCCGTTCGGATTCGTCCATCTCCGAGGTATTGCCCAGACCTGCCTGACGAACCCTTCGAACGGAGAGCCACTTGCGGGAGTCATCTTTAACCTGCCGGCCGGATATCGCCCGGCCAAGAGGGAACGATTCGTGGGCTTCTACGAGGGCACCCAACCGGAGTTTGTCGTCCTGACTGTCGAGTCCTCAAGTGGAGCGGTTGTGGCCCCCTCGTCGCAGTACAACCGTGCGGTCTCCCTCGACGGGATCACCTTCCGCTGCGGTCCCGCTGGCCAAGACGGCTGCCCCTAGCGACGCATCCTGGCGAGCGTGGTGAAGGCTTGCGGCTGAACTGTGAATCGGCAAGAGCCAGAGCACGGGTGCAGCACGACCCGTTGGTTCGGCGAGCTCGTTGCGTTTCCGGGACCTGGATTCGACTCTGGGCTGCGCATTGGTGGCTGGCAGTGTTTGGATGCCGCCCGGCGAGGACGTCCGACGCCCGCCCTACCTTGTGGTCTGGCCGTCAAGGTAGAGGCCATCTTCATCTAGTCGCGGGCCGCGCCGCACCGAGGTGCGGCGCTGTCGCGCGATGCCGTCCGCGGTGTCGCCTACCATCCTCGGGATGACGATGAAGCACCTCTACCAGTGTCATGCGCTACTCGGTCAGCCCCCCATCTGATCCACACGGCGAGCACCTGTCGGACCCGTTCATTGAGGAACAGCCGAGGAGGGCGAACTCCGAGGCGCGGCCGAACCGGCTCGACCGCAAGCTTGCCCGCCACGTCGGGAACTCGGATCTTGCCCACCACTTCGCCCAGAAGCGCCTTCGGGATCCATCAGGGTACGCCGCGGACGTGGAGCGGATGCTTTTCGAACGACTGCGGGCAAGCGAGCAGCGCCGCCACCTCAAGCAGATCATCCCGATTCACGCCGACATCGTGCGTCAGCACCGGCGACGTGGCTCAGCCTATGCTCCCGGAGCAACCCGCGAGGCCCGACCGTCGGCGCCTCGCACTCGTGGCAGCCGTCGTGTCACGGCGACACGAGCCGGCCCCGACGACGAGGGAGGCGATCCCGAGCCTCCGCCTTCCGGGCGGGGGCGCCTCACTCACATCAGCAAGATCCTTCCAGGGGTTCTCGCTGAGCTAGCTGCTCGCGCCGGCATCGAGGAGGTCGTGTGATGACAGCGACCTTCAAGGGCCTCGGCGCCGATGATCTCCTCGAGCATTTCGGCGTCTGTCCGATCATCGACCCCAACTACGGTGATGGCTGGGTAATCCCCTACCGCACCATCGACGATCGGCTCTACCGGGAGAAGCTGATCCGCCTCGATGGCGCCGCTCGATGGCTCGGTCCCGCACGGCCGCAGATTCCCTACGGGCTCGAAACGCTTCGTTTAGGGGGCACGGTGGCCTTCGTCGTGGAGGGCGAGTCCTGCGCTTGGTCGCTGAGGCGAGCCTCTCCCAGAACGCCGGTCCTTGGAATCCCAGGAGCCTCCTCATGGAAGCCCGAGTGGGCTCCGCTGCTCAGGCGATTCCCGATCATCTACCTGAGCTTCGACGCCGATGAGGCCGGTCGCTCCCTCCTCGGTGAGGTTTGGCCTTCGCTGCCATGGGCGCGTCGGGTGCGCTTGCCCGATGGCATGGATACCCGCGACGTTCTCCAACGCGACGGCGAGGAGGCCTATAAGCGGCTGCTCGACGACGCGGACTACGGCTGCGTTCTCAAGGCCTACATCAACAGATCCGCAAGGGAGGACCGGCATGTCGCTGCTTGAACGCGACCCGCCTGGGGGAATCGATCTTCCCATCGAGCTGGGGTTCGGTGAAACGCTCGAACCGGAGCCCCGACGAGCTCAACGCCTGCGTGAGCTCGACGTAAGGCGAATGGCGACCACCGATCCACCCCCGGTCCCGTGGCGCATTCAGGACCTCGTCGCCGACGGCGCGGTGACGATGATCTACTCAGAGCCCGGCGTCGGCAAGAGCATGCTGGCCGCCGCATTCGGGTGCGCCGTTGTTTGCGGAGAGTCCCTCGCCGCTCGCTCCACCGAGCGAGGCGTCGTCATGTACGTCGACGCCGAGAACGGCGAATGGGAGACGCACCGGCGTGTGCGGTCACTGGGGGTGCCGCCGAGGGCTTCTACGTCATCCAGGCCGGCGACGGCTTCGATCTCAGGAAGCACTTCGACGAGCTGGAGCAACTCGTACGCAAGCACGAGCCGGACCTCCTGGTACTCGACTCGTTGCGGTCGCTCGCTCCGGGGCTCGAAGAGAACGACTCCGCAGAAACTGAGGCGGCGATCACCCCGATCAGGCGTCTCGCTCAGTCGTTGGGGATCTCGGTGCTCCTTGTCCACCACTCGAAGAAGGGCGGGAAGACCTACCGGGGCAGCTCGGCGATTCAGGCTGCAATCGACGCCTCCTTCCATCTCGCCCGCGCCGATGGAGACGAGGACCTTCAGCGCCGCCATCTCTCCTGCTCCAAGATGCGCTTCGCTGCCGAGCCCGAACGACTCTGGCTGCGGATCGGCGTCGAGGGCGGTCTGGTGTTCGTTTCGGAGACCGATCCCTTCGAGGGCGCCGACCGGGTCGCCGAAGCTCCGGTCAGGCAGGGGCTGAAGCCGAAGCTCTGGGAGCTTCTTGGCCAGCTCACCACGGCTGACCTCGCCCGCAAGCTGGAAAGGCACCCCAAGGATCAGACCGTCAGGCGCTCCCTCGATGAGATGGCGCGACGTGGCTTGATCGAGCGGGGCGAAACAAGAAGTGGCGGAGGGTGTCAGGTGTCACAGGCCCTATGTGGGCTGACACCCTGACACCCTCCGCCTCAGGCACGGATACCGCCAAGCCGGAGAAGCCACTGACACCCCTTCCGGAGATCTACGAGCGGGCCAGCCGCGCGGTGCTCAACCTCCCTCCGAGCCCCCGCAAGGATCGACTGCTGGAAGCTGCCTTCGAGGTATGTCAAGGGGACGACCGCGAGGCGGGATTGGCCGCCGTGGCCCAACTCCACGCACTGGCGCAGGAGAAATCAACTCGGCTAGGCGGAGGCGAATCGTGATCGCAAACGCCGAGAGGCCCGGTTTCTGCGTGCTTTGCGGCCGACCCCTCGCCGGCTATCGCTCGGACGCGAAGTTCTGCCCGGACCGGAATTGTCGCCAACGATGGCACCGCGGCAGCGGCCTGCTTGTCTCCAAGCCCTGCCAGTGCTGCGGCGGGGACTTCACCCCACGCCGCTCTAACACCCGCTTCTGTGATGAGTGCAGGTCCGCCGGGGCGCCCTGGAAGAGTCGTCCATATCGCTTACCCGAGGCTCTGGCAGGCCCTTGCTGCGATCGGCCGCTGCACAGCGAGACGCCGGGGGGTGGTCCCTGGCGCTGCGAGAACTGCGGGGCACGGGTTCCGCCGGCGTTCGAGGTGGCGGCGTGATTCCAGCAGCTGCTCGCAAGGCATTCGAGAACACACTCGCCACCATTCTGCGCGAGAGGTCAGGCTGGGGCTGGAAACTCGAACGGCCTGGGGGTCCAACGACGGCCGCGCACGGGAAGCTCAATTCCGTCGCCCCGCCAAGCGATGAAGGTCCGCTCGTCAACCTCGACGCCCCGGCGAATGAAGACCGCTTCGAGGGCTGACGCGAGCAAGCGGCGCTGGTCCTGCATGGAGAGGTCCGGCCAAAGCTCCGCAAAGTCAACGTCGGGCAACTCGATGGAAGCGCCCTGCGCCTCCGCAAGAGCTGCTGTGGCTTTGTCTACGGCTCGCTGCCGCGCCCTGACGAGCCGGACATAGGCATCGGAGTTGTCGCCGGCTAATGCGTCCTGGAGACGCGTGTCAAGTGCGGCGTCGCGTTCGGCCTCCGCGTCGACGAGGTGCTGTCTGGCGTGCTCCACGGCCTCCTCATCACCCAGACGGCTCGCTCGGTACTCCCCGATGCCATCGAAGAAGGCAGCCACGACAAAGGGTTCGATGACTCGTGCAGAGATCGACGCAGGGCTCGGGCAGCGCGAAGCGTTCTCCCTCCGCCCGCCCTTGCAGCGGTACTCCAGGAAGGGCTTGCCGTGGCGGCTCTTATTCATCGAGGGCTTCATGGCATAACGGCAGGCAGCGCAGCGCAAGACGCCGGAGAGGAGCCCGGATGCGTTGCCGGAGCGAGCGGGAACGACGCCTTTCACCGCGTTGGCTGCCTCGAAGGTGGCCCGGTCGGTGATCGGCTTGTGAGCCTTGGCGTTCACAAGTCCTTGTCCGCCATGGATCTCGCCAAGATAGGTCCGGTTGGCAATCAAATGCCGAACGGCTCCGACGCTCCACGGACGCCCCGTATTATTGGCGAGCCATTCAGCCAGGTGGGACCATGATTCCCCGGCAACGCGCTTCTCGAAGAGCTGCCGAACGATCCGGCCGTCGCGGTTAGGGGTTAGCCGGCCACTGCCCTTGCCGTCCTCGCCCACGTCCTTGCGGTAGCCGAGCGGAACCGTTCCGCCGACGAACACTCCGCGCTCGACGGCACTGGACCGAGCCCCCCGCCAGTTGCCCCGGATGCGATCCAATTCCCATTCTGCGATCGCGCCAAGGATGGTGGCGACCATGCTGCCTGTTGCTCCGCTTGTATCGATGCCTTCCGCGACTGCGAATAGGGATCCACCGGAATCGCGCAAACGACTCAGCAGATCGGCCTGTTGAACAACCGAGCGACCAAACCGGTCGAGCTTGGCAACGACGATTCCCTTGACTGTGCCCGCCTCGACCCGATCCATAGCGGCGCCGAGCCCGGGCCGGTCCTTCGATGCTCCGGACTGGTCGAGATCGTGGTGGATACGGACAACCTGATGCCCATGTGTCTTTGCCCAGCCTTCGATGGCCCTCCGTTGCTCGTTGGGGGAGATGAATCGCTCGCCCTCTCGGCCGGCGATCCGCGAAACCCTGACGTAGCCATCCAGTCGCATTCGCCCCTAGCCTATCTCCTCTAAACGGCAAGCAGGGCACCGAGCTGGCCGACGTGATCGTCAACAAGATCAAGGAGGCGGTCAACAAGGTGTCCTTCAAGTAGTGACCTGGACCGGGCGGCTGCGCGGGCCGGTCGCCCGGTCTTTTCACTTGAGCGCCGAAGCGAGCGCCGAAGCCCTCCGGGCCTCTGAGAGACTGCCCCGATGCCCGATGCCCGCAGCTATGACCGCGGCCCGGCCGAGATCCGCCCGGTCTCGATCGAGCCGGGCTACGTCGCCACCGCCGACGGCTCAGCGCTGATCTCGATCGGGCAGACCAAGGTGATCTGCACCGCCTCGATCAGCTCCAGGGTGCCGCGCTGGATGGAGGGCCGGGGTCGGGGTTGGGTGACCGCCGAGTACGCAATGCTGCCCGCCTCGACCGGCGATCGCAAGGAACGTGACATCTCGCGCGGCAAGCAGGACGGGCGCTCGGTCGAGATCCAGCGCCTGATCGGCCGCGCGCTGCGGGTGGTGATGGACTTCGAAGCCCTCGGGGAGCGCACCGTCTACGTCGACTGCGACGTGCTCCAGGCCGACGGGGGCACTCGCTGCGCGGCGATCACCGGCGGTCACGTCGCCTTGCGGCTGGCGCTCGGAGGGCTGCTGGAGGAGGGCGAGATAGAGACCTCCCCGTTCACGGGATCGGTCGCGGCGGTCGGCGCCGGGATGGTCGACGGGCGGGCCCTCTGCGACCTCGACTACGCCGAGGACTCGGCCGCGGAGGTCGATGCCAATGTCGTCATGACCTCCGACGGCGGGCTCGTGGAGGTCCAGGCCACAGCAGAGCGAACGCCGCTCTCGCGGGCCTCGCTCGACGAGCTGCTCGAGCTGGCCGAGGGCGGAATCGCCCGGCTGCGGGAGGCGCAGGAGCGGGCTGCGGCGACTTGATCCTCGCCACGCGCAACGAGCACAAGCTGCGCGAGCTGGCCGAGATCCTGCCCGATGCCGAGCTCCGCCCGCTGCCTCCCGGGATAGAGCTGCCCCCCGAGAGCGGCGAGACGTTCGCCGCCAACGCGCTGATCAAGGCACGTGCCGCGAGGGAGGCGACCGGCGAGCCCTCGATCGCCGACGACTCGGGGATCGAGGCTGAGGCCCTCGGCGGGCGCCCGGGGGTGCGCTCGGCGCGCTACGCGGGGCCCGACGCCTCCGACGCCGAGAATCTGGAGAAGCTGATGGCCGAGGTCGGTGCGGCCGGCGGGGACCGGCGGGTCGCCTACGTCTGCGTGATCGCCCTGCTCGATGCCGACGGCACCGAGCACCTCTTCGAGGGCCGCTGCGCCGGAGTGCTGGCCGAAAAGGAGCGCGGCGACGGGGGCTTCGGCTACGACCCGGCGTTCGTCCCCGACGACACCGGCCCCGCCGATCGGCGGACGATGGCGGAGCTCGAGCCGGCCGCGAAGCACGCGATCAGTCACCGGGGCAGGGCGGGCCGCGCCCTCGCCGCCCATCTCGATGCCGCGGAAGGCAGATCGTGATTCGCACCAAGTCCGAGGCCGCCGGCCTCTCCATCGCCTCCAACTCGCTGCTGATCGCGCTGAAGCTGGCGGCCGGCGCGATCACCGGCTCGATCGCGATCATCACCGAGGCGGTCCACTCGCTGATCGATCTGGTCGCCTCGGTCGTCGCCTTCATCTCGGTGCGAAAGGCAGACGAGCCGGCCGACGTCGAGCACCCATACGGTCACGAGAAGGTGGAAAGCCTGGCGGCGACCCTCGAGGGGATGTTGATCCTGGTCGGCGCCGGGATCATCATCTTCGAGGCGACCCATCGCCTGGTGGTCGGCAGCGAGGTGGAGCGGCTGGGTGTCGGAATCGCGGTGATGGGGGTCTCGCTGGTCGCCAACCTGGCGGTCTCGGGAGTCCTCTCCCGAGCGGCACGGACACACGAGTCGCTCGCTCTCGAGGGCGATGCCGCCCACCTGCGCACCGACGCGATGACCTCGGCCGGCGTCCTGCTCGGCCTGGCGCTGGTCGGGGTCACCGGCCTCGATCAGTTCGACTCGATCACGGCCCTGATCGTCGCCGCGGTCATCGTCGTCGCGGGGATCCGCATCATCCGCCGCTCCTCGGGGGTCCTCGTCGACGAGGCCCTCCCCGCCGAGGAGATGGACCTGATCGAGGCGGCAATCGCCTCGGCCCGCACTCCCGAGGTCGCCGGCTACCACAAGCTCCGCGCCCGCCGCGCCGGGCGCAGGCGCTACGTCGACTTCCACGTCCAGTACCGCAAGGGGACGAGCCTCGAGCATGCCCACCACCTCGCCCATGAGATGCGCGACGCGATCGAGGCCGAGATCCCCGCCGCCGAGGTGCTGATCCACGTCGAGCCCGAGACCTCGCTGAAGTCCCCCGACGAGGGCACCGGCCCCTACCGGGCAGGGTGAGCCGAGACCTAGCGGGGCGGCAGCAGGTTGACCGCCGCGGCCAGCCCGACTGCGGAGACCGTGATCGCGTAGCCCGTGTAGCCGCTCACGGCGAACAGCACCGCTGCTATGGCGCAGACGGCGACGACGGCGATCCACGAGGCTCTCGCGAGGGGCACGGGCCGGTATTTTCACCGAGATGGCCGATGGCACAGCCCCGGAGGCGGTTTCGAGCGAGCAGGCAGCCGGCGCGCTGGCCTTTCTCGCCGGGATGTCGCCCGACCTGCGCGGCGCCGCGATCCTTGGGCCGGACGCCGAGATCCTGGCCGCCGATGGCGACAGCGCCGAGTGGCAGGACGCCGCGGCGGCCCTCCTCGCTGCCGCTGATCGCGCCGGCGGCGAGCCCGCCGAGCAAGTGCACATCGCGACCGAGCAGGGCGAGGTGTTCGCCCTCCGCCACGGCGGGCTGACCGCGGTGGTCGTGACCGAGCGCTTCGTCCTCTCCTCGCTGATGTCGTTCGACATGCGTTCGATCCTCCGGGACCTCCTTGCGGGGGGCGCGGCCGTGGAGGGTGACTGATGCCGAAGGCACACCGGGTCCTGCTCGACCGGGTCTCCGGCTATGCCGACGAGGCTGCCGCGTTCATGCGCCGCCGCCGCCATACCCGCCAGCCCTTCGCCCGGATCCACTACCAGGGCGGGCGCAGCCGCGACCATGCCTCCAGCACGGCCGCCGGGGCGGAGCTGTTCACCGCAGCCGGACGGGTCATCGAAGCCGCCTCGAGGCCCGGGGACCGGTGAGCGGCGCCGAGCCACTGATCGAGCCGGGGCTGGCGGAAAGCGTGATCCGCCGGGCGCTGGCGGCGGGCGGCGAGTTCGCAGAGGTCTACTGCGAGCGCCGCTCCGGCCTGACCATGGCGATCGACGAGTCGCGGGTGGAGTCGGTGCAGTCGGGGTTCGAGGAGGGGGCCGGGATCCGGGTGATCAGCGCCCGGACGACGTACTTCGCACACGTCGACGGGCTCGCGCCGGCGGACCTGGAGCGCGCTGCCGCCGAGGCTGCGGCGGCGCTCCGGGGTGCACAGAGCGAGCCCCGGCCGCTGCGCTCCGCCGGCCCCGAGCCACAGCGGATCGAGCAGCGACCGGAGGAGGTGAGCGCCGGGAGCAAGGCGGAGCTGCTGCGCGGCCTCGACGAGCGGGGGCGCTCGCAGGGCTCCGAGATCGTCCAGTTCCTCGCCAACTATGGAGAGGCCCGCCGCCAGGTCACCGTCGCCAACTCCGAGGGCCTGCTTGCGAACGACGACCGCACCAGGGTGCGGCTCGCGGCGCAGGCGGTCGCCCGCCGCGGCGAGAAGGTCGAGACCGGCCTGGAGACGCTCGGCGCGCACCGCGGCTACGAGCTGCTCGGCGACGATCCGGGGCTGATCGCGGAGCAGGCGGCGCGGAAGGCGTTGACGCTGCTTGACGCCTACCCGGCGCCGGCCGGCTCAATGCCCGTCGTCGTCGGCGGCGGCTTCGGCGGGGTCCTGTTTCACGAGATGACGGGTCACGGGCTCGAGGCGGACCACATCCAGAAGCAGGCAAGCGTCTACACCGGCAAGCTTGGCGAGCGGGTGGCGGAGCCGCTGCTGACCGCCTATGACGACGGACGCATGCCGAACGAGTGGGGGAGCGACTCGATCGACGACGAGGGCACCCCGACCCAGAAGACCGCGCTGATCGAGGAGGGCAGGATCGTCTCCTTCCTCTACGACCGCGTGCGGGCCGGCGCCGACTCGGTCGCCTCCACCGGAAACGGCCGCCGCGAGAGCTTCCGCCACCTCCCGATCCCGCGGATGACCAACACCTACATCGCACCCGGCGATGCCGATCCCGAGGCGATGATCGCCGAGGTCGGGAAGGGGTTCTACGCCGCCTCGTTCGCCGGCGGCCAGGTCGAGCCGGCCACAGGGGACTTCGTGTTCGGGGTTTCCGAGGGCTACCTGATCGAGGGCGGAGAGCTCACCCGTCCCTGCCGCGGAGCCACCCTGATCGGCAACTGCCTGGAAGCGCTGGCGGCGATCGAGTCGGTCGGCTCCGACTTCGAGATGAAGACCGGTATCTGCGGCAAGGGCGGGCAGAGGGTGCCGGTCGGCACCGGCCAGGGCCACGTCCGGATCCGTGAGATGACCGTGGGCGGGACGGCCGTCTGATGGACCTCGAGGTCGCGGCCACGCGCGCGGTCGAAGTGGCGCTAGCGGCGGGTGCCATCGATGCCGAGGCCTACGCCGTCTCCGACACCGGGCGGGAGGTGCGGGTCCACGCCGGCGAGGTTGAGAGCCTCACGGCGGCGACCGAGCGCGGCGTCGGGGTCCGCGCCTGGAGCGACGGTCGCGTCGGCTACGCGTACGGGACCGACCTCACCGAGGCGGGCCTCGGCGAGGTCGCCGCACGGGCGGCCGAGGGCTCCCGAACAGCCGATCCCGACGAGTTTGCCGCGCCTCCCGCAGCCCGGGGCGACGGCGGGCGAGATCGAGGGCCTGAGCGACCCCGGGATCGCGTCGGCTGACGCCGGGCAGGTTGCCGAGATCGCGCTCGCGGTCGAACGCGCTGCGCTGGAGGCGGACCCACGGGTGCTGGGGGTCGAGCAGGCCGTGTACGCGGACAGCGCCGAGCAGGTGGCGATCCGCTCCTCGACCGGTGTCGCCGGCGACTACCGGGCCTCCACCTGCTACGCCTTCCTTCAGGCGATGGCCGGGGGAGAGGGCAGCCGCGAGACGGGCCTCGGGTTCGGCCTCGCGCGCGGTCCGGAGGGGCTGGAGCCAGTCGAGATCGGGCGCGAAGCCGCGGAGCGTGCGGTCTCGATGATCGGCGCCCGCAAGCCGGAATCCCGCGCCTGCCCGGTCGTGCTCGACCCCACCGTGGCCGCCAGCTTCGCCGGCCTGATCGGCTCCACCCTCGGGGCCGACTCGGTGCAGCGCGGGCGCTCTCCGTTCGCGGAGCGCCTCGGCGAGGAGGTTGCGAGCCCGGCGCTCGTCCTCGCCGACGACGGCCTCGACCCCTCCGGGCTGGCCTCCTCGCCGCTCGACGGCGAGGGCGCCGCGCGGCGACGCATCGGCCTGATCGATGGCGGGCGCCTGCGCACCTTCCTGCACGACAGCTACACGGCCCGTCGGGGCGGCGTGGAGTCCACCGCCAGCGCCGGTCGCAGCGGCTACCGCTCGACCCCCTCGGTGGCCGCCTCGAACCTGCTGATCGGCGAGGGCGAGCACGACCTCGACGGCCTGCTCGCCCTGGCCGGCGACGGCGTCTACGTCAGCGACGTCGCCGGCCTTCACTCGGGGGTCAACCCGGTCTCCGGCGTCTTCTCGGTGGGAGCGTCGGGTCATCTGATCTCCGGCGGCGAGTTGGGCGACCCAGTGCGCGAGTTCACGATCGCCAGCGATCTGGTCAGCATGCTGCGCGCGGTCCGAGAGGCCGGTGCGCGGGCGCGCTGGGTGCCCTTCGGGGGCTCCGTCAGGGCGCCGCATCTGCTGATCGGCGAGATGACCGTGAGCGGCGCCTGATATCGGCTCCGGAGAGCCATCCGTGGCCGCTGTTAGATTGCGCCGCGTTCTCGACTCGAGGAGGATTTCCGACGTGACAAAGGCTGAGTTTCTCGATCAACTGGCAAGCGACGACCGGATCGGCTCCAAGAAGGCAGCCGCCGACGCCGTCGACTCTGTGCTCGACACGATCTCCGACGTCCTCGGTGGCGGCGGCGACGTCAACTTCACCGGCTTCGGCAAGTTCCACGTCGCCGAGCGTGGCCCGCGCCAGGGCGTCAATCCCCGCACCGGCGAACGGATCACGATCCCCGGTGGAAAGGTCCCACGCTTCTCCGCCGGCTCGGCGCTGAAGTCCAAGGTCAAGGGCTGAGCGAGGGGGCGAAGCCGTTCGCGGACCGGCTCGCGGCGCTCGTCGAGGAGCGCCGTAGCCAGGTCTGCCTCGGCCTCGACCCCGATCCCTCGGTGCAGGCAGGTGACCCGTCCGCGGCGCCGGGCTCCGCGGCCGAGGCGGCCGGCGCCGCCGTCGCCGCGCAGTGCCGGGACCTGATCGAGCGGGCCGGGCCGGCCTGCGTCGCCGCCAAGCCGCAGCTCGCCTGCTTCGAGCGTCTCGGGGCGCCTGGCTGGGCGGCGCTGGCCGAGGTGTGCGAGGCGGCCCGCAAAGCACGATTGCTTGTTATCGCCGACGGCAAGCGCGGCGACGTCCCCCTGAGCGCTCGCGCCTACGCCCAGGCTCTGCTCGGGCGCACCGAGACGCCCTGGGGGGCGGTTGAGGGCTTGGGCGCCGACGCGGTGACCGTCAACCCGCTGCTCGGTCGCGACTCGCTCGAGCCGATCCTCGAGGCCGCGGCCGAGGCCGGCGCCGGAGTCTTCGCCCTGGTTCGCACCAGCAATCCCGGCGCTTCGGAGCTCCAGGACCTCGACGTGGGCGGGGCGCCCTTTCACGAGCGCCTCGCCGGCCTGGTCGACGCGCTCGGCCCGAGACTGGCCGGTGCCTGCGGGCTCAGCGGGATGGGCGCCGTCGTCGGAGCGACCGAGCCCGGCCACATCGCTCGGCTTCGCGAGCTGATGCCGCGCGCTCTCTTCCTGATTCCCGGCGTCGGCGCCCAAGGCGGCAGGCCCGAGCAGCTCGGCGCGGCGTTCGCGCCGGGCCCCGCGGCGGCGCTCGTCTCGGCCTCGCGCAGCATCGCCTCCGACCCCGATCCCGCGGCCGCCGCGGAGCGGCTGCGCGAAGCGGTTTGGGAAGTTTCCGCCGCCTGATCGGAACCGGGGCGTCTATACCATCACCCGCCCCCATCCGCCGAGCCGTCCCGATCGATGAACAAACGCAGCAAAGCCCCAGCACGGGTGGCCGCCGTTCTGGCCCTGATCGGCGCCGCCGCCGCGATCGTGCTCGTCGTTGCGGCCACGACCGGAGGCGACGACGGGCACTCGAAGCGGAACCATCCGGCCAAGCACCACAAGGAGGGCAAGCAGGGCAAGCCGAAGAAGCCGGCAGCGAAGGTCTACACAGTGCAGGAGGGCGACACCCTGAGCGCGATCGCGCACAAGACGGGCGTCTCGCTGGCACGGATCGAGCGGCTGAACCCCGACATCGACCCCCAGATCCTGGTCGCCGGCCAGGAGTTGAAGCTGCGCTGAGGCTGCTGCGAGGCGCGGCGGCGGTGGCCGCCGTCATGCTTGCCCTGCCGGCCGGGGCGGGAGCCGAGCCGAAGGCGGATAGTGCCCGGGCGAGGCCGCCCCGGCTCGACGCGCGCGCCTGGGCGCTGATCGATGCCCGCACCGGCGAGCCGCTGGTCTCCCATGCCGCCTCAGAGCGGCTCCCGATCGCCAGCACGACGAAGCTGATGACCGCCTACCTGTCATTGCAGGAGCTGCCTCTCGCCAAGCGGGTCAGCGCGGCCCCCTATGCGGCCATTCCGGGCGAGTCGCTGCTGGGTCTGAGCGCCGGAGAGCGAATCAGCGTCCGCGATCTGCTCTACGGGTTGATCCTGCGGAGCGGCAACGACGCAGCCGAGACGCTTGCGGTGGCCGCGGCCGGGAGCGAGGCTCGATTCGTCCGCCAGATGAACCTCCGGGCCGCCGCCCTCGGGCTCGCCGATACCCACTACTCCAACCCGATCGGGCTCGACGAGCCAGGCAACTACTCCAGCGCCGCCGACCTGCTGGCGCTGAGCCGCCGCCTGCTCGATACCCAAACCTTCTCGCGGATCGCCCGCTCGCGAACGGCCGTGCTGCGCAGCCTGCGGCCACCGGAGAGGATCTACACGCGCAACACGCTGCTCCTGCGCGCCCCCTGGGCCAACGGGGTGAAGACCGGCCACACCCTCGGCGCCCGCTACGTCCTCGTCGGCTCCGGGCGGCGGGACGGAGTCGAGCTGATCTCGGCGGTCCTCGGGGCGCCCAACGAGAGTCAGCGCGACACCGAGACCCTCGATCTCCTCGACTACGGCTTCTCGCTCTACCGGACCCGCCGGCCGCTGCGAAAAGGGGTCGAGGCGGCGAGCCCCTCGATCAGGTTCTCGGGGGGCGAGCTGCCGCTGCTCGCTGCCCGCACGGTCGCAGTCGGTGTGCGGCGCGACCAGCGGCTCAGCGTCGAGGTGCGCGCCCCCACGGAGATCGAGGGGCCGGTTCGCCGCGGGGCGAGGGTCGGCTCGGCGATGGTTATGGTCGATGGACGGCCCTCCGCCCGGGTGCCGCTTCTGGCCTCGCGCTCGATCCCGGAAGCCGGATGGTTCGACCGAGCGAGGACCTGGGTATCGGACCACCCGATACCGCTCATCGCCGGCCTGTTCGTGATACTGATTGGCGCGGTGTCATCATTGCGGCTGCTCCGCCGCCGGCGCCGGAAACAAGTGATCCTCACAGTCACACTCAACGCTGCGCTCGACCGCACCGTCGCGGTCCCGAACTTCCATCAGGGCCATCGCCACAGGGCGGTCGAGAGCCGCACCGTGGCCGGCGGCAAGGGCGTGAACGTATCCCGGGCGCTCGGGCTGCTGGGGCGGCCGGTTATCGCGACCGGGCTCGCCGGCGGCCCGACCGGCAGCCAGGTGCTCGAGCAGCTCGCCGAGGAGTCGGTCCTCACCGACTTCATCCCGATCGCCGCCGAAACCCGGATCAACCTGGCGGTGATCGACCCGACCTCGGGAGAGCAGACCGAGATCAACGAGCGCGGGCCCGAGGTCTCGGCGGCGGAGATCGGGGCCTTCCAGGAGCGGCTCGGCTACCTGGCCGGTGGCGCCCGTCTCTGCGTCCTCGCCGGCAGCCTGCCTCCCGGCGCCCAGCCCGACCTCTACGCGCGCCTGGTCAAGGACCTCCGCGCCCGCGGCGTCACCGTGATCCTCGACTCCGAGGGCGAGCCGATGCGCGCCGGCCTGCGCGCCGGCCCCTCGGTGGTGACCCCGAACGAGCGCGAGGCCGAGGAGCTGGTGGGGCACGAGTTCGAGGGCGCCGGCGACGTCGCACCCGAGCCTGGCGGAGCTGGTCGAGCTGGGCGCCGACGAGGCGATCATCACCCGCCCCGACGGCTGCCTGGCGGTGGTTGGCGAGGGCTCCGAGCGCGGCTTCTTCGAGGTCTCGACTGAGCCGCTGGACCCGGTCTCGGCGGTCGGCTCGGGCGACGCCTTCCTCGCCGGTTACGTCGCCGCCCGCTATGACGGCAGCGGACCGGCCGATTGCCTCGCCTATGGGGTGGCCTGCGGGGCCGACTCGACCCAGCACTTCGGCGCCGGCACCATCGATCGTGACCAGGTCGAGCGGATCCTCCCAGGGGTCGAGATCCAGGCGCTCGAGGTGCCGGCGGAGGTGAGCTGACGGCTACTATCGTGGGGGTAGTGGAATTTCGCGCCGGAAAGCCGCAAACAGGGTCTTTCTTGCCCCGCCACGGCGGGGCTTTCTTGTCCGCGGCGCTCCATACGCTGCCCCCTCAACGCCACCCTCGGAGGACCTGAATGGAGATCGACATCGGTCGAGGCAAGAAGGGTAGGCGCGCCTACGGGTTCGACGACATCGCGATCGTACCCTCGCGCCGCACCCGCGACCCCGACGACATTGACATCAGCTGGACCCTCGGCCCCTACCGGTTCGAGCTGCCGCTGATGGCCTCGGCGATGGACGGCGTCGTCAGCCCGGAGACGGCCGTCCTCGCCAACAAGCTCGGGGGCCTCGGGGTGCTCAACCTGGAGGGGATCTGGGCGCGCTTCGAGGACGCCGAGCAGCAGCTGGAGAAGATCGCCGCCGCTCCCCGGCACCTGGCGACCCGGATGATGCAGGAGATCTACGCCGAGCCGGTCAAGGCGGAGCTGATCGCCAGCCGGATCGCCGAGATCAAGGAGCAGGGCGCGGTCGCCTGCGGGTCGCTCACCCCGCAGCGCGTGCGCGACTTCTTTGACGTCGCGGTCGAGGCCGGGATCGACATCCTCGTGATCCAGGGCACGGTGATCTCCGCCGAACACGTCTCGACCAGCGTCGAGCCGCTCAACCTCAAGGAGTTCATCGCCGAGGTGCCGGTGCCGACCGTGGTCGGCGGCTGCGCGTCCTACTCGACGGGCCTGCACCTGATGCGGACCGGCGCCGTCGGCGTCCTGGTCGGCGTTGGCCCAGGGGCCGCCTGCACGACCCGCGGGGTGCTGGGGATCGGCGTCCCGCAGGCGACGGCGATCGCCGACGTCGCCGCGGCCCGCTCCCAGCACATGCTGGAGACAGGCGAGTACGTCAATGTGATCGCCGACGGCGGCATGCGCACCGGCGGCGACGTCTCCAAGGCGATAGCCTGCGGCGCCGACGCCGTGATGGTCGGCTCGCCCCTGGCCCGGGCGAAGGAGGCCCCCGGCCGCGGGTTCCACTGGGGGATGGCGACCTTCCATCCCTCGCTGCCCCGCGGGACGCGGGTCTCGACCACCACCGACGGGACGATGGAGGAGATCCTCCTCGGCCCCGCGCAGGAGAACGACGGCACCTTCAACCTGATGGGCGCCCTGCGCACCTCGATGGCCACCTGCGGATACGAGGACATCCGCTCCTTCCAGCGGGCCGAGGTGATGGTCGCCCCGGCGCTCCAAAGCGAGGGCAAGAAGCTCCAGCAGGAGCAGTCGGTCGGGATGGGCTCCAACGGCCGCGCGGCGGTCAGCGCGGGAGTTGCCGTGAGCGATGACTGAGGCCTCCCCGGGGGCGAGCGTGCGCGACCACGCGCCCGAGATCTCCGTCGAGAAGGCGGCGGGGGTCGGCGCCCCCGGGGCCGAGGAGGTCCCGGCGCACGAGGAGGTGCTCGTGCTCGACTTCGGCGGGCAGTACTCGCAGCTGATCGCCCGGCGGATCCGCGAGTGCGGGGTGTTCGCCGAGCTCCTGCCCTCGACGGTGGCCGTCGCCGAGATCGAGCAGCGCCGTCCGCGCGGGCTGGTGCTCTCGGGCGGGCCGGCGTCGGTCTATGAGCCGGACGCCCCGCGGTTCCCGACCGAGCTGCTCGACCTCGGGATCCCGCTGCTCGGCATCTGCTACGGGATGCAGGCGATGGTGGCCGCGCTCGGCGGCCGGGTCGAGGCCGCCGATGCCGGGCGAGTTCGGCCGCACCGAGCTGATCGTGCTCGAAGGCGGCGGCGAGCTGCTCGCGGGCCTGCCGGCCGAGCAGCACTGCTGGATGAGCCACCGCGACTCGGTCTTCGAGCCTCCCGAGGGGTTCACGGCGCTCGCCTCCAGCCCGGGCTCCCCGGTGGCGGCCTGCGAGGCGCCCGCAGCGAGGGCTCTACGGGATCCAGTTCCATCCCGAGGTCGTCCACACCCCCTACGGGACGGAGATCCTCACCCGCTTCCTGCGCGACGTGGCCGGGTGCACGGAGCAGTGGTCGCCGCGAATCGGTGATCTCCGAGCAGGTGGCCGCGGTCCGCGCCCAGGTCGGCGAGGGCCGGGTGATCTGCGGGCTCTCCGGCGGTGTCGACTCCTCGGTGGCGGCGCTGCTCGTCCACCGGGCGGTGGGGGAGCGGCTGACCTGCGTGTTCGTCGACCACGGCCTGATGCGCCAGAACGAGGCCGAGCAGGTGGTCGAGGCGTTCAGCGAGTTCGGCATCCCGCTCGTCCACGTCGAGGCCGAGGAGCGCTTCCTCTCCCGGCTGGCCGGGGTCGACGACCCCGAGCAGAAGCGCAAGATCATCGGCGAGGAGTTCATCAGGGTCTTCGAGGAGGAGGCGGGCAAGCTCGACGACGTCGGCTACCTGGTCCAGGGCACGCTCTACTCGGACGTGATCGAGTCCGGCGGCGGCACCGGCGCCGACACGATCAAGTCGCACCACAACGTCGGCGGCCTGCCGGAGGAGTTCGACTTCGAGCTGGTCGAGCCGCTGCGGATGCTGTTCAAGGACGAGGTCCGGGCGGTCGGCGCGGAGCTCGGCCTCCCCGACCGGATGGTCTGGCGCCAGCCGTTCCCGGGGCCTGGGCTGGCGATCAGGATCGTCGGCGGCGAGGTCAATCGCGAGCGGCTCGCGGTCCTTCGCGCCGCCGACGCGATCCTCCAGGAGGAGGTGCGGGCCGCGGGTCTCTACCGCGAGCTGTGGCAGTCCTTCTGCGTGCTGCCGGTGGTGCGCTCGGTCGGGGTGCAGGGCGACGGCCGCACCTACGCCTACCCGATCGTGATCCGCGCCGTCACCTCCGACGACGCGATGACCGCCGACTGGGCGCGCCTTCCCTACGACCTGCTGGAGCGCGTCTCGGGCCGGATCATCAACGAGATCGCGGAGGTCAACCGGGTGACGCTCGACATCTCCTCGAAGCCGCCGGCGACGATCGAGTGGGAGTGAGGGTCGCCGCCGAGCGCCGCTGTGTTCAGACGCCGGCGACCCGGGTGACCGCGAAGATCGCGGCGAAGCCCGAGGCGGTCAGCGCGACCCGGCCCCAGGAGGCGTGCGCGTGGGCCTCGGGCAGCAGGTCGGTCGCCCCCATGTAGAGGAAGAAGCCGGAGTACAGGCAGAGGATGTAGCCGAGCGTCGTGTCGGAGACGCTGACCAGGGTGCCGACGATCGCGCCGAGGAGCGGGGCAAAGGCGTCGATCCGCAGCCAGCGGCGCGCCTGGCGCCGGTCTCCCGACTGGCTGAGTACGAAGCTGACGGTGTTCAGCCCATCGGCGAAGTCGTGGCTGATCACCGCGACGAAGACGAGCAGCCCGGTGGTCGCGTCGAGGCCGAA
Organism: uncultured Actinomycetes bacterium; assembly: GCA_963738305.1. GTDB lineage: Bacteria > Actinomycetota > Thermoleophilia > Solirubrobacterales > 70-9 > JBBRHQ01. The sequence continues at coordinate 168,322 of CAVTVU010000001.1, read as the reverse complement.
CGCCAGCCCGATGCCGAGGCCGTCGATGAAGCTGTGGATCGAGAGGCCGAGGGCGCCGAGGACCCCGACGTGGCTGTGGGCCCTGGCCTCGGAGGGATCGTCGCGATGGTGCAGGGTCAGCGCACGTTCGGCGAAGAAGAAGGTCGAGGAAGCCGACCGCGACCAGCGTGGTCGCCCGGTTTGGGTCATCGATCAGGTCTATTCCCTCGGGGAGCACGTCGAAGAGCGCCACCGCGACGACGACGCCCCCGGTGAGGGCGATGACCGTCGGCAGCGAGTGGCGCAGGCGCAGGGCCACCGCAGCCGCCGGCCAGGGTCGCCAGCACGGTCAGACCCGCCAGCGGGATCGCGATCCAGGTCATCGCGGCGATGCTCCGGTGCCCGCTGCGCATGCGGGGCACTGACCTCGGAGCACGACCTCGTGTGCGGTGACCTCGAACGCCGAGGCTGCGGCTGATCGACTCGATCGCCCCCTCTAGACGCTCGTCGCTGAACAGGGCGACGGCGCCGCAGCGCTCGCAGAGGATGTGGTGATGGTGGTGGCCGCCCGGGTCGACCCTCTCGAACCCGGCCGAGTCGGTGCCGAGATCGACCCGCTGCACGAGGCCCAGCGCTTCGAGCTGCTCGAGAGCGCGGTAGACGCTCGCCCGGCCGACCCGCTCGAGGCGGCGGTCGATTTCCAGAGCGGTCAGCGCGCAGCTCTCGCCGGCGAGCAGCTCGACCACCCGCCGCCGGGCGCCGCCGCTGCGGTAGCCGGCCTCGCTCAGGGCGTGGAGCGCATGCTCGCCCCAGTCGGAGCGCCGCTCCCTGGCACCACGGCGCGCGGCGGGCTCGGGCTGCGCGGCGGGCTCGGGGCTGCGGGCGGCGATCGGCCCAACCTATCAGTAATGAGAGCCATTCCCATTCTGCCCTGCGAAAGGGCGATATTGGTGTACGAGGTACGTCTCGGCAGTGACCACTCGTTTTTCTGGGGTGTTGGGCCAGAAACGGCCGTCGAGTGGCCGAAATTCGCCCAACCCGCTTACCGCTGCGGTTCGAGCCGCCCGGTTGGGCGGTCAGTCGGCAACTGGGCGGTTGGGCAGCCTCAGCTGCAGCGGTCCCCGGATGGTTGGACCGGCTCAGCTGTAGCGGTCCCAGCGCTTCAGCGAGGGCGCCGGGTCGAGGAAGTGGCCGCCCTCGTACCAGCCGGGCGCCGACCACATCTCGAAATGGAGATGGCAGCCGGTCGCGTCGCCGGTCTGGCCGACGTTGCCGAGCTTCTGCGCGGTGTGCACGATCTGGCCCTCCGTGCAGCGGCGAGGGGCGGATCAGGTGCATGTAGACGAAGTCCTTGCCGGTGCCCTTGCCATCGATGACGACGTAGTTGCCGGCGGCGCCCTGGTAACCCGCGTACTGGACCCGCCCGCCCCGGGCGGCCAGCAGCCTGGTCCCGCAGGCGGCGCCCACGTCCTGGCCCTGGTGGGTGTGGCCGGCGCGCGGGGCGCCGATCCCATCCCAGTACTCGTGACGGCCCTCGCACGGGGAAGATGTAGCCGAAGAGCTTGAAGCCGGTGGTTGCCGCGGTGCGGGACGAGCGTCTGGCGCGGGCTCCGCTCTGGGCCCGGATCGAGAAGGAGTAGGCGCCGTTGGGGGCTGGCTTGCCGGACGAGGTCCTGCCGTTCCAGCGCACGCGCTGGGTCGAGTTCGCCGGCACGTCGTCGCGGAAGAAGCTGCGGACGATCGATCCATCCCTGCCGAGAACGTCGATGCGAAGATCGTTGAGGCGCTTGTCGCTGCGGATCACGTAGGTGAGGTGGGGGTAGTGAGCACCGAAGTAGTAGGCGCGGCGCGGGCTCGTCTCGGCTTCTGCGACCTCCAGGTCGCCGGCGCTCCCCAGCTCGCTCCTCGGCCTGATCATCGAGCACGGCCGCGGAGAGGCTCGAGGAGTTGCCGAAGTTGTCCTTGACCCTGACCTTGCCGTCCTTGGCGCCCGCCGGGACCTCGGCCTCGGCCGTGGTCGAGCTGGAGCTGGTGACCTCGGCGACAACCCTCTTCCTCTGCCCCGCAAAGGTCATCTTGCTGACCCGGCCGAGGTTGGAGCCGGTGACCTGCACGACACCGCCGACGGTCGCCTGGCGCAGGCCGACGCAGTCGCTGATGCAGATCACGTCCCGGATCGAGGGGGCGCTCGGGGCGACGGCGCCGCCGCCCGAGCCGGTTGCCGCCGCCGCCACGCCGGCGAGACCCGTCAGGGCTACGAGCAGGACTGCCGTTATCGCTGATGCCGCCGGCTTGCGGCGGGCGCCCTCTCTGGGGGCCAAGCGTTGCCTCTCTTTCTACGGCCTGCGGAGTTAGCTGTCGGGCTCGCGCTGAAAGAGCTGCGCTACGGCCATGTCTTCGGCCGATTCGCCCCCGAGACCTGCAACTGTCTCTGCGGTTCCTCCGCTCCCGACCGGCCGACCGGCCGGGATTCGGCATAACTGGCGCGGCAGTATAACCCCGGTCCCGGTCAGAGGTCACAGCCATGCGACCGCCCTGCGCAGGGGCGCCGCGGCGGCTATCATCCGCCAGCCGCGCCGGGGCGGGAGGTGCCTGCCCGCGCGGTTTTTCAGCGAGATGACGAAGACCTTCGTTGCCAACCCCAGCACCCGCCAGCGCGACTGGTACGTGGTCGATGCCGAGGGCCAGACCCTGGGGCGGCTGGCCACGCGGATCGCCGACGCCCTGCGCGGCAAGCGTAAGCCCACCTACACCCCGCACATCGACACCGGCGACTTCATCATCGTCGTCAACGCCGAGAAGATCCAGGTGACCGGCAACAAGCTCGAGGACAAGCGTTACTGGCGGCACACCGGCTACCCCGGCGGGATCAAGTCCCGGACGCTTGGGGAGATGCTGGAGCGCCGGCCCGAGGAGGTCATCCGCAAGGCGGTCAAGGGAATGCTGCCTCGCAATCGCCTGGCGCGCCAGCAGCTTCGCAAGCTCAAGGTCTACGCCGGCCCCGAGCATCCGCACCAGGCGCAGACCCCCAAGACGATGGAGATCGAGTCCTAGATGGCCGACGACCCCCAAGACGCCGAGAGTCCCGAGCAGAAGGCAGACGAGGCCGCGCCCGCCGAGGACGTTCCCGCCGAGGAGGCCCTGGCCGAGGACGCCGCGACCGAGGCCGACGAGCCGACCGAGCCGGCGGCCGAGGCAGGCGACCAAGAACCCGAGCCCGCCATGGAGCAGGAGCCCCAATCGGCGGAGCAGGCAGCGAGCGCGGACGACCAGGAACCCCAGCCTGACTCAGACCCCGACGCCCCCGGACGCGAAGCGGAGGAGGCCTTGGGCAATGCTCCTGACCCCGAGGTGGCCCTGGCTGCCGACGCGGCGGCAGAGAACCAGGAGACGAAGGATGGCAAGCCCGCCAAGAGCTCCGATCTCCCGCCCGGCGCCGACCTGGAGCCGATCGCGGTCGAGCCCGACGCCCAACTCAGCGCCGAGGAGAAGGCCCGCCTCGAGGCGGAGGAGGAGGAGCGGGCCAGGCGCGAGGCCGAGCTGGCGGGCGAGGGGGCCGAGGAAAGCGCGGCCGCAAGGGCGCCGGCGCAGATGGAAAGCGGCTCGCGCTACTCGGCCACCGGCAAGCGCAAGCGCTCGATCGCACGCGTGATACTCACGCCCGGCGAGGGCCGGATCGAGGTCAACGAGCGCAAGCTGGAGGAGTACTTCCCCCGGCCGCTCCACCAGACGATGGCGCGCCAGCCGCTGGCCTCGGCGGGATACGAGGACAGCGTCGACGTCAGCATCCGGGTGCACGGTGGCGGCATCAGCGGCCAGGCCGGGGCCGTCCGGCACGGGATCGCTCGTGCGCTGACCGAGATCGACCCGGAGCTGCGCGGAGATCTCAAGCGCAAGGGCTTCCTCACGCGCGATGCCCGCGTCAAGGAGCGGCGCAAGGCGGGGCTCAAGAAGGCCCGCAAGAAGCCCCAGTTCTCGAAGCGCTGACCGGCGAACGCAGATACTTCGGTACCGACGGTGTCCGTGGCGAGGCCGGGACGACGATCACCGCCGAGCTGGCGATGTCCCTCGGCCGCGCCGCCGCCACGGCGACCGACGCCGAGCGCCCCGGGATCCTGATCGTCCGCGACACCCGCGAGTCGGGGCCGATGCTGGAGGCAGCCCTGGCGGCCGGCGTCGCCTCGGCGGGGGGTGACGCCCTGATGGCCGGGGTCCTGCCGACCCCGGCGGCCGCGGTGCTGGCTCGCCGTCACGGGCTCGAGATGGCGGCGGTCGTCTCGGCCTCCCACAACCCCTTTGGCGACAACGGGATCAAGTTCTTCTCCGGCGACGGCTACAAGCTGGACGACGAGACCGAGGCGCGGGTCGAGGCGCTGCTCACCGAGCCCCCGCCAGCCAGCGCGACCCGGTTCGGACGGGTTCGGGAGCTGAGCGGCGGCCTCGGCGACTACCTGCGGGCGCTCGAGGAGGCCTTCCCGGTCGATCTCTCCGGGTCCAGGGTGATGCTCGACTGCGCCAACGGCGCGACCTACGGCGCCGCCCCGGCGATCTTCGAGCGGCTCGGTGCCGAGGTGGAGACGATCGCCGCCGAGCCGGATGGGCGCAACATCAACGAGGGCTGCGGCTCGACCCATCTCGAGTACCTGGCACAGCGGATCGCCGACTCGGGGGCGACGGTCGGCTTCGCCTTCGACGGCGACGGAGATCGGGTCCTGGCGGTGGACGGCTCGGGGACGGCCCATGACGGCGACGAGCTGGTCGCGCTGATCGCCGGTCACCTGGCGGAGCGGGACGCCCTAGGCGGTGGTGTCGCGGTCACGGTGATGACCAACTTCGGGTTCCACCGGGCGATGGAGGAGGCGGGGGTCGAGGTTGCGACCACCCCGGTCGGCGATCGCCACGTCCTCGATCAGCTCCGGGAACGCGGCTGGAAGCTGGGCGGCGAGCAGTCAGGGCACATCATCGCGATGGACTACGCCCCGACCGGGGACGGGATTGGCGCGGCGCTGCTGACGATGCAGGCCCTGGCGGGGCGCGATCTCGGTTCGGTCGCGGCGATGCGGAAGCTGCCCCAGACCCTGATCAACGTCCGGGTCTCCGACCTCGACGCGGTCTCCGGCGCCGTCCGCGTCTGGGAGGCGGCCGACGTCGAAAACGCGGCCCTGGCGGGGCGGGGCCGGGTCCTCGTCCGTCCCTCGGGCACCGAGCCGCTGGTCCGGGTGATGGTCGAGGCGCCCGAGGCCGCCGAGGCAGACCGCGTGGCGGATCGTCTCGCCGAGCTGGTGCGGCAAGAGCTCACCTAGCCGAGCCGGCGCGTCACCTTCCGGCATTCCTCAAGGACGCTCTACCCTTTGCCGACCTTCTTCTCATGTGTGGGATCGTCGGATACGTGGGCTCTCGACCGTGCCGCGAGCTGTTGGTGGCAGGCCTGGAGAAGCTCGAATACCGCGGCTATGACTCGGCCGGCGTCTCGGTGGTCGCGGACGGCCGGATCGAGACCGTACGCGCCGTCGGCAACCTCTCCAACCTACGCGCCGCGGTCGAGGCCGGATCCAACGGCGGCGCCATCGCGGTGGCCGAGCAACTGCCGACCACCGGCGTCGCGCACACCCGCTGGGCCACCCACGGCCAGGTGACCGAAGAGAACGCCCACCCTCACAGTGACTGCTCGGACCGCATCCACATCGTCCTCAACGGGATCGTCGAGAACCACGCAGAACTGCGCCGGGAGCTCCAGTCCGAGGGCCATCGCTTCAGCTCGGAGACGGACGCCGAGATCGTCGCCCACCTGATCGAGCGCAACTACGACGGCGACATCACCGAAGCGGTCCGAGCCTCGTTCGCGGAGCTGCGCGGCCACTACGCCTTCGTTGCCGTCTGCGCCGAGCAACCCGAGGTCCTGGTCGGCGCCCGCAAGGAGTGCCCACTGATCGCCGGGCTCGGCGACGGCGAGACCTTCCTCGCCTCCGCGATCCCTGCCTTCCTCTCGGAGACGAAGCGGGTGATGCTGATCGAGAACGGCGAGATCGTCACCGTGAACGGCGCCGGGATCCGGATCACCGACGCCGCCGGCGCCCCGGTCGAGCGCGAGGCGGAGGAGGTCACCTGGGATGAGGAGGCTGCCGAGAAGGGCGGCTACCCGACCTTCATGATGAAGGAGATCCACGAGCAGGCGGAGGCTGTGGCGGAGACGATCGGCGACCGGCTGCCGACCGACGACGGCGTCGAGCTGACCGACGTCGCTCTAAGCGACGACTTCCTGCGCAGCGTCAAGCGGATCGTGATCGTTGCCTGCGGCACCTCCTACCACGCCGGGCTGGTCGGGCGCTACGCAATCGAGGAATGGGCGCGGCTGCCGGTGGAGATGGACATCGCCTCTGAGTATCGCTACCGCAACCCGGTGATTGGCGACGGCGATCTGGTGGTCGGCATCACCCAATCCGGCGAGACGGCCGACACGCTGGCGGCGATGCGCCTGGCACGCGAGAGCGGCGCCACGGTGCTGGCGGTCACAAACATCATGGGCAGCCAGGCGACCAGGGACGCCGACGCGGTCCTCTACACGCGCGCCGGTCTCGAGATCGGCGTCGCCGCGACCAAGACCTTCGTCGCCCAGGTGGCGGCGATGTACCTACTCGGGCTGCGTCTGGCCGAGCTGCGCGGGACGCTCTCACCGGGGCGCATCTCCGAGCTGGTGGTCGAGTTGAAGGCAATCCCCTCCAAAATCGAGAAGACGATCGAGGCCGTGGACCAGCGGGTGCAGGCGATCGCCCGCAGCCATCTCGAGCAGCGCTTCTTCCTCTACCTGGGCCGCCACATCGGGCTGCCCGTCTGCCTGGAGGGGGCGCTGAAACTGAAGGAGATCTCCTATATCCCCACCGACGCCTACGCCGCCGGCGAGATGAAGCATGGGCCGATCGCCCTGCTGGACACCTCGACTCCGGTCGTCTGCGTCGCCACCGACAGCCCGGTGCTGGAGAAAGTCCTCTCGAACGTCGAGGAGGTGCGGGCGCGCGGCGCCGACACGATCGGCATCGCGACGGCCGGAAGCGGCAGGGTGGCGGAGGTGGCCGACCAGACGATCGAGGTGGAGCGAAGCGACTGGATCCTGCAGCCGATCCTGGCGATCCTGCCGCTGCAGCTGTTCGCCTACCACATCGCCCGCCTCAACGGGCTGAATGTCGATCAGCCCAGAAACCTGGCGAAGACGGTCACGGTCGAATGATCGGCCGCAGCCGCTATTTGCGTCCGGGCCGCCGCTACGATGCCCCGCCTATGACTACTCGAAACCGTGTCTCGTCCGTCCTTTGTTGCGCCGCCCTGGCGGCCCTCGCGATCGCCGGCTGCGGGGGCTCGAGCGGGAGTGGAGGCGACGACGTCGCCGGGCTCGCGCCGCCCAGCTCGCCGCTCTTCGTCGAGGCGACGGTGAAGCCGGAAGGGGACCTGAAGACCAACATCGAGGATCTCTCCAGCAAGCTGGCCGGGATCAGCGACCCCGGCACCCTGATCGTCGACCGGATCGATTCGAGCATCGCGGAGTCGGGCAGCAAGATGAGCTTCGAGAAGGACGTCGAGCCGTGGCTCGGCGAGAAGGCCGGCCTCTTCTTCCAGGGCTACGATGGCCAGGACTTCACCGGCGGCGGCGCCATCGTGCAGACCACCGACTCCTCCGCGGCCAGCAACTTCGTGGACAAGCTGGCCCAGGAGTCGGACGATCCGGTGACCCAGGGGTCGTATGAGGGCTCCGACTACACCACCGACACCTCCGACGGCACGTCGGTCGGGGTGGTCGGCGACTTCCTCGTCCTCGGCGAGAACAAGCAGAGCTTCGAGGCTGCGGTCGACGCCTCGAAGGGCGATTCGCTCGCCGACGAGAGCAAGTACTCGGACACCGTCTCGGCGGCTCCCGACGACAGCCTCGCCGACCTCTACGTCGACATCGGCGCCCTGATCAACTCCGCCGGGGATCAGGCAAACCAGCAGATTCTCGAGTTCTACAAGTCGCTCGGCTACAACCTCGACGACTCGACCGCGCTGGCCAGCCTCGTCGCGGGTTCCGACCAGGTCGAGATCGACGTCAGCACGGACGTCGGAGGTGGTATCGACGCGGCCGGGCTGACCGACTTCATCGGCTCCTTCCCGGCGGGCGCGTGGGCGGCCATCGCCAGCCCAGACGTCGGCGGACAGGCGCAGAAGATCGTCGACTCCATCGACAAGAACGGGATCCCGGGCAGCATCCCGCCGGGCCAGTTCAAGAGCGCCCTGGGGCAGCAGGGGATCGACGTAGACAGGATCGTCTCGGCGATCGGCGACGTCGGCCTCTTCGTCGAGGGCACCAGCCGCTCCGATCTCGGCGGCGCCCTCGTGGCCGAGGCGAAGGACCCGCAGGCAGCCTCGGAAACGCTCGGCAAGCTGACCGGCCTGCTGCGCAATGCCGGGGCCAACGGTTTCAAGCAGATCCCCAACGGGTTCTCGATCAGCGATCCCCAGCTGGGGCAGCCGGTCGAGGTGGTCGCCAAGGGTGACCGGATCGTCATCGGCTATGGCGCGGCCGCCACCCAGCAGGCCCTCGATGCCGGGGGTGAGACGCTCGACTCGAGCCCCGCCTTCGACGACGCCTCGAAGGCGCTGGGCGGCACCGACCTGGCCGGCTTCGTCGACATCGCCCCGGTGCTGAAGCTGGCGGAGTCCATGGGGGCGACGTTCGACGCCAACTTCCAGCAGGCGCGGCCCTACCTGCAGAAGCTCGACCTCGCCGCGATCGGCGCCGGAGCCTCCGGGGACACGACTACGTCGAAGATCGTGCTGAAGCTGGCCGGCTAACACCGCGCCGACGTTTAGCTATTGGGTCGTCAGCGAGTCCGCCTTGTAGGCGCCGTCCTCGAAGAGCATCCCCAGCTGCAGCCGCTGACCGCTCGCGTCGCCGCCGCGGGGAACGACGGTCGCCAGGGCATAGACGCCGTCGATCCCTCGGAGGGCGCCGATCCGGACAGAGCGGGCGGCGCTGCGGGGCTGCTCCTGGCGGCGGCGGCACCGGCGCGGGTCGCCGAACTGCGCGCGGACGAAGTTCGCGGTGAAGCGCACAGTGCACAGGGCGGGGTTGGGGCTGGTCGCGATCTCGGCGATCGTTGAGCGCACCGCGCGTGCCGCACCCGGCGAGAGCCGCTCGGCGCAGGCGAGGAGCCCGGCCCGGGCGGCGCCGCTGTCGGCTCGCAGCAGGACCCGGTCGCGCCGGGCGTCGATCGTCTCGTAGGCCGCGCCCGCACCGCGCCTCGCTGCCCGTCCACGGTGCTCGCTGAGGCGCAGCGCCAGTTCGCGGTTGCCCAGGAAGTCCCGATAAGCGCGCCCGGCGCGGCCCCTCGGACTGTCCACCGCGCGCAGGCGCGAGACCGCATCGCGCTCGATCGGCAGCAGCTCGGCCGCCTGCTCGGCCGCCTCGGGGGCGCTCCGGGGGGTGCCACCGTCATCCAGCACGTGGTTGACACGGAGAGCCTGCTCGGTGCAGATCCCGTCGGCCTGCGAGGCGAAGTCATCGCCACTGCCGCCGCAGGAGATCGTGGTCAGCGAGCACAGCGCCAGGCTGGCGATCGCCGCGCCGAGGGTCCTCGGGGTGTTAGGTCCCGTCATCTGCGCGAGGTGAGCCTAGGCTCCTCGCCGGTCGCCGGAAGGCGCCCGGAGCGCCGGTACGCTGGCGGCGATGGAACCCTGGCTCCACCCGCTGTATGACGCCGAGGCGATGCGCCGGATCGATCGCTGGGCGATCGAGGATCGGGGCGTCCCATCACTGGAGCTGATGGAGAGCGCCGGCGGCGCCGTCGCCTCGGCGGTCACCGAGCTGTCGCCGCAGGGCCCGGTGCGGGTGATCTGCGGCAAGGGGAACAACGGCGGAGACGGGCTTGTCGCCGCCCGTCTGCTCGCCGAGACCGGCTTCGAGGTCGGGGCGCTGCTGCTCTGGTCGGGGGAGGAGTTGCGGGGCGACGCCGCAGCCAACCTCGAGCGTTTCCCCTCCGCCGAGGCGGTCGATGACTCCTCGCTGGCCGCCCGCCTGGAGGGCTCGGGGGCGGTGGTCGACGCGATCTTCGGCACCGGCTTCAGCGGCGCCCCGCGCGAGCCCGCCGCCGCCGCGATCGAGGCGATCAACGGCTGTGGCGCCCCGGTGGTCGCCTGCGACATCGCTTCCGGAGTCGACGCGGCGAGCGGCCAGATCGAGGGCACGGCCGTCGCCGCCGACCTCACCGTCACCTTTCACGCCGCCAAGATCGGGCACCTGATCGCCCCCGGGAAGCAGGCCGGCGGCGAGCTGCGGATAGCCCCGATCGGGATCCCCGATGGGGCGCCGGCCGAGCCCAGCGCGGGAGTGATCGACTCAGCAGTTCTGGGTCTCGCCCCCGGGCGCGGCGCGGAGTCGAACAAGTTCAGCTCCGGCCAGGTGGTCCTCGCCGGAGGCTCGCGCGGCCTGACCGGCTCGATCTGCATGGCCGCCGAGGCGGCGATCCGCAGCGGCGCCGGCTACGCGACCGTCGCGGTCCCGGCCGAGCTGGAGCCGATCTTCGAGCAGAAGCTGACCGAGGTGATGTCGGTGGGCTGCCCCAGCGAGGACGGGCACCTGACCGCCGCCTCCGCGGAGCGGGTCATCGCCGCCTTCGAGCGGGCTGCCGCGGGTGTGCTCGGGCCGGGCCTGGGCCGCGATCCCTCCGCCGCCGAGCTCGCCTGCGAGGTCGCCGGGGCTATCGAGGCCCCGCTGGTCATCGACGCCGACGGGCTGAACGCGTTCGCAGGGGGCCTCGGGCGGGTCGCCGCGCGTGGCGATGCGACGGTGCTGACGCCCCACGCGGGCGAGCTGGGACGGCTCCTCGAGCGCTCCTCGGAGGAGGTCTCGCAGCACCGCCTCGCCGCCGCCCGCGAGGCCGCTTCCGCCGCCGGGGCGATCGTGGTCCTGAAGGGCGATGACACGATCGTCACCGACGGCGAGCGCGTGGCGGTGAACGCCGCCGGCTCCCCCGCCCTGGCGACGGCCGGTACGGGTGACGTGCTCTCGGGGATGACCGCCGCTCTGCTGGCCCGCGGGATGGAGCCATTCGCCGCCGCCTGCGCCGCGGTGATCGCCCACGCCAGGTCGGGGGCCGAGGCGGCGGAGAGGGTCGGCGCGGTCGAGGCGGTGATCGCGACCGACGTGATCGACTCGATCCCGGCCGGGCTGGCGGCGGATGCCTGAACGCGCGCTGGCTCGGATCGATCTCGGCGCGGTCGAGCGCAACTGCACGCTCCTGGCGAGCCGGCTCACGAGCGGTGCCCAGCCTCTGCGCGGTGGTCAAGGCCGACGGCTACGGACACGGGGCGGTCGCCTGCGCCGAGGCGGCGCTCAGGGGTGGCGCCGGTTGGCTTGCGGTGGCGACGGCCCGCGAGGCTGAGCAGATCGGGCGCCGCCTCCATCACATCCGACTGCTGACCATGGGCGCACTGACCGCGTCCGAGGTGGACGTGGCTCTCGGGGCGGGTTCCGAGATCGGGGTCTGGAGCGAGGGATTCCGGGCCCTGCTCGCGGGGCGCGCCAGCGCCCAGGGCCGGCCCGCGCTGGTCCACGTCAAGCACGACAGCGGCATGGGGCGGCTCGGGAACCGTGACCCCGGGGAGGTGCTGCGCCTGGCCCGGACCTGTGCCGCCGATCCGGACCTCGAGCTGGCCGGGGTCTGGACCCACTTCGCCACCGCCGATGAGACCGGCAACGACTTCTTCGAGGAGCAGCTCGAGCGCTTCGACGCCCTGGCCGGGACTGTCCGCGCCGAGTTCGGCGGGGTGATGCTGCACGCTGCGAACAGCGCCGCCACCCTGCGCGAGCCCCGCTCGCACTTCGACATGGTGCGCTGCGGGGTCGCCATCTACGGGCTCGACCCCTTTCAGGGCGACCCCCGCGCGCGCGGCCTCGAGCCGGCGATGGAGCTGCACTCCTACGTCGCCGACGTCAAGCGCTTCAGGGCCGGGGACAGCGCCGGCTACGGGCGCACCTGGACCGCGGCGGCCGACACCTGGGTCGGGGTGCTGCCGATCGGCTACGGCGACGGGGTCAGGCGAGGGCTCTCCAACAACGCCGAGGTGCTGGTCGCGCGGGCGCCGCCGGCCGCTGGTCGGGCACGATCTCGATGGACAACCTGACGATCGACCTCGGCCCCGAGACCGACGTCGAGCCCGGAGCGCCGGCGGTCCTGATCGGCGCCCAGGGCGGCGAGGAGATCCTCGCCGAGGAGGTGGCCCGCCGGCTCGGAACGATCAACTACGAGGTCGCCTGCGGCGTCTCCCCGCGGGTGCCGAGGGAGCCGCGGTGAGCGCCGCCGGCGTCGCCGAGCGGCTGCGCGGCTCGGCGCTCGCGCAGGCGGTCCGAGAGGCGCTCGGCGAGGAGGTCGGCGCGGCGGTCCTGGGTGGTCGGCGGCGCCGTCCGCGACGCCGCGCTCGGGCGCCCGGTCAGCGATCTCGACCTCGCCGTGGCCGGGGACCCGCGCGAGGCGGCGGCGGCGATCGCGCGCGGAAGCGGCGGAAGCTCGTTCGAGCTCTCCGGCCGAGTTCGAGACCTGGCGGGCGCGCGACCGCGCGCGGCGAATGGCAGGTGGACGTGACCCGCCTGCGGGGCCAGCGCATCGAGGCCGACCTCGCGCGCCCGCGACTTCACGGTCGGCGCAGTCGCCGTGCCGCTCGGGGGTGGGGATGCGCTCGACCCCTTCGGCGGGCTCGCCGACCTCGCCGGCGGGTCCTTGAGGATGGTCTCGGAGCGCAGCTTCGCCGACGACCCGCTGAGGCTGCTGCGGGCCGCCCGGCTCGGCCGCGGAGCTGGGCCTCGAGATCGAGGCGGGCACGGAGGGCGCCGGCGCGGGCGCTCGCGCAGCGCGCCTCCGAGCCCGCCGGGGAGCGGGTGCTCGGCGAGCTGCGGCTGCTGATCGGCGGTCCAGACCCCCGGCTCGGGCTGGCTCTCATGGAGCAGCTCGGGATCATGGAGCCGCTTCTCCCCGAGGTCGCGGCGCTTCGTGGCGTCGATCAGACCGCCAACCACCATCTCGACGTCTACGACCACACGATGGCGGTGCTGGAGCGCCTGCTCGAGGTCGAGGCCGACCTTGGGCGCTTCGCAGGGGACCGGGCGCAGGAGGCGCGCGACCTGCTCAAGGAGCCGCTCGCCGACGAGCTGACCCGCGGGGAGGCGCTGCGCTTCGGCGCCCTCCTCCACGACCTCGGCAAACCGGCCACGCAGGAGGGATTCGGGCGGTCGGGTGACCTTCATGGGCCACGACGCGGCTGGCGCCGAGATCATCGGCGCGACGATGGCCCGCCTGCGGGCCAGCCGGGCGCTGACCCGCCACCTCCAGGCTCTCACGCTTCACCATCTGCGGCTTGGCTTCATGGTGCCCGAGGCGCCGCTTCCGCCGCGGCGGGTCCACGACTACCTGCGGGCGACGGAGCCGGTCGCCGCGGACGTCACGCTGCTCACCGTCGCCGACCGCCTCGCCGCCCGCGGCAGCGGCCCGCTGGCCAGCGAGGAGATGGTCGAGGCTCACCTCGCGCTGGCCCGGGAGATGCTCGCCGCGGCGCTCGACTGGCGCCACCAGGGGCCACCGGCGCGGCTGATCGCCGGCGACGAGCTGGCGGCCGAGCTGGGTATCCCCGAGGGCCCTGCGCTGGGCAGGCTGCTGGCCGAGCTGGAGGCGGCGCAGTACGCCGGTGAGGTGAGGACCCGGGAGGAGGCCCTGGCCCACGCCAGGGGCGGCCTATAAGCTGGCGCCGCGATGGCGAGCGCCGAGGACTGCCTCTTCTGCGGGATCGTCGCCGGGACGGTTCCGGCCGAGATCGTCGACTCCGACGATCACACGGTCGCCTTCATGGACATCAACCCTGCCACGCCCGGTCACGCCCTGGTCGTGCCCCGGGCCCACAGCGTCGACCTGATCGAGGTTCCCGACGCCGACCTCGAGCGGACGATGCTCGCCGCCCGCCGTCTGGCCCGGCGGATGGAGGAGGTCCTGAAGCCCGACGGCTTCAACGTCCTCAACTCCTGCCGGGCCGCGGCCTGGCAGTCGGTGTTCCATTTCCACATCCACGTCATCCCCCGCTACGACGATGACCCTCTGAAGCTGCCGTGGGTGCCGGGACCGGGGGAGGGGGCGGAGATCTCCGCGGTCGCGGGGAGGCTGCGTGGGGATGGCTGAGCCGGTCCGGCTGGAGCGCAACGGGGCGGTCGCCGTCCTCGTCCTCTCCGACCCGCCGCTCAACCTGTTCGGTGGCGCCACCTTCGACGCGCTGGCCAAGCACGTCACCGAGGTCGCCGCCTCGGATGCGCGCGCGCTGGTCTGGCGGGCTGAGGGCGACGTCTTCAGCGGCGGCGTGGACGTTCACAATTTCGACGGAATCGGCACCCGCGACGCCGAGCACATGTTCAGCGCCCTGGTCACGACGGTGCGCAAGCTCGAGGCGCTGCCGATCCCCACCCTGGCGCTGATCGGTGGCCTCTGCCTGACTGCGGCCTGGGAGGTGGCCCTGGGCTGCGACCTGATCTGGGCCGGCGCCTCGGCCAAGGTCGGGCTCGTCGAGGCGGTGGTCGGGCTGACGCCGGGTGCCGGCGGCACGCAGCGGATGGCCGAGCGCGCCGGTCCGGCGAAGGCCCGCGAGTTCGTGATGACCGGCGGCCTCTACGACATGCCGACGATGGAGCACTGGGGCGTGGTGAACCGGGTCGTCGACGACGAGGAGCTGCTGGAGAAGGGGATGCGCTTCGCCCAGCGTCTCGCGGCGGGGCCGACCCGGGCACACGCGGCGACTAAGAGACTGGTCCGCGCCCAGATCGAGGGCGGGGTCGACAAGGCCGACCGCGACACGCCCAAGGTCGCCGGGGCGCTGTTCGGCACTGAGGACCTGAAGGGCGCGGTGCGCTCCTTCCTTGAGGAGGGCCCGGGCAACGCCACCTTCGAGGGGCGCTGAGCAGGCGGCTGCGTTCGCTACCCTCTCCGGCCGCATGGGCAAAGAGGAAAAGATCGAGATGGAGGGCGAGATCACCGAGGCCCTCCCGAACACGATGTTCAGGGTCAAACTCGATAACGGCCACGACGTCCTCGGCCACATCTCCGGCAAGATGCGTCGCCACTACATCCGCATCCTCCCCGGCGACCGGGTGAAGATCGAGCTCTCCCCCTACGACCTCGACCGGGGCCGGATCACCTACCGGTACAAGTAGTCGGGCTCCGGACGGAGCCACGGCTCAGACCCGGAGGACCTCGAGCCGGGGATGGGCGCCCGCGATCACGTCGAAGTCCTCGTCCTGGCTCACCACGGGAAGCCCGTGCTCGATCGCGGTGGCAGCGATCAACGCGTCCACGAGCCTGACCGTGCGGTGGATTCCAGCGGCTCTGCAGTCACTGACCAGGCGGGTCCAGCTCACCATGATGGCCTCACTGATCGGAATCGGATCCGCAGTGCGGGCGATGGCGAGCGTGTCGCCGCGGCGGGCACGCTGTTCGGGCCCGTCGGCGGCAAGGAGGCCCAGCTCGAGCTCACCGATCGTCACCACCGATACGGCGACCCTCTCTGGCAGCTCTCCGAGGGCTCGACCTGCTTCGGTGGCGATGAAGACCGATGTGTCGAGCAGCCCGGCGGGGGGCCTGCTCACAGCTCGGCCAGGGTCTGACCGGCCAGCTCGGAGAGGTCGTCGGTGAGCTCGGGATCGGCCGCCGTCCCGGCCAGCTCACGACGGATCGCATCACCGGAGAGCCAGCGTGCCCTCTGACCGTGGGGAACGATGTCGGCGACCGGGTTGCCATGCACGGTGAGCGTGACCCGCTCGCCCGATTCGACGGCGGCGATCACCTCAGCGGTCCGATTGCGAAGCGTCCGAACCCCGATCTCCATGTGCGACACTGTAGCACGCTGGCCCGCTGCGATGCCAATCGCGCTCCCCGGGGCGCGTTCGCCGCTTTGGGTCCATGGAACCCAAAAAGGGCGAACACACTCGTCGCCGCACCCACGTGAATACGGAATCAACCGATCCAGGGGAGGTGGCTGCGCTCCGCCGCCGGATCGGGGTCGGCCAGCTCGGCGATCAGCGCCGACCAGGCGAAGTCGGTGGCACCGAGGCCGCTGCCGTCGCGCGGGTCGTAGTACTCACGGAGGCGCTCGCTTCGGACCGCGCCCAGCAGCCCGGAGGCCATCTGCTCGGCCTGCTCGAGGTACCCGAGCCGGCGCAGGCCCAGCCAGACCAGCCAGGCCGAGTTGATCCAGGTCGGCCCGCGCCAGTACTGGCGGAAGAGCCCCTTGCTGCCGCCGGGCTGATAGCTCGGCTCGACCGCCGAGACCGAGGGGGGAGCCACCGGGGTCCAGAACTGGTTCGGGTCCAGCAGATGCTCCTCGACCAGGCGGCGGCCGATCTCCTCCGGGAGGTCGGGCAGGGCGAGTGGGGCGAGGGAGGTCCAGGTCGCCACCGGCGGGCGCCGCCCACCGGGCTTGACCTCGTCGAAGAAGAGGCCGCGGCGCTCGTCGTAGAGGCGCTCGACCAGGGCCGGGGTGATCGAGGGCCGGCCCAGCGCCTGCAGTGAGAGTCCCCAGAGCACGTTGACGATCAGCTCGCAGAGCAGCGGCCCGCCCCGCTCGAGGGCCCGGCGGGCGTCGAAATCGAGCCTGCGGTTGTGCTGGACGAGCAGCGGGAACCCGAGCCGGCCGCCGATCTTCCAGCCCCAGACCGGATCGAACTTGGGCGAGGCGTCGAGGCCAGACTCGTCGGGCTGGAGGATCCAGAGCAGGCCGTCGCCGTCGAGGTCGCGGTTGGCCGCGAGCCACTCGGCCTGCGCTGCGATCCGCGGCTCGGCGGCGGGATCGCCGACCGCGATGCGCCAGGCCCAGGCGAGCAGGGGCGGCTGGATCGTCTCGGTCTGCATCGAGCGGCGCGAGCTGACGTTGTAGAAGGGCAGCCGCGCCCAGGAGACCGGCCGCTCCCAGAAGATCGTGTGGCCGATGAAGCCGTCGGAGCGCTGCGCGGCCAGCAGGCTCTCCAGCTCGGCCCGCGCCCGGGGCGGCTCGAACCGGCGCCAGACGATCGCCGCGAAGCACGAGTCCCAGTACCACTGCCAGGGGTAGCGTCCCGGGCTGGGGCGGGTGTAGGCGTATCTGCGGTCGTGGGCCGTGCCCTCGGCCCAATTGCCCCGCAGGGTCCGCTCGGCGATTTCGAGCGCAGCCGCGGCAGCCTTCTTCACAGTGCGGTGCGACGCATACCGCGCAGCGAGAGCGCCCCGAGCACTGCCAGCAAGCCGGCCAGGGCGAGGATGCCGGGCCAGGTCCCCGCCCAGGTCACGCCGCCGATGAAGGCCTGGCGGGTGGCGTCGATCACCTGGGTCACCGGGTTGATGCGCGCGATCGCCCGCAGCCAGGGCTGGAGCAGCGCCAGGGGCGCGTAGGCGGTGGTCAGGAAGATCGCCGCCAGCATCCCCGACTGCATCAGGGGTGCCGCCGACTGGCTCTTGAACTTCAGCGCCAGCATCGATCCCCAGCAGGCGGCGACCGCGGCCATCGCAGCCACCATCGCGAAGCAGATCACGAATCCGAGCGGTGTGGGGACGTGTGCGCCGAGCGCGATCCCCACCCCGAACACGACGGTCGCCGGGATCATCGCCCGCAGGCTGGCGGAGAGGACGATCCCGGTGAGCAGCACCGAGCGCGGAGCGGGGGAGACCAGAGCCGGTCGAGCCAGCCCTGCTCGATGTCGCGGGCCAGGTTGACTCCGGTCGCGGCGCCGGTGAAGCCGGCGCCCTGGAGCATGCTGACCGGGATGATGAAGCTGAGGTAGCTGCTGGTGTCGAAGCCCCTCAGATGGGTGAGGGCGCCGAAGACGCCGTTGATGCCGAGGAAGAAGATCGTCGGCGCCAGCACCCCCGGGATAGCGGCACCCGGCACCCGCACCAGCTCGTTCTTCGACCGCGCCACCAGGGCGGAGATCGTCGCCCAGCTTGCGCGCCAGGCCGGATCCGCCGGACCGCTCATCCGCCCGTCCTCAGCCTGTGGCGCAGCGCCGAAGCGCTCATCGCCAGCCCCAGCAGCCCGATCGCCGCGATCGATGCAACCGCCTTCAGCACGTCGGTCCCGGAGTTCCCGTAAACGATCGGGTCGCGGATGCCGTTGACGATGAAGCTGAGCGGGTTGTAGGCGGCGATCGACTTGGCCGGCTCGACCATCAGATCCTGGGGGAAGAAGGCGGTGGAGAGGAAGAGGACCACAAAGACGAGCGGGAAGAACCCCTGCACCACGCTGGCGCTCCCGGTTCGTAGGGCGACGGCGGAGCCGAGGCCGCCGATCGCGATCGCCGATGCGGCGACCAAAGCCAGGGCCACCACCGCGCCCAGCACGCCGCCCTCGATCGTGACGCCGAAGATCAGCCCGATCGCGAGGAACCAGGCCCCGGCGAGGAGCCCCAGTGCCGCCACGCCGGCGAGCCGGCCGAGGACGATCGAGAAGCGGGAGATCGGCGCGGCGAAGAGGCGGTCGGTGAAGCCCATCTCTATGTCCACCGCCAGGGCGATGCCGCCGCTGTTGCCGGCCAGCATCAGCGACTGCATCATCGCTCCGGCCAGCATGAACTGGAGGAAGCTCTGCACGGGCGGGAAGCCGGGCAGGTCGACGGCGGCGCCGGCACCGCCGGTCTGGATCGCCAGCAGCAGGGTCGGGAAGAGGATGATCGGGGCGATCAGCTGCGGGCGGCGGAAGGTCTGGCGAATCGATCGCATTCCCAGCGACCGCACGACCCGGAGGTTCGCCGCGGGCCCGCTCAAGCCGCGGCCGTCCCCTCCGGCTCGGCCTCGGGAGCCGCCTCCGTGCCCAAACCGTCAGCCTCGTTGTCGCCCTCGAGGTGGTAGCCGGTCTTCTCCACGAAGACGTCGTCGAGGGTCGGCTGGACCAGCTCCAGCGACTCGACCGCGATCCCCGCCTCGTCGAGGGCGACGACCACTCGCGCGATGTCGGAAGGGCCGTGCTCGACCTCGACCAGGACCTTGCCGTCCTTGGAGGGGAGGACCCTGCCGACGCTGCCGCAGACCTCTCCGGCGTGCTCGATGGAGCCGTCGGCGAGCACCAGCTCGATGTGAGGCTTGCCGAGGTCGGCCTTCAACGAGGTCGGGGTGCCCTCGGCGACGATCCGGCCCTGGTCGATGATCCCGACCCGGTTGGCGAGCTGGTCGGCCTCCTCCAGGTACTGGGTGGTCAGGAACACAGTGGTGCCCTCGCGGTTGAGGCTCGAGACTTCCTCCCAGATCGACTTGCGGCTGACCGGGTCGAGGCCGGTTGTGGGCTCGTCGAGGAAGAGCACACGAGGCTCGTGGACCAGGGCGGCGGCCAGGTCGAGCCGGCGCTTCATCCCCCCCGAGTAGGTGCCCACCCGGCGGTTGGCCGCGTGCACGAGGCCGACCCGGTCGAGCAGGTCGTCGGCGCGCCGCTTGCCCTCCTCGGTGGGGATCCCCTGCAGCGTCGCCTGGAGGCGGATCAGCTCGCGGCCGGTCATCAACGGGTCGAGCGCCGCCTCCTGGAGGGCGACGCCGATCGTGCGGCGCACCTCGCGCGCCTCGGCGACCACGTCGTGCCCGGCGACCGCGGCGCGGCCCCCGGTCGGCAGCAGCAGGGTGGTCAGCATCCGCACCGTGGTCGTCTTGCCGGCGCCGTTGGGGCCGAGGAAGCCGTAGATCTCGCCTTCTGCGACCTCGAGGTCGACGCCCTGTACTGCGAGCACCTCTCCGAAGGCGCGCTCCAGCCTCTCCACCACGATCGCAGGCATCGGCGCTGATCCTAGTCCCGGAGCGGGATCGGCTCCGTGAGCCGCCGCACGGATGATGCGATCCGGCGGCTGGCGGGGATCGTGCAGGGGCGGCGGGATCGAGGCACCGAACGGCGCCGATGGGCAGAATCCAGGGCCGCAACACTCGTCCCTGAGCGGTGTTGGTAGCTGAGATCGTGACCCACGGCTTTCGCTCGCACATGCCCAGTCGCGCCCGCGCCCTGCTCGCAGCGGCCGCCGCCGCATGCCTGCTCGGCGGCCTCGCAGTCGTCGCCTGGGCGGACAGCGCAGACTCGGCGCCGCTCTTCAAGACGGTCCTGGGGAAGACGGCGAGCAGTCCCGAGCCCGCCTGCCCGGCGAAGAGTCGGGTGATCGGCGGCAGGACGGTCGTCATCAAGGAGTGCCAGGCAGTGGGGAAGGCGACACTCTTCCAGTCGCTTGCCGGCAACGACGTCAAGCCCTACCAGGTTCCCTTCGCCGGCAAGATCGTCGCGTGGTCGATCACGCTCTCGAGGCCGACCTCCAAGGAGCGCAAGTTCTTCAACGACTTCTACGGCTCGCCATCGGAGGCCCGGATCTCGATCCTGCGCAAGGTGAAGAAGCGCAAGAAGAACCCGCCTGTCTACAAGCTGGTCCGCCAGAGCCCACTGGAGCAGCTGAACGGGTACTTCGGCCAGACCCCGACCTTCACGCTTGATCACCCGCTCAACGTAATTCCGGGTCAGATGGTCGCCCTGAGCCTGCCCACCTGGGCGCCGAACTGGGCGATCAATCTCTCCGACAACAACACCTGGCGCTCCAGCCGCAAGTCCACCAGGTGCGACGACAACGAGATTCAGAAGTACAGCCACGCGCAGGTCCGAGTCGGGACGAAGCGCCAGTACGGCTGTTACTTCACCAACTCGCGGCTCCTCTACACCGCGACGCTGATCAAGAAGCCCCGCCAGCGCTGAATCGCTTCGTCGTCTACTAGCCGCAGGCGCCCCACCGCTGAGTCGCCCGCAACACTCCCTCGTGGCCACGATATGTCTCCCGGGCGTGGTCCGGCAGGTTGTGGTCCTCGTAGATCACTCCGGCGTCGTAAATCGACATGTCCGCACCAGCCTCGCCGCGTTCCAGGGCCTCTAGATCCCAGGTCTCCAAAAACGCTCTCAGCCTGTCCATGTTCGCCTGCGACATCGCCTGCGCAGTATCTCGCGCCGGCGACATTGCGGGGCCGGAAACGAGCGGCTCCGTCTACTGCTTTTTCAACCGCACGCGCCGGGGTGCTGGTTGCAGTACTGCTCGAACTTCGCCTGCGGGGTGCCGGGCTCCGGGGGCAGGTCGTTGCTCGCCGAGTCGGGCTTTGACGAGTCGGGTTTGCCGGCGCCGGAGCCGCCCGAGCCGCTTCCGCCTGACCCCGTGCCTCCGCTGCCGCCCGAGCTGTCGTCCGGCCCAACTCCGCCGCCCCCGCCGTTGTCTTCGGTGGTCGTCGACTCGTTCGTGGTCTCGGTCGGGCCGACGCCGCCGTTGTCCTCACCGGTCGTGGTCGACTCGGTTGTGGTCGGCTCCGAGGTCGTCGTCGATTGGGTGGTCGTCGGCTCCGTCGTCTCGGTCACCGTGGTCGTCTCCTCGTCACTCCCGCAGCCGGCCACCGCGAGCGCCAGAGCGGCGAGAAGGACCGCGGCGCCGCCGCGGGCGAGGCGGTGGGTGAGACCCATCAGGAGCTGCCGTCCAGGGCGGCCTGGCGCAGCCCGCAGTAGGGGCAATCGCTGACGTCGAGGCCGATCAGCTGATCGCAGCGGCGGCAGGCCCGGAGGTTGTCCGGGGTCCGCGGCAGGGCTGAGGCTGACGGGGCCAGGGGCAGGGTCCGTGCGACCGGGCGAAGCTCCTCGCCGGTCTCGCGGTCGACGTAGCTCGCGCCCGGCTCCACGGCGGCGATTGCCTCACGGCCCGAGGCCGGGGCGCGCAGCCGGTAGGTCTGCTCGGAATTCATCGCCGCACAGACTAATAGCTTGCCCGGCAGCGATGCGCGTCCTGATCTTCCACGGCTACCTGCTGCGCGGAACCGGCAGCAACATCTACAACGCCAACCTGGCCCAGGCGCTGGCCGGCCTGGGAAACGAGGTCCACCTGCTCTGTCAGGACACCGACGCCGGGGAGCTGGAATGGGTGAACGCGGTGGGGCGCTGGGAGGCGGATGAGCTGGAGGTAGAGGAGCTGCGAGAGCCCGCCGGCGCAGGCTCCGTGACCGCCTACCTGCCCGAGATCGGCGGCCTGCTGCCGCTCTACGTTCAGGACGACTACGAGGGCTTCGAGGCACGGGTCTTCGACCAACTCGGCGACGAGGAGATCGAGCGGTACCTGAGCGCCAACGTCGCCGCGGTGTCCAACGTCAGCGCGGCCGCAGGAGGGATCGAGGCGGCCCTCGCCAACCACCTGGTGATGGGCCCGGCGATCCTCGCCCGCTCCGGCCTGGATTTCGCCGCCAAGGTCCACGGCTCCGCCCTTGAGTACACGGTCAAGGCGAACCCGGAGCGGTTCGCCCCCTATGCCCGCGAAGGGGTCGAGGCCGCCGCGGCGATCCTGGTCGGGTCCCGCCACACCGCCGAGAGCCTCTGGGCGGCGCTTCCCGGCCTCGGGCTCGAGAAAAGAACGCGGCTCGGCCCGCCAGGCGTCGACGTCAACCGCTTCCGCCCCCTGTGCGAGACCGAGGCAAGCGAGGCGCGGGCGGGACTGGAGGACCTGGCGCAGGAGATCGAGCGCGAGCCGGGGAACGGCGCTTTCGGGCGCGACGTCTCGCTGGCTGCCCCCGCGATCCGCGAGTACGCGGCCGCGGACGGTCCGCGAGTGATCTTCGTCGGCAAGCTGATCGTCTCCAAGGGCGTCGACCTGCTGCTCGCCGGCTGGCCGCTCGTCCACGCAGAGAACCCCGGCGCCCGGCTGCTGATCGCCGGCTTCGGCGAGTTCGCCGCCGGCCTTCGCCACCTCTTCGACGCCCTCGCCGGCGGCGATATCGCCGGCGCGCGCCAGGTGGCCCGGCTCGGTCGCGGCCTTGAGGGCGGCGAGCCGGCGTCGCTGCCGATCCTCTCCGGCTTCCTCGAGGATCCCGGGGCCGAGTACATGCGGGCCGCCGAGGCCGCCGCCGGGTCGGTCTCCTTCGCCGGGCGGGTCGAGCACGACGAGGTCGCCGAGTTGATCCCGGCCGCCGAGGCCCTTGTCATGCCCAGCACCTTCCCCGAGGCCTTCGGGATGGTTGCGGTGGAGGCTGCCGCCTGCGGGGTGCTGCCGGTCTCCGCCGCCCACTCCGGGATGCAGGAGGTCTCTCGCCAGCTCGCCCCGGCGCTGCCGGACGCGGTCGCGCCCCTGATCTCCTTCCCCGTCTCCGAGGGCGCGGTCGAGGGCATCGCCGGCCGGCTGAGCGCCTGGCTGGCCCTCGACCCGGAAACTCGCGAGATCGCACGGGGGGCGCTGGTGCGAACGACCAGGGAGCTGTGGAGCTGGGAGGGCGTTGCGCGCGGGGTGCTCGCCGCCTCCGAGGGCTGGCTCGGAGACCTTCCCAAGCCATGAGCTTCGCTTGTGCGATCAGTCACGCGAGAGCGGATGGCCTGACGCCGCCGGATCAATAGAATCCCGCTCGCCAGATGGGCCGTCTGCCGATAGCGAAGATGCTCGCCGCCACCGTCGCCCTCGCGGCCGTGATGTCGGCCGTGATGGTCTCCATCAACTGGGACGGCCAGGAGGGCTCGACGGCCGCGCCGAAGATCGACACCCTGCTCGACGTGATGATCGTGCTCTCCTGCGTGGTCTTCTCGCTGGTGATCGTGATGCTCGCCTACGCCCTCTACAAGTTCAGGGCGAAGCCGGGCGATGAGTCCGACGGCGAGCCGATCCACGGCAACACGCGGCTGGAGGTCGCCTGGACGCTGATCCCCACGGTGATCGTCCTGTTCGGCGCCGGCTACAGCTGGGACGTCCTCAACAACATCGAGAAGCACGACCCCAACGCGATGACGGTCGACGTCTTCTCCCAGCAGTACGCGTGGAGCTTCGGCTACCCCGGCAAGGGCGACAAGTGGTCGCAGGGCGATCTGCACGTGCCGGTCAACCGGCAGGTCCAGTTCAAGATGCACGCCCAGGACGTGATCCACTCATTCTGGGTGCCGGAGTGGCGGATCAAGAAGGACAACGTCCCGGGGATCACGACCACGGCGGTGGTCACCCCCGACCGGATCGGGACCTACCAGCTCGTCTGCACCGAGCTCTGCGGCTTCGGTCACGCGACGATGCGGGCAAAGGTCGTGGTCGAGTCCCCGCCGCAGTTCCGCAAGTGGGTCGCCCGGCTACCCGAGAAGGTCCCCTCCGGCCTGGCCCAGTCGATCACCGAGACCAACGAAGTTCATTCGGAGACACCGGTCGGGGCAGGCGGGGCATAATGGAGGCTCTCATCTGATGGCAGCGGCAGTCAAGCAACCCGGCTGGTATCGGGGCGCCCTCGGCGCCATCCTCGCCGCCGCCTTCGGCTTCGGCCTGGTGGTCGCCCTGCGCAAGATCTCCGGGCTCCCCGCCTACCAGACCGAGCAGACCGGCTACCCGCAGCTGTTGGTCCCGGTGATCCTCGCCCCGCTCGGCTTCCTGATCGGCTTCGGCTGCTTCGACTACTGGTTCCGCTGGGCAGCCGGCCTCCCGACCCGGCCCGAGGACCATTCCCAGCACGGGGCGCGGACCTGGAAGGACTACTTCCGCTTCAACACCGACCACAAGGTGATCGGCATCCAGTACATCTGCACCACCTTCTTCTTCTTCTTCGTGGGCGGCCTGTTGGCGATGCTGATCCGCGCCGAGCTTGCCCAGCCGGGCACCCAGATCGTCGACGCCGGCACCTACAACGGCCTCTTCTCCACCCACGCGACGCTGATGATCTTCGTCTTCGTGATCCCGGTCTTCGCCGGGATCGCCAACTACGTGCTGCCGCTGATGATCGGCGCGCCCGACATGGCCTTCCCGCGGCTCAACGCACTCAGCTTCTGGATGCTGCCCCTTGCCGGGCTGCTGTTCATCGGCAGCTTTTTCTGCCCGGGCGGCGCCTTCGACGCCGGCTGGACCGGCTACGCGCCGCTTTCCACCGGCGCCCCGCTGGGGCAGTCCTTCTTCAACGTCGGGGTCCAGTTCGCGGGCGCCTCATCGATCGCCACCGCGCTCAACTTCGTGGTCACGATCGTCACCATGCGGGCGCCGGGGATGAACTTCTGGCGAATGCCGCTGCTCGTCTGGGCGAACCTCTCGACCTCGCTGCTGGTGATCGCCGCGACCCCGTTCATCGCCGGGGTCCAGTTCATGGTCTTCTTCGACCGCATCCTCCACACCAACTTCTTCCAGTGGGCGATGGGCGGCGACGTGATCTCCTACCAGCACATCTTCTGGTTCTACTCGCACCCGGCCGTCTACATCATGATGTTGCCTGGGTTCGGGATCATCTCCGAGGTCATCTCGACCCACTCCCGCAAGCCGATCTTCGGCTACCGGCTGATGGCCCTGGCGCTGCTCGGGATCGTCGTCCTCAGCTACTCGGTCTGGGCCCATCACATGTTCGTCGCCGGGATGTTCAGCTGGCTGCGGGTGCCGATGATGATCACCACCCTGCTGATCGCCGTGCCGACCGGGATCAAGATCTTCTCCTGGCTGGGCACCCTCTACTTCGGCAAGATCCACACCTACTCGACGGCGATGCTGTTCGCGCTCGCCTTCATCGTCACCTTCACGATCGGGGGGATCAGCGGGGTGATGCTCGGCATGGTGCCGATCGACATCCACGTCTCCGACACCTACTTCATCGTCGCCCACATCCACTTCGTCCTCTTCGGCGGCTCGGTGTTCACGATCTTCGCCGGCATCTACCATTGGTTCCCGAAGATGACCGGGCGCATGTACGACGAGAAGCTCGGTCGGGTGCATTTCTGGGGCACCGTGATCGGCACCTGGGGGACGTTCATTCCGATGCACTGGATCGGCATGGACGGGATGCCGCGGCGAGTCGCCGACTACGCTGCCCAGTTCGGCGAGTGGAACCTCCTGATCTCGATCTTCGCCTTCATGCTCGGCGCGGTGCAGCTCGTCTTCCTCTACAACATGATCGTCAGCTGGCGCTTCGGCCCCAGGGCGGAGGCCAACCCCTGGCGGGCCAAGACGATCGAGTGGCAGGTCTCCTCGCCGCCGCCAATCTTCAACTTCGACGAGATCCCGCGGGTGGTCGGCGGGCCCTACGAGTTCGGCGTCCCGGGGGCGCGTCACGCGATCATGGCTGGTGAGGGAGCGGAGGTGCCGGCGCCGCAGCCGACCGTGGTGGGCACCACGTGAGCGAGTCGCCCACCTCTCCCCAGGCACCCGTCGTGCCTGCTGATGAGCCCGATTCCCCCGGGTCGGCCCCCGACGCACCCGAGGTCCCGGCCGAGGAGCCGCCGCGTACCAGCGAGGGCGGTATCCAGCCCGACCCCGAGCTGCAGGAGCCGGCCCCCTCCGAGCAGTCGGAGACAGTCGCCTCCCCCGAGGGCCCGGAGACGCCGCCGCCGGCCCCCGAAGGCCGACCCCTGCTGATCTTCCTCAACGAGGTCGCGGGCGGGCGCAAGCTGCTGGGAGCGGCGCGCGAGCGTGCCCCCGAGGCCCCATACATCGCCGTCGTCGCGCCCCAGAACCAGCCCGCCGCGGGGCAGCTGATCGACACCGGCGAGATCCGTGACGCGGCCCGCAGCCGCGTTGACGTGACGATGGCGGTGCTCTCGGAGTTCGGGCTGGACTCGGTCGGCGAGGTGATGGACACGGACCCCGCCCTGGCGCTCGACGACGCCGTGCGGGCGCACGAGCCGGGGGAGGTGCTGCTCTCCTGCCTCTATGAGTCCCGCTTCGGGCTGACCCGCAAGGATCTGGTCGAGTGGGCCCGGGACCGCTTCGAGCCCGATACCGCCGTCACCCACATCCAGGTGCGGATCGAGGACGACTCGATCCGGTGGGACGTGATCCACACCCTGGTCGTCGCCACCCAGACGGTCGCCACGCCCGACCTCGTCGCTCGGCTCAAGGACCGAGCTGCCGAGCGCCCCCACCGTTACACGATCGTCTGCCCGCGCTCGGAGGAGATCGAGCGCGAGCAGGTCTGCCGCGACCTCGCCTCGACCCTGGCCGAGCTCTACCGCAACGAGATCGACGCGACCGGCCAGCCGATGAGCCCCGATCCCTTCCACGCGGTCCGCAACGCGATCCACCATTACCGCATCGACGAGGTGCTGATCTCGACCTTCGCCGGGGAGACCTCGCGCTGGCTCGAGCAGGACCTGGTCGGACGGGTACGGGAGATCACCGAGAAGCCGGTCGAGCACATCGAGGCCGGGCGACCGGCCGAGAAGGTGGCGGCGGCCGTTGCCGAGGGAACGGAGGGCTAGCGGTGGAGAGCGCCAGCATCGCACTCGGCCACGCCGGCGAGCACGAGCACCATGGTCCGCCCGAGGCCCACCACAGCTCGCGTATCGACCGCCAGACGCTCGGGATCCTGCTCTTCATCGTCTCCGAGGTGATGCTGTTCGGCGCCTTCTTTGCTGCCTACTTCTTCCTGCGGGTCGTCGTCGACCCGGCCTGGGGCTGGCCCCCGGAGGGCATGCACCTCCCGGTCGGGATCGCCGGCGTCAACACGGCGATCCTCGTTTCCTCGAGCTTCACCGTCCACTACGCGCTGGAGGGCATCCGCCGCAACAACCGCAGGGCGATGAAGCTCGGCCTTCTCGCCACGTGGCTGCTCGGCGCGACCTTCCTCTTCATCCAGCTCAACGAGTACGTCCACCTTGGCTTCAGCGTTCGCGACGGCTCGTTCGGCACGATCTTCTACAGCCTCACCGGTCTGCACGGGGCCCACGTCTTCGTTGGCCTGCTGCTCCTCACCTTTGCCAACATCCGGGCCTGGCGCGGCCACTTCGGACCCGCCGGGGAGGACCACCTCGGGGTCGAGGTTGCCGGGATCTACTGGCACTTCGTGGACGTGATGTGGATCATCGTCTTCACGACCGTCTACGTCCTCTGATCTAGAAGCCTCGGGGAACCGGTGTGCTAGTGTAATAGCACAGTGGCACACCACGAGGGATTCCCTGCTCATCAGGCCGTGGAAGAACAGGCCGTAGAGGACGTCGGCAGGGACGACGATGTTCCGGTCGGCGTGCAGCTCGCCTGGCGGCTGCGGGCGCTGATCCTCAGCGGAGGCCTGCCGGCGGGCGAACGGCTACCGGGGGTTCGGGAGTTGGCTTCGGGCGCCGGCGTCAACGTGAATACAGCCCGGGCGATCTACCGCCGCCTCGAAGACGAGGGCTTGGCGGTTGCGCGGCATGGGCTCGGCACCTTTGTCGCCGACGACGCCAGGTTCCGCCCCGCACTCGAGCTGGTCGCCGCGGAGGCCGTTGAGGCTGCCCGAGTCAGCGGCATCTCGCCGCGCGATCTGGCCCGTGCGCTCTACGTCGGCAGCGATCCGGGCGCCGGAATTCGTCCTCCTCGCGGACTCGGCGAAGGAGGATCCGAGCTTTCGCCGCCCCCTTCGCAGGGAGGGCCGGAGCAGGCGCCGGTAGATCAACTCGCCGCCCGCCAGACGCTTCGCAATCAGATAGCCCGTCTCGAGAAGGAGCTCGCGGCATATACCGAGTACCTGGTTCCAGAGGCCGACGCAGCAACGATCTCGGAACCGCTCCGCACATTGCCGGGATCGGCGAGCTGGAGCAGACTCGCGACCGGTTGATCATGCAGTTGCGCCGCGCTCGGATCGCTGCCGAGGCAACAGGTGTTCGCCAGCAATCGGCACGGGCTCGGCTGGACGAGATGATCGCGGACCCTGCCGCGCACAAGTGGTCCACTGTCAGCAATGAGGAGTTGGGCGAGCCCGGCTGCACGAGGTATGAGGTCGAGCCCGCATGGGGCCCCGTTGGAGCCTTGATGAATTGGTGGCGGATCCGCGTCTCAGGAGGCTGTCCGCTAGCCCGCGCCGCGGGAGGCGGCGACAGGTAGAGACGCGAATGGTCAGAACCGCGGTCGACAGGGCATTCCTACCCGCCAAGTCGCTCTTCGAGCAGGTTGGCGACATGATGATCCTGACCGCGAAGACCCTCGCCTCGGCGATCCGCCCTCCCTACCCCTACGGGGGCGAGTTCATCGGCCAGTTCCTCTTCGCCCTGCAGCTTTGCTGGTTCCCGATGATGATCTCCTGCATCGCCTTCGGGTTCGGCGCCCCGGGCCTGCAGGCCGCCAACTTCCTCTCCCTGTTCGGCTCCCTGGACCGCCTCGGCGGCTTCTTCATCCTCGCCTCGATCCGCGAGTTCGCCCCGATCGTCACCGCGATCGTCGTCGCCGGGGTGGCCGGCACCGCGATCACCGCCGACCTCGGCGCCCGCAAGATCCGCGAGGAGCTAGACGCCCTCCAGGTCTTGGGCGTCGACCCGATCAAGAACCTGGTCGTGCCGCGCTTCTTGGCGCTGATGCTGATCACCGGCCTGCTCGACGTCTACGCGCTTTTGTTCGGGATCACCGGCGGGCTCGGCGCCGAGATCCTCTACAACCAGCCCCTCGGCGGCTTCTTCGCCACCCTCTTTAACAACGCCTCGGTCACCGACCTCTGGGGCTCGGTGGTCAAGTGCACCCTGTTCGGGGCGATCATCTCTGTGGTCTGCTGCTACAAGGGGATGACCGCCTCCGGCGGCGCCGCCGGGGTGGGGCGGGCCGTGAATGAGGCGGTGGTGATCGCCTTCATGGGGATCGGCGCCTTTAACTACGTCTTCACCCAGACCCTGCTCGCCACCCACCCCGACCTGCAGGCGATCAAGTGAGCGGGCGCCTCTGATGCCCGGCTGGATGGCGGTCCCCCGCGGCTGGCTTGACTCGATCGGGGAGATCTCGCGCTTTTGCGGCGAAGTCATCGGCCAGGTGGCCTCGGGCAGAGCCCTTCGATTTCTTGGCGAAGGATTGCGGCAAGCAGGGATCTTGATTTTCGGCTCGGCGATGGTGATCTGGGGCTTGATCTTCATCCTCGGCCTGGAGTGCGGGATCGAGGGCGCCTATTTCTCCCGCAGCGTCGGGGCACCATCCAACGCGGCAACCTTCGCCGCCTGGTGTGACCTGCGCGAGGTGATCCCCTACGGCTTCGGCTACATGATGGCCGCCAAGGTGGGGACCGGGATCGTCGCCGAGCTGGGGGCGATGCGGATCTCTGATGAGATCGACGCCCTGGAGGTGATGGGGGTCGCCCCGGTCACCTTCCTCGCGGCGAGCCGGCTGCTCGCCGCCTGGATAACCCTTCCGTTTGTCTATGTGGCAGGCATAGGCGTTGGCTACTTCGCCTCCTACCTGGCGGTGGTCAAGCAGGTCGGCGACGTCTCCTCGGGCGGCTACTTCCTGATCTTCTGGATGTTCCAGAACCCCGGCGATGTCCTCTTCAGCGTGATCAAGGCGATGGTCATGGGGACCTTCATCGTCCTGGTCGGCTGTTACTACGGCTACACGGCTTCGGGGGGCCCGGTCGGGGTCGGAACCGCGACCGCGAAATCGATGGTCTTAAACATCGTCTTAGTCCACATCATCGGGATGTTGGGGACCCTGGTCTTCTGGGGGGCCAACCCGAGGGCGCCGATAGGAGGCTGAATTGGAGCAGACCATGAAACGCCGAACCGGGACCATCGAGCGCGCGCTGGCGCTATTCCTGTTGCTCCTGATGGCGATCGGCAGCTTTGCGTTGTGGATTCTCGTCCCCGCCGCCGCGCTGCGCGTCCTGATGCCGATCTCAGGTTCCCTCAGCGTCCAGGTAGCACTTGCCCTCGCCGGCGTCCCATTGGCGATGGCGCTGTTCGCCGCCTTTCTTCTTTGGGCCAACCGGCTCTACCTGCGAGTGACCGGCCACCTCCCCGATGAAGACGAATTCGCAAAGCGAGGGCGGGGCCCGCTCGAACCGCTACTCGCCTGGTCATTTGTGCTCGCCGTGCTGGCCTTCGCCATCTGGCTTCTCTTTCTCGCTCACGGGGAGCCCCCGCGGACGGTTCTGTAGCGCAATAATCGATCGGAGAAGGAGGCGCTCCATGCACAACCCTCTCCGCTCCGAGGCAGAGGCGTTCCGTTGGGTCATCGTGATCGGCGCCGGCGCCGCCTCGGTGATCGCCCTGACCCAGCTGACCCGTCCGGCCATCGGCGCCGCCTGGGGTGCGGCCCTGATCGGCTTCGGGCTCGGCGTCGCCTATCGCAGCTCCCGCGGCTCGCTGCCGCGCCGCCTCGATCTGGCGCGCGGCGGTGACGGCACCTACCGGCTGCTGGCGGTGGCCAACGAGACGGTCACCGGCCGGGCCCTGCGCGAGGAGATCGCCGAGCGCTGCCGCGGGCGGGAAGCCGAGATCCTCGTCGTCACGCCCGCCCTCGCTGGCTCGCGTGCCGCGCACTGGGCTTCGGACCTCGACGAGGGGATGGAGCTGGCCCGGCAGCGGATGGAGCTGTCGCTGATCGCGATCCGCGAGGCCGGCCTGAAGGCGCGTGGCGAGGTCGGAGATTCCGACCCGAATGTCGCGATCGAGGATGCGCTCCGATCATTCGCGGCGGACGAGATCGTCATCTCGACCCATCCGCCGGAGCGCTCACGCTGGCTGGAGCACAAGGTCGTTCAGCGCGCTCGCGAGGAGATCGACCTGCCGGTGACCCACGTGGTCGTTGATCTCTCCTCCGATCGGGCCTCGGCCTGACGCGGCACGAGCCGGCCTGCGACGGCGACCGTCCATAGCATCGTCAGCCAGGTGACGGTGGCGATGGCGATGTGCAGCCAGACGATCTCGCCGGGGAGCTTCAGGCTCCACTGAACCGCCCCGACCACACCCTGAATGCCGAGCAGGCAGATCACGACGCCGAGCGGGCGCGCCGCGCGGGGATCGCCCCCGCGGCGACGGAGCAGCAGCCAGACGGCGATCGCGCCGATGCCGAACAGCGCGGCGATGACAGCGTGGCGCTGGACGACCCATTCCAGGGTCCCGGTTCCCTCGAAATCGAAGCGCTTGACGAGCTGGTTGCCGTTGGCGCCGGCGTGCGGGCCCGAGGCGGTGGTGATCGTCCCGGCGAGGATCGTCAGCTGGCCGAGCGGGATCAGGGCGCGAACCGCCCAGACGCCGAGCCAATCCGAGGACGCCCGGCGCTCGCCCGGCTCATAGCTCGAGCACCAAGCGAGCGCGAAGGCGGCGTCGAGCAGGATCATCGAGAGAATGAAGTGGCCCATCACCAAGCCCGGCGCGAGGTGGTGCTTCACGACCAGGGCGCCGAGCACCGCCTGGCCGATCACCCCGAGCGGCAGCAGGGCGCCGAACACCGCCAGGTGCCAGCGGAAGGGCCGGCGGAAGAAGGCGAGGAGGCTGGCGGCGATCACGGTCAGCCCGACCAGGCCGGTGAAGAGGCGGTTCGCGTACTCGATCACGGCGTGGGTGTCGAGCGGCGGCACCGTTCCGCCGTAGCACTTGGGCCAGTCCGGGCACCCGAGGCCCGAGCCGGTGAGGCGCACCCCGGCGCCCGTCAGGACGATCAGGGAGAGCGAGGCGAGGGCGACGATCGCCACCCGCTGGTACTGCCGTGGAGTGATCTCAAGCCGCTTCCGCATCGTTGGCCGATGATGCCAAGCCGCCGCCGGCTTGGCTCGCCCTCAACTGCCCTTGCCGGCGGAATCCATCAGGTACTGGACGAGCTGATCGATCTCCTTCGAGCTGATCGAGGTCGCGTAGTTCTGGGGCATCACGTTGGGCGGATATCCCTTGGCGATCGTCTTGTTGGGATCGACGATCGCCTCGTGGATCTCGGCCGTGCTCAGCTCGGGCACGACCTTGTCGAGGTCGGGACCAGTGACCCCGCCGGACTTGGCCGCGGCCAGCGTATGGCAGCCGCCGCAGCCGTTGCTTGCAAACACCTGGGCGCCCGGCCCGCCCGGGACCTTCGGCGGAGCCGCCCCCGGCACCCCCGCGTACTCGCCGATGTAGGCGGCCACGTCCTCGAGGTCCTGGCCGCTGACGATGTCGGCCGGCATCGAGACGACCGGGTTGCCATTGCTCGGGCGGGGGTTCTCGACCTGGGACTTGACGACTCCCCCGATCGTCTCGCCCTTCTCACCCGCGGCGCGGGCGGCGGCGAACGCATCGTCGAGGTTCGGGCCCACCTGGGCGGTCGTCCCGGCCTGCGCCAGCTGGTGGCACGTGCCGCAGTTCTGGATGAAGAGGACGCGGCCGCGATCGACGCTGGCCTTGGTCGTCCCGCAGCCCGAGCCCACGGCTGCGACCGCGCCGAGGAGGGCGAGCGCGAGGAGCGGACGAATGGGGTTCAGCGACTTGGACATCGGGGCGCGGTGCGCGAGCGATTCTATATGTCGCGATTCCCGTCGAACGCCCGACCCGCGCGCGGGCGGGTTGGATAAGCTTGCGCCAATCGCCACGAAAGCCACAACGACGTCGACGGAGGGCGCAGGATGCAGGTGAGGGAAGGGATGTCCGAGGTGGTCCTCTCGGTCGGCACCTCTCACACGCTGCGCCAGGCGGCGACCAAGATGGTCGAGCGCGGTACCGGAGCGGCCCTTGTCATCGACGACGATTCGCCCGGCCCCTCGCATCATCACCGAGCGTGACCTCCTGCTCTCCCTGGGGGCCGGCGAGGACCCCGACGCCGAGCTCGTCCGCGACCACATGAGCGACAGCGTGATCGCCGCGGCGCCGGACTGGAGCCTCGAGCGGGCCGCGGCGGAGATGTCGCGGCGCGGCATCCGCCACCTGGTGATCTACGACGGCGCCGAGTTGGTCGGGGTGCTCTCGATGCGCGACATCGTCCGGGTCTGGACGAGCGAAGGCGCGACGTCAGGCATGACTCCGGACTAGCCGCGTTTCGCCGAGCGCAGGGACGCCGCCGGGAGGGCGGCTCCGCGTACCCGCTGCCTGCGTGGCAGGCCGTAGAAGGCGCGGATCGAGCCGCGCACGAGCGAAAACATCGCGAAGACGAAGAAGACGGCGCCGATGATCGAGTAGATCCAGCCACGGACCAGGAAGCCCTCGGCGAAGATCCCGCAGACAATCAGCGCAACCCCGAGGGCCAGGAAGGCCGGCGCCCAAGACGGCGTTGGGCTCGTAGATCGACTCAGTGGCGGCGGGGATCTCCTCGGGCGCGCTCATCTCGGTGCCGTCAGGGGGCGATGTAGAGCATGGCGGCGAGGAAGGAGAGCGCGAACATTGCCGCCGCGATGGCGCCGATGACCAGCCCGCCCGCCGATGCTTCGCTTTGCCGAATCACGGTCCATGGCTGGTTTCTATCAATTGCGGCGGCTTCGCCGCCAAATTGCGGCAGGCTCTCAGTGGGGGCGGGATCCGTTCAGAGGACGCTGTCGACGGCCATCGCGACGAACAAGCAGCGCCAGGTAGGCGAGTGAGGAGAGGTAGAGGCGGAGGGCCGCGCTTGCGGCTTCGCTCGGTGCGTAGCCGCAACGCCAGGGCGCAGAAGCCGGCGCCGAGCAGGACCGCGGCGACAGGTAGATACGCCCCGAACAGGCCCGTGAGCGCCGGCCCGATCGTCACTGCCACCAGGATCAGCGAGTAGATGACGATCTGGCGCCTGGTCTCGGCCTCCCCCCGGACGACCGGGAGCATCGGCACGCCGGTGCGGGCGTAGTCGTCCTTGATCAGGAGCGAGAGGGCCCAGAAGTGAGGCGGCGTCCAGAGGAAGACGATCGCGAACGGCCAGACCGCCTCGGCGCTGAGGCCGCCCGTTGCGGCCGCCCAGCCGACCAGCGGCGGCACGGCCCCGGCGGCACCGCCGATCACGATGTTCTGTGGCGTGAGCGGTTTCAGCCAGAGGGTGTAGACGAAGACGTAACCGAGCAGCCCGGCCATCGCCAGCGCCGCCGCGGCGAGATTGACGGTGAGCCAGAGCTGCAGGAAGGCGATCACGCCAAGGGCGATCCCGAAGACGAGGCCGTGGACCGGCTCGATCCGCCCGCTGACCAGGGGCCTGCGAGCGGGTGCGCGCCATGCGCGCGTCGCGCTCGCGGTCGATGTAGTGGTTGATCGCCCCGGCGCCGCCCGCCGCGAGGTAGCCGCCGAGCATGGTCCAGAGGATGGTCGAGAGCGGCGGTCCGGCCGGATCGGCGACGAACATCGTCGCGACCGTGGTCAGCAGCAGCAGCGAGATGATCCGCGGCTTGGTCAGGGTGACGTAGTCGCGCAGCAGCGCCAGTCACCAGCGAGCCGTCGACCCGGGGCGTGGCGGCACGCGGCCGGGTCCGGGCGCCCGCGGTCCCCAGCCCTGCATCGAGGGGATGCGTCTCGAAGGCTCTGGTCTCTGCTTCCACTAGCGGGCGCTCAGGCTACCGATTGCGGCTCGCCTTCAGTCGCGGGTGCGGCCCCGTCGCGGTGGGCGATCGCGTCGCGGATGTCACGAAGTGGCCGATCGCTGCGGACGTCGGGGAGCGACGTCGAAGTTGTGGGCGGGAGGCGGCGAGAGGCGCGAACCACTCGAGCGTCTCCCCGCCCCAGGGGTCGTGCCCCGCGCTCGGGCCCGCCGCGGAGGCTGGTGAGGGCGTTGACGAGGGTGAGGAGGATCCCGGCGGCGAGGATGAAGGCGCCGATGCTGGCGATCAGGTTCTCGGCGCTGACGCCGGTGCCGGAGAAGAACTTGTAGGCGTCGATCGACCTGACCGTCGCAGCCCGGCCAGGAAGAGCGGGAAGAAGGCCACGTTGACGCCGATGAACATCGTCCAGAACGAGAGCCGCGAGAGGCTCTCGCCCATCGTCCGGCCGGTCATCTTCGGGTACCAGTAGTGGAGCGCGGCGAAGCCGCCGAAGACCGCACCGCCGATCAGGGCGTAATGGGTCGCCGCGGTGGCGTCGGTGGTGTTCTTGAGCTGCCAGGCGACGGCGACCATCGATTGCAGGATCTCGCGAGCCGAGCCCGATCGAGGCGATCGAGATCGCCCCGACCGCGAAGCGCAGCGGCCCGCGCATGCGCAGCGCCCCGCCGACCATCGTCGCGATCAGGTTGAAGATGACCAGGCCGAAGGGGACGATCAGGGCCAGCGACATCAGCATCGCGAAGTACATCCAGCCGACCCCGATGGGCGCCGTCAGCATGTTCTGCATCCAGGCCAGCGTGCCGAGCACCCCGATCGCGACGAGCGAGGAGATGACGGCGTTGCGGCTGAACAGCGGCCTGCGGGAGAGAGCCGGGACGATCTCCGCGATCGCCCCCAGGGCGGCGATCAGGATCAGCATGTAGTGCCGCTGAAGAAGATCCAGCTCAGGTGCTGCCAGAGCAGCGGCGCCCCGCCGCTGCCGTCGCTGAAGAAGACGCCGTCGAAGTTGCGGTCGATCATCAGCATCGTGATCGCGGCCAGCATCATCGGGCCGATCACCACCATCAGCCAGGAGCCGATCCCCGCCGCCCAGGAGAACACCGCCATTCGCCTCCAGGCCATTCCCGGGCGCGCGCAGGTTTCGCATCGTCGTCACCAGGTTGATCGAGAGCAGGACGAAGCCGAGGGTGGCCATGCCGGTGCCGGCCAGCCAGTCATCGACGCCGTTGTTGGCGAGGAAGGCGACCTCCGAGAGCGGCGGCAGCGGGTTGACCCCGGCCTCGGACGGCGTGAACAGGTAGCCGGCGTAGATCACGAAGGCACCGCCGAAGAACAGCCAGAGCCCGCTCTGGCCGAGGCGCGGCAGCGCCGTGCCGCGGGCGCCGATCTGGAGCGGAACCACGTAGTAGAAGAGCCCGAGGCAGAGGGGCAGGGCAAAGAGGAAGATCGCGGTCACCCCGTAGAGCGAGAGCAGGCGGTTGAAGGTAACCGGGCTGAGGAAGGCGTTCTCGGGGATCGCCAGCTGCAGTCGCATCAGCAGGAACTCGGTGATCGCAACGAGCCAGGAAGCCGAGCGCCGCGGTGATCAGGATCCGGCCGACGTCCTTGTGCTCGGCGCTGGTAGCCAGCTCGATCCAGCGCGGCCGGCGGGCCGGGAATCCCTCGCTGACCAGCTCGGGCCGGGCAGGGGCGACGGTGGAGGGGGGCGGGGTCATGGGGTGGCGGGGGTGGAGTCGATCAGGAACTGGACCAGGTCGCTGAGCTGTGCCTGGGTCAGGCTCTTGCCGTAGTCCTGGGGCATGACGTTGGGCGGGTACCCGGCGACGACCTCGGCATTGGGGTGGTGATCATCTCCTCGATGTCCGCGGCGTGGTCGTCCGGGGCCAGCGACTTGTCGAGGTTCGGCCCGACCGCGCCGGTGGAGCCCGCCGCGGCCAGCACGTGGCAGCCGCCGCAGCCGTTTGCGGCGAAGACCTGGGCTCCCGCCTCGGAGGCAGGGTTGGGCTCGCTGGTCGGCTTGGGCGCAGCTTGCGCTTCATTCTCGTTCGAGTTCGGAGTCGAGCCGGGCGGGTGGGCGGCCTGCTTGACGACGATGTCCTGTGCGGCCTGGATCTCGTCCCGCTGGCGGGAGATGAAGGCCTTGTACTGATCGGGGGTCACCACCTCGACCTCGGTCCTCATCGCCGCGTAGCCCTGGCCCGAGAGCTGTGCCGAGTCGCCCCCGTAGGTTCCCAGCTCGTCGGCGCGGAAGTAGGTCGTGTTCACCTTGCCTGGGACGGCGTCCACCTTGCCTCCCAGCTCCGGCACGTACCAGCTGTGGATCACATCGGTCGACTCGACCTCGAGCTGCACGGTGGTGTCCACCGGGACGACCAGCTTGTAGTAGGAGAAGGCGTTGTTCGGATAGTCGTAGCGCCACAGCCACTGCTGCCCGGTGGCGGAGATGATCAGCGGGTCGGCCCCGGTCGGGTTGGAGCCGCTGCGTGCGAGCTTGAGGCCCTCCGGGCCCGTTGAGGGCACCTCGCGGGCCCGCTCGGTGAAGACGATGCTGACCACGAACAGGAGCAGCGCCACGACCGCGAGCCCGAGCCCCACCCTGCGCTGGATGCCCGGGCCGCTTCGGACCTGCCGTGGCCTGGCACCGCGCTCAGAGCGAAAGCGCCTGACCGCGTAGATCAGGGCGCCGTTGATCGCCACGACGACGATCACCGCGACGACGAGGCCGATCCAGTAGAGCGTCGTCGCGTCCTCGGCCCCGGGAGAGTGTGCGGGCTTGGGCGAGATCACGCTGGCACCAGCCGGCGCGGCGGCGCAGGCGAGCGCCGCCAGCGCCGCTGCAGCTGCGAGGACGAGGCTCCTGCTCAGGGTACGTTTGCGCGGCGGCGCCAAGGCGCGGCATTCTAATCGGAAGGACGGGACGCCCGGTTGTTCCAAGCCGGCGCGGTTTGGGCGCCCGTTCTGAGCAACCTGCCGCCCCACCTGGGAGAATTGGCCGGCTGGCCAAAGAGCGAGGAGGCGAGAGATGGCGACGCGGGTTGAGACGGAGCGGCAGAACGGGCAGCAGGCGGACTGGGGCAACAGCACGATGGCCGAGGCGCTGCGACGGATGGCCGACTCCGAGCCCGAGCTTGCGGCGAGGCTGGTCGTGCAGTCGCTTCCGGTCGCCGCCGCGCCCCTGCCCGCCGATCTCAGCTGGCGGCTCGTGGTCGACGGCGTCGGAGCCTGGGAGGTGACAGGCAACGGCAACGGCGGCGCCGCCAGGGTCGTGCCCGCCGACGGCCCCAATGGCCATGGGGACTTTTCGGTTGAGACCGACCCCGCCGGCCTCGCCAGCCTCGCCGCCGGCTCGAGCCCGCTCGGTTTGATCCTGCGCCGCCGGATGCGCCTGCGCGGAAAGCGACTGAAGGCGCTGGCGTTGCGCGCGATGGATTCCGAGGCCGGCCCCGGCGAGCTGGTGCGGCTGGGGTTGCCGATCGACCCCGACCTGCTCTACCGCTCGCTCGCCTACGCCTTCGAGCCCGAGTGGACCCGTGGCGAGCGCTTCGCGATCGCATTCGAGCTGTACGGCGATGGGGGCGGGAGGTGGGTGGTCGCAGTCAACGACGGCGAGGTCGAGGTCGAGAGGCAGGCTCTTGAGGGCGGCGCGACGGAGCCCGAGGGCCCAGCGAACGGGACCGGATCCGAGATCGACACGACAGTGCGGGTTTCGGTCGAGACCTGGAGGCGACTGCTGAGCGGGGAGCTGGCGCCCACGGCGGCCGCCGAGCAGGGCCTGACCCAGATCGAGGGCGCGCTCCATCCGGCGACGCTGTTCGGGCGCTGGGCCGACCGCGCGGCCGGCGTCGACGGCCCAGAGCTCGAGCGCGAGAGCCGCCAGCGGGAGACCCAGCAGCGCCGCGCCGGGACCTGGGGCTCCGCGCGGTGGCGGCCCCGCGCCCCGTGACTCGCTGATGAGCTATGAGCAACTCTACGCGCTCTGGGAGCAGCGGAACTGGCGCGCCCACGAGCTGGACTTCTCCGTGGACCAGGAGCAGTGGCTCGCCGCGACGGCCGAGTCCCAGCGGGAAACCGCCTGGTCGATGTTCAACTTCTACGTCGGAGAGGAGCGGGTCGCCGCCGACCTCGCCCCCTTCGTGCTCGCCGCCCCCAGCGGGGAGGCCGAGGCGTTCCTCGCCACCCAGCTTGTCGACGAGGTCCGCCACGCGGTCTTCTTCGACCGCTGGGCGGCCGAGGTGATGGCGCTCTCCGCCGAGGACATGCGCTCGCGCCTGGCGGAGGCCGAGTCGGCCATGGCCGGCGCCTGGCACTTCGTCTTCGACGACGGCCTGCGCGACGTCGCCCAGCGCATTTTGAAGCGCCCCGACGACCTCGCCCTGTTCGTCGAAGGCATCGTCATCTACCACATGGTCACCGAGGGGGTGCTGGCGATGACCGGCCAGCGCAGCATCCTCGACTACCTCGGCAAGCACTCGCTGTATCCCGGGTTCCAGCAGGGCTTCGCTCTGGTCGAGCAGGACGAGCACCGCCATATCGCTTTCGGGGTCCGCTTCCTGCGCGATGTGGTCGCCGAGCGGCCGGAGATGCGGGAGGTGATCCTTGCGACGCTGACCCGGCTCCTGCCCGAGGCGGCCAAGGTCTTCTCCCCGCTGGGCCAGGACCCGCATGGCTTCATGTCCTACGACTTCAGCTCGGAGCAGATCTACGGCTTCGCCTACATGGCGCTGAAGCGGCGGATGGACGTGGTCGGGGTCGAGATCCCGCCCGCCGAGGAGCTGATGCCGGGGCCGATTGACCCGAGCGGCTTCGAGCAGCCCTTCGAGCTGCCCGTGGACGTCGCAGGTGGCCGCCCGGCGCCCGCCGCCGCCTAACCACCCGCGGGACGCCGCAAGCCGTTCGCGAGACGTACCTGAGTCACCAATAGGGTGACTTATTCACGTCTCGGCAGCGGCGGCAGCAGGCCCTCGGCCCGGAACCAGGCTTCGGTGCGCCGCATGCCCTCCTCGAGGGAGACCTGCGGCTCCCAGCCCAGGGCGCGTAGGCGCGCCGCCGAGACGCTGCCCCGGCGGCCGATCAGGACGACCGAGTGGCGGGTCATCGAGGGGGACTGCCCCCGCAGGGCGCCGACGCCCTCCATCGCCCACCCGACGGCACGGAGCGCCGACGCCGGCAGCCGCCGGGCCCTACGACCGCCGCTCATCTCCGCGAAGCGGTTGAAGAACTCCTCGAAGGTGACCTCCTCCGCGTCGTTCCAGGCGGCATACGCCTCGCCGGGCTCGCCCCGCGCGAGGGCGAGGACGATCGCGTCGGCCAGGTCGTCGATGTAGACGGGGAGCATGCGGGCCTCGCCGCCGGGTACCGCGAGCTGTCCCGCCTTGGCCAGCTCCAGGGGGCGCAGCGCCCACGGCACCGAGCGGGGGCCGTAGACGTCACCCGGGCGGAGAACGACGGCGCCGCGGCGCCGTGCCAGCCGGTCCGATGCGCTCTTGGTGTCGATGTAGGGCACGCCGCAGTTGCGCAGGTGAGCGCTCTCGTCCTGGGTCGAGGGATCGTCGTAGCCGTAGACGGCGACCGAGCTGACGTGAAGGCAGCGCTCCAGGCCCGCCGCGGCCGCGGCGCCGAGCAGGGTTGAGGTGCCGCCAACGTTGACGCGTATGTGCTCGGCCATCGAGCCGGCGTCGCTGACGATCGCCGCCGTGTGGACCGCCAGCTGGGCCCCCTCCAGGGCGGTCAGGGCCGCCGGCGGGTCGGTGACGTCGGCGATCCGCGCCTCGGCTCCCGCGGCCTCGATCCGCCCGGCGGCCTCCGGCCTGGAGTCGATCCCGATCACCTCGGCGCCCGCTTCGCGCAGCTTTCGGGCCACCGCTCCGCCGATGAATCCCCCGGCCCCGGTGACGGCCACCCGCCTCTCCTCGATCTCGATCGCTGCCGCGCCGGCCATCGGCGTCGAGCCTATACTCGCCGCCGCTATGCGCCGCTCGCGATCCCGGCCCTCTCCGGCGCTGCGCGCGACGGTGCGCGCCGGCGCCTGCGCCTGCGTCGCGGCGGCGGTCGCGGCGCCCCTGCTGCGCCGTCGCCTGCGGATCCCGGCGCCGCTTACCGTCGGCGCCTGCGTCTCCGGGCCGCTGGCCCTGGCGGTGCTGAAGCCTCGTTCCAAGGGACGCGACGTGGCCCTCTTCGCGATGCAGATGTGGGCCTTCACGGTGGTCCACGAGATCCCCTACAACGACCCGGAGGCGCTGCGGGCGCGGCTGAAGATCCGCTATCCGATCCGCATGGACCGCCTGCTCGGCGGCGGCCGGCTCCCCAATGCGCGCCTCCAGCAGAGACTGTCCGCCGGCCCCGGGGTGGGAGCGCTCGACTACTCGCTCTCCTGGGTGCACTGGCTCTGGTTTCTCGAGCCCTACCTCGCGCTGCTGCTGATCCTCGCTCGCCACAGCGACCGCTTCCCGCGGGCGGCGCGGCAGATGGCGGCGGTGTTCGACCTCGGCTGCGCGACCTACATCTTCCTTCCCACCGCCCCGCCGTGGTGGGCCGCGCAACAGGGCGAGACCGACGGGGAGGAGGTGCGCCGGATCATGGTCGAGGTCGGCGAGGAGACCTGGGGCCCGGCCTGGGAGGGGATGTACGGCGCCCTCGGAGGCAATCCCTGGGCGGCGATGCCCTCGCTTCATTTCGCCACCTCGCTCCTGGCCGCGTTGCTCCTCTCCGAAGCTGGGCCCAGCGAGGGCGCGATGGGTTGGTCCTACGCCCTGAGCTTGGGGTTCGCCCTCGTCTACCTGGGCGAGCACTACGTCACCGACCTGATCGCCGGCGCGGCGCTGGTCGCCGCTGGTCCGCCGGGGAGAGCCGCTCGCCGAACCGGTGGTCGATCGCGTCAACGGGCTGCTGCGGCGCCTGGAGCGGATCGCCACCAGTTAGCCCGGCTGGACGCACGGGTAGCATGGCCGACAGAGGAGGTCCTGGCCTCGGTGGACAAATCCTTTGTGGAGGAGCCGGTCTCCGACACCGGCGAGGAGGCCACGCCGTCGGGCGGCGGTGGCGGCGACGGGCTGCCGATCTTCACCCGGCGCAGCGTGATCCAGACGCTCGTCGTGGTCGCCCTGCTGATCGTGGCGATCTATGTCCTCCTGCCCAAGCTGGTCGGTCTGGGGGAGGCAACCAGCAAGCTCGGTGACGCCGAGCCGGTTCTGGCTCGCCGTCGCCATCGCCTTCGAGATCGTCGCCTTCGCCACCTACGTGGCCCTCTTCCGCGGCGTCGTCGGCGGCGACGTCCTGCCGCTCACCTGGAGCGAGGCCTACCAGATCAACATGGCCGGTCTCGCCGCGACGCGGCTTCTTCTCCGCCGGCGGCGCCGGCGGAATCGCGCTCACCTACTGGGCGCTGCGCAAGGCGGGGATGCCGAGGCGGCGAAGTCGGCGACCCGGATGGTCGCCTTCCTGGCGCTCCAGTACATCTGGTACCCGCTGGCGCTGATCGTCTGCGGGGTCCTGTTGCGGACCGGGGTGCTCAACGGCGAGAACGCGGTCGAGGTGACGATCGTCCCGGCGGCGATCGCGGCGATCGTGATCCTCCTGGCGATCGCGATCGCGCTGATCCCGCACGACATCGAGCGCCGCATCGCCCGCTTCGCCCAGGGCCACAGGAGGGCCGGGCTCGCGCGCAGACTGGCCACGGTCCCGGCGACCGCCTCGCATGGGCTGAGAACCGCCTTCGACCTGGTCGGGCATCCCTCGCGCGGCGGGCTCGCCGTGGCCGGCGCGATCGGCTTCTGGGCGGCCAACATCGCGATCCTCTGGGCCAGCTTCAAGGCGTTCGGCTTCAGCGTCCCGGTCGGGGTCGTCGTGCAGGGCTTCTTCCTCGGCATGGTGGCCAACCTAGTTCCCGTTCGCCCCCGGTGGCGTGGGCGCGGTCGACGCCGGGATGATCGGCGCCTTCCTGCTGTTCGGCGTGCCCGAGGGCGAAGTGTTCGCCGCCGTGCTCACCTACCGGGTGATCGCCTTCTGGCTGCCCATCCCGCCCGGTTTGGTCGCCTTCTTCCAGCTGCGCCGCACGGTGGCCCGCTGGGAGCAGGAGGGTCGCCCGGCCGAGACGGACGAGTCCAACGTGCCTTCTCCGGCCCGTGAGTCCGCCAATACTTCACAAAATGAAGTAACATCCGAGAGGGCCGCGAGACTGAGAAACAGTGCGCAGAACGAGCTGAGAGCAGAGAGCGAGAGTTGATGTCAGAGCCGAAGGTTGAGAACGTGATCATCATCGGCGGCGGGCCGGCCGGCTATACGGCTGCGCTCTACACCGCCCGCGCCAACCTCGAGCCGCTCGTCTTCGAAGGGTTCCAGTGGGGCGGGCAGCTCCAGAACACGACCGACGTCGAGAACTACCCCGGCTACCCCGAAGGGATCATGGGGCCGGAGATGATGAACGAGTTCCGCGCCCAGGCGGAGCGCTTCGGGACACGCTTCGTCACAGACGACGTGGATCGGGTCGAGCTCTCCGACGGGGGCATCCAGCGGGTCTTCCTCGGCGACGAGGAGCATCTGGCCCGCACCGTGATCCTGGCGATGGGGGCGGAACCGAGGCGGTTCGGGATCCCGGGCGAGATGGAGTTGAGCGGCCGAGGCGTCTCGACCTGCGGCGTCTGCGACGGCGCCTTCTTCAAGGACCAGAAGGTGATCGTGGTCGGCGGCGGCGACTCGGCGATGGAGGACTCGATCTTCATCTCCAAGTACGCGAGCGAGCTGACGATCGTCCACCGCCGTGACGAGTTCCGCGCCTCGAAGATCATGTTCGACCGCGCGGTCGAGCGGCCCAACATCGACCTCAAGACGCCCTTCGTCCCGGAGGAGTTCATCGCCGGGGAGGACGGAAAGCTGGAGCGCGTCCGGCTGCGTAACGCCGAGACCGGCGAGACCGAGGAGATCGAGGCCGACGGCGCCTTCGTCGCGATCGGCCACATCCCGCGCTCGGAGGTCGTCGCCGGGGCCGTGAAGACCGACGAGGACGGCTACGTCGTAACCGAGCCCGGCTCGACCCGCACCGACCTCGCCGGCGTGTTCGCGGTTGGCGACCTGGTCGACCACACCTACCGCCAGGCCGTGACCGCGGCCGGCACGGGCTGCATGGGAGCGCTGGACGCCGAGTGGTACCTGCGCGACACCCCGCCTTCGCCAGAGGCCCACTGGCAGAAGGGCGGCGAGCCGGTAGAGGTCGCGCCGACCCCGAACGCCTGAGGCGCGCGCGGGTAGAGTTGGTCGCCGCAAGCCGGCGATCAATGGAGGATTCAAAATGGCCGCGATCGAGAGTCCCGAGAAGGTCGGGTTGAGGCCCTTCGACGAGTTCGAGGAGGCAAACGAGACCTGGCCGAGAGGGGACCGGCCAGCGGCGATCCGCGAGGCGGCGGCGGCCTTTCGGGAGCGCTTCGCGACGCCCGAGAACCGAGTCCGCGGCATCCGCACCGTCGACATCGCCTCCGCGGGGTATCCGCTGAAGTTCGCCTTCGGCGGCGCGGCGATCGGCCCCAACCCCTACATCAACATCATCAACCGGCTACAGGTCGTGCAGTACGAGGACTTCGAGGGCCAGCTGCGCACCCT
Source organism: uncultured Actinomycetes bacterium (assembly GCA_963738305.1). Lineage (GTDB taxonomy): Bacteria > Actinomycetota > Thermoleophilia > Solirubrobacterales > 70-9 > JBBRHQ01. The sequence goes on along the minus strand of CAVTVU010000001.1, from coordinate 123,623 downwards.
TGCCTATGAGCCGACCGTCACCGAGGGGCCGCAGGAGGCACCCTTCTACCAGCAGATGATCGATCGGATGGAGCGGTTGCCCGGAGCCGCCGGCGAGTTCCTCACCTACAAGGTGCTCTCGACCATCTGGAACACGGTGCCGAGCGCCCTGGCCGAGGCCGGGCTGCAGCCTGAGGACGTCGACTTCGTCAGCTTCGACCACCTCCACGTCCAGGACGTCCGCTTCATCCTGGGCTCAAGCGATCCCCCGCCGGAGCACCCCGAGGCGGTCGCCCCGCTCTTCCCCAACGCAAAGCTGCTGACCCAGCGGCGCGAATGGGACACCTTCTCCTCGATCCACCCGATGCAATGGGCCTGGTACGTCGAGGACGGGATCGCCGGGGTCGATGAGGACAAGGTCGTCCTCCTCGACGGCGACGTCGAGCTGGGCAAGGGCGTCGCCCTGGTCTGGACCCCCGGCCACACCGACGGCAACCACTCGCTGTGCATCAACACCGAGGACGGCGTCTGGGTCAGCTCCGAGAACGGGGTCAGCGCCGACTCCTGGCATCCGCACCTCTCGAAGATCCCCGGTGTGCGGCGGACCGCCGAGTTCTTCGGCCGCGAAGTGATCCTCAACTCCAACACGCTGGAGGACTCGATCGACCAGTACGACTCGATGGTCAAGGAGAAGGCCCTCGCCGACCCGAACCCCCGCGACCCCCGCTTCCTCAACGTTCTGCCGTCCTCGGAGATGGCGGACTGGAAGCGCCAGTGGCCGGTGCTGCCGGCCTTCTTCTACGGGGGCATGAAATACGGGCAGGTCGAGCGCCCCGCCGGGTCCTGAGGCTGCCGACCACAGCCAGCGTGCCTCGCGAAACGTATCCAAGACACCAATAGGGTGACTTATTGACGTTTCGCCGGCGGAGTCTGGGCTGAGGCAGCGCGGCGCAGGGCCGGCGCGGCGCGGTAGCGCTCCTCGCCCAGACCGGCGTGGAGCGCGTCGAGGATCGCCAGCACACGCTGGGGCCCGATCGCCTCGCACCACTCGAACGGGCCGCGGGGGTAATTGAAGCCGAGCCGCATCGCGGTGTCCATGTCCTCGGCGCTCGCCACCCCCGCGTCGAGGGCGAAGTGCGCCTCGTTGACCAGCTGGGCGACGATCCGCCCGAGCACCAGGCCCGGCGCGTCGCCTACCCACTCGACCTGCTTGCCGAGCGCGGCGAAGAAGGCCTCGGCTGCGGCGGCGGTCTCGGCGCCCGTCGACTCGGCCCGGGTCAACTCGACCAGCCTCGCCGATTTGAGGTCGGGTAGCGCCACGAATCCGACCGCGTCCTCACGCGGGCCGAGAGAGTTGAGGCTGCCGCGCTCGAGCCGCAGCGCCCGGAACCCGTCGCCGGCGATCTCCGCGGCGCTGAGGTCGAGGTCCGATCCGGCACCCGCAATCGCTTCAGGCGGCGAAGGGTCGTCCGGGCGGTGGGGTGGAGAGGAGTAGTCGTAGTAGCCGCGCCCGGACTTCCGGCCCAGCCTCCCCGAGGCGACGATCCGCGCCTGGATCGGGTGCGGCTGCCAGCGCGGCTCGTGGAAGCTCTGCTCCCAGAAGGACGTGGCAACGTCGAGGTTGACGTCGATCCCGACCAGGTCGGTCAGCTCGAACGGTCCCATGCGGAAGCCGCCGCCGAGGCGGCAGATGCGGTCGATCTGCGCATGGTCGGCGATCCGGGCCCCGAGCAGCCGCAACCCCTCCAGCGAGTAGGGCCGCGCGCAGCGGTTGCCGACGAAGCCGATCTGGTCGGCGGCTCGAACCGGGGTGCGGCCCATCCGCTCGGCCACCTCGGTCGTCGCCGACAGGGCCGGTTCGGCCGAGTCGTCGCCGGCCACCACCTCGACCAGGTGCATCAGGGCCGGGGGGTTGAAGAAATGCATGCCCACCACGCGCCCGGGCTCCGGGACCGCCGCGGCGATCGCGGTCACCGAGAGGGACGAGGTGTTGGTCGCAAGGAGCGTCTCGGGACCGCAGATGTCGGCCAGCTCCGCGAACAGCTCCCGTTTCAGCGCGAGATCCTCGGGGGCCGCCTCGATCACCAGATCGCACCCGGCCAGGTCCGCGATCTCCGCGGCCGGCTCCAGCCGTTCCCGGGCGGCCTCGGCCTCCTCGGCGCTCCAGCGTCCTCGCTCCGTGCCCTTCTCCAGCGCCGAGCGCAGCCGATCCGGTGCGGATCCCAGCGCCTCCGGCACCGGGTCGTGGAGGAACGTCTCGAAGCCCCCCAGACTGGCGAGCTGGGCAATGCCGGCGCCCATCGTCCCCGCCCCGACGACCCCGATCCGCTCGACGCTCATCGGGGGGACGTTATCCGCGCAGCCCTGACTGACCTCAGCGACCGCGGAACTTGGGCCGCCGCTTCTCGGTGAAGGCCTGCATGCCCTCGACTCGGTCCTCGGTCGCCATCGCCAGCTCGTAGAGGCGGCGCTCGGTCTCCAGCCCCGCCGATAGCGAGCCCTCATCAGCCGCGACCACCGCCTGCTTGGCGAGCCGCGCCGCCAGCGGCGGCCGACGGGCGACTGTCTGCGCCAGCTCCATCGCGCTCTCCAGCCACTCCTTTTTCTTCGCCACCCGGTTGACCAGCCCGAGCTGCTCCGCCTCGAGCGCGTCGAAGCGCCGGCCGGTCAGGACCAGCTCCATCGCCCGCTGCTTTCCCAGGACCCGCGCCAGGCGCTGAGTGCCGCCGCCCCCGGGGATGATCCCGAGGGTGATCTCGGGCTGCCCGAACTCGGCGGTCTCAGAGGCGACGATCATGTCGCAGGCCAGCGCCAGCTCGCAGCCGCCGCCGAGCGCCCAGCCCGACACTGCGGCGATCATCGGCGTCTTCACTGCCCCCAGCCGCTTCCAGAAAGCCGCCGCCGGGTGGTAGAGGGCCTCGGGAAACGTGCGCTCGCTCATCGCCTTGATGTCGGCGCCCGCGGCGAAGACCTCGTCGCTGCCGGCGATCACCACGCAGCGGACCTCCGGCTCGGGATCGAGGCGTTCCAGCGCGCCTGCGATCTCGTCCATCATCTCCGGGGAGAGCGCGTTGCGGGCCTCGGGCCGGTTCAGCCGCAGCAGGGCGACGTGGCCGTCGATCGAGGTCTCGACCAACTCGGCGACCGCTTAGCCCTCGTCGTCAGCCGTCATCGGAGTCATCGCGTTGATCCCCGTCGCGGCGCGGCCGATGATCAGCTTCTGGATCTGCGACGTTCCCTCATAAAGGGTCGTGACCCGGGCGTCGCGGAGGTAACGCTCCACCGGGTAGTCGTCGACGTAGCCGGAGCCGCCGTGGACCTGGATCGCCAGGTTGGCGCACTCGACCGCCGACTCGGTTGCGTAGTACTTGGCGACCGAGGTCTCGGTTGTGTTGGGGAGACCGCGGTCCTTGAGGTCGGCGGCCCGCCAGACGAGCATCCGGGCGGCGTCGCGTTTGACGATCATCTCGGCGATCATCTCCTGGACGAGCTGGAAGCGGGCGAGGGGAACGCCGAACTGCTTGCGCTCGGTCGAGTAGGAGACAGACGCGTCGACGCAGCCGTCGCAGATCCCCACGCACCCGGCGGCGACGCTGTAGCGGCCGGCGTCGAGGGCGCTCATCGCGACCTTGAAGCCGTCCCCGACCTCGCCCAGCATCGCGTCCTCTCCGACCTCGACCTCGTCGAGCGCCAGCGACGCCGTATCGGAGGCCCGCAGCCCCAGCTTTCCGTGGATCTCCTGCGTGCTGAACCCGTCGCTGTCGGCGGGGACGAGGAAGCAGGCCAGCCCGCGGTGCTTCTTCTCCGGGTCGGTCTGAGCAAAGATCAGCGCCACCTCGGCGACGTTGCCGAGCGAGATCCACATCTTCTGCCCGCTGATCGACCAGCCGGAGTCGGTCTTCTTCGCTCGCGTGCGGAGGTTGGCGGCGTCGGAGCCAGTGTCGGGCTCGGTCAACCCGAAGCAGCCGAAGGCCTCGCCGGAGCAGAGACGGGGCAGCAGGCGGCGCTTCTGCTCATCGCTGCCCCAGCGCTCGATCGAGCCGCAGACAAGCGAGGTCTGGACCGAGACCACCGTGCGCGCGGCCGAGTCGGCGCGGCCGATCTGTTCGACGATCAATCCGTAGCCCATGTAGTCGAGCCCCCGGCCGCCGTACTCCTCGGAGACCGGGGACCCGAGATAGCCGACCTCGCCGATCTTGCGGGCGAGTTCGATGTCGAAGCGCCCGGCGCGGTCGTTCTCGCGCACCCGCGGCAGGATCTCGCGATCGGAGAACTCGCGAGCGGTCTCGGCGATCAATCGCTGCTCGTCGGTGAGCTCGAAGTCCATCCGTCGCGAGGCTATCCGACCCGGCGCCCCCGGCGAGCGCCGGGCTCCCTAGCTGCCGAGCTGGCGCTCGAGGACGCCCCCGAACGCGGCCACGGCCTCCTCGGTGCGGGGGCCGGGCATTGATCGGTAGGCGCGCCCGTCTAGCGAGGAGACCGCCTGCACCTCTCGCACGGTGGAGGCCAGGAAGGCCTCGCGGGCGGCCCGGAGATCGTCGACGCCGAAGGAGCCTTCCTCGACGTGCATCTCCTCGATCAGACGCTCCCGGGTGATCGACTGGAGGACGCCCGCCGCGAGCTCGGTGGTGCGCAGCGTGCCGTCCTCGGCCGAGACCCAGAACAGGGTGGAGGTTGGGGCCTCGAGAACGGTGCCGGCAGGGGTGACGAGCACCGCCTCGTCGGCTCCCGCCTCCTGCGCCAGCCGGGTCGCCTGCATGTTGGCGGCATAGGAGAGGGACTTGACCCCGTTGAGGATCACGGTCGGCGCGTAGGTGACGGAGGCGAGGGTGACGGTCTCCGCGTGATCGGGCAATGGCTCGGTGAGGGCGATCCGCCGCCCCCCGCGGGTGACGATCAACCGGAGTTGCGCCTCCCCGTCGCCGTGGTCGGCGAGCAGTGCCGCGATCTCGGTCTCCAGGGCGCCGCGGTCGAAGGAGAGCCGGATCGCCTGCGCCGAGCGTTCGAGCCGGTCGAGGTGCTCGTCCAGCGCGTAGGGGGTGCCGCCGTAGAGGCGGATCACCTCGAAGGCACCGTCACCTCGGTAGAGCCCGTCGTCCTTGAGCGGGACGAACGCCTCCGCCGTGGGCCGGATCTCACCGTCGACGCTCGATAGCTCCCGTACCGCCATGCCCGGCGAGGCTAACCGATCCCCCCCGACGCCCTATCCTGGCCCCGTGGGGTTCATTCTGGCGACGCTGGCGATCCTCGCATTCCTGATCGGCGTGCTGCTTCTGGTTGGCCACTTCTATCCCGGCAGCGGTGCCGACCTGGTCGATTGGAAGCCGACCCGCTCGCCCGAGGTTGAGGCCGAGCTGGAGCGGGACGACATCCAGCAGATGATCGAGGCGCAGAACGAGATGCGCCGGCGGCGCGGCGCACCCGAGCTGACCGAGGGTGAGCTGCGGCGCAAGGTCGCCGAGGACGAGCTCAACCGCCTGCGCGGGCGCGGCCCCTTCGGAGCAGCCTGAAGCGGGCGTGGCGCGGGCGCTGATCGTCGGCTGCGGCTGCCGCGGCAGGTTGATGGGGGCCAAGCTGTTGGAGCGCGGCTGGGCGGTTCGCGGCACCTCGCGCTCCGAAGCCGGGCTGGCCGAGATTGTCGCTGCCGAGATCGAGCCGGCGCTCGGCGACCCGGAGCGCCCCGGGAGTGTCCTCGACCTCGTGGGCGACGTCGCCGTGGTCGTCTGGGCCCTCGGCTCGGCTGCGGGCAACGAGGAGGCTGTCGCGGCGATCCACGGTCCGCGGCTGGAGCGTTTGCTCGCCCACCTCGTCGACACCCCGGTCCGGGGTTTCCTCTACGAGGCGGCGGGCTCGGTGGGGCCGAGGCTGCTGAACGAGGGGGCGGAGATCGTGCTTGCGGCGTCGCGAACCTGGCGGATCCCGGTCGAGATCGTCACCGCCGACCCAGCCGAGCCGGGGTCCTGGGCAGGGAAGATGGCGGCAGCGGCGATCGCGTTGACCGGCTAGCCGAGCCGCGCTCGTTCAGCACTGCTGCAGCGTGGCGGCCAGCCTCGCGACGTAATCCGCGAGCGTGTCGTGGAATGTGACGCCGCTGGAGCGCAGGTGCCCGGCGCCAAGGGCCGGATCGAAGAGGCCGTGGGCGGGGATGCCGTCGGCGTCGAACCAGACGACGAAGGGGAGCGCCTCCTGGTCGAGCACGACGTGGAGGTTGCCGGCGACCGCCTCCGGGGTGGTTCCATGCTGGCCGATCTCGTTGCTGACCACGGGGCGGCCGGTGTTCGCCTTGATCGCGTCGATCGTGTCGGTCAGGGCCTGGGCGTCCGTGTAGCCGGTCGTCTTGTAGCCGCCGAAATCTTCGAGCACGTACCAGTGGAAGTTGACGAAGGCCAGCGGGACGTCGCCGGGGTCGGCGCCGAATTGGGAGAGCAGGTACTCGGCGTCGATCCAGTTCTGGCGAGGGGCGGTGCGGCTGAGGTGCGAATAGGGATCGGGATCGTTGGGCGCGATCCCGGTCAGGTCGTTGCGGATCCAAACGTTCGAGCCGCCGCGGAATACGGTGGCGATATAGGCGTCCGCCGCGGACGTCCCCCGGGCCTTGCGGATGTGGTTCCAGGCGACCAGCGAGATCGTCGTCCACGGGATGCCTCCGTCGGTGACGCTCACGTTGTGGGCCTTCGCTACGTCGACGGCGATCCGCAGCTCGGTCAGGTACTGGTCCGGCGTGCCGGCGAAGAAATCTGGGTCCCGGCGCTCGCCTTGATCGTCATCTGGGTCTGTATTCCCTGGGCGGCGAACGCCTGCAGGTCGGAACTGAGCGGCTTGCCGACGACTTGGTGGATTCTCTGGAGCTTCACGCCAAGGGCCTTGGCCTCGGTGATCTTGTCGCTCGTCGAGTAGGCGGTCGTGCCGTTGACCAGTCCAGGCAGGAAGGTGCCGACCTGGCTACAGCCGGTGGCCGAGAGCCCCATCGCCAGGCACAAGGCGCCGACGGCCAGCGTCCTTGGATGCGGTCTCCGCATCTTCCGTCTGCCTCCCCGCTTCATCAGAAACACCGGATCCCCGAGAAAGCGCGGCGTGCGCGATTCGGAAAGGCTAGGCTCGGATCAGTTACGTAGCTGCCGATGACACGACTTCTCGGAGGTTTGGATGGGTTATGCAAATGACGTGCTGGTGGAGACCGACTGGGTCGCCGAGCACCTCGACGACGACTCGATTCGGATCGTCGAGGTGGACGAGAACCCGGCGCTCTACGCCGAGGCCCATATCCCCGGCGCGATCGGCTTCGACTGGAGGCTCGACCTCCAGGACCAGGTCAAGCGCGACTTCCTCGACCCCGAGGCCTTCGGCGAGCTGATGGGAAGCCGCGGGATCTCCAACGATCACACCGTCGTCCTCTATGGCGACCGCAACAACTGGTTTGCCGCCTATACCTACTGGTACTTCCGCTACTACGGCCACGACAAGGTGAAGCTGATCAACGGCCCGCGCGAGAAATGGATCGCCGAGGATCGCGAGACGGTGACCGAGGTCCCCGACTACGGTGCCGTCACTTTCACCGCAAGGCCGGGCGACGAGAGCATCCGCGCCAAGCGCGACGAGGTGGCCGGCGCGCTCGGCGCCCCCACCAGCCTGGTCGATGTGCGCAGCCCGCAGGAGTTCTCGGGTGAGCTGATCGCGATGGCGGGCTACGAGCAGGAGGGCGCGCAGCGGGCCGGCCACATTCCCGGCGCGGCCTCGGTCCCCTGGGCGCAGGCGGTCAACGAGGACGGCACCTTCAGGTCGGCCGCGGAGCTGCGCGACCTCTACACGTCGAAGGGAGTGATCGCCGACAGCAACCCGATCATCGCCTACTGTCGGATTGGCGAGCGCTCCGCGCACACCTGGTTCGTCCTGCACGAGCTGCTCGGCGAGGGCGACGTCAAGAACTACGACGGCTCCTGGACGGAGTGGGGCAACCTGGTCAGCGTCCCGATCGAGAAGGACGTCTAGGAAGAGCTTTCCAGGCGCTCGAGGAAGTCGCCGAGGATCCGCGCGGTCGCACCCCAGATCAGGTGCTCCTCGACGGTGTAGGTCGGGGTGCGGATGGGGACGCCGCGGCGCACCAGGCGGCGCATCCCGAATCCCTCGCGCAGGACCTCCAGCGAGAAGGTGAGCACGGTTTCCACCTCGGCCGGGCTCGGCTCGAGATCGAGCCCGCGGGGGTGGCCGACGAGACCGACGAACGGGTGGACCTTGTAGGAGGTGACGAAGGTCCCGATCGGCGGAAGCGCACCGATCACCTCGACCGCCTCTGGGTCGAGGCCGATCTCCTCCTCGGCCTCGCGCAGTGCGGTCTCCAGCAGGTCCTCGGCTGGGTGGTCCTGGCGCCCGCCCGGGAAGGAGATCTCCCCGGCGTGGCGGCGCAGGTCGGCGCGGCGCTCGGTGAAGATCAGGCCCGGATCCTCGGGCCAGCCGTAGAGAGGCAGGAGCACGGCGGCGTCGGTGGCTCCATGGGCCTCCATCGCCGCTGCTTCCTCGGGGGAGAGAAGGAGCCGGCGGAGGTCCCCGCTCAGATGATCACCTGCACCGTGCCACCGTCGACGCTCCAGGCAGCGCCGGCTACGTAGGAGGCGCGCTCGGAGCAGAGGAAGACGATCGCGGCGGCGATCTCACCGACCTCGGCGAGGCGGCCGATTGGGCGCTTGGCGCCGGCCTCGGCGAGCGCCGCCTCGCGGCTCTCGGCCCCCGATATCTCCTGCGACTGGTCCAGCAGGCCGCCGGCCTCCATCCACATCTCGGAGCCGGTCGGCCCGGGGCAGATCGCGTTGACCAGGACTCCCTCGGACGCGTAGCGATCGGCGAAGAGGCGCGAGAGCGATAGCTCGGCCGCCTTTGCGACCGAGTACTCCGGCATCGCGGCCGAGGGGCGCTTGCCGGCGGTCGAGCAGACGTTGACGACCCGGCCCCAGCCGCGATCGGCCATCTCGGGCAGCGCGGCGCGCATCGCGCGCAGGGGTGCGATCACGTTCAGCTCGTACTGGAGGCGCCAGTCCTCCTCGGGAACGTCCTCGATCTGGCGCCATTTCGCGACGCCGGCGTTGTTGACGAGCACGTCGAGCCCGCCGAAATGCTCGTGCCCGGCAGCCAGCATGCGCTCACCGGAGTCCTCCGTGGTGACATCGAGGGCGAGGTGAGTCGCCTGCCCGCCCGCGGCTCCCGCCTCGGCGGCGGCCTCAGCGAGCGCGTCTGGGTTCCGCGCGACGAGCAGGACGCTGGCGCCCTCGGCGCAGAGCAGTCGGGCGGTCTCGCGCCCGATTCCCCGGCTGGCCCCGGTGACGACGCAGCGGCGGTCGGCCAGGCCGAGGTCCATCTCGCCTACGCGAGCTCGATCCGCTCGCTGATGTTGACCCCGCCGTCGGCGACCAGCGCACGGTGGACCGGGCACTTGCCGGCGATCACCCGGATCCGCTCCTGCTGCTCGGCGCTGAGGGCCTTCGGCAGGCGCAGGGTGACGGTGAAGTCGCTCGGCACGACGCCGTTGTAGTCCATCTCGACCACGACCTCGACATCGCCCACGTCCCACTCCTTGCGGTCGGCGTACATCTCGAGGGTGATCGCCGTGCAGGCGGCGAGTGAGGCGGCGAGGACCCTGGTCGGCGAGGGGCCCTCATCGGCGCCCCCGCTCGCCTGCGGCTCGTCGATCATCAGGGTGTGCCCGCCCTCGATCTCGACTTCGTGGGTGTAGCCCTTGTCGCGGCGGGCGATGACCTTGACCATCGCCTCAGCCCTTCTCGCGGCCGGCGAACAGCGCCGGGTCGTCCGTGTCTGCGGCGCGGGCCATCGCGAAGGCGAGGTCGGAGGCCCGGTTGACGAAGCGGACCACCGTGTCGTCGGCCAGCTCTCCCGCCTCGGCGAGGGAGATGATCCGGCGCTCGGCCCGACGGATCGTCGAGCGGGCGACGTCGAGGGCTGCTGAGAGGGCGGTTCCTCCGGGTATGACGAACTTCGGCGGCAGTTCCACCTGGGCCATGTACTTGTCGATCAGGCTCTCCAGCTCGCTCACCATCGAGCTGGTGACCCGGCTGATCCCGTCCTCGAGCCGCTCCGCCGCCTCGGGCGCGGTCGCCAGCTCGGCGCCGGCGACGAAGAGCGCGTCCTGGAGGCCGAGGATGTCGTCGGCAAGCTCCTCCTCGCCGGCCCCGCAGAGCGCCCGCGCGGCGCCGAGTGCCGAGGTGGCCTCGTCGAGCGATCCGTAGGCCTCGGTGCGCCGGTCCGACTTGGGGACCCGGCCGCCGTACCACAGCGAGGTCGTGCCGTCGTCGCCCTTGCGCGTGTAGATCTTCACCACGCGCCAATCCTATTCGGGGGCCGCGGGGGGTCCGGGCGCTCGCGGCGAGCCGGCCTCAGGTACAGCAGCCTCAGCCGAGGGGGTTGAAGACGAGGCCGGAAAGCAGCTTGGGGAAGAAGTAGGTGGACTTCGGCGGCATCGTCTCGCCCGAGCCGGCGACTTCGCGGACCTGCTCGACCGGGGTGGGGCGGAGGAGGAAAGCGACGTCGTAGGCGCCACTGTCGAGCTCGGCCAGTGCGTCGGGGACGCTCTTCGCGTAGCCGATGCCGCGCTTGGCGGCGATGTCGTCCTCGCTCAGCTCGAGGATGCCGTTGAGGACCAGGGTCTCGAGGATCACCGAGTCGAGATGGCGGTAGGCCTCGGGCTTGCCGGGCAGCAGGCGGTCCAGCTCGGCGGTGTCCTTGAGCCGCAGGCGGAAGGCGCGGCGATGGTGGGAGTCATAGGTGCCGAAGACGCCGACCCCCGGCTCGCCGCCGGGGGCGAGCGCCTCGAGGGGGACCTCCTCGGTCTCGAACAGCTCCCGCAGGCCGTTGCCGAGGCGCTGCTGACGCTCCGGGTCGTCGGCGAGCCCGGAGAGGAGGCGGTGGGTGGGGAAGACGGTGAGTCCAGGGTCGTCAAGGCCGGTCAGCGCCATCAGCGTGTAGCAGTGCGCGCCCTCGCCGCCGACCTCCTCCTTGAAGGCGCGGGCGGTCTCGTAACGATGATGTCCGTCGGCGATCAGCAGCTCGGCGCCGGCCAGGCGCTCGGCCACTGCCTCGTGGATCGCCGGGTCGGTGACCCGCCAGACCCGGTGCACGGTGCCGTCGTCGTCACGGACCTCGCCCCAGGGCGAGCCATCGATGGCGGGCTCGACCAGCGGCCAGGCGTCCTCGCTGGAAAGCGAGAAGATCGGCGAGAGGTTGAAGTGGGTGGCGCGCGTGAGATTGAGGCGGTCGAGCTTCGGGCCCGGCTGGGTCCGCTCGTGCGGACGGACCCGACCGGGGCCGTATTCCTCGACGCCGACCCGGGCGAGGATGCCGTGGCGGGTGTGCTGGGCGCCGTCGGGGGCGGTGTAGTCCTGGGTCAGCGCCCAGATCGAGGGCTCGCGGTCCTGGGTTAGGACGTCCTGGAGCGTCCACTCGCCGATCGTCTCCGCGGCGTGCTCGTAGGGGTCGCCGCCCTCGCCGGTCTGCGGCAGATCGACCTCGACGACGTTGAAGGGAGAGCGGGCCAGCAGCTCCGCCCGCAGCCCGGCGTCGATCACGTCATAGGGCGGCGCGGTGACGTCGGCCAGTGAGGAGACGCGCTCGAGGTTGTAGTGGAGGGCGGGCAAGGGGCGGACGTCGGCCATCGGGGGCGAAAGCTACCGGTCCCATTCACGCGCTAGCGGCACCCGGCGAGCGTCGGGCGCCCCTTCATTGGACGGATCTGGTGCCTATGGCAACCACAAACGTCCAACGAACGGACCTAGGCGCGGGGCCCTAAACTCGGGACCTCGGGGCGTAGCGAAGCCTGGTCATCGCATTCGGTTTGGGGCCGAAAGATCGCTGGTTCAAATCCAGCCGCCCCGACTTCAGCTCTCGCCTTCGGCCGCCGCCACGATCGTCAGGAACTCTCGCGCCGCCAGCACCGGTAGCTCGGAGCCCAGCGAGAGCAGGTGCTGGTCGCCCGCGGGAAAAGCCTCGCGGCCGAGCCACTCGATCGGCGCGGTCGATTGACCGGCGGCGATCCGGTCCGCCAGCTTCGGGTAGGACAGCGCCCGCTCCAGCTCGTCTAGGAGGAGCGGAGAGTTGATCAGGTCGAAACGCCCTTCGAGCCAAGCGCGAAGCACCTTGAGGATCGCGCAGCTTCAGAGCCGCTCGTGCGGGAACTCGGCCGAGCGGCCCTGGAACGAGAGAATCTTCGGGTTCTGGATCACGCCGTCGCGGATCTCGATCGCGCGCCCGATGGTCCTATCCGCCTTCCAGGCCGCGGGTCCCGAGATCACGGTCCGCAGGTGTGGCACCAGGGCCTCGCTGATCTCCCACGTCGCCGAGTCCCAAAGGAACGACGGGCTGTGATCGACCGCGTAGTAGGAGAGGCCGTCGCCGACCGTGAAGATCGGATCCGCGAATGACGTCGGCCGCGCCCACTCGAAGCCCATGCCCTCGTCGCAAGCGACGTCGACGAAGAGGGTTCCGCGCCGGAACAGCCCCAGCTCCTCGTTCCCGATGAAGATCAGCGGTGCATCGGTGTCCTGAAGCGCGCAATTGACGATGATGTCGTGCTCGGCGAGGAACTCGGCAACGGACTCGTGCTCGCTGTCCAGCTCCAGCGTCTGACCGGGGTGGTCCGGATCCCGCTCGAAGGTGATCAACCTCGCCGAGTGGATCGGCGCGGCGACGGCCGCGACCTGGCGCCGGGTCAGCAGGGAGACGTCCTGGATGCCCATCGCGCTCAGCGCGGTCACCGCACCGCGACCGGTCGCCCCGAAGCTGATCACCGCGGCCGACAGCCTGCGTCCGTACTCGCCGGTGATCCCGCTCAGCTCCATCGCCTGCAGGGTCGAGCAGTATCCGGCGAGCTCGTTGTTCTTGTGGAAGACGTGGATGTCGAAGGACCCGTCCTCGGTCCAGTGATTCATCGCCTCCCAGGCGATCAGGGTCAGTCGCCGATCGATCGCCAGCTGGGTGATGGTCTCATCCTGCACGCAGTGCGGCCACCCCCACAGGACCTGCCCCTCGCGCATCTCGGCGACGTCTTCCGCCATCGGCTTCGGCAGAACCAGCGCGTCGCACTCGTAGAGTTGCTCATGCGAGCGCAAGCCGCCGACCAGCGGTGCGAGCTCCGCGTCGGCGAGGCCGAAGCGCTCCCCGTAGGCGTGCTCGAGGTAGAGCTGACGCCGCAGATCGGCATCGACGCCGGCCAGGTGACGCGGGTGGATCGGCAGCCGCCGCTCGTGCTCCTTGCGGGACCCGGCGAAGACTCCGAGCGAAAGTTGGTCCATGTTCTACATTCTCTATTGGATCAGTCCAAAAAGGAGGAAACCGGAATATGGCACTGAGAATTGGCGACACCGCCCCTGACTTCCAAGCCGAGACGACCGACGGCCCGATCAGCTTCCACGATTGGATCGGCGACAGCTGGGCGGTGCTCTTCTCGCACCCCAAGGACTTCACGCCCGTCTGCACGACCGAGCTCGGCTACATGGCGAAGATCAAGCCCGACTTCGAGTCGCGCAACGTGAAGATCATCGGCCTCTCGGTCGACCCGTCCGACCGTCACGAGGATTGGGCGAAGGACATCGAGGAGACCCAGGGCACGGCCCCCAACTACCCGCTGATCGCCGATACCGACTTCAAGGTCTCGAAGCTCTACGGGATGCTGCCCGCCGAGGTGGAGGGCGACCCGACCGATCGCACGCCGGCCGACAACCAGACCGTGCGGAACGTCGTCGTGATCGGCCCCGACAAGAAGGTGAAGCTGATCCTTGTCTACCCGATGACCACCGGGCGCAATTTCGACGAGGTCCTGCGGGTGATCGACTCGCTACAGCTGACCGCCACCCACAAGGTGGCGACGCCGGTCAACTGGAAGCAGGGCGAGGACGTGATCATCGCCGGCTCGGTTTCCGACGACGACGCCAAGGAAACCTATCCGGACGGCTGGGAGTCACCCAAGCCCTACATCCGGATCGTTCCCCAGCCGAACTGACCCTCGGCGCGCCGTTCCGCAGCGCCGGCGCCGCTTCAGGCGCTGGCGCCGCGGTCGCGCCGCAGCCAGCGCGGCCGGAGGTCGCGGCCGAACAGAGCACGGCCGATCAGCGAGAAGAGCGCCAGGATCCCGATCGCGATCGCCCCGGCAATCGCGCCGAGGACGAGGAGGGCGAGGATGCCGATCGCGATGAAGACCGGCAGCAGCAGGGTCTTGAGCAGCGAGGCGAGGAGCAGCAGCGCCGCGAGGGGGAGGGGCACCGGCCGAACCTACCGCCTCTGTAACGTCGAAGGGGCACCGGGGACCATTTGACATGAGCCGAGTCGGAAAGCTGATGATGATGCTGAGCCCCCACAAGACCCAGATGCCCGAGCCCGAGGACGCCCTGCCGGGGCGCGATCAGCCGGCCTTCGACGTGCCCCAGCGCCACGCGGTGCTCGGCACCCCGCTGAGGCCGCCCTTCCCGGAAGGAATCGAGACCGCCTACTTCGCCCTCGGCTGCTTCTGGGGTGCGGAGCAGCTCTTCTGGGACCTGGACGGCGTCTTTACGACCGCCGTCGGCTACATGAACGGGATCACTCCCAACCCAACCTACGAGGAGGTCTGCAGCGGCCGCACCGGCCACGCCGAGGCCGTCCTCGTTGCCTTCGATCCTTCCAAAATCGCCTACGGCGAGTTGCTCAAGGTCTTCTTCGAGGAGCACGACCCGACCCAGGGCATGCGTCAGGGCAATGACGTCGGCACCCAGTACCGCTCCGGGATCTACTTTGCGGATGAGGATCAGCGGAAGATCGCCGAGATGATGCTGCGCTCCTATGATGAGGCGCTCAGCGCCGCCGGCAAGGAGAAGGTGACGACCGACATCGAGCCGGCCGGGCCCTTCTACTACGCCGAGGACTATCACCAGCAGTACCTGCACAAGGTCCCCAACGGCTACTGCGGGCTCGCCGGCACCGGAGTCGCCTGCCGGATCCCCGCCGGGGTCTCCGCGGAAGCCAGCTGACCGGCCGGCGGGCTCGCACCTGACCGGCCCGCTCCGCAGGCCGCCGTTAGGGGCGGCGCCTCGTCTAGCATTCCGCCGCTGTGACGCCGACCCTGGGCTCCTACATAGGCGGCTGCCTCGCGGTAGTGGGAATAGCCGCCTCGCTCGGGCTCGGCGGTTACTGGCTGCGTCGGTGGATCGTGCCCGAGTTCTCCGGGGCGCTGGCCCGCCTCGCCGACGTGACGATCGCCGTGGCGCTCCTGATCGTCTCCCTGGAGCTGCTCGGCACGCTGAGCATCCTTCGACTCGGCTGGATCGTCGTCGTCTGCATCGCGGTCGGGCTCATCGCGGCGCTGGTCGGCTGGCGCCGCGCACCCATCGGGGCCGACGAGATCGAGGCCCCGCAGGTGCAGAAGATGGCCCTGCTGATCGCCCTCGGCGTCGCCTCCTTCACGGTCGCCGAGTGGACCTTCCCCTCGCTGCTCAGCCTCGACCAGGGGATGTTCGGCGGAGACACGACCTGGTACCACATGCCCTTCGCGGCGCGCTTCGCGCAGGAGGGCTCGATCTGGCACCTCTACCTGACTGACCCGCTGCGGCTCGCCGCCTGGTTCTACCCGCAGAGCTCGGAGCTGGTCCACGGCGCGGCGATCGTGATGATGAAGAGCGACTGGCTCTCGCCGCTGATCAACCTCTTCTGGCTGTCGGTTGCTCTGCTCGCCGCCTACTGCATCGGGCGCCCCTACCGGGTGGGTCCGGCAACCCTGGTCGCCGCTGCGATCGTCCTCGACTCGGGGGTGATGATCGAGACCCAGCCGGGCGAGGGTCGCAACGACATCATGGGCCTCGCCTTCCTGATCGTCTTCGTCGCGTTCCTGATCAACGGCCACCAGCGGCGGGCGCCGGCCGCCGGGGCGGTCGAGGAGGCACCCGACCCAACGGCGGCGCTGCTCGACAAGGGCCCGCTGGTCATGGCCGGGATCGCGGCCGGGTTGTCGATCTCGGTCAAGCTCACCTTCCTGGCACCGGTCGGCGTGATCGCCGCGGGGGTGGTGGTCTTCAGCGGGCGCGGTCGGCGACTCACCACCGCCTGGGTGATGGGGCTGGCGATGTTCGTGGTCGGCGGCTACTGGTACGTGCGGGCCGCGATCAAGACCGGCGGCAACCCGATCCCGCAGACTGGCTGGGGCCCGCTGCACCTGCCGCGGCCCGACCAGATGCCACTGGACCCGCGGCCGCGCTTCAGCGTCGCCCACTACATCACCGACCCCTCGATCTACCGGAAGTGGTTCTTCCCCGAGCTCGACAACGCGCTGGGCCCGCTGTTCCCGCTCATCCTGGTGATCGCCTTCGCCGCCGCCGTCTACCTGCTATTCCGATCGCGCAACCGGATCCTGCGGGTGATCGGGGCGGCGGCGCTCCTGACCGCGGTCGTCTACGTGTTCACGCCGCTGACTGCAGCCGGCCAGGAGGGCTCGCCCACCGGCTTCTTCACCAATACCCGCTACCTGATCCCCGGCCTCGCGCTCGCCCTTGGGCTCCTGCCGATCGTTCGCCCGCTGCGCGCGCCGGAGCGCCGGGCCCGCGTCACCCTCGCTTTCCTCACCGCGGTTTACGCGATCACCGTGCTCACCACGCCCAAGTGGTATCCGAGCTACCTGGCCGGCACGTTCTTCCTCACCTTGGCGCTGGTCTGGGCGCCCGGCGTGCTCGAGTACCTGCGTGGCGAGGGGCGGGTCGGGCGTGCCGCGATCGGCGCGGTGATCGGCGCGGTGATCGTCGCCGGGATCGTCCTCGGCCGTGCCCAGGAGGTCCAGTACTTCGACAATCACTACACGAACTCGAAGCTCTTCCTCCAGGACGGCGGTCCGCAGAAGGCCTATGACTTCGCCCGCCGCCAGCGCGACCGCCGCATCGGCATCTCGGGTTCGGGAGAGATCTTCTTCGGCCAGTACGGCTACTTCGGCGCAGACCTCTCGAACCACGTGCAGTTCATCGCCGTGCCTGGCCCCGACGGCCAGTACCGGCTGGCGGCGAGCTGCCGGGCCTTCCGCCGCCGGATCAACGCCGGCGACTACGACTTTCTGGTGATCAGCCAGTACACCCAGGACTCACTCGACTCGCCCTACCGCTACCCGATCCGCGCCTGGATCAAGTCTGACCCCGCGGTCCAGGAGATCATCTCCGAGGATGACATCACCCCCCAGCCCGACTACGTCTACAAGGTCAAGGGCAAGCTCAACGTCGCGGGCTGCAACAAGCTCGGCAAGGGCAGCAGTTCCTAGGAGGCGGCCCGTAGAGTGGGGCCAGAGCCCCCGTAGCTCAGCTGGATAGAGCGCCGGCCTTCTAAGCCGGATGTCGCAGGTTCGAGTCCTGCCGGGGGCGCTCCTCGATTAGCCTCTGGCTCTTTGGCAGAGGAACCTCAACCAGACGGGACTCAGCGTGCCGAGCCCACCTCGCCGCAAGGTGGGGCGCGAGCTTCGCACGATGACGTTCAGCCGGCGACCCGCCGCGGCCTCTTCGGCGTCCTCAAGAAGGCCGCCAAGGACGAGCTGCTGCGACGCACCAGCACGAGCAGACGGCAGGGTTGAGCCCCGATCGGTCGGTTGAGGGTGGTGCCGATGACGAGGTCGAGGGTGTTGCGACCGCTGCGTCCGGTCGAGCAAATGCCTGAGGCGTACGATCGGAGATGTGCCCGGGCGATCAAATGCGATTCGGACTACCTGCCCCCGCGACTGCTACGACGCCTGCGGGGTGCTCGTCACCACCCGGGATGGTCGCCGGACTCAGGTTCGAGGCGATCCCGATCACCTTGTCAGTCGCGGCAAGCTCTGCCGAAAATGCGCTGTCGGCTACAACGGGGCGTTCCTGGATCCGGAAGCTCGGCTGACTTCACCGCTTCGCCGGACCGGAGCGAAGGGAAAGGGCGAGTTCGAAGCGATCTCCTGGGAGGACGCTCTGGCGGAAATCGCTGAACGCCTGAGTCGAATCGCCGCTTCCCCAGGACCCGAGGCGATCCTCAACGCCCATTACACCGGCACCTTCTCGGTCATCGGTTACCACTTCGGCCTGCGCTTCTTCAACCGGCTGGGGGCGACCGAAGTCGAGCCGGACACCATCTGCAACAACGCCGGCCATGTCGCCCTCGACTACACCTATGGCACCTCCATGGTCGGGTTCGACCCGCGTTCCGCCGATGACGCCGCCTGCATCATGGTCTGGGGTGCCAACCCCTCGGCTTCGGCGCCGCACGC
The DNA here is from genome assembly GCA_963738305.1 of uncultured Actinomycetes bacterium. Classification (GTDB taxonomy): domain Bacteria; phylum Actinomycetota; class Thermoleophilia; order Solirubrobacterales; family 70-9; genus JBBRHQ01. The sequence goes on along the minus strand of CAVTVU010000001.1, from coordinate 105,409 downwards.
TCATGAACACTGGCTGCCCGGGAGTGGCGCGCGGATCATTGTCGTCGATCCCATCCGGACTCCAACCGCCGAGATTGCCGACCTCCACCTCCAGCTCTTCCCAGGCAGCGATGCGGCGCTGGCCTTTGGGCTCCTCCATGTCATCCAGCGCGATCGGCTTGTGGACATCGACTTCGTCCAGCACCACACCGTCGGTGTTGAGGAGATTGAGGCATCGATCGCAACCTGCTCACCTGAGTGGACGGGGGAGAAGACCGGTGTCGCGCCGGGGTTGATCGAGGAAGCGGCACGCGCATATGCGGAGGGGCCGTCGCTCCTGTGGCTTGGTCAGGGCTTCCAGCGCCAGGCACGGGGGGGCAATGCGATGCGCAGCTGCGCTCTGTTGCCCGCTGTAACCGGCAACATCGGTAAGTCCGGCACCGGCTTTCTTTACCTGAACGGGCTCGGTCAGCGCCGGATCGACGAGGCCTATCTCTGCGCTGACCATCTCCGCCGGGGGCCGTCGAGCTCGGTCAGCCAGATGGATCTCGCGTCCCGGTTGGAGGATCGTGAGCGCTCGCAGGCACTGGTCTGCTGGAACATCAACATCGCGGCCTCCAATCCCCAACAGGCACGCCTGCGTCGGGCTCTCGAGCGGGAGGATCTGCTGACGGTGGCGATCGACCTGTTCGAGACCGATACAACCGACCTCGCCGACATCGTGCTGCCGGCGGCGAGCTTTCTCGAGTTCGATGACCTCGTGGCCTCCTACTTCGCCCTTTCGCTCTCAGCCCAGGTCCAGGCGATCCCTCCGCTTGGCGATTCACTTCCCAATCAGGAGATCTTCCGGAGGCTGGCGGCGGGCATGGGCTTCACCGACCCGGAGCTGTTTGAAGGTGACCGCGAGATCATCTCCGCGGTGATAGGCCAGACGGGGCTCGAGGAGGACTTCGACTCCCTGGCCGCCAAGGGCACGGTGCCGATCTCAGCAGAGCCCGTCATCCAGTTCGCGGATATGGAGTTCCCGACCCCAAGCGGCAAGATCGAGCTTGCGTCCGCCCAAGCCGAGGCCGACGGCCTTCCCCGTATCCCGGAACCCCACTTCGACACTCGGCCGACAAATGGGCGCCTGCGGTTGCTGTCCCCCGCATCGCCGTGGACGCTGAACACCACCTTTGCGAACGACAAGAAGGTCACCGCACGTCTGCACGAGGCAACCGTGGCCCTGCATCCCCAGGACGCAGCGGACCGGGGCCTGAAGGACGGCGAGGAGGTAGTGCTCGAGAACGAAACAGGGAGGCTGCCGCTCGTGCTGAGCGTCGCTGAAACGGTACAGCGTGGGGTCGCCCTTTCTCACAAGGGACGCTGGCCAAAGCGGGAGCAGGTTGTTGCCAACGTGAATGTGCTGAACCCGGGCGATAAGGCCGACATGGGCGAGAGCACCTCGGTGCACGGTGTCGAGGTTTCCATCCGCAAGGCTGCAACCGGCCCCAAAGTTCACTGATCTACTGCGAGTTCCAGGACGAGCTTCGGGTCCTGGGTCGGGTTGAGGCGCGTGGGTAGGCCGATCCACGGGCGACGCGGCTGGCCGGGGTGGGACGCCCGACGAATATGGGGCACTTGCCCGATGTGCGAGGCAGGTGCTTACGCCTAGGTTCGTTGGCGCAAGCGATCAGGAGGTCAAACCGATGACTCTCATAACTCATGCGCGCCGCTACCTCGCAGTTGCTGTTGCGGCGGCTTCACTCACGGTCCCTAGCACCGCCGCCGCTTACCTGGACCCAAGCGGCATTCCCGGCTCCTCGGCTCCAGCAGCCGTGAGAACGGCTCAGAGCGCCGAACCAACAGACTCGAGCGGCTTCTCGTGGGGGGACGCGGGCATCGGTGCCGGAGCGACAGTCGGGCTCATCGCTATCGCGGGTACCGGCCTGGCGTTGAGGCGGCACACTCGGACCGCGCCGCACAGGACCGCCTGAGTCGAGGGTCTTCGGGCGATCCCAAGGACCCTTCCGGGCGCGCAGCGGAGGAACTCTCCGGTTTGGAACCACCATTGTTCCCAGCGCGCTCGGGGGTCCATAATCGTTGTGTGGCGAGGCGGATCGCCAGTCCTGTTTTTGTCGGCAGGAGCGATGAGCTGTCGAACCTTGGGGCTGCGTTTGACAGGGCGGTCGCCGGCCGAAGCGAGACCATATTCCTGGCCGGTGAGGCGGGCGTTGGAAAAACCCGACTCCTCGGCGAATTCAGGGCCGGGGATCGGACGAGCGCAGCTCGGTGGCTCGTCGGGAACTGCATTGCGCTCGGAGAGGGAGAGCTTCCCTACGCGCCCCTGATCGGCGCCCTCCGAGGTCTGGCTCGTGACTCGGAGGCGCTGACGATGCTGCCTGAGCCCGCTCCCGAGCTGAGTCGCCTGCTTCCGGAGCTTGGGCCCCAGGCGGAGATGGTCGAATCGATGCCTTCAGGCGACTCGCTCTCGCAGGCGCGCCTGTTCGAGCAGATTCTCAGGTTCCTGGTTGAGCTGGCAATTGAGCGGCCCGTGGTGTTTGTCGTCGAGGACCTCCACTGGGCCGATCGGTCCACGCGCGACTTCCTCTCGTTCCTGATCCACAATGCTGGCGCGGCCTCACTGCTAGTGATCTGCACGTATCGCGGCGATGAGCTGCGACGTCGCCATCCGCTTCGCCCATTTCTTTCCCAACACGCCCGTACTCCGACTGTCGAACAACTCGAGTTGCAACCGTTCACCGAGGGGGAGCTCCGGGCTCAGCTCGAAGCCATTCTCGGAAGACCGCCTGGCCGCGAGGCGGTCCGACGATTGTTCGAGCGCTCCGAGGGGAACGCGTTCTTCGCAGAGGAGTTGCTTGCCGCATCTGTGGAGGGTGAGACGGACCTGCCACAGACCGTCCGTGACGCCCTCCTCGTTCGGACTGAGGCTGTGTCGCTCGCCTCGCAAGAAGTGCTGCGAGTCGCGGCCGCGGCGGGGCGGTTGGTCACGCACGAACTGTTGACGGCGGTTGCGGACCATCCTGAACCGCAACTGACCGAGGAACTCCGCGAGGCCGTCGCCCACCAACTGCTGCTCCACCGCAAGGACAGGGAGGCCTACGAGTTCCGGCATGCCCTGCTGCGCGAGAGCATCTACCTGGATCTGCTGCCGGGAGAACGCACGCGCATCCACACGGCCCTGGCGGAGATGCTCACGGCCAATCCGCAGTTGGCTGCCGATCCGGAGGGAAATCCGGCAGCCGAATTGGCATTTCATTGGCGAGCAGCCCAAAAGCTCGACCAGGCGTTGGCGTCATCCGTGGAGGCGGGGGAGAGTGCCGAGGAAACCTATGCGTACGCTGAAGCCAATCGTCACTTCGAAAATGCGCTGGAACTTTGGGAGGGGGTCGAGGACGCCGAGACAAGGGCGCGTATGGACGAACCCGACCTTCTGCTGCGGGCCGCCGAGAACGCCGGACGCGCCGGTCGAGGCCATCGGGCGGTTGGGCTCGCACGACGAGCGGCCGACCTGCTCCCCCCGGAAAGGTCGCCGGTTCGAGCAGCGTTGGCGCTGGAACGACTCGGTGAGTACCTATGGTTTCTCGGCGACTCGGACGTTGCCCTCGACGCTTACCGCAGAGCGGTGCGGCTCCTGCCGCGTGACCGACCGAGCGTCGAGCTGGCAAGGGTTCTGGGTGCCGAGGGGCGGATCCTCATGTTGCGCGGTAGCGGGGCCGAAGCACGCGTCTGCTGCGAGGAAGCGCTTGCCCTTGCCCGCGAGATCGGGGCGCCGGCACAGGAGGCCCACGTACTGAACACCTTGGGCGCGGTGATGCCGATGCTCGGCGATTTCGAGGCCGGCATCGGCTACGTGCGCGAGGGGATGCGCATCGCGAAGGAACTACAGGCCCCTCTCGACATCGCCGATGCCTACATCAATCTTGCAGACGACCTCGATGGCTCCGGTCGAGTCGAGGAAGGCGCGGAAGTGGCCCTTGAAGGAGTTGAGGTGACGCGAGCTCTGGGGCTTCACCGCGAAACCACTTTCATCATCGGGGAGCTGGCACCTCGTCTGGTGCGCTTGGGACGCCTCGATCAGGCCGAAGAGCTGGTCTCGGCGGAACCCGAAATCCGGCAGGAGGGATTGCCGGTGGCGTTGCTGCATGCCGCCGGCGCCGAGATAGACCTCCATCGAGGAAGGCTTGACGAAGGTTCGCGGAAATTGGCGCGTGCCATCGAGGCAAGCGGCGGCACTGGCGACTCTCAGATCGTGAGCATGCTCGCCGCCCTTTCCGCTCGGCTCGAGGTGCTGCGTGGTGAGCCCGACCGGGCGGCATTGGTCGTCGACCAGGCTTTCGAGCGGATGGACACACGGGAAGTCGTCTTCGAATCCGCGGCGATCTACGGACTTGCCAATCGTGCCCATGCTGATCGGGCGGCCCGGGCCCGCGAGATCGGCGACGTGCGCGCCGTGGCCGAAGCTGAGCGGAGCGCCGTCGCATTGCTGGACCGTCTCGAGCGCTTGCTGGATCCCGAGCGGTGGTTGGTCGTGCCTCCACCCGAAGCGGTTGCTCACGCCTCCCAAGCCGCCGCGGAACTGGAGCGCCTGCGCGGGCCGGCGGTCGCAGCGACGTGGAGCGAGGTCGCGGATCGGTGGGACGCCCTCGGCCTGCCGCTCGAGGCCGCGTACGCGCGCTGGCGTCAAGCGGAGGCGCTGTTGGCACAAGGCGAGGACAGGAGGGAGGCCAAGAGACTCCTGGTCGAGGCCGCGGCGCTTACTTCCGACGCCGGCGCGTCGTTTCTAGGCGCGCAGATCGGCGCGCTCGCCCGCAGGGCGCGGATCGACCTGGATGTCGATGGCTCGCTCAAGCCGGACGCGCCGAGATCGCCTGGCCCTGATCTATTCGGGCTTACGGACCGCGAGCTCAGCGTGCTCGAACTGGTCGCCGACGGACGCACCAACCGAGAGATCGGAGAGAAACTGTTCATCTCCCGGAAGACGGCAAGCGCTCACGTCTCCCACATCCTGTCCAAGCTGGATGTGCGGAGCCGAGTCGAAGCGGCAACCGCGGCCAACCGCCTGGGCTTGATACCTCTGCCCGAGCCGACTCGCGAGCCGTCGGATCCGGGCGATTAGCTCAGCTCGGGCTCAGCTCAGCCTTCACCTCGCAGCGGTCGACCGAAGCCCTCGTCCCCGGCGTGTCTCCCGGGTCCATCGAATCGAGGGGAGCCTCGGCCGCCTGCATGTCCTCAGCGGTCTCGAAGTTCTGGATCACGACGGCGGAACGCTGATCGGGGTCGTGGAGAATCTGGACCGACTTGGCGGAGATGTCGGCGGGCGGTCCTTGACTGGCGTCCTCCAACCGGCTGGCCAGGTGGTCGGGATCGACATCCGTGAACCTCACAACGCGCGCGTACATGACGCCTCCTTTTGATCGTTGAGCCGAACCTATACCCCTTCCCCCCGGTCCCACAACCACCCGGCTGGGAGCCTTCGCACGGGTTGAGGATCCGCAAGACTCCGCGGAATGACCAACGTCGTCCTCTTCCTCCACATCCTCGGGGCCCTGGCCTTCGTCTCCGGCGTGGCGGTCGCCGGGGTCGCGTTCGAGTCCGCCCGCCGACGCGAGAATCCGGCCGAGATCGCTCTCCTGCTCGGGCTGAGCCGGATCGGCGCTGTGATGGTGATGGCTGGCGGCGCCCTGGTCTTCGTCTGCGGGCTCTGGCTGGTCGGCCTCGGTGATTTCAGCTTCGGGGAGGGCTGGATCAGCGCCGCGCTCGTGCTCTTCCTGATCGCCCTCGCGCTCGGCGCGGTCGGCGGTCAGCGCCCGAAGCAGGCCCGCCTGCTGGCGACCAAGCTGGCCGGCGAGGACCGCCCGGCCTCGCCCGAGCTGCGCCAGCTGCTCGATGACCGCCTCTCGCCGGGCGTCAACTATCTCGCAGCGGCGATCGTCGTGGCGATCCTCGCCCTGATGGTCTTCAAGCCCTGAGCAAGGCTTGCGTGATGAGCGTGGTCGGCCCTCAGCAGAGCTTTCCGGTGGGCCAATCGGGCCCTCGGCGAGGGGCGGGCGATGAATCCGCCCCCGAGGGACCGCAGGAAGCGGGCGAACTCGCGGCCGGAGTTGGTTGCCATTCCTTCCCGGTAGCAGGGAGCTGCCCGGGTCGAACCGGCGTGCGTCGCCCAGCCCCACTCGGTCCAGGGAGAGCCCGGGTGGGCAACGGCGATCCGCGTCCCAGCGCGAACGACGGTCCCCGCGGGTGCCAGCTTGGACAGGTGCTCGGCAACGTAGATGATGTCTCCGGCGTGGTCGCCGTCGAGCAGCCGGTACCAGATGAAGTGGCCGCCCGGCCAGCCGCTTCGGCTGTCTGAGCCGAGAATCTTCGCGTCCCCGATCGCCAGCACAGGCTCCCGGCGCAGGGGCGCGAGATCGACCCCCATGTCGATCCGCCCGGGGCCCCAGCCGTGGCCGGCGAAGGGATTCACATAGCCGCCTCCGCGGCAGTTGCCCGTCCCGACCCCACCAGAACTGCTGTGGCAGGCCGGTGCCCCGGCCACCGGAGTCGCAAATGAGAACGCTGCGGCCGCCGCCGCGAGCGTTGCCGTCAATCCCGCCCTGCATCGAGTGCCGAACAAGCCAGTCTCCTTGGTCGGCCTACGGGGTTAGCTGTCGGGCTGGCGCTGAAGGAGCAGCGCCCCCACTCGGTGGGTTCGCCCCAACTGTCTTGGGTCCCCCGCTCCCGAGCGGTGCTCGGGATTAGGCATTACCGGTGATCAGGCCGGCAAGTGTAGACGTCGATGTTGACGTTTGCTCACACAACCCCGCCAAGCATGCACGAACGCGCCGGGTTGGGGGCGCGCGCCCCTTGAACCTGCTCAGGCCGCGAGGGTCAGCTCGCCGTCCTGGGCGCCCACCATCGCCGCGTAGCGACCCTCGACCGTCATCAGCTCGGCGTGGTGGCCGAGCTCGACGACCCGGCCTCCCGCGAGGACGGCGATCTGATCGGCCTCGCGGACGGTCGAGAGGCGGTGCGCGATCGCCAGCGTGGTGCGGCCGCGGGCGAGGTCGTCGAGGGCGGCCTGGACAGCCCGTTCTGTTTCGGTGTCGAGCGCGCTCGTCGCCTCGTCGAGGATCAGGATCGGCGGATCGCGCAGCACGGTGCGGGCGATCGCGATCCGCTGCTTCTCGCCACCGGAGAAGCGGTAGCCGCGCTCGCCGACGATCGTCTCGTAGCCGTCCGGCAGGGCGTCGATCAGCTCGTGGATCTGAGCGGCGCGTGCGGCCTCGACCAGCTCCTGCTCGGTCGCCCCCGGCTTGGCGAAGCGCAGGTTCTCGGCAATCGAGGCGTGGAAGAGATAGGTCTCCTGCGAGACGACGCCGACGGTTGAGGCGAGGGACGCGTGGCTGAGGTCACGGACGTCGACACCGTCGATCTCGACTGTCCCCTCCTCGACCTCATAGAGGCGGGCCAGAAGGTAGGCGAGCGTCGTCTTTCCCGACCCTGTCTCGCCGACTAGCGCCAGGGTGCTCCCGGCGGGGATCTCCAGATCGATCTCCCGCAGGGTCGGCGGACCGTCCTGGGCATAGCGGAACCCGACCCCGCGGAATGCGACCTCGCCGCGCAGGGTCGATCGGTCGAGGTCGACCGCCCCTCGCGCTCCTCGATCTCGACCGGCAGCTCGAGATACTCGAAGACACGCTCGAAGAGCGCCAGCGAGCTCTGCACGTCGATGCCGACGTTGAGCAGCGACTGGATCGGGAAGAAGAGGCGCGTCTGCAGGGTGGTGAAGGCGACCAGGGTGCCGATCGAGATGACAGCACCGCCGTCTGCGACCGTCAGCCCAGCGAAGAGGTAGACCAGCGCCGGCATCGCTGCGAAGGCGATCTGGATCGTCGCCATCCGCCAGCGCCCGGCCATCCGCGACCGCACCTCAAGGCTCGGCCAGCTGCTCGGACTCGCGCTCGAAGCGCTCCGCAAGCTCGGGGGAGCGACCCATCGTCTTGCCGAGCAGGATCCCCGAGACCGAAAGCGATTCCTCGACCAGGGAGGAGATGTCCGCGAGGCGATCCTGGCGGATCGCCGTGATCCGGCGGCGCTCGGCGCCGACCCGCCGAGTCATCCATATGAACAGTGGCATCAGTGCGAAGGCGGCGATCGCGAGACGCCAGTCGAGCAGGAACATCGCCACGGTGGCGGCGATCACAGTAGTCACGTTGGAGACGATCGAGGTCGCCGTCGAGGTGACGACTCCCTGGACGCCGCCGATGTCATTGGCGATGCGCGACTGGATCTCGCCGGTGCGGGTCCTGGTGAAGAAGCTGAGCGAGAGCCGCTGCATGTGGCGATAGACCTGGGCCCTGAGATCATGCATCACCCGCTGTCCGACGGTGTTCGAGATCAGCGTCTGGGCGACGCCGAGGGCGCCGGTGGCGACGGCGATCGCGATCATCCCGACCACCAGCAGGCTGAGCAGGGTCGTGTTCTGATCGGGGATCGCGGTGTCCAGGACTCCTCGCAGCAGGAACGGGGAAACCATCCCGAGGCCGGCCGAGAAGGTGATCAGCGCCAGGACCGTGACGATCTGCCTGCGGTAGGGGCGAAAGAGGCCGAGCAGGCGCCGGCGGTCCAGCCCGGGGCTGTTGATCGAGGGCAGGTTCAAATCAGCACCCGCGCCCGGAGCCCGGAGGCCCGGAGCAGGCGTGGCTGGCCAGGCGCTCGAGGCTGGCGAGGAAGCGGCGGCGCTCTGCCGGGCAAGCGGGGCGAGCAGCTCGGACTCGGCCTCGGCGGTCGCCCGCTTGGCGCTCTCCAGCCGCCGGTGGCCGCCGTCCGTTAGGCCGACCAGGTGGCGGCGGCGATCGGCCGTGTCGCGCGCCCGGACGACGAGGCCGTCATGCTGCAGCGCGTCGAGGAGGCCGACCAGGTTGCTGGGGTCGATCCGCAGCGCTGCTCCCAGCTCCTGCTGGGAGATCGGGCCGGCCCGGTCGAGGTGGTCGAGCACCCCGAACTCGTGGGTGCGCATCCCCAGCTCGGCCAGCGCTCGACCGATCCGGTAGCCGGTCATCCGTGCCAGGCGGATGACCGTCAACGCGCATCCGCCCGCCGGCGCTTGGGCCTCGCCCGGGCTGCTTTCGCAGGCTGTTTTGAGCGGTCGTGGCGCTCCTCACGAGGGCAAGGTTAGCCGAACTTAATGGGCAAAGCAAACTATGGGTATCCTACCATGATTGTTCGCTATAGTTATCCGCAGCGTCAAAGCGATGAAAGAGACCGAGATGGAAACCCTGCTCCTCGTCCCCCTCGACGACGTCCTGATCTTCCCGGGCATGACCGCGACCCTCGCGCTCGACTTCGGCGAAGAGGACCGCGTTCTGCTGGTGCCCCGCAGTGATGGCGAGTTCGCCTCGGTCGGCGTGGTCGCCGAGGTGCTCGAGCGGATGCGCGTGCCCGGCGGTGGCCAGGCGGTCACCGTGCAGGGCCTGCACCGCGGCACTCCCGAGAACGCCCGCACCGACGGCGCCGGCGACCTCCGCGTCGAGGTCACGGCCCATCCCGACCCGGAGCCTGCAGGCGAGCGGATCGAGGAGCTGCAGCGCGAGTACCGCGCCGTGGTCGAGGAGATCCTCGAGCTGCGCGGCGCCGACGACCGCATTCGCGCCTTCCTGCGCTCGATCTCGCAGCCCGGCGAGCTCGCCGACACCTCGGCCTACTCGCCCGACCTCGGCCAGGCGGAGAAGGTCGAGCTGCTGGAGACGCTCGACGTCACCGAGCGTCTCGAGCTGGCGCTGAAGCTCCAGCGCGAGCGGCTCGCCGAGCTGCAGGTCCGCGCCCGGATCCGCGACGACGTCCAGTCCGGCGCGGAGAAGCAGCAGCGCGAGTACTTCCTGCGCAAGCAGATGGAGTCGATCCGCAAGGAGCTGGGCGAGGACGACGCCTCGGTCGCCGACGAGTACCGGACCAAGATCGAAGAGGCCGGCATGCCCGAGGCCGTTCGCGAGCAGGCCGAGAAGGAGCTCTCGCGCCTCGAGCGGATGGGCGACGCCACCGGCGAGTCCTCGATGATCCGCACCTACCTCGACTGGCTGATCGCGGTGCCCTGGTCCGAGCGCTCCGAGGAGCGCCTCGATCCGGCCGGCGCCCGCGAGGTGCTCGACGCCGACCATGCCGGCCTCGAGGACGTCAAGGACCGGATCACCGAGTACATCGCCGTGCGCAAGCTGCGCCTGGAGCGCGGTGCCGCCGAGGACTCCAAGGGCGCCGGGGCGATCCTCACCCTGATCGGTCCCCCCGGGACGGGCAAGACCTCGATCGGCGAGTCGATCGCCCGCGCCACCGGGCGCGAGTTCGTCCGCATGTCGCTGGGCGGCGTCCGCGACGAGGCGGAGATCCGCGGCCACCGCCGCACCTACATCGGCGCCCTGCCGGGCCGCCTGGTGCGCGCCCTGCGCGACGCCGGGACGATGAACCCGGTGATCCTCCTCGACGAGGTCGACAAGGTCGGCGCCGACTGGCGCGGCGACCCGAGCGCCGCCCTGCTCGAGGTCCTCGACCCGGCCCAGAACCACAGCTTCCGCGACCACTACCTCGACGTCGATCTCGACCTCTCGGGGGTGCTCTTCATCGCCACCGCCAACGTCGCCGAGACGATCCCCGGCCCGCTGCTGGATCGGATGGAGGTCGTCGACTTCGACGGCTACACGACCGAGGAGAAGGTCGCGATCGCCCGCGGCTACCTGCTGCCGCGCCAGCTGGAGCGAAACGGGCTGCGCGAGGACGAGGTCGAGGTTCCCGACGAGGTGCTCAGGGCGATCGTCACCGAGTACACCCGCGAGGCCGGGGTGCGGAACCTCGAGCGCGAGCTGGGCAAGCTGCTGCGAAAGAGCGCCACCGGGATCGCATCGGGCGATACCGGAGGCGCCGCTTCGTCGTCGACCTCGACGGGCTCCGCTCCGACCTCGGGCGCCAGCGCTTCTTCCAGGAGTCGGTCGAGCGGACCGCGGTGCCGGGGGTCGCGACGGGCCTCTCGGTCACCGGCGCCGGAGGCGACGTCCTCTTCGTCGAGGCGACCTCGATGCCGGGCAAGGAGGGGTTCGTCCTGACCGGCCAGCTCGGGGACGTGATGAAGGAGTCGGCGCGGATCGCCCTCTCCTACGTGCGCGGGCATGCCGCCGACCTTGGCATCGACGAAGGCGCCTTCACCGACCGCGAGTTCCACCTCCACGTGCCGGCCGGGGCGATCCCCAAGGACGGCCCGAGCGCTGGGATCACGATGACCACCGCGATCGCCTCGCTGATGAGCGGCCGCCCGGTCAAGCACAGCGTCGGCATGACCGGCGAGCTGACCCTTCAGGGCAGGGTGCTGCCGATCGGCGGGCTGAAGCAGAAGGTGCTCGCCGCGCACGCCGCCGGCCTCACCGATGTGGTGATCCCGGAGCGAAACCGCGGCGACCTCGACGACGTCCCCGAGGAGGTGCGCGAGCAGATGCGCTTCCACCCGGTGATGACGATCGACGAGGTTCTCGAGCTGGCGCTGGAGCCGACCCCGGTCGGGCCGGCAATTCACGCGGCGTAGAGCCAGAAACCGGCCGCGGCGGCCGGGGCCTCACTCGACGCGATCGATGGCCGGGTCGGGTTGCTGGCCCAGGTACTCGACCCAGCGGGTCTTCACGCACGGATAGTGCTTGGCGGCCTCGACCAGATCCATGAAGCCCGTAATCGCGTGCTCGAAGCGCTCGCCGAGCTCGGAGTTGGCGAGCCGACCCTCCTGGTCGAAGGCCTGGTGGCCCTGGGCGAGGGAGAACATGTCCGGGTAGATCCGGGCGCCCAGGTGCTCGAAGGGGACGCGCAGCGCCCATAGCGCGCGGTTGCCCCCGACCATCGAGGGCGAGGTGGAGATCAGCAGGCCGTGCTTCTCGTTGAACGGCTGCGGGCGGAAGCGCGACACCCAATCGATCGCGTTCTTCAGGACGCCGGGCATGGAAGCGTTGTACTCGGGCGAGCTGATGACGAAAGCGTCGTTCGCCTGGACGCAGTCGCGAAGCCGCTCGGCGCCGGCAGGAAAGCCTTCGCCGTCCTGGACGTCCTGGTTGTAGGAGGGGCAGTCGAACTCGGACATCGTTCGCTGGTCGACGAGGCCTCCGTGGGATTCGATCGCGCTGGCAGCGAGCCCGGCCAGCATGGTGTTGATCGAGTCGGTTCGCAGCGACGCGGAGAAGACGAGGAAGCGAACCGGCTCTCGATCGCTCGGGGAAGCGTCTGGGGTCATCGGGCTCATTCTCGGGGCTCCTTTCACGCGCGTGGCTGCGGCTCGGCGGCGCGAAGGTAGGGCTCGAGGCCGGCGCGGATCGCGTCGGGGATCGGGACCTTCTGCCCCGAGCCGACCTCGACGAAGACGTGCCGCAGCTCGCCCTCGCTGCGCAGCTCGCCGTCCTCGGAGATCGCCAGGTGCGAGGACATCCCGGTATTGCCGAGCCTCGTCACGGCAACCGTGACATCGACCTCGGAGTCGAAGCGGACCGGAGCGAGGTAGCGGATCCCGGCCTCGGCTACGACGATGTCCACTCCGCCCTCGGTCATCGCGTCATAGGACTCGGTCGCCTCGCGCCAGAGCTCGGTGATCGCGACGTCGAAGTACTCGAGGTGGTTGGCGTAGAAGAGGACGTTCTGCGGGTCGCAGTCGGAGAAGCGGACCCGGATCCGGTGGCTGAACTCCCTCGCCATGGCGGCGAGTCTAGATTCGGCGGGCGATGAAGGGCGCAGCGGCAGAGCGGCAGGCGTTCCCGGTCGCGCTGGTGATCGGCGCGATCGTCACGGTGCAGTCGGGCTCGGCGCTGGCGACGACGCTCTTCGACGAGCTCGGGCCGGCCGGGCGCGGTGCTGCTGCGCTCGCTCTTTGCCGCGGTGATCCTGGTGGCGATCTGGCGGCCCTCCCTGCGTGGCCACTCGCCCCGAGGCGCTGCGGGCCACCATGCTCTTCGGGATCTCCCTGGCGGGGATGAACCTCTGCTTCTATGAGGCGCTGGACCGCCTGCCGCTGGGGATCGCCGTCACCTTCGAGTTCGTCGGGCCGCTGAGCGTCGCGGTGCTCAGCACCCGCAAGGACGATCGACTTCCTCTGGGCCGCGCTGGCCGCGGTCGGGCATCGTCCTGCTCTCCGGCGGACTCGGCGGCGTCGGGCATCGACGGGACCGGCGCAGCCCTGGCGCTCGTCGCCGGCGTGCTTCTGGGGCGCCTACATCCTGATCGGCGGGGCGCTGGGGAGGATCTTCGAGGGCGGCACCGGGCTTGCCCTCGGGATGGCGGTCTCCGCCGTCCTCGTCGGCCCGATCGGAATCGGCGAGGGTGGGGGAGACCTGCTCGACCCGCGGCTGTTCGCCCTTGGGCTGGCGGTGGCGATGCTCAGCTCGGTGATCCCCTACTCGTTCGAGTTCGAGGCGCTGCGCCGGCTGCCCGCCCGGCGTCTTCGGCGTCCTGATGAGCCTCGAGCCGGCCGTGGCGGCCCTGATCGGCTTCATCGCGCTCGGCCAGGACCTGGCGCCGCGGGAGATCGTCGCGATCGGCACTCGTGGTCGCCGCCAGCGCCGGGGCGCTGCGCACCAGCAGGGGACCGCCTCCGCTCGAGCAATGAGGAATAGGATGCGCGGGCCCCCGATCCGTCGTTGCCCACGCGAGAGGACCCCTCAAGATGAGAAACCCCTGGTACCCCGGCGCAGTGCTCGTCGCGCTGATCACCTGCGCACTGATCGCCGCCGGATGCGGCGGAGGAAGCGACACGACCGAGACGACGACGAGCGCAGGGGCCAACGCCCAGCAAAAGATCGATTCAGCCGTCAACTCCTGCACCCAGAAAGCCCAGCAGGTTGAAGGGTCCGCCGGAACCACACTGGATGGTGCCTGCAAGTTTGTCGGCGCCGCGGCCCAGCAGGCCGTGCAGGCGGGCGGCGCCAAAGCGAAGCAGGCCCTGTCGAACGCTGCCAGCTCCTGCCGGACTGCGGCTTCCCAGCTCCCCTCCAGCCAGGCCCAGGACGCCCTCAAGGAACTCTGCGACGCTATCGGCGCGGCGGGGTAGACCCCGAACGGGCCGCCTCGCAGCGACCGCTAGATTTCAGCGGGCGCGGTGGGCGTAGCTCAGCTGGTAGAGCTCCTGGTTGTGGTCCAGGCGGTCGCGGGTTCGAGTCCCGTCGCTCACCTTCATCGAAACTGGCTCTGCGGAGCCGATTTCATAGGGGAGCCGAGCCCGGGGCGCCGAAACCTTGGTTCCAATCTAGTTCCAATTCGTTCTAAAAATCTCGGTTGGCAGGCACCTGCAATACGCCATGGAGAAGCCTCGGCTGGATCTTTCGAGGACTTGGGACTAGGCGGTCGCCGGTTAAGAACCAGCCGCCCCGATTCTCAAGTCTTACCGTCAGACCGCGACACGGCGGGGAGAACGCCGCCTGAGGCCGGGCTTCGCAGGCACGGCGACTTACGCCTAGGAAACCCCGCTCCGCTGAGTCGGTAGCTGATCGGTAGCAAGTGGGGTGGTAGCTGAGGGCGGAATCGGGAGCAAGCGACATGGGTAGGGCCCTGATCGAGGAAGGAGGGCCCGGGCCAGGTGCGGCGGCTGAGGGCACTACTCCGAGAGCCCGGCGGCTTCGAGGGCGGGACCTTCGTCGTAGAACTCCCGAATACGCACGATCATCCCTTCTCGGATCGTCAGCAGCTCAAAGTTGGTCGAGCGAACCTCGGCGCCACTCGATGCGCCGCGCCCTATCTCGGTTGCTTCGACCAGAACATCATCGCCTCCGCAGTCGATGATCCGCTGAACCTCGTATCTGTAGTCACCGAAACTCCCAAGCCACTCTTCGAGCCGCTGCCTGACCCCCTCACGGCCTCGATAGGTCGTCCCGTCTTCAGGTGCGCTCCACTCGACATCGGGATGGCAGAACGCCATCGTCCTAGGCATCGCGGCCACCAGCTCCGTCTTGCTTGTGGCCACCTCATACCAACGCGCCGCAATCTCCACGTTCTCTTGCGACATCGCCTACGCAGTATCTCTCGACAACTCCTTCCGCGCAGCGGGCCGAGTCAGTCCGGCCTGCCGAACAACCTCATCACCACGTCGGACCCCCTCGGCGCCCTGGGTGCCGAGCTGATGCATTCGGTGTTCGCGCCCTGTGTGAGCACTTGCACTCAAGACCCGAGGCTCGCAGTCCAGTATCCCGAGTCGAGATAACCGAGCTCCGACGGCAAGGTCAGCGACAACAATCCCAGCCCAAGGTGAGCAGACATGACATGTACAGAGACGACTCTCACACGCGAGCTCAACGCCAGCGGCAGAGAATCGGCGGCCGAGGGTGGTCGCCGGGCAGGTCAGATCGTCGAGCTCCGAGATGGAACACGGGCGTTGATTCGACCGCTCCGGCCGTCGGATCGCGAACGATTGAACGAGGGCTTTGAGAGCGCCAGCGCGGAGTCGATCTACCGGCGCTTCCTGGGGCCCCAGCCACGGCTCTCGAGCATCCAGCTCCACTACTTGACCGCAGTTGATCACGACCGCCACGAGGCGCTGATCGCCGTCGATCCCGAAACCCGGCCGGAGCTTCGGGACCGCCCGCTACGTCCGCGAGAAGGACCACCCTGAGACGGCGGAGTTCGCGGTTGGCGTCGGTGATCGATGGATGCGGATCGGCCTGGGGACGGCGCTGCTCCGGGCGCTCGTCCTCCGGGCCCGCGCGGCGGGTGTCGTCCGGTTTATCGGCCTGATCCATGCCGAGAACACCGCGATCAAGCGTCTGGTGGAGAAGGTGGCGGGGCCCTGCGAGATCAGGTCGGCTGGTTACGGCGCCATGGAGCTGGCGGTCGAACTGCCAACGGAAGGGCGCTTGCCCGAGTGGGGGCGCCCCTAGTCGGCCTACTCCCGCTGCCCGGCGGCTTCGAGGGCTTCTGTGCGGTCCGCGAACCACTGGTCGCGAATGGCCAGGCCGTTCCGGAACGTTGTCACGACCCAGTACTCCAGAACGACCCCCGCACCACTTGCTTTTCCGCGCAAGTGATTTCGATGGTGAACCAAGACCTTGCCGGTCCCAGCATCGACGACTTCGGCGTTCGCATATTCGGCGGGTTCAAAGGGCTCATTGGCCTCGACATAGAAGTTCCAGGCGGCTTCGCGCCCGCGAATCGCACCACCGCCCTCCGGAAATGCGTTGTCGGTGAGGACTTCGAAGGCTGGATCACGGGAAGCGATCCAGGCGGGCTTGTCGCGGCGATCAAAGCTCTCCAGCGAGCGGCGCATCCTCTCCACGTTCTCCTGCGGCATCGCCTACTCCGACAGCCCGGCGGCTTCGAGGGCCACGCGGGTGATCCTAGTCCTTGACCTCCCTGACCTCAACGACCTTCGCGTCGCCTCCCTTAGGCAAGCGAGCGGTAACCAATGCCGCCGCGGCGGCCTCGCTGTCGGCGCGCAGGTCTGCCGTCCTCTCGCTGCGTCTTAGCCCCTTGACTTTGATGCTCACAGCCTTCTTGACGGGACGCAGGTCGGTTCCTCTGATTATCGCGTGGTAGCGCGGCATCTCCGGGGAGTATCCCAAATCTCGACGCCGCCTTTCCTCGCTCCGGTTGATGGCCTCCCCCACCGTTTTGACGATCTCGACGTTCTCCTGCGACATCGCCTGCGCAGTATCGCTTAGGGCGCGAGGGGGTTGGGAGCTAGCCGCCTCTGCGATTTCCCACGGGCCGACAAGCTCGAGCACGGCCGGATCGCCGCCGGAG
Organism: uncultured Actinomycetes bacterium; assembly: GCA_963738305.1. Taxonomy (GTDB): domain Bacteria; phylum Actinomycetota; class Thermoleophilia; order Solirubrobacterales; family 70-9; genus JBBRHQ01. The sequence continues at coordinate 88,705 of CAVTVU010000001.1, read as the reverse complement.
CCGTAGAGGCTGAAGATCAACTGATCCGGCGAAAGCGATCCTAAGCCTCCCGCGTTCGCAAGGTGTCGCACCCCGGCTGGCCTTCCATGGCTGGGGTGTGCGGGAAGGGAGGTTCCCCGCCAGGGGGAGCCTCCCCTACGCGACGGTGCCCTACTCGGCCAAGCAGGCGAGCATGAGCTGACGCGTTAGGGTCGGAGGGTGGAGCAGCTCGACCTCGACGAGGCGATGATGCGCCGGAACGATTGGCTTGGTCAGCGCGTTCGACTGCTTCTCCTCATCCCGCTCGAGGGCAACACCGACGATCCGCCCTCTGGCCCGGCAGAGGGATGGCACATCGTCCTCAGTCACGAGGGTCGGCTTGATCATCCGAAGGCCGATACTGATGTCGAGCGCCAACTGACGATCGGCGCCTATGAGATCGAGACGGGCTCGTCGAAGCTGCTGCTAGCTGAGCTCCCCGTCGATCGAGTAGCGAGCATCGGGGACTCTCGGCTCTTCTTCTATCTCCCCGGCGGGTCTGTCGTGTTGACGGTCCAGCGCCTGATCATGGATTGGAGTCCCTCCCCTTGACGCACAGCGGGGGGCCACCGCCGTCGCAATCCAAACAGCGCCGGGCAACGCGTATCCGCCGAGCAGGCGGGGGTCGTTTTCGCGCTCGCGCATTCCCTAGATTGGCCTGGTGGCAAAGCCCCGACGACACTGGAAGTGCTCAACCAGGTGACCCTGCTGGCGGGCGACGGATATGTGCCCGGCGAGGCCGTGATCCAAGAGTGGCGCCTACCCCGCCGGGAGGCAGTTCGCGCCCTGCGCCGGGCGATCAACGGCGGCTACCTGCTGGAGCGCAGAGGCCCGGACAAGCGCACCTATGTGGCGCTGTCCAGCGAGGGCTGATCTCAACGTAGAAGTCCCAACAGGCTTCGGCTCCACGGATCGGCGCGTTCTCGGGCCACTCCTTCGGGGGAATCACCTCGGTCTCTGGGTCAGTATCGGCCAGCCACGCCGCCTTGTCGCGTCGGTTGAAGTTGTCAAATACCCGACGCGCTGTCTCCACGTTCTCCTGCGACATCGCCCACTCAGTATCCCGCGCCGGGGGGTCGGGGAGGAACCCCTTCGCAGCTTCGCTTCTATGACCGCCGCCACTCGTGTGCCGCTGCCGCTGCCACAGACCGATTGGCGAAGCCGAAGGGGCGGGACCATGTCCTTGCCGCCCGCGACTTCAGAGGATTCGGCCCGAGAGGGCAGCCGCGAGGCCGCCAAGCACCAGAGCGATGGCGAGCAGCCATAACGCGGTCGTCGCTCCGACCACGGATACGGTCAGGATGGCTAAGAACAGCACGCCGATGACCAGGAGTGGAAATCCGATCGCAACGCCGACGCCAACCTGTTTGATCGGGTCGAAGCTGTCCGATTGGCTCTTCATCCAGCTGTTCCGTCGTCGCGGCCTGTTCGTCATCCGTTTCCTCTCTTGGTTGAAGGATACGGCGGAATCACCCTGGGAAATGGATTGGTACCTGCGGTGGCATCCGGCCGACTGTTGACGACGCGTCTCGCGGAGGGCCAATCACGCTTCCGCTGCCCAGGCTGGACAACCGTGAACCGGCTGACCTTGGCCGCAAATGAGGGGCCAGCGAGCCGGACCTTCGCTCTGCCCGGGAACGACGCCTTCAACGTCCCCCTCCAACGACCCTTCGCACGGTGTCGGCGCTGCTTGAACCACCCGCTGCCGCGGAACGGCGGCGGCGGGTTGACGACGGCACGCCTCGCTTCAGGGTCATAGATGAACGAACCTGGCGCACCGTCCGCAAAGGCGAATCGATAGATCCGCATCCGGCCGCGATGCTCGCTGGTCGATGCGGAGAAGGAGGCAGGGCCACGCGGTCGTTTCTTGATCGCGGAGAACTCGATCCGGCCGCCATTGGATTTTCGGTGGGCATCGAGCTCCGCTCCCGGTCCGCCCGGTCCGCCCGATCCGCTGGTGATGAAACCGGGGCAGCCGAGCGCAAAATAACCCATGTACTCCGGCGCCTTGCCCACAGGGCCGACGGCTGTGTAGCCGCCCTCTCCCCGGAAGCGAAACGACCCCACGAAGTAACCACGCTCGAACAAGATCTTGTCGCCGCTCTTGCCGCAGAGGTTGAGCACACGTGGAGGTCCGCCGGTCGGTTTGAACGACATCGACACGCTGCCGAGATCGCCGAACCTGGCAGCGATGATCCCTGTCCGGGGGTCCACGGTCGCCGGCGCCCGATAGAAGGCGAGGCGATCACCACTGAATGCGCTGAGCATCACCGAGCGCCTGGTCGCGACGAAGACGCTGATCGAGTAGCCGTGACTCCCTTCGACCTTGAACCCTCCTGGGGGGTAGGCGACGTCAGACTTCCCGCGGCGCAGGGGCGCCTGCCGTAGTCCGAGATCTTTGCCTGCGAGCGCCAGCGCAGGAGCGGCGACGTTCACGTCCCGACCTCGAATGGTGGTGGAGGCTGACGCCGGGAGGGATGTCCAGACAAGGCCGATGACGAGTGCCGTCATCGCCGCGATTGAAGTTCGCTGCATCGTTCTGATTCTGGTCACGGGGCGGCCATCGATGTCTCTCTGAATCTAACCGTTACGGCCAACCACGTGGCCGCCTCATGCGGGCAGGCATGGACCCCGCCGGGCCGAGCCCGGCGGGGTCCACTTTGACTCACCGGTGGAGCCGAAGCCCCTCCCTGGCGCTTACGAGAGCAATCCGCCCAAACCGTTGAGCTGGATCACCTTCGCGTTGTTCGACGCACTGGCGTTGCCACCGTTGGCGCTGGCGTTGCCGCCGTTGCCTCCGGTCGCGTTGCCGCTGGTCGCCGTGGTGTTTCCACCCTCGGCGCTGGTGCCATGTCCCAGGATCGACACGGCAAGCGAGTTGCCGTTGAGGATCTGGGTGTTGCCGGTATCGGCGTTGCCGCCGTTACCGCCCGTGGCCTCGGCGTTGCCGCCGTTGGCCTCGGGAGAACCCTGCGTCACGGTCGACTGGTTGCTCTGCTGTGAGCCCTGGTCGTCCTTCGGCGGGAACTGCGGGTGCCCGTCGCCCTTGGGGGGCCACTCGCCCTTCACAGGCGGATGGGGAGGAGGCCCACCGTGGGATCCCTCGGACCCGTTGATCTGGCCGATCACCGAGTTGTTCGAGGAATCGGCGTTGCCACCGTTGGCGCTGGCGTTGCCGCCGTTGCCTCCGGTCGCGTTGCCGCTGGTCGCCGTGGTGTTTCCACCCTCGGCGCTGGCACCGCTGTCATGGCGGGGACCCTGGTCATAGCCGGGGCCCTTGCCATGGTCAGGACCCTTGCCGTGGCATGGATCCCTGCCATGCTCGGGGCCCTTGCCGTGGCCGGGGCCCTTGCCATGGTCGCAACCGCCGGAGGCGGCCCGCCATGAGGCGGATAGCCACCGTGAGGCGGATACTCGCCCTTCGTCGGCTGCCCACCGTTGGGCGGATAGCCACCCTTCGGCGGATAGTCGCCCTTGGGCGGATGGCCAGGCAGGGAGATGGCAACCGAGTTGCCATTCCCGTACTGGGTGTTGCCGGTATCGGCGTTGCCGCCGTTACCGCCCGTGGCCTCGGCGTTGCCGCCGTTGGCCTCGGGAGAACCCTGCGTCACGGTCGACTGGTTGCTCTGCTGTGAGCCCTGGTCGTCCTTCGGCGGGAACTGCGGGTGCCCGTCGCCCTTCGGGGGCCACTCGCCCTTCACAGGCGGATGGGGAGGAGGCCCACCGTGGGATCCCTCGGACCCGTTGATCTGGCCGATCACCGAGTTGTTCGAGGAATTGGCGTTGCCACCGTTGGCGCTGGCGTTGCCGCCGTTGCCTCCGGTCGCGTTGCCGCTGGTCGCCGTGGTGTTTCCACCCTCGGCGCTGGCACCCGGGCCCTGGCCGTGCCGGGCTGGCAACCGCACGGCGGCTGCCCGCCCTTGGGCGGATGGCCAGGCAAGGAGACGGCAACCGAGTTGCCATTCCCGTACTGGGTGTTGCCGGTATCGGCGTTGCCGCCGTTACCGCCCGTGGCCTCGGCGTTGCCGCCGTTGGCCTCGGGAGAACCCTGCGTCACCGATGACCCGTTGCTCTGGGAGCTCGAGCCGCTCGGGGTGCTGGGCTTGGGCCCATAGTCGGACCCGGTGCTGCCGCCCGTCGACCCGTTGGCCTGGTGGACCGCCGAGTTGTTCGACGAGCTGGCGTCGCCGCCGTTGGCGCTGGCGTTGCCGCCGTTGCCCCCGGTTGCGCTGCCACTGGTCGCCGTGGTGTTGCCACCGACGGCGCTCGTGCCCTCACCGCCTACCGAGACCGCGACGGCGTTGCCGTTGCCGATCTGGGTGTTGCCGGTGCTGGCGTTGCCTCCGTTGCCGCCCGTGGCGCTTGCCGCACCGCCCGTGGCGGAGGGATCACCCTGGGTGACCGAGGAGACATTGCTCTGGACTTGCCCCACCACCGGCAGCTGTGGTGTAGAGGCCCCAGCGGGGGCCGCCGCAACTGCCATGGCGGCGCTGGCTGCGATTACAGCCGCGATGCGTCTCATGGTTGTTCCTTTGCTCGATTTGCTGTCTGCCGGGGGACTAGGGCTCCCGGCAAAGCCCTGGTTGCTGGGGTGATCCCCAGGCGCTAACCAGGGCGCTCGAGCGCGCAGACGAACGGGGTCGGCGCCGGCAACGCCGCCGCCTCCCGGAGCCTGCGCATGATCGCCGGCGCCGACAGCCCCACCAGAGCCATCAGCGCAGCGAGAGGAACGAAGAACCAACCGCCTGCCCCGCCCGACAAGGAGACGGTCGGCGGAACGGAGGGGAGCGGGATCGAAGGAGAGTCCTGAGGGCCGTTGCCTGGCTCGACCGGGGGTGCGGCTGAGGCCGGCGCGAGCCGCCGTGGTGCCGAGACAGCCGGGCTCAGGGGAGTCCCGAGGAAGCTGCTCGCACCCGGGAAGGTCGGCGAGTCGCCCCCCGCCGGCGCGGCGCCGGGGTGACTCACCGGCGAGCCGGTCTCGGAGGGACTCGGCGGGCCGAGCGGAGTCGGGGAGGGACCGAGCGGAGTCGGGCCTGCGGGGCCGCCACCGGTCGGGGCCGAGCCGGTCGGGCCACCGGGACCGGATCCCGGAACCGACGGAGCGGGCGGCTTCGGGAGATCAGGCAGGTGGCTGGTGACGGTCGCGAGCGGCGGCTGGACCTTGCCGATCCCGGGGAGCGTCGGCAGCACGTTGTGGATCGGAGCGAGCGTCTGGGGCAAGGCGTTCTGGAGGGGCTGAAGGAGGGTTGGGAGCGAGCGCGTGATCGTGGGGAGCGAGCCCGTGATCGGCGCCAGGACCATGCCGAGCGAGTTCGGGACCTCCGTCGTCCCGGTCCCAAGCACCCGGCCGAGGGTGGGGACGAGCGCGGCGCCAACTCCGCGAAGCGCGTCGTCCACCGCGCCACCGGTGTCGAGGCCGTTGCGGAGGCCGCCGGGGTCGAGCGGGAGAGTGGGCAGGGGGACCGAGGGCAGGGAGGGGAGGGCCTTGGGGAGAGTGCCGACGAGGCCCGAAGCCGGTCCGGCCGGGCCCGAACCGTTCGAACCGCCGCCGAGCCCCGAGATGATCCCGGAGGCCGTCTTGACCGCGCCCTGCACGGCCTCACTGGGAGCCGGCGAGGGCGCCCCTGAGAGCGACTTCGGCAGGGCCTTGGCCGGCCCCGGGACACTCCCGGTGGGGAGGGCTGAGCCGGCCGTCTCGAGGGTTCGGGCCGCCGCGGAGGCGACATGCTCGACCGGGCCCGGCGAGCCCGCAGCGGGAGGCGCCGCCGAAGTTGCCGGAGCGGTGCCGGCCGGATCGGAGGGAGCCGCCGGAGCGGGCAGGCTCGGCGGGGTGGCCTGAGTCTGAACCTGAGCAACAGCGTTGTCGCCGTGTGGACCGCAGCGTTCGTTGCTGTCGCGGTGGGGGCTGGGGGCGCCGGGGCCGCAGCGGGTGCAGGGCTCGGGCTGGATGCCGGAGCCGGCGCGGGTGCCGGGCTCGGGGCGGGTGCGGGAGCCGGCGTCACGGCCGATGTCGCCGTCGCGGCCACGTTCGAGACGGCGTTTGTCGCCGGGGAGGTCGTGCCGCCAAGATCGAGCCCGGAAGCCGAGGCTCCGGGGGCCAGCTCGATCGCGGAGATCAGGGTCCAGAGGGCGACGAGGAAAAGGGCCGATCCGAGCGAGCGCCGCCGTCTGTGGGCGCTTGCCCGACGGCCTCGATCCGATCTGCCTGACTTGAGTCTCAAGGTGATCACCCGACGAATCACGTAGTCCGTTGCCCAACGGATGTATCGGCGCTACCCGTCGTCCCGCAACCCACACCTCCCGCCTCGACTTTTTTCAACCCTCCTGAAAACGGGTAGGGGCGCCTCTCCTGGCTTCGCCCTCAGCCCGCAGGCAGGAGCGTGTGCCGGAGGCCTGCCGCGTAGGCGAGCGGGTCGGCGAAGCAGCGCCCAGGGAGGACCCCCTGGAAGCGGATCGCGTCGGACACAGCCGGCCAACCGGCCTCCTCGGCGAGGCGGTAGCTGCGGATCGCCTTGTCTATTCGCTCGTCGACGTCGCTGAAGTCGCGGAAGAAGAGCAGTCTGAAGCGGGGGAAGTAGCCGAAGCGGACGACCGGCTTCAGCACCAGGCTGGTCAGGACCGGGCAGTCGAACTTCGCGACCTCCTCCTTGACCTTCGGCCCCACCGTCTTCTCCTGCTCGAAGAGGAGCGCCGTCTCGAAGACCTGCGCGCGTTCGGGGGCGCCGAGCGGGCGGCCCGCCCGGGAGGCGCGGTGGACGCGGTTGAGCGCTTCGAGCAGGGCGGGCGGGAGGATCTCCTCGGCTCCCGGCACCTCGCCATGGCTCTTGGTGAAGAAGTAGTTCGTGTAGGTGTCGATGAAGACCGACCGGTTGGCCTCCTTGAACCCCTGGGAGAACTCGAAAAGCATGTAGGAGCGGCGCGCGCGCTCTTCGCGGTCGTGCAGGTAGCGGTAGGCGATCATCCGGGAGACGACGCCCCGCCGCTCGTAGAAGGCGTAGGCCCACAGGGCGCCGTGAAGCGCCACCTCCGGGAAGGCGTGGCCTCCGCCCGAGTCGACGAAGATCGAGTGCAGCAGGGCAACCCGCTGGGGCATATCGCCGGGGCCGCCGGCGAGGCGAACGGCCTCGTCACGGATGCGGGCGTGGGCTGTAACCAAGTCTTCGGTCCCGGCCGTCTGATCCGCTTCGGTTTCCATCGACGTCCAAGCCTAGACTGCTGCCGCGCCCCTAATTGCACCGGCGGGGTGCCGAAATCGTCGGGGCTTGACGCCATCCCTATCGTGAGGTGGGCACCTCGACGACGAGAAAGAGGAGAGGCATGCCCAAGCGAGACGGCTACATCCCCGGAGTGCCCTGCTGGGTCGACACGAGCCAGCCCGATCCCGAGGCGGCCGTCGAGTTCTACTCGGGCCTGTTCGGCTGGGAGTTCGAGGACGTGATGCCCGCAGGGTCGGAGGGCAAGTACTTCATGGCTCGCCTGGGCGGCGGCAGCGTCGCCGCGGTCGGCTCGATCCCCGAAGCCGCACCGCAGATGGCGATGTGGAATACCTACGTCGCGGTCGAGGATGCCGATGCGACGGCGGCCAGGGTCGGCGAGGCGGGCGGAGGAGTCGTGATGGAGCCCTTCGACGTCATGGAGGCCGGCCGGATGGCGGTCTGCGCCGACCCCGAGGGCGCCGTCTTCTGTGTCTGGCAGGCAGGCCAGAACATCGGCGCGCAAGTGGTCAACGAGGCCGGCTCGCTCAACTTCAACGGGCTGGCGACGCGCGACGTCGATCGCGCCAAGCAGTTCTACGGTGCGGTCTTCGGATGGACGACCCTCGCCCTGGGTGGCGGGGCCGAGATGTGGACGCTTCCGGGCTACGGCGACCACCTCGAGCGCGACAATCCGGACTTTCGCAAGACGATTGCCGAGGTGGGCGGGCCGGAGGGCTTCGAGGACGTGGTCGCGAGCATCAACCCGATTCCCGACGAGGAGCCCGACACGCCGGCACACTGGAGCGTGACCTTCGCAACCGACGACGCCGATGCCACCGCCGCGAAGGCGGGCGAGTTGGGCGGCAAGGTGATCGCTCCGCCGTTCGACGCACCCTGGGTGCGGATGACCGTGATCCAGGACCCGCAAGGAGCGACGTTCATCGCCAGCAAGTTCGTGGCGGAGAACCGGGGCTAGGAGCCGGCGTCGAGAAAGCGCAGGACTTCCGCGACCGAGCGCTCGCGGGCAGCGTCGAAGACGAAGTGGCCGACGCCCTCCACGGCGACCAGCTCGGCGCCGGGGATCTCGCGCTGGAAGCGGTGGGCGCCGGAGATCGGCGCGAACTCGTCCTCGGCCCCCCAGATGAGCAGGGTCGGCACGCCGAGCCCGGCCAGCTTTCCCTCCCAGGGCGCGAGCTTCTCCATGTCCATCGAGCGATAGAAGCCGAGGGTGGCGGCCTGTCCGCGGCCTTCTGAGAACGGCTTCCAGTAGGCGGCGATCTCCTCCTCGCCGAACACGCCTCCGCCCGGGTCGAGTGCCGCGACGAACGCTTCGCGCTCGATCGCGGCGACGATCGCCTCGCCGTGCTCGCCGCGGATCGCCTCGGCAGGGCCGTGCCACCTCCCGTCGCTGAAGAAGCCGGTGTTGCTGATCACCAGGGCCGAGACGCGGTCGGGGTGTTCGCAGGCCCAGGCGAGCCCGATGAATCCGCCCCAGTCGTGGACGACCAGTGCGGCCGGGCCGGCGCACCGCTCGTCCATGAACGCGGTGAAGTCATCCAGGGTGCGCTCGAAGCTCACCATGCCGTCCGCGTCGGAGTCGCCCAGCCCGTAGAGGTCGGGGGCGAGGCTGCTGCGGCCCGCGCCGGCCAGGGCGCTCATCAGCGAGACCCACATCAGGGAGCTTTCGGGGAAGCCGTGCAGGAGAACGACCGGATCGCCCTTGGCGGGGTCGGCGAGGGCCTCGCGGTAGGCGAGCCCGGACCCGGTGTGTAACTGAACCGTCCTCATCTGCGCCGAGCCTATCGCCGCCCGCCCAGGACCGGCTTCAGCAGCGGTGCGTGGCGGCGGCGCTGCGGACGACCTGGAAGGCGCGGCCGGGGATCCGCTTCAGCTGGTCGAGGTTCTCGTCGTTCCAGCGTCGGTCGCTGGTGCCGCCGAAGAACCAGTTGGACCCGTTGTCCGCGACGATCGCCCCGTAGCGCTTCAGCGCCCTGGCGATCGCCCTGGCCGGACCACTGAACCGGTGAAGCCCGTAGCCGTGACGCAGGCGCAGCCGCAGACCCATTGGCGGGGCGTTGCGGCTGGAGCTGTCCCCAGCACAGTGCGAGGCGGGATGGATCCAAGCGTCCCGGGTGACGTCGAAGGTGATCCGGATCGCGTGGTCGACGCGACCGCGTCGGGCCTCGTCGTAGCGGACCAGCCCGGGGAAGATCGGCAGCCCGGCGGCGTCGGCCGAGGTGTCGCCGTCCCGCCGCAGGCCCTTCGAGCGGAGGTTCCACTCGACCCCCGAGCCGGCGTTCCAGTGATCCCGCCCATGGCGCTTGAAGTAGGCGCGGTACAGCTCGTAGAGGCGGCAGCGCGAGCGATCGACGACGAGCACGTGGCGATCCCCGTCGCTGCGGCGCCCGCCCTCCACCGGGGCCCGCTTGGGGATCGGGAAGGGCCCGCGGTCGCTCTCGCTGCCGTAGGAGGTGTAGTGAATCGGCAGCTTCGCCTGGTGGCGGCCGACCACCGCGTAAGGGAAGCCGTAGGCGCGGGGCGAGCCGAAGTCCGGATGCAGGTGGTCGCCGCCGTGGGAGTTGATGAAGGCGATGATCTGCTTCGAGCGCCGAGCGAGTGGCGCGTGAGAGATGTCCTGGTTCCAGGCGGCCTGGTTGGGGAGCGAGGGGGCCTGCGGCCGCAGCGAGGGCCGAGGGGAGGGGAAGATGGGGCAACCGCCGAGGGACGGATAAGGGCCGAGGGCGCTGATCCCGGCGTCTCCGGGACCGGCGGCGGACACCGAGCCCAGCCCGGCGGCGAGGGCCGCGGAGGCCGCGAAGGCGACGCAGGTGACAAGCTTTCGCATCGGGGGATTGAACCAGCGAACCGAGCAAAGGAGGACGGATGTCCCAGGCGATCTTCCCGTCGTTGCGGTACCGCGACGCGATGGCGGCGATCGAGTGGCTGGAGAGGGCCTTCGGATTCGAGCGCCACGAGGTCCACACCGACGGCGAAACGGTCGTCCATGCCGAGCTGGCCTATCGCGGCGGCCTGGTGATGATGGGATCAGTCAAGGAGGACGACTTCGGCTCACACGAGGGCCAGGGATGGCAGTACCTGGTCACCGAGGAGCCCGACGCCCTCTTCGAGCGAGCCACCGCCGCAGGGGCCGAGGTCGTCCGCGGCCTCAGCGACCAGGACTACGGCTCGCGCGACTTCTCGGTACGCGATCCGGAGGGCAACCTCTGGAGCTTCGGGACGTACCAGCCAGGCCGGTAAGGCCGCCGGCAGACGCATACAAGGCGGAGAAGCCGCCGCTGATGGGGTGCGGTTAGCCCTCGAATGCAACCTTCGGCGTCCTTGAGACGCCTAACGTAAGTTCGGCAGCTTTCGGTTCGCTCATGCGTCTTCGCGCACCCCGCCCATCTCGCTGAACACGGCGGTCATCTGACCCGCGTCGCCGGAGCGCATCTCGTCGGCGATCACGTGGGAGACGGCGTTGATCAGGGCCAGATGGGTGAATGCCTGGGGGAAGTTGCCGAGGTGCCGCCCGGAAACCGGGTCGAGCTCCTCGGCATAGAGGTCGAGCCAGCCCGCGGCCTCGAGCAGGCGCTCGCAGAGCGCCCGCGCCCGCGCACTCTCGCCGATCTCCGATAGCGCCGAGACGAGCCAGAAGGAGCAGATCAGGAAGGTCCCCTCCTCGCCGCTCAGGCCGTCGTCGGTCTCGCCGGTGATGTAGCGCAGGACGAGGCCGTGGGCCGTCAGGTCGCGCTCGATCGCCAGCACCGTCGCCCTGATCCGCTCGTCGTCGGGCGGCAGGAAGCGGAGCAGCGGGATCAGCAGGGTGGAGGCGTCGAGGGCGTCGGTCTCGTAGTGCTGGCGAAAGACGCCGTCCCGGACGCCCTTCTCGAGGATCTCGGCCTTGATCCGGTCGGCGATCTCCGACCACCGCTCGACCAATTCGGGCTCGCCGCGGTCGGTGGCGAGTCGCCGGCCGCGGTCCACGGCGACCCAGATCATCAGCTTCGAGGAGACGTAGTGCCTGGGCTCCCCGCGCGCCTCCCAGATCCCCTGATCGGGGTGGGGCCAGGCCTCGATGGCCGCCTCGACCGTTCGCACCAACATCACCCAGAGCCTGTCGGGGACTTTGCGGATCGCCTTCGCGTGCAGGTAGACCGAGTCCATGATCGCCCCCCAGACGTCGTTCTGCCGCTGGCAGAAGGCGCCGTTGCCGATCCGCACCGGCTTCGCGCCGCCGTAGCCGGAGAGATGGTCGAGGGTGCTCTCGGTCAGGTCCGTGCGCCCGTCGATCCCGTACATGATCTGCAGCCCTGGATCCTCGGTCAGCACCCCGACCAGGAACTGCATGAAGTCCTGTGCCTCCTCGTCGAAGCCGAGCGTGTGCATCGCCCACAGCGAGAAGGTCGAATCGCGAACCCAGCTGAAGCGGTAGTCCCAGTTCCGCTCGCCCCCCGGCGTCTCGGGCAGCGAGGTCGTCGCGGCGGCGACGATCGCTCCAGTTGGCGCGTAGGTGAGGCCCTTCAGCACCAGGGCCGAGCGCTGCAGGTGGATGCGCCAGGTGTGGTCGGGGAAGTCCCCGTGGCGCAGCCACTCGCGCCAGAACTCGCGGGTCGACTCGAGCCGCTCTTGCGCCTCGGGGGCGCTGCGGGGCCCGCCCAGCTCGGGATTCCAGTCGATCGCGCAGAACGCCGACTCATCCTCGCGTAGGTGGATGGAGCCGTGAGCCACGTCGCCATCGACGCTTAGCTCGAAGTCGGTGTTGACGCTGAGCTGCACCCCGTCTCCCTCGGCGACTGCGACGCCCAGCTCGCCGCCGCTCCACGATGGAGCCTCGGCGCCGTAGGCGAAGCGGGGTGCGCACTCGAGCCGCAGGTCCACCTCGCCGTGGATGCAGCGCGCGATCCGCAGCAGCGAGCAGTCGGACTCGTGCCCGGTCTGAGGCCGGCCACTGTCGCCGCCCTCGGGCGCCCACTCGCCGATCGAGAGGGAATCGATCACCTCGACCCAGCCGTTGTCGGTGACCCAGGTCGTCTCGATGATCAGCGTGCCGGGCTCGTACCGGCGGCTGATTGGGACGGTCACTCCCTCCGGCCAGATCCTGAAGTGGCCCGCTTCCCGGTCGAGCAGCGACGCGAAGGCGCTGGGTGAGTCGAAGCGGGGCACGCACATCCACTCGACCGACCCGTCGTAGGAGACGAGGGCGCTGGTGTGGCAGTCGGAGAGGAAGCCGTAGCTTCCGATGCGCGGGAAGCCGCCGCTGTCCTCGCCCCCCATGACGTCGGGCCAGCCGCTCCGCGGGCTAGGCCAGCCCCTCCGCCGCGTACTCGCGCAGGAAGCCCTCGAAGAGGCGCTTGTGTCCCTGCTCGTCGTGGAGGATCGCGATCACCATGTCGTTGGTCACGGGGTCGACCTGGTCGGTCTCCTCGACGATCCGCGTGTAGAACTCGATCGCGCCGGACTCGGCCGCGATCACACCCTTGATCACGTGGACGATGTCGGTCTGATGTTCGGGCGGCTGCAGGTAATCCTGCTCGGCGCTGAACTGCATCGAACCAGGCACGACGCCGTAGAGCTCCTTGATGCGGTCTGCGAACTGCTGGGCGTGGCCGAGCTCCTCGGTGATGTCCTCCTTCAGGGACTCGATGATCTCCTGGGCGCGCACCCCGTCGGGGTTGACCGAGTTGGTGATGTAGCTCATCACCGTCTCGATCTCCATCCAGTACGCCTTGGAGAGCATCTCGATGATCTCCTCGCGCTTGTCCCGGTTCTCATCGGCGAGGATCCCCTCGCTGGCGGTCGTCTGGCTCAACTGAAAGCTCCTTCGATCGGTGTCGGCAGAAACTACCAGCGCCCTACCCTGGCGCCGCTAGGCTGAAAACCGCGATCCGGCGGCGTCGCCTCTCGGGTCGGGTCGCTACCACCCCAGACCGAGAGCTTCAAAGTCGAGACCACCCCGCAACCGAATCGGTTCCGATGAGCGGTGAGGCGCCCCGAGCGGGCCGCTTTCGCGGCGTCCTGGACTCCCTCTGGCACGCGCCGCTGTGGATCCGGGTCCTGGCTCCCTTCGTCGTGATCGTCACCGTGATCGGTGCGGCGGCCGGGGAGGGCCTGCCCCATGGCCTCAGCGGGACCGGCAGCGGGGACTCGAGCCCCGCTGTCCTCTCCGGCCCCGGTTCCGGCGTCGGACCGATCGGGGGGAAGGCGGGCCGTCCCGGGGCCCGCCGCGATGCCGCCTGCCCGGCGCGAAACCCGGTCGTCGAAGAGAACCGCTGCCACCAGGGGACCCTGCGCTGGCGGATCGGCGACTACAGCGCCGAGCTGGGCGGGTACACGACCCAGACCAGCGTCGAGCTGGGCGAGGACGTGGTGCTGAAGATCGGTCGCGACGCTCCGGTCTCCTCGAATGCGACGGTCGACGTCGAGGTCTTCCGCATGGGCTACTACGGCGGCTTCGGGGGGCGCCTCGTGAAGCAGGCGAGGGGCATTCCGATCAACAACGACTACCGATGTCGGCCGATGGACACGACGACCGGCGAGGTGGATTGCGGCAACTGGCGGCCCACCTACTCGATACCCGGCGCCGCCTTTCCCGCCGCGGGGGTCTACCTGGCGAAGCTGACCGCATCGAACGGCGAGCAGACGGCGGTCGTCTTCACGGTCCGCGATGACCGGCGCGCGGGCAAGCTGCTCTACGTCCTTCCCGTCAATACCTATGAGGCCTACAACCTCTTCGGCGGGAAGTCCCTCTACTTCGGCGTTCGCGGGGGCAACACGATCTCGGGCACGGGGCGCGCAGTGAAGGTCTCGTTCAACCGGCCGCTGAGCCTCGCCGGCGGGGCCCAGAACTGGTTCTTCGGGCCCGATTTCAACCTGCTCTTCTGGCTCGAGAAGCAGGGATACGACCTCTCCTACACAGACGATATTCACGTCAGCTCCGACCCCGGCGAGTTGCTCCGCCACCGGGTGGACGTCATCTCGGGCCATTCCGAGTACTGGAGCGCCGCCCAGTTCGACGGCTTCAAGGCGGCCCGCGACGCCGGCGTCGACATCGCTTCGTTCAGCGCCAACACCGCGTACTGGAAGGCGCGCTACGAGGACGGCCACCGGACTCTCGTCTGTTACAAGACGGTCGAGGGCAGCGGCTCCGCCGGGTCCGGCGCGGTGGGGGCCAACGACTGGGGCCCGGACGGCATCAGGGGAACGGCTGACGACGCGGTCGGCGCCGACGGGGTCGCCGGCACCAGCGACGACAATCCCCAGAACGCGACCACCACCTGGCGCGACAACGGCGCTCCGCCCGGGGGCCCCGATGCCCCGCCCGAGGGGCGGGTTGGGCCCGACCAACCCGAGAATCAGCTCTTCGGCGTGATGTACGTGGGCGACAACGATCGGCGTGCATTCCAGCTGACCGTTCCTCCCGCCAGCTCACGGGGAGAGTTCGCGGGGGATCGGATCTGGCGCAACACCGGGATCCCCCTCCACCGCTCGACCCAAATCGGCTCAAAGCTCGTGGGTTGGGAGTGGGACGCGATCCCGACGCAGCCTCAGTACCTCTCCCGGCAACCGGCCGGCGTCATCAGGCTTTCGGCAACCAACGTCGGGACCTCGACCGGGAATGCCTGGATCCAGGACGAGGGCCGGCTGCGCAACATCGCGCCACCGCCGGGCCAGCCCGGCACCGTCAACGCCGTGCGCTACCGCGCCCCCAGCGGGGCCCTGATCTTCGCCAGCGGCACCATGCAGTGGTCCTACGGCCTCTCCGCCCAGCCGGACGAGCGAATCGAGCAGGCGACCTACAACCTCCTCTCGGATATGGGAGTTGAGCCCCGGACCCCGTCGGGGATCGCACCCGCCCGCCGCCGCTCGGGCCTCCTCGCCGCCGGCCCCGCGCGCCCGACGTCCTGAACCGGCCTGCAGCCATTTCGTCCAGAGCGGGCCGCAGCCGAGCCGGCGCGGGGCGCGTTCTGGATACGCTCGGCTGCCGCAAGCGATTGAAGGGAAGATGAGGGAAGCGCTCAGAGCTGTCGCGATCCTCGGCTTGTCGATGGTCGTGTGCTCGCTTTTCCTCGACTGGTACCGCTTCGACGAGTTCGGCTTCACGATCACCCAATCCGGCTGGAAGGCGTTCCACAGCGCGGACATCGCGCTCTTTGCAATGGCCGCAGCGAGCCTTGCCCTGATCGCAAAGGACGCGCTCGGGGAAACGCGAAAGGGCGCGCTGGCCCTCGCTGGGCTGATCGGGCTGGCTACCGTCGCCCTCAGCATCGCCAAGATCGTCTCGCCCCCCGCCCACGTCGACGGGATCGAGTTCGGCGCCTATTTCTCGCTCGTCGGATCGGCTATCTGGGCGCTGGCCGGCTTCGCCGAGCTGATCAACGCCCCAGGCACCCTGCCGGCGGCGAAGGATTGTCCGGACTGCCGGATGGCGATCCCGCGGGCGGCGAGCGTCTGCCGCCACTGCGGGCATCGATTCGGACCAGCGGCCACCATGGGAGGCCCTCAGCCGCCGGAGGGTTAGTCCCGGCACGCGAACCGAGCGCACGCGGCCGCGGCATCGCTCATCTACGCTGAATACGTGGATCTCCCGCTCGCCCACGTCGGCGGCGCCTTCGCACCGCTGGAGCTGGTTCCGATCACCCTGGCCGCGGCGCTCTACGCAAAGCGGGCGATTACCCTGGCGGCGAAGGGCAGACCGGTGCCCATCTGGCGCCAGTCCTGCTTCGCAGCCGGCCTGCTGGTGATAGCCGTGGCCCTGTTCTCGCCGGTCGGCCACATCGCCGACGAGCTGGTGCTCGCCCACATGTCCGAGCACCTGCTGCTCGGCGACATCGCCACCTTGCTGACCGTCCTCGGCCTCACGGGGCCGCTGCTCGCTCCGGTGCTGGCGATCGGGTTCTTCGATCGGTTGAGGGTGCTCGCTCACCCGGCCGTCGCCTTCCCGCTTTGGGCACTCAACCTCTTCCTCTGGCATGTGCCGGCGATCTATCAGGACGCCTATGGGACGGCGCCGGTCCATGCGCTCGAGCACACGTGCTTCCTCTTCTTCGGCTGCCTGATGTGGATGCCTGTCTTCGGGCCGCTGCCGAAGCCGCAGTGGTTCGGGGGGGGCTGGAAGGTCGGCTACGTGATCGCCGTCCGCTTCACCGGCGCCATCCTCGGCAACGTGCTGATGTGGTCCGGGACGGTGCTCTACCCGATCTACGCGCCGGGAGAGCGCTACTGGGGGATCTCGCCGATCGCCGACCAGAGCACCGCTGGAGTTCTGATGATGGTCGAGGGCACCTTCCTCGCGCTGGGCCTCCTTGCCTGGCTGTTCTTCGAGGCCGCCCGCGAGGGGACGGAGAAGCAGCGCCTGCTCGACCTCGCCGCCGAGCGCGGCTACCCGCTGGATGAAGCGCGCGCCGACCGGGCGGTCGCCGCGGGCCACGGTGAGCTGCTGGAGAGGAGGCTCGCGGCCGCGGGCAGGGAGCATGAGCCGGGACGGGGCTGATCCGCGCGCCTGGCTCGTCACCGGGCCGCCGGCGAGGGTCGCCGCCTTCGTCATTGACCTCGCCGCGCTGCTCTGGCGGGAGGCGCGCGGGCGAGGGTAGCCGCCGTCCCCGATTGCTCTAGATTCACCCGCCGATGGAGACAACCGTCTCAGAGCTGGAGGATTCGCGGGCACGGGTCGAGGCCGAGGTCCCGGCGGCCGACGTCGATCGCCGCGTTCAGCGCGCCGCGCGCGCCCTCGGGCGCGAGATGCGTCTGCCGGGCTTCCGCAAGGGCAAGGTCCCGCCGAAGCTCGTCCTCCAGCAGGTCGGCTTCGACACAGTGTTCCGGGAGGCGCTGAGGGAGGCGCTGCCGGAGTGGTATGAGCAGGCCGTTCTCGAGTCGGGCGTGAGCACGGTCGGTGATCCCGAGATCGAGATCACCTCGCCGCCCGAGGATGAGGGACAGCCACTCGGCTTCGAGTTCCAGGTCCGGGTGCGCCCGCGCGCCGAGCTCGGCGAATACAAGGGCCTCGAGGTCGGCAGGCCCGACTCCGACGTGCCCGAGGACGTCATCGAGCGCGAGCTGGAGGGAGTTCGCGGAGAGCATGGCCCGGCTGGAGCCTGTCGAGCGGGCGGCGACCGAGGGCGACGTACTGCTGATCGACTTCGCAGGCACTATCGACGGCGAGCTGTTCGAGGGCGGCGAGGGCCACGACCAGCTGCTGGAGCTCGGCTCGGGGCAGTTCATCGAGGGATTCGAGGAGCAGCTGAGGGGCGCCGAGCCCGACAGCGACCACCAGGTCGAGGTGACCTTTCCCGAGGACTACCGGGCCGAGCACCTGGCGGGAAAGGAGGCCAGCTTCGCGGTCAAGGTGAAGGAGGTCAGGGAGAAGGTGCTTCCCGACCTCGACAACGACTTCGCGTCGGAAGCCTCCGAGTTCGACACCCTGGATGAGCTGCGGGCCGACATCGGCGAGAAGCTCTCCGAGGCGGCCGCGGAGAGGATCGATCAGGACTTCCGCATGGCGGCGATCGACGCAGCCGCCGACGGCGCGACCGTCGAAATCCCTCAGGAGATCGTCGACGCGAGAGCCGAAGAGCGCTGGGAGGGGGTCGAGCGCCAGCTAGCCGCCCGCGGGATCGACCCCAACACCTACCTGCAGATGCAGGGGCGAACGCGCGAGCAACTGATCGAGGAGTCGAGGCCCGACGCCGAACGCGACCTGCGCCGCGAGGCGGTCCTGGCGGCGGTGGCCGAGGCGGAGGGGATCGAGGTCACCGAGGAGGAAATGGTCGAGGCCCTGGAGCACACGGCCGAGCACGAGCGCACCAGCCCCGAGAAGCTTCTGGAGCGCCTGCGTCGCGAGGGCCGCGACGCCCTGGTCAGCCAGGACCTCCGGACCCGCAAGGCGATCGACGTGATCGTCGACTCCGCCAAGCCGATCCCGATGGCCCAGGCCGAGGCGCGCGAGAAGCTCTGGACCCCGGAGGACGAGCGCGAGCAGGCCGGCTCGCTCTGGACTCCGGGCAGCGAGTAGACGACGAATCCCGGCGAAGGCCGTTCCGCGGAACCGCCTTGATCAGGTAGGTACTCGCAGGAAAGGCCGCCGCCGATCCTGGTGATCGCCGAATCGGTCGGATGAACGGTTTCAGCTCCCCAGGTGCTGAAAAGCGTTCAAGCAACGCCCTCAGGGGGCGCTGGATACTGTCGCTTGGGCGGAGGCGACGCAGGCGGAAGCGCCCTGGCGTGAAGGCGATCGCGAAACACGCTGCCTATCAGAACGCCGACGCTGGGCTCAGCCTCTCCGCGTTCGCTGCCACGGGCGCCAGCTCGATCGGAATCCCGTTCAGGACCGCGTTGCCGGAGAGCGGGTCGACCAGGTCCGAGCGAGCCAAGACGTTGCTGTTCGCGCCGGCGTGCTGGCGGGCGACGTTCAGCTCGACGCCTTCGCCATCGTGGCCCCAGCCGTGGGGGATGCTGACCACACCGGGCATCACCGCATCACTGACCTCGACCGGGATCTCGATCGAGCCCGCCTCGGAGCTGACCCGCGCCGGTTCGCCGTCAGTGAGGCCGAGGCGCTTCGCGTCGTCGGGATGGACGTGGGCGGTGCACTGCGGCGGCCCGCTGACCAGGCGGGGCACGTTGTGCATCCAGGAGTTGTTGGAGCGAAGGTTTCGCCTGCCGACCAGGACCATCCCGCCGTTGACCGAGCGTCGCAGAGCCCCGCGCAGCCGGGGCAGGTCGGCGAGGATCGGCTCCGGCGCCAGCTCGACCTTGCCGCTTGCCGTGCGCAGCGAACCGGGCAGTCGCGGTCGCAGCGGGCCGAGGTCGATGCCGTGGGGGGACTCCTCCAGGCGCTCCAGGGTCAGGCCCTCGGGGTCCTCGCCGAAGCGATCTCCGTAGGGGCCGGCGCGGAGCATCAGGTCGAGCAGACGCTCCGGGCCCGTCCGCGGCGCCAGCGCCTCCAGCAGCTCCGCCGGGTCGCGGCCGGCCAGCCGGGATCCGGGCACCCCGACCTCCCGGCTGACAGCCTCCGCGGCGACGAAGTCGTCGATCGCATCGACGTCGGGCGACGGTCCCTGGCCGGTGACGATCCCGGTGAGCCGCAGGACGTTCCGCCACTCGTCGGGCAGCGCCGGGTCCGGCGGGAGCACCGCCGGCGAGTAGTTGGCCACGTTGCGGATCGCCAGCTGGTAGAGCGCGACGTCGTAGTGGGGCCGGCGCAGCGAGGAGGGACCGGGGAGGATGACATCGGCATGGCGGGTCGTCTCGTTGACGTACACGTCGAGGCAGACCATGAAGTCGAGCGAGTCCAGGGCGCGGTCCAGTCGCTCCGAGTCCGGAGTCGAGAGAGCCGGGTTGCCGGCCATCGTCAGCATCGCTCGGATCTGGTCCTCGCCTGGCGTCTCTATCTCCTCCGCCAGGCATGCGACCGGCAGCTCCCCGAACGCCTCGGGGAGCCCGCGTACGCGGCTGGCCCAGCGCCCCGGGAGGAAGCCGCGGCCCCGTCCCGGCTCACCGCTGGAGTTGCTCTGGCCGGCTGCGGCCTGGGTGAACATCGCGCCGCCCTCGCGGTCGAGGTTGCCGGTGAGCGCGTTCAGCACGTCGACCAGCCAGCTCGCGAGCGTGCCGAACTCCTGCGTGCAGGTGCCGATGCGGCCGTAGACGGCCGCCCGCTCTGCTGCCGCCAGCTCTCGCGCCATGCGGACGATCTCCGCGGCCGCGATCCCGGTCGGCCCCTCGGCCGACTCCGGCGTGAAGGGCTTCACGGCCGCGCGCACCTGCTCGAGCCCGTTCAGGTGCCCTGCCAGTCCGCCGACCTCGACCCGGTCCTCGGCGAAGAGCAGGTTGGCCATCGCCATCAGCAGCATCGCGTCCGTTCCGGGGCGGATGAAGTGGTGCTCGTCGGCCTCCTCGGCGGTCCGCGTGCGTCGCGGGTCGATCACGACGACCTTGCCGCCCCGCTCCCGGATCTCGCGCAGGCGGCCCCGCATGTTCGGCGCCGTCATCAGGCTGCCGTTGGAGGCCAGTGGGTTGGCTCCGAGGATCAGCAGGTGCTGGGTGCGGTCGACGTCGGGGATGGGAACGCTCAGAGCGCCGCCGAACATGTGGGCGCTGGAGACCTGCTTGGGCATCTGGTCCACCGTCGTCGCGGTGAAGATGTTGCGAGTGCCCAGCGCCTTGAACAGGACTCGCCCGTAGAAGAGCGCCGCCATGTTGTGGGCGGCGGGATTGCCGACATAGACACCGATCGAGTCCCGACCGTGCTGCTCGAGGATCGGCGGCAAGCGGCGGTCGATCTCGGCAAACGCCTCGTCCCAGCTTGCCTCCACGAAGCGCCCGTCGCGCTTGACCAATGGGGTGCGGATGCGGTCGGGGTCGGACTCGAGCGCGGCGACGCTGGCGCCCTTGGGGCAGATGAAACCGGCGCTGAAGACGTCGGCGTCGTCGCCGCGGACCGAGGTCACCTCCTCGGCTGCCAGCTTCAGCTCCAAGCCGCAGGTCGCCTCGCACAGAGGACAGGTCGCGTAGGCGGTCGTGACTTCGGACACGGAGCGAGTGTAATGCCGGAGATTCAGTGCCGGCGCGGGTATAGCGCCGGCTGAGGCATGTCAGGCGGCGAGGCCGCCGCAGGTGATTGGACGCCGACCGCCTTCTATACACTCGCCCACCGATGAGTCCCCTGGTCCCAATGGTCGTCGAGCAGACCTCCCGCGGTGAGCGGGCGTTCGACATCTACTCGCGCCTGCTCAACGAGCGGATCGTCTTCCTCGGCACTCCGGTGACCGAGGACATCGCCAACCTGATCGTCGCCCAGCTCCTCCACCTCGAGTCCGAGGACCCCGACAAGGACATCAGCCTCTACGTCAACTCGCCGGGCGGCTCGGTCTATGCGGGGCTGGCGATCTACGACACGATGCAGTTCATCAAGCCGGACGTGCAGACGATCTGCGTCGGGATTGCGATGAGCATGGGGGCGCTGCTGCTGGCCGGCGGCTCGGAGGGCAAGCGGATGTCCCTGCCCAACTCGAAGATTTTGATCCACCAGGTCTCCTCGAGCTTCCAGGGCCAGGCAACCGACATCGAGATCCACGCCAAGGAGATCATCGACGTCCGCCAGCGCCTCGACGAGATCCTCGCCAAGCACACCGGGCAGCCGCTGGAGAAGGTCGCCAAGGACACGGAGCGCGACTACTTCATGAGCGCGGAGGAGGCGAAGGAGTACAACCTCGTCGACCGCGTCATAGAGCACCACTAGAACAAAGAGCCCGGCATGTGCTCTGCTCCGCCGGGGTCTCGAGGAATACATGATGGACGAGACCCCGGCTCCGCGTCCGCATCGCCTTGGCCTCGCAGGGATGGGGTTGGTGGCGGCCCTCTCCTGCTGGTTGTTTTTCGTCGCTCCGGCGGCCCGGGCTGAGGCTCCCCATTTCCGCCTCCTCGCCGGCTCGGCTCATCCTCATCACGCCTACTACGCCGGCGAGCCGGTGCGGATCCGCTTCTCCTTCAGCGCCGATCGGGCCGTCGACGTCGAGGTCAGGATCGTCGCGCGCCGCAGCCGGCGAGCCGTCCGCTCCTTCACCGTGGGGGCGGCAGAGCCGGGGCGCTACCACCTGCTCTGGGCGGGCCGGACCGGAGGCGGGGGGGAGGCCCCCGATGGCCGCTACCTGGTGCTGATCGGGCGCCGCGGTCACAACCTCAAGCGTGCCGGCGGCTTCGCCTTCCACGGTTACATCTTCCCGGTGCGCGGCCCGCACGGCGTCCGCGGAGCGATCGGGCGCTTCGGCGCGCCGCGCTCCGGCGGGCGAACGCACGAAGGCTTCGATGTCGTCGCGGCTTGCGGCACGCCGCTCGAGGCCGCTCGCGGCGGGCGGGTGCTGGGGCGCGGCTACGACCCGGTCCTCTACGGCAACTACGTCCTCATCCACGGTCGCGGCGAGCACCGCAGCTACTTCTACGCCCACCTGCGGCGGCCCTCGCCGGCGAGCCGCGGCGAGCGGGTCCGCACCGGCGAGCGGATCGGGGCGGTGGGAGAGACGGGCAACGCGATCACCGTCGGCTGCCATCTACACTTCGAGGTTCACGTCCACGGCAGACCGGTCGACCCGGAGCCCTCACTGCGGCGCTGGGATCGGTTCAGCTGATCGCGATGGCCGCCCGGCGCGAGGAGATCGAGTTCGCCTCCGGTGAAGGCCGCTGCTGTGGCTGGCTCTACCGGGTCGAGGCGGATGGGCCGGCGCCCTGCGTCGTCATGGCGCATGGCTTCGGCGCCCGCAAGGAGGCGCGGCTGGACGCCTTCGCTGAGCGCTTCGTCGGTGCGGGATTCGCAGCGCTCGTCTTCGACTACCGCCATTTCGGCGACTCCACCGGGACCCCGCGGCAGCTGATCGACATCGACCGCCAGCACGAGGACTGGCAAGCGGCGGTCGCCCACGCTCGCGGCCTGGATGGGATGGACGCGGAGCGGATCGCGCTCTGGGGGAGCTCGTTCAGCGGCGGGCACGTGATCTGGGTCGCGGCCCGCGACGAGCGAATCGCCGCGGTCGTCTCCCAGGTGCCCCACACCAGCGGGCCGGCCACGCTGCGCTCCGCCGGGCCGGTGCGGCTGACGCGGATGACGGCGGCCGGCATCCGCGACGCGCTCGGCTCGCGATTCGGCCGGGTCCACCGGATGCCGATCGTGGGGCCGCCCGGGACGCTGGCTGCTATGACCGGCGACGATGCCGCGCTCGCCTACCCCGGGATGTACCCGCATGGGTTCGAGCCCGACAACTCGATCCCGGCCCGGATCCTGCTCCGGTTCGGCTCCTACAGCCCGGGCCGGGAGGCGAAGCGGGTCCGCTGTCCTCTGCTGGTCCTCGTCGCGGAGTCGGACACGATTACCCCTCCGGCGCCGGCCCGAAGGGCGGCGGCGCAGGCTGACGAGGGTGAGCTGCTGACCTTCCCCGGGCGCCACTTCGACGTCTATCGCGGCTCCGACTTCGAGTGGGCGGTCGAGCGCGAGGTCGCCTTCCTGACCCGCGTTCTCGGCTGATCAGGCGCCCAGCTCGTAGTTGACCCAGGTCGAGCGCTCGGCGCCGGTCGAGTCGTAGAGGCGCTGGGCCGTGTGGTTGTCAGGGGCGGTGTTCCACTCCAGGTGCCGCGCACCGCGCTGCCGGGCGACCGTGCGGCTGGCGTCGATCAGGGCGCGGCCGATCCCGCCTCCGCGGCGGGAGGGATCGACGAAAAGGTCGTTCATCAGCACCGTCTCGGCCGCCTGGGTCGAGCTGTAGAACCAGTAGAGGCAGGCGTAGCCGATCAGCGTGTCGCCGTCCCAGGCGCCGATCAGCAGCCCGTCCTCGCTGGGGGCGATGAAGCGCCGGAAGAACTCCCGGTTGCGCTCCCCGTCGATGTCGGCGACCTCGTAGAAGCGCTGGTAGGCCGCGATCATCGGCAGCAGCGTCTCGTAGGTGTCCGCGCTGACCAGCTCGATGCGAAATCCGTCCGCCATCGCGATCAACGGTATTACCCTAGTGGGGGATGGCTGCCAGGGAGACGTTCAGAGTCCTGCTCGCAGCGGCGATGACCGCCGCGCTGCTGCTCGTCGCTCCGGGCGCCGCCGCGCGCCCCGGGAGAGTGCTCCAGGTCCACCCGGGCCAGCTCAAGTCGAAGCTCGCCGCAGCGAGGGACGGGGACACCCTGCTCGTCCATCGCGGCCACTACCGGGGCACCTTCGTGATCACCAAGAGCGTCACGATCGCCGGGGCGAAGGGAGAGCCTCGCCCGCTGATCGACGCCGGCTGCCGGTCGCGCGCTGCGATCCTCATCCACGACAGCGGGGTCATCCTGCGCCGCCTCGCCGTGACCGGGGCCGACGAGGGCCACGGCTCCTTCCCCTCGGAGGTTGACTTCAGCGGCATACGCACCGGCCGGGCCGCGGGCCTCAGGGTCTACGACACCTGCGACGCCGAGTACGGGATCAACGTCTTCGGCAGCCGGGAGATCGACGTCGTCGACAACCGAGGCAGCGGCTTCAGCGACTCGGCGATCTACATCGGCGGGATCACCACGACCGGGAGCGGCGTGCTGCGGGTCAACCGCAACGAGGCCTGGGGCAACAACCGCGGGATCATCGTCGAGGACTCTGCGGGCGGGGACCTTCGCTTCAAGGACAACGACGTCCACGACAACCGCAGCGCCGGCGAGGGGGAGCCGAGCGGAATCTTCGTCCACAACTCCGACGGCGTGCTGTTCTCGGGCAACCGGGTCCGCGACAACGGGACTTACGGCGTCCACATCGACGCCAACTCCGACGACAACCGCTTTTTCGACAACACGGTCAGCGGCAATCCCGGCGGGGACTTCTTCGACGAGGGCACGGGGAACTGCGGGTCGGGCAACCACCCGAACCCGCTCCCGGCCTGCCCCTGAGGGCATCGGTCGGAAGGCCGAAAGAGAGGCAACTTTGCGCCCGGCGGCAGGGTCGGGGCGGCGGGCGGAGTAACTGCGATGCCACAGGGCCGGCGCGGCGCTGTCTCTAAGCTTCAAGCGCCGGCGAGCCGATCACCAGAAATAGGAGGGGAGACCTCTGGCACGCCCGACAGATTCCAACGAGCAACTCCTCTGCAGCTTCTGCGGCAAGTCGCAGCGCCAGGTCAAAAAGCTGATCGCCGGCCCCGGCGTCTACATCTGCGACGAGTGCATCGACCTCTGCAACGAGATCATCGATGAGGAGCTGACGGTGCCGCCCACCTTCGAGCTGGAGAACCTGCCGAAGCCGCGCGAGATCCACGAGGTGCTCGAGGAGTACGTCGTCGGCCAGGAGCACGCGAAGCGCGCCCTCGCGGTCGCCGTCTACAACCACTACAAGCGCGTCCAGATGGGGCAGTCCGAGGACGCCGAGATCGAGCTGGAGAAGTCCAACATCCTCCTCCTCGGCCCGACCGGCTGCGGCAAGACGCTGCTCGCCCAGACGCTGGCGCGGATCCTCAACGTCCCGTTCGCGATCGCCGACGCGACCGCCCTGACCGAGGCCGGCTACGTCGGCGAGGACGTCGAGAACATCCTCCTGAAGCTGATCCAGGCCGCCGATTTCGACGTCAAGCGGGCCGAGACCGGGATCATCTACATCGACGAGATCGACAAGATCGCGCGCAAGGCGGACAACCCTTCGATCACCCGCGACGTCTCCGGGGAAGGGGTGCAGCAGGCGCTGCTGAAGATCCTCGAGGGCACCGCGGCGTCGGTTCCGCCCCAGGGGGGTCGCAAGCACCCCCACCAGGAGTTCCTGACGATCGACACCACCAACATCCTGTTCATCTGCGGCGGTTCCTTCGCGGAGCTGGACAAGGTGATCGAGAGGCGGATTGGGGACCACGGCATCGGCTTCGGCGCCGCGATCCACTCCCGGGAGAAGCGCGACACCGGTGAGTGGTTCGAGCACTGCCTGCCCGAGGACCTGATCGAGTACGGGCTGATCCCGGAGTTCATCGGACGGTTGCCCGTCGTCGCGGCGATCCACCAGCTCAGTCGTGCCGACCTGATCACGATCCTCACCGAGCCGCGGAACGCGCTGACCCGGCAGTTCCAGCGCTTCTTCGAGTTCGACGACATCGAGCTGGTGTTCGCCGAGGACTCGCTCTCGGCGATCGCCGACAAGGCGCTGGAGCGTGAGACGGGGGCCCGCGGTCTCCGATCGATCCTCGAGCAGACCCTCCAGGATGTGCAGTTCGAGCTGCCCTCGAGGCGTGACGTGACCAAGTGCGTGGTCACCCGAGAGACGATCGAGAGCTCACGGCGGCCGACGCTGGTCACCGAGGCGGCGCCGGAGGACATCTCCCCCGGCGACGAGCTGACCGAGGAATCCGCCTAGGGCGGCCTAGGGGCCCCACCTAGCGGCGGGGCATCCGATCCTCGAGCACCTCGGCCGGCATCGGCACCGAGAGCAGGAAGCCCTGCGCGTAGCGGCAGCCGAGGTCGCGCAGGCTGGCCAGCTGCCCCGGCGATTCGACGCCGCTCGCGATCGTTGCCAGACCCAGCTCGCGGCCCAGCTCGATCGTCGCCGAGGCGAGGTCGACCCGCTGCTCGTCGTCGGGGATGCCCTCGACGACCCACCTGCTGATCTTGAGCGCCGTGGTGGGCAGCTCGCGGACGAGCTTGGCCGAGTCCGACCCGGTGAAGTCGTCGATCGTCAGCGAGACACCGAGGTCGGAGAGGGCCCGTAGCTTGCCGAGGCTGCGCCCGCCGGCCTCGATCAGCGCCCGCTCGGTGATCTCGAAACCGATCCTATGCGCCGAGGCGCCGTTGGCGACCGCCGAAGTGCGCACCGCCTCAGCCAGGTCCGCCTCGAAGAGGTGCTCCTCGGAGAGGTTGAGTGAGATCGTCAGCTCCGAGGCGACGCCGCTCTGCCAGACGGCCAGCTGCACGAAGGCGGCCTCGATCGCCCAGCGCTCCAGCTCGCCCAGCAGCCCCTCCTCGGCGGCGACGTCGATGAAGTCGGCGGGTGCGAGGATGCCCAGCTCCGAATGCGGCCAGCGAGGAAGGGCCTCGAGCATCGTCGCGGAGCGGTCCTGCAGGGAAACGATCGGCTGGAAGTAGAGGTTGAGGCGCCGCTCGGCAATCGCGACCGCAAGCTCGCGGCCGATCCGCTCGTCTCCGCTCCCGTTCCCTTCGGCGCCTTCGCCCATCGCCGACGATCGTAAAACTAAACTCGCGCTCCATGCCCGACGCCCGCCGCAAGCTGGAGCAGACCACCCGCTATGACCCCGCGGATGTCGAGCAGCGGGTCTTCGCCGAGTGGGAGCGCGGAGGCTACTTCCATCCACCGGCCGAGGGCTCCCCCGAGGAGAACTACTCGGTCGCGATCCCGCCTCCCAACGTGACCGGTGCGCTGCACATGGGGCACGCGCTGAACGGGGCGATGCAGGACGCCCTGGTGCGGATGGCGCGGATGCGGGGGCGCAACACGCTCTGGATCCTTGGGACCGACCACGCGGGGATCGCCACCCAGGCGGTGGTCGAGAAGGAGCTTCGGGCCGAGGGCACCGATCGCCACACGCTCGGACGGCAGGCGTTCGAGGAGCGGGTCTGGGCCTGGAAGGAGCGCTACGGCTCGCGGATCGTCGAGCAGTACAAGCGCCTCGGCGCGTCCTGCGACTACGAGCGCGAGCGGTTCACCCTCGATTCGGGCTACGTCGACGCGGTTCACCGGATGTTCGTGTCGCTGTTCGAGAAGGGCTACATCTACCGGGACCACTATCTGGTCAACTGGGACCCGGGCTCGCGCTCGGCGATCTCCGACCTCGAGGTCGAGAACCGCGAGGTCACCGACAACCTCTACTCGATCGACTATCCGGTGGAGGGCTCGGAGAGGGTCCTGACAGTGGCCACCGTGCGCCCGGAGACGATGCTCGCCGACACCGCCGTCGCCGTGAACCCCGGCGACGAGCGCTACCGCGAGCTGGTTGGCGCCCACTGCTTCCTGGCCCTGGTCGGCCGGCGCCTGCCGATCATCGCCGACGAGCACGTCGACCCCGAATTCGGGACCGGCGCGCTGAAGATCACCCCCGGCCACGACCCCAACGACTTCGAGATCGGCCGCGCCCACGGGCTGGAGGAGATCAGCGTGATCGGCGAGGACGGGCGGATGACGGCCGAGGCGGGGGAGCGCTTCGAGGGGATGAGCGCGGCCGAGGCGCAGGACGCCGTCGTCGCCGCCCTCCGCGAGGAGGGGTCGCTGCGCGGTGAGGAGCCCTACACCCATTCGGTCCCCTTCTCGCACCGCTCCGGGGAGAGGATCGAGCCGCTGATCTCGCTGCAGTGGTTCTGCCGCATGGACGAGCTGGCCCGTCCGGCGATCGAGGTCGTCGAGCGCGACGAGGTGAGGATCGTCCCGGCGCAGTGGAAGCGGGTCTACCTGGACTGGATGCGGGGCATTCGCCCCTGGTGCGTCTCGCGCCAGCTCTGGTGGGGGCACCGGATTCCGGTGTGGTACTGCGATTCCTGCGGCGAGACGATCGTCGCCGAGAGCGAGCCGCAGGCCTGCTCGCAGTGCGGCGGCGCGGAATTGCGGCAGGACCCCGACGTGCTCGACACCTGGTTCAGCTCGGCGATCTGGCCCTTCGCGACTCTGGGCTGGCCGGAGGACACACCCGAGCTGCGCGCCTTCTACCCCACGAACTTCCTCACCACCGCTCGCGAGATCCTCTTCCTCTGGGTGGCGCGGATGATCATGACCGGGATCGAGTTCGCCGGTGAGCGCCCCTTCGACGACGTCTACGTCCACTCGGTGATCCAGGCGCGCGATGGCCGCCGGATGTCGAAGAGCCTCGGCACCGGGGTCGACCCCCTGGACGAGATCGACGTGCACGGCGCCGACGCCCTGCGCTTCGGCCTGCTGGCGATGTCCTCGACCCAGGACGTCCGCTACTCCGACGCGAAGGTCGAGCAGGGCCGCGACCTGGCGAACAAGCTGTGGAACGCGAGCCGGCTGATACTACTCAACGTCGAAAGCGAATCGGCCGGGACCTCGTCCCGCCGTGAACCGCGGCAGGGACTTGGCCCTGCCGCGCATTTATTGGTCGAAGACCGCTGGATCCTCTCTCGGCTGGAGAGGGCGATCGCTTCCGTCACCGAGAAGCTCGAGTCCTACGACTTCGCCCACGCGGCGCTGGAGGCCTACTCGTTCTTTTGGTCGGAGTTCTGTGACTGGTACCTGGAGATCGTCAAGCCCCGCCTCTACGAGGGCGAGGCGGAGGTCTCCGCGGTGCTGCTGAGGGCACTGGAGCGGATCCTGGCGCTCCTTCACCCGATCATGCCCTTCGTCACCGAGGAGATCTGGAGGTTTCACCCGTTTCATGACGGCCACCTCGCGGTCCATCCGTTTCCGCAGGCGGACGAGTCGCTGATCGACGGGGGCGCGGAGGCCGAGATCGGCGAGGGGATCCAATTGACCAGGCGGCTTCGAGCCTGGCGCGATCTGGCCGAGGTCCCCGCCGCCGCGGTGCTGAGAGCCCACCTCGACGGCGATGCTCCGGCCGAGTTCGTCGGGCGCCTCTCGCGCTTCGAGTTCGGCGGCGGCGACGGCGAGCCCGTGGCCTCGATCGGACCGGTCGAGGTGCTCGCATCGGCCGAGCTGGACGCAGAGGCGGTCGCCGGTCGGATCGAGTCGAGGCGGAAGGAGCTGCGCTCTGAGGTGAAGCGGGCAGAGGGCAAGCTCGCCAACGAGGGGTTCGTCGCCAAGGCTCCGGCGGAGGTCGTCGAGGAAGAGCGTGCGAAGCTCGAGCGCTACCGGGCCGAGCTGGAGGAGTTGGGGGAATAGCCAAGTCCGAGGGAGCCGGCGGCCTCGAAGCGGAGGCCTATCTCAGCTCGTTGCAGCCGATCGGCTGGAAGCTCGGGCTGGATCGGATGCATCGCCTCACAACCGTGCTGGGAATGCCGCAGCACCGCTTCGCCTCGATCCACGTAGTTGGCACCAACGGGAAGTCCTCAGTCGCCCAGATGACCGCAGCCCTGCTGGAGGCGCACGGGGTCGGCGCGGGCGCCTGCCTCTCGCCCCATGTCTCGCGCTGGGCGGAGCGGGTCCGCATCCACGGCGCGGAGATCTCGCCGGATGCCTTCGGCGCCTCGGTAGCGCGGACCGCGGAGGCCGCTGCGGTCGTCAACCGCTCGCTGCCGGAGGGTGAGGAGGTGACGCAGTTCGAGCTCGCGACCGCCGCGGCCTTCGTCGCGCTGGCGGCGGCCCGGGTCGGGGCAGGGGTGATCGAGGCTGGGCTGGGAGGCCGCCTCGACGCCACAAACGTGCTGCCGTCGCGGGTCACGGTCCTGACCTCGGTCGGCCTCGACCACACCGAGTGGTTGGGCGACACCGAGGCCGAGATCGCCGCCGAGAAGCTGGCAGTGCTGCGCGATCACTCGACCCTGGTCGTCGGCCGCGTCAGCGACGAGGTTTCGGCCCTGGCCGAGCGGACCGCTGCGGAGCGGGGTGCCAGGCTGGTGCGAGCGCCCGAGGACCCGGGCGCCGGAATCCCGGTGCGCGCCGCCGGGCCCTTCCAGCGGCGAAACTTCTCGATCGCCTGTGCCGCAGCCGGCTGCTTCCTCGGCGGCCTCGAGCCGGACCTGGTTCGCGAGGTCGGCGCCGCGCTGACGATCGCCGGGAGGCTGGAGCGGATCGCCGACGAGCCCCCGACCGTGATCGACGCTGCGCACAATGCCGATGGCGCCGCGGCGCTGGCCGAGGCGCTGCCGGGGATCTCGGATGGGAGGCCCGTCGTCGCCTGCGTGGCGATCCTCGCCGACAAGGACGCGGCGTCGATGCTCGCGGCGCTGGCCCCGGCGACGGAACTCGTCTTCTGCACCGAGTTCAGCCGGGAGCAGCTCCGTGCTTCGGGCCGTCCGGGCTCGAAGCCCTGGGAGGCGGGTGAGCTGGCGGCGCTCTGCGAGCGGGCCGGAATCGAGGCGGTCGCAGAGCCCGATCCTGGGGCCGCACTCGACGCCGCCCGCGCGGAGGCGATCCGCCGCGGCGGGATCCTGATCGTGGCGGGCTCCCACTACCTGCTCGCCACGGCCCGTGCCCGGCTCGAAAGGCAGCCTGCCGTTCCGGAGCGCGAAGAAAGGGGTTGACATGGCTTAGCTGGCGGTTTAGTCTGATGCCTTAGTCAAACGCCTAAACTCCACCGGAGGGGTGAGGAGTTGGCTGGAACCACGACCAAGGAGTCCCGCAACACCCGCGAGGAGAACGTCACGGCGCTGATGGACGCCGCCGAGCGGATCCTGGTCCGGGACGGCGCGGCCGGGACGACCACCCGCAGCGTTGCCGCCGAGGCCGGCCTCAACCATGGCCTGGTCCACTACTACTTCGGCTCGATGGAGGAGTTGCTCCTGCAGGTCCTGGAGCGCTTCACCGAACGGCTGATAGCTCGCCAGCGGGAGATGTACGGCGCGGAGGTGCCGTTCATCGAGAAGTGGCGCTCGGCAATGGGGTTCCTCGACGAGGACCTCGAAGCCGGCTACCCGAAGATCTGGTTCGAGCTGCAGTCGCTGGCCTGGAACCGTCCGGAGCTGCGCGAGCGCCTGATCCGAGTCGAGGCCGAATGGCGCGAGCTCCTGACTGACGCCTTCGGGAGGGCGCTGCGCGATGAGTACGGGCTCGACTGGCCCACCGACGCGGTCGTCTCGCTGGTGGTCACCTTCAACCTGGGAATGCAGACCGAGGCGCTGCTCGGCATCCGCACCGGTCACCGCGAGCTGCTCGAGTGGATCGATGCCTGGCTCGTCTCGCTTGGGGATGCCACGACCGGGAAGGGCCGCAAATGAAGGACGGCGAGCAGACCCGGGCCGCCTATCCCTCCGACAGCGGATTCGTCGAGCGCGACGGCATCCGCGTCTTCTGGGAGTCCTACGGCGAGGGAGAGGACACGATCTTCCTGCTGCCGACCTGGTCGCTGGTCCATTCCCGCCAGTGGAAGGCGCAGATCCCCTATCTGGCCCGCCACTTTCGCGTCATCACCTTCGACGGACGCGGCAACGGCCGCAGCGATAGGCCGGCCGAGCGCGACGGATACGCCGAGCGTGAGTTCGCCGCCGACGCGCTCGAGGTGATGGCGGCGACGGGGACCGAGCGGGCGGTGATCATCGGCTATTCGAGGGGCGCGCAACGAGGCATGCTCCTCTGCACCGAGCACCCCGAGAGGGTCGCCGGGGCGGTGTTCATTGGGCCGGAGTTCCTGGCCAGCCTCCTGCACGGCTTGCGCCGGCGGGTGATGACCGATCCCCGGATCATCGGGATCAGCGGTTTGATCAAGCCGATCCCGACCCGCTCCTGGCTCAAGTTCCACCCCACTCACATGCGCAACGAGTACCGCGACTTCGTCGAGTGGTTCGTCGGTAGCTGCTTCCCGGAGAAGCACTCAACCAAGCAGATTGAGGACATGATTGGCTGGGCCGAGGAGATCGGGCCCGATGCCCTGATCCTCTCCGCCTCCGCCAGGCTGGCGGCCCGGCGTGACCGTCGCAGCCAGCTGGAGTTGGCCCGCCGGGTTCGTTGCCCGGTACTCGTGATCCACGGCAAGCATGACCGGATCTCCCACGTCGCCAACGGCCGCCTCCTGGCGAAGGCGACCGGCGGAGAGATGGTCGAGCTGGACGATGCGGGGCACATCCCGCACGGTCGCCGACCCGTGCCTGTGAACCTGGCGCTGCGCGACTTCGCCGAGCGGGTCTTCGATGGCGACCGGGGCCAGCAGGTCCGCGACCGTCCCACCTCCGGCGCCCGCCGGGACCCGACCGCACATCGCTCCGATGGTCGCCGGCGCGCGCTCTACATCTCCTCGCCGATCGGGCTCGGGCACGCCCAGCGCGACGTGGCGATCGCCAAAGAGCTACGAAGGCTCGTCTCGGACCTGCAGATCGACTGGCTCGCCCAGGACCCGGTGACCAGGGTTCTCGAACGCGAGGGGGAGACGATCCACCCGGCAAGCGCCCACCTCGCCAACGAGTCCAATCACATCGAGTCGGAGTCGGCCGAACACGACCTGCACTGCTTCGGTGCCTGGCGACGGATGGACGAGATCCTGATCGCCAACTTCATGGTCTTCCACGACGTGGTGCGCGAGGACCGCTACGACCTGTGGATCGGCGACGAGGCCTGGGAGCTGGACTACTACCTGCACGAGAACCCGGGCGAGAAGCGCGCCAACTACGCCTGGCTCACCGACTTCGTCGGCTGGCTGCCGATGGAGGACGGCGGCTCGCACGAGGCGCATCTGACTGCCGACTACAACGCCGAGATGATCGACCACATCGCCGCTCATCCGGAGGTCCGGGACCGCGCCCTGTTCGTCGGCAACCCGGAGGACATCGTCGGTGAGCGCCTTGGGCCCGACCTGCCGATGATCCGCGACTGGACGGAGCGCAACTTCGATTTCGCCGGTTACGTCCAGGGCTTCGACCCGGCCGAGTTCGCCGACCGCGAGCGGCTCCGTGCCGAGCTGGGGTACAAGCCCGAGCAGCAGGTCTGCATCGTCACCGTCGGAGGATCCGGGGTGGGAGAGCACCTGCTGCGCCGCGTGATCGACGCCTACCCCGAGGCGAAGCGCTCCGTGCCGGAGCTGCGCATGATCGTCGTTGCCGGTCCCCGCATCGATCCCGGCAGCCTGCCGGCGGCCGACGGCCTGGAGGTCTGTCCCTACGTCCACAACCTCTACTGCCACCTCGCGGCCTGCGACCTGGCGATCGTCCAGGGCGGACTGACGACCGCGATGGAGCTGACGGCGAACAAGCGGCCCTTCCTCTACTTCCCGCTCCGCCACCACTTCGAGCAGAACTTCCACGTGCGCCACCGGCTCGACCGCTACGGGTCAGGACGCTGCTTGGACTTCGACGACACCGGGCCGGGGGAGATCGCCGCCGCGATCTCCGACGAGATCGGCCGGGAGGTCAGCTATCGCGACGTTGAGACCGACGGCGCCGGCCGGGCGGCGGCCCGGCTGGCGGAGATGCTCTGAGGAGCGAGGAAAGGGGTGGAGATGGCAACCGCAACAGGGACCGAATACGAGCTCGAGGGCAGCCTGCTCGAGGCATGCTCGTGCGGGGTGCTGTGCCCATGCTGGATCGGCGAGGACCCCGATCACGGCACCTGCGAGTCGATCAACGCCTACCGCTTCGACCGCGGCACGATCGCCGGCGTCGACGTCAGCGGCCTGGCGGTGGTCAACGTCTGCCTGATCCCGGGCAACGTGCTCACGCCCGGTAGCTGGAAGGTCGCGATGTACATCGACGAGAAGGCGAGCGACGAGCAGATGGAGGCGATCAAGGCTGCCTTCAGCGGCGAGCTGGGAGGCCCGCTGGCTGACCTTGCGGGGCTGATCGGCGAGGTGATCACGATCGAGCGCGCACCGATCACCCACGAGACGCGCGCAGGCGAGGGCGTGCTGAAGGTGGGCGAGACGGT
The DNA here is from genome assembly GCA_963738305.1 of uncultured Actinomycetes bacterium. GTDB lineage: Bacteria > Actinomycetota > Thermoleophilia > Solirubrobacterales > 70-9 > JBBRHQ01. Next base: position 54,589 of record CAVTVU010000001.1, on the reverse strand, counting down.
GTCCTCGAAGATGCGGCCCTACAAGGGCCCGGACGGGTCCCAGACGACGCTGCGGAACTCGATCTTCTCGACCGTCCCGGGGTCGCCGGCGTACGTCGCGGTGGCCGATCACTTCCGGGTCGATCTGCCCGAGCACGGGATGGAGTGGTCCTTCGAGGGCCGCAACGCGATCCAGGCCGACTGGACCATGGCCCACGCCGGCTAGCCATGGGCCGGGGCTACGTATCGCCAAGGGTGGTGTCGCTCTGGCGGCCGGCCGGACTGCCGCTGGCGGTCCCGGCGGCGATCGCCGGCGCCTGGACGCTGGCGATCGCCGCCGAGGCCTCGGGCTCGGCCGGCCATCTGCACCACGATGCGCTGATCGAGGGCGGCCCTGGCGTGCCGCTCGGGCTGCTGCTCTTCCTGGTCGCCTGGCAGGCGATGATCGCTGCGATGATGCTGCCCTCGAGCCTGCCGCTGATCCGGCTCTTCGGGGGTGCCGCGGCGGGGCAGCGGCGGCCGGGGGCGGCGATGGTCGGCCTGATCGGTGGCTACGCCGCCGTCTGGACGGCGTTCGGCGCGGCCGCCTTCATGTTCGACGTTGGGGTTCACGCGGCGGTCGATTCGAGTTCCTGGCTGAGGGCCAACCAGGGATACATCGGCCCGGCGGTGCTGGCGCTCGCCGGCGCCTTCCAGTTCACGCCACTGAAGGACGCCTGCCTGCGCTCCTGCCGCCACCCCGCCCAGTTCCTGACCCGTCACTACCGCCGCGGAGTGGGCGGCGGCTTCCGGCTCGGGGCCCGCCACGGCGCCTTCTGCGTCGGTTGCTGCTGGGCGTTGATGCTGGTGATGTTCTCGGTCGGGGTCGCGAGCCTCGTCTGGATGGGTGTGCTGACCGCGGTGATGGTTCACGAGAAGACCCGCCCGCTGGGGCAGAGGATGGTCCCGGTGACCGGCCTCGCCCTGCTCGGGTTGGCCTCATGCCTGGTCGCCTACGCCGCATACGTCAACTCCGCCACATGAGCTCCGGTTCCCGGCGGCGCGCCTGAAGTTTTCTCTCACTACGAGAGGCGATTGAAGTCTCGGCAGCGGTAGCTGGGTACCGAGCGCGCCGGCCTCCCCCTGTGCGACGATGGCGGCGATGATGGACCGCGAGGCCCGAACCGAACTGCTCTCGATGATGGGTCTGGTCGCCGCCGTAGTGGCGATCGTGATCCTCGTCTTCTTCGGCATTGGCTATCTGTTCGGCCGGCTGTTCCTCTAGGAATAACCACGGCGCAGTTCAGTCGACGCGACGAAGTAGACTGCGCCGTCCCGCGCGGGCGGGTCACGTCATGCCAGTAGCCATCTTCGGCATCACCAACAACGGGCTCAACCTCGCGGTCAGCCTCTTCGTGCTGATGCTCGTGGTCGTCTGGCTGGCGCTGATCGCCTACACGTTCCTCGACGCTCGTCGGCGGATCTCGGACCCGGTGCTGGTCGCGTGCGCCACCGCCGCGTCGCTGTTTCCCTACATCGGCACGATCGTCTACGTGATCGTTCGGCCGCCGGAGTTCATCGAGGACGCGCGGGAGCGCGACCTCGAGATGAAGGCCTCGGCGCTGCGGGTGCGCCAGCTTGCGGAGCTGTCCTGCCCCAACTGCGAGTACCCGGTCGAGAAGAACTACCTCCGCTGCCCTCACTGCCAGCGCCGTCTCAAGGACCCCTGCCCAACCTGCGGCAAGCCGGTTGATCCGCGCTGGGCGCTCTGCCCCTATTGCGAGGCGGAGCTGCCGGCGAGGGCCCGCCAGCAGCGCGCCGCCGCGCCGCGGAAGGGCGCCTCGGCCCAGGAGCCGCAGCGCGGGGAGCGGGCCCAGCCGGCCGAGGCCCGCCCCGATGCGAAGGCCAGGCGGCGAGGGCGGCGCAAGGAGCCTGCCGCCCCGGCGAACGCGGACGGAGCCGACTCCCCGCCCGATCGCGCCAAGGCGAGCGAGCCGCGGCCCCCCTCGCGCCGGTCGAAGTCCCAGAGCGCAGCGTCGCGCCAGACGCCCAAGAACAAGAGCTGATGTCGCGCACCCTGATCCTGATCAAGCCCGACGCATTCGGGCGCGCCCTGACTGGCGAGCTGTTGGCGCGCTTCGAGCGCAAGGGACTGCGGATCGTGGCGCTGACGCTGATGACGGCCGACACCTCGATCGCCAACGAGCACTACGCCGAGCACTCCGAAAAGCCGTTCTTCGGTGAGCTGGTCGAGTTCATTACCGGGGGCCCGCTGGTCGCCGCGGTGCTCGAGGGCCCGGAGGCGGTGACCGCGGCGCGGCAGCTGATCGGCGCCACCAACCCGGTGGAGGCGGCGCCGGGCTCGATCCGCGGCGACTTCGCCCTCGAGGTCACCTTCAACATGGTCCACGGGTCGGACTCCGACGAGTCGGCGGCGCGTGAGATCGGGATCTGGTTCCCGGAGCTGACCTAGACCCACCCGGCGCAGCAGGGAATCGGGCGCAGGTGATCCTTGCCTCCCGCTCGCCCCAGCGCCGGGAGATCCTCGGCCGACTTGGCATCTCCTTCGAGGCGGCTCCGGCCGACATCGAGGAGCTGAGCGGAGGGGACCCGGCAGCGGAGGTCCCCGAGAACGCGCTGCGCAAGGCCAGGGCGGTGGCCGCACCGGGCCGACTTGTGATCGGCTGCGACACCGACGTGGTGATTGATGGCCGGGCACTCGGCAAGCCCGGGGAAGTGGCGGCGGCACGGAAGTTCCTGCGCCTGCTCTCCGGCCGCACGCACGAGGTGCTCAGCGGCCTGGCGCTGCTCGGACCGGGGGAGGGGCAGGAGCGCACCGGCAGCCGCTCCTCATGGGTCACCTTTCGCGAGATCGGCGACGATGAGCTGGAGCGCTACCTGGCCTCGGGCGAGTGGCGCGAGCGGGCGGGGGGATACGCGGTCCAAGGGCTGGGGTCCACGCTCGTCGCCACGGTCGAGGGCGACATCGCGAACGTGATCGGACTGCCGGTGGGGCTGCTGCTCGAGCTGGCGCCTGAACTGGGCCCCTGAAAGTGTCGATCGACACCCGAAAAGCCGCAATTTGGGCACCCCCGATGGTTCGCTAGACTGGGCCGCGCTTCGCCCCGATACCCGCAACACCCGGCGATCCGCCGGCGACGTCCGCCGGCCCGGAGAGCACGGACCTCACCCATCGCAGCGATACAACCCCCACCATGGGAGTACTCAGTTACCTGACAGGACTCGGCGGCCGCGACATGGCGGTTGACCTCGGCACGGCAAACACGCTGGTCTACGTCCGCGGCCGCGGCATCGTCCTCTCCGAGCCGTCCGTGGTGGCGATCGACTCGCGCAACGGCCAGGTCCACGCCGTAGGGCTCGAGGCCAAGCGGATGCTGGGTCGTACTCCAGGAACGATCACCGCGATCAGGCCGCTCAAGGACGGAGTGATCGCCGACTTCGACGTGACCGAGCAGATGCTGCGCCACTTCATCAACAAGGTCCACCAGAACCGCTTCGCCCACCCGCGGGTGGTCGTCTGCGTGCCCTCTGGCGTCACCGGGGTAGAGAAGCGTGCGGTGGAGGAGGCCTGCCTCTCGGCCGGCGCCCGCAACGCCTACCTGATCGAGGAGCCGATGGCGGCCGCGATCGGGGCCGGACTCCCGGTCGGGGAGCCGACCGGCTCGATGGTGGTCGACATCGGCGGCGGCACCAGCGAGGTAGCCGTGATCTCGCTGGGCGGGATCGTCGTCTCGCAATCGATCCGGATCGGCGGCGACGAGCTGGACGAGGCGATCATCAATCACTGCAAGCACACCTACAAGCTGATGATCGGCACCCAGACGGCGGAGGAGGTCAAGCTCGAGGCCGGCTCCGCCTCGCCCCTGGCCGAGGAGGTGCGAGCGGAGATCCGCGGCCGCGACCTCGTCTCGGGCCTGCCGAAGACCATCACGCTGACTTCCGAGGAGATCCGCGAGGCGCTCGACGAGCCCGTGGGGCAGATCGTCGCCGCGGTCAAGGACACCCTCGATCGGACGCCGCCCGAGCTGGCCGGTGACATCATGGACCGCGGGATAACCCTGGCCGGAGGGGGTTCGCTGCTGCAAGGCCTCGAGCAGCGCCTCCGAGACGAGTGCCAGATGCCCTGCCAACTGGCAGAGTCGCCGTTGACGTGCGTCGCGGTGGGATCGGGGATCTCGCTCGAGGAATTCGAAACGATCCACCGCGCGAGCAAGAATTCGGGCCCGAGGCACTTTGCTTAGCTCGCCTTCAACCCGAGCCTCAAACTTAGGTCGTAACCGTGTACCGAAAGCAAGTTCGCCGCCGTAGGGCGGTGCTGGCCCTTCTGGTCATCAGCTCCTTCGTGCTGCTGACCGCCACATACGCCCAGACGACGGGCGGCTTCCAGCGAGGCGTCAGCACGGTCTTCGGCCCCCTCCAGGACGTCGCCGACCGGGCGCTCAAGCCCGCCCGCGACCTCGTCAACTGGGTCGACGAGACCTTTGACGCTCGGGGCGAGAACGACCGCCTGAGGACGCAGGTACAGCAGCTCCGCCGGCAGGTGGCAGGCGGCGAGGCGGCGCTGCAGGAGAACGCGCAGCTCCGCAAGCTGGCCGGCCTGCGGGCCGACATCCCCTCCGGCTATGACACCGTCACCGGGCGGGTGATCGCCCGCTCACCGACCATCTGGTACTCGAGCGTGACGATCGACGTTGGGACCGGCGACGGTGTTCGCCTCGACGACCCGGTGATCAACGGCGACGGCCTGGTCGGCTCGGTCGCCTCGGTGACGGGCTCGACTGCCCAGGTGAGGCTGATCACCGACCCGCAGAGCGCCGTCACCGGCAAGGTCGTCCCGAGCGGCGTCCAGGGCGTGATCAGGCCAGAGATCGGCAACCCCGAGGACCTCTCGATCGACTTCCTCGACTCCTCCAAGCGGGTCGGGAAGGGCCAGACGGTGGTCACCGCCGGCTGGCGGGGCCAGGGCCTCTCCTCGCGGTTCCCGCCCAACATCCCGGTCGGGCAGATAACCGAGGCCTCGATCGCCGAGCAGGAGGCGAGCCAGACTGTGCACATGCGGCCCTTCGCCGACATGCGCCAGCTCGAGCTGCTCCAGGTCCTGACCGGCGGCAGCCGCTGATGATCGTCACCCCGAAGATCCTCGTTCGCCTGGTCCTGATCGTCTTCGCGGCGCTCCTCCTGCAGCTCTCCTTCTTCTCCCAGGTCGAGCTGCTCCACACCAGCCCGGACATCCTGCCGGCGCTGGTCGTCTCGCTGGGCCTGCTCGGCGGGAGCATGACCGGGGCGGTCAGCGGCTTCTCGGTCGGGCTGCTGATCGACTGCCTGCTGGTCGCGCCGCTGGGGGCCACCTCCCTCGTGCTGCTTTCGGTCGGCTACCTCGCCGGCCTCTATCGGGAGCGCTTCGACATCACCAGCTCGCTGACGGCGCCGTTGCTCTGCATGGGGCTCACCCTCCTCGCCGAGCTCGGGTTCGGCGCCATCCAGCTGCTGCTCGGGGTGGACGCGCCGCTGAGCCTGCTGGTGATCCGTGATGTGCTCGTCAAGAGCATCTACGCCTTCTTCCTCGGCTGGCCGATCTTCATCGGCATCCGCCGGATCCTGCGACCGGCCCTGATCACGGAGCGCGCGGTGCGCCGCCGCACGCCGGGCCCGACCGTTCTGGGAGCCTGAGGAGCGGTGATCTGATGTACATCCGCTCCGACGAGAGGCGCCCACAGCTCAACACAGGCCTCGCCCTGCGCGTCGCGATCATGGGCGCCTTCGGGCTGGTCCTGTTCGCGGTGATCTTCTTCCGCCTCTGGTTCCTGCAGGTGCTCTCGGGCGATAAGTACCTGGCCGAGGCGAACAACAACCGCACCCGTGAGATCCGCGTCCCGGCCCCCCGCGGGGAGGTCATGGACCGCAGCGGTGGCGTGCTCGTCGGCAACCGCACCTCGCTCGCCCTTCAGGTCGCACCCCAGAAGCTCCCTGCCGACCCGGCCGAGCGCCGGCGGGAGCTGGCCCGCCTCGCCCAGCTCACACACAGCTCGCTGCGCAAGGTGCGCAGGACCCTGCGCGACGGGATCAAGGTCTCGGGGACCGCCCCGGTGACGCTCCGCCAGGACGTCGGCCACACGCTTGTCTACTACCTGCAGGAGAATCGCGCCGACTTTCCCGGAGTTGAGATTGCCTCCGTCTACATCCGGCGCTATCCGAAGGCCACCCTCGCCGCCCACATCGTCGGCAGCATCGGCGAGATCAACTCCGACGAGCTGAAGGAGCCCCGCTACCGCGGCCTGAAGCCCGGCGACGTGATCGGCAAGGGCGGCGTCGAGTACACCTATGATCGCTACCTGCGCGGGATCCCGGGGCTGATCAAGAACCAGGTGGACTCGCTTGGCGTCCCCACTCCGGGCGGACAGCTCAGCAATACGCCGCCAGAGCCCGGCGACAACCTGAAGCTGACGATCGACCCGACCGTTCAGGCTGCCGGAGAGGCGGCGCTGGCGGCGCGGGGCTTGCCGGGTGGGTTCGTGACGATGAACATCCACAACGGCCAGATCCTCGGGATGGGCTCCTACCCGACCTTTGACCCGACCGTGTTCACCCGCCCGATGACTCAGGCCCAGGTGAACGCGCTCTACCGCGACCCGGTCTCGGCGCCGCTCACCGACCGCGCCTCCCAGGGGCTCTACCCAACGGGCTCGACGTTCAAGCTGATCACCTCGATGGCCGCGCTCAACAGCGGCGTCATCACTCCCTCGACGACGATTGTCGACGGCGGGGTGCTGACGGTGGGCGGGGAGTCCTTCCAGAACGCCGGCGGCGCCTCCTACGGCGCCCTCACGCTGGTGCCGGCCCTGCAGGTCTCCTCCGACGTCTTCTTCTACACACTCGGCCTGAAGATGTGGGACACCGGCGCCCTGCAGCACTGGGCGCACGTCCTGGGGATCGGGCGGCCCAGCGGCCTCGACCTGCCCGAGCAGGTCGACGGGCTGCTGCCGACCCAGAAGTGGCGAAACCGCCTCTACAAGAAGGGGCTCACCGATCGGCCCTGGTCGGCGGGCGACAACATCCAGCTCGCCACCGGCCAGACCGACCTGCAGACCAACCCGCTACAGATGGCGATCGCCTACGCCACCGTCGGCAACGGCGGCACGGTGGTCACTCCCCACGTCGGCATGGAGGTCGACGATGCGGCCGGACGCGTCGTGCAGGAGATCGACCCCGGACCGCGGCGCCACGTCCACGTCAACCCCACCTACCGCTCGGTGATCCTCGAGGGCCTGCACGAAGCCGCCCAGGCTCCCGGCGGCACCTCCTACGGGGTCTTCGGCGGCTTCCCGATTCCGGTCGCGGGCAAGACCGGCACAGCGCAGAGGCCCCCCAACCCAGACCAGTCCTGGTACATCGTGCTCTCGCCCTACCCCAACCCGAAGATCGTCACCGCGGTGACGATCGAGCGGGGCGGCTTCGGCGCCGACTCGGCCGCGCCGGCGGCCCTGCAGATCCTCTCCGCCTACTACGGCAAGCACACCACCGGCTCGGCCGGCCCCAACGGGGGCAGCCCGGGCTGATGTACGCGACCCGCGCAGCCCGCTCCCGCCCGGAGCCCTTCACCACCCGGCCCAGCATCGCCGAGCGGCTGGGGCTGCCCTACGTCGACGGCCCGATGGCACTGGCGGCCATTGCCCTGGTCGGCTTCAGCATCTTCACGCTCGCCCAGGCGACGCTGGGCGACGTTCCGGGCGACCGCTACTACTACGTCGAGCGCCAGGCGATCTATGCCGGCCTCGGGATCCTGGGCATGGCGCTGTTGACCCGGATCGACTACTCGCGCTTCCGCGAGCTGCGGGTCGGGATCTACACGTTCCTCTGCCTCAGCGTCTCGCTGGTCTTCGTCTTCGGCTTCGCCGCCCGCGGCTCGCGGCGCTCCTTCGACCTGCCCTTCTTCAGCTTCCAGCCCTCCGAGCTGGGCAAGGTGCTGCTGGCACTCGCCCTGGCGGGATTCGTGATCGACGGCGCCAGGCGGGGCTCGGAGGTGCAGCGCACCGCCCGCTACCTCTTCCTCGGGCTGGCTCCGGCGGCCCTGGTTTTCCTGCAGCCAGACCTCGGCACCTCGCTCGTCTACGGGGTGATCACGCTCTCGATCATGTACTTCGCCGGGATCCGCTGGACGCACTTCGTAGCCATCGGCGCCGGCTTGATCGCTATCGTCACTGTCGTACTCGTGGTCGCCCCGATGATCGGCACGCCTGTGCTGAAGGGCTACCAGGAGGAAAGGCTTACATCTTTTCTGCATCCCAGCGCGGACCCAAGCGACGCCGGCTACCAACAGAATCAGGCCAAGATCGCCATCGGCTCCGGTCAGAAGACCGGCCGCGGCGATCGGGCCACCCAGACCCGGCTCGACTTCGTGCCCGAGCGCCACACCGACTTCATCTTCGCGGTGATCGGGGAGCGCTATGGGTTCATGGGGGCCGCGTTCGTCCTGTTCCTATACGCCCTGCTCATCTGGCGGGCGCTGCGGATTGTGACGCTCTCAAAGAACTTGTACGGGACCCTGGTCGCGGGCGGCCTCGCCGCCATGCTGATGTTCCAGGTCTTCGTCAACGTTGGGATGAGCCTCGGGATCATGCCCATCACCGGCATCCCATTGCCGCTGATGAGCTACGGAGGCTCCTCCGTCCTCGCCACCTTCCTGGCGGTGGGCGATCCTGCAGAGCATCCACATGCAAGCGCGACTCAGCCAGAAGAGCCGGTGGGCGTACTGACCCATCAACTGAGCTGAGGTAAATGAAGAAGACAATCCTGGTTTCCGCGGACCGCGGCGAAACGCGCGTGGCCGTGCTCGAAGCCAAAAAGCAGGGATCGAAGCGGGAGGTGGCCGAGCTCTACATCGAGCGACGCGGCCGCCGCTCGATCGTCGGCAACATCTACAAGGGGAAGGTCGACAACGTCCTTCCCGGAATGGAGGCCGCCTTCGTCGACATCGGACTGGAGCGAAACGGCTTCCTCCACGTCGACGAGATCGTCCTTCCCGGGGGCGAGCAGGCACCGCGGCGCGGCCGCGGCAAGGGCCGGCGCATCGACGAGCTGATCAAGCCCGGGCAGGAGATCGTCGTCCAAGTGGTCAAGGACCCGCTGAAGACCAAGGGCGCGCGGCTCTCGATGAACGTCTCGATCGCCGGCCGCTACCTCGTCTACGCCCCCCAGGGCAGCGGCGTCGGCGTCAGCCGCCGGCTCGGCGACAAGGAGCGCGACCGGCTGCGCAAGATGGTCGACCGCACCTACAAGGGCCCGGGCGGGCTGATCGTCCGCACCGCCGCCCACGGCGCCAAGAAGGCCGACTTCGTGCGCGAGATCGGCTACCTGCACAAGCTCAACGAGGTGCTCGATCGACGCACCGAGGAGGTGAAGGCACCGGCGCTCGTCTTCCAGGAGGCGGACCTCTCGGTCCGAGTCCTCCGCGACGTCTTCCTCGAGGACTTCGAGAAGGCGATCATCGACTCCCCCAAGCAGCGCGACCGGGTCACCAGCTTCTTCCAGCGCACCGCGCCGGAGCTGGTTTCCGGGGTCGAGCTTTACGAGGACCCGAAGCCGCTGTTCGAGCGCTACGGGATCGAGGAGGAGATCAACTCGACCCTGAACCGGCGGGTCGACCTGCCCTCCGGCGGCTACCTGATCATCGACTACGCTGAGGCGCTGACCGTGATCGACGTCAACAGCGGCAGCTTCACGGGCCGCGGCAAGGGCGGCCTCGAGGAGACGATCACCAAGGTCAACACCGAGGCCGCCGAGGAGGCCGTGCGCCAGCTGCAGGCTGCGCGACATCGGGGGCATCATCGTCATCGACTTCATCGACATGGCCCGCGCTCGCAACCGCGACAAGGTCCTCACGGGCCTGCGTAAGGCGCTCGATGCCGACAAGTCGAAGAGCTACGTGGTCGAGGTCTCGCCGCTCGGCCTGGTCGAGATGACCCGCCAGAACGTCACCGACGGGGTCCGCGAGATCCTCACCGTCCGCTGCCCGACCTGCGAGGGAGAGGGCGTGGTCCTCTCGGCCGAGACGGTGGCGCTGGAGGGCCTGCGCAAGCTGCACGACATCGTCGCCGAGAACCCCAGCCGGAGGCCTTCCTGATCCGGGTCCAGCCGAAGGTCGCGGCGGAGCTGATCGATCCCGAGAGTGGCCTGGCCGAGTTCGAGGCCGAGACCGGCAAGCAGTTCCACTTCGAGGGCGGCGAGGCGCTGCCGATCGACACCTTCGAGCTGATCGAGTCCGGGCAGCCGGGCGAAGATCGAGGAGCGGGCGCTGCCGTTCAAGGTCGGCGAGGAGGTGCTGGTCAGGATCGAGGAGCCGCACATGTACAACGCGGACGACGCCGTCGCCCGGGTCGACTCCTACATCGTCAGCGTCAGCGGCGGCGCGCCGTTCGTCGGCGAGCGCAAGCTGGTGCGGATCGAGCGGGTCGAGCGATCGGCGGCGGTGGCCTCGCTGCCCGGGGTCGAATCGAGCAACGGCGATGGCGCTTCGAGCGGGGCGGAGAACGGCTCCGAGCAGCTAGAATCCTCCGGCTCTGGCAGGCGTCGCCGCGGCCGCCGAGGCGGTAGAGGCCGTTCGCGCGCCGCGAAATCCGACGACTGAGGAACCGCGACCCGGGACAACCATGTACGCAGTGATCGAAAGCGGAGGCAAGCAGTACAAGGTCGAGAAGGGCACCGCCCTGCTCGTCGATCGCCTGCCCGACGACGAGGGGGCCAAGGTCAGCCTGCGCCCGGTGATGTTCCGCGACTCCGACGTCGTCGCCGACAGTTCCGGCGCTGGAGAAGGTCAAGGTCGAGGCGACGGTCGCCGAGCACCTGCGCGGACCGAAGATCAAGATCTTCAAGTACAAGGCGAAGAAGGGCTACCGGCGGCGGGCCGGCCACCGCTCCGAGCTGACCAGGCTCGAGGTCACCGAGGTGAAGATGCTGAGCCGCAAGCCCGCAGCAAAGAAGGCCGAGGATAGGCCCAAGGCGGAAGCAAAGCCGAAGGCCGAGGCCTCGGGCGCCGAGGTGAACACGGAGGCCGAGACCAAGGCGCCGGCGAAGAAGCCGGCGGCCAAGAAGCCCCCGGCGAAGCCGAAGGCCGAGGCGAAGTCGAAGGCCGCCGGAACTTCGAAGACCGCGAAGGGACAGCCGGCTGCCCGCAAGGCCGCGAAGAAGCCGGCGGCGAAGAAGCCGGCGGCCCGCAAGCCCGCCCCGAAGAAGGAGGACGGCGATGGCTCATAAGAAGGGACTCGGCTCCAGCCGCAACGGCCGCGACTCGAACCCGAAGATGCTCGGGGTCAAGGTCTTCGCCGGCCAGCGCGTCAACGGCGGCGAGATCATCGTCCGCCAGCGCGGCACCCGCTTCTGGCCCGGCGAGGGCACCGGCCTCGGCCGCGACCACACGATCTTCGCCACGCGCGCCGGGGTCGTCGACTTCAGCCCGGCGCGCCGCGGGCGGACTATCAGCGTTCTGGCTGAAGACTGAGAGACGAAGCGTTCCGGCCGGCGGGTCCTGTCATGGATGGGACCCAGGGTCGACTTGCGGCGGCTTCGCCGCCTGACAATGCATGTGCCGGCGCAACACCGCGCCGGCATTCACTCACCTGCGCTCCACGGCGGGTGCTCGGGGATGGGTCCCTCCCATCCATGCACCCGCCGGAGGAACGGTGTTGCCCAGTCATCATCTACTCCGATGCTCCACGACAAGGCGAGGATCCATGTCGAAGGTGGCGCCGGCGGGAACGGTTGTGTCTCGTTTCGCCGAGAAGCACACGTGCCGAAAGGGGGGCCCGATGGGGGAGACGGTGGGCATGGCGGCAGCGTCGTGCTCGTCTGCGATCCGTCGCGGCGGGATCTTGGGGCCCTGCGCGGTAGCAAGCACTTCCGGGCCGGGCAGGGTAGGCACGGCGAGGGTTCCAACCGGCATGGGGCTAGGGGGGAGGATCGAGTCATTCCCGTTGCCGCCGGGACTTCGGTCGTTGCCCTTGACGGGGCCGCTATCGAGCTGACCGAGCCCGGTCAGCGGGCCGTCGTCGCGCGCGGGGGACGGGGTGGCCACGGGAACAAGCGGTTCACTACCTCGACTCGCCAGGCGCCTCGCTTCGCCGAGCGTGGGGAGGCGGGGGAGTCGGGGCTGGATCGAGTTGCGGCTTCGCCTGCTCGCCGACGCGGGCCTGATCGGGCTTCCGAACGCTGGCAAGTCCTCGCTTGATCGCACGCCTCACGCGGGCGGCGCCGAAGGTCGCCGACTATCCCTTCACGACGCTGGAGCCGGTGCTGGGAACGATCGAGACCGACGAGCGGCAGGCCGTAGTTGCCGATATCCCGGGGCTGATCGAGGGCGCCGCCGGGGGCGCCGGCCTCGGGCACGAGTTCCTCGCCCACGTCGAGCGCTGCTCGGTGCTCGTCCATCTGGTCGAGATCGACCCGGCGGAGGGCGACCCCACCGCAGCCGTATGAGACCGTCAGCGCGACGAGCTCTCGTCCTACGGCGCCGGTCTCGACGCGATTCCCGAGATCGTCGTGCTCTCGAAGTGCGACCTGGTGTCTGCGGAGGAGGCGCGACACAAGGCAGCCGAGTGGCGCGATCGCCTCGGAGAGCGGGTGAGCGGCGTCCTTCCGGTCTCCTCGGCCACGGGTGAGGGGTTGGCCGACCTGAGCCGGCTGATCGTCGCTTCGGTGCCCGACGAGGCCACGCCCACACCGCCGGTGGCGGCGAGGTCGCGACGGCTTCGAGGCCGAGCACCGGATCTATCGCCCGGCCGGTGAGGGTGGCTACGACGTCGTGCCCGAGGGCGAGGGGGTCTTCCGGGTGACCGGGCGCGGGGTGGAGATGCTCTTCGAGCGCCACGACCTCGCCAACGAGGAAGCGCTCTCCTACCTCGAGCAGCGCCTCACCGAGATCGGGGTCGTCGCCGCCCTGCGCTCGGCCGGCTTCGAGCCGGGCGACGAGGTGCGGATCGGCGAGCACGAGTTCGAGCTGCATCCCGGTTAGCCGGAGCGGTGTTGGCGTCCCGCAGGGGCATGTAAGGCAGCGAAGCCGCGCAGGTAATTCCTAGACTTCGGCCCCCATGACCCTCGTCGTCAAGCTTGGCTCCTCGATCGTCGCCGCCGATGGCGGCGAGTTGCGCTCAGACGTGCTCGACAACGTCTGCGGCCAGGTCGCGGCGCTCGAGTCCGAGGGCGAGCGGGTGGTGATGGTCACCTCCGGGGCGATCGCCCGGGGCATCCGCCTGATGCGGCTGCCCGCGCGGCCGGGGGCGATGGACGAGCTGCAGGCCGCCTCGGCGATCGGCCAGGGAGACCTGTTCCGCGCGTACGAGTCGCGGCTCGACGCGCAGGGAGTCCACGCCGCCCAGGTCCTCCTGACCGCGTCCGACATCGCCGCCCGCACGAACTACCTGAACGCCCGCCAGACGCTGCGGCGCCTGCTCGAGTGGCGGGTGGTGCCGGTGATCAACGAGAACGACACCACCGCAACCGACGAGATCACCTTCGGCGACAACGACTTCCTCGCCGCGCAGGTGGCGATCCTCCTGGATGCCCGGCTGCTCGTCCTGCTGACCGACATCGACGGCCTCCACAGCGCCGACCCGCGCCGGCGGCCAGACGCCGAGCTGGTCTCGCGAGGTGAGCGGCGCCGCGCAGCTCGAAGGCCTCGAGATCGGCGACAGGACCTCCGCCTTCGGTTCGGGCGGGATGCGAAGCAAGGTCGCCGCCGCGGAAATGGCCGCCGAAGCGGGGATCGGGGCGGTGATCTGCAACGGGACGCAGGCCGGAACGCTGCGGCGGGCCGCCGGCGGCGAGGCGGTGGGCACGGCCTTCGCCGCGCGGGCGGGAAGGGTCTCGAGCTTCAAGCTCTGGCTCAAGCACGCCAAGCCGGCTCACGGCCGCGTCGAGGTGGACGAAGGAGCCGCGCGGATGCTGCGCGAGAGCGGCTCCAGCCTGCTGCCGGTCGGAATCGTCGCCGTCGAGGGCCGCTTCGACGCCGGTGACGCGGTCGAGGTGACCTCGAACGGGGACGTGATCGGGAAGGGGATCGCCAACTACTCCTCCGAGGAGGTGGAGCGCATCAAGGGGCTGAAGAGCTCCCAGGTCCGCGAGCTGATGCCGCACGCCGCCGAGGAGGCGGTCCACCGCGACTACTTCGTCCTTACCTGAAGGATGTGTGGGGCGGCGCGGTGTTAGCGCCGGCACAGGCATGTAAGGCGGCGCAGCCGCCGCAAGTGTCGGTCGCGTCGCGGTGTCAGCGCCGGCCGCTTAGCGCCGGCACAGGCCACCGCAAGTGCGGCGCAGCCGCGCGGGCAATGTGTCCGGCTGTGGCGGCGCCCGCCGCAGGTCGCTAGCGCCGGCTAGCCGGACTACGCTTTGCCGCTGATGGCCACGAGCACGACAAGCGTCGCCGACGCCTGCGCCGCCGCCAGGTCCGCCTCGCTGGATTTGGCTCGCGCCGCGACGTCTGTGAAGGACGCCGCCCTGGAGGAAACCGCTCTGCTGCTCGAACGGCGCGCGGAAGAGATACTCGATGCCAACGCTGCGGACCTGGCCGATCCCCGGGCCGAGTCCCTGAGCGCCGCCCTGCGCGACCGGCTCTCCCTGACCGCGGAACGGGTCGCCGGCATGGCGGCAGGCGTACGGGCGATCGAGGCGCTCCCCGATCCGGTCGGCGAGGAGATCGAGCGGCGTGACCTCGAGAGCGGCATCGAGCTGCGCAAGCTCAGGGTCCCGCTGGGTGTCGTCGCCGTGGTCTACGAGGCCCGCCCCAACGTCACCATCGATTGCGCCGCGCTGACCATCAAGAGCGGCAACGCGATCGTCCTGCGGGGCTCCTCCTACGCCGAGCGTTCCAATGGCGCTCTGGCGGCGATCGTTCGCGAGGCGCTGGTCGAGGCCGGGCTCCCGGCCGCCGCGGTCGCGCTGCTCCCGGCCGGCGAACGTCAGGGGCTCGCTGAGCTCGCTACCCGCGACGACCTTGTGGACCTGCTGATTCCCCGTGGTGGAGATGGGCTCAAGGATGCCCTGAAGGAGGTCGCCACCGTGCCGGTGATGTACGCGGCGGCGGGCAACTGCCACGTATACGTGCACTCCGAGGCCGACCTGGAGATGGCACGGGCGATCGCCTACAACGCCAAGGTGGACCGCCCCGGAGTCTGCAATTCGGCCGAGACGCTGCTGGTCGACCGAGACATTGTCCCCGCTTTCCTGCCGCCTGTGCTCGCCGACCTGGCGGCGGCGGGGGTGGAGCTGCTGGGCGATGCCGAGACCCGCGAGAACGCCGGCGGCACGGAGGTGGGGAAGGCCGCGCCTGAGGACTGGGACACCGAGTACCTCGACATGAAGATGGCGGTGGGCGTCGTCGACGGTCTGGAGGCAGCGATCGACCACGTCAACCGGCACGGCAGCGGTCACTCCGAGGCGATCGTCACCGACTCCGAGCAGGCGGCCGACCTGTTCACCGCCGGAGTCGACGCCGCCGCTGTCTACGTCAACGCGTCGACCCGGTTCACCGATGGCTTCGAGTACGGGATGGGGGCCGAGATCGGCAACTCGACCCAGAAGCTGCACGCCAGGGGCCCGATCGGGCTGCGGGAGCTGACGACCTTCAAGTACGTCGGGCGCGGCCAGGGCCAGGTGCGTGGCTAGCGGCCCGGGTGCCGGGATCGGCGTCCTCGGCTCGGCCTTCAACCCGCCCCACCTGGGGCACCTTGCGCTGGCCCAGGAGGCGCTCTGGCAGCTCGGCCTGTCCGAGGTCCTGCTGGTTCCGACGGGCGAGGCCCCACACAAGCGGATCGCCGACGAGCCGGGAAAGGAGATCCGGCTGGCGATGACCCGACTCGCCGCCTCGGAGGACGGCCGCTTCACGGCCTCGGTCATCGAGGTCGAGGGCGAGGGGCCGTCCTACACGTCTGAGACCTTGGAGCGGCTTGCCGAGCAGAAGGCAGACACCGAGCTGGTGTTCGTGATGGGCGCCGACGCCGCGGTCGGGCTCGAGAGCTGGCACCGGCCGGAGCGCGTGGTGGAGTTGGCGCGGCTGGCGGTGGCTCGCCGGGAAGGGGTATCCGACGCCGACGTCGCGGCGGTCCTGCGCAGCCTGGGGGCCACCGAGCGGGCGACGATGCTGGAGATGCCGCAGTTCGGGGTCTCCTCCTCGGCGGTGCGCGAGCGGGCGAGGGCGGGGCGGCCGCTGCGCTACCTGGTGCCGGAGCCGGTCGCCCGCTTCGTCGAGGAGCGGGGGGTGTACTCGGGATGAACCGTTCGACCTCGGAGACGCTGGCGCTGCGGCTCGCCGAGCTGGCCGACTCGAAGAAGGCGGCGGAGATCGTCATCCTCGACATGCGCGAGCTGGTCTCCTACACCGACTTCCTCGTCATCTGCACGGCCGGGAACGAGCGGCAGGCGAAGGCAATCGTCGACGAGGTGCGGGTGCGGTTGAAGCGGGACGAGAGCCTGACCCCGGGTCAGGTCGAAGGGGATGGGGCGGCCGGATGGGTCGTCCTCGACTACCTCGACTGCGTTCTCCACGTTTTCATCCCCGAGGCTCGGGAGCGCTACGGCCTGGAGGAGCTGTGGCGCGACGCGCCCCGGATCGAGGTCGAGCTGCCGGGCCGGCAGCCTCGCGCCGCCAGCGCTTGACCGCCTGATGCGAACAGGAGTTCGGGTCGGCCGGCGGGGGCGAATTGCCGTCCGGGGGCGCACCTACGGTTCTCACCCATGGGTAGCTTCCAGAGGGCGTTCCTCGGCTACCGCCGCAGCGAGGTCGATGCGGCCATGACCGCTTGGGGCAAGAAGGTGGTGGAGCTCGACCGCGAGCTCGCGTACATGTCGGGGCTGATCGTCGAGCGCGAGCGCGAGATCCGCGACCTCCAGGAGGAGTTGCGCCTGGCGACCGAGCGCGAGGACCGCAGCGTCGCTTCGATCGAGGCGATCTCGCTGCGCCTCGAGGAGGTCCAGGCCCAGGCCCGCGGCCAGGCGACCCGGATCCGGATGAAGGCTCTGCACGAGGCGGTTGAGGTGAGCAGGAAGGTGCAGGAGCTGGCCGGGCGAATTGGCGCCGCCGAGGCGTCGGCAGCCGCCGAGGCCGCCGGAGCCGCCCAGGCCGCCGAGGATGCCGGCTCGGAGCTGGCCGCGATTCCAAACGGCAACGGCCACGCCGCCGGGGCCGACCCCAATGAGTTCTTCCAGGGCCGGGTCGAAGTCCAGATCGGGCCGCTCGGGGACTTCTCCCAGCTGGTCTCCTTCGAAGACGCCGCCGGCCAGATCACGGGGACCTCGGAGATCTCGGTCGAGCGCTTCTCCGAGGGCCGCGCCACCCTCTCGATGCGCCTCGACGAGCCGGTCGATCTGCTGCGCGAGCTGGAAGAACGCTCGCCGCTGGAGTTCAAGGTCCGCCACACCGCCGGCGACAGCGTCGTCCTCGACGTGGACGACGAGCAGGGCCAGCAGCAGCAGGCTGCCTGACCCAGGCTCTGCCGGGCTCCGGCGACCTGTTGCGTCTGAGTACCGAGGGGTGAGAGCGAAACGCGACAGTTCCGCGGACGCCTGTCTAGTTCGGTTCGTTGACTCGGTGGGGCTCCAGGCGACGGTAAACTGGGCCGCCGAAGCTTGGGGCTGTAGCTCAGCTGGAAGAGCGACGCGCTGGCAGCGCGTAGGTCACGGGTTCGAGTCCCGTCAGCTCCACTCCCCCAGTACAGTCCCCTCGCCGGGTTCCATCTGTGCTCCCCGGTGGCCTCGGGCTCAAACCCCGCGCGCCGCTGCCGATGAATCATCGGTGAGCGCCAACCAGTACGTATTCACGGAGGGGGTGAGAGCGACCCGCTCCACCTTCGAGCGCTGGACCAGTGATCCTTGGCCGGTCCTGCGGGGCTGGCTCGCCCTGAGCCTGGCGATCGCGCTCACCCTGCTGGCCGCCGTCTGGTTCGTCTCGGGCCTGCTCACCCCCGATCTGACACCGATCCACCTCGCCGGCCTCACCGAGCCGGCCGAGCCGTCGGATCTGGGGCCGATCCTCTTCCGCAACTCGCTGGTCCTGGCGCTCCACGCGACCGCCTGCGTCGCCGGGTTCATCGCCGGCGCCTCGATGCCGATCGCGGCCGCCCAGCGCACCGGGTTCTCCCGCTGGGTCCACGTCAAGGCGGGCGAGCTGGCGATCGTCTTCGTCGCCGCCGTCACCCTCTTCTCGCTCAGCACCCAGGCCTTCTACCTCGGCTTCCAGGGCGCGACGATCTCCTCCCAGCTCGACATCACCCGGGCCGAGCTGATCGTCAGCGTGATCCCGCACGCGGTGCCCGAGCTGATGGCGCTCTTCCTGCCCCTGGCGGCCTGGCTGATCGCCAGCCGCCGCGGCGAGTGGAACCAGCTGCTGGCGGCGACCGTGACCACCGTCCTGATCGCGATCCCCGTGCTGGTGCTCTGCTCGATCGTCGAGGTCTACGTCTGGCCGCACATTCTCGAGGCGATGTCGCCGAATGGCCCGCATACACTCGACATGTGGGGCCCCTGAGCGACGGCTACATCCGCCTGGTCCACTGGAACGAGGAGGAGGCGCCGGAGCGGGCGGCCCGGCTCGAGCGGCTCGGCCACGAGGTCGAGGCCACCGTCCCCGGCACCTCGATTGGGATCCGTGAGCTGAGCGCCAACCCGCCGGTGGCCCTCGTCATCGACCTCTCTCGCCTTCCCTCGCATGGGCGCGAGGTGGCCCGCGCCGTGCGGCAGTCGAAGGCCCTCCGGGCCGTCCCGATCCTCTTCCTCGACGGCAAGCCCGAGAAGGTCGCGCAGGCCGAGGACGAGTTCCCTGACGCCTCCTTCGCCACCTGGGAGGCCGCCGGCCCCGCACTGTAGGAGGCGATCTCCCATCCGCCGGCCGACCCCATCGTGCCTGTCTCGACCTCGGGCCCGCATTCCGGCGCCCCCTTGCCAGGAAGCTCGGGATCAAGCCGCACTCGACGGTCGTCCTCATCGCCGCTCCCGGAGGGCTCTCTGACCGGATCCTCGGCGAGATCGGGCGCCGAGGGGTCAGTCCTGAGGCGGCGGGACACCGGTGCCCCGCGACGATGATCTCTCTGGTTGCGAGAGGTCCGCGGGTCGCGAACCTGCGCAGGCGGGCCCCTGCGGTTCACGCGGCGGCGCTCCTGATGCCGGCCACCGGGTGGATCGGGCCGACCCGCATGCGTAACTTGACACTTACGTAAGTCTATGCTTACCTATGCGCCATGCCGCGACCGACGCCACCGATCTCCGAGCGCTTGACACCGACGCGGTCGCCCGCGCGGTCGCCGAGCCGCGGCGGCGGCAGATCCTCTCCCTGACGCGCGACGCCGAGCTCAGCGCCGGAGAGATCGCAGCCGGCTTCGAGATCAGCCGGCCGGCGGTCTCCCAGCACATCGCCGTGCTCCGGCGAGCCGGTCTGCTGGCCGAGCGCCGCGAGGGACCCGCCGCCTCTACCGGGCCAGGCCCGAGGCACTTGGGCGGGCTTCGCGACTTCATCGAGGGATTCTGGGCCGACCGCCTCGAGCGGCTGAAGCTCGCCGCCGAGCTCGAACAGCAAAGGAGGAACAAGAGTGCCAGGCACAGGAACGACCGCGGCCGTCGAGATGGCGACCAGGGTCGAAGCAAGCCCTGAGGCGATCTTCGGTTTCTTCACCGAGCCCGACAAGATGATCCAGTGGATGGGGCGCGAGGCGAACTCGACCCCCGGCCGGGCGGCCACTTCCGGTGTGACATCAATGGAAGCCACGTCGCCGCCGGCGCCTTCCTCGAGGTCGAACCGCCACACCGGGTTGTCTTCAGCTTCGGCTGGGAGGGCGAGGAGGGCGCGTGCAGCCGGGCGCCAGCACGGGTCGAGGTGACGCTCGAGCCCGACGGCGAGGCGACCAACGTCCGCCTCGTGCACAGCGACCTCCCGACCGAGGGCTCGGCCAGCGCGCACCGCGACGGCTGGGAGCACTACCTCCATCGCCTCGCCGTCGCCGCCCGCGGCGATGACCCCGGCGAGGACCCCTGGGCAGACCCGGACGCACCGGCGGGTAGGCTGGCGCGAAGACAACATCGAAGAAAGGAGGCATCGAAATGGCAAACGGAGTCACATGGTTCGAGGTCGCGGGCAAGGACCGCGAAGCGCTGAAGGGCTTCTACTCACAGCTCTTCGACTGGAAGCTCAGCGACATGGAGGAGCATGCCCTACACGGGCGTCGAGGCGGCGGACGGCGGGCATCCCGGGTGGGATCGGCCAAGCCCCCGACGGCCATCCCGGCCACGTCATCTTCTACGTCTCGGTCGAGGACATCGACGCGGCGCTGGCAAAGGTCGAATCACTAGGCGGCAAGGCGGAGATGGGCCCGATGGAGATCCCTGCCGGCAAGATCGCCCACTTCAGTGACCCCGAGGGCCACATCGTGGGCCTCTGGCAACGACTGACGAGCTAGCTGCCAATCACGGCTCGGCTGGCCTTGGGTCGCTGGGCCAAGCGCGTGCCGATGAATCCAGCGCCGGCGCCCCTCCCGGCGGGTGGCACGGGATGGGAGGACCCATTGCCGAGCACGCTTCAGCCGAGCACAGGCAATGGTGGGTCCCATCCCGGGACAGGACCCGCCGGCCGGGGCGTCGGTCCCTCGACTGTTCGTAAACTCGCCGCGTGGACAAGAAGTACGACGCACGCGCGGTCGAGGCCAAGTGGCAGCGGATCTGGGCCGATGAGGGCACCTGGGAGGTCCCCAACCCGGGCCAGCCCGGCTTCGAGCCGACTCCAAGCCCAAGGCCTACGTGCTCGAGATGCTGCCCTACCCCTCGGGTGAGCCGCATGTCGGGCATCTGAAGACCTACGCGGTCGGCGACGCGGTCGCCCACTTCCGCCGCCGCCACGGCTTCCAGGTGATCCACCCGATGGGCTACGACTCCTTCGGGCTGCCGGCGGAGAACAACGCGATCAAGACCGGCGAGCCGCCGCGGCAGGCCACCGAGGCCTCGATCGAATCCTTCCGGCGCCAGTTCGAGGAGTGGGGCATCTCGCTCGACTGGACGCGCGAGATCTCGACCCACTCGCCCGAGTACTACCGCTGGACACAGTGGATCTTCCTGCGGCTGTTCGAGCACGGCCTCGCCTACCGCGCGATGGCGCCGGTGCAGTGGTGCCCCAAGGACGCCACCGTTCTCGCCCACGAGCAGGTGATCGACGGACGCTGCGAGCGTTGCGGGACGCCGGTCGAGCAGCGAAACCTCGAGCAGTGGTTCTTCCGGATAACCGAGTATGCCGATCGCCTGCTGGCCGACTTCGACCGGCTCGAGAGCTGGCCCGAGCACGTGATCACCATGCAGCGGAACTGGATCGGCCGCTCCGAGGGAGCCGAGGTCACCTTCCGCTGCGAGGAGCTGGACCTGGATTTCCCGGTCTTCACAACCCGTCCCGACACCCTGTTCGGCGCCACCTTCTTCGTCCTCGCGCCGGAGCACCCCGAGCTGGAAGCGATGGTCGCGGGGACGGCGGCTGAGGGCCCGGTCCGCGAGTACGTCAACCAGGTCGCCCGGGAGGCGCCGGAGTCGCGCGGCGACGAGGCCCGGCCGAAGACCGGCGTGCCGCTGGGGCGCACGGTCACAAACCCGGTCAACGGCGAGGAGATCCCGGTGTTCGTTGCCGACTACGTGCTGATGGACTACGGCACCGGCGCGGTGATGGCGGTCCCCGCCCATGACCAGCGCGACTTCGACTTCGCGCAGACGTATGACCTGCCCGTGAAGCAGGTCATACGTCAACCAGAGCGCGGCAGCGCCGAGGGCGCGGCGTCCGAGCCCGATGAGGCCGAGCTGCCCTACATCGGCGACGGCGAGATGGTCAACTCGGGCCAGTTCGACGGGATGGGGAACCGCGAGGCCTTCGCCGAGATCGTCGGATGGCTCGAAGACCAGGGTCGGGGGTCCGCGGCGGTCAACTACCGGCTCCGCGACTGGCTCGTCTCGCGCCAGCGCTACTGGGGGGCGCCGATCCCGGTCGTCCACTGCGGAGAGTGCGGGATCGTCCCGGTGCCCGACGACCAGCTCCCGGTCGTCCTGCCCGAGGTCGAGGACTACGCACCGCAGGGCCGCAGTCCCGCTGGCCGCAGCGGAGGACTGGGTGGCGACCGAGTGCCCACGCTGCGGCGGCCAGGCCAGCCGTGAGACCGACACCATGGACACCTTCGTCGATTCCTCCTGGTACTTCCTGCGCTACCTCGATCCCCGCAACGAGCAGGCCCCTTGGGACCGCGAGGTCGCCGGCTACTGGATGCCTGTCGACCAGTACATCGGCGGCGTCGAGCACGCGATCCTGCACCTGATGTACGCGCGGTTCTTCACCAAGGCGCTCACCGACATGGGCCACCTCGACGTGCAGGAGCCCTTCGCCAACCTGTTCGCCCAGGGAATGATCACCCGGGACGGGGCCAAGATGTCGAAATCGCGTGGCAACACGGTCAGCCCCGCCGAGATCATCGAGCGATACGGCGCCGACAGCGCCCGCACCTACGTCTGCTTCATGGGCCCGCCGGAGCGCGGCGGCGACTGGACAGACGAGGGCGTCGAAGGGGTGCACCGCTTCCTGGCCCGGCTCTGGAGGCTGGGAGCCGAGGTTGCGGAGGCGGCGGAGGGCGCTCGCCGAAGCAGAGGACGACCCGGCGGAGGGCGCCGCGCTGGCGCTGCAGCGCAAGGCCAACTGGGCGATCGACAAGGCGACCCGGGACTTCGCGCGCGGCTTCCAGTTCAACACCGTGATCGCCGCGGTGATGGAGCTGGTCAACGATTCCTACCGGCTCAAGGGAGAACTGATCGGGAAGCCGGCAGGGGTCGCGGCGCTCGCCTTCGCTGCCCGCACGGCGGCTTCGCTGATCCAACCCTTCGCGCCCCACCTTGGCTGCGAGGTCTACGAGCGCCTCAGCGACGGCGAGCGCGTCACCGAGCAGCCCTGGCCGCAGGCCGACCCCGCAGATGCTCGAGAGCGAGACCGTGACGGTCGCGGTCCAGGTCAACGGCAAGCTCCGCGACCGGATCGAGGCCCCGGCCCAAGCCTCCGAGACCGACCTCGTCGAGCTTGCCAATGCCAGCGCCAACGTCCGCCGGCATCTGGACGGCAAGGAGGTCGTCAAGCGGGTGGTGGTGCCGGGAAGGCTTGTGAACCTGGTCGTGCGCTGACAGCGCCGGCCCCGTCCCTCTGGTAGAAGTCGCGCAGTGCTTGTCAGGAAACATGACGAGGCGGCCGTCGAGGAGTGGCACCGGCTTCGCTCGCGCATCCTCATGGACGCGGGGGAGATGGGCTCGCGCAACATGTCGGTGACCTGGCTGGAGGTCCCCGGCGGAGCCGAGCAAACGCTCCATTCCGACGAGGAGGCCGAGCAGGTCTACGTCGTCGTCCGCGGCGCCGGGCAGATGTCAGTCGCCGGAGACGAGCAGGAGGTCTCCGAGGGCGACCTGATCCTGGTGCCTCCGGCGACCGACCACGCGGTCACCAACGGCGGCTCCTCCGACCTCGCCCTGCTCTCGATCCAGTCGCCGCCGGTCGCGGCCTCCGAGTTGTACGGTGCGCCGCCTCGCGGAGGCCGCCGGCTACGACGACGAGGACGACTTCGCCTAGCCACCGGCTTCATTGACGCTCTAGGCGCATTGCGCGCGCCACCCGCTCACAGTGGAGCGGGACCCTGGCGCGATGCCCGAGATCTCCCGCTCCCAGGTCGCCGTCTACGGCGCCGTCGCGCTCGCCGTGCTACTGATCGGGGTCAGGGCCATCCGGACGGAGGGCGGAGGGCCCAGTGCGGGCGGCGAACAGTCGTGGAGCTCCGGCTCGGGCTCCGGTGACGGCTCCTTCGACCTCAGCTCGCAGGGCTCCGGTGACGTGGTCGTCGACGTCGCGGGGGCGGTCGCCCGCCCCGGCGTCTACCGGCTGCCGTCGGGCGCCAGGGTGGTCGACGCGATCCGCCGGGCCGGCGGGCCGCTTCGCCCGGCGCAGCTCGGCGCGGTCAATCGCGCCGCGCGGCTCGCGGACGGTCAACAGGTTGTCATCCCCGAGCAGGCGCCGGCCGGAGGAACGGCGGCAACCGGTTCGACCTCGAGCGAGGATGGACCGATCTCCCTCGGGACCGCGACCGCCGAGCAGCTGGCCACGATCGACGGGATAGGACCCGTGACCGCCGCCGACATCATCGAGTTCCGCGATCAGCACGGCGGGCTCGCCTCCGTTGAGCAGCTCAACCAGGTCAGCGGGATCGGCCCGGCGACAATGGAGGCGCTGCGAGAACGCCTTCAGCCCTGAAGCGCCGATGCGGGGCGGCTGGCGAATCTCCGCGCTGGGCGGGCTGAGCGCAGGGCTCGCGCTCTCCCCGCTGGCGCCCTCGGCCGGTGGAGACGGCGGTCTCCTCGCCCTAGGCGCCCTGCTCGTGGCGGTGGTCCTGCTGCGCCCGGGCGGGGGTCGCGCCGGAATCGCCTGGCTGGCGCTGGTCTGCCTCGGCGCCGCAATCGCGGGCCTGCTGGTCGGGGCGGCCCGGATCCGCGCCATCGACTCCGGCGCCTTCGCGGGCAGGCCCGGCTCGAGGGCGAGCGTCACCGGCAATGTCGTCGCGGTGCCCCGCCGCAGCGACGGGGAGGTCCGCGTCGCGGTCGAGACTCCGCACGGCCGCTTGCTCATCCAGGCGCCGGAGCCCGTGCCTGACCTCGAAATCGGCGCCGGCGTGCACGCGAGCGGGCGGCTGGCGCGCCCTCCCGACTACTACCGCTCAACGCTGAGGCGGCAGGGAATCTCGACGATCCTTCGGACTGGGCGGATCGACCCGACCGGTGCGACCCGCGGCGGCCTCGCCGGCCGCCTCGACGCGATCCGGAGCCGAGCCGAGGAGGGGCTCGGCGAGGGGATGCCGGAGCGCGAGGCGGCGCTGGCCCGCGGCTTCGTGCTCGGCCAGGACGACCGCATCGACCCGGCCACGATCACCGACTTCCGCCGCTCCGGTCTCGCCCACCTCCTGGCGGTCAGCGGTCAGAACGTGGTCCTCCTGGCCCTGCTGGCGATCCCCCTCCTCGCCACGCTCGGGATCCCACTGCGGGCCCGTCTGCTTTGGACGTGCGTGCTGATCGCTGCCTACGTGCCACTGGCCGGCGGCGGGCCCTCGATCCAGCGCGCCGGGGTGATGGGGGCGGCGGGCATCGTCGCCACGCTCGCAGGCCGACCCGCCTCGCGGGCCTACGCGCTGCTGCTCGCGGTCGCCGTCACGCTCGCACTCAACCCCCGCGCCAGCGGAGACGCCGGCTGGCAGCTCAGCTTCGCGGCCGTGGCCGGCATCTTCCTCCTCGCCGCGCCGATCCGCGCTCGCCTCGCCGCTCTGCTCGGCACCGGGGGCTGGCGCCGCGCAGCCTGTGAGGGCGCAGCGGTGACGATCGCGGCGACGATCGCCACCGCCCCGTTGATGGCGAACCACTTCGGCACCCTCTCGGTCGCTTCGCTCGTGGCCAATCTGCTGGTGCTCCCCGCGGTGGCGCCGGCGATGTGGCTGGGGATGATCACCGCCGCTGCCGCCCAGGTGCCGGGGGTACCGCTGGCGCCGCTCAACGCGATCGACTCGCTGCTGCTCGGCTTCATCGCCCAGGTCGCGGCCTGGTTCGGTCGCCCCCGTTGGGCGGTCCTTGACCTAACCCTCGCCGGGCCACTGCCGGTCGCGGCCGCCTACGTCACGCTCGTCGCCCTCACCGCGCTGGCGCTGCGTGGCCTCGCACGCCTCGCACAGCGCCGGCGTCCAGCCCGACGGCGCCCGGCGGTCATCCTGGCGGCGCTCGTCGCGCTGCTCGCGGCGGCGCTCTGGCCGGGTGGCGGTGGAGCCGCGACGGACGGCCCGCCGCGCGGGCTCAGGGTCGAGGTCCTGGACGTTGGTCAGGGCGATGCGATCCTCCTGCAAGCGGCGCGCGCGCCGGCGGTCCTCGTGGACGGCGGACCGCACGGCGACGAGATCGTCGACAAGCTGCGCTCCGCGGGCGTCGACGGACTCGGCGCCACGATCGTCACCCACGACCAGTCAGACCACGCGGGCGGCATCCGCGAGTTGCTCGGCACCCTGCCCGTGCACCGCCTCATCTACGGGGTTGCGCGGCGCGGACTGCTCCGCCGGGCCGTCCGGTCCGGGGCCACGCCCTACCGGGTGGCGGAGGGCAGCGAGGTCCGCTCCGGGGCGCTGCGGCTCGAGGTCCTCTGGCCGCCCCGCTCCCCGCTCGACCGCCCGCCCCCCGGCGCGGACCCGAACCTCACCTCGCTCGTCCTCCTCGCCCGCTGGCATTCCTTCTCGATGTTGCTGACCGGCGACGCAGAGGCCGAGTCGGTGCCGATCGACCCGGGCCCCATCGACGTCCTCAAGGTCTCCCATCACGGCAGCGAGGACGCCGGGCTGGGCGCGCTGCTGGCTCGGACCGTCCCGCGATTCGCGGTGATCTCGGTGGGGGAGTCCAACCCCTTCGGGCATCCAACCCCGGTGACCCTGAGAACCCTCGCCGAGCACCGGGTGACGGTGCTGCGAACCGATCGCGACGGGACAGTCGTGATCGAGGCGGGACAACGGGGGTTCACGGTCTCCCACGACTGATGACCCTTCTACACTCGCCGCGTGGCCGACGAGATGCTCCCCTCCTACCTGTTCGCCGGGACCGACTCGGTCAAGATCGACTCCACCAGGGCTCGCCTCCGCTCGCGGGCCGAGGCCGAGGGGGGAGCGGCGGCCCTCGAGATCTTCGAGGCCGGACCGGGCCGCGGCGCGCCCGACGCAGAGGCCCTGGTCGCGGCGATTCCCGCGATGTCTCTGGCGGCCGCCCGGCGATACCTGCTGGTCGATGGCGCCGAGCGCTGGAGCGAGGCGCAGCAGCGCGAGGTCGCCGCGGCGCTAGCAGAGATGCCCCCCGACCTGACAGTCGTGCTGATCGCCCGCGGCAATCCGCCTGCAACCCTGTCGCGAGCTGTCAGGGACAGCGGCGGGGAGGTGCGGGAGTTCGAAGCGCCTAAGCCGAGGCAGTTGCCGCGTTGGCTCGCCGAGGGAGCCCGCCGTCGCGACTTCCGGTTGGACCCCGCGGCCGCCCGTGCCCTGGTCGAGCGGATGGGGCCCAACCAGGTGCGGCTCGAGAACGAGCTGGATCGCCTGGCGCTCTGGGCCGGCTCCGGCGGGGAGGTCGGCGAGGGCGATCTCGAGGCGATGGTTGCGGACACCTCAGAGGCCGCCGCCTGGTCGCTTTCCGATGCCCTGCTCGAGCGGGACCCCGCCCGCGCTATTGAGATCTGCGAGCGCCTCGTCTCCCAGGGGGAGAACGTGACCGGCCTCGTCTACGCGCTCGCCTCCCGCCTGCGCAAGGCGAACCTCGCCGTCGGCCTGCTGGAGAGCGGCAAGGCGCCTAAGCAGGTCGAGTCCTCGCTGGGCATGTACCCGTACGCGGCGAAGCAGCTGGTCGCGCGCCTCGATGACGTCTCTGCCGAGGAGCTGCGCGAGGCAACGATGGTCCTCGCCGATCTCGAGGTCTGGTGCCGCGGAGGTTCGGACTACGGCGAGGAGCTGGCGCTGACGCTGGCCGTGCGCCGGGCCGCGGGAGCCGCCGAGATCAGCAGCCGCGTGATCTAGGACCCGGAGGCAATCCGCGCCGCGCGCGACTTCTTGCGGGCGCCGTTGCGTGGATGCAGGGCCCCTCGCTGCACCGCCTTGTCGATACGCGAGGCGAGGGAGCGATGCTCGCTCTCCAGCGTCTCGGCGTCCCCCTCGGAGGCAGCCTGCTCGAGTCGCCGGAAGTGGGTCTTCACGGCGCTGGTCAGCCGCCGATTCTCGACGCGCTCACGTTCAGTGCGTAGGATCCGCTTCTTCTGTGAGGCTATGTTGGCCATGGTCATGAGCCTGAGCGGGCGGGTCTCCCCACGCGATCGGGCGAGCGCCGACTATAGCGAGTGAGCCCAATCCAGCTTGGAGACTCCCCGGGCAGAAGAAACACCCGAGCGCCAAGGCGCCGCGATCGCGGAAGGCGCAGCCGCGGATGGAGTCGCCGCCGCCGCCGAGGACGCCGCGATCGCCTCCGACGCAGCCGTGCGGGCTGCGGAGGCCTTCGATCCTGGCGAGGAGCCGGTCGCCGAGCCCGCGCCCGGGCGACAGGCGGGACGGATCGCCCGCTCCACCGCGTTCTTCTCGATCGCCACCGCCGCCTCGCGGGTGGCCGGGCTGGTGCGGGAGATCTTCGCCGCGAGCTACTTCGGGGTCAGCGGGCCGATGTCGGCGTTCACGATCGCCTTCCAGGTCCCGAACCTGATCCGCAGCCTGTTCGCCGACGCCGCCCTGCAGCCGGCCTTCGTCCCGATCTTCACGGAGCAGCTGGAGAAGCGCAACTACCGCGAGGCGTTCCGGCTCGCCTCGACGCTGCTGCTGCTGGTGACGATCGTGCTGGGCGCGATCACCGCGATCTTCGTCGTCTGCGCCCCGCTGATCATGCCGCTCTTCGCGCCCGGCTTCAGCGGCGAGATCGAAGACCTGACAGTCGCCCTCTCCCAGGTGCTCTTCCCGATCCTCATCCTGCTCGGGCTGAGCGGCGTCGTCGTCGGCATCCTCAACAGCTACGACCGCTTCGGGGCGTTCGCGATCTCGCCGTTCTTCTGGAACGTGACGATCATCGCGGTCACCGTGGCCCTGGTGCCCCAGTTCCACGGCAACGACCGCATCTACGCGTATGCGATCGGGATTGTCGCCGGGACCTTGATCCAGCTCTTGATCCCGACCTTCGACCTTCGCAACACCCCATTCCAATTCAAATGGTCCTTCGCCTGGCGAAACCGCGACGTCCGTCGCGTCCTGGTGCTGATGCTGCCGGTGACGATCAGCCTCGGCTTGATCAACTTCAACCTCCTGATCAACAGCTTCTTTGGCAGCCTCGTCCACGGCGAGGGGGACCTGGCGCCGGCGGCGATCGACAAGGCCTTCCGCATCTACCAGCTCCCACAGGGCATCTTCTCCGTTGCGATCGCGACCGTCCTGTTCCCGACCCTGGCGCGCTTCGCAGCGCGCGGGGCGACCGCCAACCTGCGGGCGACCATGGCGAACGGCATGCGGATGATCGTCTTCGTCCTGCTGCCGGCGGCGGCGGCGGTCCTGGTCCTCGCCGAGCCGATGATCCGCCTCGTCTACCAGCGCGGGGAATTCACCCCCTCGCAGACCACGCTGGTCGCAACCGCCCTCTTCTGGTTTGCCTTCTCGCTGCCCACCAATGGCCTCTTCCTGCTCCTGACGCGGACCTTCTTCAGCCTGCAGAGACCGTGGGTGCCGACCGGGATCGCCGCCGCGGACCTGGCGGTGACGGCGGTCGCCGCAGCTCTCCTCTACGACCCGTACGGGGTCGGCGGCATCGTCGCCTCGACGGCGATCGCGACGTTGGCCAGCGTCATCGTCCAGTGCGTGATCCTGCGTCGCGAGCTGGCCGGGCTCGAGCTGGGGCGACTCGCATCCTCGACCGCTCGGATCGCGATCGGCGCGGCGGCGCTGGCCGCGGTCAGCTACGCGGTCTGGGACATCCTCGACCGCGAGCTGGGCCGCTCGGTCCTCCACCAGGCGATCTCGCTGACGGCGGGGCTCGCCGCGGGTGGCCTCATTTACCTGTGCGCGGTCTGGGCGATGCGGGTCCCCGAGCTGGAGCAGATCCGGCGGCTGTTACGACGCGGCCGTTGAGCGCGGGGCAGCCGCGTTGCTGAGCGCCTCCCGATACCTGCTCGGGGTGGCCGAGATCGGCCTGCTGGTGGGCGCGGCGGGCCTCGGCGGCGTCCGGGTGCGCTCCCGTCTGCTGCCCGGTCTCAGCGGCTCGCCTGCATGGCTCGCCGCTGGACTCGTCGCGATCGCCATCCTGCTCGGGTGCGCCGAGCTGCTCGGCGCCGCAGGGCTGTTCGAGCCACTTCCCTACCTGCTTGTGGTCAGCGCGGTCGGCCTGGGGCTGCGCGCCGGGCTCAGCGCCGCCCGGAGCCATGCTCGGGGCACGGCTGCGCCCGACCCCGGTCTGGGGATGCGCCTCTGCGGGCTGGCGATCGCCGCCGTCGTGGTCGCTCACTTCTGCGTCGGCCTCCGCCTACGGCTGAGCACGGGCATGACCGGATTCGACACCACCTGGTACCACGCGCCCTTCGCCGCAGACTTCGCCCAGAGCGGACGCACCTTCGACCTGAACCTCATCGCGCCGCAGTTCCTCGCCTGGTTCTACCCGCAGAACTCCGAGCTGCTGCACGGAGTGGGGATCCTGGCCTTCTCCAGAGACCTGCTCTCTCCCCTGCTCAACCTCGGCTGGCTGGGGGGCTGCCTGCTGGCGGCCTGGTGCATTGGGCGCCCCTACGGTGCCGCACCGGTCTCGCTGGCCGGCGCAGCCGTGGCGCTCGGCAGCGGCGCCTTCGCCGACCAGGCAGGCGAGGCCCGCAACGACATCGTCGCCCTCTTCTTCGTCCTCACCGCCGTCGCGATCGCCCTCAACGCCGCCGAACGCCCTGGGAGGGCAAGACGCCTGCCGGGTGACTCGGCGGTCCCGCGCGGCGCGGTCGCCCTCGCCGGACTTTCAATCGGCCTCGCCGCCGGAACCAAGGTCAACTACCTCGCTCCTGCCGTTGCGCTGGTCGCCGCGCTGGCGCTGATCGCCCCTCGCGGTGCCCGGCTCCGGGCGCTCGTCACAGGCGGGCTGCCGGCCCTCGCGGGATGCGGCTTCTGGTACCTGCGCAACCTCGTGGATGCCGGCAACCCGTTGCCCTGGGTCAAGCACCTGGGCCCGATTGCGCTGCCCTCGCCGGAGCAGGCGATAGGGGGGCGGGAGGGGTTCGGGGCGCTCCACTACCTGACCGATCCGGGCGTCTGGTCAGACTGGTTCGCGCCCGGCCTCCACCAGGGTCTCGGGGTGCTGTGGCCGGCGATCCTCCTGGCGGGTCTGGGCGGCGCGCTGCTCTGTCTGGGGCGTTACTCCGAGCCGGCCCTGCGGGCATGCGCGATCGTCGTCCTGGCCCTGGTCGGCGCCTGGCTCGTCGCGCCGGCCTCGGCTTCGGGCCCCGACGGACAGCCTCTGGGCTTCCTTTCCGGCCTGCGCTATCTGGTGCCGGCGCTGGCGCTCGGGCTGGCGCTCCTGCCGCTCGCGCCCAGCCTGCGGTGGCAGGGGGCGCGCTGGGCGCTGCTCGCCGCCTTCGCGCTCGCCCTGCCCTTCACCGCTGCCTCCGGGGAGCCGTGGTACTCCGGCTACCTGGCTGGGGCCGTGCTGGCCGGGGCGCTGGCCGCCTGCCTGGCCGTCCTGCTCGGCTCGCGCTGGCCCTCCGCCCATCGGCGGGCGGCGCTCGGTGTTGCGGCCGCGGCCGTGGTCCTGATCGTCGCGGCGGGAGAGCGGGGCCAGCGCACCTACCTGCAGAACCGCTATGCGCACCCCGGCTTCACGGCCCCGGGGCTGGACTCCGCCTTCAGGTGGGCGCGCTCGATCTCCGGTGCGCGCATCGCCACCACGAGCACCCGCCAGTACCCGCTGTTCGGCACCGATCTCTCCAATCGCGTGCGGTACGTCGGCCTGAAGCGCCCCCACGGCGGATTCGTGCGACCGGCCACCTGCCGCTCCTGGCGCCGTGCCCTGAACGAGGGCGGCTACGACTACGTCGTCGCCAGCCGCGACCGGATCGCGAGTGGCCGGCCCGCCTTCCCTCCTCAGGCCGCCTGGACCGCATCGGACCCGGCCGCCCAAGTGGTCCTGCGAAAGCCGCCGACCGTCGTTTTCCGCCTCGAGGGCCGCCTCGACCCGGCCGCCTGCCCCTGACCCCGCGGTCGAGACGTACGAAACGTGCCCATAGGGCCCGCAATGTTGCGTTCGGCGGGGCGGAGGAAGGGGCCGCCATACTGGGCGCTCGCATGCAGCTCATTCGCAACTTCTCGATCATCGCCCACATCGACCACGGCAAGTCGACCCTGGCCGACCGCATCCTCGAGGTCACCGGGGCGATCGACCCGGCCAAGATGCGCGCCCAGGTGCTCGACTCGATGGACCTCGAGCGCGAGCGGGGCATCACGATCAAGGCCCAGGCGGTGCGGGTCGACTATTCCGCCGCCGACGGGCAGACCTACCACCTGCACCTGATCGACACCCCCGGCCACGTGGATTTCTCCTACGAAGTCTCGCGCAGCCTGGCGGCGTGCGAGGGGGCTCTGCTGGTCGTCGACGCCGCCCAGGGGGTGGAGGCGCAGACGGTCGCCAACACCTACCTGGCGATCGAGAACGGGCTGGAGCTGGTACCGGTGATCAACAAGGTCGATCTCCCCGGCGCCGAGCCGGAGCGGGTCGCCGGCGAGATCGCCGACCTGCTGGGAGGCGACCCGGGGGAGATCAAGCGGATCTCGGCCAAGACCGGGGAGGGGGTGAGGGATGTGCTGGAGGCGATCGTCGACCGCATCCCGCCACCCGGTGGAAAGCCGGAGGCACCGCCCCGGGCGCTGATCTTCGACTCGGAGTTCGACCAGTACCGCGGCGTCGTCGCCTACGTGCGGATGGTCGACGGCGGCTTCGAGCGCCGCGAGCAGATTGTCGCGATGCAGACCGGGACCGAGGCCGAGATCGACGACATCGGCTTCTTCCGTCCGCAGCCCTCACCGGCCTCCGGGATGGAGGCGGGGGAGGTCGGCTACGTGATCACCGGAGTCAAGGACGTCGCCAGGCTGCGGGTCGGGGACACCCTCACCAACCGGGCCGCGCCGGCCGGCGAGCCGCTGGAGGGCTATCGCGAGGTCAAGCCGATGGTCTTCTGCGGGCTCTACCCGATCGACACCGACCGCTACGAGGACCTCCGCGATGCGCTGGAGAAGCTGGCGCTCAACGACGCCGCCCTCTCCTACGAGCCGGAGACCTCGGAGGCCCTGGGCTTCGGCTTCCGCTGCGGCTTCCTCGGCCTGCTGCACATGGAGATCGTGCGCGAGCGGCTGGAGCGCGAGTACGACCTCGACCTGCTGGCGACGACGCCCAACGTGAGATACCTCGTCCACCTGATCGGCGGCGAGGAGGTCGACGTGCACAGCCCGACAGGGATGCCGGACCCGGCCTCGATCGCGGCCATCGAGGAGCCCTACATCAGGGCGACGATCATCGCCCCGTCGGACTACGTCGGCCCGGTGATGGAGCTTTGCCAGAAGCGGCGTGGGACCCACGTGGACATGCACTACCTCAGCCCCCAGCGGGTGCAGATCCGCTACGACCTGCCGCTGGCCGAGATAGTCCTCGACTTCTTCGACCTGCTGAAGTCGTCGACCCGAGGCTACGCCTCGCTCGACTACGAGCCGATCGGGAATCGCTCCTCGGACCTGGTCAAGCTCGACATCCTTCTCGCCGGCGAGAAGGTCGACGCGCTCTCGGTCATCGTCCATCGGGAGTCCGCGTATGAGGCCGGCAAGGTCCTGGTCGAGCGGCTGCGCAAGACGATCCCGCGCCAGCTCTTCGACATCCCGGTGCAGGCGGCGATCGGCTCCCGCGTGCTGGCGCGCGAGACCGTCAAGGCCATGCGCAAGGACGTCACGGCGAAGCTCTACGGCGGGGACGTGACCCGCAAGCGCAAGCTCCTGGAGAAGCAGAAGTCGGGGAAGAGGCGGATGAAGCAGGTCGGCCGGGTCGAGGTCCCGCAGGAGGCGTTCCTGGCGGTGCTGGAGATCGATGAGTAGCGCCGGAGAGATCGGCGACGAGCGCGGCCACGATCTCGTCTCGCTGGCCGCCGCCGCGTTCGCGGCCTTCGCCGAGCAGGGCCCGTCGGCCGCGACCGAGTTCCTCGATCCCGAGGTCGAGGTCCACTCCACCCAGACCCTGGCCAACGCCGGCACCTTCCGGGGGATCCCCGGCTACCTGCGTTGGTCGGATCGCTGGTTCGACGCCTGGGAGGACTTCGAGATCCAGATCGAGATGATCGAGCCGGTGGGCGAGCACCACGTCGTGGTCAGCACCGTCCAGTCGGCCCGGGGCGCATCAAGCGGGATCCCTGTGGAGATGGACGCGATCTACATGTTCGAGATGTGGGACGGTCGGGCCCGGCGCTTCCACCTCTACAACACCCGAGAGGAGGCGCTGGCCGAGGCCAAGCGGGGCGAGGCCGGCGAGCCGATGGTCTTCGACTAGACGACCGGTCAGGCCTTCGGCGTGACCTTGACGGCGGTCCCGTAAGCGCAGACCTCGGTCCAGGTCGTGCCCAGCTCCGAGGTGTCGAAGCGGAAGGCAAGGATCGCGTTGGCGCCCTTTGACTCGGCCTCCTCGACGAGGCGCTCGGTTGCGTGCTCGCGCCCCTCTGCCAGCATCTTCGTCATCCCCTTCAGCTCGCCCCCGGCAAGCGACTCCAGCGACGCCCCGATTTGGGAGCCGACGTTGCGGGAGCGCACCGTGAGCCCGAAGACCTCGCCAGGACCTCGTCGATCTGATAGCCCGGCAAATCGTTCATGGTCGAGATCGGCATCGGGGCGACCCTACCAATAGAGTCCGCCGCCGTGGCGGTGAAGACGGAAGCGCTTGGCAAGGAGTGGACCCCCGCCACCTATGAGGTGGGGCGCGAGAAGATCCGCGAGTACGCGAACGCGATCGGCGCCGAGAACCCGGTCCACTTCGACCGCGAGGCCGCGCAGGCCGCGGGCTACCGCGACGTCGTCGCCCCGCCGATGTTCTGCGTCGTCTATGCGGCTCCGGCGATGGGCCCGGCGATCCTCGACCCCGAGGTGGGCATCAACCTCGCGGCGATGGTCCACGGCGGCCAGGAGTTCGCCTGGGGCGAGCCGGTCTGCTCGGGCGATGAGATCACGACCACCGCAAGATGCGCCGAGATCTCCGAGAAGGGTGGGATGGGCTTCTACGTCTTCGAGTCCACCTCGGTCAACCAGGACGGCGAGACGACGGTGCAAGGAACGTGGACCAACATCGTCAGAGGGGTCTGACGTGGCCGACCCGAAGGCCGGAGACGCCATACCGGAGCTGCGGGTGACCCCGGACAAGTACCTGCCGCATCGTTACGCGGGCGCCTCGGGGGACTTCAACCCGATCCACATCGATCCCGAGTTCGCCAAGGCGGTCGGCCTCCCCGGCAACATCCTCCACGGCCTCTACATGATGGGCCTGGTAGCGCGCGCCAACACGGCCCTCGCCGATGGCGATCCGAAGGCGCTCAAGCGCCTCTCGGTCCAGTTCAGGGGCATGGGCGCCCCGGAGCAGGAGATCGCCGTCACCGGCACCGTGCGCGAGGCCGACGGTGGCCACGTCCTGGTTGACACCGAGGCGGCGCAGGGCGAGAACCGCGTGATCCGGAACGCCGAAGCAGAGCTCGAGCTCTAGGCTTCGGGCCGCGGGTCCTGTCGCCGAACCCTGCCTGTGGGAGATTTCGCCCATTTGCGGGGAGAAATGGCTTGTTTGCGGGCTTCGACCGTACCCTGGCGGCATGCGTCGGGGGGTGAGTCCGATGGCCGTGGCGGGGTTCTGCGCCGCCGTCTGTCTGCTGCTGGCCCTGGCCCTGGTCGGGTTCACCGCCGCCACCGGCCTGGTCGGAGATGGCTGCCAGGGGCATGGATTCGGGCGCAGCTACCACCAGAGCTTCTCGCTGTTGCCGACCGGCACGATCTGTGACTACTTCCAGCGCTCCACTGGAGAGACCTCGAGCGCGCTAGTCGCTCCCTGGGGGCCGATCGCCTGGCTGGTCCCGACCCTCATCCTGAGCGCGATCGCGTTCCTCACGATCGGGGTACTGGGCCGCTTGCTGCACCGCCGCGCCGACCCCGACACCATCCCCAGCCAAGGCACCTAGGGCGGACCCCCGAAAATGGGGCCGCGGGTCGCCCGGCCGGGCGGTTTCTGGCCCGGTTTCTAGGATGTAGGCGTGCTCTCCGCGCGCCAAGAGCTGATTCTGCGACTGGTCGTCGATGCCCATCTCGAATCGGGCAGGCCGGTCGGGTCAAAGGTGATTTCCGAGCACCCCGCCGTGGAGTGGGGCCCTTCCACGGTTCGCGCCGAGCTGGCGGCGCTGGAAGAGGGCCGCTACCTGACCCATCCCCACACCTCTGCCGGGCGGGTGCCGACCGACGCCGGCTATCGCAGCTTTGTCGACTTTCTGCTCGAGTCGGGCCCTCTCCCGGCCCGCACCTCCGGGGTGGAGCTGGAGCTCTCCGAGCTGCGGCGCGAGGTGGATGAGGCGATGCGGGAGACGACGGCCGCGCTCGTCCAGGTGACCGATCTGATGGCGTTGGTCACCGCGCCCGCGATCGACTCGGCGACGGTCCACCGGGTCGAGGTCCTGCTCCTGCAGCCGAACCTGGTCATGGTCGTGGTCATCACCTCCACCGGCTCGGTCACCAAGCGCGTCTTCAGCTTCGAGCAGGCGGTGGATCCCGGTCTCGTCGAGTGGGCCGCGAGCTACCTGAACGAGTCCCTGGCGGGAATGGGGGTGGCTTCGAGGATGATGGCCGGCAGACTCTCCGACGACGAGCTCGGCCCCCCCGAGGCGAGCTTCCTCGCCAGCCTGGCCCCCGCCTTCACGCAGCTCGATCGCGACCGGGGCGAGGCGCTATACGTCGATGGCGCCTCGCGCCTGCTCTCGGAGGCCCATTTCGGCGACCTCCCTCAGGTGGACAAGCTGATGACGGCGCTCGAGGGGCGCGCGAACGTCCTCGGGATGCTGCGCTCGGCGCTGGATCAGCACTCCGTCTTCCTCTGGATCGGCACCGAGAACCCCCAGCCCGAGCTGCGATCGGTCAGCGTGGTCGGCGCCAACTACGGGCTCGGGCATCGCAACCTGGGCGCGGTCGGCGTCGTCGGACCGCTGCGGATGGACTACGCCAATGCCATCTCCTCGGTGCGCGAAGCCGCCCGGGAGCTCTCGCACTACTTCGCAGACGTCTACGAGAGTTAGCAGGTCAGGGATGCCGCGCGACTACTACGAGGTGCTGGGAGTCGGACGCGACGCCACCCAGCAGGAGGTGAAGAAGGCCTTCCGCCAGCTCGCGCGCGAGCTGCATCCCGACGTCAACGCCCACGATCCCGAGGCCGAGGAGAAGTTCAAGGAGGCCGCCGAGGCCTACGAGGTCCTCGCCGACCCCGAGCAGCGCCGCACCTATGACGCCTACGGCCATGAGGGGCTGAAGTCGGGCGGGTGGGCGCCGCGCAGCGCCGGCTTCGGCTCGATCGAGGACATCTTCCAGGCCTTCTTCGGCGGCGATGCGTTCGGCTTCGGAGGTGGCGGACCGGCGGGGGGCGGCGACATCGGCGCGACGGTCGAGGTCTCGCTGGAGGAGGTGCTGAGCGGCGCCCAGCGCGAGGTCGCCTTCGAAGTGGTGACGAGCTGCGAGCACTGCAGGGGGAACGGAGCGGAGCCCGGTACCCCGATCCGAACCTGCGAGAGCTGCGGCGGGACCGGGCAGCTGCGACAGGTGACCCGGACGGCGTTTGGGCAGATGGTTCGCGCCGTCGTCTGCGACGAGTGCGGGGGGGACGGCAAGGTGGCGGAGACTCCGTGCCAGGAGTGCTCGGGACGGGGGCGGGTCGCCGGCACGCGCCGCTGGGACATCGACGTCCCGGCCGGGATCCAGGACGGCCAGCAAGTGCGGATCACGGGCGCCGGGCACGCCGGCGAGGCCGGGGGACGGGCCGGCGACCTCTACGTCGAGGTCCGGGTTGCCGAGGACGAGCGCTTTCAGCGCGACGGCGATGATCTCGTCAGCCTCGTCGAGCTCTCTGCCACCGCGGCGATGACAGGGACGGCTGTCAGCGTCGAGACGCTCGAAGGTACCCGGGAGGTCACGATCCCGGCTGGGACCCAGCCCGGCTCCGAGTCGGTGCTGCGCGGGCTCGGCCTCCCCCGGTTGGGTGGCGGGCGCCGCGGCGACCAGAGGCTGATCTTCCACGTGATCGTCCCCTCCAACCTGAGCGAGGACCAGCGCCAGCTCGCGGCCCAGCTCGAGGAGACGATCGGCCCCGAGAACCTCGAGCCCGAGTCCGGCGGCAGCATCTTCTCCCGGGTTCGCCGAGCTTTCGGTTGATCCGGCTAGCGGTCAGGTGCCGGCCGCAGCAGGCGGAGATGGTCCTCGCCGAGCTCGCGGTGCTGGCCCCCAACGGCGTCGAGGAGGAGCGCGGGCCCGGCTACGTCGAGTACGCGATCTACGGCGGCGAGGGGGAGCTGCCCGATGTGGGCCTCCTGGAGGCCGCGGCGGGGGAGGGAGTGGTCGAGGTCAGCGCCGGCGAGGTCCCCGACGACTGGGCCGACCGCTGGCAGGACTTCCACAAGCCGGTGCTGGTGGGAGGAATGCTATGGCTGCGCCCGTCCTGGGAGGCGCCGCGCGAGAGGACGGTCGACGTCGTCGTCGACCCCGGGCAGGCATTCGGGACCGGTGCCCACCCGACCACCAGGCTCTGCCTGGAGCTCCTGGTCGAGCACAATCGGGCCGCCCGGGGGGCAAGGGGTGGGCTGAGCGACCTCGGCACCGGCTCCGGCGTGCTCGCGATCGCGGCCGCCAAGCTCGGCTGGGGCCCGGTCCGCGGATATGAGCACGAGCAGGCGGCGCTCGACTCGGCGGCCGCCAACGCGGCAGCGAACGAGGTCGACCTCGTCCTCGAGCGGGTGGACCTGCGCCGACGGCTGCCACGGCTGGAGAAAACGGTTCTCGCCAACCTCACGGCGCCGGTGCTGCTCGCGCTGGCGGAGCGCCTGACACCAGCGTCGGCACCGCGGGCGCTGATCTGCTCGGGGGTGCTGCCCCGCGAGTGCGACGAGGTCAGCGGAGCATTCGCGGCCACCGGCTTGTCCGAGGCGGAGCGCCGCCAGGGAGGGTGACTGGGCCGCCCTCTCGATGCGACGGGGCGGATGACGCACATTTGCGGCGGCTGCGCCGCCTGACATGCCTCTGCCGGCGTCATGCGAGCCGCGCCGGCATCATCCGAATTTGCGGCGGCTGCGCCGCCTGACATGCCTCTGCCGGCGTCATGCGAGCCGCGCCGGCATCATCCGAATTTGCGGCGGCTTCGCCGCCTGACATGCCTCTGCCGGCGCTAACACCGCGCCGGCATCACTTATCTTGCCGCCATGTCTAGCCTGCCGCTGGCGGTCACGACCTACGACCTCTCCCTGTTCGTGCACATCAGCGCGGTCATGGTCGGCTTCGGCGCGACCTTTGCCGAATCGCTCGCGTTCCCGGTGGCGATGAAGCTCAATCCCCGCCATCTGCCCTACGTGCACCGGTTGCAGCTCGCGATCAACCAGTACCTGGCCACCCCGGCCCTGGTCATCGTCCTCCTCACCGGCATCTATCAGGTCAACGAGCTCGACTGGGACTTCGGCTCGGCCTGGGTCAGCGGCGGCTTCCTGATCGTGATCGTGATCGGAGGGCTGCTCGGCGGTTACTTCATCCCCACCGACCGTCGCCTCGGGCCGATGGTCGAGGCTGAGATCGAGGCCGCCGGCGACGGCGAGGTGACCCTCTCCGACACCTACCAGCGCCAGGCGCGGATCGAGGGGATCGTCGGCACTGTCACCGGGATCCTGCTGATCGTCGCCGTGTACCTGATGGTGGTCAAGCCTGGGGCCTGAGGGCGCCGCAGCGCCCCACGGCTCGCAGGTCCTGCCGATCGCCGTCTTCGACTCGGGCGTCGGCGGTCTCACCGTTCTCCACGAGTGCCTGGTCTCGCTCCCCGCGGAGGACTTCCTCTATCTCGGCGACAGTGCCCGCTTCCCGTACGGAACCAAGCCGGCCGGGGAGCTCGAGGAACGGGTCCGAGAGGTGTCCGCATACCTGCTGGAGCGCGGATCGAAGCTGCTGGTGATTGCCTGCAACTCGGCCACGGCGGCCGGCAGCGCCGTTGCCCGCGAGGTCGCCGCACAGCATGGGGTGGAGGTGGTCACGGTGATCGATCCCGAGGCCGAGATCGCAGCGGCGATCACCGAGAGCGGCCGGGTCGGGGTGCTGGCGACCCCCGCGACGGTAGAGGGCGGCGCCTACCGCCGCGCCCTCCAGGACCAGGGCAGGGCGCTCGAGGTGACCGAGGTCGCCGCCCCGGACCTGGCGCCGATCATCCAGCACGGCTTCCCGTTCGACCAGAGCGTGATCGAGACCGTACGCTCCTACTGCCGCCCGCTGAAGCGGGCGGAGGTGGACACGCTGATCCTCGGCTGCACCCACTACCCGCTGGTGGCGCCGATGCTGCAACGGATGCTCGGCCGCGACGTTCGCCTGGTCACGGCCGGCCATGCGGTCGCCGGAGCCGTGCAGCGACACCTCGAGGCAGCGGAGCTGGAAAGCCGGGGCAGCGAGGAAGGGGACTACCGGTTCCTCTGCACCGGCGACGTTGTCTCCTTCGGCGAGCTCGGCACCCGCTTCCTGCAGATGCCGCTTTCGGGGCGGGTCGAGCACGTCGACATATAGCCCAGGCTCCTCTGGAATAACTGCGGCCCAGTTGTTCCGAGATAATCGCCGCAATGTCGGGAGCAAACATCGCGGTGGTGCGTGGCCTGTGGGACTCGATCAAGGGCGTGGACGGTGCCAAGGTCGACTGGGAATCGGAGCCGATCCGTGAGCTCTTCGAGCAGCCCTTCGCGCCGGACGTCGAGCTTCGCTGGGCGGAAGGCGGCCCCGACCTCACGGTCTACCGCGGCCGCGAGGGCGTGATGCTGGAGGCTGTCGGGGCGGCCCAGTAGGAGAGATGTCAAAGCAGAACCGGGAAATCGTCCGGGCCGCATTGGACGCCTTGAGTCGAGGCGACCTCGAGCAGGCTCTGGAGCGCCTCGCACCCGGAGCGGAGCTCGACTGGACCCGCTCGGTGGGACCGTACCGAGGCGTCTATGGCTCCGATCAGGCCCGGCAATTCATCGAGGACTACACGGCGGTGTTCGGGTCGGTCCGGGTCGAGATCGGCGAGCTGGCCGACGCCGGTGAGCATGTCGTGGCGTCCCTGATCTTCCACGTCCGAGGCCGTGACGGGCTCGAGGCAGCCGCCAACACCGTGCAGGTGTGGACGGTCGAGGACGGGTTGGTGACTCGGGTCTGCATGTATCAGCACCGGGACGAAGCGCTGGACGCAACCAGGCCGGGGACCTAGCATCTGTCCCCTGATGTCGCAGGAGAACGTCGAGTTCGTCAAGGGCCTGTATGAGGGCGTGGAGGCGATGGACAAGGAGCAGATGCTCGCCGCGCTGCCGGAACTGATTACGCAGACCTGCGACCCGGAGATCGAGTGGTCGAGGACCCCAGGCGAGCCGACTCGCGAACCTACCGCGGGCACGACGGGGTGCTCGAGTCCTGGAAGGGCTGGCTCGACGGGTTTGACCGCTACGGCGCCACGCTCGATCGCGTCGTCGACGCCGGGGACCGCGTCTTCGTCTCCGCGCGGGAGGAGGGCAGAGGCGCGATCAGCGGGGTCACCGTCGGCGATTCGCTCTACCAGGTGCTCACGTTCCGTGATGGAAAGGTGCTGCGCTATCAGGAGTTCTACGACGAGGCGGACGCGCGCGAGGCCGCGGGGCTCTCGGGCTAGGCCGGGCGCGATGAGGAGCCGGGCGTTGTGAGGGCGGGGCTCTAGGCTTTCCCCGTGGGCGACGCGAGCATCCTCGAACAGGTGCAGGCCGACGTTCGCACGGCGATGAAGGCCGGCGAGCGCGAGCGTGCCTCCGCGCTGAGACTGATCGTCGACGCGCTCCAGCAGGACGCCAAGCTCGGCAAGGGCGACGAGGTCGCCGTGCTTCAGCGCGAGCGCAAGAAGCGACTCGAGGCGGCCGAGGCCTTCGAGAACGGCGGCCGCGCCGAGCAGGCCGCAGCCGAGAGAGCCGAGGCCGAAATGGTCGAGGCCTACCTGCCCGCGCAGCTCTCCGACGAGGAGTTGGGGGAGATGGCGCAGAAAGCAATCTCCGAGGCCGGGGCCAGCGAGCAGCGCGACATGGGCAAGGTGATGTCGCTGCTGATGCCGGAGGTCGGCGGGCGTGCGGACGGGAAGCGGGCCAGCGAGGCGGTGCGGGAGCGGCTTGGCGCGTAGGCAGCTGACCCTCGAGAACACCGTAGCCGCCGAGCTGGCGGGCTCGGAGGACGCTGTGATCCGCGCCCTCCGCGGGCACCTGGGCTGCGAGCTGCACCTGCGTGGCAACGTCCTGACCCTCGACGGCCAGGACTCCGACGTCCACACCGCCGCGACGGTGGTCGATGAGCTGGTCGAGCTGATCGAGCAGGGGCACGAGATCGCCCCGGGCACGATCGAAGCCGTGACCGGAGCGCTCGACGCCCACGAAAGTCCGGCGGCGATCCTCGAGGACGTGGTCTGGCGACACCGCAACACCAAGGTCGCGCCCAAGACGGTCAACCAGAAGCGCTACGTCGATTCGATCCGCAACCACACGATCACCTTCGGCATCGGCCCGGCCGGGACCGGAAAGACCTTCCTCGCGGTGGCGATGGCGGCGGCGGCGCTGGCCGAGCGCGAGGTGCAGAGGATCATCCTCACCCGCCCGGCGGTCGAGGCCGGGGAGCGGCTGGGCTTCCTCCCCGGGGACCTCCAGGCAAAGGTGGACCCCTATCTGCGGCCGCTCTTCGACGCCCTCTTCGACATGCTCGACCCCGACCGGGTCAACGGCTACTTCGACCGCGGCGTGATCGAGGTGGCCCCGCTGGCTTTCATGCGTGGCCGGAGCTTGAATGACTCCTTCGTGATCCTCGACGAGGCCCAGAACACCAGCCCCGAGCAGATGAAGATGTTCCTCACCCGGCTCGGCTTCAACTCGCGGATGGTCGTCACCGGCGACATCACCCAGATCGACCTTCCCTCCGATCAGCGCTCCGGGCTGATCGTCGTGCGCGAGATCCTCCAGGAGGTCCGCGACATCTCCTTCGTCCACTTCGGCGGCGAGGACGTCGTTCGCCACAAGCTGGTGCAGCGGATCGTCGCCGCCTACGGCGAGCACGCCGGGCGCGAGCGCCCGGCCGGCGGTTGAGCGCCGAGCTAAACGACGTCCCACCGGACCTGCGCGCCGCGGTATCCGCCACCCTCAGCGCCGCCGGGGTGAAGGACGGCCACCTTGCCATCGAGCTGGTGGCCCCGGAGCGGATCGCCGAGCTGAACCGCCGCCATCGGGGCGTCGACGGTCCCACCGACGTCCTCGCCTTTCCGCTCGATCTTGTCGGCCCCGTCGCCGGGCCGCGCGAGCTGGGGGACGTCGTCATCTGCCCCGAGCGCTGCGCGGA
Source organism: uncultured Actinomycetes bacterium (assembly GCA_963738305.1). Classification (GTDB taxonomy): domain Bacteria; phylum Actinomycetota; class Thermoleophilia; order Solirubrobacterales; family 70-9; genus JBBRHQ01. The sequence goes on along the minus strand of CAVTVU010000001.1, from coordinate 11,429 downwards.
CCTGACCGAGGCGGCTGTCCACGGGACGCTTCACCTGTGCGGCTTCGACCACGAGGCGGACAAAGGAGAGATGCTGGCGCTCCAGGCCGAGGTGATGAGGCGGCTGGCCCGGGATGGGGAAGGGGCCGGCTCGTGACGCGGTCCGGCTTCGTCGGGCTGGCGGGGAGGCCCAACGTCGGCAAGTCGACCCTGGTGAACGCGATCGTCGGCAGCCACGTGGCGATCGTCTCCCAGCGCCCGCAGACGACCCGGCGCGCGGTTCGCGGGGTGGCCACCGACACCGACTCCGGGTGGCAGCTCGTGCTGGTCGACCTGCCCGGAGTGCAGAAGCCCCGTGACGTCCTCACCGAGCGCATGCAGCGCCGGGTCGAGCGCGAGCTGGCCGACTCGGACGTTGCCCTGCTCGTCGTCAACGGGGAGGAGGGGGTCGGGCCCGGCGATCGCTTCATCGCCCGCGCGCTGCTCGCGGCGAACGCCGAGGTGCCGGTGGTCTGCGCCGTCAACAAGGTCGATCGCCTCAGCCCTGCACAGACCGTCTCCGTGCTCAGCGAGGCGGCGGAGCTGGACGTCGTCCGTGAGGTCTTCCCGGTCAGCGCCCGCACCGGGACGGGGCTCGAGGCGCTGGTCGCCCGCCTCGCCGAGCTGATCCCGGAGGGCCCCTACCTCTACCCGCCCGGGGACCTCAGCGACCAGCCGAGCGATCTGCTGCTGGGGGAGCTGATCCGCGAGCAGGTGCTCAACCGGACCCGGGATGAGATCCCCCACTCGGTCGAGGTTTCAGTCACCGATGTCTCGACCCGCGAGGACGGCCTGGTCACCGTGCGGGCCGAGATCTGGGCCGACTCGGAGTCCCAGAAGGGGATCCTGATCGGTGCCGGGGGACGCAAGGTCGGAGAGATCGGCACCGCCGCCCGGCGCGGGCTGCGAGCGCGAGCTGAGCGCGCGTGTCCACCTCGACCTCCAGGTCAAGGTGCGGCGGCACTGGCGCCGCGACGCCTCGCTGCTCGACCGCCTCGGCATCGATTAGGTCGCGCAGGCGCCCCTAGACTTGCCCGCATGCTCGAGGGAATCGACTTCGATGAAGATGGGCTGGTCCCGTGCGTGACCCAGGACCAGGCAACCGGCGAGGTCCTGATGCTGGCCTACATGAGCGAGGAGTCGCTACTGCTCACCCTCGAGACCGGCGAGGTCCATTACTACAGCCGCTCGCGGGGAGAGGTGTGGCACAAAGGCGAGACTTCGGGCGCGACGCAAATGGTTCGGAGCCTCCGCTACGACTGCGACGGCGACGCGATACTCGCCCTAGTCGATCCGGCTGGTCCCGCCTGTCACACGGGAGAGCGCGGCTGCTTCTATCGCGACCTCGGTGGCGAGGCGCAGACCGGTCCCGATGCGGCGCGCGCGGCGGGAGAGCCGGCGCCGGTCGCCTTCGAGGCGACCGCACTGCTCGAGCGGACGCTGCGCTCCCGCGCCGCCGAGCGACCGGACGGCAGCTACACCGTCGCGCTTCTCGACGATCCGGAGCGGATCGGCTCCAAAGTGGAGGAGGAGGCCGAGGAGGTGGTCCGCGCCGCTCGCTCCGAGACCGACGAGCGCGTCACCGAGGAGGCCGCGGACCTGCTCTACCACCTGGCCGTGCTGCTGATCTCCCGCGACCTCCCTGCGAGCACTGTGATGGAGGTGCTCAATGCACGTCGGGACTGAGCCCGAGCTGAGGCTCGAGCCCGACCTGCCGCGGGCGCGGGAGCTCGCGGCCGAGGGGAACGTCGTCCCGATCCGGCTGACGGTCGTCGACGACTGCGAGACGCCGGTCTCGGCTTTCCTCAAGCTGACCGCGGGCGATGCGGGGCCCTGCTTCCTGCTGGAGTCGGCCGAACAGGGCCAGGTCGGCCGCTTCTCCTTCCTCGGGGTCCGGCCGCGGGCGATGCTGCGGTGGAGCGATGGGGTCCTCTCAGAGTGGAGCGCCGGCGCGCCGAGCGGCGGCTCGCCCACGTCGTTTTGGGATGCCCCCGATCCCTACGGGGCGCTCGGCGAATACATGTCGCGCTTCCAGGCGGCCCCCGTCGAGGGTCTGCCGCCGTTCGCCGGGGGCGCGGTCGGCTACTTCGGCTACGACCTCGTTCGCACCGTCGAGCCGCTCGCAGAGCCGAACCCTGACCCGCTTGGCCTTCCGGACATGGCGCTGATGATCACCGACGTCGTGCTCGCCTTCGACCACCTCCGCCACGAGCTCACGATCCTCGCCTGCGCGTTCTGCGACGACGAGGGCGGGATCGACGCCGCCTATGAGCGTGCGGCAGCGGCGATCGCCGACGTCCGCCGAACCCTTCGGGGCCCGGTGCCTGCCCCCGTGCAGCAGGTCGTCACGGAACCGCCTCGCTTCGTCTCGAACATGGAGCGCGAGGAGTTCGAGGCGGCGGTGGCCCGGATCATCCGCTACATCCACGCCGGGGATGCCTTCCAGGTCGTGCCCTCGCAGCGGTTCTCGACCGAGCTCCCCGGGAACCCGTTCTCGATCTACCGCGGGTTGCGCGCCGTCAACCCTTCGCCATACATGTACTTCCTCGAGTTCGGTGCCTTTCAGCTCGCCGGCGCCTCGCCCGAGCCGCTGGTCAAGGTGATCGGGAGCCGGGTCGAGACGCGGCCGATCGCCGGCACCTATCCGCGGGGCGACAGCGAGGAAGCCGACAGGCGCCTCGCCGAGCGGCTGATCAACGACCCGAAGGAGCGCGCCGAGCACGTGATGCTGGTGGACCTGAGCCGCAACGACCTGGGGCGGGTCTGCGAGTTCGGCAGCATCTCGGTCGACGAGCTGATGGTTGTCGAGACGTACTCCCACGTGCTCCACATCGTCAGCCAGGTCTCGGGGACCCTGCGTGACGGGGTGGGCGCGATGGACGTCCTGCGATCGGCGCTGCCGGCCGGGACCCTCTCCGGCGCCCCCAAGGTGAGGGCGATGCAGATCATCGACGAGCTGGAGACGCACAAGCGCTGCTCCTACGGGGGAGCGATCGGCTACCTCTCGTGGGGCGGCGACCTCGACACCGCGATTCACATCCGCACGGTGGTGGCCAAGGACGGGCAGATCCACGTTCAGGCTGGGGGCGGCACCGTCGCCGACGCCGAGCCGGCCTACGAGTACAACGAGTCGGTGAACAAGGCAAAGGCGGTCTTCCGCGCTGTCGAGATGGCCTGCGAACAGCCGGACTGGGCGTAAACCGATGCGCGTGCTGGTGATCGACAACTACGACTCCTTCACCTACAACCTCGTCCAGTACCTGGGGGAGCTGGGCGCCGAGCCGGAGGTGGTCCGAAACGACCGCGCCAAGGTGGAGGAGCTGCTGGAACGCGGTGCCGATCGCCTCGTCGTCTCTCCGGGCCCGTGCACGCCTGCCGAGGCCGGCATCTCGGTGCAGGCCGTGCGGGAGTTCGCCGAGGCCCGCACCCCGGTGCTCGGCGTCTGCCTCGGGCACCAGTCGCTGGTCGAGGCATTCGGCGGCCGGGTGATCCAGGGGGCGCCGATCCACGGCAAGGACGCCGAGATCAGTCACGACGGGCGCACCGTCTACCGTGGCCTGCCAACGCCGTTCGTCGCCGGGCGGTACCACTCGCTGATCGCCGATGCCGAGGCGATCCCGGAGTCCCTGGAGGTCACCGCCACTCACGAGGACGTGGTGATGGGGGTCCGCCACCGCGAGCTGCCGGCCGAGGGGGTGCAGTTCCACCCCGAGTCCGTGCTGACCCCGATGGGCAAGGACCTGCTGGCGAACTTCCTCGCCGAGCATTCCTGACGGAGACAGCCGCGCTGCTGGCTGGCCGGGGGTGAGCCTCCGCTTCGCCGCTCAGCACGTAGCATCGGCGCCGCCGTGCCGAACGAGATCCTTAACCGGGCGATCGACGCCGTCTGCGACGGCGACCACCTGACTGCCGACCACGCCTCGGCGGTCCTCGCCGAGGTCATGGAGGGCCGCGCCAGCGAGGTACAGACGGCCGCCTTCCTCGTCGCGCTGCGGGCGAAGGGGGAGACGGTGCCCGAGTTGGTCGGGCTGGCGCGGACGATGCGCTCGCTTGCCGAGCCGGTGAGCGCCGATCGTGCAGACCTCCTCGACACAGCGGGGACCGGCGGGGGCCCCTCGACCTTCAACGTCTCGACCGCGGCGGCGCTGGTCGCTGCAGGCGCCGGCTGCGCGGTCGCCAAGCACGGCAACCGCTCGAGCACGAGCCGCTGCGGGTCGGCGGACCTCCTGGAGGCGCTGGGCGTCTCGATCGAGCTGACCCCCGAGCAGGTCGGGCGCTGCATTGATGGGATCGGCTTTGGCTTCATGTTCGCGCCGCGCCACCATCGCTCGATGGCCCACGTCGTCGGCGTGCGCAAGGAGCTGGCGGTGCGGACCATCTTCAACTTCCTCGGTCCGCTGACCAACCCCGCCGGAGCGAGCCGACAGCTCCTCGGAGTCTCCGACCGCCGCTACCAGGAGACGATCGCCGAGGCGCTGGTCGGCCTCGGCAGCGAGCGTGCGCTGGTGGTCAGCGCCGAGGACGGGCTCGACGAGATCTCTGTCTCCTCGCCGACCAGGGTGATCGAGGTCAAGGACTCCGGCACCGAGGAGTGGTTCATGGAGCCGGGTGCCTTTGGCATCGGCGAGGCGGAGCTGGAGGCCGTCGCCGGCGGCTCCCCCGAGGAGAACGCCGCGACCGTGCGGGAGGTGCTGGACGGCAGGGAGGGGCCCGGCGCGGACCTCGTCCTGCTCAACGCCGGCGCTGCCATCTACCTCGGCGGCGCCGCCGACGACGTCGAGGGCGGCATCGCCGCCGCCCGGGAAGCGGTCACCTCGGGGACCGCGCTGGGGGTTCTGGACCAGCTGGTCGAGGCCACCGCGGAGATGGTTTCGAGCGTCTAGGCTTCCCGCCGTCAAGTGGGAATCATCGAGCAGCTCATCTCCGCCGCCCGCGATGGGGTCGAGCGCCGCCGCGAGCGGGTTCCCGAGGCGGACCTGGAGGCCCAGCTCCGCAGCCGCGGCGAGGATGACCGCCCGTTCGGCGAGGCGCTCGTGGGGCCGGGCCTCTCCCTGATTGCCGAGTTCAAGCGGCGCTCGCCCAGCGCGGGCGACATCGCCCCCGCCACCGACCTCGCCGCCCAGGTCGAGGCCTACGAGCGAGGGGGCGCCGCCGCGCTGTCGATCCTCACCGACGAGACCCACTTCGGCGGCTCGTTGGCGGACCTGCGGGAGGCGAGGGCCGCGTCCGGGTTGCCGATCCTGCGCAAGGACTTCATAGTGGATCGCTACCAGCTCTATGAGGCCGCGGCAGGCGGTGCCGACGCGGTGCTGCTGATCGCCCGCGTGCTCTCCGACGAGGAGCTCTGGCGACTGCACAACGAGGCCGAGGCGCTCGATCTCGACTGTCTCGTCGAGGTCCACGACGCCGAGGAGCTGGAGCGGGCGCTGGGGCAGGGGGCGGAGGTGATCGGGATCAACAATCGCGACCTCGACTCCGGTGTCGTGGACGTCGACACGACCTACGAGCTGATGCCGGATGTCCCTGCCGGCAAGACCGTCGTCGCCGAAAGCGGCATCTCCGATCGCGCCCAGCTCGACGATCTCGAGCGGGTCGGAGTCGACGCGGTCCTGATCGGCGAGGCGTTGATGCGGGCGGCGGACGCCGAGTCGAAGACCCGCGAGCTGGCTGGCCCCGACGAGAGCACCCGCGAGCAGCAATTACCGTAAGGCCGGCGCGGTGTTAGCGCCGGCACATGCATGTAAGGCCGCGAAGCGGCCGCCAGTGATTCCGGAAATGGCACGGCGGCCTCTTTAAGAACCTTTTCACGATCGTTTAGGAAGAGAACAGCGGCCTTCCCGATCATCGGTCGCCATGAGCAGGGTCAGGGCCTTCTTTCGCACCTCCTTCGGATCCGCCGTCCTCGGCGGTGCGGTCGTCGCCGCCTTCGGGCTGCTGGCGATCTCGGCCGGTTGGGTCGACGCCAGCGACGGGGGGACGACGATCTCCGCGGCGCCCCTCGCGGCGCCGGCGGCCGACACCCACGGCGGTGGCGCCACCAACACCGTCCATCAGATCTACCAGCGCGACGGGCAGGGGGTCGCCTTCATCCAGGCGCAGCAGCCCGCCCGGCCGGTCTCGCCGTTCGATCCCTTCGGCCAGTCGGGAGGCGGCATCGCCACCGGCTCTGGTTTCGTCATCGACACCGACGGGCACGTGCTCACCAACAACCACGTCGTCTCTGGCGCGAAGCAGATCCAGGTCAAGCTCGGGGACTCGGACACGACCTATGACGCGCAGGTCATCGGGACCGACCCCGCCACCGACCTGGCGCTGCTCAAGATCGACGCCCCTTCCGACCAGCTTCACCCGCTCGCGCTCGGCGACTCCTCGAAGGTCGAGGTCGGTGATCCGGTCGTCGCCATCGGCAACCCCTTCGGCCTCGACCGCACCGTGACCAGCGGCATCGTCTCGGCGCTCCAGCGCCAGATCCAGGCGCCCAATGGGTTCGCGATCTCCAACGTGATCCAGACCGACGCCGCGATCAACCCCGGCAACTCGGGCGGCCCGCTGATCGACGCGGCCGGCCAGGTGGTCGGGATCAACTCGCAGATCGAGACCGGCGGCAGCGGCCGCGGCAACGTCGGCATCGGCTTCGCGATCCCGATCAACACCGCCCGCGACGTGGTCAGCCAGCTCGAGTCCAACGGCGAGGTCAAGCACGCCTTCCTGGGGATCACCGGCGCGACCATCGACTCCACCCTGGCCAAGGCGGTCAACCTGCCCGTCACCGAGGGTGTCCTCGTCCAGGAGGTTGTCAAGGGCGGGCCGGCGGACAAGGCCGGGATCGAGGGCGGCGACACGTCGGCGACGATCGGGGGCGCCAACCTCAGCCTCGGCGGTGACATCATCACCGCGATCAACGGCAAGAAAATCTCGACGATGGACGACGTCGTCAACGTCGTCAACGACGCCAAGCCGGGTGACACGATCGACGTGACGGTCCGCCGCGGGAACTCGAACCGGACCGTCACCGTGACGCTCGGCGACCGGCCGAACTCGGTCAAGTCCTCCGAGGCGCCCGCCTCGCCCTTCGGGAACTAACGGTCTAGCGGCCGAGGGAATCGAGGCGCCCGCGCGCCGCCCACGTTGCCCCTCGCAAGGTGGATTGCCTCGGCCTCCCGGGCCGCGGCGATCGCCTCGTCATCGCGGTCGCCGAGCGCATGCACATCGGCGAGGGCGATCAGGGCGTCGCCGTGCAGGAGGGGGAACTCGCAGCGGCCGGCGATCACGACTGCCTCCACAGCCAGCTCGGAAGCCTCGCGGCGATCGCCGGCTCGCGCGAGCAGTAGGGCGTTGACCACACGGCTCTTGATCTGCCACTCGATGTCAGCCGGAGCCGACCACCGATCGATCTCGCCAGTAAGTGCGAGGGCTTCGTCACAGCGTCCCTGGTCGTGGACGGCCCGCACCAGGTCGACCCAGACGGTCGAGAGGAACTAGTGATCACCGATCTCGGCAAATGTCTGCCTGGCCGTTTGCATGTGACGCTCGGCTCCGACGGGATCGCCGCCGAGGGAGTCCACGTAGCCGCTGAGCAGGATGGCCACGGGCGCCCTCGAGGATCTCCGTCAGGGAACCGATGGCATCGGCGACCGGCACCGGTCCGCCGAACAGGCAGAAGCCGTACTGGCCCATCGCCCAAGCCTCCTCCCGCCTGCTGCCCGCGAGGCGGGCATGCTCGGCGGCGCGCAATGCTGCCTCACCCGGGCGGCATCCGCCGGCCGTGTTCGCTCCCGTACCCTTGACCGCGTGAGGGTGAAGATCTGTGGAATCACCGACTTCGACGACGCCGATTGCGCGGTCGAGCTGGGCGCCTGGGCGATCGGGCTGATCCACCACGAGGCGAGCCCGCGCCATTGCGAGCCGGATCGGGCGGCGGCCATCGGAGCCGCCTTCCGTCGCCGCTGCGCGGTCGCGGGCGTCTTCGTCAACCCGACCCTCGACGAGGTCGTCCGCGCGGTCGAGAACGCCGGCCTGACCCTGGTCCAGCTCAACGGCGAGGAGGGCCCGTCCCTGTGCGCCGAGATCGCCCGGCGCACCGGGACGAAGGTGGTCAAGGCGATCCACCTCTCCAGCGGCGCCGACCTGCAGGCGGCGGAGGCCTATCCCACCGACTTCCACCTGTTCGACTCCCGCCGCGGCTCGCTACGCGGCGGCACCGGCAGAGCCTTCGATTGGGATCTCCTCCGCGGCCGCCACTCCGACGTCCCGGCGATCGTCGCCGGGGGCCTGCGGCCCGAGAACGTGGCTCGCGCGATCGAGGTCACCCGCCCATTCGCCGTCGACGTCGCCAGCGGGGTCGAGGCGGAGCCAGGGCGCAAGGACCCCGTGCTCCTCAGCGCGTTCTTCGAGGCGGTGAGCGCGGCCAGCCCCGCGACGGCATGACGGGGGCCACCGAGGTCGAGGCGAGGTTCGGCCCCTACGGGGGCCGCTACGTGCCGGAGACGCTGATCCCGGCGCTCGACGAGCTGACCGCGGCGTGGGCGGAGGCTCGCGCCGACTCGACCTTCCGCGACCGCCTCGCCGAGCTCCACGCGCGACTTCATCGGCCGCCCGACGCCGCTCTACCGCGCCGAGCGCCTCTCGGAGCGGCTTGAACGGACCGTCTACCTGAAGCGAGAGGACCTCGCCCACACGGGCGCCCACAAGATCAACAACGCCGTCGGCCAGGTCCTGCTGGCCAAGCGGATGGGAAAGCCGCGGGTGATCGCCGAAACCGGGGCCGGACAGCACGGGGTCGCCACCGCCACCGCCTGCGCCCTGCTCGGCCTCGAATGCGTCGTCTACATGGGCTCGGAGGACATCCGCCGCCAGGCGCCGAACGTGGAGCGGATGGCGCTCCTGGGCGCCGAGGTCGTGCCGGTCGAGGCCGGCGCCCGGACGCTGAAGGAGGCGGTCGAGCGCCGCGATCCGCGACTGGGTCGCCAATGTCGCCTCGACCCACTACGTGATCGGGTCGGCGGTCGGGCCCGCCTCCCTTTCCGGCGCTGGTCCGCGACCTGCAGAGGGTGATCGGCGACGAGGCGCGCGAGCAGGCGCTTGCGGCCGAGGGGGAGCTGCCGTCTCGGGTGATCGCCTGCGTAGGGGGCGGCTCCAACGCGATCGGCATCTTCACTGCCTTCCTCGAGGATGACGTCGAGCTGATCGGGGTGGAGGCCGCCGGCGAGGGAATCGACAGCGGCCGTCACGGGGCCTCGCTGGGGCCGGCCGGACGGGGGTGCTGCACGGCTCGCTCTCCTCGGTGATCTCCGACTCCGAGGGGCAGATTCTCGAGGCCCACTCGGTATCCGCCGGCCTCGACTATCCGGGGGTCGGCCCCGAGCACGCGGCGCTGCGGGACAGCGGCCGCGCCAGCTACTTCTCGGTCACCGACGCAACAGGCGCTGGCGGCCTTCCACGAGCTGTCGCGGCTGGAGGGGATCATCCCGGCGCTGGAGTCCTCCCACGCGATCGCCTGGCTGCTGGAGAACCCGCATCCCGCCGGCGACCCCGGCACGCCCGGAAGCGAAGCGGAGGACGTGCCGGGCTTTGATCTCTCTGCCTCTCCGGTCGAGGAGACAAGGACCTGGCCGAGGTCGCGGAGCGCGGTGGGGGCTGAGGCGATCGCCGCGGCCTTCGCCGCGGCCCGCGAGCGAGGGCCGCGCGGCCCTGATGCCCTACATGATGGGCGGCTTCCCCGACCGCCGCTCGACGGCGATCGCCGTCGCCTACGCCGATTCCGGCGCCGACCTGATCGAGCTTGGCGTTCCCTTCTCGGACCCGCTCGCCGATGGGCCGGTGATCCACGCGGCGGCGACCTCGGCGCTCGCGGCGGGGGCGACGCTCGAGCTCGGTGCTTGAAACCTGCTCGGCCGTCTCCGGGCGGCTCCCGGTCGTCGCTGATGGCCTACTCGAACATGGTCCTGGCGAAGGCGGCGCGACGAGTTCTCGCGGCCGCGCGGCCGCGGCAGGCGCCGCCGGCGCGATCGTCCCCGACCTGCCCCTCGGCGAAGCCGACGAGATCCGCGCGTCGCTGGGCAGAGCCGGCCTGGCGAGCATCCCGCTGGTGGCCCCGACGACTCCCGACCGAGCGTCGCCGGCGGATCTGCGAGGCGGCGAGCGGGTTCGTCTACGTCGTCTCGGACGTCGGCACCACCGGCGAGCGGGCCGAGCTGCCGCCGGACCTCTCGGCCCTCGTCGCCGATGTCAAGGCGCGCCCAGGTTCCGGTCGCGGTCGGGTTCGGGATCGGCTCGCCCGAGCAGGCCGCCGAGGTCGGCAGGTGGCCGACGGCGTGATCATCGGCAGCCGCCTGGTCCGCGCTGGTTGCCGAGGCCGACGGCGTCGACGCGGCAGTCGCCGACGCCGGTTCCTGCCAGCTCCCGGCGCCGGGCACGCGATCGCCCCCGCCACGGCTAGGATTGCCGCGCAATGGGACTCGTCGTCACCCTCTTCCTCGCGCTGATCGCGATGACCCTCTCCTACGCGATCGGCCAGGGCGGCCCGGTCGCCGGGCTGGTCTTCCTCACCGTGCTGTTCATCGGCGCCGCGCTTCGGGTCTCGAAGCCGCTGCTCGAGAAGCTCAAGCCTTAGTCCGCCCTAGTCGCGATCACCTCGAGGTAGTCCGCCGGGACCACCAGAGCTCGCTCGCCCGCGGTGTTGTTGCGCTCCAGCAGCGCGCGCAGATCGGCCGCCAGCGCTTCCTCACCCTCGGGGCCGACCCGCTCGAACGCGACCTTGGCCGGGCCGAAGTAGGTGCGGAAGATCTCGAACCAGTGATCGACCGAATGGAAGCGCTGGCGGACCGTCCGCCGCTCCATCCGCAGGTCGGAGATCCCGTCGCCGAACAGCTCCGCAGCCGCTCCTCTGTTCCCCAGAGGATCGGCGGGTCGAGGCCCGGTGGCGGCGGGGCATGCTTGGCCGTGGTCAGGAACATCTCGCCGACGACCCGTCCGGGACCCAGTTGGCCATCCCGATCCGCCCGCCCGGCCTGCAACTCGGAGTAGCTCGGCCGCGGCCCCCTGCTGGTCGGGGGCGAACATCGCCCCGAAGATCGACATCACGACGTCGAAGCTCGCGTCCTCGAACGGCAGGTTCTCGGCATCGCCCTCGACGAACTCGATCTCGAGCCGCTCGGCCGCGGCGCGTTCGCGACCCCGCTCGAGCAACGCGGGGACGAAGTCGGCCCCGGTGGTGTTCCCCCAGGCCCGCCGTGCGGCGGCGATCGCGCCGTTGCCGCTGCCGCAGGCGACGTCCAGTACCCGCTCACCGGGGACGATGTCGAGCGCCTCCGCGAGGTCCTCGGCCGCCATCACCACCAGGCCTCCGACGACCGAGAAGTCTCCCTCGGACCAGATCTTCTGCTGGATCTCCTTGACGGCCTCGAGATCGG